>NZ_LMCX01000002.1 GCF_001425665.1 Yonghaparkia sp. Root332 | reverse complement strand
TGGGTTGATAGGCAGGATGTGGAAGAGGGGACTAAAGACCCTTGCAGCTGACCTGTACTAATAAGCCGATGACTTGACAACACCCCCACCCTCGCGGTGGGGTGAGTATGCGCTTGCGTCCACTTTGTGGTTCTCGATTGACGGTCGGGATCCGCGCACAGAAACACTTGTTGTGTTCTGTCCGTAAACGATTGATAAATCAATAGTGTTTCGGCGGCCATAGCGAAGGGGAAACGCCCGGTTACATTCCGAACCCGGAAGCTAAGACCTTCTGCGCCGATGGTACTGCGAGGGTGACCTCGTGGGAGAGTAGGACACCGCCGGACTTCTTTGTGAAATGGCCACCCAGTAATGGGTGGCCATTTTGCGTTAACGCAGCGTCACGACGACGCGCATCGAGACAACACCACAGGAGTCACCATGGCCGAGCGCCCCGATCGACCCGAGCGCGACCGCGATCGACCCCGCCGAGACGTTCGGCCGTCGAGCGGGAACGGCCGTGGTGGTCCCAGTGGCGCGCCGCGGAGCGGCGGGACCGGCGGAGGCTCTCGCGGTGCCGCCGGTTCCGGCGGCGCGGGCGGCGGAGCTCGATCGGCGTCAAGTGCGTCACGCCCCCGTCGGGAGGGCGACGCGCCCCGAGGGGATCGCCCGTGGAAGCGGGACGGCGAGGCTCCGCGTGGTGCTCGCCCGGAACGCACCGATCGGCCCCGGCGGGACGGCGAGGCCCCGCGTCGCGACCAGCCCTGGAAGCGGGACGGCGAGGCCCCGCGTCGCGGTCAGCCGTGGAAGCGCGATGGCGAGGCTCCGCGTGGCGCTCGCCCGGATCGCACCGATCGGCCCCGCCGTGAGGGCGACGCGCCCCGCAGCGATCGCCCGTGGAAGAAGGACGGCGCGCCTAGCGGCGACCGGCCGTGGAAGCGGGATGGCGAGGCTCCGCGTCGCGATCAGCCGTGGAAGCGTGACGGCGATGCTCCTCGCGGGGCACGGCCGGACCGCGCCGATCGTCCTCGCCGTGACGGCGATGCGCCTCGAGGCGACCGCTCGTGGAAGAAGGACGGCGCCCCGAGCCGCGACCGCCCCGGGAAGCGCGACGGGGATGCGCCGCGCTACGACCGTCCGCGGCGCGATGACGCGCCGCGCGGTGCGCGGCCCGAGCGGAGCGACCGCCCGGCTCGGAGCGCCGGCGCACGCCAGGAGGGCGTGCGGACGCGCCGAACGGACGAAGTGGAGGCTCCTCGTCACGTCGACCCGAGCATCCCTGAGGAGATCACGGGGCGCGAGCTCGACAAGAGCGCGCGCTTCGAGCTGAAGACCCTCAGCAAGGAGAACGCCGACCGCGTCGCGCAGCACCTCGTCATGGCGGCGACGCTCATCGAGGAGGACCCTGCGCTCGCGCACGAGCACGCCCTCGCGGCCGGGCGTCGCGCGGGTCGTGTCGCGGTCGTGCGCGAGACGCTCGCGATCACGGCGTACGCGACGGGCGACTTCGCCCTCGCGCTGCGCGAGCTGCGCACCTATCGCCGGCTCTCGGGATCGAACGAGCAGCTGCCGCTCATGGTCGACTGCGAGCGCGGGCTCGGCCGGCCGGAGAAGGGCCTCGAGCTCGGCCGTTCGGTCGACCGCTCGACGCTGAGCGAGCCGACCCGGGTCGAGCTCGCGATCGCGATGTCGGGCGCGCGCCTCGACCTCGGTCAGAACGAGCTCGCGCTCACCGAGCTGGAGATCCCGCAGCTCGACCCGACGACGGCGTACAGCTACAGCCCGGCGCTGTTCGACTCCTACGCGGTCGTGCTCGCCGAGCTCGGGCGCGACGAGGAGGCCGCCACGTGGGCCTCTCGCGCCGATGTCGCCGCGCAGGCGATCGGCGACGCCGAGGGCGACGTCGACGAGATCATCGAGATCGTCGAGGAGGAGCTCGAGGAGCTCGACGGCGAAGCGGCCTCCGAGCCGACCGTCGAGCGCGTCGCCGAGAGGGCCGCCGAGGCGGGGGAGGACGAGGCCGGGAAGAACGAGGCCGGGGAGGGCGCGGATGCTCGGTAGGTTCCGCAAGGCGCTCCCGACGCCGCTGACCGACCGGGATGCTCTGCTGCTCGACCTCGATGGCGTCGTGTACACCGGGCCCGGGGCGATCCCGCACGCGGTCGAGTCGATCAACCGCGCGGCCGAGCAGCTGCGGGTCGGGTACATCACGAACAACGCCTCGCGCACCGATGAGTCGGTCGCCGAGCACCTGCGCGAGCTGGGCCTGCACGTCTCGGCGCCGGACGTCGTGACGAGCCCGCAGGCCGCGGTCCGCGTGCTCGCGACGCTCGTCGAGCCCGGGTCGCGCATCCTCGTCGTCGGCGGCGACGGCCTCGTGAGCGAGGTCGAGAGCGCCGGGTTCACGGTCACGCGATCGGCCGAGGACGACCCGGCCGCGGTCATCCAGGGCTTCGCGCCGCACGTCGGGTGGGAGCACCTCGCGGAGGCGAGCTTCGCGCTGCACACGGGCATCCCGTGGGTCGCGACCAACACCGATTGGACGATCCCCGTCGCGCGCGGCATCGCTCCCGGCAACGGGACGCTCGTCTCGGCCGTGCACCTCGCCGTCGGCCGCCTGCCCGTGTTCGCCGGCAAGCCGGAGAAGGCGATCTTCGACGTCGCGGCCGAGCGGTTCGGGGCATCCCGCGCTCTCGTCGTCGGCGACCGCCTCGACACCGACATCCTCGGCGGCAACCGCGCCGGCATGGACACCGCGCTCGTGCTCACGGGCATCGACCGCGCCAAGCAGGTGCTCGCGGCCAATGCGACGATGCGGCCCACGTACATCCTCGACGACCTGCGCGGGCTGTTCGAGCCGTACCCGGAGGTGCGCGAGACGACCGATGTCGACGGCGTGCGCACGATCGAGGTGGGCGAGACGGTCGTGATGATGCGTGAGAACGTCGTGCGCGTCGCCTCGCGCGGTCGCGACGACCTCGACCTGCTGCGCGCGGGCGCCGCGGCGATCCACGGCAGCGGGCTGCAGATCTACGGGATCGACGTCGACCCCGCCCTGCTCGCCCTCGCCGGAGGCTGAGGAGTAGCCTCGACGCATGAGCGACCCCGAGGGAATCAGCAGCAGCGGTGGCGCCCCGGTCAACGACCCGGGCGTCGTGCACGAGGTGCAGGTCGACGAGGCCTTCCTCACGCGCATCTCGCTCATCGACGACCAGCCGCTCGGCGACCGCGCCGCGTCCTTCGGTCAGCTCGCGGACGAGCTCCGGGCGCACCTCGAGGGCACTGACGGCGACGTGCGCCGGCCCGGCGCCTGACCGCGGCGTGATCGACGACTCGATCTCCCGACTCGACGTCGCCCTCGTGGAGCGCGGGCTGGCTCGCAGCCGCGCCACGGCCCGCGCCGCGATCGAAGCGGGCCGCGTCTCGGTCGACGGGCGCGCGGTCGTGAAGGCCGCGCATCCGGTCGCCGCAGCGTCGGTCGTCGCGGTCGAGGGCGAGGACCACTACGTGAGCCGCGCGGCACACAAGCTCGTCGCCGCGCTCGACTCGAGCGGCATCGATCCGGCGGGGATGCTCTGCCTCGACCTCGGCGCGAGCACGGGCGGGTTCACGCAGGTGCTGCTCGACCGCGGCGCCCAACAGGTCATCGCGCTCGACGTCGGGCACGGACAGCTCGCCGCGAGCATCGCGCTCGACCCCCGTGTGGTGTCGGTCGAGGGCGAGAACGCGCGTAATCTGACGGCCGAGCGGCTCGCCGAGGTCAGTGGTGTCGCCGAGCGGCCCGACCTCGTCGTGGGCGACCTGAGCTTCATCTCGCTCGCGCACATCCTGCCCGCGATCGTCGAGACGGTCGGCACCGGGGTGCCGGTCATCCTGCTCGTGAAGCCGCAGTTCGAGGTGGGCCGGACGGGCATTCGCGAGGGCATCGTGCACGACGCGGCGCTGCGGGAGGACGCGATCATGGGCGTGCTGTGGGCGGCGTTCGACCTCGGGCTGCTCGCGAGCGACGTCCGCTCCTCGCCCATCGTGGGGACGAACGGCAATTCCGAGTATCTGGCGGTCTTCCGGCCGGGCGCGGGGGAGCATCCGACAGAATGGAGGAGCCGCGTCGCCGCGATCGCGCGAGCGGCACTCGCCCCGTAAGGAAGGCTCCCCGTGACCGCTCGCCACATCCTCGTCGTCGCCCATACGGGGCGGCGCGAGACGCTCGACGCGGCCGTCACGGTGTGCGGGCTCCTGCGCGACGCGGGGCTCGTGCCCGTCGTCGACGCCGAGGCGGTCGATGACCTCCAGGGCGCGATGAGCGACGGCGAGCTGCACGTGCTCGGCGCCGATACCGCCGCCGGTCAGATCGGCGTCGGCGACATCGAGCTCGCGATCGTGCTCGGCGGCGACGGCACCATCCTGCGCGCGGCGGAGCTCGTCCGCGGGGGCAGCGCGCCGCTGCTCGGCATCAACCTCGGCCACGTCGGCTTCCTCGCCGAGAGCGAGCGCGACGACCTGGGTGCCGCGGTCGGTCGCGCCCTCGACCGCGACTACCTCGTCGAGGAGCGCATGACGCTCTCCGTGCGGGTCAAGCTCGACAACGAGATCATCCACGAGACGTGGGCGCTCAACGAGGCGACCGTCGAGAAGGCGAGCCGCGAGCGCATGCTCGACGTCGTCATCGAGGTCGACGGGCGCCCCCTGTCGAGCTTCGGCTGCGACGGCGTCGTCATGGCCACGCCGACCGGCTCGACCGCCTACGCGTTCTCGGCCGGCGGCCCGATCGTGTGGCCGAGCCTCGACGCGCTGCTGCTCGTGCCGCTCAGCGCGCACGCGCTGTTCGCCCGCCCGCTCGTGGTCGGCCCGAACTCGTCGCTCGCGGTCGAGCTGCTCGACCGCACTCCCGGCCTCGGCATCCTCTGGTGCGACGGGCGTCGCGCGTTCGATCTGCCGATCGGCGCACGCGTCGTCGCCCGCCGCTCGTCCACGCCCGTGCGGCTCGCGCGACTCCACCAGGGGCCGTTCACCGACCGGCTCGTCAACAAGTTCGCGCTGCCCGTGACGGGGTGGCGCGGTCCGGTCGACGGCCCGGAGGGAGGCGCCGCGGCGTGATCGACGAGATCAGCATCCGCAGCCTCGGCGTCATCGGCGAGGCCACGCTGCCGCTCGGGCCCGGCTTCACGGCGCTCACGGGCGAGACCGGCGCTGGCAAGACGATGGTCGTCACCGCGCTCGGGCTCCTGCTCGGATCGCGCGCCGACTCCGGCGCCGTGCGCCTCGGCAGCGACCAGGCGCTCGTCGAGGGCCGCTGGCGCGTCGACCCCGAGGGGGCCGTCGCCGAGCGGGTGCGGGATGCCGGGGGCGACATCGACGGCGACGAACTGATCCTGAGCCGCTCGCTCTCGACCGAGGGCCGCAGCCGCGCGGTCGTCGGGGGTCGCTCCGCCCCCGTCGGTGTGCTCACCGAGATCGGCGAGCAGCTCGTCGTCGTCCACGGCCAGAGCGACCAGCTGCGCCTGCGCTCGACCGCCGCGCAGCGCGACACCCTCGACCGCTTCGCCGGCGCCGAGCTGCAGACGGTGCTCGGGGACTACCGCGAGGTCCACGAGCGCTGGATGGAGGCGCGTGCCGACCTCGACACGCTCATCGCCCACCGCGACGCGCGCGTGCGGGAGGCGGAGGAGCTGCGGCTCGCCCTCGACGAGATCGAGGCCGCAGCGCCGCAGCGCGGCGAGGACGACGAGCTCGCCGTGCGCGCCGATCGGCTCGCGAACGTCGAAGATCTCCGTCTTGCCGCGGCGCAGGCGCACGACCTGCTCTCGAGCGAGTCGCTCGACGACGGGCGCGATGCCGTGAGCCTCGTCGAGGCCGCGCGCCGCGCCGTCGACCGGGTGGCCGGGCACGACGCGCAGCTCGAGCCCATCGTCGAGGCCATCGCGAACGCCGGCTACGTGCTCGGCGAGGCCGCCGTGCAGCTCTCCGGCTACCTCGCCTCGCTCGACACCGACGGCGGCCGCGAGCTGGAGACCGTGCAGGAGCGCCGAGCCGCGCTCTCCGCGCTCGTGCGCAAGCACGGTTCGAGCCTCGACGACGTGATCGATACCCTCGAGCAGGGCTCGGCGCGGCTGCTCGAGCTCGACCAGGACGACCTGCGGGTCGAGCAGCTGCGGGCGAGCGTCGACGCCGACCTCGCAGCGCTCACCGCTCTCGCCGAGCGCCTGACCGCGCTGCGGACGGCGGCGGCCGAGCGACTCGGCGAGGCCGTCACCGCCGAGCTCGCCGCCCTCGCGATGCCCAACGCGCGCCTCACGGTCGAGGTCGCCACGCGTGACGACTTCGCCGCGCACGGCCGCGACGACGTCGCCATCCTGCTGCAGCCCCACGCGGGCGCCGAGCCCCGGCCGATCGCGAAGGGCGCGAGCGGCGGCGAGCTGTCGCGCGTCATGCTCGCCCTCGAGGTCGTCATCGCCGGCTCCGACCCCGTGCCGACGTTCATCTTCGACGAGGTCGACGCGGGCGTCGGCGGCGCGAGCGCGATCGAGATCGGTCGGCGGCTCGCGCGCCTCGCCGAGACCGCGCAGGTCATCGTCGTCACCCACCTCGCCCAGGTCGCCGCGTTCGCGACCAACCACCTGCGGGTCATCAAGGGCGACGACGGCGAGGTGACCGCCTCGAGCGTGCAGCAGCTCGACGGGGAGGAGCGCATCGCCGAGATGGCGCGCCTGCTGAGCGGCCTGCCCGACAGCGAGAGCGGCCTCGCCCACGCGCGCGAGCTCATCGACGTCGCGCAGGAGCGCGCGCGGGCCTAGGGCGCTGTTGCCGGAGGGTCTGCAGCCATCGGTGCGACCGACCGTACGCTCACGGCGTGCGCGCGTCGAGGTGCGGCAGGTCACGATTCGGATAGCATGGAACCCCGTGGCGAACACTTCCGACCAGGGCCCTTCATCCGACCGAACCGCGCGGATCACCAAGCACATCTTCGTGACCGGGGGTGTCGTCTCCTCTCTGGGCAAGGGCCTCACCGCCGCGAGTCTGGGCAATCTGCTCACTGCGCGCGGGCTGCGCGTCGTCATGCAGAAGCTCGACCCGTACCTCAACGTCGACCCGGGAACGATGAACCCGTTCCAGCACGGCGAGGTCTTCGTGACCGACGATGGCGCCGAGACCGACCTCGACATCGGGCACTACGAGCGCTTCCTCGACATCAACCTCAGCCAGGCCGCGAACGTCACGACCGGCCAGATCTACTCGCAGGTGATCGCCAAGGAGCGCCGTGGCGAGTACCTCGGCGACACCGTGCAGGTGATTCCGCACATCACCGACGAGATCAAGCGCCGCATGCGGCTGCAGGCGCAGGACGACCCGCAGCCCGACGTCATCATCACCGAGATCGGCGGCACGGTCGGCGACATCGAGTCGCAGCCGTTCATCGAGTCGGCCCGCCAGGTGCGCCACGAGCTCGGCCGCAGGAACGTGTTCTTCGTGCACGTGAGCCTCGTGCCGTTCATGGGAGCCTCGGGCGAGCAGAAGACCAAGCCGACGCAGCACTCGGTCGCGGCCCTGCGCTCCATCGGCATCCAGCCGGATGCCCTGGTCCTGCGATCGGACCGCCCCGTCACGAGCGCCAACCGCCGCAAGATCGCGCTCATGTGCGACGTCGAGGAGGCCGGTGTCGTGAACGCGGTCGACGTGCCGTCGATCTACGACATCCCGTCGATGCTGCACAGCCAGGGTCTCGACGCCTACATCATCGACCAGCTCGATCTCGAGGCCGGCGAGGTCGTGTGGGACGGCTGGCGCGAGCTGCTCACGGCCGTCCACGAGCCCAAGCGCGAGGTCACGATCGGCCTCGTCGGCAAGTACATCGACCTGCCCGACGCCTATCTGAGCGTCACCGAGGCGCTGCGGGCCGGCGGCTTCGCGCACCAGGCGAAGGTCGTCATCCGGTGGATCCCCAGCGACGAGTGCGAGACCCCCGAGGGCGCGGCGAAGATGCTCGGCGACCTCGATGGCATCTGCGTGCCGGGCGGCTTCGGCGTCCGCGGCATCGAGGGCAAGCTCGGGGCGCTGAAGTTCGCCCGCGAGAACAAGATCCCGACGCTCGGCCTGTGCCTGGGACTGCAGTGCATGGTCATCGAGTACGCGCGCAACGAGGCGGACCTGCCGGGCGCATCCTCGACCGAGTTCGACCCCGAGACCGAGTTCCCCGTCATCGCGACGATGGCCGAGCAGGTTGCTCATCTCGCCGGCGGCGACCTCGGCGGCACGATGCGTCTGGGCCTGTACGAGGCGAAGCTCGCGCCCGGGTCGATCGTGGCCGAGGTGTACGGCTCTGAGGTCTCGCACGAGCGCCACCGCCACCGCTACGAGGTCAACAACGCCTACCGCGAGCAGATCGCCGCCGCGGGCCTGAACTTCTCGGGCACGAGCCCCGACGGCACGCTCGTCGAGTACGTCGAGCTTCCGCGAGAGCAGCACCCGTACTACGTCGCGACGCAGGCGCACCCCGAGCTGCGGTCGCGCCCCAATAACGCGCACCCCCTGTTCGCCGGGCTCGTCGGCGCCGCGATCGAGCGCCAGCTCGCGAGCCGGCTGTTCGACGACGAGGCGTCGGCCGAGGCGTGAGCGCGAGTGCGAGTGCGAGTGCGAGTGCGAGTGCGAGTGCCAGCATGAGCGCGGGCGGCGCGGCGGCCGGCGACGCGAGCGACGACCTGCTCGCCGACGCGGCCCACTCGGTCGAGGTGCTCGACTCCGAGGTCGTGTTCGATGGGAAGGTGTGGGACATCCGGCGCGAGCGCTTCGCGTACGGCGACGTCACGCTCGTCCGCGAGTTCCTGGAGCACCCCGGCGCCGTCGCGGTGCTCGTCATGGACGAGGCGGAGCGCATCCTGCTGATCCAGCAGTACCGCCACCCGATCCAGTCGCGCGACTGGGAGATGCCCGCGGGGCTCCTCGACATCGAGGGGGAGGATCCTCTCGCGGCCGCGCAGCGCGAGCTCGCCGAGGAGGTCGACCTCGTCGCCGAGCACTGGGAGCCGCTGCTGACCCTCCACACGAGCCCGGGCGGCTCGGACGAGGTCATCACGATCTACCTCGCGACGGGTCTCTCGCCCACCGAGGAGGCCTTCGCCCGCGAGGCGGAGGAGGTCGACATGACCCTGCGCTGGGTGTCGCTCGACGAGGCCGTCGACGCCGTGCTCGCGGGCCGCGTTCGCAACGGAATCCTCATCGCGGCGGTGCTCGCCGCGCACGCCCGGCGCAGCCGGCCATGACCGCGCGCGCGACGATCGCGGGGGATGCCCCTCCCGCTCTCGTGCGCGCGATCGAGACGTACGTGAGGCACGTCGCCCTCGAGCGCGGACGAAGCCCGCACACTGTGGCGGCGTACCGCCGCGACCTGCTCCGCTACGCCGCCTTCGTCGGCGGGCTCGGACGGCAGGAGCCCGTCGAGATCACGAGCGCGGACGTCGCGGCGTTCGTGACCGAGCTGCGCGACCCGAGCGTGCCCCTCGACGAGAGCGGTGCGGCTCCGGCGGCCGTGAGCGCGTCGAGCGCCGCGCGCATGCTGTCGAGCGTGCGCGGCTGGCACCGGTTCCTCGTCGAGGAGGGCATCCTCACCGCCGACGTCGCGCGCGATCAGAAGCCGCCCCGACAGCCCAAGCGCCTGCCGAAGGCGATCTCGATCGCCGAGGTCGAGGCGCTGCTGGAGGCGTGCGCGGGGGACGACCCGCTCATGCTGCGCGACCGCGCCCTGCTCGAGCTGCTGTACGCGACGGGCGCGCGCGTGAGCGAGGCGATCGACCTCAACGTCGACGACGTGATCGGCGACGACGCGCGCGTCGGCACGGCCGTGCGGCTCTTCGGCAAGGGCCGCAAGCAGCGCATCGTTCCGCTCGGCCGCTACGCGCAGGAGGCCTTGGACGCCTACCTCGTGCGGGCGCGACCGCTCGCGGCTCCGCGCGGGGCGGCGACTCCGGCGCTCTTCCTCGGCGCGCGCGGGGCGCGGCTCAGTCGGCAGTCGGCGTGGCTGGTGATCCGCGCGGCGGCGCAGCGCGCGCACCTCGACGTCGAGCTCTCGCCGCACACGCTGCGGCACTCGTTCGCGACGCACCTCATCGAGGGCGGTGCCGACGTGCGCGTCGTGCAGGAGCTCCTCGGCCACGCGAGCGTCGCGACGACCCAGATCTACACGCTCGTCACGGCCGACGCGATGCGCGAGGCGTGGGCGACGGCGCACCCGCGGGCCCGGTAGCGGCGGCAGCGCAGCGGCTGCTGCGGAACTGTCCGTGCGCGGCGGATCCCGCGCGGCGCCTACCCCGCGGGCTCGGCTGTGCGGCGCGGCTCGAGTCGGGCATCCCCGGTCGGACCCCACCGCACGATCTGCTGCTCGCCGTCGACCGTGACGATCGGGGGCGGCTCGTCCAGCGGCAGGAAGCCGCGGCGCGCGACGTCGAGCGTGCGCATGCAGCCGGCGAAGAACTCCTGCTCGGATCCGCGGCGCGTCGTGAGCAGGCAGATCTCGGAGTCCGGCGCGCCATCGCCGGCGTCGAGTCGCAGCGCCCACACGTCCTGCGACCGCTCTCCCTCCTCGGTCGTCAGCAGGAGCCGGACGTCGGGTCGCTCCTGGAGGTAGAACACGGAGCCGGTCGCGAACTGCTCGGCGCGCTCGCGCTCGGTCGCGGTCGGCGGTCGCTCGAAGACCGCGAGCGAGCGCGGCGGCGGGGTCGTCAGGGCGGCGGTGCCGGCGGCGCTGACAGCGAGGATGCCCGTCGCGACCGCGGCGGCGACCAGGCTCGCGCGGCTCACGACGAGGCCTCTTCGTCGGCAGCGCGCTCCTCGAGCACGAGCTCGCCGGAGGGGAGCCACGTCGCCGCGAAGGGCTGGCTCGCCCCGCCCGCGACGCCCCCGACCTCGGGCGCCTCCATGCCGTTCTCCGCGAAGTCCTCGACGCTCGTGCAGGCCCCGGCGTTGCCGCTGCGATCGCCGACCCACAGGCAGAACTGCGGGGCGTCGCCGAGGCGTCCGAAGCCGTCCTGGTCGTCGGTGAGCAGGCCGACCCACTGCGTGCCCTCGACCTCGGCGAGCAGGAGCGGCCCGGCGATCGTGCCCGGGGAGTAGTTCCAGATCAGCTGGTCGGCCGGGGTCGGCCCGGCCTCGAGCTGCTCCAGCGCCGGGATGTCGAGGGCGCGGACCTCATCGAGCGTGATCGCGCCCCGCTGCTCGACCTCGAGCGTCGACGACCCATCGGGCCGCCAGGCGTAGACGACGGTGAAGGCCCCGCCGTCCGTCCACTCCTGTTCGAGCCCCTCGGTGCGGAAGGCCTCCTCGGTCGTGCACGTGTGCCCGGTCAGGAACCCCCGATCGATGAGCAGCGCCATGCAGGGCTCGGTGATCGAATCGGAGACCCGCTGACGGTAGACCACGAGCCGCGGGTCGCTGCGCGGCTCGCCGAGCGCGCGCGGGCCGGCCGCGAGCTCGACGGCCGCGCTCTCGAGGTCGCGTGCGGCGCTCTCCTCATCGCGCTCGGAGCTCGCGCCGCCCGCCGAGCTGCCGTCGGCGCCGTCGGCACGCGCGCCGTCGGCGAAGACGGCGTACGCGGGCGGCGGGGAAGTGAGCGCGACGTGCACCCCGGCGAGGATGCCCGTGGCGGCGAGCAGCGCGACCGCGGCGATCGCGGCACCGCGCCGCTCGGCGCGGGTCGCGCCGCGCATCCGCGCGACGGTCGCCCGCCACGCGCGCTCCGCGGGGGAGGGGTCGTCGTCGAAGGGGTCGTCCCGCTCCGCTGCGTCCCTCTCGGGCAAGGCGTTCGTTGCGGGCGCTCGGACGGTCTCGAGCGATCGCGTCGTCGCGGCAGGCTCGCGCGCCGGCATCAGCGCGGCGAGCTCGGCCGCGGCCCGCTCCGCGTCGGCCGCCTCCTCATCCGTGCGGGGGCGGGAGAACGCGCGACGCTGCAGCTCGCGCAGGCGCTCGACGTCGGTCGAGTCGCTCATGACCCCTCGTCGTCGCGCGGGGGCGTGGGCACGTCGATGAGCCGGGCATCCCCCGTCGGACCCCACTCGACGGCGCGCTGCTCGCCGTCGACGAGCAGCGTCGGTCGCGGCTGGTCGATCGGGATGAAGCCCCGCCGCGCGACGTCCTTCTCGTCCATGCAGCCGATGGTGCTCCAGCTCTGCTCGATCGGGCCGGTCGCGAGGCACACTACGGCGTACGGGTTCTCCAACTGATCGCTCAGGTCGCTTCGCAGCGCCCAGATCTCGCGCGCCGTCGTCTGCGCGGTGTCGGGGAGCTCGAGGACCAGCCGCGCCTGCACCGCCGCGCCGGGGATGAAGAGCGAGCCCTGCGTCGAGAGGCGCTCCTCGACCCCGCGCTCCTGCTCGGTGGGCTCCCGGTCGAACACGGCCAGGGAGGGGGCCGCGGCGGGGCCGAGCACGACCGACGCGACGCCGATGATCGACGCTGCCGCGATGCCGCCGACGACGCTCGCGGCGATGACCCGGCGGCGACGGGATGCGGGGGCCGGCGCCTCGAGGACGGGCGCCGCGGGCGAGGGCTCGGTGTCACCTCCCCCCGCGGGCTCCTGCTCGGGAGCGGGCCGTGGCGGTGTCATCGCCGGCGGTTCGGCGCCGGGCTCCGGTCGGCCGTAGAGCCGGCGGCGCTCCTCGTCGATCACGGCAGCTCCGCGTCGAACACGTTCTGCGCGTCCCACTGCGCGACGACCCCGTCATCGGTCTGCACCGAGAGACCGTCCTCCTGGAAGCGCTCGGCGGGCGCGCAGCCGACGACGATGCCGTTGCCGTCAGCCCGGGTGCGGTCGTCGCGCGCGGCGAGGCAGAGCTGCGGGCGAGGGGCCGACTCCCAGGGGGCGGCTTCGATCTCCACGATCAGGGCGAAGAACCGCCAGCGGTCGAACTCGCCGAGCTCGAGCGGGCCCGCGAGCACGTCGGGGGCCCAGGGGAGGACCTCGCGGGCGATACCGAGGTCGAGCCCCGCCGACTCGATCGCGGCGACCGCCGGAAGATCGAGCGCCCGGAGCTCCTCGAGAGTCTGGACCCCCGTCTGCTCGGTCTCGAGCAGCACCTCGCCGTCGGGCATCCACCCGTACTCGATTCGCACCCCCTCCTGGTCGAAGGTCGAGACCAGGCCCGAGCGGCGGAACTCGGCCTCGCTCGTGCACGTCGTCCGGAAGCTCCAGGCGTTGTCGACAACGAGACCCGCGCACACCTCGGTGCGATCGGCGTCGAGCCACTCGCGGTACACCCCGACGCGCAGCATGTCGTCGCGCTCGCCGAACAGGTGCGGACCCTCCAGGACGATCGTGCCCCGCTGCTCGAGCTCGCTCTCCCAGGCGATGCTGTCGCCCGAGATCAGGCTGACCCGGTCGCCCTCCGGCACCTCCTCGGCGAAGACCGCGTAGGCCGGCGGGGGAGCGGTGAGCGCGGCGTGGACCGTGCCGCCCGCCGCGGCGACGAGACCGAGCGCGAGGGCGGAGGCCCCCAGTCGCCGGATGTCGCGGCGGGTGAGACGGCGGGCGCGGGCGTGCAGCGCGGCCCCGGTTGCGCGGGCGATCGCGGCGGCGCGCTCGCCGAGGGTCGGCGGGAGGTCGGCGACATGGCCGGCGATGTCGTCGGCGACAGCGTCATTCCGGCCGTCGCCGGATCCGTCGAGCGCAGGACGCTGCACGACGGGAGCGCGGTCGGCCCCGCCGAGGCGGTCGGCCCCGCCGACGCGGTCGGCTGAGGCGAGGAGGTCGGGCGCGACGACGCGGTCGGGGGCGCGCTCGTCCTCGACGGCGCGGAGGCGCGCGAGCTCGGCGGCGGCCGCGGCGGCGTCCGCCGCCCCGGCGCGCGAGCTCGGGCGCGCGAAGGCGCGCCGTTCGAGGTCGCGCACGTGCGCGGCGCTCGCCGCGATCGCGGCCGTACGGGCGCCCGCGGGGGCCGGCGCGCCCGCCGGCCGCGGAGCATCCTCACTCATGACGATCAGTCAATACGCTCGCACCCGGTGACGCAACGAGCGACCCGCCGCGGTGCGAGCGGGGCGCCAGCTCCCACGTCGCTCCTGGCTCATGCGCAACTCAGGAACGGTGAGCGCCGACGGCGGGATGCGGCCCGGAAGCACGCGGGCCGAGGCAGCCGCTTCCTGAGTTGCGCACGGTCGCTGTCTCGGCGTTCGACCCCCCGCCCGCACCAGGGCGTCCCGGCCGCCCGACTCGCGCCTGTCCGGCCTGCTCGCGCCCGGCCCGTCGCGCGGCTCGACGGCCGGGCGCTCAGTAGACTCGAGCGCTATGAGCGGCAAGACGACGACGGGCACCGAGCTGCCGGGCATGACCGCGACCCCGGACGTGAAGAACGGCCCCACGGGGCGCCCCGCCCGCGAGTTCGCCGCCCCCGCCCCCCTCGACCAGCACGGCCCCGCCCGCATCATCGCCCTCTGCAATCAGAAGGGCGGCGTCGGCAAGACGACGACCACGATCAGCCTCGGCGCGAGCCTCGCCGAGTACGGCCGCCGCGTTCTCGCGATCGACTTCGACCCGCAGGGCGCGCTCTCGGCCGGTCTCGGCGTCGAGAGCCACGACGTCACGACGATCTACGACCTCCTGCTCGGCCGCGAGAAGGACACCAAGGCCGCCATCCAGCCGACGAGCGTGCCGGGCTTCGACATCATCCCCGCCAACATCGACCTGAGCGCCGCCGAGGTGCACCTCATCAACGAGGTCGCGCGCGAGCAGATCCTCGCCCGCGTGCTGCGCCCCGTCCTCGGCGACTACGACGTGATCCTCATCGACTGCCAGCCGAGCCTCGGCCTGCTGACGGTCAACGCGCTCACGGCCGCGCACGGCGTGCTGATCCCGCTCGAGTGCGAGTACTTCGCCCTCCGCGGCGTCGCCCTGCTGGTGGAGACGATCGAGAAGGTCCAGGACCGCCTGAACCCCGCCATCCAGCTCGACGGCATCATCGCGACGATGTACGACCCGCGCACGCTGCACTCGCGCGAGGTGCTCGAGCGCGTCGTCGACGCGTTCGGCGACAAGGTCTTCGAGACGGTCATCGGCCGCACCGTGAAGTTCCCCGACGCCTCGGTCGCGGGCACGCCGATCACGAGCTACGCTCCCGAGCACCCCGCCGCGAAGGCCTACCGTCAGCTGGCCCGAGAGCTGATCGACCGTGGCGCGGTCGCCTGAGCCCGAGGCTCCGGCGGCACCGACCGACGTGGCGGCGACGGATGCTCCCGCCGGGTTCCAGGTGCACCTCGCCTCCTTCGACGGACCGTTCGACCTCCTGCTGAGCCTCATCAGCAAGCGCGAGCTCGACATCACCGAGATCGCGCTGAGCGCGGTGACCGACGAGTTCCTGACCTACCTGCGCGGGCTCGACGGGCCGGACGAGCTGGAGGAGGCGAGCGAGTTCCTCGTCGTCGCCGTGACGCTGCTCGACTGGAAGATCGCGAGCCTGCTGCCGCAGGGCGAGCTCGTCGACGCGGAGGACGTCGCGCTGCTCGAGGCCCGCGACCTGCTCTTCGCCCGCCTGCTGCAGTACCGCGCGTTCAAGGAGGCGAGCGGCTGGTTCGCCGGCCGGCTCGAGGCCGAGGCCGGCCGTCATGCGCGGAGCGTGCGCCTCGAGGACCGCTTCCGCGAGCGCACGCCCGAGCTGCGCTGGACGACGAGTCTCGACGACTTCGCCGCGCTCGCGCTGCTCGCCTTCACGCCGCGCGAGATCCCGATGGTCGGGCTCGACCATCTGCACGCGCCGCTCATCTCGATCCGCGAGCAGGCCGCGCACGTCGTGAGCCTGCTGCGCCGCGGCGACCCCGTGACCTTCCGCCAGCTCATCGCCGGTGCCGACCAGAAGGGCGTCGTCGTGGCGCGCTTCCTCGCCCTGCTCGAGCTGTACCGCCACGCGGCGGTCGGCTTCGAGCAGCTCGAGCCGCTCGGCGAGCTCACCGTGCGCTGGACGGCCGAGAACTGGAGCGACGAGAACCTCGTGAACCTGGGAGCCGATTATGGCCAGTGAGACCCGAACCGATGCCGCGGCCGACGCCGCGATCGAGACCGCACCGCGGATCGACGGTACTGACGTCGAGAGCGCGCCCGCGGGCATCCCCGAGGGCGTTGACGTCGCCCGCGCCCTCGAGGCGATCCTCATGATCGCCGACGAGCCGCAGAGCGTCGTCGGCCTCGCCGCGGGCGTCGGCCGACCGGTGGCGGATGTCCGCGCCGCCCTCGCCGCGCTCGTCGCCGATTACGACGGCGCGGCCGGCGGCCCCCGCCGCGGCTTCGAGCTGCGCGAGGTCGGCGGCGGCTGGCGGCTCTACGTCCGCGGAGAGTTCGACGGCGTGGTGCGCGACTTCGTGCACACCCAGAGCCCCGCGAAGCTGTCGCAGGCGGCGCTCGAGACCCTCGCGGTCATCGCCTACAAGCAGCCGATCAGCCGCGGCGCGATCGCGTCGATCCGCGCGGTCAACGTCGACTCGGTCGTGCGCACGCTCCTCGGCCGCGGCCTCATCACCGAGGCCTTCACCGACTCCGAGACCGGAGCGATCCACTACGCGACGACCGAGCTGCTGCTGACGCAGCTCGGCATCAACTCGCTCGACGAGCTGCCGCCGATCTCGCCGCTGCTCGACGACGGCAGCAAGGGGTTCGACGATGTCTGAGCACGATCAGCAGGAACCGCTCCCGTGGGATGTCACCGCGCACGACCGCGCGGGTGACAGCCCCACGAGCGAGCGCCTGCAGAAGGTCATGGCGGCGGCGGGCGTCGCCTCGCGCCGCGTGAGCGAGCAGATGATCATCGCCGGCCGCGTGAGCATCAACGGCGTCGTCGTCGACGAGCTCGGCGCGCGCATCGAGCCCGGCACGGACGAGCTCGCGGTCGACGGCGTCGTGATCCAGCTCGACCAGACGAAGCGGTACATCATGCTCAACAAGCCGACGGGCGTCGTGAGCACGATGAAGGACGAGAACGGCCGCCCCGACCTGCGCCAGTTCACCGACAGGTACGAGGAGCGCCTCTACAACGTCGGCCGCCTCGACGCCGAGACGAGCGGCCTGCTGCTGCTCACGAACGACGGCGACCTCGCGCACGTGCTCGCCCACCCGAGCTTCGGCGTCGAGAAGACCTACATCGCGCAGGTGCGCGGCACCGTGTACCCGGCGACGATCCGGAAGCTCCTCGCGGGCGTCGAGCTCGACGACGGCCCGATCGCCGCCGACAAGGTTCGCGTCATGGGCGAGCCGAACGGCGGGCGCAGCATGGTCGAGCTGACGCTGCACTCCGGCCGCAATCGCATCGTGCGACGGATGCTCGCCGCCGTCGACCACCCCGTCGAGGAGCTCGTCCGGCGCCGCTTCGGCCCCCTCAATCTCGGCACCCTGCCCGTCGGCCGCACGCGCGAGCTCTCGACCGCGGAGCGCGGCGCACTGCTGACCCTCGCGCGCGACGCCCGAGCCGCACGCGCTCGCGAGACCGCCCCCGAGAGCGAGGGCGAGGAGTGAGCGACCGCCGCCTCCAGCTCGACGTCCGCGTCGTCGGCGCGGGCCTCCTCGGCACGAGCATCGGCCTCGCGCTCACCGAGAAGGGCGTCGACGTCGCGCTCGACGACCTCTCGCCCACGGCCGTCCGTCTCGCCGTCGACTACGGCGCCGGACGCCCCGCGCGCGACGACGATCGTCCGGGTCTCGTGATCGTCGCGGTGCCGCCGGATGTCACGGCCCGCACGGTCGCGCACGAGCTCGCTGCGCATCCGGACTCCCTCGTGACCGATGTCGCGAGCGTCAAGGCGGGCCCCCTGCGCGAGCTGCACGAGCTCGGCGCCGACGTGAGCCGCTACCTCGGCACGCACCCTATGGCGGGGCGCGAGCGCGGCGGACCGATCTCGGCGCGCGCCGACCTCTTCCTCGGCCGGCCGTGGGTGCTCGCCGGCCACGACGGCATCAGCTACGTCCGCGCCGGAGCGATCGAGGACCTCATCCTCGACCTCGGCGCCGTTCCGGTCGAGATGACGGTCGACGAGCACGACGCGAGCGTCGCGATGATCAGCCACGTGCCGCAGCTCGTCTCGACGATCATGGCCGCGCGCCTCGCGGCGGCGACGGACGACGCCGTCGGTCTCGCGGGCCAGGGCGTGCGGGACGTCACGCGCATCGCCGGGAGCGACCCGGGGCTGTGGGTGCAGATCCTCGCCGCCAACGCCGACCCGGTGGCCGCGATCCTGAAGCGCGTGCGCGACGACGTGACGACCGCGATCGAGGCCCTCGAGCATCCCGATGCCCCCGGGGCGCGCCGCGCGATCGCCGACCTGATGGGCGCCGGCAACGCGGGAGTCGCGCGCATCCCCGGCAAGCACGGCTCGACCCGCCGGTACGCGCAGCTCGTCGTCATGATCGACGACACCCCCGGCCAGCTCGCGCGCCTGCTCACCGAGATCGGCGAGCTCGGCGTCAACATGGAGGACCTGCGGCTCGAGCACTCGCCGGGCGCCCAGATCGGCTTCGCCGAGGTGTCGGTCGTTCCCGAGGCGGAGGCGCCGCTCATCATGGCCCTCACCGAGCGCGGCTGGCGCATCGCCGGCGCGAGCTGACCCCTTCACTTCCCCCTCTGACTCTGACCCCCCAGGAGACGCAGTGACCGACCTCATCGTGGCCGTCGACGGCCCCGCCGGCAGCGGCAAGTCGAGCGTGAGCCGCGAGGCCGCCCGCCGCCTCGGCTTCGGCTACCTCGACACGGGCGCCGCCTACCGCGCGCTCGCCTGGCACTGCCTCGACGAGGGCGTCGACGTCGAGGATGCCCGTGCGGTGGCGTCGCGCGTCGCCGACTTCGACTACGCGATCGGCACCGATCCCGACTTCTACTTCGTCCGCGTGGGCGGGGAGGAGATCACGAGCGACATCCGCGAGCCGCGCGTGACGGCGGTCGTGAGCGCGGTCGCGCGCGTTCCGGAGGTGCGGCAGGGTCTCACGGCGCTCTTCCGGCGCATCGCCGCCGACAGCGATCGGGCGGGCATGATCATCGAGGGGCGCGACATCACGACGGTCGTGGCGCCGGATGCCCTGGCCCGCGTTCTGCTGACGGCGAGCCCGGAGGCTAGAATGGCCAGAAGGTCGGCCGAACTGGGCAGTGAGCCGACCGAGTCGACAGCGCAGCAGCTCGCCTCACGCGATGCGCAGGACCTCAAGGTCGTCGACTTCATGAACGCCGCCGAGGGTGTCACGACCCTCGATTCCACCGAGCTCGACTTCGAGCAGACGGTGCAGGCGTTGATCGATATCGTGCGCGCCGCTCCTTCCGCCTAGGGGAGGGGGCGCGGAACACGCCTCGCCGGTGGGCGAGGGAACAGTGGGAGGATCCCATGACCGCCGACCAGAACCCCGACGCTCCCGTCTCGACCGACGAGAGCGACGCCGAGTACCCGCAGCTGAACCAGGAGGCGGCCGAGCAGGTCGCCGCGCGCCTGGCCGAGCTCGACGACGACCTGGCGCTCGCGCGCGCGGAGTCGCTGCGCAAGGGTCTCGCCGACTACGACCTCGATGACGACGACCTGGACCTGCTCGAGAGCGCGGAGCTCGGCGAGGACGGCATCATCACGCTGCCCGCCCTGCCGGTGCTCGCGATCGTGGGCCGGCCGAACGTGGGCAAGAGCGCGCTCGTGAACCGCATCCTCGGCCGCCGGGAGGCCGTCGTGGAGGACACGCCCGGTGTCACGCGCGACCGCGTCACCTACAAGGCCGAGTGGAACGACAAGCGCTTCACCCTCGTCGACACGGGCGGCTGGGAGCCCGACGCGACGGGCATCAACGCCTCGGTCGCCGCGCAGGCGGAGGTCGCCGTCGAGCTCGCCGACGCCGTCCTGTTCGTCGTCGACGCCATCACGGGCGCGACCGCCACGGACGAGTTCGTCGTGAAGATGCTGCGCCGCTCGAAGAAGCCGGTGATCCTCGTCGGCAACAAGATCGACGACACCCGCCAGGAGCCCCTGACGGCCGAGCTCTGGGGCCTCGGCCTCGGGCAGCCGTGGCCGACGTCGGCCGTGCACGGCCGCGGCGTCGCCGACCTGCTCGACCACGTGCTCACGGTGCTTCCCGAGGTGTCGGCCGTCGCGAAGCAGGAGTTCGGCGGTCCCCGCCGCGTCGCCCTCATCGGCCGCCCGAACGTCGGCAAGTCGAGCCTGCTCAACAAGGCCGCGCGCGAGGAGCGCGTCGTCGTCAACGAGCTCGCCGGCACGACGCGCGACCCGATCGACGAGCAGATCGAGCTCGGCGGGAAGATCTGGAACTTCGTCGACACCGCCGGCATCCGCCGCCGCGTGCACCTGCAGCAGGGCAGCGACTTCTACGCCTCGCTGCGCACGGCCGCGGCGCTCGAGAAGGCGGAGGTCGCGGTCGTGCTCATCGACGTGACCGAGCCGATCAGCGAGCAGGACGTCCGCATCATCGAGCTCGTTCTCCAGTCGGGCCGCGCGCTCGTGCTCGCGTTCAACAAGTGGGACATGCTGGACGACGAGCGCCGCCGCTACCTGGAGCGCGAGATCGATCAGGATCTCGCGCACGTCGCGTGGGCGCCGCGCGTCAACATCTCGGCGCGCACGGGCCGTCACCTGGAGAAGCTGGTCCCAGCGCTCGAGCTCGCGCTCCAGTCGTGGGATACGCGCATCCCGACCGGCAAGCTCAACGCGTTCATCGCCGAGCTGACGCAGGAGCATCCGCACCCCGTCCGCAGCGGAAAGCAGCCGCGCATCCTGTTCGCGACGCAGGCGTCGACGCGCCCGCCGACCTTCGTGCTCTTCACGACCGGGTTCCTGGACCCGCAGTACCGCCGCTTCATCACGCGCCGCCTGCGCGAGGTGTGGGGCTTCGAGGGCTCGCCCATCCAGGTCAACATGCGCGTTCGGGAAAAAAGGGCACGCAAGTGACCGGCGGAGGTCATTTCTGACCTCCGCCCCGAACGCGCCGCGATCCGTCTCGGATCGCGGGCGCGAGAAGCGCCCCCGTGCGGCTCGTCCAGCGCGCAGACGCTCCGACGCGCCGCCCGCCGAAACTCGCGTGCCCGCCCAGCGCCCTCCCGTTGTTGAGGAGTGACGTAATTGATTTTCGACACTCCTCAACAACGGTAGGTGGCGCGGCCCGCGGCACGTCCGCGCGCGCCCGGCGGCCTGCCGCTCAACCCACGCGGCGGGCGGCCGCGAACTCCGTCACGACTCCGCGGCCGGGCGGCGTCGCGAGCACCGAGTCGGGCGCGCGCCCGGTGAGCCCCGGGAACCCCGCGGCCTCGAGCAGCTGATCCTCGAGCGTCAGCAGCGTCGCGTCGACGAGCGGCCACGGCTCGTGCGCGTTGCGCGCGTGGATCGTGCGACCGAGGTGCCGCTCGTGGAACCCCCACCGGTCGGTGAGGAAGCGGCTGAGCGGGGTGTCGACGGGCGACCCCGAGACGCGGGTGCGGATGCGCGTCGTCGGGCGATCGACGAGCGGGTGCGCGGCTCCACCGGCGAGGCGGTGACGTCGGCTGCGGTACTCGAGCTCGTCTCCGTCGACCGTGAGCGCAGCATCCGCCCACTGATAGGGGAGACCGAACAGCGCGCGCGCCGCGAGCACCGGCGGGAGGTGCTGCGCCTCGAGGGAGCGGAAGACGACGCCGCGGTTCCCCGCCCCGTCGATCGAGTAGGTGCGGACGTTGATCTCGATGAAGGTTCCGAGACCGGGGACGGGCGGGAGCGGGAGGAACTGGTGACCCCCCAGCACGAACGGGATGAGCCCCACCCACGCGCTGCCGTCGAACACATCGGGGCGCGTGCCGGCGGGGAGGAACGGCGCGACGAGCTCGGGGTCGACGCGCCAGTGGAGGAAGAGGAAGTCGCTCCAGTGCTGGCGGATGATCGCGCGCCCCGGAAGCGGCGGCGTCGACGAGGCGGCGGGGGCAGATAGGCGGGGCGCGGGGTCGGGCACGGATTCATTGTGCTCGCCGCACCCGAGCGCAAGCCCCTGCGCACACGGGTTCGCGTACCGTAGCGTCGCGAGGATGGAGATCGCCACCTCATTCGGCACGGCCGCAGATGCCTACGAGCGCGCTCGACCCGGCTACCCCGCCGCTGCGATCGAATGGCTGCTGCCGCGCCCGGGCGCCATCGTGCTCGATGTCGGCGCCGGAACCGGCAAGCTCACAGCGCAGCTCGCCCGCGCCGGCCACGCCGTGCGCGCGGTCGACCCCGACCCCACGATGCTCGCCACCCTCGCCCGTCGCCTGCCGAGCGTCGCGACCGCCGTCGGCACCGCGGAGGACCTGCCCGTCGATGACATGTCGGTCGACGCCGTCACGTTCGGCCAGTCGTGGCACTGGGTCGACCCGGCGCTCGCCACTCTCGAGGCCGCTCGCGTGCTCCGGCCGGGTGGGCGCCTCGGACTCTTCTGGAACATCCGCGACGAGACCGTGCCGTGGGTGAAGGAGCTCAGCGGCATCATGCACTCGAGCGCCGCCGAGCGCCTCCTCACCGAGGGCATGCCCGAGGTCGGCCCGCCGTTCACGGCCCTCGAGCACGCCATGTGGGAGTGGACAGCCACCCTCACCGTCGACGGCCTCATCGACCTCGCCGCCTCGCGCAGCGACGTCATCGCCCTGCCGGACGACGAGCGCGAGACCGTGCTCGCGGATGTCGGCGCGCTCGGCGCAAGCGTCGCGACCGCCGACGGCGACATCCTCATGCCGTACCGCACGCACGCCTTCCGGGCGATGCTCGCCTGACGCGGCCCCGCCCGTCGAGCCCCCGCACCGTGCCGACCGCCCCGCCCCGTTTCGCAGGTTTCGCGCCGTAGCCTGAGCACCATGTCGACCCCGCCCTCCGCCGTACCCGACGGAGCCGCGCGCCGCACCCCGCCGCCCCTGCCCCCGCCGCACCTGCGCGACCCCGGCGACGCGTGGGTCGAGGGCCCCGACGGCCAGCGATTCTGGGGCCGCTTCGGCGCAGCGGGCCTGCTCGCGTGGCACGCCGAGGCCGGCATCCTGCTGCAGCACCGCGCCGAGTGGTCGCACCACGGCGGTACGTGGGGCATCCCAGGAGGGGCGCGGAAGCTCGGCGAGAGCGCGTCCGACGCGGCCCTCCGCGAGTCGAACGAGGAGGCCGGCGTGCCGCTCGACGCGGTCAGCGTCCTGTTCGAGAGCGTCGTCGACCTCGGATTCTGGTCGTACACGACGGTCGTCGTCCGGGTCGACGCGCTCTTCGAGCCGGTCGTCGCCGATCTCGAGAGCCTCGAGCTGCGCTGGGTCGCGATCGAGCAGGTGGATGCCCTGCCCCTGCACCCCGGATTCGCTAGTTCGTGGCCCGCCCTCCGGGGGCGGCTGCCCGTCCTCTAGCCGTCGCGCCCGGCGGTCGTGCCGCCGCCGCCCCAGAGGGAGCCCCCGCCGTACCCGCCGGGATATCCGCTCTCGGAGTGGCTCGGGCGCGTGCCGCCGCCCGGGCCCGAGCCGCTGCTCGTGAACGACAGGCCGGCCAGGACGAGGCCGATGATGAGCAGTCCGATGCCCATCGGCGTCGAGTCGAGCAGGGTGATGAAGACGACACCCGCGACGAGCAGCACGATGCCGGTGATCAGGTAGCGCAGCTGCGGCCGACGACGCGCGGATCGGGGTTCGGATTGCGGGTGGGAGGACGACGCCGGTTCGGTCATGACCTCATTCAAGCGCTCGGTCGAGGGTTCCGCACGCATCTCGCGATGATTGCTCAGTGATGCGCCCTCCCCGCCTTTCCGCACCCGGAGTACGCTGTGGCTCGCACAGGAGGGTTCGACGGCCCTCCGGGAGGCCCTCATGGTCACCGCAGCGCTCACCCCCCTCCGGCGCCGACTCGTGCTCGCGGTCGTCGCCGTCTCGCTCATGACGGTCGTCTCGGCGGTGAGCGGCCTCAACGTCGCACTGCCGAGCCTCGCGCGGGGCACCGGCGCGACGCAGACCGAGCTGACCTGGATCGTCGACGCCTACACCGTCGTCTTCGCCGGGCTTCTGCTCTCGGCCGGGGCGATCGGAGACCGGCTGGGGCGCAAGGGGATCCTCATGGTCGGGCTCGCGGTCTTCGGCGCCGCCGCCGCGACCGCCGCGTTCGTCGAGGAGCCCGCAGCGCTCATCGCCCTGCGCGCCGTCATGGGGATCGGAGCGGCAGCGATCATGCCGACGACGCTCTCGGTCATCACGACGAGCTTTCCCGTCGAGGAGCGCCCGAAGGCGATCGGCGTCTGGGTGGGCGTCGCGGGCAGCGGCGCCGTGCTCGGGCTCTTCGGCACCGGCTTGCTGCTGGAGTTCTTCGAATGGCACTCGTTCTTCTGGCTCAACGTCGTGCTCGCGATCCTGGGCCTCATCGGGGCGACGCTCGTGATCCCGCCGAGTCGTGACGCGCATCCGCCCCGCTTCGACGGCCTCGGCGCACTGCTGTCACTCGTCGCAGTCGGCGGCATCGTGTTCGGCATCATCGAGATCGCCGCGACCGACGGCGAGGAGGCGGGGCCTATCATCGTTCTCGCTGTCGGGCTCGCCGCTCTCGTCGCGTTCGTCGCGTGGGAGTGGCGCCGGCCCGAGCCCCTGCTCGACCCGCGCCTGTTCGCCGTGCGGGCGTTCGGGGCGGGCGCGCTGACCCTCACCGTGCAGTTCTTCGCGGCGTTCGGATTCTTCTTCACGGCCCTGCAGTACCTGCAGTTCGTCGTCGAGCTGAGCCCGCTCATGGCTGCGGTGTGCATGCTGCCGCTGCCGGTCGCGATGATCCCGCTCGCGCGGTTCGCGCCCGTGCTCGCGCAGCGCGTCGGGTACCGCAAGGTCGCCCCGGTCGGGCTCGTGCTGATTGCGGCTGGGTTCGCGACGCTCTCGCTGCTCGAGGTCGACTTCGACTACGCCGTGTTCGTCGTCGGTCTGCTCCTGTTCGGCGCGGGCATGGCTCTCGCCGGGACCCCGTCGACCACGGCGATCACGACCGCGCTCCCGCACGAGAAGCAGGGCGTCGCCTCCGCCGTCAATGATGTCGCGCGCGAGTTCGGCAGCGCGCTCGGCATCGCCGTGCTGGGCAGCGTGCTCGCGGCCGTGTACCGGTCGGGCGTCGCCGACGCGGCATCCGACCTGCCCGCGGATGCCCGCGACGCCGTCGAGGGATCGGTCGCCTTCACGCAGTCCCCGCTCGTCGACGCGCTCGGGCCCGCCGCCGAGCCAGTGGTCGCGGCCGCCCGACAGGCGTTCCTCGACGGGACGACGACGGCCCTGCTCGTGGCGTCGGGGGTGCTGCTGGTGACCGCGGCGGTCACGGCCGTGGTCGGCCCGCGGCACGTGCCGCGAGAAGCACACGGCTCATCCACGCCGGCGCGCGCCCGTCACGCACGGGAGGGCGCGGGATCGCACGGTCGACGGTCGTCACCGGCGCGTCGCAGTTAGCTCAGCCCCCGGCCCCGGGCCCACCCCCGGCCCCGCCACCGACCTCTGCCCCGCCACCACCGCCGGCGTCGCCCGGCGAGAGCGACAGCGCGATGAACACGACGCCGACGGGAAGGAAGACGAGCCCGAGCGCGACGGAGTCGAGGGTCGCCATGAAGACCGCGCCGAGCATCATGAAGGTGATGCCGATCGGCAGGTAGGCGATGTTCGGGCGCTTCGTCGCCGAGTCGTCGGGGGCGTCGCCGATGGGCGGGTGGTCCTGGTCGTCCATCCCTCCAGGAAACCTCATGTCCGTCAGCGCCGCATCCTTCGCGGGAGGGAATCTGCCCGCTCGCCGATCCGGCGCGAGGGGGAGCCGGGCCGCGACCCCGGCACCGAGGTCATTTCCCGGGCATCAGCGGCAGCATGTGCTCGGTGATGAGCGGCGCGACGGCGGTGGTGGCGAACTCGTCGGGGTGCATCCAGCGCACGTCATCGATCTCGGCCGCCGCGACGCACGGCTCGGTGATGACGGCGCGGAAGACGTCGGCGACGAGCGTCGTCGCGGCCTCGTTCGCGGCGGCGGTCGTGAAGCGCCCGAGCGGCTCGAGGGCTGCGACGGGCACGTGCACGCCGAGCTCCTCGAGCAGCTCGCGGCTGAGGGTCTCGGCCGGGGTCTCGCCGGGCTCGGGCTTGCCGCCGGGCTGCATGTAGACGGTCGTCCCGCGCTTGCGGACGACGAGCAGCCGGCCGGCGTCGTCGACGACGAGCGCGGCCGAGACGTGGATGACCGGCCTCATGCCGCGGGCCACCACGGCGGCTGCATGGCGCGCCAGCGGCGCAGCAGCAGCTCCCGGTCGCGGGGCTCCGGGTCGCGCAGCCAGTCGGTGATGACGGCGACCGTGGTCGCGGCGAGGGCGGCGGCGACGGTCTCGGCGAACCGGTCGGGGTCGTCGTGGATCGCGGGAGGGGTGAGCGCGCCGTGCTCGATGAGGAGCGCGATCGAGTGAGCGAAGTGCTCGGCGAGCATCGCGCCGAGGCCGGAGGTTCCGGCGGCGAGCTCGCGCGCGTAGACGGGGGAGTGCCGCTCGACGTGGGCGAAGACCTCGTCGGCGGAGGAGCCGATCGCGGCGACGATCGTGTCGGGGGTCGCGGGCTCGATGCAGCGGCGGCGGATCTCGTCGAGCTCGGCGCGCAGCGCGCTGCGGAGGAGGTCGGCCGGGTCGGCGCCGTGCTCGTAGATCGTCGAGCGATGGACTCCCGCGGCGCGCGCGAGGGCCGCCCCCGTGATCGCCGACGCGGGCGAGGTGCGCGCGAGCTCGAGCACCGCCGCGTGCAGCCGATCGCGCGACCGCACCCACCGCGGGTCGTGGCCGACGGGGGTCGTCTCGGCCGCGGTCATGCGGCCCATCGTATCCGTCAGCTGTCGGGGAATAGCCCTGCCTCGGCCACCGTTGCATGTAAACGACACCTGTCGAATACACCGCCGGACGCGCGACCGAACTCGCCCACCCGGCCGAGCCATGGGAGTGATCATGAACCGCCTCGAGAACCGCATCGCCCTCGTCACCGGAGCCGCGAGCGGCATCGGCCGAGCGACCGCGCTCCGCCTCGCGAGCGAGGGCGCGAGCGTCGTCGTCGCCGACCTGCAGGACGACCGAGCCGCCGCCGTCGTCGCCGAGATCGAGCAGGCCGGGGGTCGCGCGAGCGCCATGCACCTGGATGTGACGGACGAGTCGAGCTGGGCATCCGCCATCACCGCGACGACGGAGGCGTTCGGGGGCCTGGACATCCTCGTCAACAACGCCGGCATCGGCGACACCGTGCCGCTCGAGCAGAGCACGACCGACGAGTACCTGAAGGTCGTCGCGGTCACGCAGAACAGCGTCTACTTCGGCCTCAAGGCCGCCGCCGAGGCGCTCAAGGCGAGCGGCAACGGCGCCGTCGTGAACGTCTCGTCGATGTTCGGCATCGTCGGCGGCTTCGGCACCTCGCCCGCCTACGCCGCCGCGAAGGGCGCCGTGCGCACGCTCACCAAGTCGGTCGCGCTCGGCTGGGCGACGGAGGGCGTGCGGGTCAACTCGATCCACCCGGGCTTCGTCGACACGCCGATCCTGGGCGAGACCGACCGCTCGATGCTCGCCCAGACCACCCCCATGGGCCGCATCGCCCAGCCGGAGGAGCTCGCCGCCGCGATCGCCTTCCTCGTGAGCGACGACGCGTCGTTCATGACCGGCTCCGAGTTCGTCGTCGACGGCGGCTACACCGCCCGCTGACGTCGAGAGCGCCGGGGGCGCGTCCCCTGTTCAGGTCAGTGGATGCTGCCCCCGGCGACCTTCGCATCGGTCGTCGTCCGCACCGCCGTCATGATGGCGAGGCGGATGCCCCGCTCGAGCTCGTCGATCGTCATGGTCGGCACGCTCGACCCGGGCGGCACGAGGTCGGGCGTCGCGGGCACATGGATGAACCCGCCCCGCAGCCCCGGATCCCGCTCGACCGCCCCGCCCACGAGGTATGCGACGTGGTTGCACACGAAGCTGCCCGCCGTGAGCGACAGGCTCGCCGGCAGCCCCGCCTCGGTGAGCGCGGCGACGATGGCCTTGACCGGCAGCGTCGAGAACCGAGCCGCGGGACCGCCCTCCTCGATGGCCGCGTCGATGGGCTGATCCCCGTCGTTGTCGGCGATGCGCGCGTCGTCGAGGTTGATCGCGACGCGCTCGGGCGTGATGCCGCTGCGCCCCTCCGCGAGCCCCAGCGCGATGACGACGTCGGGAGCGTGCGCCTCGATCGCCGCCATGAGCGCAGGCCCGGATGCCCGGTACGACACGGGCAGGATCACCCCGCGTACTTCGACCCCCGCCTCGGCGAGCTCGGGCTGAGGAACGCTGACGAGCCGGCGCACGACCTCATCGCTCGGGTTGGATGCGGCCCCCGCGAACGCCTCGAACCCGGTCACCAGCACGCGTGTGGTCGTCATGGGCTCCAGCCTCGCACGCGGGCCGCGCGATGCGCTCACCCCCTCCCGGATGCCGCTAGACTCTCCTACGGCCCACCCCCGCGGAGGGCCAGCCACGGGCTGTGGCGCAGCTTGGTAGCGCACTTGACTGGGGGTCAAGGGGTCGCAGGTTCAAATCCTGTCAGCCCGACAAATGCCGAAAGGGCCGTCCAAAGGACGGCCCTTTCGGCATTTCCCGGGCGTGGTGGCTCGGGACCTGCGAGCAGGTGGGCCCACGGCGCGAGGGGCCCCGGGCGCGGCTCCGCCGCGTTTGGGGTAGCGGTGGGGACAAATCCCGACCTGCCAGGCAGCAACCGGCGGCGAGCACCGCTCGACGCCGAGAGCCGGGAATAGCCGCCGTCAGCGCCTCCTTGCACCGACCATGCGAGCCATCACCTTCTCCCGCCCCGGCCCCTCTTCCGTCCTCGAGCTCACCACCCGCGAGCCCGCGACCCCCGGTCCGGACGAGGTGCGCATCCGAGTCGCCGTGTCTGGCGTCAACCCGACCGACTGGAAGGCCCGCGCCAGCAAGCCGGTCGACTCCGGCGAGATGGTCCCGAATCAGGACGGCGCCGGCGTCGTCGATGCGGTCGGCTCGAACGTCGAGCACTTGAGCGTCGGCGACCGCGTCTGGCTCTTCCTTGCCGCCCACGAACGCCCGACGGGCACAGCGCAGGAATTCACCGTCCTACCGGCGAGCCGCGTCGTTCGCCTCCCCGACTGCATCGCGTTCGACGTCGCCGCGAGCCTCGGTGTTCCCGCGATGACCGCCCACCGTGCACTCACTGTGCACGAGTTCGGGCCGACGCGTCTCGCCCCCGGCAGCCTCGACGGCCGTGTGGTGCTCGTGCAGGGCGGGGCAGGGGCCGTGGGGCACGCCGCGATCCAGCTGGCGATCTGGGCTGGAGCGACCGTCATCGCCACGGTCAGCAGCGACGAGAAGGCGGCTCTCGCTAGTGCAGCGGGCGCGCATCACGTCCTCCAGTACCCGGATGGCGCGCTAGCGGCCAAGGTGCTGTCCATCGCCACCGGCGGCGTTGACCACATCGTCGAAGTCTCACTCGCGCAGAACGCCGCCTTCGACGTCGACGTGGTCGCCAACCACGGCAGCATCGCGTACTACGCGAACAACAACGGCGAGGAGTTCACCGCTCCGATCGTGGCGAGCTTCGCCAAGAACGTCCGTTGGCAGGGCCTCCTGCTCTATACGGTCGGGCCGGATGCTCTGGCCGTCGCCGCAGAGGACATCACTGCCGCGCTCGAGGCAGGTGCGTTGCCCGTGGGCGATGAGGCGGGGCTACCCCTGTCGTGGTTCCCGCTCGAGGACACGGCGGCCGCTCACGACGCCGTCGAGGCCGGAGTCACGGGCAAGGTGCTCATCCGCGTCGCGGAGGACCTCCGCTGAAGTAGTTCCACCCGCTTTTCCGCGGGACTGTGTCCTCCCACCCCACCCCGCTCCGTCGTACTGGTGTAATCACCCTCAACGGAAGGCAGGGCAGCCAGTGCGCTTCATGATCCTCATCCACTCCAACGAGACGGCCGAGGCCGCCTGGGCCGACGGCCAAGACGCAGACCTAGACGCCGGCCACGCCGCCGTGCTCACCGAGCTCAAAGCGACCAACGAGCTCATCGACTCCAACGAGCTCGACACCGAGAACGTCACGGTCATCGGCCACCACAACGGCACCCCGTCACCACCCGCGGCCCATTCACCGAGGGCTCCGAGTACATCGGCGGCTACTACATCGTCGACGTCGCCTCCCATGAGCGCGCCGTCGAGATCGCCGGCCGCTTCGCCGAGACGAAGTACTCGCCCATCGAGGTCCGCCGCCTCATGCACACCCCGAACTGACCAAGGAGACCACCATGGAATACCTGCTGCTGATCGTCGACGACCCTGCCGCCCCGACCTACGTCCCCGAGGAGGACAACATCCAGGAGTGGGTCGCCGACCTCGACCGGCGCGGAGCCTCCCGCGTCGGCAACCGCCTGCGCCCGCCCTCCGACGCCACGACGGTGACGGTCCGTGACGGAAAGACGATCCTCACCGACGGCCCGTTCACCGAGTCGAAGGAGACCATCGCCGGCTTCGACCTCATCGACGTCGAGAACCTCGACGAGGCGCTCGAGATCGCCGCCGCGCACCCGATGGCCCGCTTCGGCCGCGTCGAGGTGCGCCCGGTCTGGCCGTTCGAGTGAGCAAGAACGAGGTGGGATGACCGGCCTCACGTCTGAGGACGCGACGACCGAGGCGAGCGCAGTGCTCGCCGAGGTCGTCGCGTCCGAGCGCCTGCGTATCGTGGCGAGCCTCATCCGCACCACCGGCGACTGGGATCTCGCGGAGGACAGCCTCCACGACGCCGTCGCTCGCGCGCTGTCCACGTGGCCCGAGCGCGGCACCCCCGACAACCCGGGCGCCTGGCTGACGACGGTGGCCAAGAACATTGCCGTCGACGCCATCCGCAAGGCGGCAGCCGAGCGCAACACAGCCCACCGCGTGGCGATCGAGACCGAGATCGACGCCCAGGAGCACGGGGGAGAGGAGCCGACCATGCCCATCGACCTCGCCGACCCCCTCAACGACGACCGCCTGCGACTGATCTTCACCTGCTGCCACCCGGCTCTCGCGATGGAGTCTCGCGTCGCTCTCACCCTCCGCACCGTGCTCGGGCTGACAGTGGCCGAGACGGCCCACGTCTTCCTGGTGAGCGAGCAGACTATGCAGAAGCGGCTCGTTCGCACGCGCGGCAAGATCCGCGCGGCGGGCATCCCGTACCGCGTGCCGCCGCCGCACCTGCTGCCCGAGCGCACCGCGGGAGTGCTCGCCGTCCTCTACCTGCTCTTCACCGAGGGCTACTCCTCCGGCAGCGGAACCGACCTCATCCGCCCCGCCCTCGCCGACGAGGCGATCCGCCTCACGCGTCTCGTGGCGCAGCTCATACCGGACCAGCCCGAGGTGCTCGCCCTGCTCGCCCTCGAACTCTTCCAGCACTCCCGCGTGGCCACGCGCCTCGACGCCGCCGGCGACATCGTGCTGCTCGAAGACCAGGACCGCTCCCGCTGGGACCACTCCGCAATCGCCGAAGGCTCCCGGATGCTCGCGGAAGCCGAACGCACGCTCGAGCCCCTCGGCAACGCGCCTGGGCCTTACCTCCTGCAGGCCCAGATCGCCGCCGAGCACGCGAATGCCCCAACGGCCGGAGCCACGAACTTCGCCCGCATCGCCACCCTCTACGCCCACCTCAGCCAGGTGGCCCCGTCGCCCATCGTCGACCTGAACCGAGCGATCGCTGTTGCGTTCGCCCAGGGCCCGGATGCTGGCCTCACCCTCCTTGACACCCTCAGCCTCGACGCCACCCTCGGGGAGTACCACCTCCTGCACGCCACCCGCGCCGACCTGCTCCGCCGCGCCGGCCGCCCCGCTGATGCCCTTACGCACTATCGACGAGCCTTCGAGCTCGCCCCCTCCGACGCCGAGCGCCGCTTCCTCCAGCGGAGAATCGACAATCTCTGATTCCGGCCAACGTGATCCGTTGACGCGCACCTGGCACCTCGCTCTTGTTCATTTGGCGCTCGATACGTAGTCGCGTTCCATCTTGGTCTTGCCCTTCACGGCATTGCCATGCCGTTTCTGCGCGATCGTGTTACGCAACCGCTCAGGTGTAAGGCAATGGTGCTGAGGACTCGACTCGTTGAAAGCTTCAAGATGTTCACCGGACGAGCGCACCGGAACCGCCTTGGGAACGTCTGCACCTGGACGTCCGCCACCAACCAGGTCAGCGCCAAGTGCACCGACCATTGGGTCGGGTTGAACGGCGATACCCATGGCAGCCATCTCACGAGTTGCAGACTTGACTGTGCAGGCCATTACTCGACGAGAAGGGCCACGGGCGCAACGTTGATCGAACTTGGGCCTGAGGATTTGACCTGCACCTGCAGATCTCTCCTCAGAGCGCATAAACGCGTCCAAGCGCGACCTAGTGAGTATCGAACGCCTTCAGCTCTACTACGCTCTCCCAGAAACCCTCGAAAAGACGGGTCGACAACAGCTAGACGCTCTCCAAAGATGCCGTGGGCACTCTCTCGAGGCTTGAGATCGGAGAATCCATGGGTGCGAGCAACGAGCCGCTATGGAGTCACGAGCGCCAGCAATTGCATGTCCAGTTGGCTTCACTTAGCCCGGGTGTTGCCGGTATGTATCGCTTTCTGATTCGACTGCTCGACACCCCTTCAGCGGCTGGAGACGAAGCGGCTGCTCGTGTTGCCCTGATCGCTCACTGTCTCCGCGAGATCATCAATCCACTGCCCGACCTACTAGAGGAAGGAGCCAAGAGCCTAATTACTCGAGCGGGCCGGCGAGCAGACGACATCAGGCTAGATTTCCCGGACGTCGTGGAGAGGTATCTGCAAGGACGGGATCCCGGCATAGTGCGAGCCGAGCTAGCACCGGCCGACTCGAATGAAGCGATTGAGGAGCTACCTTCTATCGAGTTCGTGACCGTTCCGCCAGAACTAGTCGCGCTTGCTATCGAACTCTCTGAAGCCGTCAAGGAAGAGAGCGCCACGCGCGCCGAACGCGACGCATTGCTCATTGCTGGAAAGACGTCTGCAGTCGGCCCGGCTCTGAAACCGTGGAACCACGCGCGCCGCTTCTTCATGAAGTGGGTCCATATCGACCGGATCATTGCGGACGGGCGCGAACGTGTGCTGCCAACGGATGAGTTGATCCTGGAGCACCTCACTGCGATCGAAAACGTGCTCGCGTCGCGGCTACTCGAATTCTTCGATGCCCGCCGCCTCATTGACGACATGCTTGAGCGCTTCAATCGCAAAACGGAGGACAACCAGTGAGCAACTATCCACCTCCCTCCGACGCGGACATTCGCGAAGCCATTACTCGCCTCACCGATCCTCAGTTGCGTCGCGTGTTCTACTCCGGGCTGCAGAATCCACTTTGGGTTTCCCCCCTCGCCAGGGCCGGTGCTTTCGACAACCCACCAGTTCCTTTCGAAGACGAGAGTGGACAAAGACGAGAAGAGCCGTGGCCAGAAATGGACTACCTCGTTCAAGTCGCTAAGGCCGCACCCGATGCCGTCACGGATGTGGCTCTCGGTCTGGTCAAGAGTGAAAGCGCTTGGGTTCGTCGCGGCATCGTGTCCATCGCGGCGTCGGTGCCTGCAGTGAATGCAGCGCCATTGGCGAAGGCGATCCTGGGGTGGAAGTCTCAGGGCATAGGGTGGCGCACCGACCCTCAAGAGCTCAGCCAGGTCGCCATTCACCTCTTGCAAGGTGGCTTCAATTCACTCGGTCTCAAAATCGCCGAAAAGCTCTTTCGGCCACGTCGACGAGATGGCTCGAGGCGCTCGGTGCGCGCAGACTTCGCGTTAGACGACTACTGGTACGACGAGTTGCTGCCGCCCGTGGTCGCTGCACTCGGCGACATGAGGTTGAAGGTACTGGCACAGTGGCTCGAAGACTACGAAGTGCATGCGGAACGCGTTGCGAAAACAGCCGATCTCGACTTAAGCCATATCCATAGGCCATCAATTGAGAGCCGGGGTCAGTACAACCTAGACATCGAGGAAGCGCTCATCGACGCTGTCCGCGACGCCTCGATCGACGCAATGAAGATCGACCCGACGAATGCTGTCGAGATCCTTCGGTACAGCGGTCAGACCCTCTCACGGCGGATCTGTGTGTACGCCACCGCGGTAGCGCTCCGCGACTCGCCCGAGGATCAGGCGCTTCGAGCAGTGGCCATCGACATGGCAGGGTGGCCAGAGCTCGGACGCCCTGGATTCCTGATTGAGTTCTCTTTGCTCATTCAGGCGGCTGTTGCGTCAACTGGGTCCACTGCGATCTTCGATCGCATCTTGCCGACTCTTGCTTCCGGCCCAATGGGTTCCCCCGAAGAGCTTGCCGAACGGCTAAAGAGACCTGATCAGTCCGCGGATGAACTCGACTCGGAGATCGCAAGTTATGTCGAGCACTGGAGGCACCGCATTCTCTCGGGCATCGGTGCGCCGGCACTTCCACCGACGCTCCGCGACGAACTCGTTGCTCTTGACGAGAAACGCGGAGGAGTTCCGCGCCCCGAGCGCGAGTTTGAAGTTGTCACCTGGAGTGGGCCGGAGAGCCCGCTTGACAGTGAGGCGCTCGACGCGATGACTAGGGATGAACTTCTGAATTATCTCGAAACCTGGCATCCCGATCCCGACACCTGGCGCGGACCGAGCTACGAAGGACTGGGCCGTGAGCTCGCGGGCGCAATTACGCGTCGCCCCGACCTCCTTCTAGGCAAGGCCGATCGCGTAGTTGAGCTCCGACCTACCTATCTACGGTCGATTCTGGGTGGATGGCGGGAAGCGATCAGGAGCGGTGCTTCAGTTCCTTGGCTAGAAGTCGCCCGTATCGTGGCAACAACCGTGGGCGAACCCATCGAGTCACCGATCCCAGTAGAGGAAGGTAGGTCGGAGCGCGACGAGGCACATCGTGACGCTCGCGACGCTGCCCTTTGGCTTGCCGTTGCGCTCATCGAACGTACAGACGACCGCGTGGCCGCTCCTAGAGAAGCGGTTGAGCTGGTTGCCCCAGTCCTCATTGCTTTGGCAACCGATGAGCGCATTCGTGAGGGGTATGCCTCCTCGGGGCCGGCAGGAATGGACCCGCTTACTCTTTCGCTGAATCAAGCTTTGCCGGTCGCCGTTCGCGGCCTCACCCTCCTTGCGGGTTCGGAAGATCTAGCGTCCGATGCCGAGGTGATGGCCGTGCTGGCAGACCTCGCTGCTTGGGAAGATCCGCACGGAGCGGTGGCGTCCGTGCTCGGCGAGGCCACATCGCGCTTGTACGTTCGACAGCGGACCTGGCTTGAAGCTCATGCCGCCGAGATATTCGGCACTGCCGAGGGCTTGAGCCGTCAACAGCAAATCGCTTTCACGACTGCACTTGCCACGAACCATGCGCACGCGCAGTTGTTAGGGCTTCTGCGGGGTGGCATTGAGTGGTCGCTTACGAGCGGGACAGAGCTTGCAGTCGGCTGGCGTGGCATGAGGACGCCGGGCCAACTGATTGGAGACTGGATCACGACGATGTACCTGAGGAGTTCGATCGACCGAGACCATCCGCTGCTTGACCTCTTCTTTGAGAAATCGCCGCTGGAAACTCGTGCCGAGGTCCTCGGTCATATCGGGTGGAGCTTTATGCATGCCAAACTCGTCGACCCTGAGCCGCTCGCCCGGGCCATGAGGCTCTGGGACGAACGTGTCGAGCACGTTCGGAGACACCCCGAAGAAGTCGGTGAGCTTGCAGACTTCTACTGGTGGGCTCGAAGCGAGAAGTTTCCACTTGAGTGGTGGCTATCACGCCTTCGTGCGGCCACCGAGCTGCATCCCAACCTGAGGACCCGGGGCATGTTGGGGGAGCGGCTCGCGCAGGCGGCGCGGACCTTTCCCGGCTTGGTTCTGGCCATCGTTCGCAACATCATCAACGCTCGGGAGGACCCGGAAGACTTCCGCAACTACGACCTAATGGAACGTGCAATTCCTCCAACGATCGCAGCTGCCCTCGACAGTGGGGATGCTGAAGTTGCGGACGACGCACGCAAACTCATGAACGAGCTTGGTCGCAGTGGTTTCATCGATTTGGAGGGTCGTGTGAACGATCTCCGGAAGCCCGACGCTTAGGTGGACTTCGACTCATCGAGTCTCCCTATTTCGCGTTGGTACGTTGCGGCCCGGTGACTGGCCAGTCATCAAGAGGTGGTGGTCTCGAATTCGCGGGACTTCGGGGGCTTCTATGTCCGGCAGAGTCCGGCCTCCATGAGGGTTCACCGTCAGTTCAGGCCGCGATGACCCCTCGCAGACGACAGTCGAAAACGCAACAGTCCCGGAGACCAAAGCCCAGTTCATGTGTTGGGCACCGTATCGAGCCGGCACTTTCACGTGCGACGAAACGACCGATCGAGACTGAGCTTTCGCCGAGTACAGTCTCAAAGTGCGTTGATCGGCCAGCCTGGCCAGAATCAAAATTCACCATTGCCTCGTGAATGGCTCTACCGCGTCGCGATGGCCCTAGTCTGGCGTCACTGCGCAGATGGGAGCTCTTGCGAATGAAGCCCTCGGAGACCACCCGTGGTCGCGAATGGCTCCTCCAGTTTGAGCTGGATGACTTGCCTGCAGCTTCGGCGTTGATCGACCTGATCCGTTTCGTGCCGGGAGGTGAGGTCATCGCTGGAATCCGACGCACGGTCGAGGAAATGCTGATTGCCCATTCGATCGAAAGCCCCATCGCCGTGGTGCCCATCATGTCTTTAGAAGACATGATCCCGCTCTCGGCGGGAGTTCTGCCTGTACTTCCCGCTGTATTCACGGACTATGATCCCTCGCAACGACACGCGGGCGAGCCCGGCAGTGAGGCACTGCTCGCCCAGCTGGTGCGAGAGATTCGGACTGCTGCTGGTCCAAGCGGGCTATTGCCTTTTCCGGTGACGCTTGACGCGATGAGGGCGGAACGAGCCCGGACGGTGCTGTTCCTCACTGACTACATCGGCTCGGGGCGCCAGGTGCTCGATTACGTAGCCTCCTGGCAACGCCACCCGAGCATACGTAGCTGGCGGTCGGGGCACCGGGTCAAATTCCTGGTGGTCGCTTATGCGGCTACGACGCTCGGGCTTAGCGCCGTGCGGAATGATGCCAACGTTGATCGAGTCACTGTCGTGGAAGTTGTGCCGTCTGTCTCGGACCTGGTGCTTCAAACCTCGGGTGAAAAGCTTGAGGAGATTTGTCGGAACTATGCCCGGCGCGGACGCCTAGGCGGGAACCCGCTTGGGCATGGTGGCGCCGGTGCGTTGTTTGCGAGCTCGTTCTCGGTGCCGAACAACTTGCCTGCAATTCTCATTCGACAGTCCAAGGTGTGGACCCCGTTCTTCCCGGGTCGGTCTGTTCCAACAGCGATCAGTGACGAGATCGGTGCTCATCGGCCCGCGGTTGACTTCGCTACCGAGCTCTCAGCAGCAAGAGAGTTGAGACTTGCATTTCGCTTGAGCGATGAGACAGGGCTGAAGCGATGGGAAGTTCTGGTCGCGACCCTCGCCCTGAATCTGTCGAGTGCGGAGGAGATCGCCCATCGGCTTGCAATTGATGTTGCGGAAGCCGATCGGGTCCTCCGGTCCATCCATGCATTGAACTTAAGGGACTCGAGGTCGCGAGTTACAACAGCTGGGCAAGGCGTACTTGCGATGGCCAGGCGTCGGACACGCGCCGTTTCAGCCGGGCTGGAACCGGGTGAATCGCCGTACTATCCTCGTCTTACGAGGTGAGTAGGGAGAGGCAACTTAGTGATGAAGCCGTCTCCTCGAGACGGCTCCTAGAGTCCAGCTCCGGCTGCAGACTCATGGACCGCGGCTGACTGCGGTCGAAGGACTATCAGTGGCTACGCGTGGGACTGGATGGCAATCGCCTTTCCCACGGGGACTCGGGGCATTGCCATCCAGTCCAGCGGGACCCTGAAGGGCCGAAAGGTAAGTGATGTCTCTCCCTCCTCACCTCTTCAGAAAGGGTGCTCTCGAGCACGGGCTCACATCTGACGAGGTAGACACAGCGATCGCACAGCGGGCTCGATTGCTCTCGCACGGGTCCTACCCGCTCTTGACGCTGGGCCAACTCGCGTCTGAAACAGGAGCAAGCTACACGTATCTCCGCGAAGTTGTTACCCGGTCAAGGGATCCATACAACGCAATCGCGGTGCCAAAGTCGAGCGGCGAGCTGAGAAGCATTTCTGCCCCAGAGCCGATCCTTATGGACGTTCAGCGATGGATGCTCTCGAACCTATTCGGGTCAGTTCCGCAGCATTCGGCAAGCTTTGCGTACCGCCGAGGCGTGGGAATCGTGCAATGCGCGAATCAACACGTTGGCTCCCGTTGGATGGTCAAGATGGACATCCATGACTTCTTTGATTCAGTTACCGAGTCGGATGTCTATCGCGTTTTTCGTCGGAGCGGCTATTCGAAGCTGCTGTCATTTGAGCTTTCGCGGCTGGCTACCCGCGCTATCGGAGCGGTTCGCCCAACCTGGCGAATGCCCTACTACTCAATTAAGGCGTACACAGTTGACCGCCAGGGAGTATTGCCTCAGGGCGGGCCCACAAGTGGACTACTCGCCAATGCAGTTGCGGGTAGGTTAGACCGGCTTGTTGGAAGCTACGCTTTGCACCGCTCGCTGGTCTACACGAGATATTCCGACGATCTCATGTTGTCTGCGCCCGGTGACTTCGACCGGGACAGTGCCGTCAGGATCGTGAACGACGTCGCGGCGCTCGTAAGGCGCGCTGGCTTTGAACCACACCGAAGGAAATCGAGGATCATTCCACCGGGTGCCCGACGGGTTGTCCTCGGCCTGCTGGTGGATGATCAAGTCCGGCTCCTCCCCGAGCATCGCCGGAAGATCGACGTCCACATTCGAGGGTGCGAGAAGTACGGGCTCGCTGCACACGCCGCGCATCGAAGTTTCGAGTCAGTCCTGTCATTCGTGAACCACGTCGATGGCTGGATATCATTCGCGATCGGAGTTGAGCCAGACCGGGGAAGGGAGTGGAGATCAAGATTCAACAAGGTTTTAGATGAAGCGGAGCTGCCGCATGCATCGATTCCGTTTAGACCATAGCGGTTGATTCAGACGTAACCCGGTCAACAAATTGCGGAGGCCGCTCGGATGTGGGCCCTCCTCAGTACGCTGACATGCCCCCAACTACTCGCGAAGCCCAGCGCGCCGAACTCCACAAGGCCATCTGGCGGGTAGCCAAACAATGCCTAATCGTCTCGGCTCCAGAACTCGGTCCAAGTGTCGGGGTAGCGACTTCGAGAGTCTCGAGCCGTGAAGTCAGTCGAAAACTGGGCGGAAACAGCGGGGCCCGCGGGCCACCGGCGAATTTCCTCGCGATCGGTCGCGGCAATCACCGCGTTCAGCCTCGCTTCGACCTCGTTCTGTAGCTCGCCGAGGCGATCGCTGAGTACTGTGATCAACTCCGCCCACGCATCGAGCACCTCTGGGGGCAGCACCTGCGAGGTGGTGAGACCGAAGACACCCGGCCGCGGTGAACCGTTGGCGTCCAGCACGATGACGGCAAAGGTGCTCGCCAGCTGGGAATGCGAGTGGGCGACGCGCCGATTTCGATAGTCGGTGATGAGCGCGTGGACGGCACCGTGCTCAGTGGGGATGCTGACGTAGTCGGTCATCGGCCTGCGCACCTTGGACGGAAAGTAGGTTCGGCAGTAGGCCATCGCGGCGTATCCGATCAGAAACCCGGTGGCATCGTCGAGGGGGCCGTCATCGGCGCGCGATCGGAAAGCGAGGTCGATCGCGGCGCTCGCCTCGAGGAGGTCCGCTGCGTAGCTCGCGAGCTCGACGAACAGTCTCGAGTCGACGGAGTCGGGCAGTAGACGAGGCGTCAGGCCGGGCGACTGAGGTGTGCTCATGCAGTCAGTATGCCGAGCCTCGACGTCGGCGCTCCCACGGGTCGCGAATACCGCGAGAACGATCGGGTCGCCGTCGTCCGGCCTCGCGAACTGGGCTGCGCCAAACAGCCCGTCGAGGCCAGAGCCATGCACTGGTTCGGCGAGAGCGCGAAGGTAGCCGTGCCACGCGTGCCAGCCTCGTGGTCTTTAGCGAGGGCCGCAGCTGCAAACGTGAGATCTAGTTGGAAGGCGGCGTCGCTAGAAGTTCTCCGGGATGAAGCGCGTGTTGTATCTGACGCAGAAATCAAAGGTGCTTTGCCAATACTCGCGGGCGGCCTGTTCCCGTTCGTCGGCATACCAGCGCCGGATGTACTCCTCTCCGTCCGTTCTCCCCTGAGATAACGCCGCGTTGACGTCGATTCCGAGACTGTTCGTGTCTTCCGAGTCGAGTCGGTACTTGTGAGAGCCGTCAGGCCCACTGGCGGTCACGACCGTAGACCTAAGGCAATGTGAACAGCTTCACGATAGGTCCCAGCGTTGCCGCGGTGAACGGCTGCCGCGGCACCCGAGTAGTGGGGTATTCCGATCACACTGGTCGGTCCGAGCGAGGCATGGATGCGACCCGCGTGAGCCGAGATCGATGTGTGTGATCTTCGTCCAACGCAGATGATTGCTCGGACCGAGCCGAGCAACCGCGCTTGCTCGATGAGGCCATCGACTGACTGCGCGATTGCTTCCTTTGCCGGCTTTACCAGCCCGGACTTCGATTCCCACACTTCGGGATGCAAGTCGGTCATGTAGGAACCCCAGTACTGCGTCCCGATCAGCGCGGCAGCGAGAAACCCGTCGTTGTGTCGTGGGTGAGGGCTGTGGAAATTGGCCCAGTTCGGGTGGTCTCCTGTCCCTTCCGGGTTCTTTCTCGACGCGGGGTTCAGCGAAACGATCATCGCGCGGCCATGAACGTGCTCAATGTCTGTCTGCGGGAAAGCGTTTGAGGCCGAGAGCTCGCCCGAGGCATCCGTTTCCCAGACCGCCCACGACGCCTCATCGCGATAGGCACCCATTCTTTCCCGGAGAGCAGAGCCTGTGAGTTCTTCCATGTTCCTGACAGTAGGGGCCGCTCACGACATCTGTTGACGTGTCTCGCCGAAGAAGACAACTAAGTGACCAACTCACGACGGGGTCGAGCGATTGTCGCCGAAGAGGGGCCGTCTGGCGGGTCGCGCCCGCAGACCTGGGCTCACCCTGTGCATGCCGCCCGCGGGGCTAGCCACCACCCTGAGCCGCTTCCTACCGTGGCCGGATGACAAAGGGACTGAAGAAGATCAAGGGCGCCACCGTCGTCATCACGGGGGCGTCGTCGGGCATCGGCCGGGCATCCGCGCTGCGCTTCGCGAAGAAGGGGGCGAACGTCGTGCTCGCCGCCCGCCGCGAGGAGGCGCTGCGGGAGGTCGCCGCCGAGTGCGAGAAGCTCGGCGCGCAGACGCTCGTCGTTCCGCTCGACGTCACCGACGCGGCGGCGGTCGACGCGCTGGCCGATCGGGTGATTGCGACGTTCGGGCGCATCGACGTGGGGTGAACGACGCGTCGGTCACGATGGCCGGGTCGCTCACCGAGGTTCCGCTGGAGGACTTCCGGCGCGTGCTCGACGTCAACGTCATGGGCTACGTGCACGGAGCGCGGGCGACGCTGCGGGTGTTCCGCAGCCAAAGGCGCGGCGTGCTCGTCAACGTGTCGTCGGTGCTCGGCTCGGTGCCGCAGCCGTACACGGCGGCGTACTCGATGTCGAAGACGGCGGTCACGGCGCTGTCGGCGAGCATCCGCTCAGAGCTGCGGCTCGACAAGCTCAAGCACATTCACGTCGTGACGGTCATGCCCGCCGTCATCGACACCCCGATCTTCGCGCAGGCCGCCAACTACACCGGCCGCCGCGTGCTCGCGCCGCCGCCCGTCAATGCGCCGCAGCGCGTGGCCCGCGAGATCGTGAAGAGCACGCGGAAGCCGCGCGCGGAGGTGCCGGTGGGCAGCGGAGGGCGCGCCCTGCTCGCGCAGCACCGCGCGTCGCCGGAGTCGGCCGAGAAGTCGATGGCGACCTACGTCGACCAGCTGCACCTCTCCAAGACGGAGACGGCACCGGCCACGAGCGGCAACCTGTTCGAGTCGGCGCCGCTTGAGATGGCGACCGTCGAGGGCGGTTGGGGCGGCCGGCCTCGACAGGCGGGTCGACGGATGCTCGGGGGAGCGCTGCTCGTCGGCGCCCTCGCCGTGCCCGCCATTGCGCGGTCGCGCGGCCGACGCGCACGCGGGCCAGGGCGCCGCCGCTCGCGATGAAGCGAGCGGGCGACCGCGACGACGTCCCATCCGAGCAGTGCACGACACCTGTCGGGTGACCGGTACCCTGACCGTATCCGCGCACAACTCGCGGCTTTTTTCTGCTCCACGGAGGCCTCCCCATGCTCGCTCTCGACCCCGCTCTGCAGCCCGTGTTCGACGAGGTGGTGCACCGGAATCCGGGTGACACCGAGTTCCACCAGGCCGTGCTCGAGGTGTTCGAGAGCCTCGGGCCGGTCGTGGCGAAGCACCCCGAGTACGCCGACGCCGCGATCATGCAGCGCCTCGTCGAGCCCGAGCGGCAGCTGATCTTCCGGGTTCCGTGGGTCGACGATGCGGGGAGCGTGCAGCTGAACCGCGGCTTCCGGGTGCAGTTCAACTCGGCGCTCGGCCCGTTCAAGGGCGGTCTGCGCTTCCACCCCTCGGTGAACGTCGGCATCATCAAGTTCCTCGGCTTCGAGCAGACGTTCAAGAACGCGCTCACCGGCATGCCGATCGGCGGCGGCAAGGGCGGCGCCGACTTCGACCCGAAGGGCAAGAGCGACGCCGAGGTCATGCGCTTCTGCCAGTCGTACATGACCGAGCTGCACCGCCACATCGGCGAGTACACCGACGTGCCCGCGGGCGACATCGGGGTCGGCGGCCGCGAGATCGGCTACCTCTTCGGCCAGTACAAGCGTCTGACGAACCGCTACGAGTCGGGAGTGCTCACCGGCAAGGGCATCGGCTGGGGCGGCTCGCTCGTGCGTCGCGAGGCCACCGGCTACGGCGCGGTGTTCTTCGTCGACGAGATGCTGCGACGCCACGGCGGAAGCCTCGAAGGCAAGCGCGTCGTCGTCTCGGGCTCCGGCAACGTCGCCCTCTCCGCGATCGAGAAGGCGCACCAGCTGGGCGCGACGGTGGTCGCGTGCTCCGATTCCGGGGGCTATGTGGCGGATGCCCGGGGCATCGACCTCGAACTGCTGACCGACATCAAGACGGTGCGTCGCGGTCGCATCTCCCAGTACGCCGACGAGCGAGGTGGCGAGGTCAGCTACGTCGCGGGCGGCTCGATCTGGGACGTGCCGTGCGACATCGCGCTGCCGTGCGCGACGCAGAACGAGCTCGACGACCGCGGAGCGCGGGCGCTCGCTCGCAATGGCGCGAAGGTCGTGGCCGAGGGGGCGAACATGCCGACCACGCCGGCGGGCGTGCGCGTGCTGCGGGAGGCGGGCATCCTCTTCGCCCCCGGCAAGGCGGTGAATGCGGGCGGTGTGGCGACGAGCGCGCTGGAGATGCAGCAGAACGCGTCGCGCGACTCGTGGAGCTTCGAGCACACTGAGCAGCGGCTCGCCGAGATCATGCGGCAGATCCACGACCGGTGCCTCGAGACGGCCGACGAGTACGGGGTGCCCGACGACTACGTCGCCGGCGCCAACATCGCCGGGGTCACCCAGGTCGCCGATGCGATGCTCGCGCTCGGGGTGGTGTGAGGCCCCCCCGGACCTGAAAGCGACCACGTGTCGGTGGGTGCCCGTCGCCTCGAGCGGTAGTCGTGGCGCGGGTCATCCGTAATGCGCCGGCGGACGTCATCAGCGTCAAGGTCGGCGTCAACGTCGTCGACCTCGACGCGATGCGGCTGCGCAGCTTCGTGCCCGCCGTCCACGGCTTCCTCGACACCATCCGCGACGGCCACCCCGTGCTCATCGGCGCCCTCGCCGTGCCGGCCCTCCTACGGTCGAGCGGCGTCGCACCTACCCGCCGAGCGACGCGAGCTCTCAGATCTCGGTGAAGTGCTCCCATCGGCCTTTAGGCCCCCGCCATGCCGAGCTCGTGGGCGAGGATCACGGCCTGAACGCGATCGCGGAGGTCGAGTTTCAGCAGGATCCGCCCGACGTGCGTCTTGACCGTCGACTCGGTCAGCCGAAGTTCGGCGCCGATTTCTCCGTTCGTCGCTCCGCGCCCGATGAGAAGGAATACGTCGCGCTCGCGCGCGGTGAGCGGTGCGAGTGCTGCCTCTGCATCGCGCCGGATGCGATGGGCGCCGGTAGCGAGGTGCGGGGCGGCCATCTCGATGAGCTTCGCCGTGATCCGGGGCGAGACCACCGCATCCCCTCGATGAACGGCGAGGATGGCGGTCACCAGCTCGGCGGGTCGGGTGTCTTTGAGCAGAAAGCCCGACGCGCCCGCCTGGAGGGCGCCGAACGCATACTCGTCGAGGTCGAAGGTCGTGAGCGCGAGCACGCGAACGCCCGGGAGACGGGAGGTAATTCTCTCGGTCGCGGCGAGCCCGTCGATGCCGGGCATCCGGATGTCCATGAGCACGACATCGGGGCGAAGCCGGTCAGCCGCCTCGACCGCCTCCAACCCGTCAGCGGCCTCGCCGACGACCTCGAGGTGCGGATCGGCGTCGAGCATAAGCCGAAAGCCGTACCGCACGAGTTCTTGATCATCGGCAAGGAGGACTCGGACAAGCGCCGTCACGATGTGCTCCTCTCCAGGGGCAGTGTCGCGCGGACCCGCCATCCCCTGGCGGACCGCGGCCCGGCCTCGAGCTCGCCGCCGTAGAACGCCACGCGTTTGCGCATGCCGAGGATGCCGCGGCCGACGTCGCCCGTCGTCGACGGCGCGGTGGGGCCGTCGTCTTCGATGACGACCTCGACGGTCTCGGTGGTCCAGGTGAGCGACACGCTCACCGATGTCGCCTGCGGCGCGTGTCTGAGCGCGTTGGTGAGTGACTCCTGGACGAGCCGGAAGACGGTCAGTTCCAACGCCGGGTCGCGGACGGGGGAGCCGCTCATGGAGAGCGACACGGGCAGGCCGGCACGCGTGAACTCGGTCACGAGCGCCGGCAGCTCGTCGACTCCCGGCTGCGGGGCGCGAGTGACCTGCTGGTCTCCGCCGTCACCGCGAACCGACCCCAGGAGCCGTCGAACCTCAGCGAGGGTGCGCCGCCCGGTCTCGGCAGCCCGGCCCATGGCATCCTGCGCTCGTTCCGGATGCTCGGGTGCGGAGGCGCGGGCTCCCTCGGTGAGCGCGATCATGACGGACAGGCTGTGCGCGATGACGTCGTGCATCTCCCGTGCGATGCGCTCGCGTTCGTGCGCGCTCGCGATTTCCGCTTGCGCGTCACGCTCTCTGGCCAGCTGCGCGGCCCGCTCGAGGAGTGCCGCGACGTATCGCTTGCGGCTGCCGACGTTGGTGCCGATGAGGGTTGCCACGAGGAGGAAGACGATGGCCGTTGCCGTGTTGTTGAACCAGACCCCCACGAAGTCTTGGCTCGCATCCGCAGCCGCGCCCGGGAGCGCCGGCGCGCGTGCAGCCGCGACGAGGCCCGCGACGATCGCTGCCGCCGAGCCGGCTCCGAAGCTGATCCACGCAGCGCGCGTGGGGCGGTAGACGCCGACGGCGTAGATCGTGAGCAGTGGCAGCAGAATCTCCGCCGTCGAGCCGATGGCCGAGCCGATGATGATCAGCACGTTGGCAAGGGCGAACATGAGGAGGGGGTACCGGCGTCGCAGCAGCACGACGGGCGCCCCTGCAACGCCAAGTGCGATGACCGCCCACAGCGGGGGCATGTCGGGTGCGACCGCGGCGACGACGGCGAAGATCGCGGCGAACAGCAGATAGACGAGGGCGACGAGGGAGTCAGTGAGCCACGGGTGTCGGTGCAGGTATCGACGGATGGTGCCAGGCGGGCGGGGGAGCGCGAGATCATCCGGCGCCCCCGAGGAGGCGCCGGATGATCCGTTCGTGGCGTGCGTCAGGCGTCCCTCCGGCGGAGTGCGATGGCACCCAGGGTAAGGGAGACGAGAGTCCACGCAAGGACGACCAGACCGCCGAGCCCGGGTTCGAGAAGGGTCTGGCCGATTGATTCTTCGACGGACTCCGTGGAGGGCAGGCGAGCCATGGCGACTCCGGCATTCGAGAAGATGTACGGCGCGACCTCATCGGCCCAGTCGACGGCGAGCGAGAGGAGGGGGAGCACCGTCGGGATAACCAGGATCACACCGAGCGACGCCGCGATTCCGCCGGCGGAGGAGCGCAGCAGTGTGCCGAGGCCCAGGGCGAACACGGCCGTCAACCCGAGGTACACAGCGGCGCCAGCGAGTGCGGGCGCGAGCCCGGGCTCGGCCAGTCCGACGGCAAGGCCCTGCGCGTCGAGCACCGGGTAGGTGGCGGCCCACGATCCGAACATGGTGATCGCGCCGACGGCGGAGACGAGCAGGAAGAGCACCAGCGACTTGGCGGCCAGCACGGGCAGTCGAGCAGGCACGGCCGCGAGGGTCGAGCGGATCATCCCGGTCGAATACTCGCCGGTGACCATCAGGACGCCGAGAACGGCCGCGATCAGCTGACCGAACGACACGCCGATCGTTGCCGTCGTCACCACTGCGCCGGGGTCAGGTGCCGATGCGCCCTCCATGCCGAAGCCCAGGGATGCGACGAGGAAGCTCAGTCCGACGCCGAGCGCGACGATGAGGCCGAGCGACCAGAGCGTCGAGCGCAGGCTCGTGAGCTTGATCCACTCCGATCGCAGGATGCGCGGGAACGTCAGTCGCGCATCCGATCGGACAGTGGGGCTGGGGGTCAGGGTTGCGGCGGTCATCGCGCAACCTCCTCAGGGGTTCGGGTGACGTGCGCGGAGCGGTACTCCACGTCGTCGGCGGTCAAGGTGAGGTAGGCGTCTTCGAGCGAGCCGCTCAGCGCTACGAGTTCGTGGATGGCGACTCCCGCGCTCGCGGCAGCGTCACCGATCTGCGTCGGCGTGAGACCGGAGACGACGGCGGCGCCGTCATCGAGCGTGGTGACGGTGACGTCGCCCGCAGCGATGGTGCGATGGAGCCTCGCCAGGTCGGGAGTGCGCACTCTCACCGAGGATCCCGTGGCCCGGGCGATCACCTCGTCCACCGTGGCGTCGGCGACGACCCGCCCCCGACCGAGCACGATGAGGTGGTCCGCCGTCTGCGCCATCTCGCTCATGAGGTGCGAGGACAGCAGAACTGTGCGCCCTTCCGCCGCGAGACCCCGGACGAGCGTCCGCACCCAGCGCACGCCTTCGGGGTCGAGCCCGTTGACCGGCTCGTCGAGGATCACGGTCGCCGGGTCGCCCAGGAGCGCTGCGGCGATACCCAGTCGCTGACCCATGCCGAGGGAGAAACCGCCGACCCGCTTATGGGCGACGGACTCGAGGCCCGCGAGCTCGATGACCTCGCGCACGCGTGATGCGCCGATGCCGTGGGTCGCGGCCATGGCGAGAAGGTGTCGGTAGGCGGTGCGGCCGGTGTGCACGGCTTTCGCGTCGAGCAGGATGCCCACTTCGCGGAGGGGCGCCCGGTGCTCGCGGTAGTGGCGCCCGTTGACCGTCACCTCGCCCGAGGTCGGGCGGTCGAGCCCCGCGATCATGCGCATGGTCGTCGACTTGCCGGCGCCGTTCGGGCCGAGGAACCCCGTGACCTGACCGGGCTGAACCCGGAAGTCGATGCCGTCCACGGCTGTCCGCTTGCCGAACTTTTTTGTGAGTGCGCGTGCTTCTATCATCCAAATGGCCTTTCGTATCGTGTGTCGCGAACCACGCTACGAATCACGGCGACGCGGGTCATCGGTCTGCAGGCCGATCTTGATCCGGACCTCGTGGTACCGAGGTACGACGGCGCGGCGGTGCCGTCGCCCACGTTGACGGAACGCATCCGGCACCCGCACGACCATGAAGGAGGCATCGTGATCACCATCCCCCTCACCCCGGATCTGATCCTGGGAGCGACGGAGCTGGAACGAACAGAGCGAGGCGTTCGCCCGCACCGTCTGCCGCGATCCGTGCGCGAACGCGACGCTGATCCGCAGCTGGCGATGATGGAGGCGCAACCCTCGGGTGTGCGGGTCCGATTCGCGACGAGCGCCACCTCGATCACCCTCGAGCTGCACGCCACGCGCGTCTTCTATCGCGGGTTCTCCCGCCCGCGCGGCGTCGTCGACGTCGTCGTGGACGGCGAGCTCGTGGCCTCGCACGAGCTGCAGGCGGGCGACGCCGTCGAGCTCGACCTGCAGACGGGCGGCCGGGAGCTGACGCCGGGGGAGCCCGATCGCATCGAGGTGTCGCTGCCCGGGGCGGGCGAGCGGGTCGTCGAACTGTGGCTGCCCCACAACGAGAAGGTCGACGTGGTGGCGCTGCACGCCCGTGCCCCGGTGTCGCCCGCTCCGCCTGTCGGCCCGGTGTGGGTGCACCACGGCAGCTCGATCAGTCACGGTTCGAACGCCGCCACCCCGACCGGCATCTGGCCCGTCGTGGCGGCCCGAAGCGCCGGTGTGCAGCTGCGCAATCTCGGGTTCGGCGGCAGTGCGCTCGTCGACCCGTTCATGGCGCGCGTCATCCGGGATGCTCCGGCCGACGTCATCAGCGTCAAGCTCGGCATCAATGTCGTCAACCTCGACGCGATGCGGCTGCGCAGCTTCGTGCCCGCCGTCCACGGCTTCCTCGACACCATCCGCGACGGCCACCCGGATACCCCGCTGCTGCTCGTGTCGCCGATCTTCTGCGGCATCCACGAAGACACGCCGGGGCCGGGGGCAGTCGACCCGACCGGTTTCGCGGCCGGCGAGATGCGGTTCATCGCGACGGGTTCGCCCGGCGACACCGCTGCCGGCCGACTGACGCTCACCGTCATCCGCGACGCGATGGAGCAGCTCGTCGCCGCACGCGACGACGCGAACCTCGGCTACATCGACGGCCTGTCGCTCTACGGCCCCGACGACGCCGAGCGGCTGCCGCTGCCGGACGGGCTCCACCCGAGCGCAGAGGCGCACGCGCTCATCGGCTCGCGGTTCGCCGCGCGGGCGTTCGGGGCGGCCGGCTCCCTGCGCCCGGCAGCGACCGCGCGCCTCGCCTAAAGCGGCAGTCTCGAGCGGCCTGCCCACCGCGCGGCTCAGTCAGCGACGTCTGAAGGGGGCTGCTCGCCGGCGGTGCGCATCTCCTCGGCGAGCTCGAGCGCCCGCGCGTTCGCGCGCACGAAGACCTCGAGCTGCGGGCGGTTGTACAGCGCTTTCATGCTTTCGGCGAGCGCTTCGCCGGCGGATGCCCGGTCACCGGTGAGCCGTGAGCCGGGGTCGGCGAGCCAGGGGTGCTCGATGATGCTGCGCACGAGGCTCGGCGCGAGCGCGTCGGCGAGCCGAGCGACGGTGGCCTCGTCAGCATCGGCCGGAAGACGGTCGATCTCGGCTTCGACCTCGCTGTCGCACAGCTCGACGCTCGTGCGCAGGTCGGCGAGCGCCTCCTCATCGAAGACGCGCGAGTAGAGGTGGATCATCGAGCGGTCGGCGTCCGACATCCGCGACGCCACCGATTCGAACCCGGCGGGCACGTCGGCCGGCACCTCTTCGCGGAGGATCGCCGCGATCCCCGCGCGTGCGCTCTGCAGCCGCTCGATGCTCTGCGCGAGCTCGGCGTCGACCTCGTGCAGCGCCTGGTTCGCGGCGGGCGTCGCACTGAGCTCGCGGATCTGCCCGAGCGGCACGCCGAGGTCGACGAGGCGCCGGATGCGCAGCAGCGCCATGAGGTGCGCGACCTCGTACTGCTTGTAGCCGTTGTGGCGTCGCTCCGGCTCGTCGAGCAGCCCGAGCTGGTGGTAGTGGCGCACGGTGTTCACCGTCGTTCCCGCCAGTTCGGCGAGCTCTCGCGTGCTCCACGCCATCAGCCGAGCTCCTCCAGCACGACGGCGGCGACGTCGGCGACGAGCGCGTTGTCGTACTCGGCGTCGGCGGCATCGCGCGTGGTGAGCACGGCGATGACGATGGGGTCGCCGTCGGGCGGCCACACGATGCCGAGGTCGTTGCGGGTGCCGTAGCCGCCGGCACCCGACTTGTCGGCGACGGCCCATCCCTCGGGGGCTCCGGCGCGGATGAGCGGGTCACCGGTCGCGTTGCCGCTCATCCAGTCGATGAGCGTCGCGGCCTGGGTGTCGTCGAGGAGCCCGTCGAGCGCGAAGCCGCGCAGCGTCTCGGCGAGCGCGCGCGGCGTGCTCGTGTCGCGCGTCTCACCCGGCACGGCCGTGTTGAGCTCGGTCTCGCGGCGCTCGGGCTGCGTCGTGCGGTCGCCGACGCGGGTGAGAGCGTCGGCGAACCCTGCGGGCCCGCCGAGCTCGTCCAGCAGCAGGTTGGCGGCGGAGTTGTCGCTCGTCCGCACGGTCGCCTCTGCGAGCTCGCGGATGCTCATCCCGCCATCCACGTTCTGCTCGGTGACCGGCGAGTAGTCGACGAGCTCGTCGGCCGAGTAGGTGATGACGCGGTCGAGGTCGTCGACGGTCTTCAGTACGACGGCGGCGAGCAGCGCCTTGAAGGTGGACGCGTAGGCGAAGCGCTCGTCCTCCCGGTAGGCGACGGTCTCGCCTGAGCCGGTGTCGACGGCGTAGACACCGACGCGGGCGTCGTACTCGCCCTCCAGGTCGGCGAGGTCGTCGTCGAGGTCGATGGTGGGGCTCGGTTCGGCGGCCACCGGGGCGGAGGGGCTCGGCGTCGGTGCTCCGCCGATGCCCACGGCCGAGCATCCGGACCCGACCAGCAGGACGAGGGCTGCCAGGCCCGCGGTCGTCGCGCGCACCGTCTGCGGGGCGCGTCTCGCCGTTCGGCGCGTCTGAATGCTGGACCTCGCTCGAGTCGTTCCGGGCCTCGGTTCGGCGCCCATCATGCCAGGCCCAGGTTGATCGCGAGCGGGACGAGAAAAGCGGTGGCGTTGTTGGTGGCGTGCAGCGCGACGCCCGGCCAGACCGAGCCCGACCAGCGGTACAGCAGCGCGGTGCTGACGCCGACGACGAATGCGATCGGCAGCACGGGATTGATGCCGTGCGCGACGGCGAAGACCGCGGCGCTCACGAGCACGCCGACCCACGCGCCGTGGCGGGCGATCAGGGCGTTCGCGAGCACGCCGCGGAAGAAGGCCTCCTCGCCGAGGGGAGTGATGACGGCGCCAGCGATGAGGGTGACGGCGAGCGACAGCCACCCGCCCGCCGCGGCCGCCTGGTAGCCCGCCTGCACGTTCTCGGCGTCGCCCGTGACGGTGATGTACGCGATCGCGACGAGCACGCCCAGCAGGTAGGTCGCGATGCCGAGACCGGCGCCGACGAGGATGCGGGCGGGTGTCGTGCGTCGGAATCCGAAGGCGTCGATCGATCGGATGCGCAGAAGCACGGCCGCACCGAACGCGACGAGCCCGAGCGCTCCTGAGGCGAAGAGCCCCGCGATGCCCTGCGTGGCCGGGTCGTCGATGAGGGGGAGCGTGAGCGCGATCGCGGCGAATGCGAGGAGGAAGGCCGCGCTGCCGGTGAGGATCTCGGGCCACCCAGGCGTCTTGGTGCGAGGTGGGGCGGTGGGTTCGTCGGTCGTGGACGGGGCGCTCATGGCGGCCTCCCGGAGGTCGTCGGAGTCGTGCGGGCGAACACGGTCGAGTGAACACCGTGTGGCTACCACAGGGTCAAACCCGCGGGGGTGGCCCGCGGAGGTCAGCGCGAGCTGTTCGCCGTGCGCCCGCGCACGATGCCGATGAACTCATCCGCGAGCGGGTGTGGGTCGTCGATCGGCCAGACGAGCGAAATCCCCGTGTCAGGCCCGCCAGCGAGGATGCGTGCGACGACGTCCTTGCGCGACTGCGCCCGCGCGACCGACTGCGGCATGACGGCGACGCCGACGTTCGCGGCGACGAGCGCGACGGCATCCTCGCCAGTGCCGTCGAGGAGGTCGACGGGGAGAACCGTCTCGTCCGCGAGATCCTCGAGCGTGGGCGCGGCCCGATCAGCGACGGGCGAGTCCTTGGGGGCGACGACGACCGCGGCCTCGCGGTACAGGGGGATGGCGTGCCAGTCGTCGGTCGCCGAGGTGTCGCGCAAGAGCGCCATGTGCGCGGTGCCGTCGCGGAGGGCGGTGAGAGCATCCGCCTGCGTCATGGGGGTGAGATCGATGCGACCGCGGGGGCGGCGCTCGCGCCAGATGCGCTCCCACTTGGTCGGCGTGACGCCGGGCACGAAGGCGACGCGCAGGGGCTCGGGGCGCGGTTCGGGCATGGGGTCAGGCTACCGGCGAGGCGGGCGGGCGCCGGGGTCGCCTACGCTCGGGGTATGACCGATGCGCCCCGCGAAGACCGCCGCCAGCAGCCGAAGCCCCCGAAGGAGCAGCTGCTCAGCCCGAAGACGGCCGCGAAGAAGCTCGGCGTGTTCCTGCCGGCGACGCCCGCGGAGTTCCAGGAGGCGCAGATCTCGCGCACCGCGCTGATGGAGCTGCAGGAGAACCCGCCCGAGTGGCTGACGTCGCTGCGCCGCGAGGGCCCGCACCCGCGGGATGAGGTCGCCCGCCGCCTGGGCGTGTCGAACTCGGCGCTCGCGCGCGGGGGAGTGAGCGACTCGATGACGACCGCCGAGATCAAGGCCCTGCTCGAGGAGATGCCCGAGTGGCTCGTCGTCGAGCGCGACAAGCACGCGCCGGGGACGGGCGTGAAGCCCGGCACGGCCGTCGGCGAGCGGCCCGCGTCGTCGACCTCGCGGTCGAACGATGACGTCGACGACGAGGACGACGAGCTGCTGTAGCGCCGACTTCGGGACCAACATCGCGCGGTGTGTCCTCCCGGCCCGCCCTTCTTCGTCGTCCTGGTGTAATCGACCTCGACTGCGACAGAAGGAGACGACCATGGAATACCTGCTGCTCATCATCAGCGATCCCGAAGCGCCCACGTACATCCCCGAGGAGGACAACATCGAGGAGTGGAGCGCCGACATCGAGCGCCGCGGCATCGCCCGCACCGGCAACCGCCTGCGCCCGCCGTCGGACGCCACCACGGTGACGGTCCGCGACGGCGCGACCATCCTCACCGACGGCCCCTTCGTCGAGACCAAGGAGTGGATCGCCGGCTTCGACCTCATCGACGTCGACAACCTCGACGAGGCCCTCGAGATCGCCGCCGCGCACCCGATGGCCCGCTTCGGCCGGGTCGAGGTCCGGCCCATCTGGCCGTTCGAGGGCTGAGCATCGAGACGACGGATGCCCGCATCTCGTGACGCGGCGACCGAGGCGAGCGCAGCCCTCGCCGAGGTCATCGCGTCCGAGCGCCTGCGCATCGTCGCAGCCCTGATCCGCCGCACCGGCGACTGGGATCTCGCCGAGGACTCCTTCCACGACGCCGTCACCCGAGCGCTGACGACGTGGCCCGAGCGCGGCATCCCCGACAGCCCCGGCGCCTGGCTCACGACGGTCGCGAGGAACGCGGCCACTGACGCGATCCGCAAGGAACAGACCGAGCGCCGAGCCACCGAGCGGCACGCCCGAGAGCTTGAGCCGCCGGCAGAGGAGGAGCCGACGATGCCGATCGACGACGACCGACTCCGCCTGATCTTCACGTGCTGCCACCCGGCGCTCGCGATGGAGGCCCGCGTCGCCCTCACGCTCCGCACCGTCCTGGGTCTCACGGTCGCCGAGACCGCGGGCGTCTTCCTCGTGAGCGAGCAGACGATGCAGAAGCGGCTGGTGCGCGCGCGGGCGAAGATCCGTGCCGCGAACATCCCCTACCGCGTCCCGCCGCTCCGGTTGCTGCCCGAGCGGACGGCGGGGGTTCTGGCGGTGCTGTACCTGCTCTTCTCCGAGGGCTACGCGTCCGGGAGCGGCGACGACATCGTGCGCCCGGCCCTCGCCGATGAGGCCATCCGGCTCACGCGCCTCGTGGCGTCGCTCATGCCGCAGCAGCCCGAGGTTCTCGCGCTGCTCGCCCTGCAGCTCTTCCAGCACTCGCGCACGTCGGCCCGGCTCGACGCGGATGGCGAGCTCGTGCTGCTCGACGAGCAGGACCGCACCCTCTGGGACGCGGCGGCCATCGCCGAGGCCGCCCGCATGCTCGCCGAAGCCGAGACGGCCCTCCAGGGGGTCGGCGCCGCCCCCGGCCCGTACCTGCTGCAGGCGCAGATCGCGGCCGAGCACGCGACGGCCCCGACGGCGCAGGCGACGAGGTTCGACCGCATCGCCGCCCTTTACGCGCGACTGAGCGAGGTCTCCCCGTCTCCCGTCATCGATCTGAACCGTGCGATCGCGGTGGCGCTCTCCGACGGCCCGGATGCTGGGCTCGCCCTGCTCGACACCCTCAACCTCGACGCCTTGCTCGCGGAGTACCACCTCCTCCACGCCACGCGCGCCGACCTCTGGCGCCGCCGGGGGGAGGACGCGGAGGCGCTGCCGCACTACCACCGCGCCCTGGCGCTCGCGCCGACCGCGGCCGAGCGCCGGTTCCTGCAGCGACGCATCGACGAGATCGAGGAGCGCGCAGCGCGGGCCTGAGCGGCGGTCGCTCAGTCGACCTCGGCGACCGCGACCTCGCCCTTCTCGAGCTCGGCGAACTTCGCCGCCATCGTCGGGTTGCCCCGCGTGAGCGACTTGATGGTGAGACCGTCGGCCTTGTCGTTCGCCAGCCGCAGGTTGTTCGCCGACTTCATGAGGGCATCCTTGACCCTCTCGAGGTCCTTGATCGCCTCGTCGATGCGCTTCACCGCCTCGCCGAACTGGTCCGATGCGAGCGAGTAGTTGCGGGCGAAGCCGGTCTTGAAGACCTTCAGGCGCTCCTCGAAGTTGGTGATGTCGACGTTCTGCTCGCGCACGCGGGCGAGCTCGCTCTTCACCTGCTCGGTGCTGAGGGCGGCGTTGCGCAGCAGCGTGATGATCGGCAGGAAGAACTGCGGGCGGACGACGTACATCTTCGGGTAGCGGTACGAGACGTCGACGATGCCCTCGTTGTAGAGCTCGCTGTCGGGCTCGAGCATCGAGACGAGGACGGCGTACTCGCAGCCCTTCGCCGTGCGGTCCTTGTCGAGCTTGTCGAAGAAGTCCTCGTTCTTCTTCTTCGACGCCGTCGCGTCGGCCTCGTTCTTCATCTCGAACATGATCGAGATGACCTCGACGCCCTCGTCGTTCGACTCGCGGAAGATGAAGTCGCCCTTCGTGCCGCCGCTCGCGTCGTTGTCCTTCTCGAAGTAGGCGCGCGGGAAGGCGCCGGAGCGGGCCCGGTTGAAGACGATCTCGCAGTGCTGCTCGAGCGTCTCGCCGAGCATCTTCGTCGACTGCTTGGCCTTGAAGTCCTTGTAGGTCTCGATCGTCTCCTGCAGCAGGGCGACTTCGGTGCTGTGCTGCTCCTTGAGGGAGGCCTCGAGCAGCTTCTGCTCGGTCGCCCGCAGCTCGAGGTCGCGCTTGAGGTCGTCGCGCTCCTTCTCGAGGGCGCTCGTTGCCTGGGCGAGGGCGAGCTGGCGGGCGACGTCGGCGGCCGACAGCTCGGCTTTGAGCTTCTCGACCTCGGCGTGGGTCTGCGCGACCTCCTTCTCGAGGGCGCTCTTGAGGGCATCGCGCTCGCGCTCGACGGCGGCGAGGGCCTCGCTCACGGCGAGCTTCTGCGTCGTCTCGGTCGACCGCAGCTCGGCCTTGAGGCGCTCGATCTCGGCCTGCCGCTCTGCGGCGGCGTGCTCGAGCTCGGTCTGCCTCTTGGCGGCGTCGCGCTCGAACTTCGCCGTGAGGGTCGCCTCGGCGAGGGCGATCTCGGTCTGCTTCTCTCGCGCGGCGAGCTCGAGCCGCTCGTGGAGCTCCTGCGCGAACTCGCGGTCGCGCACCTGCTTGAGGATGTCCGCGTAGCCGGCCTCGTCGACCGTGAAGGCCTTGCTGCAGTGCGGGCAGATGATCTCGTGCATCGGTGGATCCTCCGGGTCGGTCGAGCACACCCTACGTCGCTGCGGCGACGTTCATGAGGAGGGCGCGTGCTCGCCGAGCAGTCCGAAGCCGGCACGATCGACCGAGCGGGCGCACGCGGTGAGGATGGCGGCTCCGGTGCCCGAGGCGCGATCGACGCCGATCCAGCTCCGGAAGCCGCCCGTGCCGCCGTTGTGCCAGGTGAGGCTCCGCCCGTCGCGGCCGATCGTGATCCAGCCGGCGCCGATGCGTACCCCCGGCGCGTAGGCGGTGTCGGGGTCGAGCGCCGAGGTCCCGGGGGCGGAGCCGTCGAGGATGCCCTCCAGGAGCGCGCGCATGGTTCCGATGCCGGCGCGGATGCCCCCGGCCAGTGCGATCGCCTCTCCCGTCCACGCCTCCCGTGGCCGGCCGCGACGCGAGACCCCCCGAAGGCTCGAGGGTCGAAGCTCGTCTTCGGTTCGAGGCGCCCAGTCGCCCGGCCCGAACCGGCTCTGCAGCAGCTCGACGTAGCTCGTGCCCTCGGCCGCGGCGACCGCATGCCCGAGCAGCTGGAAGCCGAGATTCGAGTACCGGCCGCGCGCCGCGCCGAGCCGCACCCCGCGGCACTGCTCGAGCAGCTCGGCGAGCGAGTCGCCGTACGGGTTCTCGCCGCGCGTCCACAGGCGCCACGAGCGCCGCATCGGCTGCATGCCGGGAGGGAGGCGGGGGAGCCCCGAGCGGTGCGTCGCGAGCGCCTCGAGCGTCACGCGCTCGAGAGCGCCGTGCCCGTCGAGCGGGAGGAGCTCGGCGAGCACGGTGGTCGGGGTGACCCGGCCGCGGTCGATCGAGTCGCGGTAGAGCATCCCCGTCATCGCTTTCGAGATCGAGCCGATCTCGGAGTCGGCGCCTTCGGAGACGCCCCGCCACGCCGTCGCCGAGCCCTGCGGGGTCACGAGCGCGACGGCCGCGCGCGGGTGGCTGCTCCCGAGCAGTCGGTCGGCGGTCGCCAGGAGCGATGCGTCGCCCGACCAGCTCGTCATGGCCGCAAGGCTAGCGGGGGCGCCTAGCTCGCCGCCGCCTCGTCGCGCCGCGGCAGGGTCCAGCCCGGCCGCGGGTAGTGGCACGTGTAGCCGTTGGGGTGCTTGATCAGATAGTCCTGGTGCTCCTCCTCGGCCTGCCAGAACGGGCCGACCTTCTCGATCGTCGTGACGGCGGGGCCGGGCCAGCGGCGCGTGGCGTCGACGTCGGCGATGGTCTCGCGGGCGACGTGCTCCTGCTCGGGGGCGAGCGGGAAGATCGCCGAGCGGTAGCTCGAGCCGACGTCGTTGCCCTGGCGGTCCTTCGTCGACGGGTCGTGGATCTGGAAGAAGAACGCCAGGATGTCGCGGTAGGTCGTCGTGGTCGGGTCGAAGACGATCTCGACGGCCTCGGCGTGGCCGGGGTGGTTGCGGTAGGTGGCGTGGTCGTTGCGCCCGCCGGTGTAGCCGACGCGCGTGCTGATGACGCCCGGCTGCCTGCGGATCAGATCCTCCATGCCCCAGAAGCAGCCGCCGGCGAGAACGGCGGTCTCGGTGCCGGGGGTGCGGGTGATCTCGCCGATGCTGAGGTCGATGGACATGGCGTCTCCGTTCGAGGTGGTCGTGGTGCCGGCACCGCCGGTCGAGAAGTGGGCGACGAACTCGCCGTACCCCTCGGCCTCGAGCCGGTCGACGGGGATGAACCGCAGCGATGCCGAGTTCATGCAGTAGCGCAGGCCTCCGGCCTCGCGCGGGCCGTCATCGAAGACGTGCCCGAGATGGCTGTCGGCGCCCGAGGAGCGCACCTCGACGCGCTTCATCCAGAGCGTGCGATCGGTCTTCGTCGTCACGGCCTCGGCGCTGATCGGCTTCGTGAAGCTCGGCCAGCCGGTGCCGCTGTCGAACTTGTCGCGGCTCGAGAACAGCGGCTGCCCCGAGACGATGTCGACGTAGAGGCCGGCGGCCTTGCTGTCGTGGTACTCGTTGCGGAACGCCGGCTCGGTGCCGTCGTTCTGCGTGACCTTGCGCTGCATCGGGGTGAGGCGGGCGATCGCCTCGGGGGTGGCGCGGTACGGGTTGGTCATGGCGGGTCCTTCCGACGGGGCTGCGTTCGGCAGCCACTGGGGTCAACACTGCAGGGCCCGTCTGCGTTCCCGCCGCCGTGAGCCTGTGCGTGCGCCATGATGGCGGCACCGGTTCCCGACGAGAGGGGCGATCAGATGACGGATGCTGCGCCGATGCCGCCCGCGATCGAGCAGTTCCTCGGCTCTGTGCCGCAGCCCGAGGCCGCGCGGGCCCTCCGCACGCTGTGCGCGCTCATCCTCGCCGCGGAGCCGCGGCTCGGAGCCGCCATCAAGTGGAACGCCCCGAGCTTCACGCTCGACGGCCGCGATGTGGTGACCACCGGCGTGAACCGCGATGGGAGCATCCGCCTGGTTCTTCATCGGGGCGCCGCGAGAGCCGCACCCGGCACGCAGCGGCCGACGATGGACGACCCGGATGCCCTGCTCGAGTGGCGCGGTGTCGATCGTGCGATCGCGACGTTCGCCGACGACGGCGCGGTCCGGGGGAACGCGGATGCCGTGCGCGCCCTCGTCCGGCAGTGGGTCTCGACTGCGGAGCCGACGACGGCATGAGGCACGTCCTCCTCATCCGGAACGTCAATGTCGGCCAGCGCGGTCAGCCGAGCACGGCCGACCTGCTCGACGGCGTCGCCGCGGCGGGCGCGGTCGACGCGGTGAGCGTGCAGAGCAACGGCACGGTGGTGGTCGAGTCGGGCGACCCGTCGGCGCTCGCCGAGGCGGTGGAGGATGCGCTCGGGAGCGCGACGGGCATCCGCCGCGAGGTCTTCGCTCTGCCGATGGAGGTGATCGAGGCGATCGCCGACGACCACGGCGACCGGCCGGACGCCTCGCGCCGCGAGCTGACGGTGCACGCCGCGCCCGCCGTCGACCCCTCGACCGCGGCGGCGGAGTCCGCGCAGCGTCTCGGGGGCTGCTGCATCGTGGCGACGGGCGAGCATGCCGGGAGCGCCTGGGCGGTCGTGCTCAACGACGTCGAACGGCAGAGCAACGGCACCCCCGTGATCGAGAGGGTCGCAGTGACGCCGGCGACGTCCCGCAGCCTCGCGACTCTGCGGCGCGTCGTGGAGCGCTTCGGCGACGGCGGCTCCGTACTGTCACCGACATGACGAATGTTTATCTGCGGTGGCTCGGTGCCATCGCGATCGTGCTCCCGTCCATCGCGGCGTTCCTGTGGGTCGTGGGCATCGCGCGCGACGCCCAGGAGTTCGGCGCGGGGGCGCTCGACTTCGCGATCGCCGGCTCCCTGCTCCAGTGGGGTGTGCTGTCGCTTCTGCTCTGGCTGGTCGGCCGCGGCATCACTGCACATCTTCCGCCGTTGACCACCGGGGCCGGCGCGGAGGATATCCCCGACGTCGCATCGGCCCCGGAGCCGGCCTAGCGGACGATCGGCTCCGTCGGCGGCATCGCCTCGTCGAGCACCTCGTCGAGCGACGGATGCTCGGGCTGGGTCGCGGGGGAGGCCTCGGCATCAGCATCCATCGCCTGATCGCCGGTGCCGGCGGCCGCTCGCCCTCGAGGGTCGGGCCGCGTCACGAGCGCGCAGCCCGCGAGGATCGTGACGAAGCCCACGAGCGTCCAGATCGTGATCGCCTCGCCGAGGAAGAGCGCGCCCGCGAGCACCGCGACCGCCGGGTTCACGTAGGTGATCGCCGACATGCGAATGGGGCCGACCTCCGCGACGAGCGCGAACATCAGCAGGAAGGCGACGGCGCTGCACAGCACGGCGAGGACCACGACGGACACGATCGTCATCGTCGACGGCACTTCGGTCGGCCACCCGCCGGTGAGCGCCACGATCGGGAGGTAGGCGAGCGCGCTGAGTCCGAGCGCGACGGCGATGACGCCGACGCCGGGCAGGTCGTGCATCCAGCGGGCGAGGATGGCCGGGCCGATCGCGTAGCCGATGACGGCGACGGCGAGCTGGGCGACGGCTCCGAGGTCGGAGCCGCCCACGTCGAGGCCGACGATCGCGGCGACGCCGAGCATCCCGAGCGCGACCCCGACCCCGTTGACCGCCGTCAGCCGGTCGCGGCGGCCCATCACGAACGCGACGACGATCGCCACGAGGGGGATGCTCGCCAGCAGCAGCCCGACCGTCGAGCTCGGCAGCGTCTGCTCGGCGGCGTTGATGAAGTACCAGGCGAGAACGATCTCGAACAGGGTGAAGGCGAGGAGCGGCCTCCAGCGGCGCAGCACGGGGCGGATCGCGCGGTGGCGGGCCGCGATGGGCAGCAGCAGGGCGGCGGCGAGGGTCGTGCGGGCGAGGACGAGGAACTCGGGGCTCAGCTCGGCGATCGCGATCTTGATGAACAGGTACGGGATGCCCCAGATGACGCCGAGGGAGGCGAAGAGGATGAGGCCGCGGCGTGTCATGTGCTCATTCTGGCGCGCCGCGCGGAGCGGACGGATCCTCGTCTTCAGCCCGCTCCTCGGCCATACTGGCGCCATGCCCCCAGCACTCTCCAGCGAAGCCCTGTCCACCGCGATCGGCATCGGAGCCGTCGTCCTCCTGCTCGCGATCGTCACGATCGTCCTCCTGCGCGGCATCAAGGTCGCCAAGCCCGACGAGGCGATCATCGTCACGTCGCGCCAGAAGGCGACCACCGAGCGCCCGCAGAACAACGAGTTCGACAACGTCGGCCAGAAGGTCGTCTTCGGCTCGCGCGTGTTCGTGAAGCCCATCATCGAGGCGTACTTCAAGCTCAGCCTCCGCAGCCGCCAGCTCAACGTGCAGGCGACCGCGCAGACGAAGGACGCCATCACGATCAAGGTCAACGCCGTCGCCGTCGTCAAGGTCGGCGGCAGCGAGACCATGGTCCGCGCCGCCGCGCAGCGATTCCTCAACCAGCAGGACCAGATCGAGTCGTCGACCGAGGAGGTCCTGAGCGGCTCGGTGCGCTCGATCGTCGGCCAGCTCACCGTGACCGAGATCATCACCAACCGCTCGGCCCTGCAGGAGCAGGTGCTCGAGGCCGTGCGCGAGGCGCTCGACATCCAGGGACTGCAGATCGACACTCTGCAGATCAAGGAGATCGACGACGACAACAACTACATCCGCGACCTCGGTCGCGCCGAGGCGGCGCGCGTCAAGCAGGTCGCCGAGGTCGCCGAGGCGATCGCGCAGCAGGCGTCGGAGGAGGCCCGCATCGCCGCGGCCCAGGCGATCGCCGAGCAGCAGCGCAAGCTCGATCTGCGGAACGCCGAGATCCAGAAGGAGACCGACAAGGCCCGCGCCGAGGCCTCGGCCGCGAAGCCGCTCGCCGAAGCGATCGCCCAGCAGGAGGTCGTCGCGCAGCAGGAGGTCACGGCCGCCAAGCGCGTCGGCCTGCGCAAGCAGGAGCTCGACGCCGAGGTGCGCGCCGTCGCCGACGCGCAGGCGTACGCCCTCGAGAAGGAGGCGAGCGCAGCCGCCGCGGCGGCCGTCGCGAGCGCCGGCGCCGACAGGGATGCCCGTCGTGCGGCCGCCGAAGCCATCGAGTCGGAGGGCGTGGCCGAGCGCAATCGCCGCCGCAGCGCCGCGGAGGCCGTCGAAGCCGAGGGTATCGCGGAGAAGAACCGCCGCATCGCCGCCGCCGAGGCGCTCGCCGCGGAGGGCGAGGCCGAGGCCGGAGCCATCCGTCTCAAGGGAACGGCCGAGGCCGACTCGACGCGGGCCCAGGCCGAGGCGCTCGCCGAGCGCGCCGAGGCGCTGCTGCGTCAGCGCATCATCGACCAGCTGCCCGCGATCGTGCGCGCGGCCTCCGAGCCGCTCTCGGCGATCTCGTCGATGACGGTCATCTCAAGCGACGGCAAGGGCGCCGGGCAGATCGGCGACTCGGTCGCCGGACAGCTCGCGACCTCCACGAAGCTCATCAAGGAGCTCGTCGGCATCGACATCGCCGAGATCATCCAGGGACGCGCCTCCGGCGAGGCCGCGGGCGAGGCCATCGGCGCGGCGCTCGCGGGCAGCGGCGCGCGCGGCTCGGGCTCGCGCGGCAAGCGCGCGAGCGGCTCCTCCACCCCGGCCGAGTAGCGAGGGGCGGATGCTCGGCGCTGGTCGAGCATCCGCCCCTCGTGCCGACGGGCCGAGACGGTCAGCTCGCGGGCTCGACCGGTAGCCACAGCTCGCCGCGCGCGCGTCCGTGTTCGAGGGGTTCGACCGACAGCAGCTCGGGGCCGGGGCGGAGCCGGTAGGGGTTCGCGGGGAGCCACTCGGCATACGCGCGCGCCCACAGCTGCTGGATCGCTTCGGGCGCCTGCCCCTCGCCCTCGATGACGAGCCAGGAGCCCGCGGCAACTGCGACGACGTCGTCCTCCGGCGACGGCTCGGCCATCGTCGCGACGCCGACGGTGTAGCGCAGCATCGAGCCCTCGACGCGCTCGTCGGCGAACTCGTCGCAGACCGACAGGACGCCCGTCGGCTCGCGGTCGGAGAGCGCGGCGAGGCGCGCCCGCTCCGTCGCGCTGACCGATCGCTCAAAGGACTCGATCGCCGGGTTCGGGCCCGAGAAGACGATCGGCGCGCGCGTGCTGCGCCCGACGATGCGGAACTCCTCGGTCGTGACGATGCGGTACTCCATGTCGGTGCTCCCTTCGATCGTGAGGTGGAATGACAATCGCGGCTGCGAGCGCAGCACCGCGCCGGGTCGACGGGCCTGCTCGGGCCCGATTCCATGCACTGCGCTGAACGCGCGCGAGAACGAGTCGGCGGAGCCGTAGCCGAAGCGCACGGCGATGTCGCTGAGGCTCTCGCGCCCGTCGCGTACCGCAGCGGCGGCGACGGTGAGCCGCCGTCGGCGGATGTACTCCGACAGCGGCATACCGGCGAGCGTCGAGAACATGCGCCGGAAGTGGTACTCGCTCGTGAGCGCGACGCGCGCGAGCTCGGCGGCGTCGATGTCGCCGCCGAGGCGCTCATCGATCAGCTCGATCGCGCGATTCCAGCCCTCCATGCGCACTCCTCACCTCGGTCGTCGACCGCGCGGTGTCGCGTCGGTCGTGATCCACGCTAGGCGCGCAGCGCGGCCCGTGCCCGATGATCGGTGCCCGGGTCGGCCGGGCCGCGCCGCCGCAGCGCCTGCGCCGAGCATCCGCCCCTTGTCGGCGGAGCGCGCCGGGCGTAGCGTCGCGCTCCATGAGTGTCGTGCCGTGCCTGTGGTTCGAGTCGGAGGCGGCGGAGGCCGCCGAGTTCTACGTCGGGCTGCTGCCCGGCTCGCGCCTCACCGGGCGCATGGACGGGCCGCCGGGGCAGCCGCCGGTGAGCGTCGACTTCGAGCTCCAGGGGCAGCGGATGCTCGCGCTCAACGGGCGCTCCGCCGGGCAGCCGGGCTTCACCGATGCGCTCTCGCTGCAGATCGAGGCGGACTCGCAGGAGGAGATCGATCGGCTGTGGGATGCCCTCATCGCCAACGGGGGAGCGCCCGGCCGCTGCGGCTGGCTCCGCGATCGCTTCGGGGTGTCGTGGCAGGTCGTGCCCGCCCGCTGGGCGGAGCTGCTCCAGCAGCCGGATCCGCAGGCGGCGAAGCGGGTCATGGAGGCGATGATGCGGATGGACCGGCTCGTGATCGCCGAGCTCGAGGCGGCGGCCGCGGGCTGACCCGTCGGCGAGCGAGCTGCCGCTCAGGCGTCGAAGTCGAGCCGCATGACGCGGCGGCGCTTCGTCGGCCGCGAGACCTCGGTGAAGCCCGCCGCGAGGAACGGCCCCACGGGGCCGACGCTCAGCTCGTCCCACGTGACCTCGGCGCCGCCCGTCACCATCGGGTAGCCCTCGACGGCGCGCGCTCCCTGCGTGCGGGCGTGCTCGGCGGCGGCCGCGACGAGCGGGTAGGTGAGCCCCTGGTGGCGGAACCCGCGGCGCACGACGAGGCACGCGATCGCCCACACTCCGTCGTCGTCCTTGTCCTCGAGGCGCCCGGCCCACGGCACGGGGGAGTTGCGCAGGCGGCGGTAGGCGGGGCGGGCATCCACCGCGACCCAGCCGGCCGGGTCGTCGTCGACCCACGCGACGAGGCCGACCGTGCGCGTCGCCCGCGGGTCATCGCAGCCGGTCGCCTCGCGCAGGATCGCGGCGCGCTGCTCGACCGGCGCGGCGTACCAGTCGTGGTCGCCGAGCCGCTGGCGCGTGCACTGGCAGCGGCCGGCGGTGCCCGTGAGGATCAGCTGCAGCTCGACCCAGCTCGCCTCGTTCGCCGGGGCGATGCGCAGCGGTGCGGTCATGCGCCGAGCGTACTCAGCCCGCCCCGCCGCCGTCGGTCAGTCGCGCGTCGCGCGGCGCCGGAACCAGCCCCACACCGCGGTCGCGACGAGCAGGACGAGGCCGAGGAACGCGAGCCAGAGCAGCCCCTCGATCACGAAGCCGATGACCGCGAAGGCGGCCCAGATGACGAGCAGGACGACGATGAGCTTGAGCATCCGAGCGACGATAGCCGAGGGCTGCGGATGCCCGCCAGCGGGCTGCACGGGCGATGCCCAGCCGCGCCCGCGCATCCGTCGCCCGCTCGTGCCGCACGGCGGCACCGGGCCGGCCCGGCCGCCGATAGAATCGGGGATCGTGTCCAAGGTCCTGACTTCCCTGCCCGTCGGCGAGCGCGTCGGCATCGCCTTCTCCGGGGGCCTCGACACCTCCGTCGCCGTCGCGTGGATGCGCGACAAGGGCGCCATCCCCTGCACCTACACGGGCGACCTCGGCCAGCCCGACGAGCCCGACGTCGAGGCCGTGCCCGGCCGCGCGAAGGAGTACGGCGCCGAGATCAGCCGCCTCGTCGACGCGAAGGCCGCCCTCGTCGAGGAGGGCCTCGTCGCCCTCGCGTGCGGCGCCTTCCACATCCGCAGCGGCGGCAAGGCCTACTTCAACACCACGCCCCTCGGGCGCGCCGTGACCGGCACCCTGCTCGTGCGCGCCATGAAGGACGACGGCGTCGAGATCTGGGGCGACGGCAGCACCTACAAGGGCAACGACATCGAGCGCTTCTACCGCTACGGCCTGCTCGCCAACCCCCGCCTGCGCATCTACAAGCCGTGGCTCGACGCCGACTTCGTCACCGAGCTCGGCGGCCGCCAGGAGATGAGCGAGTGGCTCGTCGCGCACGGGTTCCCGTACCGCGACTCGGCCGAGAAGGCCTACTCGACCGACGCCAACATCTGGGGCGCCACGCACGAGGCGAAGACGCTCGAGCACCTGGACGTCTCGCTCGAGACGGTCGAGCCGATCATGGGCGTGCGCTTCTGGGATGAGTCGGTGCAGATCGACACCGAGGATGTCCGCATCGCGTTCGTCGAGGGCCGCCCGACCGCGATCAACGGCGTCGAGTTCGCCGACGCGGTCGAGCTCGTGCTCGAGGCGAACCGCATCGGCGGCCGCCACGGCCTCGGCATGAGCGACCAGATCGAGAACCGCATCATCGAGGCCAAGAGCCGCGGCATCTACGAGGCGCCGGGCATGGCGCTGCTGCACATCGCGTACGAGCGGCTGCTCAACGGCGTCCACAACGAGGACACGATCGCGAACTACCACGCCGAGGGTCGCCGCCTGGGCCGCCTCATGTACGAGGGCCGGTGGCTCGACCCGCAGTCGCTCATGCTGCGCGAGAGCATCCAGAAGTGGGTCGGATCGGCCGTGACCGGCGAGGTGTCGCTGCGACTGCGCCGCGGCGACGACTACACGATCCTCGACACGACCGGCCCCGGCCTGTCGTACTCGCCCGAGAAGCTCTCGATGGAGCGCGTCGGCGACGCCGCCTTCGGCCCCACCGACCGCATCGGCCAGCTCACGATGCGCAACCTCGACATCGCCGACTCGCGCGCCCGCCTCGAGCAGTACGCGGCGCAGGGCATCATCGGCGGCGCGACCGCCCAGCTCGTGGGCCGCATCACGGCCGGCCACGCGGACGAGGTCACCGAGTCGGCCGCCCCGTCGTCGTCGGCGGATGCGGCGCTCGCTCACGCGGTCGACGCGGCGAACGAGGCCTCGGCTTTCGACTCCGGCACCGACTAGCTCGCGGTGAGCGCCTGCGGCTCCCGTCGAGTCAGTCGACCGGGAGGCTGACGGTTCCAAGGATGCGGCGACGCGCGCCGTCGGGCGCCTCCGAACGCTCGATGAGGGGGAGCAGGGCATCCCGGATCGTCGCGGCGACCGCCCGCCACTCGTCGTCCGTGGCGACCACGGCGACCTGTCGGAAGCCGACGAGATCCTCCTCCAGGGTGGACCGAGGCGCGGCGAGGTAGTCGTCGAAGGCCGCGGCGAGCGACGCCAGGTAGGCGAGGAAGCCGGCGCGTGCGCGTTCGTCGTCCGCGAGCCCCTCGTCGTGGGGGTCGACGCTCGCCCTCGAGAGGTTGAGTCTCAGGGCGCGCTCGCTGGCTCCGCGCACGCGCGTTTCGGAGACGACCTCGATCACGCCGCCGTCGACGAGCGCGGCGACATGACGGTAGAGGGTCGCCGGGGCGACATCGCCGAGCCGCTCGGCCAGCTCACGCGTCGTGATCTGCTCGCGACCGAGCATCGCCTGCACGATGCGCAGGCGGACGGGGTGCAGGAGGAGCGTCGAGGTGGTCACAGGGTCCTTCCCGCAGTGCGGAGGTCGAGTGCGGCCCACTGTATCAATTTCAGGAATGTTATCAACGCTGATAACATTGTGATCGACGACTCCCGAGGAGGATGCATGCCGACCACCATCCACGCCGACCCCAGCGGATTGACACTGAGACTGGGGTGGCTCGACCGCGTGCTCGCGCTCCGCGGCGATGTCAGGATCCATGCTTCCGACATCGACGTGATCGCTGTCGTCCCCGATGGGCTGGCCTCGGTCGCCGGCATCCGTGCTCCCGGGCTGGGGATCCCGGGGGCGCGGAAGATCGGCACCTGGCGCCGGCGTCAGGGGGCGACCGTCGCTGTCGTTCGCGGGCGGGGGCCTGCTCTGTCGATCACAGCGACCGGCGGTCCCGTGCGCAGGATCGTGCTCTCGGCTCCCGATGCCGCGGAGCGCGCAGCAGCTCTGCAGGCTGCGCTCGCAGGGGAGCGCTCGTGACGACGTCGGCCGTCGAGCAGCCGTTCGAGCATCACGGCGCCGTCCGGCTGGTCGGGGTGCGGCGACGGGTCGAGACGCCGAGCGCCGTCGCCGTGCTGCTTCCCGGCAGCGGACCGACCGATCGCGACGGCGATGCGCGCGGCCTCGCACTGGGCATCCAGCGTCAGCTCGCCGAAGGGCTCGCCGAGCGCGGCCTCGAGAGCGTCCGATGGGACAAGCGGGGCGTCGGCGAGTCGGAGGGGGAGTTCCTCACGACGGGCTTCGACGACCTCCTCGACGATGCACTCGCCATCGTCGACGATGTGCTCGAGAGCGAGCTCCCCGTGATCGTCATCGGCCACAGCGAGGGGGCATTCGTCGCGGCTCGCATCGCCGCGCGTCGGCCCGTCATCGCCGGATTCGTCATGCTGAGCGGCTCCGCGCGCTCGGGTCTCGAGGTCCTGCGGTGGCAGTCGCGCGCCATCGCGGCCGACGTGCCCGGTCTCGTGCGCGGCCTGCTGCGACTGCTGCGCACCGACGTCGAGCAACAGACCGAGAAGAACCGGCAGCGCCTGCTGCGCACGACCGGCGATGTCGCGCGTATCGGCGGGGCTCGCGTGAACGCGCGCTGGTTCCGCGAGTTCATGGCCTACGACCCGCGCGCCGACCTCGACGCGGCGCCCTCGCCGCTGCTCGCGATCACCGGCACGTTCGATCTGCAGTCGCCGCCGGAGGATCTCGCCGTGATCGCGGCCCGCACGGGAGGCCCGACCCGCACGATCGCGCTTGAGGGCGTCAGCCACATCCTGCGCACGCAGTCTCGGCCGACGCTGCGCACCTATCGAGCGGATGCCCGGCGCCCGATCGACGAGCGCGTCGTAGCCATCATCGCCGCGTGGTGGAACGAGCTCAGTGAGGCCGCTTCGCGATAGAGCGTCTCGAGACTCGGCCTTCGACTCCGGCGCCGACTAGACGTCGGGAGCCGTCGCGCGCGCGGCGCCTGCGCGCGCTGCATCGCGCCGGGCGCGTTCGCGCCTGGTGACGAGTCGCAGCACCACCGCGCCGATGGCCAGCACCGCGACGACTCCCGCGATGAGCGGCAGCCACGCATTGAGGGGCGAGTTGAGGATCTCCACCGTGTCGTCGCAGTACACGGTCGGATCGACGCACGAGGCGAGCAGCTCGGTCCACCGGCTCATGCGGTCAGGCTACGCGCGCGAGCGCGGATCGGGAGTGACGATCGCGTCACGATATCAGCGGCGGGAGCGGCGCCGCAGAACCCGCTCGATGAGCAACGTGAGCACGACGACCACGGCCACGAGGGCGGCGCCGATGAGGATCAGGTCGAGCTGATTGCCGAAGAGGTCGGCTGTGTCATCGCAGCGCGGGTCGCCCATGGCGCAGGCCTCGAGTATCGCTCGCATCCTCGCACTCTACGGCTCGGAGTAGCCGGTTGGCCGCGGCGCGTGCACCAACTCAGGAATCCCGGCGCGCCCGCCGCGCTGGGCCCCGTCTCGTGCGGGGAGCGCAGCCGGATCTCCGGAGAACGTGCACGCCGGGCTCCTGCGCAGACGTGGGCTGGACGAGCGACTCGCTCGTGAGCGCATTCGTGACGGCGTGCGGGTCACGCCGCGCGTCTATCGGTCACTCGTTGCGCCGCCCACTGGGCCTCACCCCAACAACTGACCGATAGACGAGCTCGCGTACGTGACGGGCGCACGCCTTACCGGCACCGCCGCCCACGGCTCGCGCAGCGGCGCGGCTCAGTGGCGCGGCTTGCGCGCCGGGCGGTCGTCGCGGTCGCCGCCTCGGCCACCGCCGCGCTCGTCGCGCGAGGCGCCGCGGCGCGGGCCGCGATCAGGCTTGAGCTCGATGAGCCGGCCGCTGATGCGGGTGGACTCGAGCTTGCGCAGCGTCGCCGGGGGCAGCTCTGCGGGCAGCTCGACGACCGAGAAGTCGGGCATGATCCTGATCGCTCCGAAGTCGTCGCGCGACAGCCCGCCCTCGTTCGCGAGGGCGCCGACGATCTGGCGCGGCTCGACGCGGTGGCGCTTGCCGACCTCGATCCGGTAGGGGGCGAGGGCCGGGCCGCCCTCGCGGCGCGGGCGACGCTCGCCGCGATCGGAGCCGGCACCGCCGCCGGACGCGCCGCCGGCCGAACCGCGAGCGTCGGCATCCCGGCTGAACTTGGGCGGGCGGATGTCCTCCTCCGTCAGCAGGAGCGGCGAACCGCCCTGCGCGACGACCGCGAGCGCGGCCGCGACGTCGGCTTCGGGCACGTCATGGTGCTCGACGTAGTGGCCGATGATGTCGCGGAAGACCTCCATGAGGGAGGAGTTCGAGAGCGCCTCGCTGATGGCGTCGTCGAAGCGCGCGAGGCGCGTGGCGTTGACGTCGTCGACGCTCGGCAGCTGCATCTGCGTGAGCGGCTGGCGCGTCGCGCGCTCGATCGCGTCGAGCAGGCGGCGCTCGCGCGGGGTGATGAAGCTGATCGCGGCGCCCGAGCGCCCGGCGCGGCCGGTGCGGCCGATGCGGTGCACGTACGACTCGGTGTCGACGGGGATGTCGAAGTTGACGACGTGGCTGATGCGCTCGACGTCGAGTCCGCGCGCGGCGACGTCGGTCGCGACGAGGATGTCGAGCTTGCCGGACTTCAGCTGCTCGACCGTGCGCTCGCGCTGCACCTGGGCGACGTCGCCGTTGATCGCCTGCGCCGAGTACCCGCGGGCGCGCAGCTTCTCGGCGAGCGTCTCGGTCTCGTTCTTGGTGCGGACGAACACGATCATGCCCTCGAAGTTCTCGACCTCGAGGATGCGCGTGAGGGCGTCGACCTTCTGCTGGTACGACACGACGAGGTACCGCTGCGAGATCGTCGAGGAGGTCGTGGTCTTCGTCTTGACCGTGATCTCCTCCGGGTCGCGGAGGTACTGCTGCGAGATGCGGCGGATCGACGCGGGCATCGTCGCCGAGAACAGCGCCACCTGCTTGTCGGTCGGAGTGTCGGCGAGGATCGTCTCGACGTCCTCCGCGAAGCCCATCTTGAGCATCTCGTCGGCCTCGTCGAGCACGAGGTACTTGAGCTCGGTGAGGTCGAGCGTGCCCTTCTCGAGGTGGTCCATGATGCGGCCGGGGGTTCCGACGACGATGTGCACGCCGCGGCGCAGCGCCGACAGCTGCACGCCGTAGCCCTGCCCGCCGTAGACGGGGAGGACGTGGACGCCCTTGAGGTGGGCGGCGTACTTCTCGAACGCCTCGCACACCTGCAGGGCGAGCTCGCGCGTGGGGGCGAGGACGAGGGCCTGGGGCGACTTCTGCGACAGGTCGAGTCGCGACAGGATCGGCAGGGCGAACGCCGCGGTCTTGCCGGTGCCGGTCTGGGCGAGGCCGACGACGTCGCGACCCTGAAGCAGCGGCGGGATGGTCGCCGCCTGGATCGCCGACGGGGTCTCGTACCCGACGTCGTGGAGGGCCTTCATGACGGCGTCGCTGAGACCCAGAGACGAGAAGGGGATGCTCGGGGGCGCGCTGTCGGCCTCGGTCGCGGTGGTCGAATCAGCAGAGGTCATGGCTTAACGGTATGCCCCGAACGCTTCGCACGCTCACCCGGGCCTTGACGGGGCGGGGGAGCGAGCGTAACGTGCAACCAAATGGTTGTAGATACGCTCTCTCCTGACGAGGTCGATCGCCTGTTCCAGGCGCTCGCCGACGGCACGCGCCGCGACATCCTCACGCGCGCGCTCACCGGCGAGCACTCGGTCACCGCGCTCGCCGCGCGCTACGAGATGAGCTTCGCGGCCGTGCAGAAGCACGTCGCGGTGCTCGAGCGGGCATCCCTCATCGCCAAGGCGCGGCACGGGCGCGAGCAGCTCGTGCGGGCGAACCCCGCCGCGATCGAGCGCGCCCGAGCCCTGCTGCAGTCGTACGAGGCGCTGTGGCGGCACCGCTCCGCCACGATGGACGCCATCCTCGCCGCCGATCGTCCCTGACCCGTCCGGAGGACAGACCCATGCCCGTGATCAGTGCTCGCACCGACCTCGACGCTCTCAGCATGACGTTCGTCACGGAGCACGACGCTCCCGTGGACCGCGTCTGGCAGCTGTGGGCGGACCCTCGGCAGCTCGAGCGCTGGTGGGGCCCGCCCGAGTGGCCCGCGACCTTCACCCGCCACGACTTCGTGCCAGGGGGATGGTCGACGTACGTCATGACGGGGCCGAGCGGCGAGAGGGCACCGGGGTGGTGGATCGCGACGCGCGTCTCCGCGCCGCACCGGTTCGAGTTCGACGACGGCTTCGAGGGGCAGGACGGCGAGCCCGACCCCGCGATGCCCGCGATCTCCTGCACCGTCGAGCTCGACGACGTCGGCGGCGGTCGGACGCGCATGACCTTCACCTCCCGATTCCCGACTCCGGGGGATCAGGCGATGCTGAACGGCATGGGCATCGAGGAGGGCACGCGAGCCGCGCTCGGCCAGATCGACGAGCTGCTCGCCTAGACCCCCGTACCCTGGAGGGCATGGCAGGCATCCGCAACAACGGCACGACACGACCGGTGGCGGATGCCCGGCCGCAGGTCCGCCCCGCGACCGAGGGCTGGCAGCAGAAGCTCGACGGGGAGGGCCGCCCGCTCCTGCAGTTCGCGTCGCCCAAGCGCGGCAAGCCCCCGGTGCACTGGGCGGACCTCGACCTCGAAGGCCGCGTCGCCGCGGTGCGCGAGCGCGGGCTGCCCGCCTTCCGCGCCAAGCAGATCTCGACGCACTACTTCACGCACTACACCTCCGACCCCGCGGCGATGACCGACCTACCCGCGGCGGGGCGCGACGAGCTCATCGCCGGGCTTCTGCCGCCGCTGCTGACGGAGGTGCGCCGGCTCACGACCGACAACGGCGACACCATCAAGTTCCTCTGGAAGCTCCACGACGGCGCCCTCGTCGAGAGCGTGCTCATGCGCTACCCCGGCCGCATCACGCTGTGCGTGAGCTCGCAGGCCGGCTGCGGCATGAACTGCCCGTTCTGCGCGACGGGTCAGGCGGGGCTCACGCGCAACATGTCGGCCGCCGAGATCGTCGACCAGGTCGTCGCCGCCAACCGCGTGCTCGCCGAGGGCGGACTCGGCGGGCGCAGGAAGGGCGATGAGACCCCCGACCGCGTCGGCAACATCGTCTTCATGGGGATGGGCGAGCCGCTCGCGAACTATGCCCGGCTCATGAGCGCGGTGCGCACGATGGTCGCGCCGCAGCCCGACGGGCTCGGGATGAGCGCGCGCAACATCACCGTCTCCACCGTGGGCCTCGTGCCGGCGATCCGGAAGCTCGCCGACGAGCAGATCCCCGTGACGTTCGCCCTGAGCCTCCATGCGCCGGATGACACGCTGCGCGACGAGCTGATCCCGGTCAACTCGCGCTGGAAGGTCGACGAGGCGCTCGACGCCGCGCGCGAGTACTTCGACAAGACCGGTCGTCGTGTCTCGATCGAGTACGCCCTCATCAAGGACATGAACGACCACGCCTGGCGCGCCGACCTGCTGGCCGACAAGCTCCTGCAGCGCGGGCGCGGTTGGGTGCACGTCAACCCCATCCCGCTCAATCCGACGCCCGGGTCGATCTGGACGGCGTCCGACCGCGACGTGCAGAACGAGTTCGTGCGCCGCCTCAACGCGGCGGGCATCCCCACGACGCTGCGCGACACGCGCGGCAAGGAGATCGACGGCGCCTGCGGGCAGCTCGCGGCGGCCGACGCGTAGTCGGCGCGCGGGGAACCGCGGCCGGCGGGCGGCCCGTGCCGGGCATCCGTCGCCTACTGCTCGCGCTGCGCCCTCTTCTCGGAGAGCTCCGCCGCCCAGCCCTCCTCCTTCCGGATGTACTCGTTGTCGGCGAAGTCGGCGAAGTCGCTCTCGTCGGTGATGCGCCGCACCTCGATCGCGTTGCCGGGGCCCAGCGGGCACTTCTTCGCCCACTCGACGGCCTCCTCGAGCGAGGCCGTCTCGATCGCCCAGTAGCCGTTGAAGAGCGCGGCGGTCTCGCCGTAGGCGCCGTGCGCGACCTCGCTCGCGGCGCCGCTCTCGCCGAAGCGCACGACGGCGCCCTGCGCGGCATCGGCCAGGCCCGCGCCGCCGGTCATGACGCCCGCCTCCATCATCGACTCGTTGTACCTCCCCATGGCCGTGATGACCTCCTCGAAGTCGACCTCCTTCGAGGCCGCGAGCGCCTCGTCGGTCGAGCGCATGATGAGCATGAACTGGGGCATGGCGTCTCCTTCGTCGCTGCGGGGGATGCGCGGGTCGAGCCGGGCTCGCATCGCGCGCTCCCACTATGGCCCGATGCGGGCGCGGGAGGAACCGGGCATCCCCCGCTCGCAGGCCGGAGGAGTACCGTGAGGCCCCGACCGCAGAGGGGGAGCCATGACCGACCCGCACGACGAGCGCTGGGAGGTCGACCCCACGCTCGTGCGCAACCAGGGCTCGCTCACGACCTCCGAGGGCACCGTCTGGATCGCCGCCGCCTCCGTCGCGGCCGTGCTCGTCGGCGCCATGCTGCTCGCGCTGTGGTGGCGGCTCGACGCGCCCCTCGCCCTCGCCGGAGCCCTCGTCACCGCCGTCCTGCTGCTGACGATGATCATCGTGCGCTACGCCGTGCGCGCTCGCCGATCGCGCCTGGTCGCCCTCGCCGCGCTCTTCTGGCTCATGGTCCTCACCGACCTCGCCATCGTTCTCGCGGTCGCGATCGGCTCGTAGCCGGCCTCCGGGCTTTCGCGCGCGGCAAGAACGGCCATTCTTGCGGCGGATGCCCGCCCCGATCCTCGCGGGCGGGCATCCGTCGATCGCTACGATCGCCTCGACCCCCTGAACGAGCCGCGAGCGGCGCGATGACCCGCGCCCGCCGCAAGGAGTGAACGTCATGATCGACGCCGTCGCCGCCCACCGTGAGGCCTGGAAGGCCCGAGAGACCCTCGCCGAGCACCTGATCCCCCTGATCGGGCGGCTGTATCGGGAGCACGGGGTGGTGACGAGCATCCACGGCCGCCGCCTCATCAACCAGTCGGCGATCGGCGTGCTCAAGGCGCACAAGTACGCCGAGCACGTCACGGGCGAGCCGCTCGCGCTCGACGACACCGAGCGCGTGCTCGGCGCGCTTCTCGAGATCGGGCCGCGGCCCGCGTCGCTCGACATCGCGCGCCTCATCACCGGCTACGCCGAGGCGGGGGCAGGCCGCTCGCTCGTCGAGTACGTGCGCGACGAGCTCGATCTCGTGTGCGCCGACGCTGCCGCGGACGGCGAGCCCGCGGGCACCGACGTCGTGCTGTATGGCTTCGGGCGCATCGGGCGACTGCTCGCGCGCATCCTCATCGCCCACGCCGGCAACGGGGGAGGGCTGCGCCTGCGCGCGATCGTCGTGCGCCGCGGCAGCGACAACGACATCGTCAAGCGCGCGAGCCTGCTGCGCCGCGACTCGGTGCACGGGCCGTTCGAGGGCTCGATCTCGGTCGACGAGGAGGCGGGGACGATCCTCGCCAACGGCACGCTCATCAAGGTCATCTACTCGGACTCGCCGACGAGCGTCGACTACACGGCGTACGGCATCCACGACGCGATCGTCGTCGACAACACCGGCCGCTGGCGCGACGAGGAGGGGCTCGCGCAGCACCTGCAGTGCCCGGGTGTGGCGAAGGTGCTGCTCACCGCACCCGGCAAGGGCGCGCTGAAGAACATCGTGCACGGCATCAACCACGAGACGATCCGGCCCGACGACCGGATCGTGACGGCCGCGTCGTGCACCACGAACGCCGTCACGCCCGTGCTGAAGGTGATCGACGACGCCTGGGGCATCCGCCACGGGCACGTCGAGACCGTGCACTCGTACACGAACGACCAGAACCTGATCGACAACTTCCACAAGGGCGACCGCCGCGGCCGCTCCGCCGCGCTCAACATGGTCATCACCGAGACCGGCGCCGCGAAGGCCGTCGCGAAGGCGCTGCCCGAGCTCGCCGGCAGGCTCACCGGCAACGCCATCCGCGTGCCGACGCCCGACGTGTCGATGGCGATCCTCAACCTCCAGCTCGAGCGGCCGACGACGCGCGAGGAGGTCAACGAGCACATCAGGCAGATGTCGCTGCACAGCGACCTCCGCCAGCAGATCGACTACATCGAGAGCCCCGAGGTCGTCTCCAGCGACTTCATCGGCTCGCACCGCGCCGGCATCGTCGACGGGCTCGCCACCATCTGCACGGGCGACTCGGTCATCGTCTACGTCTGGTACGACAACGAGTTCGGCTACAGCTCGCAGGTGATCCGCGTGCTCGAGACGATGGCGGGGTCGCACCCGCGGGTGGTGCCGGCGCGCGTTCGGGCGTAGCGCGGCGCGAGCGCAGCATCCGCCGCCCGGCCGCGGCGTGCCCCGGGTCCGCCCCGGACGGCTGTGCGCCCGACGATGAGCGGGTTGGCGCACGAAGAGTCGGTTCGAACCCGCTCTTCCTCCGCAATCGGGCGCAGCGTCGCGGCCTCGAGCAGCGGCTCCCCGGGCCCGCAGCCCTCGTGCGCCCCGTGGGGCAGCGGCCGGGCACTCCGGGCGGCCGATGCGCGGTGCGGTGTCACGAGGCGCCGAGCCCGGGCGCCCTACCGGAACGCGGGGATGCCCGTGATCGCGCTGCCGAGGATGAGCGTGTGCACCTCGTCGGTGCCCTCGTAGGTGCGCACCGACTCGAGGTTGTTCGCATGCCGCAGCGGCGAGTGCTCGAGCGTCACACCGTTCCCGCCGAGCATCGCGCGGGCCTCGCGCGCGATGTCGATCGCGACGCGCGCGTTGTTGAGCTTGCCGACCGAGATCTGGTGCGGCTGCAGCAGCCCGGCGTCCTTGAGGCGCCCGAGCTGCAGGGCGAGCAGGAACCCCTTGTCGATCTCGAGAGCCATGTCGACGAGCTTCTGCTGCGTGAGCTGGTAGGCCGCGACGGGCTTGCCGAAGACCTCGCGCTGCTGCACGTAGTCGAGCGCCGCGCGGTAGCTGTCGAGCGCCGCCCCCATGACGCCCCACACGATGCCGTAGCGCGCCTGGTTGAGGCACGTGAACGGGCCGCGCAGGCCCTCGGCGCCGGGCAGCCGGGCGCTCGCGGGGACGCGCACGTCATCGAGCGCGATGTCGCATTGCACGGATGCCCGCATCGACAGCTTCTGCCCGATCGGCGTCGCGACGAAGCCGGGCTCGTCCGTGGGCACGATGAAACCGCGGATGCCCGCATCGGTCTGCGCCCAGATGATCGCGATGTCGGCGATCGACGCGAGACCGATCCAGCGCTTCGACCCCGAGATGACCCAGTCGTCGCCCTCGCGGCGCGCGAAGGTCTGCATCGAGGCCGGGTCGCTTCCGGCGTTCGGTTCGGTGAGTCCGAAGCAACCCACGGCCTCACCAGCGGCCATGCGCGGCAACCACTCCTGCTTCTGCTCCTCCGAGCCGAAGCTGTGGATCGCGGTCATCGCGAGCGAGCCCTGCACCGAGACGAAGGTTCGCAGCCCGGAGTCGCCGGCCTCGAGCTCGGCGGCGGCGAGGCCGTACTCGACGGCCGAGCGCCCGCCGCAGCCGTAGCCCTGCAGGTGCATGCCGAGCAGCCCGAGCTCACCCATCGGGCGCACGATCTCGGTCGGGAAGACCCCGGCGTCGTACCATCCGGCGATGTGCGGCCGCAGCTCGGCGTCGACGTAGGCGCGCACACGATCGCGCGTCGCGCGCTCCTCGTCGCTCAGCAGGGTGTCGAAGCCGATGAGATCGAGGGGCGAGTCGGTCATGACGGTCCTTCCGGTCATCCTCATGCTGGCCCGTGACGCGCGATTTGTCCACCTGTACAGTTGCGGCATGATCCGCCCCCTCGACGGGATGCTCGTGGCCGACTTCAGCCGCGTGCTCGCCGGCCCGACCTCCGCCGTGCTGCTCGCCGACCTCGGCGCGCGCGTGATCAAGGTCGAGCGTCCGGGCGCGGGAGACGAGACCCGGGCGTGGGGTCCGCCGTGGGCCGGCTCCTCGAGCGCCTACTTCGAGGCCGCCAACCGGTCGAAGGAGTCGGTGGCCCTCGACTTCTCCGACCCGAGCGACCTCGCGCTCGCCCGCACGCTCGCCGATCGGGCCGACGTCGTGCTCGAGAACTACCGCACCGGCGCTCTCGAGCGCTTCGGCCTCGACGCCGCGAGCGTGCTCGAGCGCAACCCGCGCGCCGTCTACTGCTCGATCACCGGCTTCGGATCGACCGGTGAGGGCGCGACGATGCCGGGCTACGACTTCCTCGTCCAGGCGGTCGGCGGACTCATGAGCATCACGGGCGACGCCGGAGGCGAGCCGCGCAAGGTCGGCGTCGCGATGGTCGACCTGCTCGCCGCGAACCACGCCGCGATGGGCGTGCTCGCCGCGCTGCTTCACCGCGAGCGGACCGGGGTCGGGCAGCACGTCGAGGTCGCGCTCCTCTCCAGCCTCATCGCCTCGCTCGCCAACCAGGCCGCCTCGTACCTCGCGACCGGAGCCGCCCCGCGCGCACTCGGGAACCGCCACCCCTCGATCGCGCCGTACGAGACGCTGCGGTGCCGCGATGCGCTCCTCGCCGTCGCGGTGGGCAACGACGCGCAGTTCGCGGCGCTCTGCGGCGTGCTGGGGCATCCCGCGCTCGCGCGCGACCCGCGCTTCGCGACCAACCCCGCGCGGGTCGAGCACCGGGACGCCCTCCAGGCCGCGCTCGAAGGACTGCTGGCGGTCGACGACGCGGGCTCCTGGGCGACGCGGATGCTCGGGGCCGGGGTGCCCGCGGGCACCGTGAACGGCATCGACGAGGCGCTCGCCCTCGCGCGGCGGCTCGGGCTCGAGCCGACCGTCGACGTGGGGCCGGAGCATCCGCCCCAGCTCGCGCACCCCCTTCGGTACTCGGGCTTCACGCCCGCCGCGCCGACGCCGCCTCCCGCTCTCGACGAGCACGGCGACGCCGTGCGCGCGTGGCTCGCCTCGGCCGCCGACTGACGCGCGCCCCGAGCCGCCGCTGTACACACCGGCGAGACGGCTCCGAGAATCCGCCGAGGGGGAGTGCCGCGCGCAGCCTGCCGACTCATAGGGTGGGGGGAGGTGTGCAACGCTGCCGACCTCACCCGGGCGGATGCGTGCACCGCGATTCCCAAGGAGCCTCATGAGCAAGTACGCAGTGATCAACCCGGCCACGGGTGAGACGGTCAAGGAGTACGCGACCGCGACCGACGCCGAGATCTCCGCCGCCATCGACGCCGCCCACGCCGCCGCGCGGGGCTGGGCGCGGACGACCACCCGCGAGGAGCGCGCCGCCCTCGTCACGCGCGTGGCCGAGCTGCACCGCGAGCGCCGCCAGGAGCTCGCCGAGATCATCGTGCGCGAGATGGGCAAGCCCATCGGCGACGCCCTCGGCGAGGTCGACTTCTCGGCCGACATCTACCAGTACTACGCCGACAACGGCCCCGCCCTGCTCGCTGACGAGCCGGTCGACCTGGCCGAGGGCAGCGAGGGCTCGGCGTTCATCCGCAAGAGCGCCCTCGGCGTGCTGCTCGGCATCATGCCGTGGAACTTCCCGTACTACCAGGTCGCCCGCTTCGCCGGCCCGAACATGATCCTCGGCAACACGATCATCCTCAAGCACGCCGCGCAGTGCCCCGCGTCCGCCGAGGCGATCCAGAGGATCTTCCTCGACGCCGGGTTCCCCGAGGGCGCCTACGTCAACGTCTACGCGACCAACGACCAGATCGGCACGATCATCGCCGACCCCCGCGTCGCGGGCGTCTCGCTCACCGGCTCGGAGCGCGCCGGCGCGGCCGTCGCCGAGCAGGCCGGCCGCCACCTCAAGAAGGTCGTGCTCGAGCTCGGCGGCAGCGACCCCTTCATCCTGCTCTCGACCGACGACCTGGATGCGACGGTCGAGATGGCCGTCAACGCGCGCGTCGACAACAGCGGCCAGTCGTGCAACGGCGCCAAGCGCTTCATCGTCGTCGAGGACCTCTACGACGCGTTCCTCGAGAGGTTCGTCGCGAAGATGGACGAGGTCGGCCCCGGCGACCCCATGGCGGGCGAGGCCGCATACGGCCCGCTGTCGTCGGCCGCCGCCGCCGAGAACCTCGAGGGTCAGGTGACGAAGGCCGTCGAGGGCGGCGCGCAGGTGCTCACCGGCGGCACGCGCGAAGGCACGTTCTTCTCCGCGACCGTGCTCGCGAACGTGAAGCCCGGCAACCCGGCCTTCTACGAGGAGTTCTTCGGCCCCGTCGCGCAGGTGTTCAAGGTCGCGAACGAGGAGGAGGCGATCCAGCTCGCCAACGACACGCCGTTCGGCCTCGGCTCGTACCTGTTCACGACCGACACCGAGCAGGCAGCGCGCGTCGCCGACCAGATCGACGCGGGCATGGTCTACGTCAACTGCGTGCTCGCCGACAGCCCCGAGCTGCCCTTCGGCGGCATCAAGAACTCGGGCTCCGGCCGCGAGCTCGGCACGCTCGGCATCGACGAGTTCGTCAACAAGAAGATGATCCGCATCGCCTAGTCGGCTGCGGGGGAACGGCCGGGCGCGGCATCCTGCGCCCGGCCGTTCCGCGTCTCCAGCGCTCCGTCCCGCGTCCCGGCTCGCTCCATCAGCTCCCGCGCGAGCAGCGTCGAGCCCACGACCGCCGCGGGCATGACGATGATCGCGCCGCCCGGGATCAGGAACGTCAGCTGCGTCATGACCCCGAACCCGAGCTCGCGGGCGCGCGACCCGCGCAGGAGCTCGCGCCGGGCATCCCGCCCCATGCCTCTGGCCTGGAACGGACGCTGCGTGAGCTCGCGCGCGATCAGATGCCCGCCGAGGAGAGCGCCCACGACGGGGCCGGCGACCGCGCCGACGACCGGGATGAGGCCGACCGCGAGGGTCGTGAGCCCGTACCCGATCGCGCGCAGCACGAGCAGGATCGCGTCGCCGACCGACCGCCAGAAGCCGAACGGGGCGGGGGAGTGCGCGCCGAGGTCGGCCTCCGCGCGGCGCCAGATGCGCTCGTAGAACGGATCGCCGACGAGCAGGGTCAGGGTCGTGAACGTGGAGAGCGCCAGCACCAGCAGCCCCACGACGACGAGCGTGCCGGCGGCGCCGCGCACGAGCTCGCGCTCGTTCTCGCCCCACGACTCCGCGAACGGGGTGAGCCAGGCGCCGATGCCGGCGACGTTCGCGGTGAGGGCGATGACGAGGGCGATGACGACGGCGGCCACGATCGCGGCAGGCACCATGCCGAGAGCCATGACTCCCGGGCGGCGCCGCCACATCCCGAAGCCGCGCCACAGCAGGCCGGCCCCCGCGAGCAGCTCGCCCGCGATGCCGAGGCGCGCGGGGCGGGACGAGCCGGGCCTCCGGGGCGCGGCATCACGGCGGCGGATCACGCGACCACCCTAGTGAGCGGCCCTCGCACCCGGGACTTTCGCCCCTGACCCGCGCGCCCCGCCCCGCGTACGCTCGGCGCCATGACGGTGCTCGTGGTCTTCGAATCGCACTGGGGCAACACCGAGCAGATCGCCCGCTCGATCGCGGCGGGCATCGAGGACGAGGGCCCGGCCGTGCGCGTCGCGAGCGTGATGGATGCTCCCACGACGCTCGACGGCGTCGAGCTCCTCGTCGCGGGCGGTCCCACCCACGCCTTCTCGATGTCGCGCGAGTCGAGCCGGCTCAGCGCCGTGAGGCAGGGATCGACGACGGGGTCCGCGGCGATCGGCCTGCGCGAGTACCTCCAGGCCCTCGTCGATCACCACCAGCACTCGCGCATCGCGACCTTCGACACGCGGGTCCTGGCCGCGCGGCGCTTCCCGGGGTCGGCGGCCCGTGCCGCGGTGCGGCTCGTCCGCCGCGAGGGCTTCGCGGTCGACCACGACCCCGAGAGCTTCTGGGTGCGCGACTCCTCCGGTCCGCTGGAGGAGGGCGAGCTCGATCGCGCCCGCCGGTGGGGGCATGACCTCGCCGCCGGCCTGCGCCGCCTAGGCTGAGGCCCCGGAGCGCGGTCTGTCCCGCGCTCGCGACGGGAGACGGGCGTGCAGAACTTCGAGGAGCTCGCTTTCGAGCAGACGCCCATGGGCGAGCTCACGCTGCGCCGCCGGTTCGAGCCGGCCGCCGACGCGGAGGTGTTCGAGGTGAAGCTCGGCGACGAGTACCTCATGTCGAGCCTGTTCACCGTTGCAGAGGAGGCCCTCGCCGACCTCGGCCTCGCGGCGATCGACGCCCCCCTCGCCGGCGACGAGTGGGACGTCCTGGTCGGCGGGCTCGGTCTCGGCTACACCGCCGTCGCCGCCCTGCGCGATCGGCGGGTGCGGTCGCTGAGCGTCGTGGATGCACTGCCCGAGGTCATCCACTGGCACAGCCGTCAGCTGCTCCCCGTCTCGGCCGAGCTCGTCGACGACACCCGCACGCGCCTCGCCCACGTCGACTTCTTCGCCCTCATGCGCGGCGAGCCGGGCGCGGTGCCCGACCTGCCCGCGGTCTTCCACGCGATCCTGCTCGATGTCGACCACACGCCGAGCTTCCCGCTCGCCGAGTCGCACCGCGACCTGTACACGGTCGACGGGCTGCGCCGCATGGTGCGGCATCTCGCGCCCGGAGGCGTCTTCGCGCTGTGGAGCGACGAGGTGCCCGAGGCGGGCTTCCTCGGCACGCTCGCCGAGGTCTTCGTCGAGGTGCAGGGGCACATCGTGCCGTTCGCGAACCCCGTCACGGGCGGCACCTCGCAGAACGGCGTGTACGTCGCGCGGACGCCGCGCTGAGGGCCTGAAGAGCCCCTAGAAGACCTTCCCGGGGTTCATGATCCCGAGCGGGTCGAAGACGGCCTTGATGCGCCGCTGCAGGTCGAGCTGCGGCGCGCCGAGCTCCTCCTCGAGCCACTGCCGCTTGAGGGTTCCGACGCCGTGCTCGCCCGTGAGGGTGCCGCCGAGGCTCATGGCCGTGCGGAACAGCTCGCCCGCCGCCTCCCACACCCGCGGCGGCACCTCGTCGCCCGCGAAGAGGAAGTTGGGGTGCAGGTTGCCGTCGCCCGCGTGCGCGACGGTCGGGATCTCCAGGTCGTGCCGCGCCCCGATCTCGCGGATCGCCGCGAGCATCTCGGGCAGCGCGCTGCGCGGCACGGCGACGTCCTCGATGAGCACGTTCGCGGAGGCCGCCATGGCCGGGTGGAACGCGCGGCGCACCGCGAGCATCCGCTCGCCCTCGTCGGGGTCGGCGGTGAGGGCCGCGGCGCCGTCGTGGGCCCGGATGATCGCGAGCGCCTCCTCGGCCTCGGCGATGGCCGCGGATCCGTCGGTCTGCACGAGCAGGTAGGCGCTGCCGGGGGCGCGCTCCGGCAGGCCCAGGTGGGCGAGGATCCGCGCGAGCGCGACCTCGTCGATGAGCTCCATGACCGCGGGGCGCAGGTGGGCGGCCGTGATGGCGGCGGATGCGGCGGCCGCGTCGACGACGGACGGGAAGTACGCACCGATGGTCGCCGGCGATCCCGCCGGGAGCGGCATGAGCCGCACGGTCGCCTCGACGACCACTCCGAGCGTGCCCTCCGAGCCGATGACGAGCGCTGTCAGGTCGAGCCCCGTGACACCCTTGACCGTGCGGTGGCCGAGCTCGAGGAGGGTGCCGTCGGCGAGGACGACCTTCAGGCCCAGCACCGCCTCCCGGGTCACCCCGTACTTCGCGCACAGCAGCCCGCCGGCGTTCGTCGCGATGTTCCCGCCGATCGTCGAGATCGCGCGGCTCGCGGGGTCGGGGGCGAAGAAGAGGCCGGTCGGCTCGAGCGCGGCGTTGAGCTCCGCGTTGATGACGCCGGGCTCGACGACGGCGAGCTGGTCGGCCGGCGACACCTCGATGACGCGCGTCATGCGCGCGGTCGACAGTACGAGCTCTCCCTCGCCGCCCATCGCGCCGCCGGTCAGGCCGGTGCCGGCGCCGCGCGGCACGACAGGAAGTCGATGCTCGGTCGCGATGCGCAGCGCCGCCTGCACGTCGGCGATCGTCCGCGCATGCACGACCGCGAGCGGGGTGCCGTTCCGCCGCAGCCCCGAGTAGTCGCCGCGCGCGGCCTCGAGCGCCGCCGGCTCGGTCGAGAGCGCGTCCCCGAGTGCGTCGCGCAGCGCCGTCAGCGCCGGATGCCCGCTCACCGGTTGCGCGTGCGGTCGGTCAGCCAGAACAGCCCGGCGATCATCGCGAACGTGGCAGCGATCAGCAGCGCGGTCGTGGGCGAGGCGGTCGAGGCCTCCGGCACCGCGCCGGGCAGCACCTCGGGCCCGACGAGCACGAGCCGCAGCGTGCCGAGCGCGAGACCGACCGCGGCGACGCCGAATCCGAGCGCCATGCCGACGACCGTGATACCGCGGTCGGTTCCCGCCGCCAGCCGCTTCACCCGGGTCCGGGTCCACTGGAGGGCCGCCGCGATCCAGACGACGAACGCGGCCGTGAACGGATCGAGCAGCGTGCCGGGCACGCCCTCGCCGGTGATGAGGAGGCGCGCCGCGATCGACAGGGCGGCGGCAGCGACGGCGGCCACGAGCAGCCAGCGGAAACGCTGATCGATCGCGCGCCACCGAAGCGCGTGCATGATGATCGGGGCCGCTGCGAACCACAGCACCGGCGCGACGTCGATGAACAGCAGGACGACCTGGCCGGGCCGGTCGAACGAGGTGTCGCCGAGCCCGAGCTGGAAGGCGAGGCCGCCGATGATCGTCCCGATGAGCGCGGAGAGCAGGAGCGACTGCATGACCGAGAACGGCCGAGGCGGCCGGGTCGGGACCGGGCGACTGGTCGCCTGCGCGGTGTCGGGCCGGGCATCCGCCCGCGATGCGTCGTCGCTCACGACGCGATGCTACGCCGCCTGCCCGGTAGTCGCCCGCTGCACGAAACCGGAGCGCTGCTGGACGCCCCACTCGGACGGTGTCGAGCGGATCGCCCGGATGAGCCCGATCATCCGCCACAGCGCGTGCGGGAGGTAGAAGAGGATCGGCTCCAGGAACGCGGTCAGGATCAGTCGCCGCATCGAGCGGCCCGTCCGGTAGTCGGGCGTCGCTCCCAGTTCGATCGCGATCGCGAGGAGCGAGGTCGCGACGGCCACGAAGTAGGAGACGACGAGCGCGAGGCCGATGGCGATCCACGGGATGAGCCCGAGAGCCCCCGAGAGCGCTGCGAGCACCATCGCGACGATGACGAGCGGGGCGCCCCACTGCTCGAACAGCCAGAAGTACGGCAGGGTCACCATGCCGAGCGCCCCGTACCGCGGCCGCAGCATCATGTCGCGCGCGCCCCGCAGGAGCTCGCCGAGCCCCTGCGACCAGCGCTTCCGCTGCCGTGACACCGCCGACCACGTCGCGGGCACCTCCGTCCAGCACACCGGGTCGGCGACGAACACGATGCGGTACGGCTCGCGCTCGGTGCGGTGGTGGCGGTGCGCGGCGACGACGAGCTCGGCGTCCTCCGCGAGGCTCTCGGCGTCGAGCCCGCCGAGCTGCACGAGGGTGTCGCGGCGGAAGACGCCGAACGCCCCGGAGATGATGAGCAGCCCCTTGATCGCCGACCAGCCGGCCCGCCCGACGAGGAAGGCGCGCAGGTACTCGAGCACCTGGATGCGCTCGATGAGCCGCGACGGAACCTCGACGCGATCGACCTCCGCCTCGATGAGGACGGCGCCGTTCGCGGGCCGCACGATACCGCCCGAGGCGACGACGGTCGGGTCGTCGATGAACGGCTGCACGACGCGCAGCAGAGCGGTCGGCGACAGGATCGAGTCGCCGTCGATCATGCACACGAGCTCGTGCCGCGCGAACTGCAGCGCCGCGTTGACGGCATCGGCGCGACGCCCGACGGACGACTTCCTGATCAGCAGCGCGTCATGGTGATCGAAGCGGTGGATGCTCTCGATGACGCCGCCCACGGGCACCGGGCTGATCGGCTCCTCGTCGGTGGGCGTCATCGGGAAGGCCGCGCGCAGCACCTCCGACGTACCGTCCGTCGATCCGTCGTCGACGACGATGATCTGCACCTGCGGGTACTGCAGCCGCAGCAGCGATTCGACGCACGCGACCGAGCCGGCGCTCTCGTTGTGCGCTGGGACGAGCACGCTCACGCCCGGGGTCAGAGGGCTCGCGAAGGTTCCGGAGAGCAGCTCGTCCGATGCCCAGCGCCGCTCGTCGGCGATCGCCCCGATCGCGCGGATGACGATCGTCACGTAGAGCAGCTGGTACAGCGCGAAGTAGATCCCGAAGGCGATCGTGACGACGACGAGCGACGCCGCGAGCCACGCCGCGAGCTCGGCGGGGATCACGCGCCGCCTCCGAGCGCGAGTATCGCCTCGTCGACGTGGCGGCGGGCGATGGGATTGGCCTCGAGCGTCAGACGCTCGCGGAGCGGCTCGAGCGATCGGCGGGTGCCGACCCGGCGCAGCGCGTCAGCGGCGGCGATGCGCACGAGGGGGTCGTCATGGGTCAGCGCAGTGATCGCGTGCGACTGCACTCCCGCGAGCCCGGCGGCGCTCCCGGTGCTGAGAGCCACGCGGAGTCCGTCCGGGTCGCGCGTGCTCCACGCCGCGTGGAGCGATTCCACATCGAGGAGCCGGCAGCGCATGATGGCGATCGAGGCGACGAGGGGGGGCAGGCGGCGCTCGGCGCGGCACGCCGCCGCGAGCACGGGCGCGATCGCCTCCGTGCTCCCCGTGGAGCCCCACTCGAGAGCCGCGACGCCCCGCACGCGCGGATCGGGATCGTCGAGCATCCGCACCATGAGGATCGACGAGGGCTCAGTGGTCGTCCGCACGTAGAGCCGGATCGCTCGAGCCCGCTCGATCGCCCGACGGTCTCGCATTCCCTGCTTCGCGAGCGCGGTCGCGCCGTTCGCGTCAAGCCAGCGCTGCAGGGACTCCCGGTCCTCCCCGTGCACGCGCGTCACGACCGAGGCGACCGCGTGCAGCGTCGAGGGCGATCGCGGAGCGGGCGCGATGCCCTCGTCGACGAGGAGCGTGCGCAGGATCGTGGAGACCTCGGAGCGCCGATGGCGGGTTCGTGAATCCAGGCGCGCGATGCGGGCGCGCACGATGAGCACCGTCGCGAGCAGCGCGAGGCACAGGAGTGCCGCCGCCGCGGTCGCGACGAGCAGTGCGGTCATAGCGGCCGGGAGAGGAGCGTCGCGACGCGCAGGACGAGCTCGCGCGGGCTGAACGGCTTCGTGATGTACTCCTCGGCGCCGGCCGCGAAGGCGCGCTCGACGTCGACCTCCTGGGCGCGCGCCGTCAGCATGAGGATGCGCGTGCGCGCGAGCCCCGGATCCGATCGCACCTCGCGGCACACCTCGAGGCCGTTGCGGCGCGGCAGCATCCAGTCGAGCACGATGAGGTCGGGCTTGTCGGAGATCGCGCGCGAGAGCGCGTTCTCACCGTCGACGACGCTCACGACCTCGTGGCCGGCGGCCTCGAGCTTCATCGTCACCAGGTCGTTGAGATCCTGATCGTCGTCGGCGACCAGAATGCGTGCCACGTCGTCCTCGATTCCCCCCGGGCGGCGATCGCCTCGCCGTGTCACGCCCTTCGCGTGCCTGAACACGACGATAATGCAGAAGAACTGAGGAGGGCCGCCGTGGTCGGAGCGAGTCTCGCGTCGACGGCGCGCCGGTGGAGCAGGCCGCGGCGACTCGCGATGCTCGCGGTCGTGCTCCTCGCGATCCTCGGCCTCTCGATCACCGGGGGAAACGCGACCGACGTGTCGATCTCGCGCGCAACCCTCGCGCCGGCGAGCGGCGTCATCGCCGTCCTGACGCTCATCGCGCGCAGCGGCTGGCGGATCCCGGTCACGACGGCGGGCGTCGCGGCCGTCGCGATCGGCAACGTCATCACGGGGCTGCCGCTCGACTATGTCCTCCAGACCGGTTTCCTGCGAGTGCTCGAGATCCTGCTGTTCTGCGCGATCGTCGAGCGATCGGGTCGTCTCCCGCGCCTCGACTCGGTCGCCCACAGCGTCCGGCTCGTCCTCGGCGCGACGATCTCCTCGGCCTTCTTCGCGGCCGGCGTCACGGTCGTCCGGATCCTCGCGGGGATCGACCTGGGCGACGCCTTCGCGAACGACGCGTTCGTGGCGAACCTCGTCTCCTTCGTCGTCGCGACGCCGCTCGCGTTCGCGCGCGTGCGCCAGGGGGCCATCGCGTCGCGGACCGAGGTGACCGCCCAGTGGCTGCTCATGGCCACCGCGCTGGTCGTGACCTTCACGCTCTCGATCAACATCTCCGTGTCCTTCCTCCCGCTCCCGCTGTTCGCCTGGGCGGCTCTGCGCCTCTCGGCGATCGGCGTGACGCTGCAGCTCCTCCTCGTGACGTTCGGCACGACGATCGCGACGATCCTCGGCTGGGGGCCGTTCGCGATGGCCGCCGACGGAACGCGCGACGCGATCGTCGTGCTGCAGGGCGGGCTGTTCATCTTCCTCAGCTCGACGCTCGTGCTGTGGTCCAAGCGCGTGGAGGGCGAGCTCGAGGTGGAGCGCGCGCTCGCGAAGGACAGGGTGCTGCGCCGGGCCGTCGAGCAGGCCCAGACCGCCTTCCTCCTCGTCGAGCCGATCGGCGACGCCTTCATCGTCGTGCAGGCCAACGACCACGGTCTGCGGGCGCTCGGGATGGACCCCAGCAACGCCTTCTTCTCCGCCTCTTCCGAGATCAACATCGCGCTGCCCGACGACCATCCGCTCATCGAGGGCCTCTCGGTCGTCGCGGACGGCGAGCCGCGGTGGCGCGGCGAGCTCGTTCTGGAGGCGTTCGCGGGCCGGGCCGACGCGGAGGTCGCGATCGAGCGCGCCGCCGGGGACAAGTCCGGCGTCATGTCCGTCGAGCTGACCGACGTCACCGAGAAGCGCCGGGAGGATCGCCGCCTGCGCGCGCTCGTCGAACGCGAGCGCGCGCTCTCCGCCCAGTACCAGGAGCTCTCGCGGCAGAAGGACGACTTCGTCGCGAGCATCAGCCACGAGCTGCGCACCCCGCTCGCGAGCATCGTCGGCTACGCCGAGACGCTCGACGAGACCGAGCTCGACCCGATGCAGCGCCGCTTCGTGGACACGATCGTCCGCAATGCCGGCCGCCTGCAGGAGCGCGTGGAGGAGCTTCTGTCGGCCGCGAAGCGCGCGGCCGACTCGGTCGACGACCCGCACCCTCTCGCTCTCGACCGCATCATCGGCGAGGTCGCGGACGACCTGCGCGCCGTCGCCGCATCGCGGCGCGTCGAGATCGTCGTCGAGACCTCGGCGACCGCCCTGCCGGAGGCCATCGGCACGGAGGACTCCGTGTCACGGGTGCTGACCAACATCATGAGCAACGCCGTCAAGTTCTCTCCCGACGACTCGAGCGTGGTGGTGAGCGCCCTCGTGGACGATGAGGCGATCGAGCTGTTCGTCCGCGACGCCGGGCCGGGCATCCCGCTCGCCGATCAGGAGCGCGTCTTCGATCGGTTCTACCGCACGGAGGACGCGACGGCGAAGGCGACCCCCGGAACGGGACTGGGCCTCTCGATCGTGCGCACGCTCCTCGACGGGATCGGCGGATCCGTCCTCGTCGAGTCGGACGGCGAGCGCGGCAGCACGTTCATCATCCGTTTCGCGCGGGCCCACGACCTCGACGCCGCCCCCTGAGGCGACACGCCCGGGCTTCCGCAGAGTCTCCGCAGGGCCTCGTGTGAGGAGCCTGGCAAACACGACCGCGCGGTTGAGTTGCCGCCGCATTCTCGGCATCGTGGCTGGCTCGACGACCGCGAGAGAGGAAGGGGCACCCCCATGCTCACACTGACGCCGACCGCCAGCACCGTGATCGAGAACCTCGTCGCCCGCGAGGCCGACCCCCAGAGCGCCGGGCTCCGCATCGACGGAGCCGCGCAGCAGAACGAGTTCGCCGTGACCGTCGAGCCGGCGCCCCTCCCCGGCGACCACGTCGTCGAGGCCGGCTCCGCCCGCGTCTTCCTCGAGCAGCACGCCTCGGTGGCGCTCGACGACAAGATCCTCGACGCCCAGGTGAGCGACGAGGGCGCTGTTCGCTTCGCGATCGGCGAGCAGCAGGGGCTCTAGCCCTTCGTATCCGCGACGGCCGCACCCCCGGTTCGGGGTGCGGCCGTCGCCATGCGCGGCGACTCTGCCAGTCTTGAGGCATGCCCGTGATCGAGAACTCCCGCCTGGCCGTCATCGGTGCCGGCGCCGTCGGAACCTCCCTCGCCTACGCCGCCCTCATCCGCGGCTCCGCGCGCGAGGTCGCCCTCTACGACATCGACGCCCGCCGCGCCGAGGCCGAGGTGCTCGATCTCGCGCACGGCACCCCGTTCACGGGCTCGAGCCGCGTCGTCGGCGGCGGCGATCTCGATGTCGTCGAAGGCGCGAACATCGTCGTCGTGACCGCGGGCGCGAAGCAGCACCCGGGCCAGAGCCGCCTCGACCTCGCCGCCACGAACGTCGCGATCCTCCGCGAGCTCATGCCCGAGCTCGTCGCCCGCGCACCCGAGGCCGTGATCATGCTCGTGACGAACCCGTGCGACGTGCTGGCCGTCGCCGCTCAGCGCTTCAGCGGCCTCGACCCGGCGCGCGTGTTCTCCAGCGGCACCGTCCTCGACTCCTCGCGCCTGCGCTGGCGGCTCGCCGAGCGGGTGGGCGTCGCCGCCTCGAGCGTGCACGCGATGATCGTGGGCGAGCACGGCGACAGCGAGTTCCCGCTCTGGTCGCAGTCGCGCATCGGTCCCATCCCCGTCCGCGACTGGGTGGGCGACGACGGCGAGCGACTCGCCGTCGAGGAGCTCGACGCGATCGCCGAGGAGGTCAAGAACGCCGCGTACACGGTGATCGCGGGGAAGGGCGCGACCAACTACGCGATCGGGCTCTCGGGCGCGCGCATCGTCGAGGCGGTGCTGCGCGACGAGAAGGCGGTCCTTCCCGTCAGCAGCGTGCTCGACGACTACCACGGGGTCAGCGGCGTCGCGCTCTCCGTGCCGAGCGTCGTCGACGCGGGCGGCGTGTCGCGCGTCATCGACACGCCGTTCTCCGCGGAGGAGGAGCGTGCGCTCCACGCGAGCGCGGCCGCGGTCCGCCGCTCGCTCGACGCGCTCGAGCTCGGCTGACGCGAGCTCTCAGAACGGGGGGATGCCCTCCTCGCGTCCCCGCAGACGCTCGATCAGTCGTCGGTCGCGCTTGGTGGGCCTGCCCGCGCCGCGCTCGCGGAGCACGTCGAGCGGCCGCTCGGCCCGGGGCGGGGGCGGGGGAGTGCGGTCCTCGTAGTTCTGCTGCGCGAGCGGCGCGCTCGTCCGCTTGGTGATGAGCCCCGTGACGGCGACGATCCGCTCGCCGCCGGGGGTGTAGGCGCGCACCAGGTCGCCGACCCTCACGGTCTGCGAGGGCTTCGCCGTCGCTCCGTTGACCTTGACGTGCCCGGCCTTGCAGGCCGCGGTCGCCGCCGAGCGCGTCGCGTACAGCCGGATCGCCCACACCCACGCATCGACCCGCGCGCTCGTCGGAACGGGGGCGGGGCTCATCCCCTCAGGGTAGGCCGCACCGCGGTGCGCGTCAGCCCAGCAGCTCGGCCAGCGCCGCGTCGCTCACGCGTCCCCGGCTGAGCGCGGCGGTCGTGCCGCGGCGGTAGCGCTCGAGCACGAGCGGGTCGATGTACGAGCTGCGAGCGACGGCGGGAGTGTTCCGCAGCCCCTCGGCCACGACGGCGACCGCCTCGCGGATCGCCCGCTCCTGCTCCTTCCTCGTCGCGGACGGACCGCACCGGGCGAGGTGCTCCGCGGCGAGCCGCGAGCCGCGCAGAGTCCGCAGGTCCTTCGGCGTGATCGCGCACCCGGTCGCCGTGCGCAGGTAGTCGCTGAGCGCCGCCGAGTGCACGCGATGCAGCCCCGAGTCATCGATCCACTCGGTGACCCGCTCGGCGCTCTCGCCGCGGGGCCCGCGCGCGCTCCGGGTGAGCACGAGCGCCGCGGCGAGGTCGTCGTCCTCGTGCTCCGCCTCCCAGCGCACGCCCGACTTCGCCGGGAAGTCGAACGCGATCGTCGAGCCCGAGACCTCCACGTGCTCCCACGCGAGCGTGAGCGCGCCGATCGTGCCGCGCTCGAGGGCGTAGCGCTCCTCGCCGACCCGCACGCCCAGGGCGTCGATGATGCGTGCGGCGATCGCGAGCGCCCGGGCCTGCGGGTCATCGCCGCGCAGGTCGCGCGTCACGCGCGCGCGCATCGCCCCGGTCGCAGCGGCGAGCTCGCGCACGCGCGCGAACTTCTTCACCCCGGCCCGCCGCGTCCACTCCTCGTGGTAGCGGTACTGGCGTCGGCCGTCGGCGTCGAGTCCCATCGCCTGCACGTGACCCCGCTCGTCGGGGCAGATCCACACGTCGCTCCACGCGGGAGGGATCGCGAGCGCGGCGATGCGCGCGCGCACGTCCGCGTCCGCGACCGACCGGCCCCGGGCATCCAGATACCGGAAGCCGCGGCCGTGCCGCACGCGGCGGATCCCTGGCGCGTCGGGGGAGGATCGCTTCAATCGCATCGGGTCAGGATGCCCGACTCGGCATCGCGGGCGACACCCGCTTGCGCGCGGTCGCGATCGCATCCGCCGCCCGCACGAGCGCGAGGTGCGAGAGCGCCTGCGGCGTGTTGCCCATGTGCCGATCGTTCTCGACGTCGTACTCCTCGGCGAGCAGTCCGACCTCGTTCGTGAGGCCGACCAGGCGGTCCATGAGCGCGACCGCGTCGTCGAGCCGGCCTCCATAGGCGAAGTTCTCCACGAGCCAGAACGCGCAGGCCAGGAACGGGTGCTCGTCGCCGGGCAGACCGTCGACCCCCGATTCGGTGCGGTAGCGCAGGGGGAGCCCGCCCCGCAGCAGCGTCTCCTCGATGCGGGTGACGGTCGCGAGCATCCGCGGGTCGTCGTGGGGGACGAAGCCGATGTGCGCCAGCTGCAGGAGAGAGGCGTCGACCTCGTCGGTGTCGTAGTGCTGCACGAACCAGCCGCCCTCGCTCACGCCGTTCGCGAGGATCTCCGCGCGCAGCCCGTCGCGCAGCGCCGCCCAGTGGTCGGCGTCGCCGTCGAGCCCGTGCTCGCGGACCGCGTGGACGCCGCGATCGAAGGCGGCCCAGAGCATCGCGCGCGAGTGGGTGAACGTGCGGTGCTCGCCCCGGATCTCCCAGATCCCGTTGTCCCGCCGGTCCAGCTGCTTCTCGGCGTGCGCGAGGAGCGCCTTCTGCAGCGACCAGGACGACTCGTCCTCCTCGACGCCGAGGTCGCGGGCCCGATCGAGGGCGATGAGCACCTCGCCGAAGATGTCGCCCTGGAACTGCGTGAAGGCCCCGTTGCCGACCCGCACGGGCGCCGAGCCGCGGTAGCCGGGCAGCGAGTCGAGCTCGTACTCCGCGAGGCGACGCTCGCCCGAGAGCCCGTACATGATCTGGAGGTCCTGCGGGTCGCCCGCGATCGCGCGCAGCAGCCACGCCCGCCACTCGGCGGCTCCCGTCTGGTGACCGTGGAGCATGAGGGCCTCCAGCGTGAGCGCGGCGTCCCGCAGCCAGACGTAGCGGTAGTCCCAGTTGCGGCTCCCGCCGAGGTCCTCGGGCAGGCTCGTCGTGGGGGCCGCGACGATGCCTCCGGTGTCCTCGTGGGTGAGGGCGCGCAGCACGAGCAGCGAGAGCCGCACGTGCTCGTCGTAGGCGCCGGGCGCCGCGCAGGTGAGCGCCCACTCCCGCCACCACGCGCGCGTGCGGTCGAGCTGAGCGTCGACGTCGAGCGGGCCCGGCGCGGGGCGGTGGGCGGGGAACCAGGTGAGCACGGTGTCGACGGTCTCGCCCGCGCGCACGAGGGTCTCGGCGCGGTGCGCGTGGTCGATGGCGCGGAAGCGAGGCCCCCGGACGACGACCGCGTCCGGGCCGGCGATGGCGACGAGAGCGGGATGCTCGTCCGTGCCCATCTGCCGGACCCACGGCATCGCGCTCGCATAGTCGAATCTGATCCTCAGCACCTGCTCGACGGCGACCTCGCCGCTCACGCCCCGCACGCGGCGCACGACGTCGGCGCGACGATCGCCGTGCGGCATCGCGTCGATGACCTCGATCTCGCCGGTGGCGGTGCGCCAGCGGGTGACGAGCACGAGCGTGTCGGGCTCGTAGCGCCGGCCGAGCATCTCGGCCTCGCCGACGGGGCGCAGCACCCACTGCCCGTGCTCCTCGGTGCCGAGCAGCGCGCCGAGCATCGAGGCCGAGTCGAAGCGGGGGAGGCACAGCCAGTCGATCGCCCCCTCTCGATCGATGAGGGCGGCGGTGTGGCAGTCGCCGATGATGGCGTAGTCCTCGATCGGGGCGGGCATCCTCCCAGCCAATCGGAGCTTCCTCCGAACTCGGTGCACGCGGGGCCGCGGCGCGCCCGGTCGCGCCTAGCGTGGAGGGATGCCTTCCTCCCGCGACCGCTCTCTGATCATCCTCGGCGCGACGGGCGACCTCGCCGAACGGCTCCTCCTCCCGGGCCTGGCGAGCCTCCTCGACGCGGGGCGCGCGCGGGGAATCGAGCTCATCGGCGCGAGCAGCAGCGACTGGAGCGACGATCGCTGGCGCGACCTCCTGCGCTCGACGCTCGGGGACTCCGCGGGCGACGCGCTGCCGGGCATCCTCGACCGGGCCCGGTACGTGCGCACCGACGCGACCGACGCGGATGCCCTGCGCGCGCTGCTCGCCGCGGCGACCCGCCCGCCGCTGCTGTACCTGGCCGTCCCGCCCTCGATCGCGCTGGCGACGGTCGAGGCGCTCGCGGAGGTCGAGCTGCCGGCCGGCGCGGTCCTCGTCCTCGAGAAGCCCTTCGGGGTCGACAGCGAGAGCGCCGCGCACCTCAACGCCCGGCTCGCCGAGCTCCTCCCGGAGGACCGCGTCTTCCGCGTCGACCACTTCCTCGGCAAGTCCACGGTCGCGAACCTCATCGGCCTGCGGGCCGCCAATCGCGTCATCGAGGCGGTGTGGAGCCGCGAGGGCATCGCCCGGCTCGAGATCGTCTACGACGAGTCGCTCGCGCTCGAGGGCAGGGCCGGCTACTACGACACGGCCGGGGCGCTCGTCGACATGATCCAGAGCCACCTGCTCCTCGTGCTCGCGCTCGCCGCGATGGAGCTGCCCTCGAGCCTCGAGGCCGACGACCTGCACGGCGCGATGATGCAGGTTCTGCGCGCGACGAGCGTCCGGGGCGGCGACGCCGTCGCCTCCAGCCGCCGCGCTCGGTACACCGCGGGCGCGGTCGAGGGCGACGCCGTTCCCGATTACACGGCGGAGGAGGGCGTCGACCCGGCGCGCGCGACCGAGACGCTCGCGGAGGTCGTGCTCGACATCGCCACGCCGCGCTGGGCGGGCGTGCCGGTCGTGCTGCGCAGCGGCAAGGCGCTGGGCCACCCCTCGACGCACGTGCGGGCGAGCATGCGATCCGCGCCTCACCTCCCCCGAGGGCTCGAGCCCGCGGCGGGAGCCCCGGCGATCATCGTCGCGCTGAGTCCCGAGCGGCTCTCGATCGAGCTCGACATCAACGGCGCCGGCGACCCCTCCGATCTCGACCGCGTGAGCCTCGATGCGGAGTTCGCGGCCGGCGAGCTCACGGCGTACGGCGAGGTGCTCGGTGACGTGCTCGAGGGCGACTCGGCCTTCACCGTCCGCGGGGACATCGCCGAGGAGTGCTGGCGCATCGTCGAGCCCGTGCTCGAGGCGTGGCGCGCCGACCGCGTGCCGCTCGAGGAGTACCCCGCCGGCTCGAACGGACCGTCCGGCTGGGCGCCGCTACCGTAGCTCTATGACGACGGCTCTCATCACGGGCGCGACGGCCGGCATCGGCGCCGAGTTCGCCCGCCAGCTCGCCGCCCGCGGAACCGACCTGGTGCTCGTCGCCCGGACGGCCTCCCGCCTCGAGCAGGTCGCCGCCGAGCTGCGCTCGCGCCACGGCGTCGGCGTCGAGACGATCGCGGCCGATCTGTTCGACGAGGCCGGGGTCGGCGCGGTGGAGCGCCGCGTCCGCGACGACGCGCATCCCGTCGACCTGCTGGTCAACAACGCCGGGCACGGGCTCGTCACCGACTTCGCCTCCTCGCCGCTCGACGACGAGGTGCGCCACCTCGACCTCCACGTGGGTGTGCCGCTGCGCCTCACGCACGCGGCGATGCAGGGGATGCTCTCCCGCGGCCACGGCCGCATCGTCCTGATCTCGAGCGTCGCGGCCTTCACCCCCCGCGGCAGCTACGGCGCCGCGAAGGCCTGGGGCGTCTCGTTCGCGCGCTGGGCGAACCTGCGGTACCGCGGCCGAGGCGTGAGCGTCACGGCGGTCGCGCCGGGCTTCACGCGCACCGAGTTCCACGAGCGCATGGGCGTCGCCACGACGGGGGTCCCCGGGGCGCTCTGGCTCGACGTGCGCGACCTCGTGCGGCTCGCGCTGCGCGACATCGACCGCGGCCGAGCGGTGTCGATCCCGACCCTGCGGTACAAGATCATCGCGGGGCTCGCGCGCGTGCTGCCAGCGCGTGTCGCGGCGGCGGGCAGCCTCGCGCCGAACGACTAGACGGAGACGGGCTGCGCGGGCTCGTCGGCGAGCTGCGCCTTCCACGCGACGAGGCCGCGGACGGTGGCGCTCGCGTCCTCCGCGAGGCGCTCCATGGCGTCGGCGGGCACGAAGTAGTTGATGGCGACCCACGCGCGGACGGTCTCGTCGGGGTCGGAGGCGAGCTCGCGGAGGATGTCGCACGGGGTGTGCTCGTTCTTCGCCACGCACGCCCGCACGCTCGCGACCGGGTCCTTCGCGAGGGCGGCGTAGACCTCATCAGGGGCGTGGTACGACAGCGCGGCGCTCTCGCGGATCCGCGGGTTCGCGTCGCTCGCGAGCCGGCGGATGCGGGCGATCTTCGATGCGGTCACGGTGGGGGAGAGGAACTGCGCGACCGGGTCGGGCGAGGTCGCGCGCGCGGGGGCGCTCGCGGCGAGCTGTCGGCGCTGGGCTGGGGTGTTGAAGCGGATGCACGACATGCGCGGCAGAATAACCCGCGGCCGCGGCATCCGCGCTGTCGGGCACGCCGTGCCTCACTACACTGACAGCGTGAGCGAAGCCGACGCAGTGCCCCCGGCGAGCCGCCCGCCCGTCAGCACGCGCATCCTCACCATCCCTAACCTGCTGAGCGCCATCCGCCTCGCGCTCGTGCCCGTCTTCCTCCTGCTGGTCCTGACGGGCCAGGACGTCGCCGCTCTGCTCGTGATCGTGTTCTCGAGCGTCTCCGACTACGTCGACGGCATCATCGCCCGTCGCTTCAGCCAGATCACGCGCCTCGGGCAGCTGCTCGACCCGGCCGCGGATCGCCTGTTCATCTTCGCCGCGGTCGTCGCCCTCGCCGTGCGCGAGGTCGTGCCGTGGTGGCTCGTCGTCGTCATCGTCGGCCGCGACGTCATGCTCGTGGTCCTCGGCGTCGTCCTCGCGCAGCATCGCTACGGTCCGCTTCCCGTGCATCACCTGGGCAAGCTCGCGACCTTCGCGCTGTTCTACGCGCTGCCCATCCTCGTGCTCGGGCAGGCGTTCCCCGACGCCCGCGTCGTATCCGACCCGATCGGCTGGGCGTTCGCCCTCTGGGGTGCCTTCCTCTACTGGTGGGCGGGCGCTCTCTACCTGCGTCAGACCCTCGAGCTCGTGGGGAATCGACCCGGAGCCCCCGTGCCGGCATCGGATACGCTGAGTGATCTGAGGAGGTCCACTGATGGCTGAGAACGTGTCTGCCCGCCCCGCGGGGGACGAGCAGAGCAGCGCCGCGCCGGCGTACAACTCGTCCGAGACGACGGTCCACTACGGTCCGGACTTCGTCGCGCAGCTCGCCGCCATGGAGGCCGGGGTCACCGTCGAGGAGCAGGAGGCGATCGCGGCCCTGCCGTCCGGCTCCGCTCTGCTCATCGTGCGTCGCGGCCCGAACACCGGAGCCCGCTTCCTCCTCGACGCCGACGTGACGGTCGCGGGTCGGCACCCCGACGCCGACATCTTCCTGGACGACGTGACCGTCTCGCGCAAGCACGCGGAGTTCCACCGCGACGGCACGTCATTCACGGTGCGCGACCTCGGCTCGCTCAACGGCCTCTTCTTCAACGGCGAGCGCATCGACGGCACCGCCGCGCTCGTCGACGGCTCGGAGGTGCAGGTCGGCAAGTTCCGCCTCACCTTCTACGCCTCGCGCGCCGACCGCCGCCCGGTCGCCTAGTGGCGGAGCGGTCCGCCGCCGCAGCCCGTCGCCCCGCGACGCCTGCGGCATCCCTGCTGAGCATCGGGCAGGTGCTCGCCAAGCTCAGCCCGGAGTTCCCCGACCTGACGCCCTCGAAGCTGCGCTTCCTGGAGGAGCGCCAGCTCATCTCCCCGTCGCGCACCGAGTCGGGCTACCGCAAGTTCTCTCCCTCCGATGTCGACCGTCTGCGCTTCGTCCTGACGATGCAGCGCGATCACTACCTCCCGCTCAAGGTGATCCGCGGCTATCTCGACGAGCTCGACGCCGGGCGCACGCCCAGCCTCCCGCTCGGCGGCGCCGTCCCCGCCCCGTCGATGCTCGCCACCGAGCGCCGGTACAGCCGCGACGAGCTCGTGCGGGAGGCCGGTGCGACTACGGCACTCCTCGGCGACGCGGTCAGCGCATCACTCATCGCCCCCGGCGAGACGTACGGCGAGGAGGCCCTGCAGGTGCTGCGCTCGCTCGTGGAGCTGCAGCGCTCGGGCATCGAGCCGCGCCATCTCCGCGGGTTCCGGGCGGCCGCCGAGCGCGAGCTCGGGCTCATCGAGAGCGCCCTCATCCCGGTGTCCCGACGGAACGATCCGTCCTCCCGCGCGCGGGCGGCCGAGCTGGCCCTCGAGATCGCCGGGCAGCTCGAGATCGTGCGCTCGAGCCTGATCAGATCGGCGCTCGGCAGGCTACAGTCGTAGTCGGGCCCGACACGCCGCGCCGACGGTGCGAATGTCTGCGGCGGGGGTCGGGTGGCTCGCTAGTCTGGATGACGTGATGCGAAGTATCACGTTAACGATGAAGGTTAGGTAGAGGCCATGAGCGACGTCAGCCGCCGCGACGAACGGTACGACCTCGGCCTGCTCTTCACCGACGGCCTCCCCGAGCTCGACGACCAGGCCGGCTACCGCGGCGCCGTCGCCGCCCGCGCCGCCGGGATCTCCTACCGGCAGCTCGACTACTGGGCGCGCACGCAGCTCGTCGAGCCCACGGTGCGCGGCGCCGCCGGCTCCGGCACGCAGCGGCTCTACGGCTTCCGCGACATCCTCGTGCTCAAGCTCGTCAAGCGGCTGCTCGACACCGGCATCTCGCTCCAGCAGATCCGCACCGCGGTCAACCAGCTCCGTGAGGCCGGCGTCAACGACCTCGCCCAGACCACTCTCATGAGCGACGGCGCGAGCGTCTACCTCTGCACCTCCGACGACGAGGTCATCGACCTCGTCAGCCGCGGGCAGGGCGTCTTCGGCATCGCCGTCGGCAAGGTCCTCCGCGAGGTCGAGAGCTCGCTCGTCGACCTCGACTCGACAGCCGCCGCCGACCCCGCCGACGAGCTCGCCCAGCGCCGCGCCACGCGCGCGAGCTGACCCGCGGGCCCGGCCCCGGGCATCCCGTCTCGCACGCGCGGCGCCTCACGGCGCGACCTCGACGGCGGGACGTCCGTCCGGACGGTCGTCCCGCCGGGGAAGTGCGGATCTAGCGCTGTGCGTACTCGCCCATGCGCGCGGTGCGCATGACGCGCTCGAGCAGCTGGTCGAAGTTCCGGGCCATCTCCTGGGCGCTCTCGCCCGGCCAGATGTGCAGCGGCTTCGCCGCGCCCTGCGCCTGCTGGAGCGAGGTGCGCTCCGGCAGCTGGGGGGCGAGCACGAGCGGGCCGAACATGTCGCGGAGCTCCTTGATGCGGAACTGGTGCTCGAGCGACTGCACGCGCGCACGGTTGACGATGATGCCGAGCGGCTGCAGGCGGGGCGAGAGGCCGCGGCGGATCTCCTCGATGGCGCGCAGCGCTCGGTCGGCGGCTGCGACCGAGAACAGGCCGGGCTCGGTGACCACGACGACGCGGTCGCTCGCTGCCCAGGCGGTACGGGTGAGCGCGTTGAGTGACGGGGCGCAGTCGATGAGCACGAGGTCGTAGTCGTTCTCGACGTGCGCGAGGGCCTCCTCGAGCTTCCAGATCTCGCGGATGCTCGGGTGCGGCCCGTCGAAATTGATCGCGCTGGGGCTGCCGATGAGCACGTCGACCGTGCCGGTGCGCCCCTTCGTCCAGCCGGAGGGGGCGATCGCCTGACGGACGGTCTTCTCCTTCGGGGAGGCCAGGACGTCGGCGACGTTGAGCCGCCCGGCGACGGAGATGTCCATTCCGGTGGAGGCGTCGGACTGCGGGTCCAGGTCGACGACGAGCGTTCGCAAACCGCGCGAGAAGGCCGCGGATGCCAGCCCGAGCGTCACCGTGGTCTTCCCCACGCCTCCCTTGAGGGAGCTGATGCTCAGTACGTGCACGATCAACGACCCTACCTTCACTAGTCTTGAAGTGCGCGCCCACGCGCCGACCTCGGTATGCCACCACGATCCATCGCGGGCCTCCTCATCGCCCGTTCGGGTCACCCTGAGAGGAATCGATGTTCCGGAAGATCCTTGTTGCCAATCGCGGGGAGATCGCGATCCGCGCCTTCCGAGCCGCGTACGAACTGGGGGCGCGCACCGTCGCGGTCTTCCCGTACGAGGATCGCAATTCGATGCACCGCCTCAAGGCGGACGAGGCCTACCAGATCGGCGAGCCCGGGCACCCCGTGCGCGCCTACCTGGACGTCGCCGAGATCATCCGCGTCGCCAAGGAGAGCGGGGCCGACGCGATCTACCCCGGCTACGGCTTCCTCAGCGAGAACCCCGATCTGGCCCAGGCCGCCGCCGACGCGGGAATCGCCTTCATCGGCCCGCCGCGCGCCGTCCTCGAGATGGCCGGCAACAAGGTCACAGCGAAGGAGCACGCGATCGCCGCGGGAGTGCCCGTCCTGAAGTCGAGCCCCGCGACGACCGACATCGAGGTGCTCGTCGCCGCGGCCGACGAGATCGGCTTCCCCGTCTTCGCCAAGGCCGTCGCCGGCGGCGGCGGGCGGGGGATGCGCCGGGTGGAGAAGCGGGAGGACCTGCGCGCGGCCCTCGAGGCCGCCATGCGCGAGGCGGACAGCGCGTTCGGCGACGCGACGATGTTCGTCGAGCAGGCCGTCGTGCGCCCGCGCCACATCGAGGTGCAGATCCTCGCCGACTCGCACGGCGAGACCGTGCACCTGTTCGAGCGCGACTGCTCGGTGCAGCGCCGACACCAGAAGGTCGTCGAGATCGCCCCGGCTCCGAACCTCGACGAGGATGTCCGCCAGGCGATGTACCGCGACGCCGTCGCCTTCGCGAGGTCCATCGGCTACGTCAACGCCGGCACGGTCGAGTTCCTCCTCGACACGGCGGGGGAGCGCACGGGCCAGCACGTCTTCATCGAGATGAACCCGCGCATCCAGGTGGAGCACACCGTGACCGAGGAGGTCACCGACGTCGACCTCGTGCAGTCCCAGATGCGGATCGCCTACGGCCAGTCGCTCGCCGAGCTGGGCCTGACGCAGGAGCACATCCACCTGCGCGGCGCGGCGCTGCAGTGCCGCATCACGACGGAGGACCCGGCGAGCGGCTTCCGCCCCGACACCGGCAAGATCACGACCTACCGCTCGCCCGGCGGCGCCGGAGTGCGCCTCGACGGCGGCACGATCGCCTCGGGCGCTCAGATCTCGCCCCACTTCGACTCGATGCTCGCGAAGATGACCTGCCGCGGTCGCGACTTCGGCGCCGCGGTCGCGCGCGCCCGTCGCGGTCTCGCCGAGTTCCGCATCCGCGGCGTGACCACGAACATCCCGTTCCTCCAGGCCGTCCTCGACGACCCGCAGTTCCAGGCGGGCGATCTGAGCACGTCGTTCATCGACGAGCGTCCGGAGCTCGTGCGCGCCAACATCTCCAAGGACCGCGGCACGAAGGTCCTGAACTGGCTCGCCGATATCACGGTCAACCAGCCCAACGGCGCCGGCGCGACGGCGATCGATCCCGCGACGAAGCTGCCGGAGATCGACCTCGACGCCTCCGCACCGGCGGGCTCGCGCCAGCGCCTGCTCGAGCTCGGCCCGGTGGGCTTCGCCCGCGCCCTGCGCGGGCAGACCGCGCTCGCGGTGACCGACACGACGTTCCGCGACGCGCACCAGTCGCTGCTCGCGACGCGCGTCCGCACGAAGGACCTCGTCGAGGTCATGCCGCACGTGGCCCGGATGACGCCCGGGCTCCTGAGCGTCGAGGCCTGGGGCGGGGCGACCTACGACGTCGCGCTGCGCTTCCTCGGCGAGGACCCGTGGCAGCGCCTCGCGGCGATGCGGGAGGCCCTGCCGAACATCGCCATCCAGATGCTGCTGCGCGGCCGTAACACGGTCGGCTACACCCCGTACCCCACGGAGGTGACCGAGGCGTTCGTGCGGGAGGCGGCCGAGACGGGGATCGACGTGTTCCGGATCTTCGACGCGCTCAACGACGTCGACCAGATGCGGCCCGCGATCGAGGCCGTGCTCGCGACGGGCTCGACCGTCGCCGAGGTCGCGCTCTGCTACTCCGGCGACCTGCTCGATCCGGCGGAGGACCTCTACACGCTCGACTACTACCTGCGTCTCGCGGAGCAGGTCGTCGACGCCGGCGCTCACATCATCGCGATCAAGGACATGGCGGGCCTGCTGCGCGCGGGCGCCGCCGAGAAGCTCGTCGCCGCAATGCGCGAGCGCTTCGACCAGCCGGTGCACCTCCACACGCACGACACGGCGGGCGGTCAGCTCGCGACGCTCCTGGCCGCGTCGCGCGCGGGCGTCGACGCGGTCGACGTGGCGAGCGCGCCCATGGCCGGCACGACCTCGCAGCCTCCGTTCTCCGCGCTCGTCGCCGCCCTCGCCCACACCGAGCGCGACACCGGGCTGAGCCTGCAGGCGGTGAGCGACCTCGAGCCGTACTGGGAGGCCGTGCGGCGGGTCTACGCGCCGTTCGAGTCGGGTCTCTCCGGCCCGACGGGGCGCGTGTACCACCACGAGATCCCGGGCGGGCAGCTCTCGAACCTCCGCCAGCAGGCGATCGCGCTCGGGCTCGGCGACCGCTTCGAGCTCATCGAGGACTGGTACGCCGCGGCCAACCGCATCCTCGGCCGCCCCACGAAGGTCACGCCGTCCTCCAAGGTCGTGGGCGACCTCGCCCTGCAGATGGCCGCGGCCGGCGCCGACCCGGCCGACTTCGAGGCGAACCCCGAGAAGTACGACATCCCCGACTCGGTCATCGGGTTCATGGCGGGCGAGCTGGGCGACCTGCCCGGCGGCTGGCCCGAGCCCTTCCGCTCGAAGGTGCTCGCCGGTCGAACGGTCAAGATCGGCACGACGCCGCTCACCGAGGACCAGCAGGCCAAGCTCGACGGCTCGACCGATGAGCGTCGTCTCATGCTCAATCAGCTCCTCTTCCCGCAGCCCACCCAGCAGTTCCTGCAGGTGCGCGAGCAGTTCGGCGACCTCTCCGTGCTGAGCACGCCCGACTACCTCTACGGCCTCAAGCCCGGCGTCGAGCACATCATCGAGATCGAGCGCGGCGTGAGCCTGTTCGTGAGCCTCGAGGCGATCGGCGAGCCCGACGAGAAGGGCATGCGCAGCGTCATGGCGACCCTCAACGGGCAGATGCGCCCGGTCACGATCCGCGATCGGGGCATCGCGGTGGACACCGTGCAGGCGGAGAAGGCCGATCCCGCGCATCCCGGTCAGATCGCCGCGCCCTTCATGGGAGTCGTCACGCTCAAGATCGCGGAGGGCGACGCGGTGGAGGCGGGGGCCCCCGTCGCGACGATCGAGGCCATGAAGATGGAGGCGGCGATCACGAGCCCGGTCTCGGGCACGGTGCGCCGGCTCGCGATCCCCGCCACGCAGCAGGTGGAGGCGGGCGACCTTCTCGTCGTCATCGACTGAGCACGATTCACTCCTTCGCGGGACCCGGGCAGCTCGGGCGATAGACTGGGCCGTCCACGAGAACGACGAAGGGTTCGTGAATGGTGACCGACCGCGCCTCCGGCGATGAGAGCGAGATCGTGCACGGGCGCGCCCGCTCCGTGGCCGAGGGCCTCGAGCCGGCCGGCGGGGACGACCTCGCGACCGCGCTCCCCGAGAGCCTGACGATCGAGGTCGCGCTTCCCGCCCCGGTGCACGAGGCGCCGGAGGAGGAGACCGCCGTCGCCCTCGTCGGCACCGGAATCGACCCCTCCGTCATCGAGGTTCTCGAGAGCGGGACGACGTCGATCTCGCTCTCCGAGCCCGCCATCGTCGCCGTGACGACGCCGGCGAGCCCGGCGGACACGGGCTCGGTCGCGATCGCCGACTACTCCCGCCGCGAGCGCATGGCGGGGGCGGATGTCGGCCCCGAGTCCGCCGCGATGCTCACCGCCGATCGCCTCATCGACCCGCGGCGCGGGCCCCGTTCGGCCCCGGAGGGCGCGTGGCAGCGCTTCGTCTACCGCGCCACCCTCACGCGCGTGAATCTCGGCGACTCCGCCCGCGTCCGCGCCCGCAAGGAGCTCGATGCGCGCATCGACGCCGTGCTCGAGGGCGGAGCCCGCTTCGTCCCCGTGCTCACCCGCAAGGGCGGCGTCGGCAAGACGACCATCACGACCCTGCTCGGGATGGCGCTCGCCACGGTCCGAGAGGACCGCATCATCGCGATCGACGCCAATCCCGACCGCGGAACCCTCGCCGAGCGGGTGACCAAGCAGACGCGCGCGACCGTGCGCGACGTCGTCAACCGGGCCGCGAGCATCCAGGGCTTCACCGACTTCACGAAGCTCGTCTCGCGCGATACGACCCGCTTGGACATCCTCGCCTCCGACACCGACCCGATGCTCTCGGAGGCGTTCGATGAGAACGACTACAACGTGGTCGCCGACCTCGCCGCGCGCTACTACTCGATCGTGCTCACCGACTGCGGCACGGGCATCGTGCACTCCGTCATGCGCGCGACCCTGCAGCGCGCCGACTCGATCGTCATCGTGTCGGGCGGCAGCGTCGATGAGGCGCGACTGGCCTCCGAGACGCTCACCTGGCTCGAGGCGAACGGGTACGGCGAGCTGGTCCGCAACGCCGTCGTCGCGATCAACACCGCCACGCAGGGCACGAACCTCGTGAAGCTCGAGGAGATCGAGGCCCACTTCGCCTCCCGCGTGCGGCAGATCGTCCGCATCCCCTACGATGAGCAGCTCGCGGCGGGGTCGGTCATCCACTGGAACGACCTGCGGCCGCTCACCCGCCAGTCGGCCCGAGAGCTCGCCGCGATCGTCATCGACGGCATGCCCGACCGGGAGTCGTGAGCGCCGTCCGATGACCGTCCGTCCCATCCGACTCTTCGGAGATCCGGTGCTCCGATCGCGCGCCGACGAGGTCGTCCGGTTCGACGCCTCTCTCCGATTGCTCGTCGACGACCTCCTCGACACCGTGCGGGTTCCCGGCCGCGCGGGCGTCGCGGCGAATCAGATCGGCGTCGGCCTGCGGGTGTTCAGCCTCAACATCGACGGCGAGGTGAGCTACATCGTCAACCCCGTCCTCGCCGAGGTGCGCGGTGAGCCGGAGCCCGTCGAGGAGGGCTGCCTCTCGGTGCCCGGGTTCGGCTTCCCGCGTCTCCGCCACCCGTGGGCGCGGGTTACCGGCCTCGACGGCGACGGCGCTCCGATCGAGCTCGCGGGGGAGGGGCTGCTCGCCCAGGCCCTGCAGCACGAGACCGATCATCTCGACGGGCGGCTCTACGTCGAGGGCCTGGCTCCGGAGATCAAGCGCGAGGCCATGCGAGCGATCCGCCAGGCGGAGTGGTTCGGCCGCTCGTAGAACGCGGACGGGGCGCCGGACCGCGTCCGACGCCCCGCGAGTCGCGCGGCTGCTACTGCTGCAGCGAGATTCCCTGCGTCGCCGGAGCGCCGGAGTACATCGCCTCGATCGTGCTCGCGAAGTCGGCGACGATGACGTTGCGCTTGATGCTCATCTTGGGCGTCAGATGGCCGCTGGTCTCCGTGAACTCGACGGGGAGGACCGTGAACTTCCGGATCGACTCCGCGCGCGACACGCGGCTGTTGGCCGCGTCGATCGAGCGCTGGACCTCCGCGAGCACCTTGGGGTGCTTGACCGCGTCGGTGAGGGGCATCGTGGCGTCCTCGCCGTTGTTGTTGAGCCACACCGGGAGCATCTCCGGGTCGAGCGTCACGAGCGCGGAGACGAACGGCTTCTGGTCGCCGACGACGACGACCTGGCCGACGATCGGGTTGGCGCGGATCGGGTCCTCGAGCGCGGCGGGGGCCACGTTCTTGCCGCCGGCCGTGACGAGGATCTCCTTCTTGCGGCCGGTGATCGTCAGGTAGCCGTCGGCATCGAGCGAGCCGATGTCGCCCGTCCGGAACCACTCGCCGTCCATGACCTCGGCGGTCGCCTCGGGCTTGTTCCAGTAGCCGCCGAAGACGTTGACGCCCTTGACGAGGATCTCCCCGTCGTCCTCGATGCGGACCCCGACGCCCGGCAGCGCCGGCCCCGTCGTGCCGATCTTGAACTTGTTCACGAGGTTCACGGTCGCCGGGGCGGTGGTCTCGGTCAGGCCGTAGCCCTCGAGGATCCGGATGCCGAGGCTGCGGAAGAAGTGGCCGAGGCGGGGGCCGAGCGGCGCGGAGCCGGAGACGGCGTACTGCACCCGCCCGCCCATCGCGGTCTTGAGCTTCGAGTAGACGAGCCTGTCGAAGACGGCGAACTGCACCTTGAGCCCCAGCGGCACGTGGCCGGCGTCGAGCGCCTTCGAGTGCGCGACAGCGACGTCGGCGGCCCGACGGAAGATCTTGCCCTTGCCGCCGGCCTCCGCCTTCTGCTCGGCCGAGTTGTAGACCTTCTCGAACACGCGCGGCACCGCGAGGAGGAAGGAGGGCCTGAACGAGCCGAGCGCGGCGAGCAGCTGCTTGGTGTCGGCCTGGTGGCCCACCTTCGCGCCGGCGTGCACGGCCAGGATCGAGATGAAGCGCGCGAAGATGTGCGCCGTCGTGATGAAGAGAAGGGTGGAGGAGCCGGGTGCCACGACCTCCTTCATGGCGACCGCCGCGTTGCGGCAGGTCTCGACGAAGTTGGAGTGGGTGAGGATGCAGCCCTTGGGGGTGCCGGTCGAGCCCGAGGTGTAGATGAGCGTCGCCAGGTCGGTGCCCTTCGCGATGCGCCGGCGCTCCTCCAGCTGCTCGTCGGTGACCGACCCTGGGTCGGCGGCGAGCTTCTCGAGGTCGCCGAGGTGCATCTGCCAGACGCGGCCCACGTGGGGCAGATCTCCCGCGACCTCGTCGTAGCGCGAGAAGTGCTCCGCAGTCTCGACGATGAGCTCGCGCGCCCCCGAGTCCTCCAGGATGTACTGGATCTGGCTCGGCGAGCTCGTCTCGTAGATCGGCACGAGCACGGCACCGGCGAACCACGTCGCGAAGTCCACGAGGGTCCACTCGTAGCGCGTCTTGCACATGAAGCCGATCTTGTCGCCGGCCTGAACGCCGGCGGCCATGAGGCCCTTGGCGAGCGCGACGACCTGGGAGTGGAACTCGCCTGCCGTGACGTCGCTCCAGCCGCCGTCCGCGGTCGGGAGCGAGAAGAGCGGCGCGTCGGGATCGACGGCGACGCGGTCGACGAGCAGGTCGCTCGCGTTCGCGCCGGGATCGGGCGACACGACGGCCGGGACGACGAATTCTTGCACGGGGACTCCTTTGGCACCGTCAACGGGTGGGTACAGTGCGACCACTCTAGCCCGCGCATCGCGGCCGGGGACGGGACTCGAGGCTCACTAGACTCTCTCCTCGTGCATGCTGTGGGAATCGACATCGGTGGAACGAAAATCGCGGGCGCTCTTGTCGGCGATGACGGAAGGATCCTCGCGGAGGACCGTCATCCGACGCCCGCGGGCGACCCGCATGCGATCGTCGACGTCGTCGTGGAGATGGTGCAGCGCCTGAGCGCGGGCCAGCAGGTCATCGCCGCGGGCGTCGCCGCCGCCGGTTTCATCGACTCCGCGCAGTCGACGGTCTACTACGCGCCGAACATCAACTGGCGCAACGAGCCCTTCCGCGATCGCCTCCGCGACCGTCTCGGCATCGACGTCACGATCGACAACGACGCGAACGCCGCCGGGTGGGCCGAGTTCCGATTCGGCGCGGCGCGCGACGTGCGGGACATGACGATGCTCACCATCGGCACGGGCGTCGGCGGTGCCATCGTCACGGGCGACCGGCTCCTCCGCGGCGGCTTCGGCACGGCGGGCGAGCTCGGCCACCTGCGCGTCGTGCCGGACGGCCTGCCCTGCGGGTGCGGTGCGCGTGGCTGCATCGAGCAGTACGGCTCCGGCCGGGCGCTGCTGCGGATGGCCAACGAGATCGCCGATGCCGGGGGCATCGGCCTGGCCCTCGCCGATGCGCGCGCGCAGAACGGTGCGCTCGATGGGAGCATCCTCGCCGCCCTCATCACCGAGGGCGATCCGGGCGCCCTCCACGCCCTCTCGCAGCTGGGGCGCTGGCTCGGTCAGGCGTGCGCGAGCCTGTCGGCCGTGCTCGACCCCGAGATGTTCGTCTTCGGCGGGGGAGTCTCGATCGCGGGCGACCTGCTCCTCGACCCGGTGCGCGAGGCGTACCTGGCCCACCTCCCCGCCCGCGGCTACCACCCGGAGCCGGTCTTCGTCACCGCGCAGCTCGTCAACGACGCCGGCGTCGTCGGCGCGGCCGACCTCGCGCGGATCCACGCGGCGGGCATCGGCGCCGCGACCGCGAGCTAGGGTTGTCGGATACGACCGGTACGGGGGAGGGACGACGATGTTCTACTGGCTGATGAAGAACCTCGTCATCGGGCCCATTCTGCTGACGGTGTTCCGACCGTGGGTGCGCGGCGTCGAGAACGTCCCGCGCACGGGCCCGGTCATCCTCGCCAGCAACCACCTCTCGTTCGTCGACTCGATCTTCCTGCCTCTGGTGCTCGACCGTCGCGTGGTCTTCCTCGCCAAGAGCGACTACTTCACGGGCACGGGCATCAAAGGCTGGCTCACGCGCGTCTTCTTCGAGGCGAGCGGCCAGCTGCCGATCGACCGATCGGGAGGCAAGGCCAGCGAGGCCTCGCTCAACACCGGTCTTCGGGTGCTCTCCGAGGGCTTCGCGCTCGGCATCTACCCGGAGGGCACCCGCAGCCCCGACGGCGTGATGTACCGCGGCCGGACCGGCGTCGCCCGCATGATCCTGGAGTCGGGCGCGACGGTCGTGCCCGTCGCGATGATCGACACCGAGAAGGTCATGCCGATCGGCGTGCGGATCCCCAAGGTCATGCGGCCGGGAGTCGTCTTCGGCGAGCCGCTCGACTTCTCGCGCTTCGCGGGCCTCGAGTCCGACCGCTTCGTGCTCCGCTCCATCACCGACGAGATCATGTACGAGCTCAACCGCCTCAGCGGACAGGAGTACCACGACGTCTACGCGACGACCGTGAAGGACAAGCGGCCGGCGCACGTGCGCTGACCCGGCCCTCCGCCGCTCGCAGCGCCAGCCCTGAGGCCTTCTCGGGGCCGTCGCCGCGCGCTGAGGAGCCTCCGCGCTCGGCTAGGCTCGTCCCAGCGGCAAGGGAGCCGCCCTCTGCCCTGATTCCTGTCGCTGTGAAGGATGTTCCACCGTGGTCGATGCGACCGAGCCCGTCATCTCCGCCGATCCCGCCGTCATCGCGGGGCTCGATCACTGGCGCACCCTCCCGATCAAGCAGCAGCCCGCCTGGCCCGACCCTGCCGCGGTCGCCGCCGCGTCGGCCGAGATCGCGTCGATGCCTCCGCTCGTGTTCGCCGGCGAGGTCGACCAGCTCCGCGAGCGCCTCGCGCGCGCCGCGCGCGGCGACGCCTTCCTCCTGCAGGGCGGCGACTGCGCTGAGACCTTCGCGGGCGCGACGGCCGACCAGATCCGCAATCGCGTGAAGACCATCCTGCAGATGGCCGTCGTGCTCACCTACGGCGCCTCGATGCCCGTCATCAAGATGGGTCGCATGGCCGGCCAGTTCGCCAAGCCCCGCTCGAGCGACACCGAGACCCGCGGCGACGTCACGCTGCCCGCCTACCGCGGCGACATCGTGAACGGCTACGACTTCACGCCCGAGTCGCGCCAGGCCGACCCCGCGCGCCTCGTGAAGGGGTACCACACGAGCGCGTCCACGCTGAACCTCATCCGCGCCTTCACGCAGGGTGGCTTCGCCGACCTCCGTATGGTGCACAGCTGGAACAAGGGCTTCGCCTCGAACCCCGCCAACCAGCGCTACGAGGGCCTCGCGAGCGAGATCGACCGCGCCATCCGCTTCATGGAGGCCGCCGGCGCCGACTTCGACGAGCTCAAGCGCGTCGAGTTCTACTCGAGCCACGAGGGCCTCCTCATGGACTACGAGCGGCCCATGACGCGCATCGACTCGCGCACGGGCACCCCGTACAACACGAGCGCCCACTTCCTCTGGATCGGCGAGCGCACGCGCGAGCTCGACGGCGCGCACGTCGACTTCTTCCGCCGCATCCGCAACCCCATCGGCGTGAAGCTCGGCCCGTCGACGACGCCCGAGACCATGGAGCGCCTGATCGACGTCCTGGACCCCGATCGCGAGCCGGGTCGCCTGACCTTCATCACGCGCATGGGCGCCGGCACGATCCGGGATGCCCTGCCGCCGCTGCTCGAGGCGATCAAGGCCGTCGACGCGACCCCGCTCTGGGTCACCGACCCCATGCACGGCAACGGGCTCACGACCCCCACGGGCTACAAGACGCGGCGCTTCGACGACGTCGTCGACGAGGTCACGGGATTCTTCGAGGCGCACCGCGAGGCGGGAACGCACCCCGGAGGAATCCACGTCGAGCTCACCGGTGACGACGTCACCGAGTGCCTCGGCGGCTCGGAGATGATCGACGAGGCGACGCTCGCCACCCGCTACGAGTCGCTGTGCGACCCGCGACTGAACCACATGCAGTCGCTCGAGCTCGCGTTCCTCGTCGCCGAGGAGCTCAGCAAGGCGCAGCGCGCCTGAGCCGCCGGCGTGGTCGTCCCCGCCTCTCGCCGATGCGTCGGCGCGGTCAGTCGAAGAACGCGCTGATGACGATCTCGCTGTTGCGGATCGCCTGACCGTCCTGCGACGGCTCGACCTGCTGGACGGTCGCGATGTCCCAGAAGAACTCGGGCACGTTGGTGTCGATGACCGGCACGAAGCCCGCCGCCTCGAGCGCGGTGCGCGCCTCGTTGATGGTCAGGTCGATGACGTCGGGGATGTCGACGAGGTCGGGCCCGCGCGAGACGATGAGCGTGAAGGCGTCGCCCGGGCGGAAGGGTTCGTCGGCGGAGGGCACCGCGCGCAGGACGAGGCCCTCGGCGATGTCGTTGTTGAACTCGGAGTCGCCCCCGACAGTCGCCGTGAGCCCGAGCGCCTCGAACGCCGCGCTCGCCGTCCCCGGCTCGACGCCGACGACATCGGGGAGCGGGCCGAGGGAGACGACGAGGGTCACCGGGGTGCCCTTGAGGGACTCCGAGCCCTCGGGGAGCCCGGACTCCGTGCCGTCCTCGCCGATCGAGACGACGCCGATCGCCGAGCCCTGGGCGACGCCAGGGTCGACCTGCCGGATCGCGTCCTCGGCGACCACGAGCCCCGCGCCGTCGAGGAGCGTGCGCGCATCGGCCTCGGGGACCCCGGCGATGGCGGGGACGGTCGTCGGCTCAGGACCGAGGGAGACCACGAGAGTCACGGTCGAGTCGCGCGGAACGACCTCGCCGGCGGGCGGGTCGGTGCCGAGCACCGCTCCCGCGGGGATCTCGAGGTCGTGGGCGGTCGCGGGCTCCGCGCCGACGACGAGCCCCTGCTCGAGCAGGGCGGCGCCGGCCGCCTCGGGCGACTGGCCTCGGACATCCGTGATCGTCACCTGGGCGCCGGGGCCGGCCCCGAACCACCAGCCCGCCCCGCCCGCGGCGAGGGCGAGGAGCAGCACGAGGGCGAAGGCGATCCAGCCGCGCTTGCGCCGCCGGCCGGTCGCGCGCGCGAGCTCGCCCGTCGCCGAGTTCCCGATGACGGTCGTCGACCCGGTCGCTCCGGTCGACCCGACCGTCGCGAGCGAGCCGATGACCTGGGTCTCGGCGGTGATCGTCGGCGGCACGAGCGGGGTCGTGAAGACCATGGTCTTCTGCGGGCCCGTCGCCGACAGCGAGGTCTCGAGCGATCGTGCCGTCTCGACGACCTGCTCCAGGAGGGCGCGGGCATCCGCCGGGCGGTGCTCGGGGTCGCGGGCGGTCGCCCACAGCACGAGCTCGTCGAGCTCCGCGGGGACGCTCGGGTTCGTCGCGCTCGGCGCGGGAACGGTGTCGTTGGCGTGCTGGAACGCGATCTGCATCGGCTGCTCGCCCTTGAAGGGCTGCTCGCCGGTGAGCATCTCGAACATCATGATGCCGACCGCGTAGATGTCGCTGCGGGTGTCGGCCACGCCGCGGGTCACGAGCTCGGGGGAGAGGTAGGCGATCGTGCCGAGGAGGGCCGCCCCGGCGGCGGTCGCGGCCGACGCGGCGCGCGCGAGACCGAAGTCGCCGATCTTGATGCGGCCGTCGTCGGCGAGCAGCACGTTCTCGGGCTTGAGGTCGCGGTGCACGATGCCCGCCTTGTGGGCGGCCGAGAGGCCGGAGAGGATCGCTTCGACGATGTCGAGCGTCTGCTGCGGCGTGAGCGCGCCGTACTCCTGCAGCAGCTCGCGCAGGGTGATGCCGGGCAGGTACTCCATGACGAGGTACGCCGAATCGGCGTCCTGACCCTGGTCGAAGACGTTGACGACGTTGGGGTGCGCGAGCCGCGCGGCCGACCGGGCCTCCTGGATGAATCGCGCCGTGAACTGGCTGTCATCGGCGAGGTGGCCGTGCATGATCTTCACCGCAACGAGGCGCTCGAGCCGCTGGTCGGTCGCGAGGTAGACCGTGGCCATCCCGCCGCGCGCGATGCGCGAGCGGACGTGGTATCGACCGTCGATGAGCCGCCCGATCATGGGGTCGGTCGTCGAGGTGCTCACCCTCCCCAGTCTAGGTCGCGAGCCTCGTCCGAGCCGGGCGCCACACGGCCTAGGTCAGTTCGTAGAGCCAGGCCCAGGCGGAGGTCTCCCACTTCGCGTAGTGGTCGGGGTAGGCCGAGATCTGCACCGCCTGCGCGGCCTGCGTGACGGTCATGGACTGCCAGCCGCGGACATCCAGCAGGCCGCGGGTGTGCCCCTCGTTGCCGACGTAGAACAGGCGCGCGGCGTAGGCCGGGTCCTGCAGCTGCTCGGGCTCGCCCCAGCCCTGGCTCGGCCGCTGCTGGAAGAGGCCGACCGAGTCGCGGTCGCCCCACGAGAGGTTGCGCATCGACGACTCCTGCATGGCGGTCGCGAGCGCGATGACGATCCCGTAGTCGGGCACGCCGAGCGAGCGGCCGACCTGGATGATCGTGGCGGCGTGCACGCGGCCCTCGGCGTTGAGGGGCTGGATGCTCCCGCTCACGGGCGCGCTGGGGACCGGTGCGGTCGGGGTCGGCTGCGCCGGCGCGGGCGCTGCGGTCTCGGGCGCGGTCTCGGGCGCGGGCGCGGGCGCCGGTCCGCCGGGGAGTACGGGGCGCTGCGCGATCGGCATCGACGTGACCGACGAGACGGTCTCCATGGCGGGTGCGGCCGCGGGAGCGGGAGCGCTCGATGTGCCGGGGATCAGCAGGGTCTGACCCGGGTAGATGATGCTCGACCAGCCGAGGGCGTTGGCGTCGAGGATCGACTTGGTGGACACGCCGAATCGTGCCGCGATCGCCGAGACCGTGTCCCCGCTGCGGACCTGGTAGGTGCCGCCGGGTGAGACGGGCGCGGAGACGGTGGCGCCCTTGGTCGGCGCGCTCGTGAGCGTGAGGACCTGGCCGGGGAAGATCACCGACTTCCAGCTGAGACCGTTCAGAGCGAGGATTCCGGCCGTCGAGAGCCCGAATCGCGCGGCGATCGCGGAGACCGTGTCGCCGGCTTCGACCGTGTACACGGCGGGGGCGGCGCTCGTGGTGAGAGCCACCGTGCTCATGGCGCCCGGGGTGATGGCGGCCCCGACGTGGGCCAGCGCCGCTCGGAGAGTGGACGGGCCGGCGGCCTGCTGCGGCTTCGGGCTGAGCGGCTTGCGAGGCGCCGCATGGGCGGCGTCGACGGGGCCGGTCAGGCCGAGCCCGAGCGTGAGAGCGCCGGTGAGCACGAGCGGCATCGTCGACAGCGCGGCGCTCCGTGCTCGAGCGGCCGCGCGGGACACGACCGGATCGGCGGCCGGGGCGGTCGGTGACGGTGCGGAGTTGATGCGGGGAGCGAGGCCGCCGAACACGGCTCGAGCGCGGGCTCTCGCGTCCTCCTGATCGCGGGCGATCGAGGCGTCGTCGGTCGCTGACGCCGCCCCGGTGCGGTCGAGCTCGATCATCGGTCGTCCCCTCGTGATGCGGTGCGGCGACAGCGCCGCGCGCGGATCCCCGTCCGCTGTTACACATTAACACTGGTGTCAACCACTGTGGAGGATGTTGCTGCAGTTAACACGCCGGAAACACGACCATGCGCGGGCGCGGCGACTCGGTTCATGGCACGCTGGAGTCGTGACCGCAGACTCCAGCCGCTGGCTGACCGTCCCCGACCTCGTCGAGCTGCTGGGCGTCTCGCCCGGCCGCGTCCACCGTCTCCTCGAGGATCACGCACTCCTCGCCGTTCGTCGCGACAGGGTCCTGGTGGTCCCGGAGGAGTTCCTGCGCGACGGCGAGCCCCTCCACGAGCTGCGCGGGACGCTCATCCTGCTCGCCGACAACGGGTTCAGCGACGACGAGGCGATGGAGTGGATGCTGTCGGTCGACGAGATGCTCGGAACCTCGCCCATCGAGGCCCTCCGGCGGGGGCGCAAGGCCGAGGTCAGGCGGGTCGCGCAGGCCATGGCGTTCTAGCCGAGCGGCTCGTGCCTCCCGCCGCTCAGCTGGCCCCCTCCGCTCGAGGGCGGCGGCGGCTCAGTGCGCTCGGCGCGTCACGAGGTCGGCCAGGCCGACGAGCTCGGAGCGCGCCGCCCGGCTGAGCGGGGCATCCTCGATCGCGGCCGTCGCCTCGCGCACGGATCGCGCGATCATCGTCTCGACCGTGTCGACGGCCCCGCTGTCGCGGATCGTGGCCTGCAGGGTCGCGATCTGGTGCTCCGAGAGCTCGGGGTCGCCCAGCAGCTCGTCGATGAGGCGCGCCGCGGACGCGGGAAGAGCACGGCGCGCGAGCGCGATGAGGACGGTGCGCTTGCCCTCGCGGAGGTCGTCGCCGGCGGGCTTGCCCGTCACCTCGGGATCGCCGAAGACTCCGAGGAGGTCGTCGCGCAGCTGGAAGGCGACGCCGAGCGGCAGGCCGAAGGCGCGCAGAGCGTCGACCTGCTCGGCCGTGCCGCCGGCCATGAGTCCGCCGAGCGCGAGCGGCGCCTCGATGGAGTACTTCGCCGACTTGTATGTGACCACGCGGTGGGCGCGGGGGAGGAGGTCCTCCTCCGGAGCGTCGCGCCACGCCACCTCCTCGAGGATGTCGAGGTACTGGCCCATTGTCACCTCCGTGCGCATGACGTGGAACTCGTGGCGCGCGCGGCGGGCCGCCGAGCGGTCGGCGACGATCGACAGCCCCTCGGCGAGGAGCTCGTCGCTCCAGCCGAGCAGGAGATCGCCGAGCATGAGCGCGGAGGAGGTGCCGTACGAGGCGGCCGACCCGACCCACTCGCGGCGCGCGTGGTCGGTCTCGAATCGACGGTGCATCGACGGCATGCCCCGCCGAGTGTCGGAGTTGTCCATGATGTCGTCGTGGACGAGAGCCGCGGCGTGGAAGATCTCCAGTGCGGCGGCGAGGGCGATGACGGCGTCGAGCTCGGCGTGGTCGTCCATCTCGGCCAGGGGGTCGTCGGGCCTGACGGTGCCGGCGACGGCGTGCCACCCCCAGTAGGCGAAGAGCGCGCGGAACCTCTTGCCGCCCCGCAGGAGGTCTCGGGACGCGTCGATGAAGACGTCCAGCTCGTCCGCGATCGTCGCGAGGTGGGTCGAGCGATCGACCAGGAACGCGTCGAGTCGGGCGTTGACCAGGTCGACTAACCGCAATCTCTCAGGCACTCGCCTAGCCTATCCAGCGGCGCGAGCCTAGAATGGGGAGACGGTGGGAGCCTCCCAACCCGTATTCGCACCAAGGGGTCCACACATGCCGCTGTCGGAGCAGGAGCAGCGCCTCCTCGAAGAGATGGAGCGCAGCCTCTACCAGAACGACGCCGACTTCGTGGCGACCGTCTCGGGTCGTCGCGGTCGACCGAACTACACGCAGATCGTCCTGGGCTCCCTGCTCGCGATCGCCGGAGTCGCCACTCTCGTCGCGGGCGTGATCGTGCAGCTCCCGATCGTCGGCGTCATCGGCTTCGCGCTGATGCTCGGCGGGGTGCTCCTGGTCCTCACGCCCGGCAAGGCCGCGGCGAGTGCGCAGCCCGCGGGCTCAGCACCGCGCGCGTCCGCTCCGAAGCGCTCACGCTCGTCGTTCATGGACACGATCAACGAGCGGTGGGAACGTCGACAGGACGGCGACCAGGGCCGCTAGGGCCGGGCCCGCACCACAAGTCCCTCCGGGGCCGATCGAGAGATCGGCCCCTTTTTTCATGCCGCAGCGCTCCCGCGGGCCGGCGTCCGCCCCCGCGCGCTCCATTGCCCTCCCCGCACTCCACCGTCCTCCCCGCCCTCCACCGTCCTCCACCGCGATCGGCGGCGGCGCACTGACTCCCGGGGATCCGCGCTGTTCCGGGCCTTCGGACCGTCCGTCCGCGGCCCGGCGCGCGCTGCGACCCGGGCGAGGCGCGGACGTCCTCGTGCTCCCCTCCACCGTCCTCCCCGCGCGCCTCCCGCGAGATCACGGGGGAGAAGTGCCCCCAATTCGGGCTACAGTGGCGTCGAGTGATAGCAAAGTGGAGCATTGTGGAGTAAAGTGGAGCGTACCTAGAACTTCCGGCCGGAGAAGAAGGGGGAGCGGACGATGTTCCTCGGCACGCACACCCCCAAGCTCGACGAGAAGGGGCGCATCATCCTTCCGGCGAAGTTCCGGGATGAGCTCGCCAACGGCCTCGTCCTCGCCCGCGGGCAGGAGCGCTGCATCTACGTCTTCAGCGCGGAGGGCTTCGCGGCGCAGGTCGAGAAGATCCGCCAGGCCCCGCTCACGAGCAAGCTCGCCCGCGACTACGTCCGCGTCTTCCTCTCCGGCGCGAGCGACGAGCGCCCCGACAAGCAGCACCGCGTCACGATCCCCGCGGCGCTGCGCGACTACGCCGGGCTCGACCGCGACCTCACGGTCATCGGCGCCGGCGACCGCGCCGAGATCTGGTCGACCGAGGCGTGGAACGCCTACTACGCCGAGAAGGAAGAAGCGTTCTCGAACACCGAGGAGGAGGTGATCCCGGGCCTCTTCTGATCGCGAGGGTCGGACTCCCAGCCGTCATCGCCCTGACATCACTTCCCCGGTGCCAGGTCGACGGATGGGGATCCGGGCCCCGCGCTCATCCACCGGAACGACATGATCGAGAACCGACACACTCCCGTCCTCCTCGAGCGCACGCTCGAGCTCCTCGGTCCCGCGCTCTCGCGCGAGGGCGCCGTCATGGTCGACGCGACCCTCGGCCTCGGCGGCCACACCGAGGCGGCGCTCGAGCGCTTCCCCGGCCTCACGGTCGTCGGACTCGATCGAGACACGGATGCCCTGGCCGCGTCGATCGCGCGCCTCGCGCGGTTCGGCGACCGCTTCCGCCCCATGCACACGGTCTACGACGGCATCGAGCAGGCACTGGCCTCGGTCGGCATCGACGAGGTCGATGCCGTGCTCTTCGATCTCGGAGTCTCCTCGATGCAGCTCGACGAGGCCGAGCGCGGCTTCGCCTACGCCCAGGACGCCCCGCTCGACATGCGCATGGACCGCACGACCGGCATCACCGCCGCCGAGGTCCTCGCGAGCTACCCGGAGGAGGAGCTCCGCCGCATCTTCTACGCGTACGGCGAGGAGAAGCTCGCGCCGCGCTACGCCCGCCGGATCGTCGAGGCGCGCGCCGCCCGCGCGATCGATCGGAGCACCGACCTGAACCAGATCATCTTCGATGCGACGCCGCGCTCCGCGCCGCGGACCGGCCACCCTGCCAAGCGCGTCTACCAGGCGCTGCGCATCGAGGTGAACGCCGAGCTCTCCGCCCTCGAGGCCGCCCTCCCCGCCGCGCTCGACGTGCTCGCCGTCGGCGGCCGCATCGTCGTCCTCGCCTACCAGTCGCTGGAGGACCGCATCGTCAAGCGCGAGCTCGCCTCCCGTGTGCGGTCGACCGCCCCCGCGGGGCTGCCGATGGAGCTGCCGGAGCATGCTCCACGCTTCCGCCTGCTCGTCCGCGGCGCCGAGCTCGCGAGCGAGCAGGAGCGCGCCGTGAACCCGCGCGCCATCCCCGTCCGCCTCCGCGCGGCCGAGCGACTCGCGGCCGCAGCATGAGCGCCGTCCTCGCCCCCACGACCCCCCGTCGGGCCGCGGCTCCGAGCCCCCGCCGGGCGCCGCGGCCCGTGGAGGTCGTCACGACGCGAGAGCAGCGCCGATCCCGCCCGCGCGCCGTGTACGCGATCGTCGCGACCGCCGGCGCGTTCGCGATCCTTCTCGCCCAGCTCCTGCTCTCGATCGCGCTCTCGGAGGGCGCCTACAGGATCGCCGCGCTGCAGGCCAGCGCCGTGGAGCTCGATCGCAACGCGCAGGTGCTCACCGAGAGCCTCGACACTCTGCGGTCTCCGCAGAACCTCGCGGCCAATGCCGAATCGCTCGGCATGGTCGCCAACGCCAGCCCCGCGTATCTGCGGCTGGCCGACGCGACGGTGCTCGGAGCGCCCGTCGCGGCAGGCGCCGGAGCAGGAGTGCTCGACGGGCGCGACAGCATGATCGGCAATGTGCTGCTGGCCGATGTGCCGCTGGTGACTCCGGCGTCGACAGGGGAGGTCGCGGGCGTTTCACCCGGGCCGTCGGCGCCGGGGTCGGTAGCCTCGGGCGGAATCGCCGCGACGGGTCCGACCGCTCCCGCGGCACCGGCGCCTGGCGCGGTCCAGCCGGCCGCGCCGGCGGCGCCCGCCGCCCCGACGACGATCCCGTCGCCCGTGACCAACTGACGCAGCACCGAAGGGGGAGGCCGACATCGTGATCGCCGTCCGACGCACTCGCCGCCGACTGGCGCTCACCGTCCTCCTGGTCGCCGCCGTCCTCCTCGCCTTCCTCGTCCGGCTCATCGACATCCAGGTCGTCCGAGCGGGCGAGCTCGCCGAGCAGTCGGAGGCCCGCCGATCGATCCCGCAGGTGCTGCAGGGGGCGCGTGGAGACATCGTCGATCGCAACGGGGTCGTGCTCGCCGACACCGTCTACCGATACGACATCACCGTGTCGCCGCGATTCGTCGCCCCTTCGACGATCCTCGACGAGACGACGGGCGAGCGGACGACGCGCTCGGTGGAGGACGCCCTCGGGCAGCTCGCGGCGCTCACCGGGCAGGATCCGCTGCAGCTGAAGTCGCTCATCGATGCGGAGCTCGCCGCCGACCCGGAGGACGACTTCGCCTACCTCGTGCGCGGGGTGGAGACCGAGGTCTACCAGGCCGTGCGCGAGCTGCGCATCCCGTGGGTGTACTTCGAGCGGCAGCCGGCGCGGGCCTACCCGAACGGCCAGGTCGCCGGGAACCTCGTCGGCTTCCTGGGCACCGACGGCCCGCAGACCGGCCTGGAGCTCAGCGCCGACGAGTGCCTCGCCGCGACCGACGGCACCTCGACCTACGAGCGCGGCGCCGACGGCGTCCGGCTCCCCGGCACGACGGTCGTCGAGCAGGAGCCCGTCGACGGCGGGACGCTCGAGCTCACGATCGACCGCGACGTGCAGTGGTTCGCGCAGCAGGCGATCGCCGAGCAGGCGAGCGCGATCGGCGCCGACTGGGCGACGGCCTTCGTCGTGCGCGTCGCCGACGGCGCGGTCGTCGCGGCCGCCGACTGGCCGACCGTCGACCCCAACGACGTCAACGGTACGCCGGCCGACAACCTCGGCGCGCGCAGCTTCACGGCGCCCTACGAGCCCGGCTCGACGATCAAGGCGCTGACCTTCGCGGCGCTGCTCGACGAAGGGGTCACGACCCCGACGGAGAAGTTCACGGTGCCGGGCCGGTACGCGACGATCCTCAACTACACGATCGGGGATGCCTGGGCGCACGGCGACCTGCCGCTCACGACCGCGGGCATCCTCATGAACTCCTCCAACGTCGGCACCTCGATGGTGGTCGAGCGCACGAGCCTCGAGCAGCGGGCCGAGATGCTCCAGCGCTACGGGCTCGACGAGCCGACCGCGGTCGGGTTCCTCGGCGAGGAGGGCGGCGACATCCAGGACCCGGCGTCGATCGACGGCCACAGCGCGTTCACCCAGATGTTCGGCCAGGGCATGACGGCGACGAGCGCGCAGGTCGCGAGCGCCTACCAGGCGATCGCGAACGGGGGCGTGCACATGCCGCTCACCCTCGTGGCGGGGTGCCGGCACACCGACGGCACGGTCACCATGCAGCCGACGGGCGAGGGCGAGCGCATCCTGTCGCAGGAGGCCGCCGACACGACCGTCTCGATCCTGGAGTCGGTCGTGACCGACGGATTCCTGTCCTCGCAGCTGAGCATCCCCGGCTATCGCGTCGCCGCGAAGACCGGCACCGCCGAGGTCGCGGAGAACGGGCGCTACGGCGGCCAGCGCATCGTGTCGCTCGCCGGCATGGCGCCCGCCGATGATCCGCAGTTCGTGGTCGTCGTCACGCTCGCGCGTCCCGATACGATGAAGACGTCGGCTGCTGCGGCGCCCACGTTCCGGTCGATCATGACGCAAGTGCTCAAGACATTCCGGGTGCCGCCCTCGACGCAGCCCGCGCAGAGCCCGCCCCTCACGTGGTAGGTCCGGTCGAGAAAGAGGTCGTGTTGTCCGGTCGCATCCCCCCCGTCCTGCGGCCCGAGCACCCCTCCGCTCGTCCCCTCGGCGGACTCGTGGAGGAGTTCGGCATCGAGGTCGCGCACGGCCGCACCGACGGCGTCGAGGTCATGGGGATCACGCTCGCGACGAGCGACCTGCAGCCCGGCGACCTGTACGTCGGCATCCGCGGCCAGCACCGCCACGGGGCCGAGTTCGCGCCGGCTGCCGTCGAGGCGGGCGCCGTCGCGATCCTGACGGATGCCGCGGGGGCTGAGCTCGCGTCGGGGCTCGAGGTGCCCGTCCTCGTCGTCGACGACCCGCGAGCCGCGCTCGGAGAGCTCGCGGCGTGGGTGTACCGGACCCGCGAGGAGCCGCCGCTGCTCTTCGGCGTGACCGGCACGAACGGGAAGACCTCGACCGCCTACCTGCTCGACGGGATCCTCCGTCAGCTCGATCTCGTCACGGGGCTCTCGTCGACCGCCGAGCGCAAGATCGGCGAGCTGACCGTCGTGAGCCGCCTCACGACGCCCGAGGCGAGCGAGATGCACGCGCTCCTGGCGCGCATGCGCGAGGCCGGGGTCCGCGCCGTCGCCGTCGAGGTCAGCGCGCAGGCCCTCAGCCGGCACCGCGTGGACGGCATCGTCTTCGACGTCGCGGGCTTCACCAACCTCAGCCACGACCACCTCGACGACTACGCGGACATGGAGGAGTACTTCCAGGCGAAGCTCCCGCTCTTCCAGCCCGATCGCGCGAAGCGCGGCGTCGTCTCGCTCGACTCGCCCTACGGCGAGCGGGTCGTGGAGTCGGCGCGCATCCCCGTCACCACGATCTCGGCCCGGCCCGGGGTCGACGCCGAGTGGCGCGTCGAGCTCACGGAGGAGGAGCCGGCGTTCACGGGCTTCCGTCTGACCGGCCCCGACGGCCGCTCGCTCACCACGCGCGTCCCGCTCATCGGGTGGCACATGGCCGCCAACGCCGGGCTCGCGCTCGTCATGATGGTCGAGGCGGGCTTCGACCTCGCCGTCATCGGGCAGGCGCTCGGCGAGACCGGCATCGACGCGTACCTCCCCGGGCGCACCGAGCGCGTCTCAGGAGATCGCGGCCCGAGCGTCTACGTCGACTTCGGCCACAGCGCCGACGCGTTCGAGCAGACGCTCGGCGCCGTGCGCAGCTTCACGACCGGCCGAACGATCATGGTCTTCGGCGCCGATGGCGACCGCGACGCCACCAAGCGGCACGAGATGGCGCGCGTCGCCGCCGAGGGCTGCGACGTGCTCGTCATCACCGACCACCACCCGCGCTTCGAGGACCCGGCGTCCATCCGCGCCACCCTGATCGAGGGCGCCGCGCTCGCGACCAATAAGCCTGAGATCCACGAGGTGAGCCCGCCCGAGGCGGCGATCCGCGTCGCGGTCGGCCTCGCGGAGGAGGGCGACTCCATCCTGTGGGCGGGGCCCGGGCACCAGGACTACCGCGACATCCGCGGGGTGCGGACCGAGTACTCCGCCCGCGAGGAGGCGCGCGCCGCCCTCCGCGAGGCCGGCTGGCCGACGCGATGACCGCCGCGCTCGTGGTCGACGACGTCGAGCACCGGCTCGACGGCGCGGTCGTGACGATCCGCGGCGCTCAGGGCTCGACCCTCATGCGTCTCGATGCGCTCGGCGACGCCGCGGTCGACGCGGCAGTCGAGGCGGTCCGCGCCGCGCTCGAGGCGGGCGCGACGCTCGAGGAGGCCGCGAGGGCGGGGGAGGGCGTCGGGGAGATCCCCGGGCGATGCCGCCGCACCCGCACCTCCGACGGCATCACGATCATCGACGACACGCGGGCGACGACCGCGACGGAGGTGAGGCGCTCGCTCAAGGTGCTCGCCGACGCCACGCGCGGCGTCGCCCGCTCGTTCGCCGTCGTGGGCGAGCTCGTGAGCGAGCAGGCCGACTGGTTCGAGGACCACGACCAGCTCGGACGGCTCGTCGTGCGCCTCGACATCGGCCAGCTCATCGTCGTCGGCCACGGCGCGCGCCACACGAGCACCGCCGCCGGGCTCGAGGGCTCGTGGGACGGGGAGTCGCTCCTCGTCGACGACGTCGACGCGGCCTACGATGAACTCCGAGCCCGGCTCGCGCCGGGCGACGCGGTGCTCGTGAGCGCCGCCGGAGTCACCCCGCTCGCCACCCTGATCGCCCGCCTGACGGAGGAGACCGCATGAGAGCCCTGCTCCTGTCGGGGGCCTTCTCGCTGGCCTTCACCCTCCTGCTGACGCCGCTGTTCATCCGCCTCTTCCGGCGCCTGGAGTGGGGCCAGTTCATCCGCGACGACGGTCCGCAGACGCACCACACCAAGCGCGGCACGCCCACGATGGGCGGCATCATCGTCATCTTCGGCTCGGTGCTCGGGTACTTCTTCGGCCACCTCGTCGATCAGACGGCGCCCACGCAGAGCGCGATGCTCGTCCTGCTGCTCATGGTGGGCCTCGGGCTCGTCGGATTCATCGACGACTTCATGAAGGTGCGCAATCAGCGCAGCCTCGGGCTGACGGGCTGGGCGAAGGTCGCCGGGCAGGTCGTCGTCGCCTCCGGCTTCGCGATCCTCGCGATCTCGTACCCGGACGCCGACGGGCAGACGGCCGCGTCGACGATGGTCTCCGGAGTCCGCGACATCCCGTGGCTCGATTTCGCCGCGCTCGGGGCGATCGGCATCGTCCTCTTCGTGCTGTGGATCAACCTCATCGTCGTGAGCACCTCGAACGCCGTGAACGTCGCGGACGGGCTCGATGGCCTCGCGACCGGCTCGGCGATCCTCGCAGTGGCGTCGTACATCATCATCGCGTTCTGGCAGTTCAACCAGAACTGCTTCAACCCCAACCTCGACCCCGAGCTCGCCTACAAGTGCTACGAGGTGCGCGCCGACTCTCTCGACATCGCGATCGTCTCGGCCGCGATCGCCGCGTCGCTCATCGGCTTCCTCTGGTGGAACACCTCGCCCGCGCAGGTGTTCATGGGCGACACCGGGTCGCTCGGGATCGGCGGCGCGATCGCCGGCCTCGCGATCGTGACGCGCACCGAGCTCCTGCTCGTCCTCATCGGCGGCCTGTTCCTGATCGTCACGGGCTCGGTCATCGTTCAGCGGGTCTACTTCAAGCTCACCAAGGGCAAGCGCATCTTCCTCATGAGCCCGCTGCACCACCACTTCGAGCTCAAGGGCTGGGCCGAGGTCACCGTCGTCGTGCGCTTCTGGCTCATCGCCGGTCTCTTCGTCGCGGTCGGAGTCGGCCTCTTCTACCTCGAATGGGTGAGCCAGTAACCGTGAACCGCCTCGACGACCTGACCAGCTGGCACGCCGACTGGTCCGGGCTCCGCGTCCTCGTGCTGGGCCTCGGCGTCACGGGCTTCGCCGCCGCCGACACCCTCGCCGAGCTCGGAGCGCAGGTCGCGGTCGCCGCACGCAATCCCGATGACGATCGCGCGCGCATCCTGCCCGTCATCGGCGTCGAGCTGATCGAGCTCGAGGGCTCCGATGAGGATGCCCTGCCGCGGCTCGCCGCCCTCGAGCCCGAGCTGCTCATCGTCTCGCCGGGCTTCCGCCCCGATCACGCGATCCTCCGCTGGGCCGAGGCGCACGGGATCCCGATGTGGGGCGACATCGAGCTCGCCTGGCGCGTGCGCGACAAGATCGCGCCCGCCGCGCAGTGGGTGCTCATCACGGGGACGAACGGCAAGACCACGACGACGCAGCTGACGGCGACCATGCTGAGGGAGGCGGGGATCCGCGCCGCGCCCTGCGGGAACATCGGGATCCCGGTGCTCGACGCCGTGCGCGACCCCGCCGGCTTCGACGTGCTCGTCGTCGAGCTCTCGAGCTTCCAGCTGCACCAGCTGCCGACCGAGGGCCCGGGTGCTCTCGGGCCGATCGCGTCCGCGTGCCTCAATCTCGCGGAGGATCACTACGACTGGCACGGCTCGGCCGAGGCGTACCGCGACGCGAAGGCGAAGGTCTACGCCAACACCCTCCTCGCGTGCGTCTACAACCGCGCCGACGCTGCGACCATGCGGATGGTCGAGGAGGCCGATGTCGTCGACGGCGCTCGCGCGATCGGCTTCGGCACCGACACGCCCGGCCCGAGCGACGTCGGCGTGGTCGACGACATCCTCGTCGACCGCGCCTTCCTCGACGACCGTCACCGCTCCGCCCTCGAGCTCGGCACGCTCGCCGACGTGAGGATCGCGGGACTCGCGACGCCCCACGGCCTCGCGAACGCCCTCGCCGCCGCCGCGCTCGCGCGCGCCGCGGGGGCCCCGCCGCTCGCCGTCCGCGACGGGCTGCGCGCCTTCCGCGTCGACCACCACCGCACCGAGATCGTCCGAGACGAGGGGGGCGTCATGTGGGTCGACGACTCCAAGGCGACCAACCCCCACGCGGCGAACTCCGCGCTCAGCGCCTTCCGCTCGGTCGTGTGGATCGTCGGCGGGCTGCTCAAGGGCGTGGAGATCGACGCGCTCGTGGAGACGCACCGCGAGCGCCTGCGCGCCGCGATCGTCGTCGGCGTCGATCGCGCGGCGGTCCTCGCGGCGTTCGGGCGACACGCGCCGGAGCTCCCCGTGTTCGAGGTCGAGGCCGACGACACTGAGCAGGTGATGCCGGTCGCCGTGCGACTGGCGGCCGCTGCGGCGCACGATGGCGACACCGTGCTCCTCGCGCCCGCCGCGGCATCGATGGACCAGTTCGCCGACTACGCCGACCGCGGCCGTCGGTTCCAGGCCGCGGTGCGCGAGCACCACGACCCGAGCTGAATCCGACCGAGGCGACGACCGGGGGAAGGGGGATCGCGTGACCGCGACGCGACCGCCGCACGGCACGGACCGCACGGCCCGCTCGGCCGGCGCCTCCGCGCCCGCCCACGGCGGGGCGGCGATCGTCGCCGTGCGCCGCCTGTTCACCGCGCAGAGCGCCGACTGGATGCTCGTGCTCGGTACGACGATCTTCCTGGTGCTGCTCGGGCTGGTCATGGTCCTCTCCAGCTCGTTCGTGCAGTCCGGAAAGGGCGGAGGGGACTTCTTCGGGATCTTCGCCCGCCAGGGCGCTTTCGCCCTGATCGGCATCCCCCTCATGCTGCTGATCTCGCGACTGCCCGCCGTGTTCTGGCGGCGGTGGGCGCGCAACGGCGTCCTCCTGGGCCTCGGGCTCCAGCTGCTCGTGTTCACGCCGCTCGGCAACGAGTACGGCGGCAACCGCAACTGGATCGAGATCGCGGGCTTCAGCCTGCAGCCCTCCGAGCTGCTCAAGCTCGCGCTCGTGGTGTGGCTCGCCACGGTGCTCGCGCCGCGCGCCGACTCCTTCACCGACTGGCGGAGCGTCGCGATCCCCGCGCTCCCGGTCTCGGCCGTCGCGATCGGCCTCGTCCTGCTGGGTCAGGACCTGGGCACGGTCACGATCATGGCCTCGATCGTGCTCGCCGCCCTCTTCTTCGCGGGTGCCCCGATGCGCCACATCCTGGGGCTCGTGGCCGCGGGGGTCGGCGGGGCCGTGCTGTTCGCGCTCTCGGGCGCCTCGCGGTCCGACCGCATCAGCGCGTGGCTCAACGGCTGCACGCCCGAGCAGCTCGAGGACGTCTGCTGGCAGCCCATGCACGGCATGTGGGCGCTCGGCTCGGGCGGCGTCTTCGGCGTGGGTCTCGGCAACTCGGCGCTCAAGTGGTCATGGCTGCCGCACGCCGAGAGCGACTACATCTTCGCGATCGTCGGCGAGGAGCTCGGGCTCATCGGCGCGATGGTCGTGCTCATCCTCTTCGCCGTCCTCGCGATCGGCATGGTGCGGCTCATGCGCGCGCACACCGACCCGTTCCGACGCATCGCGACGGGTGCCGTGCTCGTGTGGATCGTCGGTCAGGCCTTCGTCAACGTCGCCGTCGTCCTCGGCATGCTCCCCGTCCTCGGCGTGCCGCTTCCTCTGATGTCGGCCGGAGGGACGGCCCTCGTCGCGACGCTCATCGCCATCGGCGTCGTGCTCTCGCTCGCGCGCGACGTCCGCCCGGAGCCGCGCCCGTGACGACCGCGCTGCTCGCCGGCGGGGGCACCGCCGGCCACGTGAACCCCCTGCTCGCTCTCGCCGACCACTGGCGCGCGGTCGAGCCCGAGGTGGGCATCCTCGCCCTCGGCACGGCGGGCGGCCTGGAGGAGCGCCTCGTCCCCGCGCGCGGCTACGAGCTGCTGACCATCCCGCGCGTGCCGTTCCCGCGCCGGCCGAACGCGGCGGCGCTGCGGTTCCCCCGCGCGTTCCGCGACGCCGTCGCGGCGACCCGCGCGACCATCCGCGAGCGGGGGGCGGATGTCGTGGTCGGCTTCGGCGGGTACGCCTCGGCCCCCGCGTACGTCGCCGCACGCCTCGAACGCGTGCCGATCGTGGCCCACGAGGCGAACGCCCGCCCGGGCATCGCCAACCGGCTCGCCGGCTGGCTCGGCGGCCGCGTCGGCACGACCTTCCCCGGCACCCCGCTGCGGGGCGCGCGGGTCGTCGGCATGCCGCTGCGCCGCGAGATCGTCGAGCTCGACCGGGTGGCTCTGCGCCCGCAGGCCGTCGCGCACTTCGGCCTCGACCCCGAGAGGCCGACGCTCCTGGTCACGGGCGGATCGACGGGGGCGAAGCGGCTCAACGAGACGATCGGCGAGTCGATCGCGCACCTCCTCGGCTCGGGCTGGAACGTCCTCCACATCACGGGCCGCGACCGCGGCGGCGCCGACCCGGGCCTCCCCGGCTACCGCGTCATGGAGTACTGCGACCGCATGGATCTCGCGTTCGCCGCGGCCGACCTCGTCGTGTGCCGCTCGGGCTCGGCGACGGTGAGCGAGCTCGCCGCCGTGGGGCTGCCCTCGATCCTCGTCCCGTACCCGGTCGGCAACGGCGAGCAACGTCTCAACGCGCGCGAGCTCGTCGCCGCCGGCGGTGCGCGACTCGTCGACGACGCCGCCTTCACCCCCGCGTTCGTGACGGGCGAGCTCGTCCCGCTCCTGACCGGGCGCGCCGAGATCGCGCGCATGGCGGCGGCGGCGCAGTCGGTCGGGCGGCGCGACGGCAGCGCGGCTCTCCTCGCCCTCGTGCGCGAGGCCCTGGCCTCGTCGACCCCGTAGGGTGAACGGCGATATGACGATCAAGCCCGACCCCAGCCTCGTCCTCCCCGATGACCTCGGCCGCCTCCACTTCGTCGGAATCGGCGGCTCGGGCATGAGCGGCATCGCCCGCCTGTTCCACGAGCGGGGCGTCGCCGTGACCGGGAGCGACCGGTCGGACTCCGCGACCGTCAAGGCGCTGCGCGAGCTGGGCATCCCCGTCGCGATCGGGCACGACGCCGCCCACGTGGGCGACGCCGACACGCTCGTCGTGACCGGCGCGCTGTGGGTCGAGAACCCCGAGTACCAGGAGGCCCTGCGCCGCGGCCTGCCCGTCCTGCACCGCTCGCAGGCCCTCGCCTGGCTCGTGCGCGGCGAGCGCCTGGTGGCCGTCGCGGGCGCCCACGGCAAGTCGACGTCGACGGGGATGCTCGTCACGGCCCTGCGCGCCCTCGACCGCGATCCCTCCTTCGTGAACGGCGCCGTGATCCAGGGCGCGAACACCTCCTCGGCCTGGGGCGAGGGGGATCTCTTCGTGGTGGAGGCCGACGAGTCCGACGGGTCGTTCCTCCTCTACGACACCGCCATCGCGCTCATCACCAACATCGACACCGACCACCTCGACCACTACGGCTCGGCCGAGGCGATCGCGGAGGCCTTCGTGGAGTTCGCGGCGGCGGCGACCGAGCTCGTCGTGCTCTCGGCGGACGACGCCGGAACGCGGGCGCTGCACGGCGCCCTGCTCGCCCGCAGGGCCGCGCCGCGCATCCTCACCTTCGGCGAGGCCGCCGACGCCGACGTGCGCCTCACCGCGGTGAGCGAGACCGGCCCGATCGCGTTCACGATCGCCGCCGACGGCGCGGAGGCGCACGGCCAGCTCGGCGTGCCCGGCCGGCACAACGCGCTCAACGCGGCGGGAGTCGTCGCGGTGCTCGTCGGCCTCGGCGTCCCGCTCGCGGACGCGGTCGGCGCGCTCGACGGCTTCGCCGGCACCCTGCGCCGCTTCGAGTCGCACGGCGAGGCCGCGGGCGTGCGCCTCTACGACGACTACGCGCACCACCCGACCGAGGTCGCGGCGGCGCTGCAGACGGCGCGCTCGGTCGTCGGCGACCACCGCGTGATCGCGATCCACCAGCCGCACCTGTACAGCCGCACGCAGGCGATGGCGGGCGACTTCGCCGCGGTCTACGAGCGGCTCGCCGACCACACGGTCGTGCTCGACGTCTACGGGGCGCGCGAGGACCCGATCCCCGGCGTCACGGGCGCCCTCGTGACCGACGCCTTCCGCGACCCTGCGCGCGTCGACTACCGCCCCGACTGGAGCGCGGCCGCCGTGCGCGTCGCCGAGATCGCCCGCCCCGGCGACATCGTCATGACGCTCTCGTGCGGCGATGTCTACCGCATCCTCCCGAGCGTGCACGAGGCGATCGTCTCTGCGAGTGCCGACGCGAGCGCCGTCGTCGGCGCCGGTGCGGGGGATGCCCCCGCCGGCACCGCCGAGGAGCCCGCCCGGTGAAGCGCCCCGAGGGCTTCGATCGCGGGCGCCAGCCCGGGTCGGGCTCGCCCTCGGGCTCCGGCTCCGCGGCCTCCCGGCCCGCGGGTCGCGGCGGCGCGACCGGCCCGGCCGCCCCGCCGAGCCCGTCGGCCGCGCCCGAGGCGCGCACCCCCCGTCCCTCCCGGCCGCGCTCGCGCCCCTCGCCGCCCGAGCCGGACGGCGCCGCGCACGGGTCGACCACCGGCCCCGTCCCCCTCCCGCGCCGCGGGTCGCGCCCTCGCCTGATCCCCGCCCGCTCGATCGACCCCGTCGAGCAGGCGCGCCGCCGCGCCGACCACCTGGAGCGTTCGGCGGCGCGCGCCGCGCGTCGCGCGGAGCGGGCCGAGGCGCGCAGGTTCACGCGCCGTTCGCGTCGGCGCCGACTGCTCACATGGGGCTCGGTCGCGGTGCTCACGGCGCTGCTCGCGACGGTCGTCGCCGTCACGCTGTCGCCGCTCATGGCCCTCACGGACATCCGCGTCACCGGCACGGTGCGTCTCGACCCGGCAGCGGTGGGCGGAGCGCTGGACCGGCACCGCGACACCCCGCTCGCGCTGCTCGACGAGGGGGGCATCCGCTCCGATCTGGAGGAGTTCGCCCTCATCCGGTCGTACTCGCTCGAGGTCGTTCCGCCGCACTCGCTCGTCGTGCGCATCGTGGAGCGGGCACCCATCGGCGCCGTCGAGCGCGGCGAGGCCTTCGATCTGGTCGATGCGGCCGGCGTGGTCGTGGAGTCGTCGCCCGAGCGGCCGACGGGCGTGCCGCTCATCCGGGTGGGGGAGGCCGACCCCGACGAGGCGGCGTTCCGCTCGGTCGCGGAGGTGCTCGATGCTCTGCCGGACGAGCTCGCGTCCCGGGTCGACGTCGTGACCGCGTCGACGCGCGACGACGTCGCCTTCACGATCCGCGACCTGGGCCACCGGGTCGTGTGGGGGAGTGCGGAGCGCTCGGCGTTCAAGACGCGCGTGCTCGAGGCCGCGATCGCCGTGAACGACCCGGCGGTGTCGTGGCAGTTCGACGTCTCGGCGCCCGATAGCGTCATCGTCCGCCGGCTCTGAGGGCACGGACCCGGCCGCGCCCCGTCGCGCGGGCGGGTCTCGCGCGCAATCGCTCCGACACGCGGCGCGCTTGAGGGCGCTGCGCCCCTCGCGCCCCTACCGTCATGTCTCAGGAGTACATACTGAGCATAACTTTAGACCTCAACTGGAGGTTTAGGGTTTGACGCGGAGGCCGGACGTGACCAGCAACCAGAACTACCTCGCCGTGATCAAGGTCGTCGGCATCGGCGGCGGCGGTGTCAACGCGGTGAACCGCATGATCGAGCTCGGCCTGCGCGGGGTGGAGTTCATCGCCATCAACACCGACGCGCAGGCGCTGCTCATGAGCGACGCCGACGTCAAACTCGACGTCGGGCGCGAGCTCACGCGCGGTCTCGGCGCGGGCGCCGACCCCGAGGTCGGCCGCCGTGCGGCGGAGGACCACGCTGAGGAGATCGAGGAGGCCCTCGCGGGCGCCGACATGGTCTTCGTCACCGCGGGCGAGGGCGGCGGCACCGGCACGGGCGGCGCGCCCGTCGTCGCGCGCATCGCCAAGTCGATCGGCGCGCTCACGATCGGCGTCGTCACGAAGCCCTTCAGCTTCGAGGGCAAGCGCCGTCAGGCGCAGGCGGAGGACGGCGTCGCGGCCCTCAAGAACGAGGTCGACACGCTCATCGTCGTCCCCAACGACCGGCTGCTCGAGATCTCCGACCGCGGCATCAGCATGCTCGAGGCCTTCGCGACCGCCGACCAGGTGCTCCTCGCCGGCGTCCAGGGCATCACCGACCTCATCACGACCCCCGGTCTCATCAACCTCGACTTCGCCGACGTCAAGAGCGTCATGCAGGGCGCGGGAAGCGCCCTCATGGGCATCGGCTCCAGCCGCGGAGCCGATCGCGCCATCAAGGCCGCCGAGCTCGCCGTCGCGAGCCCGCTGCTGGAGGCGAGCATCGACGGCGCCCACGGCGTGCTCCTGTCGATCCAGGGCGGCTCGAATCTCGGCATCTTCGAGATCAACGACGCCGCGAAGCTCGTGCAGGAGGCAGTGCACCCCGAGGCCAACATCATCTTCGGCGCGGTCATCGATGACTCGCTCGGCGACGAGGTGCGCGTCACCGTCATCGCGGCCGGGTTCGACGGCGGCGAGCCGACGACCGTGCAGAAGGACCGCCGCTCGAGCTTCGTGCCCGCCGCCCCCGGAGAGCGTGTCACCGCTCAGCCCGGCGACTCGGCGCCCGAGGCGGGGCACGCGCCCGTTCTCGCCGCAACCGCGCCGATCGACCCGCTCGAGGTCGAGGCCGACAGCGACGACGACCTCGACATCCCCGAGTTCCTCCGCTGACCCGCGTGACGGCCTCGCCCGAGCTCGCCGAGCGCTACGCCGCCGTGACGGCGGGCATCGCCGACGCGTGCGCGCGCGCGGGGCGATCGCCGGAGGAGCTGACGCTCATCGTGGTGACGAAGTTCCACCCCGCGCAGCTCGTGCGCGAGCTCGTCGAGCTCGGCGTGCGGCACGTGGGCGAGAACCGGCACCAGGACGCGGCGCCGAAGGCCGCCGAGCTCGCCGATCTGCCGCTCACCTGGCATTTCGTGGGGCAGCTGCAGTCGAACAAGGCGAAGGCCGTCGCCCGCTACGCCGACGTGATCCACTCCGTCGACCGCGCATCCCTCGTCACCGCGCTCGCGGGCGCCGAGCGCGCGGTCGACGTCTTCCTCGAGATCAACCTCACCGACGACCCCGGTCGCGGCGGAGTCTCGCCCGATCGCGTCGAGGAGCTCGCCGAGGCCGTCCTCCAGACGGAGCGCCTGCGCCTGCGCGGCGTCATGGGCGTCGCGCCCCTCGACGAGGATGCCCGTACGGCCTTCGCGCGACTGCGCGCGATCGGCGACCGCGTGCGCACGATCGCGCCCGAGGCGACCGACCTCTCGGCCGGGATGTCGGGCGACTACGCCGAGGCCATCGCCGAGGGGGCGACACACCTTCGGATCGGGACCGCAATCACCGGAAAACGTCCGGCGCCCCAATAGCCTGCAAGAGCACCACGACTCGAAGGACGCCTCATGACGAACCCGCTTCGCAAGACCATGGTCTACCTCGGCCTCGCCGATGAAGAGGTCGAGTACGACGCTCCCGCCGAGCAGCGCGACCACCGTGCGCAGCCCGCGCCCTCCGTCGCCGCGGTGCCCGCTCCGGGTCCGCAGCGCGCCCCCGTGACGCCTCTGCGTCGCTCCGCCCCGACACGGAATGCCGCACCCTCCGACATGAACGAGATCCTCACCGTCCACCCGCGCCACTACAAGGACGCGCAGGTCATCGCCGAGAGCTTCCGCGAGGGAATCCCCGTCATCATCAACCTCTCGCAGATGACCGAGTCCGAGGCGCGTCGCCTCGTCGACTTCGCGAGCGGTCTGTCGCAGGGTCTCTACGGCAAGATCGAGCGCGTCACGAGCAAGGTCTTCCTGCTCTCGCCCTCGCACGTCGCGGTGAGCGGCGAGCAGGCCGAGGCGGAGCCGGACGTCGACGCCTCGTTCCTCTCCTGAGCCGTCGAATCCGCGGGCGAGTCCGGCCGCGCGCCGCGCGCCGTGGCTCCCAGTGTGACCTGACAGACTGACCGTCGTGCAGGCCGTCCTCTCCATCGTGTTCGGCGTGATCTACGTCGCGCTTCTCATCGTCTTCCTCGCCATGTGGGCGCGATTCGTCTTCGACTGGATCCAGGCGCTCAATCGCGGATGGCGCCCGACGGGCGCCGTGGTCGTCGCCGCCGAGGTCAGCTACACGCTCACCGATCCGCCGATCCGGGCCGTCCGCCGGGTCATCCCGCCCATCCGGCTGGGCATGATCCAGCTCGATCTGGCCTGGACGATCGTCATGATCGCCCTCTTCATCGCGATGTCGATCGCCAGCTCGCTCATGGGCGCGCGCTGAGCCTTCGCGGCGCGAGACTCCCCTGACGCGTCGAGCGTCGAGTGGGTAGGGTGGGGTAACCGATGTGACGCGTGTGGTTCGCTGTTGCTAGCGTTATCCCATCGTTATCCGACCGCTCTCCAGAAAGTTCCGAGGTAGCACGGAATGGCCCTCACTCCCGAAGACGTCGTCAACAAGCGCTTCCAGTCGACCAAGTTCCGCGAGGGATACGACCAGGACGAGGTCGATGACTTCCTCGACGAGATCGTCGTCGAGTTCCGTCGCCTGAACCAGGAGAACGACGAGCTCAAGCAGCGCCTGGTCGCCGCCGACGCCCGCATCGCCGAGCTGCAGCGCAGCGGCGGCGCTGCTCCCGCCGCGGAGCAGCCGGCCCCGCAGCCCGTCGCCTCCGTCCCCGCAGCCTCGACGCCCGCGTACTCGGCTCCGGCCGCCCCGGCTCCGGCCTCGGCGCCCGCCGCCCAGGACGCCTCGCTCGAGACGACGAGCACGAACAACCTGCTGCAGCTCGCCCGCCGCCTCCACGAGGAGCACGTCCGGGAGGGCATCGCCAAGCGCGACGAGCTCATCGCCGAGGGCCAGGCGACCGCCCAGCGCCTCGTCTCCGAGGCCGAGGGCCAGCAGCGCCAGATCGTCGACCAGCTCCAGGCGGAGAAGACGACCCTCGAGGCCCGGGTGGAGGAGCTGCGCGTGTTCGAGCGCGAGTACCGCAACCAGCTCCGCACCTACATCCAGGGCCAGCTGCGCGAGCTCGAGGGCTCGAGCGCCGCGACGGGTCAGCCCGAGGCCGCCGCTCCCGGCTCCGCGGCCGGCCCCGTGGGCTCCGCGCCCGTCGGCGCCCCCGGCTCCGCGCAGTTCCCGGGCTCCGCGCCGAGCTTCGGCCAGCCGCAGCAGACGCCGGGCCAGTACCCGGGCTACGGCTCCTGAGCATCACCCTCCGTCGGGGACGGGGAGGGGTTTCGTGACCGAGTCGCGCGCCCTCCCCGTCCCCGACGGGCTTTCCGGCGAACGCGTCGACGCCGCCCTCGCGAAGCTCCTCGGCTTCTCGCGCACCTTCGCCGCGGAGGTCGCGGAGGCCGGAGGAGTCACGGTCGACGGCCGCACCCTCGGCAAGTCCGACCGGCTTCCGCGCGACGCCTGGCTCGAGGTCTCGTGGGAGCCCCGTCGCGAGCCCTCGATCGAGCCCATCGCCGTCGACAACCTCCGCATCGTGCACGATGACGACGACCTCGTCGTGATCGACAAGCCCGTCGGGGTGGCCGCGCACCCGAGCGTCGGCTGGGAGGGCCCCACCGTCGTCGGTGCGCTGGCCGCCGCGGGCTTCCGCATCGCGACCTCCGGCCCCGCCGAGCGCGCGGGCATCGTGCACCGCCTCGATGCGGGCACGAGCGGACTCATGGTCGTCGCGAAGACCGAGGCGGCCTATCGCGAGCTCAAGCGGCTCTTCCACGACCGCGAGGTCAGCAAGATCTACCACGCGATCGTGCAGGGCCACCCCGACCCGTTCTCCGGCACGATCGACGCGCCCATCGGCCGGCACCCGGGCTCGGCTTGGAAGTTCGCGGTCGTCGCCGACGGCAAGCCCTCCGTGACGCACTACGACACGATCGAGGCGTTCCCCTCCGCGACCCTGCTCGAGATCCACCTCGAGACGGGGCGCACCCACCAGATCCGCGTGCACATGGCCGCCCAGCGGCACCCCTGCGTCGGCGATGCGATGTACGGCGCCGACCCGACGCTCAGCGCTCGGCTGGGGCTCACTCGCCAGTGGCTCCACGCCATGCGGCTCGGTTTCCGGCACCCCGCCACGGGCGCCGACGTCGAGTTCTCGTCGGTCTACCCCGACGATCTCCAGCACGCGCTCGACGTGCTCCGAGCATCCTGACCGGTCGTTCTCGGCGACGGATGCGCGGCTCGCGCGACGCGCCCGCGACACGCCGAACGGCCCTCCGGCGCGACCTAGACTGATGACCCCGCACGCCGCGGACCACGCCCCAGACCCGCACCCGGAGGTGCCGTGACCACCGACTCGTTCGTCCACCTCCACGTGCACAGCGAGTACTCGATGCTCGACGGAGCGGCCCGCGTCAAGCCGCTCATCGAGGAGGCGGTCGCCCAGGGCATGCCCGCGATCGCGGTCACCGACCACGGCAACATGTTCGGCGCCTTCGACTTCTGGCGCACCGCGACCGAGGCCGGCATCAAGCCCATCATCGGCACCGAGGCGTACCTCACGCCGGGCACGCACCGCACCGACAAGACGCGCGTGAAGTGGGGGACGGGCGGCGAGGACGACGTCTCGGGCGCGGGCTCGTACACGCACATCACGATGCTCGCCGAGTCGACGACGGGCATGCACAACCTGTTCCGGATGTCGTCGCTCGCCTCGATCGAGGGCTACTACTTCAAGCCGCGCATGGACCGCGAGCTGCTGAGCCGCTACAGCGAGGGCATCATCGCCACGACGGGCTGCCCGAGCGGCGAGGTGCAGACGCGCCTGCGGCTCGGCCAGTACGACAAGGCCGTCGAGGCGGCGGCCGAGTTCCGCGACATCTTCGGGCGCGAGAACTACTTCGCCGAGATCATGGACCACGGCCTCGGCATCGAGCGCCGCATCATGAGCGACCTCATCCGCCTCGCGAAGGATCTCGGTCTGCCGCTCGTCGCGACGAACGACCTGCACTACACGCACCCGGGCGACGCGAGCTCGCACGCGGCCCTGCTGTGCGTGCAGTCGGGCTCGACTCTCGACGATCCGAACCGCTTCAAGTTCGACGCCGACGAGTTCTACCTCAAGACCCCGGCGCAGATGCGCGAGCTCTTCCGCGACCACCCGGAGGCGTGCGACTCGACGCTGCTCATCGCCGAGCGCGTGGACGTCGCGTTCGACACGGCCGCCAACTACATGCCCCGGTTCCCGGTGCCCGAGGGCGAGACCGAGAACAGCTGGTTCATCACGGAGGTCGAGAAGGGCCTCGAGCACCGCTACCCGGGCGGCATCTCCGCCGAGGTGCGGGCGCGAGCCGAGTACGAGATCGGCGTCATCACGCAGATGGGCTTCTCGGGCTACTTCCTCGTCGTCGCCGACTTCATCAACTGGTCCAAGCGCAACGGCATCCGCGTCGGTCCCGGCCGTGGCTCCGGTGCAGGCTCCATGGCGGCCTTCGCGATGCGCATCACCGACCTCGACCCCATCGAGCACGGCCTGCTCTTCGAGCGCTTCCTCAACCCCGACCGCGTCTCGATGCCCGACTTCGACGTCGACTTCGACGACCGCCGTCGCGGCGAGGTCATCCGCTACGTCACCGAGAAGTACGGCGACGAGCGGGTCGCGCAGATCGTCACGTACGGCACGATCAAGGCCAAGCAGGCGCTCAAGGACAGCTCGCGCGTGCTCGGCTTCCCCTTCGGCATGGGCGAGAAGCTGACCAAGGCGATGCCCCCGGCGATCATGGGCAAGGACATGGCGCTCTCCGGGATCCTCGACCCCGCGCATCCCCGTCACAAGGAGGCCGGCGATTTCCGCGCCGTCATCGAGGTCGATCCGGATGCCCGGCGCGTCTTCGACACCGCCCTGGGCCTGGAGAACCTGAAGCGCCAGTGGGGCGTTCACGCCGCCGGCGTCATCATGTCGAGCGAGCCGCTCATCGACATCATCCCGATCATGAAGCGGGAGCAGGACGGCCAGATCGTCACGCAGTTCGACTACCCCGCCTGCGAGTCGCTCGGGCTCATCAAGATGGACTTCCTGGGGCTGCGCAACCTCACGATCATCGACGACGCGCTCGACAACATCCGCGCCAACCGCGGCACCGAGCTCGTGCTGGAGGACCTCGCGCTCGACGACCCGGCCGCCTACGAGCTCATGGCGCGCGGCGACACCCTCGGCGTCTTCCAGCTCGACGGCGGCCCGATGCGGTCGCTGCTGCGCATGATGAAGCCCGACAACTTCGAGGACATCTCGGCCGTCCTCGCGCTCTACCGCCCGGGCCCGATGGGCGCGGAGTCGCACACGAACTACGCGCTGCGCAAGAACGGCCGGCAGCCGATCACGCCGATCCACCCCGAGCTCGCCGAGCCGCTGGAGGAGGTGCTCGGCACGACCTACGGCCTCATCGTCTACCAGGAGCAGGTCATGGCGATCGCGCAGAAGCTCGCGGGCTACACGCTCGCGCAGGCCGACCTGCTGCGGCGCGCGATGGGCAAGAAGAAGAAGAGCGAGCTCGACAAGCAGTTCGAGAACTTCAGCGCCGGCATGCAGGCGAACGGCTACTCGATGGCCGCGGTGACGACACTCTGGGACATCCTGCTCCCGTTCTCCGACTACGCCTTCAACAAGGCGCACTCGGCCGCCTACGGCGTCGTCTCGTACTGGACGGCCTACCTCAAGGCCCACTACCCGGCCGAGTACATGGCCGCACTGCTCACGAGCGTCGGCGACTCGAAGGACAAGATGGCGGTGTACCTCAACGAGTGCCGTCGCATGGGCATCACCGTCCTGCCGCCGGACGTCAACGAGTCGATCGGCTTCTTCGCCGCCGTGGGCGACGACATCCGCTTCGGCCTCGGCGCCGTCCGCAACGTCGGCACCAACGTCGTCGAGGGCATCCGCCGCGCCCGGGAGGAGAAGGGGCGATTCACGGGCTTCCACGACTTCCTCAAGAAGGTTCCGACCCCCGTCGCGAACAAGAGGGCGATCGAGTCGCTCATCAAGGCCGGCGCGTTCGACTCGCTCGGCGACACGCGTCGCGCGCTCATGGAGATCCATGAGGGCGCGGTCGAGGCTGCCGTGAAGGACAAGCGCGCGGAGGACAAGGGCGACGTCGGCTTCGACTTCGACAGCCTGTTCGACGAGGGGGAGGCGACTCCCGCCAGCGTGCCCGAGCGCCCGGAGTGGGCGAAGAAGGACAAGCTCGCCTTCGAGCGCGAGATGCTCGGCCTGTACGTCAGCGACCATCCGCTCGCGGGGCTCGAGGTCGCGCTCGCGAAGCACGCCGGTGCCTCGATCGCCGAGCTCAACGACAATCCGCCCGACGACGGCGAGCAGGTGACGGTCGCCGGCCTCATCACGAGCGTCCAGCACCGCGTCGCGCGGAACTCGGGCAACGCCTACGGCATGGTCACGATCGAGGACTTCGGCGGCGAGCTCACCGTCATGTTCCTCGGCAAGACCTACCAGGAGTTCGGCCCGCGCCTGCAGGCCGACTCGATCGTCGTGCTGCGCGGTCGCGTCAACCACCGCGACGACGGCATCACCCTGCAGGCGATGACGCTGCAGATGCCCGACTTCGGCCTCGCCACCGACAACGGTCCGCTCGTGCTCTCCGTGCGCGAGCAGCGCGCGACGGTCGACGTCGTCACCGAGCTCGAGGCCGTCCTGCGCCGCCACCGCGGCTCGACCGAGGTGCGCCTGCGGCTCGTCCGCGACGAGGCCGCGAGGGTCTTCGAGCTGCCGCACCGCATCGCGCCCACGGCGGGCTTCTTCGGCGAGGTGAAGAGCCTGCTGGGGCCCCGCGCGCTCGCCTGAGCCGGGCATCCGCTGAGAGAGCGCCCGCGAGGGAGGGCGGACGAGCAGAATCGTGCCGACGCGCCCGACGGGGGCGCCCGGAAGCGCCAGCGGCGCGAGGAGGAAGCAGACATGGGCATCGACGACATCACGAACAAGGCCAAGGAGTTCCTCGAGAGCGACGAGGTCAAGGGCATGCTCGAGAGCGAGCAGGCCGAGGACATCAGCGACAAGGTGCTCGACGGCGTCGCCGACGTGGCAGACAAGGTCACCGGCGGCAAGTTCACCGACCAGATCGCCGACGTCAAGTCGAACATCGACGGCGCGATCGGCACCGACCGCGCGTAGCGCCGCCGTCCCCGACGGGCCGCTGCGCGGGCTCTAGAGCTCGGCGCCGAGCGCGCGGTAGCGTCGCTCGTGGTACAGCAGCGGCTCGTCGGGCTCGCCGAGCGCGCCCTCCTCGATCTGCACCGCGATCATCGCGTTCTCCGCCACGTGCGTGCGGGCGACGATGCGCCCGACCATCCACGCGGTGACGCCCGTCAGGATGGGCAGACCGTGCGGGCCGGGCTCCCAGTGGTCGCCGTCGAAGCGGCGGTCGTGGTCGCCGGCCATGATGCGCGCGACCGCGAAGTCGTCGAGGCCGAGCATGTGGATCGCGACGTGGTCGGTCTCGGCGATCGCGGGCCAGCTGCTCGCCGTGCGCGCCATGTTGAAGGTCGCGAGCGGGGGAGCGGCGGCGAGGGAGGCGAGCGACGTCGCCGTGAAGCCGACCGGGTCACCGCCCGCGGTGCGCGCCGTGATCACCGCGACGCCCGCCGCGTGGCGGCGGAATGCCTGGGCGAAGGCGTCGAATCCGGTGGCGTCGGCTGCGGTGGTCATCACACCGGATCCAACACCCGAGGGAGCGGGGTATTCCCGAGGCTGGCCGCGATTAGGCTGATCGCGTCATGATCCAGACCCTCGATCTCCGCGGCCGCGTCCTGTCGACGGCCGACCTCCTCGCCCTCGTCCCGCGCTCGGCGAGCGACATCGGCTCCGCCGTCGAGGCGGTCGACGCCCTGATCGCGGATGTCCGCGCCCGCGGCGCCGCCGCCCTCCTCGATCAGGCGGAGCGCTTCGATCGCGTCCGCCCGCCGCACGTGCGCGTGCCGCTCGACGCGCTGCGCGAGGCCGAGGCCGCGCTCGACCCCGCGGTGCGCGAGGCCCTCGTGGAGGCGATCGACCGCGTGCGCCGCGGCACGGCCGCGCAGGTGCCGCCGACCGTCACGACCGAGATCGCCCCGGGCGCGCGCATCGTGCAGCGCTGGCAGCCGGTCGACCGCGTCGGCCTGTACGTGCCCGGCGGGAAGGCCGTCTACCCCTCGAGCGTCGTCATGAACGTCGTCGCGGCGCAGGTCGCGGGCGTGGCGTCGATCGCTCTCGCGAGCCCCGCGCAGGCCGCATTCGGGGGCGCCGTGCACCCGACGATCCTCGGCGCGGCCCACCTGCTGGGGGTCGACGAGGTCTACGCGATGGGCGGCGCCGGCGCCATCGGCGCCCTCGCCTACGGGGTGCCCGAGCTCGGCCTCGAGCCCGTGCAGGTCATCACGGGCCCCGGCAACCTGTTCGTCGCGACCGCGAAGCGCGCGGTCACGGGCGTCGTCGGCATCGACTCCGAGGCCGGCCCGACTGAGATCCTGGTGATCGCCGACGAGTCGGCCTCGGCCGACCTCGTCGTCGCCGACCTGGTGAGCCAGGCCGAGCACGACGAGCTCGCCGGCGCGGTGCTCGTCACCGACTCGCCCGCCCTCGCGGCCGGGGTCGAGGCGGCGCTGCCCGCCGCGGTCGCCGCCACGCGTCACCGCGAGCGCGTCGAGATCGCCCTCTCCGGGCCGCAGTCGGCGCTCGTCCTCGTCGACGATCTGGATGCCGCGGCGCGCTTCAGCAACGCCTACGCCCCCGAGCATCTCGAGGTCCAAGTGCGCGACCCGCACGCGCTCGTCCCGCGCCTCACGAGCGCGGGCGCGGTCTTCGTCGGCGACCACACGCCCGTGAGCCTCGGCGACTACATCGCCGGATCGAACCACGTCCTGCCGACGGGTGGGCAGGCGCGCTTCGCCGCGGGGCTCGGCGCGTACAGCTTCCTGCGCCCGCAGCAGATCGTCGAGTACGACCGCGCGGCCCTGCGCGCGGTCGCCGACCGCGTCGGAGCGCTGAGCGAGGCGGAGCAGCTGCCCGCCCACGGCGAGGCCGTCCGCGCGCGCTTCCGCGACGCCGACGGGTAGGCTCGATCACCATGCACTGCCCCTTCTGCCGGTACCCCGACAGCCGCGTCATCGACTCGCGCACGAGCGACGACGGGCTCTCGATCCGGCGACGCCGGCAGTGCCCCGAGTGCGGTCGCCGCTTCTCGACCACCGAGACCGCGAGCCTGTCGGTCATCAAGCGCAACGGCGTGGTCGAGCCGTTCTCGCGCGAGAAGATCGTCGCGGGCGTCCGGAAGGCGTGCCAGGGCCGGCCCGTCACCGACACCGATCTCGCCCTGCTCGCTCAGAAGGTGGAGGAGAACCTCCGCGCGACGGGGGCCTCGCAGCTCGAGGCGAACGACATCGGCCTCGCGATCCTCCCCGAGCTGCGCCAGCTCGACGAGGTCGCGTTCCTCCGCTTCGCGAGCGTCTACCAGGCCTTCGAGAACCTCGACGACTTCGAGTCCGCCATCCGCCAGCTGCGCATCGAGGACGCGCAGCGCGCGACCGAGGCTTGAGCGCGTGGGCGCGTACGACGTCGTCTTCCGTCAGGTCTTCGCCCGAATGGATCCGGAGCGGGCCCACCACGTGGCCGTGTCCGTCATCCGCGCGATCCCGAGGCTCGGCCTGACGAGCATCGTCCGGCGGTTCACCGCGCCCGACCCGAGCCTCGCGGTCGAGGCGATGGGGCTGCGCTTCGAGTCGCCGTTCGGCATGGCCGCGGGGTTCGACAAGGATGCGGAGAGCATCCGAGGCCTCTGGGCTCTCGGGTTCGGCCACGTCGAGATCGGCACCGTCACCGCGATCCCGCAGGAGGGCAACCCCCGCCCGCGCCTGTTCCGCCTGATCGCCGACCGCGCCGTCGTCAATCGCATGGGCTTCAACAACCGCGGCGCCGCGCACGCGGCCGAGAACGTCCGGCGCGAGGCCGCCCGCCGCCCGCGCCCGATCATCGGCGCGAACATCGGCAAGAGCCGCGTCGTCGCGGTCGAGGATGCCGTGGCCGACTACCGCGCGTCGGCCCGCCTCCTCGCGCCCGTCGCCGACTATCTCGCCGTCAACGTGTCCTCGCCCAACACCCCCGGGCTCCGCGGACTGCAGGACGAGGCCCTCCTGGGTCCGCTGCTGGATGCCGTGCTCGACGAGGCGGGGCCGACTCCCGTCCTCGTGAAGATCGCCCCCGATCTCGACGACGAGTCGATCGACGCGGTCGCGCGCCTCGCCGTCAGCAAGGGCCTGCGCGGGATCATCGCGACGAACACGACCATCGGTCGCGAGGGTCTCGCGACGGACCCGGCCGTCGTCGAGGCCGCCGGCGCGGGCGGGCTGAGCGGCGCCCCTCTCAAGGAGCGATCGCTCGAGGTGCTGCGCCGCGTGCGGGCCGCCGTCCCCGCCGACTACTGCGTGATCGCCGTGGGCGGCATCGACACCGCGGAGGACGCCGCCGAGCGCCTCGCGGCCGGAGCCACCCTCGTCCAGGGCTACACGGCGTTCCTCTACCGCGGTCCCGGCTGGGCGCGGCAGGTCACCCGCGGGCTCGCGCGCCTGCGGCGCACCGCACCCGCCGCGCGCTGACCCGGCGCCGGATCAGGCGGGGAACTGCCCGCGACGGACCTGCGGCTTCGGCAGGCGCAGCGCGCGCAGCTGCAGCGAGCGCATCGCCGCGTACCACCGGACGCCCTTCTCGACGCGATCGGCGCCGAACTTCTCGGCGAGCCGGCGCTTGACGAGGAAGCCGAGGATGGTCGCGTCAAGCACGGCGACGAGGAAGAACGCCCACAGCGCGAGGATCGCGTACACGTCGAGCGTCGGCACGAAGCTGAGCAGGATCACGGCGAACATCACGGGGATCATGAACTCGCCCACGCCCCATCGGGCGTCGACGTAGTCGCGCACGAAGCGCTTCTGCGGGCCCTTGTCACGGGTCGGGAGGTAGCGCTCCTCGCCGTTGGCCATGCCGATGCGAGCGCGGTCGCGCGCCTCGTTCATCTTCGCGCGCGCGGCCTTCGCGGCCTCCTTGCGGTCGTTGGGCACGAGGGGGCGCTTTCGCGCGGCCTCGCGCTCCCGGCGGCTCGGCGTCGGGCGACCCTTGCCGGCGGCGATCGCGGCGGCCTCCTCCCGCGAGTCGGCGGCGGTCGACGCGGTCGTGCCCGCCTTCGCAGCGGCGGCGTCAGCGTTGTCTCGGGGGGCCACGGCGGCACATCCTTCCGGTGGAGTCGCCCACTAGATTACCGGCATGACGCTCCACGACCGGCCCACGAGGCCCGCCACTCCGACCGACCTCATCGAGCAGCTGCGGGGGAGCGTGAGAGACGGCCTCCCCGCCGCGATCGCCGATCTCTCGACGCTCGTGCGCATCCCCTCGGTGTCGTGGGACGGCTTCGATCCGGCTCGCGTGCAGGCCTCGGCCGACGAGGTCGCCCGCCTGGTGCGGGAGCTGGGCGTCTTCGACGAGGTGATCGTCGATCGCGTGGAGATCCCGGGCGCCGGCACTCTCGGGCAGCCCGCCGTCCTCGCCCGCCGCGAGCCTGGGGCTGGCCGCCCGACCGTCCTCCTCTACGCCCACCACGACGTGCAGCCCCCGGGCCGTGACGAGGACTGGGAGACCCCGCCCTTCGAGCCGACCGTCATCGGCGACCGGCTCTACGGCCGAGGCGCCGCGGACGACAAGGCCGGCGTCATCGCCCACGTCGCGGCGATCCGCGCGCTCGTCGAGTCGGTCGGCGACCCCGAGCTCGGGCTCGTGCTCTTCATCGAGGGGGAGGAGGAGTTCGGCTCACGCTCCTTCACCGCCCTGCTCGAGAAGCACCGCGCCCTCCTCGCCGCTGACGTCATCGTCGTCGCCGATTCCGACAACTGGGATGTCCGCACGCCGTCGCTCACGGTCGGCCTGCGCGGCAACGCCGCCTTCACCCTCACCGTCTCGACGCTCGGCCACGCCTCCCACTCGGGCATGTTCGGCGGCGCCGCACCCGATGCGATGCTCGCGACGATCCGGCTCCTGTCGACGCTCCACGACGCCGACGGCTCCGTCGCAGTCGAGGGTCTGCGCGCGCACGATCAGGAGGTGCCGGAGTACACGGAGGAGCGCCTGCGCGAGGAGGCCGCGCTGCTGGAGGGCGTGACCCCGATCGGCCGAGGGCCCGTGCTCCACCGCCTGTGGGCGCAGCCGACGATCACCGTCACGGGAATCGACGCGCCGAGCGTGCAGAACGCCTCCAACACCCTCCTTCCGAGCGTCTCGGTGAAGATCAGCGCGCGGGTCGCGCCCGGCCAGTCGGCGGCGGAGGCCTTCGCCGCCATCAGCGCCCACCTCGAGGCGCACGTCCCGTTCGGGGCCCACGTGAGCTTCGGCGCCGTCGACCTCGGCAACCCTTTCCTCGTCGACACGAGCGCCTGGGCCGTCGACGAGGCCCTCGCCTCGATGCGCGAGGCGTGGGAGGCCGAGCCCGTCATGGTGGGCGTCGGCGGCTCGATCCCGTTCATCGCCGAGCTGACGGAGACCTTCCCCGACGCGCACGTGCTCGTCACGGGCGTCGAGGACCCGGACACCCGCGCCCACAGCCCCAACGAGTCCCTGCACCTGGGCGTGCTGCACCGGGCGATCCTCACCGAGGCGGTGCTGCTCGCGCGCCTCGGGGGAGCGGTCGAGCTGCCCGAGCGCGAATAGATCCGACGCGCCCGGCGTTGACTCCCGTGCGGGCCGGGCATCCGGGAACGCGACGTACACTGGCACCAGTCCCATCGACTCCGGGAGGAACCCCATGACCGACACCGCTCTCGAGACGCACGGCGTCGCCCTGACCGATGCCGCCGCCGCCAAGGTCAAGTCGCTGCTCGAGCAGGAGGGCCGCGATGACCTGCGCCTCCGCCTCGCGGTGCAGCCGGGCGGCTGCTCGGGCCTGATCTACCAGCTCTACTTCGACGAGCGCCTGCTCGACGGCGACGTCACGCGCGACTTCGAGGGCGTCGAGGTCGTCGTCGACAGGATGAGCGTGCCCTACCTCGACGGCGCCTCGATCGACTTCGAGGACACCATCCAGAAGCAGGGCTTCACGATCGACAACCCCAACGCGCAGGGCTCGTGCGCGTGCGGCGACAGCTTCCACTGAGTTTCGTCTCTTGCCGGGAGGGCGGGCCCGCGCCCGTATCCCGGCACCCGCGCGATCGACGGCGCGGGCATCCGCGATCATGGATGCCCGCGCCGTCGTCGTTCGCGCCGCGGCCGGCCGCGACGGGCCGGCCGACCGGCCGCTCAGCAGGGTTCTCGCCGGGTTCTCGGAGCGTCGGAGGGCGTTCCCGGCGGCGGGGGTGACGTAGACTGGCACACGTTCCACGTCCCTCATTCACTCCTTTCGAGAGGCCACCGGTGCGTTCCAACCGACGTCTTCGATTGGCGGCGATCCCCCTCGCCGTCGTCACCTCGCTCGTCCTCGCGGCGTGCACGCCCCAGCAGCAGCTGGGCTGGCTGCCCACCGAGCCGGGGACGACCAACCAGGTCGACCGCGTCATCGGCCTGTGGGTGACGTCGTGGATCGTCCTGCTCGGCGTGGGCATCATCACGTGGGGCCTCATCATCTGGGCCGCGGTCGTGTACCGCCGCCGCAAGGGCCAGACGGGCCTCCCCGTCCAGCTCCGCTACAACATGCCGATCGAGATCCTGTACACGGTCGTGCCGCTCATCCTCATCATCGGCTTCTTCGCCTTCACGGCACGGGACCAGACCGCGATCGAGGAGCCCCTGGCCGACCCCGACGTCACGATCGAGGTGTATGGCAAGCGGTGGGCGTGGGACTTCAACTACGTCAACGAGGACGTGTACTACCAGGGCATCCAGGCCCAGAAGACCGACGAGGGCCAGATCGACGCCTCGACGCTCCCGACCCTGTACCTGCCTGTGGGGCAGAAGGTCGAGGTCAAGATCGAGTCGCGCGACGTGCTGCACTCCTTCTGGATCGTCGACTTCCTCTACAAGAAGGACATGATCCCCGCGAAGTCCAACTACTGGTACTTCATCCCGGAGAAGGAGGGCTCGTACGTCGGCAAGTGCGCCGAGCTCTGCGGCGAGTACCACTCGCTCATGCTCTTCAACGTCGAGGTCGTCTCCCAGGACGAGTACGACGCGTACATCGAGTCCCTCCGTGCCGCCGGCTTCGAGGGCCAGGTCGACGAGACCTTCAACACTAACTCCAACCTGCCGGGCACCACCGGCTCCAGCGAAGAGGAGTAGGCGGCATCATGACGACGACCGCACCGCGTCCCTCCATCGGCACTGCCGAGCCCGGCTACAGCAACCCCGGGATCGCCCGCAAGGGCAACGTCTTCGTCGGCTGGGTCACCTCGACCGACCACAAGACGATCGGGTACATGTACCTGATCACGTCGTTCATCTACTTCCTCGTCGGCGGCGTCATGGCGCTCGTCATCCGCGCGCAGCTCTTCGCTCCGGGCCTCGAGGTCGTCTCGACGAACGAGCAGTACAACCAGCTCTTCACGATGCACGGCACGATCATGCTGCTGATGTTCGCGACGCCGCTCTTCGCGGGCTTCGCCAACGTCATCATGCCCCTGCAGATCGGTGCGCCCGACGTCGCCTTCCCGCGACTGAACGCCTTCGCCTACTGGCTCTACTCCTTCGGCTCGCTCATGGCGGTCGCCGGCTTCTTCACGCCCCAGGGCGCCGCCTCGTTCGGCTGGTTCGCCTACGCGCCGCTGTCGAGCCAGACCTTCTCGCCCGGCGTCGGCGGCAACCTCTGGGTCTTCGGCCTCGCGATGAGCGGCTTCGGCACGATCCTCGGCGCCGTGAACTTCATCACGACGATCATCACGATGCGCGCCCCCGGCATGACGATGTGGCGCATGCCGATCTTCACGTGGAACACACTCGTGACCTCGCTGCTCGTGCTCATGGCGTTCCCCGTCCTGGCCGGTGCGCTCTTCGCTCTCGGTGCCGACCGCGTGTTCGGCTCGCACTTCTTCGACGCCGCGAACGGCGGCGCGATCCTCTGGCAGCACCTCTTCTGGTTCTTCGGGCATCCGGAGGTGTACATCCTCGCCCTGCCGTTCTTCGGGATCGTGTCGGAGATCCTGCCGGTGTTCAGCCGCAAGCCGATCTTCGGCTACAAGACGCTCGTCTACGCGACGATCGCGATCGCGGCGCTGTCGATGACGGTGTGGGCGCACCATATGTACGTGACGGGCTCGGTGCTCCTGCCGTTCTTCGCGCTCATGACGATGCTCATCGCCGTGCCCACGGGCGTGAAGATCTTCAACTGGGTCGGCACGATGTGGCGAGGCTCGGTGACCTTCGAGACGCCGATGATCTGGACGATCGGCTTCCTGATCACGTTCGTCTTCGGCGGTCTCACGGGCGTCATCCTCGCCTCGCCGCCGCTGGACTTCCACGTCTCCGACTCCTACTTCGTCGTCGCCCACTTCCACTACGTCGTCTTCGGCACGGTCGTGTTCGCGATGTTCGCCGGCTTCTACTTCTGGTGGCCGAAGTGGACGGGCAAGATGCTCAACGAGAGCCTCGGTCAGATCCACTTCTGGCTGCTCTTCGTCGGCTTCCACACGACCTTCCTCGTGCAGCACTGGCTCGGCGTCGTGGGCATGCCCCGCCGCTACGCCACGTACCTCGTCGAGGACGGCTTCACCTGGATGAACCAGCTGTCGACCTTCGGCTCGTTCCTGCTCGCCGCGTCGATGATCCCGTTCCTGCTGAACGTGTACATCACCGCGCGTCGCGCCCCCAAGGTGACGGTCAACGACCCGTGGGGCTACGGCCGGTCGCTCGAGTGGGCGACCTCGTGCCCGCCCCCGCGTCACAACTTCAGCTCGATCCCGCGCATCCGCTCGGAGTCGCCGGCGTTCGACCTCAACCACCCGGAGGCGGGCATCCCGGTCGGGATCGGCCCCGCGAAGGACGCCCCCGACGCTCCCACGTACGACCTCGGCGACGAGAAGGTGAAGTAGTCCGCGCATGAAGACCAACATCAACATCTTCTGGATCCTCGTCGCGTTCTTCGCCCTCCTGACGGCGGTCTACACGACCTGGGCGCTCATCTCGACGGACCGGGTCGAGTGGGTCGGGACGGTGGCCATCGGCCTCTGCGCCGTTCTGTCCGCGTTCATCGCGTTCTACCTGCAGCTCGTCAACCGCTCCACGGGCGGGCTTCTTCCGGAGGACCGCCTCGACGCCGACATCGATGACGGCGACCCCGAGCTCGGGCACTTCTCGCCGTGGAGCTGGTGGCCGGTGTTCCTCGCCGGCGCGGTGAGCCTGGCGTTCCTCGGCCTGGCCGCGGGCATCTGGATCATGTTCTACGCGGTTCCGCTCGCGATGCTCGGTCTCGTCGGCTGGGTGTACGAGTACTACCGCGGCAACTTCGGGCGCTGAGGTGACGGTTCGTCGCGCGCGCGCGGAGGACGCGGACGCGGTCTTCGAGCTCGTCCAGCAGCTCGGCGCGGCCTTCATCCCCGTGCGCGCGGCCTTCGACGTGAGCTTCTCCGAGGCGATCGCCGCGGAGGAGGACTCCGACCTCCTGCTGCTCGTCGCCGAGGACGATCAGGGCGTGGTGCGCGGCTATGCCGTCACGACGATCGCCCGGCTGCTCTCCACCAACGGCGCCTCGGCGCAGCTCCAGGAGATCGCGGTCGACGAGGCCGCGCGCGGCCAGGACCTCGGCACGGAGCTCGTCCACGCCGTCGAGCGCGAGTGCATCCGCCGCGGCGTCCGGCAGATCACGGTCGCCAGTCGGCGCGCGGGCGGCTTCTACGACCGACTCGGCTACAGCCAGAACGCCGAGTACATGCGCCGGGTCTTCTGATCCGACGAGCGCACCGGCCGTGAGTGTGGAGCTGCGCAGCGCGCGGCTCGTGATCCGGCCGATCGTGACCGCGGACATCCCCGCCTTCGTCGCCTATCGTCGCGATCCCGAGATCGCGCGCCACCAGTCGTGGAGCACGGAGTACTCGGCGACCGACGCGCAGGCTCTCGTCGACGGGCAGCCGCGTAAGTCGGTGCCGTCGGCGGGGGAGTGGGTGCAGCTCGGCCTCCACGCGCGGGATGCGGCGGTCGGTTCGAGCGCGCTGATGGGCGACGTCGCGGTCGGCGCCGACCCCCACCAGCCCGACACGTACGAGCTCGGTGTCACGCTCGCGCCCGCTCACCACGGCCAGGGCTACGCGCGGGAGGCGCTGGATGCAGTCATCGACTGGCTGATGGAGCGTCAGGGCGCCCACCGCATCGTCATGCAGGGGGACGCCCGCAACGCGCCCGTGCTCGCCCTCATGCGCCGGGTGGGTCTTCGGCACGAGGGCGCGATCGTCGAGGGTGACTGGTTCAAGGGCGCCTGGTCGACGCTCGAGCGTTTCGCGCTGCTTGACCGCGAGTGGCGCGAGAGTCGCGAGCGCTGACGGTCGCCCGATCGATCAGAGCGCGTCGACGAGGTCCGTGAGCGCCGCGATCGTCCGGTCGGGCTCGGGGTAGCCCGTCGGCCAGGTGCGGCCGCGGGGCAGCCACACGCCGACAAGGCCCGCACGCTGCGCGCCGAGCACGTCCCACGGGTGGCACGCGACGAGCGCGGTCTGCTCGGGCATGCTGCCGAGCCGGTCGCAGGCGCCCAGGTACGCCTCGGGATGCGGCTTCCACGTGCGGGTGCCGTCGACGCTGAGCGTCGCGACCCCCTCGCGACTGAGCCCCAGCCGCTCCAGGAGCCCCTGCGCGACGCGCGTCGAGCCGTTCGTGAGCGTCGAGACGCCGAGGCCCTCCGCGATCATGCGACGGATGCCCGGGGCGACGTCGTCGTGGGCGGGCAGCGCCCCCACCGCCGACGGGAGCTCCTCGAGCATCGCGTCGACGGCGGCCGCGTCGAGCGGCGCGGAGTCATCGACTCCCGCCGCGAGATCCCGCAGCGCGGTCTCCCCGAGAGGGCCGAAGCCGATGGGCAGCCCGACCAGAGAGGCCGCGAAGCCGTCGCGGAGGACCGCGGCGAGCCACGCGCTCGCGGAGCCGGCGGGGAGACTGCGCTCGCGCATCCACCCCTCGAGGGGGCCGAGGTCGGTGAGCGTCTCGTTGACGTCGAGCAGGACGGTGGTGATGGGCGCGCCGGTCATGCTCACACGCTACGCCGTCGTGCGAGTGGTGCTAGTGGCGCTGCGATTCGAGCTCTCGCTGCGTGACGGGCGAGATGCGGTCCTCGAAGAACCAGCGCGACATGCTCGCGCGGACGCGCTGCCGGGCGGTGATGCGACCGCGGGCGTCGGGGCGCACCATGAGCGGCTGGTACTCCTCGTAGCTCACGAGCTTCCAGCGCTCGTAGTCGTCGAGCTGCTCGTGGACCTCGATGTACTCGCCGCCCGGGAGGCGGACGATGCGGCCCGACTCGTAGCCGTGGAGCGCGATCTCGCGGTCCTTCCTCATGAGCGCGAGGCAGACGCGCTTCGTGACGAAGTAGGCGATGAACGGGCCGACGACCGTCACGAACTGCAGGGTGTGGATGACACCCTCGATCGAGAGGCGGAAGTGCGTCGCGATGAGGTCGGAGCTCGCCGCGGCCCAGAGGCCCGCGTAGAACGTGACGCCGGCCGCGCCGATCGCGGTGCGGGTCGGGTTGTTGCGCGGGCGCTCGGCGATGTGGTGCTCGCGCTTGTCGCCCGTGACCCACGCCTCGAGGAACGGGTACAGGGCAGCGGCGGCGAGGAAGACCAGCAGGCCGACGAGCGGGATGAGGACGTTGAACGACACCGTGTAGCCGAACACCACGATCTCCAGGCCCGGCGGGATCAGGCGCAGGGCGCCGTCGGCGAAGCCGATGTACCAGTCGGGCTGCGTTCCCGCGGACACCGGGGAGGGGTCGTAGGGGCCGTAGTTCCAGATCGGGTTGATCGTGAACAGCGACGCGATGAGCACGATGACGCCGAAGACGATGAAGAAGAAGCCACCGGCCTTCGCGGCGAACACCGGCATGACCGGGGCGCCGACGACGTTGTCGTTCGTGCGGCCGGGGCCGGCGAACTGGGTGTGCTTGTTCACGATCAGGAGGACCATGTGCGCGCCGATGAGGGCGACCAGGATCGCCGGCAGCAGCAGGATGTGCAGCACGTAGAGGCGGGGGATGATGTCGGTGCCCGGGAACTCGTCGCCGAACAGCAGGTAGGAGATCCAGCCGCCGGCGAGGGGTACGGCCTTGATCATGCCGTCGATGATGCGCAGACCGTTTCCGGAGAGCAGGTCGTCGGGGAGCGAGTAGCCCGTGAAGCCGAGAGCCATCGCGAGCACGAAGAGGAGGAACCCGATGACCCAGTTGAGCTCGCGCGGCTTGCGGAAGGCGCCGGTGAAGAACACGCGCAGCATGTGCAGCCCGATGGAGGCGACGAACAGGAGCGCCGCCCAGTGATGCACCTGGCGCATGAGCAGGCCGCCGCGGATCTCGAACGAGATGTCGAGCGAGGAGTGGTACGCGACCGACATCGGGATGCCCTGGAGCGGGACGTAGGAGCCCTCGTACTCGACCTCGGTCATGGAGGGGTCGAAGAAGAAGGTCAGGAACGTGCCGCTGAGCAGGATGACGACGAAGCTGTACAGCGCCACCTCGCCGAGCATGAACGACCAGTGATCGGGGAAGATCTTGCGACCCAGCGCCTTGACGGCCGTCGAGGCGCTCGTGCGCTCATCGATGTAGTTCGCCGCCCACCCGGTGAAACGCATGCCGCGCGACGGCGCGACAGCGGCCGGTGCGACGGGCTCAGTTGCGGTACTCACAGTGCACGCTCCCAGAAGCTCGGACCCACAGGTTCGGTGAAGTCGCTCTTGGCGACGAGGTAACCCTCTTCATCCACAGTGATCGGGAGCTGGGGAAGGGGGCGCGCCGCCGGTCCGAAGATGACTTCGGCGTGGTTGGCCACGTCGAACTCGGACTGGTGGCAGGGGCACAGCAGGTGGTGGGTCTGCTGCTCGTACAGCGCGACGGGGCAGCCGACGTGCGTACAGATCTTGGAGTAGGCGACGATGCCGTCGTAGGACCAGTCCTTGCGGTCCTCGCGCTCGTTGAGCCGGTCGAGGGGGAGGCGCATGAGGAGGACGGCGGCCTTGGCCTTCTCCTCCAGCTTGTGCGACTCGAGCTCGGCGAGACCCTCGGGGATGACGTGGAACGCGGCGCCGATCGTGACGTCGGAGGCCTTGATCGGCGTGCCGGAGGGGTCGCGGGTGAGTCGCACGCCCTCCTCCCACATCGTGTGCTTCAGCAGCGCGATCGGATCCTCCGCCGGCGCCAGGTCGCGGAAGATCGCGATCGCCGGGATGGGGGTCGCCACGAGCGCGCCGATGAGGGTGTTGCGGACGAGGCTGCGACGGGTGAAGCCCGACTCGGCGTTGCCGGCCTGGAAGATCTCGACGGCCTTGGCCCGGGTCTCGTCGGAGCCGCGCGTGCCGTGGCGCTCCTCCACGAGCTCGTGCCCGTGCATGAGGGCCTTGGACCAGTGGACCGCGCCGATGCCGATGCCGAGGAGGCCGAGCGTGATGCCGAGGCCGAGGAAGAGGTTGTTGAGGCGGATGGTGCTCGGGTCGCCCTCGACGATCGGGAAGGCGACGTAGGCGACGACCGCGAGCACGCTCCCGACGACCGAGAGCAGGAAGAGCCCGGACACCGTGCGCTCCGCGGAGCGCTCCTTCGCGGGGTCGAGATCCGTGACGCGCTGGCGCTCCGGCGGGAAGCCGGGGTTGGAGATCCGATCGGCGCGCTCCACGGCGACCCCGGGGGATGCGCTGCTCGCGTGCTTCTCGACAGCCGTCTCCGCGGCCTCGCCGCCGGTCGCGCCGCCGTGAACGTCCGCCATCATCGTCCTTTCCTAACCTGCTGCACGGGCCGTCAGTTGGACTTCGCGGTGAGCCAGATGGTCACTGCGACGAGTCCGCCGAGGCCGAAGATCCAGATGAAGAGCCCCTCCGACACCGGGCCGAGCGCGCCGAGGTCGAAGCCGCCGACGGACGGGGTCTCCTCGATGTACTGCAGGTAGGTGATGATGTCGTTCTTCTCTTCGGGAGTGAGGTTCAGGTCGCTGAACACGGGCATGTTCTGCGGACCGGTCGCCATCGCGCCGTAGATGTGCACCGGGTCCACGCCCGCGAGGTTCGGAGCGTACTTGCCCTCGGTGAGCGCACCGCCCGCGCCGGCGACGTTGTGGCACATGGCGCAGTTGATTCGGAAGAGCTCGGCGCCGACCGCCGCGTCGCCATCGCCGGCGAGGTAGCGCTCCGGCGGGACCGCCGGGCCGGGAGCGAGCGACGCGACCCAGGCGCCCATCGCGTCGATCTGCTCCTGCGTGAACTGCACGGGCTTGACCTCGGCCTGCGGGCCGGAGGCGGCCATGGGCATGCGGCCGGTGCCGACCTGGAAGTCGACGGCGAGGGCACCCACGCCGATGATCGACGGGCCGGCCTCGGTGCCCGCGCCCTGGAGACCGTGGCAGCTCGCGCAGTTCGCGGCGAAGAGCTTGCCGCCGTCCTCGACGAGCTGCTCGCTCGCCGCGGTGGTCTCGGCCGTTGCCGAGGTCGTGGCGAGCGCGTAGGCGCCGCCGGTCGCGAGGAGGCCGACGACCAGCAGGGCGGCCGTCGCCAGCGGGTGCCGGCGGCCGGAGCGACGTGCGGGGGAGGTGGATGCCATGGTGTGCTGCGTCTCGATTCGATTGCTCATTGGAGGACGTAGATGACGAGGAAGAGGCCGATCCAGACGACGTCGACGAAGTGCCAGTAGTACGACACGACGATCGCGCTGGTGGCGTCGCGGTGGGTGAAGACCTTGACCGAGTAGGCCCGGCCGATGACGAGGAGGAAGGCGATCAGACCGCCTGTGACGTGGAGGCCGTGGAAGCCGGTCGTCAGGTAGAACGCCGAGCCGAACGCGTCGGAGGTGAGCGAGACGTGCTCGCTGACGAGGATCGCGTACTCGTAGACCTGGCCGATGACGAAGACCGCACCCATGGCGTAGGTGAGGAAGAACCACTCGATCATCCCCCACTGCGTGGGCTTCCAGCCGGTGCGGCGGGCCTGCAGCCGCTCGGCCGCGAAGACGCCGAACTGGGCCGTCACGCTCGAGAGCACGAGGATGGTCGTATTGACGGCCGCGAAGGGGACGTTGAAGACCTCGGTGCCCGCCTCCCACAGCTCGGGCGACGTCGACCGCAGCGTGAAGTAGATCGCGAAGAGGCCGGCGAAGAACATGACCTCGCTGCCGAGCCAGACGATCGTGCCGACGGCAACGATGTTGGGTCGGTTGATCGTGGGAGCGGTGAGAGATCTCGACAGAGAGGTGCTGGTCACCTCTTCATTATGACGGATGCCCGGGGCACTTCTTGCCCGTCGACATGCCTTCTCGCGGCGATTCACTAGCCTTTACCCATGTCTGCCGCCCCGACCTGGCCCGCTCTGCTCGCTCGACTGCTCGACGGGGAGGATCTGAGCATCGCCGAGGCGGCCTGGGCCATGGAGCAGGTCATGCAGGGGGAGGCCACCCCCGCCCAGCTGGCGGGCTTCCTGATCGCCCTGCGGGCGAAGGGCGAGACGGTCGACGAGTTCGTGGGATTCCGCGACGCGGCTCTCGCCCACGCCCGCACGATCGACATCGATCCGATGGCGCTCGACATCGTGGGAACCGGCGGAGACCCCTTCGGCGCCGTCGTGAACGTCTCCTCGATCGCGTCGATCGTGGTCGCCGGCGCGGGCGTCCCCGTCGCCAAGCACGGCAACCGCGGCGCGAGCAGCGCCTCCGGCGCATCCGACGTGCTGAGCGAGCTCGGCATCGACCTCGCGCTCGAGCCCGACGACGTCGCACGCGTCTTCCGCGAGGTGGGGCTGACCTTCCTCCACGCGCAGACCTTCCACCCCGGCTTCCGGCATGCGGGGCCGGTGCGCCGCGAGCTGGGCGTGTCGACCCTCTTCAACATCCTCGGCCCGCTGGTGAACCCCGCGCGGCCGGAGGCCTCGGCGGTCGGGGTCGCGAATCTGGACCGCGTGCCGCTCGTGGTCGGCGTCTTCCGCACCCGGGGCGCGACCGCCCTCGTGTACCGCGGCGACGACGGGATCGACAAGCTGACGACGACGGGCCACTCGCACATGTGGGAGGTCTCCCGCGGCTCGGTGACGGAGCACGACATCGACCCGCGCGAGCTCGGCATCCCGCACAGCCCGATCGAGGGGATCCTCGGCGCGGGCCCGGCGCACAACGCCGCACTCGCTCGCGGCGTCCTCGCCGGGGAGGCCGGCCCGGTGCGTGACATCGTGCTGCTCAACGCCGCAGCCGGGCTCGTGTCGTTCCGACTCGCGCAGGATCCCTCGCAGCTCACGCGGCCGATCGTCGAGCGTCTGCGCGAGCAGCTGCAGGTCGCGGCCGACGTCGTCGACTCCGGGCGCGCTGCGCGCATGCTTCAGGAGTGGTCCGCCGCGACGCGGTCCGTCGCCGATCGCTCCTGACGGCCCCGCGCGAGCGAGGGGTCAGGACCGGGGGAGCAGGCCCGCACCGTCGATGACCTCGAAGACCAGCTGCGTCTCGGTGTGCCGCACGCCCGGGTGCACCTGCAGGTGCTCGAGCACGAGGTCGCGCAGGGCGGCGGCCGACTCGACGGCGACGTGCAGGAGGTAGTCGTCGGCCCCCGCGACGTGGAAGATCCGCACAACGTTCGGGATGTCGCGCAGGCGCGACTGGAACGCCTGCACCTGGTCGCGCGAGTGGCTCGCGAGACGGACGGTGATCACGGCCTCGAGCCCCAGCCCCAGAGCGGCCGGGTCGATCTGGGCGCGGAACCGGCGGATGACGCCCGACTCGCGGAGGACGCGCAGGCGCTGGCTGCAGGTCGACTCGGCGACCCCGACGCGCTCGGCGAGCGCGGCGTTCGTGAGCCGCCCGTTCGCATCGAGCTCGGCGAGCATCGCGAGGTCGACGGCATCGAGCGGCGCGGCTCGCGGGATCTTCGACGAGGGACGAGCATCCATGCCCCCATCATGCAGGAGATTCGACTGATCGAGGATGATCCGCGGAAGATTCGGGGGACGTTGTCTTCAATCGCAGGAGAGTCCACTGTGGGCGCATGGACGATGCTGTCGCTTTCGAGACTCTTGCCGTGCACGCCGGGCGGGAGGACCTCGCCGCGATGGGCGTCCACGCCCTGCCGATCGATCTCTCGACCACGAACCCGCTGCCTGACGTCGAGCTCGGCGGCGGCTCGTACGAGTCGATGGCGACGGGGCATCGCCCCACCGAAGGCGGCAACGTCTACGCCCGTCTGTGGAACCCCACGGTCGCGCGCTTCGAGGAGGCGCTCGCGCAGCTCGAGCGCACGGACGCCTCCGTCGCCTTCGCCTCGGGGATGGCGGCGTTCACCGCAGCCGTCATGGCTGCCGCCAACCGGGGTCGCGGTCGGCACGTCGTCGCCGTCCGCCCCCTCTACGGCGGCACCGATCACCTGCTCGCCTCGGGCCTGCTGAGCGTCGAGACGACGTTCACGACGGCCGAGGGCGTCGCCGCGGCGATGCGCCCCGACACGTGCCTCGTCGTCGTCGAGACCCCCGCGAACCCCACGCTCGAGCTCGTCGACATCGCCGCGGTCGTCGGCGCGGCTGGCGATGCTCCCGTGCTCGTCGACAACACCTTCGCGACCCCGGTGCTGCAGAACCCGGCCGATCAGGGCGCCGCGCTCGTGCTGCACAGCGCGACGAAGTACCTCGGCGGGCACGGGGACGTCATCGGCGGCGTCATCGCGTGCTCGGAGGAGTGGGCGACGGCGATCCGCCCCGTGCGCGCGATCACGGGCGGACTGCTGCACCCGCTCGGCGCCTACCTGCTGCACCGCGGTCTGCCGACCCTCGCCCTGCGCGTCCGCGCGCAGCAGGACTCGGCGCGCACCCTCGCCGACCGGCTCTCGAGCCACGGCGCGATCGCGCACGTGCACTACCCGGGGCTCGGCGACAGCGACCCGAGCGGACTCATCGGCCGGCAGATGCGCGGGCCCGGCGCGATGCTCGCGATCGAGCTCGCCGGCGGACTCGCCGCGGCTGAGTCGACCATCGCGGAGCTCGGACTCTTCACCCACGCGGTCTCGCTCGGCGGCGTCGACTCGCTCGTGCAGCACCCCGCCTCGCTCACCCACCGACCCGTCGCACCCGAGGCACGCCCGGGCGCGGGGATCCTGCGCCTGTCGATCGGGCTCGAGAGCGTCGAGGATCTCTGGCTGGACCTCGATCGCGCGCTCTCGACGGCGACGGGAGGGCGCTCGGCGGCCGCGGGCATCCGCGTCGACGGCGCGTCGGTCGCGGCCGGCGCCCGCTGACCGGAGCGCCCCTGCGCCCGACGTCGACTGCGCGCCCGGACGCGACGACGCCCCGACCGTCGGGCGGTCGGGGCGTCGCTCGGCTCGCTGCCGGTCGTCGAGGCCGCGCGAGCAGTCGGTGCCGCTAGCGGTTCGAGGACCGCTCGGAAGGGTTGCCGCTCGTCTCGAGGCAGTTCGAGGCGCCCGAGGTGCCCATATGCGGGCCGGGGTTGCCGCCCTCGGCGTGGTCGACGAGGCGGACGTGAGCGCCGAACCACGAGAAGCCGGGCGAGGTGCCCGTCGAGTCGACGCAGTGGGCGGCGGATGCGGCGCTCGCGCCGCCGAGGACGAGTCCGGTCGCGACGAGGGCCGTCGCGAACGCGGTGGAGAGGACCTTCTTCATTGAAACCTCCGAGAGTGGGGGAGCGGATGGTGCTGGCATCCTCTCTTCGGAGCGACCGGACCCCCGGATGGGGGTCAGCTCTCGGCGAGGTAGAACCAGCGGCCGTCGTCGCGGCGGAACGCGCTGACCTCGTTCTGCACTCCGGCGCCGTCGGGGGAGCGGTAGTGGGCGTCGAAGGCGACGACGCCGTCGCGATCGAGCGGGCCGCCGCGCTCGGTGCGCAGGACGTCGAGCCGGTACCACCGCATCGAGGCGTCGAGCTCGAGCGTCGCGGGCCGGGTCGAGGGATGCCACGTCGCGAGCAGGTAGGCGGCATCGCCGACCGCGAACGCCGAGAACCGCGAGCGCATGAGCTGCTCGGCCGTGGGCGCGGCGCGCTCGCGCCGGTGGAGCGGACCGCAGCACTCGTCGTACGTGAGCCCGGAGCCGCAGGGGCAGCGGCGCGGGGCGGTCGGGTCGGCGGCGGGCACGAGTCGAGCCTAGGAGCCGGGGAGGGGCCGGGCAGGGGAGCGGCAGGGACGACTCTTGCGATATATATTGAAGAACAATAGGTTATGACTGTCGATCGATAGGAAGTCTCGTGAACCCGGCACTGATTCTCGTCACCCGCGTGATCCTCGCGCTGTCCCTTCTCGGGTCGGTCCTCGTGCAGGTGGTCATCCTGCCGCTCGTCTGGGCCGATCTCGCGGGGGAGGCGTTCGGGGGGCGCATCCTGCTCGTCGCGATCGCCGCGCTGAGCATCCTGTGCCTGCAGGTCGGCGCGATCGGAGTGTGGCGGCTGCTCGGCCTCGTGCGTCACGGCTCGGTCTTCAGCGCCGCGGCGTTCCGCTGGGTCGACGTCATCATCGGCGCGATCGTCGTTCTGTCGGCGCTCGTGCTCGTCCTCGCGATCGCGCTCGCTCCGGGGGAGGTCGCGCCGGGCGTCGTCGGGCTGCTGTGCGGGGCGTCGCTCGTCATCGCGGGCGTCGCGCTCGTCGTCGTCGTGATGCGCGCCCTGCTCGCCCAGGCGATCGCGCGAGAGCAAGAGGCGCGCGAGCTGCGCTCCGAGCTCGACGAGGTGATCTGATGCCGATCGTCGTCGACGTCGACGTCATGCTCGCCCGCCGCAAGATGCCCGTCGGAGTGCTCGCGGAGCGCGTCGGCATCACGCCCGCCAACCTCGCGGTGCTCAAGAACGGTCGCGCGAAGGCCGTGCGGTTCAGCACGCTGGATTCCCTGTGCGCGGCTCTCGACTGCCAGCCGGGGGATGTGCTTCGCTGGGTGCCCGACGACGAAGGAGTCTGACGTGCACTTCCTGATCTCGGTCATCGACGACACGAGCGGATCGGCCACCGGCGGCGAGGCCGCGGCGATCGACTCCTTCAATGACGCGCTCAGGGCGGGCGGTCACTGGGTCGTCGCCGGCGGCATCGCCGCGCCCGCGGAGGCGGCCGTGATCGACGCGCGCGGGGGAGACCCGGAGGTCCGGCCCGGGCCGCTCCACGACACGCGCGAGTACGTCGCCGGATTCTGGGTCATCGGGGCGCCCGATCGGGATGCCGCTCTCGCGCTCGCGACGCGGGCATCCCGCGCCTGCAGCCGACGCGTGGAGCTGCGGCCGCTGCTCGGGCTCGCCGACTGAGGGAAGGAATTGCGCCATAGTGGTCCGCCTTGACCTGAACATCTCGCTCGACGGCGTCGCGAAGCCCGCCGACCCGAGCCCGGAGAACCCGATGGGGGAGGACTGGGGTCGGCTCGTCGCGGCCTACATCGCCACGCGGACCTTCCGCGAGCGGGTCCTGCACGACCCGACGGGCGCGGGCACGACGGGCGTCGACGACCGCTACGCGTCCGCCTACTTCGACGAGGTGGGCGCCGAGATCATGGGGGCGGGGATGTTCGGCCTCCACGCCTTCCCGGACGACCCGGACTGGCGCGGCTGGTGGGGCGACGAGCCGCCGTTCCGCGTGCCCGTGCTCGTGCTGACCCATCGCGAGCGCGCGCCGATCGAGTTCGAGAACGGGACGCGGTTCGAGTTCCTGGCGGCGAGCCCGGAGGATGCGCTCGCGCGTGCCCGGCGGCTCGCGGGCGACGCCGACATCCGGATCGGCGGAGGGCTCGGCGTCGCGCGCGCGTTCCTCGCCGCGGATCTCGTCGACCGGCTGCACGTCGGCATCGCGCCGATCGTGCTCGGGCGCGGCGGGCGGCTGTGGGACGATCTGCGGCGACTCGACGAGGGCCGCACTGTCACGAGCGAGGTCGCCGAGAGCGGAGTCGTCCACGTCACGATCGCGCGCTGAGCCGTGCCGCCGCTGTCAGCTAGCTGACATAATGATGATTATCGGAAACTGGGTCGGCGCAACGACGAGGGTCGGATTCACGAGCTCACCATCGGGCATGGGCCGGGACTAGCGCCGCTCAGCCGCGAAAAGCGAGCAAGTCTTCGGTGTGGTCATGAAAGGGGCGACGGCCCCTGCGCCGTGGGCGGTGATCCTGGGCGGTGTCCGAGCGAGAACCACGCCAGGACGCCGAGCGGACCACCGATGATGACGACGACGATCCAGGCGGTGACTCCCCGGACGCCCAGCCGTTCCACCTGACGCTGGATCGAGCGGATGGCGATCGCGAGCATGACGAACCAGGCGATCAGGATGACCGAGAGCGGCGAGTCGAAGAACGCCGGCACGGTCGGCTCGAGGTCGTACTGCGTGGCCTGGACGGTCATCCGTTCATCACACCATCGGATCGGCCCGCCCAGGTGACCCGAGAGCGAGAATCCGCCGAGAGGATCGCTCCGGATGCGCTCGGAAAGCCTGAAGTGTGGTTCACTCGTTCTCGGAGGGGAGTATCCCCGACCCGCGTCGCGTCGTCATTACGTTCCGTCCGCACGGATCCGGCGCCACGGGCCGAATCTGACCGTTCTGGCCGGGAAAGACCTCCTGAATCGCCTCATCGACCATTCAGGAGCTCCGTCATGGACGTACCCCTCTGGCTGTGGTTCGCCGTTCTCGGCGTCATCATCGCCATGCTCGCGATCGATCTCTTCGCCCACCGCAAGGCCCACGTCATCGGCGTGCGCGAGGCCGCCGTGTGGTCCATCATCTGGGTGACGCTCGGCGTCGCCTTCGGCGGCTACATCTGGGCCGAGTACGGCGCCGAGCTCGGGCAGCAGTACTACGCCGGCTACCTCATCGAGAAGTCGCTCGCCGTCGACAACGTGTTCGTGTGGGCGATCATCTTCGCCTTCTTCCACGTGCCCCGCGAGTACCAGCACCGCGTGCTGTTCCTCGGCGTGCTCGGCGCGCTCGTCTTCCGCGGCATCTTCATCGCCCTCGGCGCGGTGCTCATCGACCAGTTCTCCTGGATCCTCTACCTGTTCGCGGCGTTCCTGCTCTACACCGGCTGGATGATGATCCGGAAGCGCAACGAGCACATGGACGTCGCGAACTCGACGATCCTCAAGGTCTTCCGCCGGGCGATCCCGATGACCGACGCGTACCACGGTCAGAGGTTCCTCATCCGCAAGGCCGGCGTGATCGTCGCCACTCCCCTGCTCGCCGTGCTCGTGCTCGTGGAGGTGACCGACATCATCTTCGCGATCGACTCCATCCCCGCCATCTTCGGGATCACGAGCGAGCCGTTCATCGTCTTCACCGCGAACGCCTTCGCGATCCTGGGGCTGCGGGCGATGTACTTCCTGCTCGCCGACCTCATGCACCGCTTCGTCTACCTCAAGCTGGGCCTGGCGTTCGTCCTGATCTGGGTGGGTATCAAGATGCTGCTGCTGGACGTCTACAAGATCCCCACGAGCGTCTCACTCGCGGTCGTCGCCCTCATCATCACCGTCTCGATCGTCGCGAGCCTCCGGGCGACGCGCGGCCAGAGTCGCCACGAGATCGTCGTCGAGAACGCTCCCCCGTTCCGCGTCGCGACCGCGGAGGAGATGGCGGAGGCCGAGCCGGTGTGGCGCCGACCGTCGCGCGACGATCAGGACGCGGAGATCGAGCGCAGCAGCCGCGGCAGGTCGTAGGGCTCGAAGGGCTGGCCGGTGGCGAGCAGCTCGTCCGCGGTGAACCACCCGTGCGCGGTCACGTCGACGTGCTCGTCGTCGGTCCAGTTCGTCGACACCGGCTCGAAGCGCTCGCAGCGCAGAAGAAAGTACTCGGCGTGACCGCGGTCGTGATCCGCGGCATCCCACGTCACCTCGAAGTCGAGGCTCCACACCGGCTCGCCGACGCTCTCGACCACGAGCCCCGTCTCCTCGAACAGCTCGCGGATCGCCGCCTGCTCGTGCGACTCCCCCGGGTCCACTCCCCCGCCGGGGGTGATCCAGCGGGCGAATCGCGTCGTGTCGGGCGAGGCCGTGAGGAACAGCAGCGCGGCCCCCGAGGGGTCCACGAGCAGAATGCGGGATGTCCGGCGCAGGCCCGGCGTCGGGGCCACGGCGCTACTCCCCCGCGGTCGGCGCGTACTCGGTGAAGTAGGCCACGTCGCCCACGAGACGCGTGCTGTCCGCGGGGACCGGGTCGACGGCGGCCCGGGCGACCTCGGCGGCGAACTCGCTCACGTTGTAGAGCTTCCCCACGGCCTCCTTGCGGGCCTCGATGGCTCCCGGGTTCGCGCGATCGAGGAGCGTCGCGGTGACCGTGCCCTCGATCATGTCGCCGGAGACGACGGTGAAGCCGATGCCGGCGGCCTCGAGCTGAGGGATGAACTCGCGCAGGGCATCCTCACCCGCTCGCTTCGACAGCGCGACCGGCTCGTACTCGGGCATCGTCGGCACGGTGCGGATGAAGTGCGCCTGGTGGCTCGTGACGAACACGATGCGCGCGCCCTCGTGGAGCAGCGGGAGGGCCTTCGTGAGGACGGTGACCTGCGCGTCGCGGTTGAGGCGCAGCGCGTAGTCCTCGCCCATGCCGGCCTCCATGCCGCCCGAGGCGTTGAGCACGAGGATGTCGATGCGCCCGAAGCGATCCTGCACCTGCTGCATCATCGCCTCGACCGACGCCGGATCGGTCAGGTCGGCGCCGACGGCGAGACCCTCGGTGCCGCCGGCCTCGAGCTCGGCGAGCAGCTTCTCGGCGCGCGGCGCCTTCGAGCGGTAGTTGATGACGACGTTCGCGCCCGCGGCGGCGAAGAAGCGCACGGTGTCGGCGCCGATGCCGCGGGAGGAGCCGGTGACGAGAGCGGTCATGCCGGCGAGCGAGCCGGCGGCGAGGGGGCTGTTCACGAGTCTCGACACTACCGGTCTTCCGGCGCCGTGTCGGGCCCGGAGGAGCGTCGGAGGGCGGTGATAGCGTGAGGAACAATCGACCGTGGAAGAGGCGCCGTTGCCCGACATCGTTCAGTACCTCTGGATCATCTGGATCGTGTTCGCGCTCGTCTGCGTGATCATCGAGCTGCTGACGCTCGAGTTCACCTTCCTCATGATCGCCGCCGGCAGTCTCATCGGCGGGCTGGGCACGAATCTCGCCGGCGGCGAGTGGTGGCTGCAGATCGGCCTCGCCGCGGTGATCTCGGCCCTGCTGCTGTTCACGATCCGACCGCTGCTGCTGAAGACCCTCCGGCGGGGCGGCGATGAGCGCGGGGCGCTCACCAACGTGGATGCCCTGCGCGGGATGCGCGGGCGCGTCACGACCGACTTCCGCGACGGCACGGGCTACGTCCGCCTCAGCAACGGCGAGACCTGGACCTCCCGGCTCGACGCCGCGCACGAGACCATCACCCTCACCGAGGGCGACCGCGTGGTCGTCACCCGGATCGACGGGGCGACCGCCGAGGTCGCACCCGAGGAAAGGAGCACCACCGCGTGATCAGTCCCTCCGAGTTCATCGGGCAGCTCTTCGTGGTCGCCCTCCTGGTCGTCCTCGGCATCTTCGTCGTCGTGGTGCTGCTGCGGTCGATCCGCATCGTGCCGCAGGCGTACGCGGGCGTCGTCGAGCGCCTCGGCCGGTACCACAAGACGCTCAACCCGGGCCTCAACCTGCTCGTGCCCTTCATCGACCGGCTCCGGCCGCTCGTGGACATGCGCGAGCAGGTCGTCTCCTTCCCGCCGCAGCCCGTCATCACCGAGGACAACCTCGTCGTCTCGATCGACACCGTCATCTACTTCCAGGTGACCGACGCGCGTGCGGCGACCTACGAGATCGCGAACTACCTCGCCGGCGTCGAGCAGCTCACGGTCACGACCCTTCGCAACGTCGTCGGCGGCCTCAACCTCGAGGAGGCGCTCACGAGCCGCGACAACATCAACGGTCAGCTCCGCGTCGTCCTCGACGAGGCGACCGGCAAGTGGGGGCTCCGGGTCAACCGCGTCGAGCTCAAGGCGATCGACCCGCCCGCGAGCATCCAGGACTCGATGGAGAAGCAGATGCGCGCCGAGCGCGACCGCCGCGCCGTCATCCTCACCGCCGAGGGCACGAAGCAGTCGCAGATCCTCGAGGCCGAGGGCGCGCGGCAGTCGGCCATCCTCAAGGCCGAGGGTGACGCGAAGGCGCAGATCCTCCGGGCCGAGGCCGAGGCCGAGGCGATCAAGACGGTCTTCGCGGCGATCCACGTCGGCGACCCCGACCCGAAGCTCCTCGCCTACCAGTACCTGCAGACGCTGCCGAAGCTCGCCGAGGGCGCATCGAACAAGATGTGGATCATTCCGAGCGAGCTCACCGAGGCGCTCAAGGGCGTGACGAACGGCTTCGGCATGGGCGGCGGCGCACCGCGCCCGAGCGCCCCGCACACGGACCCGGTTCCCCCGGGGGCGACGTCGTAGGTGCGGTCGGAGTCGGCTGAGGCGTACTTCTCGCCCGCGCGCCCCCGAGTGCTCGCGCACCGGGGGCTCGCGGTCGACGCGCCGGAGAACACGCTGCTCGCGTTCGCGCACGCCCTCGCGCTCGGCGTCGATCACGTCGAGACCGACGTCCACGCCTCGAGCGACGGGGTCGCGATCGTCTCGCACGACCCCGAGCTCGATCGGGTCGCGGGTCTCGCCGGCCGGGTCTCCGAGCTCACGGCCGCCCAGCTGCAGGGCATCGACCTCGGCGAGGGCCAGGGCTTCGCGACGCTCGCCGAGGCCCTCGAGGCGTTCCCCGACGCGCGGTTCAACATCGATCTGAAGAGCATGGATGCCGTCGCCCCCGCCGTCGACGCCGTCCGGCAGACGCGCGCCCACGATCGCGTCCTCCTCACCTCGTTCAGCGAGCGTCGCCGTGCGGCGGCCCTGCGGCTCCTGCCCGACGTCGCGACGAGCGCCTCGGGCCCGCGCTTCGCCGCCGCCCTGTTCGCCGCGCGCCTCGGTCTCGTCCCGCTCGTGCGACGGGCGCTCGAGGGCATCCACGCGGTGCAGATCCCGCTCCGCGCCGCGGGGCTCGAGACCACCGCTCCCCCGCTGCTGCGCGCCTTCCAGTCCGCGGGCGTCGAGGTCCACGTGTGGACGATCAACGACCCCGCCGTCATGGCGAGCCTGCTCGATCGCGGCGTCGACGGCATCGTCACCGACCGTGCCGACCTCGCGATGGCGCTCATCCGGGAGCGCGACCCCGACCGCTGACCACCCTTTCCCGATCGTCGACGTAGGGGCGCGTGACACTGGCAATGGTCTGGGAAAGGCGTTCCTCGACTCGACCGCGCACCCCTGACGGGTCTATACCTTTACATGGATTCGGGTACGCGACGAGAGGGGAGAGCACGATGGCCGATCGGACTCTGCGAGGCATGCGCCTCGGATCTCAGAGCATGCAGAGCGAGGAGGGCGTCGAGTTCGCCTCCCGCCAGCGAGCGCAGTACCTGACCACCGATGGCGAGCTGTTCGAGGTCGTATTCTCCGCCGACGCCGAGCTCCCCGACACGTGGGAGTCGCCGAAGTCCGGCCGCGAGGGCGTCCTCCTCGCCCCCGATGGCACCCCGATCGACATCGTCCAGGCCGACGTGAAGGCCGCCCGCACGCACTGGGACATGCTGCTCGAGCGCCGCTCGATCGCCGAGCTCGAGGAGCTCCTCGAGGAGCGCCTGCAGCTCCTCCGCCAGCGTCGCGGCACCGACGAGCGCCTCGGCGCGTAGCCCGCACCGCCGTCCGGAATCGAGCCTCTAGGCTCGATCATCATGGCGCTCCCCTCGCACGACACCCTCGTCAGCTACCCCGACGGCGCGACGGCGTCCACCGGCACCGTCCTCCACGTCGAGCCTCTCGATGACGGCCTCAGCGCCGTCATCCTCGACGCGACAGCCGTCCACCCCATCGACACGGCCTGGCCCGACCAGCCCTCCGATCGCGGCGTCCTGCGCGGCGCCGCCGGCGAGGCGCGCATCGAGCGCGCCGTCATGGGCGGGATCCACGACGGCGCGCTGCTGCTCGGCACCGACCTGCCGGTGCGCACCGGCACCGAGGGCTGGACCTTCGTCGTCGCCCACCTCGTCGACGGCGCAGCGCCCGCCGAGGGCGAGAGCGTCGAGGTCGTCGCCGACGCCGACCTGCGGGCGGCGCTCAGCGCGGGGCACACGGCCTGCCACCTCGCCTCGCTCGCGCTCGATGGCGCGCTCTCGGACTCGTGGACGAAGGAGACGCCGCGCGACGCGCTCGGGAATCCCGCATTCGACCAGCTCGCGATCGTGACCTCGCGCATCCACGAGCACGGGTCGATCGACACCTACCGCATCGGGAAGTCGCTGCGTCGCAAGGGCTTCGCTCCCGCCGGTCTCGACGACGTCGCCGCCGTCGCGGCGCGGGCGAACGCCCTGCTCGCCGGGTGGGTCGCCGCGGGCGGCGCTGTGCGCATCGAGCGTGCCGACGCCGCCATCACGACGCGGCGCACGTGGGTGTGCGCACTGCCCGAGGGCGAGGTGCGGATCCCGTGCGGAGGCACGCACGTCGACGACCTCGCCGCGTTCACGAGCATCGAGGTCGCGCTCGAGCGCACCGACGTCGAGGGCGGTATCGAGCTCGTCATGACGACGACCGCGCGCATGGCCTAGCCGGGCAGCGGGCCCCGTCCCAGGCGGAGGGCGAATCCCCAGGCGGTGACGCGCCACAGGGCCTCCCCGACGATGCCCGCGTGCATCTTCGAGCGGCCCGTCGCGCGCTCGACGAAGGCGATCGGGTGCTCGAGCACGCGCCCTCCTCGGCGCTCGATGCGCCAGGCGAGCTCGACCTGGAAGCAGTAGCCGTGCGAGGACACGACCGATTCATCCAGACCGGTGAGGGCAAGGGTGCGGTAGACCCGGAATCCGGCCGTGAGGTCCTGGATGCGCGAACGAAGCATCCCCCGGGCGTAGCGGTTGCCGCCGCGCGAGATCGCCCGCCGGGCCCAGGGCCAGTTGACGACCGCGCCGCCGGGCACCCAGCGCGAGCCGATCACGAGGTCGGCGGACTCGGCGTCGGCGAGGGCGATCATCGCCGGCAGCTCGGCCGGATCGTGCGAGCCGTCGGCATCGATCTCCACGACGAACCGATAGCCCTCCACGGCCGCCCGGGCGAAGCCGGCGAGGTAGGCCGAGCCCAGGCCGTCCTTGCCGGGGCGGTGCAGGACGCGCACGCCGGGGTCGCTCGCGGCGAGCTCGTCGGCGATGCGGCCGGTGCCGTCGGGCGAGGCGTCGTCGACCACGAGGACGTCGGCATCGGGCACCGCGACGCGGATGCGCGCGAGGACGCCCCGCAGGCTCTCGGCCTCGTTGTAGGTGGGCAGAACGATCAGCGTGCTCGCGCCGGAGCGGCTCGCCCCCGCGCCGAGACGATCGCGCGCTGCGCGGTCGGCGGTCATGCGACCTCTCCCCGACGCTGGGATGCGCGGCCGGCGCGGCCGGCGCGGGACGCGGCGCCCGCGACCAGCAGCGCGCCCGCCGACAGCAGGCAGAGGAACCACTCGAGTGCGCGGCCCAGGGCGTGGGCGGGAGTCACGACCTCGCTCAGGGGGACCTCCTGGACCATGACGCCCGCGGTGAAGAGCGGCAGATCGTCGATCGTGGAGCCGTCGGGCGCGATGATCGCGCTCGCACCGACCGTCGAGGCCTGCACGACGCTGCGCCCGGACTCGATCGCGCGCAGGCGGGCGATCGCGAGCTGCTGCACGCTCTGGTCGGTGCGGCCGAAGTCCGCGTTGTTCGTGGGGGCGAGCAGCACGGTCGCATCCTCGTCGATCATGCGGGCGAGGAGGTCGTCGTCGACGATGTCGTAGCAGATCGCGACGCCCGCGACGACGCCGTCGGGCAGCTCGAGCACGGTGTCGCGCTGCCCGAACGAGTAGTCGCGGGGCACGAGGTCGAAGAGGTCCGGGGCGAGGGGGTAGAAGAACTCGCGCTCGGGCAGGTACTCGGCGAACGGCACGGGATGGATCTTGTCGTACTGATCGATCGCGCCGCGGCCCGCCTGCCACAGGAGGACCGAGTTGAAGGTCTTCTCGCCTGCGGCCGTGATCGTCCCGACCACGACGGGGGCGTCGAGCCGACTCGAGACCGAGTCGAGCGCGGCGGCGGCGTAGTCGGAGCGCAGCGGGTCGAGGTCGGAGCCGTTCTCCGGCCAGACGACCACGTCGAGCGGCTCGTCGAGCTCGTACAGCGGCACAGTCGCGTCGAGGTGGTCCTGGAGGATGTCTCCCGGCTCGTACTGCGCGAACAGACCCGTCTGCGAGTCGCCCTGCACCGCGCCGACGCGCACGCTGCCGCTCGTCGCCGTCGGGAACGCCGGCCACACCAGCAGCGTCGCCGAGAGGCCGGCGACGAGCACGGCGCGCGACAGGGCGGGGGTGCGTCGCTCGACCGCGACGGCCGCGAGCACCGCCGCGAGCAGCGCGACCAGGAAGCTGAGCCCGGACAGACCCGCCCACGCCGCCCAGTGCGCGAGCGGCCCCTCCGACTGCGAGATCGCGAGCCTGCCCCACGCGAAGCCGCCCCAGGGCCACACGTTCGAGACGCCCTCGCGCGCCGTCCACAGCCCCGCGAGGACGATCGGGAGCAGCAGCAGACGGCCGGCGACGCCGGGGAAGGCCACGGGCATCCACCGCCAGGCGAGCGCGATCGGGATCGCGCCGAGCGCGACGAAGACGACCTGCGCGAGCGTGAGGGCGAGCCACGGCACGATGCCGAGGTAGACGGTGAGCCACTCGATGAGCGCGCCGTAGTAGACGAAGCCCGCGACGGCGCCGACGAGGAGCGCGCCGCCGGCCGAGCGCCCGCGGAGGCTCCAGAGCACGAGCGCGGTTCCGAGGATCGTGAACGGCCACCAGCCGAGGTCGGGGAAGCCGAGGTCCATCGTCCAGCCGCCGAGGGCCGCGACGAGCACGGCGACCCCGAGTCGCGGCCCGGCAGGGGCGGGCGCGGCGAGCGCGAGCGGCGGGGTGCTGGGCGACGGCGCGGCGGCGCGCGGGCCGTCGGGAGCATCCATCACGATTCGATCCTAGAGAGCGTCGAGGCGGCGGATGCTCACGCCACCGAGCTGTAGGCGACGATGCCGCGGCGCACCCGGTCGAGGGCCGCGCGCGCGGTGCGCCCGACCTGCCCGTCGGCGACGAGCGAGATCTGGTCGAGGAGGTCGATCGTCTGCTTGCACCAGCGCACGAAGTCGCCCGCGGCGAGGTCGGCGTCGCGCAGGACGACCTCGAGCTGGGCTCCGCTCGCCCACTTGTGCATCGGCAGGGCGAGCGTCGTCGCGAGCGGGTTCGACCCGGGCAGCCGGTGCGCGTGCTCGAGGTCGTCGAGGTCGGCCCAGAGCAGCTGCGTGCGCTCGAGCGCGACGCGGAACGGCCCGCGCGGGAGCGCGTACTCGGGCGCCTGGCCGTCGTCGCGCCGGGCCTCGAAGACGATCGCGCACACCATCGCGGCGAGGGCGGGAGCGTCGAGATCGTCCCACAGCCCTCGGCGCAGGCTCTCGGCCACGAGGAGGTCGCGCTCGCCGTAGATGCGGCGGAGGGCTCGGCCATCGGCGCTGAGCCCGAGACGCCCGTGCTCGTCCTTCACGAGGTAGCCGAGCTCGCCGAGCACCTCGGTCACGCGATCGAACACCTGCGCGACGGCCCCCGTGCGGCCCCGGATCTGCCGGCTCACCTTGTCGCTGTCGCGCTTCAGCCGCCACCAGCGCTCGGCCCACCGGGAGTGGGCCTCGCGGTCCGCGCAGCCGTGGCAGGGGTGCTTGCGCATGCGCGAGCGGACGCCCTCGATCTGCCGCTGGCGGCGATCGCGCTCGCCCCGACCGCCCTGCTCGCCCGTGCGGGCGCGCTCGCGCTCGAGGTCGCTGAGCTCGCGGCGCAGCGCGGCATACTCGCCGAAGTCGCCGAGGTGGCACTGCATGCTCTTCTCGTATCCGGCGAGCGACTCCTGCTGCTTGCGGACAGTGCGGGCGAGGTCGACGACGGCCCGGTCCGCCTGGAACTGCGCGAACGAGCTCTCGAGGATCTCGCGCGTGCGCTGCCGGCCGAACTGCTCGATGAGGTTGACGGCCATGTTGTACGTCGGCCGGAAGCTGGAGTTGAGCGGGTACGTGCGGCGGGAGGCGAGGGAGGCGACGGCCTGCGGGTCCAGGCCGCCCGTCCACTGGATGACCGAGTGGCCCTCGGTGTCGATGCCGCGACGGCCCGCGCGGCCGGTGAGCTGCGTGTACTCCCCCGGCGTGATCGGCACGCGCGCCTCGCCGTTGAACTTCTCGAGCTTCTCCAGCACGACCGTGCGGGCCGGCATGTTGATGCCGAGCGCGAGGGTCTCGGTCGCGAAGACGACCTTGAGGAGCTTCTTCTGGAAGAGCTCCTCGACGACCTCCTTGAACGCGGGCAGCAACCCCGCGTGGTGCGCGGCGACGCCGCGCTGCAGGCCGTCGAGCCACTCCCAGTAGCCGAGCACGGCGAGGTCGTCGTCGCGCAGCGTGCGGCAGCGCTCCTCGACGACCTGGCGGATCTCCTCGCGCTCCCACGACTCGGTGAGCTTGAGTCCGGCCCGCAGGAGCTGACGAACCGCGCCGTCGCAGCCCGCGCGGGAGAAGATGAAGAAGATCGCCGGCAGGAGGTTCCGCTGAGCGAGGATCGCGGCGATCTCGGCGCGGTCGGCCTTGCCGTCGGCGCCGGGCCGCTTCTCCCACCGGCGGGGGTGATGCTGCCGGCCGCGGTGCGGCGCGTGCCCTCCGGCCTTCGCGAGCTGCACGAGCTCGGGGTTCACCCGGTTCGTCGCGGCCTGCCCGCTCGAGTCGAAGAGGTCGACGAGCTTCGAGCGCACGAGCACGTGCTGCTCGAGCGGCACGGGCCTCGTCTCGGAGACGATCACGTCGGTGTCGCCGCGCACGGCCTGCAGCCAGTCGCCGAACTCCTCGGCGTTCGACACGGTCGCGCTGAGCGAGATGAGCCGCACCGGGAGCGGGAGGTGGATGATGACCTCCTCCCACACCGCCCCGCGGAACCGGTCGGCGAGGTAGTGCACCTCATCCATGACGACGTACCGCAGGTCGGTGAGCAGCGCCGAGTCGGCGTAGAGCATGTTGCGCAGCACCTCGGTCGTCATGACGACGATGCGCGCGGATGCGTTGATGTTCGTGTCGCCCGTCAGCAGGCCCACCTCGCTCGCGCCGTACTGGGCGACGAGCTCGTTGTACTTCTGATTGCTGAGCGCCTTCATCGGCGCGGTGTAGAAGATCTTCGCGCGCGGGTCGAACATCGCGAGGAAGACCGCGAACTCGGCCACGATCGTCTTGCCGGCGCCGGTCGGTGCGGCGACGAGCACGCTGCGCCCCTCCTCGAGCACCGCGCACGCGGCCTGCTGGAAGGGGTCGAGATCGAACGCGAGCTGGTCGCGGAAGGCCTTCAGGCGGGGATGCTCGCGCAGCGCCCGCGCGGCGGCGAATCGCTCGGCCGGGCTGGGCTCGGGGGCGACCCCGCCGGCGCCGCTCGTTGAGGACGGGCTCATGCGGGGGCCGCGTCGATGCCGTACTCCGCGGCGAGGGCGGCGTCCTTCTTGGCGTGCCGTCGATCGTTGAGGACGGCGATCCCGGCCGCCAGGAAGTAGAGCCCCACCATCGGGATCGCGAGGATGAACATCGACATGATGTCCGCGGCGGGCGTCGCGAACGCGGTGAAGAGGGTGATCGCCAGGATCGCCCAGCGCCACCCCTTGAGGATGCTCGCGCCCATGAGCACGCGGGCGAAGTTCATCACCACGAGCACGACGGGCAGCACGAAGCCGATACCGATCGCGAGGATGAGCTTGAGAGAGAAGTCGAGGTAGACCTTCGCGGTCAGGAGCGTCGCGGTCCCCTCAGCGGCGAAGCCGGTGAGCAGCTCGACGATGTGCGGGAGCACGAACCAGCCGGCGGCGCAGCCGGCGAGGAACAGCGGGAGCGCGGCGCCGAGGAAGCCCACGGCGTACTGCTTCTCGCGGCGGTGCAGCGCGGGAACGATGAAGGCCCAGAGCTGATAGAGCCACACCGGCGAGCCGATGACGACCCCGAGGACCAGGGCGATGACGAGCTTCGTGTCGAACGCCTCGGTGACGGCGGTGTAATTGATCGTGGCATCGCGGCCCTGAGCCTCGGCGACGACCCTCAGCGGCTCGCTGAGCGCCGCCCACACGGGATCGGCGAGGAACCACCCCCCCACTGCCGCGAGGATGATCGTCACGGCCGTGATGGTCAGACGCTTGCGCAGCTCGACGAGGTGCTCGCCGAGCGACATCCGGCCCTCGGCGTTACGGGGCCGGGCGGGACGGACCGCCACCGGTCAGGACTTGGGGGCGGTGTCGGTCCCCTCCGCGCTCGGGGCGGTCGACGGGGCCGGATCGGCGGGGGCGTCGGGGTTCTTCACCTCGTTCTTGAAGATCTTCATCGACTGGCCGAGGCTGCGCGCGAGAGCCGGGAGCTTCGGCGCCCCGAACAGGAGCAGGATGACGACGAGCAGGATGATCGCGTGCCAGCCGGTGAATGCATTGCCGAACATGGGTGGTCGTCCTCACGGGAAGGGGTCGGAGAGTCTCGAGTCTAAGCGGTCGGCCCCGTGCCCGGGCCGAGCACTCGCTCAGACGATCCCGTGCCGTGACGCTGCTCCGCCGCGGCGAGAGCGTCATCGGCCCATCGCGCGGCGGCGAGTCGGGCATCCGGCGGATCGGTGATCGCCCCGACGCCCGCGATGCGGGCCGCGAGGCGGCCGATCACGCCCTCATGGGCGAGAGGGATGCGCGCGATCGCGCGATCGCCCGCGTACTCGACGGCGTCGTCTGCTCCGAGGTAGTCCGACAGCAGCGGCAGCGCGCTCGCGGGCAGCTCGACGGTCACGAGCAGGTCGCCGGCGTCGCCCCGGAACAGCTCGCCCGCGTCGGTCGTGCTCGGCGCGTGCTCCTCGGCCGGGCCGATCGCCTCGGCGCTCGCCATGCGGTCGAGCCGGAAGGTGCGCTCGGCGTCGCGCGTGAGGCACCAGCCGCGCAGATACCAGACGTCGTCGACCGACTCGAGCCGGATCGGGTCGACGTCACGCTCCTCCCGGTCGCCGCGCGTGGTCACGTAGTCGATGCGCAGGCGCTCCCCCGCCGTGACGGCCGCCGCGACGGTCTCGCGCAGCGCGTCGGAGGTGCGCGACTGCACCGAGACGGGGGCGACCTCGCCGCTCGCGCCGCGGGCGAGCTTCGTCATGAGGCGCTCGACATCGGCGCGCTCGCTGAAGCCGGGCATCGCCGAGACCGCCTGCAGGCCGGCGAGCAGGGCCGCGGCCTCGCGCGAGGACAGACGCGGGCGCTGGTCGAGCGGGGCGTTGCGGAAGCGGATGACGTCGCGCTCCTCGAAGTCGTCCCAGTCGATGTCGAACAGGCCCTGCGCGAGGTAGAGCCCCTCGGGCCCCGGGTCGCCCGTGCCGGTCAGGTAGCCGACGAGCGCGCGCATCTGCTCGGGGCTGACGTCGAACTGCGCGGCGGCCTCCGCGACGCTCACGCGCACCTCGTCGATGAGGTACGGCACGAGCCCGAGCAGCAGGGCGAGCTTGTCGCCCGCGCGCTGCGGCGGCCTGCGCTCAGCCATGCGCGCTCACCACCCGGCGCCAGCGCTCCACGACGGCCTCGCGCAGCGGCTCGGGGCCGAGGACGCGGATGTCGGCGCCGAAGGCCGCGAGCTCCTCCGCGAGCACGGCGAGGTCGGTCGTGCGGACGATGAGGGTTTCGCCGTCGACGACGGTGCCGGCGCGATTGCGCAGGACGACATCCGCCTCGCTGCCGGGGCGCGGGACGACCGCGGCGGTCGTCCGCTCGAACACCTCCTGCAGCTCGCGCTGCACGCGCGCGGCCTCGTCGGGGCGAGGAGCCCGAGCCTCGACGTCGTCGATGCGGACCGCGCCGACGATGCGGCGCAGGAGAAAGGTGCGGGGGGCATCCACGCCCTCGTCGTGGGCGTGGAGGTGCCAGCGCCCCTCGTGGTTGACGAGCGCGAGCGGCGAGACGCTGCGCAGCTCGGGCTCGGCCGCCCCGGGCTTGAGGTACGGGAAGGAGACCCGGCGACGGCGGTCGATCGCCTCGGCGAGCGGGTCGTGCGCGGCCTCCCTGGCGCGGATCGACGGCGCGAAGCCGATGACGCTCTGCTCGACGGCGTGCCCGAACGACTTGAGCTTCGTGAGGGCGCGGCGCGACTGCTCCGACAGCGAGCTCTCGCGCCACACCTGCGCGGCGAGGCCGAGCAGTGCGACCTCCTCCGCCGAGAACTCGATGTCGTCGGGCAGCTGGTAGAGCGACTTGGGGATGCGGTACCGCTGCAGCCGCGTGTCGCCCTCGGCGCCCGGCTGATCGACCGTCTCGAGCGGGACGCCGAGCTCGCGGACGTCCTCCTTGTCGCGCTCGAACTGCCGCTCGAGGCTCGCGCGGTCGGAGGAGTCGTCGAAGCGCTCGGCGTAGCCGGCGACGGTCGAGAGGATGTCCTGCTTGGTGAGCCCCTGCTCCGTCGCCATGAGCGCGAGGATCAGGTTGAACTGCCGCTGCTCGGGCGGCACGCGACGGCGCGCGGCGCCGGCCGCGTCGACCGTCGTCCGTCGCCCGGCCATGCGCCGACTACTCCTCGATGCCGAGGACGTCGACGACGAAGACCATGGTCGAGCCCGCGGGGATCGACGCGGGCGCCTGGCCCTCGGGGTACCCGAGCTCGGGCGGGATGACGACGACGACCTGCGAGCCGACCGTCTTGCCCTCGAGCGCCTGAGCGAGGCCAGGGACGATGCCCTGCGGGTCCTCCTCGAAGCTCACCACGGGGAAGGTCGAGGCGGAGCCGCGCTCCCAGCTGGAGTCGAACACTTCGCCCGTCTCCCACACCACGCCCGTGTAGTGGAGAACGGCGCGGTCGCCGGCCTCGAGCGCGGCACCGTCGCCGAGGACGAGGACGTGGTCGATGAGCTCGGCCGACGGGTCCTCGTCGGGGATGGTGATGCCGGGTACGCCCTCGGGCGTCGTCACGACCGCGGGGACGCCCGATGCGCCGAGCTGCGGCGCCCCGTCGGCCTTCGCGAGGTAGGCGTCCTGGACGTCGATCACGAGCACGACCGGGTCGCCGTCCTCCAGGCCGGTCTGCGGGTCGAGCGCGCCGGCGCCGAACACGTCGGCGATGGTGGCGGTCACGGCGATGCGCGAGCCGACCTCGGCGCACTGGACGGCCTCGGCCATGACGTCGATCTCGGCGCCCGCGGTGCGACGCAGCGGCGCGGCCTCCGGGTCGTACTCGGAGGCGGTGATGAGCTCGCCGGTCTCGCCGTCGAAGAGGCTGACCTGCAGGTCGACGATCTGGCCAGCGTCAGCCGTCTCGCCGTCGCCCGGAACGAGGACGGCCTGCTCGGGCCCGTCGCTGAGGAGCGGAGTCGGGAACTCGACCTCGGGCGGCGAGAGGAGCTCGCCCGTCGCCTCGACGTAGCTCGGCTGGTCACCGGTCGGGACGGCGGGCGCGCACGCCTCGGCACCCGACGGGGCGCACGCGGTGAGCGTGCCCAGGAGTGCGGCGGTCAGGATGATGGCGGGTGCGGAAGTGCGCACGGAACCTCTTCTCGGATCGGGTGCGGCCGTCAGAACTCTACCGGGGCGTCGCCTGCGCGCTTCGCCGAGCGCTCGGCGAGCGACTGAGCCTCGCGGACGGCCTTGCGGAGGCGCTTGGGGCTCGCGATGCGGTCGCCGAGGGCGCCCGGGGTCCAGATCTCGACATCCTCATCGCCGTGCTCGGTCTTGCTGCCGCGCTTGGCCTTGACGAAGCGCGCGGTGCCGTCGGCGAGCCGGCGGGCGGTGAGAAGGAAGCCCGTGTGGGCGACCATGCGGTGGTCGGGGCGGACGGAGAGGCCGTCGACGTTCCAGCCGCGGACCATCGTCTCGCTCGAGAGCGGCTCGGTGAAGCGCTCGGCGGCGCGGATCGCCTCGGCGACGCGGCTCAGCTGCGTGGCGGTCGCGACGTAGACGACGAGGACGCCGCCCGGCGTGAGGGCGTCGCCGACGGCCTCCAGGCACTCCCACGGGGCGAGCATGTCGAGCACGACGCGATCGACCGTGCCGTCCTCGCACGTCTCGGGCAGGGAGGCCTGCAGGTCGCCGATCGTGATCGTCCAGTTCGCGGGCGCCTCGCCCAGGAAAGCGGAGGCGTTGCCGCGGGCGATGTCGGCGAACTCCTCGCGGCGCTCGAAGCTCAGCAGGCGGCCGGTCGGTCCGATCGCGCGCAGGAGCGAGAGCGACAGAGCGCCGGAGCCCACGCCCGCCTCGACGACCGTCGCGCCCGGGAAGACGTCGCCCATCGCGACGATCTGGCCGGCGTCCTTCGGGTAGACGATCGCGGCGCCGCGCGGCATCGACATGACGAAGTCGTTCAGGAGCGGGCGCAGCGCGAGGTAGGGCACCCCGCTGGAGTTCTCGACGACGCTGCCGTCGGGGAGGCCGATGAGCGACTCGTGCGGGAGCACCCCGCGGTGGCTGTGGAAGGCCTTGCCGCGCTCGAGGGTCACGGTGTTGAGCCGGCCCTTCGGGTCGGTGAGCTGCACCTGGTCGCCCTCGATGAACGGGCCGGACTGGCGGCGGAGGGTCATGCGGGGGCTCCCGTCGTGGCGCGGTGGTGACGGTGGCGCTCGAGCGCGGCGCCGAGGTCGGCGATGCCGCGGCCGTCGAGCGTGGTCCACAGCTCGTGGGTCGGGGCCTCGTGCAGGCTCACGTGGCACGGGACGCCGATCGTCGCCGCGCCCGAGGCGACGGCGGAGACGAGGCCGAACTCGCTGTCCTCGATGGCGACGCAGTCGCGGATGCTCACGCCCAGCCGATCGGCGGCCGTCAGGTAGGGCTCGGGGTGCGGCTTCGCGTTCGTCACGTCGTCGCCCGCGATGACGACGGCGAAGGCGTCCTCGCCGATCGCCGCGGCGACGCGCAGCGCCATGCGCCGCAGCGACATCGTGACCAGAGCGCTCGGGATGCCCTCGGCGCGGAGCGCGGCGAGCAGCTCGCGCGCCCCCGGGCGCCACGGCACGGCGATCTCGATCTGCTCCATGACGTGGTCGGTGAGGCGCTCGATGATCTCCTCGCGCGCGAGCGCGACCCCGGCGTCCTGGAGCACTCCTGCCGCGTCGAGGAGGCCCGAGCCGACGAGCCGGAGGCCGTCCTCCTGCGTCCAGACGCCGCCGAACGAGGCCACGAGCTCCGTCTCGGCGGAGAGCCAGTAGGGCTCGGTGTCGACGATCGTGCCGTCCATGTCCCACAGGACTGCGGCCGGCGCGGCGGGGGTTCGACTCGGTGCGGTCACGACGGGCCAGTCTAGTTGCGTTCTATTGTGGAGACCGCGCTGCGGGCGACGGGCCGGCGGCGCTCGACCGAGAGCGAGCGACGTGACCCAGAGCGACCTGTTCCGAGGCGGGCGACTGCTCGTCGTCGCCTTCGAGGGCTGGAACGACGCGGGCGAGGCGGCGAGCGGAGCGGTCAAGGCGCTCAAGGAGGTGCTCGACGTCGTGCCCATCGCCGACGTCGACCCCGAGGACTACTACGACTTCCAGCTCAACCGCCCGACCGTGGAGTTCGACGAGGAGGGCCGGCGTCGCGTGCGGTGGCCCGGGGTCACCTTCTACGGCCCCGCGAACGACGATGGGCTGCCGCGCGAGATCGCGCCCGAGCGCTCGGCCGGTGAGCGAATCCTCGACGTGAGCGGCACCAACCACGACAACATCTACCTGCTGCTGGGCACCGAGCCCTCGCGCGGCTGGCGCACCTTCGCGACCGAGACCATCGACCAGGCGCTCACGGCCGACATCACCGGCATCGTCATTCTCGGCGCGCTGCTCGCCGACGTGCCGCACTCCCGGCCCATCACCGTGCACTCCACGAGCGAGAACGCGCAGGTGCGGGAGGAGCTGGGCGTCGAGCGCTCGACCTACGAGGGTCCCGTGGGGATCCTCAGCATCATCGCCGCTGCGGCGGAGGAGGTCGGGATCCCGGTCGTGTCGCTATGGGCCTCCGTGCCGCACTACGTGCACAACGCCCCCTCCCCCAAGGCGACGCTCGCCCTGCTCGACAAGCTCGAGGAGTTCGTCGACGTCACCATCCCCCGCGGCGACCTCATCGACGAGGCTCGCGCCTGGGAGGACGGCATCGACGCGCTCGCCGAGGACGACGACGACATGAAGTCGTACATCGTCTCGCTCGAGCGGGCGCGCGACGCCGTCGAGGCGCCCGAGGCGAGCGGCGAGGCGATCGCGCAGGAGTTCGAGCGCTACCTGCGCAAGCGCGGCGACGACGAGCCGCCGCAGTCGGCGAGCGAGCCGCCCGCGTAGGGGCGCAGGCACTTCTCGCGTCGCGAGTACCGCGGCTCGCGGCTCGCGTCCTCCGGCTGACGTCCGGCCAGGTGCGCGCCCTCCGACACGTTCGGAACGAGCGACGGTGTTCCACCGCCCTCGGGCAGCCCGCGGGCGCGTGCAACAATTCCGGAGATCCGGTGCTGCCGGTGCGGGGTGTCGCGCAACTGCGACGCGCGCGGCGCCCGATCTCCGGAGAACGTGCACGCGCGACGCCGCGAGCGAGTTCGCGCGGCTCAGGTCTGCCGCGAGTCGAGCGAGCTGCCCGTGCGCTCGCTGACACCTCCACGACTCGGGAGTCCTGGGCGGGCACCGCGTGCGACACGCCGGTGGAGTATCCCGTCAGCGCGCCATGGGGCGCAGGGTTCCTGAATTCTGCGGGCGGGCGGGCGGGCAGTCGGGCGAGCGGCGGCGGATGCTCGGCTCGGGCTAGAGAGGGTCGATGACTCCCGCGCCGAGGAGGATGAGCAGCACGGTGCCGAGCACGACGCGGTAGATCACGAACGGCAGGAACGACCGGGTCGAGATGTACCGCATGAGCCCGGCGATGACGAGGTAGCCGACGCCGAACGCGATGACCGTCGCCGCGAGCGTGTCGAACCAGCCGAACGGGCTCGCGCTCGGCTCGCGGATCGCCGTCACGAGCTCGTAGAGACCGCTGCCGAACACCGCGGGGATCGCGAGCAGGAACGCGTAGCGGGCAGCCGCCGGCCGCGTGTAGCCGAGCGCGAGGCCCATCGTCGTCGTCGCGCCCGAGCGCGAGACGCCGGGGATGAGCGCGAGCATCTGCGCGGCGCCGTAGAGGAGGCCGTGCGGATAGGTGAGCTCGTCGAGCTCGCGCGTGCGGCGCCCGAGCCGGTCGGCGACGCCGAGGATGAGGCCGAACACGATGAGCACGACCGCGACGAGCCAGAGCGAGCGGAAGGTCGAGCGGATGTACTCCTGAGCGAAGAAGCCCACGAGAACGATCGGCACGGTGCCGATGATGATGAGCCAGCCCATGCGCACGTCGGGGTCGGTGCGCGGCACGCCCGAGGAGGGCGAGAAGTGCCGGAACCAGCGCCCGATGATGCGCGTGATGTCCGTCCAGAAATACAGGAGGACCGCGAGCTCGGTGCCGATCTGCGTGATCGCGGTGAACGTCGCCCCCGGGTCGGTCGTGCTCGGCAGGAACTCGCCGGCGATGCGCAGGTGCGCGCTGGAGGAGATCGGCAGGAACTCCGTCAGGCCCTGGATGAGGCCGAGGATGATCGCTTCGAGGAGGGACACGCGGCTCCTAGTAGGTCGACAGCAGGTCGGTGAGGGCGCGGTGCCCGAAGTCGAGGGCGCTGAGCGGCACGCGCTCGTCGACGCCGTGGAACATCGCCGGGAAGTCGAGGTCGGGCGTGAGCTTCAGGGGCGCGAAGCCGTAGCCGGTGATGCCGAGCTCGCTGAGCGCCTTGTTGTCGGTGCCGCCGCTCAGCAGGTACGGGATGACCTGCGCCTCCGGATCGTGCCGCATCAGTGTCGCGACCATGGCCTCGACGAGGGCGCCCGAGAAGGGGTTCTCGAGCCCCACGTCTCGCGTCACGACCTCGATCTCGACCTCGTCCGGGAGCATCGCGCGCACCTCGGCGAGCACGGCGTCCTCCTCGCCCGGCAGGGTGCGGATGTCGATGAGCGCCTCGGCCGTGTCGGGAATGACGTTGTGCTTGTAGCCGGCCTTCAGGAGCGTCGGGTTGCTCGTCGTGCGCAGGGTCGCCGTGAGGAACCCCGCCGCGGTGCCCGTGCGCAGCAGCAGCTCGTCGGCGCCGGAGCCGTCGGCGCCCACGGCCTCCGGGTCGGTGCCCAGGATGCGCGAGAGCTCGGCGAGCAGCTGGGTCGTCGTGCCGGTGAGCCGCACCGGCCACTCACGGCGCCCGAGCAGGGCGACGGCCTCGGCGAGCTTCGTCACGGCGTTGTCGCGGATGACCCGTGAGCCGTGCGCCGCCGTGCCGCGCGTGCGCAGGCGGATCCAGACGAGGGCCTTCTCGCCCGTCTGCAGCAGGTACGCGCGCTGGCCCTCGATGTCGACCGAGTAGCCGCCGACCTCGCTGATGGCCTCGGTCGCGCCCGCGAAGAGCTCCCGACGGTGGGTGACGAGGTGGTGCGCGCCGAAGGCGCCGCCGTTCTCCTCGTCGGAGAAGAACGCGACCACGAGATCGCGGTTGGGCCGCCCTCCCCCGGCGAGGATCTCGCGCAGGGAGGTGAGGATCATCGCGTCCATGTTCTTCATGTCGACGGCGCCGCGCCCCCAGAGCATCCCGTCACGGATCTCGCCGCCGAACGGGTCGACCGACCAGTTCGCGGGGTCGGCCGGGACGACGTCGAGGTGGCCGTGGACGACGAGGGCCGGGCGCTCGCCGCGGGCGGTGTCGACGGGGTTCGCGTACGAGCCCTCGACGCGCGCGACGACGCTCGTGCGGCCGGGCGCGGCGTCGATGAGCTCGGGCTCGAGCCCCATCTCGGAGAGGATCGCGGCGACGTACTCGGCCGCCTCCGTCTCGCCGTTGCTGCGCCCCTCGCCGTGGTTCGTCGTGTCGAATCGGATGAGGTCTCGGGCGATGCGGGCGGTCTCGCTGAGCTGCTCCTGGCCTGCCATGCCGACCACGCTACCCCGCGTGCTGGCGGCACCTCGGAACGTGCTATCGTCGTCTCTCGGTTGCCCCGCCACGGCGGAGGAACCGGACCAGCGCGGGTGGCGGAAATGGCAGACGCGCTAGCTTGAGGTGCTAGTGCCCGAAAGGGCGTGGGGGTTCAAGTCCCCCCTCGCGCACGCTGGTCGGTGAGTGATCACCAGCCAACCATTACTGGTTGAGACAGTCCGCTCCGAAGAGCGGTGAACGGCCCCGAGGCTCCGGCCCGGGGCCGTTCTGCTGTCTGCGGAGCCCCGACCGCGAGGCCGACGCGCGCGGGTAGGCTCGCCCGCGATGGGCATCACACGGCGCACCTTCCTGGTCGGGGCCACGGGCCTCTCCGTCGCGGTGCTCGCGGCGTGCACCGATGAGCCGCCGCAGCCCTCGCCCGAGCCGACGCCCGCGCCCGCGGTCGGCCCGCCCCGCCCGGCCGGCGTCGCCCGCAGCGACTGGCTCGGCGACTCGTTCTCGCGCGGATCCACGAGCTTCCTGCCCGTCGGCGAGTCGCCGCGGCTGCGCGACGAGCTCGCCTCCCCCTGGCGCGATCGGCTGTTCTTCGCGGGCGAGGCCACCTCGGCGGATGCGCCATCCACGGTGCACGGAGCCCTCGCGTCGGGCGAGCGCGCCGCCGCCGAGCTCCTCGCGGTCGCCGCGCCCGGAGAGCGCGTCGTGATCGTCGGGGCGGGCATCGCCGGCGCGGCCGCCGCTCGCCTGCTCGTCGACGACGGCCCGGAGGGCCTCGAGGTCATCGTGCTCGAGGCGCGGGGCCGCACGGGCGGCCGGATCCATACGATCGACAGCGACGCGTGGCCCGTGCCGGTCGAGCTCGGCGCGCAGTGGGTGCGCGAGATCGGTCGGCACGACCTGCTCGAGCGGCTCGTGCGCGCGGGCGTCGACGTCGCGATCGCCGATGCGGCGCGCGGGTTCGACGAGGCAGGCGAACCGATCGCGATCACGCGGCCCTCGACCTCGGCGACGCTCGAATCCGTCCTGCTGCCCGTACTGGAGGCCGCGCGCCAGGCCGCCGCCGCCGTCGAGCCCGACGTGGCGCTCGCGACCGCGCTCGCCCTCCTGAGGCCGTGGGACGGCACGCCCGGCATGGAGGGGGCGCCGAGCGAAGCGCAGTCGATCGCGCTCGCGCTCTCCGGGCTCGTCGAGCCCCGGCTGGGGGCTGCGACGGGCGAGCTCTCGACGCGCGAGGGGCTCGCCGAGCTGCCGCTCGGCGCCGAGAACCTCGTCACGGGCGGGTGGGCCCGGCTCGTCGACGCTCTGCTCGAGGACGTCGACGTGCAGCTCTCGAGCCCCGTCACGGGCATCGCGGTCGGCGACGACGACGTGAGCGTCCGGCTCGGGGTGGGCGACTCGTTCTCGGCCGACCGCGTCCTGCTCACGGCTCCGCTCGGCGTGCTGCAGGCGCGCGGCATCGACCTCGAGCTGCCGGCCGTCAAGGACTCCGCGATCGCCCGCCTCGGGGTCGGAGCGGTCGAGACGATCTGGCTGCGCTTCGACGCGCCCTTCTGGGAGGAGGAGGCCGCGATCTGGGTGCTCGCCGACCCGGAGGCGGCCGTGCCGCTGTGGGTCAACCTGGGGGCCGTGACGGGCGAGCCCGTGCTCGTCGGCGTCGTCGCGGGCGCGCGGGCGATCGGCTTCGGCGCGCTCGGCGAGGGCGACGCGGTCACCGCGGCGCTCGCGGGCCTCGCTCCTCTCGTGGTCGGGCGCGAGCCCACGACCGGCTGAGGGCGGGCATCCGTTCGAGGGGGATGCGCGGCAGCACGCGCACGACCGCTCCGACGAGCGCGAACAGTCCCAGCGCGGCCGCTCCGTAGGCGAGCAGCTCAACCACGCCGCTCACCTGGTCGGGGTCGAGGAAGAAGTACGGGTACCAGCCGACGATCGCGCCGCGGATGAGCGTCGCGAGGCCCCAGCCGAGCGGGTAGCCGACGACGATGAGCATCACGCGCGGATCCGTGCGGCGCTCCCCCGGCGAGAGCAGCCAGTCGAGCAGCAGCCATGCGGGCAGCACGAAGTGGAGCAGCTGATCGCTCAGCGGCACGTCGAGCCGGTAGCCGCGGGTCGCCGCCTGCGAGGCCAGGAGCGCGAAGACGATGCCGGCCACGAGCATCCAGCTGAGGACGGCGACGCGCGCCACGGGCATCCACGCCGGATCGCGGGAGCGGCGCAGCGCGAGCGCGCCCGAGACGATGCCGAGCGCGATCGCCGCGATGTTCGACTGCACGGTGAGGTAGCCGAAGAAGTTGGAGGCGATGAAGACGCTGAAGCCGAGCCCGTACTGGAAGCGAGCCACGAGCGCGATGACCCCGATGAGCGCCGCGAGCAGGCGCAGGCCGCCGACCACCCGCCGTGCCGTCGCGCGCTCGCTCACCGTTACGAGGGTGCCATGCCCTCCGCGGGCTCGGTGGCGCCGAGCTCGGTGAGGCGGCGCTCGCGGTTCGCGAGGAAGAGCGGGAAGGTGAACGCGATCGCCGTGAGCCCCGAGAAGGCGATGTACGCCCACAGGTGCCTCATGCCCAGGCGCCGCCCCTCGATGACGATGAAGGCGCACCCCGCGACCGCCATGATCAGCAGGTCGGTCGTGAGCGAGCCGACGGCCGGGCCATTATTGAACCAGTCCCCCACGAAGTCGTTGCGCTGAAGAATCGCGATGACGTTGTACGTCCACGTGCCGACGAGGCCGATGATCGCGAGAACGAGGAACACGATGGCGCGAGGAGTCCAGTGACGGGTCATGCCGACATCATCGCCCCGTTCGGCCTGCTGCTCGACGTCGACGGGCCGATCGCGAGCCCCGAGACCCGCACGATCGTGCACGCCTCGATCGTGGAGGACCTGCTGACCCTCGCCCATGCGGGGATCCCGGTCGCGTTCGTCACCGGCCGCAGCGACGCCTTCATGCGCGAGCAGGTCGTCTCGCGCCTTCTCGAGCACGGGATGCGCGAGGACGTCGCCCTCTTCGGCGTCTTCGAGAAGGGCGGGGCGTGGGCCCCGATCACGGCCGCGGGCCTCGGCGAGGTGCAGGTCGACCCGACGGTCGCCCTGCCCGACGCTGCCCGCACGGAGGTCGAGTCGATCGCGCGCGAGCGCTTCGCCGACGCGATGTTCGTCGACGAGGGCAAGCGCGTCATGGTGTCGCTCGAGCAGCGCGTCGACGTCTCGTCGGAGGTCTATCGCGAGGCGCAGGAGGAGTTCGAGGACGCGGCGTTCGCGGCGCTCGCCGCCCGCGGGCTCGGCGTCCGCCACCGCGACCGGGTCTCCCCCGACGCCGATGGCGCTGTGCCGTTCCGCATCGACCCGACGATCATCTCGACCGACATCGAGTCGGTGCGGCTCGACAAGGATCACGGTGCGCGGCGCGTGATCGACTGGTTCGCTGCGCGCGGCACGACGGCGCCGCGCTGGTACTCGGTGGGCGATTCGCGCTCGGACTACCTCATGGCCGATCACGTGCACGCGATCGGGCTCGAGGCCGTGCACGTGGACGTGCGCCCCGCGGACGGGGTGCTGGAGCGCCCGTACCCGATCGACGTGCGCGGAGAGCTCGTGCACGATCACGCGGGTGCCGACTTCCTGAGCGAGCGGGTCGCGGCTCTGGAATAGGGGGGTACGGTCAGAGGGCCGACACGCACGACTCAGCCGGTGCAGCGCCTGCTCGCCCCCCGCGAGCAGCACCCGATCGTGAGGAACCGATGGGCCAGCTGATCTACGCGTCGACGTTCGAGGCGAGATTCGACGACCGGGTGCTCGCGCACCTGCAGATCGTGATCGTCGCCAAGCTCCGGCGCCAGGAGTCGTTCGCGTTCTCGTGGTCGAAGCCCCGCGAGGAGGGCAGCGGGCGGGCGAGCCTGTGGCTGCACCCCGCGATCCCGCTCGTGTTCACCTTCCACGGCGGCCGCGCGCCGACCATCAGCCGCGCCTGGATCGAGGCCCTCATGAGCTCGGCCAACAGCTCGGCGGGGCTCCGCATCGTCCCCGAGCCGAGCGGCGTCGTGCCGCCCGTCACGCGGGTCCACTCGTCGCTCCTCATCGCGCCGGACGACCGCCTCATCGCCGACAGCGGCGACGGCGCGATCGCCGACAGCGCCATCACCGACAGCGCCATCACCGACGGAGGTCGCTCATGAGAGTCGTGCAGGCCAGCATCGGCGAGAGCCGCAACTATCTCGCCGACAACCAGGATCTCGACGCGCTCAAGGAGGAGATCGTGGCGGCGTGCGTCGCCGGCGGTGCCTTCGTGGATGTCCGGCTCTCGGGCGACCGCGTCATGAGCGTGCTCATCACCACGTCGACCTCGATCTCGTTCGAGATCCGCGAGGTCGGCGAGGAGGAGTTCCTCGACGACGAGGCCTCGGAGAACGGCCGCCTCCACTTCGACGGCGACTACTGGGTGGAGTAGGGCGGGGCCGCTGAGGTGGCACCGCTGGCGACACGCCGTCGAATGTCGGTGGCGGTTGCGATATTCGAACGTATGTTCGACCATGGAGGCATGCCCGCTCTCGCCCTCTCCCCCGCCGCGTCGGCCGACGCGGTCGCGGGTGCGGGCTCGGGCGGCGGCGCGCGACTGCAGACGGTCGACACGGTGCAGGCGCTGCAGGCGCGCATCGACGCGCTGCAGCGCACGACGCTCGATTCGAGGCTCACGCCGACCCACGAGGCCCTCGCCGACCTCCTGCCCGACGGCGGGCTGAAGGAGGGGGCGGCGTACTCGGTGAGCCCGTCCAGCGCGCTCGTCATGGCGCTCCTCGCCGGGCCGTCTGCCGCCGGGTCGTGGTGCGGGGTCGTCGGCATGCCCGAGTTCGGGGTCGAGGCCGCGGAGGCCATGGGAGTCGACCTCGACCGCCTCGTGCTCGTCCCGCATCCCGGCGATCAGTGGCTCACCGTCACGGCCTCCATCGCCGACGCTCTCGGCGTCGTCGTCGTGAAGCCCGGCCGCGCCGCGGGCGATGCGGCCGTCGCGCGGCTCGCGAGCCGCCTGCGCGAGCGCGGGTCGACGCTGCTCGTCGTGGGCGCGTGGCCGCAGACCGAGGCCATGATCAGCCTCACCGAGAGCCGGTGGTCGGGACTCGGGCACGGCTCCGGCTGTCTCACGAGCCGGGAGGTCACCGTCACGGTGACGAGCAGGCGCTCGCCTCGGCCCGTGAGCGGGCGGCTGCTCATGCCCGACCCCGAGCAGGGCATCCGTCGTCTCGACCCGCGCGCGGTGCCGGGCGCCGCGTCGCGCACGGCCGCCGAGCGGGCGCGCGAGGCCTGGCGCGAGGTCGGCTGATGCTGCGGGCGCTGTGCCTGTGGGTGCCCGACTGGCCGGTGCTCGCGGCGGTGCGCGACGGCGCCGCGCGCGCCGGGGTCCCGCTCGCGGTCGTCGCGGCCAATCGCGTCGTCGCGTGCTCGTCCGCCGCGCGCGCCCAGGGGGTGAGGCGCGGGCAGCGGCGGCGCGAGGCGCAGTCGCTGTGCCCCGTGCTCGTCGTGCTGCCTCACGACGACGACCGCGACCACCGGCTGTTCTCCCCGCTCGTCGACGCGCTCGAGTCGCTCGTCGCGGGCGTGCAGGTCGTGCGCCCCGGCCTCGTGATGCTCGGCGCCCGTGGTCCCGCGCGCTACTACGGAGGCGAGCGGGCGGCGGCCCTCGCGCTGCGTGCCGCCCTCGCCGAGGAGGGGGTGCCCGACGCGCGCATCGGCATCGCCGACGGCGCGTTCACAGCCGATCTCGCGGCGAGGGATGCCCTCGCCGACGCCCCCGTCCGCATCGTGCCGCCCGGCGCGGCCGCGGCCTTCCTCGCTCCGCAGCCGGTCGCCGCGCTCGACGACCCCGAGCTCGCGGCCCTGCTCGGGCGGCTCGGGGTGCGCACGCTCGGCGAGTTCGCGCAGCTGCCCGCCGAGGCCGTGCGCGATCGCTTCGGCGAGCGGGGGGCCCACCGGCACGCGCTCGCGAGCGCTCTCGATGCGCGCGGGCTCGTGCCGCGCATCCCGCCCCTCGACCTCGAGCGCGTGCTCGAGCTCGAGCCTCCCCTCGATCGCGTCGACCAGGTCGCCTTCGCCGTGCGGCGCCTCGCCGACGAGGTCGTCGAGACGCTCGCGGAGCATCGGCTCGTCGCCACGGCGGTGCGCATCGGGTTCCGCGACGAGCTCGGCGGCGAGAGCGAGCGCGCGTGGCTGCACCCGCGATCGTTCCGGCCGAGCGAGATCGTCGACCGCGTGCGCTGGCAGCTCAGCGGGGCGACCCGCACGGCGGGCTCGGCGCCCGGCGCTCCCACCGGTCCCGATCTGCGCGCCGCGATCGCGCGCGTGCGCATCGTGCCCGAGAGCCTCGACGCCCTCGCGCACCACGAGCCGGGGCTGTGGGGCTCGGGGCCTGACGAGCGCGTGCACCACGCCCTCGCGCGCGTGCAGAGCCTGCTCGGCCACGAGGCCGTGCTCACCGCGCAGCGCTCGGGCGGCCGAACGCTCGCCGAGCGCCGCGTGCTCGTTCCCTGGGGCGACCGCGCGGTGCTCCCCCGGCCGCTCGACCGGCCGTGGCCCGGGGCGCTGCCGCAGCCCGCGCCCGCGACCGTCTACGCCTCGCGCCACCCCGTGGTGGTCGTGGATGCCCGGGGCGAGACCGTCTCGGTCGACGAGCGCCTGCGGCTCAGCGCCGCGCCCGCGGGGTTCGCGCCGAGCGCGGGCGGCGCCGTGAGGCCCATCGCCTCGTGGGCGGGCCCGTGGCCGCTCGAGGAGCGCTGGTGGGATCCGGCGCGCGCGCGGCGGGCGCACCGGCTGCAGGTCGTCGACGCCGGAGGGGTCGCGTGGCTGCTCGTGCTCGAGGGCGCGAGCTGGTGGGCCGAGGCGAAGTATGACTGAGCGCGCGGGAGCTGGGCATCACGCGGCGCACGAGGGTCGGTGCCGCTGATGGCAGGCTGGTACAACCCGCCCATCCCGTGGAGCGAGTTCGAGCGCGCCCTCCGCGACGGCACGCGCCCCGGCACGGCTCCCCCGCCCGGCGCTGACGGCGGCGACTCCCCCGCCTGGTCGCACAAGCGCGCGCCCTACCGCGCGGCCGAGCTCGACCGCCCCGACCCCGAGGCGGTCGTCCCCTACGCCGAGCTGCACGCGCACTCCTCGTTCTCCTTCCTCGACGGCGCCTCGAGCCCGGAAGAGCTGCTGGAGGAGGCCGCGCGCCTCGGTCTGCACGGCCTCGCGCTCACCGACCACGACGGCCTCTACGGCGTCGTGCGCATGGCCGAGGCCGCCGAGCCCTACGGCCTCACGACCGTGTTCGGCGCCGAGCTCAGCCTCGGCCTCACGGGGCCGCAGCAGGGCGTCGCCGACCCCGAGGGCACCCACCTGCTCGTCCTCGCGCGCGGACAGTCCGGCTACCACCGGCTCGCCGCCGCCCTCACCGAGGGTCAGCTCTCCGGCGGCGAGAAGGGCCGCCCCGTGTACGACCTCGACGCGCTCGCCGAGCAGGCCGCCGGCGAGTGGGTCGTGCTCACCGGCTGCCGCAAGGGCGCCGTGCGCGCCGCGCTCGGCGACCGCGCGGTGCCGACGCGCGCGCAGGTCGAGGCGGCGGGCTCCGCGCTCGATGGGCTCCTCGCCCGCTTCGGCCGCGAGGGCGTCGTCGTCGAGCTCATGGACCACGGGCGCCCGCTCGACTCCGTGCACAACGACGCCCTCGCGGCCCTCGCCCGCGATCGAGGCCTGCCCGTCGTGGCGACCGGCGGCGTGCACTACGCGACGCCCGCCCGGCATCCCCTCGCCACCGCGTTCGCCGCGCTGCGGGCGCGGCGCAGCCTCGACGACATGGAGGGGTGGCTGCCGCACGCCGGCACCGCGCACCTGCGCAGCGGCGCCGAGATGGCCGAGCGCTTCGCCCGCCACCCGGGCGCCGTGGCGCGCAGCGTCGAGCTCGCCGACGCGCTCGGGTTCCCGCTGCGGCAGGCGAAGCCGCAGCTGCCGAAGCAGGAGGTGCCGCCCGGCCACACGCCCATGAGCTGGCTGCGCGAGCTCGTCTGGGCGGCCGTGCCGCGCAAGTACCCCGACGTCAGCGACGCCGACCGGGCGCGCATCGGCCGCGAGCTCGACGTCATCGAGCAGAAGGGGTTCCCCGGCTACTTCCTCATCGTCCACGACATCGTCCAGTTCGCCCGAGGCCGCGGCATCCTCTGCCAGGGGCGCGGCTCGGCGGCGAACTCGGCCGTCTGCTACCTGCTCGACATCACCGCGGTCGACTCGATCGGCTACAAGCTGCCGTTCGAGCGGTTCCTCTCGGCGCTGCGCGACGAGGAGCCCGACATCGACGTCGACTTCGACTCCGACCGGCGCGAGGAGGTCATCCAGTACGTCTACGAGCGCTACGGCCGGCGCAACGCCGCCCAGGTCGCGAACGTCATCTCGTACCGGCCGAAGAACGCCGTGCGCGACATGGCGCGCGCGCTCGGGCACTCCGTGGGGCAGCAGGACGCGTGGAGCAAGCAGGTGGAGCGCTGGGGCGCCGTGCTCTCGAGCGACGACCACGACATCCCCGAGCCCGTCGTCGCGCTCGCCCAGCAGGTGCTCACCTACCCGCGGCACCTCGGCATCCACTCCGGCGGCATGGTGCTCACCGATCGCCCCGTCGGCGAGATCGTGCCGATCGAGCACGCGCGCATGGAGGGCCGCACGGTGCTGCAGTGGGACAAGGACGACTGCGCCTGGATGGGCCTCGTCAAGTTCGACCTCCTCGGCCTCGGCATGCTCGCCGCTCTGCAGCACGCCTTCGACCTCGTCGATGCGCACCTCGGCGAGCGGTGGGAGCTCGCGACCCTGCCGAAGGAGGAGCAGGCGACCTACGACATGCTGTGCCGCGCCGACTCGATCGGCGTCTTCCAGGTCGAGAGCCGGGCGCAGATGAGCCTCCTGCCGCGCCTGCAGCCGCGCCGCTTCTACGACCTCGTCGTGCAGATCGCGCTCGTGCGCCCCGGGCCCATCCAGGGCGGCGCCGTGCACCCCTTCGTGCGCCGCAAGCTCGGGGAGGAGCCGATCACCTACGACCATCCGAAGCTCGTCGAGCCGCTCGAGCGCACCCTCGGCGTGCCCGTCTTCCAGGAGCAGCTCATGCAGATCGCCATGGCGGTCGGCGGCTGCACGGGCGACGACGCCGACCTGCTGCGCCGCGCGATGGGCAGCAAGCGCGGCCTCGAGCGCATCGAGTCGCTGCGCGAGACCCTCTACGCGGGCATGGCGGGCAACGGCATCAGCGGGCGCCTCGCCGACGAGATCTACGGCCGCATCCAGGCCTTCGCGAACTTCGGCTTCGCCGAGAGCCACTCCATCAGCTTCGGCCTGCTCGTCTACGCGAGCTCGTGGCTCAAGCTGCACTACCCCGGCGTCTTCCTCGCCGCGCTCCTGCGCGCGCAGCCGATGGGCTTCTACTCCCCCGCCTCGCTCGCCGCCGACGCCGAGCGGCACGGCGTCGAGGTGCGCACGCCCTGCATCCTGCGCTCGGGCGTCGAGGCGGGGCTCGAGCGCGTCGACCTCGTGGTCGACGACGCCGTCGCCGCGATCGGGGCGGATGCCCGCCGCGCGACCCCGACGGGGCTCGCCTCCTGCACCTGCCGCATCCAGCCCCCCGTGCCCGAGTTCCGCCCCGACTCCACCGACGGCGACCTCGCCGACTGCGCCCGGCACCGCCGCGACGCCGACCTCGCCGTGCGGCAGGGGCTCGCGGCCGTGTCGGGCATCGGCCGCCCCACCGCCGAGCGCATCATCGCCGAGCGCGAGCGAGGCGGCCCGTACCGCGATCTCACCGAGCTCGCGTACCGCACGGGCCTGACGGGGGCGCAGCTCGAGGCGCTCGCGACGGCCGGCGCCTTCGACGTGCTCGGCCTCTCACGCCGGGCCGCGCTGTGGGCGGCGGGAGCAGCCGCGCAGGCCAGGCCCGAGTACCTGCCCGGCACGGTCGTCGCCGTGCAGCCGCCGCTGTTCAGCGACCTCGACGACGCCGAGACGATGGTGGCGAACCTCGTCTCGACGGGCATCGCCCCCGGCGACCACCCCGTGCGGTACGCGCGCCCGGCCCTCGCGCGCCGCGGCGTGCTCGCCGCGATCGACCTCCGGACCACCGAGCCGGGGCGCCGCGTCGAGATCGCCGGGGTCGTCACCCACCGCCAGCGCCCCGCGACCGCGAGCGGCATCACCTTCCTCAACATCGAGGACGAGACGGGGCTCGTCAACGTCGTCTGCTCGGTCGGGCTCTGGAGCCGCTACCGCCGCGTGGTGCGGGAGAGCCGCGCCCTCATCGTCCGCGGCACGCTCGAGCGCTCGCGCGAGGGCGTCATCGCGATCGTCGCCGACCGGGTCGAGACCCTTCCGCTGAGAGCCAGCCTCGCGAGCCGCGACTTCCGATGATCGGGCCTCTACGGTGGGGGGATGACCTGGCTCGTGCTGCAGCAGATGTCCTTCGAGGGTCCGGCGCTCATCGGCGTGGTCGCGGCGGCCCGCGGACTCGAGCTCCGCGTCGTCCGCACCGACTCCGGCGAGCCCGTCCCGAGCCCTGACGCCGTCGAGGCGTACGAGGGCGTCATCGTCCTCGGGGGCGCGATGGGCGCGCTCGACGACGACGCGCATCCCGCCCTGATCGCCGAGCGCGCGCTCGTCGCCGCCGCCATCGAGCGGGGCGTGCCCGTGCTCGGCATGTGCCTCGGCGCGCAGATCATCGCCGTCGCCGCGGGCGCCCAGCTGAGCCGCGGCGACGAGAGCGAGGACGGTCTGGGAACGGTCGAGCTCACCGACGCCGGGCTCGACGACCCCGTGATCGGCCCCGCCGGGCCGACCGTGCCGGTCTTCCACTGGCACGAGGACACCATCACCCTGCCCGAAGGGGCCGTGCTCCTCGCGAGCAACGAGAACTACCCCCACCAGGCCTTCCGGCTCGGACGCACCGTCTACGGGTTCCAGTTCCACCTCGAGATGGGCCCGGATCAGCTCGCGGGCATCGCCGACGAGCTGCCCGCGCACGCCGACCGCGACCCCGAGCGGGCGCGGGCCGTCGAACGGGTCGGGCGCGGGGTCTTCGATCGCTACTTCGCCCTCGTCGAGGCCGAGCGCACGGGCGCTGCGGCCGGCGGGTCGGCCTAGCTCCTGAGCCGGATCACGGCAACCCCGCTCCGCGAATCCCTTTCGCCCTCTAGCCTGGGCCCATGACCTCTCGCACCGAGGGCGGAGTCGTGCGCCCGCACGGCGTCGCCATCCCCACCCGGACGTACCGCGTCGTCACCCGGACCGGTCTCGCCGTGAACGGCGTCCTGCACGTCCTGCTCGGCGTCATCGCGCTGTCGATCCCCATCGCCGTGCTCATCACGCCCGACTCCGAGCGGGTGGGGGCCCTGCGCGCCGTCGCCGCCAACCCGGGAGGAGCCGTGCTGTTCTGGGTCATCGCGATCGGCTACGTGATCCTGGGCGCGTGGATGCTCGCCGCTCCGTTCCTCGAGCGCCACCGCGACCTGCCGCCCCGCGACCGCGCCGTCAGGATCGGCCGCGGCGTCGCGTACCTCCTCCTCGGCGTCAGCAGCGGGAGCATCGCCGCCACCGGACGCAGCAACCCGCAGGAGGAACCCGGTGCGCTGGCGGCCTCGGTCGTGCAGCTTCCGCTCGGCCCCGTCGTGCTGATCATCATCGCCCTGCTGACCCTGACCGTCGCCACGTACTTCGGCCTCAAGGGATGGCGGCGCGGCTTCCTCGACGACATCCGCCTCCCCGCGAAGTCCTCCGGCCGCCGCCCGATGCTCCTCGCGGGGCGCGTCGCCTACCTCGGCAAGGCCGTCGCGCTGGGCGTCCTGGGCGTCCTGACCCTCGGTGCCGCGTTCGTCCCGGCCGGCCCGGCCGGGGTCGACGGGCTTCTCGCCGCCCTCGCGCTCTCCCCCGCGGGCCCCCTCCTCCTCGCCGTCGTGGGGCTCGGACTCATCGCCCACGGCTTCTACACCGCGGCGCGCGCACGACTGGCCCGGCTGTGAGGGCCCGCGCCGTCCGCGAGGTGCGCGGCAGCCGGCCGTTCCAGCTGGCCGCTCGCGCGGGATTCGCCACGAACGGGCTCCTGCACGTGCTCATGGGCTTCCTCGCCCTCGGGGTCGCCACGGGCGCCGGCACGGGAGGTCGCGACGCCGACCCCTCCGGTGCGCTCACCGCGATCGCGGCGACACCCGGGGGGATCATCCTCATCTGGGTGCTCGCGGCCGGCCTCGTCGCGCTCGCCCTGTGGCTGCTCGTCGAGGGCCTCCTGCTGCTGATCCCCACGGGCGAGATCGGCGACGGCCTCATCACCGCACTGAAGGGCGTCGTGTACGCCGCCCTCGCCGCATCGGCCGTCACGATCGCGATGGGCGGCCGCTCCGACTCCACGGAGGACGCGCGCGAGCTGAGCGCCGTCCTCATCGCGACCCCCGGCGGCGTCTTCGTCCTCGCGCTGCTGGGCCTCGTCATCGTCGGCATCGGCGTGTACTTCGTCGTGAAGGGTCTGCGCCGCCGCTTCCGTCGCGATCTGCGCGTGCCGTCGGGCACGACCGGTCGCACGGTCGTCGCCCTCGGCGTCATCGGGTACGTCGCCAAGGGCGTGGCTCTCGTCTCCCTCGGCATCCTCGCCGTCGTCGCCGCGGTCACGACCGACCCGAGCGAGGTCACCGGACTCGACGGCGCCCTGCGCGCGCTCACCGAGCTCCCCTTCGGCGTCATCCTCCTGAGCCTCGTGGGGCTCGGCCTCGTCGCCTACGGCGTCTACTGCGCGGCGCGCGCACGCTGGGCGCGCCTATGAACGGATCCGCGACCGTGCAGAACGTGCACGGGAGTCGGATCTTCACCCTCCTCGCCCGCTCGGGCTGGGTCGTGACGGGGCTGCTCCACGTCATCATCGGCGCGCTCGCGATCGCGGTGGCCTTCGGCGATCGACGCGTCCTGCCGGATGAGGTCGGCGCCTTCGAGACGATCGCCGCGGCACCGCTCGGCGACGTCCTGCTGGTCGCGGTCATCGTGAGCCTCGTCGGTCTGGGGGTCTGGATGATCGCCGACGCGTTCCTCAATCGCGGCCCCATGCACCGCTGGACCTCGGGGCTCGCGAGCGCCGCGCAGGGGCTGGTGTATCTCGCCCTCGCGATCCCGCCCGGCGTCCTCCTGTTCGGCGGCGACCTCATGTCGGGCCGCAGCGCACGCGCGCTCAGCGCCGCCCTCCTCGACTCGACCACGGGCGCCGTGGTGCTCATCCTGATCGGTGCCGGCATCGCCATCGGCGGCGGCTACTTCGTGGTGAAGGGCGTGCGGCGCCGGTTCTCGTGGGAGCTCCGGCCGATGTCGCGGCGACGCGGCCGCGCCGTGCGCGCGCTCGGCGCGGTCGGCTACGTGGCCCGCGGCATCGCCTTCCTCCTGCTCGCCGGGCTCATCATCGTCGAGGCGATCGAGGTCGATCCGACGGACGTCACGGGGCTCGCCGGCGCTCTGGGAGCCCTCCGGCGCGGATTCCTCGGCCCGTTCTGGCTCGCGTCCATCGGCGCCGGACTCATCATCTACGGCGTCTACAGCATCGCGCGCGCCCGACTCGCGACGATCTGAGCCGCCGGCCTACGCGTTCGCCCCGCGCGCCGCGACGGCCCAGACCCCGGCCTCCGCTTCCGCGGTCTCCACGACGAGCTCGTCGGCGAGGGCGACGGCCATGCACACGTGGTTCGGGGCGATGCTCAGCCGGGAGCCGAGGTCAGGAGCCTCGACGCCGTCCGGCAGCGCGATCGTCGCGTGATGCTCCGAGAGGGCGACGATGCGCGCCTCCGGCAGGGCGGGCACGCGCCCGAAGCCCGTCGTCCACCCCGGGCGGTCGGCTCCGAGCGTCTTGCTGCCGGCATCGACGACGACGACGCCCGGCCGACGGCTCACGACGGTGGCCCGGGCCTGCAGCGCGATGGCCCCCGGTTCGCACGACCCGAGCTCCCACTGCTGGGCGTCGCCGAGCGCGTAGACGCCCGGTCGCAGCTCGGTCAGCACGCCGCGATCGGCCGCGCGGGCGCTCGGCGTCGATCCCCCGCTCACGACGGGGCACGGGATGCCCGCGGCCGCGAGCGCGTCGCGCGCCCTCGCGAGCGCCCCGGCCTCGTCGCGCGCCGCGAGGCCGCCCGCGCCGACCCCGTAGGCGTGCCCGGGGAAGGTGAACACCCCGTCGACCGCGAGTCCGGCGTCGAGCGCCGCGGCGGCGACCTCCGCGGCGCGCTCGGGCGCGAGACCAGAGCGGTGGTGACCGCTGTCCACCTCGACCGCGATCGCGAGCGGGGACGCGTCGGGGCGGCCGGCGCGCACGGCGTCGGCGAGCATCCGCACGCCCTCGACGGAGTCGGCGCCGACGCGTACGCGCGACGCTGCTGCGAGCGCGCGGAGGCGGTGGGCGCGGGGCCCCTCGGCCCAGACGGGATACGCGATGAACAGGTCGGCGAACCCGGCCGCGGCGAAGATCTCGGCTTCGGCGACCGTCGCCACGGTGAGCCCGACGGCGCCGTGCGCGAGCTGGCGGCGCGCGATCTCGAGCGTCTTGTGCGTCTTCGCGTGCGGGCGCAGCGCGACGCCGACGGCGCGGGCGTGCGCGGCCATCTCAGCGAGGTTCGCCTCGAGCACGTCGGCGTCGATCACGAGGTAGGGGGTGTCGCGCATGGCACCATCCTGCCGCGCGAGGCGCCGACGCGACGGCGCGGGGCCCGCCGTCAGCCCCCTGCGGCCATCTGACGGCGGAGGAAGTCGATCCGCGACTGCAGCTGCGCGACGCTCGCCTGGCCGACCGCGGGCCCGCCGCACACGCGGCGCAGCTCGGCGTGCACGTGCCCGTGCGGCTGGCCGGTGAGCTTCGCGCGGAGCCCGACGAGGCTGTTGAGCAGGGTGCGCTGCTCCTTGAGCGTGCGGTAGAGCGGGGCGGGCTGGCGCTCCGACGGCGGGCGCTCGGCGACGCGGCGCATCTGCCGCTGGTAGCGCGAGCGCAGCAGCTCGTGCACCTGATCGGGCTCGAGGATGCCAGGCAGGCCGAGGAAGTCGAGCTCCTCGAGGCTGCCGACCTCGGCCTGCTGGCCGAACTCGACGCCCTCGTAGAGCACCTTGTCGAACTGCGCGTGCGACTCGAGCGCCGCGAAGGCGTACGTCTCGGTGAGCGCGTCGCTCGCGCTCTCGCCCGTCTCGGCCTCGCGCATGAGGTCGTCGGCGAGCAGCTCGTCGTCGGTGCCCTCGCGGTCGAGGGCGTGGTCGCGCTCGCGCTCGAGCTCGTTCGCGAGGCCCATGATGGGCGGCACGCTCGGGATGAAGATCGACGCCGTCTCGCCGCGTCGCCGGGCGCGCACGAAGCGGCCGATCGCCTGCGCGAAGAACAGCGGCGTCGACGAGCTGGTCGCGTAGACGCCGACCGCGAGGCGCGGCACGTCGACGCCCTCCGAGACCATGCGCACCGCGACGAGCCAGCGGCCGTCGCCGTCGGCGTACTGCTGGATCCGCTCGCTCGCGCCCTTGTCGTCGGAGAGGACGACCGTCGGGGCCTCCCCGGTGATCCGGTGCAGCAGCGCGGCGTAGGCGCGCGCGGCCGTCTGGTCGGTCGCGATGACGAGGCCCCCGGCGTCGGGGACGGCGTGGCGCACCTCGGTGAGCCGGCGGTCCGCCGCCGACAGCACCCCGGGCATCCACTGCCCCTCGGGGTCGAGGGCGGTGCGCCACGCCTGCGCGGTGACGTCCTGCGTGTCGCCCTGCCCGAGGTGGGCCTCCATCTCGTCGCCCGTGGTGGTGCGCCAGCGCACCTTCCCCGCGTAGGCCATGAAGAGCACGGGGCGCACGACGCCGTCGGCGAGAGCCCGCCCGTAGCCGTAGGAGTAGTCGGTCTGCGAGACGCGGATGCCCTGCTCGTCGGGCACGTACGACACGAACGGGATCGGCGCGGTATCGGAGCGGAACGGCGTGCCGGTGAGCGACAGCCGCCGCGCCGCGCCCTCGTAGGCCTCGCGGATGGCGTCGCCCCAGCTGAGCGCGTCACCGCCGTGGTGCACCTCGTCGAGGATCACTAGGGTCGAGGCGGTCTCGGTGAGCGTGCGGTGCAGGTAGGGCTTCGCGGCGACCTGCGCGTACGTCACGGCGATGCCGTGGAACGAGCGCGGGATGACCCGCTGACTGTTCCGGAACGCCGGGTCGAGCCGGATGCCCACGCGGTGCGCCGCGTCGGCCCACTGCCGCTTGAGGTGCTCGGTCGGTGCGACGACGATGACGCGATCGACGCTGCGGCGCGCGAGCAGCTCGGTCGCGAGGCGCAGGGCGAAGGTGGTCTTCCCGGCGCCGGGCGTCGCGGCGGCGAGGAAGTCGCGGGGCTCGCGCTCGAAGTAGCGGTCGAGGGCCTCGGCCTGCCAGGCGCGCAGGCGGCTCGCGGTGCCGCGAGCGGCCCGCTCGGGGAAGGACGGGGAGAGATGCTCGGCCGCGAACGTGCCCACGTGGGGGGCGGTGCGGTCGGGGGTGCTCACTCGACCCGATGCTAGTCGAGGCCGCCGACATCGTCGGTCGACGGGGCCGCGCCGTCGGTCGAGGAGTCCGTCCCGTGGGTCGAGAGCGCCGACCGCCGCCGCTCCCCCGGCGCGAGCAGGGATGCGCGCTGGATCGCCCCGCGGCCGAACCGCTCGGCGACCGCGTCGAGCGTCGTCTCCGTCTCGCGCCACGGCTCGTCGTCGTCCCAGAGGCCGCGCGCCACCGACCCCGCGGGGAGCAGGTTCTCGGCCCTGACCCCGATGAGGCGGATGCCCGTGCCCGCCGGCCGCGCCTCCCCCAGCAGCGCCCGCGCCTCGCGCGAGAGCCGCTCGGCCACGTCGCTCGGCTCGGCGAGCGTGCGCGAGCGCGTGATCGTGCGGAAGTCGCCGAAGCGGATCTTCACCGCGACCGTGCGCGCGACCCAGCCGCCGCGCCGCAGCCGCTCGGCGACGCGCGTCGACAGGCGCAGCAGCTCGCGATCGAGCGCGTCCGCGTCGCTCACGTCGCGCTCGAAGGTGACCTCGTGCCCGATCGACTTCTCGTCGCGCCCGGGCGTCACGGCGCGCGGGTCTCGACCCCAGGCGAGCTCGTGCAGCCGCGCGGCGCCCGCCTCGCCGATGACGGCGCGCAGGGAGTCGAGCGGCGTCGCGGCGAGGTCGCCGATCGTGCGCAGCCCGAGTCGGGCGAGCCGCTCCTCCGTCGAGGCGCCGACGCCCCACAGCGCGGTGATCGGCTGGGGGTGGAGGAAGGCGATCGTGTCGGCCTCGGGGACGACGAGCAGGCCGTCGGGCTTGGCCCGGCTGGAGGCGAGCTTGGCGACGAACTTGGTGGCAGCGGCCCCGACCGAGGCGGTGAGGCCCGTCTCGCTCCGGATGCGCTCGCGCAGCGCGGTCGCGATCGCGAACGGCGGCCCGAACAGCGGAACGGCCCCGCGCACGTCGAGGAACGCCTCGTCGATCGAGAGCGGCTCGACGAGGGGGGTGGCGTCGCCGAGGATCCGCATGACCTCGCGAGAGAAGTGCTGGTAGCGGTCGTAGTGGGGCTCGAGCACGATCGCGTTCGGGCAGCGGCGCAGCGCGAGGGCCATGGGCATCGCCGAGTTCACGCCGTAGCGCCGGGCCTCGTAGGTCGCGGCCGTGACGACCGATCGCGCCCCGCGATGGCCGACGATGACGGGCCTCCCTCGCAGCTCGGGCCGCTCGAGCAGCTCGACCGAGGCGAAGAACGCGTCCATGTCCAGATGCAGGATGCTCGCGCTCGTGTCGGCGGTCGGCGCGGCCGTGACCTGCCGCCCGCTGCCGTCCTGCTTGCTCACGCGGACATCCTGGCATCGACCGCCGACGACCGATGACCGCCGGACACGCGAACGGGGGCGGACCGCCGAAGCGATCCGCCCCCGTGGGCGGTACTGGTCGCGATTACGCGCGACGGCCCTTGCGGCCGACGATCGCGCCGTAGATCAGGAGCACGATGATGGCGCCGGCGATGGCGAGCAGCCACGTGCTGAGGTCGAAGAACTCCTCGAGGCCGGTGCCGAAGAGCACGCTGCCGAGCCATCCGCCGAGGAGTGCGCCGAGGACGCCGAGGACGAGGGTCATCAACCAGCCGACGTTCTGCTTGCCCGGGAGGATCAGCTTCGCGATGGCGCCGGCGATGAGCCCGAGGAGGAGGAAAGCGAGGAAACCCATGGGATTGCCCTTTCGTTGTGGCTGAGAGCCAGGTGCCTCTCAGCCTTCGTTCGAACGACTCGGTGGAATCGCTCGGCGAACAGTCAAGCACACCCCCCGTGCGGGGGCCACGAAGCTTACAGATTCCTCCCAGCTAGCCCTGGGGAGGCCGGACGCACCCGGTTCGGAAGCCGGAACTGCGCGGGAGCGGCACCGTCTGTCACGATGGGAGCATGTCTCAGCTGCACCCCTGGTCGCGGTACGTCGCGATCGGCGACTCGTTCACCGAGGGCATCGGAGACCCCGAGCCCGACTCCCCCGGCGGTCACCGCGGGTGGGCCGACCGCGTGGCCGAGAAGCTCGCCGAGCGCACCGACGACTTCGCCTACGCCAACCTCGCCGTCCGCGGCCGTCTGCTCCAGCAGATCGCCGACGAGCAGATCGAGCCGGCCCTCGCGCTGCGGCCCGACCTCATCTCGATCTCCGCGGGCGGCAACGACATCATCCGGCCCGGCACCGATCCGGACGAGGTCGCCGCGCGCTTCGAGCGGGCGATCGTGCGCCTGCGCTCGGACGGCGCCACGGTGGTCATGTTCAACGGACCCGACATCGGCATGACGCCCGTTCTGCGGCGCGTGCGCGGCAAGGTCGCGATCTACAACGAGAACCTGCGGTACGTCGCGGCGACGCACGACGCGATCGTGGTCGACATGTGGGCGCTGCGCGAGCTGCAGGACTCGCGGATGTGGCACCCCGACCGGCTGCACTTCTCCGGCCTCGGCCACCACACGATCGCCCGGGCCACGCTCGACGCGCTCGGCGTCGCCCACGACCTCGAGCCGATGAGGCCCGAGCCGCTCCCGGTGCGCACGTGGCGGCAGGCCCGCACGGAGGACATGGGCTGGGCGCGCGAGTACCTCGTGCCGTGGGTCGTGCGGCGCATCCGCCACCAGTCCTCCGGCGACCGCATCACCGCCAAGCGGCCCGACGCGCTGCCGCCGCGCCGCTGATCACTCCGCGAGGATGCCCCACTCGCGCAGCGGCCGCATCAGCCGCCACCAGGGGTCGGGGCCCGCGATCCGTCCGCTCCACTCGAGCGGGACATCCACCTGCTCGTCGCCGAGCTGCACGATCATGAGCGGACCGGACGGCGCCGCGCCGCCCGGCGGCAGCGACGGGATCGGCACGAACGACTGGCTCGACGCCCCGCCCCAGACGAGCTCGCGCGCGTCTTCGGCGATGCGCAGCTCGGCCTCGTCGCCCCACGGCGCGCGCCAGCGCGCGACGACCTCGCCTGCGGTGCCGAGCGAGACCGTGCGGTAGTCGTCGACGACGCTCGTCAGCAGGGCGCGCGAGTCGGCGGCGGCCCGGGCGTGCACCTCGGCGTCGAGCACGACGCCCACCACCTCCACGGTCCCGCCGTCGACCTCGGCGCGCCCCGAGAACAGCAGGCACGCGCCGGCCTCCTCCGTCGTCCCGGTCTTGAGGCCGGTCACGCCGTCGAGCCCGAGCGCGGTGTTGCGGTTCTCGAAGGCGCCGACGCCGGGCACGTCGATCCGCTGGAGCCCGGCCGAGTCGGCGATGACGGGATTCGCGACGGCGAGCCGGGCGAGGTCGAGCAGCGCGCGGGGGGTCGCGGCGCTCTGCGGCGAGAAGCCGGTGGCGTCGGCGACCTGGAGGCCGTCGAGACCCGCGCGGTCGATCCACGCGCGAGCCGCCTCGACGTAGGCGTCGACCGAGCCGAACGCCCAGATCGCGAGGGTGTCCGCGTAGTTGTTGGCCGACCAGACGAGCATGAGGTCGATGAGCTGGCGCTGCGTCAGCTGCAGTCCCTCGCGCGCCGGCGCGACCGAGCCGTTGCGCGCGATGTACTCCTCGTCGAGCGCGCCCGCGGCGGCGTCGAGGGTGATCGTCGGTCCCTTCTCCCCCGCGGCGAGGGGCTTCGCGTCGAGCACGACGAGCGCCGTGACGACCTTCGTGATCGAGGCGATCGGCCGCGGCGTGTCGAGGTCGGTCCCGGCGTAGACGGCCCCGCGCTCCTCGAGCGGTCCGACGGCGCTCGCCCCGTATCCGGGCAGGGCGACGGTCTCGACCGGGGTCGCGACGCTCGCCCGCGCGATGGCCTCGCCCGTCACGGCGGGCACGGGCGTCATGAGCGCGACGGTCGAGTACAGCCCGGCGCCCGTCGCGAGAGCGCCGGCGGTGATCCCGGCGACGAGGGCGAGGGGACGGCGGCGCATCCGCCCAGTCTACGAAGCGGCGACGGATGCTCGGCTCAGGCCGAGGCCCGCCAGATGACCTCGGTGTCGAGAACGACTCCCCCATCGCCGCTCGTGCCTCCCGAGCGGATCTGCTCGAGCACGAGCTCGGCCGCGCGGGCTCCGAGCGATGCGGCGGGCTGCCGGACGGTCGACAGCAGCGGCTGGCTGCGCAGCGCCCAGGCCGAGTCGTCGAAGCCGACGACGCCGACGTCCTCCGGCACTCGGCGCCCGCGGGCGCGCAGGACGTCGATCGCCCCTGCGGCGACCGCGTCCGACGCCGCGAAGACGCCGTCGACGGCCGGGTCGCGCTCGAGGAGCTCGGTCATGCCCGCGACGCCGGCGTCGAAGGTGTAGAAGGGCTGTCGCGAGACGAGATCGGCGTCGTAGTGCTCGCCCAGGGCATCCCGGAAGCCGGCGAGGCGATCGCGGCCGGAGTCGCGGTCGAGGCCGGCGGCGATCATGCCGACGCGTCGGCGGCCGGTCGCGGCGAGCCGCTCGGAGATCTGCTGCGCGGCGCCGCGGTTGTCGATGCCGACCCAGGCGAGCCGAGGCTGGTTGTCGGGTCGGCCGATCATGACGGCCGGAAGGCGCAGCTCGGCGATCGCGCGCGAGATCGGGTCGCCCTCGCGCGCGGAGACGATGATGGCGCCGTCGACGAAGCCGCCGCCGAGGTAGCCGCTCACGCGCTCGGAGTCGCGGTCGGTCTCGATCACGAGCGTGACGAGCTGGTAGTCGGCGGCCGAGAGGGCGCTGTTGGTGCCGAGGAGGATGTTGCCGATGTTGGGGTCGTCGACGAAGACCGAGTGCGGCTCGTGCACGATGAGCGCGATGGCTCCGGAGGACTGCCTGGCGAGGTTCCGCGCGGCGGTGTTCCGCACGTAGCCGACCTTCGCGATGGCCGCCTCGATCGCCTGGCGCGCGGCCTCCGAGACGTACGGCTCGCCGTTGAGAACGCGCGAGACGGTGCCGCGCGAGACACCCGCTTCGGCCGCGACGTCGAAGATCGTGGCGCGTTTGGGGCGCGACGGCGGCGGGGTCATTTCGCCAGTGTAACCACGCGCGACACGCCGGAACGCGCGGTGCATCGTTGACACTCCGACGCCGGGGTGCCTATTCTGTGCACGCTCCCAGAAATCCTCCGAGCGATCGTCACAGGCCACTCTGTGCACGCTCCCAGATTCCTCGAGCGACAACGATGTTGACGATGGAACAGGACGGTCCGTGAGCCTCACCCCCGTACTCCCCCGCACGGCCCCGGCCGCTCTCGTGCCCGGCTGGCCGACGCGGTCGATCGTGCTGGGGTGCGACTACAACCCCGAGCAGTGGGGTCGCGAGGTCTGGCGCGAGGATGTTCGGCTCATGACCGAGCTCGGCATCGACCTCGTCGCGATCAACATCTTCGGGTGGGCGCACCTCGAGCCTCGCGACGGCGAGTTCGACTTCGGCGGGCTCGACGAGATCATCGGCCTCCTGCACGAGGCGGGCATCCGCATCAATCTGGGCACGGGCACCGCCTCGCCGCCGCCGTGGCTGACGCGCCTGCACCCTGAGATCCTGCCGCGCGACAGGAGCGGCGTGATCGCCTACCCCGGTGGTCGCCAGGCCTGGTGCCCGAGCTCGCCCGTGTACCGCGAGCGGTCGCTCGCTCTCGTCGAGCGCGTCGCCACCCGCTACGGGCAGCACCCCGCGATCGCCCTGTGGCACGTGAGCAACGAGCTCGGCTGCCACAACGCGCACTGCTACTGCGACGTCTCGGCGGCCGCGTTCCGTCGCTGGCTCGAGGCCCGGTACGGCACGATCGAGGCGCTCAACACTGCGTGGGGCACCGCCTTCTGGAGCCAGCGCTACAGCGAGTGGGCCGACATCCTGCCGCCGCGCACGACGCTCTCGGCCGGCAACCCGGCGCAGCTGCTCGACTTCCAGCGCTTCTCCTCCGACGAGCAGCTCGCGCAGTACCGTGCCGAGGCCGCCGTCATCCGCCGCGCGTCGTCGGCGCCCGTCACGACGAACCTCATGGTGACCGACCACATCTCGGCGCTCGACTACTGGAGCTGGACCGCCGACCTCGACCTCGTCGCCAACGACCACTACCTCGACCACCGCCTCGCCGACCCGCTCGCCGAGCTCGCCTTCAGCGCCGATCTGACGCGCGGCCTCGCCGGCGGTGCGCCGTGGATGCTCATGGAGACCTCGACGAGCGCCGTCAGCTGGCAGCCGGTCAACCACGCCAAGCGCGAGGGCGAGCTCGCGCGCACCGCCGTCGGCCACGTCGCGCGAGGCGCCGACTCGGTGTGCTTCTTCCAATGGCGCGCTTCGCAGCGCGGCGCCGAGAAGTTCCACTCCGCGCTCCTCCCCCACGCCGGCGCGACCGGCCCGGCCTGGCAGCAGAGCGTCGAGCTCTCGGCGCTGCTCGACCGACTCGAGCCCGTCGTCGGCACGCGCGTCGAGGCGCGCGCGGCCATGGTCGTCGGGTTCGACGCCCGCTGGGCCGCCGAGGTCGACACGCACCCCAGCCAGCTGCTGCGCTACCTGCCCGAGGCGCGCCGCTACCACGCGGCCCTGCGCTCGCTCGGCGTGACGGTCGACATGGTGCGCCCCGGCGACGCGCTCGAGGGCTACGACCTCGTCGTCGTGCCCACTCTCTATGCGGCATCGGATGCTGCTGCCGACGCGATCGATCGGGCCGCGTCGAGCGGCGCGACGGTTCTCGTCACTCCCTTCACCGGCATCGCCGATGACGAGGCCGCGATCCGCCTCGGCGGCTACCCGGGAGCCTTCCGCGAGCTGCTCGGCCTCGTCATCGACGAGCTGCGCCCTCTCGCCGCCGATGAGACCGTCACGCTCGAGAGCGGCGCGACGGGCACCATCTGGAGCGAGGCGCTGCGCGCCGAGCGCGCCGAGGTGCTCGATCGGTTCGCGACCGGCCCCGCGGCCGGGTCTGCCGCGCTCACGCGCGCCGTGCACGGCGCGGGCGCCGCGTGGTACGTCGCGACGGCACTCGAGGCCGACCCGCTGCGCGACCTCATGCGGCGGCTGTGCGCCGAGGCGGGCATCCCCACCATCGAGGTCGGAGACGATGTCGACATCGTCGTGCGCTCTGCCGCCGACCGAAGCATCATGATCGTCATCAACCACCGCGACGAGCCGCTCGCACTCACGGGCCTCGCGCTCGCGGGTGTCGACCTCGTCTCGGGCAGCGAGGTCGCCTCCGGGTCGACCGTCGTCCCCGCCGGCGGGGTCATCGCCGTGCTCACCGAGAGGAGCGAATCGTGACCGACACAGCCGTGCGCAAGTCGCGCGGAATCCGCCACCGCGGAGCCCTCGCGGTCTTCCTCGTCCCGTTCGGGGCGCTCTTCGCCCTGTTCTACGTCATCCCCATCGGGTACGCCGTCTACCAGTCGCTGCTCGTCGTCGAGCGCGACGGCACCTTCGGCCCCGCCGTGCAGGTCTTCGGCGGGCTCACGCAGTACATCGCCGTCTTCGAGAACGAGGCGTTCTGGTCGTCGATCGGCCGCGTGCTGCTCTTCGGCGTCGTGCAGGTGCCGATCATGCTCGGCGTGGCGCTGATCCTCGCGCTGCTGCTCGACTCACCGCTCGTGCGCGGGTCGAAGTTCTTCCGACTCGCCTTCTTCGCGCCGTACGCCGTGCCGAGCGTCATCGCCGCGATCATGTGGGGCTTCCTGTACTCGCCCAACCTCTCGCCCTTCACGGGAGTGACGCAGACCGTCGACTTCCTCTCGGCCGAGTCGGTGCTCTGGTCGATCGCGAACGTCGTCACGTGGGTCTACGTGGGCTACAACATGCTCATCATCTACTCGGCGCTCCTGGCGATCCCGAGCGAGATCTACGAGGCCGCGCGCCTCGACGGCGCGAGCCAGTTCCGCATCGCGTGGTCGATCAAGATCCCGCTCGTCGTGCCGGCCCTCGTGCTCACGGGCATCTTCTCGATCATCGGAACGCTGCAGCTGCTCGCCGAGCCGCAGGTGTTCCAGTCGTTCAGCTCGGCCGTGACGAGCACGTTCACCCCGAACCTCACCATCTACTCCACGGCATCGATCCCGAACATCAGCCTCGCCGCCGCGATGAGCGTCGTGCTCGCACTCGCGACGTTCGTGCTCTCGTTCACGGTGCTCAAGCTCACGCAGCGGAGGACGGCAGCATGACCGCGACCACAGCATCCCCTCGATCGGCGAACGCCGTGACGCCGCGCCGCGCGCGCGGGTCGGGCTCGAGCCAGCACAGCGGCATCCGCGAGAGCGCCGTTTCGCGCACGATCGCCATGGCCGTCATGGTCGTCGCGACGCTGTACTTCCTCACGCCGATCTGGTGGCTCTTCGTCGCGTCGAGCAAGACGCGCGCCGACTTCACGACGACCGCGCCGCTGTGGTTCGCCGACTTCGCGCTCTTCGAGAACATCGCGGCGCTCTTCGACTACCGCAACGCGGTGTTCCTGCGCTGGCTCGCCAACAGCGCGCTCTACGCGGGCATCGGCGCCCTCATCGCGACGATCATCGCGGCGATGGCCGGCTACGCGATCGCGAAGTACACCTTCCGCGGTCGCGAGACGCTCTTCAACGTCATCCTCGGCGGCGTGCTCGTGCCCGCCACGGCGCTCGCGCTCCCGCTCTTCCTGCTCTTCAGCCAGGTCGGCGCGACGAACACGATCTGGGCGGTCTTCCTGCCGAGCCTCGTGAGCCCCTTCGGCGTCTACCTCTCGCGCATCTACGCCGCGGCGAGCGTGCCCGACGAGATCATCGAGGCGGCGCGCATCGACGGCGCGGGCGAGGTGCGCACGTTCTTCACGGTCGCCACGCGCCTCATGGCGCCGGCGCTCGTGACGATCTTCCTGTTCCAGTTCGTCGCGATCTGGAACAACTTCTTCCTGCCGCTCATCATGCTGCGCGACGAGAGCCTCTTCCCCGTCACGCTCGGCCTGTACGTCTGGAACACGCAGGTGAGCCAGATCCCCGACATCCGCGCGCTCGTCATCATCGGCTCGCTCCTGTCGATCATCCCGCTCATCCTCACGTTCCTCGGCCTGCAGCGCTTCTGGCAGTCGGGGCTCGCGAACGGCGGCCTCAAGTAGGGCCCTCCCCCGAACTCCCGTCCCCCCTGAGGCCGGGCGCACGAAACCGCACGACCCGAACGACCCGCACCACAACCACCAAGAGAAAGGAACATCGCATGGCGATCTCCACCGTCGCCCGCGTCGGAGCCATGGCGGCTCTCACGGCGCTGGCACTCACTGCCTGCTCGACCGGAGGCAGCGAAGCCCCCGGCGCCGCCGGAGGCGACTGCGCTCCCTCCGACGGCCCCGTCACCCTGACCTTCACGAGCTGGCTCCCCGGCGTCGAGGAGGCCGTGGCCATCTGGAACGAGGAGAACCCCGACATCCAGGTCGAGGTCCAGACCGGACCGAACGGCAACGGCGGCACGTACCAGAACTTCTTCAACCAGCTCGAGGCCGGCAACGCCCCCGACCTGGGCCAGATCGAGTTCGACGCGATGCCCAACTTCCGCGTGCAGGACGGCCTCGAGAACATCGCGGCCTGCGAGGGAATCCTCGAGGCCGAGGACCAGTTCGTGCCGTGGACCTGGAGCCAGGTCACCTTCGGCGAGGAGGACGCGGTCTACGCGATCCCGCAGGACACCGGCCCCATGGCCATGTTCTACCGCGCCGACCTCTTCGAGGCCGCTGGCATCCCGGTGCCGACCACGTGGGAGGAGTACCAGGCCGCTGCCGCGCAGATCCGCGAGCAGGGCGGGTACATCAACAACTTCTCGCAGAGCGACATCAACGCCTTCGCCGGTCTCGTCTGGCAGGCCGGTGGCGAGTGGTTCGCCAACGACGGCGAGCAGTGGGAGGTCAACCTCACCGGTGAGGAGACCACTCGCGTCGCCGAGTACTGGCAGGGTCTGATCGACGAGGACCTCGTCGCCGTCTACCCGCCGTGGACCGATGAGTGGAACGCCGCCTACAACTCGAGCGAGATCTGGACCTGGGTCTCGGCCGTCTGGGGCGCCAACACGATCGCGAGCGGCGCGCCTGACACCGCCGGCAACTGGGCTGTCGCGCCGATGCCGCAGTGGGAGGCCGGCGAGTCGGCCGCGGGCAACTGGGGCGGTTCGACCACGGCCGTGCTGAAGGGCTCGGACCACCCGTACGAGGCCGCTCAGTTCGCGCTCTGGCTCAACACCGACGCTGACGCGCTCACCGCGATGAACAAGACCGCCAACATCTACCCCGCGACGATCGAGGGCGCCGACCTGCCCGTCTTCGGCGAGGGCGTCGAGTTCTACGGCGGACAGAAGATCTACGAGGTGTTCGCCGAGGCCGGCAACAACGTCGACCCCGACTTCACGTGGGGCCCGACGATGACGCAGGTCTACAACGACGTCGCCGACGGCTTCTCCGGTGCGGTCTCGGGCAGCGGTACGCTCCTCGAAGCCCTGCAGTCGGGCCAGTCGTCCACGATCGATGCTCTCAAGGCAGCAGCGATCCCGGTCAAGGAGTAACCATCTCCCTGCACCACCTCCGCGCCGCGGGTGTCAGCTTCGTGCTCGACGCCCGCGGCGCGGCCGTGCCCGCCGTCCGCTACTGGGGCCCCGACCTCGGCGATCTGGCTGACGCCGACCTCGCCGTCGTCGCTGCGGCTCCTGCGATCGCGCCGAGCTCGCCCGACATCCCGCTCGTGCCCTCGATCCTTCCTACGCCCGCCGAGGGCTGGACGGGCCTTCCCGGCATCGAGGCGCATCGAGTGGGGATGCCCGCCTCGCGCTCCCCGCTGCGCCTCACCCCCACGGCCGTTCACCGCTCCGCCCCCGCCGGCCTCGTCGTCTCGCTGCGCGCGCACGACGAGCACGGCCTCCTGCTCGACCTCGACTGGAGCGCAGAGCTCACCGTCGAGGGGCTCGTCGAAGTGTCGGTCTCCGCGACCGCCGCGGGCGGGCATCCCGTCGCTCTCGGTCGGCTCGCAGCGCGACTGCCCGTTCCCGCCCGCGCGAGCGATCTGCTCGACTTCTCGGGGCTCTGGGCCGGTGAGCGCCGCCCGCAGCGCGGCCCCGTGCGCGACGGCGTGCACCTGCGCGAGCAGCGCCAAGGCCGCCCCGGTCACGATGCGCCGTTCCTCACGGTCGCCGGCACACCGGGCTTCGGCTTCGCCGCTGGCGAGCTCTGGAGCCTGCACCACGCGTGGAGCGGCGACAGCCGCATCGCCCTCGAGTCGCTCGCGACGGGCCACCGCCACCTCGGCGCCGAGGAGCTGCTGCAGCCTGGCGAGATCGCGCTCGCCCCGGGCGAGCGCTACGACGCACCCCTCGCCCTCTTCGCCTTCTCGGGCGCCGGCCTCGACGGTCTCTCCGACCGCTTCCACCCCTACGTGCGCCGCATCTCGCCGCCCACGCACCGCCCCGTCGTGCTCAACACGTGGGAGGCCGTGTACTTCGATCAGTCTCTCGACGCCCTCGCCCCGCTCGTCGACGCCGCCGCCGATCTCGGCGTCGAGCGCTTCGTGCTCGATGACGGCTGGTTCGCGGGCCGCACCGACGACCGCCGGGCGCTCGGCGACTGGATCGTCGACCCCGATCGCTGGCCCGCGGGCCTGCACCCGCTCGTCGGTCTCGTCGAGCAGCGCGGCATGGAGTTCGGCCTGTGGGTCGAGCCCGAGATGGTGAGCCCCGAGTCGCGGCTCGCGCGCGAGCATCCCGACTGGCTGCTCGCCTCCTCCGACGGAGCCGTGCCGCCGACGTGGCGCTGGCAGCACGCGCTCGATCTCGCGAACCCGGCGGTGCGCGAGCACCTGCTCGCCGCGCTCGACGCGCTGTTGACCGAGTACCCCATCCGGTTCCTCAAGTGGGATCACAACCGCGCCCTCATGGCCGGAGGCTCGGCGGCGCAGACGCGCGCGCTCTACGCACTGCTCGACGAGCTGCGCGCCCAGCACCCGGATGTCGCGATCGAGTCGTGCGCCTCGGGCGGCGGTCGCATCGACCTCGGCATCGCCCGCCGCACCCACCGCTTCTGGACGAGCGACACGAACGACGCCCTCGAGAGGCAGAGCATCCAGCGCTTCTCGAGCATCCTCGTGCCGCTCGAGCTGCTCGGCGGCCACGTCGGTGCCCCGCGCGCCCACATCACGGGCCGCACGCACGACCTCTCGCTGCGCCTCGCGACGGCGCTCTTCGGCCACGCGGGCATCGAGTGGGATGTCACGCGCGCGAGCGACGACGACCGCGCCCTGCTGCGCGACTGGGTCGCGACGGTGCAGCGTTTCCGGCCCCTGCTGCACTCGGGGCGCACCGTTCGGGTCGACGCCGACGATGACGCGAGCCGTCTCGTGCACGGCGTCGTCGCCCCCGACCGCGGTGAGGCGGTCTTCAGCCTCGCGACGACCGCCGCCTCGCGCGTCTCGGTGCCGCCGCCGCTGCGGCTGCCGGGCCTCGACCCCGATCGCCGCTATCGCGTCGCGCTCGTCCCGCTCGGCACGCCTCCGCGTGCGGTGCAGGATGCTCCCCCCGCGTGGTTCGCGGCCGGCGAGATCACCGCCTCGGGCCGAGTGCTCGCCGAGGCGGGCATCCCGGTGCCGCTGCTCGCGCCCGAGCAGGCGATCGTGCTGCACGCGACCGCGATCGAGTGATCACGGCTCAGCCCTGCAGCGCGTAGAGCGCGACCGCGCTCGCGGCCGCGACGTTGAGCGAGTCGACGCCGTGGGCCATGGGGATCGTCACGACGACGTCGGCCGCCGCGAGCGCCTGCCGCGAGAGCCCGTCGCCCTCGGCGCCGACGAGCACGGCGACGCGCTCGGGCGCGGTCGCGGCGAAGTCGCGCAGCGGGACCGCGTCGTCGGCGAGGGCGAGGGCGGCGATCGTGAAGCCCGCCTCGTGCAGGATCGGCGCCGCGTCCTCCCACTCCGGCAGGCGCGTCCACGGCACCTGCAGCACGGTGCCCATCGACACGCGCACGCTGCGGCGGTACAGCGGGTCGGCGCAGCGCGGCGTCACGAGCACGGCGTCCGCCCCGAGCCCCGCGACCGAGCGGAAGATCGCCCCGACGTTGGTGTGGTCGACGACGTCCTCGACGATGACGACGCGCCGGGCATCCGCCAGCAGCGCCCGGGGGTCGAGCGGCGCTGGCCGGTGCATGCTCGCGAGGGCGCCGCGATGCAGGTGGAAGCCCGTGAGCTCCTCGAGCGCGCCCGCCGCGCCGACGTACACGGGAACGTCGCGATCGCCGAGCAGCGCCTCGACGTCCGGCAGCCACTTCTCGCTCGTGAGCACCGAGCGCGGCTCGTGACCCGCGCGCAGCGCCCGGCCGATGACCGTGAGCGACTCGGCGAGGTACAGCCCGCCCTCCGGCTCGGTCAGGCGGCGCAGCGCGACGTCCGTGAGGCGCGCGTAGTCGGCCAGGTCGGGATGCTCCAGGCCTTCGATCCGTACGATCCGCATCGAGACCTCCGCCTTCCGTTCACGCGTTCGCCGAGGGCGCTCCCCGGTCGCACAGCCTCCGGAAACATATCCGAAACCCGGCGCGTTTACTCTGCGAGAGACCCCGCAGGGAGGCACCATGGCGCACTCGTCGGCCCCGGCTCAGCCGCTGCCGCTCGGCGATGCCGCGCGGGCGAGCCTCGACGAGGCGATCGGGCTCCTGCGCGGCGGACGCATCGCCGTCCTCACCGGCGCCGGCATCAGCACCGACTCGGGCATTCCCGACTACCGCGGCGCGGGCGCCCCCGCTCGGACGCCGATGACGTTCAGCCAGTTCCTCGCCGACGAGCCCTACCGCAAGCGCTACTGGGCCGGCAGCCATCTCGGCTGGCGCCGCTTCTCGGACGCCCGGCCCAACGCCGGCCATCGGACGCTCGCGGAGCTGGAGGACCACGGCCGCATCGCCGGGGTCGTCACGCAGAACGTCGACGGACTGCACGTGCGCGCCGGCAGCCGCCGCGTCGTCGACCTTCACGGCTCGATGGACCGCGTCGTGTGCCTGCACTGCGGCCAGGCCTTCGCGCGCGAGTCGATCGCCGACCGCATCACGGCCCTCAACCCGTGGCTCGACGTCGACGCCGAGCACCGCGTGAACCCCGACGGCGACGCCGAGGTCGACGACGTGTCGCGCTTCGCCATCCCCGAGTGCACCGTGTGCGGCGGCACGCTCAAGCCCGACATCGTCTTCTTCGGCGAGTTCGTGCCCCCCGTGAAGTTCGAGGAGGCCCGGGGCATCGTCGCCCGGGCAGACGCGCTGCTCGTGCTCGGCTCCTCGCTCGTCGTGAACTCCGGCGTCCGCCTCGTGGGCCTCGCGGCGAAGCGCCGCATCCCGACGATCATCGTCAACCGGGGCGAGACGAAGGCCGACGCGCGCGCCGCCGTTAAGATCGATGCGGGCACGACCGAGACGCTCGCGGCTCTGCGCGACGCGCTCATCGCCGACTAGCGCTCCCGCCGCCGGCCGGCGCCGCCCGCCCCGCCACCGGAAAGGCCCCCATGACCGCGTTCGCCCTCGTCCGCCACGGCGAGACCGACTGGAACCGCGAGCGCCGCATCCAGGGCTCGACCGACATCCCCCTGAACGACACGGGCCGCGCACAGGCCGCCGCGACGGGCGAGCTGATGCGGGGCCGCCAGTGGTCGCGCATCGTCGCCTCCCCGCTCGGCCGCGCCGCGGAGACCGCGACGATCATCGCCGACGCGATCGGGATGCCCGGCCCCGAGCTCGACGCCGCCTTCGTGGAGCGCAACTACGGCGACGCCGAGGGGCTCACGGGCGCCGAGCTCGACGCCCGCTACCCCGAGGGTGCGGAGGTGCCCGGCCGCGAGACCCGTGAAGCCGTCGCCGAGCGCGTCGTCGCCGCCCTGCACCGCCTCGCCGCCGAGCACCCGGGCGAGTCGATCGTCGTCGTGGCGCACGGCGGCGTGATCCGCAGCGTTCTCGAATCGGTCGCGCCGGGCCGCCACCGCGAGCCGATCACGAACGGCTCGGTGCACTCGTTCCTGCACGCCGACGGCGACCTGTCGCTGTCGCGCTTCGACGACCCCCTCGACGAGCAGTCGATCTTCCCGTTCGCGGAGGACTTCGAGGAGCAGAACGCCCTCGCGCGACGCGAGGAGCACCGAGGGGGCGAGCGCTGATGGCGTCGGGCGCCGAGCGCTTCGCCGCCGCGACCTCCGACCTGGGCCTGAGCCCGGTGCGGATGCCCGACTCGACCCACACGGCCGCCGCGGCCGCGGCCGCCGTCGGCTGCGAGGTCGGGGCGATCGTCAAGTCGCTCGTCTTCGTCGCGCTCGACGGCGACGAGCGCGCGCCGCTGCTCGCGCTCGTCGCGGGCGACCGCCGCGCCGACCTCGACCTGCTCGCCGAGGCGGTCGGGCTGCCGGTCGAGAAGGCCGACGCGAAGACCGTCAAGGCCGCGACGGGCTACTCGATCGGCGGCGTGCCCCCGATCGGGCATCCGAGCCCGGTGCGCACGCTCGTCGACGACAGCCTGCTGCGCTTCGACGAGGTGTGGTCGGCCGCGGGCGACGCGCAGAGCGTCTTCGCCGCCGACCCTGAGCGCCTCATCGCGTGGTCGAGCGGCCGCGTCGCCCGCATCGCGACGCCCGGCTGAGCCCGCTCGTCTGCGCCGTCACGCGCCCCCGCGGGCGTACAGTGCGGCCATGCCCTCCCGCCGGATGCTCACCGCGATCACCGCGGTCGCCCTCTCGACGATCATCGCGGTCGTCGTGCTGCTCGTCGTCGCCGCTCCGCCGGCCGAGGCCCCCGGGTCGAACGAGGGCGGCCCCGGTCTGCCGGCGCAGGTGCCCGGCGAGACCTACACGGGTGAGCCGATCGATCTCGAAGCGGCGCTCGTCGTCGGATCCGAGGGCTGCTTCCGCCTAGACACGGCCGACGGGGAGCGGTTCGTGATCTGGCCGCCCGGGTTCACGACGGGCGGCGACGCGGTCGTCGACGCCGACGGCGAGGTCATCCCCGACGGCGCGACGGTCGGGGCCGAGGGCGTCGAGATGCCCTACGACGCCCTCCTCGCGATCGAGGGCCCCGACGGCTACTGGGCGAACGTCGCCGGCTTCTGCATCGGCGACGACGAGACGGTCCTCGTCCTCGACGCGGTGCGGCTGCTCTAGCGCCGCGGCGTCGCCGCGAGCTCGCGCAGCAGCTGCAGAAGGATGCCCGCGCTGCGCCCCCAGTCGAACCTCGCCGCCTGCGCGTACCCGGCCCGCGATCGCGCCTCCCACTCCCCCGGGGCGAGCAGCTCGCGCACCCGCTGCGCGAACCCGGCCGCGTCGTCCGGAGCCGCGTAGAGCGCCGCCTCGCCCCCGATCTCGCGGAAGATCGCTGTCTCGGCGGCGACGACGGGCGTGCCGCGCCCCATCGCCTCCACGAGCGGGATGCCGAAGCCCTCGTCGCGCGAGGCGTGCACGAGCGCGGTGGCGCCGTCGAGGATCGACGCGTACTCCTCGTCGGTGACTCCGTCGTAGACCACGAGCGCGCCGGCGGGTGCGAGGCCCTCGAGGCGCGCGCGGTCCTCCGGGCGGATCCGGCTGAGCAGGTGCAGGCGCCCGCCGGGCAGCTCGTGCAGAGCCCGGCACAGCGTCTCGACGTTCTTGTACGGCATGAACGAGCCCATGTAGACGAGCTCGACGCCCTCGGGCCGCGCGCGCTCTCGCTGAGCGGGCCGATCGGCCGCGTTCGGCACGACGACGACGCGCCGCGAGGTGAGGCGATGGGTCTCGATGAGGCCGCGCGTCGTCTCGCTCACCGTGACCACGGCATCCGCCCGATTCAGCAGGAGCCGCTGCGGCCACCAGGCGAGGTGGTAGAGCCGCCACAGCACCCGCACGGGCGCGGGCAGGTCGCGCGGCGGGGTCGGGTGCGCGTAGTAGATGAGGTCGTGCAGCGTGAGGGCGAGCGGGTAGCGCCGGCCGATCGTGCCCATCGTCTGCATGGGGCTGAAGACGACGTCGGGGCGGATGCGGTTGACCTGGCTCGCGACCCACGGTTCGCGCGCGCTCGTCGGCGCGCTCACGCGGTGCACCGTGAGCCCCACGGGCAGCATGTCGAGCTGGCGGTCGTCGTGGATGAGCGCGACGAGCTCATCACCGGCACCGAGGAGGGGCAGCAGGTGCTCCACGAGGCTTGCCGTGAACCGGCTGATGCCGTCGTGCCGGCCGATGCGCACGTAGCGGCAGTCGATCGCGATCCTCACGCGCCCACCCCCGCAGCCGCCTCGCTCACGCCAGGAACTCGCGGATCGCCCGCGCCGCGGCGGCCGGCGCCTCGTAGTGCACGAGGTGCCCGACATCGGGCACGACGACGAGCCGCGCGTCGGGGAAGAGCCGCACGAGCCGGTGCTGCGCCTCGAGCGGCGTGATGTCGTCCTGCTCCGCGGCGATGAGCAGCGTCGGCACCGGGATGTCGGCGGCGAAGTCGGAGACGTCGTTCGAGACCGACGCCCGGAATGCCTCGAGCAGGCTGTCGCGCTCGGCGAAGCCCGAGAAGAAGCGGTCGTGCTCCTCGTGGATCCACCGCCGCAGGCTCTTCTCGCGGGTCTTCGCCATCGACACGCTCATGATCCGCGTGATCGCGCGACTGCGCAGCAGGGCGAAACCCGCCCGCTCGGGCAGCAGCGCGCCCAGACGGTAGAAGGCGACCGCGCCGCGGGTGAGGATGCCCCGGGGGCCCGCGAGAGCGGGCTGGCCGATCGGGTTGATGAGCACCGCTCGCGGCGCGGGCACGCCCGCCGCGAGCGCCCCCGCCACGACGATCGAACCGAAGCTGTGGCCGAGCAGCACCGCGGTGCCGCGCACGCCGAGGGCCGAGAGCAGCGCGTCGAGCCATTCGGCGTAGCCCGCGATGTCGTGCTCGCGGTCGGGCAGCGGGGCCGACGCGCCGAACCCCGGCAGATCCGGAGCGATGATGCGCAGGTCGGGCAGGTGCGCGATGACGGGCTCGAGCCCGTGGTGATCGCCGCGGAACCCGTGCACGACGACGAGTGTGCGCGGGGCATCCGCCGGGCCGTACTCGGCGACGTGCGTGCGCGCTCCGACGACCGTCAGGTCGCGATCGCGACGAGGGATCGCGCTGAGCGCGGCGGCGTAGGGAGAGGGCGCGGGCATCCCGCACAGTCTAGGTCGGGGCGCCCGCGCGAGCCGCGGCGGCACCCGGTCTACAGTGGAACGCGATCGCGCCCGCGCGATGCGCCACCTGCCCTCTCCCGCCTCCCTTCGCCGAGGAGCCCCGTGAACTTCACCGCACCCATCACCCTGCCCGGACTCGCGCTGGACCCGCAGTGGTACCGGCGCAGCGTCTTCTACGAGGTCATGGTGCGGTCGTTCATGGACTCCAACGGGGATGGCACGGGCGACCTCGGCGGGCTCATCTCGAAGCTCGACTACCTGCAGTGGCTCGGCATCGACGCCCTGTGGCTGCCGCCGTTCTTCCAGAGCCCGCTGCGCGACGGCGGCTACGACGTGAGCGACTACACGGCGATCCTGCCCGAGTTCGGCACGATCGAGGAGTTCCGCGAGCTCGTCACGAAGGCCCACGAGCGCAACATGCGCATCGTCATCGACCTCGTCGTCAACCACACCTCCGACCAGCACCCGTGGTTCCAGGCCTCGCGGGAGGACCCGGAGGGCCCGTACGGCGACTTCTACGTCTGGAGCGACACGGACGAGAAGTACGAGGACGTCCGGATCATCTTCGTCGACACCGAGGAGTCGAACTGGGCGTTCGACCCCGTGCGCCGGCAGTTCTACTGGCACCGCTTCTTCTCCCACCAGCCCGACCTCAACTTCGAGAACCCGGCCGTCCACGAGGCTCTCTTCGACGTCGTGCGCTTCTGGCTCGACCTGGGCGTCGACGGATTCCGGCTCGACGCCATTCCCTACCTCTACGAGTCCGACGGGGGCAACGGCGAGGGCGAGCCGGAGACGCACGCGTTCATCGCGAAGATGCGCGCGATGGTCGACAAGGAGTACCCGGGCCGCGTGCTCATCGCCGAGGCGAACCAGTGGCCGCACGAGGTCGTCGAGTTCTTCGGCTCCGAGGAGGAGCCGGAGTGCCACATGGCGTTCGACTTCCCCGTCATGCCCCGCATCTTCTACGCCCTCCGCTCGCAGCAGGCGACCGAGCTTCAGCGGCAGCTGAGCGAGGAGATCAACGCGCCCGAGGGCGCCGCCTGGGGCGTGTTCCTGCGCAACCACGACGAGCTCACGCTCGAGATGGTGAGCGAGGAGTACCGGCAGGCGATGTACGGCTGGTACGCCTACGACCCGCGCATGCGCGCCAACATCGGCATCCGCCGGCGCCTCGCGCCGCTGCTGGACAACTCGCGCGCCGAGCTCGAGCTCGCGCACGCGCTGCTGTTCTCGCTGCCCGGCAGCCCGTTCCTGTACTACGGCGACGAGATCGGCATGGGCGACAACATCTGGCTGCCCGACCGAGACAGCTCGCGCACGCCCATGCAGTGGACCCCCGACCGCAACGCGGGCTTCTCACACGCGGACCCCGGCAAGCTCTACCTCCCCGTCGTGCAGTCGCTCGTCTACCACTACAACCAGATCAACGTCGAGAGCCAGCTCGCGCAATCGCGGTCTCTCCTGCACTGGATCCGCAACGTGATCCATGTGCGCAAGGCCCACCCGACCTTCGGCCTGGGGTCGATCCGCATCCTTCCGACCAACCACGAGTCGGTGCTCGCGTTCGTGCGCGAGTACGCCGGGACCGGCACGCACCTCGGCGACGCCCCCGAGCGCATCCTGTGCGTGTTCTCGTTCGCCCACAACCCGGTCGCCGCGACGATCGACATGTCGGGCTTCGAGGGCGCACCGCTGTGGGATCTCTTCGGCGGCGCCGACTTCCCCTCGGTCGACGAGAGCGGGAACGTCACCCTCACGATGGCGACGCAGAGCTTCTACTGGTTGCACGTCGGCGATCGCGACCCGCACCCGCACCACGGCGGCGGAGGCTTCGGCGTCGGTGCGCACGCCTAGGCTCGCGGAATGACCGCCACTGAACCGAGCGTCCCGGCCACTGGGCACTGGAGCGACCGCCTCGCGGTCTTCGACCTCGAGACCACGGGCGTCGACGTCACGACCTCGCGCATCGTCACCGCGCACATCGGCGTCATCGGCCGCGACGGCGAGCCCGTCGAGTCGTGGTCGTGGCTCGCCGACCCGGGCGTGGAGATCCCGGCCGGCGCGACGGCCGTGCACGGCATCACGACCGAGCGCGCCCGCGCGGAGGGCCGGCCCGCGCGCGAGGTCGTCGCCGAGATCGTGGATGCCCTGCGCGCGCTCCTCGCCCGCCCCCTGCCGCTCGTCGTCTACAACGCGGCCTACGATCTGAGCCTGCTCGAGCACGAGGCCCGACGCCACGGCGTGGAGCCGCTCGCCTCGCCCTCCCCCGTCGTCGACCCGCTCGTGATCGACAAGGCCGTCGACCGCTATCGCCGCGGCAAGCGAACGCTCGAGGCCGCGGCCGCGCACTACGGCGTCGTGCTCACGGGCGCCCACGACGCGGCGGCCGACGCGATCGCCGCGGGCAGGGTCGCGCAGGCTCTCGCCCGGAAGCACCAGGACGCCCTGCCGGAGGACCCCGCGGCGCTCCACGGCGCGCAGGTGTCGTGGCACGACCAGCAGTGCGACTCGTTCGAGGACTACATGCGCCGCGAGCGCGACCACCGCTTCACGGCCGACCGCGGCTGGCCCGTCCGCTCCTGAGCGCACGATCGCGCACGGCGCGAACCGCACCGTGCACGAGAAAGGGCCCCGTCCGAGGACGGGGCCCTTTCTCGATGCTGCTGCGGCTTACTTGCCGAAGTTCTTGAGGATGTAGGCGTTCGACCTGGGCTAACCGAGCCGCGTCGCGATGCTGACGGCTCCAATGGTGACGAAGGAGAGTCCCATGACAATGAACGGAATGAGGGCCCATCGGAGATTACTCGCGGTGTACATGCGCTCGGAGACACGTCGGCCGAACATCGGCGTCCCCGTCCGACGGAAGAGATCGACGAGGGACTCCGGCCGCTTCAGGCCATAGATCCCGAGGGCAACGAAGCCAAGAGAGACGATCATCCACACGACCGTGAAGAACAGAGACCCTTCGTCCAACGTCGTCCCTCCCCGGTAAGACGACGAAAGCCCCGCGGTCAGGCGGGGCTTTCGTGAGGTAGCAGTTAGCTGTTGCCGAAGTTCTTGAAACGCTGGTTGAACTTCTCGACGCGACCGGCCGAGTCCATGATGCGCTGCTTGCCCGTGTAGAACGGGTGCGAGGCCGACGAGATCTCGACGTCGATGACGGGGTACTCCACGCCGTCGAGCTCGATCGTCTTGTCGCTCGACACGGTCGAGCGCGTGAGGAAGGTCTCACCCGACGCGAGGTCGCGGAACACGATCGCCTTGTACTCGGGGTGGATGTCAGTCTTCATGAACGGTTCCTTGGATTCTCTGTTCAGCGGGGTGCCCCCGCTGCGGGCAGGTTGATGGGCAGGCGAAGGGCGAACCTTCGAGGCCGACTCTCAAGACTAGCAGAGCGCGGCTCGGTGCTCGGGTCGGGTCAGGCGCCCCGAGCGGCGAAGCGGTCGCCCTCGCGGCTGACCTGGAGCGGGATCCCGAAGGCTTCCGTCAGGTGCTCGGCCGTGATGATCTCGTCGATCGGCCCCGCGGCCGAGATGCGACCCTCGGCCAGCAGCAGCGCGTGCGTGAAGCCGGCCGGGATCTCCTCGACGTGGTGGGTGACCATGACCATCGCGGGCGAGTCGGGCGAGCTCGCGAAGCTGCCGAGCAGGAGCACGAGCTCCTCCCGGGCGCCGAGGTCGAGGCTCGCGGCGGGCTCGTCGAGCAGCAGCAGCTCGGGGTCGGTCATGATCGAGCGCGCGATCTGCACGCGCTTCTGCTCGCCGTCGCTCAGGCTGCCGAAGCGGCGGTCGGCGAAGCGCTCGAGGTGCCACTCGCGCAGCACGCGGCGGGCGCGGCGCTCGTCGACGTCCTCGTACTCCTCGTTCCACCGACCCGTGACCGAGTGCGCCGCAGTCATGACGACGTCGAGCACTCGCTCATCGGCGGGCACGCGGCGCGCCATCGCCGTCGAAGCGAAGCCGATGCGCGGCCGCAGCGAGGCGAGGTCGGAGTGCCCGATCTCCTCCTCGAGCACGGTGACGCGCCCGCTCGTGGGGTGCAGGTTCGCGGCGGCGAGCTGCAGGAGCGTCGTCTTGCCCGCGCCGTTGGGGCCGAGGACGACCCAGCGATCGGCGTCCTCCACGTTCCAGCGGATGCCGTCGAGGATGGCGGCGCCATCGCGGCTGAGGGAGACATCGTCGAACTCGAGAACGCTGGCCATGATGCGTCCAGCCTAGACGAGCAGGCTCGCGTAGAGCGCGCGTGTCCGTTCCGCGATCGCTCCCCACGCGAAGTGCTCCTCCGCGCGCGCACGGCCCGCTCGGCCCATGGCCGCGGCGCGCTCGGGGTCGCTCACGACCTCGCCGAGCACAGCCGCGAGATCGGCGACGAACCTCGCGGGGTCGACGGGGATCCCGGTGCCGTCCTGCACCTGCTCGATCGGGACAAGCCGGCCGGTCTCGCCGTCGGCGACGACCTCGGGGATCCCTCCGGTGGCGGTGCCGACGACGGCGACGCCGCAGGCCATGGCCTCGAGGTTGACGATGCCGAGCGGCTCGTAGACGCTCGGGCACACGAACGTCGTGGCGTGGGACAGGACGGCCGCGAGCTCGCGCTGCGAGAGCATCCGCTCGATCCAGACGACGCCCGTGCGCTCCGCCTGGAGCGCGGCGACGCCGTTCTGCACCTCGCGCAGGATCTCGGGCGTGTCGGGCGCGCCGGCGCACAGCACGAGCTGGACGTCCTTCGGCAGCGACCGCACGGCCTCGAGCAGATACGGAAGACCCTTCTGGCGGGTGATGCGGCCGACGAAGACGATCGTCGGGCGGTCGGGGTCGATGCCGAGCGTGCGGACGAACTCGTGGTCGATCGTCCGCTGCCATCCGTCGAGGTCGATGCCGTTGTGGATCACGCCGACCTTCTGCTCGTCGAGCTTCGGGTAGGAGCGCAGGATGTCGCGGCGCATGCCGTCGCTCACGGCGATGACGGCATCCGCCGTCTCGAACGCCTCGCGCTCGATCCAGCTGGAGATCCGGTAGCCGCCGCCGAGCTGCTCGGCCTTCCACGGCCGCAGCGGCTCGAGACTGTGGGCGGTGACGACGTGCGGGATCCCGTGCAGCATCTGCGCGAGCTGACCGGCGGCGTTGGCGTACCAGGTGTGCGAGTGCACGATGTCGGCGCCGTCGACGTCGTCGGCGATCGCGAGGTCGACGCCGAGCGTCGCGAGGGCCGGATTCGCCGAGGAGAGGGCGCCGGGGACGAGGTAGGCGTGCGTGTCGGCCTCGTTGCGCGGGGCGCCGAAGCAGCGCACGCGGACATCCAGCGCATCGTGGCGCAGCGCGCGCACGAGCTCCGCGACGTGGACTCCCGCCCCTCCGTAGACCTCGGGCGGATACTCACGGGAGATGACGTCGACGCGCATGGTGATGACGCTAGTACAGCGCCTGGGAGTCGCCTACTGTGGGGGCATGGCGACCCCCAAGGTGTTCGGAATCGTGCTGGCTGGCGGCGAGGGGAAGCGGCTCATGCCGCTCACGGCAGACAGGGCGAAGCCCGCCGTGCCCTTCGCGGGGGGCTACCGCCTCATCGACTTCGCGCTGTCGAACCTCATCAACTCGGGGCTGCGCCAGATCGTCGTGCTGACCCAGTACAAGAGCCACTCGCTCGACCGCCACGTCTCGCAGACCTGGCGGCTGAGCGGCATGCTCAACGCCTACGTCGCCTCCGTTCCGGCGCAGCAGCGACTGGGCAAGCGCTGGTTCTCCGGCAGCGCCGACGCGATCTTCCAGAGCCTCAACCTGATCCGCGACGAGAAGCCCGACATCGTCGTCGTGGTCGGCGCCGACCACGTGTACCGCATGGACTTCACCCAGATGATCGAGGCGCACATCGCTTCGGGCGCGGGCGTCACGGTCGCCGGCATCCGCCAGCCGATCGAGCTCGCCGACCAGTTCGGCATCATCGAGACCGACCCCGCGAACCCCTCGCGCATCGCCGCCTTCCACGAGAAGCCGAGGCAGGCGGTCGGCCTCGCCGACGCCCCCGACCAGGTGCTCGCCTCGATGGGCAACTACGTCTTCGACGCCGACGTGCTCATGGACGCGGTGACGCGCGATGCCGAGCTCGAGGACTCCGCCCACGACATGGGCGGCGACATCGTGCCCGACTTCGTCAACCGGGGCGAGGCGTTCGTCTACGACCTCAACCACAACGACGTTCCGGGCGCGACCGAGCGCGATCGCTTCTACTGGCGCGACGTGGGCACGATCGAGTCGTTCTTCGACGCCCACCAGGACCTCATCGCGGCCCTCCCCGTCTTCAACCTCTACAACACCGCGTGGCCGATCTACACGCAGCAGCTCAACATGCCGCCGGCGAAGTTCGTGCGCGACGGCGCCGGTGAGACGGGCCACGTGATCGATTCGATCGTGTCGCTCGGCTCGGTGCTCTCGGGCGCCCGCATCGAGCGCAGCGTGCTCGGCACCTGGGTCACGGTCGAGTCGGCCGAGGTCGCCGATTCGGTCGTCTTCGAGCGCACGACGATCGGCGCGGGCGCCGTCGTCCGGCGGGCTATTCTCGACAAGGAGGTCGTGGTCTCCCCCGGCGCGCAGGTCGGCGTCGACCACGCCGCCGACCGAGCCCGCGGCTTCACGGTCACCGACACCGGCATCACGGTCGTCGGCAAGGGCATCCGCATCGAGTGATCGGGCGCGTGCGCCCCCGACGAGGAGTGCCCGCCCCATGACCCGCTTCCTCGTCGTCCTCGACGTCGACTCCACGCTCATCGAGCAGGAGGCCATCGAGCTCCTCGCCGACGAAGCCGGATCCGGACCCGCCGTGGCCGCCATCACCGATCGCGCGATGGCGGGCGAGCTCGACTTCGCCGCCTCGCTCGCCGAGCGCGTCGCGACGCTCGCGGGCCTCGATGACGGATGCTGCGCTCGCGTCGGCGCCCGCATCACCCTCACGACAGGAGCCCGCGAGCTCGTCGCGGCCGTCCACGCCGCCTACGGGGCCGTCGGCGTCGTGTCCGGCGGGTTCCACGAGCTGCTCGACCCGATCGCCGCCGAGCTCGGGCTCGATCACCACCGCGCCAATCGGCTCGAGGTCGTCGAAGGTCGATTCACGGGCCGCACGCTCGGCCCCGTCATCGATGCCGAGGCCAAGGCGATCGCCCTGCGCGAGTGGGCAGCGGAGCGCGGGGTGCCGCTGGCCCGCACCGTCGCTGTCGGCGACGGCGCGAACGACCTCGCGATGCTCGAGGCCGCGGGGCTCGGCGTCGCCTTCGCCGCGAAGTCCATCGTGCGCGAGCGCGCCGACGTCAGCATCGCCCGCCGCGACCTGCGCGACGTGCTCCCGCTGCTCGGCCTGCGCGGCTGAGCCCGCTGCGGGTCGGGCGGGGCGTCAGTGCCCCATCCCGAGGCCGCCGTCGACCGGGATGACCGCGCCGGAGATGTAGGCGGCGTCGTCGCTCGCGATCCACGTCACGACGCGCGCGACCTCCTGCGGGCTCGCGAAGCGGCCGGCGGGGATTGAGTCCTTGTACGCCTTCTGCTGCTCCTCCGGCAGCTCGGCCGTCATGTCGGTCTCGATGAAGCCGGGCGCGATGACGTTCGCGGTGATGCCGCGGCCGCCGAGCTCGCGCGTGATCGAGCGGGCCATGCCGACGAGGGCCGCCTTCGAGGAGGAGTAGTTGACCTGCCCGGGCGAGCCGTACAGCCCGACGACGGAGGAGATGAGGATGATGCGGCCGAACCGCGCCTTGAGCATCCCCTTCATCGCCCTCTTCACGGAGCGGAAGGCACCCGTCAGGTTCGTGTCGACGACTGTCTGGAAGTCCTCGTCCGACATGCGCAGCAGCAGGGTGTCGCGCGTGATGCCCGCGTTGGCGACGACGACCTCGATGGGGCCGTAGGCGGCCTCGACCTCGCTGTAGGCGGCGTCGAGGGAGGCGGCGTCGGTGACGTCGGCGGTGACGGTCAGCGCGCCCTCCGGGCCGGTGCCCGAGCGGGCGGTGACCGCGACGCGGTGGCCCTGGGCGAGGAACTCCTCGGCGATCGCGTAGCCGATGCCGCGGTTGCCTCCGGTGACGAGAACGGTGCGCTGAGTGGTCATGGCATCAAGCCTATTGGCAGGCTTCGAACCAGTGATCTCGCAGGCGGCGAACGTACACTCGAGACCTCATGAAGCAGCCGACCGGCGCCGCCATCACCAGCCTCCCGTCCTCTCCGACCGACGAGCGGCGCACGCGCATGATCAAGTACTCGGTGGCGATGGCCGTTCGCCTCGTCTGCATCGGCGCGTGCTTCGTCGTGCCCGGCTGGTGGCTGCTCCTTCCCGCCCTCGGCGCGATCGTCCTGCCGTACTTCGCCGTGGTCGTCGCCAACAACGTCGCCCCGAGCGACGGCCGCGCGGTCGAGCGCCCCGGCCAGCTGCTGCCCTACACGCCGCAGGGCCCCGCGGCGTGATCTCGCTCCCCGGGGAGATCTCCGGAACGCGCTGCTCGCGCAGCGGGTGCCGCGCCGAGGCGACCTGGGCGGTGAACTGGCGCAATACGCGCATCCACGGCCCCGAGCGCGTCAAGGTGTGGCTCGCGTGCGACGAGCACCGCGACTTCCTCTACGACTTCGTCGCCCAGCGCTCGTTCCCCGTGACGATCACGCCCGCGGGCGTGGTCGTCGACTCGCTGCCGGATCCGGGAGAATCGAGGGCGTGAGCATCCTGAGCCTGGCCCTGCAGCGCCGCTGGCTCGGCTGGCTCGGCCTCACGGCCCTCTTCGCCGTGGTCTGCGTGGGCCTCGCCCAGTGGCAGTGGCAGCGGCGGCTGGAGGCGGTCGCCGAGATCCGCGTCGTCGCGGCGAACTGGGATGCGGCCCCGGTTCCGCTCACCGAGGCTCTGCCCGAGACCGACGTGCTCGATCCGGACCTCGAGTGGCAGCCCGTGGAGCTCGTGGGCGAGTACCTCGTCGACGAGCAGCTGCTCGTGCGCGCCCGGCCGCTCAACGGCCGGCCCGGCTTCGAGGTGCTCACTCCCCTGCTGCTCGACGACGGCACCGTGTTCGTCGTCGACCGGGGCTGGCTGCCCGTGGGCTCGGAGCAGGACTCGCCCGACGTCGTGCCCGCTCCTCCGAGCGGGCGCGTGGAGGTGCTCGCGCGGCTCAAGCCCGGCGAGCCCGAGCTGCGCGGCCGCGGCGCCCCCGAGGGTCAGATCGCGACCATCCACCTGCCCGACGTCGCGCAGCGGGTCGAGGCGGGCGCCGTCATGACGGGCGCGTACGGCCTGCTCGACAGCGAGTCGCCGGCCCCCGACACTCGTCCGGTCGCGGCGACGCGGCCCGTGCCCGACGAGGGCCCGCACCTCAGCTACACCTTCCAGTGGTACCTGTTCGGCCTCATGGGCTTCATCGGCTACGGCTGGGCGCTGCGCAAGGAGCGCCAGCGCATCGTCGCCGAGGAGACCGGCGAGCCGACGCCGCAGCGGGTGCGCGCGCGGGCGAGCGACGCCGATGAGGAGGATGCCCTGCTCGGGCACCGCTAGACGCGGGTCAGGCGAGCGAGATGAGCTCGGCGTAGTCCTTCGTCCAGAGGTCCTCGACGCCGTCGGGCATGATGAGCACGCGCTCGGGGTTGAGCGCCTCGACGGCGCCTTCGTCGTGGCTGACGAGGATGACGGCGCCGGAGTAGTTCGCGAGCGCTCCGAGGATCTCCTCGCGGCTCGCGGGGTCGAGGTTGTTCGTCGGCTCGTCGAGCAGCAGCAGGTTGGCCTTGGAGACGACGAGCATCGCGAGCGAGAGGCGCGTCTTCTCGCCGCCCGAGAGCACGCCTGCGGGCTTCGCGGTGTCGTCACCCGTGAAGAGGAACGAGCCGAGCACCTTGCGCGCCTCGAGCTCGGTGATCGCGGGCGAGGCCGACATCATGTTCTGCAGGACGCTGCGCGTGACGTCGAGCGTCTCGTGCTCCTGCGCGTAGTAGCCGACCCTGAGGCCGTGGCCGGGCTCGAGCTGGCCGGTGTCGGGCTGGTCGACGCCGGCGAGGATCCGCAGGAGGGTCGTCTTGCCCGCGCCGTTGAGGCCGAGGATGACGACCTTCGAGCCGCGGTCGACGGCGAGGTCGACGGCCGTGAAGATCTCGAGCGAGCCGTAGCTCTTCGAGAGGTTCTTCGCCTGCAGCGGCGTCCTGCCGACGGGTGCGGGCTCGGGGAACCGCAGCTTCGCCACGCGGTCGACCGCGCGCACCTCGTCGAGGCCGGCGAGCATCTTCTCGGCGCGCGCGACCATCTGGTGGGCGGCGGCGGCCTTCGAGGCCTTCGCGCCGAAGCGCGCGGCCTGCAGCTGCAGGGCGGTCGCCTTCTTCTCGACGTTGGCGCGCTCCTTCTTGCGCCTCTCCTCGTCCGACTCGCGCTGGCGCAGATAGTTCTTCCAGCCCATGTTGTAGACGTCGATGACCTGGCGGTTCGCGTCGAGGTAGAAGACCTTGTTGACGGTCTCCTCCACGAGGTGGATGTCGTGGCTGATGACGATGAAGCCGCCCTGGTACGAGCTCAGGAACTCGCGCAGCCACACCACGGAGTCGGCGTCGAGGTGGTTGGTCGGCTCGTCGAGGATCATCGTCTCGGCATCGCTGAAGAGGATGCGGGCCAGCTCGATGCGGCGCCGCTGACCGCCCGACAGCGTCTTCAGCGGCTGGCTGAGGATCCGGTCGGGCAGGTTCAGGTTGCTCGCGATCGAGGCGGCCTCGGCCTCGGCCGCGTACCCGCCGAGCGCGAGGAATCGGTCGGTGAGCCGCCCGTAGCGGTTCATCGCCTTCTCGCTCACCGCCGGGTCGGGGCTCGCCATGTCCAGCGTCGCCTGCTGCATGTCGATGACGATCTGGCCCAGGCCTCGAGCGTCGAGGATGCGCGTGCGGGCGAGCTGCTCGGGGTCTCCCGATCGGGGATCCTGCGGCAGGTAGCCGAGCTCTCCCGTGCGCTGCACGTGCCCGGCGGCGGGGAGCTCGTCGCCTGCGAGAACCTTCGTGAGGGTCGTCTTACCGGCGCCGTTGCGACCGACGAGTCCGACCTTGTCGCCCTTGTCGACGCGGAAGGAGACGTTCTCCATGAGCAGGCGCGCTCCGACTCGGATCTCGAGATCCTGCACAGCGAGCACAGCGAACGTCCGTTTCTTTCGTGGGTTTCGTCAGGGAGGGGCACGGGGGGCCAGCCCGATAGTCTAACCGCAGTCCCTTGGTCCCCGATTCCCGTGAGGAACGCATCCCCGTGACGCTCGCCACCGCTCTCCCCGCCCGCTCGACCCTCGTCGACCGCGTCGTCCCCCGCTCGCTGATCTCCGACGCCGCGCTCGTCATCGCCGGCACGGCGCTCGTCGCGGCGCTCGCGCAGGTCGCCGTCCCGCTCTGGCCGGTGCCCGTGACCGGGCAGACCCTCGCGGTGCTGCTCGTCGGCGCCTCGCTCGGCGCAGCACGCGGCGCCGCATCGCTCGGCCTCTACGCGCTGCTCGGCGCGATCGGCCTCCCGATCTACAGCGACGCGGCCTCCGGCTGGAGCGTGCTCGTCGGCCCCACCGGCGGCTACATCATCGGCTTCGTGCTCTCGGCCGCGATCGTCGGCTGGGCGGCTGAGCGCCGCTGGGACCGCGGCTGGCTCAAGGCCGCCGTCACGTTCATCGGTGGCTCGCTCGTCGTGTTCGCGGTCGGTCTGCCGTGGCTGTCGTACTCGCTCGGCGGGTTCGGCCTGCCGAACGACCTGCAGGCGACCCTCGTTGCGGGGTTCTACCCCTTCATCATCGGTGGGCTCATCAAGGCCGCGATCGCTGCAGCGCTCCTGCCGGCGATCTGGAAGGCCGTCGAGCGCAACGACCGCACTGAGGCCTAGTCGTCTCTCGCACCACGAAGGCCCCCTCCCGATCGGGAGGGGGCCTTTCGCGTGGTCGTGACGGGGATCAGATGCTGAAGCCCAGCGCTCTCATCATGTCGCGACCGTCGTCGGTGATGCGCTCGGGGCCCCACGGCGGCATCCACACCCAGTTGATGCGGAACCGCTCGACGATGCCGTCGAGCGAGCTCGCGACCGATTCCTCGATCACATCGGTGAGCGGGCAGCCGGCGGAGGTCAGGGTCATGGAGATGATGAGCGCGTCCGTCTCGTCATCCCACGCGAGGTCGTAGACGAGGCCGAGATCGACGATGTTGACCCCGAGCTCGGGGTCGACGACGTCCTTCAGCCCCTCCTCGACCTGGTCGAAGAGCTTCGGCTCGAGTGCGGTGGGCATGCGACTAGCCTACGGTCGACCCGGTCAGGTAGCGGTCGTAGCCCTCGTTCTCCAAGCGCTCGGCCAGCTCAGCGCCGCCCTCCTCGGCGACGCGGCCGTCGACGAAGACGTGCACGAAGTCGGGGTGGATGTAGCGCAGGATGCGCGTGTAGTGCGTGATGAGGAGCACGCCGAGACCCGTCTGCTCCTTGACGCGATTGACACCCTCCGAGACGATCTTGAGCGCGTCGACGTCGAGGCCCGAGTCGGTCTCGTCGAGGACGGCGATCTTCGGCTTGAGCAGCTCGAGCTGCACGATCTCGTGACGCTTCTTCTCACCGCCCGAGAAGCCCTCGTTGACGTTGCGCTCGGCGAAGGAGGTATCCATCCGCATGGCCTCCATCGAGCCGCGGAGCTCCTTGATCCAGCCGCGCAGCGCGGGGGCCTCGCCGTCGATCGCGGTCTTCGCGGTGCGGAGGAAGTTCGACACGGTCACGCCAGGGATCTCGACGGGGTACTGCATCGCCAGGAAGAGCCCGGCCTTCGCGCGCTCGTCGATGCTCATCTCGAGCACGTTCTCGCCGTCGAGCGTGATCGAGCCGGAGTCGACGGTGTACCGGGGGTGGCCGGCGATCGTGTACGCGAGGGTAGACTTGCCCGAGCCGTTGGGGCCCATGATGGCGTGGATCTCGCCCTGCTTGATGGTCAGGTCCACGCCGCGCAGGATCTGCTTGACGCCCTGGTCGGTCTCGATGCTGACGTGGAGATCGCGGATCTCGAGGGTTGCCATGTCTGTCTCTTCCTTACGTGGTGAGGGTCTGGTCGGCGTCGACGAAGATCTCGCCGTTCTCGACGGTGACCGCGTAGACGGGGACCGGCTCGTAGGCCGGGAAGTTCTTCGGCTTGCCGGTCGCGAGCTCGAACTTCGAGCCGTGCGCCCAGCACTCCAGGCTGTCGTCCTCGACGAAGCCCTCGCTGAGCGAGATGTCGCCGTGAGTGCAGGTGTCGCCGAGCGCGTGCACGGCGCCCGAGGAGTCCTTCACGACGGCGATGGGCTTGCCGTCGATGACGACCTTCATCGCCGTCGCGGGCGCGAGCTCGGCGTCGGTGCAGACGCGTGTCGCGGCCATCGTCACACCACCGCCACGGCGGCGAGCTCGGCCTCGATCGCCGCCAGCAGCCGCGACTCGAGCTCGGGCTGGCCGATCTTCTGGACGACCTCGAGCAGGAAGCCGAGGACGACGAGGCGGCGAGCCTCCTGCTCGGGGATCCCGCGCGAGCGCAGGTAGAACAGCTGCTCGTCGTCGAAGCGACCCGTCGCGCTCGCATGGCCGGCTCCGGCGATGTCGCCGGTCTCGATCTCGAGGTTCGGGATCGAGTCGGCGCGCGTGCCGTCGCTCAGGACGAGGTTGCGGTTCTGCTCGTAGGAGTCGGTTCCCGGCGCGGTGCGGCCGATGAGGACATCCCCCACCCAGACGGTGCGGGCGCCGTCGCCGTTCAGCGCGCCCTTGTAGGTGACGCGACTGACGGTGTTCGGGGCGTCGTGGTGCACGTAGACGCGCTGCTCGAGGTGCTGGCCGGCGTCGGAGAAGTACAGACCGAGGAGCTCGCCCGTGGCGCCCTGCTCGGCGAGGTGCGCCGAGGGGTTGACGCGGACGACCGCGCCGCCGAGGGAGACCACGACGTGCTTGAGCACGGCGTCGCGCCCGATGCGCGCGAACTGGCTCGACAGGTGGACGCTCTCGTCGTCCCACTCCTGCAGGCTCACGACGGTGAGGTGCGCTGCGTCGCCGACGACGATCTCGACGTTCTCGCTCAGGCGAGCGCTGCCGCGGTTGTCGATCACGACGATGCCGCGCGCGTTGGGGTCCGCGGTGATGATCGTGTGGGCGGCGCGCGGGGTGCGGTCATCCCCCGTGCGATCGATGACGACCTCGGTGAACTCCTCGGCGGTCAGGGTGACCGCGAGGGCCTCCTGGAAGCTCGACCAGGCGTTCGCCGCCGCGCGCTCCTCCGCGAGGCCCGCGGAGCCGATGCGCGCGTCGTCACGGGCGATCCACTCGCTCGTGACGCCCGCGGCCTCGCTCACGACGGCCGGGAACCGGCCGCCGTCGAGCTCGCCGTCGATGAGGTCGCGGACCTTCTCGACGGGCGTGAGGCGCCACTCGAGCTCGCGCCCGGTGACCTCGGGGAAGTCGTCGTGCACGGCTGAGGCGAAGCGCTCGGAGCGCGTCTGCACGGGGACGTCCCACGCGCCGTCGGTGTGGGCCGTCGAGCCCGGGACAAGAGGCTTCTCAGTCTCGATGGTGGAGCTCATTCCTAGCCGACGCTGCCTTCCATGCTCATCTCGATGAGCTTGTTGAGTTCCAGTGCGTACTCCATGGGGAGCTCGCGCGCGATGGGCTCGATGAACCCGCGCACGATCATCGCCATGGCCTCGTCCTCCGGGAGCCCGCGCGACTGCAGGTAGAACAGCTGCTCCTCGCTCACGCGCGAGACCGTCGCCTCGTGCCCGAGCTGCACGTCGTCGACGCGGATGTCGATCGCCGGGTAGGTGTCGGAGCGCGAGATGGTGTCGACCAGCAGCGCGTCGCACCGCACGGTGTTCGCCGAGTGATGCGCGTTGGCGTCCACCCGCACCTCGCCGCGGTAGCCCGCGCGGCCGCCGCCGCGCGCGATCGACTTCGAGACGATCGACGACGTCGTGTACGGCGCCATGTGGATCATCTTCGCGCCGGCGTCCTGGTGCTGGCCGGGGCCCGCGAACGCGACCGAGAGCGTCTCGCCCTTGGCGTGCTCGCCCATCAGGAAGATCGACGGGTACTTCATCGTGACCTTCGAGCCGATGTTGCCGTCGATCCACTCCATCGTCGCGCCCTCGTGCGCCACGGCGCGCTTGGTGACGAGGTTGTAGACGTTGTTCGACCAGTTCTGGATCGTCGTGTAGCGGACGCGGGCGTTCTTCTTCACGATGATCTCGACGACGGCCGAGTGCAGCGAGTCGCTCTTGTAGATCGGCGCGGTGCAGCCCTCGATGTAGTGCACGTACGAGCCCTCGTCGGCGATGATGAGCGTCCGCTCGAACTGGCCCATGTTCTCGGTGTTGATGCGGAAGTAGGCCTGCAGCGGGATCTCCACCTGCACGCCAGGGGGCACGTAGACGAAGGACCCGCCCGACCAGACGGCCGTGTTGAGGGCGGCGAACTTGTTGTCGCCGGCGGGGATGACCGTGCCGAAGTACTCCTCGAAGAACTCGGGGTGCTCGCGCAGGGCCGTGTCGGTGTCCATGAAGATGACGCCCTGGGCCTCGAGGTCCTCGCGGATCTGGTGGTAGACCACCTCGGACTCGTACTGCGCGGCGACGCCGGCGACGAGGCGCTGGCGCTCGGCCTCGGGGATCCCGAGCTTCTCGTAGGTCGCCTTGATGTCGTCCGGCAGCTCCTCCCACGACGTGGCCTGCTTCTCGGTCGATCGCACGAAGTACTTGATGTTGTCGAAGTCGATGCCCGACAGGTCGGCGCCCCACAGCGGCATGGGCTTCTTGCCGAAGAGCTCGTAGCCGCGAAGACGCCGCTTGAGCATCCATTCGGGCTCGTTCTTGAGGTTCGAGATGTCGGTGACGACCTCGGCGGAGATCCCGCGGCGAGCCGTGGCGCCCGCGGTGTCGGAGTCGGCCCAGCCGAACTCGTACTGCCCCAGGCCCTCCAGCTCGGGTCGGTCGATGAGCACGTCGGACATGCTGTTCCTCTCTCTTGCCGAACCCAACCGGTCGCGATGTCGGCGCATTCCCTCGAACTCCCCTGGACCGCAGGGTGCAACGGGCTGGGGGCTGATGCTCAAAGAGCCAGAACTAGACTGGCCACGGACGGGCCGACCGGCGATTCTGCGCCGCATCGACGCCCGTGATCGACACTGATGGTGAGCTCCATGATTCTACAGGGCCTCACCGGGAATCGGAGGATGCGAGCCGTGAATCGTCTGTGGCAGTCCCGGCTGTGGCAGTGGCTCCCGACGACGGTCGACCGTCGTGTGCGGGTCGTCGCGTGGGCCTCTCTCGTGAGCCAGACGCTCATCGTCGGCACGGGCGGCGCCGTGCGCCTCACGGGCTCCGGTCTCGGGTGCCCGACCTGGCCGCGCTGCACGCCCGAGTCGTTCGTCGCGACGCCCGAGATGGGCATCCACGGCATCGTCGAGTTCGGCAACCGCCTCCTGACCTTCGTTCTCGTCATCATCGCGATCCTCGCGTTCGCCTTCGTGGTGCGGATGCGGCGCGAGCGCCCCGAGCTGATGCGCCTGTCGATCGCGCTCGGACTCGGGATCCCCGCCCAGGCGATCATCGGCGGCATCACGGTGCTCACCGACCTCAACCCCTGGATCGTCGGGTTCCACTTCGTCGTCTCCGCCGTGCTCGTCTCCCTCGCGACCGTCCTCGTCGTGCGGGTCTACCGCGGCCCGGCCGGTGCGCTCGTCCCCCTCCCCCGCGCGGTGCGTCCGCTCGCCCTCGCCACCGCCGTCGTCGTCGGGGTGACGGTGCTCGTCGGCATCGTCGTGACCGGCTCCGGCCCGCACGCGGGCGACGGCGGCGCCGCCCGCAACGGCCTCGACTCCGAGCTGTGGCAGCACGTCCACTCGTGGCCAGCCTACGCGTCCTTCGCCGGCGGCGTTCTGCTCGTCATCGTCGCCCGGCGCACCGGCCCCGCGCTCCTGCAGCGGGCGACGCGCGCGCTCGTCTCCGTCGAGCTCGTGCAGATCGGCGTCGGGCTCGCGCAGGCGCGGCTCGGGCTCCCGGTCATCCTCGTCGGGATCCACATGGTGCTCGCGTGCGTGCTCGTCTCGGCGATGACGCTCGTGCTGCTGAGCCTGCGGGCGCCGCGAGCCGCGGACGGGGCCGAGGGCGCGCCGATCGTGCGCGACGCGGTCAGCGCGTGACGGGCATCCCCCGCTAGAACGGCAGGAGCGGGTCGATCCCGACCGCGACGAACAGCAACGTCAGATAGCTGATGCTCGCGTGGAAGACCCGCATCGGCGCCGCCGTCTCGTCGCGCAGCAGGCGCCCGTAGAGCTGGTGGCTCTCGACGATGAACCAGGCGCCCGCTCCCACTGCGGCGAGGACGTACACGAGACCCATGCCCGCGACGGGGATCAGGATGAGCGACATCGCGACGGTCGCCCAGGCGTAGAGGATGATCTGCACGCCGACGACCGTGCCGCCGCGCACGACCGCGAGCATCGGCACGTGGGCCGAGGCGTAGTCGTCGCGGTAGCGCATCGACAGCGGCCAGTAGTGGGGCGGCGTCCAGAGGAAGACCACGAGGAAGAGGATCACCGGAGCCCAGTCGAGCGAGCCCGTCACGGCGCTCCAGCCGATGAGGACGGGGAAGCAGCCGGCGATGCCGCCCCAGATGATGTTCTGCTCGGTGCGGCGCTTGAGCACCATCGTGTACAGGATCACGTAGAAGAGGATCGCCGCGAGCGACAGCGACGCCGCGAGCCAGTTGGCGAACACGCCGAGCCATACGATCGAGACCGCGCCCGAGGCGAAGGCGAACACGAGCGCCTGACGGTCGGTGAGCTCGCCCGTCACGAGAGGCCGGTTGCGCGTGCGGTTCATGAGCCGATCGATGTCGCGATCGAGGTACATGTTGAACGCGTTCGCCGAACCCGCGGAGAGCGTGCCGCCGATGAGGGTCGCGATGACGAGCCAGGCGTCGGGCAGGCCGTCCTGGGCGAGCACCATCACGGGCGCCGTCGTCACGAGCAGCAGCTCGACCACGCGCAGCTTCATGAGGGCGACGTACGCGAGAAGGGTTCGGCGGAGGGTCGGTCGCCGGGCGACGGCGGGCTGATCCAGCGCTGTGTCCATGTCTCCTCTTCGTACGGCGTGCGGCCTCCAGTCTACGCGAGCCGTTCCGATGCCCCGCCGAGTGCGGTGGGGCCCCGCCTCCCAGCGCACTCTTATACTGGGAGGGCTTGTCCGCCGCCACGTCCGTCTCTCGAAACGGGGGCATCCCGGTCGTCATCCGACCGGGCGCCCGAGCAGGCCGCGGTCTCGATCAACGGTGATCTGGGCAAGAGTCTTTCGCCCGACCACCACCGGGCTCGATTCGAGAAAGGGCTGTACCCCCGAATGACCGACCTCCTCTGGGACGAGATCGACTCCGCCGCGGTAGACACCGCACGACTGCTGGCGGCCGATGCCGTCGAGAAGGTGGGGAACGGGCATCCGGGCACGGCCATGAGCCTCGCCCCCGTCGCGTACCTCCTGCACCAGAAGGTCATGGAGCACGACCCGGGCGACCCGCACTGGCTTGGCCGCGACCGCTTCATCCTCTCCGCAGGGCACAGCTCGCTGACCCAGTACGTGCAGCTCTACCTGGGCGGCTACGGCCTCGAGCTCGACGACCTCAAGGCGCTGCGCACGTGGGGCTCGAAGACCCCCGGGCACCCCGAGTACGGCCACACCGACGGGGTCGAGATCACGACGGGGCCGCTCGGCCAGGGTCTCGCCTCCGCCGTCGGATTCGCCTACGCCGCCCGCTTCGAGCGCGGCCTGCTCGACCCCGGGACGCCCGCGGGCGAGAGCGTCTTCGACCACCACGTCTACGTCATCGCCGGCGACGGCGACCTGCAGGAGGGCGTCACGAGCGAGGCCGGCTCGCTCGCCGGCCACCAGCAGCTCGGCAACCTCGTCGTCATCTACGACTCGAACCAGATCTCGATCGAGGACGACACCGACATCGCCTTCACCGAGGACGTCGCCGCGCGCTACGGCTCCTACGGCTGGCACGTGCAGACGGTCGACTGGAAGAGGACGGGCGAGTACGTGGAGGACGTCCGCGCGCTCCACGCCGCGATCGAGGCCGCGAAGGCCGAGACGACGAAGCCGAGCATCATCATCCTGCGCACCATCATCGGCTGGCCGGCGCCCACGAAGCAGAACACCGGCAAGATCCACGGCTCCGCCCTCGGCGCGGAGGAGCTCGCGGCGACGAAGACCGTCATGGGCTTCGACCCCGAGCAGAGCTTCGTCGTGGCCGACGAGGTCATCGCGCGCACGCGCGGCGCCGTCGCCCGCGGGGCCGAGCGTCACGCCGCCTGGCAGGAGCGCTTCGACGCCTGGGCCGCCGCGAACCCCGAGCGCAAGGCGCTGCTCGACCGCATGCTCGCGGGCGAGCTGCCCGAGGGCCTCGACGCAGCGCTGCCCGTCTTCGAGGGCGGCACGAGCGTGTCGACCCGCGCCGCGAGCGGCAAGGTGATCAACGCGATCGCGGACGTCCTCCCGGAGTTCTGGGGCGGCTCGGCCGACCTCGCGGAGTCGAACCTCACGACGATCGCGAACGGCGGCTCGTTCGCCCCCGCCGAGCACTCCACGCACGAGTGGCAGGCGAACCCCTACGGCCGCATCCTGCACTTCGGCATCCGCGAGCACGCGATGGGCGCGATCCTCAACGGCATCGCCCTGCACGGGCGCACGCGCGTGTTCGGCGGCACCTTCCTGATCTTCAGCGACTACATGCGCCCCGCCGTGCGCCTCGCGGCCCTCATGCGCGTGCCGGTCACCTACGTCTGGACCCACGACTCCGTGGCGCTCGGAGAGGACGGCCCGACGCACCAGCCGATCGAGCAGCTCGCCTCCCTGCGCGCCATCCCGGGCCTGGACATCGTGCGGCCCGCAGACGCGAACGAGACGGCCGTCGCGTGGAGCACCATCCTCGAGCGCAACGACCGCCCCACGGGAATCGCGCTCACCCGCCAGAACATCCCCGTCTTCGAGCGGGGGGATGACGTCGCCTCGGGCGACGTCCTGGCCGCGGCGCACCACGTGTCCCGGGGCGCCTACGTGCTCGCCGAGGCCGCGAACGGCGCGCCCGACGTGCTGCTCATCGCGACGGGCTCCGAGGTGCAGGTCGCTCTCGCGGCCCGCGAGCAGCTCGCCGCGCAGGGCGTCCACGCCCGCGTCGTCTCGGCCCCCTGCCTGGAGTGGTTCGAGGAGCAGAGCGCGGAGTACCGCGAGTCGGTGCTGCCGAGCGAGGTCACGGCCCGCGTGTCGATCGAGGCCGGTGTCGCGCTCTCGTGGCACCGCTACCTCGGCTCGCGCGGCCGCGCGATCTCGATCGAGCACTTCGGCGCCTCCGCCGACTACCAGACGCTGTTCCGCGAGTTCGGCATCACGGCCGAGGCGGCCGTGGCCGCCGCGCTCGAGTCGATCGCCTCCTAGACGACCGTCCCCCTCCCCCGCCACCACCGGCTCCGCCGCCCGCCGCGCTCTCCGCTCCGGGCACGAGACAAAAGAGGACACCATGAGCTCCACCCCCACCGCCCAGCTGAGCGCCCTCGGCGTCAGCATCTGGCTCGACGACCTGTCGCGCGACCGCATCACCTCCGGTGCGCTCGCCTCCCTCATCGAGAACCGTGACGTCGTCGGCGTGACGACGAACCCGACGATCTTCGCGGCGGCGCTCGCGACCGGTACGACCTACGACGCGCAGGTCCGCGACCTCGCGGCGGCGGGCGTCGACGTCACCGACGCGGTCTTCGAGATCACGACGGACGACGTCGCCGCGGCGTGCGACATCTTCGCGCCGATCTACGCCAGCACTGCCGGCCAGGACGGCCGTGTCTCGATCGAGGTCGAGCCCGGTCTCGCGCACGACGCCGCGGGCACGATCGCCCAGGCCCGCCAGCTGTGGGCGAAGGTCGACCGTCCGAACGCGATGGTCAAGATCCCCGCCACCCAGGAGGGCCTGGAGGCCATCACCGAGACCATCGGCGCGGGCATCAGCGTCAACGTGACCCTCATCTTCAGCCTCGAGCGCTACCGCGCGGTCATCGAGGCCTACCTCGCCGGCCTCGAGAAGGCCCGCGAGGCCGGCATCGATCTCGCGACGATCCACTCGGTCGCCTCGTTCTTCGTCTCGCGCGTCGACACGGAGATCGACAAGCGGCTCACGGCGATCGGCACGCCCGAGGCGCTCGCTCTCAAGAGCAAGGCGGGCATCGCGAACGCGCGACTGGCATACGAGCTGTTCGAGCAGGAGTTCGCGAGCGCCCGCGCGCAGGATCTCCTGGCGTCGGGCGCCAACGTCCAGCGGCCCCTGTGGGCGTCGACCGGCGTCAAGGACCCGGCGCTGCCCGACACGCTGTACGTGACCGAGCTCGCCGTCGGCTCGACCGTCAACACGATGCCCGAGAAGACGCTCGAGGCGACGTTCGACCACGCGCGTCTCGACGGCGACGCCGTGACGGGCTCGTACGACGGCGCCCGCGCCGTTCTCGCGGCGCTCGAGGGCCTGGGCATCTCGATCGCCGAGGTGACTGCGCTGCTGGAGAAGGAGGGTGTGGAGAAGTTCATCGTGAGCTGGAACGAGCTCCTCGACACCGTCTCCGCGGCTCTCGAGAGCGCCCGATGACGGCGACGATCGGAGCCCGCGGCCCCGCCGCGGACGCCATCGAGCGGCACGTCCCCGCGCTCGTCGAGCAGCTCGTCGCGAGCCGCATCACGAACGGCGACGCGAGCCTGTGGGGAGCCGCGGCCGAGGAGGAGGCGGCGAAGCGCCTGGGCTGGACCCAGGCCGTGACCGTCTCCCGGCCGCTCGTGCCCGAGATCCTCGCCCTGCGGGACGAGCTCGCCGAGCGCGGCGTCACCCGCGTCGTGCTGTGCGGGATGGGAGGCTCCTCGCTCGCCCCGGAGGTCATCACGCGGACGGTCGGCACCGACCTCGTGGTGCTCGACTCCACGGACCCCCACCAGGTCCGCTCCGTGCTCGAGAACCGACTCGCCGAGACGGTAGTCGTCGTGTCGTCGAAGTCGGGCTCGACGGTCGAGACCGACAGCCAGAAGCGCGCCTTCGAGGCGGCGTTCGTCGCGGCGGGCATCGACCCGGCCGAGCGCATCGTGATCGTCACCGACCCCGGCTCGCCGCTCGAGCAGGCCTCGCTCGCCGCGGGGTACCGGGTCTTCCGCGCCGACCCGACCGTGGGCGGACGCTACTCGGCCCTCACGGCCTTCGGTCTCGTGCCGTCGGGGCTCGCGGGCGCCGACATCGAGGAGATCCTCGACGAGGCCGAGGCGGCGCTGCTGCCGCTCGCGATCGACAGCGCCTCGAACCCCGGCCTCCGGCTCGGCGCGGCCATCGCCGGAACCGAGCCCCGCCGCGACAAGCTCGTCATCGTCGCCGACGGCACCCACATCGTGGGGCTCGGCGACTGGGTGGAGCAGCTCATCGCCGAGTCGACGGGCAAGAACGGCACGGGCATCCTGCCGGTCGTCGTCGGCGTCGACGCGCCCGAGCTGAGCTCCGTCGCCGACGACGTCCAGGTCGTGCGCCTCGTCGCGAACGCCCGCGCCACCGAGGAGGTCGCCCCCGGCGAGATCGAGCTGTCGGGGTCGCTCGGCGGGCTCCTCATGACGTGGGAGTACGCGACGGCCGTCGCGGGCATCCTTCTCGGGATCAACCCCTTCGACCAGCCCGACGTGGAGAGCGCGAAGATCGCCGCGCGCGGCCTGCTGGATGCCCGACCGGAGCCCATCGCGCCCGCCTTCGTCGACGGCGGCATCGCCGTCACCGGCCCGGCCGAGCTGCTCGCGGGCGCTACGACGGCCGCCGAGGCCGTCGCCCGACTGCGCGACGCCGTGCCCGCCGACGGCTACATCGCCGTCCAGGCCTACCTCGACCGAACCGCGCATCCCGAGCTCGAGGCGATCCGCCACCGGCTCGCGAGCGCGAGCGGCCGCCCCGTGACGTTCGGCTGGGGCCCGCGGTTCCTGCACTCGACGGGGCAGTACCACAAGGGCGGCCCCGCGCACGGCGTGTTCCTGCAGATCGTGGGTGCGTCGTCCGACGACCTCGTGATCCCCGAGCGCCCCTTCACCTTCGGTCAGCTCATCGCGGCGCAGGCCGCCGGTGACGCGCGCGTGCTCGCCGAGCACGGTCGCCCCGTCGTGACGCTCGCCGTCGCGGACGAGGACGCGATCGCGGCGCTCATCGCCGCGATCGCCTGACCCGCACGGCCCACGAGGAGAACCATGGCACCGGTCGATATCTCGCCGGAGAACAACCCCCTGCGCGCCGTCGAAGATCGCAGGCTCCCCCGCATCGCCGGGCCGAGCGGACTCATCATCTTCGGCGTGACGGGCGACCTGTCGCGCAAGAAGCTCATGCCGGCGGTCTACGACCTCGCCAACCGCGGACTTCTGCCCCCGGGCTTCGCGCTCGTCGGCTTCGCCCGCCGCGACTGGGAGGACCAGGACTTCGAGCAGGTCGTGCACGACGCCGTGCGGCAGTACGCGCGCACGCCGTTCGACGAGGCCACCTGGAAGCAGCTCGCGGCGGGCATCCGCTTCGTATCGGGCGATTTCGACGACGACGGGGCCTTCGAGCGCCTGACGGAGACGATCGCCGAGCTCGACCGCGAGCGCGGCACGATGGGCAACCACGCGTTCTACCTGTCGATCCCGCCGAAGTCGTTCCCCGTCGTGACCGAGCAGCTGCGTCGCAGCGGCCTCGCCGAGGCGGAGGACGGCGAGTGGCGCCGCGTCGTCATCGAGAAGCCGTTCGGCAGCGACCTGACGACCGCGCGCGAGCTCAACGCCGTCGTGGAGTCGGTCTTCCCGCCCGACTCGGTCTTCCGCATCGACCACTACCTCGGCAAGGAGACCGTCCAGAACCTCCTCGCGCTGCGCTTCGCCAACATGATGTACGAGCCGATCTGGAACGCGAACTACGTCGACCACGTGCAGATCACGATGGCCGAGGACATCGGGGTGGGCGGCCGCGCCGGCTACTACGACGGCATCGGCGCCGCGCGCGACGTCATCCAGAACCACCTCCTGCAGCTGCTCGCCCTCACGGCCATGGAAGAGCCCGTCTCGTTCGACGCCGCCGACCTGCGCGCCGAGAAGGAGAAGGTACTCTCGGCTGTGCGGCTGCCCAAGGACCTCTCGACGGCGACCGCGCGCGGCCAGTACGCGAGCGGCTGGCAGGGCGGCGAGCTCGTGCCCGGCTTCCTCGAGGAGGAGGGCATGAACCCCGAGTCGGTCACCGAGACCTACGCGGCGATGCGCCTCGACATCAGCACGCGGCGCTGGGCGGGCGTGCCGTTCTACCTCCGCGCCGGCAAGCGACTCGGCCGGCGGGTGACGGAGATCGCGGTCGTGTTCAAGCGCGCGCCGCAGTACCTCTTCGCTGAGAGCCAGACGTCCGCGCTCGGCCAGAACGCGCTCGTGATCCGCGTCCAGCCCGACGAGGGCGTCACGATGCGGTTCGGATCGAAGGTGCCGGGCGCGGGCATGCAGGTGCGCGACGTGACGATGGACTTCGGCTACGGGCACGCGTTCACCGAGCAGAGCCCCGAGGCCTACGAGCGCCTCATCCTCGATGTGCTGCTGGGCGATCCGCCGCTCTTCCCCCGCCACGAGGAGGTCGAGCTCAGCTGGAAGATCCTCGACCCGATCGAGGAGTTCTGGGCCACGCAGGGCCGGCCCGAGCAGTACGCCCCCGGCACCTGGGGCCCGAAGTCCGCGGACGAGCTGCTCGCCCGCGACGGCCGCGTCTGGAGGCGCCCGTGATCATCGACCTGCCCGACACCACCACCAGCAAGGTGTCGAAGAAGCTCGTCACCCTCCGCGAGGAGGGCGGCGCGGTTGCCCTCGGCCGCGTTCTCACGCTCGTCATCGCGACCGCGATCGGAGCCGAGGAGGAGGCCATCGAGGCCGCCAACGAGGCCTCGCGCGAGCATCCGATGCGCATCATCGTCGTGTCGACCAACGGTGCGGGCGAGAAGCCGCGCCTCGACGCCGAGATCCGCGTCGGCGGCGACGCCGGCGCGAGCGAGGTCATCGTGCTGCGCGCGCACGGCGACACGGCCCGCGACCAGCAGGGGCTCGTCACGGGACTCCTGCTGCCGGACGCTCCCGTCGTCACGTGGTGGCCGGGGCAGTGCCCCGACGAGCGCGCCTGCGACACCCCGCTCGGCCGGATCGCGCAGCGTCGTATCACCGACACCGGAGCCGCGGCCGACCCCGTCGCGATGCTCGAGCGCCTCGCCGAGGACTACCAGCCGGGCGACACCGACTTCGCGTGGACCCGACTCACGCTGTGGCGCGCTCAACTCGCCGCGGCGCTCGACCAGCCGCCGTACGAGCCGATCACGAGCGCCGAGGTCTCCGGGGCTCCCGACTCGCCCTCGACCGTGCTGCTCGCCGCCTGGCTGCGCCGCCAGCTGCAGGTGCCGGTGACGGTCGACGTGGCCGACGGCAACCCGACGGCGGGCATCCACCGCGTCATCCTGCACCGCGCGACCGGCCCCGTGCGCCTGGAGCGCGTGCAGCCCGCCGTCGCCCAGCTCTCGCAGGCGGGTCAGCCGACGCACGAGCTGTCGCTGCCGCGCCGGGGACTCCGGGAGTGCCTCGCAGAGGAACTGCGTAGGCTCGACCCCGATGACGTCTACGGCGACGTGCTCCGCTCGGGGCTCGACGCCCGGGTCTGACCCGCCCGGGTCCCCCGCCGCTCCACCCCCGAAAGGCTCTCGTGACCACCGACCGCCGAGTCCTCGTCCACCCCGACAAGGCCGCCCTCGCCGCCTCCGTCGCCGCCCGCTTCCTCACGAAGGTCATCGACCTGATCGAGGACGAGGGCGAGGCGCACATCGTGCTGACCGGCGGCTCGGTCGGCATCGGAGTGCTCGCCGCGATCGCGGACTCCCCCGCGCGCAATAGCATCGACTGGTCGCGCGTGCACGTGTGGTGGGGCGACGAGCGCTGGCTGCCGCGCGGCGACGACGAGCGCAACGAGAAGCAGGCGCGGGAGGCGCTGCTCGACCACGTTCCCGTCGACGAGGCGAAAGTGCACCCCTTCCCCGCGAGCGACGCCGGGCTCACGCTCGAGGAGGCCGCGGCCGCCTACGAGGCCGAGCTGCGCGCCGCCGCGCGCGAGGGCGAGGACCACCCCGTGTTCGCGATCACCTTCCTCGGCGTCGGCCCCGACGGCCACATCGCCTCGCTCTTTCCCGAGCGCGACGGACCGACGGTCGCGACGGCCGGAGTGATCGCCGTCCGCGACTCCCCCAAGCCGCCGCCGGAGCGACTGAGCCTCACCCTGCCCCTCCTCAACAGCTCGGAGCGGATCTGGCTCGTCCTCGCCGGCGCAGACAAGGCTCCGGCCCTCGGTCTCGCGCTCGCGGGCGCCTCGCCCTCCGACGTCCCCGTCGCGGGCGTCCTCGGCCGCAAGCGCACCGTGTTCTTCATCGACGAGGCCGCCTCCGCTGAGGTGCCCGAGTCGCTCGTCATGCCCACCTCCTACTGGACGGGCGCGATGGACCAGAAGGACTGGATGCCCGGCGGCAGCTGAGCCTCCTCGAGCCATCCGTCCCGTCTCCCGGAGCGGGGGCGGAATGCGGGAAGGGCCCCGACGATCCGTCGGGGCCCTTCCCGGTGGAACGGGATTCGGGTCGGCGTCAGGCCGAGGTGCCGCGGCGCTCGCGCAGCTTCGTGAGGGCATCCTCGAGGATCTGCTTCGCCTCGTCCTCGCTGCGGCGCTCCTTCACGTAGGCGAGGTGCGTCTTGTACGGCTCGTTCTTCGCGAGCTGCGGCGGGTTGTCCTTGTCGCGACCGGCGGGCAGCCCCGAGGTCGGCGAGTCGATGACCTCGGGGATCTCCTCCTCCGGGAGATTCGCCGCGAAGTGGCGGACGGTCTCGTTGCCGTGAGCGTCCCAGTACGAGACCGCGATGCGGTCGGCGTGGACCCCGCGGTCCTGCTCGCCCATCGGGCCGGACCCGACGCGGGACCCGCGGATGGCGCTGCCTCCGGAAACCATGGTGCTCCTGCCCTAGACCGCGTCGAAGCGCGTGATGAGACCGAGGATCACGATCGAGGTCACCCAGGTGAGGGCGAGGATGATCGTGATGCGGTTGAGGTTGCGCTCGGCGACGCCGGACGCGCCGAGGTTGGACGTGACGCCGCCGCCGAACATGTCAGAGAGCCCGCCGCCGCGACCGCGGTGGAGGAGGATCATGAGCGTCAGCAGAAGGCTCGTGATGCCCAGGATGACCTGGAGCACGACCTGAAGGATTTCCACGGGATAGGGGCCTCTCGGGGTGTAGAACAGCGTCCCACTCTAACGCACCGGCAGGGGCCGGTCGGGTCACACGGTGCCGACGTGCTGACGGAACCTCGCGATGGCCGCGAACTCGTCGACGTCGAGGCTCGCGCCCCCGACGAGGGCGCCGTCGACGTCCTTCTGGTTCATGAACCCGGCGATGTTGCCCGACTTCACGCTGCCGCCGTAGAGGATGCGCGTGCGCGCGGCCGCGTCCTCCCCGAGCACCTCGGCGATCGTGGCGCGCAGGGCCGCGCAGACCTGCTGCGCCTGCTCGGGCGTCGCCGCCTGGCCGGAGCCGATGGCCCAGACGGGCTCATAGGCGACGACGATGTCGGCGTCGGCCTCGAGCGCGTCGAGCACGACGCGGAGCTGCGCGACCGGCACCGCGGAGGGCCCGTGGGCCTCGAGGTCCTCGGCGGTCTCGCCCACGCACACGACGGGCGCGACGCCGTGGCGCAGCGCCGCGACGGTCTTCTGCGCGACGACCTGGTCGTCCTCATGGTGGTACTGACGGCGCTCGGAGTGGCCGATGATGACGTAGCGGCAGGCGAGCGCCGAGAGGAACGCCCCCGAGATCTCGCCCGTGTAGGCGCCGCTGTCGTGGATCGAGACGTCCTGCGCGCCGTGCGCGAGCTCGAGCTTGTCGGCCGCGATGAGGGTCTGGACGCTGCGGAGGTCGGTGAACGGCGGGAAGACCGCGACCTCGACGTCGCCGAACGCGTGCTTCGCGTCCTTGAGCGCCCAGGCGAGCTTCTGCACGAACGCGATCGACTGCAGGTGGTCGAGGTTCATCTTCCAGTTGCCCGCGATGAGCGGGGTGCGGGCTACGCCCATCCGAGGACCTCCAGTCCGGGGAGCTTCTTTCCCTCGAGGAACTCGAGGCTGGCGCCGCCTCCGGTGGAGACGTGACCGAACTGCGCGTCGGTGAAGCCGAGGGCGCGCACGGCCGCGGCCGAGTCGCCTCCCCCGACGACGCCGAGGCCGGGGACGCGCGTGAGCGCCTCGGCGACCGCGCGGGTTCCGCCGGCGAAGGCGGGGAACTCGAACACGCCCATCGGGCCGTTCCAGAACACGGTGGCCGACGACGCCACGAGCTCCGCGAAGCGAGCCGCGGTCTCGGGGCCGATGTCGAGGCCGATGCCGGATGCCCCGGCCGGCCCCGTCTCGATCGCGTCGGCCGCGAGAACGGCGTGGTCGGCATCCGCGGCGAAGCGCTCGGCGACGACGACGTCGGTCGGCAGCACGATCTCGACGCCGCGCTCCTGGGCCTCGGCGAGGTACCCGCGGACGGTGTCGAGCTGGTCCTCCTCGAGCAGGCTCGCCCCGACCTCGTGACCCTGGGCCTTGAGGAAGGTGAAGAGCATGCCGCCGCCGATGAGGAGGCGGTCCACGCGGGGAAGGAGGTGGGCGATGACGCCGAGCTTGTCGCTCACCTTCGAGCCGCCGAGGACGACCGTGTAGGGGCGCTCGGGGCGCTCGGTGAGGCGGTCGAGGACGTCGGTCTCGGTCGAGATCAGCGAGCCGGCCGCGCTGGGCAGCAGCTGCGCGAGCTCGTACACGCTCGCCTGCTTGCGATGCACCACGCCGAAGCCGTCGGAGACCATCGCGTCGCCGAAGCGCGCGAGGCGCTCGGCGAAGGCACGTCGCTCGTCCGCGTCCTTGCTCGTCTCGCCCGGGTTGAAGCGCAGGTTCTCGAGCACCGCCACGCCGCCGTTCTCGAGGGCGGCGACCGTGCTCTCCGCGCCGTCGCCGACGGTGTCGTCGGCGACGGCGACGGCAGCGCCGAGGAGCTCGCTCAGCCGCTGGGCGACCGGCGCGAGGCTGTACTGCGGGTCCGGTGCGCCGTCCGGGCGACCGAGGTGCGAGACGATGACGACCCGGGCGCCCCGATGGACGAGGGCGTTGATCGTCGGGAGCGAGGCGCGGATGCGACCGTCGTCCGTGACGACGCCGTCCTTCAGCGGGACGTTGAGGTCGCAGCGCAGGATGACGCGCTTCCCGGCGAGCTCGCCGAGGGACTCGATGGTTCTCAGTGCCACGGGGAGGACGCCCTTCCGGAACTAGAGGCGCTCGGCGACGTACTCGGTGAGGTCGACGAGACGGTTGGAGTAGCCCCACTCGTTGTCGTACCAGGCCGAGACCTTGACGAGGTTGCCGCTGACGTTGGTCAGGCCCGAGTCGAAGATCGACGAGTGGGCGTTGAGCTGGATGTCGCTCGACACGATCGGGTCGGCGGTGTACTGCAGGTAGCCGGCGAGGCGGCCCTCCGACGCGGCGGCCTGGTAGGCCGCGTTGATCTGGTCGACCGTGAGGCCCTCGGTCGGGGTGATGATCGTGAGGTCGACGATCGACCCGGTGGGGACGGGCACGCGGTACGACGAGCCGCTGAGCTTGCCGTTGAGCTCGGGCAGGACGAGGCCGATGGCCTTCGCCGCTCCGGTCGAGGCGGGAACGATGTTGATCGCGGCCGCGCGAGCGCGGCGCAGGTCGCTGTGCGGGCCGTCCTGGAGGTTCTGGTCGGCCGTGTAGGCGTGCGCCGTCATCATGAAGCCGCGCTCGATGCCGAAGGCGTCGTTGAAGACCTTGGCGAGCGGCGCGAGGCAGTTCGTGGTGCACGAGGCGTTGGAGATGATGACGTCGGTGGCGGGGTCGTACGACTCCTCGTTGACGCCCATCACGATCGTGGCGTCGTCTCCCGTGGCGGGCGCCGAGATCAGGACCTTCTTGGCGCCGCCGGCGATGTGCTTCTTCGCGTCCTCCGCCTTGGTGAAGCGGCCGGTCGACTCGATGACGATGTCGACGTCCAGGTCGCCCCAGGGCAGGTTCGCGGGCTCGCGCTCGGCGAACACGCGGATGCGCTTGCCGCCGACGGTGATCGAGTCGCCGTCGTGCGAGACGTCGTGCGCGAGCGGGCCGCCGACGGAGTCGTACTTCAGGAGGTGCGCGAGCGCCGCGTTGTCGGTCAGGTCGTTGACCGCCACGATCTCGAGGTCGCTGCCCTGGGCCAGCGCGGCCCGGAGGTAGTTGCGACCAATGCGGCCGAAGCCGTTGATTCCGATCTTCACGCTCACTGCAGACTCCTGGTGTTTCGGTCGGCGCAGAGCGCGCCGGAGGGTGGTGGTGGGGTGGCGGCTCGAGGGTGGTGGCTCGAGGTGGTGAGGGGTGGCCGGGGCGCGTGGCCCCGGCCACGGGACCCGTTACGACAGTAGCAGGAGGGCGTCCGTGCCCGAGCGGGCGGCCTGGAAGCGCTCGGCCACGTTCTTCCAGTTCACGATGTTCCAGAACGCCTTCACGTAGTCGGCCTTGACGTTGACGTAGTCGAGGTAGAAGGCGTGCTCCCACATGTCGAGCTGCAGCAGCGGGACGGTCGCCTGCGCGGTGTTGCCCTGCTGGTCGAAGAGCTGCTGGATGACCAGGCTGCGCCCGATCGGGTCCCACGACAGCACGCCCCAGCCGGAGCCCTGGATGCCCATCGAGGCGGCGGTGAAGTGCGCCACGAACTTGTCGAACGAGCCGAAGAACTCGTCGATCGCCGAGGCGAGCTCGCCCTCGGGCTTGTCGCCGCCCTCGGGCGAGAGGTTCGTCCAGAAGATCGAGTGGTTCACGTGGCCGCCCAGGTGGAACGCGAGGTCCTTCTCGAGGCGGTTGATGTTGGCGAAATCGCCGGACTCGCGAGCCTCGGCCATCTTCTCCAGAGCGGTGTTCGCGCCGGTCACGTAGGCGGCGTGGTGCTTGGAGTGGTGGAGCTCCATGATGCGGGCGCTGATGTGCGGCTCGAGCGCGGCGTAGTCGTACGGAAGGTCGGGAAGGCTGTAAACGGACATCACGTGCTTTCTTCTCGCAGATGGTCCGAGACCGCGGTGGCGGCGGCCCCGCTGACGGCTGTCAGTCTACTGACGGCAACCGTTCAGGCCCCGGGCCTCTTCCCGATGCGCACCGGACGTTCAGTCTTCGTGCGAGCGCGGACTCAGTCGTCGTCCTCGCTCGGGAGGTCGGCATCCGTCCCGGGCACGCCGAGCTGCTCGGCGCGCTTGTCGGCCATCGCGAGAAGGCGACGGATGCGCCCGGCGACGGCATCCTTCGTCATGGGCGGGTCGGCGTGGTGGCCCAGCTCGTCGAGGCTCGCGTCGCGGTGATCGAGGCGCAGCTGGCCTGCGTACCGCAGGTGCTCGGGGATGTCGTCGCCGAGGATCTCCATGGCCCGGGCGACGCGCGCGCAGGCCGCGACGGCCGCCTGGGCCGAGCGGCGGAGGTTGGCGTCGTCGAAGTTGACCAGGCGGTTCGCGGTCGCCCGCACCTCCCGGCGCTGGCGGAGCTCCTCCCACTCGGAGACCGTCTGCGCCGCCCCCATGAGCCGGAGCATCTGGCTGATCTTCTCGCCGTCGCGGATCACGACGCGGTGGACGCCGCGCACCTCGCGGGCTTTCGCGGGAACCCCCAGGCGGCCGGCGGCACCGACGAGGGCCATCGCCGACTCGTTGCCCGGGCAGGTGATCTCCAGCGACGCCGAGCGTCCCGGATCGGTGAGCGAGCCGTGCGCGAGGAAGGCGCCGCGCCAGACGGCCGCCAGCTCGTCCTTCGACCCGGTGGTGAGCTTGTTGGGCAGTCCGCGGACGGGCCGACGCCGGGCATCCAGCAGGCCCGTCTGGCGGGCGAGCGTCTCGCCGCCGTCGACGACCCGCACGACGTAGGTGGGGGTGCGGCGGATCCCGCCGGGCGACATCATCGCGGCGTCGCTGCGCATCCCGTAGAGCTCGGCGAGGTCGCGGCGCACGCGCCGGGCGATCGTCGGAGCGTCGAGCTCGACCTCGACCGCGACGCGGCCGGAGATGAGGTGCAGCCCGCCGGCGAAGCGGAGGATGGTCGCGAGCTCCGCGGCGCGCACCGTGGTCTTGGTGACCGCCAGCTGTGCGAGTTCCTCTTTCACATCGGCGGTCAGTGCCACGGGTCGTCCTCTCGGTGAAGCGGGGGTGAGCAGCGCCCTCGTGGGGCGACAGTCGAGCCTACTCGCGTCCGAGGTCGCGATGCTTCACGGCGACCGCGACCCCGGGCATCCCCCGCAGGTGCGCGGCGACGTCCTCCACGATCGCGACCGAGCGGTGCTTGCCGCCGGTGCAGCCGATCGCGATCGTCGCTGTGCGCTTGTTCTCCCGGGCGTAGCCGCGCAGCACGGTCTGCAGCACGGCCACGTAGCGATCGACGAACTCGCGCGCGCCGTCCTGCGCCAGCACGAACTCGCTCACCCGATCGTCGACCCCGGTGAGGGAGCGCAGCGACTCCTCCCAGAAGGGGTTCGGCAGGAATCGCGCGTCGGCGACCATGTCGGCGTCGCTCGGCAGGCCGTACTTGAAGCCGAAGCTCTCGAGGGTGACGCGGACGGTCGACGCCCCGTCGGGCGAGAAGATCTCCGACACCGTCGTGGCGAGCTGGTGGATGTTGAACTCGCTCGTGTCGATGATGATGTCGCTGAGCTCGCGCACCTCGCGCATCCGCTCGCGCTCGCGGCCGATGCCATCGAGAAGCGTGCCGTCCTCCTGCAGCGGGTGCGGGCGCCGCACCTGCTCGAAGCGCCGGACGAGGGCGGCGTCGGTCGCCTCGAGGAAGAGGACGCGCACCGTGGCGCGGTCGCGCAGCTCCTCCACGATCATGCGCAGGTCGGCGAAGAGCCGGCCGCCGCGGACGTCGACGACGGCCGCCATCTTGGGCAGATGGTTGCCGGGATGCACGGCGAGGTCCACGAGCGGGCGCAGCATCTGCGGCGGGAGGTTGTCGACGACGTACCAGCCCAGGTCTTCGAGGGCGTTGGCGACGGTCGATCGGCCCGCACCGGACATCCCGGTGACGATCACCACATCGTGGGCGGGGCGTTCGGTCATTCGTGTGGCCTCACAGCGCTCGAGTCGGGTGCCTTCAGCTTAGCCGCGGGCGTGCCGACCGCTCGCTGCACGGCCTCGGCGGTCCTGCGGCCGATCCCGTCGATCGCCATGAGCTCCTCGAGGGTCGCCGAGCGCAGTCGCGCGACCGAGCCGAAGCGCGAGAGCAGCTCGCGCACGCGCGCGGGCCCGAGGCCCGGCACGCTCGAGAGCTCGGTCGAGATCGACTGCTTGCGCTTGGTGCGCTGGTGCTTGAGGGCGAAGCGGTGGGCCTCGTCGCGGAGCCGCTGCAGCAGGAACAGCGCGTCGGAGGTCCGCGGGAGGATGACGGGGTAGTCGCTGTCGGGGAGCCAGATCTCCTCGAGGCGCTTGGCGATGCCGCACACGGCCAGATCGGTGATGCCCGCGTCGGCGATCGCGCGGGCGGCGGCCTGCACCTGCGGCTGGCCGCCGTCGATCACGAGCAGCCCCGGGCGGTAGTGGAACGACTTCCTCGCCCCCGCGGCGGGTGACGGCGGAGCGGTGGGCGCCGCGGCGAGGGAGTCCGGATCGGTGCTCGTGTCGGCCGGGACCTCGGCGCCGTCGGCCCCGGGCCGCAGGTAGGCGAGCCGGCGCGAGAGCACCTGGTACACGGCGTCGGTGTCGTCGCGCGCGCTCGCGATCGAGAACGAGCGGTACTGGTCCTTGCGCGGCAGGCCATCCTCGAAGACGACCATCGACGCCACCTGGTTGGTGCCGCCGAGGTGCGAGACATCGAAGCATTCCAGTCGCAGCGGCGCCTCGTCCAGCCCGAGGGCCTCCTGGATGTCCGCGAGGGCCTGCGAGCGCGCGGTGAAGTCGCCGCTGCGTCGCGTCCTGTACACCTGCAGGGCTCCGCGCGCGTTGGCCAGCGCCGTCTCGCTCAGCGCGGCCTTGTCGCCGCGACGAGCGGACCGCACGACGACGCTCCCGCGCTCCCCCGCCGCGCGTCGACGCTCGGTGAGCACCTGCTGGAGTGCGGCGGCGTCGTCGGGGACGGCCGGGACGAGGATCTCGCGGGCGGGCGGCTCGGCGCCGTCGTACGCGTTCTGCAGCACCGAGTCGACGAGCTCGGCGAGCGTCACATCGAGCTCGGTGTCGACCACCCAGCCCCGGACGCCGCGGATGCGGCCTCCTCGCACGATGAAGAGCTGCACGGCGGCGGCGAGCTCGTCGTAGGCGATCCCGAACACGTCGGCGTCGACGTCGTCCGCGAGCACGAGCGCGCTCTTCGACAGCGCCGTCTCGAGCGCCCCGATCTGGTCGCGGTACCGCGCCGCGGCCTCGTAGTCGAGCTCGGCGGCGGCGGCGGACATGCGGGCGCGGAGGTCGCGCACGTAGCTCGCGTCGTTGCCGGCCATGAAGGAGGCGAAGTCGAGCGCGAGCGACTTGTGCTCCTCCGGGCTGACCCGCCCGACGCAGGGCGCGGCGCACTTGCCGATGTCGCCGAGCAGGCACGGGCGGTTCCGGTCCTGCGCGCGCTTGTAGGTGCTCTCGGTGCACGAGCGCACCGGGAAGGCCTTGAGCATGATGTCGACCGTCTCGCGCACGGCCCAGACCTTCGTGTACGGGCCGAAGTAGCGGGCGCCGGGGATGCCTCGGGTGCGGGTGACCATCACGCGGGGCACGCGGTCGCCGAGCGTGATGGCGAGGTAGGGGTAGGTCTTGTCGTCGCGGAACTTGACGTTGAACGGCGGAGAGAACTCCTTGATCCAGGTGTATTCGAGCTCGAGCGCCTCGAGCTCGCTGCCGACGACCGTCCACTCGACCCCGCGAGCGGTGGTGACCATGCGCCGCGTGCGGTCGTGGAGGGCGTGGAGGGGCTGGAAGTAGTTGCTCACGCGCGAGCGCAGGTTCTTCGCCTTGCCGACGTAGAGCACGCGACCGGCTTCGTCGCGGAAGCGGTACACGCCGGGCTCGGTGGGGATCTCGCCCCGGCGCGGGCGCCAGGCCTCCCGGGTCTCGCTCGCGGTCGCCACGATCGTGCTGCGGCTCAGCCGGCCGCTCGGGCGGCGGGCAGGAGCTCGGCGAGGAAGTGGCCGGTGTGGCTGCCCTCGACGCGCGCGAGGTCCTCCGGCGTGCCGGTCGCGAGTACGGTGCCGCCCCCGGAGCCGCCCTCCGGGCCGAGGTCGATGAGCCAGTCGGCCGCGCGGATGACGTCGAGGTTATGCTCGATGACGACGACCGTGTTGCCCTTGTCGACGAGGCCGCCGAGCACGGCCAGCAGCTTCCGGACATCCTCGAAGTGAAGACCCGTGGTCGGCTCGTCGAGCACGTAGATGCTGCGCCCGTTGGAGCGCTTCTGCAGCTCGGTCGCGAGCTTGACGCGCTGCGCCTCGCCGCCGGAGAGCGTCGTCGCGCTCTGCCCGAGTCGCACGTAGCCCAGCCCGACGTCGACGAGAGTCTGGAGGAAGCGGTGGATCGCGGTGATCGGCGCGAAGAACTCCGCGGCCTCCTCGATCGGCATGTCGAGCACCTCGGCGATGTTCTTGCCCTTGTAGTGCACGGCGAGCGTGTCGCGGTTGTAGCGGTCGCCGCCGCAGACCTCGCACGCGACGTAGACGTCGGGGAGGAAGTTCATCTCGATCTTGATGGTGCCGTCGCCCGCGCAGTTCTCGCAGCGCCCGCCCTTGACGTTGAAGCTGAAGCGACCGGGGAGGTAGCCGCGCGACTTCGCCTCGACGGTCTCGGCGAAGAGCGCGCGGATCCGGTCGAAGACGCCCGTGTAGGTTGCGGGGTTGGACCGCGGCGTGCGCCCGATGGGTGCCTGGTCGACGTGGACGACCTTGTCGAGGTGCTCGAGCCCCGTGATGCGGGTGTGCTTGCCCGGCACCTGGCGGGCGCCATTGAGCTTGTTGGCGAGCACCTTGTAGAGGATGTCGTTGACGAGCGACGACTTCCCGGAGCCGCTCACGCCCGTGACGGCGACGAACACCCCGAGCGGGATGTCGACGGAGACGTTCTGGAGGTTGTTGGCGCGCGCACCCTCGATCGTCAGCCGGCGGCCCTGGTCGATCGCGCGGCGCGGGAGCGTCTCGACGACCTGGCGCCGACCGGCGAGGTAGTCGCCCGTGATCGACTCGCGGTTCGCGAGGAGCTCCGCGTACGAGCCGGAGTGCACGACGCGACCGCCGTGCTCCCCCGCGCCCGGACCGATGTCGACGACCCAGTCCGCGGTGCGGATCGTGTCCTCGTCGTGCTCGACGACGATGAGGGTGTTGCCGAGGTTCTTGAGCTTCACGAGCGTGTCGATGAGGCGGCGGTTGTCGCGCTGGTGCAACCCGATCGAGGGCTCGTCGAGCACGTACAGCACGCCCGTGAGCCCCGAGCCGATCTGCGTCGCGAGGCGGATGCGCTGCGCCTCGCCGCCCGAGAGCGTCCCGGCGGCGCGCGCCATGCTCAGGTAGCCGAGCCCGACCTCGAGCAGGAACTCCAGCCGCGCCCGGATCTCGCGGAGCACCGCCGCGGCGATCGACGCCTCGCGCTCGGTGAGGTGGATGCTCTGCATGAACTCGTACGCGTCGTGGATGCTCAGCTCGGCGACGGACGAGATCGAGCGGTCGTCCACGAGCACCGCGAGCACCTCGGGCTTGAGCCGCGCGCCCTCGCACTCCGGGCACGGCACCTCCCGGAGGTACTCGGCGAAGCGCTGCTGCGACCAGTCGCTCTCGGCCTCGGCGTACTTGCGCTCGATGTACGGGATGACGCCCTCGAAGCCCGTGGAGTACGTCACGTCGCGCCCGTAGCGGTTGCGCCACTTCACGCGCACCTCGAAGTCGTTGCCGTGGAGGATCGCCTGCTGCGTGCTCTCCTCCAGCTCGCCCCAGGGGGTGTCGAGCGAGAAGCCGAGGTCGCGCCCGAGGCCGGCGAGCAGCTTCTGGAAGTAGCTGTACAGACCCTTGCCCTGCTGGTTCCAGGGCAGGATGACGCCGTCGTTGAGAGTCAGACTCGGGTCGCCGACCAGGAGCTCCTCGTCGACCGCCATGCGGGTGCCGAGGCCCGAGCAGACGGGGCACGCGCCGAAGGGCGAGTTGAACGAGAACGTGCGCGGCTCGATCTCGGTGAGCTGGAGCGGGTGGCGGTTGGGGCACGACAGCTTCTCGCTGAAGGTGCGCGTGCGCGGGGGCGTGCCGGCCTCCTCGTCGACGAAGTCGATCGTGACGATCCCGTCGGTGAGCCCGAGCGCGGTCTCGAGCGAGTCGGTGAGGCGGGTCAGGATGTCCGCGCTCGCGACGAGCCGATCGACGACGACGGAGATGTCGTGCTTGTTCTGCTTCTTGAGCGTCGGCGGCTCGGAGAGCTGGATGAGCTCGCCGTCGACGACGGCGCGCGAGTAGCCGCTCGCCGCGAGCTCGGCGAAGAGGTCGACGAACTCGCCCTTCTTCTGGCTCACGACGGGGGCGAGGATCTGGAAGCGCCGCCCCTCGGGGAGCTCCATGAGCTCATCGGCGATCTGCTGGACGGTCTGGCGCTGGATCCGCTCGCCGCAGACCGGGCAGTGCGGGATACCGACGCGCGCCCAGAGCAGGCGCATGTAGTCGTAGATCTCGGTGATCGTGCCGACGGTGGAGCGCGGGTTGCGGTTGGTCGACTTCTGGTCGATCGACACCGCGGGGCTCAGCCCCTCGATGAAGTCGACGTCGGGCCGGTCGACCTGACCGAGGAACTGCCGCGCGTAGGCGGAGAGCGACTCGACGTAGCGCCGCTGGCCCTCGGCGAAGATCGTGTCGAAGGCGAGCGAGCTCTTGCCCGAGCCCGAGAGGCCCGTGAAGACGACGAGCGAGTCGCGCGGGATCACGAGGTCGACGTCGCGCAGATTGTGCACGCGCGCGCCGCGCACGCTCAGGTGCGAATGAAGGTCGAGAGGGGATGCCGGCACTCGCGTCATTCTAGGCGGCGCCTCCGACAGTCCTCCGTGCGCACCCGGTTCCGCAGTGCGCGCTCAGCGTACGTGGCCCGCCTCCACCATCTGCCGCAGCTCGCGCTTCATCTCCTGCACCTCGTCGCGCAGGCGCGCGGCGAGCTCGAACTTGAGCTCGGCGGCCGCCGTGAGCATCTGGGCCGTGAGGTCGCCGATGATCGCCTCGAGCTCGGTGGCCCCTTCGGCCGCCTTGCCCTCGCGGGGGCGGCGCGGCGTGGGCGCGGACTTCCCGCCGCCCCGACCGCGCTGGGCGAGCAGCTCGGCGGTGTCGGCGCCCTCGCGGGCGAGCTGGTCGGTGATGTCGGCGATCCTCTTGCGCAGCGGCGTCGGGTCGATGCCGTTGGCGAGGTTGTACGCGACCTGCTTCTCGCGGCGCCGCGTGGTCTCCTCGATCGCCTGGGCCATCGACGGCGTGACGACGTCGGCGTACATGTGCACAGAGCCGGAGACGTTGCGCGCGGCGCGCCCGATCGTCTGGATGAGCGAGGTCGCCGAGCGCAGGAAGCCCTCCTTGTCGGCGTCGAGGATGGCCACGAGCGAGACCTCCGGCAGGTCGAGGCCCTCACGGAGGAGGTTGATGCCGACGAGGACGTCGTAGACGCCCTGGCGCAGCTCGCTCAGCAGCTCGACGCGGCGCAGCGTGTCGACGTCGGAGTGCAGGTACCGCACGCGCACTCCGGCCTCCGTGAGGAAGTCGGTGAGCTCTTCCGCCATCTTCTTCGTCAGCGTCGTCACGAGGACGCGCTCGTCGCGCTCGACCCGCAGTCGGATCTGCTCGAGGAGGTCGTCGATCTGGCCCTTGCTGGGCTTGACGACGATCTCGGGGTCGACGAGGCCCGTCGGGCGGATGATCTGCTCGACGATCGAGTCGGTGATGCCGAGCTCGTACTTGCCCGGCGTCGCCGAGAGGTAGACCTTCTGCCCCGTCCGGTCGAGGAACTCCTCCCACCGCAGGGGTCGGTTGTCGAGCGCGCTCGGGAGGCGGAAGCCGTGCTCGACGAGCGTGCGCTTGCGCGAGGCGTCGCCCTCGTACATCGCGCCGATCTGCGGCACGGTGACGTGGCTCTCGTCGATGACGACGAGGAAGTCCTCCGGGAAGTAGTCGAGCAGGCAGTTGGGCGGCTCCCCCGGCTGGCGGCCGTCGATGTGCCTGGAGTAGTTCTCGATGCCGTTGCAGAACCCGATCTGCTCCATCATCTCGATGTCGTAGGTCGTGCGCATGCGCAGCCGCTGAGCCTCCAGGAGCTTGCCCTGCCGCTCGAGCTCGGCGAGTCGCAGCTCCAGCTCCTCCTTGATCGTGACGATCGCGCGCTGCATCGTGTCGGGTGACGCGGCGTAGTGCGTGGCGGGGAAGACGGAGACCGCGTCGAGGGTCTTCACGACGTCGCCCGTGAGCGGGTGGAGCGCGTAGAGCGCCTCGATCTCATCGCCGAACATCTCGATGCGGATCGCCAGCTCCTCGTACATCGGGATGATCTCGATCGTGTCGCCGCGCACGCGGAACTTGCCGCGCGAGAAGTCGATGTCGTTGCGCTGGTACTGCATGCCGACGAAGCGGCGGATCAGGGCATCCCTCGAGATGCGCTCACCCACCTGGAGGGCGACCATGGCGTCGAGGTACTCCTCCGCAGCGCCGAGGCCGTAGATGCACGACACCGTCGAGACGACGACGACGTCGCGGCGGCTCAGGAGCGAGTTCGTCGTCGAGTGGCGGAGGCGCTCGACCTCGGCGTTCACCGAGCTGTCCTTCTCGATGAAGGTGTCGGTCTGCGGGACGTACGCTTCGGGCTGGTAGTAGTCGTAGTACGAGACGAAGTACTCGACCGCGTTGTGCGGCAGCAGGTCTCGGAACTCGGTCGCGAGCTGCGCCGCGAGCGTCTTGTTGTGCGCGAGCACGAGAGTGGGGCGCTGCACCTGCTCGATGAGCCACGCGGTCGTCGCCGACTTGCCCGTTCCGGTGGCGCCGAGAAGCACGACATCGGTCTCGCCGGCGTTGATGCGGGCCGCGAGGTCGGCGATCGCCTGCGGCTGGTCGCCGCTCGGCGTGTAGTCGCTGACGACCTCGAAGGGGCGGACGGACCTCGTGGGCTGCATCCCTCCAGACTAGGAGGGACCACCGACAGCGCGCTGGGCGACCAGGCGCTCCCACACGGCGTCGACCTGCTCGAGCGTGGCGTCCAGCGTGCCGCTTGAATCGATGACGATATCCGCCATCGCGCGGCGCTCGGCGTCGGGGATCTGCGCCGCGACGCGGGCCTCGGCGGCCGCCCGGTCGAGGCCGCGCAGCCGGACGAGCCGCTCGACCCGGACGTCCGGCGGAGCGTCGACGACGACGACGAGTGCGAACTCATCCGCGGCGCGGGCCTCCGCGAGTAGCGGGACGTCGTACACGACGACGGCGTCCGGATCGGACGCGGCGATCGCCTCGACGCGCTCGCGGTACAGTCGCCGGACCTCTGGATGCACAATGGCGTTGAGGTCGCGCCGGTCGACCTCGCTCCCGAAGATGATGGCGCCCAGGGCCGTCCGATTGAGCGCGCCTTCCGCGTCGAGCACCGTCTCTCCGAAGCGCTGGACGACGGCGGAAAGCCCCGGCGTGCCGGGCGCGACCGCCTCGCGCGCCAGCCGATCGGCGTCCACGATGACCGCTCCCAGCTCCGCCAGTCGTGCCGCGACCGCCGACTTGCCCGCGGCGATGCCGCCCGTGAGCCCGATGACCTCCACCCCTCGAGCCTATCCCGCTGACGGCTTCGGCCCCGGCGAGTACCATGTGGCACACCGAGGAGGAGGCGAATCGTGCTCGAAGTCCTGACCGGCACCGGCCTGGCCGTCGCGGCCGGGCTCAACGCCTACATCCCCCTCCTGCTGCTCGGCCTGGCCGGGCGCTTCCTCGACGTCGTGACCCTGCCCGCCGGATGGACCTGGCTCGAGAACGAGTGGGTGCTCGGCGGCCTCGCCGTGCTGCTCGTGATCGAGGTCGTCGCCGACAAGGTCCCCGCCGTCGACTCGATCAACGACTGGCTGCAGACCATCATCCGGCCCGCGGCCGGCGGCATCGTCTTCGGCTCGGGAAGCGGAGCGCAGACCGTCGCGGTCAGCGACCCGAGCGAGTTCGTCGCCTCGCAGCAGTGGGTGCCCATCGCCGCGGGCGTCGTGATCGCCCTCATCGTCCACCTCGGCAAGATGGCGGCGCGGCCCGCCGCCAACGCGCTCACCGCGGGCGCGGCCGCCCCCGTGCTGTCGACAGCGGAGGACGTCGGGGCGGTGGGGCTCAGCATCCTCGCCCTGGTCGTGCCGGTGCTCGTCGTCGTCGCGCTGCTCGCCCTCGTCGTCGCGGTGCCGCTCCTCCTTGTGCGCGCCCGGCGTCGTCGTCTCTCCGTCGACCAGCTCTGAGCAGACCCGGCTCACGCCAGCGCGTCGTCACGGGAACCCGGAACGGGCCGCCCTCCCCGTCAGGGAGAGCGGCCCGCTCGCGATCGGGTCGATGAGACCCGGGTGGCTCAGTCGCCTGTCGTTCAGTTGCCCGAGAGCTTCTCGCGCAGAGCGGCGAGCGACTCGTCGTCGGCGAGGGTGCCCGCGCCGGCCGACTCGGAGCTGAAGGTCGAGCCACCGGGGAGGTCGAGCGTCGACTCCTCCGTGAGGGCCGTGGCGACCTGCTTCTTGTGGGCCTCCCAGCGGGCCTGGGCGGCAGCGTAGTCCTGCTCCCACTTGGCGCGCTGCTCCTCGAAGCCGTCCTTCCACTCGCCCGACTCGGGGTCGAAGCCCTCGGGGTACTTGTAGTTGCCGGCCTCGTCGTACTCGGTCGGCATGCCGTACACCGCGGGGTCGAACTCGGCGCCCTCGGGGTCGACGCCCTCGTTGGCCTGCTTGAGGCTCAGCGAGATGCGACGGCGGTCGAGGTCGATGTCGATGACCTTGACGAACACCTCGTCGCCGACCGAGACGATCTGCTCGGCGAGCTCGACGTGCTTGCCCGACAGCTCCGAGATGTGGACGAGGCCCTCGATGCCGTCCGCGACGCGCACGAACGCGCCGAAGGGGACGAGCTTCGTGACCTTGCCCGGCGCGACCTGGCCGATGGCGTGGGTGCGGGCGAAGACCTGCCACGGGTCCTCCTGCGTCGCCTTGAGCGAGAGCGACACGCGCTCGCGCTCGAGGTCGACCTCGAGGATCTCGACGGTGACCTCCTGGCCGACCTCGACGACCTCGCTCGCGTGCTCGATGTGCTTCCAGCTGAGCTCGGAGACGTGCACGAGGCCGTCCACGCCGCCGAGGTCGACGAACGCGCCGAAGTTGACGATCGAGGAGACGACGCCCTTGCGGACCTGGCCCTTGGCGAGGTTGTTGAGGAACGTGGTGCGGCTCTCGGACTGCGTCTGCTCGAGGAGCGCGCGACGCGAGAGGACGACGTTGTTGCGGTTCTTGTCCAGCTCGAGGATCTTCGCCTCGAGCTCCTGGCCGAGGTACGGCGTGAGGTCGCGGACGCGACGCAGCTCGATGAGCGAGGCGGGGAGGAAGCCGCGGAGGCCGATGTCGACGATGAGGCCGCCCTTGACGACCTCGATGACCTGACCGGTCACGACGCCGTCGGCGTCCTTGATCTTCTCGACGTCGCCCCAGGCGCGCTCGTACTGGGCGCGCTTCTTGGACAGGATGAGGCGGCCTTCCTTGTCCTCCTTCTGGAGAACGAGGGCCTCGACGGTGTCGCCGACGCTGACGACCTCGGTGGGGTCGACGTCGTGCTTGATCGAGAGCTCGCGCGAGGGGATGACGCCCTCGGTCTTGTAGCCGACGTCGAGGAGGACCTCGTCGCGGTCGATCTTCACGACGGTGCCTTCGATGAGGTCGCCGTCGTTGAAGAACTTCAGGGTCTTCTCGACCGCGGCCAGGAAGTCTTCAGCAGAGCCGATGTCGTTGATGGCGATCTGCTTGGGGGCCTTGGTCGTTACGGTGGTCATGTAGTGGTTGCTCCGATGCGGACATGGATCGGGCCCGGGGCGACGAGGTGCTGGAAGGTGTCGTCCGGGCGTACGGACAGAACGACGCCAGATTGGCGACCCTCCACCCTATCGCCCCGGCACTCCCCCGGCAAACACGCGATCGGACGACCGCGGCCCCGCCGACTGGTGGTCGACGGGGCCGCGACGATGAGCGGATGCTCGACGCAGGTGAGCGCGACGGCTCAGCCGAGCAGCGCCGACTTCAGCGTGTCGAGGCCGACGCCGCCGAGGTCGAGCGCCTTCTTGTGGAAGGCCTTGTTGGAGAACGCGTCGCCCTCGCGGGCCTTGTACTCGTCGCGGATCTGCTCCCAGATGCGCTGGCCGACCTTGTACGACGGCGCCTGCCCGGGCCAGCCGAGGTAACGGTTGACCTCGAACTGGACGAACCCGTCGTTCATGTTGACGTTCTTGCGCATGAAGGCGAAGGCGTCCTCGCTCGTCCAGACCTTCCCCGTCTCGGGGTGGATCTTGCCGAGGTGCACGCCGATGTCGAGAACGACGCGGGCGGCGCGCATGCGCTGACCGTCGAGCATGCCGAGGCGGTCGGCCGGGTCGTCGAGGTAGCCGAGCTCCTCCATGAGGCGCTCGGCGTAGAGCGCCCAGCCCTCCGCGTGGCCGCTCGTGCCGGCGAGAAGCCGTCGCCACGAGTTGAGCTCGGCGCGGTTGTAGACGGCCTGACCGATCTGCAGGTGGTGGCCGGGAACGCCCTCGTGGTACACGGTCGTGGTCTCGCGCCAGGTGTCGAACGAGTCGACGCCCTCGGGGATCGACCACCACATGCGGCCCGGGCGAGAGAAGTCGTCGGTCGGGCCCGTGTAGTAGATGGCGCCGCCCGGCGTCGGGGCGATCATGCACTCGAGCGCCTTGACGGGCTCGGGGATGTCGAAGTGCGTGCGGGAGAGCTCCTCCACGGCGGTGTCGCTGAGCTGCTGCATCCACTCCTGCAGCGCCTTCCGGCCGTGCAGCTTGCGCGACTCGTCCTTCTCGAGGTGAGCGATGGCCTCCTCGACCGTGGCGCCCGGGAGGATCTCGTTCGCGATGCGCGTCTGCTCCTCGACCATGCGGGCGAGCTCCTGGATGCCCCACTCGTAGGTCTCGTCCAGGTCGATCGTGGCGCCGAGGAAGCGGCGCGACATGAGGCTGTACAGCTCGCGGCCGACCGCGTCCTCCTCACGGGCGGCGGGGGCGAGCTCGTGCTCGAGGAAGTCGCCGAATCGGCCGTAGGCATCGGCGGCCTGCTCGGCGGCGGCGGCGAGCTCCTTCTTGAGACTCTCGGACACCTCGGCTCCGCCGGTGAACTCGGCGAAGAATCCGTCGCGGGCGGCATTGGTGCGCACCTGCGTGAGCACCTCGCGCACCTGGCGGACGGCCGGCGTGTTCTCGTTCGCGATACCCTCGCGCAGCGTCTCGGTGTACCCCTCCAGGGCGTCGGAGACGCGCGTGAGCTTGCGGGCGATGGTCGCCCAGTCCTCCTCCGTCGCGGTCGGCATGAGGTCGTAGATCTCACGGATGCCCTGCGCGGGCGAGGCGAGGACGTTCAGGTCGCGCGCCTCCCACCCGGCCTCGGCGAGCTCGAGCTCGAGGCGGATCTCCGCGGACATGTCGGCGATCGTGACGCGGTCGGTGTCGTCGACGGGAGTGGCGGCCTCGAGCTTGGCGAGGACCTCCCGCCCGGCGGCGTGCATCTGTGCACGACCCGCGGGCGAGTAGTCCTGGTACTCGTCGAGCTTCCCGTCGGCACCGATGTAGGTGGCGAGCTCGGGGCTCAGGGAGACCAGGGTGGCGACCCATTCCTCGGCGATCGTGTCGACCTCGGTGGGCTGGCGGCTGGCGGCGTTGTCAGTCATGCCCCGAGCCTAATGCGCGGCGGCATCCCAGTTCGGGCCCGTTCCCACCTGCACCTCGAGCGGCACGTCGAGGTCGGCGGCCGAGCCCATGCGCGCCCGCACGATCGCCTCGAGGTCCTCCCGCTCGCCGGCGGCGACCTCGAAGACGAGCTCGTCGTGCACCTGCAGGAGCATCCGCGATTCGAGCCGCTGCTCGCGCAGGTCGGCGTCGACGCCGAGCATGGCGATCTTCATGATGTCGGCCGCCGTGCCCTGGATGGGCGCGTTGAGCGCGGCGCGCTCGGCGTTCTCGCGCAGCACGCGGTTGGGAGAGTTGAGGTCGGCGAAGGGGCGCCGGCGGCCGAAGATCGTCTCCGTGTAGCCGTCCTCCTTCGCCTGCACGACGACCGACCGAAGGTAGTCGCGCACCGCCCCGAAGCGCGCGAAGTAGTCGGTCATGAGCTGCTTCGCCTCGGCGCTCGAGATGCGCAGCTGCTTGGAGAGCCCGAAGGCGCTCAGCCCGTAGGCGAGGCCGTAGCTCATCGCCTTGACCTTCGTGCGCATCTCGGGCGTCACGTCGGCCGGCTCGACGCCGAAGATCCGCGAGCCGACGAAGCGATGGAGGTCCTCCCCCGTCGTGAACGCCTCGATGAGACCGGGGTCGCCCGAGAGGTGCGCCATGATGCGCATCTCGATCTGCGAGTAGTCCGCGGTCAGCAGGCCCTCGTAGCCCTCGCCGGCGACGAACGCGGCGCGGATGCGGTGGCCGGCCTCGGTGCGCACCGGGATGTTCTGCAGGTTCGGGTCGGTCGACGAGATGCGGCCCGTCGTCGTCCCGGTCTGGTCGTACGTCGTGTGGATGCGGCCGTCGTCGCCCGTGGCGCGCTCGAGCGTCTCGACCATCTGGCGCAGCTTCGTCGCGTCGCGATGCTGCAGCAGCAGGCCGAGGAACGGGTGCGGATGCGCCTCCTGCAGATCGGCGAGGGCCGCGGCGTCGGTCGAGTATCCCGTCTTGGTCGCCCGCGTCTTCGGCATGCCGAGCTCCTCGAAGAGCACCTGCTGCAGCTGCTTGGGCGAGCCGAGGTTCACCTCGCGGCCGATCTCGGCGTACGCCTTCTCGGCGAGGCCCGCCGCGGTCTCGCCGAGCTCGGCGTTGAGAGCCGTCAGGCCGGCGCGATCGACGGCGATGCCCGCGCGCTCCATCGCAGCGATCACCGGGGTGACGGGCAGCTCGATCGTCGTGAGCACGGTCGCGCTCGAGGGAGCGAGCCGCTCGCGCTGCGCACCGACGATGCGGGCGAGGTACCAGGCGCCCGTCGCCGGCGAGAGCGCCGCGGTGTCGGGCACGAGCTGGTTCGGGTCGGGCTCGGGCAGGCTCTCGCCGAGGATGCTCCCGACGAGCTCGGCGAGCGACTGGGTGCTCGACCCTGGGCGCTCGAGCCACGCCGCGAGAGACGCATCCCAGGCGACGCCCGCGAGCGGCAGGCCGGCGGCGGCGAGGATGCTCGTCGCACGCTTCCCGTCGACGACCAGTTTCGGCTCGTCGCTCGCGAGCCACTGCTCGAGGGCGGTGTAGTCGGGGCGGCCCGCGGCCCAGTTGACGTGCACCGTGTCGGCGCCGGCGGCGAGGCCGAAGCCCTCGAGCGAGCCGAGCGGGGCATCCACCACCAGGGCGATCGGATCGCCGGTGGCGACGGCGGCGCGCAGCCACGCCGCGAGCTCCTCGTCGACGAGGGTGCGGACCGCGGGGGCGTCGGCGGCGGCGGCGGCGGACGGAGCCTCGCCGTCAGCGCTCATGTCGGCGCCCTCCGCGGCGGCGATCTTGAGAACGCGCTCGGTCAGGGTGCGGAACTGCAGGCGCTCGAAGACGCGCTTGACCGCGGCGACATCCATGGGCTTGCGCTCGAGATCGGCGGGCGCGACGGGCAGCTCGACGTCGGTCACGAGGCGGTTGAGGCGGCGGTTTCGCTCGGCGCGGTCGCGCTGCTCGCGCAGGTTGTTGCCGACCACTCCACCGATCTCGTCGGCGTGCGCGAGGAGGTTCTCGAGCGAGCCGTACTGCGTGATCCACTTCACGGCGGTCTTCTCGCCGACCTTGTCGACGCCCGGCAGGTTGTCGCTCGTCTCGCCGACGAGGGCCGCGATCTCGGGGTACTGCTCGGGGTTGATGCCGTAGCGCTCGCGCACCGCGTCGGCGTCGTAGCGCTTGAGCTCGGAGACGCCGCGCGCGTTCGGGTAGAGCAGGGTCACGCGATCGTTGACGAGCTGGATCGTGTCGCGGTCGCCCGACACGACGAGCACGTCGAAGCCCTGCTCGCCGCCCTGGTGCGCGAGCGTGGCGAGAATGTCGTCGGCCTCGAAGTCTTCCTTCGTGATCGTCGTCACGTTCATCGCCGCGAGCGCCTCTTGCAGCAGAGGCACCTGGCCCACGAACTCGGGCGGAGTCTCGCCGCGCGTGCCCTTGTACTCGGGGTACTCGCGCGTGCGGAACGAGTAGCGCGAGATGTCGAAGGCGACGGCGACGTGCGTCGGTTTCTCCTTCGCGAGCAGCCCGAGGAACATCGAGATGAAGCCGTGGATCGCGTTCGTGTGCTGGCCGTCATGCGTGACGAAGCTGTCGATCGGCAGGGCGTAGAACGCCCGGAAGGCCAGCGAATGGCCGTCGACGATGAGAAGGGTAGGCTTTGCTGAGTCCGTCACGGGGCCAGCCTAACGGGGCGCTCCGACACCTCAGGAGGGGGCCGGGAGCCGCTCTCCGCGACCTCTTCGAAGGACCTCGATGACGCTGTTCCCCGCCGATCTCGACCCGGAGCTCTACGACCGCCTCATCGCCTCGGGTGGAGGAGCGCTCACCCGCAAGATGGGCATCGAGTTCGTCGAGCTGGGCGCCGAGCGATCGGTGGCGCGGATGCCCGTCGAGGGCAACACGCAGGTCATCGGTCTGCTGCACGGCGGCGCGCACGTCGTGCTCGGCGAGAGCCTCGGCTCGATCTCATCGGCGATCCACGCCGGGCCCGGGCGCTACGCCGTCGGCATCGAGATCAACGCGACCCACTCGCGCTCGACCACCTCTGGCTGGGTCGAGGGCACGTGCACCGCGCTCTCGCTCGGGCGCACCCTCGCGACGCACGAGATCGTCATCCGCGACGAGGAGGGCCGACGGCTCTCCACGGTGCGCATGACGAACATGCTGCGCGACCGCTGAGCGCGCGGGCGCACCGGTTCGACCGCGGGGCGGCCGGCCGCCGATCAGTCGTCGGCAGGGGCCTTCTTGGGCGCATCCTTCTTCGGCGACAGCTGCTCGATGACGGCCTGCGCGACCGCGTGCATCGTCGTGCGGCGATCCATCGACGCCTTCTGGATCCAGCGGAAGGCCTCGGGCTCGGTCAGGCCCATGCGCTCGTTGAGCAGGCCCTTCGCGCGGTCGACGAGCTTGCGGGTCTCGAAGCGCTCGACGAGGTCGGCGACCTCGGTCTCGAGGGTGAGGATCTGCTGGTACCGGCTCAGCGCGATCTCGATCGCGGGAAGCAGGTCGTTCGGGGTGAAGGGCTTCACGACGTAGGCGAGAGCGCCGGCCTCGCTCGCCTGCTCGACGAGCTCCTTCTGCGAGAACGCGGTCAGCAGGACGACGGGCGCGATGTGGTTCTCGCTCAGGCGCTTGGCGGCCTCGATACCGTCCATCTGCGGCATGCGGATGTCCATGACGACGAGGTCGGGGCGCAGCTCGGTCGCGAGCGCGACGGCGGTCTCGCCATCTCCGGCCTCCCCCACGACGTCGAAGCCGTTGTCGCGGAGGATCTCCACGATGTCCATGCGGATCAGCGACTCGTCCTCGGCGACGATGACACGGCGGGGGGCGACGGTGCTCTGTTCCTGGTCACTCACGGAAATGAGCCTACGGTATGGTCGAGCCGTCGGGCCCTGGGCCCGCGCCGGCTTGGCGGAATGGCAGACGCGGCGCACTCAAAATGCGCTGTCCGAGAGGACGTGTGGGTTCGAGCCCCACAGCCGGTACGGTCCGGATCGCGCTCTCACCCGCGCGTCGGCCACGACCAGGCCGCGCCCTCGAGCGGCAGCACCCCGCGCACGGCGGTGGCGAGCCCATGGCGCTCGAGCTCGACCAGGCCTGCGGACGGAGCGAGCGAGCGGACGAGGGGCTCGGCGTGCGAGACGACGACGACCTGCGTCGAGCGCGCGGCCCGCTCGATGAGCGAACCGAGGGCGGGCAGCAGACTCGGATGCAGACTCGCCTCCGGCTCGTTGAGCACCATCAGCCCGGGCGGGCGCGGCGACAGGAGCGCGGTCGACAGCAGGAGGAAGCGCAGCATCCCGTCGCTGAGCTCGGATGCCTCGAACCAGCGCGGCGCACCCGCCTGCCGCAGCCCCACGCGCGCGATGCCGCGGTCGTCCTCCTCGACGACGGCCTGAGCGCCGTCGAAGGCGGAGGCCAGCGCCGACTGCAGAGCATCGGCATCACCGACCCGCATCAGCGTCGCCAGCGCACCGGGGAGAGTGCCGCCGTCGCCGGAGAGGACGGGAGTGAAGGTCGCTGGTCCCGGACGACGAGCGGGCGCGTCCGGGTCGGTGCGCAGAGCGTCGTAGAACCGCCACCCCCGCGCGCGCTCGCGGAGCGCGAACAGCTCCGGCGCGGCCTGCGGGTCGGCGAGAGTGGCCAGCATCGATTCCGTCGCGCTCACCGACCACGGGGCGACCGCGAGGTGGCCGTCGTCGTCGCGCACACGGACCCGGAGCGACCGACGATCGGCGGCGATCGTCGACGGACGCAGGGTCGGCCCCGACCACACCGCCTCCGTCTTCACCTCCGGGTCCAGAGGGAACGGGCTCACCCCCGGTTGCGGCAGCCCCAGGTCGATCGCGTAGGACAGCTCGTCGGCGGCGAACCCGAGTCGCATCGAGACGGGTGCTGCTCCGCGCGAGCCCGCATGGAGCGCGCTGCGGAAGCCTCCCTCGGCGGCCAGAGAGGTCAGCGCGCCCGCTCGGACGATCTCGGACACCAGCCGCAGCGCCCGGTAGACGTTCGACTTCCCGCTGCCGTTCGGGCCCGTCACCACCGTCAGCGGCGAGAGCTCGATGGCCAGGCTCCGCAGGGAGCGGTACTGCTCGACGGCGAAGACACGCAGCATGCCCCCACCCTACGAGCGACCGCCGACTTCGAGCCGGGCCGCCTCCCCCGGCGGCGACTGCGCGGGATCGCGGTGACAGCGACCCTGCCCCGTCGTCGCGCGCGTGCCGGCACGGAGTCTGACCGCACCGTGGATGCGTTCCGATGGTCTCCTGGGAAATCAACCCCGGTGCGGCATCGCTTCGGATGCTCTTGGCTGGAGACAAGAAGGAGGTCCACCATGACGTCAGCCAACGACCGGGACCGCATCGACGGCCCCCGAGAGACCACGCACGACGACCCCCGCATCGACCGGGATCTCGACGGGCGGGACGACCGCACCGAGGCGCTCCACCGGGACCGGATCGACCGCGACCACGACGGAGTCGACGACCGCCGCGAGGCGGCTCCCGTCGTCGCCGACACCGGCCGCCACGGCGCCCCCGACCACGTCGAGGACCCCCGTCTCGTGCAGCGAGAGATGATCGCGCGCGAGAAGGAGGAGTTCGGCGGCATCAAGTGGGGCTCGGCGTTCTTCGGCTGGCTCGCCGCCGTCGGCACCGGCGTGCTGCTCACGGCGCTCGTCGCCGGGACCGGAACGGCGCTCGGTCTCGCGACCGACACGACCGCGGAGGAGGCCGTCGAGGGCGCGGCGCAGGGCACCGACACCGTCGGCATCATCGGCGCCGTGCTGCTCGCGCTCGTGATCTTCATCGCCTACTACGCCGGCGGCTACGTCGCCGGGCGCATGGCGCGCCTCGATGGCGCGAAGCAGGGCCTCGCCGTGTGGCTGTGGGCCCTCGTGATCGCGATCGTCGTCGCGATCATCGGCGCGATCGGAGGCGCCGAGTTCAACATCCTCGCGAACGTCAACGGGTTCCCGCGCCTGCCCATCGGCGAGGGTGAGCTCACCACGATCGGCATCATCACGGCTGTCGTCGTGGCGCTCGTCAGCCTCGGCGGCGCGGTGCTCGGCGGTCTCGCCGGCATGCGCTTCCACCGGCGCGTCGACCGCGCGGGCCTCGGCCTCACTCGCCGCTAGCGGGGTGGTCGCCGCGGCGACCGTGACCTCCGGCAGCGGATGCGCGAACGGGGTGCGACCATCAGGTCGCACCCCGTTCATGGTCCGCGGACGAAGAGGGATCAGTCGGCGTGGTCGCCGCTCTCCCAGACCGGGGCCTTGGCGTGGATCGCGTCGCCGATCGTGTGCACGCGGATGTCGTTCGTGGAGCCCGGGATGCCGGGAGGGGACCCGGAGATCACGACGACCTTGTCGCCGATCTCGGCGAGACCCGCGTCGAGCAGCGCGACGTCGACCTGGTGGTACATCGCGTCGGTGTGCGTCACGCGCTCCACGAGGAACGACTGGATGCCCCACGTGAGCGCCATGCGGCGCTGGATCGCGGCATCCGGCGTGAACGCCTTCATCGGGATGCGGAACCGCAGCCGCGACATGCGTCGGGCCGAGTCGCCGGACTCGGTGAACACGCACACATACTTCGCGTCGACGAAGTCCGCGACCTCGGCGGCGGCGAGCGTGATGGCGCCGCCCTGCGTGCGCGGCTTGGTGCCGAGCGGCGGGATGCGCTCGAGACCGTGCTCCTCGGTCGACTCGACGATGCGGGCCATGGTCGACACGGTGATGACCGGGAACTCCCCCACGCTCGTCTCGCCCGAGAGCATGACGGCGTCGGCGCCGTCGAGGACGGCGTTCGCGACGTCGGAGGTCTCCGCGCGCGTCGGGATGGGGCTCGAGATCATCGACTCGAGCATCTGCGTCGCGACGATGACGGGCTTGGCCATCCGGCGCGCGAGCTCGACGGCGCGCTTCTGCACGATCGGCACGGCCTCGAGGGGCAGCTCGACGCCGAGGTCGCCTCGGGCCACCATGATGCCGTCGAACGCGTCGACGATCTCCTCGAGGGCATCCACCGCCTGGGGCTTCTCGATCTTCGCGATGACGGGGATGGTGCGCCCCTCCTCGGCCATGATCTCGTGCACGCGCACGACGTCCGAGGCGTTGCGGACGAACGAGAGGGCGATGTAGTCGGCGCCGAGCTTGAGGCCCCAGCGCAGGTCGTCCTCGTCCTTCTCCGACAGCGCGGGCACGTTGACCGCGACGCCGGGGAGGTTGATGCCCTTGTTGTTGGAGACGGGGCCCGCCACGACGACCTCGGTGCGCACGCGCACGCCGTCGGTGTCGAGCACCTTCACCTTGACCTTGCCGTCGTCGATGAGCAGGAAGTCGCCGGGCTTGACGTCGCCGGGCAGGCCCTTGAACGTCGTGCCGACGAGCTCCTTCGTGCCGAGCACGTCTTCGGTCGTGATCGTGAAGACGTCGCCCTCGGCGAGCTCGTGAGGGCCGTTCTCGAACTTGCCGAGACGGATCTTCGGGCCCTGCAGGTCGACGAGGACCGCGACGGGGCGGGCGGAGTCCTGGGCCGCCTGCCGGACGTTGCGGTAGACCTCCTCGTGCACGGCGTAGCTTCCGTGGCTGAGGTTCATGCGGGCGACGTCGACGCCCGCCTCGATGATGGCTCGGATGTTCTCGTAGCTCGAGGTCGCCGGCCCGAGGGTCGCGACGATCTTTGCTCGTCTCATAACTTCCTTATTCGTGGGGTGGTGGTAGAGGTGGTGCTGCCGCCCCGAGGGGCGGTCGTCTCAGACGGCCAGGGCGCGATCGGTGGCCCTGACGGGTGCCGGGAGGTCGGTGCGTCCCTCCAGGAATCGGTCGACCTCGGCGGCGACGGCGCGCCCCTCCGCGATCGCCCAGACGATGAGCGAGGCGCCGCGGCCGGCGTCCCCCGCGACGAACACGCCCGACTCGCTGGTCGTGTAGTCGGCAGCGCGCGCGACGGTGCCGCGGTCGTCGATCGGGAGGGCGAGCTGCTCGTCGAGCGTCGCGCGCTCCACGCCTGTGAAGCCGAGGGCGAGCAGCACGAGGTCGGCGGGGATCTCGCGCTCGGTTCCGGCCTTCGGGATGCGCCGGCCGTCGACGTACTCGGTCTCGGCGACGCGCAGCGCGCGCACCTCGCCCGCGCCGTTGGTGAGGAACTCCACGGTCGAGGCGAGGTACATGCGCTCGCCGCCCTCCTCGTGGGCGCTCTGCACCTCGAAGAGCGTCGGCTGCAGCGGCCAGGGCTGGTTCGCGGGGCGCTCGGCGGGCGGCTGGACGCCGATGGCGAGGTTGGTGACCGAGAGGGCGCCCTGGCGGTGCGCGGTGCCGATGCAGTCGGCGCCCGTGTCGCCGCCGCCGAGGACGACGACGTGCTTCCCCTCGGCCGTGATCTGCTCGGGAACGCGGTCGCCGGCCTGCACGCGGTTGGACTGCGCGAGGTACTCCATCGCGAAGTGCACGCCGAGCGCGTCGCGGCCGGGGATCGGCAGATCGCGCGGAACGGGCGCGCCGGTGGCGACGATGACGGCGTCGTAGCGCGAGCGCAGATCGCTCCAGCTGATGTCGCGGCCGATCTCGACGCCGGCGCGGAATCGCGTGCCCTCGGCCTGCATCTGCGTCAGGCGGGCATCGAGGTGACGCTTCTCCATCTTGAAATCGGGGATGCCGTACCGGAGCAGGCCGCCGATCCGGTCATCCTTCTCGAAGACGGCGACGGTGTGACCGGCGCGGGTGAGCTGCTGCGCCGCGGCGAGGCCGGCCGGGCCGGAGCCGACCACGGCGACGGTCTTGCCGGTGAGCCGCTCGGGCGGGACGGGCTGGACCCACCCGTTCTGCCAGGCCTGCTCGATGATCGACGCCTCGACCTGCTTGATCGTGACGGGCGGCTGGTTGATGCCGAGCACGCACGAGGCCTCGCACGGGGCGGGGCACAGCTTGCCGGTGAACTCCGGGAAGTTGTTCGTCGCGTGGAGGCGCTCGATGGCCTGACGGCCCTCGCCGCGCCACGTGAGGTCGTTCCACTCGGGGATGAGGTTGCCGAGCGGGCAGCCCTGGTGGCAGAACGGGATGCCGCAGTCCATGCACCGGCCGGCCTGGCGCTTGAGGACGGCGGAGTCGCCGGCCTCATACACCTCCTTCCAGTCCATGAGACGGATCGGCACCGGTCGACGGGGCGGGAGCTCGCGCTCGGGGACGTTGATGAAGCCGCGGTGGTCAGCCACCGGTCACCTCCAGGATGCGGCCCCACACGACGTCGCCGTCGGGGTCGAGGCCTTCGTCGAGCGCGGTCTGCCGCGTCGCGAGGACGGCGGCGTAGTCGCGTGGGAGAACCTTCACGAAGCGGTCGAGCGCGGCGTCGCCCTCGGCGATCAGGCGGGCGGCGAGGGCCGACTCCGTCTCGTCGTGATGGCGCCGCAGGAGCGCGGAGAGCTCGGCGCGGTCGTCGGCGTCCAGCGGGAGGAGCTCGAGCTCTCCGCTGTCGAGGGCGTCGCGGTTGACGCGCTCGCGGCGCAGGTCGTGCACGTAGGCGATGCCGCCGGACATCCCTGCTCCGAGGTTGCGCCCGGTGGAGCCGAGGATGACGGCGCGGCCGCCGGTCATGTACTCGAGCGCGTGGTCGCCCACGCCCTCCACGACCGCGGTCGCGCCGGAGTTGCGCACGAGGAACCGCTCGCCGACGATGCCGCGGATGAACATCTCGCCGCTCGTCGCCCCGTAGCCGATGACGTTGCCGGCGATGACGTTGCGCTCGGCGTGGAAGACGGCGTCGCGCGCGGGGCGCACGATGACGCACCCGCCCGAGAGGCCCTTGCCGACGTAGTCGTTGCTGTCGCCGTAGAGGCGCAGCGTGATGCCGCCCGGCATGAAGGCGCCGAGGCTCTGCCCGGCCGAGCCGGAGAGCGTCACGTCGATCGTGTCGGGCGCGAGGCCCATCTCGCCGTGCTTCATCGTCACGTGGTGGCCGAGCATCGTGCCGACCGCCCGCTCGGTGTTGCGGATCGGCAGGTCGATGCGCACCGGATGCCCGTGCTCGAGGGCATCGGCGCTCAGGCGGATCAGCTCGTTGTCGAAGTGCTCCTCGAGCTCGTGGTCCTGCTCCTCGCGCTTGGTGCGCGGGGCCGTCTCGTCGAACGCGGGGCCCGAGAGGATCGGCGAGAGGTCGAGCCCGTCGGCCTTCCAGTGCCGGATCGCGCGGTCGACGTCGAGCAGCTCGGCGTGGCCGATCGCCTCCTCGAGGCTCCGGAATCCGAGGGCCGCGAGGTACTCGCGCACCTCCTGGGCGAGGAACTCGAAGAAGGTGATGACGAACTCGGGCGTGCCCGTGAACCGCTTGCGCAGCTCGGGGTTCTGCGTCGCGACGCCCACGGGGCAGGTGTCGAGGTGGCAGACGCGCATGAGGATGCAGCCCGAGACGACCATCGGCGCGGTCGCGAAGCCGAACTCCTCGGCCCCCAGCAGCGCCGCGATGATGACGTCGCGGCCGGTCTTCATCTGACCGTCGGCCTGGACGGTGACGCGCCCGCGCATGTTGTTGAGCATGAGCGTCTGCTGCGCCTCGGCGAGACCGAGCTCCCACGGGGTGCCGGCGTGCTTGAGAGAGTTCAGCGGGCTGGCTCCCGTGCCGCCGTCGTGGCCGGAGATCAGGATGACGTCGGCCTTCGCCTTCGCGACGCCCGCCGCGACCGCCCCGATGCCGGACTGACTCACGAGCTTGACGTGGATGCGCGCGCTCGGGTTCGACCGCTTGAGATCGAAGATGAGCTGCTTGAGATCCTCGATCGAGTAGATGTCGTGGTGCGGCGGGGGCGAGATGAGCCCGACGCCCGCGGTGCCGTGGCGCAGCCGCGCGATCCACGGGTACACCTTGTTGGCCGGCAGCTGCCCGCCCTCGCCGGGCTTCGCGCCCTGCGCCATCTTGATCTGGATGTCGTCGGCGTGGCTCAGGTAGAGGCTCGTGACGCCGAAGCGGCCCGACGCGACCTGCTTGATCGCGCTGCGCTTCTCGGGGTCGAGGAGGCGCTCGGGGCTCTCGCCGCCCTCGCCGGTGTTGCTGCGGCCGCCGATGCGGTTCATCGCCACGGCGAGCGTCTCGTGCATCTCGGGGCTGATCGCGCCCATGCTCATCGCGCCCGTCGTGAAGCGGGAGATGATCGACTCGACCGACTCGACCTCGTCGATCGGCACGGGGCGTCGGTCCTCCGTCCTGAGACGGAAGAGCCCGCGCAAGGTCATGAGGTTCTCGGCCTGCTCGTCGACCGCGCGCGTGTAGTCGCGGAAGATGTCGTACCGCTTCTCGCGCGTCGCGTGCTGGAGGCGGAAGACCGTCTCCGGGTTGAACAGGTGCGGCGGACCCTCGCGGCGCCACTGGTACTCGCCGCCGGTCTGGAGGCGCTCGTGCGGGTTCACGGGGGCGGATGCGGGGTACGCGAGGGCGTGCCTGCGGGCGTTCTCCTCCGCGATCGTCTCGATCCCGACCCCGCCGAGCACGCTCGAGGTGCCGGTGAAGTAGCGGTCGACGAACTCCTGGCTCAGACCGACGGCCTCGAACGCCTGAGCGCCGGCGTAGGAGCCGACCGTCGAGATCCCCATCTTCGACATGATCTTCAGCACGCCCTTGCCGAGCGCCTTGATGACGTTGCGGACGGCCTTCTCGGGAGTGATCCCCGTGATCATGCCGCTGCGGACGAGGTTCTCGACCGTCTCCATCGCGAGGTAGGGGTTGATCGCCGACGCGCCGTAGCCGATCAGCACGGCGCAGTGGTGGACCTCGCGGACGTCGCCCGCTTCGACGATAAGGCCGACCTGCATGCGCTTCTCGGTGCGGATGAGGTGGTGGTGCACTGCGGCGAGCATGAGCAGCGAGGGCACGGGGGCGAGATCGGCGGTCGAGTCGCGGTCGCTCAGCACGATGAACTCGGCGCCGTCGGCGATCGCCTCGTCGACCTCCGCGCACATCGCGGCGATGCGCTTCTCGAGGGCCTTCGGGCCCTTGTCGACGCGGTAGAGGCCCTTGATCGTCGTCGTGAGCGAGCTGCCGGGTCGCGAGTCGATGTGCTGGATCTTCGCGAGCTCGTCGTTGTCGATGATCGGGAAGTCGAGCACGACCTGCCGCGCGTGCCGCGGAGTCGCCGTGAGCAGGTTGCGCTCGGGCCCGAGGCCGAGCCGCATGGAGGTCACGACCTCCTCGCGGATCGAGTCGAGCGGCGGGTTCGTGACCTGCGCGAACTGCTGAGTGAAGTAGTCGAAGATCAGGCGCGGTCGCTCGGAGAGCACGGCTATCGGCGTGTCGGAGCCCATCGCGCCGAGCGGCTCGGCCCCCGCCGATGCCATGGGCGCCAGGAGGACGCGCACCTCCTCCTCCGTGTAGCCGAAGGTGCGCTGGCGGCGGACGATCGAGGCGGGGGTGTGCACGATGTGCTCCCGCTCCGGGAGGTCGCGCAGGTTGATGCGCTGAGCGTCGAGCCACTCGCCCCACGGCTCGGCGGAGGCGAGCTGCGACTTGATCTCGTCGTCCTCGATGAGACGGCCCTCGACCGTGTCGACGAGGAACATCTTCCCCGGGCGCAGGCGGCCCTTGCGGACGATGCGACTCGGCTCGATGTCGAGCACGCCGATCTCGGACGCGAGCACGACGAGGCCGTCATCGGTGACGAGGAAGCGCCCGGGGCGCAGTCCGTTGCGGTCGAGCGTCGCGCCGACGAGGGACCCGTCGGTGAAGACGAGCGCCGCGGGGCCGTCCCACGGCTCCATGAGCATGCCGTGGTACTCGTAGAAGTCGCGCAGCGCGGGGTCGATGTCGGTCTGGTTCTCCCACGCCTCCGGCACCATCATCATGATCGCGTGCGGGAGGCTGCGCCCGCCGAGGGTCAGCAGCTCCACGACCTCGTCGAAGGAGGCCGAGTCGCTCGCGCCCGGGGTGACGATGGGGAAGACGTCGCGGAGGTCGCCGAAGACCTCGCTCTCCAGCTGCGACTGCCGGGCGCGCATCCAGTTGCGGTTGCCCTGCACGGTGTTGATCTCGCCGTTGTGGGCGATCAAGCGGAAGGGCTGCGCGAGCGGCCACGAGGGGAAGGTGTTCGTGGAGTAGCGCGAGTGGACGAGCGCGAGCCGGGACGTGAAGCGCTCGTCGCTCAGGTCGGGGTAGAACGGCTCGAGCTGGAGGGTCGTGACCATGCCCTTGTAGACGAGGGTGCGGCACGACAGCGACGGGAAGTAGGAGCCGAGCTCGCGCTCGGCGCGCTTGCGAAGCCGGAAGGTCTGCAGATCCAGCGCGACGCCCGAGAACGGCTGACCGTCGGCGGTCGATCGCGTGGAGCGCACGAAGAGCTGCTCGAAGGCCGGCATCGCGGCGCGGGCGAGGTTGCCGATGTGCGAGGCGTCGACGGGCACCTCTCGCCAGCCGATGACCGCAAGCCCCTCCTGCTCGGCGATCGCCTCGATCCCCTCCTTCTCGCGAGCGCGCTCGGTGTCATCGATGGGGAGGAAGGCCGTTCCGACGGCGTAGCGACCGGCGGCGGGGAGCTCGAACGGCGCGACGGCGCGCAGGAAGGCATCGGGGATCTGCGTGATGATGCCGGCGCCGTCACCCGTTCCCGCGTCGGACCCGACCGCACCGCGGTGCTCGAGGTTGCGCAGTGCGTCGAGCGCGGCCTGGATGATGTCGTGCCCGGCCGTGCCGCGCAGCGTCGCGACCATGGCGAGGCCGCAGGCGTCGCGCTCGCGCTCGGGGTCGTAGAGACCCTGGGCGGCGGGAACACCCGAGAACCGCTGGTAGGGCTGCTGCTGGATGCGATCCATGGGGAACCGTCCTCACGTGGTGCTGGGGAGGCGGGACGTCATCGGCCCGATGGAAGAGGTGCGCGCGGTGCGCGGCGCGGCTGCGGGAGCCCGGGGGTCGTCAGGGTGCGGGCTCCTACGACCGAGTGGTGGCTTCGCTTGTGGCGCGTGACGATCCGGTGGTGGCGGAGACGAGCGCGGCGCCATTGCCGTCGTCGTCGGTCTCTGTGTAGACGTCTTCGGAGTCTACCCCAGCATCTTCCGTCCACTCGCGACCGGCGACGTAGGGGCTGGGCTCCGCTCCCGGGTGCCGGCGGCGCTGCACGATCACGATCACGATGCCGATCACGACGGCCAGCCAGGCGGCCCAGACGTTCACCCGGATCCCGAGGAAGAGCTCGCTGGGGTCGAGGCGGATCGACTCGAAGACGCTGCGGCCGACGCCGTACCAGATCAGGTAGCCGCCGAGAAGCTTGCCCCAGTGCACGCGGAGCCGACCATCCAGCAGCAGCAGGACGGCGACGCCCGCGAGGTTCCAGATGATCTCGTACAGGAAGGTCGGGTGGAAGAGAGTGGACTCGGGCAGACCGATCGGGATGGCGTCGTTGGGGCGGTCGATCTCCAGGCCCCACGGCAGGTCGGTCGGCAGGCCGAAGAGCTCTTGGTTGAACCAGTTGCCCAGCCGCCCGAAGGCCTGCGCGAGGAGGAGCCCCGGCGCGAGGGCGTCGGCGAAGGACCAGAAGCGGATGCCCGTGACGCGGCAGCCGATCCAGACGCCGATCGCGCCTCCGATCAGCGCCCCGAAGATGGCCATGCCTCCCTCCCAGATGCGCAGCGTCGCCCAGAGGTCGGCCCCCTCGAAGAAGTAGTCGTCCGGGTGGGTGAGCACGTGGTACACCCGGCCGCCGATGATGCCGAGCGGAACGGCGAAGAGCGCGATGTCGAGCGTGATCCACGGCTCGGCGCCGCGACGCGAGAGCCGGTGGTTGGTCAGCATCGTGGCGGCCACGATGCCGAGGAGGATGCACAGCGCGTAGGCGTAGATCGAGACGTCCCAGGAGAACCAGGTCAGACCGAGGTCGCGCAGCCACTGGCCGAGGTTGAAGACCTGCCACTCGTCGCTCGGGCTGGGGATGCTGAGGGGGTGGATCACAGTGGGAGGACCTTTCCAGGTGGGAGGACGCGCATCAGCCTAGCGGCGCGCTCCGCGGGGGTTCGGCGACGGGGAGGGCTAGTCCTTGCCCGTCGCGAGCTCGGCGGCGATCGCGGCCACGGCGGGCACGCCGCCGTCGGCGAGAGCGGAGACCAGGCGCGACCCCACGATGGCGCCGTCGGCGTAGGTGAGCACATCGGCGACCTGCTCGGGCGTGGAGATGCCGAGCCCGACGCAGGCGCTCGTCGCCCCCGCCTCGCGGAGACGGGAGATGACGCTGCGGGCGGCGGCGTCGACGTCGGAGCGGGCGCCGGTGATGCCCATCGTGGAGACGGCGTAGACGAAGCCGCGGCTCGACTCGACCGCCTGCGTCATGCGAGCGGGGCTCGAGGAGGGCGCGGCGAGGAAGACGCGGTCCAGGTCATGGGCGTCGGAGGCGGTCAGCCACTCGGCGGCCTCGTCGGGGATCAGGTCGGGCGTGATGAGGCCCGCTCCCCCGGCGCTCTCGAGGTCGGCCGCGAAGCGCTCGACGCCGTACTGGATCACGGGGTTCCAGTAGGTCATCACCAGCAGTGGCGCGTCGACGCGGGAGCGGATGCGCTCGACCGCCTCGAAGCCCTGCTTGAGCGTGAAGCCGCCCTGGAGCGCCGCCTGCGTGGCTCGCTGGATGACGAGGCCGTCCATCACGGGGTCGCTGTACGGCAGGCCGAGCTCGACGATGTCGACGCCGTTCTCGATGAGGGCGACGGCCGCGTCGACGCTCGTGTCGAGATCGGGGAAGCCGACGGGCAGGTAGCCGATGAGGGCGCCCGAGCCCGCGTCGACGCGGGTGCGGATGACGGACTCGACGGGGCTCGTGGTCATGACTGCGCATCCTCCGCGGCGGTGGGGTGGGCGTCCTTCTCGGCGGCGCGCTCGGCGGCCTGAGCGTCGAGGAGGCCGAAGTAGCGGGCGGCCGTCTCCATGTCCTTGTCGCCGCGGCCCGAGAGGTTCACGAGGATGATCGCCTCCGGGCCCAGCTCGCGGCCGAGCTCGAGGGCGCCGTGGAGAGCGTGCGCCGTCTCGATGGCGGGGATGATGCCCTCGGTGCGGCTCAGCAGGCGCAGGGCATCCATCGCCTCGGCGTCGGTCACCCCGCGGTACTCGGCACGGCCGATCTCGTCGAGCCACGCGTGCTCGGGGCCGACGCCCGGGTAGTCGAGACCCGCCGAGATCGAGTGCGACTCGAGCGTCTGGCCGTCCTCGTCCTGCAGCATGAGGCTGCGGGCGCCGTGGAGGACACCCGGGCGCCCCTTGGAGATCGTCGCGGCGTGGAAGAGCGTGTCGATGCCGTCGCCCGCCGCCTCGAGGCCGACGAGGCGGACGCCCTCATCGTCGAGGAAGGGATGGAAGATGCCCATCGCGTTGCTGCCGCCGCCGACGCACGCGGCGATGACGTCGGGGAGGCGCCCGGTCAGGGCGAGCACCTGCTCGCGCGCCTCGATGCCGATGACCGAGTGGAAGTCGCGCACCATCGCGGGGAACGGGTGGGGGCCGGCGACCGTGCCGAGGAGGTAGTGCGTGGTGTCGACGTTCGCGACCCAGTCGCGCAGCGCCTCGTTGATCGCGTCCTTGAGCGTGCGCGAGCCGACCGTGACGGGCACGACATCGGCGCCGAGGAGCTTCATGCGTGCGACGTTGAGCGCCTGCCGCTCGGTGTCGACCTCGCCCATGTAGACCACGCACTCGAGGCCGAAGAGCGCCGCGGCCGTCGCGCTCGCGACGCCGTGCTGGCCGGCGCCCGTCTCGGCGATGATGCGGGTCTTGCCGAGGCGCTTGGCGAGCAGTGCCTGGCCGAGCACGTTGTTGATCTTGTGCGAGCCCGTGTGGTTGAGGTCCTCGCGCTTGAGCAGGATGCGGGCGCCGCCCGCGTGCTCGGCGAAGCGCTTGGCCTCGGTGATGATCGACGGGCGACCCGTGTACGTCCGGTGGAGCTCGGCGAGCTCCTCCTGGAACGCCGGGTCCTTCTTCGCCGCGGTGTACGCATCATCGAGCTCGTCGAGTGCGGCGATGAGGGACTCGGGCACGAAGCGGCCGCCGAAGCTGCCGAAGTAGGGCCCGGTCATGCTGCGCAGGCTCATGAGACCTCCCGGAATCGTTGGAGTGCCGTGCGGGGGTTCCCGCCCGTCACGAGTGCTTCGCCGACGAGCACGGCGTCGGCTCCGGATCGGCGGTAGTGGACGACGTCGTCAATCCCGAGCACGGCCGACTCGGCGATCCTGACGGTGCCCGCGGGGATGAGGGGCGCGAGGCGGCCGAACAGGTCGCGGTCGAGCTCGAAGGTCGACAGGTTGCGGGCATTGACCCCGATGACGGAGGCGCCCAGGTCGACGGCGCGGCGGACCTCGTCGGCATCGTGCGTCTCCACGAGCGGCGTCATGCCGAGGTCCGTGATGAGCGCGTGGAGGCTCGCGAGGCTCGCGTCGTCGAGGGCCGCGACGATCAGGAGCACGAGATCGGCGCCCGCGGCGCGCGCCTCGAGCACCTGGTACGGCTCCGCGATGAAGTCCTTGCGCAGGAGCGGCGTGTCGACCGCGGCGCGCACCGCGACGAGATCGTCGAGGCTGCCGCCGAAGCGGCGCTCCTCCGTCAGGACGCTGATCGCGCTCGCGCCACCGGCGGCGTACTCCGCGGCGAGGGCCGCCGGGTCGGGGATGGCGGCGAGTGCACCGCGCGAGGGGCTCGCGCGCTTGACCTCGGCGATGACCTTGATGCGGTCGGCGGGAGCGAGCGCCGCGAGGGCGTCGCGCGCCGCGGGCGCCGCGAGGGCATCCGCCTCGACGGTCGCGAGCGGTCGCTGCTCGCGCCGGCGAGCGGCGTCGGCGAGGGCTCCGGCGACGAGGTCGCCGAGCACGTTAGTGGTGCGCCTTCGGCGAGTACCGCGGGCCCTTGACGCCGTAGCCCGCGCGCGCCATGAGGGCGCCCACGACGAGGCCGACGACGACGAGACCGGCGCTGGCCCAGACGAGGACGGGGACCTCGAACCAGAAGGCGAGGGTGCCGATCGCGAAGGCGATGAGGATGATCGTGACGGCCGTCCAGGCGGCGGGCGAGTGTCCGTGGCCGGGGTCGGACTGCGCGTTCATGGTTCTCCTCGAGCGTCGAGTTCTGGCGGGGATGCTCCCCCGGTATGACGCTACGGGAGGCCTCCTGAGTCTACCCTGCCGTCGGGTCGCGGCCGTCGCTCAGGGCGTCCCACGCGTCGAGACGATCGGCGCGGCCCTCGCTCGCGGGATCCTCCGCGGGCGATGCTCGGACGGCGTCGTACTTGCGCACCCGATCGGGCCAGCGGCGCGCGGTCGCGGCGACGCCGACCCCCGCGAGAATCCCGACGATGCCCGCGAGGAGGGCCACGGACGGCCAGACGGTGAGCACCGCCGCCTCCACGATCGCCCGCACCGATTCCTCCCCGTCGACGCCGCTCAGCTCGGTCACCGCGGCGGAGGCGGCTCCGACGGGATCCCCGAGAGCGATCGCCGCTGAAGTGAGGATGGCGGAGGAGAGCAGGGCGAGCAGGATGCCGAGCACGACGCGGAACACGGGACCGGCGAGCGCGAGGGCGGCGACGAGGGCGAGCGCGGCCAGGGCGAGGGCGGGCAGCGCCGGCGCCGCGACATCGCCCGCCGCCGTCACGGAGCGGTCGCCGTCGAGCACGGCATCGACCCACGGCTGGGTCCAGGCGAGCAGCGTGAGGGCAGCGACGACGAGCGGCGCGAGGAGGGCGAGAGCGCGGACGCGGCGCGGCGTCACGTCGTCGCCGCCCGCAGCGCGTTCGCGATCGCGACCGCGCGCAGCGGCGCCGCTGCCTTGTTCACGGCCTCCTGGTGCTCGGTCGCGGGGTCGGAGTCGGCGACGAGCCCCGCCCCGGCCTGCACGCGGGCGACGCCGTCGCGCAGGAAGGCCGTGCGGATCGCGATCGCGAGGTCGACGTCGCCGGAGAACGAGAAGTAGCCGACCACTCCCCCGTACACGCCGCGGCGGGCCGGCTCGAGCTCGTCGATAATCTGGAGCGCCCGCGGCTTCGGCGCCCCGCTGAGCGTCCCGGCGGGGAAGGTCGCCCGGAAGACGTCGATCGGCGAGGCGGTGGGCCGGATGTCGCCCTCCACGCTCGAGACGAGGTGCATGATGTGGCTGAAGCGCTCGACCTGCATGAACTCGGTGACCTCGATCGTGCCGGCGCGGCACACCTTCGAGAGGTCGTTGCGGGCGAGGTCGACGAGCATGAGGTGCTCCGCCTGCTCCTTCGCGTCGGCGAGCAGCTCCTCCGCGAGCTCCTGGTCGGCCTCGGGCGTCGCGCCGCGCGGGCGCGAGCCGGCGATGGGGTGCGAGTAGACGCGGCCGTCGGTGACCTTCACGAGAGCCTCGGGCGACGACCCGACGATCGCGTAGGGCTCGCCCGCGGCGGTCGTGAGCGTGAGCGCGTACATGTACGGCGAGGGGTTCAGGGCGCGCAGCACGCGGTAGACGTCGAGCGCGGATGCCGTGAGCGGGTGATCGAAGCGCTGCGCGATCACGACCTGGAACACGTCGCCATCGCGGATGAACCCCTTCGAGGCCTCCACGGCGGCCCGGTACTCCTCCGGGGTCGACCGCGGCTGCGGCGCGGGCGTCGTCGTGAGGTCGATGTGCGCGGGCTCGGTGCGGGCGGGGCGGCCGAGCTCGGCCTCGAGCGCGTCCAGGCGCTGCTGGGCGTGCGACCACATGGCGTCGGGCTCGTCGACGCCGTCGGCGAGCACCGACACGACGAGCGAGACGGTGCCCTGGCGGTGGTCCATCACGAGCAGCTCGCTGACGAAGGCGAAGGCGAGCTCGGGGCACGGGAAGTCGCTCGGAGGGGCATCCGGCAGATTCTCGACCTGCCGCACCGCGTCCCACCCGATGAAGCCGACGAGGCCGCCGGTGAGCGGCGGGTGGCTGGCGTCGCGCGGCGAGGCCCAGCGCGCGTAGAGGGCGTCGAGCGCGTCGAGGGTGCGCTCGGGGGCCTCGCCGCCGAAGGCGCGCTCGGCGGCCAGACCGTAGTCGAGCCAGGCGGTGCGGCCCTCGTTCTCGGTCAGCACGCCGAACGATCGCACGCCGATGAACGAGTAGCGCGACCAGATGCCGCCCTGCTCGGCGGACTCGAGCAGGAACCCGCCCGGTCGGTCCTCCGCGAGTGAGCGGTACAGGCCGACCGGGGTGAGGGCGTCGGCGAAGAGCTCGCGCACGACGGGCACGACGCGGGCGCCGCTCAGCTGGCGGTCGAAGTCGACGCGCGTCGTGGTGGTCATCGGGCGTCCTCCTCCGGGCGCGGCTGGGCGGTGAGCGGCAGGAACCGGTCGACGTCGAAGCACCGCTGGGCACCCGTGTGGCAGGCCGGGCCGATCTGGTCGACCTGCACGAGCAGCGTGTCGGCGTCGCAGTCGAGCTCGGCGCCGCGCAGCAGCTGGATGTTCCCGCTCGTGTCGCCCTTGCGCCAGTACTCCTGGCGCGAGCGGCTCCAGTACGTGACGCGACCCGAGGTCAGCGTGCGGCGCAGCGCCTCGGCGTCCATGTAGCCGAGCATGAGGACCTCGCGCGAGTCCCACTGCTGGACGACGGCGGGCAGGAGACCGCGGTCGTCGAAGTGCGCGCGCGCCACGACGGCGGCCGCGGCATCCTCATCGAGGGTCGCCGGGGCGTCGTGATCGTGGGCGGGCCGCTCGGTCACCGCACCATCACCCCCTCGGCGCGCAGCGCGTCCTTGACCTGGCCGACCGTGAGCTCGGCGTTGTGGAAGACGCTCGCGGCGAGCACGGCGTCGGCGCCGGCGCCGATCGCCGGGGCGAAGTGCTCCAGGGCCCCCGCGCCTCCCGAGGCGATCACCGGGACGACGGCGATCTCGTGCATCGCCGCGATGAGCTCGGTGTCGAAGCCGGCCTTCGTGCCGTCGGCGTCGATGGAGTTGACCAGCAGTTCGCCCGCACCGCGCTCCATCGCCTCGCGCGCCCAGGCGAGCGCGTCGATGCTCGTGCGGGTGCGGCCGCCGTGGGTCGTGACGACGAAGCCGCTCTCGGCGCTCGCGTCGCGCGTCACGTCGAGGGAGAGCACGCACACCTGGGCGCCGAAGCGGTCGGCGATCTCATCGATGAGGCCGGGGCGCGCGATCGCGGCGCTGTTGACGCCGATCTTGTCGGCGCCGTGCGCGAGGAGCTTCGCGACGTCCTCGCCGGAGCGGACTCCCCCGCCGACGGTGAGCGGGATGAACACCTGCTCCGCCGTGGCCTGCACGACGTCGAACATCGTGTCGCGGTTGTCGACGGTGGCCTTGACGTCGAGGAAGGTGATCTCGTCGGCGCCCTGCTCGTAGTACCGGCGCGCGAGCTCGATCGGATCGCCCGCGTCGCGCAGGTTCAGGAAGTTCACGCCCTTGACGACGCGCCCCGCCGCGACGTCGAGGCAGGGGATGACCCGGACGGCGACGCTCATCAGATGCGGGCGGCGTGGATCGGCGTGACGAGGATGGCGCGCGCGCCGATGTCGTACAGCGCGTCCATGACGTGGTTGGTCTCGTGGCGCGGGACCATGGCCCGAACCGCGACCCAGTCGGGGTCGGCGAGCGGGCTCACGGTCGGCGACTCGAGGCCGGGCGTGACCGCCTGCGCCCGGGTGAGCAGTTCGCGGGGCAGGTCGTAGTCGATCAGCACGTACTGGCGCGCGACGAGCACCCCCTGGAGGCGGCGCTGCAGGGTCGCGATGCCGGGCAGCTCGGGCTTCGCCGAGATGAGCACCGCGGTCGACTCGAGGATGACGGGCCCCACGATCTCGAGCCCCTGCGCTCGCAGCGTCGACCCGGTCGAGACGACGTCGGCCACCGCGTCGGCGACCCCGAGCCGGACGGCCGACTCGACCGCGCCGTCGAGGCGGATGAGCTGGGCGGTCACGCCGTGGGCGGCGAGGAAGGAGCCGACGAGACCCGGGTAGCTCGTCGCGATGCGGAGACCCTGCAGGTCGGAGAGCTCGCGGACCGTGCCGGGGACGGCCGCGAAGCGGAAGGTCGAGTCGCCGAAGTCGAGCGACTGGATCTCGACGGCCTCCGACCCGGAGTCCAGGAGCAGGTCGCGGCCGGTGATGCCGACGTCGAGCGCGCCGGAGCCGACGTAGGTGGCGATGTCGCGCGGGCGGAGGTAGAAGAACTCGACCCCGTTGCGCGGGTCGGAGACGGTGAGGGCGCGCGGGTCGCGACGGCCGACGTAACCGGCCTCGACGAGCATCTCGACGGCGGTCTCGGAGAGGGAGCCCTTGTTGGGCACCGCGATTCTCAGCATGGGGGTCTCTTCGTCGGCCGCGGAGCGCGCGGCGGGCTGCGGGGTGGTGAGGGGCTGCGGGGTGGAGGCGTGCTGCGGGGCGGCGGCGGTCATCGCGGCCTAGAGGTGCTTGTAGACGTCGTCGAGGGTCAGGCCCTTCGCGAGCATGAGCACCTGCAGGTGGTAGATCAGCTGCGAGATCTCCTCCGCGGTCGCCTCGTCGCTCTCGTACTCGGCCGCCATCCAGACCTCGGCGGCCTCCTCGACGATCTTCTTCCCGATCGCATGGACGCCCGCGTCCAGTCGCTCGACCGTGCCGGAGCCGGCCGGTCGCGTGCGTGCGGTCTCGCCGAGCTCGGCGAAGAGGGCGTCGAAGGTCTTCACGATCGACCAGGGTACCGGGCGGCGCTGGGCCTTCCGCGCCGCCCGGTGCGGCTCAGCTGACGCCGAGCAGGTCGATCACGAAGACGAGGGTCTTGCCCGAGAGCCGGTGACCGCCGCCGGCGGGGCCGTAGGCGAGGTGGGGCGGGCAGACGAGCTGACGACGGCCGCCGACCTTCATGCCGGGGATGCCCTGCTGCCAGCCGGCGATGAGGCTGCCCAGGGGGAAGTTGATCGACGATCCGCGGTTCCACGACGCGTCGAATTCCTCGCCGGAGTCGAACTCGACGCCCACGTAGTGGACGTCGACGGTCGAGCCGGGCGCGGCCTCCTGACCGTCGCCGACGACGAGGTCGGTGATGACGAGCTCCTGCGGAGCAGGGCCCTCGAAGAAGTCGATTTCGGGCTTGGTGAGTTCGCTCATGACTCCATCCAACCAGACGGTCAGGGGGCGGATGCCCGGCTCGGGCTCAGTGTGCGTGCGCGGCCGCCGCGGCCCGCAGCTCGGCGATCGCGCGCTCGACGTCGTCGGCTCCGTAGACGCTCGACCCCGCGACGAAGGTGTCGGCGCCCGCCTCGGCCGCGATGCCGATGGTGTCGACCGTGATGCCGCCGTCGACCTGCAGCCACACGTCGAGCCCGTCGTCCTCGACGACCTGCTTGAGCGCGCGAAGCTTGGGCATCATGTCGCCCATGAACGACTGGCCGCCGAAGCCCGGCTCGACCGTCATCACGAGCACCTGGTCGAACTCCGGGAGCAGGTCGAGGTAGCCCTCGACGGGCGTGCCCGGCTTCACGGCGAGGCCGGCGCGCGCGCCCCGCGCACGGATCGCGCGGGCGGTGGCCACGGCATCCGTCGCCGCCTCGGCGTGGAAGGTGACCGAGAACGCGCCGATCTCGGCGTAGCCGGGCGCCCAGCGGTCGGCGTCGCTGATCATGAGATGCACGTCGAGCGGCACGGGCGAGACCGCCTGGATGCGCTGCACCATCTGCGGGCCGAAGGTCAGGTTCGGCACGAAGTGGTTGTCCATGACGTCGACGTGCACGAGGTCGGCGGTGCCGATGCGCTCGAGGTCGCGCTGCATGTTGACGAAGTCGGCGGAGAGGATGCTCGGGTTGATGCGAACGGTCACGCCGGAAGCGTACCGAGCGCCGGCGCGGTCGCGGGCGCCGGGCGCTCTATGAGCTGGATGAACATCGCGTCGCCGCCGTGCCGATGCGGCCACAGCTGCACGGCCCCGTCGAGGTCGCCGAGATCGAGCGGCTCGCGCACGATGCTCGCGAGCACCGCGGCGGTGTCGACGCGGCGCACCCCCGCGACCGCCACGGTCGCCCCGCCGAGCACGCGATCGACGACGGCCGTGGTCTCATCGGGATGCGGCGAGCACGTCACGTAGGCGAGCAGGCCGCCGGGGCGCAGCGCTCCGATCGCGGCGTCGAGCAGCTCGGCCTGCAGCGCCGCGAGGCTCGGCACGTCGGTCTCGGTCTTGCGCCAGCGGGCCTCGGGTCGGCGACGCAGGGCGCCGAGACCCGTGCACGGCGCGTCGAGGAGGATGCGGTCGAAGCCATCCGGGTCGGTGCTGTCGATCGTGCGCCCGTCGCCCGTCCGGACTTCGATGCCGTCGCCGAGCGGCGCGAGGGCCTTGCGGACGAGATCGGCGCGTGCGGGCACGACCTCGTTCGCGACGAGGGTCGCGCCGCCCGCGATCGCCTCGGCCGCGAGGAGCGCGGCCTTGCCGCCGGGCCCGGCGCACAGGTCGAGCCAGCGCTCCCCCGCGACGACGGGGCGGGCCCGGCTGAGCGCGAGAGCGGCGAGCTGGCTCCCCTCGTCCTGCACGCGCACGCGGCCCGCGGCGACCTGGGGGTCGGCCGCCGGGTCGCCGCTCGGCGACAGATACCCGAGAGGCGAGTGGTGCGTGCGCGAGCCCTCGAGCTCGGGCGGGATGCCCGCGAGACCGGGCAGGGCGACGAACGTCACGCGCGGGGAGACGTTGTCGGCCGCCAGGAGGTCGGGCAGCTCGTCACCGCGGCCCTCGCGCTCGAGCGCGGATCGGAGTGCGGAGACCACCCAGACGGGATGCGCGGTCGCGATCGCGAGGCGGGCATCCGGATCGGTCTCAGCGGAGAGCAGAGTGTCGATCCACTCCTGCTCGGAGCGCTGGGCGATGCGTCGCAGGACGGCGTTGATGAAGCCCGTCGCGCGGTGGGCGCCGATCGTCCGGCTGAGCTCGACGGTCTCGCCGACGGCGGCGTGCGCGGGGATGCGCATGGCCAGGAGCTGGTGCGCACCGAGGCGCAGGACGTCGAGCGCGTCGGCGTCGATGCGGTCGACCGCGCGCCCGGAGGCTTCGACGATGATCGCGTCGTACAGTCCGCGGCGGCGCAGCGTGCCGTACGCGAGCTCGGTCGCGAGTCCGGAGTCGGCCGGGCCGAGGCGGGCGCGCCGGATCGCCACGGGCAGCAGGAGGTTGGCGTAGGCGTCGTCGCGGGCGACCGCCCGCACGACCTCGAGGGCGACGCCGCGGGCGGTCGCGGGCGGGCGGAATCGTCGGGCCGATCGCTCCGCGGGAGCGCCCGCACCCGTCGGCGTCGGGCTTCCGCTCCTGCCGGCGCCGCTCCCGCGAGCCGCGCCGCCGCCCCGAGCAGCACCGCCCCCGGGGGCCGCGCCTCCGCTGCGGGGGCCTCCCCCGCCGCGCACGTTCCTCACGAGAGCGCCGGCAGTGCGTCGGGTCCGAGTCCGCGCGCCCAGTCGCCCGCGCTCATCGCCGAGCGGCCGGCGGGCTGCACGCGGAGGAGCTCGAGCGGCGCGCTGGCCGTGCCGACCAGCACGCGCCTGCCCTCGAGAGCGCAGACGCCCGGCGCGAGGGGGCGCGCGTCGCGCGCGGGCGCCGCCTCGAGGATCTTGAGCACGGCGCTGTCGGCGCCGGCGGAGAACGCGCCCGGCTCGGGCGTCACGCCGCGGATGCGCGCGTGCACGGCCTCGACGGGCTCGCCCCAGCGGATCCGGGCGTCGTCGCGCGCGAGCTTGGGGGCGAAGGTCGGCTCGCCCTCCTGCGGTCGCGCGGTCAGCGCGCCGACGGCGAGGCCGTCGACGACGCGACGGGTGAGAGCGGCGCCCGACACGCTGAGGGCATCCAGCAGCGCGCCGGCCGTGCGATGCGCGCCGATCGTCTCGCGCTCCTGCGCGAACCAGTCGCCCTCGTCGAGCCCGGGCGTGAGCTGGAAGACCGTCGCCCCCGTGACCTCGTCACCCGCGATGATCGCGTGCTGGACGGGCGCCGCGCCGCGCCAGCGCGGGAGGAGGGAGAAGTGCAGGTTGATCCACCCGAGCCGCGGCCAGCTCAGCAGCGGCTCGCGGACGAGCCCGCCGTAGGCGACGATGACGCCGAGGTCGACCTCGAGCGGCAGCAGCTCGGGCTCGAGCTCTGCCAGTCGCGTCGTCTCGAGGACGGGAAGACCGAGCTCGGTCGCGCGCGCGGCGACGGGCGTGGGCGTGAGGACGCGCTTGCGGCCGAGCGGCGCCGGCGGTCGCGTGATGACGCGGACGATCTCGTGCTCGCTCTCGGCGAGTGCGTCGAGGGTGGGCACGGCGGCCGGGGGGCTGCCGGCGACGACGAGGCGCAGGGCGGTCATCCCTCCATCCTCCCGGACGTGGCGCTGGTGCGGGCGCCGGGCGGTGCTCCGCCGGGATCGTCGAAGGGCTCCTGGTCGTCGAACCGCACGCGGAGCGGCACGGTGCGGCGCCGCGGAGGCGACCCGGGGATGCGCGGCGCCCGGCTCGTGGCCGCCCTGACGAGAGCGGCCTTGAGCAGCCGCGCGACCTCGTCGCCGCGCGCGTAGTCGAAGCGCACGATCGCCCGCACGCGGTCGTCGCCCAGCTCCACGGGGCCGAGCACGTCGACGCCCTCGAGCGCGGCGACCTCGGCCGAGGCGCGCGCGACCGCCGCGGGCTCGCCCGCGATCGCCGCGACGCGCACGGCGGGCGGGAAGCGGAGCGTGCGCCGATCGGCGAGCTCGGCCGCGGCGACGCGCTCGGGCTCGCCGAGCGCGAGCGCCTGCGCGACCGACCCTCCGACGCCCACGAGCAGGACGGGGGCGTCGGGCGCGGCGAGGGCGGCGGCGGTGCACCACCAGCGGACGCAGTCCTCCACGACGCGGAGAGACTCGCGCGCGAGCATCCGCTCGCCGTCGAGGAGCAGGACCGCGCGGTAGCCGCCCTCCGCGACCGGCTCGGCCCCGCGCGTCGCGACGACGACCGTGCGGCCGGATGCGACGCTCTGCACGGGCGTGTCGCCGTCGGAGACGACGATGCGCGCGCCGGGGAAGGCGCGCCCGAGCTCGTCTGCGGTGCGGGCCGAGCCGCGACCGACCGTCCGCCAGCGCGTCGACTCGCACGTCGAGCAGGCCCAATCGACCGCGAGGGCGCCGCACCACTGGCAGGACGGCGCGGTGCCGCTGCGGCGCAGCGCGAGCGGGCCGCGGCACGACCGGCAGCGCGCCGTCTCGCCGCACTCGGTGCACGCGAGCCGCGGTGCGTACCCGGGGCGCGAGACCTGCACGAGCACGGGCCCGGTGTCCAGGGCATCCCGCACGGCCCGCCAGGCGGTCGAGGGGATGCGGGCCTGCGCGGCAGGCCCGTCGGCGCCCACCTGCTGCGCGGTCGGCGTGATGCGCCGCCGATGCCGGCCGGCCGGAGCGACGGCGCGCACGTAGCCGACCTCCACGAGCCGCTGCGCCTCGGTGCTGCGAGCGTGCGCGGCGAGCACGAGAGCGCAGCCTGCGTCGGACTGCCGCAGGAGCGCGAGGTCGCGCGCGTGCACGCCCGGCGCGTGCTGCTCGGCCATGAGCGCGTCGCCGTCGTCCCACAGGGCGATGAGACCGAGCGCGTGGGCGGGGGCGGCGGGCGCCGCGCGCGTGCCGAGGATCGCGAGCGGACGAACCTCGAGGGTGCGCAGGAATCCGCGGTAGCGGTCGGCGGAGGACTGGCCGGCGTCGACGCGCGCGATGTCCTCCGGTGGCAGGAGCGCCGCGAGCGCGTGGGCGACGTGCTCGACGTCGCGGTAGTCGGGCACGGAGATGATCGCCGAGCGGCCGGAGGCGACGCAGGCGGCGGCGAGCTCGGCGAGCGTGCGGGCCGCGGCGGGCATCCAGCGCCCCGCGACCTCGACGGGGTGCGCGATCGCGGTCAGCGCGATGCGGCGATCGGGCTCGGGCGCGTCAGGGTCGAGGAGCCGCGCGAGGGCCTCGGGGGCGTAGCCGGTGAGGGCGCGGCCGGCGGGTTCAGCGGGTGCGGCGGTGGGCTGGGCCGCGGCCGCCTGGGCTGCCGCTTCCTGGGCCGCGGTCGCCTGCGCCGCGAGCCACGCCTTCTCGACGCGCACCTGCCGGGAGGGGATCACGAGCCGCGCGAGGTCGCTCGCGGTGCCGGAGGCGCGATCGGCGGCGCGGCGGATGAGGCGGTAGACCGCCGGATCGAGGACGCGCGCGTCGGAGACGACGTCGCCGAGCTCGCTGAGGACGCCCTCGAACGACTGCGCCTCCGCGATCTCGACGATGTATCCGGCCGCCTGTCGTCCCGCGGCCCGCAGCGGCACGGTGACGCGGACGCCCGGGACGGCGCGCTCGCGCAGGTTCTCGGGAACGCGGTAGTCGAACAGCCGGTCGAGCTGCGGGAGCGGGGAGTCGAGCAGCACGCGCGCGATGCGCTGCGGGCCCCCGATGACGCCTGGCGGCCGGGTCGGCGACGGCGACCCGGCGCGCGCGGAGGTCGGTGCGGCGGGCGCGAGCCCGAGGCCGTCGAGCTCCGCGCTCATCCCCCCGCTCCTCTCGCCCGGGTCGTCGCCGGCGCCGATCGGCGCGTTCAGAGCCCCGCGGCGGCGCGGAGGTCGTCGACGCGGTCGGTGCGCTCCCATGTGAAGCCGGGCAGCTCGCGCCCGAAGTGCCCGTAGGTGGAGGTCTGGGCGTAGATCGGACGCAGCAGGTCGAGGTCTCGGATGATCGCCCCGGGGCGCAGATCGAACACCTCGCGGATCGCGCCGATGATGCGGCTCTCCGGCACGTGGTGCGTGCCGAAGGTCTCGACGTAGAGGCCCACGGGCGCGGCGGTGCCGATCGCGTAGGCGACCTGGACCTCGAGCCGGTCGGCGAGACCGGCGGCGACGGCGTTCTTCGCGACCCAGCGCATCGCGTAGGCGGCCGAGCGGTCGACCTTGGACGGGTCCTTCCCCGAGAAGGCACCGCCGCCGTGACGGGCGGCGCCGCCGTAGGTGTCGACGATGATCTTGCGGCCGGTGAGGCCCGCGTCCCCCTGAGGGCCGCCGATCACGAAGCGACCGGTGGGGTTGATGAGAACCCGCGGCGCGTGGTCGCCGAAGCCGTGCTCCTCGAGCACGGGACGGATCACGCGGGCCTCGACCTCATCGCGCAGCTGCGCGGTGGAGACGCGCTCGGCGTGCTGCGTCGAGAGCACGACGGTCTCGATCGTCCGAGGGGTGTGGCCCTCGTAGCCGACGGTCACCTGCGTCTTGCCGTCAGGGGCGAGGTAGTCGAGCTCGCCCGTCTTGCGCACCGCCGCGAGGCGCTCGGCGAGGCGGTGGGCCAGCCAGATCGGCAGCGGCATGAGCTGCGGGGTCTCGCGCACCGCGTAGCCGAACATGATGCCCTGGTCGCCCGCGCCCTGAGCGTCGCCCGCGTCGGCGCTCGACTGCTCGCGGTGCTCGAACGCGTCGTCGACGCCCTGCGCGATGTCGGGCGACTGGCCGCCGATCGAGATCGAGACGCCGCATGAGCGCCCGTCGAACCAGACGTCGGAGGAGGTGTAGCCGATGTCGGTGACGCGCTTGCGGACGATGCCGGGGATGTCGACGTAGCCGGAGGTCGTGACCTCCCCCGCGACGTGCACGAGGCCCGTCGTGACGAGCGTCTCGACGGCGACCCGGGCGTTCTCATCCACCGCGAGGAGCGCGTCGAGGATCGAGTCGGAGACCTGGTCGCAGATCTTGTCGGGGTGCCCCTCCGTGACGGATTCGGAGGTGAAGAGGCGGAGATCGGACATACCGAGATGGTCCCGTCGTGTGTCGAGGAGGATGGTGGGGTGCCGCGCCCTGCGCGGCGATTCAGTCGAGCGCGTCGAGGATACGGTCGGCCACCGACAGCTTGTCGCCCGAGGCTGTGGAGACCACGCTACCGGCCGCGTCGAGGATCATGACGTCGTTGGTCGTGGTGCCGAAGCCCTCGCTCCAGCCGACGCGGTTGACCACGAGGAGGTCGACGCCCTTGCGCGCGGCCTTCGCCGCCCCGAGGGCCCGCAGGGCCTCGGCATCCGCCTCGGTCTCGGCCGCGAAGCCGACGATGCGCTGGCCGGCCGCCCGCTGGGAGGAGAGCGTCTGCAGGACGTCGGGCGTGCGCTCGAGCGCGAGCGTGAGCGTCTCGCCGATCGCGTCCTTCTTGAGCTTGCCCTCGGCCACCTCGCGGGGCCGGAAGTCGGCGACCGCGGCCGCCATGATGATCGTGTCGTGCGCGGGCGCGAGCCGGCGCATGGTCGCGAGCAGCTCCTCCGTCGTGCTGACCGCCTCGACGATCGCGCCGTGCGGCGCGTCGACCTCGAGGTGCGCGGCGACGAGGGTGACCTCGGCCCCGCGGGCGAGCGCAGCCTGCGCGAGCGCGACGCCCTGCCGGCCGCTGGAGCGGTTGCCGATGAAGCGCACGGGGTCGAGGGGCTCGCGCGTGCCCCCGGCCGAGATGAGGATGCGGCGGCCGGCGAGATCGCGCGGGCCCGCCGCGCGCAGGGCGACGGCCACGATCTCGTCGGGCTCGCTCATGCGGCCCGCGCCGGAGTCCTGGCCCGTCAGCTGGCCGGAGGCGGGGCCGACGATCACGACGCCGCGCGAGCGCAGCGTCTCGATGCTCGCGCGCGTCGCCGCGTTCTCCCACATCTCCGTGTGCATCGCGGGCGCCACGACGAGCGGGGCGCGGGAGGCGAGGACGGTCGTGCCCAGCAGGTCGCCGGCGAGGCCGGCGGCGAGCGATGCGAGGGTGTGCGCCGTCGCCGGAGCGATGACGATGAGGTCGGCGCGCTGGCCCAGGGCCACGTGCCGCACCTCCGCGACGCCCTCGTAGAGGTCGGTGTGCACCGGGTTGCGGCTGATCGCCTCGAGGGTCGGGCGCCCGACGAAGCGCAGAGCGCCCTCTGTGGCGACGACGTGGACGTCGTGCCCCGCGAGCACGAGAGCGCGGACGACGCCGACGGCCTTGTAGGCCGCGATGCCGCCGGTGATGCCGACGACGATCGTGAGGCGCCGCGCGGCGCCCTCGACCGCGGTCACGCGATCAGCCTCAGTCGGCCAGGCGGGTGAGGACGAGCTTGTCCTCGCTGATCTCGTGGAGCGCGACGGAGAGCGGCTTGTCGTCGACGGTCGAGTCGACGAGCGGGCCGACGTTGTCGAACAGGCTGCCCTCGTGGAGGTCAGCGTAGTAGTCGTTGATCTGGCGCGCGCGCTTCGAGGCGAAGATCACGAGCTGGTACTTCGAGTCGACCTTCGAGAGGAGCTCGTCGATGGGCGGGTCGATGATTCCCTTGGACTTGTCAGCCATGTCTGCTCCGTAGATCGTTCGTTCCGTGGCGTGCCGCTGGCCTCGTGGGCCGGTCGGCGGTGCTGCCGAGGGGCGGCGTGCGAGCGCTCAGGCGCGCGACGGCGCTCCGGGCACTGCGAGCAAGTCTACGACCTCTGCGGCCGCGCGGCGCACATCGTCGTTCACGACGAGCACGTCGAACTCCTCCTGGGCGGCGAGCTCGACGCGCGCGGTCTGAAGTCGACGGGCCTGCTCCTCCGGGCTCTCGGTGCCGCGACCGACCAGTCGGCGCACCAGCTCCTCCCAGCTCGGCGGCAGCAGGAACACCAGTGTCGCCTCCGGCATCGCAGCCCGCACCTGCCTGGCGCCGTCGAGATCGATCTCCAGGAGCACGCTGCGGCCGCTCGTGAGGGCCTCCTGCACGGGCCCGCGCGGCGTGCCGTAGCGCGAGAGGTTGTGCACGACGGCCCACTCGAGGAACTCGCCGCCGTCGACCATGGCGTCGAATCGGTCGTCGTCGACGAAGAAGTAGTGCACGCCGTCGACCTCGCCGGGGCGCGGACGGCGGGTCGTCGCCGACACGCTCAGGTGCACCTCGGGGAAGTTCTCACGGATGAACGTCGACACCGTGCCCTTGCCGACCGCGGTCGGGCCCGCGAGCACCACGAGCCGGCCGTGGCCGGGCACGGCCGAGCGCTGCTTGAGCCACGCGCGCAGCGCCGCGCGCTGACGATGGCCGAGTCCGCCCAGGCGCTTCACGGGCGCGATTCCCAGTCGGTCGAGGACCGTGAGCGTGCGGGCGGGGCCGAGGCCCTTGAGAGTGCCGAGGAGGTCGCGGACGCGCATCCCCCCCTCGACGCCGCTCGGATCGCGCCAGGCCGCCTCCGCGACATCGAGCGCGGAGCGGCGGGCGGCACGGACGTCGTCCTTGACCCCGGCGCGCGCCCGTCGCGCGGCCACCGCCGCGCGCGAGGCGGCGGCGCGGTCGACCTCGGGCATGCCGTCGGCGGCGCTCATGCTGCGAGCTCCGAGCGGTGAGCGTCGATCGCGGCGGCGACCCCGTCGGGGCCGGCGGCGAGCACGCTGCGGGAGACGCTCGGGATGACCGTCCCGGCGGCCGCGCCGAAGATCGAGCGGATGTCCGCGAGCCGGGCGCCCTGCGCGCCGAAGCCGGGGGCGAGGATCGGGGTCGAGGAGAGATCGACCCCGTCGATGCCGGAGTCGCCGAGCGGGCGCGTGGCGCCGATGACGAGGCCGATGTCGCCCCACTCCCCCGCGTCGGCCGAAGGCGCGTTGCGCCGGGACGCCTCGAGCGCGATCGCCGCGGCGACCGTGCCGCCCTCGCTCGTGCGAGCGGACTGGATCGCGACGCCCTCGGGGTTCGAGGTCGAGGCGAGGACGAACACGCCGTTGCCGGCCTCCTGCGCGATCCGGATGAGCGGGTCGAGCGCGCCGAGGCCGAGGTAGGGCGCGACCGTCAGCGCGTCGCTCTCGAGCGGGGCGCCGGGGGCGAGCCACGCGGCCGCGTACCCCTCGGCGGTCGAGCCGATGTCGCCGCGCTTGGCGTCGCCGATCACGATGAGGCCCGCGGCGCGCGCCGAGCGGATGACCTCCTCCAGCACGGCGATGCCCGCCGAGCCGAAGCGCTCGAAGAACGCCGCCTGCGGCTTGACGATGCCGATGCGCGGCGCGGCGGCGTCCACGACCCTCAGGGCGAGCTCGCGCGCGCCCGCGGCGGTGTCGGGCAGACCCCAGGCGCGCAGGAGGGCGGCGTGCGGGTCGATGCCCACGCACAGCGCGCCCCGCGCATCCGTCGCCGCGCGCAGGCGCGCCCCGAGACCGATCATGCGCGCGCGGCCCGGGCGATCGCGTAGTCCTGCAGGCTCGTGACGGTGATCGGCTCGTCGCCGCTCTCGAGCGAGGCGACGGCCGCGCCGACCTGCGCGATCGTCGTGAACAGCGGGCGGTCGGCCGCGACGGTCGCGGTGCGGATCTCGAAGCCGTCGGCGCGCGCGCTGCGGCCGCTGGGCGTGTTGATGACGATGTCGACCTCGCCGGCGTTGATGAGGTCGACGACCGACGGCTCGGCGCCCTCGGGCGCCTGCTGGCCCTCGAAGTGCTTGCGCACGACGCGCGTGGCGATGCCGTAGCGCGCGAGGACCTCCGCGGTGCCCTCGGTCGCCCAGATCGCGAAGCCGCGCTGGGCGAGCCGCAGGACGGGCAGCACGATCGCGCGCTTGTCCCGGTCGGCGACCGACACGAACACGACACCCGAGTCGGGCAGGCCCCCGTAGGCGGCAATCTGGCTCTTCGCGAACGCCCGCGGGAAGTCGCGGTCGATGCCCATGACCTCGCCGGTCGAGCGCATCTCGGGGCCGAGCACGCTGTCGACGATGCGACCCTCGGCGGTGCGGAACCGCTTGAACGGGAGCACGGCCTCCTTGACGGCGACGGGCGAGTCGAGCGGGACGACCGAGCCGTCCGTCTCGGGCAGCAGACCTGAATCGATGAGCGAGCGGATGCTCGATCCGGCCATCACGAGGCTCGCAGCCTTGGCCAGGGGGATCCCGAGGGCCTTCGACACGAAGGGCACGGTGCGCGAGGCGCGCGGGTTCGCCTCGAGAACGTAGAGGACGCCCGCGCCGATCGCGAACTGCACGTTGAGGAGGCCCCGCACCCCGATGCCCTCGGCGATCGCCTGGGTCGCCTCGCGGACGCGGTCGATGATGCCGCGGCCGAGCGTCACGGGCGGGAGGGTGCACGCGGAGTCGCCGGAGTGGACCCCGGCCTCCTCGATGTGCTCCATGATGCCGCCGACGTAGAGCCGCTCGCCGTCGTAGAGCGCATCGACGTCGATCTCGACCGCGTCGTCCAGGAAGCGGTCGACGAGCAGCGGCATGCCGGGGCCGATGATGGCCTGGTCGCGCACGCGATCGAAGTAGTCCACGAGGGAGCCGGAGTCGTAGACGATCTCCATGCCGCGGCCACCGAGCACGAAGCTCGGGCGGACGAGGACCGGGTAGCCGATCTGCTCGGCGACGGCGACCGCCGAGTCGACGTCGGTCGCGGTGCCGTTGCGCGGGGCGATGAGTCCCGCCTCGTCGAGGATGCGCGAGAAGGCGCCGCGCTCCTCCGCGAGGTCGATCGCGTCGGGGCTCGTGCCGAGGATGGGGATGCCGGCGTCGGCGAGGCCGTGCGCGAGTCCGAGCGCTGTCTGACCGCCCAGCTGCACGATCACTCCCACGAGCTCGCCGCTCTGCGACTCGGCGTGGATGACCTCCAGGACGTCCTCGAGCGCGAGCGGCTCGAAGTAGAGCCGGTCGGAGGTGTCGTAATCGGTCGACACCGTCTCGGGGTTGCAGTTGATCATGATCGTCTCGAAGCCCGCGTCGCGCAGCGCGAAGCTCGCGTGCACGCACGAGTAGTCGAACTCGATGCCCTGGCCGATGCGGTTGGGGCCGGAGCCGAGAATGACGACCTTGCGGGCCTCGCTCGGGGCGACCTCCGTCTCGAGGTCGTAGCTCGAGTAGTGGTACGGCGTGAGAGCGGGGAACTCGCCCGCGCACGTGTCGACGGTCTTGAACACCGGGCGGAGTCCGCTCGCGTGGCGGATGGCGCGGATGTCGCGCTCGGTCAGGCCGCGCAGCTCGGCGAGCTGGGCGTCGCTGAAGCCCTGCTCCTTCGCCTCCCGCATGAGCTCGGGGTCGAGGGCGTCGGCGGTGCGGACGACCTCCGCGAGCTCGTTGATCGCGACGATCTGGTCGACGAACCACGGGTCGATGCCCGTGGACTCGAAGACCTCGTCGATGGTCGCCCCCGCGCGAAGCGCCTGCTGGACGGTGACGATGCGGCCGTCGGTGGGCGTCGCGGCGATCGCGAGCAGCTCGTCCTTGTCGCCGGGCTCGCCGGCCCAGTGGAAGCTGCTGCCGCGCTTCTCGAGCGAGCGGAGCGCCTTCTGCAGCGCGGTCGCGTAATTGCGACCGATCGCCATGGCCTCGCCGACGCTCTTCATGGTCGTCGTGAGGCCCGCGTCGGCGGCCGGGAACTTCTCGAACGCGAACCGCGGCACCTTCACCACGACGTAGTCCAGGGTGGGCTCGAAGCTCGCCGGGGTGACCTTCGTGATGTCGTTGGGGATCTCGTCGAGGCGGTAGCCGATCGCGAGCTTCGCGGCGATCTTCGCGATCGGGAAGCCCGTGGCCTTGGAGGCCAGCGCGCTCGAGCGCGAGACGCGCGGATTCATCTCGATGACGATGATGCGGCCAGTGGCGGGATCGACGGCGAACTGCACGTTGCAGCCGCCGGTGTCGACGCCCACGTCGCGGATGATGCGGATGCCGATGTCGCGCAGCTTCTGGTACTCGCGGTCGGTGAGGGTGAGCGCCGGCGCGACCGTGATCGAGTCGCCCGTGTGCACTCCGACGGGGTCGACGTTCTCGATCGAGCAGACGACGACCGTGTTGTCGGCGCGGTCGCGCATGAGCTCGAGCTCGTACTCCTTCCAGCCGAGGATCGACTCCTCGAGGAGGACCTCGGTCGTGGGCGACTGGTGGAGGCCGTCGGCGACCATGCGCTCGAGCTGCTCGCGGTCGTAGGCGAAGCCCGAGCCGAGGCCGCCCATCGTGAACGAGGGGCGGATCACGAGGGGGTAGCCGAGGTCCTCGGCGAAGCCGATCGCCTCGTCGACCGTGTGCGCGATGTGGCTGCGCGCGACATCGGCGCCGGCGTCGAGGACGAGCTGCTTGAAGAGCTGGCGGTCCTCCGCCTTGTGGATGGCGTCGAAGGAGGCGCCGATGAGCTCGACGCCGTACTTCTCGAGGATGCCGCGGTCGTGCAGGGCGATCGCGGCGTTGAGGGCCGTCTGGCCGCCCAGCGTGGGGAGGACCGCGTCGGGCTTCTCCTTGGCGATGATCGCCTCGATCACCTCGGGGGTGATGGGCTCGATGTAGGTCGCGTCGGCGAAGTCGGGGTCGGTCATGATCGTCGCCGGGTTCGAGTTGACCAGGATGACGCGGATGCCCTCGGCTCGCAGTACGCGGCAGGCCTGAGTCCCGGAGTAGTCGAACTCGGCCGCCTGGCCGATGACGATCGGCCCGGAGCCGATCACGAGCACGGAGGTGATGTCGTCGCGCTTGGGCATGTCTCAGGCGTCCTTCTGGTCGTCGCGCTCCGCCGCGCGGCCGACGTGCTCGAGCACGACCTCGCGGAAGCGGTCGAAGAGGTAGGTGGAGTCGTGCGGGCCGGCGGCCGCCTCGGGGTGGTACTGCACCGAGAAGGCCGGGATGTCGAGCGCCCGCAGGCCCTCGACCACCTGGTCGTTGAGGCCCACGTGGCTCACCTCGACGCGGCCGAAGCCGGCGGGGCTGTCCACGACGCCCTCGACGGGCGCGTCGACGGCGAAGCCGTGGTTGTGGGCGGTGATCTCGATGCGGCCGGTCTGCTTGTCGAGCACCGGCTGATTGATGCCGCGGTGGCCGAAGGGCAGCTTGTAGGTGCCGAAGCCGAGGGCGCGGCCGAGCAGCTGGTTGCCGAAGCAGATGCCGAAGAAGGGCGTCCCGTCCTTCAGGACGTCCTGCAGCAGGCTCACGTGGGCGTCGCTCGCGGCGGGGTCGCCGGGGCCGTTGGAGTAGAACACCGCGACGGGGTCCAGGGCGCGCAGCTCGTCGATCGTCGTCGACTGCGGCAGCACGTGCACCTCGAAGCCGCGCTCGGCGAGGTGGCGCAGCGTCGAGGCCTTCACGCCCAGGTCGAGCACCGCGAGGCGCCCGATGCTCTCGCCGACGGCGGGCACGACCATCGCCTCGTCGACCGAGACCTCCGCCGACAGGCTGCGGCCGCTCATCGCCGCGCTCGCGCGGACCTCCGCGAGCTGGGCGTCGGGGTCGAGGGCCGCGTCGTCGCCGGAGAAGATCCCCGCGCGCATGACGCCCGCATCCCGCAGTCGGCGCGTCAGCGCGCGCGTGTCGATGCCGCTGATGCCCACGATGCCCTGGGCCTCGAGCTCGTCGTCGAGGCTGCGCTGCGCGCGGTGGTTCGAGACGATGCGCGAGGGGTCGCGGACGACGTAGCCGTCGACCCAGATGCGGCGGCTCTCCGGGTCCTCGTCGTTCATTCCCGTGTTGCCGATGTGCGGCGCGGTCTGCACGACGATCTGGCCGGCGTAGCTGGGGTCGGTCAGGGTCTCCTGGTAGCCGCTCATGCCGGTCGCGAAGACGGCCTCGCCGAGCGCGCGGCCGCGGGCGCCGTACGCGCGGCCCCGGTAGCGGGTGCCGTCCTCGAGCACGAGGTAGGCGGGAGCGTGGGTCACGAGGGGTGCCTTTCTGTCGGGGCGGGCGTCTCCGGCGATTCCTCGGGCGGGATGCTCGGCGCGAGCGTCGCCAGGGCGGCGAGCAGCTCGTCCGTGGCGTCGATCGCCCGAGCGTCGGTGACGCGGAAGTAGCTGTCGACCTCGGCGTCGCCGAGGCGCCAGGCGAGCATGACGAGCCCGCCCTCCTCGACGACTCGGTCGATGGTCCAGGTGGCGCGGCCCGAGCCGCGGACGTCCGCTCGGGCGACGAGCCAGGGCTCGCGACCGTCGATGGCGATGACGGCGCCCTCGGGGTGCACGGCGACCTCGCCGCGCGCGCGGAACCCGAGACCGTGCACCGCGACGCGGTCGAGCGGGTCGCCCGCGCGCGTCGTCGCGACGTACAGAACGGGCACGCGGATGCTCGCCTCGCCGATCGTCGCAGGAACGGGCCGCGGCGCGCCGATGTCGCCCTGCCGGGCCGCGCGCCGCCGCCAGCCGAGCAGCATGAGCGCGAGCGCCAGGAGGATGATGGCGACGATGATCGCGGTCGAGACGCCTCTATCCACGGGCGTCCTCCCGGAGGCCGGCCCAGGCGGCGACGACCTCGTCGGCGGGGCGGAGGTCGCCGTCGAGCACCGTGGCGACTCCCCCGTGGACGGTCGCGACGATGGTGCCGGCGAGCTCGACGCCCGTGTACGGCGTGTTCCTCGAGCGGCCGCGCAGATCGTCGGTCGACCAGGTGCGTCGGGCGGCGGGATCGACGAGCGTCACGTTCGCCGGCGCGCCCTCGGTGAGCGGGTCGGCGTAGCCGTCGAGGCGCCCGATGGCCGCGGGAGCGCTCGACATGACGCGGGCGAGATCCTCCCAGCCGAGCATCCCCGTCTCGATCATGGTCGTCTGCAGGACGGGCACGGCCGATTCCAGGCCGACCATGCCGAAGGCCGCCTCAGCCCACGTGCACTCCTTCGCCTCGGCGGGGTGCGGGGCGTGGTCGGTCGCGACGATGTCGATCGTGCCGTCGGCGAGCGCCTCGCGCAGGGCGCGCACGTCGTCGTCGCGGCGCAGCGGCGGGTTGACCTTGAAGCGGGCGTCGTAGCCGCGCGCGAGGTCCTCGGTGAGCAGCAGGTGGTGCGGGGTGACCTCCGCGGTCACGGCGATGCCGCGGGCCTTCGCCCAGCGGATCACCTCGACGCTGCCCGCGGTCGAGAGGTGGCAGACGTGCAGGCGCGCTCCCGTGTGCTGGGCGAGGAGGACGTCGCGGGCGATGATCGACTCCTCGGCGACGGCGGGCCAGCCGGCGAGGCCGAGCTCGCCCGAGAGCGCGCCCTCGTTCATCTGGGCGCCCTCGGTCAGGCGGGGCTCCTGCGCGTGCTGGGCGATGACGCCGTCGAAGGTCGCGACGTACTCGAGCGCGCGGCGCATGAGGAGCGCGTCGTGGACGCACCTCCCGTCGTCGCTGAAGACGCGCACGCTCGCGCGCGACCGCGCCATCGCGCCGATCTCGCTCAGCCGCTCGCCCTCGAGGCCGACGGTGACCGCGCCGATCGGGCGCACGGTCGCGTACCCGTGCTGCAGGCCCAGAGCGTGCACCTGCTCGACGACGCCCGCGGTGTCGGCGACGGGCGAGGTGTTCGCCATCGCGAAGACGGCGGTGAAGCCGCCCGCGGCCGCGGCTCGGGTTCCGGTGAGCACCGTCTCGCTGGCCTCGCCCCCGGGCTCGCGCAGGTGGGTGTGGAGGTCGACGAGGCCGGGGAGCGCGACGAGGCCGTCGGCGTCGATCACGCGCTCGTCGAGCTCGGGGGTCAGGCGGCCCGTCGCGGCGATCCGGCCGCCGCGGATCCGGATATCCTCCCGCGTCTCGCCCAGGAGGGTCGCGCCGCGGATCAGCAGACCGGTCATGCCCGCTCCTCCGACGATCCGGCGACGAGGAGGTAGAGCACTGCCATGCGGATGAACACCCCGTTCGTGACTTGAGCGAGCACCGTCGACGCCGAAGAGTCGGCGGCCGCGGACGAGATCTCCAGCCCCCGATTCATCGGGCCGGGGTGCATCACCATCGTATCGGGGCCGAGGAGGGCGAACCGCTCGGCCGTGAGCCCCCACTCGCGCGCGTACTCGCGGCCGGAGGGGAAGAAGGCGGCGTGCATGCGCTCCTGCTGGATGCGCAGCATCATGACGACGTCGGGGCCGAGCGCGAGCGCCGGCTCGAGGTGCTCGTGCACCGTGACGGGCCAGGTCTCGACGCCGCTCGGCAGGAGCGTGCGGGGCGCGACGAGGTGCACCTCGGCGCCGAGCGTCGACAGCAGCCACACGTTCGAGCGCGCGACCCGCGAGTGCACGACGTCGCCGACGATGACGACGCGCATCCCGGCGAGGTCGCGCTCGCGGGAGTCGGCGCCGTAACGCCGCTGCCGCATCGTGAAGGCGTCGAGGAGCGCCTGCGTCGGGTGCTCGTGCGTGCCGTCGCCGGCGTTGAGCACGTGCGCGTCGATCCAACCGGCGTGGGCGAGCAGGTGGGCGGCGCCCGAGCCGTGGTGCCGCACGACGATCGCGTCGGCGCCCATCGCCTGCAGCGTCTGCGCGGTGTCCTTGAGGCTCTCGCCCTTGGAGACGCTCGAGCCCTTCGCGCTGAAGGTGATGACGTCGGCGCTCAGGCGTTTGGCGGCCGACTCGAACGACAGGCGCGTGCGCGTGGAGTCCTCGAAGAACAGGTTGACGACCGTCTTCCCGCGCAGAGTCGGCAGCTTGCGCACCTCGCGGTCGGCGGTCCGTGCCATGTCCTCCGCGATGTCGAGGATGCTCACGGCCGTCGCGCGGTCGAGGTCGCGAGTGCTCAGAAGATGCTTCACGGCTCGATCGTCACCTCCTCGACGCCGTCGACGTCGGCGAGTCTCACGCTCACGCGCTCGCTCATCGAGCTCGGTAGGTTCTTGCCGACGAAGTCGGCGCGGATGGGCAGCTCCCGGTGGCCGCGGTCGACGAGAACCGCGAGGCGCACGGCCCGGGGCCGGCCGTGGTCGGCGAGGGCGTCGAGCGCGGCGCGCACGGTGCGGCCCGAGTAGAGCACGTCGTCCACGAGGACGACGATCGCGTCGTCGATGCCCTCGTCGGGGATGCGCGTCGGTGCGGGCGCCCGCGTCGGCGTGCGGGCGAGGTCGTCGCGGTAGAGCGTGATGTCGAGCGAGCCGACGCTCGAGGTGCCCGGCTCGATCTCATCGACGATTCGCTGGATCCGCTCGGCGAGAACCGTGCCTCGCGTCGGGATGCCGAGGAAGACGAGCCGGCCATCGCCCCGCCGGGATTCCAGCACCTCATGGGCGATGCGGCGCAGAGCGCGCGTGATGTCAGCGTCGTGGAGCACGATGCGTGCTGTCACTCCTGACCTCCTTCCCCGCCTCACAGGACGGTGCTTAAAGCAGGTCGAACGTGCTCAGTCTAGCGGGTCAGCTCCAGCGCTTGAGCAGGGCCCTCTCCCCCAGACCGACGAGGGCGTCGGAGGTCTTGCCGAGGATCGCCAGGAGCAGGATCGCGAGGAAGATGCGGTCGGTGCGACCGTTGTTCGCCGAGTCGGTGAGCAGGAAGCCGAGACCCATCGAGGAGGCCAGCAGCTCGGCCGCCACGAGGAACAGCCACGCCTGCGCGAGAGCGAGCCGCAGACCGGAGATGACGGACGGCACGACGGCCGGCAGCTGCACCGTCGTCAGGAGCGCCAGACGTCCGAGCCCGAAAGCGCGCCCGGCCTCGACGAGGTGGGGGTCCACGTGACGGAGCGCGGCCGAGACCGTCGTGTAGACGGGGAACGCGGCGCCGATCGCGATGAGCGTGATCTTGGGCGTCTCGAAGATGCCGAGGAACACCGTGAGCAGCGGCAGCCACGCGAGCGACGGCACGGCTCGGATCGCGCCGAGCGTGGGCGCGAGCATCCGGTCGGCGACCCCCGAGAGCCCGACGACCGCACCGAGCGCGAGACCGATGCTCGCGCCGATCGCGAAGCCCAGGAGCACGCGCTGGAGCGAGATGAGGATGTACGTGCCGAGCAGGCCCTGATTCGCGAGCTCGACCCCTGCACCCACGACCTGCGCGGGCGACGGCAGGAGGTAGTCGGGGATCGGCGTCAGCTCGGACGCGAGCAGCCAGACGAGGAGAAGGACGCCCGGAACCACGAGTCCGAGCAGGACGGTGCCGACGCTCACGCGACCGGCCCCTCCACGGCCCAAGCCCGTCCCCGCGGCGGAGAACCCTTCGAATCCGGCCCAGCCGAACAGCGTCACCCGACGGCCGGCGTTCGCACGTTCCCCGTCGGCCGGTTCTCGCGACGCGGCTTCGCGCCCCTCCGTGGTGGAGGGGCGCGAGACCGGAGCGCCGCCGCGCTCGTCGAAGCTCATGCTCAGCCGACCTCGTCCGGGTCGGCGGCCGTGGCGAACTCGTCGTTGAAGAGCGACTCGAGCGCCGCATCGATCTGCTCCTGGCCGGCGACGTCGCCGCTCTCGACGAAGATCGGGCCGATGATCTCGAGAACGTCGCGCTGAGCGTCGCCGGGGACGTTGTCGATATCGATCACGGTGCGCTCGATCGTGGCTTCGGCGATCGCGACGTCGATGCCCGCGACCTCGGCGAGGATCGCCGCGGTCTCCTCCGGGTTCTCCAGCGCCCAGGCGCGCGCCTTCTCGTAGGCGTTCACGACGAGCTGCGCGAGGTCGGGGTGGTTGGTGATGAAGTCCTCTGTGGCGTTGAGGAAGCCGTAGGAGTTGAAGTCGACGTTGTCGTAGATGATCTCGGCGGCGCCGTTCGCGACGGAGGTCGACAGCAACGGGTCGAGGCCCGACCACGCGTCGACGGCGCCGGTCTCGAGGGCCGTCTTGCCGTCGGCGTGCTGCAGGTTCTGCAGGTTGATGTCGGAGAGCGACAGGCCCGCCTCCTGCAGCGCCTGCAGGAGGAAGAAGTACGGGTCGGTGCCCTTCGTGGCGGCGACCGTGCGGCCGGCGAGGTCGGAGACCTCATCGATGTCGGAGCCGGTCGGCACGAGGATCGCGGACCAGTTGGGCTGCGTGTAGATGTCGATCACCTGGATGGGGCTGCCGTTCGACCGCGCGAGGAGCGCGGCCGAGCCGGCGGTCGAGCCGACGTCGATGGCGCCGGCGCGCAGCGCCTCGTTGGCCTTGTTCGAGCCGGCCGACTGGACCCACGTGACGGTGACGTCGTCGCCGAGCTGGTCCTCCAGCCAGCCCTGCTCCTTGATGATGAGGCTCAGCGGGTTGTAGGTCGCGAAGTCGAGCGTCAGCTCGGTCGATGACCACTCTGCGCCCTCGGTCGGCTCAGGAGCAGCGGCCCCCTCCCCCGCGACGCAGCCGGTCATGGCCATGGCCGCCGCGGCGAGCGTCGCGGTGAGCAGGGTCAGACGGGAGCGGGTGGTCATCGTGGTGCCTTTCGGTTGTCGGTCGAGCGACCGGCGGTGGTGGTGTGGGGTGGGATGGTGCGGTCGTGCGGTCTAGCGGTCGTGGTGGCTCGGGACCCCGAGGGCGTCGAGCAGCTGCGCCCGGAGGCGCGCGAGCACCGTCGAGGCGCGGTCGCGCGGGCGCGTGCCGGGGACCTCGAGGATGCGGCTGATGGTCGCGCCCGGGCGGTCGAAGCGCGTGCCCAGGAGGACGATGCGATCGGCGAGGGTGAGCGCCTCGTCGACGTCGTGCGTCACCAGCACGATGGTCGTGGGCTCGGCACGGTGGATGTCCACGAGGAGGTCCTGCATCGTCAGGCGCGTGAGCGCGTCGAGGGCGCCGAACGGCTCGTCGAGCAGGAGGACCCCCGGGTTGCGGGCGAGCGCGCGGGCGAGGGAGACGCGCTGGGCCATGCCGCCGGAGATCTGGCGAGGCTTCAGGTCGGCGGCGTGCGAGAGCTGGACGAGCTCGAGCAGCTGGGCGACGCGGGCGCGACCGACGGCGCGGTCGGTGCCGCGCGGGAGACCCAGCTCGATGTTGCGAGCGACGGTGCGCCACGGGAGAAGCCGGGGCTCCTGGAACGCGACGGCGCAGCGCTGGTCGGCGGCGGCGATCCGCGTGCCGTCGATCGTGAGCGTGCCCGACGTCGGGCGGTCGAGACCGGAGATCTGCCGCAGCAGCGTGGACTTGCCGCAACCGGAGGGACCGAGGAGCGCGACGATCTCACCGGGGGCGATCTTCAGCTCGACGTCGCGCAGCACGAGCCTCTCGGGCTCGCCCGGCGCTCCCGGGAAGGAGCGGCCGACGCCGTTGAGCGACACCGGCAGGGCCGGGGTCATCTGCGCGGGAGCGATCGCGGTCGAGGTCATGCGTTTCACGGTACGGATGCCTCGTGACCGTGACAAAGGCGGTCGCAACGCGGGGAAACGCGACGACACACGGCGTCACATTCCGTCGCGATGACGCCTCGCGGATCCGCCCCGGTGGCAGTGCCCCCGTCGCGTCGCGGGCGCGCCGCTAGGAGGCCGAGCGGTGCAGGTCGTCGGCGATCGCGCCGAGCACGCCGTTGACGAAGCCCGACGACTCGTCGGTGGAGAGCACGGTCGCGAACTCCACCGCCTCGTCGATCGCGACCGCCGCGGGCACGTCGGGGTTGTGCACGAGCTCCCATACCGCGACGCGCAGGATGGCGCGGTCGACGGCGGGCATGCGGCCGAGGGTCCATCCGACGGCGTGCGATTCGATCAGCCGGTCGATCGCGACCGCGTTGTCGGCGACGCCGCGCACGATGTCATAGGCGTACGGCCAGCTCGACGAGCGCTGCGGCTGGGCGGCCGCCCGCTCGCCCTCCTCGCGGAGGATCTCGTCGAGCGACGACTGCCGGACGTCGGCGATGAAGAGCATGTCGAGGGCCCGCTTGCGGGCCTTCGTGCGGGCGCCCACCTACTCGGTGACGCGGCCGAGGTAGTCCCCGGATCGCGTGTCGACCTTGACCTTGGTGCCGGTCTCGAGGAAGAGGGGCACCTGGATCTCATAGCCGGTCTCGACCGTCGCGGGCTTGGTGCCGCCGGTCGAGCGGTCGCCCTGCAGGCCCGGCTCGGTGTAGGTCACCTCGAGCACGACCGAGGCGGGCAGCTCGACGTAGAGCGCCTCGCCCTCGTGCATCGCGATCGTGACCATCTGATTCTCGAGCATGAAGTTCTTGGCGTCGCCGACGATCGCGGCCGGAACCGTGACCTGGTCGTAGTCCGTGGTGTCCATGAAGACGAAGTCGGCGCCGTCCTGGTACAGGTACTGGTAGTCGCCGCGATCGACGGTCGCGAAGTCGACCTTGAGTCCGGCGTTGAAGGTCTTGTCGACGAGCTTGCCCGAGCGGACGTTGCGCATCTTGGTGCGCACGAACGCGCCCCCCTTGCCGGGCTTGACGTGCTGGAACTCGACCACGTTCCAGAGCTGCCCGTCGATGCTGAGAACGCTGCCGTTCTTGATGTCGTTCGTCGTGGCCATGAGCGTTGGGGTATCCGTTTCCGTGCTGGTCTCGACGTGGGTGCACGCCGACGTGGAAGTCTAGTCGAGACCTAGAGCGCGCCGGTGATGCGGGCGAGAGCGAGGCGGTACGAGCCGAATCCGAAGCCCGCGATGACGCCCGTCGCGACGCCCGAGATGACGCTCGTGTGCCGGAACTCCTCGCGGGAGTGCGGGTTCGACAGGTGGACCTCGATGAGCGGGAGCCCCGCCTTCGTCACGAGCGCGGCCGCGTCGCGCAGCGCGTACGAGTAGTGCGTGAAGGCCGCGGGGTTGAGAATGACGGCGCTGCCGGTGTCGACGGCCTCGTGCAGCCAGCCGATCAGCTCGGCCTCGTCGTTCGTCTGCCGTAGGTCCAGGGCGACCCCCTCGGGCGCGGCGCCCGCGAGCTCGGCGCGCAGGTCGTCGAGCGTCCCGGTGCCGTACACGTCGGGCTCGCGCGTGCCGAGCCGGTTGAGGTTCGGCCCGTTGAGCACGAGCACGCGACCGGGGCGGGGGGCGGGGTCGGTCATGCGCTCACTGTACCGAGCAGCGAGGCCGGGGGACGCGAGGTCACTCCCCCACCTCCTGGTAGGCGGCGAACAGCATCGACTCGTCGGTGCCGTTGAGCACGCGGGGCCGCCCGATGTCGTCGAGGATGATGAAGCGCAGCATCCCGGCGCGGGCCTTCTTGTCGCGCTGCATCGTGGCGAGGAGCGTCTTCCAGCGCCCGAGCGGGTAGCTCGTCGGCAGCGTGAGCGAGGCGAGGATGCGCCGCGTGCGGTCGACGGCCTCCGCCGGCAGCGAGCCGGCGAGGTGCGAGAGCTCGGCGGCGAAGACCATCCCGATCGCGATCGCGGCGCCGTGCCGCCAGCGGTAGCGCTCCGCGTGCTCGATCGCGTGCCCGAGCGTGTGGCCGTAGTTCAGGATCTCGCGGAGGCCCTGCTCGGTGAAGTCGTCGCTCACGACGTGCGCCTTGACGCGGATGCTGCGCTCGATCAGTTCGCGGAAGACGGGCGTCGCCGGGTCGGTCGCGATCGTCACATCGGCCTCGAGCAGATCGAGGATGACGGGGTCGGCGATGAACCCCGCCTTCGCGACCTCGGCGAACCCGGCGAGGATCTCGTTCTGCGGCAGGCCGTCCAGGAGGTCGAGATCGACGATGACGGCGCGCGGCGCGTAGAAGGCGCCGACGAGGTTCTTGCCCTCCGCGGTGTTGATGCCGGTCTTCCCGCCGACGGCGGCGTCGACCATGCCGAGCACGGTCGTGGGAACCTGGATGAGCGGGACGCCGCGCAGCCACGTGGCGGCCACGAACCCGGCGAGGTCGGTGGTCGCGCCGCCGCCGAGCCCGAGCACGGCATCCGTTCTCGTGAAATCGGTCTGGCCCATGACCTGCCAGCAGAAGGCGGCGACCTCGACGCGCTTGGCGCCCTCGGCGTCGGGGACCTCGGCGAGGAGCACTTCGATGCGCCCCGCGAGCTGCTCGCGCAGGCGCTCGGCGACGGGCGCGAGCGGCGGGGCGTGCACGACGAGTATCTTCGCGACGGTCGGCGGCAGGTGCGCGTCGATCGTGCCGATGAGCCCGCGGCCGACCGTGATCGCGTAGGGGTCGACGCCCGCGACCTCGATGACGGTGGGGGCGGTGCCGGTGTCGGTGCTCATGCGGGGTCTCCTGCGGGGTCGGGATTCTCGCGCACGGTCGCCCAGTCGGCGATCTCCGCGGCGATGCGGTCGATGGGGCGGGTCGAGGTGTCCCAGACGGCTGCGGCGAGCCGCTCGTACACGGGGCGGCGCCGCTCGACGAGCGCGACCCAGGCCTCCACGCTCGCGCTGAGCGGCCGGGAGCTCTTCTCGAGGCGCCCGGCGACGGCGTCGGGCGTCGCGGTGAGAAGGACGACCGGGAGCCCGGAGAGCTGCGCCTGCGTGTCGGGGTCGAGCACGGCTCCCCCGCCGAGCGAGACGACGGCGCGGTGCCGGAGGGCGTCGGCGACAGCGGCGCGCTCGAGCGCGCGGAAGTGCGGCTCGCCGTGCTCGGCGAAGATCTCGGGGATGGGCCCGTGCGCGGCCGCCACGACCTTGTCGGTGTCGATCACCGGCAGGTCGAGGATGCGCGCGACGCGCCGGCCGACGCGGGACTTGCCGGCGGCCGGCGGTCCGATGAGCACGACGGCGGGCACGCCGGGGGCGGCGCCGACGCTCTCAATCACGCGGCTTCACTCCCCCGTGCTGACGGCGGTCGCGAGGTTCCCGGGCATCGCGGCGAGGTAGCCCTCGAGGTTGCGGCGGGTCTCGGCGACGGAGTCGCCGCCGAACTTCTCCAGCACGGCCTCGGCGACGACGAGCGCGACCATGGCCTCGGCCACGACGCCGGCCGCGGGCACGGCGCACACGTCGGAGCGCTGGTGATGGGCGGGGGCGGCGTCGCCCGTCGCGACGTCGATCGTGCGCAGGGCGTGGGGCACCGTCGCGATCGGCTTCATGCCCGCGCGGACGCGGAGCACCGTGCCGGTGGACATGCCGCCCTCCGTGCCGCCGGCGCGGTCGCTCACGCGCTCGATGAGGCCGTCGCCGACGACGAGCTCGTCGTGGGCCGCCGAGCCGCGGCGCCGGGTGGTCTCGAAGCCGTCGCCGACCTCGACGCCCTTGATGGCCTGGATGCCCATGAGCGCGGCGGCGAGCCTCGCATCGAGTCGGCGGTCCCAGTGGACGTACGATCCGAGACCCGGGGGCACTCCGTAGGCGAGCACCTCGACGACGCCGCCGAGCGTGTCGCCGGTCTTGTGGGCGTCGTCGACCTCGGCGACCATCCGCTCGCTCGTCTCGGGATGCAGGCAGCGCAGCGGGTCGGCATCGAGGCGGTCGACGTCGTCGGGCCGCGGCAGCGGCGCGCCGTCGGGCACCCGGACGGGGCCGATCGAGAGCGTGTGGCTCACGAGCCGGATTCCGAGCTCGCCGAGGAACGCGCGCGCGACGGCCCCGAGGGCGACGCGGGCGGCGGTCTCGCGCGCGCTCGCGCGCTCGAGGACGGGGCGCGCCTCGTCGAAGCCGTACTTCTGCATGCCGACGAGGTCGGCGTGGCCGGGCCGGGGGCGCGTGAGCGGCGCGCCGCGCCCGCCCGAGAGCTCGGCCGGGTCGACCGGGTCGGGGCTCATGACGGTCGTCCACTTGGGCCACTCGGTGTTGCCGATGCGCAGTGCGACGGGGCTGCCCATCGTGCGGCCGTGCCGCACGCCGCCGGAGATCGAGAGCTCGTCCTGCTCGAACTTCATGCGCGCGCCGCGGCCGTACCCGAGCTTGCGGCGCTGCAGGTCGGTCTGGATGGCCTCGCGCGTCACCGGAACATCGGCGGGCAGGCCCTCGATGACGGCGATGAGCTCGGGTCCGTGGGATTCTCCGGCGGTCAACCAGCGCAGCATGGCTCCATCCTCCCACGCAGCGGATGGGGCTCCGGTCACGCGAGCGCGGCCGCCATCGCGGTCTCGACCTCCGCCTCGCGGTCGAGCGGATGCTCGGTCTGACCCGAGACGAAGAACCGCACCTGGCGCACCGCCTGGTGCAGCAGCATGTCGCGGCCCGAGGCGACGCGACCTCCGGCCTCGAGCCACTGCGCCGCGAGCGGGCCCGGCCAGGGGTGGTAGGTCACGTCGAGCGCAACGGCCTCGCGCCGCGCGCTCTCCGGAAGGTCATCCGTGAGCTCGACGCCGTTGGGGAGCGTCCAGGCCACGACGTCGGCGCCCTCGACGACGTACGCCAGCTGGTCGAGTCGCACGGCGTCCAGCTCGAGCATCAGCTCCTCCGCGAGGTCGCGCAGCCCGCCCGCTCGCGCGGGCTCGCGGACCGCGACGGTGACCGAGCGGAGGCCGAGCCCGTCGAGCGCGACGAGCACCGAGCGTGCGGTGGCTCCGGCGCCCGCGATCACGGCGTGCTCGGCCCTCTCGAGGCCGGCGTCGCGCAGCGCGCGCTCGACCCCGGCGACGTCGGTGTTGCGCACGATGCGCCGTCCGTCGTCCGCGAGCAGCAGCGTGTTGGCGGCGCCCGTGAGTGCGACGATCCGGTCGCACTCGTCCGCCAGGCGCGCCAGCTCGTCCTTGAGCGGCATCGTCGCCGAGATGCCGCGCCACGAGCCATCGAGTCCGTCGACGAAGCCGCGCAGCTCGTGCTCGCGCACCTCGTGCCGCTCGTAGACCCAGTCGAGCCCGAGCGCCCGGTAGGCGGCGGCGTGCAGCGCTGGGGAGAGGGAGTGCGCGATCGGCGAGCCGACGACGGCGAGACGGCGGATGCTCATCCGCTAGTCGCAGTACACGGTGCGGTTCTCCTCCGAGGAGTTGCACCACTCCTGCAGCTGACGCACGGCCGCCTCGTGCTGCGCGAGCGTCTCGGAGAAGACCGTCTCGCCGGTGGCGAGATTCACGGTCACGAAGTAGAGCCAGTCCCCCTCGGGCGGGGCGGCGGCGGCCTCGAGCGCGGCGTCGCCGGGGGCGCCGATCGGTCCGACGGGCAGTCCGGGGTTGGCGTAGGTGTTGTAGGGGTTCGACGCGTCGGCCCGCTCGGCGTCGGTCGTGAAGACCGAGTCGAAGTCCTGCGTGCCGTAGTGCACGGTCGCGTCGCTCTGGAGGAGCATCCCCTCGTCGATGCGGTTCGTGAACACGCGCGCGACCCGACCGAAGTCCTCCAGGTCGCCGCCCGCTTCGCGCTGCACGACCGATGCGAGCGTGAGCACGCGGTACCGGTCCTCCGGCGCGACGCCCAGGGCGTCCAGCCGCGCCGTCATCTCACTCACGAGGCGCTCGATGACCTGCTCGGCCGTGACCCCGGGGTCGAAGGTGTAGGTGGCCGGGAACAGGTAGCCCTCGATCGACGGCGCCTCCGCCGGCACGCCGTAGCGCGTCGGGTCGGCCACCGCGGCCTGGAAGTCCTCCACCGGCAGGCCCGTCCCGAGAGCCAGCAGCTCGAGCGTGCTGCTCAGCACCTCGCCCTCGCGGATCAGGACCGTGCTCTCCACCCGGTTGGCGGGGTCGAGGAGCGCATCGAGAGCCGACTGCGCCGACATCTCGCCCTGCAGCGCGTAGGTGCCGGGCTGGAAGGCGATGGACGAGTCGGCCAGGAGGAGGTCGTAGAAGGCGCTGAAGCTCATCGTGACGCCCGCGTCCTGCAGGGTGAGCGCGATGTCCTCGCCGATGTCGCCGGGCCGGATGGTGACGAGGACCTCCTCCCCGTTCCCCTCGCCCTCGTAGTCGTCGGGCAGCTCGATGCCGAGCACCTCGCGGATCTGCGGCTCGAAGTTCGTCCACGCGAACCATGCGGAGCCGGCGCCGAGGCCCAGCAGGAGGGCGATGATGCCGATGACGACAGGAGCGCGACCGCTGCGACGGCGGGCGGGGCGATCGAAGCCGGAGCGCCGGGCGCGCCGGGTGGCGGGTGCAGCGTCGGGCTCGGGAGCGGTGGCGGAGCGGGCGCCGCGGCGGTCGGAGTCGGGCTGGGTGGCGAAGATCTCGGCCCAGGTGTCGTCGTCGTTGTTCGTCACGGTGCGGGGGGACCTCCGTCGGGATCCACGATCGTGCCGGGAGCCTCGCCCCGCGACTTCTCGTGGTCGAGCGCGTGCTGGAGCAGGATAACAGCGGCCACCTGGTCCACGACGGACCGCGAGTTCCTCGCATTCCTGCCGGAGTCGCGCAGCGCGCGCGCGGCCGTGACGGTCGTGAGCCTCTCGTCGACGAGCCGCACGGGAGTCTCGGGCATCGCGGTCGCGAGCTGCGCCGCGACCTGCCTCGAGTCCTCCGTCGAGGCGGTGTCGGCGCCGCTCAGCGACAGCGGGAGGCCGACGACCACCTCGATCGCCTCGTGCTCGAGAACGAGGCGGCGGATGCTCTCCACGACGTCGTCGCGGCGCGCGAGCGTCTCAACAGGCGTCGCGAGGATCCCGTGGTGATCGCTGCGGGCGACCCCCACTCGCGCCTTCCCGACGTCGACGCCCAGGCGCACCCCCACCCGCACGATCAGCCGCGGAGCTCGCGCAGCACGGCCTCGAGCGCCGCGGGGATCGCCGACGGGTCGGTTCCGCCGCCCTGGGCGAGGTCGTCCTTGCCGCCGCCTCCGCCGCCGAGCACGCCGGAGGCGGTGCGGGCGAGCGCGCCCGCCTTCGCTCCGGCCTCGCGCGCGGCCGGCGTGGTGGCGACGATGACGGTCGCCTTGCCGCCGACCTCGGCCGCGAGCACGACGACGGCCGGCTGCGCGGCGAGCCGCTCGCGCACGCTCGTCGCGAGCGAGCGCACGTCGTCGGCGGAGCCGAGCGCGCCGAGGTGCTCGGCCACCACGGTGTACGCGCCGACGCTCGTGGCCGACTGGGCCAGGGCGGGGACGCGCTCGCTGAGGCGGCTGGCTTCGAACTGGGCGATCTTCTTCTCGGCGGACTTCAGCTGCGCGCTCAGGTCGGCGATGCGCTCGGCGAGCTGATCGCGCGGGGTCTTGAGGCTGCTCGTGAGCTGCTGGACGAGCGCGCGCTCGGCCGCGAGCTCGCGGAAGGCCTCGAGGCCGACGAGCGCCTCGACGCGGCGGTTGGTCGATCCGACGCTCGACTCGCTCACGAGGCTGATCATGCCTATCTCGGCCGAGGCGCCGACGTGGGTGCCCGCGCAGAGCTCGCGCGACCAGGGGCCGCCGATGTCGACGACGCGCACGGTGTCGCCGTACTTCTCGCCGAAGAGCGCCATCGCCCCGAGCGACTTCGCCTCGTCGAGCGCCATGATGCGGGTGTCGACCGGGAGGTTGTCCCGCACGGCGATGTTGCTGATCTCCTCGATCTCGCTGCGCGTGGCGGCGCTGAGGGCCTGGTTCCAGCTGAAGTCCAGTCGCATGTAGCCGGCCTTGTTGTACGAGCCCGACTGGTGGGCGTCGTGCCCGAGCGTCTGGCGCAGCGCGGCGTGGATCACGTGCGTCGCGGAGTGCGCCTGCGTCGCCGAGCGGCGGTAGACGGGGTCGACCTGGGTGCGCGCAGGGTCGCCGACGTGCACCTCGCCCGAGCGCACCTGCACGGTGTGGCTGATGAGGCCCTTGACGGGCTTCTGCACGTCGAGCACCTCGAGGTCGAAGCCGGTGCCGACGATCGCGCCCTCGTCGCTGTCCTGTCCGCCCGACTCCGCGTACAGGGTGGTCTCGGCGAGGATGACCTCGGCGATGTCGCCCGCCTGAGCGAGGGGCACGCTCTGGCCGCCGACGAGGATGCCGAGCACGGTCGTCTCGGTCTCGAGCTCGTCGTAGCCGAGGAAGGCCGTCTCGCCGGCCGCACGGAACGCGCCGTAGACGCTCAGATCGGCGAGGGCGCCCTTCTTCGACTTGGCGTCGAGCTTCGCGCGCGTGCGCTGCTCGGTCATGAGCCGGTCGAACTCGGCGCGGTCGACGGTGAGGCCGTTCTCCTCCGCCATCTCCAGCGTGAGATCGAGCGGGAAGCCGAAGGTGTCGTGCAGCTGGAAGACCGTGTCGCCCGGCAGGGTGCTCGCGCCTGCCGCGGTGGTCTGCGCGACGGCGAGGTCGAGGATCGTCGTGCCGGCCGCGAGCGTGCGCAGGAAGGCCTCCTCCTCGCCGAGCGCGAGGCGCGAGACGCGGTCGTAGTGCTCCGTGATCTCCGGGTAGGCGGCGCTCATCGCGTCGCGCGAGGCGGCGAAGAGCACCTCGAAGCTCGGCGCGTCGACCCCGAGAAGGCGCATGGCGCGGATGCTCCTCCGGAGCAGGCGGCGCAGGATGTACCCCCGCCCCTCGTTGCCGGGTGCGACGCCATCGGTCATGAGCATGAGGCTCGAGCGCACGTGGTCGGCGATGACGCGCATCCGCACGTCGTCGCCGTGGTCGGCGCCGTATCGGCGACCGGACATGGCGGATGCCGCGTCGAGGACGGGTCGCACCTGGTCGATCTCGTACATGTTCTCGACGCCCTGGGTGAGGAAGGCGACGCGCTCCATGCCCATGCCGGTGTCGATGTTCTTGTTCGGCAGCTCGCCGAGGATCTCGAAGTCGTTCTTGCCGGTGCCCTCGCCGCGGAGGTACTGCATGAAGACGAGGTTCCAGATCTCGACGTAGCGGTCGTCGTCGGTCGCGGGGCCGCCGTCGACGCCGTAGGCGGGGCCGCGGTCGAAGAAGATCTCCGAGCACGGGCCGGCGGGGCCGGGCTGCCCGGTCGACCAGTAGTTGGTGTCCATGTCGAGCCGCTGGATGCGCTCGTCGGGCAGGCCCGCGATCTTCTTCCAGAGCGCGATCGCCTCGTCGTCGTCCTTGTAGACGGTGACCCACAGGTCCTTCTCCTGGAAGCCCAGGCCGCCATCGCTCTGCGAGGTCGTCAGCAGCTCCCAGGCGTAGCCGATCGCTCCCTCCTTGAAGTAGTCGCCGAACGAGAAGTTGCCGTTCATCTGGAAGAACGTGCCGTGGCGAGGGGTCTTCCCGACCTCCTCGATGTCGTTCGTTCGGATGCACTTCTGCACGCTCGTGGCCCGAGGGTACGGCGCGGGCACGACCCCGGTGAGGTACGGCACGAACGGCACCATGCCGGCGACCGTGAAGAGGAGCGTCGGGTCGTCGCTGACGAGCGAGGCGGAGGGGACGACGGTGTGGCCGCGAGTTCCGAAGAAGTCGAGCCAGCGGCGCTGGATGTCGGCGGTCTGCATGGAGGTTCGAGGAGTCCTGTGATCAGTGGGGCGTGAACGTGCCGGGTACGGCGCGTCGCCCCGATGGGGGGCGCGGATGCCCGGCGAGGGTCTTAGGAGCGGCGCTCGAGGTCGGCGATCGTCGCCTCGGCCTCGGCGACGGCCGCGCGGAGCTCGGCCTCGCGCTGCCGGTACCCGTCGAGGACGGCCTCACCGAACCCGCGCGCCTTCGCGTCGACCTCGTCGAGGAACTGGCGGCCCTGGGGCGACTTCTCGACCCGGTGGGCGGCGAAGAATCCGATGGTGATGCCGATGACGAGCCAGACGGCGTTTCTCATGGGGGTCTCCCTCAACTGCGGCGGCGGCGGTGGCCCGGGGTGCCGGGCGCGGTTCCACCTTAGCGCCGGTGCCGGAACGCCGAACGGGGGCCCGGCGTGCGCCGGACCCCCGTTCGTTCGCTCCTGCGGAGCGGCCGGTTCTATCGAGCCGCGTAGTACTCGACGACGAGCTGGACCTCGCAGGTCACGGGGACCTCGGAGCGCTTCGGGCGGCGCACGAGGCGCGCCTGGAGCTTGTCGAGCTCGACATCCAGGTAGGCCGGGACCTTGGGGAGGACGTCGACGTGACCGCCGGCCGCGGCGACCTGGAACGGCTCCATCGACTCGCTCTTGGGCTTGACGTGGATGAGCTGCTCGGGCTTCACGCGGAAGGACGGGCGGTCGACGATCTTGCCGTCGACGAGGATGTGGCGGTGCACGACCATCTGGCGGGCCTGCGCCGTGGTGCGGGCGAAGCCGGCGCGCAGGACGAGGGCGTCGAGACGCATCTCGAGGAGCTCGACGAGGTTCTCGCCGGTCAGGCCGGCGGTGCGGCGGGCCTCCTGGAAGATGATGCGCAGCTGGGCCTCGCGGATGCCGTACTGGGCGCGGAGACGCTGCTTCTCGCGAAGACGGACGGCGTAGTCGCTGTCGGCCTTGCGCTTGGTGCGGCCGTGCTCGCCCGGAGCGTAGGGGCGCTTCTCGAGGTACTTGGCGGCCTTCGGGGTGAGGGCGATGCCGAGCGCGCGGGAGAGGCGGGTCTTGCTGCGGGTGCGTGACTTGGTGGACACGTTTTCCTTCCATGCTCGTGGCCGCGACTGTCACGGCTCACGGACGTACACCGCTCCGTCCGGTCCGAAACGCACGCCGAGGCGTTCCGGTGGAGACTGCGAGGGAGGGTGTGCCCATATCTGACGGGCCGGTAGAGCTTAGCAGACGGCCGCTCAGTCGCCCGAGCCGCGGCGTCCGCGGAGGATCGCGCGGAGTTTCTCCAGGCGCGCCGAGATCTCCCGCTCGTGACCGCGCTCGCTCGGCCGGTAGTACTCGGTACCGGCGAGCGGGTCGGGCAGGTGCTGCTGCTCGACGACGCCGATGGGCTCGTCGTGCGGGTAGACGTAGCCCTTCCCGTGGCCGAGGCGCTTCGCCCCGGGGTAGTGCGCGTCGCGCAGCGGCTTCGGGACGCGACCGATGCGGCCCGATCGGACATCCGCGATCGCCTCGTCGATGCCGCGGTACGCGGCGTTCGACTTCGGCGCGGTCGCGAGGTACACGACGGCCTCGGCGAGCGGGATGCGCCCCTCCGGCATGCCGATGAGCTGGACGGCCTGAGCGGCGGCGACCGCGATCGGCAGGGCCTGCGGGTCGGCGAGGCCGATGTCCTCCGAGGCCGAGATGATGACGCGGCGAGCGATGAAGCGCGGGTCCTCCCCCGCCTCGATCATGCGCGCGAGGTAGTGCAGCGCCGCATCGGGGTCGCTGCCCCTGATCGACTTGATGAAGGCGCTGATGACGTCGTAGTGCTCATCGCCGTTCTTGTCGTAGCGCAGGAGGGCGCGGTCGACGGCGGCGGCGACGATCTCCGCCGTGATGACCGGATGCTCGGCCGCGGTCGCGCCCTCGCTCGAGCCGCGATCGCTGGCCGCCGACTGCGCGGCCGCCTCGAGCGCGGTGAGGGCGCGACGGGCATCCCCCGAGGCCAGGCGGACGATCGCCTCCCGGGCCGCCGGCTCGAGGGCGACGGCGCCCTTGAGCCCCCGCGGGTCGGCGACGGCGCGGTCGACGAGGGTGCCGAGGTCGTCGTCGGAGAGCTGCTCGAGGGTCAGCAGGAGCGAGCGGCTCAGCAGCGGCGCGATCACGGAGAACGACGGATTCTCGGTCGTCGCGGCGATGAGGATGACCCAGCCGTTCTCCACGCCCGGCAGGAGCGCATCCTGCTGCGCCTTCGTGAAGCGGTGGATCTCGTCGAGGAAGAGCACGGTGGAGGAGCCGTACAGGTCGCGGTCGGCGAGGGCCCGCTCCATGACCTCGCGCACGTCGCGCACGCCCGCGGTGATGGCCGACAGCTCGACGAAGCGGCGGCCCGACTGCCGGGCGATCGCCTGGGCGAGAGTCGTCTTGCCGGTGCCGGGCGGGCCCCAGAGGATCACCGAGACCGCGCTCGGGGCGCGGCCGTCGTCGCGGGCGAGGCTCACGAGCGGAGAGCCCGGCCCCAGGAGGTGCGACTGGCCCGCGACCTCGTTGAGGCGCGTCGGACGCATGCGCACCGCGAGGGGGACGGCGGCGGAGCCGAGCCCGGGGCGAGCATCCATGCGAAGGAGACTAGCGCCGCCCCCGGACAGCGAGTCGCCGCGGACGTCGGGCGGCGGAGTCGCGCTCGGCTAGAGTTCCCCACGGAAATCGACCTCGAGGAGGCCCGAGTGGCACGCAGCACGTCGACGAGCGAGCGCGAGGCGCGCGAGCGCCTGCGCCGGTACCAGGCGCGGCAGACCCTGCACGAGTCCCGCACCGCTCGCCGAGTGCGCGACAACATCGGCGCCGTGATCGCGCTCGTCGTGGTGGCCGCGGTCGCCACGATCGGCCAGATCGTCTACTTCAGCGCGGGTCCCGGTGCCCCGGAGCCCGTCGCGAGCGCCTCGCCCTCTCCCTCGTCCGGCGCGAGCGATGAGGCGGAGGGGGCCCAGCCGCCCTCCCCCGAGGTGAGCGAGTTCCGCGAGTGGTCGGGGACGATGACGATCAACGAGAGCATCCCTCTCGAGCTCACCCTCGACGGCATGGCGGCCCCGCAGGCCGTCGCGTCGTTCGTGCAGCTGACCCAGGACGGCTTCTACGACGGCCTCACCTGCCACCGGCTGACGACCTCGGGGATCTTCGTCCTGCAGTGCGGCGACCCCGTCGGCGACGGCACCGGGGGCCCCGACTACCGCTACGGCCCGATCGAGAACGCCCCGGCCGACGACGTCTACCCCGCAGGCACCCTCGCGATGGCGCGCCAGGGCGGCGACGGCGCGAGCATGGGCAGCCAGTTCTTCATCGTCTACGAGGAGTCCACGATCCCCTCCGACGCCGCGGGCGGATACACGGTCCTCGGCGAGATCACGGGCGGGCTCGAGGCCCTCATCGACGAGGTCGTCGCGGGCGGCGTCGAGGGCGGGGCGACGGATGGCCGCCCCGCGACCGCGGCGACGATCACCTCCATCACGATCGAGTAAGAATCACCGATCAGCGTCCGACCGCCTGATGGCCGGTCGGCCCGGTGCAATATGCTGAACAGCCGTCCGACCACCGAGGCCGTCGGACGCAGTCGATGAGGATGATGCGCCGTGGCAGTGAATGAGCAGACGACCGTGTGGGGCCGGGTCGATAAGACCGGCACCGTGTACGTGACCGATCGCGGCGTGGAGCGCGCCGTCGGGCAGTACCCCGACGGCTCGGCCGAGGAGGCTCTCGCCTACTTCACGCGCAAGTTCTCGGAGCTCGAGGGCCAGGTCCGGCTCGTGGAGCAGCGGGCCAAGGGCGGCGCCCCCGCCGCCGACGTCGCGAAGACCGTCGCGCACCTGACGCACGCGCTCGAGGAGGCGGCCGCGGTCGGCGACCTCGAGGCCCTCCGGACCCGACTCGCCGCGCTCAGCGGCACCGTCGAGAAGCTCACGGAGGAGCAGCAGGCCGAGCAGCGCGCGGCCGTGGCCGCCGCCGTCGAGCAGCGCACCGCGATCGTGACCGCCGCCGAGGCGATCGCCGCGAAGGATCCGCAGTCGCTGCAGTGGAAGCAGGTGTCGGCGACGCTCGACGACCTCTTCGCCCAGTGGAAGGACCACCAGCAGAACGGCCCGCGACTGCCGAAGAAGGAGGCGGACGAGCTCTGGAAGCGCTTCCGCACCGCTCGGAGCGCGGTCGAGGGCCACCGCCGGGCGTTCTTCGCCGGGCTCGACGCCGAGCACAAGGAGGCGAAGACGCGCAAGCAGCAGCTCGTCTCCCAGGCCGAGGCTCTCGCCGGACAGGGCACCGCGGGGATCCCGGCGTACCGGCGCCTGCTCGACGAGTGGAAGCTCGCCGGCCGCGCCGGCAAGAAGGTCGACGACGCCCTGTGGGCGGCGTTCAAGGCCGCGGGCGACGTGCTCTACGCCGCCAAGGCCGAGGTCGACGCGCGCGAGAACGAGGAGTTCGCCGGCAACCTCGAGGCCAAGCTCGCACTCCTCACCGAGGCCGAGCCGCTGCTGAAGGCGACCGACCGCGTCGTGGCGCGCAACACGCTCACCAACATCCAGCGCCGCTGGGACGCGATCGGGAAGGTCCCGCGCGACCAGGTCAAGGTCGTGGAGGATCGACTGCGCCGCATCGAGCAGGCCGTCAAGGCGCTCGAGGAGGAGCACTGGCAGAAGAACGACCCCGAGAAGAAGGCGCGCTCGCAGGGCCTCGCCGCCCAGCTGCACGACGCGATCGCCGCTCTCGAGGCCGAGATCGAGACCGCGCGCGGAGCGAAGGACTCGGCGCGCGTCGCCGAGCTCGAGGAGTCGCTTCAGGCCAGGAAGGCGTGGCTCGCGGCCGTCGACCGCTGAGCCGCCGTTCTCCCCAGCCCGGGCGGCGCTGCGGGTTCTCCACCGTTCCGCGCTGCGACGGCGCGGGGGGTGACTGACTGGGTCCATGCTCCCCCGCATGACTCCGCGACTGCCCCTCATCCTCGATGACCGCGATCTCCCCGCCGTCGAGCTGCGTGCCGCCCAGCTCGACGGCGAGCTCGACGCGCTCGGCGAGGCGTTCCTCGTCACCGATTCCCCCGTCACGCCGGTCGCCCGGGCGGCGAGCCTGGCGACGCGCATCCCCGACCGCACCATCCTGCACGGCCGCAGCGCCGCGTGGGTGTGGGGCTGGTCGCCGGAGCCGGCGCCCCTGGCTCTCTGCGTGCCTCTGACCGCGCGCATCGGCTCGGCGACGAGGCGCGCACTGAGGGTGCGGGAGGTCTCGATCGACCGGGACGAGGTGCACGAGCTCGCGGGCGTCGCGGTCACGAGCCCGGAGCGGACCCTCATCGACCTCGCCCGCTTCGACGAGAGCGACGGCATCGTGCAGCTGCTCGCCGCCGGCATGGTGATCGGCCGCATGACCGACGACGTCGTCGCTGCCGCGCTCGACCGTCGGCCGGCCTCGGCCGGCCGTCGTCGCGCCCGGGAGCGACTCCGGACGGCGCGCGCGCTGCTCGAGCGCGGCGGGGCCGGGGCGATCGGGGCTCTGGGCGGGGCTAGCCGTTGCTGACGCGGTAGACGTCGTACACGGCGTCGATGCGGCGGACGGCGTTGAGCACGCGATCGAGGTGCGTGACGTCGCCCATCTCGAAGACGAAGCGGCTGAGAGCCAGGCGGTCGCGGGAGGTGTTCACGCTCGCGGACAGAATGTTGACGTGGTGCTCCGACAGCACGCGCGTCACGTCCGAGAGCAGACCGCTGCGGTCGAGCGCCTCGACCTGGATCTGCACGAGGAACAGGCTCTTGGAGGTCGGAGCCCACTCGACCTCGATCATGCGATCCGGCTCCGCGAGCAGGGACTGGACGTTCGTGCAGTCGGCGCGGTGCACGCTCACGCCCGTCCCGCGGGTGACGAAGCCCACGATCTCGTCGCCGGGAACGGGCGTGCAGCACTTCGCGAGCTTGACCAGGATGTCGGGCGCGCCGCGGACGAGCACGCCCGAATCGCTCGTCCGCACCGGGGTGCGGCCGCGCGTGGGGACGACGAAGGGCTCATCGTCGCTCTCGGCATCGACGTGGAGGCCCGCGACGATCTTCTCGATGACCGACTGCGTGGACACGTGGCCCTCGCCGACGGCGGCGTAGAGGGCGTCGACGGTCTCGTAGCGCAGCTGCGAGGCGACCTCGGCGACGGAGTCCTGGGTCATCAGCCGCTGGAGCGGCAGATTCTGCTTGCGCATCGCGCGCGCGATCGCGTCGCGTCCCTGCTCGATCGCTTCGTCGCGGCGCTCCTTCGTGAACCACTGGCGGATCTTCGAGCGGGCGCGCGTGCTCGTGACGAAGTTGAGCCAGTCCTGGCTCGGCCCCGCATCGGGGTTCTTGGAGGTGAACACCTCGACGGAGTCGCCCGAGTTGAGCACGCTCTCCAGCGGGACGAGGCGCCCGTTGACCTTGGCCCCCATCGTCCGATGGCCGATCTCGGTGTGGACGGCGTAGGCGAAGTCGACCGGCGTCGCGCCGGCGGGCAGGCCGATCACCTTGCCCTGCGGGGTGAAGACGTAGACCTCCTTCGCGCCGATCTCGTATCGGAGGTTGTCGAGGAACTCACCGGGATCGCTCGTCTCCGCCTGCCAGTCGGAGATGTGGGCGAGCCACGCCATGTCGGTGTCGCTGCGCCCCTGCTCGACCGCGCCGCGGCCGGAGTTCATGCGCTCCTTGTACTTCCAGTGCGCGGCGACGCCGAACTCGGCGCGCTGGTGCATCTCGTGGGTCCGGATCTGGATCTCCACCGGGCGACCGCCCGGCCCGAACACCGTCGTGTGCAGCGACTGGTAGAGGTTGAACTTGGGCGTGGCGATGTAGTCCTTGAACCGACCGGGCATGGGGTTCCAGCGCGCGTGGACGGCGCCGAGGACGGCGTAGCAGTCGCGGATCGTGTTCACGAGGATCCGGATGCCCGTGAGGTCGTAGATCTCCTCGAAGTCGCGGCCGCGGTTCACCATCTTCTGGTAGATCGAGTAGTACTGCTTCGGCCGGCCGATGATCTGGGACTTGATCTTCGACTGCCGCAGGTCGCTCGTGATCGCGTCGATCACCTGCTGGACGAAGGCCTCGCGCTCAGGCGTGCGGTTCTTGACCAGGCTCTCGATCTCGACATAGATCTTCGGGTGGAGGACGGCGAAGGAGAGATCCTCGAGCTCCCACTTGATCGTCGAGATGCCCAGTCGATGGGCCAGCGGCGCGTAGATCTCGAGCGTCTCCTGCGCCTTCCGACGCGCCGAGTCGCTCTCGACGAAGCCCCACGTGCGGGCGTTGTGGAGGCGGTCGGCGAGCTTGATGAGCAGCACGCGGATGTCCTTCGACATCGCCACGATCATCTTCCGGACCGTCTCCGCCTGCGCGCTGTCGCCGTACTTGACCTTGTCGAGCTTGGTGACGCCGTCGACGAGCATCGCGATCTCGTCGCCGAAATCGGCCCGCAGCTGGTCGAGCGTGTACGGCGTGTCCTCCACCGTGTCGTGCAGCAGCGAGGCGGCGAGGGTCTTCACTCCGATGCCGAGGTCGGCGAGGATCTGCGTCACGGCGACGGGGTGAGTGATGTAGGGCTCGCCGCTCTTGCGGGTCTGGCCGCGGTGCGCCTGCTCGGCGGTCTGGTAGGCGCGCTCGAGGAGCGCGATGTCGGCCTTGGGGTGCTGGGCGCGCACCGTCTTGACGAGCCCGTCGAAGCCCCCGATGGGCTGCGCCCGGGAGAACAGCCGGGGAAGGAGCGCGCGGAGGGTCGCCGTGTTCTGCGTCGTGTCCGTCATCGGCGGCCTCCCCGTCGCGATTCTACGCGGGCTCGGCTCAGCGGACGGCGCCGGACTCCGGGACCGCTCGCTTCTCCCGGCCGCCCTGCTTCTTGACCTCGGGTTCGCTCTCGCGCAGGTGCACGTAGAGCGGCGCGGCGAGGAAGATCGAGGAGTACGTGCCGACGATCGTTCCGACGAAGAGCGCGAGGGCGATGTCGAACAGCGTTCCGGCGCCGAGCAGCAGCGCACCGATCAGCAGGATGGACGCGACCGGCAGAGTCGCGACGATCGATGTGTTGATCGAGCGGACGAGGGTCTGGTTGACGGCGAGATTCACCGACTCCGCGAACGTCCGGCGCGACTCCAGGCCATCTTCCCCCGTGTTCTCGCGCACCTTGTCGAACACCACGACGGTGTCGTAGAGCGAGTACCCGAGGATGGTCAGGAACCCGATGACCGCGGCCGGCGTGATCTCGAAGCCGAAGATGCCGTAGATGCCCACGGTGATGATGAGGTCGTGCACGAGAGCGACCATCGCCGCGAGCGACATCTTCCAGGTGCGGAAGTACAGCGCCATGACCAGGCTCGCGAGCAGGAGGAACACCACGAGCGCGATGATCGCCTGACGCGTGATGTCGCCGCCCCACGTGGCACCGATGAAGCTCGTGCTGATCTGCGTGGCATCGACGTCGAAGGCCGTCGCGAGCGAATCGGCGACGTCGGTGGTCTCCTCCGGCGTGAGCTGCTCGGTCTGGACGCGGACGGAGTCTCCCCCGACCACGGAGACGCGCGGGTTCGAGCCGTCGACGACGTCGCTGACCGCCTGCGAGGCGATCTCCGTCGTCGACGCGGTGTCCATCGACGCCTCGGCGACCTGCGAGACGCGGAACTCGGACCCGCCGCGGAACTCGATCCCGAAGACGAACCCGCCGCGGAGAGCGGTGAGACCGATGGCCAGGATGACGGCGACGGCCGCGATCAGGTACCAGGTGCGTCGGCGGCCGACGAAGTCGAACGAGCGGGCGCCCGTGTACAGATCGTTGCCGAAGGCCGTGAAGTTGCTCATCGGGCGTCCTTCCCCTCGCCGCTCTGCTCGGCGGCCTTGCGCTCGGCGATGGTCTGGCGGCGCTGGGCCTCCCGGCTCGACGACGCGCGCTTGGTGGCGCTCACCGCCGCCGATGGCCGGAACTGCGCTCGACCCCGGTACACGGCGCCGAGCGCCTTCGGGTCGAGCCCGCTGAGCGGGTGCCCGCCGGAGAAGAACGACGTGCGGCCGAGCAGCTGCATCATCGGGTGGGTGAAGAGGGCGACCACGACGAGGTCGACGACCGTCGTGAGGCCGAGGGTGAACGCGAAGCCGCGCACGTTGCCGATCGCGAGGACGAAGAGCACCACGGCGGCGATGACGTTGATGACATCGGAGATGAGGATCGTACGGAAGGCGCGCTTCCATCCCGCCTCGACGGCGCCGTCGACCCGGCGGCCGTCGCGGAGCTCGTCGCGGATTCTTTCGAAGTAGACGATGAACGAGTCCGCGATCACGCCCACGGCGATGATCAGACCCGCCACGCCCGCGAGCGAGAGCCGGTAGCCCTGCTGGTTGGACAGGTAGGTGATCAGCAGGTAGGTGACGATTCCCGCGATGATGAGCGAGGCGATCGTGACCCCGCCGAGGGCGCGGTACTGCAGCAGCGAGTAGAGGACGACGAGTGCGAGGCCGACGAGGCCCGCGATGATGCCGCTCTGCAGCTGCGAGACGCCGAGCGTCGCGCTGATCTGATCCTGCGACTGCAGCTCGAAGCCGATCGGCAGAGCGCCGAACTTCAGCTGGTCGGCGAGCGTCTTGGCGCTCTCCTGCGTGAAGTTCCCGGTGATCTGCGGCTGACCGTTGGTGATCGCGCTGATCGTGCGCGGCGCGCTGATGACCTGGCCGTCGAGGACGATCGCGAACTGGTTGCGCACGCCCTCGAGGCCTACGAGCCGCTCGGTCACCTCGCGGAACTGGTCGGTGCCCTCGCCGTCGAACTCGAGGAAGACGCCCCACTCGTTGGTGCTGACGCCCGTCGACGACTGGATGAGCCCGGAGGACGCGTCGGCGATCCGGGCACCGGTCACCTCGACCGGGCCGAGGATGTACTTGAGCGACGAGTCGGCCTCGCACGTGACGAGCGGCTCGTCCTCGGGGGCGACGTTCGCGCCGCTCTCGGTGACCGTCGCGCAGTCGAAGTCCTCGAACTGCTTCTGCAGCTCCGGCGTGATCCAGTTCGGGTCGCTCGCGTCGGTGGGCGATGCCGACGGGCTCGGCGCCGCGCTCGGCTCCTCCGACGGCTCGCTGCTCGGACTGGGGCTGGCGCTCGGGTCGCCCGCCGCGCCCTCCTCGCCGATGGTGCTGGATGAGGCCAGGTCGGCCGTCAGGACGGCCCGGAACTCGAGCTTCGCCGACGACCGGATCCGCTGCAGCGTGGCCTCGTCCGGGGTGCCCGGGATGGACACGACGATGTTCTGGCCGCCCTGCGTGTTGATCTCGGACTCGCTCACGCCGGCCGCGTCGACGCGCTGGCGGATGATGCCGACGGCCTGATCGAGCTGCTCCTGCGAGACGCTCTGCCCGGAGGACAGCTGCGGGGTCAGCGTGAGCTGGGTGCCGCCCTCGAGGTCGAGGGCGAGGCGGGGAGCCCACGACCCTTCGTTCCACAGCACGCTCGCCGCATTGCCGCCGATGAGGGCGACGATGATGACGAGGAGCCAGACGAGGGAGCGCAGCGCGCGGCGCTCGGGTGTGCTTCGTGCCACCTCAAGTACTCATTTCTGCTGGCCGCACGCTCACGACCGCCCGAGGGCGGTGCGCATGCGGCGCGGGAGGTTCGGTCAGTCGTTCTTCGCCGGGGTGCCGGGAGCCTCGGGCGTCGCGTCGGCATCGGCGGTGACGGCGCCCTCCTCGGCATCGTTCTGCCCGGCGTCCGACCGGTCGGTCTCGTCGACGACGCGGGCGAGGGTCTGGCGGTGCACCTTGACGGCGTTGCCCGGGCTCGTCTCGATGACGGCGATGTTGTTCTCCTCGTCGATCGAGAGGAGGGTCCCGAACAGGCCGAAGTTGGTCATGACCTCGGCACCGGGCACCATGGACTCCTGGAGCTTCGCCAGCTCCTCCTTGCGCTTCTTCGAGTTGCGCCACATGAAGAAGATGAGCATGGCCAGAACGGCCAGCATGACGAGAGTCAACGGGTCCATGGGGTGGTGAGCCTTTCGGGGACGTCTGCCGCGAGCGCGGAGTCAGAGGGGCGGCGGCGAGAGGATGCTCCCGCGCAGCCTCGCACAACTATAGGTCATCGGCGGAAGCCGACCGGGGCTCACGCCCGAGGTGGCGCCATGCCTCCGCAGTGGCGACGCGCCCACGCGGAGTCCGGGCGATGAGCCCGGTCCGGACGAGGAACGGCTCGACGACCGCCTCGATCGTCTCCGCCTCCTCGCCGACCGAGACGGCGAGCGTCGACAGGCCGACCGGCCCGCCGTCGAAGCGGTCGACGATCGCGTGGAGGACGGCGCGGTCGAGCCGGTCGAGCCCCTGCTCGTCGACGTCGTAGAGGTCGAGGGCGGCGCGCACCGCGGTCGTGTCCGCCCGCCCGCCGTGGACGAGGGCGAAGTCGCGCACGCGGCGCAGGAGCCGGTTGGCGATGCGCGGGGTGCCCCGGCTGCGTCCGGAGATCTCGCGCAGGGCATCCGTGTCGATGTCGAGGCGGAGGAGCGCGGCCGCGCGCTCCAGCACGCGGTGCAGCTCGGCGGGCTCGTAGAACTCCAGGTGCGCGGTGAAGCCGAAGCGGTCGCGCAGCGGGTTCGGCAGCAGGCCCGAGCGGGTCGTCGCGCCGACCAGGGTGAACGGCGCGAGCTCGAGCGGGATGCTCGTGGCGCCGGCGCCCTTGCCGACCATGATGTCGACGCGGAAGTCCTCCATCGCGAGGTAGAGCATCTCCTCCGCCGAGCGCGCCATGCGGTGGATCTCGTCGATGAAGAGCACCTCGCCCGGCACGAGTGAGGACAGCACGGCCGCGAGGTCGCCGGCGTGCTGGATGGCCGGGCCGCTCGTCATGCGCAGGGGCCGCTGCCCCTCGTGCGCGACGATCATCGCGAGCGTCGTCTTGCCCAGGCCCGGGGGGCCGGCGAGAAGGATGTGGTCGGGCGCGCGGTTCTGCAGCGTCGCGGCCTCGAGCAGCAGCTGCAGCTGCCGGCGCACCTTCTGCTGACCGACGAACTCGTCGAGGCTCTGCGGGCGCAGTGCGCCCTCGAACGCGAGCTCGGACTCGCTCTCGGGGCTCGCCCGCAGGATGTCGTCGCTCACGCGCGCCCTCCTCGGTCATCGGGGCGGGATGCCCGGGGCCCGAGCTGGGCGAGCGCGCGGCGCAGCAGCACGGGCAGGGGGCTGCGCTCGGCCGCGGGCTCGGCGGCGATCACGGCCTCGGCGGCATCGACGGCCGAGCGCTCGGGCCAGCCGAGCCCGGTGAGGGCCTCGACGAGGGCGAGGGTCGTCGCACCGTCGCCCGCCGGGGCGACCGCCGCGCGACCGGCCGCGGCCCCCGCGGGAGCGGTGATCTTGCCCGCGAGAGAGACGACGATGAGCTTCGCGGTCTTCGGCCCGATGCCGCTGACCTTCCGGAAGGGGGCGTCATCGTCGTCGTGGATGGCGCGAGCGATCGCTGCGGGCTCCATCTGGCCGAGGACCCCGAGCGCCGACTTCGGGCCCACCCCCGAGACCGTGCGCAGCAGGTCGAAGAGGTGCAGCTCGGTCTCGTCGACGAAGCCGAAGAGACTCACGTCGTCCTCCCGCACGACCATCGCCGTGTGCAGGAGGATGCGGTCGTCGACGCGCAGCTCGCGCGCGCAGCGCTCGGTCACGGCGACCGCGTAGCCGACGCCGGAGACCTCGAGCACGGCGCGGCCGGGGCCGAGCGCGATGACGGTTCCGCGCAGAGAGGCGATCACCTGTCGAGCCTAGGGGCGGCCGCCGACTTCTCGGCCGCGCGCCACGCGCGCTGCGCGGGCGTGAGCGCGCCTCCCCCGTCGGCCTCGGGCGCCGAGACCGCGCCCCTTCGCCAGCCGTGGCAGATGGCGAGGGCGAGGGCGTCGGCGGCGTCCGCGGGCGCGGGCGGGGCATCCAGTCGCAGGATGCGCTGCACCATCGCGGTGACCTGCTTCTTGTCGGCGGCGCCGTGCCCCGTGACGGCGGCCTTGACCTCGCTCGGGGTGTGGAGGGCGACCGCGAGGCCGCGGGCGGCCGCGGCGTGCAGCACGACGCCGCTCGCCTGCGCCGTGCCCATGACGGTGCGCACGTTGTGCTGGGCGAAGACGCGCTCGAGGGCGACGACGTCGGGCCGGTGCTCATCGATCAGCGCGGCGACGCCCTCGGCGATCGCGAGCACTCGCTGCTCGAGCGGCATCGCGGGCTCGGTGCGGACGACCGAGACGTGCACGAGGGTCGCCCGGCGCGTCGGGTCGATGTCGACGACCCCGATGCCGCAGCGCGTGAGCCCTGGGTCGACGCCGAGCACGCGCAGCACGGGCGGACCGCTACTCGTCGTCGGCGTCGAGCTCGGCGCGGATCTCGTCGGTGAGCGAGATGTTCGTGTACACGTTCTGCACGTCGTCGAGCTCGTCGAGCGCGTCGACGAGGCGGAACACCTTCCGCGCGGTCTCGGCGTCGGTCTCGATCTGCACGCCCGCGACGAACTCGGCCTCGGCGGAGTCGTACTCGATCCCGGCCTCGGTGAGCGCGGCGCGCGCGGCGAGCAGCTGTGAGGGGTCGGTGATGACCTCGAAGCCGCCGCCCTGGTCGACGACCTCCTCGGCGCCCGCGTCGAGCACGGCCAGGAGGATGTCGTCCTCCGTGAGGCCGTCGGTCTTCGTGATCGCGATGACGCCCTTGCGGTGGAAGTTGTAGGCGACGCTGCCGGGGTCGGCCATCTGGCCGCCGTTGCGCGTCATGCCCGTGCGCACCTCGGCGGCGGCGCGGTTGCGATTGTCGGTGAGGCACTCGATCAGCAGCGCGATGCCGCCGGCGCCGTAGCCCTCGTACATGATCGTCTGGTAATCGACGGCGTCGCCGGTGAGACCGGCGCCGCGCTTGATCGCGCGGTCGATGTTGTCGTTGGGGACGGAGGTCTTCTTGGCCTTCTGCACGGCGTCGACGAGCGTCGGGTTGCCGCTCATGTCGGCGCCGCCGATCTTGGCGGCGACCTCGATGTTCTTGATGAGCTTCGCGAACGACTTCGCACGGCGCGCGTCGATGACGGCCTTCTTGTGCTTGGTCGTCGCCCACTTGGAATGGCCGGACATCTCGCTCCTCGTCGCTCTCGGGGACAGCGCTCCAGTCTAGGACAGGGCGCCGGGAAGGACGGTCGGGAGGACGCCCGCGCGCCGCAGCTCGAGACCGGCGAGGGCGCGGACGACGTCCGGGTCCCCCGCCCTCCAGGCCGCAGCGGGGTCGGGGTGCACGCCGACGAGCGCGCGCAGGGGCTGCCGTGCGAGGGCGCGGGCGGCGAGCGTGTCGGCCGTGAGGCCCTGGGCGAGCATCCGTCGCACCAGACCCGATCGGCGCGCGAACAGCACGCGCGGCAGGGCCCAGACGAGAGCGAGCACCAGCAGCGGCAGGAGCGCGACGACCCACCCCGCGCCGACGGCGATGGCCTCGACGAGCTCCTGCTGGCCGCGGCCGGCGTCCGCGACGGCGCCTCCCGCTCCGGCGGCCGCATCCAGCGGGGCGCGGATGCCCTCGCCCACGAGCGGGATCGCCCCGAGCTGATCGCCCGCGTCGGCGAGGCCGGTGGCGAACGACTCCCCCGCCGCTTCCAGGTCGCGCCCGAAGGACGCGAGCGCACGGATCGCGGTCGTCACGCTCACCGCCGTGATGATGACGAGGATGACCGCCGCGAGCCCGACGAGGTCGGCGATGATCTGCCGCGCTCGCTGAGCCGGGTAGCTCGAGTACCAGTTCATGCCCCCATGGTGGCGGGCGGGACACCTACCGGGTGCGCGACGCGACCGAGTCGGCGACCTTCTGCAGGAAGCGCTCGTGGAAGCGGTGCTCGCCCGTGACCTCGGGGTGGAAGCTCGTGCCCATGAGCGGACCCTGCTCGACGGCGACGATGCGGCCGTCCTCGAGGCGCCCGATGACCTCGACGCCCTCGCCGACGGACTCGACGACGGGTGCGCGGATGAAGACGGCGTGCACGGGCTCGTCACCGAGAGCGGGCATCGCGATGTCGGTCTCGAACGAGTCGAGCTGCGTGCCGAAGGCGTTGCGGCGCACGACGACGTCGAGGCCGCCGAGGGTCTCCTGGCCGGTGATCGCGTCTCGGATCTCGTCGGCGATCATGATGAGCCCCGCGCACGTGCCGTACACGGGCATCCCGTCGGCGATGCGGTCGCGCAGCGCCTGCTGGACGCCGAAGGCGCGCGCGAGCTTGTCCATGACGCTCGACTCGCCTCCCGGGATCACGAGGCCGTCGATGGCCTCGATCTCCTCCGGCCGGCGCACCGGGCGCGCGTCGGCGCCCAGCGCGCGCAGCACGGCGAGGTGCTCGCGAACATCCCCCTGGAGGGCGAGGACGCCGACGACCGGTGCGCTACCAGCCACGCTCGGCGAGGCGGTGCGGCGCGGGGAGGTCGGCGACGTTGATGCCGACCATCGCCTCGCCGAGACCGCGCGAGGCCTCCGCGACGACCGAGGGGTCGTCGTAGAACGTGGTGGCCTTGACGATCGCGGCGGCGCGCGCTGCGGGGTTGCCCGACTTGAAGACGCCCGAGCCGACGAAGACGCCGTCGGCGCCGAGCTGCATCATGAGTGCCGCGTCGGCGGGCGTCGCGACGCCGCCGGCGGTGAAGAGCACGACGGGGAGCTTGCCGGTCTCGGCGATCTCGACGACGAGGTCGTAGGGCGCCTGGAGGTCCTTCGCGGCGACGTACAGCTCGTCCTTCGTCATCGACGTCAGACGGTTGATCTCGGCCGAGATGGTGCGGATGTGCTTGGTGGCCTCGGAGACATCGCCCGTGCCGGCCTCGCCCTTGGAGCGGATCATCGCCGCGCCCTCGTTGATGCGGCGAAGGGCTTCGCCGAGGTTGGTCGCGCCGCACACGAACGGGACCGTGAAGGGCCACTTGTCGATGTGGTTGACGTAGTCGGCGGGGCTCAGCACCTCCGACTCGTCGATGTAGTCCACGCCGAGCGACTGGAGGATCTGCGCCTCGACGAAGTGGCCGATGCGGGCCTTCGCCATGACGGGGATGGAGACCGTCGCCATGATCTGCTCGATGAGGTCGGGGTCGCTCATGCGCGCGACGCCGCCCTGAGCGCGGATGTCCGCGGGGACGCGCTCGAGTGCCATGACGGCGACCGCGCCGGCGTCCTCCGCGATGCGCGCCTGCTCGGCGTCGACGACGTCCATGATGACGCCGCCCTTCAGCATCTCGGCGAGGCCGCGCTTCACGCGGCTCGAACCGGTCTCGGCAGTGCTCATGAGGGAGTCCCTTCGATGGAGGGCGCGCGCCCGCGCGCGGGTGTGTGGCCACGACGTCGCAATGACCTAGGCCAAAAGATAGCATGGCGGGGAACACCATCCCTGACCCGAGACGGACCGACGCATGACGCCTGAGATCACCGGCCGAACGGCCGCCGAGATCGTGGCGAGCGTGCGCGAGCTCATCGAGCGCGGGTCGCTGCGCCCGGGCGATGCGCTGCCCTCCGTGCGCACCCTCGCCGACGGGCTCGGCGTGAATCGCAACACTGCCGTCGCCGCCTACCGGCAGCTCACCCAGGCGGGGCTCGTGATGACGCTCGGCCGCGGCGGCACGCGCGTCGCCGACCGCTCCCCCGTCGCTCAGGAGGGCTTCGCCCCCGACAGCGTCCTGCGGGACGTCGCGACCGGCAACCCCGACCCCGACCTGATCCCCGACCCCTCGACCGCCCTGGCGGGGGCGGCGGGTCACCGTGTCCTCTACGGCGAGCCCGTCATCGATCCCGGTCTCGAGCGCTGGGCGGACGCGTGGATGCGCGCCGATCTCGCACCGGCCGACATGCGCCTCACCGTCACGAGCGGAGCGGGCGATGCCGTCGAGCGGTTGCTCGCGCAGGCGCTCGTGCGCGACGACGGGGTCGCCCTGGAGGACCCGTGCTTCCTCACGAGCATCCACACGGTGCGCGTGGGCGGGTACCGCGCCGTCCCCGTTCCGGTCGACGACGAGGGGATGACCGTGGCGGGGCTGCGCGCAGCGCTCGCGCAGGGCGTGCGCGCCGTGGTCTCCACGCCGCGCGCGCAGAATCCGACGGGCGTGAGCCTGTCGGAGCGGCGGGCTCGTGAGCTCCGCGCCGTGCTCCGCGACCATCCCTTCGTGCTCGTCATCGAGGACGACCACTTCTCGATGCTGTCGCGAGCGCCCTTCCGCTCGCTCATCGGGCCCGACCACCGACGGTGGGCGCTCGTGCGGTCGGTGTCGAAGTTCCTCGGCCCCGACATGTGCCTCGCGGTCACCGCATCCGACCCCGACACCGCCGAGCGCCTCGCGATGCGCCTGACGCCGGGCACGACCTGGGTCAGCCACCTCCTGCAGCGCCTCGCGCTCGCCCTCGTCACCGATCCGGCGGTCACCGCGGGCATCGCTCGCGCGGGCGCGCACTACGCCGACCGCAACCGCGTCTTCGCCGAGCTGCTCAGCGAGCGCGGCGTGCCCGCGACCGCGGGCGACGGCCTCAACCTCTGGGTCGCGCTGCCCGTGCCCGCGCGCGAGGTCTCGGACCGGCTCATGAGACGGGGCTGGCTCGCGCGCACGGGCGACGAGTTCTCGCTCGGAACAGTGCCCGCATCGCACCGACTGCGGCTCACCGTGCACGACCTCGACGATGCGGAGGCCGAGCGCCTGGCGGCCGACATCACGACGGCTGTGGCGGCGGCCGGCGGCGAGCTCCGGTCGGTCTGAGTGCGATGATCGAGAGGTGAAGGTTCTCTCGATCCAGTCCGCCGTCGCCTACGGCCACGTCGGCAACTCCGCGGCCGTCTTCCCCCTGCAGCGCATCGGCGTCGAGGTGATGCCGGTCTACACCGTGAACTTCTCCAACCACACCGGCTACGGAGCGTGGCGCGGGCCGCTCATCAGCCCCGACGACGTGCGCGAGGTGATCACCGGCATCGAGGAGCGCGGGGCGTTCCCGCAGATCGACGTCGTCCTCTCCGGCTACCAGGGCTCGGAGGGCATCGCCGATGTGATCCTCGACGCGGTCGCCCGCATCAAGCAGGCGAACCCGGCCGCGATCTACGCGTGCGACCCGGTGATGGGCAATGCGAGGAGCGGCTGCTTCGTCGCCCCGGCCATTCCGGTGCTGCTGCGCGAGCGCGTCGTGCCCGCCGCGGATCTCATCACCCCCAACCAGTTCGAGCTCGGCTACCTGACCGGCACCGAGCCCGACTCTCTCGAGTCGACGCTCGCGTCGGTGGACCTCGCTCGCGTCATGGGCCCGCGGACCGTTCTCGTGACGAGCGTCGAGCGCCCCGACCGCGAGGAGGGCACCCTCGAGATGCTGGCCGTCGACGACCGCGGCGCATGGATCGTCACGACCCCGCAGCTGCCGATGAAGGCGAACGGCTCGGGCGACGTCACCGCGGCGCTCTTCACCGCGCACTACCGCCGCACCGGCGATGCCGCCGATGCGCTCGCCCGCACCGCCTCGAGCGTCTTCGATCTGCTCACCGCCACGCTCGAGTCGGGCGAGCGCGAGCTGCAGCTCGTCGAGTCGCAGGAGGCCTACGCGCACCCGCGCATGCAGTTCGCGGTGCGCCAGGTGCGCTGAGTCCGCCGGATCAGCGCGGCCAGGCCGCGGCGATCTCGTCGCGCACCTCGCCGAGCAGCCGGGGCACGGCCTTGGTCTGGGCGACGATCGGGAAGAAGTTCGAGTCGAGCGCCCACCGCGGGACGACGTGCTGGTGCAGGTGCGCGGCGATTCCCGCGCCGGCGATACGGCCCTGGTTCATGCCGATGTTGAAGCCGTGACAGCCGCTCGTCGCGGTCAGCACGCTCATCGCCGTCTGCGTCAGCTCGCCGATCTCGGCGACCTCCTCCCGGCTCGCCTCGTCGTAGGTCGCGATGTGGCGGTACGGGCAGACGAGCAGGTGCCCGCTGTTGTACGGGTAGAGGTTGAGCAGCACGTAGGCGTGCTCGCCGCGCGCGACGATGAGCGCCTGGACGTCGTCGAGCTCGGGGGCGCGGCAGAACGGGCATGCGTCGTCGTCCGGCTGCTGGCCGTTCTCGATGTAGACGAGGCGATGCGGCGTCCAGAGCCGCTGGAACGAGTCGGGCACGGCGGCGAAGCCGGCCGACGACTCGGCCGCGACTCCGTCGATCGACGGGCCCGGGGCATCCCTCTCGTTCTCGATCATGACCGGATGCCCGCCTACAGCTCGGCCGAGCGCGAGCTGATCGCGCCGGTGATGCGCGCGATGACCTCGTCGACGGGAACCCCGTTGACCTGCGTGCCGTCGCGGAAGCGGAAGCTCACGGCGCCCTTCGCGCGATCCTCCTCGCCCGCGATGAGCTGGTACGGGACCTTCTGCATCGTGTGGGTGCGGATCTTCTTCTGCATGCGGTCGTCGCTGCGATCGAGGTCGGCGCGGACGCCCTGGGCCCGCAGCCGGTCGATGACCTCCTGCAGGTAGGGGGCGTACTCCTCGGCGACGGGGATGCCGACGACCTGCACGGGCGAGAGCCAGGCCGGGAACGCACCCGCGTAGTGCTCAAGCAGGATCGCGAAGAAGCGCTCGATCGAGCCCAGCAGCGCGCGGTGGATCATGATCGGGCGCTGGCGCGAGCCGTCGGAGGCGGCGTACTCGAGCTCGAAGCGCTCGGGCTGGTTGAAGTCGAGCTGCACGGTCGAGAGCTGCCAGGTGCGGCCGATGGCGTCGCGCGCCTGCACCGAGATCTTCGGGCCGTAGAACGCGGCACCGCCCGGGTCGGCGACGAGCTCGAGGCCCGACTCGGTCGCGACCTCGCGGAGGGTCTCGGTCGCCTGCTCCCAGACGTCGTCCTCGCCGACGTACTTGTCGGGGTTCTTCGTCGACAGCTCGAGGTAGAAGTCGTCGAGGCCGTAGCCGCGCAGGGTCTCGAGCACGAACTCGAGCTGGCTCGCGACCTCGGCCTTGACCTGGTCGGGCGTGACGTAGATGTGGGCGTCGTCCTGGGTGAGGCCGCGCACGCGGGTGAGGCCCGAGAGCGTGCCGCTCTTCTCGTAGCGGTAGACGGTGCCGAACTCGGCGAGGCGCAGGGGCAGTTCGCGATAGCTGCGGCCGCGCGCGCGGAAGATCAGGTTGTGGAACGGGCAGTTCATGGGCTTGAGGTAGTAGTTCTGCCCCTGCTTGGTGATGTTGCCCTCGGCGTCGCGCTCCTCGTCGAGGTGCATCGCCGGGAACATGCCCTCCTCGTACCACTGCAGGTGGCCGCTCGTCTCGAACAGCTGACCCTTGGTGATGTGGGGCGAGTAGACGAGCTCGTAGCCGTTCTCGAGCAGGCGCTGGCGCATGTAGTTCTCGATCTCGGCGCGGATGATGCCGCCCTTGGGGTGGAAGACCGAGAGCCCCGAGCCGATCTCGTCGGGGAAGGAGAACAGGTCGAGCTCGACGCCGAGCTTGCGGTGGTCGCGCTTGGCGGCCTCCTCCAGGCGCGAGCGGTACTCGCGCAGCGCGTCCTTGCTCGGCCACGCGGTGCCGTAGATGCGCTGCAGCTGCGGGTTCTTCTCCGACCCGCGCCAGTAGGCGGCGGCGACGCGCATGAGGGCCCAGCCGTTGCCGATCATGCGCGTGTTGGGCAGGTGCGGGCCGCGGCAGAGGTCCTTCCAGTGGACCTCGCCGGTCTTCGGATCGACGTTGTCGTAGATCGTGAGCTCGGTGCCGCCGACCTCGACGCTCTCGCCGTCGGCGCCGTCGGCGGCGGCACCCTTGAGCCCGATGAGCTCGAGCTTGTACGGCTCGTCCGCGAGCTCGGCGCGCGCCTCGTCCTCGGTGACGACGCGGCGGATGAACCGCTGCCCCTGACGGACGATGCGCTCCATCGCCTTGCTGAGCGCGGCGAAGTCGTCGGTCGTGAACGGGGATGCGACGTCGAAGTCGTAGTAGAAGCCGTCGGTCACGGGCGGGCCGATCCCGAGCTTCGCCTCGGGGTTGATCGACTGCACGGCCTGCGCGAGGACGTGCGCGGCCGAGTGCCGGAGGATCGCGAGGCCGTCGGGGCTGCCGATCGTGACGGGCTCGACGCGGGCGCCGGGCTCGACGCGGTGCGCGAGGTCGCGCAGCTCGCCGTCGACGCGCATCGCGACGACGGAGCGGTCGGTGAAGAGCCCGAATCCGTCGGTCGTCGTCTCGGCCACGACCGCCTCGAGGGTGGGGGTGGACTGCTCGGCGACGGGCTCGGACACGGTGCTCCTTCTGCAGGGTCTGCGGGACCGCACCAGCCTACCGGCGGCGAAAACGCGAAAACCCCCGCCGGAGCGGGGGCTGTTCTCGCGAAACTCGTGGTGGGCGATACTGGGATCGAACCAGTGACCTCTTCCGTGTCAGGGAAGCGCGCTACCGCTGCGCCAATCGCCCAAGGTGGTGCTGGTGGTAGTGGTACCGCCTCGGATCTCCGGGGAGTGCGAGGTGGCGACGGGATTCGAACCCGTGTGCACGGCTTTGCAGGCCGCTGCCTCGCCTCTCGGCCACGCCACCGTGGGTGCAACCCCCACTACCGAGGGGCCGTACTCGAGCGGATGACGAGATTCGAACTCGCGACCCTCACCTTGGCAAGGTGATGCGCTACCACTGCGCCACATCCGCATTTTCGCCTGCCGTTTCCGGCGTGCATGGAAACCATAGCCGACCTCTCGGGGGGATGCCAAACCGGGCGGACCGGGCGTGTCACCCCGCGGTATCGACGGCCGCGAGCGGTGCACGACGGCCTGAGGACTTATGGCAAGATGGACGCGCACGGGCGATTGGCGCAGTTGGTAGCGCGCTTCCTTCACACGGAAGAGGTCATCAGTTCGAGTCTGGTATCGCCCACCACTCTCCCCTCAGTGCTCGGTCACGAATCGCTTCGTCGCTCTCAGCGCGACCCACGCGATCACCCAGCAGACAAGGCCGCCGAGCGCCGCGAGCAACGTCACCGCCAGCACCGCTCCGAGCTGCGCCGCCGCGAGGACGAGCGTGCCGGTCGCGGCGAGGCCGAAGCCGTCCGCGAGGAGCGCGACGATGATCCCGCCCGTCGCGGTCGCCCCGATCGCCCCGATCGTCCACGAGCGTCGCGGCGCGGCATCCGCGTCATCGCGGGCTCCTGCGCCGCTCATCGCCGAGCCGACGGCCCCGCCGAGCACGGCCGCGGCTCCCAATGCGGGCGGCGCGAGGAACGGTGCCCCGACGCCGATCGCCGCCCATCCTCCCCAGGCGCCGGCGACGAGCACCGCGGGGGTCAGCCGGTTCCAGCCGATCTTCTCGATGAGCGACCACGTGAGGGCTGCGACGGCGATCCCGATGACCGCGTTGGCGACGATGCGGCCCGTCGCCTCGTCGACGACGCGCTCCACTCCTGCGAGCCAGGCTGTGCCGCCGACGATCACGAGAGCGGCGGCGAGCACCGCGCGCGGCCAGCCCACGGATCGGGCGACGAACGCGAAAGAGACGACGCGACGTGGCGCGGGCAGCAGATGCACGACGAGGAGCGCGGCCCCGGCAGCGACATGCGTGGCGAGGACTCCGGCGAAGTCGACCGCGCCGATGAGCGACTGCACGAGCGCGGGGAACTCCCCCACGACGGCCCCCACTACGGGCTGGTAGACGAGCGCCGACCACGAGCCGGCGAGCACGACGCCGCCGACGGAGCCGAGCCGGCGGGCGGCGAGGGTCGCCACGATCGCCGTGACGGCGGCCGCGATGGCGGCGTCGAGGACGCGCGCCGGGAGATCCGTGATCGGGCCGGCCAGGGCATCCCCCGCGATCGAGGCGACGGCGCCGGCCGCGCCGGCGACGAACGCGGTCAGCACGCGTACGCGCTCCGCTCGCCCGGTGCCGAGAAGCACTCCGGCCGGGGCTGCGAGCACGAGAAGCGCGGCGACGAGCTGAAGGCCGGGATCGCTCGTCACGTGCCGTCTCCTCGCGTCGGGACCCCCGTGCAACGACGACGGGGCGCTACTCGAATCGAAGAGTAGCGCCCCGCGCGCGCCCGGAGGCGATGGGTCAGTCGATCAGCGCGTGCCCTCGAGGACGTAGCCCTCCTCGCCGTGCACGATCGGGTCGATGCCCGCGAGCTCGTCCTCCTCCTTCACCCGGAAGCCCATCGTCTTCTCGATCGCGAGACCGATGACGAAGGCGAGGGTGAACGAGTAGATCATGACCGCGAAGGCGGCGATGGCCTGCACCATGAGCTGCGTGAGCTCCCCGCTGTAGAGGAGGCCGGTGCCGTTGGCGAAGACGCCCAGGTAGAGGGTTCCGACGAGGCCGCCGACGAGGTGGATGCCCACGACGTCGAGTGAGTCGTCGAAGCCGAACTTGAACTTCAGGTCGACCGCGAGGGCGCAGACCGCGCCCGCGACGAGGCCGAGCACGATCGCCCAGCCCGGCGTGAGCGCGGCGCACGCGGGGGTGATCGCGACGAGACCGGCGACCGCGCCCGAGGCGGCGCCGACCGAGGTCGGCTTGCCATCCTTGATCTTCTCCACGACGAGCCACGCGAGCAGGGCTGCGGCCGGCGCGGCGATCGTGTTGATGAAGGCGAGCGCTGCGGTGCCGTCGGCGGCGAGCTCCGAGCCGGCGTTGAAGCCGAACCAGCCGAACCACAGCAGGCCCGCGCCGAGGAGCACGAACGGCGGGTTGTGCGGCACGTGAGCGCCCTTGGCGAAGCCGATGCGCTTGCCGAGGACGAGCGCGAGGGCCAGTGCGGCGGCGCCCGCGTTGATGTGGACGGCGGTGCCACCGGCGAAGTCGATCGCGCCGACCCCGAAGGCCTCCTGCATCCCGTACGTGATCCATCCGCCGTCGGTGAACGCGAGCGTCTCGGGGTCGAGCGTGAAGTTGAAGACCCAGCTGGCGACGGGGAAGTAGACGACCGTTGCCCAGACGCCCGCGAACACCATCCACGCGCCGAACTTGGCGCGGTCGGCGATCGCGCCCGAGATGAGGGCCACGGTGATGATCGCGAACGTCGCCTGGAAGGCGGCGAAAGCGAGCGGCGGGAACGCGGCACCCTCGGGGACCTCGAGAAGGCTGGTGAGGCCGATCGCGCCCGAGTCGATGCCGATGACTCCGTCGATGCCGACGTTGTTGGCGAAGGCGATCGCGTAGCCGTACAGAACCCAGAGGACGCCGATGAGCCCGATCGCGCCGAAGCTCAGCATCATCATGCTGATGACGCTCTTGGCCTTGACGAGTCCTCCGTAGAAGAACGCCAGGCCGGGGGTCATGAGCAGGACGAGTGCGGCGGCGACCAGGATGAAGGTGGTGTTTCCCTGATCCATGTGGAACCTCTCTTGCCGTGGGGAATGAGGCGCCCGACTCGGAGGCTCGGATGTAGGGTCACCGGCCTCCCGGCGAGGACCGGGCGCTCTTGAAGTGTCGGTGCGCGAGATTTCGCGAGAGGTGTCGCGGTATTTCGAGCGGGTTACACGCCGGCCGGTGATGTAAACATCGCGTTACGCGAGGCGAGGAGCTCGCCCGGGCTCCCCTATGCGCGGACCGTGTCCTCGAAGGCGTCGGGGATCCCGTCGCCGTCCGAGTCGCGCTCGTCCTCCTCGCGCCGGCGCCGGTAGTGGCGATTGCGGGTGCCGAGCAGGATTCCCGCAGCGACCGCGGCGATGAGCGAGCCCAGGAGGATCCCGACCTTGGCGACGTCGTCCAACGGGTCGCCCTGCCCGTAGCTGAGCTCGCTGATGAGCAGGGAGACCGTGAAGCCCATGCCCGAGAGCATCGCGAGGCCGACGACGTCGATCCAGCGCACGCCCCGGGGCAGGGTGACGCCCGGCAGCCGGGTCACGAGCCAGGAAGCCAGCGTGATGCCGATCGTCTTGCCGACGACGAGCCCGACGACGATCCCGATCGCCACGGGCGATGTGATCGCCTCGACGAGCCCGTCGAGACCGCCGACCGCGACCCCCGAGGAGAAGAACGCGAACACCGGCACCGCGAAGCCCGCCGAGATCGGGCGCAGACCGTGCTCGAACTTCTCAGCGAGACCCTCCCGGCCGCCGAGCCCGTCCTCCTCGCCCCCGCGGGCGAGGACGGGCACGGTGAACGCCAGCAGCACTCCCGCGACGGTCGCGTGCACGCCCGAGGAGTACATGAGGAACCACACGACGATGCCGATCGGGGCGAGGATCGCGATCGCCGCGGTCGAGCGCAGGCGGAAGAGCTCCTGGTACCTCTGCGCGATGAGCCCGAAGATCGCGAGCCCGATGCCCGCCAGCACGAGATACAGCGGCTGGAGGTCGTCGGTGTAGACGAACGCGATGACGGTGATGCCGATGAGGTCGTCGACGACCGCGAGCGTCAGCAGGAAGGTGCGCATCGCGATCGGCAGCGAGGTGCCCACGACCGCGAGCACTGCCAGGGCGAAGGCAATGTCGGTCGCGAGCGGGATCGCCCAGCCGCGCAGCACCTCCTGCCCCTGGGTGAGGTTCACGAGCGTGAAGATCACCGCCGGCGTCGCGGCTCCGCCGAACGCGGCCGCGACGGGAACGAGCGCGCGGCGAGGGTCGCGCAGCTCGCCGGCGACGAACTCGCGCTTGAGCTCGAGGCCGGCGAGGAAGAAGAAGATCGCGAGCAGACCGTCGGCGGCGAGGTGGCCGACCGAGATCTCGAACACCGCGTCGCCGAATCCGAGGATCACGGAGGTGTCGCGCAGCGCGAAGTAGCCGTCGGCCGCGGCCGAGTTGGCCAGGGCGACCGCGATCACCGTCGCGACGAGCAGCAGGATCCCGCCCACCGTCTCCTTGCGGAGGATCTGCTCGATCCAGAGGCTCTCGCGGTAGCGGTCGGCACCCGTAGGGGCGCCGGAGGGCGTTCCGGTGGGCGTTCCGGTCATGGGGTCTCCTCGGGGTCGTCGGCGCGGTTCCGCCCCCGCGACGCGGCAGGCGGGCCGACCAGACTTCCCGGCGCTCCGGTGACGATCCTATCGGCGCGTCCGCGCGCGACCCCGGTCAGGACGCCGTGGTCAGAGCGATCATGCGCGAGGTCGCCCGCAGGTACTTCTTCCGATACCCGCCAGCGAGCATGTCGTCGGTGAAGACCTGATCGAGCGGGGTGCCCGTGGCGAGGATGCGGATCTGGGCGTCGTAGAGGCGATCGACGAGCGCGACGAGGCGCAGGGCATCCGTCTGATTGCGCAGCGGCGAGACGTCGGTGAGCGCGATCGCCGACAGCCCGTCGATGAGGCCGATGTATCGGCTCGGGTGCACGGTCGCCAGGTGCGCGAGGACCGCGTCGAAGCGGTCGACGGTGACCGTGCCCGTCTCGGCGGCGAGGCGCGCGTCGAGCTCCTCCGGGCTCAGCGCGACCGCGTGGCCCTCGATGTCTCGCTTGCGGTAGTCCTCGCCGTCGATGCGGCGGATGTCGAAGCGGTCGGCGAGGGCGTTGATCTCGCGCAGGAAGTCCTGGGCGGCGAATCGCCCCTCGCCGAGCGCGTGCGGAGGCGTGTTGGAGGTCGCCGCGATGCGCGAGCCGCTCGCGACGAGCTCGCCCAGCAGGCGCGACATCACCATCGTGTCGCCCGGGTCGTCGAGCTCGAACTCGTCGATCGCGATCAGGCGCGCCCCGCGGAACTGCTGCACCGCCTGCTGGTAGCCCAGCGCCCCGACGAGCGCCGTGTACTCGATGAACGTGCCGAAGTACTTGCGACCGCCGACGCGGTGCCAGAGCGCCGCGAGCAGGTGCGTCTTGCCCACGCCGAAGCCGCCGTCGAGGTAGATGCCGGCCTTCTCGGCCACGACCGGGGTGCGGCGCGCGAAGAGGCCGCGCAGCCCGGTGGGCGCCTCGTCGGGAGCGCCGTCGGCGAAGCGACGGATCGCCTCGACCGCCTCCGCCTGCGAGGGGTGCGCCGGGTCGGGCACGTAGTTCTCGAGGCTCGCGTGAGCGAACTGCGGCGGCGGGGTCAGGTGGCCGAGCAGCTCGGAGGCCGCGAGGGTCGGCTGACGGTCGGTCAGGCGCAGGGTCGTCGGCGCAGGATTCACTAGGGGCCGTTCGCTCGCGGGGGTCGCACTCTCCGCCCTGCCGCGCCGGGTGGCGGGACGAGGCGCGGCGCGCTCGGAGTGCGTAGATTCGAGCGCGCGCGGCGTGTCCCAGAATACCGGCGGCCCGCCGCGCGTTGCTCCCCGCACAGGCTCGCACCGTGGCGCCGCTCCTCGGCAGCCGCCGTTCCCCCATCGAGAGGTCACCCATGCCCGTCTCCCCCGATCCGTCCGAGAAGTTCCAGGCGTACGCCCACCCCGAGCGGCTCGTCTCGACCGCGTGGCTCGAGGAGCATCTCGAGGACCCCGGCCTCGTCGTGGTCGAGTCGGACGAGGACGTCCTGCTGTACGAGACCGGGCACATCCCCGGCGCGGTGAAGATCGACTGGCACACCGACCTCAACGACCCCGTCGTTCGCGACTACATCGAGGGCGAGGCGTTCGCCGAGCTCATGGGCCGCAACGGCATCGCGCGCGACACGACGATCGTGCTCTACGGCGACAAGAGCAACTGGTGGGCCGCCTACGCGCTGTGGGTCTTCACGCTCTTCGGCCACGAGGACGTCCGGCTGCTCGACGGCGGCCGCGACCGCTGGGTCGCCGAGGGCCGCGCGATGACGAAGGACCGCCCGAGCCGCGAGGCCGTCGAGTACCCGGTCGTCGAGCGCGACGACAGCGCGATCCGCGCCTTCAAGGAGGACGTGATCGCGCACTTCGGCAAGCCGATCATCGACGTCCGCTCGCCCGAGGAGTACAGCGGAGAGCGCACCCACATGCCCGCCTACCCCGAGGAGGGCGCCCTCCGCGGCGGCCACATCCCCTCGGCGCGCAGCGTGCCGTGGGCTCGCGCTGCGAACGAGGACGGCACCTTCCGCGGCGCCGACGAGCTCGCCGCGATCTATCGCGAGGATGCCGCGATCGGCGAGGCGGAGGACGTCGTCGCCTACTGCCGCATCGGCGAGCGATCGAGCCACACGTGGTTCGTCCTGACCCACCTGCTCGGCGTGCCGCGCGTGCGCAACTACGACGGGTCGTGGACGGAGTGGGGCAGCGCCGTCCGGGTGCCGATCCAGACCGGCGGCGAGCCCGGCGACGCGCCCCTCCGGTAGCGTGACGGCGATGACCGACGCCCCGACTCCCGCCCTCCCACCGTCGCTCGCGGAGATCCGCGACGACTTCCTCGAGCTCGGCGAGTCCGACCGCCTGCAGCTGCTGCTGGAGTTCTCCGAGGCGCTGCCCGAGCTCCCCGAGCGGTTCCGCGACCACCCGGAGCTCCTCGAGCGCGTCGAGGAGTGTCAGTCGCCCGTCTTCATCGTCGTCGAGGTCGACGGCGGCGCGGTCGCGGTGCACGCGACGGCCCCCGCCGAGTCGCCGACGACGCGGGGCTTCGCGTCGATCCTCGCGCAGGGTCTCAGCGGCCTCGAGGTCGCGACGGTCCTCGCGACCCCCGACGACTTCCCGTTCGAGCTCGGCCTCACCCGCGCAGTGAGCCCCCTGCGCCTGCGCGGCATGACGGGCATGCTCGCACGCATCAAGCGGCAGGTGCGCGAGGCGGCCGCGGCGTGATCCTCCGCCGAGTCCACCCCGCGGGGGCGGCCGAGGAGGTCGCGCTCGACACCGAGAGCCCGGGAGCCCGGGATCGGCTGCTCGAGTGGTACGCGCCGGGCGACGGCGAGCGCATCCGACTGAACTTCGTCGCGACGCTCGACGGACGCGTGACGGGCGAGGACGGCACGTCCGGCTCGCTCACCGCGGGCGCCGACCGCATGATCCTCGGCGTCATCCGCGAGCACGCCGACGTGATCCTCGTCGGGGCGAGGACCGTGCGCGCCGAGTCGTACCGGCTCCCCCGCCGCACGCCGCTCGCCATCGTGACGACCTCGGGCGACCTGACCGGGCACGGCTTCGAGCCGCGCGAGGGCGCGCCCGAGGTGCTCGTGATCGCGCCCGAGACGGCGACGGATGCCGTGCGCCGCTCCCTGAGCGGCATCCGGAGCACGATCCTCCCCCTCCCCGATCGCGGCGAGGCGGCGACCGCGCTCGAGATCCTCGGCGCGCTCCGCGCGCACGGCGCCGAGCGGATCGTCTGCGAGGGCGGCCCCGGCCTCGCCGGGCTGCTGCTCGCCGCGGGGCTCGTCGATGAGGTGTGCCTGACGACGGTTCCGCGCCTGGGCGGGTCGGGCATCCGCCTTCTGGCCGATGACGACCCGGCGATCAGCCGGTGGGCTCCCCGTCAGCTGCTCCTCGACGACGAGGGCGTGCAGTACGCCCGCTGGACGCGTCGAGCCGGCTGATCCAGGCGCGGATCACGCCCTCCCAGCGCTCGGGGTCGAGGTTCCACAGCCGCGTGTGCCGCGCGCGGGCGAACCGCTCGAGCGTCACGAGGTCGGGTCGGGCGTCGGCGAGGGCGAGCGAGGCGTCGATCGGCACGTAGCCGTCGTCGTCGCTGTGCAGGATGAGAACGGGAACGCTGAGCTCGTCAGCGCGGGCGACGAGATCGAGCGAGGCGAGATCGATGGGCTCGGCGCTGCCGACGAGAGGCGTGACCGCCGTCGTGCCGAGCAGCCCCATCGCGACCTCGCCGACCGACCTGGGCAGCCCCGAGAGGGCTGCGTGGAACCGCAGCACCGTCCGCCAGTCGATCACGGGCGAGTCGAGCACGAGGCCGTGGACGAGTCCCGCGAGCTCGGATCGGACGAGCAGCTGCAGGGAGATCGCGCCGCCCATCGACCAGCCCATGACGACGATGCGGCCGGCTCCCGCATCCCGCGCGTGCGCGACGGCCGCCTCGAGATCGCGCCACTCGGCGGCCCCGAGCGCGTACCGACCGTCGGGGCTCGCGGGGGCGTCGCCATCGTTGCGGTAGCTGATGAGGAGGCTCGCCCAGCCGAGCTCGCGCGCGAGCGGGATGGCGCGGATGCCCTCGGCGCGCGAGGCCCCGCGCCCGTGCACGTGAATGATCCAGTCCTCGCCGGCGCCGCTCCCGCCGTCGACGGACGGCACGAACCACGCGGGCGCGTCGCCGACGGGGGTGCGGATGCTCGTCTCGACCGCCGCGACGCCCAGCTCGCCCGGCTCGAGCCAGTACCACCCGCCCCAGCGCCCCGCGGGCGCCGACTCGAGCGTGCCGCGCTGCACGGACTCGAGCACGCGCGTGACCGAGCCCGCGTCCTCATGGAGGACGCGGCCGACGCGCGCGTGGCCGCGGCCCCCGGCGAACCAGAAGCCGTATCGCCCGGGAACGGCGGAGTCGGCCGTGCGACTGAGGCGGATCGTCGCGCGCGCGGTGTCGACGGCGAGGACGCGGATGTCCTCGGGCCGCTCGCGCACCGGAGTCACGACTCGGCGCGCCATCGTGATCGCCGCAGCGGCGGATGCGGCCAGCGCGGCGATCCCGGCACCCGCGACTCCCGCCGCGATCGCGACGGCGAGCCCGCGGCGTCGGCGCTCGGTCGTCCCCCGTGCGCCTCGGCGCACGGCTCCCCTCAGGTCGGCGCGTCCCACGCGTCGAACGTAGCAACTGCTCTTAGTCTTCAGGGGTGCCCCTCTCTCCCGCATCGCCGCAGGAGGTGTTCGACGCACTGATCGCCTCCGTCGATCGGGCCGTCCTCCGCCCCGAGCTCGACGTGCGCAGCATTCCGGCGCCTACCGGGCTCGCGCCCTTCTCGTACGCGCTCGCGGCGGACGTCAACCCCGCGCGGCACGTCGACGACTCCGACCTCGGCACCGGTCGTCTGCTCGTCCTCTTCGATCCGGAGGCGCCGGCCGGTTGGAAAGGCACCGTGCGCATCGTCTGCTTCGCCCAGGCGCCGCTCGAGGTCGACATCGGGCTCGATCCGTTCGTTGCCGATGTCACCTGGGCGTGGCTCGTCGACGCCCTCGAGACCCGGGGCGCCGAGTACACGGCCGCGAGCGGCACGGCGACCAAGGTCCTCTCGACCGGCTACGGCGAGCTCGCCGCTCAGGGCAGCGGGGCGCAGCTCGAGCTCCGCGCCTCCTGGACGCCTCTCGACGACGATCTCTCGGCGCACGTCGAGGGCTGGTCCGAGCTCCTGTGCATGATCGCGGGCTACCCGCCGGCTCCCGAGGGCGTCGCCGTCCTCCCGACCAGGCGGGCATCGCGTGACTGACGCGCAGTCGCCCGATCCCGATGGCGCGGTCGCGCCCGCGGGCGAGCCGGCCGCGGCTCCCCCGCTGCCCACCGCCGTCCCGGCCGTGACCCCCGTCGTGATCGATGATCGGGAGCACTATCTGGTCGCCGTCGAGGCCCTCGCGGCCGGCGAGGGGCCGGTCGCCGTCGACGCCGAGCGCGCGAGCGGCTTCCGCTACTCGCAGCGCGCCTACCTCATCCAGGTCTTCCGCCGCGGAGCTGGCACCTTCCTGTTCGATCCTCCGGCGATCGGCTCGTTCGTCGAGCTGCAGGAGGCGATCGGCGAGGCGGAGTGGGTGCTGCACGCAGCGAGCCAGGATCTCTCGTGCCTCCGCGAAGTCGGTCTCGACCCCGTGACGATCTTCGACACCGAGCTCGGGGCCCGCCTCGCCGGTCTGCCCCGCGTCGGTCTCGGCGCGGTGGTGGAGTCGACCCTCGGCCTGCACCTGGCCAAGGAGCACTCGGCCGCTGACTGGTCCACCCGCCCGCTTCCCGCATCCTGGCTCACCTACGCGGCCCTCGACGTCGAGCTGCTCGTCGACGTGCGCGACGAGATTGCCGCTCTGCTCGCCGCCGACGACAAGCTCGAGCTCGCCGAGCAGGAGTTCGCGGCCGTGCTCTCCCGCGAGGCGCCCGAGCCCCGTACCGACCCGTGGCGACGCCTCTCCGGTCTCCACTCCGTCCGCGGTCAGCGCGCGCTCGCGGTCGCCCGCGAGCTGTGGCTGGCGAGGGATGCCTATGCGCGCGAGATCGACAGCGCACCCGGCCGCCTGCTCCCCGACGCCTCCCTCATCGTCGCGGCCCGCGCGATGCCGGCGAGCAAGCGCGAGCTCGCCGCGCTGCAGGGCTTCCACGGGCGTGCGAGCCGCTCGCAGATCGACCGCTGGTGGGCCGCCATCGAGGCGGGTCGCACGACCGAGGACCTCCCCGTCCTGCGCTCGACCGAGGAGGTCATCCCGCCTCCCCGCTCGTGGGCCGATCGCAACCCCGAGGCGGACCGCCGGCTCAAGGCCGCCAAGCCCGCGGTGCAGCGCGTCGCGGAGGAGCGGCGGATCCCGCTGGAGAACGTCGTGATCCCCGACCACCTCCGCCGGCTCGCCTGGAACCCGCCTGCCGAGACGACCGTCGAATCGATCGCGGAGGCGCTGCGCGCGCTCGGCGCCCGCCCCTGGCAGATTGACGCAACGGCACAGACGATCGCCCAGGCCTTTGTCGATGCGAGCCAAGGGCCCGTCGAGGGCGCCGAGAGCGCTTCGTAGGAACACGCAGTCGAATCCCCGCCTCGCGGGCTGGCCTCCTAGGTTGGTGGAGTTGACCACCGACAAGGGAGGCACTGTGGCCGATCGAGCCGAAGTCGTGTTCGTCGACGGAGTTCGCACTCCGTTCGGACGAGCGGGCGAAAAAGGGATGTACTGGGGCACGCGAGCCGACGATCTGATCGTCAAGGCGATGATCGGGCTCCTGGAGAGGAACCCGTCGCTGCCGAAGGACCGCGTCGACGACGTCGCGATCGCGGCGACGACGCAGGAGGGCGATCAGGGGCTCACTCTCGGTCGCACCGCGGCGATCCTCGCCGGGCTGCCGATGTCCGTCCCCGGGTACGCGATCGACCGAATGTGCGCCGGCGCGATGACCGCGGTCGCGACGACCGCGGGCGGCATCGCCTTCGGCGCCTACGACGTCGCGATCGCCGGAGGAGTCGAGCACATGGGCCGCCACCCGATGGGCGGCAGCGCCGACCCCAACCCGCGCTTCCTCGCCGAGAAGCTCGTGAGCGGCGACGCTCTGAACATGGGCATGACCGCCGAGCGCCTGCACGACCGCTTCCCGCAGCTCACGAAGGAGCGCGCCGACCGATTCGGCATGCGCAGCCAGCAGAAGGTCGCCGCGGCCTACGCCGCCGGGCACATCCAGCCCGACCTCGTTCCCGTCGCTCTCCGCAGCGAGCAGGGCTTCGGCCTCGCCACCATGGACGAGGGCATGCGCCCCGAGACCACGATGGAGGGTCTCGCCGGGCTCAAGACCCCCTTCCGCCCGCACGGCCGGGTGACGGCCGGCAACGCCTCGCCCCTCACCGACGGCGCCACCGTGAGCCTGCTCGCGAGCGCCGGCGCGGCCAAGGAGCTCGGGCTGCAGTCGAAGATGCGCCTGGTGAGCTTCGCCTTCGCGGGCGTGCAGCCCGAGGTCATGGGCATCGGGCCCATCCCCTCGACCGAGAAGGCGCTGAGGAAGGCCGGCCTCACGATCGAGGACATCGGTCTCTTCGAGCTCAACGAGGCGTTCGCCGTGCAGGTGCTGAGCCTGCTCGACCACTTCGGCATCGACGACGACGACCCGCGCGTCAACCCCTGGGGCGGCGCGATCGCGATCGGCCACCCGCTCGCGAGCTCGGGCGTTCGGCTGATGATCCAGCTCGCGCGTCAGTTCGAGCAGCACCCCGAGGTGCAGTACGGCCTCACCGCGATGTGCGTCGGCCTCGGCCAGGGCGGATCGATGATCTGGGAGAACCCGCACTACCGCGGCGGACGGAAGGGCAAGTAGATGACCAGCGCCATCGCACAGTACTCGGCCGAGCAGTTCGAGCCGCTGCTCGCGCTCGCCGACGACGAGGTCGTCACGCACTCCTTCGTGCGCGACGTCGCCCTCCCGAGCGGCGGCACCCTCGCCCTCGTCACGATCGATAACGGCCGTGACCACACCCGACCGAGCACGCTCGGCCCCCAGGGGCTCCTCGAGTTCGCGCGCGTCATGGACGAGCAGGCCGGCCGCGCCGCGCGCGGCGAGATCGCGGCCGTGGCCGTGACCGGCAAGCCCTTCATCCTCGCCGCGGGCGCCGACCTCTCGAAGGTCGAAGGCATCCCCGATCGCGCCTCGGGCAGGCTCATGGCGCAGCTCGGGCACTACGCGCTCGGCAAGCTCGGCGAACTGGGCGTCCCGTCGTTCGTGTTCATCAACGGCCTCGCCCTCGGCGGCGGCGTCGAGGTCGCGCTCAACGCCGACTACCGCACGATCGATCGGAACGCCGCCGGCATCGCCCTGCCCGAGGTCTTCCTCGGCATCATCCCCGGCTGGGGAGGCGCATGGCTCCTGCCGAACCTCATCGGCATCGAGAACGCGCTCAAGGTCGTCGTCGAGAACCCGCTGAAGAACAACCGCATGCTGACCGCAGAGCAGGCGTTCGAGCTCGGCATGGCCGATGCGATCTTCGACTCCGCGACCTTCCTCGAGAGCTCGATCCGCTGGGCCGACGGCGTCGTCTCCGGGCGCACGAAGGTCAAGCGCCCGAACCAGCCCGGCAAGATCGAGCGCGCGGTGAAGTGGGATGCCGCCATCGGCATCGCGCGGAGCATGCTCGAGAAGCGCATCGGCACGGTCGCCCGCTCGCCGTACGTCGCGCTCGACCTCCTCAAGGCGGCCAAGAGCAGCGACAAGGCCGCGGGCTTCGCGGCCGAGGACGAGTCGCTCGCCGATCTCATCTCGGGCGACCAGTTCCGCGCCTCCATCTACGCCTTCACCCTCGTGCAGAAGCGCGCGAAGAAGCCCGCGGGGGCCCCGGACAAGTCGCTCGCGACGCCCGTCACGCGCATCGGCGTCCTCGGCGCCGGTCTCATGGCGAGCCAGTTCGCGCTCCTGTTCGTCCGCCGCCTGCAGGTCCCGGTCATCATCACCGACCTCGACCAGGAGCGCGTGGACAAGGGCATCGCGTACATCCACGGCGAGATCTCGGCGCTCGAGAAGAAGGGCCGTCTGCACGCGGACGACGCCAACCGTCTGCGCTCGCTCGTGACGGGCACGACCGACAAGGCCGACTTCGCGGGCTGCGACTGGGTCATCGAGGCCGTCTTCGAGGAGCTCGCGATCAAGCAGTCGGTGTTCGCCGAGATCGAGAAGCACGTCTCGCCGACGGCCGTCCTCGCGACGAACACCTCGTCGCTCTCGGTCGAGCGGATCGCGGAGAAGCTCGAGCACCCCGAGCGCGTCGTCGGCTTCCACTTCTTCAACCCGGTCGCCGTCATGCCGCTCATCGAGGTCGTCAACGCGCCCGCGACGAACGAGGCGACCCTCGCGACCGCGATGGTCACGGCTGCGGCGCTCAGGAAGAACGCGGTCATAACCGCCGACTCCCCCGGGTTCGTCGTCAACCGCATCCTCGCCAAGCTCCTCGGCGAGGCGATGCACGCGGTCGAGACCGGCACGCCGTTCGAGGACGTCGTCGCCGCCCAGCGCCACTTCGGGCTCCCGATGGACCCGTTCGTGCTGCTCGACCTCGTCGGCCTCAAGGTCGGCGCGCACGTGCTGGACACGCACCACGCGGCGTTCCCCGAGCGGTTCTTCGAGTCGCCCGCGCTCCACGAGCTCGCCGAGGCCGGCGTGCTGCTGGAGAAGGACGCGAAGGGCAACCCGAAGGGCATCGACAGGAAGGCGATCGCGATCGTCGCGAAGCACCGCCCGGCGGGCTCGACCCCGGCGACCGTCGAGGAGCTCACGCGGCGCCTCGAGGACGGCCTCGCCCACGAGGTCCACCGCATGCTCGAGGAGGGCGTCGTCTCCGCACCGGAGGACATCGACCTCTGCATGATCCTCGGCGCGGGCTGGCCCTTCCAGATGGGCGGCGTCACGCCGTTCCTCGACCGGGTCGGCGCCTCCGAGCGCGTCTTCGGCGGCACGTTCCACACGCCGCCCATCCGCGGCTCGCACTGACCGCGGGCACCGTTCCGCCGGTCTCGGCCCCGGGCGTCCGTCACGGATGCCCGGGGCCGTCGCCGTTCCCGCTCCGCTCCCGACGGCGCAGCCCCGGTGCCCCGCCGATGTCGGCGCATCGCCGTAGCGTGGCCGCATGAGCACCGTGCAGTACTACGTCGCCCAGAGCCTCGACGGCTTCATCGCCGACGCCGACGATCGCATCGACTGGCTCCTCGCCTTCGGCTTCGAGGCCTTCCAGGAGGGCTACGACCGATTCTTCGCCGGAGTGGGCGCGATCGTCATGGGAGCGGGGACTCTGCGGTTCCTTCTCGAGGAGGGCGCACCGTGGGCCTACCCCGGACTCCCGGTGTGGGTCCTCACGCACGGCGAGGTCCCGAGCATCGAGGGCGCCGACATCCGCGTCGTGAGCGAAGACGTCGGTCGCGTGGCGCGCGAGGCGCGTGCCGCCGCGGGCGACCGGTCGGTGTGGCTCGTCGGAGGCGGCGCGACCGCCGCCCAGTTCGCCGAGATCGGAGAGATCGACGAGCTCATCGTCACCGTGATGCCGCTCACGCTCGGTTCAGGTGCCCGACTGATGCCGACGACGGGCGAGCCGCATCACTGGAAGCTCACGGGCACCGCGACGTTCGAGAACGGCGCGGTCGAGCTGCGCTATCGGCGGCGGTCGGTGGGCTGATCGCTCGAGGACTCGATCGCGGCGTCCTCCGGCAGAGGCCGAGCGACCGGGATCCGCGTGCCGAGCACCTGGGCGACTAGGTCGCGGGCGATCGCCTGCGGCGTGAGCCCGACCTCCTCGAGGATCTCATCGCGGCTCGCGTGGTCGAGGAACTCGTCCGGCAGACCTAGCTCGTCCACGGCGGTGTCGACCCCGGCCGCGCGCAGCTCCTGACGGATCCGCGTGCCGATGCCGCCGACGCGGATGCCGTCCTCGATCGACACGACGATGCGGTGATCGCGTGCGAGGTCGATGATGCTGCCGGCGACCGGGACGACCCAGCGCGGGTCGATGACGGTGGCGCCGATGCCCTGCGCGGCGAGCCGCTCGGCCACCTCCAGCCCGATCTTGGCCATCGGGCCGACCGTGACGATCAGGACGTCCTTGTGCGGGGCCTCGCGGAGGACGTCGACGCCGTCGGCCGTGCGACGGACAGCATCGAACTCGGTGCCGACCGAGCCCTTCGAGAAGCGCAGCACGGTGGGGGCGTCCTGCACCGCGACGGCCTCGGCGAGCTCCTCGCGGAGCCGGGTGGCGTCGCGCGGAGCCGCGAGACGGATGTTGGGCACGACCTGCAGGATCGCGAGATCCCAGATGCCGTGATGGCTCGGGCCGTCCGGTCCGGTGACGCCGGCGCGGTCGAGCACGAAGGTGACGCCCGCCTTGTGCAGCGCGACATCCATGAGCACCTGGTCGAAGGCCCGATTGATGAAGGTCGCGTAGACCGCCACGACCGGGTGCAGCCCGCCGAAGGCGAGGCCGGCGGCCGAGGTCACGGCGTGCTGCTCGGCGATGCCGACATCCAGCACGCGGCCGGGGTGCTTCTCAGCGAGCTTGTGCAGGCCGGTGGGCCGCAGCATCGCCGCGGTGATGCCCACGATGCGCTCGTCGCGGTCGGCGAGCGAGACGAGCTCCTCGGCGAAGACGCTGGTCCAGGAGGGACGGGTGGCGACCTCCATCGACTCCCCCGTCTCGGGGTCGATCTGCCCCACGGCGTGGAACTGGTCCGCGACATCGGCGAGGGCCGGCTCGTAGCCCTTGCCCTTCTGCGTGATCGCGTGGACGATGACCGGCGCGCCGTACTCCTTCGCCTGACGCAGCGCGCGCTCCATGGCTTTCAGGTCGTGACCGTCGACGGGGCCGACGTACTTGATGTCGAGGTTCGAGTAGAGCGCCTCGTTGTTCGTGAATCGCGAGAGGAACCCGTGCAGACCCCCGCGCACCCCGCGGTAGAGGGCGCGGCCGGGAGCACCGAAGTGCGCGAAGAAGCTCTCGCTCGAGCGGCGCAGGCGGCGATAGCCGCGTCGCGTGCGCACGTCGGAGAGGAACCGCGCCATCCCGCCGATCGTCGGCGCGTAGGAGCGCCCGTTGTCGTTGACGATGAGGACGAGGTTGCGGGAGTTGTCGTCGCTGATGTTGTTGAGGGCCTCCCACGTCATGCCACCTGTGAGAGCGCCGTCGCCGACGACCGCGACCACGTGACGATCGTTCTGACCCGTCATCTCGAACGCTCGGGAGATGCCGTCCGCCCAGCTGAGGGAGCTCGACGCGTGCGAGCTCTCGACGATGTCGTGCTCGCTCTCGGAGCGCTGCGGGTAGCCGGCGAGGCCGCCCTTCTGGCGGAGCCGCGAGAAGTCCTGGCGGCCGGTGAGGAGCTTGTGCACGTACGACTGGTGACCGGTGTCCCAGACGATCGCATCGCGCGGCGACTCGAACACGCGGTGAATGGCGATCGTCATCTCCACGACGCCCAGGTTCGGGCCGAGGTGGCCGCCGGTCTTCGAGACCTCGGCGACGAGGAATCGGCGGATCTCATCGGCGAGGGCTGCGAGCTCGGACTCCGTCAGGCGATCCAGATCGCGCGGGCCGTGGATCGTCTCGAGCAGTGCCATTCCAGCACTCTACGCGAGCACGACCGCGGGCGCCCTGATGCCGTGCCGCCCGCCGCCTGGTCGTTCGCTGTGTGCGGACCGTACGCGACAGGCGGGCATCCGGGAACGCGGAGCGGGCCCGATCGCGCACGGCGATCGGGCCCGCTCCCGGGATGGCGCGGTCTAGACGAGGCTGCGCAGCACGTACTGCAGGATGCCGCCGTTGCGGTAGTAGTCGGCCTCACCGGGGGTGTCGATGCGGACGACCGCGTCGAACTCGATCGTCGACTTGCCCGCGGGCGAGTGGGCGCTCGGCTCGGCCGTCACGCGGACGGTCTTCGGCGTGCGCCCCTCGTTGAGCTCCGTGATGCCCGAGATCGAGACGGTCTCGGTCCCGTCGAGCCCGAGGCTCTCCGCGGTCTGACCGGCGGGGAACTGCAGCGGGACGACGCCCATGCCGATGAGGTTCGAGCGGTGGATCCGCTCGAAGCTCTCGGCGATGACGGCGCGGACTCCGAGGAGGCTCGTGCCCTTCGCGGCCCAGTCGCGGCTCGAGCCGGAGCCGTACTCCTTGCCGGCGAAGATCACGAGCGGGACGCCCGCGGCCTGGTAGTTCTGGCTCGCGTCGTAGATGAACGACTGCGGGCCATCGGCCTGCGTGAAGTCCCGCGTGAACCCGCCCTCGACGCCGTCGAGGAGCTGGTTCCGCAGGCGGATGTTCGCGAAGGTGCCGCGGATCATGACCTCGTGGTTGCCGCGGCGTGAGCCGTAGGAGTTGAAGTCCTTGCGGTCGACGCCGTTCTCCATGAGGTAGGCGCCCGCGGGCGAATCGGCCTTGATCGAGCCGGCCGGACTGATGTGGTCCGTCGTGACCGAGTCGCCGAGCTTCGCGAGCACGCGAGCGCCGGCGATGTCGGTCACCGGGCTCGTCTCGATCGTCATGCCGTCGAAGTACGGGGGCTTCCGGACGTAGGTCGACTTCGCGTCCCATTCGAACGTCGCGCCGTCCGGCGTCGGGAGCGAGCGCCAGCGCTCGTCGCCCTCGAACACGGAGGAGTACTGCGTGTCGAACATCGCGGTGTCGATCGACGAGTCGATCGTCGCCTGCACCTCCGCCGCGTCGGGCCAGATGTCGCGGAGGAAGACCTCGTTGCCCTCGGAGTCCGTGCCCAGGGCATCCTTCTCGAAATCGAAGTTCATGGAGCCGGCGAGAGCGTACGCGATCACGAGCGGCGGGCTCGCGAGGTAGTTCATCTTCACGTCGGGGTTGATGCGGCCCTCGAAATTCCGGTTGCCCGAGAGGACGGCGGTCACCGCGAGATCGTTCTGGGCGATCGCGGAGGAGATCTCGTCCGCGAGCGGACCGGAGTTGCCGATGCAGGTCGTGCAGCCGTAGCCGACGGTGTAGAAGCCGAGGGCCTCGAGGTCGTCGGTGAGACCTGCCTTCTCGTAGTAGTCGGTCACGACCTTCGAGCCCGGCGCGAGGGTCGTCTTGACCCACGGCTTCGCGGTGAGGCCCCTCTTCACCGCATTGCGGGCGAGCAGGCCCGCGGCGAGCATCACCGAGGGGTTCGAGGTGTTCGTGCACGACGTGATCGCCGCGATCGTCACGGCGCCGTGGTCGAGCGTGAACTCGGTGCCGTCCACCGTGACGTCGATCGGCGCGGACGCCGTCGCCGGCGCGTGCGAGCGGTGGCGGTGCGACAGCTCGTGCGCCGTGTCCTCGTCCTGCGCGGTGAAGCCGACGGGATCGGAGGCGGGGAAGGTCCCCTCGACGGCCGCGTCGACCATCGAGTGGTCGTGGCTGGTGTAGTCGACGAGCGCGGTCTCGAACGCGGACTTGGCGTGCGTGAGCTCGATGCGGTCCTGCGGGCGGCGCGGGCCGGCGATCGAGGGGACGACGGTCGACAGGTCGAGCTCGATGTACTCGCTGAACACGGGCTCGACGCTCGGGTCGTGCCAGAGGCTCTGCATCTTCGAGTAGGCCTCGACGAGGGCGACCTGCTGCTCGCTGCGGCCGGTGAGGCGGAGGTAGTCGAGCGTGACGTCGTCGATCGGGAACATCGCCGCGGTCGAGCCGAACTCGGGGCTCATGTTGCCGATCGTCGCGCGGTTCGCGAGCGGGACGGAAGCGACACCCTCGCCGTAGAACTCGACGAACTTGCCCACGACGCCGTGCTTGCGGAGCATGTCGGTGATCGTGAGCACCACGTCCGTCGCGGTCACGCCCGTCGGGATGGCGCCGGAGAGCTTGAAGCCGACGACCTTGGGGATGAGCATCGACACGGGCTGGCCGAGCATCGCGGCCTCGGCCTCGATGCCGCCGACGCCCCAGCCGAGCACGCCGAGGCCGTTGACCATCGTCGTGTGCGAGTCGGTGCCGACGCAGGTGTCGGGGTAGGCGCGCAGCACGCCGTCGACGGTGCGCGTGTAGGTGACCTTGGCGAGGTGCTCGATGTTGACCTGGTGCACGATGCCCGTGCCCGGGGGCACGACCTTGAAGTCGTCGAACGCGGTCTGGCCCCAGCGGAGGAACTGGTAGCGCTCGCCGTTGCGCTCGTACTCGATCTCGACGTTGCGCTCGAGCGCGTCGGCCGTGCCGAAGAGGTCGGCGATGACCGAGTGGTCGATGACGAGCTCGGCGGGGGCGAGCGGGTTGATCTTGTTGGGGTCGCCGCCGAGCGCCGCCACGGCCTCGCGCATCGTGGCGAGGTCGACGATGCAGGGCACGCCCGTGAAGTCCTGCATGACCACGCGCGCGGGCGTGAACTGAATTTCGGTGTCCGGCTCGGCCGAGGGCTGCCAGGCGCCGAGCGCCCGGATCTGCTCGGCGGTGACGTTCGCGCCGTCCTCGGTGCGGAGGAGGTTCTCCAGCAGCACCTTGAGGCTGAACGGGAGCTTCTCGTAGCCCGGCACCGTGTCGATGCGGAAGACCTGGTACTCGTCGTCACCGACCCGGAGGGTGTCGATGGAATCGAAACTGTTCACTGCGGACACTTCGCCGTCTCCTCTTGACTCTGCCGGGCGCATCCCGCGCTCGCACGTCGGCCAGCCTAGCCTCCGACGCGGCGCGCGGCACCGGCTCGATCGACCTCGACGACGGTGCGGATGCGGCGCTATTTATCTTGATGTCGAGATACTTCATGGTAGCACCGGCGGGCGATCGCCAGGCGAGGATCAGGCGGCGCGGCGCGCGTAGACAGCGCGAACCATGAGCCAGGTGACCCAGAGCAGGGCGGCGTAGAGCGGCACGCCCATGATGAGCTTCGTCGCCGCGAGGGCGGCGGCCTGCGAGGACAGGTAGAGGGGAACCTGGACCCCGAGACGCAGAGCGAACATCCCGACCCACAGCCAGGTCGTGACGGTCAGCACCGCACGCTTCGCCGGGTCGCCCCTCCAATCGTGGTCGCCCGTGAGGAGCCCGGCGATCACGCCCACGAGGGGGCGGCGGGCGACGAGGCTGACGAGGAGCGCAACGAGCCAGACGGCGTTGATGACGAATCCGAGGACGAAGTTCTCCTCCGCCCGTCCCGTGATGAGGGCGAGGCCTGCCGAGAGCGCGATGCCGACGAGGCCGACGACGGCCGGGAGGATGGGCGAGCGCGTGACCGCGCGGACCACGACGAACAGCACGGCGACGGCGGCCGGGATGAGGACCGACGGGGCGACCTCGCCGGTGATCGTGAAGACGATGAGGAAGAGGAAGCCGGGCAGCAGCGACTCGAGGAGCCCCCGGACCCCGCCGACCGCAGCCCAGAGAGCGTGCGCGGTCGGGCGCTCCCCCGGCGTCACGAGACCGAAGCCGGACTGCCGCGCCGCGGCGGCGAGGGCCTCTCGGACCTGCTCGCGCTCGTCGCGGTCGGGTGCGGCGGAGGTGCGGTCGAGCCCCGCGTCGTCGCAGTCGCGCTCGCCCGGGCTCTCGGCTCCCGTCGGGGTGCCCGTCATACCGAGGCGGTCGGCGGCACCGCGGCGGGGCCGCCCGCGGTCGCGCCGGCCGGCACGTGGAGCGGGATCAGGTCGCGCGGCGGCATCGGGGTCGAGCCGCGCACGACGACGATGCTGCGGAAGACGTCGTCGATCTGCTCGGCCGCCGCGGCATCGACGGCGCCCTGGCCGGCCACGACGCCGCGGAGGAACCAGCGCGGGCCGTCGACGCCGATGAAGCGCGCGATTCGCGTGGAGCCGCCCGCGTCGCCGACGACGGGGATCCGGGCGAGGATCTCGGGCCCGAAGGGGCCTTCGCGCTCGGTCGTCTCGCCGCCCTGCTTCTGGATCTGCTCGATGATCTGCGCGCGCACCTCGTGCCACAGACCGCTCGAGCGCGGCGCGGCGAAAGGCTGCACCTGCAGGGTCGAGCCCGCGAAGTCGATGCCGACCGCGATCACGCGCTGGGAGCCCTCCTCGACCTCGAGCCGCAGCTGGAGCTCGGGGCGGGGGACGATCTTGACCCCGCCGAGGTCGACGTAGGGCCGGACGGCGTTCGCCTCGCTCTCGTCGAGCGGACCTGCCGTGGGGCGGTCCTCCGGGGCGGATTTCGCGTCGTCGGGCAGGGGCCCGTCGGTCGAGATCGGATCGCTCACGCGGTGACTCCTTCAGTGGTGTCGGTCGCTCCACGGTAGCCCGTCGAGCCGAAGCCCTGCTCCCCGCGGTGCGAGCCCGGCAGCGAATCCACCGGGACGAAGCGCGCGCGGACGACGCGCTGCACGACGAGCTGCGCGATCCGGTCGCCGGGGCGGACCTCGAACGGTGCGGCCGGGTCGGTGTTCAGCAGCGTCACCCGGATCTCGCCCCGGTAGCCCGCGTCGACCGTGCCGGGCGCGTTGACGATGGTGATGCCGTGCCGGGCGGCGAGGCCGCTGCGGGGCATGACGAAGGCGGCGAAGCCGTCGGGCAGGGCGATCGCCGTGCCCGTTCCGATCGTCGCGCGCTCCCCCGGAGCGATCACGACGTGCTCGGCCGCGACCAGATCGGCCCCCGCGTCACCGGGGTGGGCGTAGACCGGGAGGTGGTCGCCGGTGATCAGGACGTCGGCGGAGTCGGGCACGCGTCGAGGTTAGTGCATGGTCGAATGGAGGCATGTCGAGCTATCGCGAGCGCCTGTGGCCCGCCGCCTGGATGTACCTGGTCATCGCCCTGATCGTGCCCGCGACCATGCTCGTGTTCACTCCGATCAGCCTGATCGCGGGCGTCATCACCGCGGTCGCGCTCGTCGCGGCGTGCGTGGGGCTGCTCATCGCCTCGGCCCCGACGATCGCCGTGGAGGACGGACTCCTGCGAGCGGGGCGGGCGAGCATTCCCCTCGATCTGGTCGGGGATGCGTCGGCTGCGCACGGCGAACAGGCCCGCCACGAGCGGGGCCCCGGCCTCGACGCTCGGGCCCACCTCGTTCTGCGCGGCTGGGTGGACCCGGTTCTGCGCGTCGAGATCCTCGACCCGGACGACCCGGCGCCCTACTGGCTCGTGTCCACCCGGCGGCCGGAGCAGCTCGCCGCCGCGATCGAGGCGGAGCGCGCGGCGAGGCCGAGCGGCGCCTGACGGCGCCCTCGCGTTAACGACGCAGCCGCCGCATCCCCTCACGGTGTGCGACGGCTGGGACGACAGCGGCGCGCGATGGACTACGCGGCGCACTCCGTGCACACCGGTCCGAGCTTGACCTCGTGGTCGAGCTGCGAGCGATGCTTGACGAGGAAGCAGCTGACGCACGTGAACTCGTCGGCCTGCGGCGGGAGGACGACGACGTCGAGATCGAGGTCGGCGAGGTCCTGGCCGGCCAGCTCGAAGCCCGGATTGTCGGCGTCGTCGACGTCGACGACACCCGACATCTTGTCGGGAACGCGCTCCTGCAGAGCCTGGATCGAGTCGGTGTCCTCGTCCGTCTTGCGGGGGGCGTCGTAGTCGGTAGCCATGCTGCTCGTTTCGTCGAATGGTGCTTCGGGGCCGCGCTCGGCGGCGATAGTTTGCAGGAACCCCGACCGAAACGCAAACCACTGAGAGCGTGGGTGTTCGGCGGTGCTTCCCGGGCAACTTCCGACCCGCCCGGTCTATTCCCGGGTGCGGGGGCATCGGCATGGAACACTGAGCCGACCGGTTGCGAATGAGAGGGCCACGTCATGGACGAACTCACCGTCATCGGCGCCGAGAACGGCGCCCTGATCGTGGTCTCCGAGGACGGGAACCGCTACCGCGTGCCCATCACGGAGGCCCTGCACACCGCCCTGCGGCAGAACCGACCGGCGGCGCCCGCGGCGCACCGCGTCAGCCCCCGCGAGATCCAGGCGATGATCCGCGCCGGCAAGTCCGCCGCAGAGGTCGTGGCAGAGACCGGCGAACCCGCCGAGTACGTGCAGCGCTTCGAGGGGCCGGTCATCGCCGAGCGGGAGTACGTCGTCACGGCGGCGCGCAGCGTTCCCGTCGCCGTCGTCGCCGAGACCGAGTCGGGCATCGCCTCGCACACCTTCGGCGGGGTCATCGACTCCCGTCTCTCCGAACTGTCCGCCACGGACGTCCGGTGGTCGAGCTGGAAGACGGATCTCCACTGGATCGTCACCGTCGCCTTCCTCGACGCGGGCGTGGAGCGCGAGGCGCGCTGGACGTTCGACCCCAAGAAGGCCACGCTCATCCCCTCCAACCACGAGGCCCAGTCGCTCTCCCAGCAGGGCGAGGCTCCTCCCACGCTGATCCCGCGCCTGCGCGCCGTGCCGATCCAGCAGTCGGAGGACCGCACCCGGTTCGACAGCGGCGCCTTCCTCCTCGACGACGACATCGCCGGGATCGGCTCGCCCGCAGCCCCGTCATCGGGCGCCTCCGCGGGCTCCGCGAGCATCCCGAGCGCGCCGCTCGCCCCGGCCGCTCTGCCGCACAGCCGAATGGGCGTGCGCACCGCGGGCGACGACGCCGACACCGCCGATGTGAGCCAGACCGCGGACCTGCTCGAGGCCCTCCGCCGACGCCGGGGCGAGCGCGAGGCCGCTCCGCGCGATGAGCTCGAGGCCGCGAAGGCGGCGCACCCGTCGACCGGCAGCATCCGCATCGTCGACGTCCCTCTCGACTTCTCGGCCGATTCCGCCCCCGAGCCCGACGAGGCGCCGCGGGCGACGGCGCCCACCGCGATCGGCGCGAACGATACCGGGCCCGTCAAGAGCGCGCGCCGCGGCCGGGCAGCGATGCCGAGCTGGGACGAGATCGTCTTCGGCGCTCGCCCGGACGACGACCCCGCCTGATCGCTCAGGGCGCGAAGGCGCCCCATCGGGCGAGGGGGATGCGCGTCTCCTCCGGCGAGAACGATCCGTGCTGGCCGACCATGGCGAGCGATCGCGGCGATGCCGTGCGCTCGTCGTAGTAGGCGACCCGGCTCCGCGCCGCCACGATCACGTCGCCGATGCGCTCCTCGACCCCCGGCGCCACCGCCCCGAACCAGCCGGCGGCGATCGCCTCGTCCCGGCTCACGACCCATGATCGCGCGCTCTCCGCCGCGCGCCAGCGCTCGAGCACCTCGACGGCATCGGCGTCGGGCTCGAGCGCGAGCTGCAGGCATCGCGGCTCACCTGCGACGTGCCGCACGCCGCTCCAGAGCGCGCTGCGCGCGTCGATCACCAGTCGCTGGTGCTCGGGCACGTCGAGCATGCCGTGATCGGCCGTGAGGTGGATCCCGGCATCGCGCGGCACCCGTCGTGACAGCGGCTCGAGAGCGGCGTCGAGCTCCTCCAGCCTCTCGATCCAGGCCTCCGACTCGCTGCCCTGCGCGTGGCCGGCCATGTCGAGCTCCGGGATGTAGCAGTAGACGAGCGCGGGCTGCGCCGCGCTCAGCAGCTCGACGGTCGTGCGGATGCGATCGGCGATCGAGGGCTCGGCCAGGAAGCGAGCCCCGCGCAGCACCGCGTCGGTGAAGCCGGTGTCGCGATAGCGCTCCGCGCCGACGACCACCGCGTCGATGCCGGAGGCCGCGGCAGACTCGAACACCGTCGGGTGCGGCTGCCATTCCGCCGGCCGCATCCCGTCGTCCCATCCGGTGAGCTGGTTGACGACACGGTCGCCCGCGCGATCGACGGCGGTGTAGCCGACCAGGCCGTGGGTGCCGGGCTCGAGCCCGGTCGTGAGGGTGGCGAGCGCGGCAGCGGTCGTGGTCGGGAAGCCCGCGTCGATCGCCCCCCGCTTGCTGGGGAGGGCGGCCAGCAGGCGGCGGGCGTGACCCGCCCGCGCGCGGAGGGCGGACATCCCGAGACCGTCGACGAGGATGACGGCGGCGCTGCGGACGGGAGCGCTCCCGAGGCGGTTCTCCTCGCCCCGCATCGCCGCGAGCGCGCCCGTCAACACGTGCCCGAGTGACGGGGCGTCGCGTCGGGGCGCCGGTAGCATGGGGGCCATCCTATGACTCCCCCTCCTGCGCCCCGCTCGACCCAGCCCGACCTCGACGAGACCCCCGGCGAACGCATCGACGACGTCGATCTCGCCGACGAGATGCAGGGGTCGTTCCTCGAGTACGCGTACTCGGTCATCTACTCCCGCGCGCTCCCGGACGCGCGCGACGGCCTCAAGCCCGTGCAGCGGCGCATCCTCTACATGATGAGCGAGATGGGCCTGCGTCCCGACCGCGGGCACGTGAAGTCGGCGCGCGTCGTCGGCGAGGTCATGGGCAAGCTTCACCCGCACGGCGACGGCGCCATCTACGACGCGCTCGTGCGCCTCGCTCAGGACTTCACGCTGCGAGTGCCGCTCGTCGACGGGCACGGCAACTTCGGCTCGCTCGACGACGGACCCGCCGCCTCGCGCTACACAGAGGCGCGCATGCGGGCGGCCGCGCTCGCGATGGTCGACGATCTCGACGAGGACGTCGTCGACTTCATCCCGAACTACGACAACCAGCTCGTGCAGCCCGCCGTCCTCCCGGCGGCCTTCCCGAACCTCCTGGTCAACGGCGCGAGCGGCATCGCGGTCGGCATGGCCACCAACATGGCCCCGCACAACCTCATCGAGGTCGCGGGCGCCGCGCGTCACCTCATCGAGAACCCGGTCGCGACGCTCGAGGAGCTCATGGCGTACGTGCCGGGCCCCGACCTGCCGACGGGCGGCACGATCATCGGCCTCGACGGCATCAAGGACGCCTACGCGACCGGCCGCGGCTCGTTCAAGACGCGGGCGAAGGTCTCGATCGAGCCGGTCACGCCGCGCAAGACGGGCATCGTCGTCACCGAGCTGCCCTACCTCGTCGGCCCCGAGAAGGTCATCGAGAAGATCAAGGACGGCGTCCAGTCAAAGAAGCTCGCCGGCATCAGCGACGTCACCGACCTGACCGACCGCAAGAACGGCCTGCGGCTCGTCATCGGCATCAAGACCGGCTTCAGCCCCGAGGCAGTGCTCGAGCAGCTCTACCGCTACACCCCGCTGGAGGACGGCTTCTCGATCAACGCCGTCGCTCTCGTCGAGGGCCGCCCGCGGACGCTCGGTCTGCGGGAGCTCCTGCAGGTCTACGTCGATCACCGCATCGAGGTCGTCACGCGCCGCAGCCGCTACCGGCTCGCGCGCCGCCGCGAGCGCCTGCACCTCGTCGAGGGCCTGCTCATCGCGATCCTCGACATCGACGAGGTCATCCAGGTCATCCGCGCCTCCGACGACGCCGAGCAGGCTCGCACGCGCCTCATGGAGGTCTTCGACCTCAGCCAGCTGCAGAGCGATTACATCCTCGAGCTGCGCCTGCGCCGCCTGACGAAGTTCAGCCGCATCGAGCTCGAGGCCGAGCGCGACCAGCTGCGCGCCGAGATCGCGGCGCTGGAAGCGCTGCTGGCGGACCCGGCGCGCGTGCGCACCGTCGTGGGCGATGAGCTGGATGCCGTGGCCGAGCGATTCGGGACGCCCCGCCGGACCCTCCTCACCGAGGCGAACCCCTCCATCGCCGCGCCGCGATCGCGGGGTGCGGCGCCCGTGCTCGAGATCGCCGACACCCCCTGCCGCGTCCTCCTCTCGACGACGGGCCGCGCGGTGCGCGTCGAGCTCACCGACGAGCCCCTCGTCCCGCCGGCGCGCCGCAGCAAGCACGACGCGATCCTCTCCGCCGTCGACTCCACCGCCCGCGGCGACCTCGCGGCGATCACCTCCCGAGGTCGTTTCGTGCGGTTCACGCCCGTCGGGCTTCCCGCAGTCCCGGCGAACTCTCTGCAGCTGGGCGCGGGCGCGAGACTGCGCGACTACATCGGTCTCACTGACGCGAGCGAACGGATCGTCGCGATCGTCGACCCCGCGTCGACGACGCCGCTCGCTCTGGGAACCCGCGACGGCGTCGTCAAGCGCGTCTCCCCCGGCTCCTGGCCGGCGCGCCCCGACGGCGAGGTCATCGGGCTCAAGACCGGCGACGAGGTGGTCGCCGCCGCGCCCGCGGCCGACGATGCCGAAGTCGTCTTCGTGACGTCGGATGCGCAGCTCCTGCACTTCGGAGCCGATCAGGTCCGCCCGCAGGGCCTCCCCGCCGGGGGCATGGCGGGAATCAAGCTCGCTCCGGGCGCGCGAGTGGTGCACTTCGGCGTCGTGGAGCCCGCGACGGCCGAGGTCGTCACCGTGAGCGGGTCGACGGAGACGATCGCGGGCACCGATCCCGGCCGCGCGAAGGTCTCGGCCTTCGCCGAGTTCCCGGGGAAGGGGCGCGCCACCGGCGGCGTCCGCGCCCACGCATTCCTCAAGGGCGAGGATGCCCTGCAGCTCGCCTGGGTCGGCACCGACCCGCTCGCCGTCGGCGCCGACGGCTCGGCGCGGGCGCTCCCCGCGGGCGGAGCGAAGCGCGACGGCTCGGGCACGCCGCTCGACGCCGTGATCGGATCGATCGGCGCGCGCCCGTCCTGACGCGTCGGCCGCGCTCGGCCGATCCGGGCATCCCCCCGTCGTCGATCCGGGCTAGACGTCGATGCGGTCGCGGTCGAGCCCCTGGCCGGCGATGATGAAGTCCTTGCGCGGGGCGACGTCGTTGCCCATGAGCAGCTCGAAGACGCTCGACGCCATCTCCGCGTCGCTCACGCGCACGCGCCGCAGCGTGCGGTGCTTGCGACTCATGGTCGTGTCGGCGAGCTGGTCGGCGTCCATCTCGCCGAGGCCCTTGTAGCGCTGGATCGGGTCCTGGTAGCGCCGACCGGACTTCTTCAGCGCCGCGAGCACGCCCTGCAGCTCGGCCTCGCTGTAGGTGTAGATCGTCTCGTTCGGCTTCGTGCCGGGGTTCATGACGATGACCCGATGCAGGGGCGGCACGGCGGCGAAGACCCGGCCCTCGTCGATCATCGGGCGCATGTAGCGGAAGAAGAGCGTCAGCAGCAGGGTGCGGATGTGCGCGCCGTCGACGTCGGCGTCGCTCATGATGATGACCTTGCCGTAGCGGGCGTGCGCGAGATCGAACGAGCGGCCGGAGCCGGCGCCGATGACCTGGATGATCGACGCGCACTCGGCGTTCGAGAGCATGTCGCTCACGGAGGCCTTCTGCACGTTGAGGATCTTGCCGCGGATCGGCAGCAGCGCCTGGAACTCGCTGTCGCGAGCGAGCTTCGCCGTACCGAGCGCGCTGTCGCCCTCCACGATGAACAGCTCGCTGCTCGCGACGTCGTTCGAGCGGCAGTCGACGAGCTTCGCCGGGAGCGAGGACGACTCGAGCGCATTCTTGCGACGCTGGGTCTCCTTGTGCGCGCGCGCCGAGATGCGGCTCTTCATCTCGGCGACGACCTTGTCGAGCAGGAGGGCGGTCTGCGCCTTGTCATCGCGCTTGCTGGAGGCGAAGCGCTCCTTGAGCGCCGACTGCAGCACCGAGGCGACGATCGCGCGCGCGGCGGGAGTGCCGAGCACCTCCTTCGTCTGGCCCTCGAACTGCGGCTCGGCGATGCGCACCGTCAGCACGGCCGTGAGGCCGGCGAGGACGTCGTCCTTCTCGAGCTTGTCGCTGCCGGCCTTGAGGCGCCGCGCGTTCTTCTCGACCTCGGCGCGCAGGGTCTTCAGCAGCCCCTGCTCGAAGCCGGCCTGATGCGTGCCGCCCTTGGGGGTGGCGATGATGTTGACGAAGCTGCGCAGCACCGTCTCGTAACCCGTGCCCCAGCGCAGCGCGATGTCGACGACGCATTCGCGCTCGAGCTCGGTCGGCACCATGTGGCCGTTCGCCTGGAGCACCGGCACGGTCTCGGTGAAGGTTCCGGTGCCCTGGATGCGCCAGGTGTCGGTCACGCCCGAGTCGGGCGCGAGGAACTCGGCGAACTCGCTGATGCCGCCGTCGTAGCGGAAGGCCTCGGCGACCGGCTCGTCGCCTCGCTCATCGGTGATCGAGATGGCGAGGCCGGGGACGAGGAACGCGGTCTGGCGCGCACGGCCGACGAGGTCATCCGTCTGGAAGGTCGCGCCGCGGCTGAAGATCTGCGAGTCGGCCCAGTAGCGGATGCGCGTGCCGGTGACGTTCTTCCCGACCTTCCCGACGACGCGCAGCTCGCTGTTGTCGGTGAACGGGGTGAAGGGTGCGTCGGGACGAGGGCCGTCGGGGCCGTCGGCGAACACGCCCGGCTCGCCGCGGTGGAACGACATCGCCCAGGTCCTGCCGTTGCGGTCGACCTCGACGTCGAGACGCTCGGAGAGCGCGTTGACGACCGAGGCGCCGACGCCGTGGAGTCCGCCCGACGCGGCGTACGAGCCCGACCCGAACTTGCCGCCCGCGTGCAGCTTCGTGAACACGACCTCGACGCCCGAGAGCCCCGTCTTCGGCTCGATGTCGACGGGGATGCCGCGCGCGCGGTCGCGCACCTCGACGCTGCCGTCGCGGTGCAGGTGCACGTCGATCGTGTCGCCGTGACCGCCGAGCGCCTCGTCGACCGAGTTGTCGATGATCTCCCACAGGCAGTGCATGAGCCCGCGGGAGTCGGTCGAGCCGATGTACATGCCCGGTCGCTTCCGCACGGCCTCGAGGCCCTCCAGGACCGAGAGATGGTGGGCGGTGTAATCGGACTGGGCCACGGGTGAGTGCCTCGCGATGCTCGTGAATCAGGATGCTGCGGGCGCGCCCGGCGGCGAGCCCACGACAGCCTAAACCGGCCCGCCGTCGCGGCCGGCCTCCCACGCCCGTCGCGAGCGCTCCCGGTCGCGGGTGTTCGCCCTCGCCTACGCGTTCAGCGAAATGGCAGGCGAATGGCACCGATCCGCTGGCGGCGTGTGTTCGAATAGGGGTCACCAGGTACCACGACGATTCAAGGAAGTGAGGGACACCCCATGACGCAGCTCACCACCGAGAGCCCCGAGATCGTCGTCGCGCAGCCGCTCACCGTCTCCGACCGCTGCGACAGCTGCGGCGCTCAGGCCTACGTGCGCGTGACCCTGGCCACGGGCGAGCTCCTGTTCTGCGCGCACCACGCCGCGCGCTTCAAGGAGAAGCTGAGCACGGCCGCCCTCGCCTGGCACGACGAGACCGACCGCCTGACGGCCGACGCCTAGGCCCGCGTGGCAGGCCTCGGCCTGAGCCGGCGGCTCCGGTACCTCGCCAAGCGCGCCGCGGCCGTCGACACCGCGAACCTGTCGAGGCTGGCCGGACGCATCGCCGCCTCGAGCGGTCGACCCAAGCCCGTCATCCTCGGCGACATGCTGTGGTCGTCGGTGCGCCACGAGACCGGCTTCCAGGACTACTACGACTGGGACTTCCACCTCCTGAACCGGCGCGAACGTCGCACGTTCATGACGCACCCGAAGTCGAACCACCTCGCCCAGAAGCTCAACCAGCCGGAGCACCGGGCTCTGTTCGCCGACAAGTCGCGCTTCAACGCCCGTTTCGGCGATGCGCTCCATCGCGAGTGGCTCGATCTGCGCGTCGCGTCCTCCGAGGAGCTGACCGACTTCCTCGGGCGCCACGACCGGGTGATGGCGAAGGTGGCGGACAGCCTCGGCGGCGACGGGATCCAGGCGTTCGCGACCGCGGACATCCCCGACCCTGAGGCGTGGCGCACGGCGAGGCTCGCCGCGCGCCAGGTGCTCGTCGAGGAGTTCCTCACCCAGCACCCCGTGATGGCCTCGCTCAACCCGTCGAGCGTCAACACGCTGCGCATCATCACGTTCCGCGACGACCAGGACCGCGTGCACACGCTCGCGCGAACCCTGAAGATGGGGAACGGCGGCGACGTCGACAACTTCAGCGACGGCGGCATGTACACGATGCTCGACGAGCACGGGGTCGCCCATCACCCCGCCTTCGACGGCGAGGGGCGCGTCTTCTCGGTGCACCCGCTGTCGGGCACGTCGATCGTCGGCTTCGCGGTCCCCCTGTGGGAGTCGGTGCAGGCGCTCGTCGAGCGGCTCGCGCGCGAGGTTCGGGAGATCCCGTACGTCGGGTGGGACATCGCGATCACGCCCGAGGGGCCCGCCGTCATCGAGGGCAACTACAACACGGGCGTGTTCCAGCTGAAGCCGAGCGTCACGGGCGTCCGCGAAGGGCTTCTGCCGGTGTACCAGCGGGCGATCGGGTTCTGAGCGCCGGAGCGCTCCTCCGATCGGCTAGTCGACCGGGCGGATGACGCCGAGCGGCGTCGACTGGTGGCCCTGACCGAGCGGGTTGTCGCCGAGGATCCGCGCGAGGCGCGCGTGCCCGGCCTTCGGCAGGGTGGCCCCGAGGATGTTGCCGCCGAAGTCGTTGATGTCGACGATCGCGACGTCGGCGATGTCGCCGAGAGCCGTCTTGATCTCGGCGGCGACGGCATCCGGGTTCTCGGGGACCAGGACGACCTGCGTGTTGTACGGCGGGATCGTGTTGTGGGTCGGGCCGTCGATGCCGCGCGCCTTGGGGCCGGCGATGCGGTAGAAGTCGCCCTTGCGGCCGATCGCCTTCGAGACGGCGGCGACCGCCGCGGCGAGGAGGATGCGCGGCGTTCCGACCTCGCGGAGGGCCATCTCCATCGTCTCCGGCATGCCGAGGCCGATGCCGTGCGAGGTCTTCGTCACGTACTTCGAGAGGGTGTGCGCGAGCGGGCGCGCATCGATGTCGCCGACGGGGTACGAGCGCCCCTGCGTGATCGCGACGATCTTCTCGGTCACGAACAGGACGTCGCCGGGCTGGACGACCCCGGTGGCGTAGCGGGTGACGACCTCGATGATGTCCTCCCCCGCGACGACGACGTGCGTCTTGATCGGGATGCGCTGCCAGCGCTGCCCGTCGATGTCGACCTCGAGCGCCTTGCCCTCGTTCGCCTGAGCGGTCATGTCGGTTCTCCCTCGCGGTGTCGCGTGCCGGATCTCGTTCGGGCGCGGCGGTCTACTCGAGGTAGTCGCGCAGCGCCTGCGAGCGCGACGGGTGCCGCAGCTTCGCCATGGTCTTCGACTCGATCTGGCGGATGCGCTCGCGCGTCACGCCGAAGGTGTCGCCGATTTGGTCGAGCGTCTTCGGCATGCCGTCGCCGAGGCCGAAGCGCATGCGGATCACGCCGGCCTCGCGCTCGGAGAGCGAGTCGAGCAGGCTCTCGAGCTGCTTCTGCAGCATCGTGAAGCCCACGGCGTCGGCCGGCACGACGGCCTCGGTGTCCTCGATGAGGTCGCCGAACTCGCTGTCGCCGTCCTCACCGAGGGGCGTGTGCAGGGAGATCGGCTCGCGGCCGTACTTCTGCACCTCGATGACCTTCTCGGGCGTCATGTCGAGCTCGCGGCTGAGCTCCTCGGGCGTGGGCTCGCGGCCAAGGTCCTGCAGCATCTGGCGCTGGACGCGGGCCAGCTTGTTGATGACCTCGACCATGTGCACGGGGATGCGGATGGTGCGCGCCTGGTCGGCCATGGCGCGCGTGATCGCCTGACGGATCCACCACGTGGCATAGGTCGAGAACTTGAAGCCCTTGGTGTAGTCGAACTTCTCGACGGCGCGGATGAGGCCGAGGTTGCCCTCCTGGATCAGATCCAGGAACTGCATGCCGCGACCGGTGTAGCGCTTGGCGAGCGAGACGACGAGTCGGAGGTTCGCGCCGAGGAGGTGGTTCTTCGCACGCTGCCCGTCCTTGGCGACCCAGGCGAGCTCGCGACCCAGCTGGGTGCGCTTCTCCTTGTCGCTCATCTGACCGAGCTTCTCCTCCGCGAAGAGGCCGGCCTCGATGCGCATGGCGAGCTCGACCTCCTCCGCGGCGTTCAGCAGCGGGACCTTGCCGATCTGCTTCAGGTAGTCCTTGACCGGGTCCGCCGTGGCGCCCGTGATCGTCGAGGAGTAGACGGGGACCTCGTCGTCATCCTTCATCGACAGCACGATGGCGCCGGTGGGGAGGTCGACGATGGGGGCGGAGGTCGCGCCGTCCTCACCGCTCTCCTCGGCATCGGCGTCGTCGGACTCGTCGGAGGCATCTTCCGCGGCGGCGGGGACCACCGCGTCCGCGTCGACCGCGTCGGCGCTGTCGTCGATCTCGACGGGCTCGACGTCGTCGTCCTCGGCGGGCTCGGTGACGCTCGAGGTCGTGCCGGCCGCCGCCTTCTTCGAGGCGGGCTTCCTCGTTGCGGGCTTCTTGGCGGCGGGGTTCCTCGCCGCAGGCTTCTTCGTCGCCGTCGCGGCGGTGGTCTCGTCTGCCGACGCGGTCTTGAGGGTCTCCTCCTCGACGACGGCGACGGCTGCGGTCTTCGTCGCGGCGGGCTTCCGAGCGGGAGCCTTCTTCGCGGCGGTCGTCGTCGAGGCAGTGGTGGTTCGGGTTGCCATTCGGACCCTCTTTTCCGTTCTCCGGGCAGTACAACGACCCATGTCAAGTCGCTCTTCCCGCGCGCTCTGCATGAGCGAATGAGAGTGGGCGACCGACCGGGTCGTGAGCGTCAAGTATCGCACAAGTTCGCGGTCACCCGATGCAGGCCACCGAGCGGGCACTCACTCCCCGCGTCGCTCTCGTCGCGCCCGACGACGACGGACGATCGCGACCCACAGCGGGCCGACGGCGATGCCCTCCTCCTCGGCGAGGAGCCGCCGTGCGCGCCCGCGGGAGACGAGCATCGCCGCGACGGTGGCCGCGACGACCGGGTACTGCACGGCGAAGGCGATCCGGAAGCTCTCCCACGAGTACAGGAGCGCCGGATCCGGCGAGTCGCTCCGCGCATCGAGCACCAGGCCGACGAGCAGGAGGAGTGCGACGGAGGTCGCGAAGCCGCCCACGTTCACGAACCCGGAGGCGGCTCCCTGGCTCGCCGGAGGGTTGAAGGTGCGCGCGAAATCGAATCCGATCAATCCGCCCGGACCGCCGACGGCGAGCACGACGAGGAGCGCGATGACGGCGGCGAGGGGCGGGCGCTCGGGCCACAGCAGGACGACTCCCCACGCCGCCGCCGTGAGACCGACGATGAGGAGAACGACGTTCGAGCGCCGGTAGGGGTAGCGAGCGGAGAGCAGGCCGATGACGGGGCCGCCCACGGCGCCGGCGATGACGACGATGCTGAGCAGGGCGCCGGCGCTCGCGGGCCCGTACCCGAGCCCGACCGAGAGCGCGGGGAACCCCCACAGGATCACGAACATCGTCGCACTCGCCTGGCTGGATGCGTGCGCCCAGAATCCGAGTCGGGTCCCCGGTCGCCGGAGGCTCTGACCGAGCTGCTGCAGGGCGACCCGGAAGGTCGCCGCACGCAGTCTCTCCGTCCCGGGAGGGGTGTCGCGGACGCCGAACCAGACCGCCGCGCTCGCGGTGGCCGAGATCGCCGCGAGACCGATGAACGACGACGACCAGCCGATCTCGTGCAGCGCTATCGAGAGCGGGATGGCGGAGAGCAACTGACCGGTCTGCCCGAGCGTGCCGACCCACTGCGAGAGGAGCGGGAGGCGCCGCGGCGAGAACCACGCGCCGAGGAGCCGGAGGACGGAGATGAACGTCATCGCGTCCCCCGCGCCCACGAGGACGCGTCCGGCGATGGCGACGGAGACATCGGGGGCGAGGGCGAGCACGAGCTGACCGAGTGCCATGACGGTCGCGCCGACGCCGATGAGGGCGCGAGGACCGAAGCGGTCCACCAGCACGCCGACGGGGATCTGGAGCCCCGCGTAGACGAGGAGCTGCAGGATCGCGAGCGAGGAGAGCGTCGTCGCATCGATCGCGAAGCGCTCGGTTGCCGCCACTCCGGCGACGCCGAGGGATGTCCGCTGCATGACGCCGACGATGTACGCGAAGCCGCCGACGGCGAGGACGATGATCGCGCGGCGGGAATCCACGCTCCCAGCGTAGGTCCCGCGGCCGATCAGCCGGGTCGGGCCCGTCGCCGCGGACGGGGCCCCCGACCGCTCAGCCGACGATCGGCGGCTCGTCGCTCGGGCGGCGGAACGCGAGGAACTTCTCGAGCTCGGCGGCGATCGAGTCGGCGCTGGGCAGCTCGCCGTCCTCGTCCGTCAGCGGGGAGCGGAGCGGGTTGTCCTCCATGTAGCTGTCGTGACGCTCCTCCAGCGTGCCCACGAGTCGGGCGAGCTCGGTGTTGCCCTCGACCTGCGACTCGATCTTCGCGAGGAACTCGCGACCCTCCTCGCGCAGCCGGTCGGTCGGGAAGAGCAGCCCGGTCGCCGCGGTGATGCTCTCGAGCGCGGTGACGGCCGCCGAGGGGAACTCGGTGTCGGCGAGGTAGTGAGGGACGAGCAGCACGAAGCCGGCGGTCGAGTGCCCCGACTGCTGCAGTCGGAACTCCAGCAGGTGCAGCACGTTGCCCGGCACCTGGGTGCGCGGGCGCCACACCGACAGGGCCTCGATGAGGTCGTCTCGATTGCCGCTCACGGTGACGCCGATCGGCCGCGTGTGCGGCACCGGCATCGGGATGGCGTGGACCCACGTGGTGCTCGACACCTCGAAGCGCTCGATGATGTCGCGCACCGCCTGCGTGAAGCCTTCCCAGAGGAAGTCCGGCTCGTACCCGCTCAGCAGAAGGAACGGCGCCCCCATCTCGTCGGTCATGAGGCGCACGGCGAGCGAGGGCATCGTGTACTCGGCGATACGGGTCTCGTCGAAGAAGAGGACGGGACGGCGCGCGCGCCAGTCGAGCAGCTCGTCGTTGTCGAAGACGACGACGTCACGGTGGTCGAGAGTCGAGAGGAGGTACTCGGTGACCTGGCCGACAGCGGTCCCCGCGTCGGCGAAGCCCGTGAGCCCGGCGACCAGCGGGAGCCCGCGCGGCACCTCGTGATCCGCCATGACGACGGAGTAGAGAGAGGAGGGTTCGCGCATGCCTCCATGGTAGGTCTGCGCCTCCGGGCGAGGTCGCCGCACAGGACCTGCCGAGAGCGAACAGGCCCCCTGGCGTCCCCGATCCGGGCCAGGAGCCGCCCGTAGGATTGCCCGCATGACCCCTCCCTCTCTCCACGTCTCCGCCGTGCCCGCCCGCGAGATCCAGGCCGACGTCCTCGTCGTCGGGGTCGTGAAGGGGGCAGATGGGCCGCGCGTCGAGGGACCGCTCGCGGAGGAGCTCGGTGCCCTGGGAGCCGGGCTCGCCTCACTGGGCCTGACCGGAGCGGCCGACGAGGTCTCCCGCCAGGTCGCGCCCGCGGGCCTCGCGGCCGGGAGCGTGCTCCTCGTCGGGCTGGGCTCGGGCCCCGCAACCCCGGACTCGCTGCGCAGCGCGGCCGGGACCGCCGCGCGCTCCGTGAGCGGGGCATCCCGCCTCGCGATCGCCCTCCCCACCGCGGACGGTGCCGACGTCCAGGCAGTGCTCGAGGGCGCCGCGCTCGGGGCGTACCGGTACACCGCCTACCGCTCGGGCGACGCGCCCGCGCCCGTGGCCGAGATCGTGCTCGCGACCGACGTCGACGGTGCGGATGCCGCGCTCGAGCGGGCGCGCATCGTCTCCGAGGCGGTCGTGGCCGTCCGCGATCTCGTCAACGCCCCGCCGAACGACCTCTACCCGGAGAGCTTCGCGGCTCGCGCCCGCGAGCTTTCCGAGGGCCTCCCCGTCGAGCTGCAGGAGTGGGACGTTCCCGCGCTGCAGGAGGGCGGCTTCGGCGGGATCCTCGGCGTCGGTCAGGGCTCCTCGCGGCCGCCGCGGCTGGTCGCCGTGCGCTACGCGCCGGAGGGCGCGACGCAGCACCTCGCGCTCGTCGGCAAGGGCATCACCTTCGACTCCGGCGGTCTCTCGCTCAAGCCAGCGGCCGCGATGGTCGGTATGAAGTACGACATGACCGGCGCCGCGACCGTCCTCGCCACCGCGCTCGCCGTCGCGCGGCTCGGTCTGCCGATCCGGGTCACCGCCTGGCTCTGCCTCGCCGAGAACCTCCCCTCGTCCACCGCGATGCGGCCCAACGACGTGCTGACGATCCGCGGCGGCACCACGGTGGAGGTCCTGAACACCGACGCCGAGGGCCGGCTCGTGCTGGCCGACGGGCTCGTCGCCGCGAGCGAGGAGCGTCCTGACGCGATCGTCGACGTGGCCACTCTCACGGGCGCCGCCCGCGTCGCGCTCGGCGACCGCTACGCCGCCGTGATGGGCGCCGACGATCTGGTTCGATCCGTCCAGGAGGCGGCGGCGGCGACCGGCGAGCTCGTCTGGCCGATGCCGCTCCCGGCCGACCTGCGCTCGATCCTGCAGAGCGAGGTCGCCGACATCGCCAACGCCAAGCCGGGCAACACGGCCGCGGGCATGCTGCTGGCGGGAGTCTTCCTGCAGGAGTTCGTCGGACGCACCGGTGACGATCAGGATGCGCCGCGCATCCCCTGGGCGCACCTCGACATCGCCGGCCCCGCCAGCAACGGCGGATCCGGCTACGGCTGGACCCCGAAGGGGCCGTCCGGCGTGACGGTGAGACTGCTCGTGAAGCTCGCTGAACGGCTCGCCGGTCAGTAGTAGGCTCGACCGCGGTGCGCGACGCGTGCCGCCCTCCAGGTCGACTGCCACCGTCTAGATCGGCCTCCGCACGAAATCCTCAAGGGAGTCTCCTCGGTGTCGGAACACACTTTTGACCTCGTCATCCTCGGTGCCGGCAGTGGCGGCTACGCGGCCGCCCTCCGCGCCAGCCAGCTCGGCATGACCGTCGGTCTGATCGAGAAGAGCAAGGTCGGGGGCACCTGCCTCCACGTCGGCTGCATCCCCACGAAGGCGCTGCTGCACGCGGCGGAGGTCGCCGATGCGGCCCGCGACTCGGCCAGGTTCGGTGTGCGCGCGACGCTCGAGGGGATCGACGTCCCCGCCGTCACCGCGTACCGCGAGGGCATCATCGCGAGCAAGTACAAGGGCCTCCAGGGCCTCATCAAGGCGCGCGGCATCACCACGATCGAGGGCGAGGGGCGCCTCACCTCTCCGACGACCGTCCAGGTCGGCGAGAACACGATCACGGGTAAGAACGTCGTCCTCGCGACGGGCTCCTACTCGCGCAGTCTCCCCGGGCTCGAGATCGGCGGCCGCGTCATCACCTCCGAGCAGGCCCTCCAGCTCGACTACGTGCCCAAGAAGGTCGCCGTGCTCGGCGGCGGGGTGATCGGCGTCGAGTTCTCGAGCGTGTGGCGCTCGTGGGGCTCGGAGGTCGTCATCATCGAGGCGCTCCCCCACCTGGTCCCCAACGAGGACGAGGCGATCTCGAAGCAGTTCGAGCGCGCCTACCGCAAGCGCGGGATCGACTTCAAGCTCGGCGTGCGCTTCCAGGGCGTCACGCAGGACGACAACGGCGTGGTCGTGACCCTCGAGAGCGGCGAGACGATCGAGGCCGACCTGCTGCTCGTCGCCGTCGGCCGCGGCCCCATGACGGCCAATCTCGGATTCGAGGAGGTCGGGGTCGCGATGGACCGCGGCTTCGTGCTCACGGACGAGCGGCTCCGCACCAACGTGCCGGGCGTCTACGCCGTCGGCGACATCGTGCCCGGCCTGCAGCTCGCCCACCGCGGATTCCAGCACGGCATCTTCGTCGCGGAGGAGATCGCGGGCCTCGACCCGGTCGTCATCAGCGACGTCAACGTGCCGAAGGTCACCTACAGCGAGCCCGAGGTCGCGTCGGTCGGCCTGACCGAGGCCAAGGCGAAGGAGCAGTACGGCGAGGCGCAGATCGCGTCGTACGACTACAACCTCGCCGGCAACGGCAAGAGCCACATCCTCGAGACCTCCGGGATCATCAAGGTGATCCGCGTGGTCGACGGTCCGGTGGTCGGCGTGCACATGATCGGCGCCCGCGTCGGCGAGCTCATCGGCGAGGCGCAGCTCGCCGTGAACTGGGATGCCCACCCCGAGGACATCGCGCCCCTGCTCCACGCGCACCCGACGCAGAACGAGGCGCTCGGCGAGGCGTTCCTCGCTCTCGCCGGCAAGCCCCTGCACGGCATCTGATCCGCCCATAAGCTGAACAACCACCGGTTTCCAAAGGAGCATCACTGATGAGCGAATCCGTCAACCTCCCGGCGCTCGGGGAGAGCGTCACCGAGGGCACGGTCACCCGCTGGCTGAAGAACGTGGGCGACCGCGTCGAGGTCGACGAGCCGCTGCTGGAGGTGTCGACCGACAAGGTCGACACCGAGATCCCGTCGCCCGTCGCCGGCGTGATCGAGGAGATCCTCGTCGCGGAGGACGAGACGGTCGAGGTCGGCACTCCGCTCGTCCGCATCGGAGACGGCAGCGGCGGCGGCGAGTCCGCGCCGGCTGACGCTGCTCCCGCGGACGCCGCTCCTGCGGCCGAAGCCGCTCCTGCCGAGCAGCCCGCGCCGGCGGCGGAGGCCCCGGTCGAGGCCGCTCCGGCGGAGCAGGCGCCCAGCACCGAGCAGCCCGAGGCAGCGGCTCAGCCCCCCACCGAGGCACCCGCCCCTGCCGAGGCGCCCGCCGCGTCCGCCCCGGCGGCACCGGTTCAGGAGGCACCTGTTCAGGATGCGCCGGCCCCCGCGCCCCAGACGCCCCAGCCGACGGAGGCGCCCGCCGCGCAGCCGGTGGCCGAGGCCCCGGCGGCGGCCGCCCCCGCCGCTCCGTCCGTCGTCTCGACCCCCGCCGCGGAGCCGGCTGACGCATCCGATGCGAACGGAAGCGCCGGATACATCACCCCGATCGTGCGCAAGCTCGCGCAGGAGAAGGGCGTCGACCTCGCGAACGTGAGCGGCACGGGCGTCGGCGGCCGCATCCGCCGCCAGGACGTCCTCGCCGCCGCCGAGTCCGCTGCGGCTCCCGCGAACGCCACCCCGACCGCCGCACCGCGGGCCGCCGCGGAGGTCTCCCCGCTGCGCGGAACGACGACCCAGATGTCGCGGCTGCGCAAGGTCATCGCGGAGCGCGCCGTCGCCTCGATGCAGTCGACGGCCCAGCTCACGACGGTCGTCGAGGTCGACGTGACCAAGGTCGCGGCCCTCCGCACCGCTGTGAAGGACGAGTTCCAGAAGGCGACGGGCGTCAAGCTCTCGTTCCTGCCCTTCTTCGCGAAGGCGGCGACCGAGGCGCTGCGCTCGTTCCCGATCATCAACGCGACCGTCGACGGCGACTCGATCGTCTACCCGGAGACCGAGAACCTCTCGATCGCGGTGGACACCGAACGGGGCCTGCTCACCCCCGTCGTCCGCAACGCGGGAGATAAGTCGATCGCCGATCTCGCGAAGGACATCGCGGACCTCGCCGCGCGCACGCGCGACAACCAGCTGAAGCCCGACGAGCTCGCTGGCGGCACGTTCACGCTGACCAACACCGGCTCGCGCGGCGCGCTGTTCGACACGCCCGTCGTGTTCCTCCCGCAGGTGGCCATCCTCGGCACCGGCGTCGTTGTCAAGAAGCCGGCGGTCGTGACCGTCGACGGCACCGACGCGATCGCCATCCGGTCGACCGTCTACCTGGCCCTGTCGTACGACCACCGCATCGTCGATGGCGCCGACGCCGCTCGCTTCCTCAGCGCCGTCAAGGCGCGCCTGGAGGAGGCCGACTTCGACGGCGACCTCGGCATCTAGCCGACGCCGTCCGCCTCACGGCATCACGGCGCGAACGCGCCACCCGGCCTCGCTCCTCACCACGAGGAGCGAGGCCGTCGCCGTCTCCGCCTCCAGCAGGTCCACGAGCGCTGCGGCGCCCATGCGATCCACGACGATGAGCGTGCGCTCCCCGCCGGCCCACTCCTGCAGCGCGGACAGCGCCTCCACCGATGCGGTCGCCTCAGCGCCCGCCATCAGAGCCTCGTGCGCCGAGGAGCCGGCGTGCGCCACCGACGCCGCGCAGTCCTCCGACGGCGACGGAGCGCACGCGATCCAGCGGTCGACGAGCTCCCCGACGAGCGGGCTCCACTCCTCCGGCGTGGGATCGTCGAGCGACTCCGGCAGGGCGGCAGCGCTTCGCTGCTCAGCGGCGGCGGTCGATGCGGCGGGCCTCGGCGTCGCCTGCCGGCCCTGAGCCGCCGGATCCGACGGGGGTGCCGGCGTGCCCGGCGCCGACGACGCCGACGTGCTCTCGGCCGAGGCGAGGGCGCCCGCTGCGAGAAGGGCCACGAGGCCCGCGGCACCCACCAGGACCACTCCCCTGCGCGGGCGGGGCCCACCGGCGACTCGGGTGACGAGAGCCCGACTCGCTCGCACCCTGCTCCCGACCGCGCCCTGCGCCGACCGCAGGGCCGCGTCCACGGGCCGAAGGAGCCCGGCGGGGAGCCCGATCGCCTGGGAGACCCGATCGACTCCGCTCGCGACCTCCGGAGGATCGGACGGCACCACCGGGAGGGTCTGCCGGCGAGAGGTCGGGAGCTCTGCCGAGACCTGACCCCGGGGAGCGGGTGTCGGCGCAGAGCGCGGGAGTTCCGCGGCCCGGGAGTCGTCCCCGTCGGGCTCCTGGAGGAGCGACTGCAGCGGGAGCGGCGCAGCGCAGTCGAACAGGGCGAGCTCGAGCGCGCGCGGCTCCCCGGCGCTCGCGAGAGCCGCGCGCACCGCATCCCGCTCGCGCTCGTGGACGCGGTCGGCGAGAGCGTCGCCGAAGGCGCGCAGCGCGGCGCGATCCGCGCGGATCGACGGCTCCCGATCGCGGAAGCGCTCCGGCAGCGGCGCGGCGACCGCGGCCGCGCCGAGGGCGACGACGATGGGCGCTCCGGAGGAGTCGAGTCGGATGCCTGCGGCGTCGAGGCGACCGAGAGTCACCCCGAGCTCATGGGCCCCGTCGAGGAGGGCCGCGATCGGGGCGAGGATCGTCGTCACGTGACCGGCGCGCAGGGGGCTGGTCGCTCGAGGCAGGACGTCGCTCAGGAGCGGCCCGACCACCGCGGCGATCACGGGCACCGGCCGGCCGTTGCGCGACGTCGCGACGTCGAGCAGCTCGGGCACGTGCCCGTCGCGCAGCCGCTCGCGCGCGCCGAGCTCGGCGTCGATGCGCGCATCGGGTGCGGAATCCCGGAAGACCCGGAGCACCACCGTCTCCTCGCCGCCGCGGGCGAGCCAGGTGACGACGGCCTCGTCCTCGTCGAGTCGCCGCACGAGGCGGTAGCCCCCGACCGCCGCGGGGTCGCCCGGAGCTGCGGGCAGCCCCGATGACGGGGGCTCGGGGAGCGATGCGGAGCGGTGCTCGTGCGGGTCGGACGAGGAGAGGGCGCGCGGCATGCCGGTCAGGGTGCCGGGGACACGGCGGATCCGCGCCGCAACGGTGCGACCTGGGGAGGAACGAGCGTGAAGCCCGTCAGGGGACGACCCGCGCCGGGCCCTATTCTGGAGGCATGGCCCGCCCCTCCGCATCCACGCCCGCCAAGGAACCCGGTCGCATGACGCAGCTGTGGCAGGTGTTCCGCATGACCATCCGGAACGACCGCGCCGCACTGTGGCTGATGCTCGCGGGTCTGCTGCTGCCCATCGCCGCGGGCATCGTGCTCGCGATCGCGTTCTCCAGCGACAACGTCATCGGCATCGTGCTGTACATCATCACCGGCGTCCTGGGCGGAATCCTTGGCCTGCTCATCGTGCTCGGGCGCCGCGCCGAGCGCGTCGCCTACCGCCAGATCGCCGGTCAGCCCGGCGCCGTCGGCGCCGTGCTCAAGAGCTCGCTGCGCCGCGCCTGGCAGGCGAGCGAGATGCCGGTGGCCGTCACGAAGTCGCAGGACGCGGTCTATCGCGCCGTCGGCAAGCCCGGTGTCGTGCTGATCGGCGAGGGCCCGCACTCGCGGACGCGTCGCATGCTCGAGGAGGAGCGCCGCAACGTCGCGCGCATCATCCCCAACGTGCCCATCCACCTCCTGCACGTCGGGCCGGACGGCGAGAGCATCCCGCTGGAGCGTCTGCCGAGGACGCTCAACCGCCTCAAGAAGTCGATCAGCAAGGCCGAGGTCCTCGCGATCAACAACCGGCTCGTGTCGCTCAGCCGGAGCAGCAGCCTGCCCATCCCCAAGGGCATCGACCCGACGAAGGTCCGGGCGCCCAAGCCCCGCTGACGCCTATCGGCGCAGCAGGATCGTGCGGACGGCGCGATCGTGGAGCCCCCGCTGGTCGTTGTCGACGATGAGCGCGGGAATCACGAGGCCCAGAAGCACCGAGCGCACGATCGGGCGCCAGGCCCCGAGCCCGCCGCCCTCGATGCGCTGGAGGCGCATCCCCAGCAGAAGATGGCCGACGCTGGCGTTCAGCAGCACGAGCGGCACGATCTGCAGCAGCACGAACAGCCCCTGCAGCACGAGAGCGTCGTACTGGAAGAACGCCACCGCGAGCAGGACGGCGAGCGCCCAGTCGATCGCGACGGCCGCGAGCCGGCGACCGTAGCGGGCGATCGAGCGCGGCCCGGACTCGGGGAGCCCGAGGTGCTGGCCGGGCCACTGCGGGAAGGCGGGCGGGGTCTCGGGCACGGCTCCGATCCTAGGCGGGGTGCGGCTGGGCGAGCACGCACAGCAGGCGCGGAGCATCCACTCGCATGACCGTCGGCGCCGCAGGCGTACACTGACGACGTGATCGACTACGTCGACACGGGGCTAAGCGCCAACTCCGTGCCGTATCTGTCGGGTCTCGAGCAGCAGCGTGCACGGCACGCCGCCGTCGTCGAGGGCCGGGCGCCTGATTCCGTCCTCCTGCTCGAGCACGAGAGCGTCTACACCGCCGGCAAGCGCACCGAGCCGCACGAGCGACCCGTCGACTGCTCCCCCGTCATCGATGTGGACCGCGGCGGCAAGATCACCTGGCACGGCCCCGGCCAGCTCGTCGGCTACCCGATCATGCGCCTCGCCGAGCCCGTCGACGTCGTCGCGTACGTGCGCGCCCTCGAGGGGATGCTCATCGCTGTGCTCGAGGACCTCGGCGTCGTGGGTGCCGAGCGCGTCGAGGGCCGGTCCGGCGTCTGGCTGCGCGGCACCGACAAGATCGCGGCGATCGGCATCCGCGTCGCGAGCGGCGTCACGATGCACGGCTTCGCCCTCAACTGCTCCAACGGCTTCGAGGCCTACGAGCGCATCATCGCGTGCGGCCTGACCGACGCGAGCGTCACGAGCGTGAGCCGCGAGCTCGGTCGCACCGTGACGCCCGCCGACGTCGCCCCCCTCATCCAGCGGCACTTCGCGCCGCTCGTCCACGCGCGCGTCGGCGTGCCCGCCCTCCAGGATCAAGGAGTCCCCGCATGACCGCCCTCGACGCGACCACGAGCCCCACCCACCCCGGCGAGGGACGCAGGATGCTGCGTCTCGAGGTGCGCAACGCGCAGACCCCGATCGAGAAGAAGCCCGAGTGGATCAAGACGCGGGCCAAGATGGGGCCCGAGTACACAGAACTGCGCGCCCTCGTCGGCGAGAAGCAGCTGCACACGGTGTGCCAGGAGGCCGGCTGCCCCAACATCTACGAGTGCTGGGAGGACCGCGAGGCGACCTTCCTCATCGGCGGCAGCCAGTGCACCCGCCGCTGCGACTTCTGCCAGATCGACACGGGCAAGCCCGCCGACTACGACCGCGACGAGCCCCGCCGCGTCGCCGAGAGCGTGCGGGAGATGAACCTGCGCTACGCGACCGTGACGGGCGTCGCGCGCGACGACCTCCCCGACGAGGGCGCGTGGCTGCACGCCGAGACCGTCCGCATGATCCATGAGCTCAACCCCGGCACGGGCGTCGAGATCCTCGCGACCGACTTCAGCGGCAACCCGGACCTCCTGCGCGTCGTCTTCGAGTCGCGCCCGGAGGTCTTCGCGCACAATGTCGAGACCGTCCCGCGCATCTTCAAGCGCATCCGCCCCGCCTTCCGCTACGACCGCTCGCTCGACGTCATCACGCAGGCGCGCGACTTCGGCCTCATCACGAAGTCCAACCTCATCCTCGGCATGGGCGAGACGCGCGAGGAGGTCAGCCAGGCGCTGCGCGACCTGCACGATGCGGGCACCGATATCGTCACGATCACGCAGTACCTGCGCCCGACGCCGCGCCACCACCCCATCGATCGCTGGGTCAAGCCCGAGGAGTTCGTCGAGATCAAGGCCGAGGCCGAGGAGATCGGATTCCTCGGCGTGCTCGCCGGCCCTCTCGTGCGCTCGAGCTACCGCGCCGGTCGTCTGTGGGCGCAGTCGATGGTCGCGAAGGGGCGCGAGATCCCGGATGCCCTGCGCGGGCTCGCGGAGCCGAGCGCCGGCTTTGCCCAGGCCGTGGGCTGAGCATCCGTCGCCGCTGCGCCGGGCCAGCGCGGCGCGTAACATCCCCGAAACAATCGGGACACCGCGGGGAAACGCCCGCCCCGTAACGTCGACCACGGTTGCGCTCGCAGCCGTCCGGTACTTACCCAGGAGACCATCACATGTTCAGTGATTCTTCCGAGGTCCTGAAGTTCATCAAGGACACGGACGTCAAGTTCCTCGACATCCGCTTCACCGACCTCCCCGGCGTGCAGCAGCACTTCAACATCCCTGCTGCCAGCGTCGACGAGGAGTTCTTCACCGTCGGCCAGCTGTTCGACGGCTCGTCGATCCGCGGCTTCCAGTCGATCCACGAGTCGGACCTGCAGCTCATCCCCGACGTGTCGACCGCCTACGTCGACCCCTTCCGGGCCGAGCGCACGCTCATCATGGTCTTCGACATCTACAACCCGCGCAACGGCGAGATCTACGGCCGCGACCCGCGCCAGGTGGCCAAGAAGGCGGAGAAGTTCCTCGCCTCGACCGGCATCGCCGACACCGCGTTCTTCGCCCCCGAGGCCGAGTTCTACATCTTCGACGACGTGCGCTACGAGGTGAAGCAGAACAAGAGCTTCTACGAGGTCGACTCGAGCGAGGCCGCGTGGAACTCCGGTCGCGTCGAGGAGGGCGGCAACCTCGCCAACAAGACTCCCTACAAGGGCGGCTACTTCCCCGTCTCCCCCGTCGACCAGCACGCCGACATGCGCGACGACATCGTCGTCAAGCTCATGGAGGCGGGCCTCGAGGTCGAGCGCAGCCACCACGAGGTCGGCACCGCCGGCCAGGGCGAGATCAACTACCGGTTCGACACGATGGTCTCGGCCGCCGACGACATCCTGAAGTTCAAGTACATCGTCAAGAACACCGCCTCCGAGTGGGGCAAGGTCGCGACCTTCATGCCGAAGCCGCTCATGGGCGACAACGGCTCGGGCATGCACACCCACCAGTCGCTCTGGAACGACGGCAAGCCGCTGTTCTACGACGAGGCCGGCTACGGCGGGCTCTCGGACATCGCGCGCTGGTACATCGGCGGCCTGCTCAAGCACGCCCCCGCGGTCATGGCGTTCACGAACCCCTCGGTCAACTCGTACCGCCGACTCATCCCCGGCTTCGAGGCGCCCGTCAACCTCGTGTACTCGGCGGGCAACCGCTCGGCCGCGATCCGCATCCCGATCACGGGCACGAACCCGAAGGCCAAGCGCATCGAGTTCCGCGCCCCCGACGCGGCGAGCAACCCGTACCTCGCCTTCGCCGCGCAGATGATGGCCGGCATCGACGGCATCATCAACAAGATCGAGCCGCACGAGCCCGTCGACAAGGACCTCTACGAGCTCCCGCCCGAGGAGGCCAAGACGATCCCGCAGGCTCCCGCCTCGCTCGAGGCGGCGCTCGCGGCGCTCGAGGCCGACCACGACTTCCTGCTCGCGGGCGGCGTGTTCACGAAGGACCTCATCGAGACCTGGATCGACTACAAGCGCGAGAAGGAGCTCCTCCCCTTCGCGCAGCGCCCGCACCCGTTCGAGTACGAGCTGTACTTCTCGGTCTAGGCGCCCCTGCACGACAGCGCCCGAGGGCCGCATCCGCATCGCGCGGGTGCGGCCCTCGTGGCGTTGCGGGGCCGTGGCGTTGCGGGGCTCGTCAGGCGGTCGGCGGCGCGGCGTAGAAGCCGCGCTCGAAGACCTGGCGCGCGAGGCGCGTCGTGCGGAGGTAGTCCTCCTCGAGACGCGCTGCGCCCCCGGGCCCGTACCCCAGGAGCCGGGCGACGCCGTCGAGCTGACGGCGGTCGGTCGGCAGGACGTCGGCGGTCTTCGCCGTCCACAGCGTCATCGCCGACCGGGCGCGGGAGGCGATGAGCCACGCATCGCGCAGCCGCTCGGCGTCGCGCTCCGGGATGAGTCCGGCCTCCACGCCTGCCGCGAGGGCCCCCAGCGTCGAGGGCGTGCGCAGGCCCGGCGTCGCGGCGGCGTGCTGCAGCTGCACGAGCTGGACGAACCACTCCACGTCGCTCAGCGAGCCGCGGCCGAGCTTGAGGTGCCGCGCGGGGTCGGCCGCTTGGGGAAGCCGCTCCGATTCCACTCGCGCCTTGATGCGGCGGACCTCGCGGGCATCCGCCTCGGCGAACGCGGCCGGGTACCGGACGCCGTCGGCGAGGGCGGTGAAGTCGGCCGCGAGCGCCTCATCGCCGGCGATGACGGCCGCGCGCAGCAGCGCCTGAGCCTCCCACGTGAGCGACCAGCGCTCGTAGTAGGCGCGGTACGAGTCGAGCGAGCGGACGATCGTGCCGTTCCGGCCCTCCGGCCGCAGGCCCGCGTCGAGCTCGAACGGCAGGCGGAGGTCCTCCGTGAGACGGACGAGCTCGCGCACGACGAGCTCGGCGCGCTTCTGCGCCGCGTCCCCGGCCCCCGCGTCGCGGTAGACGTACATGACGTCGGCATCGGAGCCGAACCCGAGCTCTCGGCCGCCGTACCGGCCCATGGCGACGATCGCGAACTCGATGCCCGCGGCGTCGCGGCGCGCGAGTGCGAGGGCACCCGTGAGCAGCGTCGTCGTGATGTCGCTGAGCGCGACCCCGAGCTCCTCGATCGTGATGACGTCGAGGATGCCCGCGAGGGCCGTGCGCAGGATCTCCCTCCGTCGCGCGGTGCGCAGCGCCTTCGCCGCACCCTCCACGTCGCCCGCGTGGCGCGCCAGGGTGGCGCGCGCCTCGTCGAGCAGCGCATCGAGAGGACGCGGCCTCAGCTCCTCCTCGTTCTCGAGCCACGCCGCACCGTCGGGGATCCGCTCGAAGAGCCCGCCGACGTACCGCGACGAGGCGAGCACGCTCGTCAGGCGCTGGGCGGCGCCGCTCGAGTCGCGGAGCATCCGCAGGAACCAGTACGCCTCGCCGAGGTCGTCGCTCAGGCGGCGGAAGGCGAGAAGGCCGTAATCGGGGTCGGCGCCGTCGGCGAGCCACTGCAGGATGACGGGCAGCAGCGTGCGCTGGATCTGAGCGCTCCGCGAGACGCCCGTCGTGAGCGCCGCGATGTGGTGCAGAGCTCCGCGCGGGTCGACGAAGCCGATCGCGCGCAGCCGCGCCTCGGCCTGCGCGCTCGTGAGCGCGAAGCCCTCCTCCGGGAGCGCGGCGACCGCCGAGAGCAGGGGACGGTAGAAGAGGCGCTCGTGCAGCGAGCGCACCGCGAGGCGCGTCTGCTGCCAGCGCACCGTGAGCTCCTCCGCCGTCGAGAGGAACCCCGTCGCGCGGGCGATGACCCGCAGCTTCTCCGGATCGCGCGGCATGAGGTGCGTGCGCCGCAGCCCGTCGAGCTGCAGCCGGTGCTCGATCACCCGCAGGAGGCGGTAGTCGCTCGAGAACTCGGCGGCCTCGGCGCGGCCGATGTAGCCGCGCTCGGCGAGGGCCGCGAGGGCGTCGATGGTCGAGCGCGCCCGCACCGAGTCGTCGAGGTGCCCGTGCACGAGCTGCAGGAGCTGGATCGTGAACTCGACGTCGCGCAGCCCGCCCGGCCCGAGCTTGAGCTGCACGTCGACCTCGTCGGCGGGGATGTGCGCGGTCACGCGCTCACGCATCGCCTGCACCGACTCCACGAAGCCCTCGCGCTGCGAGCTCTGCCACACGAGCGGCGAGACCACGCCGAGGTAGTCCTCGCCGAGCTCCTCGTCCCCCGCGATCGGGCGGGCCTTCAGCAGCGCCTGGAACTCCCAGTCCTTCGCCCACCGCGCGTAGTAGGCCCGATGCGAGTCGAGCGAGCGGACGAGCGCTCCGTCCTTCCCCTCCGGGCGCAGATTCGCGTCGACCTCCCACAGCGGCGGCTCGATCGCCGGCTCCTGGATGCCCCGGGCCGTCGCCTGCGCCAGTCGCGTCGCGATCTCCACCGCCCTCGCCGTCTCCAGCCCGGAGGAGCCCTCCGCCACGTAGATGACGTCGACGTCGCTGAGGTAGTTGAGCTCGCTCGCCCCGCACTTGCCCATGCCGATGATCGCGAGCCGCGTCCGCGCGACGTCCTCGGCCGGGAAGGCGCTCTCGCGCCGGGCGATGTCGAGCGCCGCCTCGAGGGCGGCGCCGGCGAGGTCGGCGAGGGCGGCGCCCACGCGCGGCATCGCGGCGAGCGGGTCGGGGTGCTCGAGATCCCACACCGCGAGACGCAGCAGGTGATGGCGGTAGCGGACGCGCAGCGCGATGACCGCCGCGTCACCCGAGCTCGCCACGACCGCCGCCCGCAGGTCGTCGCGGTACCCGAGCGCCGTCAGGGGCTCGGGCAGCGGGTCGCGGAGCGCCGTCAAGTGAGCCGGACGGCGGCGGAGGAAGTCGAACAGCCCGTCGCTCGCGCCGAGAGCGCGGATCAGCCGCCTCGCCCAGTCGGCGTCGCCGAGGGCGGCGGCCACGGCATCCCCATGCAGCTCGTGGAGGCGCCGCAGCGACCGCAGCGCGCGGTCGGGGTCGGCGGCGAGCCCGAAGGCCTCGAGGTGCTCCTCGTAGCCGTCGAGGCCCGCGCGCGCGTCGCTGAGCTCGGTGAACCCGAGCCGGGCGATGGATGAGAGCGTCAGCGGTGAGCGCGTCATGGTGTGCGGGGGCGCGGAGCGCGCGGCGAGCTAGAGGATCTCGAGGTTGCTCTTGAGCTCGTACGGCGTGACCTGCTCGCGGTACTCCTTCCACTCCGCGCGCTTGTTCAGCAGCACGTAGTTGAAGACCTGCTCGCCGAGCGTCTCGGCGACGAGCTCGCTGTTCTCCATCAGGCTGAGCGCGCGGTCGAGGCTCGCCGGCAGCGCCTGGTAGCCGAGTGCGCGGCGCTCGGCCTCGGTGAGCGCCCACACGGTGTTCTCGGCCTCGGGAGGAAGCTCGTAGCCCTCCTCGATGCCCTTCAGACCCGCCGCGAGAAGGAGCGAGTAGGCCAGGTACGGGTTCGCGGCCGAGTCGACGCCGCGGTACTCGATGCGAGCGCTCTGGCCCTTGCCGGGCTTGTAGAGCGGCACGCGGACGAGAGCCGAGCGGTTGTTGTGGCCCCACGTGACGTAGCTCGGGGCCTCGTCGCCGCTCCACAGCCGCTTGTACGAGTTGACGAACTGGTTGGTCACGGCGGTGATCTCGGGGGCGTGGGTGAGGATGCCCGCGACGAACTGGCGGCCGATCTGAGAGAGCTGGTACTGGCCGGCGGGATCGAAGAACGCGTTCGAGTCGCCCTCGAAGAGCGACAGGTGCGTGTGCATGCCCGACCCGGGGTGCTTCGCGAGGGGCTTCGGCATGAACGTCGCGTAGACGCCCTGCTCGATCGCGACCTCCTTGATGACCGTGCGGAAGGTCATGATGTTGTCGGCGGTCGTGAGCGCGTCGGCGTAGCGGAGGTCGATCTCGTTCTGACCGGGGCCCGCCTCGTGGTGGCTGAACTCGACCGAGATGCCGAGGTCCTCCAGCATGCGCACCGCACGGCGGCGGAAGTCGTGCGCGGTGCCGCCGGGCACGTTGTCGAAGTAGCCGGCGGAGTCGACGGGCTCGGGGCCCTCGGGGCCGTACTTGCTGCTCTTGAGCAGGTAGAACTCGATCTCGGGGTGCGTGTAGAAGGTGAAGCCGCGGTCGGCGGCCTTCGCGAGCGCGCGCTTGAGCACGTGCCGCGGGTCGGCGGCGGCGGGCTGGCCGTCGGGCGTCGTGATGTCGCAGAACATCCGCGCGGTCGGGTCGACCTCGCCGCGCCACGGGAGGATCTGGAACGTGGTCGGATCGGGGTGCGCGAGCACGTCGGCCTCGAAGGCGCGCGTGAAGCCCTCGATCGCCGAGCCGTCGAATCCGAGGCCCTCGGCGAAGGCGCCCTCGACCTCCGCGGGGGCGATCGCGACCATCTTGAGGGTGCCCACGACGTCGGTGAACCACAGCCGGACGAACTTCACGCCGCGCTCCTCGATCGTGCGGAGAACGAAGTCGCGCTGCTTGTCCATGGGGCCCTTCCTCGACGGCGGATGGGCCACCAGGACCCAGCGTTAGGCTACCGGCTATGCCCCGTCTCCGCTTGGCACTCGGCCAGTCCAACCCCGTCGTCGGAGACCTCCGCGGCAACGCCGAGCAGGTGCTCTCGGCAGCCCGCGAGGCGCACGCCGCGGGGGCCGATCTGCTGGCGATGGGCGAGATGGCGCTCACCGGCTACCCCATCGAGGACCTCGCCTCGCGGCCCTCCTTCCTGGTCGCCGCGAGCCGCGCCGCGCACGAGCTCGCGGCCCGCCTCGAGGCCGAGGGTCTCGGCGAGCTCGTCGTCATCATCGGCCACCCCGACGGTCCGCACCCGCCGCGCGAGCTCGGCACCTCGAACGCCCCGACGGCGATCGCGCAGAACGTCGCGAGCGTCCTCCACCGCGGCGCCGTCGTCGCGCGGTACGCCAAGCACCACCTGCCCAACTACTCCGTCTTCGACGAGTACCGCGTGTTCATCCCGGGCGACGAGCTGCTCGTGCTGCGCATCCGCGACGTCGACGTCGCCCTCATCGTCTGCGAGGACCTCTGGCGCGACGGCGGCCCCGTCGGCCGCGTGCTCGAGGCCGACGCAGGGCTCCTCGTCGTCATCAACGCCTCGCCCTTCGAGCGCGACAAGGACGAGGTGCGCCTGCCGCTCGTCACCCGCCGCGCTGTCGAGACCGGCACCGTCGTCGCGTACGTCAACATCGTCGGCGGGCAGGACGACCTCGTGTTCGACGGCGACAGCGTCGTCGTCGACGGCGACGGCGTCATCCTCGCCCGCGCGCCCCAGTTCGCCGAGCACCTGCTCGTCGTCGACGTGGATGCCGCGGCCGCGACCGACACGCCGCTCCCGCCCGCGGTCGCCCGCGTCGCGATCGCGGCCGCGGACTCGCCTCAGCCCGAGCTGCCCCGCGACGTGGCCGAGCTGCCGGACGACCGCGAGCAGATCTGGAACGCGCTCGTGCTGGGGGTGCGCGACTACGTCGGCAAGAACGGATTCAGCTCGGTGATCCTCGGGCTCTCCGGCGGCATCGACTCCGCCGTCTGCGCCGCGATCGCCGTCGACGCGCTCGGGCCCGACGCCGTGCAGGGCGTGAGCATGCCGAGCCGCTGGAGCAGCGACCACAGCCGATCCGACGCCGACGACCTCGCCGAGCGCCTGGGCCTGCACTACTCGGTCGAGCCCATCGCCGATCTCGTGGCGCCGGTCGAGAGCCAGCTCGCGCTCAACGGCATCGCCGCCGAGAACCTGCAGGCGCGCATCCGGGCCATCATCCTCATGGGGCTGTCGAACATGCACGGCCACCTCGTGCTCACGACCGGCAACAAGACCGAGCTCGCCGTCGGCTACTCGACGATCTACGGAGACTCGGTGGGCGGGTTCGCCCCGATCAAGGACGTCCCGAAGACTCTCGTGTGGGAGCTCGCGCGCTGGCGCAACGAGCACGCGGTCGCGCGCGGCGAGACCCCGCCCATCCCCGAGAACTCGATCGCCAAGCCGCCGAGCGCCGAACTGCGGCCCGACCAGGTCGACCAGGACACCCTGCCGCCGTACGAGCTCCTCGACGCCGTGCTCGAGGCGTACATCACGCGCCACCTCGGCAAGGACGACATCGTCGACCTCGGCTACGACCCCGACCTCGTTCACCGCATCACGGGCCTCGTCGATCGCGCCGAGTGGAAGCGCCGCCAGGGCGCGATCGGGCCGAAGATCTCGGGCATGGCGTTCGGGCGCGACCGGCGCCTGCCGATCACCTACCGCCCGACCGAGTGAGCCCCCGCCCTCGGGTCTAGGGTGGATCGCATGGCTGAGCAGGCACTCAAGCGCGTCCGCACCCGTCACTTCGCACGGGCGAAGGAGCAGGGCATCAAGATCACCGGCCTCACGTCGTACGACGTGCTCACGGCGCAGATCTTCGACGAGGCGGGCATCGACTTCCTGCTCGTCGGCGACTCGGCGGGCAACACCGTGCTCGGCTACGACACGACGCTCCCTGTGACGATCGATGACCTCATTCCGCTCACGCGCGGTGTCGTGCACGGCGTCAAGCGCGCGCTCGTCGTCGCCGACATGCCCTTCGGCTCGTACGAGACCGGCCCCGACGAGGCGCTCCACACGGCGTTCCGCTTCATGAAGGAGACGGGCGCCCACGCCGTCAAGCTCGAGGGCGGGGTGCGCTCGGCCGAGCAGATCCGTCGCATCGTCTCGGCGGGCATCCCCGTCATGGGCCACATCGGCTTCACCCCGCAGAGCGAGCACGGCCTCGGCGGCCACGTCATCCAGGGCCGCGGCGAGGCCGCCGATCTGCTGCTCGCCGACGCGAAGGCCGTCGAAGAAGCAGGCGCGTTCGCGGTCGTGCTCGAGATGGTGCCGGCCGAGGCCGCGCGCCGCGTGACCGAGGCGCTGAGCATCCCCACGATCTCCGTCGGCGGGGGCCCGCACTGCGACGGCCAGCTCGTCGTCTGGACGGACTGGGCGGGGCTGTCGAGCGGGCGCATCCCGAAGTTCGTGAAGCAGTACGCGAACCTGCGGCAGGTGCTCACGGATGCCGCGCTCGCCTACCGCGCGGACGTCGAGTCGGGCGCGTACCCCGACGCCGATCACTCCTACGAGGACGACACGGCCGAGCAGGCGCTGCAGGAGCGCGCGAACTAGCCTCCGCCCTTCCCCGCGCTCAGCTCTCGGCGGCGTCCTCCGCCGCCCAGGCACGGGCGCGCTCGCGCGCGATCTCGGGAGCGCGCGCGGCCTCCTCGCGGCTGGAATACGGGCCGTCGCGGTCGGAGCCCAGCGACTGGGGGCCCTCCTCCACCTCGCCGGTCCGATGGTTGTACCACCACTGCGTCGCTCGATCGTCGGCCATGACCGTCTCCCCTCGCTCGGTAGACTCGACCCTATGCCTCGCGACGCGTCCGGACACCTCATCGCCGGGCGGCTCTCACCGCAGCGTCAGGTTCCGGCGAGCATCCCCCGTCCCGAGTACGTCGGGAAGGCCTCTCCCGCCGCGCACGTCGGCGGCGACGTCTACGACGCCGAGACGATCGAGCTCATCCGCCACTCCGGACGCATCGCCGCCCAGGCGGTCGAGACGGTCGGCGAGGCCATCCGCCCGGGCATCACGACCGACGAGCTCGACCGGATCGCGCACGAGTTCCTCCTCGCCCACGACGCCTATCCGTCGACGCTCGGATACCGGGGCTTCCCCAAGTCGAGCTGCACGAGCATCAACGAGGTCATCTGCCACGGGATCCCCGACGACACCGTGATCGCCGACGGCGACATCGTCAACATCGACATCACGGCCTTCGCGAACGGCGTCCACGGCGACCTCAACAAGACCTTCATCGCGGGCACCGCGAGCGAGGATGCCCGGCTCCTCGTCGAACGGACGCAGGAGGCCCTCAACCGCGGCATCAAGGCCGTCGCGCCGGGCCGGCAGATCAATGTGATCGGCCGCGCGATCGAGGCCTACGCGAAGCGCTTCGGCTACGGCGTCGTGCGCGACTTCACCGGTCACGGCGTCGGCCGCTCGTTCCACTCCGGGCTCATCGTGCCCCACTACGACGCCGCGCCCGACTACTCGACGGTCATGGAGCCTGGCATGGTCTTCACGATCGAGCCCATGCTGACGCTCGGCTCGATCGAGTGGGATCTCTGGCCCGACGACTGGACCGTCACGACGAAGGACCGCTCGCTCAGCGCGCAGTTCGAGCACACGCTCGTCGTCACCGAGCGCGGAGCGGAGATCCTCACGCTGCCGTGAGGCCGACCGACCGCCCGAAGGAAGGACATCCGCTATGACGATCGCCGTCGGCATCGACATCGGAGGCACGGGCATCAAGGGAGCCCTCGTCGATCTCGCGACCGGCGAGCTGCGCAGCGAGCGCGTCAAGCGCGCGACGCCCGCGGGCGGTGCGCCCGCCGCGATCGTCGAGACGACCGCCGACATCCTCGCCGAGCTGGATGCTCCCGCCGGGGTTCCCGTCGGCGTCTGCTTCCCCGCGATCGTGATAGCCGGCCGCACGATGTCGGCCGCGAACGTCTCGGACGAGTGGATCGGCCTCGAGGCCGAGGCGCTGTTCGAGGCGGGACTCGGCCGCGGCATCCACTTCGTCAACGACGCCGACGCCGCGGGCGTGGCCGAGGCGCGGTACGGTGCCGCCGCGGGCCAGGACGGCCTCGTCATCATGACGACGCTCGGCACGGGAATCGGCAGCGCCTTCCTCTTCGACGGCGCACTCATCCCGAACACCGAGCTCGGCCACCTCGAGCTCGACGGAGCGGACGCCGAGACGTGGGCCTCCAACGATGTCCGGGAGCGCGAGGAGCTCTCGTTCGAGGAGTGGGCGGCCCGGCTGCAACGCTTCTACGCGCACGTCGAGTTCCTCTTCTCGCCCGACCTCTTCATCGTCGGCGGCGGCGTCTCGAAGCACCACGAGCAGTTCCTGCCCCTGATCGACCTGCGCACCCCGATCGTCCCGGCGACGCTCCGCAACAACGCGGGGATCCTGGGCGCCGCGGCGCTCGCGCACCGCCCCGAGCACACCTAGGCCGCGCCCGGGGGAACGACGAACGCCCGGCACGAGGGCCGGGCGTTCGCGAGGATCGTGCCGAGGCGCGGACTACGCGCGGCGGAACCGGTTGACCATCGGGCAGTCGAACGGGTCGCGCGCCTGCAGGCCCACCTCGTTGAGGTAGCGGATGACGATGCGGTACGACTCGCCGACGCCGGCCTCCGTGTAGGGGATGCCGAGCTGCCGGGCGTACTCGCGGGTGATCTCGCGGGCCTTCGCGAGCGCGGGGCGCGGCATGTTCGGGAACAGGTGGTGCTCGACCTGGTGGTTGAGCCCGCCGAAGAGGGCCGTCGACCACCACCCGCCCTTGATGTTGCGCGAGGTGATGATCTGGCGGCTGAGGAAGTCGAGCTTGGAGTCGTGCGGGAGGATGGGCATCCCCTTGTGGTTGGGCGCGAAGGAGGCGCCCATGTACACGCCGAAGACGGCCAGCTGCACGCCGAGGAAGGCGAAGGCCAGGCCGAGCGGCAGCGCCCAGAAGATCACGGCGACGTAGAGGCTCAGGCGGAGGCCGATGAGCGTCAGCTCGAGCGCGCGGCCCTCGATCCTCCCCTTCTCGAACAGGCTCATGATCGAGCGCACGTGGAGGTTGATGCCCTCGAGGGTCAGGAGGGGGAAGAACAGCCAGCCCTGGCGGCGCGTGATCAGCGCGAGCGGCCCGCGGACCTCTGCGGCGTCGGACTCGGTGAAGCGGATCGTGTCGGGGGCGATGTCCGGGTCGGCACCGACCTGGTTCGGCTTCGAGTGGTGGCGCGAGTGCTTGTGCATCCACCAGTGGTAGCTGATGCCGACGACACCGGCGGCGAGCCAGCGGCCGGCGCGATCGTTCGCCTTGCCCGACTCGAAGACCTGGCGGTGCGAGGCCTCGTGGGTCACGAAGGCGATCTGCGTGAGGATGATGCCGAGAGCGGCAGCGATGAGCAGCTGGTACCAGGAGTCGCCCAGAAGGACGAAGCCCGTGATCGCGCCGCCGAGGGCGACGACGAGGGCGCCGAAGACGGCGAAGTAGAAGCCGCGGCGGCGGCGCAGGAGGCCGGCGTCACGCACGGTTCGCATGAGCGCCGAGTAGGTGCTCGTAGGGTGCGGCGCCGCCGGGTCGCGCGGGGTGGTCGGGCGGACCGCACCGAGGGTGGAGCTGGTGATGGAGGTCATGGGGCCTTCCGGAATCGAGTCGCCGACTTCCCAGCCGCCATGTGCACCCGGGCTGACCCGGTGGATGCATTCCACAGTACGTGCCGACCCATGCAGAGCGAGGAATACAGGTCGGGGCTCGACGGGGCCGCTGTGAGTGTGCATAGCCTCGCCTTCATTGAGCCAGGGGGGCTCGAGTGCTTGACTTCCCCTATGTCCGACTCCCCCGCGATCTCACTCCATCGGGAAGAACCCCACGACCGCGGCGCCTTCACCGATCGGGTCAACCGGATCCGCGCCGGCGTCCTCGGCGCCAACGACGGCATCGTGTCGGTCGCGGCGGTCGTCGTGGGCGTGGCGGGAGCGACCTCCGACACGCAGCCGATCCTCGCCGCGGGACTCGCCGCCGTCATCGGAGGCGCGATCTCGATGGCGCTCGGCGAGTACGTCTCGGTCTCGAGCGCGCGCGACAGTCAGAGCGCGCTCATCGCGAAGGAGAAGCGCGAGCTGGCCGAGCAGCCGGAGGAAGAACTGGCGGAGCTCGCCGCCATCTACCGGGGAAAAGGCCTCACGGAGGCCACTGCGCTGCGCGTCGCGGAGGAGCTCACGGCGCACGACGCGCTCGGCGCGCACCTCGAGGCAGAGCTCCACATCGACGAGCACGAGGTGCTCAAGCCGTGGCAGGCGGCCCGCGCCTCCGGCCTCGCGTTCCTCCTCGGGGCCGTCCTGCCGATGCTGGCGATCCTTCTCCCGCCGGAGGGGCTGAGGATCCCCATCACCTTCGCCGCCGTCCTCGTCGCCCTCGGCGTCACGGGCGCGATCGGCGCGCGGCTCGGCGACAGCCACTGGGTGCGACCCACGATCCGCGTCCTGGTCGGCGGCGCGATCGCCCTCGCCGTCACCTTCGCGGCGGGCGCGCTCCTCGGCGCCGCCGTCCAGTAGCGCGACGATTCCTCGATCCTGAGCAGTTCCTATGCGGTTCGGTCGCGCCTGAATTCCGGGCGTGTCGGATGCGGCGCGGCGCCGGGCAGGCGGCCGGTACGATTCCGTGTGCCCACCCCGCCTCCCGCACCGAACCGGATCGACCCCGACGACCTCGCCGCCACCCTGCGCGTGCTCGAGGCCCTCCACGGCCTCGACGAGGACGACCCCGACTTCGTCGCCGTGCGCCGCGCGACCGCGCACATGATCCGCGCCGTGAAGGTGCGGCGCCGGGTCGACAAGCGCACCGAGATCGCGGACGCCGACCGCGCGGTGATCGCCGCGACCGCGACCGGCTCGCCGGAGCGCATCGACGACGAGACCCGCGGCGTGGACATCAGCTCGTCGACCGACGCTCCCTTCGCGGGCGAGCTCACGCGGCCGCAGGCGTGCTACATCTGCAAGAAGCCGTACACGCTCGTCGACGCGTTCTACCACCAGCTCTGCCCCGACTGCGCCCGGCTCAACCACGCGAAGAGGGATGCCCGGACCGACCTGACGGGGCGCCGCGCCCTGCTCACCGGAGGTCGCGCCAAGATCGGGATGTACATCGCCCTCCGACTGCTGCGGGATGGAGCCCACACGACGATCACGACGCGCTTCCCCCGCGACGCGGTGCGCCGCTTCTCGGCGCTGCCGGACTCGGCCGAGTGGATCGACCGCCTGCGCATCGTCGGGATCGACCTGCGCGACCCCGCCCAGGTGATCGGGCTCGCCGAGTCGGTCGCCGACGCCGGTCCGCTCGACATCCTGATCAACAACGCCGCGCAGACCGTGCGGCGCTCGCCCGGCGCGTACCAGCCGCTCATCGAGGCCGAGCTCGCGCCCCTGCCCGACGGGCCGCTGCCGGAGCTCGTGACGTTCGGCCACACGATGGATCCGCACCCGCTGGCTCTCGCGGAGTCGGTCGCCGCCCACCCCATCCTCTCGGCGGCCGCCGCGAAGGCCGAGCAGCTGACGCAGGCGGCCCTGACGGCGGGGAGCGCATCCCTCGCCCGGCACCGCGACGGCACCGCGATCGACGCCGGCGGCCTCGTGCCCGACCTGCACGACGTCAACAGTTGGACCCAGGCGGTCGGCTCTGTCGAGCCGCTGGAGATGCTCGAGGTGCAGCTCGCGAACTCGGTCGCGCCGTTCATCCTGGTCGATCGGCTGCGGCCGTCGATGGCTGCTTCGTCGTTCGAGCGGCGCTACGTCGTCAACGTCTCGGCGATGGAGGGCGTGTTCGGCCGCGGGTACAAGGGGCCGGGGCATCCGCACACGAACATGGCGAAGGCCGCGATGAACATGCTCACCCGCACGAGTGCGCGGGAGATGTGGGAGTCGGACCGCATCCTCATGACGAGCGTCGACACGGGCTGGATCACCGACGAGCGCCCGCACCCGACGAAGCTGCGGCTCGCCGAGGAGGGCTTCCACGCCCCGCTCGACCTCGTCGACGGCGCCGCGCGCGTGTACGACCCGATCGTGCGCGGCGAGGCCGGCGAGGAGCTCTTCGGCGTCTTCCTGAAGGACTACGCGCCCTCGCAGTGGTGAGCGGGGCATCCGTCGCCCGACCGGTGATGCGGTTATGAGGCAAGTGGGCCGGCCGATACGCCGGGTTCTGTTCCCGGGATCTCTCCCGTTCGACGGCCATCTCTCTCGACGTGACGTTGCCGGCACGTTCCAGCGGTCTACCCGACACCTCAGCGAGCCGCCTCGACGGTGTCTGTCTGACCTTGCTCCGGGCGAGGTTTACCCAGCGAGCCCGATCGCTCGGGCCCCTGGTGGTCTCTTACACCACCGTTTCACCCTTACCGCCGGCACGAGGCCGGAGGCGGTCTGCTCTCTGTTGCACTTTCTCGCGGATTGCTCCGGGTGGGTGTTACCCACCGCCCTGCTCTGCGGAGCCCGGACGTTCCTCGGCGGAGCCGTTCCCCCTCGCGGGGGCGTGTCTCCGACGCGACCGTCTGGCCGACCCACTTGCGTCCCCCAGGCTAACGCTCTCAGCGCGAGAAGGATGCCCGGGCATCCATCGCATCGTTCGCGCACTTGTCGGCGCGGGAGTTCTGCAGTCGCGGCACCCACTCGAAGCGGACGGGCGTGCCCGTGAGCGCCTGACGGGCCTCGGCGGCGAGCTCGGCCATCGCGGGGTGCTTGATCTTCCAGCGGCCCATCATCTGCTCGACGACGAGCTTGGAGTCCATGCGGATCGTGAGAGCGGCATCCGGATCGATCTCGAGGGCGCGGCGCACGCCCGCGAGCATGCCCGAGTACTCGGCCACGTTGTTGGTCGCGGTGCCCACCCAGACGCCGACCTCGGCGATGACCTCGCCGCTCGCGGGATCGATGACGACGGCACCGCCCGCGGCCGGACCCGGGTTGCCGCGCGAGCCGCCGTCGGCCTCGATGAGAAGCTCGCGAGCCGTCACAGACCCGACTCCGCGGTGCGGACGAGGATGGCGTTCGAGTCGGGGCACAGGACGACCTCGTCGGGCGCCGCGCGGCGCACCATCTCGAGGTCGGAGCCCGTGAGCGTCACGCCGCTCGCGCTCGACACGCGAGCGCGCAGGTGCGAGGCGCCGGTGCCGTAGCGCTCGCGCTGCTTCTCGTAGAGCGCGACGAGGTCGGCGGGCAGCTCGGCGACGAGCGCGGAGCGCTGCGCGTCGAGGTCGGCGCGCTCGCGGTCGATCCCGGCGAGGGCGGCGGCGAGCTCCTCCTCGGCGACCGTGCGGCGAGCGGTGTGCGCCTCGAGCGTCTCGCGGGCACCCGTCGCGGCGCGCTCGAGGAGCTCGATGCGCTCCATGACGGCGAGCTCGATCTCCTCCAGATCGCCGAGCCGGGTGCGCAGCGAGGCGAGCTCGTGCTCGAGGCCCTGGATGTCCTTCACCGACGAGCTCGACTGCAGCCGCTCGGAGTCGCGGGCGATGCGCTTCTCGACGAGCTCCACGTCGGACTCGGCGCGGCCGAGCTCGAGCCGGGCATCCTCGAGGTGGCCGCTCGTCTCGACGACGGCCGCCTTGATGCGCTCGGCATCCTCCTGCAGCGCTGTCACGGCCGCGCGCTCGGGGAGCGTGCGGGAGCGGTGCGCGAGCTGCTGCAGCGCGGTGTCGAGTCGCTGCAGGTCGAGCAGCCTCGCCTGGGTCTCGGGGCTGGCGGTGAGTGCCATCAGGGGTGCCTCTCTCGCGCCGGGGTCGCCGGCGTCTCGTTGACGATCTGGAAGCTCCAGGGGTCGGTGCGGCGGTCGCTCTCGACGACCTCCAGCCCGGGCAGGGCCGCGCGCAGCTCGTCGGCGGCGGTCGCGAGCCACAGCGACTCGCTCGCCCAGTGCGACACGTCGATGAGGGCCGGGCCGCCGGCGACGAGGGCCGTCTCGACGGCCTCGCTCGCGGGGTGGTGGCGGAGGTCGGCGGTCACGTAGACGTCGGCCTCGCGCACGAGCGGCGCGCCGAGCAGCGAGTCGCCCGCGCCGCCGCAGACCGCGACCGCGCGCACCATCCGGTCGGGATCACCCGCGACGCGGACTCCCCCGACCGTCGGCGGCAGGATGCTCGCGACGCGCCGCGCGAAGGCCTCGAGCGTCATCGGCACGGCGAGTCGGCCCGCCCGCCCGAGGCCGCGCTCGGGGTGCTCGCTCGACGGCTCGATGGGCCGCGCATCCTCGACCTGGAGGAGCTCGGCGAGCCGCGCGCTCGTGCCCGACTCGACGACGTCGGCGTTCGTGTGCGCAGCGTAGAGCGCGCACCCGCCGCGGATCAGACGCGCGAGCAGCGCGCCCTTGGCCGTCGACTCGGCGACCGTCGTGACCCCGCGCATGAGCAGCGGGTGGTGGACGAGGAGCAGCTGCGCCTCGCGCTCGACCGCCTCGTCGACCGTCGCGGCGACCGCGTCGACGGCGAGCAGGACGCGCTCGACGGGCGCGAGCGGGTCTCCGCTCACGAGACCGGGGGCGTCCCACTCCTCCGCGCCGCGCAGCGGCCACAGCCGCTCCGCCGCGGAGACGACATCGGCGACGGTTCGGAGCATGCCCCCAGTCTAGGAGTCGAGGGACGCCCTGTACTCGGCCGCCTGGAGCCGGCGGACAGCCGGGATGCCCGCGACGATGGGCGTGAGCAGCCCCACGAGAAGGGCCACGGCGACGCCCGCATCGGATTCGGCGAGAGCCCCCGAGCCGCCCGTGGCCGCCCACAGGTAGCCCTGCCAGTCGAGGCCGCCGACGGCGGCGCTCGTGAAGCCCCAGCCGAGCACGCTCGCGACGACCAGCATGACCGTGTTCACCCAGCGGACGGGCGGGTAGACCCCGCCGGACTGCAGGAGGGAGGGCGAGTGCACGCGCCGCGTGCGGATCATCGTTTCGGCGCCGAAGATGCCCGCCCACGCCGCGACCGGCACCGCGAGGGTCGTGAGCACGTCGCGCACGAGCACGTCGAGCGAGGGCGCCATCGCGACGACGGGGGCCGCGATCGCGCCCGTGATCACGACGCCGATGAGCACGCCCATGGGCCGCGAGGTGCGCAGCCCCGTGGAGAGGAGAGCGAACCCGCCCGAGTAAAGCGCGAGCGCCGCGGCGGCCGTGAGACTCAGCGCGATCGCGAGGACGAGCGGCAGGCCGAGCCCGGCGGGCAGGAGGTCGACGAGCGCGCCGACCGGGTTCGTCGCGAGGGACGCGCGCAGCTCGGGGTCGGAGCTCGCGAGGGTCGACCCCCACCCGATGAGGGCGAAGGCGGGGATGGTCGCGCCGAACGAGGCGAACAGCACCGCGCCCGCGCCGATCGTGCCCTTCGACTGGTAGCGGGCGAGATCGCCGCTCGAGTTCGCCCACGCGAGCCCGACGACGCTGAAGACGAGCACGGCGCCGGTGACGACGAGCGCCCAGTCGCCGTCGGGGATCGCGAGGGCGGCGGACATGTCGACCGCAGGCGCGGTGAGGGCGATGACGAGAACGACGAGGATGCCCGACACGATGCTCGCGGCGGCGGCGACGGTCGCGATCATGCCGTATCCGAACCCGGCCACGACGGCGGCGAGCACGAGGCCGGTCGTCGCGATCGCGCTCGCGAGCCCGAGCCGGTCGGCTCCGGCGGCGATGCCGGTCGAGACGAGGGCCTCCGCGACGCCGGCGCCGAGCATCCCGAGCAGGATGGCCGCCCAGAGCAGGCGCGTGACCACCGCGAGCACTGCGGGGAGGAGGTTCCCGACGATGCCGAAGGTGGCGCGGGAGATGACCATCGTGGGCTGGCCGCTCCACTTGCCGGCGAGCGTGCCCAGGCCGAGCGCGAGGAAGGAGACCGCGACACCGACGAGCGCCGACAGGATCGCCTGGCGCAGGCTCATGCCGAGCCCGACGAGGATCCCGCCGAGACCGATGCTCACGACGCTCGCGTTGACCGCGAACCAGAGCCAGAACAGGCGGATCGAGCGTCCCGCGCGGAGCGCGACGGGGGTCGGCTCGAGCGCGGAGGCCTCGACGCGCAGCGCGGGCGGGTTGGAGCGCCCGCCCGTGTCGGGGACGGGGACTGCCTGGAACGGGCCCGTGGTGGACGGGGGCATCGTGGTCGTCTTCGGCGGGGGCGTCTTCGGCGGGGGCGTCGTCGGCGGAGGCGTCGTGGCCGCAGTCGACGAGAGTGCTGTCGGCACGGTGCCGGCGGAGGATGCGGCGAGGGTCGCCGGCGGGTCGAGCGCGGGCTCGGGCGCCGACGCGGGCGTCGCACCCGCGGCGCGCAGGATGTCATCGAACCCGAGGGCCGCCGCCGCGACCGCGGCAGGATTCGCCAGGATCGGACCCGTGGGGGCGCCGACGGGCGCTGAGGGCATGGGCCGTTCGGCGCGGCGAACGGGCTCCTCGGCGCTCGGATCGGCGGTCGGGTCGGGGCTCGGCTCGACGAGCGGTTCAGCGCTCGGCTCGATGAGAGCCGGCGGCTCCGGGGTCGGGGCGAAGGCCGCCTCGTCCGCGGGAGGGGGGACGACGGCGGAGGGCACGAGGCCGAACGGCGGAGGGGCGTCCGCGAGGATGCCGGCGAGCGAGGCGGCGGGGTGGGGGCCGGGGTCGACCGGCCCGGGGTACGGCTCGGACTCGGTGCGCACGTCGGGTTCGGTGCGCGGCTCGGACTGCGGCGGCGGGGCGACCTCGAGCGCGGCGGCGATGTCCTCGGGGCCCACGATCGGCGGGATCACGAGCGGTTCGCTGTCATCCGCCGAGGCCGGGGGCGGCGCGATCTCGCCCGGGTAGCGCGCCCACGGGTCGTCGCTCGTCGGCGCCGGCGGGATGACGTCGATGATGCCGGTGAAGGCGCTGCGGACGGACTCGACGATCTCGTCGGCCTGCGGCAGGCCCGTCTCGCGCACGGCCTGCTCCCACAGGGACAGGCGCTGAGCCTCCTCGGCGCGAAGGGCGAGCTGCTCCTCGAAGAGGTCGATGAGCTCGGCCGTGCTGCCGGGCGCGGCGGTGGACGGGTCGACGACGGACGCGAGCTCGGCGTCGGAGAGCGACAGGCGCGAGGGCGGCGCCGGGATCTCGGCGAGATCGACCGCGGAGACGGGAGCGGTCCGGCCGGGGATCCCGGCGGGCGGCTCGGAGCGCACGGGCGGCTCGGCGGTCCCGATCTCGGGCTCCGAGCTCTGCACCGTCCAGACGACGCGGTCGGACTCCTCGGGCGGCTCGACGGGCTGCTCGGCGCGCGGCTCGGCACCCAGCTCCGTGCGCGGCTCGGCGGGCAGGGTTACGGCGTCGCCCGTCAGCGAACCGGGGCGGTACTCGGCACCGGCGGGAGGCGGGGTGTAGGTCGATCGGCGGGGGCCGGGCGGACGAGCCGGGTCTCCGTCGTCGGGTTCGAGGGGGTCGACCATGCCCCGATGATAGGGGCGCTACGGCGCCGGAACGGGGCGACGGGCCGTGGAGACGACGGTCACCCCGACGAGGATCAGCGCGAGCCCCGCCCACCCGAGAGCGTCGAGGCGCTCGCCCACGACCAGGACGGCGAGGAGGGTCGCGATGACGGGCTCGAGCAGCGTGACGACCGTGACCGTCGAGCTGCGGATCGACCGCAGCCCCCAGCCGAACAGCACGTAGCCGAGGAGCATCGGCCCGACGGCGAGGTAGCCGATGATCGCGACGTCCTGCGGCGACTCGAGGATGGGCCTGCCCGTCGCGAGCAGGACGACCGCGAGCGGGATCGCCCCGAGCCCGAACACCGCGCCCATGGTCGAACGGCTCGAGACGCCGAGTCCGATCACCCGCCCGGAGGCGAAGGTGTACAAGGCGTACGCGGCGCCCGCGAGAAGCCCGAGCGCGACGCCGAGCGGCACGCCTGCGGAGTCCGCGCCGCCCTCGCCGCCGTGCCCGCCGGCGACGAGCAGGGCGACGCCGACGATGCCGGCGCTCGCGCCGAGCATCCACCGCCGGGTCAGACGACGGCCGTCGATGACGCGCTCCAGGAGCGCGGCGAACAGCGGCCCGGAGCCGAGCGCGACGACGTTGCCGATCGCGACACCGGCGAGATCCATGGCCGAGTAGAAGGCCAGCGGGTAGGCGACGACGCCGACGGCGCCGATGAGGAGCCACCGCCGGGTGTCGGGCCGACGCACCGCGGCCACCGCGCCGCGGGCGCTGATCGCCAGCAGCAGGGCGCCGCCGATCGCCATGGTGGCGGCCCCGATGGCGATCGGGCTCACGGCGTCGCTCACGAAGCTCGCGGCCGTGCCCGTCGTGCCCCAGAGGATGCTCGCCGCCACGAGCGCCCACAGCGCTGAACGCACGGCCGGCTCCCCTACTCTGATGATCATCGCCGCGATCGCGGCTGAGCCGATCGTAGCGAGGGCTCGATCGGAGTCCGGCACGACCCAGGGAGCCCCCGTTGACCGAGCCAGAGCTCATCGCGCAGTGGAACGCCGCCCGCTGGCACATCATCGTCTCGCAGCTCGCCCCGACCTTCCTCCTCGCCGTGACGGTGTGGATGCTCGTCGACGGGCTCGCCGAGACAGAGCTGCCCGTGCGCCTCGCGGCGGCGGGGATCCTGCTCGCCTCGGGCGTGCTCGGCGCGATCACCCAGTTCGCCGCCGCGAGCGAGGGGCGCGCGATCATCGAGTCGCTGCGATCGATGCCCTCCTCCAGCACGCTCTCGCGGCGCATCGTCGCGATGGGTCGCGGGGTCGAGATCGTCCGCTTCGTGACGCCCGCGATCTTCGTGCTCACGTTCGTCGCGCTGCTCTGGGCGCTGTTCCTCTAGTTTGGGGGCCCCCGGTCAGTCGCGAGACACGGGGTCACGCCAGTGGCACCGGGTCGAGGTCGAACCCGGGCACGACGCCCAGAGTGAGCCAGTCGTGCGCGATCCGGAGGAACTGGTCCGCCGTGAGGAGTTCGCTCAGATCGACGGGCTGGCGGCGATCGGATTCCGGGTGCACGTCGATCGTCTCGCCCCGAGGGCTGCCCTGCCGGACGCGTTGGACCGCATGCCGCCGGGAGACGGCGTCGCGCGCACCGATCTCCACGATGAGACGGGCGCGCGTGCCGAGGCACTGCACGAAGCGCTCGCCGGGGTCCGTTGTCCGCTGGACGACCAGATAGGGCATGCCCGTCGAGCCGAGCGCGCGAACCAGACGAGCGAGGTGCGACCACGAGAAGAGCGGCTCGAACCGACCGGCGTGGCTCGCCGTCGACCATTCGAGCGCCGGCATGGGCGAGAGCGCGAGGGCCGAGAGCGCGAGGGCGGTGACGGCAGCGCGATGCTCCGGTGATCGGGCCGACGCACGCTGCCGGGCGTGCGCGGGCGCGGGCGCGGTGCCATCGGTGGTCATGCGGCTCCTCTCCTCAGTCGAGGCTAGGCACGACCACCGACATCTCCCGCACGTCGGTAGGCGTCGACGAAGAGCGGGCTGCGCGCCTCGGCGACGCGGTCGACGAGGGCGTCGATCGCTCGCTGCGACACCCCGGGCACGACGAGGTCGAAGGGCCCGAGCGGACGAAGGGGGCGGATGCGCAGGCGGACGACCTCCCAGCCCACCTCGCGCAGCAGCCGATCCTTCCGACGATCGACGGATTCCCGGCGCCCGATGTGCTCGTCGGCGTTGCGCCCGATCGTGTCGAGCTCGATCGCGACCGCGAGCTCGGGGATGACGATGTCGGGCCACACCTCGAGCCGATCGAAGAACGGCGTTCGGATGCGCACGGCGTTCGGGGTCAGGTCGACGGCGAGGCGGGCCTCGATCGCGGCGCGCACCGCGCCCTCGCTCGCCGATGTCGCTCGAGGGGCTATCGCGCTGCGGAAGGCGCGGCCGACGGCGACGTCGGCGGCGCGCACGGTCGGGAGCGCGGCGGCGGTCGCGGGCACGTGCCGGGGAGGGCGACGCGCGGGCGGCGGGGTGACGGGTGAGGGAGACGGGGCGGCTGCGGTGGCGGGGCGGGGCCACTTGCCGCCCGCCGGCAGGAACCCGGGCACCGAGCAGATCGGGCACCACGAGCGGTTGGAGCGCGACCGGCCGGGTCGTGCTCGCTGCTCGGCGGGGGTCGCGACGAACTCGTGGCCGATGGCGCACACCCAGACGAGCCACACCTCCGCCGCGGGTGGCACCTGCGACAGCAGGAGCGCGCGATTGCGGTCGGGGCGGAACTGCTCGACCAGCATCGCGAACGGGGCCCAGGCATCCCGATAGCGCCCGATCGGGTAGGGCACCTCGCGACCGGTCGTCCACTGCCGCCGCGCCCACCACTGCTCGACGCTCTCGGGCACGCTCCCGCTCCCTCTCCGGACGCCGGTGCGCCCGAGTGCGACGGTAGCGGCGACCGCCGACACGAATATGCGCCGCGCGGGGGCGGACAGGAGCGCGGTGGGCCCTGAGGGACTCGAACCCCCGGCATCCTCGGTGTAAACGAGGCGCTCTACCAGCTGAGCTAAGAGCCCGCGCGGCCAGCCTAGCCGCGGGCCGCGCGCTCGTCGGCCGGCGCGTCGAGAGCCGCGAGCATCCCGCGATGCATCTCCGCGTCCCGGGGCGCACCGTCGGTTCCGGTCGCGAGAGCGCGGACGACGCCGGCGGCGTCGACGAGCACCGAGACGCGATCGGCCCAGCCGCGATCCGGCAGGAATGAGCCGTAGGCCTCGGCGACCGCGCCGTGCGGCCAGAAGTCGGAGAGCAGGGTCAGCCCGAGCGCCTCCGCCTCATCGAACGCGCGGAGCGTCGCCATCGAGTCGACCGAGCAGGCGAGGACCGTGACTCCCTCGGCCTCCAGTGCCGCGCGCTCGGCCGCGAGCGACCGCAGCTCGTCCGTGCAGGTGGGGGTGAACGCCTGCGGGAAGAACACGAGGAGGACGGCGCGCCCGAGGCGGGCATCCGGCACCGCGATCGCGCGCCCGAACTGGTCGCGCAGGGCGAAGGGAGGGGCGGGCGAGCCGACGGCGATGGGCACTCGTGCAGGCTACCGCCGCCTCGGCGAGCACGAGGGCGCTCGGGTCTAGAGTGGGAGGGTTCGCCAGTCCGCGTGTCCGCAACCCGGTCCGCGGCGCCGACACACTCCCCCTAATCACCACCAGGAAGAGGTTCAGGGTGACGGTCAACGACCAGGATCCGTACTCGGTGCACACCATGGATGCGGATCCGGAGGAAACCGCCGAATGGAACGAGTCGCTCGACGCCCTCGTGCAGCAGCACGGGCCGCAGCGCGGGCGCGAGATCATGCTCAGCCTGCTCAAGCGCAGCAAGGAGCTGCACCTCGGCGTGCCGATGGTGCCGACGACGGACTACCTCAACACGATCGCCCCCGAGAACGAGCCCGAGTTCCCCGGGGATGAGGAGATCGAGCGCCGATATCGCGCGTGGATCCGCTGGAACGCCGCGATCACCGTGCACCGCGCGCAGCGCCCCGGCATCGCCGTCGGCGGCCACATCTCGACCTACGCGTCGAGCGCGGCGCTCTACGAGGTCGGCCACAACCACTTCTTCCGCGGCGCCGACCACCCCAACGGCGGCGACGCGATCTTCTACCAGGGCCACGCCTCCCCCGGCATGTACGCCCGCGCCTTCCTCGAGGGCCGCCTGAGCCCCGAGCAGCTGGACGGCTTCCGTCAGGAGAAGTCGCACCCGACGGGCGGGCTCTCGAGCTACCCGCACCCTCGCCTCATGCCCGACTTCTGGCAGTTCCCGACCGTGTCGATGGGCCTCGGGCCGATCAACGCGATCTACCAGGCCCAGCTCAACAAGTACGTCACCAACCGCGGCATCGTCGACGGCGACGACTCGCAGGTGTGGGCGTTCCTCGGCGACGGCGAGATGGACGAGGTCGAGAGCCGCGGCGCACTGCAGCTCGCCGCGAACGACGGCCTCGACAACCTGAACTTCGTCATCAACTGCAACCTGCAGCGGCTCGACGGCCCGGTCCGCGGCAACGGCAAGATCATCCAGGAGCTCGAGAGCTTCTTCCGCGGTGCCGGCTGGAACGTCATCAAGGTCATCTGGGGTCGCGAGTGGGATGCCCTGCTCGACCAGGATCACGAGGGCGCGTTGCGCGACCTCATGAACGTGACCCCCGACGGCGACTACCAGACCTACAAGGCCGAGTCGGGCGCGTTCATCCGCGAGCACTTCTTCGGCCGCGACCCGCGCACCGCCGCGATGGTCGAGAACTACACCGACGACCAGATCTGGAAGCTCAAGCGCGGCGGCCACGACTACCGCAAGGTGTACGCCGCCTTCAAGGCCGCGCAGGAGCACAAGGGCCAGCCGACCGTCATCCTCGCGAAGACCGTCAAGGGCTACGGCCTCGGCCCGAGCTTCGAGGGCCGCAATGCGACCCACCAGATGAAGAAGCTCACCCTCGACAACCTCAAGCAGTTCCGCGACGAGATGCGCATCCCGATCACGGACGCGCAGCTCGAGGCCGACCCGTACCGCCCGCCGTACTATCACCCGGGCGACGACGACCCCGCGATCCAGTACCTGCACGAGCGTCGCCGCGCGCTCGGCGGCTACCTGCCCGAGCGCCGCTCGAAGCACGTCGACATCTCGCTTCCCGACGAGAGCGCCTACGCGATCGCGAAGAAGGGCTCGGGCAAGCAGGAGGTCGCGACGACCATGGCCTTCGCGCGCCTGCTCAAGGACCTGCTGCGCGACAAGGAGTTCGGCCACCGCATCGTCCCGATCATCCCGGATGAGGCGCGCACGTTCGGCATGGACGCCTACTTCCCGACGTCCAAGATCTACAACCCCAACGGCCAGCACTACACGAGCGTCGACCGGGAGCTGCTGCTCGCCTACAAGGAGAGCCCGCAGGGCCAGATCATCCACACCGGCATCAACGAGGCGGGCGCGTTCGCCGCCTTTACGGCCGTGGGCACGAGCTACGCGACGCACGGCCAGCCGCTCATCCCCGTCTACGTCTTCTACTCGATGTTCGGCTTCCAGCGCACGGGCGATGCGATGTGGGCGGCGGGCGACCAGATGGCGCGCGGCTTCATCATCGGCGCGACGGCCGGCCGCACGACGCTCACGGGCGAGGGCCTGCAGCACGCCGACGGCCACTCGCCGCTGCTGGCCAGCACGAACCCCGCCGTGGTCACCTACGACCCGGCGTTCGGCTACGAGCTGGGACACATCGTGCGCGCGGGCCTGGACCGCATGTACGGGGGCCAGCACCCGGACCCGAACGTCATGTACTACCTGACGGTCTACAACGAGCCGCACGTGCAGCCGGCCGAGCCCGAGGGCCTCGACGTGGAGGGCCTGCTCAAGGGCCTCTACCTCCTGAAGCCGAGCGCGGCCGCGGGCCACAAGGCGCAGATCCTCGCCTCGGGCGTCGCCGTGCCGTGGGCGCTCGAGGCCCAGGAGCTGCTGGCGAACGACTGGGGCGTGTCGGCCGACGTCTGGAGCGTCACATCGTGGACGGAGCTGCGCCGCGACGGTCTCGCCGCCGACGAGCACAACTTCCTCAACCCCGCGGCGGCGCCGCGCACGGCCTACGTGTCCGAGAAGCTCCGCGGAGCCGAGGGGCCGTTCGTCGCGGTCACCGACTTCATGCACGCCGTGCCCGACCAGATCCGGCAGTTCGTGCCCGGCGACTACGCGACCCTCGGAGCCGACGGCTTCGGGTTCAGCGACACCCGCCCCGCCGCCCGCCGCTTCTTCCACATCGACGGCCCGTCGGTCGTCGTGCGCACCCTGCAGCAGCTCGTCCGACGCGGCGAGCTCGACCCCTCGGTCGTGGCGGAGGCGATCGAGCGGTACCGCCTGCACGACGTCACTGCCGGGACCACCGGGTCCGCCGGCGGCGAGGCGTAGATCGCAGCAGCACCATCCGGGGCCCCGCGACTCGCGGGGCCCCGACCGGTCCGAGGAAGGGACGAGTCGTGGCGTCGATGACGAAGGCCCAGACCCTGCAGTACCTGCGGAACATCTCGGGCGAGCTCGCCACCGCGACGCTCAAGCGGCTCGACGACACGCTTCCGTGGTACCGCGAGATGCCTCCGAGCCGCCGCTCGGCGGTCGGCCTCGTCGCGCAGGCCGGCATCAGCTCGCTCATCAGCTGGTACGACGACCCGACCTCACAGCCGTGGATCGCCGCCGACGTGTTCGGCGCCGCGCCCCGCGAGCTGCTGCGCTCGGTCAGCCTGCAGCAGACCCTGCAGCTCATCCGCGTGACCGTCGAGGTCGTCGAGGAGCGGGTCACGAGCGGCGACCAGAGCCTGCGCGAGGCGATCCTGCTGTACAGCCGCGAGATCGCCTTCGCCGCCGCCGACGTCTACGCGCGCGCCGCCGAGGCGAGGGGGCTGTGGGATGCCCGGCTCGAGGCTCTCGTCGTCGACTCCATCCTCTCCGGCGAGTACGACAACGAGCTCCCGAGCCGCATCGCCGCTCTCGGCTGGAACGGCCACGGCGAGGTGTGCGTGCTCGTCGGCACGACCCCGCGCATCGTCGACGTCGACCAGATCCGCCGCACCGCGCGCCATGTCGACGCCGACGTGCTCATCGGCGTGCAGGGCAACCGCCTGGTCGTCGTGATCGGCCGCGCCCTCCCGCGGGCCGACGAGCCATCGCCGCAGCCGGCGACCTTCCCGCAGATCGCCCAGGCCCTCGAGCCGTTCTTCGGCGCCGGGCACCTCGTTCTCGGGCCGGAGGTCCCCGACGTCGTCGACGCCGGCAAGAGCGCCAAGGCCGCGCTCGCGGGCTTCGCCGTCGCGCGCTCGTGGCGCAACGCCCCGCGCCCGACCCTCGCTGACGACCTGCTGCCCGAGCGCGCGCTCGCGGGCGACCCGATCGCGCGCTCGACGCTCATCAACCGCATCTACAAGCCGCTCAAGCAGCACAACACGGAGCTGCTGACGACCCTGTGGGCCTATCTGGACAACGGCCGCAGTCTCGAGGCGACCGCCCGCGAGCTGTACGTGCACCCCAACACCGTCCGCTACCGCCTCAAGCGCATCAGCGAGGTCATCGGCTGGGATGCCACCGGCGCCCGCGAGGCGATCATCCTGCAGTGCGCGCTCATCGTCGGGTCGATCTCCGAGCCGGAGGCGCCGCGCCGCTGACCGCGCCCAGGCCGGTTCCCGCTCCGCCGGCCCCGGGAGGCATGCCCCGGCGGGAATCCCCGACCCTGTACGGTCCTCACAAGGTCTGCGACCGTTCTTGCACCACCCCCACACCACCCCTTGTCCCCGCTCTTGGGAGGATGAAGCAATGATCGTCGTCGTCGCCCCCGGCCAGGGCTCGCAGAGCCCCGGCTTCCTCGAGCCCTGGCTCGCCGACCCCGCGCATCGCACCCGCCTCGAGGCGCTCGGCGAGGCCGCCGGCATCGACCTCGTCACGCACGGCACGGTGTCGGACGCCGACACGATCCGTGACACCGCCGTCGCGCAGCCGCTCATCGTCGCCGCCTCGCTGCTGAGCGCCGCCGCGCTCCTCGAGGGGCGCCGCGACCGCGTCGGCGCCGTGGCCGGCCACTCCGTCGGCGAGTTCGCGGCCGCGGCCATCGCCGGGGTCATCGACGAGCTCGACGCGATGCGGCTCGTCCGCGAGCGCGGCATCGCGATGGCGGAGGCCGCCGCGGCCGTGCCGACCGGCATGAGCGCTGTTCTCGGCGGCGACGCGGATGCTCTTCGCGAGCGCCTCCTCGAGCTCGGCCTCGAGGCCGCCAACGTCAATGGCGGCGGGCAGACCGTCGTCGCGGGCGAGCTGCGCAACCTCGACGCCCTCGCGAGCGACCCCGTGCCCGGCACGCGGGTCATCCCGCTGCAGGTCGCCGGCGCGTTCCACACGAGCTACATGGGCTCAGCGGTCGAGCGCGTGCGCGCGGCTGCCGCGACGGTCCCGACCGCGGACCCGGGCATCCGCCTCTACACGAACCGCGACGGCGCGGTCGTCACCTCGGGCGCGGGCTACGTCGACCTGCTCGTCGGGCAGATCTCCTCGCCGGTCCGCTGGGACCTCTGCATGGAGTCGATGGCCGCCGACGGCGTCACGGGCGTTATCGAGCTGCTGCCCGCCGGCGCCCTCGTCGGGCTCGCCAAGCGCGGCCTCAAGGGCGTGCCGACCGTCGCGATCCGAACCCCCGACGACCTCCCCGCCGCGATCGAGATGCTGGAGAGCGCATGAGCGAGCAGCCTGTCCTGAAGCAGTCGGTCGGCGTGCCGTTCACGCGCATCTGGTCGGTCGGCGCAGCGCGCGGCGACCTCACGGTGCCGAACGACGACATCGTCGGGCCGATCGACTCCTCCGACGAGTGGATCCGGCAGCGCACCGGCGTCATCACGCGGATGCGCGCCTCCGACTCCGTCACGGCCGTCGACCTCGCGGAGGCGGCCTCGAAGGAGGCGATCGCGAAGGCCGGCATCGACCCGAGCCGTATCGGCGCCGTGATCGTCTCGACGATCTCCAACCCCGTGCAGACGCCCTCGCTCGCGGCACTCCTCGCCGAGCGCGTGGGCGCGAACCCCGCCCCCGCGTACGACGTCTCAGCCGCGTGCGCCGGCTATACCTACGGCATCGCGCAGGCGGACGCCCTCGTCCGGGCCGGCGCTGCCGAGTTCGTGCTCGTCGTCGGCGCCGAGAAGCTCAGCGACTTCGCGAAGCCCACCGACCGCACGATCTCGTTCCTGCTCGGCGACGGCGCGGGGGCGGCGATCGTCGGACCCGCCGACTCCCCCGGCATCGGAGCGAGCGTGTGGGGCTCCGACGGCTCGAAGTGGGAGACGATCGGGATGGACCACACGATCGCCGAGGGCGTGGAGGCCGGCGTCTTCCCGACACTCCGCCAGGAGGGCCAGACGGTCTTCCGCTGGGCGGTGTGGGAGATGGCGAAGGTCGCCCAGCGCGCCCTCACCGCCGGCGGAGTGACCGCCGACCAGCTCGCGGCGTTCATCCCCCACCAGGCGAACATGCGCATCATCGACGAGTTCGCCAAGCAGCTCAAGCTGCCCGAGAGCGTCGTCATCGCGCGCGACATCGCAACGACGGGGAACACCTCGGCGGCCTCGATCCCCCTCGCGACGCATCGACTGCTCGCCGAGCATCCCGAGCTCAGCGGAGGACTCGCCCTGCAGATCGGCTTCGGCGCCGGACTCGTGTTCGGCGCCCAGGTGGTGCGGCTGCCCTAGCCCGCCACGACCACCCCGGCCACCGCGCCCGCGGCTCACCCCCGCCCTAGGATGGGGGACGGTCATTCGACACCCCCTGAGGAGACAACACCATGGCACATTCCACCGAAGAGGTTCTCGCCGGCCTGGCCGAGCTCATCAACGACGAGACCGGCATCGCGACCGACTCCGTCGCGCTCGACAAGTCGTTCACGGACGACCTCGACATCGACTCGATCTCGATGATGACGATCGTCGTCAACGCCGAGGAGAAGTTCGACGTGAAGATTCCCGACGAGGAGGTCAAGAACCTCAAGACCGTCGGCGACGCCGTCACCTTCATCGTCAACGCGCAGGGCTAGACCCCGCGCGGATGCCGGGGCCGTCGCACACGCGCGGCCCCGGCCCCCGCGACGCCTCCCACCCCTGAGAGAAGAGCTGACGCTATGACCACCATCGTCGTCACCGGAATCGGTGCCACCTCCCCCATCGGCGGGACCGCCCGTGAGAGCTGGACGGCCCTCCTCGCCGGAGAATCCGGCGCCCGCAGCCTCGAGCAGCCCTGGGTCGAGCAGTACGAGCTCCCCGTGACCTTCGCCGCGCAGGCGAAGGTGCGCCCCGAGGAGGTGCTCGAGCGCCAGGAGATCAAGCGCCTCGACCCGTCCGCGCAGTTCGCGCTCATCGCCGCGCGTGAGGCGTGGGCCGACGCGGGCGCTCCCGACATCGTCCCCGAGCGCATCCTCGTCGACTACGCCACCGGCATCGGCGGCCTCTGGACGCTCCTCGACGCGTGGGACGTGCTGAAGGAGAAGGGCCCCCGGCGGGTCCTCCCCATGACGATCCCCATGCTCATGCCGAACGCCGCCGCGGCCGCGATCAGCATGGGCCTCGGCGCCCGCGCGGGCGCCCGCACCGTCGTCTCCGCGTGCGCCTCCGGCACCGAGGCGATCGCCAACGCCTACGAGCACCTGCAGCAGGGCCTCGCCGACATCGTCGTCGCCGGCGGCACCGAGGCGGTCGTGCATCCGCTGCCCATCGCCGCGTTCGCGTCGATGCAGGCGCTCTCCAAGCGCAACGATGACCCTGCCGCCGCCTCGCGGCCCTACGACGTCGACCGCGACGGCTTCGTGCTCGGCGAGGGCGCGGCCGCGATCGTGCTCGAGACGAAGGAGCACGCGCTCGCGCGCGGCGCCCGCATCTACGCCGAGCTCGCCGGCGGCTCCGTGACGAGCGACTCGTACCACATCACCGCTCCCGACCCGGAGGGCTCGGGCGCCGCCCGCGCCGTGCTCGCGGCCCTCGAGCAGGCCGGGGCGACGCCCGACGAGGTCACGCACATCAACGCCCACGCCACCTCCACGCCCGTGGGCGACGTCGCGGAGTTCGAGGCCCTCAAGCGCGTCTTCGGCGACCGGGTCGGGTCGATCCCCGTCTCGGCGACGAAGGCGTCCACGGGCCACCTGCTCGGCGGGACGGGCGCGCTCGAGGCGGTCTTCACGATCCTCGCGCTCCACGAGCGCACCGCGCCGCCGACCATCAACCTCGACAACCAGGACGAGCGCATCCCGCTCGACGTCGTCACCTCGCCGCGCCCGCTCGGCGACGGGCCGCAGCTCGCGATCTCGAACTCGTTCGGGTTCGGCGGGCACAACTCGGTCATCGCGTTCCGCTCGTACGACGAGTAGCCCGCTCTGCGACGGGCGCGGCCGCGCTCGACCGCGCTCGCGTCGGAACTCAGGACGATCGACGTCGGCACCCCGCCGCGCACGTCAACAACTCAGGACCAGCGGTGCTTCACGGGCCCGGGGAGCGATCACCCGGCGCTCGTGGCGCCTGCTGTCCTGAGTTGTCGACGAGTGCGGGGTCCGGTCGTCCTGAGTTCTCGACGAGCGCCGGGTCAGCCGGCGCGGTGCAGCCAGACGACGCGCTGGCCGTCGCCCGCGTGGCGGAAGGCCTCGAGCTCGTCGTCCCAGGCCTGGCCGAGGGCGAGGCGGAGCTCGCGGTGCAGCTCGAGCGTGTTCGAGCCCGCGACCTCCATCGCGTAGCGGACGCGGTCCTCCGGGACGACCATGTTCCCGGCGACGTCGGTCTGGGCGTAGAAGATGCCGAGGTCGGGCGTGTGCATCCAGCGCCCGCCGTCGGTGCCGAAGCCGGCCTCCTCGGTGACCTCGAAGCGGAGGTGCTCCCAGCCGCGCAGGGCGCTCGCGATGCGCGCGCCGGAGCCGCGCTCGCCCTCCCAGACGAACTCGGTGCGCTGCGAGCCCTTCATGACCGGCTGATCGATCCAGTCGAAGCTCACGGCGCGATCGATGGCGCGACCTGCTGCCCACTCGATGTGCGGGCAGAGCGCGCGCGGAGCGGAGTGCACGTAGAGCACTCCGCGAGCCGTTGCTGTTGCCACTGTTCACTCCGTTTCCTCAGGTACGACTTCCCCATCGACCTGTTCGCGGTGTGACAGCGTGTTCAGTTATGGCGATCTCTCGCCGTGTACGCATTATCGCCCACCACGGGCTCGAATCACAAGCGTGTCGTTCGATCTCCTCGACGCATCGCCCCGCCGTCCCCCCGACGCGCGGAGAGGCGCTGACCGATTTCCCGGTCATTGCATACGCCGCATAGTGTGGAGTCATGACGCTCCGTCATTCCCTGCTCTCCGTCCTCACCCTCGGCCCGGCCTACGGCTACCAGCTGCACGCCGAGGTCGTCGAGCGCACGCGACGCGACGCGCCCCTCAACGTGGGCCAGGTCTACTCGACTCTCGACCGGCTCCGCCGCGACGGACTCGTGGAGGACGCGGGCTCCACGCCCGACAACCTTCCGCTCTACCAGCTCACCGACGCCGGCACGATCGAGGCGCGCATGCACCTCACCGAGCCCGACCTCGCCGACTGGCACGAGATGGTCGAGCGGGTCCTGCTCGCGATGTCGCTGCCGGGCAACCACCTCGACACGCTCCTGGCGAACTATCGGATGCTCTGGGCGCCTCGAGAGGGCGCCTCCGCCGAGATCGCGGATCCCTCCGGCGGCGCGGCGCAGGCCTCGGCCGCCCACGCGCAGCGCCTCCTCCGCTCCGCGGCGCTCGCCTGGCTCGATTCCCTCCCGGCGATCGACCCATGGCCGCTCCGCACCGATCGTCGCCGACGCGGTCGCCGCGCCGCCGACACCAGCGCGGCCGCGCACGGCTCGTCGCGCTGACGCGGACGACCGGCTACTTGGCGTCGCTGTAGCGCTCGACCGTCGCGACCGTGACGGGGAAGCTCACCGGACTGCCCTGGAAGAGCAGGCGCCCGGCGTCGACGGCGGCGGCGCGCATCACCTGCTCGACCTCGGGCGCGCGCTCGCGCGGAGCGTGGACGATGAGCTCGTCGTGCAGGAAGAACACGAGGTGGGGCTGCGAGGCCAGCGGACCGCCCTCCGGCGACCAGAGACGGCGGCGCACGCCGGCCATCCACGACAGCGCCCATTCGGCGGCGCTGCCCTGCACGACGAAATTGCGGGTGAAGCGCCCCCACGCGCGCGCGGCCGAGCGTGCCTCGTCGCGCTGCGCGGCGGTCGCGGCGTCGGAGGCCGCGATGAGCTGCCGCTCGCGCCAGGCCTCGCTGGGCGCGGGCGACGTGCGACCGAGGCGCGTGCGCACGTGCTCCCCGCGCTCCCCCGCCCTCGCTGCCTCCTCCACGAACCGGATCGCGTCGGGGAACGCGCGCTGCAGCCGCGGCAGGACGCGGGCGCTCTGGCCGGTCGTTCCGCCGTACATCGCGCCGAGCATCCCGAGCTTGGCCTGCTCGCGCGACTCGACAGCGCCGCTCGCGACGATGCCGGCGTAGAGGTCCTCCCCCGCGCCGGCGCGCGCCATCGCCGCGTCGTGCGAGAGAGCGGCGAGGATGCGCGGCTCGAGCTGCGCCGCGTCGGCCACCACGAGCACCCAGCCCGGGTCGGCCTGCACGGCTCCGCGGATCTGCTTCGGCAGCTGCAGCGCGCCGCCCCCGTCGGAGCCCCAGCGGCCTGTGACGACTGCGCCGGGGACGTAGCTGGGGCGGAAGCGGCCGTCGCGCACGTGGGCGTCGAGCCAGTTCCAGCCGTTCGCGGAGAGCAGTCTGCTGAGCTTCTTGTAGCGCAGCAGCGGTTCGATCGCGGGGTGGTCGAGGCGGCGGAGCTCCCAGGAACGGGCGCTCGAGACCTCGAGCCCGGCGCGACGCAGCGCCTTGACGAGCTCGGGCGGGGAGTCGAGCGGGATGCTCCCCGGCGCGGCCCCGAGCAGTCGCTCGACCTCGGCGCCGAGCGCGGTGAGGCTCGCCGGGCGGGCCCCGGGGGCCTCCGGACGTGGCCCGAGGAGCTCGGTGAGGAGGGCGTCGTGGGTCTCGGCGCTCCACGGCAGGCCCGTGCTCTGCATCTCGACGGCGGCGAGAGCGCCGGCCGATTCGGCTGCGGCGAGCAGGGCGAGGGCGCGGGGGCGCGGCGCACCGGGGCCGCGGTCGCGGGCGAGGTCGGCGCGCTGGGTGGCGGCGAGGGTGGGCACCGGCGCGGGGCGCCCGAGATCGGGGCCCCCGGGACGCACGGCCGGCACCGGCGCGGAGGAGCCGTCGAAGACGACGTCGTCGAACTCGAAGAGCGCCTCGACCTGCGGGCGCGGCATCGGGGGTCGGACGAACTCGACCGTGCGAGCGAGCGCGGGCTCGGGCGCGCGGCCGTCGACCCCGGCGAGGATGGCGTCGACGAGGCGCAGGTCGTGGCAGCGCTCGACGCGCGCACCCGCGGCGAGCAGCTCGGGGTAGCGGGCGGCCGTGTCGCTCCAGACCCACCGGGGCGGCTCGCCGGGCTCGCGCTCGCGCGCGGCGACGGTCGCGGCGAGCTCGGCGGCGGGGAGCTCGATCGTTCCGTCGTCGTCGGTGAGGAGCATCCCCCCGTCAGGGCTGCGGTCGACGACGATGAGCACGCCCCCAGTCTGCCGCCCCCCACCGACGGCGCCCGCCGCGCCAGGCCCGTGCGCGCCAACAACTCAGGACGAGCGTCATGCGCGCTCGCGTCAACAACTCAGGACCAGCGCTGCGGGCCTGTGGTCGCTCGCCCGGTGCAGCGGGACAGGACCGCGGTCAGACGCGCGCTCGTCCTGAGTTATTGACGCGCACTCGCGGGCAGGGTCGCGCGGGCCCATCGCGAGGAGCGCTCGTCCTGAGTTGTCGACGCGCAGCGTCAGGGCGTCAGGCCGTCAGTGCAGCAGCGAGCCGTCCTTCGCGAGCACGTTCTTCTCGCCCGCCTCGATCGGGAAGGGGAAGCGGTTCTGCTTGGGCGGCAGCGGGCAGTTGAAGTTGTAGCTGAAGGCGCACGGAGGGAGGATCGCCGTGTTGAAGTCGAGGGTGATCGAGCCGTCGGCGTTCGGGGCGAGGAAGAGGAACCGCCCGACCGAGTAGGTGCTGTCGCCCGCCGTCGCGTCGCTGAAGACGAGCTGCAGGGCCCGGCCCGACTTGAAGGCCGCGATGTCGTACTCGACCCCGCCGTGCGTGAAGCGGATCTCGCCCGGGATGACCTCGTCGCGCGTCGCGCCGTCGTCCTTGAGGTGCTCGAAGCCCACCGTCGTGCCGCCCTCGATCTCGCGGAACGTACCCGTCACGACCCACGCCGGGTCGTAGGGGAACGCGTCGATCCGGCCGAAGCTCTCGATCGCCTCGCTGCGCGAATCCCACACGCGCAGGGCGTAGGTGCCGTTCTCGCCGGCGATGACGAAGCCGGTCGTGTGGTCGTCGAACACGATGCTGGAGGCCTGCGGGTCGTCCTTGCCGCGCACGCGCACCGTGCCGTCGACGACGGCCCCGTCGACGGTGATGCCGTCGGCCGCGGTCGCGGTGACGAGCAGACCGCCCTCGGGCGCGGGCGCCCAGCGCCCGGGCACGCCCCAGATCGTCTGCTCGGCATCGACCCACTGCGTGTTGACGAGGGCGAGCGGGCCCTGCGGCTGCACCGCGGCGAGGTCGCGCCGCTCGCGGAAGACGCGATAGCGCTCCTCCGGCGTGGCGGGTGCTGCCGTGGAGGCGGGGGCGGCGTTCGGGGCGGCGGCGGCGTGCGACATGGGCTCCATCCTGACGGGGATGCTCGGGCCAACGCCAATCGGCGCGCCGGTGTTCCCCGGCGCGCCGATCGTCGACGACGTCCCAGCCCGGTCGGTCGTCGGGCCTGAAGCGGATGATCAGCCGGCGAGCTGCCAGATGACGACGGTGCTCGACACCTCGTTCGAGGAGATCAGGAGCGGCTGGCCGGTCGGCGAGTCCGAGGCGGCGACGAATCGCAGGACCTCCACGCCCGAGTCGGTCTCCGCGGACTCGGGGTCGGCGGCGTAGTCACGGGTCTGGAGGTACTCGACGAGCACGGGGGTGCCCGGGTCGCTCACGTCGAGCACCATGACCCCGCCCTGCCGCTCGAGCCCGACGAACGCGAGAGTGCGGTCGCCGAGCCGGCCGACGGCGACGGCCTCCGGCTCGGGGCCCTTGTTGTCGCTGCGATTGTCGAACGCGTTCTCGTCGTTGTTCGTGTTGAAGTCGGCGGGGCTGAGCTCCGCGACGGTGCGCTCGAAGAGGTCTCCCGTGTCGGCGACGCGCGCGGCCGTGGAGCCGTTCCAGATGCTCGCCGAGCGTGTGCCGAAGGCGACGATGCGGTCGTAGTCGCCGTCGCCGTCGTCGTCGCCGCTCGCGCGCGTGACCGTCAGGCGACCCAGCTCGGCGTTCGCCTTCAGCGCCGCCGCGTCGGGGAAGGCCGTGGGGTCGAGCGCATAGCCGCCCGAGCCGACGCGGACCTCCTCGGCGTACCCCGGCCAGTCCTCGCGCGAGTCGCCCTCGTTGGCCGAGACGAGGTAGGTCTCGCCGTCCACGAGGAAGGAGGCGATCGCGTCGGGCATAGGCAGCCCCACGACCGGGCGCGGGCGGATGTCGATGCGGCCGTCGCGGTCGCTCGCGTCGATCCCGGAGCCACGCACGGAGTGGTCCACGGGCGCGAGCGCGCGGATCGCGACCACCTCGAGCCCGGCGAGGTCGAGCTCGGCGATCGCATTGTTCTCCTGCAGGCTCACCCACGCCCGCTCGCCCTCGACGGTGATGTACTCGGGCTCGAGATCCTCGCTCACGCTCGCACCGGGACCGAACACGCGCACCTCGGCGGGAAGCTCGGCGTGCCGGGCACCGACCTCGTCGAACGCGCGGAAGTCGATCGTCGCCAGCGCGCCGGGGTCTCGAGCGAGCATCCGTCGCACATCGACGACGCTCACCGAGCCCTCGGCGTCGTCCTTCGGGGAGTAGGAGACGGGCTCGCCCTCGTTCGCGACGAGGATGCGGCGGCCGGCCTCGTCGAAGGTCACCATGTCGGGATTCGCCCCGACCTGCACCTCTCGCAGAACCCTGCCCGCGGGGTTCAGGAGCACGAGCGTCCCGGGGTCGGTCTTGTGCGCGGCCGGCAGCACGACGGCCACGCGTCCCTCGGTCGCGGCGACCGAGGTGATGCTCGGGCCGAACGCGGAGAGGTCGATCGAGCGCTCGCGGCGGGGGTCGCGCGGGTCGGAGATGTCGACGATGTCGAGCCGGGCATCCGCGTCGATCACGTACATGCGGTCGCCGGTGACGGCGACGACCTCGGCGCCGTCGTTGGCGTAGCGGCCGAGGACGGTCGCGGAGAAGCCGTCGGCGTCCGCATCGAGGCCGGAGACGGGGGTCGACGCGGTGGCCGGGAGTGCAGCCGTCGCGGCGAGGGCGGGCGCGAGCACGAGGGCGGCGAGCAGCGGAGCGGTGCGGCGGCGGATACGGGGTCGGGTCATGGAGGAAGCGAATCGATCTCGTGTGAACGGACCCCGAACTCCGATCGTCCCGCCGATGAACGCTCAGCCGAGAAGACGCACGAGAACCACGAGCACCGCCGAGTGCGCGAGCCCCAAGAGGGTCGCGACCCGCTCGGCGTCGGCCGCCGGGTGGGCCGACCGCCGATGCTCGCGGTGCCACCACACCGAGAACCACGACGCCGCGGCGAGCAGCAGGAGCGCGATCGTGCCCGCGCTCACGACATCGCTGACGGGCTCGCCGACGAGCAGCCGTGTCACCTGGTACAGCGCGACGACGCCCCACGGCACGATGCCGATCGCGGCCCCCGCGCTGAACGGTGCGAGCCCGCGCGGGCCCGGCGCCGTCTGGCGGTCCTGGATCCACAGCAGCAGCACCGCCCCCGCCGCAAGGGCGTAGAGGGCGACGAGCACGCCCGCCTCGCTCACCCCGTTGAGCAGCGCGACGAGCACGATGGTGATGCTCGCGGACTGCGACAGCTCGAGCCAGCGCCAGCCCGCTCGACCGCGCGCGAGCTGATCGTCGACCCGATCGCGCAGGGGCGGGATGCTCGCCAGCAGCCGCGCGACGGCGCTCGCGAGCACCACCACGGCGGCGGCCGCCGCGAGATCGACGGACGCGAAGGGCTCGGCCGGCACGCCGGGCGCCGAGAGTCGGACCGGGAGCTCGACGGTGAGCCGACCGGCCCCGGCGAGGAGCACGACTCCGGCGGCGAGGTGCAGCGCGGCCGCCACGGCGTCGACGAGCGCGCGCCGCGGCATCCGCGCCCCATCGATCATCACGGGCCCGATGCTACCGAGCGAGCCCGCAGGATCGGCCGCCCCGTCTGCTCAGGTCGTGCACACCCCGCTCGGGCACGATGGTCGTCGAGCGCGGCGATCGCGCTCCCGGACGACGGATCAGTACCCGGAACGCGACAGGACTGGCCGGGAGGCTCGTCATGTCGTGGATCATCCTCATCGCGTCAGGGATTCTCGAGGCGGTCTGGGCCAGCGCGCTCGGCGGGTCGAAGGGCCTCACGCGCATCGGCCCGTCGATCGTCTTCGGCGTCGCGCTCGTCGCGAGCATGGCCGGGCTCGCGTGGGCGATGCGCGACATCCCCACCGGGACCGCCTACGCGATCTGGGTCGGCATCGGCGCGAGCCTGACCGTGCTCTGGGCGATGGCGACCGGGGCCGAGGCGCTCACTCTCGCGAAGGTGCTTCTCGTGCTCGGGATCGTGGCGTGAGTCATCGGCCTGAAGGTCGTGAGCGACGCCCACTGACGCGGCCGGGGGGACCGGCGCTCACCCGCCGACATCGGCGTTCCTCGTCGTGCGCGAGGCCTATACGTGAGCACGGGTCGTGTGGGAGGGTGACTCCATGACGAGCGTCGTCACCCCCGAGACCCGTTTCGTCCGATCGGGGGACGTCGACATCGCCTACCAGGTGGTCGGTGACGGTGAGCGGGATATCGTCGTCGGCATCGGCTGGGTGTCGCACCTCGAGCTGCTGTGGGAGCTGCCCGAGACCGTGCACTTCCTCCGCCGCCTCCAGACGTGCGGACGGCTCATCCTCCACGACGCCCGCGGCACGGGTCTCTCCGACCGCCCCGCCCGGCCGGCGACGATCGACGACCTCGCCGAGGACCTGGTCGCGGTGCTCGACGCCGTCGGCAGCGAGCGCGCCGTCATCCTCGGCTGGGTCGACAAGGCAGCGGGAGCGATCGCGCTGGCCGCTCGCCATCCCGAACGGGTCGAGGCGCTCGTGCTCGGCGAGGCGCTGGCCACGACGGTCGCCCGCGATGACCACTCGGAAGGACTGGACTCCGCCGTCATCGAGAACCTCGCGGCCGCCGTGGAGCAGGGCTCCTGGGGCACCGGCGCACTGCTGCCGGCGATCGCCCCCAGCGTCGCCGGCGACCCGCGCATCGCCGCCTGGTGGCGCCGCTGGGAGCGCATGTCGGCGACGCCGAACATGGCGGCGGGGATGCTCCGCACACTGCTCGATCTCGACGTCCGCGCCCTCCTGCCCGCCGTGACGGCTCCGACGCTCGTGCTGCACCGATCGGAGAACATGCTCGTGCCGTCGGCCGCCGTGCGGCGCCTCGCCCACGACCTCCCCGACGGACGCCTCGTCGAGCTGCCCGGCTCGGATCTCGCCGCGTTCTTCGGCGACACCGACGCTCTGCTCGACGAGGTCGAGGAGTTCCTCACCGGCACCCGCACGGGTGCCGACGCCGATCGGGCCGTGCTCACGATGCTCGTCACCGACGTCGTGGGCTCCACCGCACTGGCGGCGGAGCTCGGGGACCATCAGTGGAACGAGCTGCTCGACTTCCACCACCGCGAGGTGCGCGCGGCCCTCGCGCGTCACGGCGGCACCGAGATCGACACGGCCGGAGACGGTTTCCTCGCCGTCTTCGCGCTCCCGAGCCGTGCGCTCGCGTGCGCGCGCGAGGCGCGGGATCGGCTCGCCGCAGGCGGCCTGACCATCCGTGCCGGACTGCACTGCGCCGAGGTCGTCCACCGGGGAGCGGGCGTCCGGGGCGTCGGCGTGCACGTCGCCGCGCGCGTGGCTGCGAGCGCCGGGCCGGGCGAGATCCGCGCGACGGGCACCGTCGCTGACCTGGTGGCGGGCGCGCGAGCGGAGTTCGGGGACCTCGGAACGGCGACGCTGTCCGGAGTCCCGGGGCTCTGGCGCCTCACCCGGCTCGGCGACGCACGAGGCGACGCATGAGGGTCGAGCACACCGCCACGACGCTGTCGTGGATCCCCTCCGAGTCCGCGCAGGGCCTGCTCGAGACCGGGTTTCAGATGGGGCTCGCGCATTACGATCGGCCGCCGTCCGACGTGCTCTCCGGACCCGAGGAGGTGCGGCGCCTCTGTGACGATGACCGTTTCCGATTCGCCAACGTACTGGCCGGATGGGCCGAGTTCACCGACGACGGCCTTCCGACCGCGTGGGGGTACGGCCACGAGTCGGGAGTCGTCATGGGCTCCACGACGGTGCGTATCGCGTCGGTCGGCGCGACCTTCGCCGGGGTCGCCCTGCCGACGCTGCGTCCGAGCCCGGACGTCGGCACCCGCTCGGTGCGGCTGGTGCAGACGGTCGGAGGCCGCACCGGGGTGCCTCTGCCTCGAGCCGTCCCCTACACGCCCCTCGTGCGCTGGCAGGCACCCATGGTGTGGACGACTCTCGCACTCACCCTCCACTCCGACGGGCGCGGCGATGTCGAGCTCGTGGGCGCCAGCTCGTTCCCGCGGCACTGGCTCTTCGGGACCGACGGCCGGCTGCTCGCGAAGAGCGGACTGACCGACATGAAGCGCTGGTTGTCCGACTCGTTCGGCCCGCGAACGCCGTGGGGCGAGCAGGACTCCCCCGTCGTCGTCGCCGCCGTCGAGTCCGCCGCCGAGCGCGCGCTCTCCGCTCAGATCATGCGGACCGGCCGACGCCCGACCGTCGAGCGGCTCGACTCCGGGACCGAGATCGCCCGACAGGGCGACACGGGAGCGGGCGTGTACCTCGTGCTGGACGGGGTCTGCGCCGTCGAGGTCGACGGTCGGGTCGTCGGCCAGGTCGGGCCCGGGGCGATCGTCGGCGAACGGGCCGTCCTCGAGGGCGGCCGTCGGACGGCGACGATCACCGCCCTCACCCCCGTGCGTCTCGCCGTCGCGTCGTCCGAGGACCTCGACCGTGAGCGCCTGGCCGAGGTCGCGCGCGAGCACCGCCGCGAGGAGACCTGAGCGAAGGCCGCCGCCGACTCAGAGCGGGGCGACGACGGCTCGGTTGGCATCGGTAGGGCGGACGGGACTTGAACCCGTGACCGACGGATTATGAGTCCGCTGCTCTGACCAGCTGAGCTACCGCCCCGCGGGCCCCGTGGGCCCGCCACCATGCTACCGAGCGGTCTAGGGGGTCGTTGAGCCCACGCCGTCGACGATCGGGTCGTCGACCTCTTCGCCGCGGTAGAGCGCCTCGAACGTCTCGAGGGTCCGCGTGATGTCGTGGCCGGAGACGATGCGCAGGCTCTCGCGCTTGAGCTCGAGCAGCTCGTCGTGCGGCATCGTGAAGATGCGCTCGAGCCGATCGGCGAAGCCCTGGATGTCGCCCGGCTCGTAGAGGTAGCCGTTCTCGCCGTCGTGGATGAGATGGGGCAGCGCCATCGCGTTCGCGCCGACGACCGGCAGGCCCGAGGCCATCGCCTCCATCGTCGCGATCGACTGGAGCTCGGCGCGGCTCGGCATCGCGAAGACGGATGCCCGCGTCAGCTGCTCCTTCAGGTACTCCTCGGGCGCGTAGCCGGCGAAGTGCACCCGATCGGCCATGCCGAGTTCGCGCGCGAGTCGCTCGAGGGCGCCGCGTTGCTCGCCGTCGCCGATGATCTCGACCTTCACGGCGAGGGCGTCGTCGAGGAGCGCGACGGCGCGCAGGAGCTCGTCGATGTGCTTCTCCGCCTCCACGCGCCCGAGGAACAGGGCGACGTTCTCGGTGCGCGGAGCGAAGTTCGGGGTGTAGTTGTCGATGTGCAACCCGCAGGAGATCGCGTGCACGCCCTCGATCTCGGAGTACTTCTCGAGGTAGTCGGCGGCCTTGCGGGTGGGGGTCGTGACCGACTCGGCGAGGCCGAAGGTCCGGCCCGCAGCCTTCCACATGCCGCGGATGGCGGCGTCCTTGAGCGAGCCGAAGAACGGCGTGAACTGCATCGCGTTGTCGGGCATGAAGTGGTTGGTGCCGACGATCCGGATGCCCCGCGCGGCGGCCTGGCGGGCGAGGCCGCGGCCGACGACGATGTGCGACTGGAAGTGCACGACGTCGGGCTTGACCTCGTCGAGGATGCGCGCGGCGTTCCGCTCGATCCGCCACGGCAGCGCGTAGCGCAGCCAGGGGTGCGGGTTCCAGCGCCACGATCGGAGGCGGTGGACCGTCATGGACTGGCCCTCATGCTGCTCCACGCGCGTGACGTTGGGGCCGTCCTCCGGGCGGGGGGCGACGATGTGGACGTCGTGGCCGCGCTCGACGAGACCGGCGGCCAGGCGCTCGGCGAACTTGGCGGCCCCGTTCACGTCCGGGGCGAAGGTGTCGGCGCCGATCAGGATGCGCATCGGCGACGGGTTCGCCGCGTGCGGATGCGGTGCGTCAGGCACGATCTGGATGATCCTTGCGTCTCGGGGGCAGGCGCGCGCGGCGCCGCGGTCGGGGGAGGAAGACCAGCGGAGTCTACGGTACCTCAGCGATGCGTCTGCGGGTGGTGCTTGGCGAGGCGGATGACGCCGACGATGGCGATGCCGCCGGCGATGATCGACAGGATGGCGGCCGGGAGCGGGATGAGCGTCGCCTCCCCCAGCACGATGACGCCGATCAGGACGGCGATGAGCGGGTCGACGACCGTGAGGCCGGCGATGACGAGGTCGGGCGAGCCGACCGAGTAGGCCGTCTGCACGAAGTACCCGCCGAGCGCGGCGCTCGCGAGGAGCGCGACGATCGCGACGACCGTGAGCCACTCGAAGTTCCCGTTGACGATACGGTTGATCACGACCTTCGCGAGAGTTGCGACGAAGCCATAGAGCACGCCGGCGCCGACGATGTAGAACATCGCTCCCGCGCTCCTGCGCCGCACCGCGAAGAGCACGCCGAACGCGGCGGTGACGACGCCGAGGATCCCCAGCACCGTCAGCAGCTGCTCCTCATCGATCCGCTGCTCGACCGCGAACGTCGCCGCGACGACGACGAAGACCCCGACGCCGCCGACGCTCATCGCGATCGCGCCGATCGCCTTCCGATCGAGGCGGATGCTCGACAGTCGGGCGTTGAGGATCGCGGTGATCACGAGGGCCACGACCCCGATCGGCTGCACCACGATGAGCGGGGCGAAGCCGAGGCTGGTGAGCTGGAAGACGATCGCGAGGCCGAGCATCAGCGTCCCCAGCAGCCACGACGGGCGGCGGAGCAGGTGGGCGAGCTGGCGCGGGCTGAGGCCCGCCCTGGACCCGTCACCAAGGTTCGCCTCGACCGTGGACACGCCGCGGTGCTGGAACTGGGCCCCCAGGGACAGGAACACGGCGCCGACGAGCGCGAGCGGGATGCCGATGACGAGGAACGGACTGCGGATGAGTTCGCTCGTCAGTTCGCTCAGCTCGGGGGGAAGCACCCGGACACTGTACCGACGGGCGCGCCGATATCCTGGACGAATGGCCGTGCTCCCCATCCGCATCACCGGCGAGCCGGTGCTCCACCTCCGAGCCCTCCCTGTGGAGACCGTCGACGACGGGATCCGCACTCTCGTCGCCGACATGTTCGACACGATGGCGGCCGCACCCGGCGTGGGCCTCGCCGCGCCGCAGGTCGGCGTGGGCCTGCGGATCTTCGTCTACGACTGGACGGACGAGCAGGACGTCCGCTGGCGCGGCGTCGCGGTGAACCCCGAGCTGCTCATCAGCCCCCTCGACCTCGACGAGCTGGACGAGGACGACGAGTCGGAGGGCTGCCTGTCGGTGCCCGGCGAGCGATTCCCGCTCCGCCGCGCCGAGCGCGCCGTGCTGCGGGCGACCGACCTCGAGGGCGAGCCCGTCGAGATCGATGCGCGCGGCTGGCTGGCCCGCATCTTCCAGCACGAGTACGACCACCTCGACGGCGTGCTGTACGTCGACCGCCTGGCGCACCCGCACGGCAAGGCCGCTCAGAAGGCGATCAAGCGCAGCTCCTGGGGCTCACCGGGCCAGTCGTGGCTGCCGGGCCGCGACCACCTCGAGGACTAGCCCGGCGCCTGGTCAGGGGCTACGCCGCCCAGCCGAGCGCGCGCAGCGCAGCGGCGACGCCGGCCGCGGCCGCGATCACGAGGATGAACGGCACCCGCAGCGCGAGCAGCCCCGCGGCCGCTGCGATCGCGGGAACGCGGGCATCGATGAGGATGCCCTGCCCCGAGCCGATCGTCTGCACCACGATGAGCGCCGAGAGGAGCGCGACGGTCACGAGGTTCGCGGTGCGCGCCGCCGTCGGCGTCTGCAGCACCTGCTCCGGCACGAGGTAGCCGAGGAGCTTGATCGCGAGCACGGCGATCGAGGAGACGAGGATGATCTGCCAGACGGTCATCGCTCCGACTCCCCCGAGTCCGGCGCGGGCGGCACGTCGTCGTGGTGGACGAGTCGCGGCTGCGCGGCGCCCCGCGAGCCGAGGAGGTCGGGGATCCCGACGACGACCCCGACGAGGGCGGCGACGAGCACCGGAAGGCCCGGCGGGAGGACGGGGATGGTCGCCGCGGTGACGACGGCCGCTCCCACGGCCACGACGACGGGTTGCAGGGCTCGCAGGCGCGGCCACACGAGCCCGAGGAAGGCCGCCGCGGCGGCCGCATCCAGCCCGAACGCGCTCACGTCGCCGAGCAGGTCGCCCACGAGCGCGCCCGCGAGCGTCATGAGGTTCCACCCGACCCAGATGATCGTTCCCGTCGCCCAGAAGCCGATCCGCTGGCTCTCGAGCGTCGGCTGCGCCGTCGCGACCGCGGTGGACTCGTCGATCGTGAGGTGCCCGGCGAGGAGGCGCTTCGCCCAGCCCGGCCCGACGATCGGCGAGACGCGGATCGCGTAGAGGCCGTTGCGAAGGCCCAGGAGCGTCGCACCGGCGATCGCGGCCGGGCCCGACGCCGGGCCGCCCGCGGCGAGGACGCCGATGAGCGCGAACTGCGATCCGCCGGAGAACATGACCGCGCTCAGCACGCAGGCCTGCCAGACGTCGAGGCCGGAGGCGACCGCGAGAGCGCCGAACGAGACCCCGTACGCGGCGACCGCGAGGCCCACCGCCCAGGAGGCGCGCCAGGCCTCCCGACGATCGGATGCCGCGCTCACGAGCGGCGCAGGTCCACTCCGTGCACGCCGTTGTGATGGCGCAGCGCGGGGAACACGACCGCGAGGGTGAAGCCGACCCCCGGCTGCGTCGTCGCGGTGAGGATGCCGCCGTAGAGCTCGGCACGCGCGCGCATCTCGGCGATGCCGCGGCCGTCGACGGTCCGCGTGAGCGCGGCGAGATCGTCCTCGATCGACGTCGCGGGCGCCTCGGCCGGGCTCGTGCCGCTCTCGGTCGCACGGCGGTGCTGGGCGCGGATCCCGTCGTCCTCGACGCGCAGCTGGAGCCCCTGGTCGGACCACGTGAGCGTGACGCGCGCCTCGGTGCCCGGGCCCCCGTAGGCGAGCGCGTTGGCGAGCGCCTCCTGCAGGATCCGGTAGATCGCGATCTCGGCGCCTGGTTTGAGCGCGAACGCCTCTCCGAACTCCTCGACCACGATATCGAGACCCTGCTCGCGCATCACCCCGATCAGCTCGTGCGCGGCGTCCAGGCGGGCGCCCTGCGCCCCGGACGACTCGCCCTCCCCCACGAGGCTCATGACGCGGCGGAGGTCGGCGAGCGTCGAGCGGGTCGTCTCGGCGATGACAGCGGCGCTCCGACCGGCCGCGGAGGGGTCGCGCTGGGCGGCGTAGCGTGCGCCGTCGGCCTGGCTGATCACCACGGAGAGCGAGTGCGCGGCGACCTCGTGCAGCTCGCGGATGATGCGGAGCCGGTTCGTCTGCTCGGCGAGCGCCATCTCGGCGTCGAGCCGCGCGCGATCGGCGCTCGCGCGGTCGGCGCCGAGGCCCGACACGCGTCGGCGCGATCGCGACCAGGCGATGACGAGCACGAGCGACAGGATCACCGTCGTCGCGGCGATCGCGACGGCCATGAGCACGATGTCGGCCGCGTTGGCGGTGAGCCAGGTGATCACGCCGTCGTCCTCTCGTGCCGGCCCGCCGCCGTCCGTTCGCGGTGATCCGACCATCGCGAGCGGGGTGACGGATCGCCCGACGCGGTCGCGACGGACGAGGGAGGGGATGGCTCCCCGACTTGGACTCGAACCAAGAACCTGCCGGTTAACAGCCGGCTGCTCTGCCAATTGAGCTATCGAGGATCGCTGCGAACAGCGAGGAACACGTTACCAGAACTCGACGAGCCCGCTCGCACGGGCCGCCGCTGCCGAGGCCCCTCAGTACCCCGCAGCCGGGTCGACGATGCCGACGAATCGGCCGTCGCCGAGGAATCCGCGGACGTTCTCGGTGATGCGACTGGCCAGCAGCGGCGCGGTCATCTCGGGAGTGTCGGCCGAGTGCGAGGTGATGATGCAGCGCGGCTCGCTCCACAGCGCGTGGTCGTCCGCGAGCGGCTCGGGCTCGGTGACATCCAGACCCGCCCCGAGCAGCCTCTTCTCGCGCAGGGCCTCCACGAGCGCGTCGGAGTCGATGAGCGCCCCGCGGGCGATGTTGACGAGGGCGGCGTGCTCCGGCAGGAGGGCGAGCTCCGCGGCGCCGATGAGGTGCCGCGTGCTCGGCGTCGACGCGGCGGCGAGGATGACCGCGTCGGCCTCCGGGAGGACCGCACGCAGCCGGTCGACGGTCACCGTGCGGTCGGCGCCGGCCACCTCGCCGGCCGATCGGCGCACGACCGTGATCCGCACGCGCCAGGGGGCGAGCAGGCGGATGATCTCGGCCGCGATGCCGCCCGCGCCGACGATGACGACGTGCCGGCCGTACAGCGACAGCCCCGTGCGCACGGGCGCCCAGCGGGCGGCGCGCGCCTTCGGTGCGAGCTCGCGGAGGACGGCGTGCAGCAGGGCGACCGCGTGCTCGGCCACCGGCTCGGAGTACGCTCCCTTCGCGCTCGTGAAGAGCGGACCTCGGCCCTGCGCGTATCGAGGCAGGATGCTCGCGAACCCATCGACGCCGGCCCACGGCAGCTGGACCCACCCGATGCCCGGGTGGGCGTCCAGGAGCTCGGCGAGCTCGTCCGCACGCTGCTCGCTCAGCCAGATGAGGCCGCGCGTGGCGCCGCTCAGCTCGGCGACCTCCGCTCCGCCCGCGATCGCCGCGTCGACGAAGAGCGCGGTCGGTCGTGGGAGAACGGCGATCGGTCCCGGCTCGACCCGTCGCCCGTCGGCGGGCTCGGCGCTACGGCCCGCGAGCGGGTCGACGTGCTGCCGCGGGCCGAGAACGGTGACCGAGGCGAGCGGGGCGAGCGGGCGGGCGTCGGACGCGGTCATGCTGCGGAACCTCCAGGGATGCTCGGCGCTCCGAGCGCGGAGGCTATCCGCGCGCGAGCGCTGCGAGCTGCTCGACGTAGGGGTGGGTCGGATCAGCCAGGACGTCATCGATCCGGCCCATCCCCACGATGCTCCCACGATGGAGGACGGCCAGTCGATCCGACAGGCGGCGGATCTCGCCGACCTCGCTCGAGACGATGAACGCGGCGAAGCGACGGCGACGCTGGACCTCGGCGAGGTGATCCAGGATGCTCGCCCGGATGGTCGCATCCACCCCCGCCGTCGGCTCGTCGGCGATGAGCAGGTCGGGCTCCAGGACGAGCGCGCGGGCGAGCGCGAGACGCTGCCGCTGCCCGCGGGAGAGCTCGTGTGGGTAGAGCGGGATGGTCGCGAGCGTCAGGTGCATCGCGTCGATGGCCTCGGCGACGATGCCGCCCGCGACCCTCTTGGCGAGCTTCGGGTTGCGCTGGAAGAGCGGAAGGGCGACGTTCTCCCCCGCCGTCAGGTGCGGGTCGAGGACGGTCGAGGCGTCCTGGGGGACGTAGCCGATGCGCAGCTCGAGCTGGTCGTCCTCCCGACGCCGCACGCGGCGCACGTCGATGCCGAGCACGTGGAGCGCACCGCCGGTGATCTCGGGCCCGCGCGGGACGGTGCGCGAGGTGAGCCCGGCCATCACCGTCGCGAGGGTGCTCTTGCCGCTGCCGGCCTCGCCGATCACGGCGAGGGTCTCCCCCGGGGCGATGTCGAGGGTGATCCCCGTCAGCGCCTGCACGGCCGCGTGGCCCTCGCCCCCGCGGTAGCGCACCGAGAGGTCGCGCGCGCTGACTGTCGCGTCGTCGATCTCGTCCGTGCCGCCCACGTGGTCGACTGCCGTCATGGGGCTCTCCTCCCGGCGGCCGGAGCCGCAGCGGCTCGCCGGAGACCGGCGCAGCGGGCTCGCGACTCCGACGAACCTGACATCCACTCTAGACCGAGCGGGTCGCCCCGGAAGGGGCTTGCGACGACCGCGTCGCCGATGCGATGGATGCCCGCCGCTCAGTCGCCCCGGATCCTCCGGCGCTCGGTCTCGAGGTCGACAAGCTGGCGCTGCAGCGTGCGGTAGCGCTCCGGGTCGCCGCTCGCGTCGGTGCGCTGGAGGGCGCCGAGGAGCTCGGTCTTGCGCCGCAGCAGATCGCGCTCGATGAGCGAGGTCGTCACCCCCGTGCAGTACTCCCGGACGTGGTCGCCGCGGATGGGCAGCGGCGCGATCGCGAGCTGCATGACGAGCGGCGCGAACGCGCCCGGCGCCTCCTCCGCGGCGCGCGCGACCCACTGATCGGTCCCGTAGTGCTCGAAGGCGCCCACGAGGGCGTCGCGGACGGTGCTGAGGGCGGGGACGGTGAAGCTTGTGTGCAGCGCACGCAGCGCGATCTCGCGGTCGATCTCGCCGGGGTGCTGGAGGACCGCCATGAGCAGCTCGCGCTCCAGCCGCGTGACGGGGTCGCCCGGCAGGTCGCTCATGCTGATCGACGGCGGGGCGTAGCCGCGATCCTCCGGCGGCGGCGCGTCCGCCGCGGAGCGATCGCCCTGGGGAGCGCCCGCCGTGCTGCGACCGGTCGCGCCCCCGCCCGTCGGGCCGGGGTCGCTCGGGCCGCGGCCGGGTTCGGCGGCGCCGCGGCCCGGTTCGGAGGCGCCGCGGCCCGGCGCCGGACGTGCGCCCGAGGCGCGGCGCGCGGCCTGCACCGCGCGCGAGACCTCGGCCGGCTCCATGCCGATCCACCCCGCGAGGGTGCGGGCGTAGCCCGACTGCATGGACTGGTCTCGAATACCGGCGACCACGGGAGCGGCGGCGCGCAGCGCCCCGACCCGCCCCTCGACGGTCTCGAGATCGAACTGGTCGAGGCGGCGGCGCACCATGAACTCGTACATGGGCTTGCGGCCCGAGACGAGCATCCGGATCGCATCGTCGCCGCGCTTCAGGCGCAGATCGCAGGGGTCCAGCCCGTCGGGGGCGACCGCGACGAAGGTCTGGGCGGCGAACCGCTGCTCCTCCGCGAAGGCGCGGCTCGCGGCCTTCTGGCCGGCCTCGTCGGGGTCGAACGTGAAGATGACCTCGCCGAGCTGCGTCGTGTCGGCGTTGTCGGTGTCGCCCATGACGCGGCGGATGACCTTGATGTGGTCCACCCCGAACGCCGTGCCGCACGTCGCGACGGCGGTCGTCACGCCCGCGAGGTGGCACGCCATGACGTCGGTGTAGCCCTCGACGACGACGACCTGCTTGCCCCTGGCGATGTCGCGCTTGGCGAGGTCGAGCCCGTAGAGCACCTGGCTCTTGTGGTAGACCGCGGTCTCGGGAGTGTTGAGGTACTTGGGGCCCTGATCGGTCTTGAGCAGCTTCCGCGCGCCGAAGCCGAGCGTCTGGCCCGTGACGTCCTTGATCGGCCAGATGAGCCGGCCGCGGAAGCGGTCGTAGGGGCCTCGGTCGCCCTGCCCGACGAGGCCCGCGGCGAGGAGCTCCTCGATCGTGAAGCCCTTCGTCAGCAGGTGCCCCGAGAGCGCGTCGTACGAGTTCGGGGCGAACCCGATGGAGAAGCGCGCGGCGGCCGCGGGATCGAAGCCGCGCTCGCCCAGGAACGCGCGCGCCGGCTCGGCGGCGGGCGACTGCAGCTGCTCGCGGAAGAAGGCCTCCGCGGCCTCGTTCGCGGCGAGGATGCGGCGGCGGCTGCCGCCGTCCTCGCGGGCCTGCCCGCCGTCCTCGTAGGTGAGCGTGTAGTTCAGCCGCTGCGCGAGGCGCTCGACGGCCTCGGAGAACGTGACGTGGTCCATCTTCTGCAGGAAGGAGAAGACGTCGCCGCCCTCACCGCAGCCGAAGCAGTGGTAGAAGCCGACCTGCGGGCGCACGTGGAAGCTCGGGCTGCGCTCGTCGTGGAAGGGGCACAGGCCCTTCATGGAGCCGATCCCGGCGCCCTTGAGGGTCACGTACTCGCCGACGATCTCGCCTATGTTCGTGCGCGACCTGACCTCATCGATATCGCTGCGTCTGATGAGCCCTGCCACGCGCCCGAGTCTAGGAGACGATGCGTTCGTGCCAGCTCATGGCCGACTGGTCGGTGAGACTCGCCACCTGATCCACAACCACCCGCCGACGCGCGGCGTCGTCGACGGCGACGCGGAAGTCGTCGGCGAAGCCCGGGTCGAGCTGGGCATCCCCCGCCTGCCACAGGGCGTCGGCGAGCTCGGTCAGCAGCGCGCGCTGCCGGGCGTAGATCGGCTGGCGCGAGTTGGTCGACATGACGTTCGCCGCGACGATCCCCTTGAGCACGGCGATCTCGGCCTGCGTCTCTCGCGGGACGACGACGTTCGCGCCGAATCGCGCGAGCGAGCGGCCAGGATGCGCCTCGCGCGTCGCGTGCACGGCCTCGTGCGCGAACCGCCCGATCAGCTGGCTCGTGAGGTTCTTCAGGCGCGCGAGGTCGCGCCGCGAGCCGTCCCACGAGTCGATCCAGAAGTCCAGGTGGTCGAGCCGGTCGAACGCGGCGATGAGCTCGTCGTGGTCGATCTCGCCGCCGATCCACTCGAACATCGAGTCGACGAGCGCGTCGTGGTCGGCGCGGGCGCTCAGTGCGGGGACGTCGAGGTAGCCGCCGACGATCGCGTCCTCGAAGTCGTGGACGCTGTAGGCGATGTCGTCGCTGAGGTCCATGACCTCGGCCTCGATGCAGCGCACGCGATCGGGCGCGCCGGCGCGCATCCACTCGAAGGCGGCCGCATCGTCGTCGTAGAAGCCGAACTTGCTGCGTCCGCTGGGATCGGGGATGCCCTGCGACTGCGGCCACGGGTACTTGGTGCTCGCATCCAGACTCGCGCGGGTGAGGTTGAGGCCGTAGCTGCGGCCGTCGGGGCCGAAGACCTTCGGCTCGATGCGGGTCAGCAGCCGCAGGGTCTGCGCGTTGCCCTCGAAGCCCCCGATGCCCTCGGCCCACGCGTTGAGCGCGCGCTCGCCGTTGTGCCCGAACGGCGGGTGCCCGAGGTCGTGCGCGAGGCACGCCGTGTCGACGACGTCGGGGTCGAGCCCGAGGCTCGTCGCGAGCTCCCGCCCCACTTGAGCCACCTCGAGGGAGTGGGTGAGGCGGTTGCGGGCGAAGTCGAGCCCGGATGTAGGGCTCAGCACCTGCGTCTTCGCGGCGAGACGGCGGAGGGCGCTGGAGTGCAGCAGGCGACCGCGGTCGCGGGCGAAGTCGCTGCGACGGGTCGAGTGCTCCTCCGGCAGCCAGCGCTCGGCGTCGCGCGGATCGTACCCGGTGGCCGCGGCGGTCTCGGCGCCGGGCGCACCGACGTCGTGGGGGTGGATCGTCACGCGGGCCTATCCTCCGCTGTTGTGCAGCTCGGCGGCCGCGACATCGGCGCTCTGGGCGGTCGACAGCTCGCGGCTCGCGAGCCAGTTCTCGGGGAGCGCGGGCTTCTTCGGCGTGCCGGCACGGCCCCGCTGGCCCTCGGCGGGCGCACCCGGGTAGGGCTGCTCGCGGTCGAGCTCGCCGAGCAGGTCGTCCATCTGCTGCAGGCTCTCGACGCTCGCGAGGCGCGCACGCAGCTCGCCGCCGACCGGATAGCCCTTGAAGTACCAGGCGACGTGCTTGCGGATGTCGCGGCACGCGCGGCCCTCGTCGTCGAAGAAGTCGACCAGCAGCTCGGCGTGACGGCGGAAGGCGTCGCCCACCTCGCCGAGGCTCGGCTGGATCCGCACATGCCGATCGGTGAAGGCTGCGGCGAGGTCGCCGAACAGCCACGGACGGCCGAGGCAGCCGCGGCCGACGACGATGCCGTCGCAGCCGGTCTCGTCCACCATTCGCAGGGCGTCCTCCGCCGACCAGATGTCGCCGTTGCCGAGCACGGGGACGCTCGTGATGGTCTCCTTGAGCCTCCCGATCGCCGACCAGTCGGCGTGGCCGGAGTAGAACTCGGCGGCTGTGCGGGCGTGCAGCGCGATCGCCGCGACGCCCGCGCCCTCGGCGGCCTTCGCCGCCTCGAGGTAGGTGAGGTGATCGGAGTCGATGCCCTTGCGCATCTTCACGGTGACGGGGATGTCGCCCGCGGCCTGCACGGTCTGCTCGACGATGCGGCGGAAGTGCTCGAGCTTCCACGGGAGCGCCGCGCCCCCGCCCTTGCGCGTGACCTTCGGGACGGGGCATCCGAAGTTCATGTCGATGTGGTCGGCGAGCCCCTCGCCCACGAGGAAGCGCGCCGCCTCCCCCGCCGTGACGGGGTCGACGCTGTAGAGCTGGATGCTGCGGGTCGTCTCCGACTCGTGGTGGCGGATGAGCCGCATGCTCTCGGGCGTGCGCTCGACGAGCGCCCGGCTCGTGATCATCTCGCTCACGTAGAGCCCCGCGCCGTACTCGCGGCACAGGCGCCGGAAGGCCGTGTTCGTGATGCCGGCCATGGGCGCGAGGACGACGGGCACGCTCAGCGGGATGGGCCCGATGCGGAGAGCGCCCTCGTGGGTCTCGGCGGTCGTGGTGGCGGTAGGCATGGCCCGTCCATTCTCCCAGGTCTCGCGCGGGGCGAGCACCGCTCGGGCCGCGAGCGGTCGCTCAGCGCTCCGCGGCCCGCAGCGCGCGCAGCGTCTCGCGTCGCGTCGCCTGCGCCACCGGATCGGGCACGGGCAGCGATGCGAGCAGCCGCTGCGTGTACGCCTCCCGCGGCTCGCCCAGGACCTCGGCGCCCGTCCCCTCCTCCACGAGCTCGCCCCGGTGCAGCACCGCGATGCGGTCGGCGACCAGGTCGACGACCGCGAGATCGTGGCTGATGAACAGGCACGCGAAGCCCAGCTCGCGCTGCAGCTCGGCGAAGAGCTCCAGCACCCGAGCCTGCACGGAGACATCGAGAGCGCTCGTCGGCTCGTCGGCGATCAGCAGCTCGGGTCTCAGCGCGATCGCGCGCGCGAGACTCGCCCGCTGCCGCTGACCGCCAGACAGCTCGAACGGGAAGCGGTCGCCGTACGCGCGCGGCAGCTGCACCGCCTCCAGCAGCTCGTCGACCTGCGCGCGGGCATCGCCCGGATGCTCGGCACGACCGTGGATCAGGAACGGCTCGGCGACCGCCTCGGCGATCGTGCGCCGGGGGTCGAAGCTCGAGGCGGGATCCTGGAAGACGAAGCCGATGCGGCTGCGCACGGCGCGGAACTCGCGCTCGCGGACCCCGTTGAGCTCGTGCCCGAGCACCTGAAGGGAGCCGCCGGTGACCCGGGTCAGCCCGGCGATGGCCCGGCCGATCGTCGACTTGCCCGACCCCGACTCGCCCACGAGCCCGAGGACCTCCCCCGGACGGATCCGGAGATCGACCCCGCGAACCGCGCGGAAGCCCGACCGACCGAGCCGACCCGGGTAGGTGACCTCCAGACCCGACGCCTCGACGACGGCCTCGCCGCTCGCCCACTCCGCCGCGCGGCTGGAGGCGCGCGCCGCGGCCGCGGAGCGGCCGTGGCCCACGTACGGGACGGCATCGAGAAGGGCGCGCGTGTACTCCGTCTGCGGCGCGGAGAAGAGCGTGCGGACATCCGCCTGCTCGATCACGCGGCCCTGGTACATGACCGCCACGCGATCGGCGAGGTCGGCGACGACGCCCATGTTGTGGGTGATGAGGACGATGCCGGCGCCGAAATCGTCGCGGCATCGGCGGAGCAGATCGAGGATCTCGGCCTGCACGGTCACGTCGAGCGCGGTCGTCGGCTCGTCGGCGACGATGAGTCCGGGCTCGAGGACGAGAGCCATCGCGATCACGATGCGCTGCTTCTGCCCGCCGGAGAACTGGTGCGGGTAGTGGTCGACGCGCTCGTGCGGATCGGGGATGCCGACGGCGTCGAGGATCTCGATCGCCCGGCGACGGGCTGCCCGCCGCGGCATGCCGTGAGCCCTCAGACCCTCGACGATCTGCCAGCCGACCGTGAAGACCGGGTTCAGGGCGGTCGAGGGCTCCTGGAAGACCATCGCCGCGTCGCGACCGCGCACCGCGCGAAGGTCGCCGCCGCGGAGGGCCACCACGTCGTGCTCGCTCGAGCCGTCGCGGCTCGAGAGCATGACGACGCCGCTCGCTGTCGCGGTCTCGGGCAGGAGGCCGAGGATCGAGCGCGCGGTGACGGTCTTGCCCGACCCCGACTCGCCGACGATCGCGAGGACCTCGCCGCGCGCCACCTCGAGTGAGACGCCGTCGACGGCCTTCACGTCGCCGCCGTCGGTCGCGAACGAGACGCCGAGCGAATCGATGCGCAGAACGATGTCGGTCATCGGTGGTCGTCCTCTCCGGAGGCGGTGGATGCGGCGGCCGCGGGAGCGATCGAGGTCTCGGCCACGGCGCCCGAGGAGACGCCGGCCCGTCGCCGGCCGCGCAGACGCGGATCGGCGAGATCGTTGAGGCTCTCGCCCACGAGCGTGATGCCGAGCACGGCGAGCACGATCGCGAGGCCCGGGAACAGGCTCGTCCACCAGATGCCGCTCGTGACGTCGCTGAGCGCCTTGTTGAGGTCGTACCCCCACTCCGCGGCCGCGGTCGGCTCGATGCCGAAGCCGAGGAAGCCGAGACCGGCGAGGGTCAGGATCGCCTCGGAGGCGTTGAGCGTGACGATGAGCGGGAGCGTGCGCGTGGCGTTCGGGAGGACGCTGCGGAGCATGATGCGGCCGCTCGGGGCGCCGAGGACGCGCGCCGACTCCACGAAGGCCTCCGACTTCACCCGCACGACCTCGGAGCGGACCACCCGGAAGTACTGCGGGATGAACACCACCGTGATCGAGATGGCGGCGGCGAGCAGACCGCCCCAGAGGCTCGACTGGCCCCCCGAGATCACGATCGACATGACGATCGCGAGCAGGAGCGAGGGGAAGGCGTAGATCGCGTCGCATACGACGACGAGGATGCGGTCGAGCCAGCCGCCCAGATAGCCGGAGACGAGGCCGAGCAGCACGCCCGCGATGATCGACAGGACGATCGCGACGACGATGACGAGGACGGCGGTCTGGGCGCCCCAGAGCACGCGCGAGAGGACGTCGTAGCCGCCGACGGTCGTGCCGAGGAGGTGCTCGGCGCTCGGCGGGCGCTGAGCGCCGAACGCCTCCCCGTCGGCGCGGAGCTGATCGAAGCCGTACGGGGCGAGCAGCGGGGCCAGCAGCGCGGTGAGCAGGAAGACCGCGGTGATCACGAGACCCGCGATGAGCATCCCCCGCTGGAGACCGACGGCGCGCCGGAGGTCGCGGACGACGGGGAGCCGGTCGGCGAGCGGGCGCCGTGCGGGGCGGACGATGTCGCTCATCTCAGTACCTCACTCGCGGGTCGATGAGCGCCGCGACGACGTCCACGACGAAATTCGTGAGCGCGACGATGACGGCGAGGAGGGCGACGATTCCCTGCACGGCGACGAAGTCGCGCGCCTGCAGGTACTCGGCGAGCTGGAACCCGAGGCCCCGCCACTCGAACGTGGTCTCCGTCAGGACGGCGCCGCCGAGCAGGAGCGCGATCTGCAGGCCGATGACCGTGATGATCGGGATGAGCGCAGGGCGCCACGCGTGCGTGCGCACGAGCCGGGACTCCGAGACGCCGCGCGAGCGGGCCGCGTCGACGTAGTCCATCGCGAGCGTGCCGATGACGTTCGTGCGCACCAGGCGCAGGAACACGCCGGCCGTGAGCAGCCCGAGCGCGATGGACGGGAGGACGGCGTGCTGCAGGACGTCGGCGATCGCCTCCGAGCTTCCGGTGCGGATGGCATCGATCAGGTAGATGCCGGTCGCATCGGGCAGGAAGGCGAGCTGGAGCTCCGTCGAGGTGGATGCCCGGCCGGCGACCGGCAGGAGATCGAGCCACACGGCGAAGACGAGCTTGAGCAGCAGGCCGGCGAAGAAGACCGGGGTGGCGTAGCAGAGGATGGCGAAGAGCCGCAGCGCCGCGTCCGCGGGCCGATCGCGGCGGGCCGCGGCGAGGAGACCGAGCGGGATCCCGACGAGGAACGCGACGATGAGCGCGTAGAAGGCGAGCTCGAGCGTCGCGCCGCCGTAGGTCAGCAGCACCTCGGTGACCGGTCGGTTGTCGCTGATCGTGGAGCCGAAGTCGCCCGTGAGCACGCGGCCGAGGTACTCGATGTACTGCACGAGGAGGGGGCGGTCGTAGCCCGCGGCCTCGATGCGCTCCTGCAGCTGCGCGGGCGTGAGGCGGCCGCCGAGAGCCGCGGTGATGGGGTCGCCCGTCGCGCGCATGGCGAAGAAGACGACCGTCACGAGGATGAAGACGGTGGGCACGATGAGGAGGGCGCGGACCACGATGTAGCGGCCGAGACCACCGCCGCCGCCACGGGTGGAGGGCGCGGTCGGCGTCGCGCCGCCGGGCGCGGCGATCGCGGCGCCGCTGGGTTCGGGGAGATCGGTCATGGTTCTTCCGGGAGGGGAGCTCGCGACCGCGGAGCGGGGTCGGCGAGCGGCGGCATGGGGGTGCGCGGACGACATCGGTGCCGCGCTCGGCCGTCCCGCCCCGCGGGCGGCGGGACGGGACGGCCGAGCGGCGTCGCTCGACGGACGGATCAGCCCTTGGAGAGAGCCGCGTACCGGAACTTGAAGGACGCGTCGAGCGTGTCCTCCGTGCCCTGGACATCCGCCCCGACCACGGCGACCTGGGCGCCCTGGAGGTAGGGGACGGTCGAGAGGTCCGCCGCGACGGTCCGCTGGATCTCCTCGATGACGCCCTGGCGCTCGGCCGGGTCGCTCGTGACCGCCTGCTGGAGGATCAGCTCATCGACCTCCGGGTTCGCGTAGTGGTTCCCGAGGAAGTTCTCCGTCAGGAAGAACGGCGTCAGGTAGTTGTCGGCGTCGGAGTAGTCCGGGAACCAGCCCAGCTGGTAGGCGGGGTACACGTCGGCCGAGCGGTCCTTGGAGTACTGCACCCACTCGGTGGTCTGCAGGTTCACGGTGAAGAGGCCGTCGGCCTCGAGCTGGTCCTTGATGAGCGCGTACTCCTCGCCCGAGGACGGGCCGTAGTGATCGTTGGAGTACTGCAGGTTCAGCTCGACCGGCGTCGTGATCCCGGCAGCGCTCAGCGTCTCCGCGGCCTTCGCCGCGTCGGCGCCGCCCTCGCCGTCGCCGTAGAGCTCCTTGAGGGGCTCGATGGCGCCGGTCAGACCCGCGGGGACGAAGGAGTACAGCGGCGTGTAGGTGCCGCGGTAGACCTGCTCCGAGAGCGCCTCGCGGTCGAGCAGGTGCGCAACGGCCTGGCGGACCGCGAGCGCCTTCGCCTCGTCGGCCTCGCCGGTCTCGGCGCCGAAGGGCTGGGTGTTGAAGTTGAAGACGATGTAGCGGATCTCGCCACCCGGGCCCTCGACGACCTTGACGTTGTCGTCGCCCTGGAGGTCCTCGACATCGGTGCTCGTCAGGCTGCGGAAGGCCACATCGATGTTGCCCTCCTGCACGTCGAGTTTGAGGTTCGAGGAGTCGGCGTAGTACCGGACGTTGACCGTGCTGTTCTTCGGCGCGCCGAGCAGACCCTGGTAATCGGGGTTCGCCTGGTACTGCACGACGTCGTTGAACTCGTAGGCCGAGATGACGTACTGGCCGGCGAAGGCGTTGCCCTCGACGATGTCGGTGTCGGGAGTGAGCTCGGTGGCCGAGAAGACGTCCTCGTCGACGATCGGGCCGACCGGGCTCGAGAGGATCTGCGGGAAGACCTGGTCGTTCTCGCTCTTGAGCGTGAACACGACGGTGAGGTCGTCAGGAGCCTCCACCGACTCGAGGTTGTAGAGCAGCGAGCTCGGCCCGTTCGGGTCGGCGATCGCGAGCTGGCGGTCGAAGCTGAACTTCACGTCGGAGCTCGTGAGCTCGTTGCCGTTCGCCCAGGTCAGGCCCTCCTTGAGGGTGACCGTGTACTCGGTCGGGCTCGTGAACTCCGCCGACTCGGCGATGTCGGGCTCGACGTCGGGGCTGCCGTACGGCGTATTCATGAGGAACGGGTACACCTGGTTCATCACCGCGAACGAGCCGTTGTCGTACGAGCCGGCCGGGTCGATCGTCGTGATCTTGTCGGTCGTGCCGATCGTGATCGTTCCGCCGTCGCCGCCGCCGCTGCTGGAGCCGCCGCCGTCGCCGCCGCCGGCGCAGGCGCCGAGCGTGAGGGCGACGGCCGACGCGCCGGCGAGCACGGTGAGCGCGCGCCGCACCGCGAGCGGGTGCTGGGGAGATACGAGTGCCATGGACTGCCTCTCTGGGGGTGGCACCGGAGGCAGAGCGACGCGGGGGATCCCCCCGAGCGGCGCCTCCGGCGCGAGTGCGAATCCTCGCACTGTAGTCCCGTCCGCGCCGTCCGACGCGGAACCCCACACCGAGTGTGAGGAATCCCCCAGCGAGAACGGCGTCAGCCGCGATCGCGGCGGTGGGCCTCCTCGATCAGACGGACGGTCTCGAGGGCGTCCCGGGCATCCACCGGCATGGGCGCGCCGTGGCGGATGCTCGCCGCGACGCCCGCGTAGAAGGCGGGGTAGTCCCCCGCCTCGGTCGGGACGGGTGCGAGGGCCGGCACGCCGCCCTCGACGCCGACGACGCCCCACTCGCTCTCGGGCGTCGTGCCGTAGCCGGCGCTGCCCGGCCGCATGCCCTGACGGAGCGCGTGCTCCTGGCCGTCGAGGCCATGGACGCTGAAGGCGCTCTCGTCGCCGAGGACGCGGAAGCGCGGGCCGCTCTGCGCGGCGACGCGGCTCATCGTCAGGTGGCTGCGGACCCCGCCGTCATGGATCAGCGAGACGAACGCGTCGTCCTCGTTGCCGATGCCTGCGCGCACCCGTGTCAGCTCGACGTGCTCGAGCCTGGCCGGCCCGAGCAGCGAGAGCGCCTGGTCGATCAGATGACTGCCGAGGTCGAAGAGGATGCCGCCGCCCTGCTCGGGTCCGATGCGCCCCTGCCAGCGGTCGAGCTTGGGGGCGCCGAAGCGCTCGAACGTCGACTCGAAGCGGTGGATGCGGCCGAGGGCTCCGCTGCCGACCACGCGGCGGACGGTGAGGAAGTCGCCATCCCAGCGGCGGTTCTGGAAGACGGTGAGCGGGCGCGGTGCGGGAGTGCGGCCGGTGGCGGGGGCTGCGGCGGCGTCGGCTGCGGCTGCTGCGGCTGCGGCGTCGGCTGCGGCGATGATCGCCTCCGCGTCGGCGACGGAGGGCGCGAAGGGCTTGTCGATCACGACGGCCGCACCTGCCTCGAGCGCGGCGATCGCCTGCTCGCGATGCACGTGCGGCGGCGAGGCGAGGACGACCAGGTCGAGCCCGCCTGCGAGCGCGAACTCCAGGAGCGCCTCGGGCGACGACGAGATCCGAGCGGTCGGATGCGCGGCTCGGGCCTCGGCGGCGCGCTCAGGGCTGCCCGTGGCGATCGCCGAGAGCTCGAACGCCGGGTTCGTCGCGAGGAACGGCGCGTGGAAGACTCGCCCCGACAGGCCGAAGCCGATGATGCCGGTGCGGATCGCGGTCGGGGCGTCGGGCATGGGAACACCCTAGGCGCGGTTGCACCCGGGGTGCGCGGGTCGCACGCGAGACTGAGGAGGAGTCGCCGGTGACGGAGGATGCGGTGGTGCGCCCGGGGCGCGAGCGCGTGGCAGAGGATGCTGCGGCGCGCGGCCTGGACGTGGAGTTCGTCGAGCGGATGCGGGCGGGCTCTCTCGAGGAGGCGGCGGGGATCCTCGGGATCGCGCCCGCGGACATCCTCAAGTCGCTCGTCGTGAAGCGGAGCGACGGGACGTTCCTGTTCGCGCTCGTGCCCGGCGACCGGCAGATCTCGTGGCCGAAGCTGCGCGCGGTCGTCGGAGTCAACAAGCTGCAGCTGCCGGCGCCCGAGGTGGCGCTCGCGGCCACCGGGTTCGAGCGTGGGACGATCACGCCGCTCGGCTCCACGACCCCCTGGCCGGTGTACGTCGACGCCGCGGTCGTCGCGACGCCGGGTCGGCGCGTGTCGATGGGCGCGGGCGAGCACGGGTACTCGCTGTTCGTCTCGTCGGACACGCTCGTGACCGCCTTGTCGGCGACGGTGGCCGACATCAGCGAGCCGCAGGCCGCGCGCTGACGCGGGGCGCGGGGTTGCGCGCGTTCGCCCCCGCCCGTGCTCGCACCGTCCGCGCGCTGACGCGGGCTCGCGCCTGTCCGCGCGCGTTCGCGCCCGCCTGGGCCGCTGGTCAGCAACTCAGGACAAACGGCCGGTGGGCACGCTCCCGAGCGCCACGCAGAGCTGTTGCGCGCTCGAGCGCGCGGGTTAGTCCTGAGTTGTCGACACAGGGCGGGGCGGGATCAGGCAGGCGTCGCCCTCGCAGGCCTCGGCGGCGGGGTCGCCGAGCATCGCGAACGGCGTCGGCGCAGCATCCGCGCTCATGAGGTCTCGGCCCCGGCCGTCGAGCGCTCCCCCGCAGCCTGCTGCAGCGCGGCGAGGAACGTCGTCGAGTCCTGCGCTCCGGAGATCCCGTAGCGCGCATCGATCACGAAGAACGGCACGCCCTGGATGCCGTACGCGACCGCCTGCGCCATGTCGGCCTTCACGTCCGGCAGGTAGGTGTGCTCGGCAAGTGCTGCCGCGGCGGCGTCGCGGTCGAGTCCGACGTCGGCAGCCAGATCGGCGAGCTCGTCGGCGCGGCCGATGTGGCGGCCCTCGGTGAAGTAGGCGAGCAGGAGGCGCTCCTTGAGCTCGACCTGCTTACCCTGCGCCTTCGCGAAGTGCAGCATCTCGTGGGCGAGAACCGTGTTCGTCTGGTGGATGCGGTCGTAGTGGTAGTCGAGGCCCACCGATTCGGCGATGCCGCTGACGCGATCGACCATCTGCTGCGCCTGCTCGGGGCTGATCCCCTTGCGCTGGCTGAGGTAGTCGATGGGCGTGCCCTCGAAGTCGACGGGCGTGTCGGGGGCGAGCTCGAAGCTGCGGTAGGTGACCTCGACCTGGCCGCCGGCGGCCTCGAAGTCGGCGACGGCGGCCTCGAACTTCCGCTTCCCGATGTAGCACCAGGGGCACTGCACGTCTGACCAGATCTGGACGTCGATGGGGTTGCTCATGCTGAGGCCAACGCGCCCGGTCGGGCGGTATTCCCTTCGCGGGCCTCACGGGCGCAGCCCGGGCGGGCTCCGCGGCCCGTCGGGCGTCAACGACTCAGGACGATCGGTGGCGGTCTGCGCGGTCTCGGACTCATCGACCGCGGCACCGCGCGGGTTCGGCGACGGGCTCGTCTCGGTCGTCCTGAGTTGTCGACGCCGGATGCTCGGCTCGCGCTCGGCGGGGCGGGCACCCGCACGCCCCGCGCCGTGAGCGCCGCGCGGATCGCCTCGAGCACCGCGGGCCACTCGTCGAACACGTGCCGCGCCGCGGGTCGGAGGGCGTGGAACCCCGACCGCGTGGCGGCGAGGTCTTTCGCGCGGTCGGGGTAGAAGCGCTCGCGGTGGAACTCCTCACCGTCGACCTCCAGCGCGACGGAGCCCTCGATCAGCAGATCGATCGGACTCGGGTCGTCGGGCAGCAGGACCTGCTCGAGCACGCCCAGCCCCGTCGCGCGCAGTCTCGTGCGCGCGAGGCTCTCCGGCAGCGAGTGGCACGACCCGCTGGATGCCGAGACCAGCCGGCGCCGGCTCGCCGGAAGCCGACGGGCCAGCGCGGCGAGGTCGAGAGCATCCACGCGTCCCGACCGGCGCGCCCAGTCGATCGCCGCGATCGCGTCCTCCTCGGGCTCGACGAGGCACACGACCTCGAGCGCCTCGAGGAGCGTGACGACTCCGGTCGACGTGTCCCGGTCGTGCTGAGCGCTCGTCCAGTGCAGGGCGACGCCGTTGCGGGCGGGAGAATCGGTGAAGGCGACCCGGCGTCGACGAGGGCAGCGAAGACGGGAGGCGTTGACGGGCGTCGCGACGTGCATCCTGGATGCTCTGCGCACCCAGCCGCCCCACGCCCGGATGGCGCTGATACCGGTGAGGCGACCACCGATCCGCAGCGCCAGGATGCGCGGGTCATCGGGCGACCAGATCGAGTACCAGCCTCGGCGGGCGCGCGTGAGGACGCCGGCGCGGACGGCTGCAGCGAGCATTCGATCGGGATGCCCGCGCCTCACCAGGTGCGCGCGTCCGGCCGCACCGCCCGCCCGGCGGACCTCCTCGACCAGGGCCTCGAACACGCGACGAGTGTGCCGTCCTCACCGCTCGAGCAGGGTCGGGACGGTGCCGCGCGGGGAGGAGCGGCGCAGGGTCAGCGCTGGGGACGAGCAGCTCGTGGCGGACGCGCGGCTGACGGCGTCAACAACTCAGGACAAGCGCGCGTCCAGAGCTTGCAAGGCGCCGATCGCGCGCCAAGCATCCCCGGTAGTCCTGAATTGTCGACGCGAGCCGGGCGGGGACGCGCGCGCCGGCCGCGCGGCTATGCGCCGAGCAGCTCGCCGGCCAGGTACGCCTCGAGCTTCGCCAGCGGGATGCGCTCCTGCGCCATGGTGTCGCGCTCGCGCACGGTCACTGCCTGGTCGTCGAGGGTGTCGAAGTCGACCGTGATGCAGAACGGGGTTCCGATCTCGTCCTGACGGCGGTACCGGCGGCCGATCGCGCCGGCGTCGTCGAAGTCGACGTTCCAGTGCTGCCGCAGGCGGTCGGCGAGCTCGCGCGCGACGGGCGACAGCTGCTCGTTGCGGCTGAGCGGAAGAACCGCCGCCTTGACGGGCGCGAGCCGGCGATCGAGGCGCAGCACCGTGCGCTTATCGACCCCGCCCTTGGTGTTGGGCGCCTCATCCTCGGCATAGGCGTCGAGGAGGAAGGCCATGAGGGCGCGCGTGAGTCCGAATGCGGGCTCGATGACGTACGGGGTCCAGCGCTCGTTCCTGCCCTGGTCGAAGTACGACAGGTCTGTGCCGGAGGCGGCGGCGTGCGTCGAGAGGTCGAAGTCGGTGCGGTTCGCGACGCCCATGAGCTCGCCCCACTCGCCGCCCGTGAAGCCGAAGCGGTACTCGAGGTCGACCGTGCGCTTGGAGTAGTGCGAGAGCTTCTCGGCCGGGTGCTCGTACTGGCGGATGTTAGCCGGGTCGATGCCGAGGCCGAGGAACCACGCGAGCGACGTGTCGATCCAGTACTGGTGCCATTCCTCGTCGGTGCCGGGCTCGACGAAGAACTCCATCTCCATCTGCTCGAACTCGCGCGTGCGGAAGATGAAGTTGCCCGGCGTGATCTCGTTGCGGAAGCTCTTGCCGATCTGGCCGATTCCGAACGGGGGCTTCATGCGCGCGGCGTTGAGCACGTTGACGAAATTCACGAAGATGCCCTGCGCGGTCTCGGGGCGCAGGTAGTGCAGGCCGCTCTCGTCGTCGACGGGGCCCAGGTAGGTCTTCAGGAGCCCCGAGAACTCGCGCGGCTCGCTCCACTGGCCGCGGGTGCCGCAGTTGACGCAGACGATGTCGGCGAGACCGTTCTCGGGCTTGCGGCCTTTCTTCGCCTCGAACTCCTCCTCGAGGTGGTCGGCTCGGTACCGCTTGTGGCAGCTGAGGCACTCCACGAGCGGGTCGCTGAAGACCTCGACGTGGCCGGAGGCCTCCCACACCCGCTTGGGCAGGATGACGCTCGAGTCGAGCCCGACGACGTCGTGCCGGGACTGCACCATGGTCTTCCACCACTGGCGCTTGATGTTCTCCTTCAGCTCCACGCCGAGGGGCCCGTAGTCCCACGCCGAGCGCGAGCCGCCGTAGATCTCACCGGCCTGGAACACGAAGCCGCGCCGCTTGGCGAGGGAGATGACGGAATCCAGACGGGTGGGGGCTGCCACTTGGGGGTCTCCTAGAGATCGCGCCGAGCTGGATGCCCGGCGGCTGTCGCACGAAGTCCCCAGTCTACTGAGGCCGGGGCCGCGCGACGGGCGGTCAGACCGTGCCGGGGTCGGTCGCCGCCGCGGGTTTGTCGACCGCGCCGCCGAACCGGCGGTCGCGCCCCGCGTAGGCCTCGATCGCGCCCCACAGGTGGCGTCGCCGGAAGTCGGGCCACAGCGTGTCGAGGAACACCATCTCGGCGTAGGCCGACTGCCAGAGCAGGAAGTTGCTCGTGCGCTGCTCGCCGCTCGAGCGCACGAAGAGGTCGACATCGGGCATCCCCGGCGAATAGAGGTGCTGGGCGATCGTGCGCTCGGTGACGCGATCGGGGGCGAGGCGGCCGGCGGCGACGTCCGTCGCGATCGCGCGCACGGCATCCACCAGTTCGACGCGGCCGCCGTAGTTGACGCACATCGTCAGCGTTAGTCCTGAGTTATCAGCGGTGCGGCGCTCGGCCTCCTCGAGCTCGGAGATCACGCTGCGCCACAGCCTCGGGCGGCGGCCGGCCCAGCGGATGCGCACGTTCCAGGCGTCGAGCTGGTCGCGGCGGCGGCGCAGCACCTCGCGATTGAAGCCCATGAGGAAGCGGACCTCGTCGGGGCTGCGGCTCCAGTTCTCGGTGCTGAAGGCGTAGACGCTCAGGTGGGTGACGCCGATCTGGATGGCGCCGGCGACGACGTCGAGCAGGCTCGCCTCGCCCGCGCGGTGACCCTCGACGCGCGTGAGGCCCTGCTGGTTGGCCCAGCGGCCGTTGCCGTCCATGACGATCGCGACGTGCTTCGGCACGGCGGCCGTCGACAATTCAGGACAACGCTCGCCCGTCCAGTCGATCGGGCGCAGCGGTTCGGCCTCGGCGGCGCGCCGGGCCGCCCGGCTCTGGCCCGGAATACGGGGGGTGCGGGGCTCTCGGCTCACGCGGGGGCTCCGATCGTCGGGGTCTCGTGCGGTGCGCCACCGGGCGGCTTGTCCTGAATTGTCGACGCGGGCGCGGTCGGCGACGCGACCCCGGGGGGCGGATGCTCGCTCGCGAGCTCGGCAGGGCCGGCGGCCGCGCGGCGCGAGGTGGGAGCGCTCGGCGCCTGGCGGTCGACGTGCGGCAGACTGCGCAGCCCGCGTTCGAGGTGGAACTGCGTGTAGGCCGCGATGATGCCGCTCGCCTGGTTGCGCGCGCGCTCGTCGGACGCGTCGGCCGTGGCCCAGTCGCCCGTGAGGAGGGCGGCGAGCAGCGCGAGAGCCTCCGGGCTCACGCGCGGAGACCCGGGCGGGGCGACGTCGGCGGCCACCATGCCCCCCAGCTGGACCACGAAATGGCTGTGCGGGCCGGGCGCGCCGGTCACGGCGCAGTCGCCGAAGCTCGGCGCCCATCCGGCGATCGACAGCGCTCGGAGCAGATATGAGTCGAGGGTCAGGCTCGGGGCGTGCTCGCGGCGGGCGAGGGAGCGGAGGGCTCCGACGAGGAGGAGGTACTGCTGGACTCCTCCGCCGTCGTCGTCGGTGACCTTGTCGGCCGTCTCGACCATGACGCTCGCGGCGGTGTAGCTGCCGTAGTCGTCGCTGATCTCGGCGCCGTAGCTGCCGAGCGACTCGGCCTGCTGCACGATGTCGAGGCTGCGGCCGACGTAGAGCTGCACGTCGGCGACCATGAACGGCTCGAGGCGGCTGCCGAAGCGGCTGCCGGTGCGCCGCACGCCCTTCGCGACCGCGCGGATCTTCCCGTGGTGCCGGCTGAGCATCGTCACGATGCGGTCGGCCTCGCCCAGCTTGTGGGTGCGCAGCACGACGGCTTCGTCACGGTAGGTGGGCACGCTCCAGTATCGCGCGCGGAGCGGCGCGGCGCGGTGAGCGCGCGGGCGGGTGGTCGACAACTCAGGACTACCGCGCGCCCGCCGCGCTCAAACCCGCAGGGCGGCGGCCGATCGGGCGAGGAGCTCGACGGCCGACGCGAGTTCGTCCTGAGTTGTTGACGCACCCCAGCTGAAGCGCAGGGCCGTGCGGGCCACGTCGGCGGGGTACCCCATCGCCAGGAGCACGGGCGACGGGTCGTCGCGGCCGGCGGCGCACGCAGAGCCGCTCGAGGCGATCACCCCGCGATCATCGAGGGCGATGAGCAGGGGCTCGCCGCCGATTCCCGGGACGACGAACGACGCGTGCGCGGGCAGACGCTCAGACGGATGCCCGGTGAGCGCCGCCCCGGGGACCCTCGCGAGCACGTCCGCGACGAAGCGATCTCGCCGCGCGGCGATCGCGACGAGGTCCTCCCGTTCCTGCTGAGCGAGCTCGAGCGCGACGGCGAGCCCCACCGCTCCGGCGACGTTCTCGGTGCCCGAGCGCCGCTCGCGCTCCTGCCCGCCGCCGTGGATCAGCGGCTCCACGGGAGCGCCCGTCGGCAGCACGAGCGCGCCGATTCCCTTCGGCGCGCCGAGCTTGTGCCCGCTGATCGCGACCGCGTCGGGGCGGGATGCCGCACCGGCACCGGGGACATCAGCCGTACCGGCAGCACCAGAACCGGCAGCACCAGAACCAGCAGCACCAGCAGCCCCGGCCCCAGCAGCTGTCGACCCGGCAGCGCCCGGGCCGGCGCCGGTGAGGGGCGGCACCACGGGCATCCACCCCGCCGTCTGCACGGCGTCGACGTGCACGCGCGCCCCCACCGCCCGCGCGGCGCGCACGAGAGAGTCGACCGGCTGCAGCGTTCCGACCTCGTTGTTGGCGTGCTGCACGGCGACGAGCGCGGTGCCCGGTCGCAGCAGCGCCTGGAGCTCGCCGACCGAGTACCGCCCGAGCTCGTCGACTCCGAGCCGCGAGACCTCGACCCCGTGCCAGCGCGCGAGGTGGTCGGCCGAGGCGAGCACCGCCTCGTGCTCGACCGCTCCGACCACGACGTGCCGGTCGCGCCCCGCCGTGAGCGCCGCGAGCGTCAGCCCGATGACGCCGAGGTTGTCGGCCTCCGTGCCTCCGGAGGTGAACACGATCTGCGCCGCCCGCACGCCGAGGAGGCGCGCGATGCGGCTACGGGCATCCTCGAGGGCGTCGGCGGCGCGCCGCCCGAGGGCGTGCGTGCTCGACGGGTTGCCGTAGTCGCCCGTCAGGTGCGGCCACATCGCCTCGAGCACCGTGCGGCGCACGGATGCCGTGGCCGCCTGATCGAGGTCGATGATCGTCATGAGCGGCTACAGCGCGATGTCGAGGCCGAGGTCGAGCGCGGGGGCCGAGTGGGTGAGGGCTCCGACCGAGATGACGTCGACGCCGGTCTCGGCGATCGCGCGCACCGAGTCGAGAGTGACGCCGCCGCTCGCCTCGGTGATCGCGCGGCCGGCGATGAGCGCGACGGCCTCGCGCAGGTCGGCGAGGGAGAAGTTGTCGAGCATGATCGTGTCGGGCGCCGCCGCGATGACGGCGGGCAGCTGGTCGAGGCGGTCGACCTCGACCTCGAGGTGCGTCGTGTGCGGGATGCGCGCGCGCACCGTGCGGATCGCCTCGGTGAGGTCGAGCCCATGCGCCGTCAGGACGGCGAGGTGGTTGTCCTTCAGCATGACCGCGTCGGAGAGCGAGAAGCGATGATTGCGGGCGCCGCCGGCGCGGACGGCGGCCTTCTCGAGCATCCGCAGACCCGGTGCGGTCTTGCGGGTGTCGACGATGCGAGCGCTCGTACCGGCGACCGCGTCGACGTAGGCGCGCGCGAGCGTCGCGACGCCGGAGAGGCGCTGAGCGAGGTTGAGAGCGACGCGCTCGCCGAGGAGGATGCCGCGCGCAGGCCCGGTGATCTCGGCGACGACGGTGCCGGGTCGCAGGGGGTCCCCGTCGGCATGCGTGCGGGTGACGCGCAGCGTCGGGTCGGCGCGCAGGAACGCGGTCTCCAGGGCGAGGCCCCCGGCGAGGATGCCCGTGCTGCGGCTGACCGCACGCGCGGTCGCCGTCACGCCGGCCGGGATCGCAGCCTCGGAGCTGACGTCGCCCCACGGCGCGTCCTCGGCGAGGGCGCGGTCGATGAGCTCGACGAGGGCGGGGCGGGGCGGGTCGAACGCGGTCATGCGGCTCCTCGGGAGGGGGTGGGCGCGGCGGGTGGGTGGGCGGCGGTTGGGTGGGCGGCGGGGTGGGCGGCGGGGTGCGGGGCCGGGTGGGCGCGGATCGTCAACAACTCAGGACGAGCGATCACGGCGGGCGCCCAAGCTCGCCGCACGCGCTGCGCGTCATCGGACTCCGGCGCGTCCGCACGCCAGTGCGCGCCGCGCGACTCGACCCGCGCCTGCGCGGCGGCGGTGACGAGGCGCGCAAGCGGCAGGAGCGTCTCAGCGGTGGTGTCGGCGGGGCGGCATTCCCCGAGTTCTCGGGCGAGAGCGGCCAGCGAGTCGCCATGTCGCTCGAGCCCGAGCACCGCCCACGTCCGCTCGCGGAGCCGCGACGACTCGAGGGGTCGCAACGGCTCGAGACGAGCATCCGTCTTCATGCTGGCGGCCGACGCGGTGACGACCTCCAGACCGCTGGGAACCAGGTAGTCCTGAATTGTCGACGCGGGGGCGGCGAGCAGGCGGCTCGAGAGGCGTCGGGACATGACCGCGGCCTCGAGGAGGGAGTTCGAGGCGAGGCGGTTCGCGCCGTGCACGCCCGTGGCCGCGGTTTCGCCCACAGCGAACAGGCCGGGGATCGTCGTGCGGCCATCCAGGTCGGCGAGCACTCCGCCCATCGCGTAATGGGCAGCGGGCGTCACCGGCACGGGCTCGCGCGCCCAGTCGATGCCCTGCGCGCGCACGAGCCGGTCGATCGTCGGGAAGCGGCGCGCGAGGGCGGCGGCTCCCCCGAGCCGCGCGGCGACGTCGCGAACGTCGAGCAGCACCGGGTCTCCGCCCTGTTCGCGCATCGTGCGGGCGATCGCGCGGGCGACGACGTCGCGGGGGGCGAGCTCGGCACGAGCATCCACGTCGGTCATGAAGCGTCGGCCGCGCGAGTCGCGCAGCACCGCGCCCTCGCCGCGCACCGCCTCGGAGACGAGGCCGCCGCCGACGAGCACCGTCGGGTGGAACTGCACGAACTCGAGGTCGGCGACCATCGCCCCCGCGCCGTGGGCCAGCACGACGCCCGCTCCGATCGACCCCGCGGGGTTGGTCGTGCGAGGGTAGAGCGCGCCGTAGCCGCCCGTCGCGAGCACGACGGCGTCGCCGGCGAGGGCTCGGCGCGCGCCGGTCGCGTCGGTGACCTCGACCCCCGCAGCCGCGCCGTCGCGGGTCAGGATGCTCGAGACGCGCACCCCCTCGAGCACCGTCACCCGGCTCGACCGGACAACCCGCGCGAGGGCGTCGACGATGCGCGCGCCCGTCGCGTCGCCGCCCGCGTGCAGCACGCGCGCCCGCGAGTGAGCGGCCTCGAGACCGCGGGCGAGGTCTCCGGTCGCATCGCGGTCGAAGGCGACTCCGAGATCGAGGAGCTCGGCCACGACTCCGGGAGCCTCCCTGCACAGGGCGAGGGCGGCATCCGCATCGACGAGCCCGGCGCCCGCCGCGATCGTGTCGGCCGTGTGCAATTCAGGACCATCGTCGGCGCCGACCGCGGCGGCGATACCGCCCTGCGCCCACGAACTGGAGCCGGAGGGCAGCGCGCCGGCCGTCACGAGCGTGATGTCCTGAATCGTTGACGCGCCTGCGCCGTGCGGCCGCGGGCGGGCCGCGGGCCGGTAGTCCTGAGTTGTCGACGAACCCGCTCCGGCCGCGAGGCGCAGGGCGGTCAGCAGGCCCGCAAGGCCCGACCCGACGACGACGACGTGCATGGCAGGCCCTGGTCAGCCGCGCGGCTTCGCGGCGAGCATCCGCTCGAGGGCGACGCGCGCGTCGGACTGCACCGACGCGTCGACGACGATCTCATTAACGACGCGCCCCGCGACGAGCTCCTCGAGCACCCAGGCGAGGTAGCCGGGGTGAATCCGGTACATCGTCGAGCACGGGCAGATGACCGGATCGAGGCAGAAGATCTCGTGCTGCGGCTGCTCGGCGGCGAGCCGGTTCACCATGTTGATCTCGGTTCCGATCGCGAAGACGCTCGGCTCGGTCGCCCCCGCGACCGCACGCCGGATGTAGTCGGTCGACCCCGCCTCGTCGGCCGCGTCCACGACCTCCATCGGGCACTCGGGGTGCACGATCACGCGAACCCCGGGGTGGGATGCCCGCGCCGCCTCGATCTGCGCCGGCGTGAACCGCTTGTGGACGCTGCAGAATCCGTGCCACAGGATCACCTGCGCGTCGAGCAGCTCGTCGGCGGTCGAGCCGCCGAGGGCCTTGCGCGGGTTCCACATCGGCATGCGCGACACAGGCACACCCATCGCCTTCGCGGTGTTGCGCCCGAGGTGCTGATCGGGGAAGAACAGCACGCGCTGGCCGCGCTCGAACGCCCACTCGAGCACGGTTGCGGCGTTCGACGACGTGCAGACGATGCCGCCGTTCCGCCCGCAGAACGCCTTGAGCGCGGCGGATGAGTTCATGTAGGTGACGGGGATGACCGGGGCCCGGCCGTCGGCGTCGGGCGACGACCCGTAGAGGGCGGTGAGCTCCTCCCACGCCGCCTCGACCGAGTCGATGTCGGCCATGTCGGCCATCGAGCATCCGGCCGCCAGATTGGGCAGGATGACGCGCTGCCACTCGCGGGCGAGGATGTCGGCCGTCTCTGCCATGAAGTGCACGCCGCAGAACACGATGAACTCGGCATCGGGCTTCGTGAGCGCGGCGTTCGCGAGCTGGAACGAGTCGCCGAGGAAGTCGGCGTGCTCGACGACCTCGTCGCGCTGGTAGAAGTGGCCGAGGATCACGAGGCGGTCGCCGAGCGCGGCCTTCGCGGCGCGGATGCGGTCGTGCAGCTCGGCGTCGGGCGCGTCGCGGTACTCGGCCGGAAGTGCGCCTTGCCGCGGCGACCCGGTCGGGATGACGTCGAGCATCGACGAGCCGGGGCCGTAGCCGGGCACCGTGTCGAACTCCCACGGACCCTTCGCGAGGTCGGGCGTGCAGACCTCGCCGGCGGCGCCGTTGGTGATTCCGCGGATCACGGTGTCGAGAGCGGTCATCGGGGGTCCTCCTGGGCGGGTTCTGGCTGGCCGTCGTGACGAGAAGCGGGGGGATGCTGGGCCGTCGCCGCGACCACGCGCGCGGTGAGCGGCCCGGCGTCGGCGAGCTCGACTCCCCCGGCGTAGCGGTAGAGCTTGGGCGGGCGGTGCCGGCCGCCGACGACCACGTCGCCGGTGGGCTCGATCGCGCCAGAGGACTCCATCTGGCGTCGGAAGTTCGCCGGATCGAGCGGCTTCTGCAGCACGGCCTCGTGCACGCCGCGCAGCTCGGCGAGGGTGAACTGCTCGCCGAGGAAGGCGTGGGCGATGCGGGAGTACTCCATCTTCGTGCGCAGGCGCCAGAGGGCGTACTCGACGATGAGGTTGTGGTCGAAGGCGAGGTCGGGCAGGTCGTCGGCGGGGAACCAGCGCACGTTCTCGCCGGGGCTCACGCGCTCGGCCTCCTCGGGGCGCACGAGCGCCCAGTAGACGATCGACACCAGGCGGGTGGTCGGCGAGCGGTCGACGTCGCCGAAGGCGTAGAGCTGCTCGAGGTAGGTGGGCTCGAGCGCGGTGGTCTCGAGCAGGTTGCGGCGCGCAGAGGCCTCGAGGCTCTCCGACAGCGCGACGGGGCCGCCGGGCAGCGCCCACCGGTCGAGGTACGGCTCACGGATGCGCCGGACGAGGGGCAGCCAGACGCTGGGCTCCCCCGCGGCGTTGGGACGGAGCGCGAAGATGACGGTCGACACGGCGAGGCCGATGCCGGATGCGGCGGCGGGCATCCGCGCCCCCTCTCATCGCTGCGTGCGGACCGCGATCGCGGTTAGAGTCACGCTGACCCGAACAGAGTCTAGCACTTCGTGTCAGGGCGACACGAACCGGAGGATGCGTCGACCGCGCGGCGGCCCGACCCCGCTCCGCGACCGCCAGAATGGGCGCATGGCCGAGGTGTTCGTGATCCCGCTCTGGGCCGACCTGCTCGCGGTCGGCATCGGAGCGCTGCAGGGCGCGCTGTTCGCGGCGCAGTTCCGCGACCGGCGGCTCGACTGGCTGGGCGTCGCGATCATCGGCATCGTCGTCGGCTTCGGCGGCGGACTCCTGCGCGACCTCCTGCTCGACGTGCCGCTCGCTCCCCTGCAGACGAACTGGTACGTGGTCGTCGCGACCGGAGCGGCGCTGCTCGGCATGCTGCTCGAGCGCGTGTTCTCGCGCCTCGGCGGCCTCATCACCGCGCTCGACGCCCTCACGATCGGGCTCTTCGGCGCGATCGGCACGACGAAGGCCCTCGCGCTGGGGATCCCCGAGGTCGCCGCCGTCTTCGTCGGCGTGCTCGCCGCGGTCGGCGGGTCGATCCTCCGCGACGTGCTGCTCAATCTGCCGATCGCGCTCATGCACGTCGGCTCGCTCTACGCCGCCGCCGCTGCTGCCGGCTCGGGACTCATCGCCCTGCTGCTCGCCCTCGACGCCCCCGTCTTCGCGGCGGCGGTCGCCGGCGTCGCACTCACCTTCTGCGTGCGCATCGCCTCGGTGCTGTTCGGGTGGAGCCTGCCCGAGCAGAGAGCGATCACCCGGCTGCCGCGACTGCCCGCGCTCCCCCGGCGGGGTCGGCGCGGCGAGGACGACGGGACGGGCGATCGCGGTCGCACCGTCACGACGACGACCGGCGTGATCCACCTGCGACCCACGACGTCGACGATCCCCGTCGTCGGCTCGACGCCTCGCGTACGGCGGCGCTCCCCCATTCCCGGGGCGAGCCAGCGACGCGGGTGACCGCGTGACGATGCACGCGAACGAGGCGGCCGCTCGGTTCGAGGCCGCCCGGCCCCGGCTCACGGGCCTCGCCTACCGCCTGCTCGGCTCGTGGGCAGAGGCAGAGGACGTCGTGCAGGACGCATGGCCGCGCTGGGCATCCACGGCCGCGACCAATGACATCGACAACGCCGACGCGTACCTGACCACGATCGTCACGCGGCTCGCGCTCACCGCGCTCGACTCCGCCCGCGTGCGACGCGAGCTGTACGTCGGGCCGTGGCTGCCCGAGCCCGTCTCGACGCTCGACGACCCGACCCTCGGGGCCGAGCGCGCCGAGGCGCTCGACCTCGCGACCCTCCTGCTGCTCGAGCGCCTCAGCGGCCCCGAGCGCGCCGCCGTGGTGCTGCGCGAGGCCTTCGCCTACGACTACGCGAGCCTCGCCGAGGTGCTCGGCACGAGCGAGGCCGCCGCGCGCCAGCTCGTCTCGCGAGGGCGGCGCGCCCTCGACGGGCACCGGCGGGAGCAGGCCTCCCCCGCCGAGCGCGACCGGCTGCTCGCCGCGTTCGTCGCGGCGGCGCAGGGCGGCGACCTCGCCGCGCTCGAAGCGGTGCTCGTGCCCGACGCCGTCGCGATCAGCGATGGGGGCGGCGTGGTGAGCGCGGCCCGCCGGCCCGTGCGCGGCGCCGAGCAGGTCGCGCGCTTTGTGCTCGGGGTGCTCGAGAAGTTCGGGCGAGGCGTGCGGAGCATCCCGGTCATCGCGAACGGCGATACCGCCTTCCTCGCCGTCACCGACGAGGCCCGGCCGAAGCCGGTCGCGCTGTGGTCTCTCGACTTCGGCGCCGACGGGGTGCGCGGCGTGCACATCGTGCGGGCGCCCGCCAAGCTCGCGCGGCTCACGGCTTCTGCCCTGTCACAGAACGACGGCCCGCCCGGTCGACTCTGAGAGGGATGCGCCCGGCACTCTCGGAGAGGACACCATGACCCTGCTCATCACGGGAGGCACGGGCACCGTCGGGCGCCCCACCGCCGAGGCCGCGCGCGCCGCGGGGCTCGCGCCGAGCATCCTCAGCAGACGACCCGGGCCCGACCACCGCGTCGCCGACCTGCGGACCGGTGCCGGGCTCTCCGCCGCGCTCGACGGCGTCACGACCGTCGTGCACCTGGCCACCAACAGGCGGTCGGATGCTCGAGCGACGTCGCGGCTCGTCGCAGCCGCGCGCGCCGCGGGAGTGGAGCACCTCGTGTACCTGTCGATCGTCGGCGTCGACGCCGTGCCGCTCGGCTACTACCGGTCGAAGCTGGCGTGCGAGGGGCTGGTCGCGGGGTCGGGGGTGCCGTTCACGGTGCTGCGGGCGACGCAGTTCCACGAGTTCGTGGGCGGGGCGTTCGCGGTGCAGCGGCGACTGCCGCGGGTGCTCACGCTCGACGTGCCGTTCCAGCCGATCGGCACGGGAGCGGTAGCCGCACGCCTGGTGTCGCTCGTGGGCGGGCCGCCCGCCGGCGGCCGGGTGGATGACCTCGGCGGGCCCGCCGTTCTGCCGATGCGCGAGCTCGCCGAGCAGTGGCTCGTCGCGCGGGGTGCGTCCGAGACGGATGCGCGGCGCCGGGTCGTCGAGTGGCGCGCGCCGGGGCGGCTCGCGGCGGCCTACCGCGCCGGGCTGCACACGACCGGGCTGCCCGGGCCGGGCATCCCGTTCGCGGAGTGGGCGGCGCGGGCCGCGCGCTGACCCGCGGGCGCAGTCGGCCGCGGGTCAGCGCCTCCACAACTCAAGAGATCTCGTCACGAGGCGGCCCCGACACGCCGAGGCGAGCGTCAGCAGCGACCTGCGGCGCGCGCAGCTCCTGAGTTGTGGAGACGAGCGTCGGGGAGGTCGACGGCTAGGAGCCGGCGCGCGGCACGGAGGGCGCGGCTCAGGCCGAGACGAGCTCGCGGTCGGGCGACTCGAGCCGGATCGCCCGGTTGACCGCCGAGACGACCGCCTTGAGGGATGCCGTCGAGATGTCGGCGTCGATGCCCACGCCCCAGAGCGTGCGCCCGTTCACCTCGAGCTCGACGTACGCAGCGGCGAGAGCATCGCCGCCGGCCGAGAGCGCGTGCTCGACGTAGTCGAAGAGGCGGATGGTGATGCCCTCCGACTCCATGATCGACAGGAACGCCGCGATCGGGCCGTTGCCCGTCGCCGAGACGCCGTCGATCGACTCGCCGTCGCGCAGCGTCGCGTCGAGGCGCACCTCGCCCGTCATGTCCGAGGCCGTCCGGGTCGAGAGCAGCTCGAAGCGGCCCCACTTCTCGTCGGCCGAGGCGGCCGGCAGGTACTCGTCCTGGAAGATCTCCCAGATCTGCTCCGACGTGACCTCGCCGCCCTCGGCGTCGGTCTTCGCCTGCACGACGCCGCTGAACTCGATCTGCAGCTTGCGCGGCAGGTCGAGCTTGTGGTCGGCCTTGAGCAGGTAGGCGACGCCGCCCTTGCCCGACTGCGAGTTGACGCGGATGACGGCCTCGTAGGTGCGGCCGAGATCCTTCGGGTCGACGGGCAGGTAGGGAACACCCCAGACGAGGTCGTCGACGCTCACGCCCGACTCCGCGGCACGGGCATCCATCGCCTCGAAGCCCTTCTTGATGGCGTCCTGGTGCGACCCGCTGAAGGCCGTGTAGACCAGGTCGCCCGCCCAGGGGCTGCGCTCGTGCACCTTCAGCTGGTTGCAGTACTCGGCGGTGCGCTTGATCTCGTCGAGGTCGCTGAAGTCGAGCTGCGGATCGATGCCCTGCGTGAACAGGTTGATGCCGAGGGCGACGAGGTCCACGTTGCCGGTGCGCTCGCCATTGCCGAACAGGCAGCCCTCGATGCGGTCGGCTCCGGCCATGTACCCGAGCTCGGCGGCGGCGACGGCCGTGCCGCGGTCGTTGTGCGGGTGCAGGCTCAGGATGATCGAGTCGCGCCGCGCGAGGCGCCGGTGCATCCACTCGATGGAGTCGGCGTACACGTTCGGCGTCGCCATCTCGACCGTGGCGGGCAGGTTGATGATGAGCTGGCGCTCGGGCGTCGGCTGCAGCTGCTCGATCACGGCGTTGCAGACCTCCAGCGCGGTCTCGAGCTCGGTGCCCGTGTAGCTCTCGGGGCTGTACTCGTAGAAGACCTCGGTGCCGGGCACGGTCGACTCGTACTGCTGGCACCAGCGGGCGCCCTGCAGCGCGATCTCCTTCACGCCCTCGACGTCGGTGCGGAAGACGACCTCGCGCTGCAGCGCCGACGTCGAGTTGTAGAAGTGCACGATCGCGCGCTTGGCGCCCCTGATCGATTCGTAGGTGCGGGCGATGAGGTGCTCGCGCGACTGCGTCAGCACCTGGATCGTCACGTCGTCGGGGATCAGGTCGTCCTCGATGAGGTGGCGCACGAAGTCGAAGTCGGTCTGCGAGGCGGAGGGGAACCCGACCTCGATCTCCTTGAAGCCCATGCGCACGAGGAGGTCGAACATGATGCGCTTGCGCTCGGGGCTCATCGGGTCGATGAGGGCCTGGTTGCCGTCGCGCAGGTCGACGGCGCACCAGCGCGGCGCCTGCGTGATGGTCGCGCTCGGCCACGTGCGATCGGGCAGCGAGACGGGGAGAGCCGACTGGTACGGCTCGTACTTGTGGATCGGCATGCCCGAGGGCTGCTGACGGTTCTGCATGAGGTGCTCCTGCTGTCTGGTTCGAAGGGTTTCAGCCGACGACGAACTCCGCGACGAGGGAGGCTAAGGGTCTAAGCCTCGTCGCGGCAGCGAAGAAGGAGCTGGCCGAACACGTCTCCAGGGTACACCCGGGCTGCACGGGCGCGCGAACGAGCAGGGGGCGGGATGCTCGCTCTGCGCACCCCGCATGATCTCGTTCATGCGCTCGGGTGAGCGGCGCGGGTTTCGCGCGGGATCGAGGTCGGCGCCGCGTGCGGGCGCGTGCGGGCACGCGCACGGCACGGGCACGGGCACGGTGCGTTCTGCCTCACGAGCACAAGCGGCTCCCCGGCGCAGGTGTCGTGCGCACCCGGCTGGCGCGGTGACACGCCGCACGCATCGTGTCGCGACGGCGTGTCGCACTCATCCGCCGGGGCGTTGCGACACCCCGCGGGGGCCGGGTGCCGGGGACCGGGTGCCGGGGGCCGGAGGCGCGAGTCTGGAGCTGAGGCCGGACCCGGCGCCGGGGGGCCGGTGCCGGGGGGCCGGGGCCGGCGTCGAGGCCGGCCTAGAACCCGAGCCGCCCGAGCTGCTTCGGGTCGCGCTGCCACTCCTTGGCGACCTTGACGTGCAGCTTGAGGAACACGCGCCGGCCGAGCAGCGCCTCGATCTCGAGCCGCGCGCGCTTGCCGACCTCGGTCAGGCGCGAGCCCTTGTGCCCGATGATGATGCCCTTCTGGCTGTCGCGCTCGACCCAGACGTTGGCGAAGATGTCGATGACTCCCCCGGGCGTGCGCTCGACCATCTCGTCGATCGTCACGGCGAGCGAGTGCGGGAGCTCGTCGCTCACGCCCTCGAGGGCGGCCTCGCGGATGAGCTCGGCGACGCGGTCGCCCTCGCTCTCGTCGGTCACGGCCTCCTCGCCGTAGAGCGGCGGCGAGACCGGCATGAGCGCGATGAGCTGGTCGGCGAGGAGGTCGACCTGGTCGCCCGTGAGAGCCGACAGCGGGATGATGAGGTCCCATTCCCGCAGCTCCGACACGGCGAGCAGCTGCTCGGCGACCTTCGTCGGCCCGGCCGCGTCGGTCTTGGTGACGATCGCGACCTTCCGCGTGCGCGGGAAGCTCTCGAGCTGCTCGTTGATGTACCGGTCGCCGGGCCCGATCGGCTCGTTCGCGGGCACGCAGAAGCCGATGACGTCGACGTCGCCGAGGGTGTCCTGCACGACGGCGTTGAGGCGCTCGCCGAGCAGCGTGCGCGGGCGGTGCATGCCGGGCGTGTCCACGACGATCAGCTGGCCGGATGCCCGGTGCACGATCCCCCGGATCGCCCGCCGCGTGGTCTGCGGCTTCGAGCTCGTGATCGCGACCTTCTCGCCGACGAGGGCGTTCGTGAGGGTCGACTTGCCGACGTTGGGGCGGCCGACGAAGGTCACGAAGCCCGCGCGGTGCTCGGGCGTCTCCTCGGGATCGCCGCCGCCGGAGCGGGGCTTGCGGGGGCGGTCGCTCATGGTCGGGCCTCGCTCAGCTGTGGTCGGGATCGGGAGCGGAGGACGGCGACGCCGGGGACGCCGCGGAGAAGGCGCGACGGGCATCCTTCAGGGCCTCGTCGGCCTCGACGAGGACGGTCACGACGCGCTTGCGGCGGCCCTCGGTGCGCTCGGCGGTGAGGACGACGCCGTCGACCGTGACGGTCGAGCCGGCGACGGGGAGCCGGCCGAGATGCTTGGTGAGGAGGCCGCCGACGGAGTCGACGTCGTCGTCGTCGAGCTCGATCCCGAAGAGGTCTCCGAGCTCGTCGACGGGCATGCGGGCGCTCACGCGGAAGCGGTCGTCGTCGAGCTGCTCGGAGGTCGAGATCTCGCGGTCGTACTCGTCGCTGATCTCGCCGACGAGCTCCTCGATGAGGTCCTCCATCGTCACGAGGCCGGCGATGCCGCCGTACTCGTCGACGACGAGCGCGAGGTGGTTCGACTCGACCTGCAGCTGGCGCAGCGCGTCGTCGGCCTTCTTCGACTCCGGCAGGAACAGGGCGGGCTTCGCGAGCTCCTCGACGGTCGTCGTCGTGCACGCCTCGGGCGTCTCGTACGCCATGCGGGCGGCGTCGCGCAGGTACACGACGCCGAGCACGTCGTCGGAGTCGTCGCCGACGACGGGGATGCGCGAGACGCCTCGGGCGAGGAAGAGGCTCATGGCGTCGGTGACGGTGAGCTCGCGGTCGAGCGTCACCATGTCGGTGCGCGGCACCATGACCTCGCGCACGATCGTGTCGTTGAACTCGAAGATCGAGTGGATGAGCTCGCGGTCCTCCACCTCGAGCACGTCGAGGTCGGTGGCCTCGTCGACCATGCTGAGCAGCTGCTCCTCGCTCGAGAAGGTCGCGCTGCGGGGACGGCCGGGCGTGACGCGGTTGCCGAGGAAGACGAGCAGGTCGGCGAGCGGGCCGAGCATGAGGCGCACGCCGCGGATGAGCCCGCCGGTGAGGCGCAGCAGCTCGCGCGGGTGGGCGCGACCGACGCTGCGCGGGCTCGAGCCGACGAGCACGAACGAGACGCCGATCATGATGAGCGCGCTCACCGTGAGCACGAGCCACCACTCGTCGAGGACCGCCGAGAACGCGAGCGTGATGAGCACGGCGGCGATCGTCTCGGCGACGATGCGGAGGAAGTTGACGGCGTTGACGTGCGCGCCGACGTCGGCGGAGACCGCGAGGAGCGTGCGCGGGCTCTTCTTGCGCGAGGCGAGGTCGATGAGGTCGGTGCGACTCACGACCCCGAGCGCCGCGTCGATCGCCGCGAGGAGGCCGCCGAAGGCGACGAGGATGCCCGCGACGACGAAGAAGACGACGGTGATCATGTGGAGCGCTTGCGCTCGGCGAGCGCGAAGCCGACGAGGACGTCGCGCTGAACCCCGAACATCTCCTTCTCGTCCTCCGGCTCGGCGTGGTCGAAGCCGAGCAGGTGCAGCAGGCCGTGCGTGGTCAGCAGCAGCAGCTCGTCGAGCGTCGAGTGGCCGGCCGCCTCGGCCTGGCCGATCGCCACCTGCGGGCACAGCACGATGTCGCCGAGCAGCCCGGGCGGGGTGGGCTCCTCGTCGGAGCCCGGGCGGAGCTCGTCCATCGGGAAGCTCAGCACGTCGGTCGGGCCGGGCTCGTCCATCCACTGCAGGTGCAGCTGCTCCATCGCGCCCTCGTCGACGAGCACGATCGCGAGCTCGGCGTCGCGGTGCACGTTGAGGAAGTCGAAGGCGTGCAGCGCGAGCCGCTGCAGCGCCTCGTCGTCGACCTCGACGCCGGACTCGTTGTTGATCTCGACGGCCATGACTACCAGCTCCCGCGTCGGGGGCTGCGACGGATGCCCGTGCTGCGATCGCGCTGCAGCCCCGATCGGCGCGCGGCCCGGTTCTCGCCCTCGGCACCGCGCTCGGCTCCGCGATCAGCACCGCGCTCGCCGTCGCGCAGGCTCTCGCGCTCGTGCTTCTGCGCCATGCGCTCGGCGTCGTAGGTCGTGTACGCGTCGACGATGCGGCCGACGAGCGTGTGGCGCACGACGTCGTCGCTCGTGAGGCGGGCGAAGTGGATGTCGTCGATGTCGGCGAGCACGCGCGTGACGAGCTGGAGGCCGCTCGCGCCCGTCGGCAGGTCGACCTGGGTGATGTCGCCCGTGACGACCATCTTCGAGCCGAAGCCCAGGCGCGTGAGGAACATCTTCATCTGCTCGGGCGTGGTGTTCTGCGCCTCGTCGAGCACGATGAACGAGTTGTTGAGCGTGCGGCCGCGCATGTAGGCGAGCGGCGCGACCTCGACGACGCCCGTCGCGAGGAGCTTGGGCACGAGCTCCGGATCCATCATCTCGTTGAGCGCGTCGTAGAGGGGCCGCAGGTAGGGGTCGATCTTGTCGGTGAGCGTGCCGGGCAGGAAGCCCAGGCGCTCGCCCGCCTCGACCGCGGGTCGCGTGAGGATGATCCGGTCGACCTCCTTGCGCTGGAGGGCCTGCACGGCCTTCGCCATCGCGAGGTAGGTCTTGCCCGTGCCGGCGGGGCCGATGCCGAAGACGATCGTGTTGACGTCGATCGCGTCGACGTACGACTTCTGCCCGAGAGTCTTGGGGCGGATGCTCTTGCCCCGGCTCGTGAGGATGGCCTGGCTGAGCACGTCGGCGGGGCTGCCGGCGCCCTGCTCGAGGATCCTGGCCGAGCTGGCCACCTCGACCTCGCCGAGGTCGTGTCCGTTACCGATCATGGTGATGAGCTCCCCGACCAGCGCGCTGGCCGCTTGTACCTCGGCGGGGTCTCCGTCGAGGGTGATCTGGTTGCCGCGGACGTGGACGTCGACGCCGCGGTACTGCTGCTCGAGAGTGCGCAGGAGGCGGTCCTGCGGGCCGAGCAGACGCACCATGGCGACCCCGTCGACCTCGATCGCGACGTGCCCGGGGCTCGCCGGGGCGGAATCGTCAGTGGGCAAGTGACCCCTCGGCGAGCGAGCCCGCGAGGACGTGGGCGTGCACGTGGAAGACGGTCTGCCCGGCCCCGGCGCCCGAGTTGAAGACGAGGCGGAAGTCGCCGTCGGCGTGCTCGTCGGCGAGCGACTGCGCGGTCGCGACGATCTCCGCGAGGAGGGCGGGGTCGGCGGCGGCGAGCTCGGCGACCGTGCGGTGCTGCGCGGTCTTCGGGATCACGAGCAGGTGCACGGGCGCCTGCGGCGCGATGTCGCGGATCGCGATGAGCCGCTCGGTCTCGAGCACGATGTCGGCCGGGATCTCGCGCGCGATGATGCGCTCGAAGATCGTGGGCTCGGCGGCCTGGTCGGTCGAGGTCATGGGCTCCATTCTAGAGCGCCGCTCGGCACCCGGAACGGGGTTGCGCGCCGGTTCGCGCCGGGGTTCGCTCTGGGCGTGCCTCGACGCGCGCGCGGCTCACCAGCGGCCGAGAGCGGCCGAGAGCACGGCGATCGCCGCGGGCCCGGCGGTGGAGGTGCGCAGCACGGTCCGCCCCAGCCGCATCCCGCGGGCTCCGGCGGCGACGAGCGCCGCGAGCTCCTCCGGCGCGACGCCGCCCTCCGGTCCGACGACGAGCACGACGTCGCGGTCGCCGAGCGCGCCCGCATCGAGGGCGGTGAGCGGATGCTCGGCGAGCGGATCCAGGACGAGCACCGTCGCCGAGGCTGCGAGGCGCGCGATCGCGGCCGTCGTCGCGAGCGGCGCGACCTCCGGCACCCGTGGCCGGATCGCCTGCTTGCTCGCCTCGCGCACGATCGTCGCCCAGCGCGCGCGGCCCTTCTCCGCCTTCGCCGCATCCCACCGCGAGACGCTGCGCGCGGCCTGCCACGGCACGATCGCGTCGACGCCGAGCTCGGTCGCGGCCTGGATGGCGAGCTCGTCGCGGTCGCCCTTGGCGAGGGCCTGCACGAGCACGATGCGCGGGCTGGGCTCGGGCGCGCGCTCGACGTGCTCGACGCGCAGGACGACCTCCTGCGCGCTCGACTCGACCACCTCGCCCTCGACGATGAGCCCGGCTCCGTCGCCGAGGCGAAGATGCTCGCCAGGACGCACGCGCGAGACGGTGACCGCGTGGCGGGCGTCGGGGCCCGTCAGGCGCACGATCGCGCCGAGCGGGGCATCCGCCCCCGCGAGCTGCGCCGCGAGCGAGTCGTCGAGGTAGAAGTGCGCCACGCGCGGGCCTAGAGGTTCAGGAACCGGTCGCGGAGCTTGGAGAAGATGCCCTGCTGGAAGGTCGAGAACTCGGGCGGCACGGGGCGGCGGGAGCCCGCGAACTCCTGGATGAGCTTGGTCTCCTTGCTGTTCAGGCGCACCGGGGTGACGACCTGGATGCCGATCTTGAGGTCGCCGCGGCCGGCGCCCCGGAGGCGCGTGATGCCGCGCTCCTTGATCGTGAGGACCTCGGCGCTCTGCGTGCCGGGCTTGATCTCGACGCGGACGTCGCCGTCGAGCGAGCGCAGCGTCGCGGTCGTGCCGAGAATGGCATCGGTCATCTGCAGCTCGAGGGTCGCGAGCAGGTCGTCGCCGGAGCGGCTGAACGTCTCGTGCGTCTTGACCTTGATCTCGAGGTAGAGGTCGCCGTTGGGGCCGCCGGCGGGGCCGACCTCGCCCTGGCCGGGGAGCTGGATGCGCAGACCCGTGTCGACGCCCGCGGGGATGTCGACGGGGATGGTGCGGCGCGCGCGCACGCGGCCCTGGCCCGCGCACGTCGGGCAGGGGCTCGGGATCACCGTGCCGAAGCCGCGGCACGAGCCGCAGGGGCTGGAGGTCATGACGTTGCCGAGCAGGCTGCGCACGGTGCGCTGGATCTGCCCGGAGCCGCGGCAGATGTCGCAGGTCTGCGGGCTCGTCCCGGGCGAGCAGCAGGAGCCCTCGCACGTCTCGCACAGCACGGCCGTGTCGACCTCGAGCTGGCGGGTGGTGCCGAAGACGATCTCCTCCAGCTCGACCTCGACACGCAGGAGGGCGTCCTGTCCGCGCTCGCGGCGGCTGCGCGGGCCGCGCTGCTGCTGACCGCCGCCGAAGAAGGTCTCGAAGATGTCGCCGAAGCCGTTGAAGCCCCCGCCGCCGCCGCCGCCGCCGAAGCCGCCCGCGCCGCCGAGGTCGTACTGCTGACGCTGGTTCGGGTCGCTCAGCACGTCGTAGGCGTGGGTCACGAGCTTGAAGCGCTCGGCCGCCTCGCCGCTCGGGTTGACGTCGGGGTGCAGCTCGCGCGCGAGCCTCCGGTACGCCTTCTTGATGTCGTCGGCGCTCGCGTCGCGGGCGATGCCGAGAACCTCGTAATGGTCTGCCACTTATTCCTCACCGAGCAGCCGGGACACGTAGCGCGCGACGGCGCGGACGGCTGCCATGTTGTTCGAGTAGTCCATGCGGGTGGGGCCGAGCACCCCGAGTTTGGCCGAGAGGTCTGCGCCGACCCTGTACGCGCTCGTGACGACGGCCGTCTCGCGCAGCACCTCGTCGTTCTCGCGGCCGATGCGCGCCGAGACGCCGTGCTGGTCGAGCTCCATCTCGCGGAAGAGCTTCAGAAGCGTCACCTGCTCCTCGATCGCCTCGAGCACCGGGTAGACGCTGCCGGCGAAGTCGGACTCGGTGCGCACGAGGTTCGCCGCCCCCGCCATGACGAGCCGGTCGCTGCGGTGCGCATCCACGTGACCGAGGAGGGCCTCGGTGACGACGGAGACGGCCGCACGGCGATCGGGCGCGAACTGCTCGTCGAGCTTCGGCGCGAGGTCGGTCACGTCGCTGAGCGACCGACCCGCGATCGCGGCGTTGATCTTCGCGCGGAGCTCGCCGAGGAAGACCTCGTCGGTCTCGGCCGGGAGCTCGATGATGCGCTGGTCGACGCGACCGCCGTCGGTGATGAAGACGGTCATGACGCGCGTGGCCGACAGCGGCACGAGCTCGACGTGCCGCACGCGAGCGTGGCCGAGGGTCGGGTACTGCACGAGCGCGACCTGGTTGGTCAGGCTCGCGAGCAGCCGCACCGTGCGGGCGAAGACGTCGTCGAGATCGACGGACTGGTCGAGGAAGGCTGCGATCGCCTGCCGCTGGGCGGCGCTCAGAGGTCGGAGGTCCTGCAGCTCGTCGACGAAGAGCCGATAGCCCTTGTCCGTTGGCACGCGGCCCGAGGAGGTGTGCGGGGCCGCGATGAGCTCCTCCTCCTCCAGCTGCGCCATGTCGTTGCGGATCGTCGCGGCGCTCACGCCGAAATGGTGCCGCTCGACGATCGCCTTCGAGCCGACGGGCTCGCGAGAGGCGACGTAGTCCTGCACGATCGCCCGCAGAACGTGGAGGGCGCGCTCCGAGATCATGGCGCTCTCCTTTCCCTCGGGATGGCGAGTGCTGGCACTCGCCTTAGCTGACTGCCAATTCTACCCCGCCGCACCGGGCCGGAATGATTGCCCGCGCGGCGACCGAGCGCTATTTTGTGCCTGAGTTCCACTCCACTCGATCGCACGCATCGGAAGGCAGCACGCTCATGACCGACTCCACCCCTCCCCCGGCCGCGGCCTCCGCGGCGCCGCTCACCGAGGCCGAAGACCGCCAGTGGGCTTCGCTCGCCCACCTCGGTGGCATCCTCTGGATCCTGCCCTCGCTCATCATCTACCTCGTCTTCAAGGACCGCGGGAGCTTCACGCGCGTGGAGTCCAAGGAGGCCCTGAACTTCCAGATCACCGTCGGCATCGCCTACATCGCGCTGCAGATCGTGTCGGCGATCCTCGCCGCCGTCACCTTCGGGCTCGGCGGCCTTCTGGGATTCCTCGCCCCGCTCATCTGGATCGCCGCGGTGATCTTCTCGATCCTCGGCTTCGTCCAGGCCAAGGATGGGAATCACTACCGCTACCCGGTCTCGGTGCGCTTCATCAAGTAGTCGCGCGTCGATCGCTCAGGGGGTCCGGCCGGAGGCCGGGCCCCCTCCGCGTGTCCGGGCGTCGCGACGTCGCGGGGCATCGCGGGGCCGGCGGGCACCGACCATAATGTCGAGCATGACCCAGCAGCCGCCCGCGAGCCCCTACGCCGCGACACCGAACCCCCTGCGCCCCGAGGACGAGAAGACCTGGGCGATCCTGACGCACATCGGCGGCCTGTTCGTCCCTCTCATCGGACCGCTCATCGTCTACCTCGTGCTGCGCGATCGAGGCCCCTTCATCCGCCATCACAGCGCGACGGCGTTCAACTTCCACGTCACCATGACCCTCGCGAGCATCGTCGGAGGGATCCTGACCATCGTGCTCGTGGGCATCCTGATCCTTGCCGCGGTCGGCATCCTGTGGTTCGTCCTCGCGATCGTCGCCGCCCTCGCGGCGGGCCGAGGCGACTTCTACACCTACCCGCTCAGCATCCCGTTCGTCCGCTGACGCGGGATCCCGGCGCCCGCGCATCGGCGGTGCCGGGCCGCTAGTCGAGCAGCCGGCGCACGACCGCGTCGGCGAGCAGCCGGCCGCGCAGGGTCAGCACGACCGTGCCGCGCAGCGCCGACGCCGGGTCGACGAGGCCGTCGGCGATGAGGCCGGCGACCTCGCGGCGGCCCGTCGGCGCGAGCGCGCTCGTCGGCAGCCCGTCCGCGAGGCGGGTCTCGAGCAGCACGCGCTCGACGCGTCGGGTCTCCTCGTCGAGCGTCTCGCGCCCGGCCGCCGGCGACTCGCCCGCAGCGAGGCGCTGGGCGTAGGCGGCCGGGTGCTTCACGTTCCAGAATCGGACGCCGCCGATGTGGCTGTGCGCACCCGGGCCGATGCCCCACCAGTCCTGGCCGGTCCAGTACGCGCGGTTGTGGCGCGAGCGACGGGATGCCCCGCCGTCGTGAGCCGAGAGCGCCCAGTTGCTGACCTCGTACCAGGAGTAGCCCGCCTGGGTGAGCCGGGCATCCGCCGCCTCGTACATCGCGGCGTGGAGGTCGTCATCGACGGGCGGCACCTCGCCGCGGGCGATCTGACGGGCGAGCTTCGTGCCCTCCTCGACGATGAGCGCGTATGCGCTGATGTGGTCGGGGCGCTGCTCGAGAGCGGCGTCGAGGCTCGTGCGCCAGTCGTCGAGGGTCTCGCCGGGGGTCCCGTAGATGAGGTCGAGGCTCACGGCGAGACCGGCGGCACGCGCCTCGGCGACGCGGAGGGCGACGTTCGCGGGGTCGTGCGTGCGCTCGAGCGTCGCGAGCACGTGCGGGACGGCGGACTGCATCCCGATGCTCGCTCGGGTGAATCCCGCGTCGGCCAGCCGCCGGAAGCCGGGCGCGTCGATCGAGTCGGGGTTCGCCTCGGTCGTGACCTCGGCGCCGGGCGCGAGACTGAACAGGCGGTCGACTGCCGCGAGCATGCGGGCGAGATCGGCCGCCGGCAGGAGGGTCGGCGTTCCCCCGCCGAAGAACACGGTGCTGGCGGGCCGCGGCGGCAGGCCCGCGTCGTCGAGGACGCGCGCGGCGAGCTCGAGCTCGACGATCGCCTGGTCGGCGAAGTCGCTCTGCTTCACCCCGCGGATCTCGCTCGCGGTGTAGGTGTTGAAGTCGCAGTAGCCGCAGCGGACTCGGCAGAAGGGCACGTGCAGGTAGACGCCGAAGTCGCGGTCGGCCGCGCCCTCGCGCACGCTCGCCGGGAGCGCCCCGTCGACGGGAGCGGGGTCGGCGAGGGGCAGGGCGCTGGGCACGCTCCATCCTCCCACCGAGCCGGCGCGCCGCTCTCAGCCGCGGAGCACGCGCAGCGGCGATGATGGGCGCATGACGGAGACGCCGACCCCGCCCGCGCTCCCCGACTCGGTCGACGTCGTCGTCGTCGGCGGCGGTCAGGCAGGGCTCGGCATGGGGTACCGCCTGCGCGAGGCGGGCATCCCGTTCGTCATCGTCGACGAGCGCGACCGCGTCGGCGACGTGTGGCGGGAGCGGTGGCGCAGCCTCGTGCTCTTCACGCCGCGTCGCTTCGCCGCGCTGCCCGGGAGCGCGCTCCCCTCCTCGACCGCGTACTACCCCAGCAAGGACGAGATCGCCGACTACCTCGCGCAGTACGCCGCCGAGCACGAGCTCCCCGTCGTGCCGCGCGCCCGTGCGTCCGCCGTGCGGCGCGAGGGCGAGGAGTTCGTGGTCGAGACCGCGCGCGGCACGGTGCGGGCGCGCTCCGTCGTCATCGCGACCGGCCCGTTCCAGTACCCGCGCGTGCCGCGCGTGGGCGCGAAGCTCGCCGCGACGGTCGCGCAGCGGCACTCGAGCGCGTACCGCGCACCCGAGGACCTGCCGCTCGGCCGCACGGCCGTCGTGGGCGGCGGGAACTCCGCCGCGCAGCTCGCCGTCGAGCTCGCCGCGACCCGCGAGGTCACGATGGTCGCGCCCGCGCCGCCCTGGTTCATCCCCGAGCGCATCCTCGGCGTCTCGGTCTACTGGCCGCTGAAGCTCCTCGGCATCCTCGACTCGCCCGCCCAGAGCCGCATCAGCCGCTACATCCACTCCCGCGGCGACGGGATCCTGGGCACGGAGGCGAAGCGGGCGGTGCGCGCCGGCCGGCTCGCGCTGCGGACGAGCCGCGTCGTGGATGCCGAGCCCACGGCGCTCGTGCTCGCCGACGGAACCCGGCTCGAGGTCGATGCGGTGCTCTGGGCGACGGGCTTCCGCACTCACTACCCCTTCGTCCAGGTCGACGGCGCTCTCACCGAGCACGGCGCCCCGCGCCACACGGAGGGGGTCTCGCCCGTCCCCGGCCTCTTCTGGATCGGCCTGCCCTGGCAGGTGCGCCTCGACTCGTCGATCCTGCACGGGATCGCCGCCGACTCCCGCGACCTCCTGGTCGCCGTGCGAACGCACCTCGCGCGCGGCGCCCGCGCGGCCTCTGCCAGGCTGGACGGGTGACCGACTCCCCCACCGCCCCCGCGCTCACCACGATCCTCTGGGACGTCGACGGCACTCTCCTGTTCAACGCGGCCTCGGGCGGCGGCGAGCTCTACCACCAGGCGGTCGAGGTCGTCGCGGGTCGCGCCCTCCACCCCCCGCTTCCGCGAGCCCACGGCAAGACCGACGGGCAGATCCTCTTCGAGATCCTCGAGGCCTTCGACCTCGACGCGGCGCGGCACGACGACGCGGTCGCGGCGCTCGACGCCCTCTCGGTCGAGCGCGCGACGGCGGGCGATCGGCGCGAGGTCGCCCCAGGCATCCCCGAGGCCCTCGCCGCGGCCGCCGATCGCGGCTGGGTGAACGCGCTCCTGACCGGCAACTCGGCGACCCGCTCGCGCGTGAAGCTCGCCGGCGCGGGCCTCGACCCCGAGCTCTTCGACTGGAGCCGCTCGTTCTTCGGCGACCGCGCCCGCGAGCGCCGCGACATCACGACGGCGGCGCGCGCGGCTCTGCCCGACGAGCGCCTCGTCATCATCGGCGACACCCCGCGCGATGACGTCGCGGCGGTCGCGGCGGGCATCCCCTTCATCGCGGTCGCGACGGGCGTCTATGACGTGGATGCCCTGCGCGAGACCGGCGCCCTCCTGGTCGTGCCGACCCTCGCGGAGGGCCTCGACGCCGTGCTCGCGGTCATCGACGCGCTGCCGGAGTCGCCGGCGTACTGAGGCCCACCGCTCTAGGCGACCTGCACGAACCAGATCTGCCCCATGCGGTAGACCATGACGGCGACGGCGAGGCTCACGACGCCGAGCACGACCGTCGACCAGCGCGAGCGGTCGACGAGCCCCCACACGATCGCGAGCGGCGGCAGCAGCAGCGCCGAGATCAGGTAGACCCAGTACTCGACGGGGTCGCCGGTCGGGTCGTTGCCGACGAACGGCGCGACGATCGAGACCACGACCTGGGCGAGCAGCAGCAGCGCGACGAGCGCCGTGAGGCCGTTCGTGAGGTCGCTCGGCGCGCGGCCGACTCCCCCGGCGATGAGGCACACGATGCCGATGACGACGGCGACCGCGACCTGCGCGGTCGTGAACCACTCGATCACTGCTGACTCCTGGGTGAGGGGGCGGTCGCGGGCGGCGCGTCGTGGCCATGCGCTGCGTCGCGACCGTGCGCTGCGTCGCGACCGGCGGGGCGGATGCTCACTCCGCGTCGATCGGGAACCCCACCAGCGTACGGCCGACGCCCCGGCGCACGCTCACGAGGGCCACGAGCCGGCCCGAGGCGTCGATCGCGGCGAGCGGCTCGACGTCGTCGAGCTCGGGCAGCGCGAGCCTCTTGCCGTGGCCGAGGTCGCGGGCCTGCTCGTCGGTCGCGCGGAGCACCGGGAAGAGCCGCTCGGCGACTGCGGCCGACGACTCGAGACCGGCGGGCCCCTCCTCGGCGAGCTGCTCGAGGCTCGCGGCGTCGGCGATGTCGAACGGTCCGACGCGCGTGCGCCGCAGGGCGCGCAGGTGGCCGCCGACGCCGAGAGCCGCGCCGAGATCGCGGGCGAGCGCCCGGATGTAGGTGCCTGACGAGCAGTCGATGCGCGCATCCACCTCGATCGTCGGGGGTTCGTCGGCCGAACCCGGACGGCGGCGCACGGCGAGCACGTCGAACGCGGCGATCGTCACGGCGCGGGGCGTCAGCTCGACCTGCTCCCCGGCGCGGACGCGGTCGTAGGCGCGGCGCCCGTCGACCTTGATCGCGCTCACCGCGCTCGGCACCTGCTCGATCGGGCCGGTGAGGGCGGCGACGGCGGCGGCCAGCCGCTCGTCGGTCACGGCGTCGAGCGCGGAGGACGGGGCCGGATCGCCCAGGAGCTCGCCCTCCGAGTCGTCGGTCGTCGTCGCGCGACCGAGCACGATCGTCGTCTCGTACGTCTTGTCGAGGCCCACGAGGTAGGTCAGCAGCCGCGTCGCCGAGCCGACGCCGAGAGTCAGCAGCCCGGTCGCGAGCGGGTCGAGCGTACCGGCGTGCCCGACCTTGCGGGTGCCGAGGGCGCGACGGGCGCGGGCGACGACGTCGTGGCTCGTGAGGCCGGCGGGCTTGTCGACGAGGAGGAGTCCGGTGGGCACCGCCCCACGCTAGCGCGGTCGTAGGATGCCCAGGTGCGGATCGCGGTCGTCGGGGCGGGGGCGGTCGGCGGCGTGCTCGCGGCGCTCCTTGATCGCGCGGGCGACGACGTCGTCGTGACCGCCCGGGGCGAGCACGGCGCGGCGATCGCGCGCGACGGCCTGGAGCTGTCCGGCGGCTGGGGGTCGCACCTCGCGCGCGTGCCCGTCGTCGAGCGCGTCGAGCCGCCCGTCGATCTCATCGTGCTCGCGACGAAGGCGCACGACTCGGCTGCGGCGCTGCGCGCGGTCTCCGGCTGCGACGGCACCCCGGTGCTCGTCGTGCAGAACGGCCTCGGCGGGGCCGACGCGGTGCGGGATGCCCTGCCGCGCTCGCCCGTCGCGATCGGCCTCGCGCTCTTCGCCGCGAGCCTCATCGCTCCCGGCCGCGTGTCGGTGACGGGCCCGGCCCCGCTCACGCTCGCGGGCGACGACGCGGCGGTTGCGGTCGCGCTGCCGCTCCTGCGCGCCGCCCTCCCCGCCGAGGTCGGGGTGACCGACGACGTGCGCGGCGCGCAGTGGACGAAGCTGCTCGTCAACCAGGTCAACGCGCTGCCGGCGATCACCGGGCTCAGCGTGCAACGGGTCGTCGCCCACGACGGACTCCGGCGCATCCTCGCGCGCGGCATGGTCGAGACGGCGGTCGTCGGCCGGGCCCTCGGGGTGCGGTGGGCGCAGGTGGGCTCCGTGGGCGCGGCCGAGGTCGAGGAGCTGCTCGCGGGCGACTCGGAGCGGGCCGAGGCTCTGCCGCGATCGCTCGCCGAGCGCATGGGGGACGTGCCGAACCCCGCCTCGACGCTGCAGAGCATCCGCCGCGGTCGGAGCACCGAGATCGACGCCCTCAACGGGGCGGTGGCGGATGCCGCGGCCGGGCTGCGCATTCCCGCTCCGGTCAACGCCGCGATGGTCGCGCTCGTCCACGAGGTCGAGCGGACGGGCGAGTTCCTCGAGCCTGCCGAGGTGCTCATGCGCGTGCCGCGCGAGAACGACCCGGCCCGCACCGACTGACGCCGCCCGTCAACAACTCAGGACGAGCGCCCGCGCAGAGTGTCGCGCTGCCCGCAGCAGCGGGCCTGCGCGCGCCAGAGCGGCGCGGTAGTCCTGAGTTGTTGACGCACGCGCGCGGGCGCACCGAGAGGCGGGCCGGCTCCCACCACAAGAGCCGGCCCGCGGGCACGAGGGCGAGCGCTAGAGCATCGCCTTCGTGTGCCAGACCGTCTTCGTCTCGACGAAGGCGGTGATCCGCTCGAGGGAGGGCGCGGGCGCCCCCTCGACGGGCGGCAGGACGCGCTTGAGCGTCTCGGCCGCGGTGATCTGCAGGTCGACCCACGCGCCGTCGGCGAGGGAGCCCGCGCCGGCGAGGTCGAGCGCGTTGACGTCGGCGTGCGAGGCGAGCCACGGGGCGAGCTCGGCGGGCGAGCCGGTGAGCACGTTCACGACGCCGCCGGGGACGTCCGAGGTCGCGAGCACCTCCGCGAGCGAGATCGCCGAGAGCGGAGCAGCCTCGTTGGCGACGACGACGACCGTGTTGCCGGAGAGCACGATCGGGGCGACGACGGCGGCGAGGCCGAGCAGCGAGACCCCGGTGCGGTCCTGCGGCGCGATCGTCGCGACGACGCCCGTCGCGTCGGGCACAGAGAGGTTGAAGTAGGGGCCCGAGACGGGGTTGCCGTTGCCGGCGACCTGCGCGTACTTGTCGGCCCAGCCGGCATACCAGACCCAGAGGTCGATGGTCGCGTCGACCTGCGCGCCGGCGACGGCGGCCGTGACGCCCTCCGACTGCACGATCTCGTCGACGAACTGCGCGCGACGCCCCTCGAGCAGCTCGGCGATGCGGTACAGCACCTGGCCGCGGTTGTAGGCCGTGGCGCCCGCCCACTTGGCCTGCGCTCCGCGGGCGGCGACGACGGCATCCCGAGCGTCCTTCCGCGAGGCGAGCGAGGCGTTCGCGAGGAACTCCCCCGAGGGCGAGGTCACGACGTAGGTGCGGCCGCTCTCGCTGCGCGGGAACGCGCCGCCGATCGCGAGCTTGTAGGTCTTGGGCACGCTGAGCCGGCTCACTTTGCCACCGCCTTCCGGGCCTTCCGGCCAGATCGAGGGGATGCTGCGCTCGACTCGATCGGAGCCTGCCAGCCGCTCGCCTCGAGGTACGCGGCGAGACCGTGGCGGCCGCCCTCGCGGCCGTAGCCCGACTCCTTGTACCCGCCGAAGGGCGAGGCGGGGTCGAACTTGTTGAACGTGTTGGCCCAGACGACGCCCGCGCGCAGGCGGTCGGCGAGGGCGAGCATGCGCGAGGCCTTCTCCGTCCAGATGCCGGCCGAGAGGCCGTAGGGGGTGTTGTTGGCCTTGGCGACGGCCTCCTCCGGCGTGCGGAAGGTCAGCACCGACAGCACGGGGCCGAAGATCTCGTCGCGCGCGATGCGGTGCGAGGTCGAGACGTTGGTGAAGATCGTCGGCGCGAACCAGAAGCCGTTCGAGGGGATCTCGCACGCGGGGCTCCAGCGCTCGGCGCCCTCCTGCTCGCCGATCTCGCTGAGCGCGCGGATGCGGTCGAGCTGCTCGCGCGAGTTGATCGCCCCGATGTCGGTGTTCTTGTCCAGCGGGTCGCCGAGGCGCAGCGTCGACAGGCGCGTCTTGAGGCGGTCGACGAGCTCGTCGTGGATGTTCTCCTGGACGAGCAGGCGCGAGCCGGCGCAGCAGACGTGGCCCTGGTTGAAGAAGATGCCCGAGACGATGCCCTCGACGGCCTGATCCATCGCGGCGTCGTCGAAGACGATGTTCGCGCCCTTGCCGCCGAGCTCGAGCGTGAGCTTCTTGCCCGTGCCGGCGACCGCGCGGGCGATTTCGCGGCCGACGGGCGTCGAGCCGGTGAAAGCGACCTTGTTGACGTCGTCGTGCGAGACGAGCGCGCGGCCCGTCTCCCCCGCGCCCGTGATGATGTTGACGACGCCCGCGGGCAGGTCAGCCTGCTGGCAGATCTCGGCGAACAGCAGCGCCGTGAGCGGAGTGGTCTCGGCGGGCTTGAGCACGACCGTGTTGCCGGCCGCCAGGGCGGGGGCGATCTTCCACGCGAGCATGAGCAGCGGGAAGTTCCACGGGATGACTTGCGCGGCGACGCCGAGCGCGCGCGGCGCCGAGCCGAGGCCCGCGTACTCGAGCTTGTCGGCCCAGCCGGCGTAGTAGAAGAACCACGCGGCGACGAGCGGGATGTCGACGTCGCGGGTCTCCTTGATCGGCTTGCCGTTGTCGAGGCTCTCGGCGACGGCGAGCTCACGGGCGCGCTCCTGGACGAGCCGCGCGATGCGGAAGAGGTACTTGCCGCGGTCGCCGCCCGACATGCGCGACCAGGTGCGGTCGTAGGCGCGGCGGGCGGCGGCGACGGCGCGGTCGACGTCGGAGGCATCCGCGCACGCGACCTCGGCGATGCGCTTCTCGGTCGACGGGCTGATGGTCGCGAACGCCGCGCCGTGGCCGTCGACGAACTCGCCGTCGATGAACAGGCCGTACGAGTCGCGGAGGTTCAGGATCGCCGTCGACTCGGGAGCCGGGGCGTACTCGAGGAAGCTCATGGTCTAGTCCACCGTCACGTAGTCGGGGCCGCTGTAGTGGCCGGTCGTCATCTTCTGGCGCTGCAGCAGCACGTCGTTCACGAGGCTCGAGGCGCCGAATCGCCACAGGTGCGGCACGAGCCACTGCTCGCCGACGGTCTCGGCGACCGTGACGAGGTAGCGCACGGCATCCTTCGACGAGCGGATGCCCCCGGCGGGCTTCATGCCGATGCGCTCGCCCGTGAGGCGGTTCCAGTCGCGGATCACCTCGAGCATGAGCAGCGTGACGGGCAGCGTGGCCGCGGGGCTCACCTTGCCCGTGGAGGTCTTGATGAAGTCGGCTCCCGCGAGGATCGAGAGCCAGGATGCCCGGCGCACGTTGTCGTACGTCTGCAGCTCGCCCGTCTCGAGGATGACCTTGAGGTGCGCGTACGACCCGTCGGTGCGGCGGCATGCCTCCTTGACGGCGACGATCTGGTCGAACACGAGCCCGAAGCGACCGGAGAGGAAGGCGCCGCGGTCGATGACCATGTCGATCTCGTCGGCGCCCGCCGCGACGGCCTCGCGCGTGTCGGCGAGCTTGATGTCGAGGCTGGCGCGGCCGGAGGGGAAGGCGGTGGCGACGGCGGCGACGCTCACGAGCCCCTGGTCGGGGTCGCCGTGGTGGGCGCCGAGCGCCTCGACCGCGTACGGCACCATGTCGCCGTAGACGCACACCGCGGCGACGCGCGGGCAGGAGGGGTCGCTCGGGTCGGGCATGACCGCCTTCGCGACGAGCGAGCGCACCTTGCCGGGAGTGTCGGCGCCTTCGAGAGTCGTGAGGTCGCAGGTGCGGATGATCGTGTCGAGGGCCCAGGCCTTCGAGCTCGTCTTGATCGAGCGCGTCGCGAGGTTCGCGGCGCGAGCCTCCAGACCCACCGCGTCGACGCCCGCGAGGCCGTCGAGGTGGAGCCGGAGCGCCTTCTCGGTGAGGTCGCCGCCGAGGAGCCGCACGGCGCGTTCGGCCGGGGCGAGGGCGACCGGATGGTCGATGGTCATGAGGAGGACCCTTCCGATGGAGTGGCGTGGTGGCCGGCGGGCTCGACGCGGAGGTCGGCCCCGGAATCGTGGCCGTCGAGGTCGTCGAGCAGCGCCCGGGCGGTGTGCTCGTCGGTCACGATGACCGAGCAGAGGCCGTGGGTGACGATCGCGCGGGCGACGGCGTGCTTCGCCTCGCCGCCGATGACGAGGATGCTCGTGGTCGCCTCCCGCAGCTCCTCCAGCCCGAGGCCCAATGTGCGCGCATCGAGCTCGGGGTCGGCGATCGTGCCGTCGGCGGTGATGTAGCGGCCGATGACATCGCCGACGGCGCCGCGCTCGCGCAGCTCGCCGATGTCGTCCGCCGTGAGGTAGCCGCTGTCCACGTGGACCGAGGACGTGTCGGCGACGCCCGCGCTGAAGAGGTAGGCGGCCGCGCCGCGGGCCATCTGCACGACGCCGCCGACGGTGCGGTCGCTCTCGATGGCCTTCTTCGTCTCGAGGCGCTCGAGGATGGCCGGGCTCGGCAGCAGGGTCGCCTGCCCTCCTGCCTTCTGAGCGATCATGACGGCCGTGCTCGCGGCCGTGCCCGGGCGCTTGGACAGGCTGACGCCTCCGTTGATCTGCACGACGTTGACGGCCGTCGCCCAGCCCACGGGCAGGGCTTCGGCGACCTGGTGCAGCGTGCGACCCCAGCTGACGCCGAGCAGGCGCGGCACGGGGCGGACGCTCACGAGGTAGTCGGCAGCGGCCTCGGCGACGCGCGCCTGCAGCTCGACCTCGTCGACCGGGGCCGGGACGACGATCGCGTCCTTCAGTCCGTAGCGGGCTCCGAGCTCGCGCTCGAGGGCGAGCCGTCGGGCTCGCGGGTGCACGATCTCGATGCGGATGATGCCGCGCTCGCGAGCCTGGGCGAGGAGTCGGCCGACCTTCCAGCGCGTGACGCGGAGGATCGCCCCGATCTCGTCCTGCGTCTTGTTCTCCTCGTAGTAGAGCTCGGCCGCGCGGACGGCGAGCAGCTCGTTCGCTGCCGCGCTCTCCGTGGACACCATGGTTCTCCGTCGTGACGTCGTGAGGTCGATTCCCGATCCGCCCCGAGGGCGGCACCGCTCCAGGCTAGGCGCGGTCGCGCGCCGGGACCAACATATGATGCGCGCCTGCTCACATGAGCATCCGACCGTCCGGTGCCGCGCGCGGCGCTCGATACGCTGTCCCTCTACACCCCCCGCGCGGCCCCGCGCAGCAGGAGAGGACACCCCGTGACCGACTACGCCCTCGCCGTCGACCTGGGAGGAACGAAGGTGGAGGCCGCACTCGTCGACGCCGCCGGGCGGGTCCTGCCGGGATCGCGTCATCGCCGCCCCACGGGCGCGACGTCCACGAGCGGCGAGCTCGCGGCATCCGTCACCGAAGCGGTGGAGAGCGCGCTGGAATCGGCCAGCAGCCCCGGCGTCGAGCTGCTCGGCGCGGGGATCGGCTCGGCCGGCCCCATCGCCGGCCGCACGGGCAACGTCTCGCCCCTCAATCTCGCCGCCTGGCGCGACTACCCTCTCGGCGAGCTCGTCGCCGACCTTCTGCCCGCCTCGCTGCCCGTCACGCTGCGCATGGACGGCATCTGCATCGCCCTCGCCGAGGTGTGGGTCGGCGCCGCGCAGGGCGAGACGAACGTCATGGGCATGATCGTGTCGACCGGCGTCGGCGGCGGCGTGATCCTCGACGGGCGCGTCATCACCGGCCGCAGCGGCAACGCCGGCCACATCGGCCACGTGCAGGTCGCGGGCTTCGACGACGCGTGCGCGTGCGGCGCGAGCGGATGCCTCGAGGCGGTCGCCTCGGGACCGCGGACCGTCGCCTGGGCGCGCGCGCAGGGCTGGTCGGGCGCGACCGGCGAGGAGCTCGCCGCCTCCGCGACCGAGGGGGATGCCACGGCGCGCGCCGCCATCGAGCGCTCGGCCGGGGCGGTCGGCCGGGCCATCGCGTCGGCCAGCGCCCTCGTCGATCTCGACGTCGTCGCGATCGGCGGCGGATTCAGCCACGTCGCGGACGACTACATCGACCTCGTGCAGGCCGCCGTCGCCGGCCACAGCGACTTCGGGTTCGTCACGAACACGCGCGTCGTCCGCTCGGCTCTCAGCGGCGAGGGGCCGCTCATCGGCGCGGCCGCCCTCGTGCACCAGTCGCACCGGGTCGACTGACGACGTCCGGCGCTGGCGCGGTCAGAGCCCTCGGCGCTCGAGCTCGTCGTCGATGGTCTCGCCCGAGCGCAGGAGCGGGATCGCGACGAGCGTCGAGAGGGCCGCGAGGAGCAGGATGACGATCGCGGGCATCCAGCTGCCGGTCGCGGTGCGGAGCAGCCCGAGTCCCAGTGGGGCGACCGCGGCGACGCCGTAGCCGATCGCCTGCACGAAGCCGCTCACGGTGACCGCGCGGTGCGAGGTGCGACTGCGCAGCGAGATGAGCGCGAGGCACATCGGGAAGAGGATCTGCCCGGCGCCGAGGAGGATCATCCACAGCGGGGTCGCGAGGGTCGGCGCGAGCGCGAGGCCGAGGAAGCCGACCGCGAACGACGCGACCGACCCCACCATGATCGGCGCGGGCGAGCGCAAGCGCGCGGTGACGACCGGCGTCGCGAGCGACAGCGGGAGCCCCACGATCGCGAAGAGGCCCAGGAGGGCGCCGGCGCGGCCGGCGTCGAGCCCCGCGAGATCCTGCAGCAGCAGGGGCATGAGCGCGAAGATCGAGTACGCGGTGACGCCCGAGATCGCGAACGGGATCGTGATCCCCCACACGACGCGCGAGCGGGCGAGGCGGCCGAACTGGCGCGTGTCCGTCTCGTCGACCGGGTCGGCCGCGATGTCGCCGACCGCGTCCTGCGCGTCGGCCGGGGCCGCCGGCGCCGGCGCGTCGACGATCGTCACGGGCTCCGTGATGACGGGATGCGGCGGTCGCATCGCGAGGACGACCCACGGCACGAGCGCGAGCACGCCCGCCGCTCCCCACATCGCGAGCGACAGTCGCCAGCCCGCCGCGTCGGCGACCGGCACGGCGATGAGCGGGGGAAGCGCCGTCGAGATCGACATCATGGTCGCGTAGGCGGCGGTCACCGCGCCGATGCGACCGGGGGCGTAGCGCTTGACGGCGGGCGGGAGCAGGATGTTGCCGAACCCCGCACCCATGAGCACGAGCAGCGTGCTCGCCAGCAGGCCGGGGTAGTCGAGCGAGGCTCCGCGCAGCAGGTGGCCGACGATCATCGCCACGACGGCGGCGAGCAGCGCCCGCTCGAGCCCGATGCGGTGCGCGACCCAGGGGGCGACGATCCCCGCCACCGCGAAGGCGACGGGGGGCACGACGCCGAGCAGCCCGATCGCGGCGGCGTCGAGCGGGATCTCCGCGTCGATCCGTCCCGCGATGGGCGAGAGACCGGCGACGGCGGTGCGGATGTTGAGGGCGATCAGTACGATGCCGAGAACGCCGAGAAGGCGTCCGCCGCGGGGCGAGAGAAGGCGTTCGGGCACCAGGCGACTCTACTGCCGGGCGCGGGCCGTCGAGGGCGCGGCGACGGCGGTCAGCGCCGCGCGGCGACGGCGGTCAGCCGGCCGCGGCCGCGCCGGGAACGCCGAGGACGCCGCGGATCTCCTGCTCGTCGCGCCCCATCTGGGTCGCGAGCGCGTCGGCGGACTCGAACTTCCGCATGCCCCGCATCCACCGCACGAACTCGAGCTCGACGGTCTTGCCGTACAGGTCCAGCGCGACGTCCATCGCGTGAGACTCGACGGTCTTGTCGGGCACGTCGCCGAAGGTGGGGTTGTTGCCCACGCTCGTCGCCGCCGGGTAGCGCACCCCGTCGACGTGGAGCCACGTGGCGTACACGCCGTCGGCCGGGATGTACCCCTCGGCGTTGTGCGCGAGGTTCGCGGTCGGGTAGCCCAGATCGCGGCCGCGCTGATGGCCCGGCACGACGAGCGAGCGGATGCGCGGGTGCCGCCCGAGGGCATCCGTCGCCGCGTCGAGCCGGCCGGCGTCGAGCGCCTCGCGGATGCCCGTCGAGGAGACCCGTCGCCCGCCCTGCTCGCACACGTCGTCGACGAGCGAGACGGTGAAGCCGAACCGCTCGCCCTCCTCGCGGAGCGACTCGACCGAGCCGGCTCCGCGCGCGCCGTAGCGGAAGTCGGTGCCGACGACGACCTCGATCGCGCGGAGCCCGTCGACGAGGACGTGCTGGACGAACTCGTCGGGGCTCCAGCTGGCGAAGTCGCGAGTGAAGGGCATCACGACGACGAGGTCGGCGCCCGCCTCGACGAGCGCCTCGGTCTTCTGCGCGACGCTGAGGAGCGGTGTCGGCGCCCGCTCGGGGGCGAGCACCGCAGCGGGGTGGCGGTCGAAGGTGACGACGACGACCCGGGCGTCGCCGGCGCGCTCGCGCATGCCCGCGATCACGGCCCGGTGGCCGCGGTGGACGCCGTCGAACTTGCCGATCGTGACGATCGAGCGGACCTCGTCGAGCGGCAGTTCGGCGAGGCCGTCGAGGACGCGCGCGTCGCTCATCGCGCCCCCTCCGTCACGGCGGCGGCGCGGCGGGAGCGGTGGACGCGGCGCAGCCAGAGCAGACCGAGGACGGGAAGCACGAGGGGGATGAACAGGTACCCCTGGCCGAAGCGCGACCACACCGTGTCGTCGGGGAAGAGCTCGGGGTCGACGAGGCTCGCAACGCCAACGGCGAGCACGCCGACGAGCTCGACGACGATCGCGACGACGGCGATGCGGAAGGCCGTGGCGCCGCGCGCGACGAGCGCGACCGTCGCGACGACGTAGACGACCGCGGCCGCGGCGGAGAGCGCGTACGCGACCGGCGCCTCGGCGAGCTTGGTCGCGATCTGGTAGCCCGAGCGACCGGTCGCGGCGAGAGCGAGCACGGCGTAGACGACGACGAGAACGCGGCCGATGCCGGACGCGGTCGGGCGGGGTTCCTCGGTCACGACTTCAGCGTAGGTCAGGAATCCTGAGGGTCGACGTCGCGCTCGGCGGGCGCGATCGCCGGGCCGGGGTCGGTCGGCTCGACGGCGAGACGCTGGGAGGGCAGAGGGCTCGCCCCGGGGATGGGCGCCGAGAGGGCCCGGAGGAAGCGCTGGGCGATCCGGCGCCGGGCGACGCCGAGCGCGGGGTTCGCGAGCGCCCAGCCGGGGCTCGCGGCACGCGCGAAGCTGCGCACGGTCAGCCAGATGCCGCCGTCGGACTCCCGCTCCAGCAGGAACGACTCCTCCCCCGACAGCGGATGCCCGGGGAGCGTCCCCACGGCGTAGAGGACGCGATCGGGGCCCTCCTCGCGCAGCACCACGCGGCCCGGAAGCGGATACAGCATGCGTCCCCCGAGCGCGGGGCCGACGATCACGGTGTCGCCGGGCCGCACGTACCGCTCGCCGGAGGGCGAGAACTCGTCGTCGGGCACCTCGAGCGTCGCGGCGCCCACGGGCTGGCCGGACTCGTCGTAGCTCACGGGCAGGTAGTGCGCGGCATCCTGCTCGCCGGCAGCGGGGATGATGCGGACCGCGAGACCCGCACCGCGGTAGACGCCGCCGGTCAGGAGGCGCTCGACGGCGTGCTCCCAGCGGGCGTCGCCGTGGCCGACGCGGCCGCGCACCTCGAGCGGTCGGTAGCCCTTGGGCGGATACTGCAGGAGGTCGACGGCCTGCGTGCCGCCCACCGACCCGTAGGTGACGGTGCGCTGCTCGAGAGGTCGGCGGGCCACCGCTACTTCTTCTCCTTGGCCTTCTCGGTGTCGCCCGAGAGCGCGGCGATGAACGCCTCCTGCGGGACCTCGACGCGACCCACCATCTTCATGCGCTTCTTGCCCTCCTTCTGCTTCTCGAGGAGCTTGCGCTTGCGGGTGATGTCACCGCCGTAGCACTTGGCGAGCACGTCCTTGCGCATCGCGCTGATCGACTCGCGGGCGATGATGCGGGCGCCGATCGCCGCCTGGATGGGCACCTCGAACTGCTGGCGCGGAATGAGCTTCTTCAGGCGCTCGGTCATGAGCACGCCGTAGGCGTAAGCCTTCTCACGGTGCACGATCGCGCTGAACGCGTCGACCGCCTCGCCCTGCAGCAGGATGTCGACCTTCACGAGGTCGGCCTCCTGGTCGCCGGTCGGCTCGTAGTCGAGGCTCGCGTAGCCGGCCGTCTTGCTCTTGAGCTGGTCGAAGAAGTCGAAGACGATCTCGCCGAGCGGGATCGTGTACTTGATCTCGACGCGGTCCTCGCCGAGGTAGTCCATGCCGATGAGGCTGCCGCGGCGGCTCTGGCAGAGCTCCATGATCGTGCCGACGTAGTCCTTCGGGGCGAGGATCGCCGCCTTCACCATGGGCTCGCTCACGCTCGCGATCTTCGCCCCCGTCGGGAACTCGCTCGGGTTCGTGACCGTGAAGTGCTTCCTGTCGTCGGTCGTGACCTCGTAGGTCACGCTCGGCGCGGTCGAGATCAGGTCGAGGCCGAACTCGCGCTCGAGGCGCTCGGTCACGATCTCCAGGTGCAGCAGGCCGAGGAACCCGCAGCGGAACCCGAAGCCGAGCGCGACCGAGGTCTCGGGCTCGTAGTTGAGGGCGGCATCGGAGAGCTTGAGCTTGTCGAGCGCCTCACGCAGGACGGGGTAGTCGCTGCCGTCGATCGGGTACAGCCCCGAGAAGACCATCGGCTTGGGGTCGGTGTAGCCGGGGAGGGCGTTCGCGGCCGGCTTCTGCGCATTGGTGACGGTGTCGCCGACCTTCGACTGGCGGACATCCTTCACGCCGGTGATGAGATAGCCGACCTCGCCGACGCCGAGACCCTTGCTCGGAACCGGCTCGGGGCTCGAGACGCCGATCTCGAGGAGCTCGTGCGTCGCGCGCGTCGACATCATCTGGATGCGCTCGCGCGGGCTGAGCTTGCCGTCGACCATGCGGACGTACGTGACCACGCCGCGGTAGGCGTCGTAGACGGAGTCGAAGATCATCGCGCGAGCGGGGGCGTCCGGGTCGCCGACCGGAGCCGGGATGAGCTCGACGACGCGATCGAGCAGCGCCTCGACCCCCTCGCCGGTCTTGCCGCTCACGCGCAGCACGTCGGCCGGGTCGCCGCCGATCAGCTGGGCGAGCTCGCGCGAGTACTTCTCGGGGTCGGCGGCCGGGAGGTCGATCTTGTTGAGCACCGGGATGATCGTGAGGTCGTTCTCGAGCGCGAGGTACAGGTTCGCGAGCGTCTGCGCCTCGATGCCCTGCGCGGCGTCCACGAGCAGGATCGCGCCCTCGCACGCCGCGAGGCTGCGGCTCACCTCGTAGGTGAAGTCGACGTGGCCCGGGGTGTCGATCATGTTCAGGGCGAAGGTCTGCGGCTTCGCGCCCTCCTGCGGCAGGGCCCAGGGCATCCGCACCGCCTGGCTCTTGATCGTGATGCCGCGCTCGCGCTCGATGTCCATGCGGTCGAGGTACTGCGCGCGCATGTCGCGGTCGCTGACCACGCCCGTGATCTGCAGCATACGGTCGGCGAGCGTCGACTTGCCGTGGTCGATGTGCGCGATGATGCAGAAGTTGCGGATCAGCGTCGGGTCGGTGGCCGCGGGGGCGAGCGGCGTGAGGGCGCGAGGAGACATGTCGCGCCATTCTCCCACGCCCGCCGCGGGGCGCGATCACGCACGGGATGCCCGGGGCCGGGCATCCGCGCCGGTCGCCTCGCGCGCGCCCTCCGCGACGCGCCCCGCGCGCGATTGTCGCGGGCGCTCGCCTGCTGGTAATGTTGCCTGTTGGCTTGCGTGTCAGGAAGCCCTCTCTCTTCCGACACGGATTGCGGCTGGGATTTCGCCACAGCGGTTGTGCTCGTTATCAAGCGCGTTCGCACGGCACCCCACCCCCGGCCGCCACACTCACACCGACCGCATCGAAGAAAGACAGTCATGGCGAACATCAAGTCGCAGATCAAGCGCATCAAGACCAACCTCAAGGCGCAGGAGCGCAACAAGGCCGTCAAGAGCGAGCTCAAGACCGCCGTGCGCCGCACGCGCGAGGCCATCGCCGCGGGCGACAAGGCCGCCGCCGCCGAGGCTCTCGTCGTCGCGACGAAGAAGCTCGACAAGGCCGCCAGCAAGGGCGTCATCCACAAGAACCAGGCGGCGAACCGCAAGTCGGCCATCGCCAAGCAGGTCGGCGCGCTCTAGCCGCACCCGCCCCCGCACGTCGGGCGCCGCGCGCGCCCCGCTCGAAGCCCCGCTCCGCCCGTCGGCGAGCGGGGCTTCGTCGTGCGCGGGGCTGTGGTGCGCGGGCCTCGTCGCTCGCGGTGCTGCGTCGTCAACAACTCAGGACGAGCGGGGCGCCCTCGCACTGCGCGCCGCGAGCGGGCGGGGTGCGGGGGGTCGACCGCGCACGGGTTGGTCCTGAGTTGTTGACGCGGGCCGGCTCACGCGCCACGGGTGTCGACAACTCAGGACTAGCGGCGCGCGCGGCCGCGTGAGGCCTCGCGCTGCACGAGGCGGGCGGCCGCTCGCGCGCGGTAGTCCTGAGTTGTTGACACGCTCGCGGCCGCGGTCGTCCTGAGTTGTTGACGCGCGCGGGGGCGCGCGGGTCGGGGTGCGGTCAGGCGGGCGGGAGGCCCCGAGCCGCGACCGTGCGCACAAGGGTCTCGAGCGAGTAGATGGGGTCGCGGGAGGCTCCCTTGACCTGCGCGTCGGCGTCGGCGACGGCGAGGATGGCGCGGCCGAGGCCCTCCTCCGTCCAGCCCTGCAGGTCGCGGCGGGCGCGGTCGATCTGCCAGGGCGCGAGCCCGAGCTGCCCGGCGAGCTGCCCGCCCGAGCCGCGCGAGCCGCCGACCTTCGCCATCGTGCGCAGCTTCATCGCGAAGGCAGCGACCATCGGCACCGGATCGGCTCCCGTCGCGATGGCGTGCCGCAGCAGTGCGAGCGCCTGCCCGTGCTGCCCGGCGATGGCGGCATCGGCGACGGCGAAGGCGTTCGTCTCCACGCGCCCGCCGTAGTACTTCTCGACCGTCTGCGGCGTGATCTCGCCCTCGGTGTCGGCGACGAGCTGCTGGCAGGCGCTCGCGAGCTCGGCGAGGTCGTCCGAGAACGCGTTCACGAGGGCTCGCAGAGCGGAGGGTGCGATCGCGCGGCCCGCGTGCCGGAACTCCGCGGCCGCGAAGTCGGCTCGGTCGGAGTCTCGCTTGAGCTCGGTGCAGACGACCTCGATGCCGGAGCCCTGGCCCGACCGGATCGCGTCGAGCATCTTCTTGCCGCGCATCCCCCCGCCATGCCGCAGGAGCACGACCGTGTCGTCAGCGGGCGAGGCGAGGTAGTCGAGCACGTCCTCCAGGAACGCATCGCTGCACTTCTCGACGTTGTCGACGCGGATGAGGCGCGGCTCGCCGAAGAGCGACGGGCTCGCCAGGGTCAGCAGCTCACCGGGCGCGTACCCGTCGGCGCGCAGGTCGTGCACCTCGAGGCTCGCGTCCTGCGCGCGCAGGGCATCCCGCAGCACACGGCTCGCCCGGTCGGCGAGGAAGGCCTCGGGGCCCGTGACGAGGACGACCGGCGCGGGCCGGATCTCGTGCCACGACAGCTGCGGGATCGACGCCTTCGCCTTCGCCGACGACGCCTTCGCGCTCGAGGTGCCGCGCGAGCGGGGAGCGGGCATGGTCCTCCTCGAGGGCGGGTGGGCGGATGCCGCGGGCGCGTTCTCGCCGGCCCTGCGGCCGTGCGCCGGCCCCGTTCGCGGCACGCATCAGCCTAGTCCGCGGCACCGACCTCCCCGGGGTCGGCCACGGCCCCGCGCTCGGTCCAGACGCGCCATCCGGCGCCGTGCGCACAGTCGCCGTCGGAGCCGCCTCCCGAATCGCCGCCGGACTGCCCGTTCGACGCTGCGCCCGACCCTCCGCCCGACCTCCCGCCGAGACCGGCACCCCAGACCCTGCCCGTGCCAGGAGCGATCAGCACGAGCCCGAGCCGGTCGCTGCGCAGCGCCGCTCCCCCGCTGTCGGCGAGCATCGCGAGGGCCTCCTCCGTCGGGTGGCCGTAGGTGTTGTCGGCGCCCACCCCGATGAGCCCGAGCGTCGCGCGCGCCTCGGCGTACACCTCCGCGCTCTGGTCGTTCGATCCGTGGTGGCTGACCTTGACGACGTCGACGGGCGCGATCCGCACGCTCGCGCGCAGCGACTCCTGCGCGTCGCGGCCGAGGTCGCCGAGCGCGAGCATGCTCGGGCACGCGCACTCCCCCGCACTGCGCCACTCGAGGACCAGGCTCGCGCCGTTGCCGGGCGAGACCCCGCGGTGGTCGGGAGGCCACAGCGCGCGCCAGCCGTAGTCGCCGTGCCTCCCGGAGTCGCCCGCCGTGACGTGCTCGACCACGGCTCCGCCGGCGACGAGGGCATCGAGCACCGCCTCGTCGCGCGCTCCGTCCGTCGGACCCACGAGCGCCGCACCGACTCGGCCAACGACGGCCTCCACCCCGCCGACGTGGTCGGCGTCGAAGTGCGTCAGCACGAGCAGGTCGATGCGGCCCACACCGAGCTCGTCGAGGCAGGCGGCCAGCGCGTCCGGCTCGGCGCCCGTGTCGGTGAGAGCGACGCGCCCGGCCGATCGCACGACGACCGCATCGCCCTGCCCCACGTCGCACTGCGCGATCACCCAGTCGGCGGGGCGCCCCAGCCGCCCCAGCGCATCGGCACCCGCTGTCGCTCCTACGATCACGACGAGCACCGCGGTCGTCGCGAGCGCCGCGCGCGCCCGCAGGCGGTCGCCGGCGATCGGTGCCGGGACGCCCGCGGCGACGAGAGCGCCGACCGTCAGCCCCGCGAGGAGAAGGGCTCCGATCGCGCCCTCGGGCCACGGCATCGTCGCACTCGGGAGGCCGCTCGTGACCCGCGCGGTGCCCGCGATCCAGGTCGCGGGCACCCACGCGAGCCCCGCGAGCGCGGTGGCGAGCCAGGGCAGCGCGGGGGCGATGAGGCACGCGGCCATCCCGACGATCGTCGCGACGGGGGCCGCGGGTGCGGCGAGGATGTTGGCGACGACGCCCATCAGAGGGAGCTCGGGCGCGAGCAGCACGAGGACGGGCTGGCAGGCGAGCTGTGCGGCGAGCGGCACGGCGATCCACAGCGCGATCGCTCGCGGCATGACGGCCGCGAGCCGGGCCGCGAGCGGGCCGGAGAGCACGAGGAGCGCACCTGTCGCGAGCACGGAGAGCGCGAAGCCGTAGTCGCGAGCGATCCAGGGGTCGAGCACCAGGATGCCCAGCACCGCCGCACCGAGCACGGGCAGACCGCGCCCGCCTCGGCCGGTCGCCAGGGCGAGCAGCACGACCGCGGCCATCACGGCCGCGCGCACGACGCTCGCCTGCGGCGTCACGAGCACGACGAACCCGCCGAGCGCGACGAGGGCTGCGCCGACGCGAGCCGCGCGCGGCCACCGGCCCAGCGCCCCGAGTCCGAGCACGAGACCGACGACGATCGCGCAGTTGGCCCCGGAGACCGCGGTGAGATGGCTGAGCGAGGATCGCTTCATCGCCGCGTCGAGCTCGGCGTCGATGGCCGAGGTGTCGCCGATCGCGAGCCCGGGGAGCAGCGCGGCACCCGGCCCGGGGAAGGTGCTCGCCACTCCGAGGAAGCGCTCGCGCAGGGCATCCGCGCCCGCCATGAGAGGCGGCGGCCGCCCGGCCGCCTCGAGTGCGCCGAGGGGCTTCGCCAGCGCCACCCGGTCGTCGCCCGCCTCGAGCGGTACGAGGCGCACGAGGCCCTGCCAGCGCGACCCGAGGGCTGCGCGCTCGGCGGGCTCGAACCCGAGGAGGACGACCGGGACGCGAACCTCCCGCATCGACTCGGTCTCGGGCGGCGCCGCCCCACCGGCGAGCTCGGGGTCGGCGCCGCCGCCGACGCCAGCGGGTCGCGGGCGGAGCGCGACGACCGTCGCGTCCGTCGCCGAGGAGGACCCGCCGACCGCGGCGACCGTCTCGTCGAGCGCGACCACGACCTCGATGGGCGCGCCCGTATCGAGCGCGCCGGCGAGCACGGCCGGCTGGCGGAGGGGCTCGTGCAGCGCGATCGCGAGCGCGACGACGGCAATCGCGACGAGGGGCAGGATGCCCGCCTCGAGCGCCCGGACCGTCCGGCCCCCCGCGAGAGCCGACGCCACGCCGAGCAGCGACGCGAGCACGGCGACCGCGGCCGCGCCGGCGACCGGACCGGCGGCCCCCGGAATTCCGACGAGAAGGATCGCCGCGACCCAGGCCCCGGCAGCCGGCAGGGCGAGGCGCAGATCGGTCGCCGTCACACCGTCACCTGGTCGCGGAAGCCCGCGAGGGTCTTCTCGCCGATGCCCGAGACCGCGAGCAGTTCGTCGACCGCGCGGAACGGCCCGTTCTGCTCGCGCCAGGCGATGATCCGCGCGGCGAGGGCGGGCCCGACGCCGGGCAGCGTCTCGAGCGTCGCGGCATCCGCCGCGTTGAGGTCGACGAGTCCGCCGGCAGCGCTAGGTGGCCCCGCACCGCCCGAGCCTGCAGCGCCGCCCGGCGCCGCACCTCCCGGACCGGCCGCGCCCGCGGGGCCGCCGGGAACGACCTCCCCCACCGCGGGCACGTACAGCTGCTCTCCGTCGACGAGCGCGCGGGCGAGGTTGACGCCCCCGAGGTCCGCGGTCTCCAGGGCGCCGCCGGCCTCTGCGATGGCGTCCATGACGCGGTCGCCCGGTCGCACCTCGACGATGCCGGGCTCACGCACCGAGCCGAGCACGTGGACGATGACGGCGGCCTCGGAGGGCCGGGGGGCTCCCTCGCCGACGCCAACGTCGACCGAGGAGGAGGACGATGATGAGGAGGACGGCGCCGCGGACGGCACCCCGCCGACGACGCTCGTCGAGCCTCCTGGCACCACGAGCGCTCCGATGACCGCCGCGGCCACGCCGAGGAGGGCGAGCACGATCGCGGCCCCGACCGCGGCGCGCAGGCGCGGACTGCGCCGCGGCGGGCCCGCGCCGAGGTCGTCAGGCGCTTCCGGATCTCCGCTCACGCGGGAAGGCTAGGCACCCTCCCGACGGCGCGGCACCGGATCCGGCGATCCGGGGGACGGATCAGCCCCGGGTCGCGATGTTGACGACGCGCGGGGCGCGGACGATGACCTTGACGATCTCGCGGTCGCCGATCGAGCGGATGACCGCCTCCGACCCGCGAGCGAGCGCCTCGAGCTCGTCGCCGCCGATGTGGGGGGAGACCTCCAGACGGTCGCGCACCTTGCCGTCGACCTGGACGACGGCGGTGACCGAGTCCTCCACGAGCAGCAGCGGGTCGGGCTTGCGCCAGCCGGCGAAGGCGACGAGCCCGTCGCGCGAGGTCGTCGAGCCGCCACCACTGCCGTCGGCCGCCGGAGCGACGCCGTGGCCGAGCCGCGCCCACATGTCCTCCGCCGTGTACGGCGCGAAGAGCGAGAGCGCGATCGCGACGGCCTCGACGGCCTCGCGCACGGCGGGGTCGCCCGCTCCGGGGCCCGAGTCGACGGCCTTGCGGATGGCGTTGACGAGCTCCATCGTGCGCGCGACGGCGACGTTGAACTTAAACGCCTCGACGAGCGGCGGCACTTCGGCGAGGAAGCGGTGCGTCAGGCGGCGCAGAGCCACGTCTCCCTGGGCGAAGTCGACTCCGACGGGCGACGTGACCTCGCCGGCGAGCCGCCAGGCCCGCGCGAGGAACTTCTGAGAGCCCGTGACCGACACGTCGCGCCAGTCGATGTCGTCCTCCGGCGGGCCGGCGAACGCCATCGTGAGGCGCACGGCGTCGACGCCGAAGCTGTCGAGCTCCTCGGTGAAGTAGACGAGGTTGCCCTTCGACTTCGACATCTTGGCGCCGTCGAGGATCACCATGCCCTGGTTCAGCAGCGCGCTGAACGGCTCGGTGAAGCTCACGTAGCCCATGTCGAAGAGCACCTTGGTGATGAAGCGCGCATAGAGCAGGTGGAGGATCGCGTGCTCGACGCCGCCGACGTACTGATCGACGGGCGCCCACTTCTCGGCCTCGCGCGGGTCGAAGGCCTGCGTGTCGTCGGTCGGCGAGAGGAAGCGCAGGAAGTACCACGACGAGTCGACGAAGGTGTCCATCGTGTCGGTGTCGCGGCGCGCGGGGCGGCCGTCGGGCGTGGTCGTCTCGACGAACGAGGCGACGCTGCCGAGCGGCGAGGTGCCCTTGGGCTTCATGTCCATGCCCTCGGCGTCGGGCAGGCGCACCGGCAGGGCGTCCAGCGGGACGGGCACCTCGGTGCCGTCCTCCGTGTACATGATGGGGATGGGCGTGCCCCAGTACCGCTGCCGGCTGATGAGCCAGTCCCGGAGCCGGTAGGTCTTCGCGGCGCGACCGGTTCCGCGCTCCTCGAGCAGCTCGATCGCGCGCCGGATGGCGTTCGACTTCGACAGCCCGTCGAGGGGACCGGAGTTGATCATGCGGCCGTCGCCCGTGAGCGCCTCGCCCGTGACCGACGGGTCGAGCTCGGGGATGTCGCCGGACTCCATCATCTCCGGCGTGATGACGGGGATGGCGCCCGTGACGGGCGCGAGGGTGTCGACGACCACGCGCACGGGCAGGTCGAACTGCCGCGCGAAGTCGAGGTCGCGCTGATCGTGCGCGGGTACGCCCATGACGGCTCCGTGGCCGTAGTCGGCGAGCACGTAGTCGGCCGTCCACACGGGGATCCGCTCGCCGCTCACGGGGTTGACTGCCCAGCGGTCGAGGAAGATGCCGGTCTTCTCGCGCGAGGTGTCCTGCCGGTCGATCTCCGATTTCTTCTGCACCTGCTCCAGGTAGTCCTGGAAGCGCATGCGCACCTCGGGGCTCGATCCGGCGGCGAGCTCGGCGGCGAGGTCGCTGTCGGGGGCGACGACCATGAAGGTCGCGCCGAAGAGCGTGTCGGGGCGCGTCGTGAAGACCGTGACGGGGCTGTGGTGGCCCTCGATGACGAAGTCGACGTCGGCGCCGACCGAGCGGCCGATCCAGTTGCGCTGCATCGTCAGGACCTTCGAGGGCCAGGAGCCCTCGAGCTGGTTCAGGTCATCGAGCAGGCGGTCGGCGTAGTCGGTGATCGCGAAGTACCACTGCGTGAGCTTCTTCTTCACCACGACGGCGCCCGAGCGCTCGGAGGTCCCGTCGGGCAGCACCTGCTCGTTGGCGAGGACCGTCTGGTCGACCGGGTCCCAGTTGACCCAGCTGTCCTTGCGGTAGGCGAGCCCCTTCTCGTACATCTTCAGGAACAGCCACTGGTTCCAGCGGTAGTACTCGGGGTCGGAGGTGTGCAGCACGCGCGTCCAGTCGAACGACGCGGCGTACCTCTTCATGGAGGCCCTCTGCTGGGCGATGTTGTCGTACGTCCAGCCGCGCGGGTCGACGCCGCGCTTGATGGCGGCGTTCTCGGCGGGGAGCCCGAAGCTGTCCCACCCGATGGGGTGCAGCACCTGGAAGCCCTGCTGGCGCCAGTACCGCGCGACGACGTCGCCGAGCGCGTAGACCTCCGCATGGCCCATGTGCAGGTCGCCCGAGGGATACGGGAACATGTCGAGCACGTACTTCCGCGGCCGGGCGTCGGTCGGGTCGTCGACCGAGAAGGGCTCGAGGTCGTCCCAGATCGGGGTCCAGTGCGCCTCGATGCGCCGGAAGTCGTAGTCGTTCTCGGCGCGGTCGTCAGGGGTGCGGTCGGCGGCGGCTCGGGCGTCGTTCGGGCGGTTCTCGGTCACTCGTCCGAGCTTACTGGGGGCCGACGGGGAACTCGGGCGGGGCATCCGCCTCATCGCGCACGCCGAGGGCGCGCTCGAGAGACCGGGCCTTCAGGCGCATCTCGGCGACCTCCGCCTCGGGGTCGCTCAGCGCGGTGATGCCGCCGCCCGCGCCGAGCGTCGCGACCCCGTCGGCGATGAGGATGCTGCGGATCACCATCGCGAGGTCGGCCGCGCCGTCGGCGGCGAGGTAGCCGAACGCGCCGGAGTAGACGCCGCGCGGCGCCCCCTCCCAGCTCGCGAGGAGCTCGATCGCGCGCCGCTTCGGGGCTCCCGTCATCGAGCCGGCGGGGAAGCACGCGGCGACGGCGTCGAGCGCGTCGAGCCCTGCGCGCAGCCGCCCCTCGACCGTCGAGACGAGCTGGTGCACCTGGGCGTACGACTCGACCTCCAGGAGCCCGGTCACGACGACGGAGCCGAGCTCGCTCACGCGCGAGAGATCGTTGCGCATGAGGTCGACGATCATGAGGTTCTCGGCGCGCTCCTTCTCGCTCGCCTCGAGCTCGGCGACGAGCGCGGCGTCGGCGGCGAGGTCGGAGCCGCGCGGGCGAGTGCCCTTGATGGGGCGCGTGCGGGCGCGCAGCCCGCCGCCCGCATCGAGCTCGACGCGCAGGAAGGTCTCGGGGCTCGCGCTCACGAGCGTCGCCGCGCCGATGCGCAGCAGGGCGCCGTGATGCGCGGGGCTCGCCCGGCGCACGCGCCGGTAGAGCTCGATCGCGTCACCCGGGTCGTCGACCGTCGCGCCCGAGGTGAGGCACAGCTGGTACGCCTCCCCCTCGCGGATCGCCTCCTGGCACCGACGCACGAGCTCCGCGTAATGCGCGTCGTCGTGGCGCCAGCGGGCGGCGCGCGGCGGCGGGTCCGAGACGGGCGGGGCGGATGCCCGGCGTGCGTCGTCGACGAGCGCGACCATGCGCTGCCGCCACACTTCGAGCTCGCCGCTCCAGCCCTCGCCGTCGGCGTCGAGCGCCACGAGCTCGAGCGACTCCGCAGCGTGGTCGATCACGAGGCCGCGATCGACGGCCAGCCACGATGCCCGGTGGGCGGGCGGCGTCGCGGGGGCGGGCATCCCCATCGTCTCGTCGCGGAGCTCGTACCCGAACCAGCCGACCAGGCCGAGCGGCGGGGCCGGGGCGGCGGGCGCCGCGGGCGCAGGCGCGGGCTCGGGCGCGCTCGCGCGGTCCGCGCCGCGCATCGTGGCGAGGGTCGCGCGCAGCTGCGGGAGGACGGGAGCATCGGCGTCGAGCACGACGCGCTCCCCGTCGGCGGAGAGGAAGGAGCGGCCGGTGCGGGCTCCGACGCCGGAGTCGAGCCAGACGAGGTCGGCGGCGGGGTCGTCCGCGACGAGGGCGAGCAGAATGCGCTCGGCGAGCTCGGACGCAGTCGCCGTGCCGGTCGCGGGCGCGAGTCGGTGCCGCAGGAGCCCGTGACGCATACGCTGATCCTATGAGCGCGAGCGCCGAGCACCCCGAGGAGGGGCTCCGACACTGGCGCGGGGGCGCGGCGCCGGACGACGTCTGGACAGCCGTCGACTGGTGCGACGTGCACGCGGGGCCCCTGCTCGCGGCCGACTCCTGGCGCGTCGTCGACGGTCGCGTGCGCGGGGTCGACCGGCACCGCGCCCGCTTCCTCGCCGCGATCGCGCCGTTCCGCTCCGACGGCGGGGCGTTCTTCGACGAGGTCGTCGCCGCGCTGCCCCGGACGGGCGACTGGTTCCCCCGCGTGGAGCTCCGCGCCCGCGGCATCCCCGCCCCGACCGCGCCGACCGTCCCCGCCCTCGGCGCCGCGACCGGGCTGAGCCTGCGTCTGCGCCCCACGCCGCCCACCGCGGAGGAGGTCGTCGTCGCGACCGCTCCCCACGATCCGCGCACGCGGCCGCGGGTCAAGGGCCCCGACCTCGACGCGCTGCAGCGGCTCCGCACGGCCGTCCAGCCGCTCGGGGCGGGCGAGGCGATCATCCTCTCCCCCGAGGGACTCATCGTCGAGGGCGCCTACTCGGGCCTCGTGTGGGTGCGGCCCGACGGCGCTCTCGTGCACCCGAGCGCGAGGCTCGAGAGGATCCCGAGCGTGACCGCGGGCATCCTTCTCGCGGCGGCCGCGGCCGACGGCGCCGTCATCGAGGCGACGGATGCCCGCCCGCACGATCTGGACGGCTGCGAGCTGTGGGTGCTCAGCGCGCTGCACGGTCTCCGGGTCGCGACCTCGTGGGTCGATGGTCCGGCGCTCGTGCGCGTGCCGGGGCGCGCCGAGCGGGCACGACGCCGGCTCGATGACGCGGCGACCCCGCTGCCCGGGCCGCCGTCGGCGACTCCGTCACCCGGTGCCCCCCGACAGGGGTACACCCACTCTGGGGGCTGACGGACCCTCCCTTTCCGAGCCGACCGACCCATACACTGAACCCAGCCGGCCTCGGGGTCCGGCCTGATGAGGGGGCAGAACGGTGTCGGAGGACGAATACGGGCGGGTGCCTGCGGGGTGGTACCCCGACCCGCTCGGTCTGCCGCAGCTGCGGTGGTGGGACAACCACGCCTGGACCGAGCACGTCTCCGATGCCCGCCAGCCCATGGTCGCCCAGCCCGCGCCCACGACCTTCGCCGACGATGACGAGCTGCCCACGCGCCGCGCGCGCCGCAGCGCCGAGTCGGCAACCGATGCCGGCGAGACCATCGACGACCGCCCGCTCGCGCACGTTCTCAAGGCACTTCCCGCGCCGACGACCGTCTCGATGCCCGCTCTCGTCGAGCCCGACATCGCCGCCCCGTCCTTCGCGCCCGAGCCCGTCGTCGAGCCCGTCGTCGAGCCGCTCATCGCGCCCGAGCCCGAGTTCTCGAGCCCGCAGTCGTTCACCGCCGCGCCCGCCTTCGGCGCTGACCCGTTCGCGGCCGACCCCTTCGCCGCCTCCGAGCCCGCCCCGTTCACGCCGCAGGCCACCACGACCCCGCCGCCCTTCGCCACCGAGCAGACGGCCGCGCCGCAGCCGGCCGCGCAGTCGGCGCAGCCGGCGCCTCAGCAGTCCGCCCCTCGCACCGAGGCCCCGCGTCCGGCTGCGAACCCCGGCTTCGACATCCCCACGAGCGAGTCCGCGATGCGCGACGCGCAGTGGATCCCGATGCAGGAGCCCCGCGAGCAGCAGCCCGCGAACGCGCCCGGCCCCGTGTCGGCCGCGAGCGCCGTCAACCACTCCTCGCCCGGCTCCGTGCCCGGCGCCCCCTCGCACGGCGGGTGGCAGCCCTACGGCGGCGACCCGCGCTCGGCGCAGTCGGCCGGCCACTACTCGGCCGCCCAGACCTCCGCCCCCCACCCGCAGGAGCAGTGGGGTGGGAGCCCGTACTACGCCCAGCACGCGCTCTTCCAGGATTCCGCGCCGCAGCATCCCTCGGCCGCCCGCTACGGCTCTGCGCCCGGCACCGGCAGCGCCGCCGGCTGGGGCTCCGTTCCGGGCGCTCCGCAGTACGTGCCGTACGTCGCCGAGTCGCCCGTCGCCGCCATGCGGCGCGGAGGGATGATGCCCGGTGCCGCCGGACCCGTCCCGCACGTGCACACCGGTGCCGCCTGGGCGATCGCGCTGCTGCCGATGGTGCAGCTGCTGCTGAGCCTGCTCGTCGTGGCCGCGTTCACGAGCGGACTCGACCTGCCGATCATCACGGCGATCTGGCTCGCGCCGATCCCCGTCGTCATCGCGCTCGCGTACTTCGACCAGCGGTCGCTGAAGCGGCGCGGCATCGACCGCCCCGCCGGCTGGTGGTGGTCGATCATCGGAGCGCCCGTCTACCTGATCATGCGCGCCGTCAGTCTCGCTCGCTACTCGGGCGCCGGCTTCGCGCCCGCCGCCGTCTTCCTCCTCCTCGTGGGGCTGCAGGTCGGCGCGATCGTCGCGGTTCCCGGCCTGCTGATCTCGGCCGTGCCGCAGCTGTTCGCCGACGAAGCGTCGAACTCGATCGAGCTGAACGCCCGCAGCATCGGCACCGCCGCCGAGGTCACCTGCTCGGGCACCCCGCCGCTCTTCATCGGCCAGCAGTACCGCTGCCCCGCGGTCAACGCCGATGGGACGACCTTCGTGGTCACCGTCAGCCTCCAGCGCGCCAACGGCTGGATCACCTGGCAGGTCGACGACTGGGGCGTGTACAGCCTCACCGAGTGATGAGACCGGGCCGCGTCACGCTGCAGACGCATCCGAGGCCCACCGCAACACCGCAGCACAGCACGGCACAACCGAATATCTGCAGCACACGTCGCGTGGGACCCGAAACGTCGCGACAGCGCCTCGCACACCCGTGCGAGGACGGGTTCCACACCGGTCGGGGGACCGGTACGACACCTGGGGGAAGTCATGAGCATCACCGCACCGTCCCGCGTACCCGCGGGCTGGTACCCGGATCCGCTGAGCCGAACCGGCTCCGAGCGTCGCTGGTGGGACGGCGACAAGTGGACCGAGTACACCGCGCCCGTCGCCGTTCTCAGCGAGGTCGTCGAGACCGTCGTGCAGTCGTCGACCGGCCCGGTCATGATCCACGGCTCAGCCGCGACGCCCACGGCGCGCGAGTCGGCGCGGATCGCCGAGTCCATGCCGCTGCACACGATCGTCACGGCCTCGAGCCCGACGTGGGACGAGCTGCCCCGCGTCTCCGCCGCGACGGTGTTCTCGCCCGACATCGTGCTCTCCGACGTGGTGCCCGCCGAGTTCCAGGACGCCTACGTCGCCCCGGTCGCCCGCCCGCGCATGGCCGACACGTTCGCCTCGCGCGTCAACACGAGCGCGGTGTGGCTCTTCGCGCTCCTGCCGATCATGCACGCGGCCTCGCTGTACTACGCGATCACGGGCCTCCCCGAGGCGGCCCCGCTGTCGAGCGTGCTCATGCTGCTGGCGCTGCCCTTCGTGCTCTACGCGGCGCTCGCTGCGCGCGACGCCCGGGCGCTCGGCGACGACGGCCACCTGTCGACGGCGCCGTGGGGTCTCGCGCTCATCGCTCCCCCGGTGTACCTCGCCGTGCGCGGCGTCCAGGTCTCGCGCGCGACGGGGTCCGCTCCGTGGCCGCTGTTCTCCTGGGTGCTCGTGCAGGCCGCGGTCGTCGGCGCCTGGTGGTTCGTCTCGCCCGAGACGCTCGCCGCCCTGCCGAACCTCATCACCGTGCCGAGCCTGCTCGGCTGAGGCCCCGGGCGCGGCGTCCCCCCGACGCGCCCGGCCACTCCCCGAAGAACGCGCAGGCGCGCGTCCCCCCGACGCGCCCGGCGCATCCCCCGCTTCGAGCTCACCCCTCGAGCCGTCCTAGGCTCGAGGGGTGAGTCGTTCCTCCTGGCCCTCCCGGCATGAGCGCCGGCGCGGCGCGAGCCTCGAGGTGCTGCGCGCGGAGGCTCACGACGAGCTGCAGACCGTCGTGATGGAGCGCCTGCGCGACGGCGAGGACCCGTGGGACTTCATGGACGAGCTCCCGACCGTCGACGAGCTCGTGGTGTGGATGCTCCGCGCCGAGCTCATCCGCGAGGACGACGAGCGCCGCCCGAGCGCCGCTCGCGACTACCGCATGCTGCGTCAGATCGCCCTCGACCACCCGCCGCTCACGCGCACCGTGTGGTCGATGCTCGGACGGCTCGAGGCCGAGGCCGGTTAGCGACCCGGCAGGGCGCTCGAGCGCGCGCCCGGGCTACAGCCGATTCAGCCCCTCGACCCGCACGACCGCGACGCCCTGCTCGGCGCTGGCGGCGAGGTCGACGACCGCGTCGATGCCCCAGTCGTGGTCGCCGGCGGGGTCGTCGATGACCTGACGGACGCGCCATGTGCCGGGGGCATCCGTCGGGGTCTCATCGATTCTGATGAGGGATGCGCTGCGCGCGTTCCCCGCGGTGCCGATGCTCTCGTGGTCGGCGTAATAGGCGTCGAGCGCGTCGGGCCACGCCGCCTGCGGGTCGAGCGCCTCGAGCTCGTCGTCGCGCTGCAGGGCTGCGAGCTGCACCCGCCGGAAGAGCTCGTTGCGCACGAGCACCAGGAACGCGCGGCGGTTGGTGAGCACCGACGGCGGCGCGGGCGGGATGACCGGCTCATCGCCCTCGGGCTGCGGGTTCGACAGCGCCTCCCACTCGTCGAGCAGGCTCGAGTCGACCTGGCGCACGAGCTCGCCGAGCCAGGCGATGATGTCGCGCAGCTCCTCGGTCTTCGCCTCGTCGGGCACCGTCTGCCTGATGGCGCGGTCGGCGTCGGAGAGGTAGCGCAGCAGCAGGCCCTCGCTTCGCGCGATGCCGTAGAAGGAGACGTACTCGCTGAACGTCATCGCGCGCTCGAACATGTCGCGCACGACGCTCTTGGGCTTGAGCTCGACGTCGCGGATCCACGGCTGGCTCGCCGCGAACGTCTCGAACGCCTCGCGCAGCAGCTCGCCGAGGGGCTGCGGGTGCTCGACCTCGTCGAGCAGCTCCATGCGCTGCTCGTATTCGATGCCGTCGGCCTTCATGCCCGCGACGGCCTCGCCGCGCGCCTTGAACTGCTGCTGGCTGAGCACCGGGCGCGGGTTCTCGAGCGTGGACTCGATCACGCTCACGACGTCGAGCGCGTAGTGGCCCGTGCCGATGCCGCCCGTGTGCGAGCCCGTCGCGTCACGGCCCGCCGCCTGCGTCTCGGCGGGGTCGAGCAGCTCGATGACGGCGAGCGCGAACGGGCTGAGCGGCTGGTTGAGAGCGAAGTTGGGCTGCAGGTCGACCGTGAGGCGGATGCGCGGCTCGCGCTCTCTGCCTTCGGCACCGTCGGCGCCGTCGCGGTCGATCACCACGACGCCGGCGCGCACGAGGGTCTTCGCGATGCCGAGGGCGCGCTTCACGAGCTCGCGCTGCCGGTGCGGCGGCTCGTGGTTGTCGGTGAGCAGCGCACGGGCGCTGCCGAGGACGTCTCCCCCGCGCGCGATCAGGTTGATGAGCATCGCCGCGCTCACCTGCATGCGGCTCTCGAGCGGTTCGGGCGCGCCGCCGACGAGGCGCTCGAAGCTCGTCTCGCTCCACGTCACGAAGCCGGCGGGCGCCGACTTCCGGACGATCTTCTTCCTCTTCTTCGGGTCGTCGCCCGCCTTGGTCGTGGCGAGGTGGTTCTCGATCTCGTGGTCGGGCGCCTGCACGACGACGAGCCCCGAGGTGTCGTAGCCCGCCCGCCCGGCGCGGCCCGCGATCTGGTGGAACTCGCGCGCGCTCAGCTGCCGCGTCTTCACGCCGTCGTACTTGCTGAGCGCGGTGATGAGCACCGTGCGGATGGGCACGTTGATGCCGACCCCGAGCGTGTCGGTGCCGCAGATGACGCGCAGCAGCCCGCGCTGGGCGAGCACCTCGACGAGGCGGCGGTACTTCGGCAGCATGCCGGCGTGGTGCACGCCGATGCCCGCGCGCACGAGGCGGCTGAGCGTCGAGCCGAAGCCCGTCGAGAATCGGAAGTCGCCGATCGCGGCAGCGATCTCGTCGCGCTGCTCCCGACTGACGATGCGGATGCTCGACAGGGCCTGCGCGCGCTCCATCGCCGCGGCCTGGCTGAAGTGGACGACGTAGACCGGCGCCTGCCTCTCGTCGAGCAGCCGCTCGACGGTCTCGTGCACGGGGGTGCGCACGTACTCGAAGCTCAGCGGGATGGGCCGCTCGGTGTGCGTGACCTCGCTCACGGGGCGCTCGGTGCGGCGGTGCAGGTCGTCGGCGATCGCGCTCATGTCGCCGAGCGTCGCGCTCATGAGGAGGAACTGCGCGCCCGTGAGCGTGAGGAGCGGCACCTGCCACGCCCACCCGCGCTCGGGCTCGGCGTAGTAGTGGAACTCGTCCATGACGACGAGCCCGGCCTCGAGGTCGGCGCCCTGGCGCAGCGTCAGGTTCGCGACGATCTCAGCGGTGCAGCAGATGATCGGGGCGTCGCCGTTGACGGCGGAGTCGCCCGTGACCATGCCGACGTTATCGGCGCCGAAGATCTCGACGAGCTGGAAGAACTTCTCGCTCACGAGCGCCTTGATCGGCGCGGTGTAGTACGACCTCTGCCCCTGCGCGAGCGCGATCGCGTGGGCGGCGACGGCGACGAGGCTCTTGCCCGACCCGGTGGGGGTGGCGAGGATGACGTGGGCTCCGGCGACGAGCTCGAAGATCGCCTCCTCCTGCGCCTCGTAGAGCGGTCGCCCGCCCGCGGCCGACCATGCGGCGATCGCGTCGAACGCGGCGCCCGCCTCGAAGGGCCGGGGCATCGCATCCATGAGGGAGGTCATCGCCCCCAGTCTGTCAGCCGCGCCCTGCCGAACCGGTCAGTACAGGAAGATCGGGAGCGCCGCCGGGTCGTGCGCGTGCACGATCACGAGGAACACGACGAGGTCGAACAGCAGGTGCACGATGAGGACGAACGTGAGGCTCCTCGTGCGGTGGAAGAGCATCCCCTGCACGAGCGCGAACGGGATCGTCAGGAGCGGACCCCACGCCTGGTAGCCGAGCTCCCACAGGAAGCTCACGAAGATGATCGCCTGCAGGATGTTCGCCAGCCACGGCCGGAAGTGGCGCAGCAGCAGGGCGTAGCAGGTGCAGATGAAGAACAGCTCGTCCCAGGTGCCGACGGCGTTGACGCCGACGAAGAGCCGGCCGATCTCGCTCGGCGTCTCGACGTCGGGCCAGTTCCGGTAGACGCCGGAGGTGAGGAAGTAGAACGGCAGGATGAGCCAGCCGAGCGCCGGGGTCGCGACGAGGTAGACCCTCTCGCCGCGCGTCCACCTCCGGCCGCTGCGCCAGGGGAAGCGGATGGCCCTCCGCCGGTACACGAAGCGGTCGACGAGGAACGGCACGAGCACCGCCGCCGTGAACACCGTGCCGAGCAGGACGATGTTGAGCCAGCTGATGTCGGCCTCGACGCTCACGAGGCTCACGATCGTGATGCCGATGCCGATGAGCAGCAGGTCGCGGAAGAGCGCGCGGTCGACGAGGAGCGCGGCGACGAGCGACACGACGAGCACGGCGTAGCCGAGCGGACGGAACGGCGCGTCGAAGAAGCCGTAGAGGACGACGGCGGAGATCGCCACGCCGAGGGCGGGCGGCAGCTTCGCGCTCAGCACCCCGCTCGGCGGGTCGAGGTCGACGGCGGCGGCGACGGGGGCGGGCATGGCTCCATCCTCCCCCACCGCGCCCGCCCGTAGGGCGCTCCGCGGCCGGATGTCTACCCCCTTCCCCGAGAGCCTCCTGAGGGGTTGAGTGGGGTCGTTCCCCCGAGATGTAAGGAGACCGCGATGAGCGAGCACGACATCCATCAGGACGACACCACGATGGGCCAGAACCCGGGTGCGGAGGGCGACTTCGGCGCCGGGCAGGGCCAGGAGGGCCAGTCCGCCGACGTCGCGACCGGGCATCCGACCGGCACCGACCAGCCCCGCGCCGACGAGGTGATCCACGACGACATGGACGCCGCCGGCGAGGACGAGCCCATCCCGGGCATCGACGACTCCGCGCAGGCGGGCCTGCTGACCACGCCCAACGACTACGACGAGGGCCAGACGCTCACCGGCCAGGCCGACGACGGCGTCGAGAACAACTTCGACGAGGGACAGGCGGGCGGCGGCGTTCCCGGCAACCAGCCCGGCCACGACGGCCACGGCGGAGCGCACTCATGACCCACCACGGCGACGAGTCGCAGCACCACGACGACCAGCACCTCTCGCCGAGCCCCGACGAGCCCGTCGGCGTTCCCGGCGACCAGGTCACGAGCGGCGGCGGAGTCTCCGCCGACCCGCTCGACGGGCAGAACGCGACCGGCGGCTACGGCGACGAGTCCACGGGGCTCTCCGACCAGGCCGACGACGCGGACGAGCGCAGCGGCGGGACCACCGACCGCTGAGCAGGCGATCGCCGGCCGCGGTGCGCGACTCGGAGGGCGGTGCATCCTCCGGCGCGAACATCTGTGACGGATGCGCGGCCGGCGATCAACGAACCGGCTCGGCGGAGGCTGGAGCCCCACCGGGTCGATGAGCCGCGACGACATCAGGGCTGACAGCGTTGCGGCTGCGGGCGCCCCTCCCTCCGATCAGGGGGGCGCCCGCGTCCTACTCCCCCGATCGTCCGCCCCCTGACCGCTCCCACGATCCAGACGAAGGCGCATGACATGGATGCTCAGACCGACCGCCACGGAAGCGACGACCCCGTCGCCCACGACATCGAGAGCCGCAACCCCGACTCCGGCGACATCGTCGCCGGCGAGCAGGTGCTCGACGAGGGGCACGTCGCTCCCGACCAGGACGAGCGGGGGCCGAACGAGGGCTCGGCGTCGGCGGCCGCCGGCGGTCCGATCGAGGGCTCACCGGAGGGCGAGCCAGAGTCGCTCGAGGAGCGCCGCGACGGCGCCGACGAGCGCACCGACGCCGCCGCTCCCCCGAAGCAGGAGCAGCCCGGCTAGCACGCGCCGCCCGCCGCCGTGTCCCCCGCTTACGGGGGTATGACCGGCGTTTTCCCCGACCTAGACTCGCCTGAAGCTGTGCTGCGTGCACAGGTGATTCCGGGGGGAACACGATGACTGAGTCGATGACGGGGAGCGCACTGCCGCCCGCGGGGTGGTACCCCGACGCCGGGGGGCCCGGATTCGCTCGCTGGTGGGACGGCAGTGCGTGGACCGAGCACGTCCAGGCCCTCGGCCCCGCTCATGCCGAGCCGCTCGCTCAGGACATGTCGCGCCCCGTCACTCCCGTCTCGCTCGGTCAGCCCGGCCCGATCGGCGTCGGCATGGACCCGGTCGACATCGTGCAGCGCCTCCAGGATGCGGGCGAGCCCGCCCCCGTCTCCCCCGTCGACTTCGTCACGGGGCAGCACTCGACCTCGGCCTTCCTCGACGGGGGCTCCAGCGGTTCCGGCCCCTCCGGCTCCGGCGGCGGCGCGGCGCCGTCGAGCTCCGGCGGCGGTGAGCTCGTGCTGAGCCGCCGCCAGCGCCGCGAGCTCGAGGCCTCCGGCACCGTGCTCGTCGAACCGGCCACCGCCGCGCCCGAGGCGACCACGACGACCGTCGCACCCGAAGCGACCGTCGCCGAACGTCTCGCCGAGGCCGGAACGGCCGCGGCCGCCGCGCCCCGCGCCTCCGTCGTCCCGCCCTCTCCGGCACCCACCATCCCGCCGCCCGGTGCGGAGGCGCCGGTCGCCCCGGCCCACGAGGTCGTGCCCGCGGCCGAGGCCGCCCCCGTCGCCGACGTGACGCCCGAGCCCACCGCGTCCGCCGCGCCGACCCCGGAGGAGATCGCCGCAGCGATCGCCGCGCGCCCGCGCGGAGCGCGTGCCACGGCGCGCGCCGCGACCGCCGCCGCCGCGACCGCGCCCGGGGTCGACCCGCTCATCGCCGCCGCCCTCGCGGCGCAGCCCCCGGTCGTGGTGACGACGCCGTCGAGCGCCTTCGGAACGTCCACCGCGCAGACCTCGCTCGCGGGCGACCCGGCCGACGCCGCGCCGCACGGCGTGCCCGTCGACTACCCGATGTCGGCGACCGTGCTCCAGGTCGAGCTCTCCGTCTCCATCCCCTCCGCGCCTACCGTCGCCCCCGAGTTCGAGGCGCTCGCGCCGTCGGCGCCGGGCGCGGGCGGGCTCGTCGAGCCGGCCCGCTCACCGCTGGCCGGGCTCACCGGGCCGCAGCGCATCGCGCCGCAGGCCGCGCGCGCGACCGCGACCGCGCATCCGTCGCTCGCCGCGCCGGGCGGGCCTGTCGCAGCACCCGTCGCCGCAGCGCCCGCGGCTCCCGCACCCGTCTCGGCCGCCACGACCGCCGGCGCGACCGGCTTCGACTCGCTGCTCGCGATGGCCCCGCCGCCCGAGCCCGGAACCGCCGCCGCTCCGGTCACGGCCGGTGCGGCCCGCGTCGCCCCGCCGTTCGCCCAGGCTGAGGCCGACGCGTCCGCTCCGGCGCGCGGCCGCTCGTTCGCGCAGCCCGCCTCGGGCGAGCCGGGCTCGGCCGACTTCGGGGCGATGGGCCGCGGCTGGCCCGGATCGGTCGCGACGCCTCCGCAGCGCGCGGGGCGCGCATCGACGGGCGCCGCGTGGATGCTCGCGCTCTCGCCGCTCGTCGGCCTCATCGTCGCCGCGCTCGTGCTCGCCGACCGGATCGCACTCGCGGTGCCCGCCCTCGCCCCGGTGCTCACGCCCGTCGGCGGTGCGATCGCCGGCGCTCTTGCGCTGCTGCCCGCGGCCGTCGCCCCGTTCGCGCCGCTCGTGCTCGGCGTCGTCGCCATCGTGCTGACGGTCCTGCTCGCGGCGCTCGACGCGCGCGCGCTCGCGAGCTCCGGTCACGCGAATCGCCCGTCCGCCGTCTGGGCGCTGCTCGGCCCGCTCGTCTACCTCGGCGTGCGGGCGATCGTGCTGCGCCGCGCGCCGGGCGGTCAGGCTCCGGCGTGGGTGAATCTCGCTCTCTCGATCGTCGCCGGCGCCGCGACCGCCGCTGCGGTCGTGCTGCTGCCCTCGGTCGCGACGGGCGAGCAGCTGCGGATGGTCGAGTCGCTCATCGCGCAGGATCTCGCGACGCAGGGCGTCACGGCGACGGTCGCCTGCCCCGACGGCATCCTGTTCGGGCTCGGTCAGACCTTCACGTGCGAGGCGCGCGACGACCTCGGCGTCGTGGGACTGTCGACCGTGACGGTCACCGGCCCCTCCTCGGTGGAGTGGACGACGCAGCTCGCGGCGGCCCCCGCCGAGTAGGTCGAGGCCCCCGGGCCGCTGCGGCCCGAGCGGATCAGTGCCGCGGCTCGGTGCCGCGGATCAGTGCCGCGGCTCGGCCGCCCAGCGCGCGACCTCGTCGAGCACGAGCGGGTGCTCCAGCACGCGGAAGTGGCCGACGAGCGGCAGCTGCACGTTCGTCGCGCCCTCCAGGCGGCTCGAGCCGGGGATGTACTGGTCGAAGGCGCTGAAGATCGACACGATGCGCCCGTTGACCTCGGTCGCCTGCGCGAGCGAGCGGATCACGGGCCGCTCGGGCGCGAACTCGCGCCACGCGGAGATCGCGTAGCGCGCGAGCGGGCTGCCCGGGAAGGGCGTGTTGATCGCGATGAGTCGCGCGATGCGCTCCTCGTGGTCCTCGACCGTCATGAGCTGCTTGCCGATGAGCCCGCCCTTGGAGTGCCCGACGATGACGACGTCGCGCAGGTCGAGCTCCTCGAGGTGCTCGCGCACGAGCGAGGCGGTCTCCTCGATCGGGTTCCGGTTGAGCCCGAGCCGCTGGAGGAAGTGCACGGGGTGCCCCTCGGCGGCGAGGCGGTCGCCGATCGCCTCCAGGTAGTGCCAGGTCTCGAACACCCCGGGGATCAGCAGGACGGGCGCGGCGAGCCCCGTGCCCGGGTCGGGCGGCGTGGAGCCGATGCGGATGGATCGCCAGCGGCTGCGCGCGACGAAGCCGTAGTCGCGGATCACCCCACCGGTTCGCTCGAGCATCCCGTCATTCTGGCCCCTCGCTCCGACAGAGGCGCAGGGGCTTGCGCCGCACGGGGCGCACCGGCCTAGGGTCGAGTCATGGACGATGCGCGCGCGACCGGCCCCGGCACTCCCGACGCGATCGTCGTCGGCTCGGGCCCCAACGGTCTCGCCGCGGCGGTGACGCTCGCCCGCGCGGGCCTCGAGGTCATGGTGCTCGAGCGCGCGTCGACGATCGGCGGCGGCGCCCGCAGCGGCGCACTGACCATCCCCGGCTTCACGCACGACCTCGGCTCGGCGGTGCATCCGCTCGCGCTGTCGTCGGGCTTCTTCCGGCGATTCGAGCTCGCCAAGCGCATCCGGATGCTCGTCCCGGAGATCTCGTACGGGCATCCCCTCGACGGCGGAGGGGCGGGGCTCGCCTACCGCGACCTCGAGCGCACGGCCGAGGCGCTCGGCGCCGACGGCCCGGCGTGGCGCCAGCTGTTCGGCCCGCTCGTGGAGAACGCGCACCACATCGCGCAGCTCACCGGCTCGCCGCTGCTCCAGCTGCCGCGCCACCCGCTCACGACGCTGCGGTTCGGGCTGCGCGCAATCGAGCAGGGCCTGCCGTCGTGGAACCTGCGCTTCTCGGAGGACGTGGGCCCGGCGATGCTGTCGGGGCTCGCGGCCCACTCGATCCAGCCGATGCCGAGCCTGTCGACCGCGGGTGCCGCCCTCGCGCTCGGCACGACGGCGCACGCGCGCGGCTGGCCGATCCCGGCGGGCGGGTCGCAGGCGATCACGGATGCCCTCGCCGACGATCTGCGCGCCCACGGCGGGTCGATCGTCACGGGTGCGGAGGTCGGCGACATCCGCGAGCTGCCCGCCGCCCGCGCGGTGCTGTTCGACACGAGCCCGCGCGCGCTGTCGCGCATCGTCGGCGAGCGTCTGCCCGCGCGGTACCGCGACCGGCTCGAGGGCTACGAGTACGGCAACGGCGTCGCGAAGGTCGACTTCGCGCTCAGCGGCCCGGTGCCGTGGATGAACGAGGAGCTGCGCACGACCCCGACCCTGCACGTCGGCGGCTCGCGCGAGGAGATCGCCGCGGGCGAGGCGGAGGTCGCCGCAGGCGGGCACCCGGAGAGCCCGTACGTGCTCGTCGCGCAGCCGAGCGTCATCGACCCGAGCCGGGCGCCCGAGGGCCAGCACACTCTGTGGGCGTACACGCACGTGCCGCACGGGTCGACGGTCGATCGCGAGGAGGCGATCATCGCCCAGATCGAGCGGTTCGCGCCGGGCTTCCGGGAGCTGATCCGGGCATCCTCGAGCCGGACGGCGGCGCAGATGCAGCAGCAGAACGCGAACTACCTCGGCGGCGACATCGCGGTCGGCGAGCCGACGTTCGCGCAGCTCGTGGCTCGCCCGGTGCTGTCGACCGATCCGTGGCGCACGCCCGCGAAGGGCGTCTACCTGTGCTCGTCGGCGACGCCGCCCGGGCCGGGGGTGCACGGTCTCGCGGGCTACTACGCGGCGCGGTCGGCGCTCAAGCACGAGTTCGGCTACAAGATGCACCCGTATCTGGGCACGGGAGATCCGGTTGGGACGGCGCCGGCGCCGGGAGGTGCGTGATGTCGGTCACCGTTCGTGAGATGCACTGCTCGCCCGAGGCGGTGTTCGGGGTGCTGGCGGATGCCTGGGTGTTCCCGACCTGGGTGGTCGGGGCGTCGCGGATGCGCGACGTCGACGGCGCGTGGCCGGAGGTCGGGTCGAAGCTGCATCACTCGTTCGGGCTGTGGCCGCTCGTGATCGACGACCGGACGGAGATGGTCGAGTGGGATCCCCCGCGGCGCGCGGTGATGCAGCCGGCGGGGTGGCCGCTCGGCGAGGCGCGGGTGGAGATCGATGTGAAGCCGCGCGGCTCGGGCTGCGTGGTGCGGCTGGTCGAGTTCGCGGTGCGCGGCCCGGGGCGGCTGGTGCCGTCTCCGGTGGCGGATGCTCTGCTCTCGGTGCGCAATCGGGAGACCCTGACCCGGCTCGCCCACATCGCGGAGGGCCGTGAGGAGAACCACGAGGCGCTCGTGTCGGATCAGGAGCCGGACGACGTGGACGAGGTGCAGGAGCGCTAGTCGGGGGCCTGTCGCTCCGGCCATGACGGGTCTACCGTCAGGGCATGACCGAGGAGCTCGACTACGCGGTGGTGAGGCGGTTCGGCGACTTCGAGGTGCGCCGCTACCCGGAGTTCGCCGTCGTCGAGTGCGTGGAGCGCGGCGACTTCGGCTCGGCGGGCAATCGCGCGTTCGGGCCGCTGTTCCGCTTCATCTCGGGCGACAACAGCGCCGGGCGGAGCATCGCGATGACGGCGCCCGTGCTGCAGCAGTCATCGGAGGCCGGGGAGCACCGGGTGGCGTTCGTGATGCCGGCGGCGATGGATGCGGCGTCCGTTCCCGAGCCGCGGAGCGGTCGTCTGCGTGCGCGCGCGGTCGCTGAGCACGACATGGCGGTTCGCCGATTCAGTGGCTCGTGGAGTGAGCGGCGGATGGCGGAGCAGGCACGTGCGCTGGAGGACGCGATGCGCCGGGAGGGCCTCATGCCGTCGGGCGAGGTCACCTTCGCGCGCTTCGACCCGCCGTGGAAGCCGGGCTTCCTGCGCCGCAACGAGGTGATGATCGCGCTGCGGGAGCCCGTGCGGGTGAGGTAGGCCGTGCTCCGTGACGCGGCCTGACGGTCGGGTCAGGCGGCGGGCGACTGCGGGTCGGTTCGCGGCGGATCGGTGTGCGGCGGCGCGGGGCGCTGCGGGGTGATGGGGCCGTAGTAGCCGGTGGCGCCGCCGCGGGGCGGCTGGTTCTGGGCCCAGCGGTGGTAGTCGCGCATGCCGCGGGAGACGCCGACGCGGATGATGCCGTAGAGCAGCAGGAGCGTGATCGCGGTGCTGACGACGGCGAGGATGACGGGCAGGAAGAGGCCGGTCATGAGTCCGAAGTCGGGGCTGTACATGGGGTGATTCTCCGTCGCGGTCGGGGTGCGGGCGCGGAGGCGCGCGGGCTGTCGGGCTCGGTTGGGGGCGGCCTGCGCCTGCCCAGTGCGTCAGCTGCCGGCGTCGAGCACGCGGAGGAAGGCGCTGAGCTCGGCGACGCCGGCAGGGGTGTGCGGCAGGTGGTCGGCGAGGGCGGGCGAGTGGACAAGGTAGGCGGCCCATTGGGCGCGTGAGATGGCGACGTTGAGCCGGTTGCGGTTGAGGAGGAATTCCATGCCGCGGGGCGCGTCGCCGGGGTTGGAGGCGGCGAGGCTGACGATCGCGATCGCGGCTTCCTGGCCCTGGAACTTGTCGACGGTGCCGACGCGCGTCTCGCGGTGCCCGGCGGCGTCGAGGGCGAGGCGCAGGGTGTGCACTTGCGCGTTGTAGGGGGTGACGACGATGACGTCGCGGGCCTCGAGGGGGCGGGTCTGGCCGGCGGGCGTGTCGCGGTCGTCGGGGCTCCACGTGGTGCCGATGAGGCGGTCGATGAGGTCGACGACCGCGGCGGCTTCCTCTGTCGATTCGGTGTCGTTGCCGCTGTGCTCGACGGGGACGGCGTGGAGGCCGGGCGGCACGCCGTCGAGGTGCCGGCGGGAGGCGGCGGGGTGCGCGTGGAGGCGCCCTTCGTACGAGAGGTCGCTGACGACGGCGGCGAGGGCGGGATGCACGCGGCGGGTCTCGGCGAGGAAGTATCCGAGCTCGGGCGGGAGGACGTCGTGGCCGGAACTGAGGTAGCCGAGCGCGCTGCCGTCGATGGGTTCCGGGTGAGTGCCCTGGCTGACCTGGGGCAGCTGCTGCGGGTCGCCGAGGAGGAGCAGCCGTCGGGCGCTCATGGAGGCGGCGATGGTGGCGGCGAGGGAGTACTGGCCGGCTTCGTCGACGACGAGCAGGTCGAGCTCGCGGCGGCCGACACGGTTGGCGTCGCTGAAGTCCCACGCCGTTCCGCCGATGACGTAGCCGCCGGTCTGACCGGCGGCGTAGGCGCCGAGCGACTTCGAGCCGTTGGGCAGCAAGGTGTAGCGCCGCAGGGCGGTGCTCTCGGCGTGGTCCTCCCCCGCTCGCGCGGCCTTGGCGACCTGGGCGGGCGGGAGTCCGGCGGCGACGACGGTGTCGAGCATGTGCTCGACGGTGGCGTGGCCTTGCGCGACGACGCCGATGCGCCATCCGTGGTCGGCGGCGAGGCGGGCGATGACGCGCGAGCCGAGGTAGGTCTTGCCGGTGCCGGGCGGGCCCTGCACGGCGAGGTAGGAGTCGTGGAGGTCGAGCAGGCTCGCGACGACGGCGCTGATGCGGTCGGGCTCGCCGTCGGCGTCGTCCTCGACGGCGGCGAGCGGCCCACCGCTCGCGGTGACGGGCGGTCGCCGCAGGAGCAGGTCGACGACGGCGTCGCGCGGCAGTGAGGGGGCGGAGGCGACGAGCGCGGCGCCCCATTCCTCGATGGCGGGCTTCTGCTTGCCGGGGTCGGGCGGCGGGCCGGGCGTGAGCGCGATCGGCAGGTCGTCATAGGGGTCGACGGGTTGGCCGGTGGCGGGGTCGGTCGCGAGCGTCTCGGTGATGACGACGCTGTCGTCGTCGGCGCCGGTGAGGGCGATGCCGCGGGCGGGGCGCGATCGCGGGTCGCGCCGGTTGAGCGGCAGCGGGGCGGGATGCTCGTACACAGCGAACGGTCCGGTGCGCGTGCTGACGCTCACGCGTGAACCGGGCGCCCACTCGCCGACGAGGCGCACGTGCCGGCGGAGCGAGCGCTGCTTGCCGCTCTTGCCCCAGTCGGTCTGGGTGTGGGCGCCGTCGGGGTCGACGAGGAAGACGTCGCGCGTGTCGGCCCACTCGTCGGCGGCGCTGGCGAGGCGGTCGAAGTGCTCCCACCAGAAGGTCTTGTGCTCGCGCCGGTGGTAGTCGATCGCGGCGGCGGCGTAGTGGTACAGCCGCTCTTCGGGCGTGCGGTCGGGCTCGACGCCATACGAGCCGTCGGGTCGGGCGGCGAGGGCGATGAGGTCGTCGTGGAGCGGCGAGGCCTCGATCTCACGCTCGGGCGGCGCGTCGTCGAGCGTCGAGCCGTCGCCGCCATCGCCCGGGTCGTCACTCTCGGGCCCCTCGCCATCCCCGCCGGGGCCGTCGCCCTCTCCCCCACCCCCGCGCGGGTAGGCGCGAAGCCAATCGGCGAGCTTGCGCGTGCTGACGCAGTCGACGCGGTTGTACTCGGCGATGTCGTCGATGATCGCCTGCGCCTCAGCCTCCTGACCGTTCTCGCGCAGTTCGCGAGCGCGCACGTACTCGGCGACCGAGTCACCTCCGGCGGCGACCGCTGCTCCCTCACGCGACTCGGGCCAGTAGAGCGGCTCGAGCTTCTTGATCGAGTAGCTCGCCGACCCGATGCGGAACGCGCGCTTGACGACCGTGTACAGGTCGACGAGCACGCCGTCGCGGAGGAGCTCGTCGACGATCTGCTCGCCGACGCCGTGGCGGGCGGCGAGCTGGCGCAGGTGGGTGCGCTCGTAGGCCGCGTAGTGGTAGATGTGCAGGTCGGGGTGGGCGGCTCGTCGCTGCTGCACGTCATCGAGGAAGGCGATGAGGGCATCCCGCTCGTCGGCGAAGGTGTGCGCCCAGTACGGGGTGAAGACGTCGTTGGCGTCGACCATGCCGAAGAGGTAGTCGATGCCCCAGCGAGCCGGGTCGCCCTCGGTGTAGAGCGGGTCGCCTTCGAAGTCGAAGTAGAGGTCACCGGCGCTCGGCGGGGGCAGCGCGGCGAGGGCGGCAGCATCCACGAGCTCGACGGGGGGCGGGGAGCCTGCGCCCTGCGCGGCTGCGGCGGCCTGCAGGCGCGCCTGGAGTCGGAGCCCCTCGAGCGTGCGGGCGGGCATCCCGTCGATGGGGCCGGTGGAGTCGGCCAGCTCGCGCACGGTCGTGATGCCGGCGGCGCCGAGGCGGCTCCACTGCTGGCCGCGCAGGCCGGCGACCTGCCAGACGTCGTCGTGCTCGACGATGGCCGCTTCGCACCAGGCGCACTTCCCGCAGTGCGCGACATCGGCAGCGCGCCAGGGCAGCACCGCGTCGGCGCCGACGCGCTCGCGCAGAAGGGCGTGCATGCGGGCGCGCTGGCGGCGGTGCACGGGGGCGATGTCGATGAGGCGGTGGATGCTCGTGGCGCCGGTTCCGAGGATCAGCCCGGTCTCGTCGTCGACGGGCACTCCGAGCCGCTGCAGCTGGTCGGCGTAGGCGGCGAGCTGCAGCAGGGCGGTGACCTTCGCCTTGCGGGCGAGCTTGCTGTCGAGCACGCGGTAGACGCCGTCGCCGCGGTGCTCGAGGAAGTCGGCGAAGCCGATGAACGCGAGCCCGAGGTTGTCGGCGAGGTCAGGGCCGTGCTCGGGGTCGAAGAACGTGCCCTGCGTGACCATGTCGGTGCGGGCGCGGAGGGCGGCCACCGTCTCGGCCTGGCGCTCGAGGTAGGCCTCCGCGGTCATCGCGTCGGCGCGCGGGATGTCGACGAGCGTGCCCGATTGCCGGTAGCGGTCGACGAGCCGCGCCTCGTGGGCGTGGCCCATCTCGATCGTGCGCTGCATCATCGCGTCGGTGGCCTCCTCGACCTTCGCGATGCGGCCGAGCAGGGCGTCGACCGTGCGGCCGAAGCCGAACTCGCAGCCCGCGGCGCTCGTCAGGTCGCTCGCCGAGGTGACGAGCATCCGCCCGCCATCGGGCCTGGGGAGGAGGAACATGGGCTCACGCTAACGGCCACCACCGACATCGACCGGACAGCGCGTCCGCACGAGTGAACGCAGAGCGCGGCATTGCCTCAATCCTCGAACCTCTCTACACTCTTATGCGTATACGCATAGGAGGTTCCGTTGATTCAGCCCGCAGGGACGCTCCTCCGCGCCCGTCGATCCGCCGGGCTCAGCCAGGCCGCACTCGCTCGGCGAGCCGCCATCGCGCAGTCGACGATCAGCCGCATCGAGGGCGGAAGACTCGACCCGACCTGGTCGACGATGCACGCGCTTCTCGAGGCCACGGGTTGGGAGGTGAACGCCGCCGCCGGGCCCCAGTCTGAGCTGATCGCGCCAGAGACCGCAGCCCGTTCGATCGCAGAGCAGCTAGGCCGCGGCGACATCGATGGAGCGGCCCGCGACCTCGCTGAGTCGGTGGGTCGACTGATCCGCTATCTCGACGAGCATCCGGGCGTTGAGCCGCCAGCGTGGGCGGTCGCCGCTCCGAAGACGGCGGACCTGCCCCTGATGTGGTCGACCTTCCTGGCCACGGGGTTCGCGTACGCGCTTCAGAGCACCGGGCGCGCGGCTCCTCCCTGGATGCTCAACGCGCCCGCACTGCCCACCGAGACCGCTCTGGGCTTCGAGCCCAGTCCGCGATTCCGCGAGTGGCTTCGCGCGCGCACACCGGAGGTGTTCCGTCAGAAGAACCTCTTGTCGCGCGCTGAGGACTGGAGCATCGCTTGAGTCACGTCTACCGTCAGCTGACTGGCGACGAGATCGAGGGCCTCCTCGCCGAACTGTTGGAGCGTGCCGACGACGCAGGTGTCGACGCCGACATCTTCCTCGTGGGCGGGGCCGCCATGGCGCTGCAGCTAGGCCGTGATCAGCTCACCCCCGACGTCGACGGACTCTTCCGCCCATTCGACCGGATCCAAGCGATCGCGCAGGCGATGGCGGAGGAGCACGGGCTGAGTTCGCAGTGGATCAACGAGAACGCTCGCCCCTTCATCGCTTTCGACACCGACGACCCGCGCCACTTCGTCACCGTCACGCTCAGGGGCCGCGCGCTTCGGCTCGCATCGCCCCGGGCGCTCCTGGCGATGAAGATGGCGAGATACGCACGAAAGGACTACGCAGACGTCACGGCGCTGATCCAGCAGCTCGACCTCACGACTCCCGAGCAAATCGTCGCACTGGCCATCGAGGTGCTGGGAGAGGATTCCCCCGCGCTCGTCGATGGCCGGGAGGATCTCGAATTGCTGGCCGCCGAAGCTCTTCGCCGGGCGGGTCGCCTGAGATGACACTCGACGACGTGCTGGCGCATCGTCACGAGATCCTCCGTCTCGCTCGGGAGCACGAGTTCCGTGCGGTCACCGTCATCGGCTCCGTGGCTCGCGGGACGGCAAGCGAGTCCAGCGACCTTGACCTTCTCGTAGACCCACTCCCGACGGCCACGTTGCTCAGCCTCGGGGCGTTCGAAGCCCGCCTCGAGGAGCTTCTCGGCGTCGGCGTCACCGCTCTCAGCGCTCGAGCACTTGACCCCAACCGCGATCGCTCCTTCCTGATGGGGGCAGTCGAACTCTGACGCCGTCCTTCCCGCGCCCGCCGCAACTCACTTCGGCACCGCGTGCCACTCCGCCCCGCGCGGCAGTACAGTCACCCCATGTACCGGGAGATCGCCCGCAACAAGCGGTGGAGCATCCTGCTCATCGCCCTGTTCTGCGTCGCCGTGATCGCGCTCGGCCTCTTCGCGTCGTGGGTGTTCGCCGAGCTGTGGCCGCTCGTGCTGCTGGTGATCGCGTGCCCGCTCTACGTGTGGCAGGCGCTGAGCCACGCCACGAAGTCGGCCGCCGAGACCGCCGGGGTGCGCTTCGTCTCGCTCGAGGAGGAGCGGCGCCTGCACCGCATCGTCGAGACGACGGCGATCCGCGCCGGCATACCGATGCCCCGCATCGGCGTCATCGATGAGGATGCCCCCAACGCGTTCGCCGCCTCGCTGAAGCCGGACGACGCCGTGCTCGCCGTGACCCGCGGAGCGCTCGAGCTGCTCGACGGCTCCGAGCTGGAGGCGGTCGTCGCCCACGAGGTCGCGCACATCGTCAACCAGGATGGCCGCGTCACCCTCACCGCCTTCGCCCTCGTCGGGTCGATCGTGTCGCTCGCGGCGGCGCTGCTGATGCTGGGGTGGGCGATGATCCGGTCGGTGATCCCCGAGTTCAAGTTCGGGCTCGGGCTGATCAACGGCGCGATCGGCCTGCTCCTGCTCCTCCTCGGAGCCGCTGCCGGCATCGTCGGCTTCCTCATCGGCCCGCTCATCACCTCGGCGGTGTCGCGTCGCCGCGAGTTCCTGGCCGACGCGAGCGGAGTGGAGCTGACGAGGTTCCCCGACGGACTCGTGCGCGCCCTCACCAAGATCGAAGAACGCGGTGGGATGCTCGCCCGCCCGGTGCCGGAGGTGGCCGAGCTCTTCATCGTCGACCCGACGGGCCCCAGCTGGTTCGACCGGCTGCTCAGGTCGCACCCGCCGACGTCAGAGCGTGTGGAGCGGCTCGAGGCGATGGCGCGCGAGTTCTAGGCGGACACCGGTCTCTGGCTCGGCTCCGCCCCGGTCACGGCAGAAGGTCGAGCATCTGCGGCCGCGCCTTCATCGCATGGATGACTAACTCGTTGCCGCTGTCGAATACGAGCACAACGGTCTCGAGCAGGCGACCTTGGGTGTCGAACCCCAGTCGCAACTGGCGGGATGGGCTCTCATCGTCGAGGTCTTCGACCCACAGAGCCCAGGTTGCCGCAGAGATGGCGTCGGCCTCGAGAACGCCGTGCTTGAGCGCCGAGTTGTGAACTCTCACGCGGCCGGGTGCGTCAGCGCCTCGCGGATGACCTCGGAGCGCGTCTTGCCCTCACGCGCGGCACGAGCATCGAGCTCAGCGATCTCGTCGAGCGTCAGGCGCAGCGCGACCACCTGGGAGGGCTCCGCTCCGCGGCCGGGGCGCCCGCGTCCCCGCTTCTTCAGCGCGGCGACGTCGTAGCCCGCTTCGGCCTCAGCGGCCCACGCGGCGATCTGCTCCTCGGTGACCGGCTGCCCGTTGATCGTCTCGTTCTTGGACATGCGCATTATTGTATAACGATAATAGTTGCGACGTCGAGACGCGCTGCCCCAAGGCTTAGGACGTGACCGCAATCGCGCGAGCCGCTGAAACTAGCGCCGACTGCGGCGCCGCATCCGACAGCGCTTCGCGTACCGCAGCGAGCGCCGCGTCGAAGTCGGCCCCGAGATGCCGCGCCGCATACAGCGCCGCGACCGTCGGCGTCCGGCTCTGCGCCTGCACGCAGTGCAGCAGCACGCGCTTGCCCTCCGAGCGCAGGGCCGCGACCGCGTCAGCGGCATCCACCAGCACGAGCTCGAGGTTGGGATTCTGCGCCGGCTCCGGAGAGTCGATCAGCCAGATCTCCACGCGATCGGCTGTGTCGACACCGGCAGGCAGCTGATCGACTCCCACCCGACACAGCGACACCACGGCATCGACCGGAGCACCCTCGACGTCGTCGATCGCGCCGAGCAGCACGCCCTCGTCGTGCGGGTGCGCGACGAGCACGCTGCGGCGCGGCCAGTCGGAGTAGTCCATGCGCGCGATCGTCGGCCACCCGGTCGAGTCCGGATGCCCGCCCCGCACGGCGAACACCGCCAGCTCGACGAGGTCGCGGCCTCGCAACCCCGGCCATCCGTGCACGACGCGGCGCCATGCGCTCGGCACCGCTGACGCGCCCCACCGGGCTCCGGCGAGGCCGCCGGCGATCGCGGCGACGGTGTCGGTGTCCCACCCGGCGAGCACGGCGCGCCGCACGGCGTCGGCGTACGAGTCGCTGCGGTGCACCGCCGACCAGGCCGCCATGAGCGCCTTCACGACTCCGCCGTTCGATCCGAGGGCCGACGGCTCGACCGACTCCGCCTCATCGAGGCGCGCCGCCCACACCGCCTCCCGCTCCGGTGACAGCACAGCGAGCCCTGCGCGCACGTCGTACGAGCCCGTCAGCACCGCGTGTCTGATCGCCAGGCACCAGAGCACGCTTGCCTCTTCCGAGTCGTCACCCGCATGGGTCAGGGCCGAGACCGCACGTGCGGCGAAAACGAGCGCCTCCGCGTCGTGCAGGTACGCGAGCGCCACCGGCGCCGTGCGCATGAGCGAGCCGTTGCCGCGCCCGTCGTGCTGCGCGTAGTCCTCGGCCGCCCGGCCCGACGCGCGCGCCGCCGAGCCCGGCCCGACGGTCACCCCTCGTAGAACCCGCCGCGTCTGGTTTCCGACGTCAGTGGCGTCGCGCGACCATTCGACCCACGCGTCGACGATGCCATCGAGCACGGCGGGCTCGCGCAGGTCATCCCCCCGCGCCACGGCCTGCGCGATCGGGATCGCAATCGACGTGTCGTCGGTCCACTCCCCCGGCGCCCAGCCGAAGCTGCCGCCTCCGGTCATGGCGAGCTGGGTCTCGGGCGGCAGCGGCGGCCGGAACTCGTGCGGCGCGCCGAGCGCGTCTCCGCACGCGAGGCCGAGCAGCACGCCGGCGGCGCGGTCGATCTGAGCAGCGGTGAGTCGAACGGTCATGAGGTGCCTCCTACGAGCAGCGGGTGGGAATGGTCGGTCAGCGCAAGGTGCAGCAGACGGTCAGGCTCGGCGGGAAACGCGAGCGAGCTTCCGCGCGACGACGTGGCGATCCCAGCACCGCGCACCGACGCCCGCGCGCCCTCCACGGCGACGGCGATGCCCGCTTCATCGACCGGGCTCACCGACAGCTGCTCGACGATCCGCGCGAAGGCCCGAGCCGTCTCAGCCGCGGTCGGTGCCCACGACCTCCGCCGAGCATCCAGTCGCGCGCCCTCGACGATGCCGCGCCACCGCGCCCGCAGCCCGGAGCTCGAGCCGTAGAGCTCGGCTCCGAGGATGCGCCCGCCGATGCCGATGACGACGCCGCGCTGCCCGTCGAGCACGCGCGGCAGCGGGGACGCCGGCGCGTCGAGGTGGTGCAGCAGCGAGGAGGTGCCGCTTCCGGTGAAGGCCTGGTCGAGGCCGTGGATGCTCTGCCAGACCCGGCTCTGAGCATCCGCTCCCTGCCGGCTTGCGGCGCGGACGCTCGCCGCCGCACGTCGCCCGCGTCGCGCGAAGCCCGCCGTCCCGTGCCAGCGCCCCTGCTCGACGCACAGCGCGGAGACTGGAGAGGTCGAGCGAGGTGCGAGCACGAGGCTGCGCGCAACCATGCGGTGCTGGAGTCCGCCCTCGGCGAGGTCGCCCTCGAGCGCGATCGCCCGGCGCTCGCTGGCGTTCCGGGCCTCGAGGGTCGCGACGGTCGCGCCGCCGGAGTGCTCGCTGAAGCTCACCGCCCCGGGCGACCAGTCGTGACCGGTCACCGCAGGCGTGCCGACCCAGAGCGGGAAGAGGCTGACGCCCTCGTCGTGGATCGCCTTGCCGACGTGCAGTTCGTGAAGCTCTCGCATGATGGACTCCTTTACCGCGCTTCTGCGCTAAAAGAAGTATGCACCCGACCGCCGACATTTGACGCACTTCCGCGATAATCAGTGCATGACCCCTGCAAGCGAGCCCTACCGCGACTCTTCCGGACGAGCTCTCACCGACTATCCGCGCCCCTCGGTCGCGGTCGACACGGCGGTCCTGACCGTCACGGAGGGCGGCATCGCGGTCGTGCTCGTCGAGTCGGAGGGCGACGCGGCACTGCCCGGCACCTTCCTCCACGAGTCGGAGGCTCTCGCTGATGCTGTCCTGCGCAGCCTGCGCGAGAAGGCGGGCATCGAGGGCCTCGCACCGCGGCAGCTGCACGTCTTCGACCGCCCGGGGCGCGACTCGCGCGGGTGGGTGCTGTCGGTCGCGCATCGCGTCGTCGTCCCCGAGCGGATGCTCCGCCTCGACGACGCGCACGCCCGCGTCACCCCGCTCGCCGAGGCACTCGCCCGGCCGCTGGCGTACGACCACGACGAGATCATCCGCCGCGCCGCGGAGTCGCTCCGCACCGACTACCGCGACTCCCCCGACCCCGAGCGCCTGATGGCCGAGCCGTTCACCCTGCGCGAGCTGCAGCAGGTGCACGAGGCGGTCGCGGGAGCGCGACTGCCTCGCGACGCCTTCCGCCGCGCGATGGAGCCGCGCCTGCGCGCCACGGGCGAGCTGACGAGCGGCACGCGCGGGAAGCCGGCGCGGCTCTTCCGCATGCCGAAGGCGAGCCAGCGTTAGCCCTGTCGGAGGCGGGCGGTAGCGTGACCCTCACCCCTCCCTCGAATCACTGGAGACACATGCAGCTCTCCCCCGCCGCGATCGCTTTCGACACCGTGGTCGAGGCGGTAGATCGGGCGAAGCAGGTCGACCCGCTCGCCCCCGTGACCGCCATCACCCCGAGCCGCGCCAGCGCGGTCGACGTGCGGCGGGCGGTCGCCCGCTTGGCGCGTGGCGGGCGCGGAGCCCTCGGAGTCACGTCGACGACGCTCGCCGACCTCGCAACCGATCTCGCGTCGCGCAGCCCGCGAAGCGCAGGACTGCGGCCACTGACGGCGGCAGCACGGCAGGCCGCGATACGGTCTGTGCTCGCCAGCGCTCCGGGCCCGTTCATCGAGGTTGCCGAGCAACCGGTAACAGTGCGTGCGCTCGCCCGCGCGTCAGAGCAGCTCGATGGAGCGAATCTCGATGACGCAGATCTTCATGTGAGGGAAGTCGACGCCACCGCCGGGCTCAGCGCCGAGGTCATCCGCATCCATCGGGCCGCGACGGCCTTGCTTACGGACGGCTGGCTTGTTCCTGCTGACGCCCTCACCATCGCCTGCGACGCCATTGCTGATCCAGCCGTGCGGCGACGGCTCGGCACCCTCATCCTGCTGGGCGACAGCGAGCAGGCGACCCGCGCCGACCAGCGCTTCGCCGCCGCCCTGCGCGCCGCGGGAGCGAACGGCAGCACGGTCATCGAAGTACCGCTCGCCTCCACCGGCGACGCGGCACTGCCCCACCAGCGCGTATCGGCGAGCGATGCCGACGAGGAGGCGCGGGCGGTTGCCCGTTTGGTCGTCGGGCTGCTGCGTGACGACGTGCCCGGGCACCGCATCGGCGTCTTCTGGGGCGCAGCCGAGCCCTACCGCACGCTCCTGCACGCCCATCTGGGCGAGGCTGGGGTGACGGTGAGCGGACCAGGAGCCCGGACGTTGGCCGATACTCCTCTCGGTCGCAGTCTGCTGCGCCTGCTCGCACTCGACCCCGACGACGTCGACCCGCTCGTCGTGCTGGGGGTGCTCGCCGACGGCGTCCTACGCTGGAGCGAGAAGCCCCTCCCTTCGAGCGCCGAGGCCGAGCGCATTTCGGCGCGCGACCGCATCGACGAGCCCGCCGAGCCTGAGCGAGGCGTGTTCTTCGGCAACTTCGAACCGAACCAAGGCGATGAAGGTGCCGGCACCGAGTTCGATGATCGGCAACGCCGACGCCTGAAGCGTCAGACGCTGTGGGACGAATACCTCGCCGTGGTGTCGGCGAGCATCCGTGACGTCGCCTCCTGCGACAGCTGGGCTGGGGCGACGGATGCCCTTCGCGCGCTCGTCGAGACCCACTTCGCCGTGCCCGCCGCCCTCGAGCCCTCCGAACTGCTGCTCGCACGCGAGCAGCTGAGCCGCATCACTGGCGACCTCGCGTCGCTCGATGCGATTGCGGGCGCGCGACCGACCCTGGCCGACGTGCGAAGCACTTTGGAGACTCAATTCGTCGAGACCAGGGCGAGGCATGGCCAGCAGGGAACGGGTGTCGCGCTCGGATCGTTCGACGCGGGCGTGGCGCGCGACCTCGACCACGTGATCGTCGTCGGGCTGGCCGAGGGGGTCGCGCCGGCGCGCGGCCGCGACGACGCGCTGCTGCCCGACGTGGTGCGGAAGAGGTGGGGGCTGCCGACCATGCGCGATCGAGCAACCGTCGCCCGACAGCAATTCATCGAGACTCTCGCGAGCGCCCGTAAGACACTCACGATCGTCGTGCCGCGCGGCGACCTGCGCAGCGGCGGCGAGCGAGAGGCTTCGCGCTGGCTCACGAGCGTGCCGGATGCACGCGAGACCCTCACTGTGCGCGCCCACCACGATGGACTGATGACGGGAGCCCCCGCTGCCTCGACGGTTCCGGCGACGGAGGCGGAGTGGCGCATCCGCGCCGAGCGCAGTGAGGGTGACTGGCGGGCGGCCCCCGAGGCCGACCTCATCGATCGCGCCCGACAAATGCGTGACGACCGACGCCGGGGCCGCTTCACTCGTTTCACTGGCAGTGTCGTCGAGGTCGCCGCGCTCATCCCGTACGCCGAAACTCCGATCGCCGCGACCGAGCTGGAGGAATGGGTGGCGAGCCCCCTGTTCTTCTTCGTGCGACGCATACTCGGTGTTCGGGCCCTCGATCTGCAGGTCGACGATTTCGAGCCGTCGCTGCTCGAGCTGGGAACGATCCAGCACGAGGCGATCGAAGCGTTCACTCGAGAGGCGCTCGCGGGCACGATCACGTCGGCGACGCTCGAGCTGCTGCTCGATTGCAGCGAGCGGGCCTTCGACGCGCACCGCCGCATCAGCTGGATCCGCCACCTTGAGACCCGCGATCGGCGCCGGGTGGCCGGACAGCTCGAAGCGTGGTGGCGCCGCGAGGTCGCCACGGGAGCTTGGAGCCCGGTGTCGGCGGAACAGCCGTTCGGGCTCGACGACCCTGAGTCGGTCGACGCGGTGCCGTTCACGCTCAACGACGGATTTACCATCACCTTCCGCGGGAAGGTCGACCGGATCGACCGCACGACCGACGGCGTGCGAGTCGTCGACTACAAGGGCTGGCGGCCGAAGAAGCTCAGCATCACGGCCGCCGACCCGACGGCGGGTGGCCAGAAGTTCCAGCTCGCGGTGTACGGGCTGTTCGCGGCGCAACTGGGCGAGGGCGAAGCGGCCAGCGCCGTCCGCACCGAGTACGACTACCTGCGGTCGCCCGACGATCCTGTGCTGGGGTTCACGATGTCCGACGAGTCCGTGGCGGTGCTGCGCGCCGATACTACGGCGGTCATCCGGGCGATCCGCGCCGGAGTCTTCCCGGCCCGACCGGCGGGAGGCTCGCTCGAACGGTTCACGACGCTCAGCGGCAAGGCCGATCTCGACCGGTTGTGGAGCCTGCTGAGGGAGGGCCCCGAGCTCACCGCCTACCGCCGCTTCTTCATCGAGACCGAGGAGGCTGACGCGTGAGCACGTTCGTGGACAGTGCGGCCCGCGAGCGCATCGACGCGGATATCGGGACGACTCTCTTCGTCGAGGCGGGCGCCGGCGTCGGCAAGACGCACCACCTGGTGACGCGCATCTTGACCCTGATCGCGGCGGACGTTCCCGTCAGCCGCATTGCCGCCATCACGTTCACCGAGAAGGCCGCCGGCGAGCTGCGAGATCGGATGCGAACCGCACTGCAGGTGTCGACCGCGCTGACGGCGGCGCAGCGGGATGCGGCGCTCGATGATCTTGACGCCGCCCCGATCGGCACCATCCACTCGTTCGCTGCGCGCGTGCTCGAGCAGAACCCGATCGAGGCAGGGCTGCCGCCGGGCATCGAGGTCGTCGACGAATTGCGCGCCGGCATCGCGTTCGCGCAGCGCTGGCGCCGGGCACGAGGCGCGCTGTTCGGCGACCGTGACGCCGCGGCAGCCATCGAGCTGCTGCTTGCCGGCGGCGCCACACTCGGTAACCTCGAGGACCTCGCACGCGAGCTCGACGCGGCCTGGGATCGCGTGCGAGATGCGCCCGCGCCGCTTCTCGGCCCGATCACGCTCGACCTGCAGCCACTCGTGCGACTGCTCCAGAGCATCCTCGACCGTCACGGTGAGTGCAGCGATCCTGACGACGCCATGGTGCGCGGCTTCCCACTGCTGCAAGGGAGTCTCGAGGCCCTGCAGACGGCCGCCGCGGGAGGCGACATCACCGCGCAGCTCACGGCACTGTCGACACTCAAGCGCCCCCGCCCGAACGTGGGTCGAGGGGCCAACTGGCCGGACGTCGAGAGCATCCGCACGCTCGTGCGCGAGATCGACCCGCTGAAAGGGGAAACGCTCCGCGCCGCGATCGACCCCGCCCTCACCCGGGTTATCGCGACGCTCGGCGCGACGCTCGAGGCCGAGGCGAAGGAGCGCCGTCGACGCGGCACCCTCGAGTTCCACGACCTGCTGATCCTCGCGCGCGACCTGCTCGTCGGGCCTGGCGCAGCGACCGCGCACGCGCGGCTGCACGAGGCGTATCCGCATCTGCTGCTCGACGAGTTCCAGGACACCGACCCGCTGCAGGCCGAATTGGCCGTGCGCATCGCCGCCAACACTGTGCTGCCCGCAGCCGGCTGGGTCGAATCGGTCACCCCGGCTGGACGCCTGTTCATGGTGGGCGACCCTAAGCAATCGATCTACCGGTTCCGCCGCGCCGACATCGCCACCTACCTCGAGCAGGGTGAGAGAGTGAGCTCTGTGCCGGGCGGGGCCACTGTGTCGATGGTCACCAACTTCCGGTCGACAGCGCCTGTGCTCGACTGGATCAACATCGCCTTCGGCACTCTCATCACGGCCGACGGTCACCGTCAGCCGGGGTACACGCCGTTGTCGCCCGCACCCGCTCGATCGACCTGGGACGCCATCGAGGGCGGGCCGCCCGTCGTCGTGCTGGCTCCCACCGACGCTGAGAAGGCCGAACAGATCAGGGCCGACGAGGCGGCGTCCGTCGCCAGCGCGGTGCTGCGCGCTGTCGGGCGGCACCCGACGGCGACGGGTGCCGCCTGGCTCGTCGAGAGCCGCAACCGCGAGACGAAGCAGTACGAACGACGGGCCGCGCGGCTCGCGGACGTCTGCATCCTCCTGCCGAGCCGCACCGCCCTGCCCGCCCTCGAGGCGGCTCTCGACGCGGCGGGGGTCGAGTTCGTCGCCGAGTCGTCGTCGCTCGTCTATTCGACCCGCGAGGTCGCCGACCTGCTGCTCGCAGTCCGGGCGATCGCCAACCTGGCCGACGAGGCCGCGCTCGTACTCGCGCTGCGGACACCCATGTACGCGTGCGGCGACGACGACCTGCTGCGGTGGCGCGTGGCAGGAGGACGCTGGGCGGTCGACGCCGAGGTGCCCGAGTGCCAGGAGGAGAACCCCGTGGCGGGCGCTCTCACCTCGCTCGCCTCACTGCTGCAGGACGCGCGCACGCTCACGGCGGGCGGGGTGCTCGCGCGGCTGGTCAGCGACAGACTCGTGCGCGCGGTGGTGGTGGACACGCCGCGGTCGCGAGACGTGTGGCGGCGCATCCGCTTCGTCGTCGATCAGGCGCATGCCTGGTGTGACGCCACGCATGGCAGCCTGCGCGAGTACCTGGAGTGGGCCGAGCTGCAGCAGGACGAGAAGGCCCGCGTCGCCGAGCGCTCGGTGCCCGAGGAGGACCTTGACGCGGTGCGCATCACGACTATCCACCAGTCGAAGGGCCGCGAGTTTCCGATCGTTGCGCTGCACGGGATGGGCACCGGCTGGCGCAGCAGCCGCCCGACCCTGCTGTGGAGCGATGGGGGTCGCCCGCTCGCCGCGTTCAGCGCTGAGAAGCAGCTCGAGTCGACCGGCTATACCGAGGCGTACGACAACGAGAAAGAATTCCTCCGGGCCGAGCGACTGCGGCTGCTCTACGTGGCGTGCACGCGCGCCGAGTCGCACCTGATCGTCTCTGGATTCCAGTCGCGTCGCACCTCATCGTGGGGCGGACTTCTCGCCCCCGCTCTCGACGCTGCACCCGGGGTCACTTTCGAGTGGGAGCCCCTTCCGGAGGTCGAGCGCCCCGCCGGTGGAGCGGAGGTGGCGCCCGTCGTGGAGTGGGAAGCCTGGCTCGCCGAGCGGGCACGGTGGCAGGAGGTCTCCGCCCGACCGTCGAGCATCTCTGTCACAGGCATGGCGCACGGCGGGTCAGAACCATTCACCCCGACTCTCTCGTTCACCGATGCCGAGGACGACGCCCCGTTCGTGGGGCGCCGGTTCGGCGGCGACGCTGGAAGCGGCACCGCGCTCGGAACCGCTGTCCATCGTGTCCTGGAGCTCACGGAGCTGGATGCAGAGGCGGACGTCGAGGGGACCGCGCGACTGGTCCTCTCCGCATCCGGTGTGGATGCTCTCGGGATCGACGCCGCGACGCTCGCCACGATGGCTCGCTCGGCACTGGCGGCCGAGCCGGTGGCCCGCGCGGCGAGACTGCCGCACTGGCTCGAGCTGCCCGTGACCGCAGTGCGCGACTTGCCCGAGACCGGACCCATCATCGTGGAGGGTGTCGCTGACCTGGTCTATCGCGAGGAGGACGGGTCCCTCGTGATCGTCGACTTCAAGACCGATCAGGGGGTCACCGAGCTCTCGGTCGAGGCATATTGGAAGCAGCTGAACGCCTACGCCGACCTGATCACCGAGGCGAGCGGGCAGGTCGTAAGCGCGCTGTACCTAGTGTTCTGCCGCGCCCACCCCGCGCACGTCAGGCAGAAGGTGCGGGCGTAATTTCAGGTGCGGCAACCCACGCGACTGCGTGAGCAACCAGCGCGCTTGGACCGTCAGTCACGTCTCGCGACGCGCGCCATCGCGGAAGCGGCATTCAGAGACTGGGCCCCTCCGGGAGCGACGCTTCCCAAGCGAACACCGGGGAACGAAGCCCTGGACTACTCATTCTCTCCAGGCGAACGCTCGCGGTTCATCAATGGAGCCGAGCGGTCCGTACTCGTCCTCCCAGCTGCGGATGACGATCGAGCAGAGTTGAGCGAGTTCATCGCTATCGATGAGTCCCGACGCTCGTAGCGTGAGGGCCTTGATCACGGCCTGGGGCCACACCAGTTGTTCCGTGAAATCGGCACCTCTCAAAGCCCAGTGAGTAAATAGGCCTTCTTCAGCGGAGAGGCCACTAAAGGAGCCATCACAGACTCTTCTTATCGCGGGCCATCTGGCTGGGATCTTCTGCTGTCGAAAGCATCGCGCGAAGAAGTCCTGACCCGCGGGGTACTCTTCCGCCTCTGCTGCGTACATCGAGGCAAGGAGACCAGCGTGAAGACGTGCCAACCGCGTGCGCAACTCCACTGCTTTGACGTCATCCAAACCTGCTCCTCGGCGTTCAGTCGAACTGTGTCCGCCAGCATGCCCGTATGCACCGACAAATGCGACCCCAAGACGAGTTCCGCTGAACCGCTTCCTCGTTGTCAGAGGTCGTGAATACCCTTCAGGCATGACTCTCGTTCAGCAACGGAGGCGGCATGTATGACTCATGATCTTGTTGAGCGAGCCCATAGTTTGATGAATCGGCTCGTCCGTGCAGGACTCGTCGACGAGATCGGCAGGCCGCTATTTGAGGACCCCGACTGCGGACCCATTCGTCGCGGTGGCCGCTCGATGACGACGTCGCCCTTTTCCGGCGATCAGATCGATGCCTACGAGATGACTGTATGCGTGTGGGACGGTGACAGTCACGATCCGCTGGGCGACCACTTCGCCGATGGCTTCGTGGCCTGGACGGAGGTTCTGTTCATCGTCGCGGGCGATGGATGGAGCATCGGCGCCATGCCGGTCGCACGCGATGCGGAAATCGACCCAGAGCTCGAACGGGTCGTGCTCGACCTGTTCGGCGGTGACGTCGTGGCACACCGCGACATTCCGGCGCCGCAGTGGTTCGACGCCCGGTATACGAGCGCTGCGCAGGTGATCGACGCCGCGTGCCGCGTCGGCTTTGCGCAAGAATCGTCGTTCTTCATCGACTCGGGAGGGCCGCTCGGGGAAGAACTGCGCGAGTTGGCGGAGAGAGGAGAATACGCGCACGCGTTCGCTCACAATCAGGGCAGCGAGCAACGGTCAGCACTTCACGTGGTGATCGAGAACCGTTTCGCGGCAGACGCCGTTGAGTGCGCTGTCCGCGGCGAGATCGATCTCTCCGGAAAAACCTGGGGCGCCGGGGGCGGAGATGGCTGGGCTTTCGTCATCACTTCCGAGAACGTGGAGCAGCCTGTTGCCGGCGGTGCGGATATTGAGCTCTCCCTCGCCTTGCGCGCTGCCGCGCTGTGCGAGGCAATCGATGGCACGGTCGTGCGCACGTCTGCCGCGTTGGCGGCTTCGTCTGACCCCGTCGTCCTCGATGCTGCTCGTGCGATCGGGCGACTCGCGCGACTACCCAACGACATCATCGAGAAGCTGGCGCGCATTCCACGGTCGAACACTTGGCGACGCGCTTGCCCACCGCAGATCGCGGCCTCACTTGAGTCACTCGCTCACGAGTGGCGAGACAACTACGTTCGCAGCCGCATGTTGCGCGTGGGGCATGAGGTGCCGGATGCTCGGGGCGCTGTCATCGAAGCGGCATTCAACAGCGCCCTCGCAGCCGCCGGGACGTTGGCGGCACTGGGCACCATGCGCGCAGACAGCACCTGGGAGAACGACGCGGACCCAGAACTTCGCCACGAGCTTGTCCAGGTGGTTCTCGGATATGAGTCGGTCGCGGGGTCGGCGACGGAAGATGACAACGTCCGACGCGACTCCCGCGGAGGAGCAAGCGAAGCGCACTTCGACCTGTTCCGCACGCGAACCGAGATCAATGAGCTGCTTGTTTTCGCGCACATCATCCCGGTCAAGAATGGCTTGCACACCGAACACGTCGCCGCGAAGTACCCGGGTTGGGCGTGGAACGAGCTCATGACCGAGCTGAAGGCCGCAGACGCACTCGACCGCGAACCCGGCGCGTCTTCCGTCTGCCGAGCCGACGTCGAGAGCATTCACCTCGGTCGCGACGGCACGTGGGCTGTTGACTTGCTCGATGGCACGACACGGCGCGACCCCGTCGGGGCCGCGCGGATCGCACCGATCAACGAACGCCAGGGCTCGATAAGTGCGGACGGCGAAAAGACGCCCGCGGTTGAGGCGCGAGAAGCGGAGACCCAGAGTCTCAAGCACTACCGGCTCAGCGGCCGTGACGACCTCGGAGATCGTGGATTCGGATGCGCAGCCGCCGCCGAATCGGACGCCATCCGTTTCGCGGGCGTTCTCGGCCTGACGGCCGCGATCGTCGACGAGATCACACCACTGCCGCATCGAGACGAGCCTGAGCACGCGCGCAATGCGATCCTCGAGAACCCCTTGCTCGGGCCGGAGTGGCTTCCACTTGCGGACGCGATCGCGGCCGCAAGTGAGTGCGCCCGCAGTGGCGGGTTGTGGCAGATGAACACCTACCCGCGACACACGGGCTTCGACCCGGGGCCCGCCCCGTATGTTCAAGGGCTCGTCGAGAACGACGGCACACACCACCTCGAAGTGGGCGGGCACGGTCGCGGTCCCGACTGGTCGAGCGCCGAGACACTACGAGGGCTCGACCTTCTGGGGTGGACGCAGGCGGGGGCAGATAGCCGAGCCAATTGGGTGCTGACGCTCGAGTCGTCGTGGACGGGTCACCGCGTCGCTCGCGAGGTGCTCGAAATATTCGTCTCGATCTACGGCCATGAGTGGGAGACGCCGATCGCGTTCGGCGGCTCGAATGCGGTTCGAGAAGCAGTGCTCCGCCACTTGACGGTGCTGCAACCACCAGATGTGCTCATCCAGCCATCGCCGCCACAGCCCCCTACTCCGTCATCGCAGGAAGATGACTCCGGAAGGTCGATGGGCGACTCTACGCTCCCCAGCAATGACGTCGACGACAGCGACTTCTTCACTCAGGAGGCAAGGGATGCGATCGCTACGGTCGCGACCGACTTGGGACTGTCCGCCGACGAGATCATCGCGGTTCTGGAGCGCCAGTTCTACGACGGTCCACCTGACGCCGATGACGGGGGCGGGTGTCGGCAATTCGACCCAGAAGCACTCGCGGAGGACAAACCCCTCACCATCGCCGAAGCCTTGCGGCTTCTCAACTCCGCCCTGACACGACTCCCGCACCTGTCGCGGGCGATCAGCGCGCTAGAACTCCTGAATGAGCGCCAGGATCACATCGGGCACTTGGTGGACTGGTGGACTTTGGTGACGGCCACGAGCGAGAACCAGGAGCTGCGCAACCATGAGCACTGCTCCCCCCGCTGCGTGATGCGGGACCCAGTGGGACGCATTCTCGTTGCCGCCTGCTCAACGGATGCCTTAACGGTTCACCTTCTGCGCGATCACACCTGCCGAATCGTCTCCGATACTGCGCGCGAGCGTGATGCGCCGGATGTCGACGAGGATCGGCCTGTTCGCCTACGAGAGCGCGCCGTGCGCGGCGCCGGATGTGGGCCGCTTTGCGAGGATGCAGCGCACGACATGTCTTCCGAACTTCGATACGAAGGCTTGCGGAGACCCTCTATGCCAGTGGTCATCACCCGCGGGCTTCGCCGCTACGACTCGTGGTTCTGGGCGACGCGTCCCGAACCGCTGCCGGCCCATGACTATTACCCTGGGCGCTTCTCACACTTGATGGGCCTGTTATGCGATCAGTTCGCCGTCACCCACAGCGGCCATGGCATGAACAGCTACTCAGTCAACCTTCGACTGGCGATTGGGCGCTTTGCGTTCCTCGGCCAGGCGCATCGAGGGTTCGCCTACTTCGACCACGAGAGCACGGAGGCTGCCTGGGAACGAGTCTGCGAGGTAGCAGAAGCACTCGGACAGCTCGAGAGTGATGAGTGGGACCCTGCTCGCTATCAGCGGCGCCCCTGGCTGGTCACCTTCAGCGACTTCCGGGACGGACCGTACGTTTCCGCTCACCGTTGGACGATTTCATGGATTGGCGAAGGGCAGCCGTGGGGGAACCTGCCGACACAGTTCACTCTGTCGACGGTGAAAGAAGCGATTCAGACCCTCCACCGAATCCGAGGGTTCGTGGTGGAAGAGGAGATCTCCGGGGAGGAGTGAAACTTCCTTTGGCTCGGCGTGGAGCCTCGGCTCCGGCACCACGGATGACCACGTCTCAGCGTGCGTTGGATGCCATCGTTGGGTTGCCACGCGTCGACTTCTTGATGGTCACATCCTGCGCTTTGTCGTTCTCCAATCGCCGGTTGCGCTCTGACCCGAGCAGCGCGTCCCTAACTTTCTGCCACCGCTCGATCGCCTTGTCGATCTCGGTCATGGCCTCGCCGAAGCGGCGCGACGCCAACTCGTAGCTCTCGCCGATTTCCGACTTGAACCCGTCGAGGTCGTTCTCGAAGTTGGTGATGTCGACCTTTTGCGCTCTCACCAGTTCGAGTTCGCGCTTGTAGTGCAGCGAGCTGAGGGCGGCGTTGTGCAGCACCGTGATGATCTCTCGATCGAATTGAACGAACCGGGCCTAGACCTTCGCCGAATCCGCTTCGACGGTTGCCGCTTTCCCCTTCACCCTCCAGGTCCAGACAAGCCGCGGCTCAGGAGCAGCCGCATACGGAACTGTGAAGCTGAAGACCGTCGCCACGTCTTCCTGAGATAGGTTTTGCGGCAGCGTTTCCTGGGGGCCCTTGGGCATGCCCCTAGCGGAAGACACCTTCGATTGATCTTCCGGGTCATAGGCGAAGAACAGTGCGAGGACGCCACGAGTACCGTCACCTCGGAGGATCTGCGACTCAGGCAAGTCGCCGAACTCTGGATGGCCGGCGATCGCCTTGAACGGACCCTCGGCTCGCGTGAGCTTTCCGGAGAATGCGGGTCGGTCAAGTCGTCGAGTGATTGACCGGATCGGTAGGCGCAGATCGCCCAAGGTTCTAATCGCAGCACCCTGTGTCTCGGGAATCATCACAACGAACTCCGTCAATCTCTCTTCAGAGATCAGGAGCCTCATGAAGGCCGTGTGCTCTTCGATGCCATAGCCATCTGGCATGGTGAAGCCCTCTAGTAGCTCGACGGTCTTCGCGGCATCGACGACCCAGCAGTTCGCGGGCCAGACTGGCAGGCCTTCCGGGCTCACAAAGTTGATCCGATGTGCCGGCGCCTGCAAGAGAGCCGAGACCATGGAGAGACGCTGGTTATTCGCCTTTGACGAGCGAGGTGGGTACCAGGTCTTCTCGATAGGCACTCCTCCCTCCCCAATTTCCTTCAGCACGGCGTTGTGGCGCTTATTTGCGGCAACCGGGCGAAGCCAAGGCACCGCCTGGAAAATCAGTGCTGGAACTTGTCGAGGAGTGATCTTGGGCTTTCCGTGCTCGTCGACACCCTCAAACCGTCGGAGCTGACGGCGAAGAATGAGCTCATCTTCCAGGCTCCCCTCGAAGGCCTTGTACAGGTCAAAGACCTTGCCCTTCTTATCGACCACATATCGGTCGATGTAGAGGCGTACTAGGTCCCGATAACCAGGTCGGTAGCCGAACCATCGACCCATCTGCATGAGTGTGTCTGCCGACTCCGACTTCCTCCTGAAGTAGGAAATGGTCAGATCCTCGATCGTGAATCCTCGGCTGAGCTTCGCTCCACCGACCAGGACGCGCCAGGTCTCTTCAGACTGGAAGTTCAACTTCCCATAGTCAGAGTCCTTATCCCCGTTGACGATGACGACCGGTGAGACAACGTTGGCTTCCCTATTGCGCTCCATGCGATCAACTGCAGCGCCAAGATACGGAACGAGCTCCTGAAAGGATTCGGGCATTGGCAAGTCCGCGAAGTCGCCGTGGCGTCGCGACTGCCAGGTCGGGAGGAAGTCTTCTTCCCACTTCTTCTTGATGCGCTGCTTTCCGGCCGCGGTCTTGTAGCCCGCCTCACCCCACAGCTTGTCAATGCGAGCAGCCAACGCCTTGTGTTCTTCCGTCCGCACCGACTCATGAACAAGCATCGTGTGGTGACGGAAGCGGAAATCAGAGGTGGCCTGGCGCCAAAGCTTGATTCCTCCGGTGAGTACCCAGGCGTCCAACGCGTCAGCGAGTTCATGATCCTCATCGCGTTGAGGGTCTAAGCCAAGGCTTCTCGCATAGGCGGCTTCATTGGAAACAGCAGGATCCGCCTTGTCAAGCGTCGAGTCTGCTTCGAGGTCATGAAACGCCGCGCCACCCATGTACTCACCGGATGGATCGAGCGAGAAGACGAAATCCTTCGGAAAAATGTCTTCCTCAATGTCGGGGTTCACGAACACGTTGGCCGCAGGTGTCGCCGTGTACCCCAAATATTGAGCCCGCGGCATCGCCTTCAGAAGTTGCACGATCTCGCCGTTGACGGCGGTACGTTCCGCTTCCTGTTTCTCCTCGTCTTTGGTTCGCTTGCCCGGGCGTTTCGTATTGATAGAGGCGAGGTCAGACTCGTCGTCCAGGATGAGCGCGGGTATCTCGCTCAGGTCAATGTGGAGCGCTTCAAGATCGGCGTTGAGTTTCTTCAGGACGGCGGAGTTCTTCTTGACGACGGCCAGTCGCACGGCAGAGTCGTACAAGTTCCTTTCGTCCCACAGCGGCCTATGTTTGACCGACTTCTCAACCTGGAAGTCAAGTACATTCCGGTTGATGACACCGAGCAACTTGTAGTCAGTGAGCGATGTCGTGAGCCGGTTGATCGCTGGTACACCCGGAACGTTCACTGGGTTCACTCCCAGCTTGGAGAACTTCCCTTCCTTCCATTCGTTGTCGTTTGAGCTGATGTAGTCGATCTGTTGGGCGAGCTTTGGGTTGTCGAGCGGTAGTCCACCGACGATGTTCTCCCAACCCACGAGTTCCTTGTCGAGACGACGTTGCGTCTGCGTGCGCAGGTTGTCATACGTGCCGGTAAGAACAATGATCAACCGGTAGCCAGCGTCGATGGCTTTGGCAATTACTCCGCTAAAGTTCGCCGTCTTGCCGCTCTGCACATAGCCGACGACCAAACCCTTGCTCTGATAAGGAACCTCAGATGTGGGGTCTGCGAGTCGGCCGATGATCTTGTCGGTCATCACGTCGAGCCCGTTGATTGCGGTCTTATCGAAGCGGTTCTTGATCAGTACGTTCCGATAGTGCGTCCAATAGAAATCATGGGCACTCTGTCGGGCCGTGGTGTACCACGGCTCCCAGTTCGCATCGACGATTCCGTCACTGAAGCTCTCAACCGGAAACTCTGCGTCGACAGCCTGACGGGCGGAAGCAGAGAGTCCAAGCCGTTCGTGGACTCGCGCACGCCTCTCGAGCGATCCCTGGAGAGTCCCCGCAGTCCACTTGGCGTCCAGCTCCTGATCCCAAGCCGTGAGTGCGATCCAGAACGCAGTTTGCGCGGCCTGACCAACCTGGGTGACCGCCGGCACCACAACAGCCTCATCAACTGAAATGTCGTGGTCTTCCAGGTTGCGGTTCACTTCATCTACGAGATTGCGAGGTCCGATCGACGACATTCCCTCTATGGCCGCGCGGATTGCGACGGCGATGAGCTCAGAGCTCACTCGGCGACCTCCACGAGATCCTGAACTGGCTGGCCAACCGCAGTGCTCGACAAACCAGAGACGTTGACCTGGTAGCGGACACTGACGATCAACTGCGGGCTTGGGACGTTGTCTGCCACGGTCGACGGGGTCAACGCCGGGAAGCTGGAGTCAACGAGGTAGGCCCGAGGCTTCGTCCGATACAGCCAGCGGGTCGGGTACAGGTCTGCGTCTTCGTCGTGCCAGCCGGCGCGCTTGAGCTTCTCATCGATGCCTTGATGCCACTTCTCCGGAGTGGCAGATCGAAGGGCTCCGATAATGTCCGCGAGAGATCGACCCTCGTGTGCAGCGCCCGCGCCCGTCAGCTGAATGGAGAGCAAGTAGAGCGGCCGGCCTGGCGCCGCCGACAACTGCTTGAGCGAGCCGATCATGTGCACGCGATCCTCACTCCGCGTTGACTTCACCTCGACGTCGAAGTCCTCGAAGACGAAATCGTGCTCTTCTTGATCCATCCCCAACCATGCAGCGAGAGTTTCGTTAGGGTTCACCGCGAGACCATGCTCTAGCACGAGCAACTCACCCATTAGGCCGACTTGTTGTTCCTCAGACAAGCGGGCTCGGCGAGCAAGTAGCTCGCGAAGAGCTCCGACAGCGACCGGAACTGCGTCGTGGAACTTCACTCCACTTCGGAGCAACTCCGTGACGACAGCAAGAACCTGGTACGCGGCGAAGCGGTCTTCGCCCGCGCGAATAGTCAACTCGTGCCACTGCACGCCGCTCGAATCCGTCACTGCTTGGTAGTCCATGTGCCTCATCGCCGTGACGTCGGGCTCGACCGCCGTCATCATCCGACTCTGGAGGGTCAATTGGTCCGTCCCTGGCACCACGATCAGGTAGGTCTCAGGCTCAGCCGCGATTCGTCGCCTCGCACGCGGGATCGGGGCCTTGAAGAGTTCTTCGATGTCTTCCGGGCTCAGTCGCGCGCTTGCCTCATTCATGGTCACTCAGTGTGTCCTTTCGTTCGCTCTCGATAGCGACGTTCCTCGGAATGAGCGGCTGCCGTGAGCAGTCGGAGCCACACACGTTGGTCGGCTCGTTCTTTCGGGCCTGGGCGCGCACCCGTGAAGTGCGCTCCGTAGACAAGAAGCAACAGGGACTTCAGGAGAGGTGCGTCATCGTTGTCCTCGGAACCGAGTCCGCCGTTCAACACATGCCGGTAGCGGGTGTTCAGCCAGATCGTTCGGGTGTTGAAATCGAAGTGCAAGAGGTCGTCGCTGGTCATTGCACGCCAGCGCACGTCCACTTCGTCGCCGTCGATGAACTGAGCTGCCTCGCCGAATGACTCAACGATCTCGGCAAAGGTCGCTTGGAGTCCCGCAGAGAACCCACGGTCTGGCTTGACAAGACGCGTTGGTTGAAGTGCGTGGGTCTTTGACTCCCGATACTCGCTCGCCGCGAGACTGAGGAAGTCCTGGAATGTAAGGCTGTTTGGCCCCGTAGCGCTCAGCAGTGCTTGTCGAAGCTCGGAATCAAACTCGACGCCGCTCTTCTCGGGATTGATCGTCACGTGCTGCTCGAGGTCCGCACTAAGGTCCAGCGAGACTCGCGCGAAGCGGTACTTCACGTCGGGATGAACAAGCCCCTGCCAGTCGCCTGTAGACAGGAGTCGATCTCGTCGGTATACGAAAACGCCTTGGTGTTCAGCGCCCCTCCCCGCAAGAACGTATCCAGGCAACGTCGCCTGAGCGGCGGGCCAGACGTGGAGGTCGACAATGCGGGATTTCCCGTCGAGCGTGAAAGTGAACTGTTCGGGGAAGCCTGCTCCCCCCACGATCTCGTAGCCGAATGGGTTGACCGCGAGAACCTCGATGGGAAAGCCACCATCTTCCAGCTCTAGATCCCACTCATCGATCGTGAGCGTGACGGACCCATTGGCGATCATCCGATGGAATGTCATCCCCAGGTGCGTGATCAACTTGCGGCTCGTACTGCTGAACCAGATCTCTCGATCTGACATCGATGCATCAACTAGGAACGAGCGGGGCGCAGACCATTCAACGATGGTTCCAGTGGCGGTCGAGAACCCCCCTTTCGCCCCGCGCAGTGCGTCAACCACGGCCTCCGTGTCGATCGTGTGCACCGTTGTCGGACTGATGCGGTCGATCTGCCGGCCAGCGGGAACAGCGCCGGCAGCGGAGGAATACACACGCAGGGTATCTGCCTGACTCAGGCTGGCCGCCTTCAGTCCGATGCCAAAGTGACCAAGGTCACCGGCACCGTATTCACGCGTCCTCGCGTATTGCATTGCGGAATCAAGGGTTGCGGAGTCCATGCCACTGCCGTTGTCGATAACACGGAGTCCGATGACGACGCTGTCGGATCGCATGAACCGGATCAGGACGTTGCGGGCGCCAGCGTCGACGCTGTTGTCGACGAGGTCCGCTACCGCGCTCTCGAAGGAATGACTCCTCCCTACGGCGTGGACGATCGACTCATCGGGGGCGACAGTCTTTGAGCCCTGAAGTCGCGGCTCCGGCATTCCCATCATGTCCCCGTGAACCCGTCACCCTTGAAACCAAGCGTCGAACCGTTCTCCTTGATCGTCCGAATCTCGGCTTCACCAAAACCGCCACGCTTTGACGCGTCAATCTCGATTCGGACTTCGAAGCTATCCGGGGTTGCGTGCTGTAGGTGAACAAGCACCTCGTCGACGATCAACTTCAGCTGCGCACCCAGATCATCTGCGGGTTTGAGATCCACTCGCGCGCTATAGGTGGTGTTGCGTATCGCGGACGGAACAGGATTGGGCTTAGGTGGCTTCGGAACATCTCTCCCAGCGGGCCCCGGTGTGACATCAGGCTCTGGAGTTTCGCCGCGTTCACGTTCTCTTTGGGCGCGAGCCAATGCCGGGGACACGAGAAGAGTCTGGTCGTTGATCGCTGGCGCCTGATCCTCAATGGGAATGAGGAGGTCACGGAAGTCTCCGCTTGCTTCGTCATATCCACCAGCGAGCGCAAACCCATGAGCGTCCCACGCCATATCGGTCATTACCGAGGCAACGGCGTCCGTAAGCACTGCTTTGTCTCGAAGTCGAGCCAGGTAGGGGTACCGCACGTGGTACTCCCACAACTCGCCCACGCTCACTCGACCCGTGTTCCACTTCGCGCGAAGGTGGTTGCTCAGCGCGATTCCGATCGAAGTGGCCGAGTGCTGCACCTGCACGATATCGTGGCGCCTCAGCTTCTCGGCAGCATGGCGAGCGATCGAATCTGTGGCGCCGTCAACCTTCAGCTGGCTGATGGCCCACTGCGATTCACCTGCACCCTGCTGGGCGTGCAATGCCCAGATCCAGGTCTCGCGGATGCGCTGCCTCACGACGCCATTGAACTGGTCGATCTTGGCCTTCGCCTCATTCGACTGGCTCTCCGTCAGGTTCAGTGTCGACCGAGAGTCGTAGATGTAGGTCCACGCAAGGTAGTGCCTCACTGACTGTTCGAGCTCCTTCAGGCGCTCGCTGTCTGCGGCCAACGTCACGACCGTGTTCGCGTTGACGCGGCCACCGGCGCCTCGCTTCGAGGTCACTTCGTGGGCCCACAAGCGACCCGTGGTGTCTTTGCCCTTCTGCTCGTGTGTGTAGCGGGGGTGGGCAATGACCAGTCGCACACGGTCTTTCTCATCGATATCGAGAGAGCCCTCCGGCGCGATGACGACTTCAGGTATCTCCGGCGTCGATTTCGGCTCCTGACGGAGACGCTCAATAACTGCTGCCCACACGTCCGACTGCTGATAGGACTCAGCTCGCTCAGTGACTGTGCGGTTGAGCGAGGGCGTGCGGTCGAACCAATACCGGTCAGAGTCTGCGTAAAGGTGAGTCGCACGCTCGGATAGTTGACTGAGCGCCGACCCAAAGTTGCCGATCGTGTCACCCGGCAGCGCGACGCTCAGGAACACTTGTTTGCGCTCGATGCCCTTGTGCTCGGTGGTCAGTGTTGCCGCCGACCCCATGAAAATTGCGCGCGCGATCCGTCGTGTCAGCGCTCGCGCACCAAAGAGCGGCTTGTCATTGTCGATGTAGACCGACGTTGCCAGTTCACCGTCGATGTCTTTCGCGATGATCGGCTGCCATTCATCCGGCAGATAGCCGGCGATCTCGTCTCGCACAGCGTCGAAGTCAAGTGGCATCGACCCGGGCATGATAAGCGGCGCTTTGTCTCCGGTCGCCCACAGCGAATGAACGACGTGACTCATGAGTCTCAGCACTCCACGCGTGCGCTGAAAACGCTCGAGGGTTGACCAGTCGCCATACAGTCGATCGAAGAGCGCCGGGTGAATCGGATACGCCGCCCTGATGCGGTCTTCATAGCTGAAGTCAAGAGACTCACCCGGCAGTTCACCCTTGTGATCGGTGTAGAACTTCGTGAACCGCCGGGCAACTTGTTCGATCGTAGTGAGGGCCGCAGCATCCGGCTCCCGGAAGAGTCGCCGCTTAACGATCTCAAAAGACTCGATCGGCTTCGCCGGCGCCCAACGGTAAGCGTCGCGCGTAATGGTGTGATCGAGCATGTCGAGGGCTTCGCGACCTCGTGGGCCGCCGATCTCGATGTCGTGCGCCGAGACCGTGTCATCGTCGGCCCGAATTTCCGATGCCGGCAACGAGACCAACAACACCGTGCCCGGGGTCGCCTTGACGGCTGCGTTTAGCGCTTGCGCAAAGCTTCGTTGTTCGCCGAAGTCACCTCCTGGAAGTCCGTCCTTGCCCACCAGTCCACGGGCGTACGCCACCCACTCATCAATAAGAATGACCGCCGGTCCGTAGGTCTCGAGCAGAGTGCGAAGAGCGTGTCCCGGATTTGTCCCGTTGCGGTCAGAGTCCGCAATGATCGCGTAGCCCTCGGCTCCCCCGAGTTGCCAGGCCAATTCGCCCCAAAGTGTGTGAATCTCGGTGTCGCTATGCACCCACGTCTGGCCCGGCGAAAGCTCGTTACCGACGAGAGCAACCCGCCGCACCGGGGTCGTGAAAGTTTCAGCGGAGACCAGGTCGCCGAGAAGGTCTTGGACGGCCTGCGGGAACTCGCTCAGTGGTCGACCGGCAAATAGGTGCCACGCGGCCAGCATGGCGTGGGTCTTGCCTCCGCCGAAGGTCGTCTGGAGGTTAACGATCGGCTCGGCATTCGTGTCGCCTGAAATACGTCGAGCAACATGCTTGAGCAGAGTCTGGATACCATCGGTCAGGTAGGTACGCCTGAAGAACTCGATCGGGTCGGCGTAGTCAGCGCCTGCCTGCCCGCGTGCGACCTGGTACAAGTCGGCGGCGAACTCTGCGCTGACGAAGTTTCCAGCCGCGACATCGGGATGCGGTTCGAGCACGTCTCGCCATGCCGGAACGTCTCCCGCGTCGAGGGTGGGCATAGCCGCAACGCGCTTCGTGTCTTTCCTTACCTCCGCAAGCTGGCTCGCCTTCGCGATCTCACGACGCTCCGCCTCGACCACATCGGCCGCTCGCGGGTCATTAATCTCGCGCAGTAACAGCACCATGGTGTCGAGGGCGCGCTCGGCCTCCTTGGGCTGCCACGGCCTATTGTGGTTCGCCTTATTGCGAACGTCGAGCAGTTCGGCCGTCCACGCTTTCGTCGCCGTTTTGCTCAGCTGGTCCCAGAACGGATTGCGCCGCCCGCCTGGCCACGGAAGCGAGATCAAGTAGAACTGTGCCTGCGGATCGTAGGGCTCGTACACGTTGCCCGGAAACCGCGCCGAGACGATCTCAGTCCATTCATCACCAGGACCGAGCACCGACTCGATGAATCCGCGAAGTGCCGGTGCGACCACATCGTCAAGGGCTCGTCGCACGCGATCTTTATTCGACAAGTCAGCCATGAATCAATCCTCCAGCGAATCGAAGTCGAGTGTCGCTTCAGAAATTGCCGGCGCGATGGCAACAGCATCGTGAGATGCCGCCATGATCTCCGACCAAGCGGATGCCAACTGGTTGAAGACGATCGCCGTCTTGGTGCTGCCCCGCTTCTCTGAGATGACGAACAACAGGTCAGCTAGGGCTTTGCCTTCCGTCATGTCGAATCCGCGCTCAACTGCTGCCGCGAAAATGCGTCCAGCATCCGCGAGCCCAAACTCGGTGACGGACTTGGCAAGGTGCATTACAACTTCCCAGAGCGACACGCGGTCGTCCGCTCGCGGGTCGTATCCGGCTCTGAGCTCGGCAAGATCGAACAGCTTGACTTTGCCCCCACCAGTGCTCAAGATCCCGCTTCGCGCGAGGCCGTCGAGCGTAGTCGCTTTCGCAGTCGCGAGTGTATGCGCATCGCCAAAAGATCCAGCGCTGAATCCATGCTGTTCGAACCACGTGACACACCACCGGGTGTCCGAGTCAAAATCACCCTCTTGCTCACGACGGACCGAATCGAGTACCGAGTTGATCTGGACGAGCGCATCATGCACAGTCATCGCTGAGCCATCCGGCTGCACGACCTTTATGTACTTCGAGAAGATTGCCATTCCGGGCCCGATTGCTGCTTGCGCCATATCCACCGGCGCCACTGTTCCCTGGTACAGCTCACGAAGCGACCCAGCCATCGAGGACTTTAGCTCGGAAAGAAAACCTCTTCGATCTGTAATCGGCGCGTCTTTTGACCTCGGGCGCAAGGCAAGAACGATGGATGAGGCAAGAGCGTTGGTCCCCGACGCGATCATTCGGTTACCAAGTTCCGAGCGCATTGGCCAGGTCGCTGTTATGCACCAGCCTGCGCGGACCATGGATCCAAGAATCGTCTCCCACCCACGGGAGGACTCTTCACCGTTAAGGGACTCCGACTGCTTGAACGCGTAGTAGACGGTTATCGGGTAAATCTCTGATGCAGATGAGCGAGCGTGTGCGAATACCTCCTCAAACCCAGATTCAAAGAAATCTCTCGCCCCCTCTGTTCCGCCATGGCGATAAGGGTTTGCGACCAATTCATCAGCCTTTGGCACGAGCATTGTGCCAAGCAGATCCGTATGAACCGTTCGCAATGACCTTCTAAGCCAAACGTAAAAGAAGTCTGACAAGTCTGAATAGCCGATATTGTCATAATACGGAGGATCGGTGGACAGTACGACGTCCGCGTACGAGCGGTTTGCAGCGTCAGCTTGAATGACCTCGTGAATTCCACTCGCGGGCAACTTCTCGATGACCTTCGCGACCCAGGCTAGATCCTCCTTGTAGTCGCCTGCTGCGTTGCCAAAAGGATTCGCCTCCCCGAAGTCCCAGACCATGGGCAAGGCTTGGCGAGCGAAGACTCCACGGACGCCTTCGACCTTCGTGCTGGAGTCCCAACCGGACAACGTGGAACTCTTGTTGAGGGTCCGGCTGAGAGCGAACCCGAGGTAGGTTGTGACCGCATCAGCGTAAGACTCGGAGTCCGAACGCGCATGCTCCAGGCTCCCGGCTCGAGCATGCGATGCCGCCATCGTCTCCGCAAGGACTTTTCCACGCGCCTCCATAATCAAGTCACTCAAGTTTGTCAGAGCGGTTAGCTGCCTATTTGTGAAGAGGTCAGCCCACTCGGTCATGCCGTATGCCTGTACCCGAAAAGACAATGCCTTGTCTGGGAGGCTCCCCGCAGGTAGTACAAGAGGCTTCGAAACGTCCGCGGCATGACGGTGGCGCTCCGTAGCCGGGAGGTAAACGCGCGTCCGGGAACCCTCAGCAACAACTGCGGTCATCTGGGCTCCCAGGCCACCACTTCGACTTGTTGATCGCACATATTCCAGCGGTACGACGGTTTGACAAGACAAGCAAGCGGCACCAGTTCGACCCACCGTCCCATCCTTTTCTTTCGTTGGACCGAATTTTGTATCATGCCCGATCTCATACTCGATTCGACCGCTCACCACGGATGGGACTATGTACGCCTCTTTGCCCTTCTTCTTGCCCAGCCACCAAGTGCTCACCAGAGGCATCTCAATTCCGCAGGCCGGATTCGGGCAGGTAATCGTGCGAGCCCATATCCAGGCGATGACATTTGCAGTCGAACCGTCGGCCAATGTTGCCTTCGGATAGTGATGTCCTATCCGTTTTTCAGCTTCATCACGCACCCAGGAGCCATAACGGCGGACATCCTCAGCAAGACCGGAGGCGTTGGGCCAATCATTTCTTTGTTCGGCGGCTCCTGAAAATACCGGCGGTCGGCCGCGGAATTTTGGTGGGATTTCGAGCAGCGCTTTGTTGATGAGCACCGCGACAGGATTCAAATCAGACGCATGAGCCTTGAGCCCGAGGCGCTGCGCTTCGAGAGGGATAGTGCCGCCGCCGGCAAACGGGTCGAGGATGGCGGGCGGGTTGCCGTTCGTGCTCTTGAGAATCTCCGCACGCACCTCGTCGAACAGCGCCTCGTCGCCGAGGTTGTCCCAGTTGACCATTCGCTCGATCAGCCGAAAGAGTCGTTGGCGCTCGGCCTGAACCGCGCGTTCAGCGTAGGCGTCCGCATCCGCTTCGCCCTTGCGCACCGCTTCCTCGCGGTATTCGTCTTCGCGATTGCTGGGGTCATCCACGAGTTGGGCAAAGAGGACCGCGCGCGCCGTGGCGAGCGGGCGACGCGCCCACCAGAGGTGCAGGGTTGAAGGGTGGCCGTGGCGAATGGACTTCTCGCGTGCGGACTGCTTGTTGATCTCTTCGAGCGGCAGTGCTACTTCAATCAGCTTGCGCTTCGTCACGCGTTGGAGCCCTTCACTTTGGTTGTTCGGTCGACGCTGCGCCACGGCCGCACCAGGCGGATCTCCGCGGAATCTTCATTCTTGCAGTGCATGCGCACCGGCATGGTCTGCGCTCTCGCGCGCTGCCCGCATGGCCTTCGACCAAGAACCAAAGATGTTGCGCAAGGACGCGCCGGACGGTCGCTCGCGTCCCTCATTTGCCTCGAGTCGGCGCCACTCCTTGTAGCGGTCCACCGAGGGCGTTGCATCGCGACGATCGGCCCACGCGACGTAGTCCATCGCCGCCCTTTGGTACTCATCGGCGGTGTACTTGAGAAACCCCTTTGAGCGCCCAAACTCCGATCGCTTCAGCCCCACCCGCAGCAGGGTCTCGCTCCATCCGCCGAACCGTGCCATCGCGGCCTGTCGCGTAGGCGGCCAAAAGTGGGTACCTCGCGCTGACTCGAGACCCCAGGCGACGACCTGCTTCTTTCGAAGAACCCCGTACCGGGCCGCGGTAATCGACACTCCGGGGTTTTCTGTGGCGAAGTTTTGAGCCGCAGCAATGACGCCGAGAACGCGTGCGCGCTCAAGCTCGTGGACCCCTTGCCTCGCAAGAACTTCGGTGAGTTCGGAGATCAGCGCGTGGTCAAGCTTCTTGATGGCGAGTGAGGGGTCGGCGGGGATCTGGTAGTCGAGACCGAACAGGAACCAGACCGCTGCCACGAGCAACCGGTTTGACATGAAGTCATCCACCCAGTCCTGCGCAAACACGATACGAGCCTTGCGCAGCACAAACCCGGCCATCACCTCGTCAATACTCGGATCAATGGCCTTCAGCCTGGCGATCACATCGCGTCGCGAAGTGCCTTTGCTCGCGAGCTCGCGCGCGATGGGTAGGTACTGGGCCGCAAACGCTTCTCGCTCACGCTGCCCTTCGGCAGACTTCGTGCTTCTCGCCGCCCGGTGGGCATCCTGAGCGGTCGGGCCGCCCGCCTTAACGATGATCTGCCGCACACGTTCTCTGCTGACGCCGTACGACTTACCGATGCTGTCGAGTGACTCGCCGAGCGCACGCCGAAAGACCATGTCCTGTTCGCGCATACTTGCGTCCACGCCTGCCATCCTTCGCACAAATTCGCTGGTCTGACTTGCTCCCAACATTACGTATCACCAGTGACAAAGCGGGCTCGCAACGCTTACGGCGCGAAGGCGAAGCTGCGAAGACGCACGAACCCGTGGCCTTATCCACGTGCACGACACAATCACTCAGCGCCGGTCAGTTCTTATTGCCCCCTCGACAGGTGATCGACTGAAGCTGCCGGATAGGCAACCGCCAATCGGGCCTGCCCAGGAGCGCGATCTGAGGGCTGAAGCAGTAGCCTCGGCGCCAGCACGAAAGGAGCATCCATGCCGCGTCGCTTTTTGGTCGAGCGTGCAGGCGAGCGATTCGATCTCGTTGAGTCGCCCGCAGCGAGCGAACACCACTTGCAGGAGGTCATGAAAATGAACCCGCAGCTCATTCCCGCTGACGACCTGGGGCTCGATGGTGACCTGCTCGTGATTGGGCGTGAAACCTCCTTGGCTTCCGGGTCCATCGACTTGCTGTGCCTCGCCTCGTCGGGCGACGTGGTGCTCGTGGAGCTCAAAACTGGGCCACAGAACCCCGACTTCAGGCACGCCCTCGCCCAGCTGATCGACTACGGCTCAGACCTGTGGCGGCTGTCGGTCGACGACTTCGACCGAGGCGTCGTGCAGCGCTTCCTGCGCAGCGGGCACGCGCCCGAGCGCCTCGCCGGTAGCCACGATCTGCGCGACGCGATCAGTCGCGCCGGATGGGCCCTCGACTCCGAGGCGACGGATGCTCTGCTCGAGCGCCTTGCCGATGTGCTGCAGTCGGGCGATTTCCACTTCGTGGTCGCCGCGCAGAGGTTCACCGAGACCATGCGGACGAGCCTTGAGTACATGAACGCAACCATGAGATCGGGGCGCTTCTTCTTGGTGGAGATTGTGCAATTGGCGGGCGCGGAACTAACCGCTCACGCCGCCCAGGTCGTCGCATCGCCGTCTCGGCGGACAGCTGCGACCAGCCGGTCGCAGACGACGACCGACGAAGTCGCCTTCTTGGCCTCGATCAATGATGACCAGTATCGCGATGCGTTCCGCGACTTCCTCGCCGGCTGCATTTCGCTCGGGCTCGCCCTCGCTTGGGGATCGAAGGGGCTCTCCATCCGCATGCAGACACCCGACCAGAATCTGCCGATCTCGATCGCGTGGGGGCTGCCGGAGACCACAAGCTGGCAGGGCCTCAAGTATCTGTCGGTGGGCATCGATCGAACGTCGCTGGCCAGAACCCCGAGCGTCGCCCAAGCCGCTGAACGCTATCTCGCCGCGATCGGCGCGATTCCCGGTGGCCGGACAGCGAACTCAAAGATCTCGGCCCGCAGCTTTGACGCCGCCACTGCTCCCGCTGCGGTGCCCGCCTTGATTGAAGCGATCGAGGCGCTGGTCGAAGAGGTGCAGGCGTTGAGCTAGTCCCTAAGCTCGAGCACGACCAGCCGATCCGTCGCGCGCGACGCCCCCACATAGAGCAGATCGCGGTGGTACCCCTTCGACAGGTCGACGTCGGTCAGAATCACCGCGGGCGCCTCAAGACCCTTGAACTCGTGGATGCTCCCCCACCGAATGCGCGTCGAGTCGTCGAGGCTCGTGCCGAGGCGTGAGGTGAGTCGGGCATCCGTCGACTGACTGGCGAGAGCCTGGCCGGCAGCCGACCGCTCGCGAGCGTAGGGCGACAGAATCACCAGCTCGCGCACCGTGAACGGCTCCGACAGGATGCGCTCGACGGCGTCGGCGAGCAGGGGCTGCTGCTGCTCCAAGGTGGTGAAGGTGTGGCGCTCGACCGAGACCTGGTCGTCGTCGCTGCGGCGGTGCTCGCTGTAGAGGGTCGGCTCGCCGATGAGCTCGGCCACGAAACGCGCCACCTCGGGGGTCGAGCGCACGTTCTTGTCGAGTCGGAGCGTCATGAGACCCGGCATGCGGCGCAGCACGGTGGCGCGGGCATCCGTAACCTCGTCGTCTGCGTGGCGGCGGTAGATGACCTGGTGGTCGAAGTCGCCGGTGAGGAAGACCGGCGCGCGCTCGAGCCCGCCCACGAGCAGCGCGTCGAGCACGTCGAGGTACTGCTCAAGCGCCACGTCTTGCGCTTCGTCGACGACGAGATAGTCGTACTGCGGGCCCAGCTCAAGGGCCGCCTCGAGTGCCTGCTCGGGCAGGGTCTGGTCGTACCACTCCGGCTCCACTCGCCCGCTTTCGAGCTTGCGCCGCGCCTCGTTCTTGCCCGCGTACCGATCGACCACCTGCGCCATCAGCGAGTGGATGCGCCGCACCTCCAAGCCTTCACCGCAGAGCTCGGCGAGTCGGGCTTCGATGAGGCGATTGAAGACGACGACGAGGGTGCGCTTCCCGGCGACGCAGGCTCGGCGCGCGGCCTCTGCCGCAACCCACGTCTTTCCCGAGCCGGCGGGCCCCTCGACCAGCAGCCGCGGGTTGGTTCCGACCACGTCGAGCACCTTTACTTGCTCGGCCGTGAACTGGGCTTGCTCGGCCTCGCGGCGCCGCGCGAGCTCTTTCGCGCTGAGCTCGGCGACGAACCGCGGGGTGAGCAGTTCTGTGATTCTCGCGGTGTGCTCGGCGACGGGTTGGCCGGCGACGCGGCGGTAGCCGCTGACGCTGTCGGCGAGGTGGGTATTCGCGTGGGTGAGCGTGCGGATCACCGCGGCGGCGGCGTTGCCGTTCGCCAGGTCGGCGGCATCCAGCAATTGCCAGTTGTGCCAGCCGATGCTGGGGGCGAACTTGGTCTTGCTCAGCTGCGTGAGCCAGGCGGCGTGAAAGACCGGGTAGCCGACGGGGCCGGCTCCTTTCGACTGCAGGTATTCGAAGATGGAGTGCTGCGCCCCCGACGCCTGCTCGAAGGGGCTGCGGGTGACCCAGTCGCGGCTGCCGTAGCGCCAGCGGCCTTCGCCGTCGGCCTCGATGCTCTCGTGCGACTTCACTTCAATGACCAGGATGCCCTGCCCCGGCGCCACGACCACAAAGTCGGCTTCGCCCTGGACCTGGCTGACGTGGCGGGCGATCTCGAGCGAGTGGAAGACGACCCAATCGTCGGTGCGAGGTGCGTCGCGGAGCGCCGCGAAGACGGCGTGCTCCCCCGGTGGGGCGTCATCGCCGATCGTGGAAGGGATCATCCGTGCCATTGGAATTGAGCGTAGGTCGAATGCCGGGCTCGGTCGACACCCCCGAATCGGTGGCAAAGTCTGGGCTCACCAATAGGCTGCGGTGAAATAGGGCAAGGAGTGCGGATGCTGTCGAGCGAGGAACAGGCACGTCTGCGGTTGGAGATCTTCGCCGAGCTTGAGCTCTTCATCGACGCGCGAGGTGGCTTTGCCAGCCGGGACGAGCTGACCGCGTTCACGCTGCGAGGCGGCCTGCGCATCCCGCTCATCGACCGCAACAAGGGCATCCGCAACCCGGCCGAGTTCGATGCCACCCTGGCGATCGTCTCGGCCGGCGACAAAGGTCGTTACAACGTCTACGATGACGCGATCGACCGGACGAGCGGGCTTCTCTACTACTCGTGGGCGCAAGGCCCGCTCAACGCCGGCGACAACCGGAAGCTGCACGTCGCGTTCGAGCAGCAGGTGCCCATCATCCTCTTCGAGAAGCCGCTGCCGAACCTCTACGTTCCCGTCTTCCCGGTGCACGTGATCGACGTGCTGCCCGAGCGCCGCCAGTTCGTCATCGACCTCGACGAGAGTGGCGTACGCGCCACCACTGCGACGACGCTCGACAAGCGCTACGTCGAGCGCCTCGTGAAGCAGCGTGTGCATCAGCCGGTGTTCCGGGCGCGTGTGCTCAGCGCCTACAACAAGCGATGCGCGGTCTGCACGCTCAAGTACGCCGAGCTCCTCGACGCCGCGCACATCATCGCCGACACCGACGAGCGGGGGTTGCCCGTCGTCACGAACGGCATGGCGATGTGCAAGATTCATCACGCCGCCTACGACCAGAACTTCCTCGGAGTCAGCCCCGACTACGTCGTGCATATCAACGAACGTCTGCTCGCCGATCGTGACGGGCCCATGCTGCAGTACGGCCTCCAGGCGATGAACGGCAAGCCGCTCGAGCTGCCGGCTCGTCGCGACGACCGCCCCGATCGCGACTTCCTCGCCGAGCGCTTCGCCACCTTCGCCTCCTAGTCCACGCCCAAGCGCTCGCTACGGCGCCGCGGGCGCCGCATAATGAACTCACCTCACCGCGCGCCTCACCCACGCGCCCCCACCCGAGCTTCGAGGAACCCGCCATGACCCTCAACCCCGCCGACTACGGCCAAGCACCGCCCGCCGAGGGCTGGTTCCCCGACCCCACCTCCCCCGGTCACGAGCGCCGCTGGGACGGCACCTCCTGGACGAACGAGACCCGCGAGTCCGCCAAGTCGCAGCTCATCGAGCCGTCCGCGCTCGCGAGCCCCGACCAGCTCAACGCCGCCATCCTCAGCGCCGAGGCCTACAGCGAGCTCGTCGACCTCGCTCCCCCGACGCCGCCGGCCTCCGTGCCGCTGCTGTCGGTCGCCACCGCGCCCAAGCGCGACCGCAAGACGCGCCGGCTCGTCGGCGGGCTGTCACTGCTGCTCGTCTTCGCCGGAGTCATCGCCGTCATCGTCGGTGTCTACGGCCTCGTCGGCGTGCTCGCGCTGCAGACCACCGCAGCGATTCTGCTTGCCGTCGCCGGCGCCGTCGTCTTCTTCGCCGGCATCGTCGTCGGGGCGATTCGCACCCGCCGCTGACCGCCGCACGAGCACCAGCCAACAACGCGAGCCGCGATCGCTGATTCACACCCCCCATTCGGGGGGCACTCCGAGAAATGCCAGGGGCATCCCGGACGATTCTCACGTGACTGACATCGTGATCATCCAGCCGCGCGAGGGATGGTTCGCCGACCCCACCGTCCCCGGCCAGGAGCGCTGGTGGGATGGCGTCGCATGGACGCCCCTCACGCGCCCCGCCGCCCGCACCGCCCCCGTCGGCCCCGAGCAGCCCGCGAGCCCCGACCAGATCGAGACTGCGATCGAGAGCGCCGAGGCCTACACCGAGCTCGTCGACCTCGCTCCCCCGCGCATCGACGACCGTCTCGTCACCCGCGTCGACGCCGCCGAGCTCGCCGACGCCGCCCGCCAGCCGTCGGCACGGGCCGGCTACGCCGCCGCGATCGCCGTCGGGATGCTCGGTTCGGCCCTCATCGCCGCCACCGCCGTGATCACCACCGGCCTCGTGCAGTCGGGCACAGTAGCGCTTCCCTTCTAGCCGGCGCACCCCCTTGCGGCACATCGGCCGCGCACCTTGACTGGCCCCTTCACCCGCTTCACCGAAGAAGGAGGAACGCCATGTCATCTGTCGCCCGCGTCACCACCATCACCGCACGATCCGAGAAGAGCTTCGAAGACGCCATCCGCGTCGGCATCGAGCGCTCGAGCGCCACGCTCCGCAACGTCGAAGGCGCCTGGGTCAAGGAGCAGAAGGTCGACATCGACAACGGCTCCGTGCGCATGTGGCACGTGACGCTCGAGGTCACGTTCGTCCTCGACGACTAGACACCGAGAACACAGCAACGGATGCCCGGGAGGGCTCCCGAGCGCAGACGAGAGCCCGGCGGGTGCGTAGACACCGCCGGGCTCTCGAGCTGGGCGGGAACTAGCCGAACGGCAGCGGCGACGGCGCCGAGGCCGCCTTGCCCCAGTCGATGGTCTGCGCGAGCGAGTCGACGAGCTCGGTGAACGCCGCACCGTGCTCGCTGTTGGCCTCGAGGAGCATCGAGTAGACCTGGTTGGCGCCGGCCTGCGAGCTGACGCCCGCGAAGTCCGCGACGTCGAGCGGCATGCGCGCGGCGACCGCGGCGAGAGCCGTGTCGAAGTACTGCTGCATGATCTCGCGCTCGTCGACGCGCTCCTGGATGATGCGGCCGCCGAACTTGCTCAGGGCGGTCAGGCCGAAGCTCTGCCACAGGATGAACCCGTGCCGGTCATCCCACGCCTCGGGGTAGGCCTTCGCGACGGCCGACCAGTAGTACGAGACCATGCGGGTGATCAGGCGCGCGCCCTGCTCGAGCTGCAGCTGCGACGCCGAGTGCGGGCCGCCCTCGATCGCGGCGAGCACGACCTCCGGCGGGAAGCACTGCGCCTCGACGCGCGGCATCTCGCGCAGCGTGATCGAGACGATGGCCTTGAGGGCGCTGAGAGTGATGGGCTCGACGGCTCCGACCTTCTTGGCGAGCTTCTTCGCCTGCGGCACGTGGACCTTGCCGTCGAACACGGCACCGGCCTTCACGAGCTCGGCGGCGATCCACTCGGCGCGGCCGTTGGAGTTGTGGAGCAGCTCGGCGTCATCGGGCCGGGGCTCGGCGGTGACGACGCTGATCAGAGGCGGCACGGAGGCGGGGGCTCCGGCGGCGGGGAGGTTCGGGCGGGCGAGGCCCGCGTAGTCGAAGCGCGAGCGCGCGGGGGCGATATCGGTCATGATGCATCCCATCGGGGGGTCCGTCGGGCGCGAGGATGGGTGGTTCGGGTGCCACGCGCGGGACTGGGTGCGGGTATTCGGGTATGACGGAACGCGCGGGGACACGAACCGTTCTCGTCATTGTGCACCCGAGGGCGCTAGAACGACACCCCGCGTGCGGGGGACACGCCGGAGCGGATCGGCGAATTCGCGCTGCCGACTACGCGATCGGCGTCGGCACGAACCACGGCGGGTAGACGGCGACCTTCGCCTTGAGCCCCGCGTCGGCGAGCGCGCGCTTGACCTCGTCGCGGCGCTTGTCGTTGGCGACGGCGACGAGCGCGACGCTCGCGAGCGGCACTGGGCCGGGAACGAGGGCTTCGGCAGCCTGCATGACGTCCTCGTCCATGGCGGCGCGGGCGAGCATCCGCTTCGCCGCGTCGGGGCTGCTGCCGACGGCGGTCGTCATCGCGGCCGCGTCGCCGTCGGTGACGATCAGTCGGTCGGCGACGGCCGGGATGTCGACGCCGAGCACGACGAAGTCGACGGCGAGGGCGCGGCGGGCGTCGTCGCTCCAGGTGGGGCCGGCGGCGCCGTCCTGCACGAGCGACCACCAGGTCGCGCGCGGCGTGAGCGAGAACGCGATGCACTCGAGCACGGATGCGTCTGCCGTCGCCTGCGCGGTCGCCCGCAGCTCGTGCGTGATCGGGCTCGCGAGCACGACCTCGGCCTGCTCGGCGCTCAGGGTGCTCGGCTTCAGCTCGCCGCTCGCGATGATCGCGGGCAGGTTGCGCACGTGCGTGACGTGAAAGATGCGCTTCGGGAGGTTGCTCGCGCGCGGCTCAGGAGCCTTCGCGGCGGTCGTTCCGGGAGCGGGAGTGCGCAGATTCGTCTTCGGAGCCTTCGGCGCACGACGGATCGCGACCTTCTCCGGCTCGGGCGGAGGGAAGCACGATGCGCACATGCCGGGCTCGAAACCGTGAATGCACTCGTCCATGTACTACTGCTCCCTCACTCCGTTGCGGGCTCGTGGCCCGAGGGTTAACGGTACGCGGGTTTCCGGGGAGCTCTGACCGCGCCGGTCGTCCCCCGCGCGTGGGGTTGCGGTCGGGTCGTGCGCCGTTGTGGAGAACACCCGAATCCGACGAATGCTCTGCCTACCCTGTGCGGGTGACGTCGTCCCGCCTGCCCCTGGCCCTCCTGCTCGCCGCCTCCGCATTCGCCCTCGGTGGATGCTCGCCCGAGGCCGCAGTGCCCAGCGCGCCACCCTCGGCCGAGGCCGAGCCGTTGTTCGCGAGCGACGAGGAAGCGCTCGCGGCTGCGGAGGCGGCATATGCCGAGTACCTCGCCGTATCGAACGAGATCCTTGAGAGCGGAGGAGTGGGTGAAGAGGAGCTACGTCCGCTCGTGTCCGACCAGGTCTTTGAGGACGAGAGCGCTTCATATGCGGAACGACGAGCCAAAAACTGGCGAAGCGTCGGCTCTACCGAGCTAGTCAGCACCAAACTGCAGCAGTCATCTGAAACTGCGAGTGGCGCGGAAGTCATCGCTTTCGTCTGCGTTTCGTATCTTGATGTCGACGTGGTCGGGCCCGACGATGTATCTGTTGTAAACCCCGATCGACCCCCTTACGTGACGTTCGAGGCCGTAGTGTCCTTCGACTCAGAAGGCAAATGGCGACTCGAACGAAATGAGTTCTGGGAAGCGTCGGAGTCATGCGAGTAACCACGACGTTTACTTCGGTTCTTCTACTCGCCGGGTTGCTCTTTGCGTTTGACCCCACAATCTCCTCAGCACAAGCGGCCGAAAGCTGCAACACCAACGCCAATCATCAAACCGGCGGACAGGTGTGTGCCAAGAACGGCACAGAGGAAACCACGATTGAAGGCACCGAAAGCGCTGGGTCAACCGAAGAAAGCAGTTCGGCCAACGCCCCTACCGACAACACAGTCGCCGACCGCGTCGCCTGGACCCCTCCACCCGGCATCCCGCCGTGGGTCGTCCCCGTCGAGCGCTGCGTCGCGCAGGGCGACATCGCCGCCGACTGCACCGCTGCTCGCCCCGGCGCCCCCGCCGCTCCCCCGCCCGCCGACTCCGCTCCCGGCACCCCCGGCATCACGATCCGCGACGTCGCCTCCTTCCGGCCCGAGCTGGCGACCCTCTCCTCCGAGCCCGACGGCTGGGCCGTGCGCGGGCTTCACGCCAACGTCCTCGCGGCCGGCGGCACGAGCATCCGCACGGGCGAGCTCTTCGGCATCACCGCCGAGGTGCGGTTCACCCCCGTCGCCTACCTCTTCGACTACGGCGACGGCTCCGCACCGCTCAGCACCTCGACGCCCGGCGCCACCTGGGCGGCGCTCGGCCTCGACGAGTTCGACGCGACCCCCACCAGCCACGTCTACGAGAGCTCCGGCACCTACGCCGTCACCCTCCTCGTCGACTACGCCGCCGAGTACCGCATCGGCGGCTCCGGACTCTGGACACCCATCCCCGGCACCCTCGCGATTCCCTCCGACCCCGTGAGCATCGTCGTCGCCGACAGCGCCGCCACCGCCCTCGTCGACCGAGACTGCGCCGCCAACCCCCGCGGGCCGGGCTGCTGACGTAACAACACCAGGTCCCCCAATTTGTCCCCCTAAATGCGGACACCCCCAAGTCGGGGGTGAAATGGTCTCACCACCTCGTTTACCTGCCGTTCACGAGATAAAGTCGCGGTAGAACGACCACTGGGGTGGTCGGCACATCCAGGGGGAGGTGCAATGGTGGACACCCGACGTCTCACGACACCACCGACGCGCACACGAGCACTCGTGATCGGCGAATCGCTGATCGACATCGTCCACGACGACCGCGCCGGCGACGGCAGCGCTCCGCTGACGACCGAATACCCGGGCGGCAGCCCCATGAACGCCAGCATCGGCCTCGTCCGCCAGGGCATCGACGTGCAGTTCGTCACCGAGCTCGGCGCCGACCAGCGCGGCGACCGCCTCGAAGAGCGCCTCGTCCGCGAAGGCGTCGACCTGCTCATCGCGCCCCGCGCCGGCAGCACCGCCACCGCGAGCGCCCACCTCCGCGGCGACGGCTCCGCCGAGTACTCCTTCGACCTCGACTGGAGCCTCGGCTGCGGCGAGATGCCCGCGCACCGGCCCGTCGAGGTCCTCCACTTCGGCTCGCTCGCCGCCGCCATGAACCCGTGCTGCTCCGACCTCGAGAACGCCGTCCGCGCCGCCCGAGCCACCGCGACCATCAGCTACGACCCGAACATCCGACCCACGCACGACACCGACCCCGACGCGGCCCGCGCACGGGTCGAACGGCAGGCGCGCCTCGCCGACATCGTCAAGGCCAGCGACGAAGACCTCGCCTACCTCTACGGCGACGAGCCGCACGCCGCCATCGCCCAGCGCTGGCTCGACGCCGGAGTCGCCCTCGTCGTCATCACCCGCGCCGCTGACGGCGCCCTGCTCATGACCGCCGACGCCGTCGTCGACCTGCCCGCCTACGACGTCGAGGTGCTCGACACCATCGGGGCCGGCGATGCCATGACCGCCGGGCTCCTCGCCGGGCTCGGCACCCTCGGCCTGCTCGGAGCCGACCGTCGCGAAGAGCTGCGCAGCATCGACGAGCGCACGCTGCGCGCCGTCGGCGACTGGGCGCAGCAGACCGCCGCGCTCACCATCGGACGCCCCGGCGCTGAGCCGCCGACCTCCGCCGAGACCCGCGACGCGCTCCTGCAGACCAGCTCCCGCTCCGTCGCCGCCTGACGACCACAGCGACGACCACAGCGACGACCACACCGCCGACCACACCGCCGGCCCGGCGTCCGAGCCCAGACCGCTCGACTACGCTCGCCGCGTGGCGCGCTACTTCGGCATCGACCTCGCCTGGGGTCTCGGCCGCACCGACCCGCGCACCGGTCGCGTGCGGCCGCCCAACGAAACCGGGCTGTGCCTGCTCGACGCCACCGGGCGCATCCTCGACGCCGGCTGGGCCCGCGGAGTCGACGCCGTCCATGACTTCATCGCCGCCCACGAGCAGCCGGGCGACGTCATCGCGATCGACGCGCCCCTCATCGTGCCGAACCCCACCGGCATGCGCGCCGCCGAGCGCGAGGTCGCCTCCCGCTACGGGCGCTGGAAGGTCGCGGCGAACGCGTCGAACGCGGGCTCGGCGGCCCGCGCCGGAGAGCTGCTCCTCGCCGCCCTCGAGCCCCGAGGCATCCGCTACACCGACGGCACCGGGCCGCCGCTCGCCGGCACGACCGTCGCCTTCGAGTGCTACCCGTACACGACGCTCGTCGGCGTCGCCGAGCTCGGCTACGACGACGAGCGCCCCCGCTACAAGCGGCTCATCCCCGGCATCGACCGGGCGGATGCCCGCGCCCGCCGCGCCGCCGCCTGCGACGACCTCATCGCGCGGCTCTCCCGCCTCGGCCCGAGCACGCCGCCGCTCGACCTGCGCAGCCACCCCGCGACTCGCGCGCTCGTCGACGAGCCCTCGCCGATCACCGACGCCGCCTACAAGCACCGGGAGGAGCTGCTGGACTCGGTCATCTGCGCCTGGACGGCCGCCCTCTGGCACGCGAACGGCCCCGAGCGCACGCAGGTGCTCGGGGCCGACACGGGCGAGGTGGATGCCCGGGGCCGGCGGGCGACGATCGTCGCGCCCGCGCGCCCCGAGCAGCGCCGCGCCGCAGAGGACGAGAGCGGCTAGCGCTCCTCGTACTGCTGCAGCGACGCGGCGAGCTCCGCGAGCCGCGACTCGGAAACCGGGATGCCCGACTGCTCGAAGCGCTGCGCGAGGAGCTCGAGGGCTGAGCGAGCGTGGCCCTGCTCGAGGTCCTGCCGGGTCTGATCGAGGATTCCGGTGATCTTCTGCTCGTCGGTGGCGTCGAGAGCGCCGTCCTCGATCGGGCGGGACTGCTCCGCCTCGGCGCCGGCATCCTTCGCGTCGAGTCCCTCGTGCCGCTGGCTGTCCGCCGTGCCGGAGGTCTCCGCCGTCTCGACGAACTCGCCGGAGCCGCTGCCGGCGGGCGGGGCGCCCTCGACGTCGCGCGGGTCGAGGTGAGCGGGTGAATTCTCGTGGGGCTGCCAGGTCATGCCTCGACTCTGGCCCTGCTTCCGGGGCGTTCCCTGAATCCGCTCGACGGACGTTCAGGCAGCGGGCGGATTACCCTCAGCGTCCTGCTCCTGCTCCGCTGCGGCCGCTTCCTCAGCCTCCCTCTCCTCCCGCAGCCGCCGCGCGCGGTCGACATCACGCAATGACTCCGCGAGGTCGGCGATCTCCGCGTCGCTGAGCGACATGCGGCACGCCTTGAGCCGCTCGCGCAGCAGCGTCTCGGCCTCGAGGTGGTGACCGCGACCGAGGTCGAACCGCATCTGGTCCATGAGGCCGTCGAGCTTGTCGCGCTCGCGCGCGCCGAGAGCGCCGTCGAGCACGGGGATCTCCTGCGTGGTGGGCTCGTGCTTCGGCTTCGGCTGCAGTGCCCACGGGCCCTGCTTGAGCGACTTCGTCGCGAACAGCGGCTCGCGCGGAGCATCCGTCGCCCACAGCCGCCGCACCGGACCGCTCGTCTTCGACTTCCAGGTCATCGTCGTCCCCTTCGTCAGCGCGCAGTCCGCCGGCCACCCGATCTTGCAGACGGCGGACTGCGCGTGCGGGCAACAGTGCGCCGCGAGACGGGGAGGACGCTGGAGCGAGACCGCGTGTTCTCTGTCAGTGAGTGGCGAAAACGCCGTGGGCGGAGTGCCGCCCAGTTAGACGAAGCGGATGCTCGCCTGCAGGCGCGTGCGCACCTCGAACAGGTCGGTACCGCCGACGCCCACGCCGGGCAGCCCCGTCCGGAGCAGGTTGACCAGGCGCGAGCGCTCCACGAGCATCCCCTGCGCGCCGCGGACGCTGCCGAGCTCGGTGAGCGAGGCGGGCGCCTGGGAGTCCTCGACGACGATGACGAGGCCCGAGAACGTGACCTTCGCCGAGCGCGCGATCGTCTTCGCGCGGATGCCGAGCTGGTGCAGCGGCTTCTCGCCCGAGGCGAGCCCCTCGCCGATGAGGTCGCCGCGCTTGACCTTCACGGGGCCGCCCCAGTCCTCGCTGAGCACCGCCCAGAGGCCGGTCGGGCCGAGCACGACGTGGTCGACCTTGTCGTCGGGGCCGGGGCCTGCGACGACGTCGTGCCAGATCGTGAAGCCGATGCCGAGCGTCGCGAGCGCCGTCGCCGTCTTCTCCTCCGCGACCGCGGCGGCGAGCGTGTGCCGGATCTCGCGCGGCGCGCTCCGCACGAGCTGCAGGTCGTACGGGTCGTCGAGCGCGGCGCCGCGCCCCACCCACTCGCGCATCATCGCGAGGTAGCGCTCGCGGTACATGCCGCCGGGATGCCCGTGCGACTTCGCGTTCGGCCGCGAGTCGCCGCGGCGCGCGCCCGCCCCTCCCCCAGAGCTGCCCGAGGTCCACGCCGCGGAGCCGCCCGCGCCGACGTCGGCGCCCGAGTCGTAGGCGTAGCGGGCCGAGGGCGTGCCGATGCGCTGCCACGCCTGCTGCACGCGATCGAACTCGGCGCTCGATCCGCCCGTGTCGGGGTGCGCCTGACGGAGCCGGCGGCGGTAGGCGCGCTTGAGGTCGTCGTCGCTCGCCGTCGGGGCGACGCCGAGAACCTCGTACGGGTTCGCGGCGAGAGGGGACTCCGACATAGTGCACCGAGCCTAGCGAGCGCGGGCGAGGAAACGGCTGGGCGCGACTACTGCTGGCTCATGATGAACGCGAGCGTGTACGCCCGCGAGCCACCCTGGTCGATCTTCGAGGCCGGGAGCTCGCGCGCGGCGGCGAGGGCCGCCTCCGCCTGCTCGGGGCCGGCGAGCGACTGGTACATGAGCAGCGAGTCGGCGAACAGCGTCGCGGTCTCGGCGCCGCCGGGCGCGGCCTCGGCGATGTTGTCGAGGATGCGCTCGGCGTCCACGCCGTCGGCGAGGTAGCCCGCCATCGGGTGCATCGGCAGCAGCTGGATGCCCACGATCGCAGACGGCTCAGGGCTGAACCACGTGCCGAAGTCGCGCTTGGCGTCCCACACGATGCCGACCGTGCCCCGCTCGTAGCCCGCGTAGGGCTCTGCGGCGCGATCGAAGGCCGTCCAGTACGCGCGGGCGCTGTGCGCCTCGGCCGAGAGCATCCACTGCGCCTGGTCGGCGAGGGCGTCATCGCCCGTCGCCTCCGCCCACAGCGCGAGGCCGTTCGCGGCGCTCACGGCCTCCGAGCTCGACTCCTGGTTGTTGCCGTCGGCGAAGGGCGAGAAGCCCGACGCCCACGAGTGGCCCGAATACGGGTCGAAGGCGCGCTGGGCGGGGAAGACCTCGCCGCCGCTGCTCGCGATGTCGGCGGCGAGCAGATCCATGACGGGGCGCAGCTCGTCGACGAGCTCGGTGTCGATCTCGGCGGATCCCGAACCGCCAGCGCCGGCCGGTCCGGTCGCGCCGGCGAGCACGCCCGCGGCGTACAGGAAGTAGCCGTAGTGGAAGTGGTGGTCGTTGAACTCCTCCGAGCCGAACGACGCCTCCTGGCCGACGATGCCGCGCAGCCGCGAGTCGTAGGTGAAGCAGCGCTCGGCGCGCTCCTCGCAGCCCTGCGGCTCCGTCCACGTGCGCAGCTCGGCGGTCAGGCGCTCCTCGAGCCCCGTGGCGATTCCGGCGGCCGCCTCGGCGGTCGCGTCGTCACCGGTCGAGAGCTGGCGGGCGAGCTGCAGCATCGTCGCGAGGCGCGCGAGGGCCTTGCCGCCGAAGTAGGTGTCGGCGGGGCTCTCAGGGGTCTCGGCGACATCCTGCTCGAGGGCGGCGACGAGCTCGGCGCGGTCGTCGCCGGTCGGCTGCGCGTCGTCGAGCGCGAGCGCGCCGGCGGGGGCGAGCTGCGGAACGCTCCACTCGAGCTCGGCGCTCGCGCACAGCTCCATGGCGCCGTACGCGGTGAGGAACGAGCCGAGCGCGCACGACGCACCCTCGCTCTGGTGCGGCAGGCGGCCCGTGACGGTGTCGCTGCCGTCGGCCGTGGCGTAGGTGAGAGCGGTCGTCGCGGCGTCCTCCGCGAGCGAGGCCGAGACCTCCACGCGCGTGATGGGCGATGCGGCCAGCGCCGCGAGCTCGGCGACGTCGGCGCCCTCGGGAACGGCGACCCAGTTCGCGGTCGCCCCCTCCGGGAGCTCCACGACGAGGCCGTCATCCGAGACGGATGCCTCGGGCGCGACGAGCGCGAACGTCGCGGTGGGCGTCTGCAGCGTGTGCACGCCCTCCCCCGCGTCGGGCGCGGCCTCGACGGGCGCGTTGAGGCGCAGCTGGTGCGCGGCGGTCGCGGTGTAGCTCACGACGGGCGAGCCGCGGGCGATCGTGACCTCGGCGGTCGGCTCGTCGGCCGCGGCGAGCGCGAGCGTCACCGAGACCTCGTCGTAACGGGTCACGACGGCCGAATCCGTGCCGGCGGTGAGCGTCACGGCGGGCGCGTGCGGGGCGCTGATGGCCCCGGGGCGCGAGGTGACCTCGGGCACGCCGAACGCGACGCCGTCCGCGACGAGACCGAACGACAGCGGCAAGGGGAACACCGGCTGCGGCTCGCTACCGAAGACGAGGCCGCTGAACCACGAGTTGGTCGGCGGCATGAGCCCCTCGGCGAGGCGGTCGAGCGACACCTCGGTGCCGGGGGCCTCCGGGAGCGCGTCAGCGAGCGGGCGCGTCTGCTCGTCGCCCAGCACGGTCGCGCCGAGGGGCGAGGCCGCGCCGTCGCCGGCGGAGCCGCCGCGGTCGGCGGGGGACGCGCATCCCGCGATCACAGCGCCGATGCCGAGAGCGGCGACGGCCACGAGCGGGGCTCGGGGCGTGCGGGAGCGGGCCCTCACGCGAACAGCGCCTCTCGCACGTCGGAGATGAGGGTGCGCAGCTCGGCGACCGAGGTCGCGAGCAGGTCGTCGTTGCGCAGCTGCATCGTCGCCTCGACCGGCGTGCCCGGCGTCATCAGGCCGCCCTGCTCGGCGAACTGCGACTCGTCGATGTCGACGGTCGCGGTGGCGACGGCCTTGTCCTCGACCGTCGCGACCTCGATCGACTCCACGGTTCCGGCGAGGATCTGGTCGTTGGGCAGGGTCACCTCGACGCGGGCGCCCTGCTCGATGCGCTCGAAGTCCTTCGGGTCGAGGATGAACTCGGCCGAGACGAACAGCGAGTCCAGCGCCGCGATCGTCGCGAGGGTCGAGCCACCGGCCGCGTACCCGCCCTGCTGCACCGCGACGTCCTGGACGAGGCCGTTGACGCTCGAGAGCACCGTGTAGGTGCCGTCGTCGTTGACCTGGAAGACCTCGCTGTCGGGCACCGAGATCTCGTCATCGATGTCCTGCAGCAGCTGCGTGGACTGGATGCGCGCGATCGGGTCGCCCGCTGCGACGGCGTCGCCCTGCACCACGAACTGCTCGATCACGGTGCCGGAGTAGTCGGTGCCGACGGGGTACTCGATGGCGTCCATCGAGGCCGAGCTCGCGTCGGTCTCGCCCTTGCGGTGCGAGAGCGCGACGGTGAGCGCGAGGACGAGCAGGAAGACGGCGATGACGCCGAAGAACATCTTGAATCGGGTGGCCCAGGTCATGCGGAGACTGCCTTTCGGTCGGAGCGACGGGCGCGTCGGCGCCCCTCGAGGGCGTGCTGGCGGTCGGAGCGGCGGATCGCGCGCTCACGGGCCTTGCGCTGTCGGCGCTCGCGGGCGATCTGCCGCGACTCCGCCGAGGCGGTCAGGATGAACGCGCCCATGATGAGTGTGTTGGTGACGTTCCACGCGGTGGCGAGCGTGAGCGCGCCGTTCGTGACGTCCTTGTAGATGGCGACGATCGAGGTCAGCAGCAGGAACCAGAAGAACAGCGTCTGCGGGATCATCACGTTGAACGGGCTCGACCTGTCCCTCTTGCCGCCCGTGACGTGCCAGGCCTGGTCGCGGCCGAGGATCACGTTGCCGAGCGCCCGGAGGTAGATCGGGAAGGACACGCTCGCGAGCATCAGGGTCTCCCAGCGGAAGGACCCCATGGTCGTGAAGGCGAGCATGATCTGCAGGCCGTAGAAGCCCAGGTAGAACAGCAGCCAGGTCACCCACGTGACCGTGAGGTTCACCGGGCGCAGGTCGAAGAAGATCTCGAGCGGCGGCACGAGCAGCAGCAGGAACGGGACGATTCCCACGAGGTAGTGCGTGGCCGTCACGAAGTACTGCACGCGCTGGTCGGGCGTGAGCCGGCGGCGCGGGTTCAGCGGGTTGGCCTTGAGGAGGATCTCGAAGCCGCCAGTCGCCCAGCGCAGCTGCTGCTTGGAGTAGTCCTCGATCGTCTCGGGGGCGTCGCCGATCGCGAGCGTGACGGGGATGTACACCGAGCGCCAGCCGGCCTGGTGAAGCTCGTACGAGGTCCACACGTCCTCCGACTTCGAGTCGGTGTGCATGCCGCCGATGTCGTCGATCGCCGTGCGGCGGAAGATGACGTTCGTGCCGACGCTGAAGGCCGCGTTGAAGCTGTTGCGGCCCGGCTGGACGAAGCGGTAGAAGATCTGCTGCATGTAGGCGGCGCCGCGCGAGATGAGCGTGTGCAGGTTGCCGTACGCCTGCGGGGTCTGCACGAAGGCGACCACGGGGTCGACGAAGAACGGCACGGTCTCGTACAGGAAGTCGGGCTGCGGGACGAAGTCGGCGTCGAGGATGACGTAGAAGTCGCCGTTGCTGATGCTCAGCGCGTGGTTGACGTTGCCGGCCTTCGCGCCATTGCTGCTCAGGCGGCGCACGTAGCGGGCGCCGACCTCGGCGGCCATGTCGCGCACCTCGTCGCTGCGGCCATCGTCGAGGATCCACGTCGTGTGCGCGCCGCGCATCGCGACGGCCGCGCGCGCGGTGCGCTCGATCGTCTCGAGCGGCTCGCCGTAGACGGTGATGAAGACATCGACCGACACGGGCTTCTCGTCGATGAGCAGCGGCCAGCGGGTCGGGTCGTCGTCGAGCGCGTTCTCGCGGATCGCCGCGGTGTCGAACAGGCGCTCCTGCGCGTGGTGGAAGAGGAAGTCGCGCGGGTCCTTCGAGCCGGAGAGGATCGTCCACATCGACAGCAGCGCGGTGCCGACGAGGACGACCTCGGCGATCACGACGAGTGTGTACGGCAGCCAGTCGCCGCGGTTCTCGGGGTTGAAGAGGAAGAACGTGTACGCGAGCACGCCCAGCAGGGCGATGACGACGAACAGCAGCAGGGTCGGCGAGGTGACCGACTGGTTCTCCACCGCGCGCGGCAGCGGCGCCTCGGGCGGACGGCGCTCCCCCGCGAACAGCATGTCGGAGCGCACGGACGCGCGCGTCGGCAGGGTCGAGGCCGGCGCGCGGCTCGATCGGCGGTCGGTCGCCTCGGTGGTGAGGGCTGCTTCCCGCTGTCTCCGGGTGTTCATGCGCATGCTCGTCACGCAGAGTCCTGTTCTCTCGGTCGCGGCTCGGGGGCGTCCTTCGCGAAGAGCGCGCGGATGCTGAGCCTCGGTATGAGGAGGCGGCGACGGTGACGACTCCCCCCGTTCCACCGCCGGCGGATCGCTGAGGCGGTGACGGGTGGTCGTGAAGCAGGCCACGTTAGAGCATGAGCCCAGCATCCGCACCCCCCTTCGGGGGTCAATTCCCAGCCGGCGGCCCCGCGATCGGCGTGAGCGCGCGGATCGGGGCGTAGATGAGAGTTCTCTCACCGCCCGCCTACGCTGGTCGGATGAGCGAGACCTCCACGGCCCCGATCGCCGAGCGCATCCCCCACCGCCGCGAGCACCACGGCGACGTCGTCGTCGACCACTACGAGTGGCTGCGCGACAAGGAGAGCCCCGCGGTGCTCGACCACCTGCGCGCCGAGAACGCCTACAGCGACGCCCGCATGGCGCACCTCGAGCCGCTGCGCGAGCGCATCGTCGCCGAGATCAAGGGCCGCGTTCGAGAGACCGACATGGGCATCCCCGTGCGGGAGGGCGACTGGTGGTACTACGGCCGCACGGTCGAGGGGCTGCAGTACGCCATCCAGTGCCGCGTGCCCGCCGCGCCGATCGACCCCGCGAACCCGCAGGATCCGGCCGCGTGGACTCCCCCGCCGCCGCTCGACGACCCATCCCAGCCGCGCGAGGGCGAGCAGGTCATCCTCGACGCGAACGCCGAGGCCGAGGGCCACGAGTTCTTGAGCCTCGGCTCGCTCGACATCACGCTCGACGGCCGCTTCATGCTCTACGCGGTCGACACCGAGGGCGACGAGCGGTACACGCTGCGGATCCGCGACCTCACCACCGGCGAGAACCTGCCGGATGAGATCGCCGAGACCGCGGCCGGCGCGTTCTTCTCCCCCGACGGCCGCTTCGTCCTCTACTGCACGGTCGACGACTCGTGGCGCCCCGACACCGTCTGGCGGCACGCCGTCGGCACGATCGGCGGTGAGGCGGGCGGCGACGTGCGCGTCTTCCACGAGCCCGACGAGTCGTACTGGGTCGGCGCGGGGCTCACGCGCTCGCAGCGCTTCCTGCTCATCGAGGCCTCGAGCTCGATCACGAGCGAGGTGCGCTACCTCGACGCGTCGACGCCCGAGGGCGAGTTCGCGGTCATCCGCCCGCGCGTCGACGGCGTCGAGTACGACGTCGAGCACGCGATCATCGACGGCCGCGACCGCTGGCTCATCACCCACAACGACGGCGCGCCCGACTTCCAGGTCGACTCCGTCCCGATCGAGGCGGGCACCGGGTCGACGGACACCGGGTCAACGGGCACCGAGGCGGCGGATGCTGCGCTCGCCCCGGTCGTGACGCTCGTGCCGCACCTGCCGGGCCGGCGGGTCGAGGGCGTCGACGCCTTCGCAGGCTTCCTCGTGCTCGACTCGCGCCGCGACGGCCTGCCGCGCACGGGCGTCGCGCGGCTCGCGCCGGGCATCCGCGAACAGGACCTCGATTTCGTCGACCTCGAGGTCGGCGACGGGCTCATCTCGATCGGCGCGAGCGGCAACCCCGAGTGGGGGCAGCCGATGCTCCGCGTCGGGTACACGAGCTTCATCGAGCCGGCGACCGTCGCGAACCACGTCGTCGCGACCGGCGAGTGGATCATCCTCAAGCGCCAGCCCGTCCTCGGCGGGTACGACCCGGCCGACTACGCCGAGCGGCGCGACTGGGCGGTGGCCGACGACGGCACGCGCATCCCGATCTCGCTCGTCTGGAAGCGCGGGCTCGTGCCGGCGCTCGACGGCGCAGACGGGGCCGACGGCGCGGACGGCGCGGACTCCGCGGGTGCGCGCGAGGGCGCCGCCGAGCCGAGCCCGACCCTCCTCTACGGGTACGGCTCGTACGAGGCGAGCATGGACCCGGGCTTCTCGATCCCGCGCCTGTCGCTGCTCGACCGCGGCGTCGTCTTCGCGATCGCGCACGTTCGCGGCGGCGGCGAGATGGGCCGCGCCTGGTACGAGAACGGCAAGACGCTCACCAAGACCAACACCTTCACCGATTTCGTCGCGAGCGCCCGGCACCTCATCGACGCCGGGGTCACCGCCCCTGACCGGATCGTCGCCGAGGGCGGCAGCGCGGGAGGGCTGCTCATGGGCGCCGTCGCGAACATCGCGCCGGAGCTCTTCGCGGGCATCCTCGCCGACGTGCCCTTCGTCGATCCGCTCACCTCGATCCTCATGCCCGAGCTGCCGCTCACGGTCATCGAGTGGGACGAGTGGGGCGACCCGCTCCACGACCCCGACGTCTACGCGTACATGAAGGCCTACGCGCCGTACGAGAACGTGACCGAGCAGCCCTACCCGCGCATCCTCGCCGTGACGAGCCTCAACGACACGCGCGTGCTCTACGTCGAGCCCGCGAAGTGGGTCGCGCGGCTGCGCGAGGTCGGCGCCGACGTGCTGCTGCGCTGCGAGATGGAGGCCGGCCACGGCGGGGTCTCGGGCCGGTACTCGGCCTGGAACCAGCGCGCGATCGAGCTGGCGTGGATGCTCGACGTGCTCGGGCGAGCCGACACCGCCCCGTAGGGCGGGGCCGGCCCGCGATCGCGGCGCTCGCTAGGCCGAGGGCGCGGTCGGCGCGCCGACCGCCGCGAGCTCGTCGGCCGTGAGCTCCAGGGCGAACGACTGCAGCAGGCGCGGCAGCTGCTCGACCGTGCGCGCCGACGCGATGGGTGCGCCGATGGTGGGCTGCTGGCGGAGCCATGCCAGCGCGACGGCCGCGACCGAGACGCCACGGGCATCCGCCACCCGATCGAGGGCGTCGAGCAGCGCGAGGTTGCGCGGGTCGTCGAGCAGCTTCGTGGCGTTGCCGGCGCGCGCCGAGTCGACCTCGACGCCCGGGCGGTACTTGCCCGTGAGGAACCCGCCCTGCAGCGCGCCGTAGGGCAGCTCGACGAGGCCGAGCTCGGCGACCGTGCCGCGCAGGGTCGTCTCGTAGTCGCGGCGGACGAGGCTGTAGCCGTCCTGCGCGACCGTGAAGCCCGTCACGCCGAGCTCGGCGGCGATCGCGACGGCGCCGCGGAGGCGATCGGCGGTGAAGTTCGAGGCGCCGACCGCGCGGATCTTGCCGGCCGTCACGAGCTCGCCGAACGCGGCGACGTACTCCTCCTGCGGCACCGAGTCGTCGTCGCGGTGCGCGTAGTAGAGGTCGAGGTGGTCGGTCTGCAGGCGGCGCAGCGAGTCGTCGACGGCGGCGCGGATGTTCGCCGCCGAGAGCCCCGGGCGGGCCTCGAGCGCGAAGACCTTCGTGTGGATCTCGACGTCGTCGCGGCGCCCGCGGCGGGCGAGCCACTCGCCGAGCACGGTCTCCGACTCGCCGCCGGAGTTGCCCGGCGCCCAGGAGGAGTAGACGTCCGCGGTGTCGATCGCGCGGCCGCCGGCGGCGACGAAGGCGTCGAGCACCGCGAAGCTCTCCTCGCGCGAGCTGGTCCAGCCGAAGGTGTTGCCGCCGAGGACGAGCGGCCCGAAGTCGTGTGCAGTCATGCTGTCGACGCTACCCAGCGCACCTGGAGCCGACGTTCAGGTGCGGCGAGCGCCGGTCCAGTCCTCCGCGACCATCACGTCGCCCTCGCTGAACGTCAGCGTTGCGGCGACATACTCCCCCGCGAGCGCCCGCGGGACCCACCGGCCCGCATCGGCCCACATGCGATCGAACGGGATGCCCGACACCGGGAACCACGCCGGCTCGAGCTCGGCGCTCGTCGTCGCGTCGCCCGAGAAGACGCTCGCGGTGAACACGCGGTGGAGCTGCGAGAGGTGCGGCCGGTCGAGGAACGGGTACGCGATCTCGGCGATCGGCACGAGATCGCGGGCCGCCACCTCGATGCCGACCTCCTCGCGCACCTCGCGGATGGCGGCATCCGCCGCGGTCTCGCCCGGCTCGAGCTTGCCGCCGGGGGCGACGAGCCGGTCGATGCCGAGGCCCGTGCGCTTGCGGCCGAGCAGCACCTCGGTGCGCGGGCCGTCGGGGGTCGCGAGCTCGCGCGTCAGGTAGACGGCGGCGACCTCGAACATCGGCACGGCGCCAGCCTAGGCGGGCCGCGCGGGTTGATAGCGTGTCGGCGTGACGACGACGTCTTCCCCCGCGCCCTCCGCCGACCCGCGCCCCGGCGCCGCCGAGCCGACCCCGAGCGCGGTGATCCTGCGCCTGCGCCGCATCGCGGGCGTCCTGAGCCTCGTCGCCGGGGTGAGCGTCCTCGCGAGCATCGTCTGGCAGGTGAGCGACCAGGTCGCCGCGGGGCGATTCGAGCCGACCGAGTACTTCGCGTACTTCACGATCCAGACGGCGCTCATCAACATCGTCGTGCTCAGCGTCGGCGGAGTTCTCGCCTTCCGCACGCCGATCGACACTCCGCTGTACGCGGCCACCCGCGCGAGCGTGTTCGCGTACGCGGTCGTCACGGGCGTCGTGTACAACCTGCTGCTGCGCGGCATCCCGAACGACGACGGCTACATCGCGCCGCCGTGGCCGAACGAGAACCTGCACGTGTGGATCCCGATCTACATCGCCCTCGACTGGCTGCTCAACCCCACGCGCCCCCGGCTGCGGTGGAGCACCATGGGGCTCGCGGTGAGCTTCCCGCTCATCTGGGTGGGAGTCACGATGGTGCGCGGTGCGATCACGGGCTGGTACCCGTACCCCTTCCTCGAGCCGTTCGGCCCCGCCGGCGTGCCGGGCGTCGTGCAGTACGTCGTCGGCATCGCGGTGCTGATCATCGCCCTCGCCGCCCTCGCCGTGGTCATCACGCGCGTCCACCACCGCGTGGCGCGGCGCTGACATGGCGACGCACGAGCACCTGATCCTCGTCGAGCACGACGTCGAGGGGCACGCCACCGGCTGGGTCACGGCCCACCCCGACCTCCCGCAGGTTCGCGTGACCGACGTCGCCGCGACGCGCGGCGACGGCGTCTTCGAGACGATCAGCATCGGCAGCGGGCACCCGCAGGCCCTCGCCGCCCACCTGGAGCGCTTCGCGCGGTCGGCGCGCATGCTCGACCTGCCCGAGCCCGACCCCGCTCTTTGGGGGGATGCTGTGCGCGCCCTCGCGGAGCTGCTGGCCGATCACGACGAGGCCTGGGTGAAGATCGTGCTCACGCGCGGCGTCGAGGGTCAGCCGACGCCGACCGGCTGGGCGTACGGGACGGTCTCGGCCGACTTCCGGCGCGAGCGCACGGACGGGATCGACGTCGTGCTGCTGGATCGGGGGCTCCGCAGCGACGTCTCCGCGACATCCCCCTGGCTGCTCGCGGGGGCGAAGACGCTCTCCTACGCCGTCAATCGCGCGGCGGCGCGCGAGGCTGCGCGGCGCGGGGCGGACGACGCGCTGTTCGTCTCGAGCGACGGGCTGCTGCTCGAGGGGCCGACGTCGACGCTCGTCGTGCGCCGCGGGACGGAGCTGCTGACGCCGCCCGCCGCCCTCGGAATCCTTCCGGGCACGACGCAGGTCGACCTGTTCGCGGCGGCTCCGGAGTGGGGGCTGGAGGGACGCGTGGCGACCCTCACGGCCGCGGATCTCGCCGCCGCCGACTCGGCGTGGCTCGTGTCGAGCGTGCGGCACGCGGCGCCCATCCGATCGATCGACGGCGTCGAGCGCGCGATCGACTCGGAGCTCTCCGCAGCGATGAACGGGTTCCTCCGGCGCCGGCTGCGCTGAGCCGGCCGGGCCTGGGAGTCCTCGGGACGTTCCTCGCCGTCCCGGAGCCCACGCGCGTAGGGTGGCGGATATGAGCAGCAGTCTGGAGTGCCTGACCGACTGGATGACCCGGCAGCGCTGGTACGCCGGCAAGGGCCGCGTTCCGAACCTCGTCGAGGTGACACGCGAGGTCTGGCCGACCGATGAGCCCGAGGCTCGCGTGATCGTGCTCATCCTTCGCGACCTGGCGAACAACCCGCCCTCGCTCTATCACGTGCCGCTCGTCGCCCGGAGGACGATCCCGAAGGGCGCTGGGCCTCACCTGATCGGCCGCGACTCGGACGACGACTACCTCTTCGACGGCGCGTACGACCCCGCGTACACCTCGGCGCTGCTGAAGCGCATGCACATCCACCGCAGCGATCGTCGCGCGCGCGTGCACGGCGGCGAGCAGTCGAACACGTCGATCATCTTCGACCAGGGCGGCGAGGCGCCGCTCGTGGCGAAGGTCTTCCGGCTCGTGCACACGGGCGAGAACCCGGACGTGACCCTGCCGTCGGCGCTCACGTCGCGCGGGTACCGGCAGGTGCCGCGCATGCTCGGCTCGATCACGGGCTACTGGAACGACCCGTACCACGGCGATCGCACGGCGATGGGGCATCTGGCGTTCGCGCAGGAGTTCGTGACCGATGCGACCGACGGGTGGGAGCTCGCGCTCGCGTCGGCCGCCGCGGGCGAGGATTTCAGCGCCGAGGCGGAGCGCCTGGGCCGCACGACCGCGGAGGTGCACACGGGGCTCGCGGAGGCGATGCCGACGCGCGATGCGACCCTCGGCGACATCGTGGGCTTCGTGGCGAACTGGCACCACCGGCTGTCGGTCGCGACCTCCGATGTGCCGGCGCTGCGCGCGCTGCGCCCTGCGATCGAGGCGGTGTACGACGCGGCGCAGGATGCGCCGTGGCCGCAGCTGCAGCGCATCCACGGCGATTTCCATCTCGGGCAGGCGCTGCGTCGCTCGACGGGCGAGTGGGTGCTCGTCGACTTCGAGGGCGAGCCGCTGCGCCCGCTCGACGAGCGCAACCGGGTCGACTCGCCACTGCGCGACGTGGCTGGGATGCTGCGCTCGTTCGATTACGTCGTGGGCGCGCGTCGCAACACCGCGGCGGATGCCGCGGCTCGCGACGCCGTCGACCCCGAGTGGGCGCACCGCTGCCGCCGGGCCTTCCTCGACGGGTACATCGCCCAGTCCGGCACGGATCTCCGAGCCCACCGCGCCCTCCTCGACGCGTTCGAGCTCGACAAGGCCGTCTACGAGGCGATGTACGAGGCGCGCAACCGCCCCACGTGGCTGCCGATCCCGCTCGCGGCGGTCGAGCACCTCGTCAGCTCGGACCGAGCAAGCGCCCGCCCCGCCTGAGCCTGCGCGCGTTCACCTGAGCGCCCGCACACGACCGTCGACTTCGGCACACTCACGATGTGGAGGAGTGACGTAATCCGTTTTCGTCACTCCTCCACATCGTGAGTGCGGCGCGCGGGATTGCTGTTTCCGCAGGCCCTCGCGTCAGCGCACCGGCCGAAGAGGCATGGTGCCGGTTATGGATCTCACATCGTGGATCGCGCCTCCAGGTGTTCGCCGGCTGACGGCCGACTGGTTCGAGGCGACGGCGGAATTCGATGAGGATCAGCTGCTCGACGCCTCTCCGTTCTCGGGGATGGTGGCGCCTCGCGATACGCGCCTTCCGCACGAGCGGCTGCTCGACCACCACGGCGGCATCGTCGCCACTGCGGAGCTGCTGAAGGCCGGCGTCGACGAGATGAGCATCCGGATGCTGCTCGGCAAGAGGCGGCTCGTGAGGCTGCGCAAGGGCTGGTACGGGCGGCCGAACCTCCCCACCGACGCCGCTCGGGCGTGGCGGATCGGCGGCCCGCTCGCGTGCGTGAGCGCCCTCGTGCATCACGGCGTTCTCGACCCCGCAGTTCTTCGGGTCGACGACGGTCTGCATGTCGCCGTGCGCCAGAACACCTCGCGTCGGCCGAGCACGCTCACGATCGCGACATACCCCTTCGAGGACCGCGCGGCTGCCCCGCCGATCCTCCACTGGAGCACGCGCGACTTCCACAGCGGCGATCGCGCCGCCGTCAGCATCCGTGCCGCGCTCGAGCAGGCACGGCACTGCCGGCCCCTGCTCGCCGCGCGAGCGGCGGCAGCAGCAGCAGCAGCAGCAGCAGCAGCAGCAGCAGCAGCAGCAGCAAAGACCTAGCGGCTCAGCGCCTCCGTCAGCATCGCGATGAGCGCCTGCAGCTGCACCGTGCCCTCCTGCGAGAGCACCTCGTCCGATCCGTCGAGCGCGCGCGCCGCGAGGCCCGCCTTCGAGTCGATGAGGTCGGCGATGCGCGCGTCGATCGTCTGCGCCGCGAGGATGCGCCAGGCGGTGACGGGCAGCTCCTGACCGATGCGGTGCACGCGGTCGATCGCCTGCGTCTGCTCGGCCGAGGTCCACGAGAGCTCCGCGAGGACGACGTTGGACGCCGCCTGAAGGTTCAGCCCCACGCCCGCCGCCGACAGCGAGCAGACGATGACCGCGACATCCTCATCGTTCGTGAACGCGTCGATCGCCTCCTGACGCGCCTTCGTCGACTGATCGCCGCGCACGCTCACCGACTTCAGCCCCGCCGACGCGAAGTGCGCCTCGGCGGCATCCATGACATCGATGTGCTTGGCGAAGAACACGACCTTGCCGACGTTGCGCGCCAGCTGCGCCGTGTAGTCGGCCGCGAGCACCGCCTTCGCCGTGCCGATGCGGCGCACGAGCGTGAACACGTTGTCGCCGTTGGTCGAGCCCTTCGACTCCTCGAGCTCCGACTGCGCGACGAGGCGCACGAGCTCGGCGTCGACGCCGACCGGAGGCACCTCGCGCGCCGCCGCCACTCGGCGGTAGCGCTCCACGAGACGGGCGATGAGCGCGCGCTCGGAGTCGCGGATCGAGCGACCGTACTCGTCATCGAGCTCGACCGGGATGTCGGCGATGCGGCGAGCGGGGATGTCGGAGGCGACATCCACCTTCTTGCGCCGCACGATGCCCATATCGATGACGCAGCGACGCGCCTCGGCGAAGAAGCCCGGGTCGACGGGTGTGAGGCCCGTCTCCTCCAGTTTCACCATGAGCTCGCCCAGCGGCTTCTTGTCGTCGATCCAGCCCAGGAACTTCCAGATCATCCGGAAATCCTCGATCTGGTTGATGAGCGGCGTGCCCGTGAGCGCCATCATGAGCGCCTTCGGCGTGACCGCGCGGATGCTCGTCGCGAGAGCCTGCACGTGGCGCGAGCGCTGCGAGGTCGCGTTCTTGATGAAGTGCGCCTCGTCGACGACCATGCCCTTGAAGCCGAACCGGCCGAGCCAGCCGACGTGACGGTCGAGGATCTCGTAGTTGACGATGATGACGTCGGCGAACGCGTCGAGGTCGTCGCCGTCGCCGTGGACGACCGTCGACGAGCGCTGCGGGATCCAGCGCTGCACCTCACGCGCCCAGTTCGTCTTCACGACGTTCGGCACCACGACCAAGAGCGGGAACGCCTGCGCGACGTTCGCCGCCATGAGCGCCTGCGCCGTCTTGCCGAGGCCCGGCTCGTCCGCGAGCAGGAACGAGCGGTGACCCGCGCGCACCGCCTCGATGAGCCGCGCCTGGTGACGCATGAGCTCCATGCCGCCCGGAGTCACGAGCGAGCCCGCCTCCGGCAGATCCATCGACGCGGCCTGACCGCCCGCGCCGTACTCGAACGACCGGAACAGCGGTTCGATGAGCTCCCAGTTCGACAGGCGCGCCGTCTGCGGCTTCGGCAGCGCCGCGAGGGCCGAGAAGTCGGGGGCGAGGAAGGGGTTCGCGAGCTGCGCGCGCTTCACCGACGTCGGCAGCACCTGCTTCGCGACCTCCGGCTTCACCGGTGCGGGCTCGGTGATGATGATGAGGTCGTCCGGCTCGAGCTCGGCCCCGGAGGCCAGCAGCATGTCGCGACGCATGAGCTTGGCGGCGTCCGACACCTTGGCCTCGGGCGCGAGAAGCTGGATGAGCGTCGTGTCGCGCGCGGCCGTCTTCGCCATGATGCCGGCGAGGCCGTCGAGACGCTTGAGCACCTCGGCGCGCTCGCCCTCGGGCACCTCGCGGTCCTCCTTGACGCGCGCGCGCTCCTCGCGCACGAGCAGGGCGGCGACCTGGAACTTGGTGCGGTTCGACGGGCTCACCTTGCCGCCGCGCTCGGCGGCGTTCTCCACCTCGCGCACCGCGCGGGCGAGGATCGGGATGATGCCCTGCTCGTCGAGCGGGCGACGGCGACGGGTCGGTGAACCGCCCTTGCGCTGGGACGACTTGACACGCTGGCCGGACTGGGCCATGCCCCTCCTCGGGAACGCGCGGCACGAGGACCGCGGGGATGCTGTGGTGCGTGGGCGGGGCATCCGGACCTCGAAGGAGCATCCGTCTGCGGAACCGCCATCGGCACCCGTGATGAACCGGTGTGCAGTGGCCCCGCCGGTGTGCTCGGGGCCGGTGCCTCCGCGCCCTGACCCGGTCGAGAACGACGCGGTGGGCTCGGGAAGCTGAGAGCAGTCTACGCCTCCCGACGGCGCAACGCAGGCACCATTCTGAGAAAACCCCGACAGACGGGTGGATGCGGCCGCGGCCGCGCGGCTCAGACCCCGCCGCCGCCTCCCCCTCCTCCGCCGCCGCCGGAGGAGCCGCCGCCGCTCGAGCCGCCCGACGAGCTCGTGCCCGAGTAGCTCGACGACACGCGGGAGGACACCGTGCTGATGCCGGAGGAGAACGCGGCGGCCGAGAACGCCGACCGCCCCGAGTACCACGAGGGCTGATGCTGCTCGTCGTAGAAGCGGCCGAGCAGCTCCGCCCACTCCTTCTCGTGGCCGAGCAGCACGGCCCAGGGCAGGAGGCGCTCCGTCAGCCGCAGCGCCTCGTCGCGGTCCTGCACGTCGACCCGGTCGCGCAGGGCGCCCTCCGGCGACTGGAGCACGCGCATCCGGTCGGCCTCGGCGAGCTCGATGTACTGCTCGAGACCGCGGATGTGATCGCGGAGCTCGGCGCCCGACGCCGTCAGCGGCGAGCGCCACAGGCACACGCCCGTGACGATGAGGAGGCCGATCGCGACGGCGATGAGGACGCCGGGGAGCGCCCCGCCCCTGCCCTCGTCGCTGACGAGGATCCCGGTCACGAACGCCGTGATGACGGCGGCGAGCCCGAGCGCGGGGAGCCCCGCGGAGTGCCTCGGCGGGATCGTCGTGCGCCATCCGCGCGATCGTGCATCGGATCCGATCGTCGCGACGAGAGCGGCGATCCGGCTGCCGACGGTCGTGTCGGAGTTCTTCAGCGTGCGCTCGGAGCCAGGGGCGAGGGCGGGCCCGAAGAATGCGGCGAGGAGCTGCGACTCCCGATCGGCCAGCCCCGCGGCCGACTCGAGCCGCAGCCGCCACTGCGAGCGCAGGGAGAACCGCGCATCCACCTCGATGACGGTGATCGCGCGTCGCACCGCGAGGTCGATCAGCTGGCTCGCGACTGCGCGGCTCTGGCGGCGGACGAGCCCCGCGCCCTCGAGCAGCGTGACGCCCTTCGGGGGCAGGTACTCGGCGACGAGGACGGGGCGGCCCGTCGCATCTCGGTACCGCGTGGCGCGCAGGACGAGGGACCGGACGGCGATCGCGAGAAGCGCCAGCAGCGCGACCAGCTGCACCCACGCGGCGGGGCTCGCGAGGTACGAGCGGTCGAACAGCCGGAAGGTGCCGGGCTCGAAGCCGAGCGCGATCGTCGCCGTCTGGTACGGCAGGAGCCCGTCGGCCTGCACCGACACGACCTCCCCCTCGCGCTCGATCGGGCACGTCTCGGTCGAGCCGGCGTCGCCGCGATAGCAGGCGAGCGCGCCGGGGATGAGCGCGTCGGCGAGGCCGTCCTCCAGCACGACGCGGCCGCGGACCTGCGCGAACGGCTGCGCCCAGTCGGTGCCCGTGAGGTTCCAGTAGAACTCCTCGGCGCCGGTGTCGTCGAAAGCGTCGACGACGTCGCGCTGCGTGTAGGTGATGACGTACGTCTGCAGGCCGCGCACGTACCGCCCCTCCGGCACGGCGGCGATGACGTCGACGACGCCGGAGTCCTCCTCGACCGAGTAGGGCCGCCCGATGCCGTTCTCGTCGGTCACGCTCACGACCTCGAGCGCGGTCGTGCGCCCCTGGTACTGGGCGGGCAGCGAGCGGCGGATCCCGCGGTTCTGGTCGAACTCGGGGAACCGCGCGACGAAGGTCTCCACGGTGGTGAGCTCGGCTCTGCCCTCGTCATCGACTCCGAGCCGATACTCGACGTCGAAGGAGTCGAAGGTGAAGTCGTCGACGCTCGCCGCGAGCGGTGCGGCGACCGCGGGCGGCGACCCGAGCATCGCCGTCACGAGCACCGCGGCGAGGAGGGCGAGAGCGCGCATGCGATGACGCTAGCGCCGAACGACGCTCATGTGCCGGGGGCGGTCTCGGCGAGCCAGCCGTCGAGGGCGCTGGGCTCATCGGTGATGACGCCGTCGACGCCGTGCGCCAGGGCCTCGCCCCAGCTCTCCTGCGAGTTGAGCGTGTAGAGCATGATGCCCAGGCCCGCCTCGTGCATCGCGTCGACGACCTCCGGCCGGGCGCGCACCTCCGCGAGGCGCGTCATGACCGCCGCCGCCCCGTAGTAGTGGGCGAGCCGCACCGGGTCGGCGGGCAGCGTGTGCCGCAGCACGACGCGCGGCAGGTTCGGCGCCGCGCGCGCGAGGTGGTGCAGCGAGCCGATCTCGAAGCTCGCGAACACGATCCTGTCCTGCACGCCGGCGGCGTAGATCTCGCTCACGACCGGCTCGAGCTCGTCCTCCGTCCAGATGCCCTTGAGCTCGACGAGCGCCTTCTTGCGCGAGATCTGGAAGACGTCGACGAAGTCGTCGAAGTGCGGGATGCGCGTGCCCGCCCACTCCGGCGCGTACCAGGAGCCCGCGTCCAGAGTCTGAAGCTCGGCCCACGTGCGCTCGGCGACGAGCCCGGTGCCGGTCGTCGTGCGCTCGAGGGTCTCATCGTGGATGATCACCGGCTCGCCGTCGAGGGTCTTCTGCACGTCGAGCTCGACGAACTCCATGCTCGAGTCGAGCGCGGCCTGGATGGCGGGGATCGTATTCTCGGGCGCGCTCGCGCGGTCGCCGCGGTGGCCGGCGATGAAGGCGGGCTGGCCCGGCTCGCGCAGCGTGCCCCACATGTTGGCGGCGTGGACGGTGGCCGCGTCGTGATCGACGACCATGACGAGGACGAGAGCGAGCGACGCGGCGGCCGAGACGGTCATCCGCCGCACGGAGTACGGCCGAGGAGTGCCGCGATCGGGCGTTCGCGCTGTCGTCATCGACGTCGCTCCGTGGGTCGGGGAGCCTGCCTCGGTGCAGGGTTCCGCCACACTATCCCATCCGTTACCGTTTCGTGACCTGAATCGTGATCGCGTGTTCGCACGCTGCACAGGACGACGCCCGCCGCGCGATGCGGGTCGCGCGACGGGCGTCGTCGGTTCGGGGCGGATGCCCGCTAGATGCGATCGCGCCGGTCGCGGTCGCGCGTCGCCGCGTACGCGATAGCGGCCACGAGCGCGATGCCCAGCACCACGAGCAGCACGGTCGACCAGAGCGGGAAGCCGTCGTCGTCATCGGTCTCGACGACGTCGTCCCCATCATCGACGGGCTCGTCGGGAGCCTCCTCGGACGGCTCGTCGGCGGGCTCCTCCTCGGCTGGCTCCTCGCTCGCCTCCTCGCTCGGCTCGTCGCTCGGCTCGGGCGAGGCCGAGAGCGACGAGATCCCGGCAGGGCCCTCGCTGGCCGAGGCCGCCGCGCCGCTCGCCACGACGCCCAGCAGGGCGAGGAGCAGGCCGAGCAGGCCCGCGAGGATGAGGGCGCGGACGCCCGTGGAAGGTTCTCGGTGTGAAACGGTGCGCATCATGTCGTCCTCCTTGGACGCCGTCGTCTCCGGATCGGTGACCTCCCTGGTAGGGCGGCCTGCGAGCAATGCTCGCGCACGCGGCACGGTGCGGCGATGCGGTTGACAGCGGCACCGGCCGGGGCTACGACCGCGCGACGCTGACCTCGCGGCTACGACTGCGCAGCGACTCGGCGGCGGAGGAGGAGGAGCACCGCGGCTGCAGCGGCGGCGGCGAGGAGCACCGCGAGCGCGATGAGTCCGACCGCCATCGCGCCGCTCGAGGCGGCATCCTCCGGGTCGGACACGGGGCTTGCGCTCGGCTCCGCGCTCGGCGAGGGCTCGCGCGTGCCGCTCGGGGCGGGCGTCGCGCTCGGCGACGGAAGGAGCGTCGGAGCACGCGAGGGCTCGGGGTCGATGACGCTCGGCTGCGGGTCGGGCGAGGCGGCCGCAGCGGGCGGAGCGGGCGCCGGTTGCGCCGGGGCGGGCTGCGCGGGGGCGGGCGCAGGAGCCGGTTGCGCCGGCACGGGTGCGGGCGCCGAGTACGGCGGAAGGGACGCCCCGTAGCGCGCGAAGACCTGCACGCCCCACGTCGACCCGCCGGCGGAGAGGAACGCGATTCCGACGTCGGTGAAGTCGCCGAGCATGTTGGCGCGGTGGCCGGAGGAGCCCCACCAGCCCTGGTGCATGGCCTCACCGCTCGGGTAGCCGCGCGCGACGTTCTCCCCGATGAAGCTCCACCCGCCGGGGATCCGGCTGCCGAGCGACTGGTTGTGCGAGAGCGCGCCCGACGCGGCCATCGCCTGCGCCCACTCGAGCGCGACGGCGTCGAGCGCCGCCATGCGCTCGAGCGAGGAACGGCCCTCGCCGTTGCGCGCCTGGTTCAGGAGCGAGAAGAGCACCCCGCTCTCGTCGGCGTGCGCGGGCTGCGGTGCGGCGATCAGTGAGCCGAACAGACCCAGCACGAGGGCGAATGCGACGAGGAGTGCGGAGCGCGTGCGCGGAGCATCCGCCCCCGGAATCGTCACCAGCCGCATGGCGAGCCCCCTCGCGACGCCGTCAGCGTCGGACCGGGCGGCCCGAGACGGCGGTCTTCGCCATCGAGGATGCCATGCCGGCGAAGATCACGTCGTGGAACGGCGCGATCGCGAACCAGTACAGGCGCCCGCCGAGGCCGGAGGGGAAGAAGATCGCGCGCTGGCGGAGAGTCGACCCGCCGCCCGGGCGGGGCAGGACGGTGAACTCGAGCCAGGCGCGGCCCGGGACCTTCATCTCGGCCCGCAGCCGCAGGAACCGGCCGCGGTCGATCTGCTCGACGCGCCAGAAGTCGAGCGCGTCCCCGGGGGCCAGGCGGTCCGGGTCTCGGCGCCCGCGCCGAAGGCCGACACCGCCGACGAGCTTGTCGAGCCAGCCGCGCGCGGCCCACGCGACGGGCAGCGAGTACCAGCCGTTGTCGCCGCCGATGCCCTCGACGACCGCCCACAGGGCCTCCGGTGGCGCGGGCGTGTCGAGCTCGCGCAGGTCGGTGTAGACGGTGTGGCCGCTCCAGTCGGGGTCGCTCGGCAGCAGGTCGCTCGGCGCGCCCTGCACGGCGGCGTTGCGCCAGCTCGTCTCGACCTCGCCCTCGCGCATCTTCGCGAGCGCGTACCGGACGGCGAGCCGGTAGCCCGTGAGTCCGCCGGGCGGGGGCGGGATCACACCGTCGATGTCGTGCTCGCGCATGACCGCGTCGTACTGCAGGCTCGAGATGATCGGCACGGCGAGCGCGCGCGGGATGGGCGTGACGAGGTTGACCCACTGGCTCGCGAGATACGGCGTGAGCACGGGCAGGCTCGCGATCGGGCGCTGCTTGAGCCCCGCCTCGACCGCGTACCCGTTCATCATCTGGCCGTAGCGCAGCACGTCGGGCCCGCCGATGTCGAAGGCGCGGTTGACGGTCGCCGGCAGCGTCGCCGACTCGATCAGGTAGTGGAGGACGTCGCGCACGGCGATCGGCTGGATGAAGTTGCGCACCCACTTCGGCGCCGGCATGTACGGCAGCACCTCGGTCAGGTGCCGGATCATCTCGAAGCTCGCCGAGCCCGACCCGATGACGACGCCCGCCTGGAGCGCGATCGTCGGCACGCCGCTGCCGAGCAGGATGTCGCCGACCTCCTTGCGGCTGCGCAGGTGGCGCGAGAGCGGGCCGTCGGGGTGGAGCCCGCCGAGGTAGACGATGCGCCCGACGCCCGCGGCCCTCGCCTCGGTCGCGACGGTGCGCGCGATGCGCTGCTCGGTCTCCTCGAAGTCGCCCGAGCTCGCCATGGAGTGCACGAGGTAGTAGAGGACGTCGATGCCCGACACCGCCGCGCGCACGTCGCTGGAGCGCTGCAGATCGCCCGTGGCGACCTCGACCTCGTCGCCCCACGGCACCTCGCGCAGGCGGTCGGGGTCGCGGACGAAGACGCGGACGTCGTGGCCCGCCTCGAGCAGTCGGGGCACGAGCCGCCCGCCGATGTAGCCGGTCGCTCCGGTGACGAGTACGCGCATGCGCCCACGCTAGGCGGCGAGGCTGAGTGCCCTCGGTGCCGCGCGAGCGCGTCAGCAGAAGTCGTCGAAGACCTGGCGCGGGTGGGCCGCATCGCTGTTGTCGACGACGATCGTCGCCGCCCGACGCGGGTTCGCCTCCTTCTGGTAGAGGTACTGCCCCTCGCTGTACCGCGGCGCGAGGCTGCCCTCGCCGTCGCGCGCCACGAGCCGCGCATCGCGCACCTCGGGCGGGACGTCGAGCCAGATCGACCGGTTCCAGAGGCCGCGCAGCTCGGGCTGATGCAGGAAGATGCCGTCGATCAGGAGGACGGCATCGGCGGGGATGCTCCGCTCGCGCACCTCGAGGGGCGCGTCGTGCTCGTGGTCGAACACGGCGAGCGCGACCGAGTCCGCCCCCGAGCGGAAGGGCTCCACGAGCGCCGCCCGGAGCGCGGCGACGTCGATCGAGTCGCGGTAGTACCCCTCGGCCGAGTCGCGACCCCGCGCGTACCGCTCGACCTTCGGCCGCAGGAAGTCGTCGACCGTCGCCCGGAGCACGTGCACGCCGCGCTCACGCAGCACCGCCGCCCACGCGTCGGCGAACGTCGTCTTGCCGGCGCCGTCGACGCCGTCGATCGCGACGAGCGCGCGCCCGCGGGGGTGCGCGGCCTGCAGGTCGTCGGCCAGCTGCTCCAGGAGAGCGCGTCGGGTCTCGCTCATCGCGCCAGCCTAGGCTTGCCCCGTGACGGCCGCCGAGTCCTCCCCCAGCGCGCGCGTCATCCCGTGGTTCCTCGCGAACGCTCGGCCCCTGCCATGGCGCGCGCCGGGCTTCTCGCCGTGGGGCGTGCTCGTGAGCGAGATCATGCTGCAGCAGACCCCGGTCGCGCGCGTCATCCCGCGGCTCGAGCAGTGGCTCGCGCGCTGGCCCAGCCCCGACGCGCTCGCGAGCGACTCCCCCGCCGAGGCGGTGCGCGCCTGGGATCGCCTCGGCTACCCCCGCCGCGCCCTCAACCTGCACGCCGCGGCGGTCGCGATCAGCGAGCGGCACGGCGGCGAGGTGCCCGCTGACGTGGATGCCCTGCTCGCGCTCCCCGGCATCGGCGACTACACCGCGCGCGCCGTCGCGAGCTTCGCGTTCGGGGTCAGGGCGCCCGTGGTCGACGTCAACACGCGCCGCGTCATCGCGCGCGCGATCCACGGCCGGGGCGCGGCGGGCCCGGCCCGCACCCGCGCGGATCTCGCCGACATGGAGGCCCTCCTCCCCGACGACGCCGCGGATGCCCGGCTCATGAACGCCGGACTCATGGAGCTCGGCCAGGTCGTGTGCGTCGCCCGCGCCCCCCGCTGCGACGCGTGCCCCCTCGCCGCGCTGTGCGCCTGGCGCGCGGCCGGCTACCCCGACTACGACGGGCCGCGCGCGCCGCGGCAGGCGCGCTTCGAGGGCAGCGACCGCCAGGTGCGCGGCCTCATCATGCGCGAGCTGCGCCACGCGGACGGGCCGGTCCCGGCGGAGATCCTCGACGGGGTCTGGGCGGATGCCGTGCAGCGCGAGCGCGCCCTGGCCGGCCTGCTCGCCGACTGCCTCGCGACCGGCTCGCGCGAGGAGGGCTACGCGCTGCCCGGCTCCTGACGGCGCTCGGGCCGCGCCTCCGGCTCCGGCCGCTCCGCCGGCCGGTCCGCCGGTCGCTCCTCCGGGTGCCCGGCGATGAACAGGCTCGAGAGCTCGCCGTCGTCGTCGGGCGAGCCGTGGAACTCGAGCACGAGGTCGACGAGCCGGCGCTGCAGCTCCTCCAGCCGCTCGGGGCGCAGCTTGAAGCCCATGCGCACCATGAAGAGCTCGTCGAGGTCGCGCCCCTCGATCTCCTCGAGGAAGGTGCGAATGAGGAGGTCTCCGGTGCCGTCGGTCGGGGCATCCCACGACTTGCCCGTCGCGCGGTACGGGATCTCCACGCTCCCGCGCCGCCCGGGGCGCCCCTCCTCGGCGGCGAGGAAGCCCGTGTCGACGAGCGTGCGCACGTGGTGCAGGCTCGTCCCGGGGTTGAGGCCGAACTGCACGGCGATCTCGCGGTTCGAGTGGGACTCGTACAGGCAGTAGCGGAGGATGCGGAGCCGCAGCGGCGACGACAGGGCGCGCCTCGCCGCCCGATCGCGGGCATCCTCGCTGCTCATGGCGACCACGGTAGTGCGTCGGCGGGCGCGCGGGAAGAACCGATTGACACTTCTCAATCGGTGGCGGCAGACTGGCCGCTGTGAGCTCCGAGACCCCCGCGACCGCCCCCGCTCCCCCGGCCCCTCCCGACGCCGCGCGGACGCTGTGGCGACGCCCGAACTTCCTGCGGTTCTGGGGAGGCGAGGCGGGAGCCCAGCTGGGCAGCGAGCTCGGGTTCCTCGCGATGCCCGTGCTCGCGATCGTGCTGCTCGGCGCCGACGAGGTCGAGGTCGGCCTGCTCGGCGCGGCGGGAACGCTCGCCTTCCTCGTCGTCGGCCTCCCCGCCGGCGCGTGGATCGACCGGGCCCGCAAGCGCCCCATCATGATGCGCGCGAACGCGGTGCGCGTGGTCGCCTTCGCCGCCGTGCCGCTGCTGTGGTGGGCGGGAGTGCTCGAGGTCTGGCACCTCATCCTGTTCGCCGTCGTCGTCGGCGTCGCGACCGTCTTCTTCGACATCGCCTACCAGAGCTACATCCCCGTGCTCGTGCCGCGCGAGCGCATCGCCGACGCGAACGGCAAGCTCGAGTCGACCGCGCAGCTCGCGGGCGTCGGCGGGCCCGCGCTCGGCGGTCTGCTGCTCACGATCGTGCAGGCGCCCGTGCTCCTCGCCGCGACGGCCGCGACCTACCTGGGCTCGTTCATCATGCTCGCGACCGTGCGCGACGACGAGGTCGCGCGCCCGAAGGAGGACCGCCGCCCGCTGCGCGTCGAGATCGCCGAGGGGCTGCGCTTCGTCTTCGGCAACCGGCTGCTGCGCGCGATCACGCTCTGCACCGCGTCGACGAACTTCTTCGCCACGATCGGGCTCACGATGCTGCCCCTCCTCGTGCTGCGCGACCTCGGGCTGGGCCCCGAGATCTTCGGCATCGCCACCGCCGTCGGCGCGATCGGCGGCATCGTCGGCGCGATCGTCGCGGCGCGACTGAGCGCGCTCATCGGCGAGGGCACGATCATCCCTGTCGCGGCCCTGCTCGGCGTCGTCGGCCTCATCCCGATCGTGCTCATGCCGCTCCTGCCTGCCGCGGCCATCCCCCTGCTCATTCTCGGTCAGGCGCTCAGCGCGATCGCCGTGCTCGTCTACAACATCGCGCAGGTGAGCTTCCGCCAGCGCATCTGCCCCCTGCCGCTGCTCGGGCGCATGAACGCGTCGATCCGGTTCGTCGTGTGGGGAGTCATGCCGATCGCCGGCGTGCTCTCCGGCGTCCTCGCCGCCCAGCTCGGCATCGCGACGACCCTGCAGATCGCGCTCGTCGGCATGCTCCTCGGCTCGGGGTTCGTCGTGCTCTCACCGCTGCTGCGCATGCGCCGGCTGCCGGAATCGGCCGACGAGCACGCGGCGAGCGGCGCCTGAGACCTGACGGACGACGCGACCCGACGGACGACGCGACCCGACCGCAGCCCGTACCCCTCGCGCGCGTCGCGCAGGCGTTCATCAGCGACAATGATCAGGATGCTCGTGAGCGGCTCACCGCTCCCCCGACCACCCCGCCCTCGCGCTCGAGGGCCGCACCGCACGAGGAGTCCGCGATGACGCTGCCCGGCACCCCCACCCCCTCCGAGTCGACGCAGAGGGTCGGCGTGCTCGAAGGCGCCCTGCTGGGCGTGCTCGGCATCATGGGCGCGCTCATCATCGGCGGCTCGCTCGTCGTCATGGTCGCCTCGCTCGTTCTCGGCGGGAGCGCGCTCGAGATCTCCGAGTAGGCGGGTCGGTCTCCGGAGCAGGGCCGCCTCCGGGGCCGTGCGCGCGGCTCAGCGCGCCGCGGGCTCCTCGTCGAGGTCGTCGTCGTCCTCGTCGAACTCGCGCGGCTTGACGTAGGGGTCGGGGTCGCCGGCGTACTCGGCGGAGGCGGCCTCCGCCTCCGTCCGGGCATCCCGCTCGCGCGCCTCGCGCAGCAGCGCCTCGATGGCCGCGGCGTTCTCGGGCACCCCGTCGAGGATGAACTCGAGCGACGGCGTGAGCCGTGTGTTCAGGTTGCGCCCGACCTCGGTGCGGAGCATCCCCGTCGCCGCCTTGAGCGCCGCGGCCGTATCGGCGCGCTCCTCATCGGTGCCGTAGACGGTGTAGAAGACGCTCGCGTGCTGGAGGTCGCCCGTCACCTGGACCGCCGTGATCGTCGCGAACCCCATGCGGGGGTCGCGGATGCCGCGCTCGAGGCGCTTGGCGATGACCTCGTGGATGCGGTCGGCGACCTTGCGGACGCGGGGGCTCTCACCCATGTCTTCTTCCCCTTGCTGGTGGTGCGGGTAGTGGGACGGGCCCCCGCCTCGCGTGGAGGCGGGGGCCCGTGGCCGGCGTCATCAGACGCGCGGCTTCTCCTTCATCTCGATCGTCTCGATCTCGTCGCCGATCTGGATGTCGTTGAACTTGCCCAGGCCGATACCGGCCTCGAAGTCCGTGCGGACCTCGGTGACGTCGTCCTTGAACCGGCGCAGCGACTCGATCGCGAGGTTGTCGCCGACGACGACGCCCTCGCGAATGACGCGCGCCTTGGCGTTGCGCGTGATCGTTCCCGACCGCACGATGACACCGGCGATGTTGCCGAACTTCGACGAGCGGAAGATCTCGCGGATCTCGGCGACACCCGACTGGACCTCCTCGAACTCGGGCTTGAGCATGCCCTTGAGCGAGTTCTCGATCTCCTCGAGCGCGGCGTAGATGACCGAGTAGAACCGGATGTCGACGCCCTCGCGCTGAGCGCGCTCGCGCGCCTTCGTGTCGGGCCGGACGTTGAAGCCCACGATGATCGCGTTGTCGATCGTCGCGAGGTTGACGTCGCTCTCGGTCACGGCACCCACACCGCGGTGGATGATGCGCAGCTGCACGCTGTCGTCGACCTCGATCTTGAGCAGGGCTTCCTCGAGCGCCTCGACGGCACCGGAGACATCACCCTTGATGATGAGGTTGAGCGACTCGACCTTGCCGTCCTCGAGGGCCTTGGTGAAGTCCTCCAGGCTGATGCGCTTGCGCGCCTTGGCGAGCGAGGCGTTGCGCTCGGCGGCCTCGCGCTTCTCGGCGATCTGTCGGGCCGTGCGGTCGTCGTCCGTGACGATGAAGGTGTCGCCGGCGCGCGGAACGCTCGACAGACCCTGCACCTGCACGGGTCGCGAGGGGTAGGCCTCGTCGACCTTCTCGCCGTTCTCGTCCGTCATCGCCCGCACGCGGCCGTAGGCCGTGCCCGCGACGATCGGGTCGCCGACGCGCAGCGTTCCCGCCTGGATGAGCACGGTGGCGACCGAGCCGCGACCCTTGTCGAGTCGGGCCTCGATCGCGACGCCGCGGGCGTCGCGGGCCGGGTTGGCGCGCAGGTCGAGCCCGGCATCCGCCGTCAGGAGAACGGCGTCGAGAAGCTCGGTGATGCCCTTCTTCTGCAGCGCCGAGACGTCGACGAACATCGTGTCGCCGCCGTACTCCTCGGCGACCAGACCGAACTCGGTGAGCTGCTGGCGCACCTTGGCGGGGTTGGCCCCCTCCTTGTCGACCTTGTTGACCGCGACGACGATCGGGACGCCGGCGGCCTGGGCGTGGTTGAGCGCCTCCACCGTCTGCGGCATGATGCCGTCGTCGGCCGCGACCACCAGGATCGCGACGTCGGTCACCTGCGCACCACGGGCGCGCATGGCGGTGAACGCCTCGTGACCCGGGGTGTCGATGAAGGTGATGGCGCGCTCGATCTCCTCGTGCTCCGTCCAGACCTGGTACGCACCGATGTGCTGGGTGATGCCACCGGCCTCGCCCGCGACGACGTTCGCCTCGCGGATCGCGTCGAGCAGCTTGGTCTTTCCGTGGTCGACGTGGCCCATGACGGTGACCACGGGCGGACGGATGACGAGGTCCTCCTCGTCGTCGACCTCGTCGAGGTCGATGTCGAAGCCCTCCAGGAGCTCCTTGTCCTCGTCCTCGGGCGAGACGATCTCGATGCGCCAGCCCAGCTCGGCGCCGAGCACCTCGAAGGTCGCGCCGTCGAGCGACTCGGTCGCCGTGGCCATCTCACCGAGGTGGAACAGCACGGTCACGAGGTTGCCCGGAGGGCAGTTCATGCCGCTGATGGTCTCGAGCTTGTCGGCGAAGTCGGTGATCGAGGCGCCCTGGCGCAGACGGACCACCGTCTTGCCGTCGCCGCGGGGAACGCTGACGCCACCGACCGACGGCGCCTCCCGCATCTCGAACTCCTGCCGCTTCGTCCGCTTCGACTTGCGAGCCTTGCTCTTGCCGCCGCCACGACCGAAGGCGCCCGCCGTGCCGCCGCCGGGGCCGCGACCGCGACCGCCGCCACCGGGTCGGGGGCCGCTGAAGCCGCCGCCGGGAGCGCCGCCGGGGCGCTGGAAGCCGCCGCCACCGGCGCCGCCGGGACGACCGGGGCCGCCCGTGCGCGCCTGGAACGGCGCGTTGGTGCGCGGGGCACCGGGGCGCGGCGACCCGGGACGCGGGGCGCCGGGACGCGGGGCGCCCGGGCGCGGGGCCGTCGGACGCGGGATCGCGCCGCCGCCGGGGCGGGGCATGCCCTGCGTCGACGAGAAGGGGTTGTTGCCCGGGCGGGGCTGGCCGGGGCGGGCCATGCCCTGCTGCGAGGCGAAGGGGTTGTTGCCCGGGCGCGGGGCGCCAGGAGCCGCGGGACCGGCCGGCTTCGCGTCGGCGGGCTTCGCCTCCGCCTGCGGGGCGTCGGCGGGCGCGGCCTCAGCCGCGGGGGCCGCCGGGGCGGCCGGCGCGACGGGCGCCGCGGGAGCGGGCGCCGCCGGGGCCTCGGCCTCGGGCGCCTTGGGGGCCGCGGGGGTCGCCGGCTTGGCCGCGGGCTTCGCGGCGGGCGCGGCAGCGACCTTGGTCGCGGTCACACCAGCGGCCTCGAGCGCCTGGCGCAGCTTGCGCGCCACGGGGGGCTCGATCGTCGACGACGGTCCCTTGACGAACTCGCCGAGCTCCTTGAGCTTCTCGAGGGCGACCTTGCTTTCGATGCCGAGCTCGCTCGCGATCTCGTGCACGCGTGGTTTTCCAGCCACAATTCTCCTGTCTGGGGTCCGCTCCCAGGCAGGGGCGGACCGTTAGGGGTTGACGAAACTCATTTCGAGTCGCTCATTAGTTGTCCAAGAGCCGATCAGCCTGTTCTCTCGTGGATCCGTCGGATCCGATGTGCGTCAGAACCGGCCCCGCGTCGAGCGGACCAGCGACACGGAGCGCGCGAGCCCATGCTCGCCGCGCAGTCGCGGTTTCGACGCAGTCGCGAGTGCGATGCACCCACGCGCCCCGACCCGGCAAGCGGCTCAGGGCATCCGGCTCGACCGCTCCATCGCGAGCCACCACCCTCAGTAGCGAGAAGCGGGAAGCGCGCCGACGGCAGCCGATGCACGTTCTGACGGGATCCATACTACCCCCTCGCCCCTCGATCGCCCGAGCCGGGCGTGTCGCGCGCGGCGATCAGTCCTCCATCACGGAGTCGGGCTGGATGTCGATCTTGGCGCCGGTCAGCTTCGCGGCCAGACGGGCGTTCTGCCCCTCCTTGCCGATCGCGAGGGACAGCTGGTAGTCGGGGACGAGCGCGCGGACGGCCTTCGTCGCCGGGTCGATGACGAAGGCGTCGGTCACCTTCGCCGGCGAGAGGGCGTTCTTCACGAACGTCGCGAGGTCGTCGGAGTGGTCGACGATGTCGATCTTCTCGTTGCCCAGCTCGGCGGTCACGGCCCGCACGCGCTGACCGAGCTCGCCGATGCACGCGCCCTTGGCGTTGACGCCCGGCTCGGTCGCGCGGACGGCGATCTTGGTGCGGTGGCCGGCCTCGCGCGCGAGCGCCGTGATCTCGACGACGCCGCTCGCGATCTCCGGCACCTCGAGGGCGAACAGGCGCCGCACGAGCGAGGGGTGCGTGCGGCTCACGGTGATCGACGGGCCCTTGAGCCCGCGCGAGACGCTCGTGACGTAGACGCGGATGCGCTGGCCGTGCGGGTACTCCTCGCCAGGCACCTGCTCCTCGGGCGGGAGGATCGCCTCGATCGCGCCGAGGTCGATGTGCACCATGCGGGGGTTCGGGCCCTGCTGGATGACGCCGGCGATGATGTCGCCTTCGCGCCCCTTGAACTCGCCGAGCACCTTGTCGTCGCCGATGTCGCGCAGGCGCTGGTTGATGACCTGCTTGGCGGCGAACGCGGCGATGCGGCCGAAGTCGTCGGGGCTGTCAGGAGCCTCGCCGACGAGCGCGCCCTCCTCGTCGAACTCGGGCGCGTACACCGTGACGTGCCCGGTCTTGCGGTCGAGCTCGACGCGGGGCTGCGGCTGGTCGGAGCCGCGCTGATCGGGCTGATCGGTGTGCTTGAGGTAGGCCGTGAGGATCGCCTGCTCGATGATCTGCACGAGCTCCTCGAACGGGATCTCCCGCTCGCGCTCCATCATCCTCAGGACTGCCAGGTCGATGTCCACGTGGGGTACCTCCGCTATTCGATTGGGCGACGCGACGCGCGATGGCGCGGGCGCGGGTCGGACCTCCACGGTACCCGACTCCGCGCCCGCACCGCCTCCCGCGGCCGCTGCGGGGGGCCTCCTCAGTCGCGCCAGACCTGGACGACCGAGGGCCGCGGCGCCCGCACCGCACCAGGTTCGGTCGAGCCGTAGTCCGGGAAGAGCGAGGTCGGGGCGTCCACCGTGCCGTCCTCGCCCGGGTGCTGCACGGCGACGAGCACCATGCCCTCCTGGGCGCGGATCACGGGCCCGCACGTCTCGGCATCCCTCGGCACCGACAGGAACTGCTGCACCCGGCAGCGGTCCGGCCCCTCGAGCGGCACCTTGAAGAGCCCGTCGTTCTTGCGGATCGTGCTCGGGGCGCCGTCGGTCGAGATCCAGAGGTTTCCCTCGGAATCGAAGGCGACGTTGTCGGGGCACGAGATCGGCGAGACCATCGCGGGCGGGAATCCGGCGAAGTACGTCAGGGCGGCGCCGCTCGGGTCGCCGCAGAGCAGCAGGATGCTCCAAACGAACCGCGCACCGGCCTGCCCGTGCGACTCCACGAGCTCGATGACGTGGCCATCCCTGTTCGCGAGCCGCGGGTTGGCCTCGTCGACCGGCGCGTCGATGCCACGGCGGGTGTTGTTGGTGCACGCGATGTACACGCGACCGGTCGTCGGGTGCGGCTCCACGTCCTCGCAGCGGTCCATCTTCGTCGCGCCCACGAGGTCGGCGGCGAGCCGCGTGTGCACGAGCACCTGCTCGACGGTCATCCCCGGCACAGCGCTACGACCGTCGCGGGTGAGCGCGATCCACTCCCCCGAGCCGTCGAACGCGCCATCCTGCGGCAGACGACCCGAGCCGTCGATCTCGGCGGCGGGCGAGTCGCCCGTGAACCGCGCGACGAACAGGTCGCCCTCGCTGAGCAGCCGCAGGTTCGCCCGCCGCGCGCCCGGCCCGCGGCCGCGATTGACGCGGTGCTTCGAGACGAACTTGTAGAGGTAGTCGCCGCGCTCGTCGTCGCCCATGTACGCGACGACCCGGCCATCCTCGGCGATCGTCACGTTCGCGCCCTCGTGCTTGAACCGCCCCATCGCGGTGTGCTTCACGGGGGTCGAGGTCGGGTCGCTCGGGTCGATCTCGACGATGTACCCGAAGCGGTTGGCCTCGTTCTCGAAGCCGGCCGCCGTGCCGTCGAAGCGCGGGTCCCAGGTCTCCCACCCCGTGCTCGTGGGTCGCTGCGCGAAGCCGTATCGAGCGCGCTCGGGCGAGTCGGCGGGGGCGGAGAAGTAGCCATTGACGTTCTCCTCGCCCGACAGGACCGTGCCCCACGGGGTCGTTCCGCCCGCGCAGTTGCCGAGCGTGCCGAGCACGGTGCGCCCCTCCGGGTCGGCCGCGGTGCGCAGGAGTGCGGAGCCGGCCGCGGGACCGGTCAGCGCGAACGGCGTCTCGACGGTGATGCGGCGGTTGCGACGGCCGCCCGGAACGGTGCGCCACGGGGCCCCCGGGGCATCACGCACGACCTCGACGACGCTCATGCCCTGCGCGGCCTTGTAGATCTCGCCGCGGCGGCGCAGCTCGGCGGCGTCGCTGGACGGAGGGAACATGATCCCGGGGTTGACGTACTCGTGGTTCGCCACGAGCACGCCGGTGAGCCCGCCCTCGTCGACGAGGATGTCGAGGTAGTCGTTGTTGTAGCCGAACTGCATCGCCTGCGCGGCGGGCGACTGGGCGGCGAGGTGGAACACCGGCGCGCCGGCGAGCACGGGGTCGCCCCAGCGGATGAGCGGCGCCCAGGTGTACCCGGCGGGCACCACGAAGGAATCCACGCTCGCGTCGACGGGCGCGATGGGGTCGAAGGGCAGCCCGGTCGTGGCGGGCGCGGCGAGGGCGGGTGCCGGGCGATCGACCGACGTGCTCGCGATGGCCAGGGCACCCGCGGCGGCTCCGCCCAGGAGGGCGCGACGGCTGAAGGCCGTCTGCACGACCGAGCGGAAGCTGACGTTCTGCGAGGTGTTGCACTCCGGCCCGAGGCACGCGTCCGCGCACTTCAGCCGGCACGTGACGGGTGAGCGCTTGCCCCGCGCGTGATCGACGATCGGCAGGCTCGGTCGCTGCTCGCGGTCGGCACTGATGGTCATGGTCGGACCCCCCTCGGTCTCGTGACGGATGCTCCGCCACGCTCGCGCAGGGTCGCGACCTCCCGATGGCTCACGCGCGACCAGTCGGTGGTCGCCTCGTGAACGCGGGGTGAACCGGTCAGCCGGCCGTGCGGATCGCCTCCGGCACGTCGGCGATCGCGAGGTCTCGGCGCTCGCCCGAGCGGCGGTCCCAGAACTCGACGACTCCCTCGGCGGCCGTCCGGCCGACGATGACCACGAGCGGCACGCCGAGCAGCTCCGCGTCGCCGAACTTGACGCCCGGCGAGACCTTGGGACGGTCATCCAGCAGCACATCGAGACCCGCGCCCTCGAGCTCGCTCGTCAGCGTCTCAGCGATCTCGAACACGACCGGGTCCTTGCCGGTCGCGACGACGTGCACGTCGAACGGCGCCACCTCGCGGGGCCAGATGAGCCCGCGCTCGTCGTGGTTGGCCTCTGCGATCGCCGCCAGGATGCGCGTGACGCCGATGCCGTACGAGCCCATCGTGACCGTGACGAGCTTGCCGTTCTCGTCGAGCACCTTCAGGTCGAGGGCCTCCGCATACTTGCGGCCGAGCTGGAACACGTGCCCGATCTCCATACCGCGCGCGAGCTCGACCGGGCCCGAGCCGTCGGGCGCGGGGTCGCCCGCGCGCACCTCGGCGATGTCGGCGACCCCGTCGGCCACGAAGTCGCGCCCCGCGACGAGCGAGATCACGTGCTTCTCGGGCAGGTTCGCCCCCGTGACCCACGCCGTGCCGTCGACGACGCGGGGGTCGACGAAGAAGCGGATGCCCGTGCGGGAGGTCTCGCCGAGAACCGGGCCCTCGGCCGACCAGGGCCCGATGTAGCCCTTGACCAGGCCGCGATGCTTCGCGAAGTCCTCGTCGGTCGCGGGGTCGACGGCCGCGGGCGCGAAGGCCACCTCGGCGCGCTTCAGATCGACGTCGCGGTCGCCGGGAACGCCGACGATGACGAGCTCGGTCTCGCCGCTCAGGTGCGTGAGCCGCAGGACGACGTTCTTGAGCGTGTCCGCGGCCTCCCACGCGCGGTCCTCGCGCGCGTGCCGCTCGTTGAGCAGGGCCACGAGCGTCGCGATCGTCGGGGTGTCGGGCGAGTCGACGATCTCGGCGTCGGGCAGGCCGTCGACCGGGCGCGACTCGGGAGCGGGCGAGCGGTACGCCTCGACGTTCGCGGCGTAGCCGCCGTCGGTCCGCACGAAGGTGTCCTCGCCGATCGGCGTGGGGTGCAGGAACTCCTCGCTGCGCGAGCCGCCCATGGCGCCGGCGTCGGCGTGCACGATGACGTACTCGAGTCCGAGACGCTGGAAGATGCGCTCGTAGGCGTCGCGCTGAGCCTGGTACGAGACCTCGAGCCCGGCGTCGGTGTAGTCGAACGAGTAGGCGTCCTTCATCGAGAACTCGCGGCCGCGCAGGAGGCCCGCCCGGGGTCGCGCCTCGTCGCGGTACTTGTCCTGGATCTGGTAGATCGACAGCGGGAGGTCCTTGTACGAGGAGTAGAGGTCCTTCACCAGCAGCGTGAAGACCTCCTCGTGCGTCGGCGCCAGGAGGTAGTCGGCGCCCTTGCGGTCCTTCAGACGGAAGATGCCGTCTCCGTACTCCTCCCAGCGCCCGGTCGCCTCGTAGGGCTCGCGGGGAAGGAGCGCCGGGAACAGCACCTCCTGCGCGCCGATCGCCGCCATCTCCTCGCGGATGACCTCCTCGACGCGGCGCCGGACCCTCAGGCCGAGGGGCAGCCAGGCGAAGACGCCGGGCGCCTGACGACGGATGTAGCCGGCGCGGACGAGCAGCCGGTGGCTCGCGACCTCGGCGTCGGAGGGGTCGTCGCGGAGCGTGCGGACGAAGAGCTGGGAGAGGCGGGTGGGCACCCGTTCAGCCTAGTTCGTGCGCGGGACGGGCATCCGACACGGCACCCCCCGTTCGAGGGGATCGGCAGCGCGCAGGGCACAATGAAACAGGCCTGCGAGCGACGGCAAGGGGGGCTTGGGTCGCTCGCAGGCCCTTCCCGTCGCGCGAGAGTGCGCGCAGCGGGAAACCTGCACGACAAGAGGGTCCCCCTGGCGACCCTCGCGAGTCCTACCGCCGCCCCCCGGCGTCGTAGTCAGAACGGCCCCCCGGCCGATGTCCCCACTGTAGTGACCGCGCGGGTGCGCGGTTCAGTCCCCCATCAAGGGGACAGCCCCGCGCGAGAGGTGCGCGGGCGGCCGGATCAGGCCGTGACGACCTCGGGCTCGCCGACGGCGCCCGCGGGCATCGACGCGGCGAGGCGGTTGGCCTCCTCGATGAGCGTCGCGACGATCTCGCTCTCGGGCACGGTCTTGATGACCTCGCCCTTGACGAAGATCTGGCCCTTGCCGTTGCCGGAGGCGACGCCGAGGTCGGCCTCGCGCGCCTCGCCGGGGCCGTTCACGACGCAGCCCATGACGGCGACGCGCAGGGGCACGGTCATGCCCTCGAGGCCCTTCGTGACGTCCTCCGCGAGGGTGTAGACGTCGACCTGGGCGCGACCGCACGAGGGGCACGAGACGATCTCGAGCTTGCGCTCGCGCAGGTTGAGGCTCTCGAGGATCTTGAGGCCCACCTTGACCTCCTCGGCGGGAGGGGCGGAGAGCGAGACGCGGATCGTGTCGCCGATGCCCTCGCCGAGCAGGATGCCGAAGGCGGTCGCGCTCTTGATCGTGCCCTGGAAGGCGGGGCCGGCCTCGGTGACGCCGAGGTGGAGCGGCCAGTCGCCGCGCTCGGCGAGCTGGCGGTAGGCCTTGACCATGACGATCGGGTCGTTGTGCTTGACCGAGATCTTGAAGTCGTGGAAGTCGTGCTCCTCGAACAGGCTCGCCTCCCACACGGCGCTCTCGACGAGGGCCTCGGCGGTCGGCTTGCCGTACTTCTGCAGCAGGCGCGGGTCGAGCGAGCCGGCGTTCACCCCGATGCGGATGCTCACCCCCGCCTCCTTCGCCCGACGCGCGATCTCGCCGACCTGGTCGTCGAACTTGCGGATGTTGCCGGGGTTCACGCGGACCGCGGCGCAGCCGGCGTCGATGGCCTGGTAGACGTACTTCGGCTGGAAGTGGATGTCGGCGATCACCGGGATCTGGCTCTTCTTGGCGATGATGTGCAGCACATCGGCGTCGTCCTGGCTGGGCACAGCGACGCGCACGATGTCGCAGCCGGTCGCGGTGAGCTCGGCGATCTGCTGGAGGGTGCCGTTGATGTCAGTCGTGGGCGTCGTCGTCATCGACTGCACGCTCACCGGGTGGTCGCTGCCGACCATGACCTTGCCGACCTTGATCTGGCGGGTCTTCCGGCGAGGAGCGAGCACCTCGGGAACCTTGGGCATTCCGAGATTGACAGCAGGCACGGCGACTCGACTTTCCGGTGGAGCACGGGCGCGCGCGGCGCCCCTCAGGGACAGGCTCAGACTAGAGCACGGGGCTGAGCAGGAGCTCGGGCTCGGTCGCGGCTCGCACCTCCTCCGCGCTCACCCCCGGAGCGCACTCCACGAGCACGAGGCCGTCGGGCGTGACGTCGATCACGGCGAGATCGGTGATGATGCGGTCGACGACCCCGCGCCCCGTGAGCGGCAGCGAGCACTCGCGGACGATCTTCGCCGAGCCGTCCTTCGCGACGTGCTCCATGAGGACGATCACCCGGCGCGCGCCGTGCACGAGATCCATCGCGCCGCCCGGACCCTTGACCATCTTCCCCGGGATCATCCAGTTGGCGAGGTCGCCGGACTGCGAGACCTGCATGGCCCCCAGCACGGCCGCGTCGATCGCGCCGCTGCGGATCATGCCGAAGCTCAGCGCCGAGTCGAAGAACGCGGCGCCGGGATCGATCGTGACGGTCTCCTTCCCGGCGTTGATGAGATCCGGGTCCACGGCATCCTCGCCCGGGTACGGTCCGACGCCGAGGATGCCGTTCTCGGACTGCAGGATGACGCTCACGCCCGACGGCATGACGTTCGGGATGAGGGTCGGCAGCCCGATGCCGAGGTTGACGTACGAGCCGTCGGCGAGCTCGCGCGCGGCGCGCGCGGCCATCTGCTCTCTCGTGAGCGCCATGTCACTCCCCGTCCGGTCGACGCACGGTGCGACGCTCGATGCGCTTCTCGATGTCGGGGCCGACGACCACGACGCGGTCGACGAAGACGCCCGGCAGGTGCACCGCATCGGGGTCGAGCTCGCCGGGCTCGACGAGCCTCTCGACCTGGGCGATGCAGACGCCGCCGGCCATCGCCGCGAGCGGCGAGAAGTTGCGCGCCGACTTCTCGAAGACGAGGTTACCGTGGCGGTCGGCGACGGCGGCGTGGACGAGCGCGAAGTCGGTCGTGATGGCCTCCTCGAGCACGAACTCGCGCTCGGCGCCGCGGTACGGCAGCAGGCGCACCTCCTTCGGCGCCGAGGCGAGCGCGACCGTGCCGTCCGGCGCGTACCGCTGCGGCAGGCCCCCCTCGGCGACGGGCGTGCCGACGCCGGTCTGCGTGAAGAACGCCGCGACGCCCGAGCCGCCGGCCCGCAGCTTCTCGGCGAGCGTGCCCTGCGGCGTGAGCTCGACCTCGAGCTCGCCGGAGAGGAACTGCCGCTCGAACTCCTTGTTCTCCCCCACGTACGAGGAGGTCATCTTCCGGATGCGGCGCGCCGCGAGCAGGACGCCGAGCCCCCAGTCGTCGACGCCGCAGTTGTTGCTCACGATGCTGAGCTCATCGGCGCCCTGATGGAGCAGCGCCTGGATGAGCACCATCGGGATGCCGCAGAGCCCGAACCCGCCGACGGCGATGCTGGACCCGCTCGGAATGTCGGCGACGGCCTCGTGAGCCGATCCGACGGTCTTGTCGATGGACACGACCCTCGTCCCTTCCCGAGTCGACGACGGAGCGGCCCCGTTGCCGCTCACAGATCGACTCGGCACCAGCACCCTACCCACCCGACAGCGCTACTGTCGTTCGTATCCGCACGAGCGCTCACGAGGCGCGCGGACGAGCGCGAAGGAGCCCTCCCCATGTCGGACGACATCGTCATCATCGGCGCAGCCCGCACCCCCCAGGGTCGCGCGCGCGGCGCCCTCGCCCCGCTGACGGCCGTGCAGCTCGGGGCGACGGCCATCGCCGCGGCCCTCGCCGAGTCCGGTCTCTCGCCCGAGGCGGTGAGTCGTGTGCTCATGGGGCAGGTGCTGCAGGCGGGAGCGGGGCAGAACCCGGCTCGCCAGTCGGCGCTCGCGGCGGGCATCCCCTGGTCGGTGCCCGCGATGACGCTCAACAAGGTCTGCCTGTCGGGCGCCGTCGCCGTCGTCGATGCGGTGCGGATGCTCCGCCTCGGTGACGCGGACGTCGTCGTCGCCGGCGGCCAGGAGTCGATGACCAACGCCCCGCACCTGCTGCCCGGCAGCCGCCTGGGCTGGGCCTACGGGACCGTGAGCGCGCTCGACTCCGTCGCGCACGACGGCCTCACCGACACCACCGACGGCATCTCGATGGGCGAGAGCACCGAGCGGCATGTCGGTGCGCTCGGCATCACGCGCGCGGAGCAGGACGAGATCGCCGCCGCCTCGCACCAGCGCGCCGCCGCGGCGCGCGACGCCGGGCGCTTCGCGGCCGAGCTCGCCCCCATCGAGGTTCCCGGGCGCGGCGGGGCGACGACCCTCATCGACGACGAGGGGGTGCGCGCCGACAGCACCGTGGACTCGCTCGCCCGGCTGCGGCCGGCCTTCTCCGCGAACGGCACGATCACGGCCGGCAACGCCTCGCCGCTGAGCGACGGCGCCGCGGCCCTCGTGCTCGCCCGCGCGGCGTGGGCGCGCGAGCAGGGGGCGCCGGTTCTCGCGCGCGTCGTCGACTACGGGCAGGTCGCCGGCCCCGACAACTCCCTCCACGGTCAGCCCGCGCGGGCGATCGCCCGGGCGCTCGAGCGAGGCGGATGGCGGGCCGACGAGCTCGACCACGTCGAGATCAACGAGGCCTTCGCGGCGGTGTCGCTGCAGTCGGCGCGCGATCTCGACCTCGACCTCGCGGTCGTCAACCCCGACGGCGGCGCCATCGCGCTCGGCCACCCGATCGGCGCCTCCGGGGCCCGGCTCACCGTCCACGCCGCCCACTCGGTCGCGGCGGGGCGGGCGCGCCGCGCCGCGATCGCCCTGTGCGGCGGGGGCGGGCAGGGCGAGGCGATCCTGCTCGAGCGGGTGTGAGGCGCGCGGCGAGCATCCGCCCTCTCGACTAGAAGAGCGAGACCGGCTTGACGATGTCGGCGTAGATGAGCAGGGCGCTCATCGCGCCGAGCACGACGACGACCGCGAGCGTGAACGGCACGAGCTTCGCCGTGTCGATCGGCCCCGGGTCGGGGCGCCGGGTGAGCCTCGCGAACGCGCGGCGCAGCCCCTCCCACAGGGCGCCGGCGATGTGACCGCCGTCGAGCGGCATGAGCGGGATCAGGTTGAAGACGAACAGCGCGACGTTGAGCGAGGCGAGGAGGCCGATGAGGCTCGCCACGCGCTCGGCGACCGGGGTCGAGTCCAGGCTCGCGATCTCGCCCGCGATGCGGCCCACCCCGACCACGCTGATGGGGCCGTTCGGGTCGCGCTCCTCGGGGCCGAACGCCGCCTCGGCGACGTCGACCATCCGCTGCGGGAGGTTCAGGATGATTCCGACGACGGCGGTGACGTTGTCGCCGACCGCGGGCAGCACCTCGCCCACCGGCTGCTGCACCGTCTCGTACGCGGGCGCGATGCCGACGAAGCCGACCTCCTCGGTCAGCAGCTCGCCGTCGGGCCCCTCGACGATCTCGCCCTCGGCGTCGAACGCGTAGCGCTCGGTCAGCAGCGGCGTGATCGTGACGGTCCGCTCGGCGCCATCGCGCTCGATCACGACGGGCAGGGCGTCGCCGGCCGCGGGACGGACGAGAGCGGTGACGTCGGCCCACTCGCGGATGCTCGTCCCGTCGATCGCGACGATGCGGTCGCCCGGCAGCAGCCCCGCCTCGGCGCCCGGGGCCGCGGGGTCGCCCGACTCGCACTCCTGGCGCTCGCTCGTCGCGGGGAGGACGCACTGGGACACGCTGCCGAGCGTCGTGGAGGGCTGCGGGATGCCGAAGCCGACCAGGAGGACGGCGTACAGCAGGACCGCGATCACGAGGTTCATGAGGGGGCCGCCGAGCATGATGACGACGCGCTGCCGGACGGGGAGCCGGTAGAAGGTTCGGTGCTCCTCCCCCTCGACGATCGTGTCGGCGGAGGCCGAGCGGGCGTCCTGCACGAGGGTCTGGAAGAAGCCGGTCGAGGCGGTGCGGGCTCGACCGCCGGACTCGACGGGCGGGTACATGCCGGCCATGGAGATGTAGCCGCCGAGCGGGATCCACTTGACCCCGTACTCGGTGTCGCCGCGGCGCCACGAGACGATCGTGCGGCCGAAGCCGATCATGAACTGGCCGACCCGCACGCCGAAGAGCTTCGCGGGCACGAAGTGCCCGAGCTCGTGCAGCGCGATCGAGACGACGAGCCCGACGACGACGACGAGCACGCCGAGGATGTACAGCAGAACGGGCTCCACGGCGCCACTGTAGCGCCGCGGCACCGCCCCGGCCCTGAGTCGCGGCTGAGCGGAGCCCTGACGGGCGCTCGGCGCTCGGAGTACGATCGGTCTCCGTGACGGGGGTAGAGCAGGCCGAGCAGGTGGCGCAGCCGACGGACGAGCGCGTGGGCACCCTCGTCGCCGAGCGGTACCTGGTCGAGAGGCTCATCGGCCGCGGCGGCATGGCGACCGTCTACGAGGCCGCCGACCAGCAGCTGCCTCGCCGCGTCGCGCTGAAGATCTTCAAGCCCGAGCTCGCCGACGGCGACGATATGCGCCGCCACGAGGCGGAGGTCGCGCTGCTGGCCTCGCTCAACCACCCGGGCCTCGTGACGCTCTTCGACGCCTCGACCACGGAGGACGGCGGCGCCGTGCTCGTGCTCGAGCTCGTGCAGGGCGACGATCTGCGCCTGACGATGGATGAGGGTCCGCTCCCGAGCGAGGAGGTGGCCGTGATCGGCGCCGCCGTCGCCGACGCCCTCTCGTACAGCCACGATCGGGGCATCGTGCACCGCGACGTCAAGCCGGGCAACATCCTCGTGCCCGCCCACGACGGCACCGACACCGCGCCGCGCGCCAAGCTCGCCGACTTCGGCATCGCCCGGCTCGTCGACGAGACCCGCGTCACCGCCACGGGCGCCGTCCTCGGAACGGCGCACTACCTCAGCCCCGAGCAGGCCGTCGGCGGCGAGGTCGGCCCGGCGAGCGACGTCTACTCGCTCGGACTCGTCCTGCTCGAGGCGCTCACGGGCGAGCGGACCTTCCCGGGAACCGGCGTGGAATCGGCCGCCGCCCGGCTCGCGCGCGATCCCTTCCTCCCGCCCGACATGAGCCCCGAGTGGGCCGGCCTCATCCGCGCGATGACCGCGCGCGAGCCCGACGATCGGCCGACCGCTCGCGAGGCCGCGGAGCGTCTGCGGGCGATCGCGAGCATCCCCGCCTTCCGGCCCGTCGACGAGTCGCTCGACGCGACGCGCGTGCTGCCCGCCGTTCCGACCGAGGCCACCGAGGCGATGGGGGCGGATGCTGTGCTCGGCTCCCCCGGCGCGGCCGCGATCGACGCCCCGAGCTCGGCGCCGCGCTCGTCCGTCGACGAGCCCACCGCCGCGATGACCGCCGCGCACGCGCCCGCCGACGGCGCTGCGAGCGCGCCCGCCACGAGCATCCCCGCTCGGCACGAGAACGGGCTCGCCTCGCGCTGGGAGCAGCTCCGGACGCGGCCCCTCGCCGTCGCGGCGACGATCCTGGCCGCCCTCGTGCTCGTGCTCGTCGGCTACGGCGCATCGACGGCGCTCGCCGGGCTCGCGGCGGCCGACGCGCCGCCCGCGGCTCCCGAGTACCCCGCCGTCGACGGCGCACTGGGCGAGCACCTCGAGCAGCTGCAGCGGAGCGTGGCCCCGTGAGACGCCGACTCGGCGAAGCCCTCGGCGCCGGGGCGATCGTGCTGGCGCTGCTCGCCGGCTGCGCGCGGGCCCCGGCCTACGACCCGGCGACCGCCGAGCGCCTCCAGCAGCACGTGCTCGCAGTGAGCGACGCCTCGGCCGCCGGCGACTGGGCGACGACCACGACGCGACTGCTCGAGCTCGAGGCGTCGGCGAGCACCGCCCTCGCGCGCGGCGAGATCACGCAGGAGCGCTTCGACGCCATCATGTCCGCGCTCGCCCTCGTGCGGGCCGACATCGACGCGGCCGTCGCCGAAGCGGAGCGCGCGGCGGAGCAGGCAGCCGCGGAGCAGGCGGCCGCGGAGCAGGCCGCCGCCGAGGAGGCCGCCCGTCAGGCCGAGGAGAACAGCGGCAACGGCGACAAGCGAGGCAAGAAGGACGACTGACGGGTCGTCGCGGGCGATCGCCCGATCGGCGCCGTGACCGGGCGCTCGCACTGCTTGTACCGGCGCGCGGAGGCGAGCGCAACCCCCACTCCGCGATGAGGCGTCCCGGCCGTCCGGGGATACCGTGAGCACTGATGACGATCGAGGCGATCCACGGCGGTGCGCTCGACCCTCGGGTCGGGCGCGTCGTCGGCGAGCGCTACCGCGTCGAGCGGCTCATCGGTCGCGGTGGGATGTCGAGCGTCTACGCCGCCACCGACACCGCTCTCGGGCGCACCGTCGCCCTCAAGCTCTTCGTGAGCACAGCGCGCGGCGACTTCGATCGGCAGAGCGCCGAGATCGGCGTGCTCGCCGGCCTCAGCCACCCCGGCCTCGTCACGCTGTACGACGCCTTCGAGAGCTCCGACGGCGACGGCGTGATCGTCCTCGAGCACGTCGACGGCCCCGACCTCCGCCAGCGGCTGCGCCAGGGACGGCTCGACCCCGACGCGGTCCGGCTGCTCGGGCGCTCGATCGCCGATGCGCTCGCCTACGTGCACGGCCACGGCGTCGTCCACCGCGACGTGACGCCCGCGAACATCCTCCTCCCCGGCGAGCGCAGCCACGGCAGCCTCCCCGTCGCCAAGCTCACGGACTTCGGCATCGCGCGCATCATCGACAGCACGCGGCAGACGAGCGAGGGCTCCGTCATCGGCACGGCCAACTACCTCAGCCCCGAGCAGGCTCTCGGTGCGGATGTCGGCCCGGCGAGCGACGTCTACTCCCTCGGGCTCGTCATGCTCGAAGCGCTCACGGGCGAGCGGGCCTTCCCTGGCACCGGCATCGAGGCGCTCGCCGCGCGACTCCACCGCTCCCCCGCGATCCCAGAATCGGTGCCGCCGGAGTGGCACGGCATCCTCGCCGCCTGCGTCGCTCGCGAGGCCGGCGACCGCCCCACGGCGGACGAGGTGGTCAAGCGCCTGCGACGCCTCGGCCGGGCATCCGCCGCTCACGGGGTCCGCACCGGACCGACGGCGACCGCGACCGCCGCGTCCCCCTCCCCGGTCGCCATCGATGACGAGCACGGCGCGGGCGCCGCCGTCGGGACGAGCCTCACGATCGAGCAGGCCCTCGCGGTCGACCCGACCATCGCGACGGCGCAGTCCCGTCGCGTCCGTCTTCGCGGCCGTGACGACTACCGCGGCGCACCCAGCCGGGGGCGCCGCGCCCTCCTGCTCTACACCGCCGTCGGGGTCATCGCCGCCGCGCTCTCCGTCGGCCTCCCGCTGCTCCTGACCGTCGAGCAGACGGACCCGGTCGAGACCGTCGAGCCCGATTACCCCGGTGTGGACGGATCCCTCGGGAACCACCTGGAGCTCCTGCAGAGACTGGTGGCGCGATGAGAGCCGGAGCCGCGGTCATCCTCGCGCTCGCGATCGGCCTCGCCGGCTGCGCCTCGGACGAGCCGGAGCGGGTCTACACGCCCACCGCGGCGAACGAGCTGCAGTCCGTCGTCCTGGAGATCTCCGAGGCCGCGAGCATCGCCGACTACGCCGCGGCCGCGGGATCGCTCGACGAGCTCGAGGCCGCCACGATCGCCGCGTTCGCGCGCGGAGAGCTCAGCAGCGCCCGGTACGACGCGATCATGGTCGCCATCGGGCTCGTGCGCTCGGACCTCGAGGTCGCCATCCAGCAGGAGGCCGAGGCCACGCGCGAGCCGACTCCGACCCCCGAGCCCGTCGACGCCGGATCCGGGACGATCGGCGGGACGACGGGCGGCACGACGGTCGGCACGGGCGCGACGACCGACGGCGGCACCTCCGGGAGCACGGGCACGGGCACCGGCAACGGCAACGGTCGCGGCAACCCCGGCGAACCCGGCCCGCCGAACGACCGGGGCAAGCCGAGCGGCTGAGGCTACGGGGCGAACGCGCCGCTCGCGATGAGCGCGTCGGCCTCGGCCCGCGCCCAGCGCTCCGCCTCCAGCACGCCCTGCAGCGTCATGGGCTGCGGCTCGTGCCGGTCGACCACCGCCCGCACGACGTCCAGGATGCCCAGGTAGCTCACCGCGCGATCGTGGAACGCGTGGACGGCCTGCTCGTTGGCCGCGTTGAGCACGGCGGGGAAGGTCGCGCCCGCGACGCCGACGCTCTTCGCGAGCGCCACCGCCGGGAACGCCTCCTCGTCGAGCGGCTCGAAGGTCCAGGTGCTCGCGGTCGTCCAGTCGAGGGGCGCGCCGACGCCGACCACCCGATGCGGCCAGTCGAGGCCGAGCGAGATCGGCAGGCGCATGTCGGGCGGCGAGCACTGCGCGATCGTCGACCCGTCGACGAACTCGACCATCGAGTGGACGATCGACTGCGGGTGCACCGTGACGTCGATGCGGTCGAAGGGCACGTCGAAAAGCAGGTGCGCCTCGATGACCTCGAGGCCCTTGTTGACGAGCGTCGAGGAGTTCGTCGTGATGACCTTCCCCATGTCCCACGTGGGGTGCGCGAGCGCCTCGGCGGGCGTGACGCCCTCGAGCGAGGGGCGCGAGCGGCCGCGGAAGGGCCCGCCGCTCGCCGTCAGCACCAGACGCCGCACCTCGTGGTGCTCGCCCGCGAGCAGCGCCTGCGCGATCGCGGAGTGCTCGCTGTCGACCGGCACGATCTGCCCGGGGGCGGCGAGGCTCGTCACGAGCGAGCCGCCGACGATGAGGCTCTCCTTGTTGGCGAGGGCGAGGATGCGCCCCGCCTGCAGCGCCGCGAGCGTCGGCGCGAGACCGACCGACCCGGTGATGCCGTTGAGCACGACATCGCAGTGCACGTCCCGCACGAGCTCGGCCGCGGCCTCGGCGCCGAGGGCGACGTGCTCCACGGAGTGGGCGCGCGCCTGGGCCTCCACGAGCTCGCGGTTGCGACCCGCCGCGAGCCCGACCACGCGGAAGCGATCGGGGTTCGCGGCGATGACCTCGAGCGCCTGGACGCCGATCGAGCCGGTGGAGCCGAGGATGATGACGTCGCGCATGGTCACCATCCTGCCCGACGCGCGCCGGGCATCCGTCGCCGCTAGCTCGTAGCGAGGATGTCGACGACGAAGACGATCGTGTCCTCCGCGCCGATCGATCCGTCAGGCGTGCCGCCCTGCGGGCCGTAGCCGAGCTCGGGCGGGATGATCGCGATGACCTGCGAGCCGACGAGCTGGCCGACGAGCGCGTCGCGGAAGCCGGGGATCACGCCGCTGGTCGGGAAGGATGCGGGCTGGCCGCGCTCCCAGCTCGAGTCGAAGATCTCGCCGGTGTTCCAGTTGATGCCGGTGTAGTGGACGGTCACGGTGTCGTCCGCGCCGACCTCCTCGCCGTCGCCCTGGATGAGCGTCGCGAGCTGGAACTCGGCCGGCGGCTCCTCGTCGGGGATCGTCACGGTCGGCGCGCCGTTCTCCGCGAGCTCGACGGCCGGGAAGCCCTCGGGTGCGTCCTCCGCGCTGCCCTCGGCGCGCTCGAGCGGCTTCGGGGCGATCGAGACGACGTCAGCGACGAATACGAGCGACTGCTCGGCCTCCAGCCCGAACTGGGGCTGGCCCTCGGCGCCGAACGCGTCGGCGGGCGGGATGACGCCGACGACGCGCGAACCCTCAGTGGCGCAGACGAGCGACTTCGACAGGCCGGAGAGCAGCTCGGACTCGCTGTCGACGAGCACCTGGACCGTCTGGCCGGCCTCGAACGTGGTCTCGATCTGCTCGGCGGTGCCGCCGTTGAGGATCGTGTAGTTGACGTTGACGGTGTCGCCCTCGGCGACCGCCGCGCCGTCGCCCTCGATGACGACGGTGCGCTCGGTCTCCTCCGGCTCCAGGGGGCCCTCGAAGGAGATCTCGGGCTGAGTCTCGAAGTCGCCGGCGACCGTGATGGCCTCGGAGGAGGCGCCCGAGGCGGCGGGCTCGCAGGCCTCGTTGGCGCGGTCGGCGGTGGAGTCCTCCGCGGCGGGGGTGCAGGCGGCGAGCGTCGCCACCAGACCGAGGGAGAGCAGAAGAGCGGAGGTGCGGCGCACGAGAGAGTCCTTTGCGTCAGCGGGCACGAAGTCCCCATCCTCCCACGGCCGGCCTTGGTGCGGGCTCCGAGCGGCGGCTCTGCCCCCGGCGGCGGCTCCCCCGCCTCTACGCGCTCGCGATGAGGATGCTCACCTCGTGGTGCACGGGGAAGCTCACCGAGTTCGCGATGAAGCACAGCTCGCTCGCCCTCTCGTGGAGCGCGCCTGCCCGGTCCGCATCCGCCCTCGTGTGATGCGCCGCGAGCGTCACGATCGGCCGCAGCGTCGCCTCGGTGAGCCGGCCGCCGTCGCCGACGGTCTCGAGGGTTCCCGTCGCGTCGTCGGAGTAGTCGACGACGACGAGCCCGTTCGCCGAGGCGACGTGCAGGTAGCTGAGCATGTGGCACTGGGCGAGGGCGGCGATCACGAGCTCCTCGGGGTTCCAGCGCTCGGCGTCGCCGTGGAAGGTGCGATCGCTCGACCCGTCGATCGCGTGGTTCTTGCCGTCGGCGAGGATGCGGTGGTCGCGCCCGTAGGCCCGGTACGAGGCCGTGCCCTCGCCCCTGTTGCCCGTCCACTCGATGCGGACGGCGTAGCCGTGGTGAGCGCTCATGATCGTTCCGCCTTCCGGCCCGGGCGGAGGACCCGGGAGTACACTCATCCCACCATGACTGACACCCTCTCCGCCTCCGTTCCGAGCGCCATGAGCGAGCACGAGGTCGCCCAGGAGCGCCGCATCGTCACCGCCGTTCCCGGCCCCAAGTCGCAGGCACTGCACGCGCGCCGCCTCGAGGTCGTCTCCGGCGGCGTCGGCACGACCCTCCCCGTCTACATCGACCGCGCGCACGACGCGATCGTCGTCGACGTCGACGGCAACCACTTCATCGACCTCGGCGGCGGCATCGGCGTCATGGGCGTGGGGCACACGAACGACGCGGTCGTCGCGGCCGTCCAGGAGCAGGTCGCCAAGGTCACCCACACGCTCTTCACCGTCACCCCGTACGAGCCGTACGTGCGCGTCGCCGAGCTGCTCGTGCAGCACACCCCCGGTGACCACGCGAAGAAGGTCGTGCTCGTGAACTCCGGCGCCGAGGCGCTCGAGAACGCGGTGAAGATCGCGCGCAAGCACACGGGCCGCAACGGCGTCGCGGTGCTCGACCACGGCTACCACGGGCGCACCAACCTCACCATGGCCATGAACTTCAAGGCCATGCCGTACAACCTCGGCTTCGGGCCCTTCGCGGGCGACGTCTACCACGCGCCGAACTCCTACCCCTTCCACGACGGCCTCTCGGGCGACGAGGCCGCCAAGCGCACGATCTCGTACCTCGAGAAGCGCGTCGGCGCTCAGGACCTCGCGTGCCTCGTCGCCGAGCCCATCCAGGGCGAGGGCGGGTTCATCGTCCCCGCCGAGGGCTACCTGCTCGCGCTGCAGGAGTGGTGCACCGCCAACGGCATAGTCTTCGTCGCCGACGAGGTGCAGTCCGGCGTCGCGCGCACGGGCGCCTGGTACGCGAGCGAGCACTTCGGGCTCGTCCCCGACATGATCACCACGGCCAAGGGCATCGCGGGCGGCATGGTCCTCGCGGGCGTCGTCGGCCGCGCCGAGATCATGGACTCCGCGCACGCGGGCGGGCTCGGCGGCACGTACGGCGGCAACCCCGTCGCGTGCGCCGCGGCGATCGCCGTCTTCGAGCAGATCGAGCAGCGCGGGCTCCTCCACGAGGCGGCGCGCATCGAAGGCACCCTCGTACCGCTGCTGCGCGAGCTCCAGGCCAAGCACCCGGTCATCGGCGACGTGCGCGGGATCGGCGCGATGATCGCGATCGAGTTCGTCGACCCCGAGACGCACGAGCCCGACGCCGCGACGGTGTCGCGCGTGGCCGCGGCCGCGGCGCAGAACGGCGTGCTCGTGCTCACCGCCGGGACCTACGGCAACGTGATCCGCTTCCTGCCCCCGCTCGTGATCACCGACGAGCTGCTGCGCGAGGCGGTCTCGGTGCTCGACGCCGCGCTCTCGGAGGCGTGAGCGCCCGCAGCGACGGCGCAGGTCGCGGGCACGGCGCGCTGACCGCGGCCGGCTCGGTCGAGCTCGCGGTCATCGAGCGGTCCGGCCTCGTCGAGTCGCGGCACGTGGGGGCCGCCGCGCTCGTCGACGCCGAGGGCCGCGTGCTGCGGGCCGTCGGCGACATCCGCGCCACCGTGTACCCCCGCTCGACCCTGAAGCCTCTGCAGTCGATCGCCGTGCTCGGCACGGGCGCGCGCTTCGCCGACGACGAGCTCGTGCTCGCGACCGCCTCGCACTGCGGCTCGCCCGCGCACGTCGCCGTCGTCGAGCGGATGCTCGCGGCCGACGGGCGCGACGCCTCCGCTCTGCAGTGCCCGGCTCAGTGGCCCCTCGGCGCCGGCGCGCGCGCCGACCGCCGCGCCGCCGGCCTCGGCCCCTCCCGCACGACGATGAACTGCTCGGGCAAGCATGCCGGATTCCTGCGCGCGAGCGATGCGCTCGGCGCCGATGCCGCGACGTACCTCGATCCGGCCCACCCGCTGCAGCAGCGCATCCGCTCGACGATCGAGGAGTGGACGGGCGAGCCCGTCCGGCACTCCAGCATCGACGGGTGCGCCGCTCCCCTGCACGCCACCTCGCTCGCGGCCCTCGCGCGCGGCATCGCCCGGGTCTCCGCCGGGAGCACCCCGGACGCCGCCCGCCTGATGCGCGCGATCGCCGCCGAGCCGTGGGCGATCGACGGCCCGGGTCGCGCCAACACCCTCGCCATCGAGCGGCTCGGTGTGCTCGCCAAGATCGGCGCGGAGGGGCTCGTCGTCATCGGCACCCGGTCAGGAGTCGCCGTGGCCGTGAAGGTGCTCGACGGCTCGATGCGCGCGACCACGCCGGTCGCGCTCGCCCTCCTGGTCGACGAGGGCCTCGTCGACGCCGACGCGGCCGCCGAGGTGCTCGCCGCGATCGTCGAGCCGGTGCTCGGTGGCGACGAGGTCGTCGGTGCGCTCCGCGTGACCCTCGACGGCTGAGGCCGGGCTCGGCGCCGTGCCCAGCTAGGACGTCTTCGCGAGCTTCCGTCGGCGCGCAGCCGCGGAGAACTGCGAGATCAGCACGAGCGCGATCGCGAGCAGGAAGACGCCCGAGGCGATGACGTTCGCCTCGGCCGGGATCCCGCGGGCGGCGGCCGTGTAGATGTACGACGGGAAGGTGACGTCGGCGCCGCGGTTGAAGTTCGTGATGATGAAGTCGTCGAAGCTCAGGGCGAACGACAGCAGCGCGGCGGCGATGATGCCCGGCAGCAGCAGGGGGAAGGTGATCCGCCAGAACACCTCGCGGGGGGACGCGTACAGATCGCGCCCCGCCTCCTCCAGCGCCGGGTCCAGGCTCGCGACCCGCGCACGCACCGTGACGACCACGAAGCTGATGCAGAACATCGTGTGGGCGAGGATGATCGTGCCGATGCCCTTGCCGACGCCGGCCTGCAGGAACTGCGCGGCGAGTCCCGCGCCGAGGACGACCTCCGGGGTCGCCATCGGCAGGAACAGCAGGAGCGTCGTGGCGGAGCGGAACCGGAAGCGGTAGCGCACGAGCGCGATCGCGATCATCGTTCCCAGGGTCGTGGCGAGCACCGTCGCCACGACGCCGATGAGGATGCTGTTGCCGAAGGCCTCGCAGACTCCCTGCGCGTCGCAGACGTTGAGCCAGTTGTCGAGGGTGAAGCCGCGCCAGACGATGTTGGTGCGGCGCGAGTCGTTGAACGAGAACACGATCGTGTAGACGATGGGCACCATCAGGAACACGAGCGCCATGATCGAGTAGATCCAGATCGCGTACTTCCCGAAGCCTCTCACAGCAGGTCCTCCGTTCCGCTGCGCTTCACATACGCGCTCACCAGGATCAGGATCGCGGCCATCAGCACGAGGGAGAGCGCGGCGGCGGCCGGGAAGTTCTGCAGCACCAGGAAGTTCGCCTCGATGACGTTGCCGATCATGGCCGTATCGGTGGAGCCGAGGAACTCGCGGCTCGCGTTCACGTAGTCGCCCGCGGCGGGGATGAACGTCAGCAGCGTTCCCGACATGATGCCGGGGGCCGCGAGCGGCAGCGTCACGCGGAAGAACGTCGACCGGGGGCTCGCGTACAGGTCGCCGCCCGCCTCCACGTAGCGCAGGTCCAGCCGCTCGAGGGAGGTGTAGATCGGCAGCGTCATGAAGGGGATGAAGTTGTAGGTGAGGCCGAAGACGACCGCGAACGCCGAGCCCGTGATCGCGGCATCCCCCGGAAGGATCGCGAGCGCCTGCAGGAAGCCGACGATCGGGCCCTCGTCCGAGAACAGCTGCTTCCACGCGATGGTGCGCAGCAGGAACGAGATGAAGAACGGGGCGATGACGAGGACGAGCGCGAGCGCCTGCAGGAGCGGCCAGCGACGCAGCGTGATGCCGACGAAGTAGGCGAGCGGGAACCCGATCAGCAGGGCGAAGAGCGTCGCGAGCGCGGCGAATCCGAACGCCCGGATCGTCTGCGGCCAGTACTGCTCGAGAACGGTGACGTAGTTCTCCCAGCGGAAGGCGTTCTCGAACTGGCCGAACAGCACCGGGTCGGGCTGCTGAAGGCTCGTGATGACGAGCGAGAACAGCGGGACGAGGAAGAAGAGTCCGAGGTAGAGGAGCCCGGGCAGCAGGAGCAGAAGAGCGATCGGGCTCTTCCTGCGGGCTACCGGCTCGGCCGCCGTCGTGGCGGTCGCGAATGCGCCGAAGGCCATGGGTCAGGCCCCCTCCAGCTCCGCCTCGAGCTGCTCGCGGCGCTGCGTCGCGATCATGCTCGTGTCGGTGTCGTCGTCGAACCGGTGCGCGGGAAGCTCCGAGGGCTCGTCCGCGAGCCCGAAGGTGTGCCCGACGTCCCAGGTCATCCAGACCTGGTCGCCGTCGCGGTGCATGCGGGAGATGCTCGTGTTCTGCGCGAACACGGTGAAGAGGCCGAAAACGGGCGAGCTCACCTCGTACTGCGTGCTGACTCCGCTGAACGACACGTCGGTGATGCGCCCGGGGCCGACCATGTTACGGCCGGAATCGCGCGCTGGTTCGGTGGCGTGCAGGGTCACCTTCTCCGGGCGGACGCCGATCGCGACCTCGCCCGAGTGGCGCGAGGCGCGGTCGCGGGGAACCTCGACGCGGTTGCCCGCGACATCGACGACCATCGACGAGCCGGTCGCGCTGACGACCTGGCCCGACATGATGTTCGACTGACCGAGGAAGGTCGCCACGAAGGCCGTGCGCGGCAGCTCGTAGAGCTCCTGCGGCGCGCCCATCTGCTCGATGACGCCCTTGTTCATGACGGCGACGGTGTCGGCCATAGTCATGGCCTCCTCCTGGTCGTGCGTCACGTGGAGGAAGGTGAGCCCGACGGTGTCCTGGATTCCCTTGAGCTCGATCTGCATCTGGCGGCGCAGCTTCAGATCCAGAGCGCCGAGGGGCTCATCGAGCAGCAGCAGCGCAGGACGGTTCACGATCGCGCGGGCGAGCGCCACACGCTGCTGCTGACCGCCCGAGAGCTGGGAGGGCTTACGGGACGACACGTGGTCGAGCTCCACGAGACGCAGCGCCTCGTGAGCCAGAGCATCCGCATTCGCCATCTTGCGCCTCTTCAGCCCGAACGCGACGTTCTCGATGATCGTCATGTGCGGGAACAGCGCGTAGCTCTGGAACACCGTGTTGACGGGGCGCTGGAAGGCCTTCGTCGCCGTAACGTCCTTCCCGCCGATGAGGATCCGCCCGGCGGTGGGCTCCTCCAGACCGGCGATGAGCCGCAGGGTCGTCGTCTTACCGCAGCCGGAGGGGCCGAGCAGGGCGAAGAACGATCCGGCGGGGATGCGCAGATCCAGGTCCTCGATGGCGGTGAAGCCGGGGAACCGCTTGGTGATGCCGACCAGTTCCAGGTCGGCACCCGCCTCGGCGAATCCCGACTGCGGAACAGCGCTGATGGACACCTCGGTGGTGCTCCTTCGGATGAGTGGGGTGGAGTCGGACTACGAGCCGAGCAGGATGCTCTGGAACGACGACTGGAACTCGTTCTCCTCCTGGGCGGTGAGCCCGCGGAAGATCTTCGCGTTCGCGAGAGTCTCGGCATTCGGGAAGATGAGCTGGTTCTCGGCGACCTCAGGATCGATCGCGAGCGCCGCCTCCTTCGCGCCCTCGACGGGGGTGATGTAGTTCACCCAGAGCGCCACCTCCGCCGCGACCTCGGGCTCGTAGTAGTAGTTGATGAGCTTCTCAGCGTTCGTCTTGCGCGGCGAGCCGATCGGGATGAGGAAGTTGTCGTTCCAGAGCGTCGCGCCGCCCTCGGGCAGCACGAACTTCCACTTCTCGTAGCCGGCCTCGTAGTTGAGCAGCGTGATGTCTCCCGACCAGCAGATCGCGGCGAGGGTGTCGCCGTTGACCAGGTCCTCCGAGTACGCGTTGCCGCGGACGTTGCGGATCTGACCGGACTCGACCTGCTCGCGGAAGACGTCGAGCGCCGCGTTGAACTCGTCGGCCGAGAAGTCGCCCGAGATGTCGACGCCCTGCTCGAGCATGATGACGCCGATCGTGTCGCGCATCTCCGAGAGCACACCGACGCGGCCCTTGAGGTCGGGTCGCCAGAGGTCGCTCACCGCGCGCACCTCGTCCGTCTCGTCGGTGTTGTAGCAGATGCCGGCGAAGCCGCCCTGCCACGGCAGCGAGTGCACGCGGCCCGGGTCGAACTGAGGGTCCTGCAGGCTCGCGACGAGGTTGGCCGCGTTGGGGATGTTGTCCTTGTTGAGCTCCTGCGTGTACCCGAGCTGGATCCAGCGGTTGACCATCCAGTCGGTCAGGCAGACCGTGTCCGCCCCGATGTCCTGACCGAGGGCGAGCTGGTCGCGGACCTTCGCGAAGTAGGAGTTGTTGTCGTCGACGTCGATGAGGTAGTTGACCTCGATGCCCGACTCCTCCTGGAAGCGCTGGAGCGTCGGGTAGTTGCCGTCGTCGTCCTCGTCGATGTAGAGCGGCCAGTTCGCCCAGTTGAGCGTCTTGTCGCTCTCGGACTGATCCTCGGCGGGCGAGACCTCCTCGGAGCCGGTCGAGCACGCTGCGAGAGCCAGTGCCGTGGCGCCCGCGCCGGTGCCGGCCAGCATGGCGCGGCGGCTGATCTGCGCCCGCTTGGCCTGCGCGATGAGGCTGCGGATCATCGGGTCTTCGGGAAGCGGACGGTGCATGGCGCTGCTCCTAACGCGAATCAGGTACGACGGTGTACTCGGGTTCTGTGACGGTGGGTCGATACTGGCACACCGCTTCCGGCATCGCACCATGTGCGGCCCGATTCGTCCATTCTGAAACACAATCTTCACGAAATCAGCACATCCGGGCGAAAAAACGTGCGGAATCCATCGCCCCGTGACGCTACGCTGATGCCGCAGCGCACCGTGGCGATGTGACCCGGGACGACGCTCGCCGACACAGGAGAGAGAACATGAGAATCGCGGTTCCCGCGGAGGTCAAGAACAACGAGTACCGGGTCGCGATCACGCCGGCCGGAGTGCACGATCTCGTCGCCAACGGGCACGAGGTCATCGTGCAGGCGGGCGCCGGACTCGGCTCCTCCATCACCGACGACGAGTACGCGGCGCAGGGCGCGCGCATCGTCGCCGACGCCGCCGCCGTGTGGGGCGAGGCGGAGCTCCTGCTGAAGGTCAAGGAGCCGATCGCCTCCGAGTACGCCCACTTCCGCCCCGGCATGGTGATGTTCACCTACCTGCACCTCGCCGCGGAGAAGGAGCTCACGCAGGCGCTGCTCGACTCGCGCGTGACGGCGATCGCCTACGAGACCGTCCAGCTGCCCTCGCGCGCGCTCCCCCTCCTCGCCCCCATGAGCGAGGTCGCGGGCCGACTCGCCCCCATCGTCGGTGCGAACGCCATGATGCGCCCCAACGGCGGGCCGGGGCTCCTCGTGCCCGGAGTCCCGGGCACCCACCCCGCGGACGTCGTCGTCCTCGGTGGCGGCGTCGCCGGGACGAACGCGGTGGCGATGGCCGTCGGCCTCGGCGCGCGCGTCACCGTGCTCGACACGAACATCCAGCGCCTGCGCGAGCTCGACGCGCTCTACGCCGGCAGGGTCCAGACGATCGCCTCGAACGGCTACGAGATCGAGCGCGCCGCGGTGCGGGCCGACATGCTCATCGGGTCGGTGCTGATCCCCGGGGCGAAGGCGCCGAAGCTCGTCAGCAACGAGCTCGTCTCGCGCATGAAGCCGGGCAGCGTTCTCGTCGACATCGCCGTCGACCAGGGCGGCTGCTTCGCCGACTCGCGGCCGACGACGCACGCCGAGCCGACCTTCACGGTGCACGACAGCATCTTCTACTGCGTCGCGAACATGCCGGGCGCCGTGCCGTCGACCTCGACGCACGCCCTCACGAACGCGACCATGCCGTACGTCCGCGCGATCGCGAACCGTGGCTGGCGCGACGCGCTCCGCGCCGACCCCGCCCTCGCCCTGGGGCTCAACACGCACGACGGCAGCGTCACCAACGAGCCCGTCGGCGCGGCCCACGGGCTGGACTCGATCGAGCTCGCGAGCGCGCTCGCCTGAGCCGCACCCGGCCGGCCCCGCCCGCGCGGGGCTGGCCGGGTCACACGTCGCGACCGGCCCCGAGGCGCAGCGCCTCCCATCGCGCGCGGATCGGACGGCGCCCGTCGACCACGATGACCTCGTCCTGCGCTCCCTCGTCGCGGAGGGGGATGCTCGCGCGCGCGCCGAGCACGGCGCGCGCGTCGCTCTCGCCGGCGTCGACGAGCACCACGTCGCCCTCGCGTCGCGCGAGCGCGAGCGCCGCCCATGCGGCCTGCCACGACTCGGCGTCGGCGACGACGATCCACGCGGGGTGCGGCGGCGTCAGGCGCGATGACGTCGGATCCGATGGCTGCGGGTGCGGCGGCGGCGGATGCGGCGACTCGGTGGAGCCCGAGGGCGGCATGCTGACCGCACTGGACAGCACGGCGGGATCGGTCGCGACCGCGATTCCCGCGCGGCGCAGGCGATCGGCGGTGACCGCGGGCCGCGGCGAGACGACCGCGGTCGGACGCCCCGGGGTCGGGCGCCAGAGCGGAACCTCGGGCAGGCGCGGCCCGGGGGGCGGGCCCTCCGGCTCGATCAGCTGCACCGCCCGGCCCCGCCAGCGTCCGCGACCGGGCGGGGCCGCGGCATCGAAGTCTCCCGGTGCGCCACCGGCGGCACGATGATCGTCGAGCGAGGCGGCCCGGAGCAGGAGCACCGAGTCGAAGCGGCCAACGACGCCGGAACGGGCGCGCAGGACCGATGAGCAGCTCGCCACGAGGGAGCCTCCCCGTCGGCGGAGCCGGCGATCGATCGCGTCGAGCGCGTCGAGGACGTCCAGCGCTCGGTCGCCCGCCTCGGCGACGAGCGCGTCGATCTCCGAGGCGATGAGCACGAGCGGGCGAGGAGGGGCGGCGGCCTGCGCGGTCGCTCCGTCGAGCTCGTCGCGGAGCTCCGCGAGCACGCCGAGCGCGTCGGCGAGCCCCGCAGGCAGCACCACGACGTCGCACTGGGCCTCCCCCGCGCTGCGCGCGATCATCGCGAGGGCCTCCGCCGCTCCGCTCCCCCGCGCGCCGACGACGAGCAGCGCGCCGTCGCGCTGCGGATCCCATTCGCCACGCACGCGACGCTGCCGATCGGGATCATCGACAGCACCCAGTGCCAGCCGGAGCGGCGGGGTCGAGGCGGCGGGCGCATCCCCCTGCGGCACCGGCGCCCAGGGGTCGGGCGCGGCGAGCGCGCTCGGCGCCCCGGTCTCCGCGTCGAGCGCCCGCGCCTCAGCGCGCGTGACGCGGGCCGGGAGGGGCGGGAGCCAGGGCCGCGCGGCTCGCGGGGCCGCCGCCCATCGAGCGGCGACCGCCTCGATGTCCGCCGGGGCGATCGTGGCGATGTGGACGGCGCGCGATCGACCCGCGACGGCGAGCACCGCCCGCCCGGCGGGAGACCCGTCCGGCGGGGGCGGACCGGGAAGGAGCCCAACGGCATCGGACGCGCTGGCCATGCGGAACGCGAGCCGGATGCCGCAGTTCGCGGCGACCGCATCGCGGACCACGCCGCCGGGTCGCTGCGTGCAGAGGACGAGATGGATGCCGAGCGAGCGCCCGCGGGCAGCGAGATCGGCCACGAGGGCCTGCAGCTCGGGGAAGCTCTCGACGAGGACGGCGTACTCGTCGACGAGGATGAGCAGTCGCGCAAGGGCCGCGGGCGGCAGCTCGCCGATGTCCCGCGCCCCGTGCTCGAGGAGGGCCGTCTCGCGCCGCCGGATCTCCGCGCGCAGGCTGCGGAGCGCGCGCTCGGCGGCGACCGCGTCGAGATCGGTGAGCAGGCCCGACACGTGCGGGAGGGCGGCGAGCTCCGCGAAGGCGGACCCGCCCTTGAAGTCGACGAGGAGGATCGATCGCTCGGCGGGGGCGCCGCCGGCCGCCCATGCGAGGGCGACCGTGCGGAGGAACTCGCTCTTGCCGCTGCCCGTGGTGCCGCCGACGAGAGCGTGCGGGGCGTCGCCGAGCAGGTCGAGCTCGACGAGCCCCTCAGCATCGACCCCGATGACGCCGGGCGCCCGGAGCGCCGGCGCCCCCGAGGACTCCGATGCGGGCGACGCCACCGGCGCGACGAGCGCCGCCCAGCGCAGGGACTCGGGCAGCGCGGGCGTCGCCGTCGCACGGCGATCGACGATCGCGGCGTGCTCGCGACGCGTGGCGCCCTCGGGGCGGATGAGGCGCTCGCGGCCATCCGGCAGGCGAAGGCGCGCACGCGTGGGCGATTCCACGATCAGGTCGACGGACGCCGACGCGGACTCCCCCGACCGGACGGGAGCGGCCTCCGTGGGAACGCGCTCGACCGAGCAGCCGGGATGCAGATCGACGAGTCGTGCGATCGAATCCGCGGCCCTCCCCCGACCGATCACGCGGACCGGGCCGGCGGGGACGACGACGGGGAGAGCCGGGTGGGTCGCGGCCTGCGCGACGAGGTCGGCGAGGCGCTGAGCGGTCGGCCCGTCCTCCAGCACCGGCGGCCTCTCCGGCGCGATCGCGCTCGGGGCCGGGGCGACCCCGAGCCGGACGGGCGCCTCCGGCGTGACACCCGGGTCGCGGGCGCGGACGCGCTCGTGCACGGGCGGATGCGCGGCGTCGGCGCGCGCACGCTCGAGGGCGTGCAGCTCGGGCACCCGGGCCAGCCATGCGCTGCAGTCGCGATCGAAGCGGGCCGCCTCGTCGCGCACGTGACGACGGGCGGTGCGCCGGGAGTCCAGCGCGGTCGCGATCGCGATGAGGGGGCTGAGCGCGGCGAACACGAGAACGAAGACCGAGCCGGTGATCAGGAGGATCACCACGGCGCCGATCGCCGGGGCGATGACGGCGATCACCGGGAACGGCGTACGCGGAGGGGGCGACGGCGGGGCGGGGAGCGGGGGCATGACGAGCGCGGTCATGCACGGAGTCAAGCGCGGACGACACGAATGACGGACGGGCCGGAACGAGCTCGTGGAGCCAGGTGGCGGGCGACCGCGCTGGGGAGGAGCGGCGCCCCGGTCAGCTCACGACGACGAACTGCTCGCCGATGTCGATGCGCGTTCCGCGCACCACGCGGTACCGGCGCCCGGGTTCGCAGTAACGGGGCTCGGAGCCGGGCTCGCGGATGACAGAGCCGTTGCCCGAATGGCGATCGCTGACCCAGAACACCCCGTTGTCCTGACCGAACTCGAGGTGCGACTTCGACACGGAGCGACCCGGGTCGACGATCGTCACGAGGTGGTCGACCGCCTCGCCGGGCTCGGGGCTCGGGTTGCGGCCGATGATGCCGGAGCCGAGGACCGTGTAGCTCTCGCCCGTGGAGAACTGGAGGACGAAACGGGCTCCGGTGGAGCCGCGCGGGACGAGACGGGTGTTCTCGGTGTCGGGCTCGAGAGTGGACTCGGGCGGCGACGACACGAGCGGGGCCGGTCTCGGGGCCGGGGCGACCGCGGGCGCTGGCGGGGGGGCCGGGGCCGGGGTGGCCGCGGGCGCTGGCATCGGGACGGGCGCCGAGGTCGCGCTCACCGACGCCGGGCTCACCGCGGCCGGGCTCGCGATCGTCTCCTGCCCCACGATCGGGACCGGCGCGAGCGCCTCGCCGCACGTGCCGCAGAACAGGTCGCCGGGCTCGGGCCGCGTGCCGCAGCGGGAGCAGCCGCTCGGGGCGGCCTGCGCGACCTCCGCCCGACGCGGGCCGCCGTCGACCGGCAGGACGGAGGCGACGCCCGGCAGGACGGACGCGACGGCCGGCGGGGCGAGCGGCGGCTCGTCGGGCTCGGGCGGCGTCGCGGGCGTGATGGAGAGCGGCTCGCTCGCCGAGAACGGCATCGCCGTCGAGCTCAGCGTCACGGGAGGCACGACAGGTCCGCGCGCGGCGACCGAGCGCCCGCATTCGCCGCAGAACATGGCGATGGGAGGGAGAGTGGCACCGCAGTGCTGGCAGATCACGGCGCTCGCCTCCCCGGCTCGGTGCTCGAGCGGCCAGGATACCGGCGCAGCGAGCGCACGGAGAGCGCGGCGCGCCACCGGTCGCGGCGGCGGCGGCCCGCATCGAGACCGGCTCTCACGGCGTCCACGGCGGTCCAGACCCGGTCGGCCTCCCCGGGCTGCGGCGGCTCGGGCGCGTAGTCGACCCGATCGGCGACACGGGCGAGCACGCCCGCCTGCGGCTGGCCGATGATCCCCGCGACCTCGCGCCGGGTCGCGCCGACGGGCATGTCGAGGCCGTGGTCGGCGGCGGCGTCCGTGAGCTCGCGCCATCCGCCGAGGATCCGCAGGGTCGGGTCCGCGGCGCGCCGTCGCCGCCTCCGGCGCCCCGCCTTCGCCGCGACGACGCCCACGAACGGCGCCGCGATCAGCGCCATGGCGAGCAGGACGATGCCGCCGATCCGCGCAATGGCGGGCAGGAGGGCGAGGAGCGGATCCTCGTCCGGCCGCTCCCCCGGCTCGATCTCCGGGGGCGCCTGCTCGTCGGCTACGGGCGGCACCTCGGCGGGAGGCTGAACGGCGTTCTGCGGCCGCGACACCGGCACGGGCTCCTGCGGCTCGGCGGGCGGGATCTCCCGCTCGGGCGGCATGACGTCGATGGGTACCCAGCCCTCCCCCGCGACGTCGACCTCGATCCACGCGGTGAGCTGGTCGGAGCGCAGGCTCGCCTCCTCGCCGTCGAGCGGCCCGTAGCCGAGCACGACGCGCGACGGGAAGCCGAGCTCGCGGGCGACGAGCGCGGCGAGCACGGCGTACTGCTCGGCGTCGCCCACCATCGGTCGTCGGGTGACGAGCTCGCCGATGCGGTCGAGAGAGTGTCCGGAGCGGCTCGCCGGCTCGTCGGGGTCCACCCCGTGCGAGATGTAGCCCTGCTCGCGGATCGCGTCGAGCGCGGCCTGCAGCCGCGCGCCCGCGCCGTCGACGCCCGCTGTCACGCCATCGAGCCAGGTCCGGACGTCCTCCGAGACGGCGGCGATGCCGGGCACGGCGGTGGCGCCGGGCGCGCTGTCGGCGAGGCGGATGCTCGGCTCCTCCTCCACGACGGCGTCGAGCTCGTAGACGGTCTCGGGTGCGGCGCCGCCGATCAGCACGGCCGTGCCGGTCGTCGCGTTGAGGCGCACGCGGTCGCGCAGGTCGGCGGAGTCATCGCCCGCGAAGCGCACTCCGCGGAACTCGCCGACCGTCGGGAGCCAGCTGCCGGTGCTCTCGAGCAGCTCGATCCGGATGGTCGCGCGCTCGCCCGGCGTCTCGACCTCGCGCTCCGTCGGGATCCGCACGAAGCGCCCCGACGCCGCCGCCACCTCCGAGCTGCCGACCGCGAAGACCACGCCGTCGTAGCTGTCGAGGGTGGCGACGCGCAGGCGCGAGCCCGCCGGCGCGCCCGAGACCCGCAGAGCGATCGTGGATGCCCGGTCGAGGGAGAACGCGGAGCGGTACGCCGCGAGGGGGCTGGGCAGGTCGCGCGGATCGAAGGGCCGCTCGACGATCGAGCGCAGCACCACGCGATCCGCGGGCGGGGCGAGCGCGTCGGCGGCCGCGACGCCCGCGCCCACGGCGATGAGGAGCAGCACCGTCGCGGAGGCGAACGCGCGGGCGACGGCGCCGCGGGCATCCACCGGGTTCGCCGCGCCGCCCGCGCGGAGCGACTCGGTCCGGCGATGGCGCCGGAGAACCGCGATCCAGAGCATGAGGACGACTCCGAGCCCTGCCGCGATGCTGAGAGGGAGCGGCCGATCGTCGCGACCGAGCGCGATGGCGAGGACGAACCCGAGGGCGGGCACCGCGGTCGCGAGCGCGGGGCGGCGGGTCCGCAGAGCGATCGACGCCGTGAGCAGCGGGCCGACGTAGAGGAGCACGAGGGCGGGCACGAGGAGGGCCTGGTACGACCCGACGGGCAGATCGATCGTCAGGAGCTGGCGCCAGCCCAGTACGATCCCCGAGGCCAGTTCGAGGAGCCCCGCGGGCTCCGGCAGGATGCCGTACACGGTGCGCTCCGGCACGGCGAGAGGCACGCCGACGATCGTGAGCACCGCGACGGAGGCGAGGATGCCGCCCCACGCCGGCCAGCGCAACAGAGCACCGGCTGCCGCGATCGCGGTGCCCGCGGCGATCGCGATGACCGCGAGGAGAACGTACGGCGCGGCCCGGTACACGGGCCAGAGCGCGACGGCGACGAGCGCCCAGGCGAGGAGGGTGAAGACGATCGCGGAGGCGAGGATCGCGGAGCGGGGCGGCGCGGCGCGGGGTGCCGGCCGGGGCCGAGGCGTTCGCCCTCCGCCGGGACGCGACGTCACCGCGGAGCGCGAGGGCCGACCGCTCACCACTGCTCGGCCCCCCGCATCGCGCGGCGCAGGTCGGCGAGCGAGCCGATCGTGACGACGCTCAGCCCGCTGAGGCGCCTGCGGCCCGGCACGTGCTCGGGGTCGCACTGGATCGCGACGACCTCGACCGAGGGCGGGAAGGCCGCCGCCGCCGTGCGCAGCCGCGCCGGTCGCACGCTCGAGCCGATGACGAGGAAGGCGACCGAGACGCCGCGCGCGCTGCCGCCGGCGAGTCGGCTGACGTCGACGACGCCGAGCGCCGCGGGACTGAGGTCGACGAGGGCGAGATCGTCGAGCAGGCGGTGCGGGGCGATCGTGGAGAGGTCGCGCGTCGCGACGACGGTGCGCTTGGCGAACTCGGGCGTGAGCTCGGAGACGACGACCGAGACCTCGCGCGCGTCGCGGATAGCGCGGGCGCCCAGGCTTCCCGCGACGCTCACCGCGAGCTCGAACTCGGCGTCGGAAGCGAAGTCGATGCTCGCGATGCTGAGCGCGACGACGAGGTGGCTGCGCCGTGTCTCCTCGAACTGGCGCACCATGAAGGTCCCGGTCTTCGCCGTCGACTTCCAGTGGATGTGCCGCCGATCGTCACCCGGCGTGTACTCGCGCAGCGCGTGGAAGGCGAGATCGCTCGGCGTCAGGTCGCGCGTGGGCTGGCCCTCCAGATCGCGCACGAGCCCGCTGGAGGTCGACGGGATGTCGATCGTGCGCGGGTGGACGATGATCTCGACGGGCTCGGTGAAGGTCACCTCGCGTCGCACGAGGCCGATCGGGTCCGCCCGCACGGTGCGGACCGGACCGAGGACGAGACGGCCGCGGCGCGTCGTGGGCACGGGGATGTCGCGGTCGAGCCGGGCGCGGTGCGCGAGGCCGGGGAGGGCCACCGGCACGATCCCCTGCCCGACCGGCACGTCGAGGGACACCCCGAAGGCGCGTCGGCGCGAGGAGTTCGTGACCGCGAGCCGGGCGAGGGCGGCATCGCCGACCGCGATGCGGCTCGGGGGCGTCACGAGCTCGACGACGAGCGGCGTGCGACCGATCAGGTACAGCAGGGCCACGAGGGCGAGAGCGGCCGCCGCCACGCCGATGACGACGAGCTCGCGCCAGCCCCACAGGTACCCGGCGAGGAGCGCGAGCGGGGCGATCGCGGCGAGGGTCCACCCGACGGGCGTGACGACCGCCGAGGCGGCGCGGCGCACGCGATCGAGGCCCGCGCCCAGGGCGCGAGCGATGCGGACGGCGGCGACCAGGGCATCCGCCGTCACGCCGGTCCGCGTGCCGACGATGCGCGTGCGCGCGGTCGTCACCGTTGAGGTGAGAGTTCCCTCCTCCACGCCGCGGTGCGCGCGCTCCTCGGTGCGGCCGCGCGTCGCGGTGCGCCTGGAGTGCTCGACGGTGCGTGAGGTCACACGGCGACCCGATCGCTCGGCGGCGGGGTCTCGAGCAGCACCTGCCCCATGACGGAGGACGCGGTCACGCCGTCGAACTCCGCCTCGGGGTCGAGGATGAGCCGGTGCCCGAGCACCGGCTCGACGAGCGCCTTCACGTCATCGGGGATGACGTAGTGACGCCCCTCGACCGCGGCGTACGTCTTCGCGCAGCGCACGAGCGCGAGAGCCCCGCGCACGCTCGCGCCGAGCCGGACGTCCTCGTGCGCGCGCGTCGCCTCCACGAGCCGGGCGACGTAGTCGGTGATGACGGGGTCGACGTGCACCGTGCGGGCCGCGCCGATGAGGTCGCGGACGACGTCGAGGCCGACGACGGGCTCGAGCTTCGAGGCTCGGGGGCCGCCCGCCCCGTCGAGGATGCGCACGGTCGCGGAGTGATCCGGGTATCCGATCGCGGTCTTCATGATGAAGCGGTCGAGCTGCGCCTCGGGCAGGCGGTAGGTGCCGGCCTGCTCGATGGGGTTCTGGGTAGCGATGACGAGGAACGGGGCCTCGACCTCGTGCTCGACGCCGTCGACGGTGACGTGCCCCTCCTCCATGACCTCCAAGAGCGCCGACTGCGTCTTCGGCGAGGCGCGGTTGATCTCGTCGGCGAGCACGATCGTCGCGAAGACCGGCCCCCTGTGGAAGGAGAACTCGCCCGAGCGCTGGTCGTAGACGGTGATGCCCGTGATGTCGCCGGGCAGCAGGTCGGGAGTGAACTGCACGCGCGTCGTGGTGCCGCGGATGCTCTGCGCGAGCGCGCGGGCGAGCGAGGTCTTGCCCGTGCCGGGCACGTCCTCCAGCAGCAGGTGCCCCTCGCTCAGCATCGCCGTGAGGCTCAGGCGGATCACGTAGCTCTTGCCGAGGAGGACCTGCTCGACGTTGGCCACGATGCGGCCGGCGATGTCGGCGAACCAGCGCGCCTGGTCGGGGGTCATGGTCATTGCGGTGCTGCCTCTCGTCGACGGATGCCCGTTCGGCTCCCAGCCTGCCTCACGGCTCGTAGGTTCTCGTGTAGGCGACCCCGGCCTCGGTCACGGTGGTGCTGAGCTGCGGCGTCCCGGCCGGGCCCATCCGGAGGGTGCAGGTGCCCGCGACCTGGTCCTCGGAGAGGAGCTCCCCGCCGAGGCACGCGGTCTCGACGGCGTCGTACGCGGTGCCGGTGACGGGAGTCCAGTCGATCGTCACCTCGCGCTCCGCGGGAGCGGGGGCGGTCTCGGTGAAGACGGGGCGCGCGTCGATGAGGATCGCGGTGTCGATCGGGAACGGCTCCGACCATCCGCCGCACAGGAGGGTCTCGTTCTGCTCGCAGGCCTGAACCTGCACCTGGAGGCCGCGACCGTAGTGCGCGCCGTCCGGGGTCGTGAGCACCGTCGGCATCGACACGAGGGCCGAGTCCGCGACGGCGGCGCCGTCGACGATGAGCCGGTAGCGCACGAGCTCCGCAGCGCCCGAGGAGGTCGCGGCCGACTGGAGCACCGCATCCCATCGCCCTTCGCCGTTGGCCTGCGGTGCGCTCGCGACGATGCTCGTCACCGTGCCCGGGGTGGCTCGCGGGGTCGCCCTCACCTCGGCGCTCGCGGTGCATCCCTGACCGTTGTAGGCGTACACGACGACGCGGTACTGCACGTCGGCGGAGAGACCCCCGATGGTCAGCGAGGTCGTATCGCCGCTCACCGTGCGCACTCCGGGCGGCGGCGTGTGCGATCGGGCGCCCTCCTCCACGCCGGTGACGGTGCACTCGGGAGCGGTGCCGGAGTCGCTGATCCAGACGTAGTGGCTCTGGATGGAGCGCCCGTTGGGGGTGAATACGCCCGCCCACGACACGCTCACGCTGTGGTCCGCGGCCCCCGTGCCGGTCGTGGATCCGGTCGCGCTGGGGGCGCCGACGAGGATCGGCGGGCCGGCCGGGGTGCCCGAGCCCGAGGAGCTGTTCCACACCGTCAGCGGGTCGAAGGAGTCGTTGCGCGCGCTGACCGAGACCGCGTACGAGGTGCCGTTCTCAAGCGAGGCGTCGACGACGTTGAGCCAGTAGACGGTGCCGGCGGCGTCATCGGCGCCGACAGTGAGCTGGCGGACGACGGGGCCGACGACGACGCGGTACGAGCGGATGGGCGACGCCGAGGCGTCCTGCGCCGGCTTGCTCCAGCCGATGCGCAGGCCGCGGTCGAGCGGCTCGATTCCGACGATCGCCGGGGCGGGCGGGACGAGGTCGGACCACACCGGGTCCGGTAGCGAGGCGGGCTCGGACTCGCCCTGCGCGTTGATCGCGACGATCGAGATGCGCACGCGGTTGTCCGGCCCGTTCCCGGGGGTCGGGACGGTGCACGGCGAGAACCCGCACTCGACGGTCTGGAAGACGGAGCCGTCGCCGGCGCGCGCGACGGTCGCCCGGAAGCCCTCGATCGGCGCGTTGTTGGCGCTCCCCGGCGCCCACGCGATGTCGAGCGAGCGGTCGCCGTACGCCTGCACGCGCAGGTCGGTGACGGGGTCGGGCACGTCCTGGACGGAGATGCGCACGCTCGCCCAGACGTAGCGATCGGGATCGTCGGTCGCATCCGCCACCTGGTACTGGATCGCCGTGTCCGCGGGCGCCGCCCCCTCGGCCACCGTCACCCGGAGGCTCTGGCCGCCCTCGGTCGGTGCGACCGACACGCCGTCGGGGACCCCGGCGCCGTCGATGCCGCGGATCGCGACGACGCGCAGCGGCTGCTCGGGGAAGGGGTTGCCCGCCAGGTCGTTCGCGAGCACGTCGACGACGGTGCTCTCGCCGCGCGGGGCGATCGCGACATCGTCCGCCGGGCGGGCGAGCGGACGCGTGGAGGGCACGACGAGCACCTGGACGCGCCCTGCGGTGCCCTCGACGACGTCGTCGCGCACCGAGAGCGACACCGCGCTCGTCGTGCCCTTCGCGGCCGCGTCGTCGACGCGCAGGATGAGCCGCTGGCCCTCCACGCGGGCGCTCAGCCCCGAGCTCGGGCCGCCGGTGATCGCGTAGGCGAGCTCGTCGACGTCGTCGGGGTAGGGGTAGGAGGTGACGCGGACGAGGTCGATCTCGCGCTCCTGGCCCGGCTCCATCTCGAGCGAGGCGCCGAGGAGCACGGGCGGCTGGTTCTCGCGCGGGGTGACCGTGATCGGCAGCACGATGGTCGACACGCGCCCCTGCGTATCCTGCGTGCTCGTGCCGTCGGTGACCTCGAACGAGATCGAGGCGGGGCCGAAGTAGAGGTCCTCGGAGGTGAAGCGCAGCGTGTCGTCGTCGACGACGAGCTCGTCGCCGTTCGCGTTGGTCGCCCGCACGGTCGCGCTGTCGGTGAGCCGCACGCCGTCATCGCCGACGGCGAGCACGTAGTCGTTGATGTCGATCGTGACGGTCTCCTCGCTCACGACCTGGACGCGCGGCGCGCGCCGATCGAGCTGCGGGAAGGCATCGTCCGTGCCCGGCACCCAGATGAACGCGTAGGCGCGGACGGAGGGGTCGACCGGGTGCCGCACGACGAAGGGGATGATCTGGCGCTGGTCGTCGACCTCGATGCGCACGCGCCCGTTCGACAGGATCCGCGCGCCGCCCTCGTAGCCCTCGACGAGCTCGAGTCCGAGGTCCTCCACCTCGCCCTCGGCGAAGAACACCTGGGCGAGCACGTCGACGTCGACGGTGTCGACGTCGAGGATGTCGGAGAGCTGGAGCACCGTGTCCCGCGCGACCGGGGGCGTCAGCGGGGCGTCTTCGCGGACGACGACCGAGACGAAGGCCTGGGATGCCCCGCCCAGCCCGTTCTCGATGGCGTAGACGAATCCGTATCGGCCCTCGATCTCGGGCGGGGTGATGCGCACGTACTGGCCGTCGACGACCTCGGCCTCGGCCTCGGCGTCGGTGGACTCGACGGCGACCACCTGGAGGGGGGACCCGTCGGGGTCGGTGTCGTTCTCGAGGACGGGCACGAGCACGCTCACGCCCGTCCGCACCGTCACCTGGTCGTCATTGGCGACGGGATTCCGCGCGCCCTCGAGCCGCTGGCTGATCCCCACGCGGATCTCGCCCGTCGCGCGGGCTCCGATCGCATCGACGACCGTGTAGCGGAAGGAGTCGGTCCCGGAGCTGTAGACCCCGGCCTCGTACTCGAGGTAGTCCTGCCCCGTCTCGACGACCGTGCCCTTCTCGGGCGCGGTCTCCTGCCCGATGAGCTGCACGGAGTCGCCATCCGGGTCCATCCCCTCGACGGGGATCCGGATGCGCACGGTCTCCCCGGCGATCACGCGCGCGGTGAGAGTGCGCGGCACGGGAGGGGTGTTGGTCGACTCGTCGACCTCCCGGACGCTGATCCGGACGGTCGCCTGGGCGCGCTCGAGGCCGAGCGGCCCGAGGACCTCGTAGACGGCCGTGAACTCTCCCGGCGCATCGGGCGCGAGGTAGCGCAGGGCGTCGCCCGAGACGAAGAGCAGTCCGGAGTCTCCTTCGAGCCCGAGCGGGAGGTCGGGGGCGAGGGTGATGGGCTCGTCGTCGGGGTGCTCGTCGTTCTCCAGGACGGGGATGGTGACGGCGTCGCCGACGCGCACGATGATCGAGTCGTCCCGGGCGATCGGCGGCTGGACGCGCTCCAGGGGCGGGATCTCGATGACGGTGATCGTCCCGGTCGCCTGCGCGGCGCCGTTGCTGATGACGTACTCGATGCCGGTCGGCCCGGAGAGCGGACGGGTGAGGGTGACGCGGACATCGCGCTGCTCGAGGATCTCCGCGCGGATCCCGCTCTCGGCCGGGACGTCGGTGATGCCGGTCACCACGAGCACGCCCCCGCCGGGGTCGATGTCGGTCGTCGCCACGGCGACGGTCGCACTGCTGAGCGTGCGCACGAAGGCCGTCTTCGGGATCGTGATCGGAGCGGTGCCCGCCGCCGGCGGAGCGGCGACCTCGACGCGGACGACGCCCGTCGCGGTCTGCTCGCCGTCGGTCACGACGTACTCGAGGTAGTGCGTTCGCACCTCCTCGCTCACGAACCGGACGATGCCGCGATCCAGACTGGGCGTGATCGTGGCGCCGGGCTTGTCGGGCACGGCGCTCAGCCGGATCGGCCCCGTGCCGCCCCGGACGTGCGTGAGCGGCTCGATCCGAACCTCCTGGCCGGCGTAGGCGAGCACGACGAAGGGGTCGGCGATGATCGGCGTCTGCCCGCTCGGCTGCACGGTGACCGAGAGGGTCCCGGCCGCGGTCGCGGTGCCGTCGGAGACGGTCAGGGCGACGGGTCGGAGGCTCCCGGCGCCGCCGAGCTCCTGCACCGTCACGCGTCCGTCGGGGCGGAACGTCGCCCGGTCGGGGGCGGCCATGGTGGCATCGGCGAGGTAGAGCGGGTCGCCGTCGGGGTCGATCCAGTCACCCAGCACGCTCGAGGTGACGCTGCCGCCCTCCGCGACGAGGGTCTTGGAGGGGCGCACCTGCGCGGGCGGGCCGTTCTCGAACTGCTCCCGGATCCGCACGCGGACCGTCGCGGTCGCGGCCCCGCCGCGGCCGTCGGTGATCGTGTAGGCGAACACCACCTCTCCGCGGGCGGCGGGTGCGAGCGCGAGCTGGACGAGCTGCCCCTCGCCGACGATGTCGAGCCGGCCGACCTCCGGATCGAGCGCATCGACCTGACTGATCAGGAGCGCGTCGCCGTTCGGATCGGTGTCGTTGAGGAGGACGGGCAGCGAGGTCGACCTCCCGGGCCGGGCGCCGAGCTCGTCGTCGACGGCCACGGGCGGCTGCTGGGCGAGCTCGATCTCGGGGGGCGTGTCGAGCTGGTCGAGCTCGGCCTCCTGCTCGTCCTCCTCCTCGCGGAGCAGCTCGTCCCAGTTGTCGATGAGCGCGCCGTCGGTCTGCACGGCCCACGCGGCGCCCGAGAGCCGATCGTTGAGCACGACCCTCTCGTCGCGCACCGAGAGCTCGAGCTCGGCGCCGGGAGCGACTCCGGTCAGGTCGAGCAGTTCGGGCTCGCCCGCGCAGTCCCTCCACGCGCCGCCGTCGCTCCATGCGGCGAGCACGCAGTCGCCGACCGCGACGGGCTGGGCGGGCGCTCCGTCGCGCCCCTCCACGAGCGCCCGCGGATCCCCGCCGTCGAGCGGGACGGCGAGCAGACCGCCGCGATGCGCGATGAGCGCGGAAGCCGCCGCCGCGTCCGGGGCCGCGAGGAGGGGCTCCGAGCCCGCCGGCAGGATCGCGCTGAGGTCGATGACGCCGCTCTGCGTGTGCAGCAGGCGGCTCGCGGTCTCGAGCACGACCCAGCGATCGGAGGCGATCGAGACCTGAACCGCGGCGTCCGGCTCGAGGTCGAGGGGCCAGCGCCCCTCGACGGCATCCGGGCGGTCGGGGTCGATGCGGAGCACCTCGCCGCTCGCGGGCGACACCGCCACCACGCCGTAGCGATCATCGATCGCGATCGCCGAGCCCTCGCCGAAGACGAGCGGTGCGCTCGACGCGGCGTCGAAGTCGCCGAGGAGCAGCCGGGGCAGGATCCAGGTCTCGCCCGAGCCGGCGCTGTGGACGACCGCGGTCTCGCCGTCGATCGCGAGCGACGGATCGTCGGGAGGCAGCGGGACGCTCTCGACGACCTCCGCGCGCGCCGCGTCGATGATCTCGGCGGTCGCGTTGGCGCGGTCGACGACGACCACGTCGGCGGCCGACTGCACGAGCCGCAGGTCGGCCCCCTCCGACTCGACGACCGTGTCGAGGGCCGGGATCTGCAGGTTCGCCCGCCCGACGGAGCGCTGCTCGCCGTTGGCGATCCAGACCGATCCGTCGTTGAGGTCCAGGCGCTGGACCTCGAAGCCTGGCGAGATGATCGCGATCGTCGCGATGACCGCCGCGACGACCGCCGAGCTCGTCGCGGTGATGATGCTCGAGCGCCGAGCGTGCAGGAGGCGGCGCATCAGCGGCTCACTCCCCCGCCTCGGCGCACTTCTCGCCGCTCGCGTCGCCCACGCGGCCCTCGCGCACGACTCTGACCGTGATGCACGCCCGGTCGCCCGGGTCCACCGCGACGGCGAACTCGGTCTCCCGCTGCACGGTCTGGCCCGCGTCGGCGACCTGCACGCGGAAGGAGTCGCCCTCGGCGAGACCGGGATCCGCCCACGTGAAGACGATGGTGCCGCCGTCCTGCGCAGCCTGGATGCCCGTCACGCGCGGGATCTCGTCCTCGCCCCGGAGGGCGAGCATCGTCGCCGCCGCTCCCAGACCGATGACGACGAGCGAGACGAGAACGAGCACGACCGCGGCGGCGCGCGAGCCGGAGGTCCGTCCGACGCGGCCGCCGTTCTGCGTCGAGCTCTCCGCCGACTCCGCCGGTCCGGCCGCGTCGAGGGCGGGGGGCCGGCGTCGGCGGCGCGCCGGCCGACCGGCCGCGGAGGCCGGGGCGACGGCCTTGACGATCGTGCGATCGCCCGGGTCGGAGACGGTTGCGAGCGCCCACTCCTCGACCGAGACGTCGGCCTGCGTGGGCACGAGGCCCATCTCGAGCTCGACGCGCTGCAACTCTCGGACCAGCTCCATGGCGCTCTGCTGACGGCGGGAGGGGTCGCGCGACATCGCGCGCTTCAGCACGGCCTCGAGCGCCTCGGGCACGTCGTCGCGACCGATCGCCGGCACGCGGGCCTTCGTGATCCGGCCCATCAGCTCGTCGGAGGTGTTCGGGCCATCGGGGATCTCGAACGGCGAACGCCCGGCGAGCAGCGAATAGGTCGTGGCCGCGAGCGACCAGACCTCGCTCGTGACGGCGCCGGGCGTGTGGTCGAGGAGCACCTCGGGCGCCGACCAGGGGATGGACATCCCCACCGTGTCGTGGCTCGCCGCGGCGCTCAGGGTCGCGGCGATGCCGAAGTCCGAGAGGACCGGGTGCCCGTAGGCGGTGGTGAGGATGTTCGAGGGCTTGATGTCGCGGTGGAGCACGCCCGCGCGGTGCGCGGTCTCGATCGCGCTGCCGATCTGCACGGCGATGCGCAGCACCTCCGCGACCGGGAGGCGCTCCTTCCGGTAGCGGTCGGCCAGGCGCGCGGAGCAGAGCTCCATCACGAGGTACGGCCGGCCGTCGGCCGAGATGCTCGCCTGGTAGACCGTCAGGATCCCCGGATGGGAGGAGAGCTGGGCCATGAGGTTGGCCTCGACCTGGAACATCTGCCGGACGTTCTCGGTCACGACGTCGGCGAGCATGACCTTGACCGCGACGTGCCGCCTCGGCATGTTCTGCTCGTAGAGGAAGACGTCGGCGAAGCCGCCCGACCCGAGCAGACGGATGTGCGTGAAGCCGGGCAGGATCGGCGGCTCTGACGGTCGGCGACGTGCCACGGATTCCCCCCTCCCCGCTCGAGTCACCCTCAGTGTAGGAGCAGGCCGACGCACTCGGGCGCCGCGTCGCCGGGATGTGACGACATCGGAACGACCGGGGTCAGTCCAGCGATTCGGGAGCGCGGACGATGTCGACGACGATGATCGTGATGTTGTCGCGGCCGCCCTGCGCGAGCGCGGCGTCGACGAGCGCGTTGGCGGTCTCGCGCGCGCTCAGCCGGGCGGCGAGGTGGAGGCGCAGGCGCTCCGCCGGAACCTCCTTCGTGAGGCCGTCGGAGCAGAGCAGCAGGCGCATGCCCGGCTCGAGCGGGATCCGGGCGAAGTCGATGTCGGGCTCGGTGGAGAACCCGACGGCGCGCGTGATCACGTTGGCCTCCGGGTGGCTGTCGGCGTCGGCGGCGGCGAGCTGGCCGGAGTCGACGAGCTCCTGCACCATCGAGTGATCGGTCGTGACCTGCCGCAGCTCGTTGCCGATGAAGGAGTACACGCGCGAGTCGCCGACGTTGAAGACGGTGAGCACCGGGCGGCCCTCGTGCATCGTGAGCGCGACGCCCGTCACGGTCGTGCCGATGCCGCGGTCCTCCTCGTCGAGCTCGTGGATGTCCCACGTCGCCAGGCGCAGCGCCTCGGCGATCGCCTCGCTCTCGACGAAGTCGCCGTCGACGGCGGCCTGGAGGCGCCGCACGACGGAGTCGGACGCCCGATCGCCGTGCGCGTGCCCGCCCATGCCGTCGGCGACCGCGAAGAGGGGCACGTCGGCGAGATAGCTGTCCTCGTTGGCGGCGCGGCGGTAGCCGGTGTGGGTGACCCCGTGCCAGGAGAGCTCGATGACCTCGCCGCGGTGCGGCAGCGCGACGACGTGGCGGACGGTGCTGCGGCCGAGCGCGGTCACGAGGTACTCCGTGGGGGCTGAGGACGGTCGACCGCCATGACGACGATGTCGATCCCGTCGCCGAGGGCGATGGTCGAGTCGGGGAGCACGACGCACGACTCGCCCGGGCGGAGCCGCAGCTGCGGCCCCGTCGGCAAGTGTACGACGGTCCCGTTGCTGGAACCCAGGTCGGTCACCACGACCGACTCCCCGAGCTGCTCGATCCGAGCGTGGCGGCCGGACACGCCCTGCCGATCGGCGGGGACGACGATCCGGCGCGGCGCCGGCACCTCGGGCACGCGGCTCGCGCCGGGCCGCCGCCCGATCACGACGGGCAGATCGAGGGGCACCGGATGCTCGACCCCCGGCACGCGGAGGGCGAAGTCGGCGTGCTCGCCGATCGGGGGCGCCTCCCCCGCGCCTGCGAGCGCGCTCGCGGCGTCGCCCGGGCGATGCGGCAGGAGCGAGTCGAGCAGGAGCACGGGGCGGTCGGCGACCCGGCTGCGCGAGGGCAGGAACGGCTCGACGAGTCGGATGACGGTGTCGTCCCCCGGGGGCTCGTCGCCGTGCGGCTGGGGCGCGGCCGAGGGCGGGCCGGGATCGGAGGCGGACACGCCGGAAGGCCGGCGCCGGATCACGGTGTCGGCGGCATCCCCCTCGAGCTCCCCCATGCCGACCACGCTACCTCCCGCGGGAGGGCGCGGTCGGGCGCGCTCCCCGGCCGCGCGTCACTCGCCGAGGTACGTCATCACGTGCTTGAGGCGCGTGTAGTCCTCGAAGCCGTAGTGCGAGAGATCCTTGCCGTAGCCGGAGTGCTTGAAGCCGCCGTGCGGCATGTCGGAGACGAAGGGGATGTGCGTGTTGATCCAGACGCAGCCGAAGTCGAGGTCGCGGCTCAGGCGCATCGCGCGAGCGTGATCGTTCGTCCACACGCTCGCCGCGAGCGCGTACCGCACGCCGTTGGCGAGCGCGAGCGCCTCCGCCTCGTCGCGGAAGGTCTGCACCGTGAGCACGGGTCCGAAGATCTCCTCCTGCACCGCCTCGTCCTCCTGCCGCATGCCGGTCACGATCGTCGCCTCGTAGAAGTAGCCGCGCTCGCCCTGGCGGCGACCGCCCGTGACGATGTCGGCGTGGGCGGGCAGCCGGTCGACGATGCCGCTCACGCGCTCGAGCTGGGCGGCGTTGTTGAGCGCCCCGTAGAGGATCCCCTCCTCGTTCGGCGCGCCCGTGCGGCCGTGACTGCGGGCGCGCGCCGCGAGCGCCTCGACGACCGCGTCGTGCACCGACTCGTGCACGATGACGCGCGTCGCGGCGGTGCAGTCCTGACCGCCGTTGAAGTAGCCGGCGAGAACCAGGCCCTCGGCGACCTTCTCGGGGTCGGCGTCGGCGAAGACGATCGCCGGGGCCTTGCCGCCGAGCTCGAGGTGCACGCGCTTGAGGTCGCTCGCCGCCGACCGCGCGACCTCCATGCCGGCGCGCACCGAGCCGGTGATCGCGACCATCTGGGGGGTGGGATGCTGCAGCAGGGCCGCGCCCGTGCTCCGGTCGCCCATCACGACGTTGAGCACGCCGGCCGGCAGGAATTCCGCCGCGACCTCCGCGAGCCGGAGCGTCGAGAGCGGAGTCGTGTCGCTCGGCTTGAGCACGACCGTGTTGCCGGCGGCGATCGCGGGCGCGATCTTCCACACGGCCATGTTGAGCGGGTAGTTCCACGGCGTCACCTGGCCGATGACGCCGATGGGCTCGCGGCGCACGTAGGAGGTGTGGCCGGCGAGGTACTCGCCGGCCGATCGGCCGTCGAGATCGCGCGCGGCCCCGGCGAAGAAGCGGAGCTGATCGACCGACTGGTCGATCTCGTCGGCGACGAGCGTCGCGCGGGGCTTGGCGGTGTCCTGCGACTCGAGGTCGGCGAACTCCTCGGCGCGCTCGGCGACCGCGTCGGCGAGGCGGAAGAGCGCGAGCTGCCGCTCGGCGGGCGTCGTGCGGCCCCAGTGCGAGAACGCGCGGTCGGCGGCGCGATAGGCCTCGTCGATCTCCTCCGGCGTGCTGATGGGGGCGCGGGCGTACACCTCCTCCGTCGCGGGATCGATGAGGTCGATGCCGGCGTCGGCGCGGCTGGCGACGGTGCGGCCGTCGACGACATTGGTCAGGGTGCGAACGCTCATGCCGGAACTGTAGCGCTCGATTCGCGCGGATTCCAGGCGAATACGACGGAATCCGTCGCCCGAATCCGCTTCGCGGTGCGGGTTCACTTGAATTAGTCCGCGAGCACTGACAGAATCGGGGAATGGCAGCCCGTTCCAAGCCCGTTCAGCTCGATGATGTCTCGAAGGCGATCATCGAGCAGCTCCAGGACGATGGGCGGCGCTCCTACGCCGAGATCGGCAAGGCGGTCGGCCTGAGCGAGGCGGCCGTCCGTCAGCGGGTCCAGAAGCTCACCGAGTCGGGCGTCATGCAGGTCGTGGCGGTCACCGATCCGATGCAGCTGGGCTTCTACCGTCAGGCGATGATCGGCATCCGGGTGGCCGGCGACACGACCTCGGTCGCGGAGGCGCTCGCGCGCATCCCTGCCGTCGACTACGTCGTCCTCACCGCCGGGAGCTTCGACATCATGGCCGAGGTCGTCTGCGAGAACGACGACGACCTCATCGATCTGCTGAACAAGCAGATCCGCGGCATCGACGGCGTTCAGACGACCGAGACGTTCGTCTATCTACGACTGCTCAAGCAGTTCTACAACTGGGGAACACGATGACACTCTTCACCCGCAGCAAGAAGAAGCAGACCAGCGAGACGCACGACGTGCACGACGCTCATGGCGCGACGGGCGGCGGCGAGCTGCCGGGCTCCGTCGGCGCGACGCGCGAGGCCGAGCTTCAGACGATGGCCCGCGACCACCTCTGGATGCACTTCGCCCGTCAGTCGGGCATGGAATCGGGCGCCGGCGTGCCGATCATCGTGCGCGGCGAGGGCCATCACGTCTACGACTCGCACGGCAAGAAGTACATCGACGGCCTCTCAGGGCTCTTCGTCGTGCAGGTCGGCCACGGCCGCGAGCGCCTCGCCGAGGCGGCGCGCAAGCAGGCGGAGGAGCTCGCGTTCTTCCCGCTCTGGTCGTACGCGCACCCCACGGCCATCGAGCTCGCCGACCGCCTCGCCGACTACGCGCCCGGCGACCTCAACCGCGTGTTCTTCACCACCGGCGGCGGCGAGGCCGTCGAGTCGGCCTGGAAGCTCGCCAAGCAGTACTTCAAGCTCACCGGCAAGCCCATGAAGCACAAGGTCATCTCGCGCGCGATCGCCTACCACGGCACGCCGCAGGGGGCGCTGGCGATCACGGGCATCCCCGGCATGAAAGAGATGTTCGAGCCGCTCACCCCCGGCGGGTTCCGCGTGCCGAACACGAACTACTACCGCGCCGAGGAGATGGGCTTCCACGGCTCGCTCGAGGAGTTCGGCCAGTGGGCCGCCAACCGCATCGAGGAGGCGATCCTCTTCGAGGGCCCCGACACCGTCGCCGCGGTCTTCCTCGAGCCCGTGCAGAACTCCGGCGGCTGCTTCCCGCCGCCCCCCGGCTACTTCCAGCGCGTGCGCGAGATCTGCGACAAGTACGACGTGCTGCTCGTGAGCGACGAGGTCATCTGCGCCTACGGCCGCATCGGCGAGATGTTCGCGTGCACCGCCCTCGGCTACGTGCCCGACATCATCACGAGCGCGAAGGGCCTCACGAGCGGGTACTCGCCGCTCGGCGCGATGATCGTCAGCGACCGGCTGTACGAGCCGTTCAAGCACGGGCAGACCGCGTTCTACCACGGCTACACCTTCGCCGGGCATCCGGTCTCGGCCGCCGTCGCCCTGGAGAACCTCAACATCATGGAGGAGGAGGGCATCCTCGAGCACGTGCGCGAGAACTCGCCGAAGTTCCGCGCCGCGCTCGAGCGCTTGAAGGATCTCCCGATCGTCGGCGACGTGCGCGGCGAGGGCTACTTCTTCGGCATCGAGCTCGTGAAGGACAAGGTGACGAAGGAGACCTTCTCCGACGACGAGGCCGAGCGCCTGCTGCGCGGCTTCCTGTCGAAGGCGCTCTTCGACGCCGGGCTCTACTGCCGCGCCGACGACCGCGGCGACCCCGTCATCCAGCTCGCTCCCCCGCTCACGATCGGCCCGGCCGAGTTCGACGAGATCGAGGGAATCCTGCGGAAGGTGCTCACCGAGGCGTGGACGCGGCTCTAGACGACCACTCGGCGCAGCGCTACGCGGGGCTGAGCCACTGGCACGCGACGGCCGGCGACGATCTGTCGCCGCGCCCGTCGCTGCCGGGCGACCTCGAGACCGACGTCGCGATCATCGGCGCGGGGCTCACGGGGCTCTGGACGGCGTACGAGCTGCAGCGACGCGACCCCTCGCTGCGCATCGCCCTGCTCGAGAAGCGCATCGCTGGCTTCGGCGCATCCGGTCGCAACGGCGGCTGGGTGTCCGCCCTCTTCCCGCGCTCCGCGGCGTCGCTCGCGCAGACCCACGGGCGCGCCGCCGCGATCGCGATGCGCCGGGCCATGATCGGCACCGTCGCGGAGGTGGGTCGCGTCATCGCCGAGGAGGGCATCGACGCCCACTACACGCTCGGCGGTACCGTCGTCTTCGCCCGCTCCGACACCCAGTGGGCGGATGCCCGTGCCGAGGTCGAGCAGGCGCGCGCCTTCGGCGCCGACGCTCTCGAGCTCTGGGGCCCCGAGCGCGTGCGCGCCTCGGACGCGCGCGGCGCCGTATTCGACCCGGCCTGCGCGCGCGTGCACCCGGCGCGGCTGACGCGCTCGCTCGCGCGCATCGTCGAGCGCCGCGGCGCCACGATCTACGAGGGCACCGAGGTGACCTCGTGGGCGCCGGGGGTCGTCGAGACGGCTCGGGGGCGCGTGCGCGCCCGGCACGTGATCGCGGCCCTGGAGGGGTACGGGGCGACGGTCGCGCAGTCGCGCCGCCGCATCCTGCCCCTGTACTCGCTCATGATCGCGAGCGAGCCGCTGCCGGCCGCGGTCTGGGACGAGATCGGCATCGAGCACGGCCAGACCTTCTCCGACGGCCGCCACCTCGTCATCTACGGCCAGCGCACGGCGGATGACCGCATCGCCTTCGGCGGGCGCGGCGCGAGGTACCACTTCGGCAGCGCCATCCGGCCCGAGTACGACCGAGTGGGAAGCGTCTTCGACCACCTGCGGCGCACGGTGCAGGAGCTCTTCCCCCAGCTGCCCCCGCTGGAGGTCAGCAGCACCTGGGGCGGGCCCCTCGGGGTGCCGCGCGACTGGCACGCGAGCGTCGCGTACGACCCGCGGACGGGCCTCGGCTCGGCCGGCGGCTACGTGGGCGACGGGCTGTCGACGACGAACCTCGCCGGCCGCACGCTCGCCGATCTCATCACGGGCGCCGACACCGAGCTCACGCGCCTGCCGTGGGTCGGGCACCGCTCGCCGTCCTGGGAGCCGGAGCCCCTGCGGTTCCTCGGCGCGAACGCGGGGCTCGTCGCGATGACGGGGGCCGACATCGAGGAGCGTCTCACGAGGCGGCCGTCTCTCATCGCCCGCGCGATGGCGCCGCTCGTCGGCCACTGAACCGCTCCCGCCCAGCGCACGCGCAGGAGGCTCGGAGCAAGCGCCCCTAACCTGCGATGCGGAAGGAGGGCCGGATGACCGACACGCGCACGGCGACCACGGCGACGCGACTCGCCGACCGCTCCGGGCTCCGCTCCGGCCTCGTCCTCCTTGGACTCCTCTCCCTCTCGCTCGTGATCGGCCTCGTCGGCTCGCTCATCTCGCAGCCCGCGATCGACGGCTGGTACGCGGAGGCCGCGAAGCCCATGTGGACGCCGCCGAACGAGGTCTTCGGCCCGGTCTGGACCTTCCTCTACGCGGCGATGTCGGTCGCCGCGTGGCTCGTCTGGCGCCGACCGTCCTCCCCCGAGCGCACTCGCGCACTCACCGTCTACGGCGTGCAGCTCGCCCTCAACGCGATCTGGACCCCGGCGTTCTTCGGGCTCGGCTCGCTCGTCGGCGGCCCCGGCCTGTGGGTCGCCCTCGCGATCATCGTCGCGCTCGACTTCGCCGTGCTCGCCACGATCATCCGCTTCGGCGACGTCAGCCGGGCTGCCGCGGCGCTCCTCGTCCCCTACTGGCTGTGGGTGCTCTACGCGACGACACTCAACGCCGCGATGGCCGTTCTCGCCGGCTGAGCCCGTCGCCGCCGGTAGCGTGAGGGCGTGACCTCGACGCCGCCCGCGCATCGCCGCCGGTCGCGCGCCCGCGGCGGCAGGGGCATCCTCATCGGCCTCGCGGTCGTCGCGATCGCCGCGCAGGGCGTCGTCATCGCCGGCGCGGCCTGGGCGGTCGCGAACCCGCGCATCATCGCCGACCGGGTGACGGTGCTGACGACCGAGCTCGACCCGCTCGTCGCGGAGTACGCCGAGCGAGCCGGTGTCGGTGAGGAGGGCGTCGATCTGCTGCACGCGAGCCTCACCCGGATCGTGCCGGCGGGCGACTTCGACGACTACTGCTCCTCGGACGAGCCGGGGATCGGCGTGCTCGGCTGCTACACCCTCGACGACGGCCGCATCTACCTCTATGACGTCGAGAACCCCGACCTCGCCGCGCTCGAGCCCGTCGTCGCGGCGCACGAGATGCTGCACGCCGCGTGGGACCGCCTGACGGCGGATGAGCAGGATGCTCTCGCCCCGCTCCTCGAGGAGGCCTTCGCCGCGCTCGGCCCCGACCACGAGCTCGTCGAGCGCATCGCCGCGTACGAGGCCCAGGACCCGCGCTCGAGGATCCCCGAGCTGTACGCCATCATCGGCAGCGAGATCGCGCAGGTGCCCGCCGCCCTCGAGGAGCACTACGCGCGGTACTTCGTCGATCGCGCGGCCTCGGCCGGCCTCACCGATCAGGTGAACGCCGTCTTCGCCGACCTCGAGGCGCGGCTCACCGCCCTGAGCGACGAGCTCGAGGCGCTCGGCGCGCGCATCGATGCCGAGCAGGCCGCCTACGACGCCGACGCCACCGCGCTCGAGGCGGAGATCACGGCGTTCAACGCGCGCGCCGCCGAACCCGGCGGCTACACGAGCCAGTCGGTGTTCCTCCGCGACCGCGACGCGCTCCTCGCCCGCCAGCAGGAGCTCGACGCGCGCCTGCAGGCGACGAACGCCCTCGTCGCTCAGTACAACGCCCTGCTCGAGGAGCTCGACGCCCTCAACGCCGAGGCCGACGACCTCAACCGCTCGATCAACGTCGAGCTCGTTCCGATCGAGGAGCGCGAGGGCGTCGACGCGCCCGCGAGCGGCTGAGCGCCGGGCTCGTCAGTAGCTCGTGAGCACGTCGTTCGTGGGGAAGATGCGCTCGATCTCGGCGAGGTCGTCGGGAGTCGGCGCCCACGCATCCGCTGCCGCCGCGTTCTGCGCGATCTGCTCGGGCGTCGTGGCGCCCGCGATGACGCTCGTGATGGCCGGGCGGCTCAGCAGCCACGCGACCGTCGCCTCGAGCATCCCGACCCCCCTGCGGGAGCAGAAGGCCGCGTAGGCCTCCATGCGGTCCCAGGGGGCGTTCTCGACCAGGTGCGGGCGCTGGCGCATGATGCGCGAGTCGGCGGGGCCGCCCTCGCGCGTGAACTTCCCCGTGAAGAGGCCGTTGTAGAGCGGGAAGTACGGCAGAACGCCGACGCCGCGCGCGGCCGCCGCGGGCAGGAGCTCGCGGTCGGCGCCGCGGGTCAGCAGGCTGTACTCGTTCTGAGCGGACACGAAGCGCTCGTGGCCGTGCAGCTCGGCCACGAGGTCGGCCTCGACGAGCTGCCAGGCCGCGAAGTTCGAGTGACCGAAGTAGCGGATCTTGCCCTCGTCGACGAGCTCGTCGAGCGCCGCGAGGGTCTCCTCGATCGGGGTCGCCGGGTCGGGGGTGTGGAACTGGTAGAGGTCGATCCAGTCGGTCCGCAGGCGGCGCAGGCTCCCCTCGACCGCGAGGCGGATGTAGCGGCGGGAGCCCTTCGCGCCCCAGTGCGGGATGGGGCTCTCGTAGTCGGCGTGCCCGAACTTCGTCGCGAGCACGACCTCGTCGCGGCGGCCCGCCAGCGCCTCGCCCATCATGGACTCGCTGCGCCCGTAGGCGTAGCCGTAGATGTCGGCGCCGTCCAGGAGCGTGATGCCGTGGTCGAGCGCGGCGTGCAGAACGCGCGTCGTCCCCTCCTGCGACTCGGTCGCGCTGCCTGGGCGGCCGAAGTTGTTGCAGCCGAGCCCGATCGTCGACACGCGGAGGCCCGAGCGGCCGAGGGTGCGGTAGGTCATCTCGCTCATCCCTCCATCCTGGCGCACGCACCCGGGCGGGGGCTGCGCCGCTCCTCCCCAGGAGGCGGTCCGCGAGCGCGCGTCAGCCGCGTCCGATTCCCGCCGGTCGGGGATGCCACGGGCGGTTAGCCTGTCGACATGATGAGCACCACCGCCCCCGCCGCCCCTCCCGCAGCCGCGTCCACCGCGGCGCCCACCGCCTCGGCCGCGCCCACCTCGGCGCCGCCGTCCTCCTCCCCCGCGGGTCGTCTCGTCGTCGACTCGCCTCTCGGCCGCATCCTGCTCATCGGCGACGACGAGGCCGTGACGCGGCTCGAGATTGAGACCGCCGACGGCTTCAGCGACGGCGAGGGGCCGGACGCCCCCACGCCCGTCCTCGAGCAGGCCGCCGCGCAGCTCGCCGAGTACTTCGCGGGCGATCGGCGGGAGTTCGACGTGCCTGTCCGGCTCGGGGGCACCGCGTTCCAGCGGGCGATCTGGGCGGAGCTCGACGCGATCCCGTTCGGCACGGTGCGCAGCTACGGCGAGCTCGGGCGCGCGACCGGGCGGGCCACCGCCGGTCGCGCCGTGGGCGGAGCCGTCGGGGCCAACCCCGTCCCCCTTCTCGTCCCGTGCCACCGGGTCCTCGCGGGCGACCAGCGCATCACGGGCTACAGCGCGGGGCTCGGAGTGCCCACCAAGGTGTGGCTGCTGGACCACGAGGGCATCGCGCACCGCTGATGGGTGCCCGCATCGACCTCGTCGTCGCCGCCGACGGCCGTGCGCGCTGCGGGTGGGCTGGGGACGACCCGGAGTACCGGCGCTACCACGACGAGGAGTGGGGCCGAGAGCTCCGCGGGGATCGCGCGCTGTTCGAGAAGCTCAGCCTCGAGGCGTTCCAGTCGGGACTCTCCTGGATCACGGTCCTCAAGCGCCGCGAGGGCTTCCGCGCCGCCTTCGCCGGCTTCGAGCCGGAGGCCGTCGCCGCCTTCGACGAGACCGATGCGGACCGCCTGATGAACGACGTCGGCATCATCCGCAACCGCGCGAAGATCTCCGCGACGATCGCGAACGCGCAGGTCATCGCGCCGTGGGTGCGGGACGAGCCCGGCGCTCTCGACGCGCTCATCTGGTCGCACGCGCCCGCGCACCGCGCCGCTCGGCCCCGCTCACTGGGTGAACTGCCTGCCACCACCCCGGAATCGATCGAGCTCGCACGCGCGCTGAAGGCACGGGGGCTGCGGTTCGTCGGGCCGACCACGGCCTACGCGCTCATGCAGTCCGCCGGCCTCGTCGACGATCACCTCGACGGTTGCTGGCGGGCGGACAGCGCAGTCGCGGAGGGGTGAGCGGCGCGGTCAGCAGCGGCGCGATCAGCCCGCGGCGGCGAACCCCTCGAGCGTCGCCGGGACGATGAGCTCGAGCTCGCCGGGGGCGCCCGGGCGCATCGGCCAGCCGCACTCCCCCGCCGCGGCGATGACGCCCTCGACGGACCCGGGCAGGGGCCCGCGCTCCAGGAGCGCGCGCACGAACGCCCCCTTGCCCTTCTTGTTGAAGTGGTTCAGCGCGCGCGTCGCGCCGTCCTCCCCGAGGGAGACCACGCGCACGAAGAGGGCGTCGTCGCGCTGCGGCAGCGGACCGAGGGCCGCGTAGCCCTCGGAGCGCAGATCGAGGATCGGACCATCGATCGACGCGAGCACCTCCGCGTTCGCGCCGCTCCAGTGACGCTTGAGCGCGATCCCCGGCAGTCGCGAGTCGTGCGAGAGCCGGTAGGCCGGGATCGCGTCGCCCGCGCCGATGAGACCGAGCAGCGCCGAATGGACGAGCACGTGCGCCTCCGCTCGCGTGCGTGCCGGGCGCGCGAGCGTCGCGGCGTCGAGCGCGTCGTACAGCACGCCCGTGTATCGGTCGATCGCGGCGAGCGTCGGGCTAGAGTGGACGACGCGGTTCCGGGCCAGCTCGCGCTCCGCGGCGCGGGCCGAGAGCTTGAGCGCCCGAGCAGCGGCGGCATCGTCGGCGGCGAGCGACGCGAGCGCGTCGAGGACGGTGCGCCGGGCATCCCCCAGATCAGGGAACGACAGAGCCGCGAGATCCAGAGAGGATCCCGCGGCTCCGCCGTCGCGCTTGGTCTCGGAGGGCGGGAGGAGCAGCGTCGTCACGACGCCGACCTCCGCGGCCCGGCACCCGTGAGGGTTCCGAGGCCGGACACGTCAGGAGACGAGCTCGGCCTGGCCCGCGACGATCGTCACGGTGTCGTTCTCGACCGACAGGAATCCGTCTTCCGCACGCGCCGTGATGGCGGCGCCGCTCACGGGAGTGATGCGCACCTCGCCGGCGCTGAGGATGCCGAGGATCGGCTCGTGCCCGGGGAGGATGCCGATCTCGCCCTCGGTGGTCCGAGCGACGATCTGCTTCGCCGCCCCCGACCACACCTCGCGGTCGGCGGAGACGACGCTGACGGAGAGCTCCGCCATGATCAGCCGTTCTCCTTCTGGATCTGGGCCCACTGGCGCTCGACGTCCTCGATCGCGCCGACGTTGAAGAACGCCTGCTCGGCCACGTGGTCGAAGTCGCCGCGGACGATCGCGTCGAACGACTCGATCGTGTCCTTGAGCGGGACGGTGGAGCCCTCCACGCCCGTGAACTTCTTGGCCATGTAGGTGTTCTGCGAGAGGAACTGCTGGATCCGGCGCGCACGCGACACCGTGATCTTGTCCTCCTCGCTGAGCTCGTCGACACCGAGGATCGCGATGATCTCCTGAAGCTCCTTGTTCTTCTGGAGGATCGCCTTCACGCTCGTGGCGACGCGGTAGTGGTCGTCGCCCAGGTAGCGCGGGTCCATGATGCGGCTCGTCGAGGTCAGCGGGTCGACGGCGGGGTACAGGCCCTTCGACGCGATCTCGCGGCTGAGCTCGGTCGTCGCGTCGAGGTGCGCGAAGGTCGTGGCCGGGGCCGGGTCGGTGTAGTCGTCGGCGGGAACGTAGATCGCCTGCAGCGAGGTGATCGAGTGACCGCGCGTCGAGGTGATGCGCTCCTGAAGGATGCCCATCTCGTCGGCGAGGTTGGGCTGGTAGCCCACCGCGGACGGCATGCGGCCGAGGAGGGTGGAGACCTCCGAGCCGGCCTGCGTGAAGCGGAAGATGTTGTCGATGAAGAGCAGGACGTCCTGCTTCTGCACGTCGCGGAAGTACTCGGCCATCGTCAGCGCCGAGAGGGCGACGCGCAGACGCGTCCCCGGCGGCTCGTCCATCTGGCCGAAGACGAGGGCGGTCTTGTCGAAGACGCCCGCCTCCTCCATCTCGTGGATGAGGTCGTTGCCCTCACGGGTGCGCTCACCGACGCCGGCGAACACCGAGACGCCGCCGTGGTCCTGCGCGACGCGCTGGATCATCTCCTGGATGAGGACGGTCTTGCCGACGCCCGCGCCTCCGAAGAGGCCGATCTTCCCACCCTGCACGTACGGGGTGAGGAGGTCGATGACCTTGATGCCGGTCTCGAAGAGCTGCGTCTTCGACTCGAGCTGGTCGAACGACGGCGGCTTGCGGTGGATCGGCCAGCGCTCGCTGACCTCGACGGCAGCGCCCGGCTCGCCGTTGAGGACCTCGCCCAGGACGTTGAAGACCTTGCCCTTCGTGACGTCGCCGACCGGCACCGAGATCGGGGCGCCGGTGTCGCGCACCTCCTGGCCGCGGACGAGGCCGTCGGTGGGCTTCAGGGCGATCGCGCGGACGAGGTCGTCGCCGAGGTGCTGAGCGACCTCGAGCGTGAGCGTCGTCGACTCCTCCCCGATCGTGACGGTCGTCTGCAGCGCGTTGTAGATGCCGGGGATGGCGTCGTGCGGGAACTCGATGTCGACGACGGGGCCCGTCACGCGCGCGATGCGGCCGACGCCGGCGTTCGCGGTGGGGGTCGCCGAGGTCGAGGCCTTCTTCGCCGCGGGCTTCTTCGCGGCGGGCGTCTTCTCGTCCGGAGCAGTCGTAGTCATGGGTTCGTCCCTTTTTCTCGGTGCTTACTTCGCCGAGACGAGGGCGTCTGCGCCGCCCACGATCTCGGAAATCTGCTGGGTGATCTCGGCCTGGCGGGCGTTGTTCGCCAGACGGGTGTACTCGCGGATGAGCTTGTCGGCGTTGTCGGTGGCCGACTTCATGGCCTTCTGACGTGCGGCGTGCTCGGAGGCGGCCGACTGCAGCATCGCGTTGAAGATGCGGCTCTCGATGTACACGGGCAGGAGCGCGTCGAGCACGTCGTCGACCTCGGGCTCGAACTCGTAGAGCGGGAGCACGTCGGTCGAGCCCGGCTCCTCGACGCCGTCGACGACCTCGAGGGGCAGGACGCGCACGATCTCGGGAGTCTGCGTGACGAGGCTGACGAAGCGGTTGTAGACGATGTGGATCTCGTCCACGCCCTCCGACTCGCCGCCCGCGATGAACGCCTCGACGAGCGTGTCGGCGATGTCCTTCGCGGTCTCGAACGTCGGCTGGTCGGTGCCGCCCATCCACTCCTTCGCCGCGGCGCGGCGACGGAAGGCGTAGTACTGAACGGCCTTCCGACCGACGAGGTAGTTGACGACCTCTCGCCCCTCTCCCTCGAGCCGCGTGCGCAGCTCGTTGGCCTCGCGGATGACCTGCGAGCTGAAGCCGCCGGCGAGGCCGCGGTCGGAGGTGAAGACGACGACGGCCGCGCGGCGGGGGTTCTCGCGCTCGGTCGTCAGCACGTGGTCGACGTTCGAGTACGTGGCCACGGCCGAGACGGCGCGCGTCACGGCACGGGCGTAGGGCGCCGACGCGGCCATGCGCGCCTGAGCCTTCTGGATCCGCGAGGCGGAGATGAGCTCCATCGCACGCGTGATCTTCTTGGTCGTCTGGGCAGACCGAATCTTCTGCCGGTAGACCCGAAGCTGCGCTCCCATGTCTCTCTTTCTGTCGGAGGGGTGAGGATGTCCGGTGCCGGTACGCGGCGGGCCCTGCGCCGTGGAGGTGCGGGCCCGCCGTCGCGCCTAGCGCTTGCGGCGGACGATCTTCTCCTGGTTGATGTCGTCGGCCTCGGTCTCGTCGAACTCCTCGTGACCGGCGTGGACGCCGCCCTCGGCACCGCCCTGGAACTCGAGGACGAAGGCGTCGACCGCCTTCTCGAGCTCGGCCTCGGTGTCGCCGTCGAGCACGTTGGTGTCGCGCAGCGTCGTGAGGATCGAGGTGTTGCGGTGGAGGTGGTCGAGCAGCTCGCGCTCGAAGCGGAGGACGTCGTCGACGTCGATCGTGTCGAGCTTGCCCTTCGTGCCGGCCCAGATCGAGACGACCTGCTCCTCCACGGGGTACGGCGAGTACTGCGGCTGGCGCAGGAGCTCGGTCAGACGGGCGCCGCGCGCGAGCTGACGACGGCTGGCCGCGTCGAGGTCGGAGGCGAACATCGCGAACGCCTCGAGCGAGCGGTACTGCGCGAGCTCGAGCTTCAGTGTTCCGGAGACCTTCTTGATGCTCTTCACCTGCGCGTCGCCGCCGACGCGCGAGACCGAGATTCCGACATCGACCGCGGGACGCTGGTTGGCGTTGAAGAGGTCGGACTGCAGGAAGATCTGGCCGTCGGTGATCGAGATCACGTTGGTCGGGATGTACGCGGACACGTCGTTGGCCTTGGTCTCGATGATCGGCAGGCCCGTCATCGATCCCGCCCCGAGCTCGTCCGAGAGCTTGGCGCAGCGCTCGAGCAGCCGGGAGTGCAGGTAGAACACGTCACCGGGGTACGCCTCGCGCCCCGGAGGACGACGGAGGATGAGGGACACGGCGCGGTAGGCCTCGGCCTGCTTCGACAGGTCGTCGAAGATGATCAGGACGTGCTTGCCGCCGTACATCCAGTGCTGGCCGATGGCCGAGCCCGTGTAGGGCGCGAGGTACTTGAAGCCCGCGGGGTCGGACGCCGGTGCGGCGACGATCGTCGTGTACTCCATGGCGCCGGCCTCCTCGAGCGCGCCCTTCACGGCCGCGATCGTCGAGCCCTTCTGACCGATCGCGACGTAGATGCAGCGGACCTGCTTCGAGACGTCGCCCGACTCCCAGTTGGCCTTCTGGTTGATGATCGTGTCGATCGCGATCGCCGTCTTGCCCGTCTGGCGGTCGCCGATGATCAGCTGGCGCTGGCCGCGGCCGACCGGGATCATCGCGTCGATGGCCTTGATGCCCGTCTGGAGAGGCTCGTGCACGCTCTTGCGCTGCATGACGCCGGGCGCCTGGAGCTCGAGGGCGCGGCGACCCTCCGCGGCGATGTCGCCGAGGCCGTCGATCGGGACGCCGAGCGGGTCGACGACGCGGCCGAGGTAGCCGTCGCCGACGGGGACGGAGAGGACCTCGCCCGTGCGGGTCACCTCCATGCCCTCGACGATGCCGGTGAACTCGCCGAGCACGACGACGCCGATCTCGCTCTCGTCGAGGTTCTGCGCGAGGCCCAGCGTGCCGTCGGCGAACCGCACGAGCTCGTTGGCCATGACGCCCGGGAGGCCCTCGACGTGCGCGACGCCGTCACCGGCGTCGGTGACGCGACCGACCTCGGTCGCGACCGCGGCGCCGGGAGCGTAGCCCTTGGCGAAGTTCTTCAGCGCGTCGCGGATCTCGTCCGGGCTGATCGTCAGTTCTGCCATGTTCTTCCCTTTTCGTTCGGGCCCGGAGTGGGGCCCGTTCTGATGTGACGGCGAAGGCCTAGCCGGCCAGCCGGAGCTTGAGTTCGGTGAGTCGGGCCGCGACGCTTCCGTCGATGACCTCGTCCCCGACCTGGATGCGGACGCCGCCGATGACGGACGGGTCGACGATCTGGTCGATCGAGAACGCCCGGCCGTAGCGGCGCGCCAGGCTCGCGTCGACGGCCACGCGCTGCTCGCTCGTGAGCGGTCGAGCGACCGTGACGGTCGCGACCCCGCGACCGGCGGTGTCGGCCACGAGCTCCGCGCCGTGGCGCACGAGGGCGCCGATGCGACGGCCGCGCGGCTGCTGCACGAGGTGGCCGGCGATGGCGACGGTCTGCGCGCTCGCGGAGGAGGCGAGCAGGCTCGTCACGAGACCGAGCTTGCCCTCGGCGTCACCGCGCTTGCTGCCGATCGCGAGCTCGAGCTCGGGGTCGGAGGCGACGGCGCGAGCGAAGGCGAACAGCTCGCCCTCGACCGAGACCGTGCTCGGCGCGGTGGCCGCGACAGCGCGGATCCCGATCTCCTCGATGCCGGCCAGCAGCTCGTCCCCGCTCGACCAGCGGCTCGCGACCATGCCCTCGAGCAGGGTGCGGGCCGAGGTGGGCATGCTGCCGAAGATCGTGCCGATCAGGCCCGCCTTCGCCTCGGGCGTCGCCGAGGTGTCGGTGAGCGCGTTCACGAGCTGAGGCGAGGAGCCGATCGTCCGCGCGGCGAACAGCAGCTGCTCACCGGCCGCCAGATCGATGCCCTGAGCGGAGGCCAGCGCGCTGCGGGCCGACTCGAGGGCGCTTCTCGTCGCTGATCCCATGCCTACTTGGCCGCCTTCTCGGAGGACTCGAGCTCGGCGAGGAAGCGGTCGACGAGGGCCGTGGCCTTCGTGTCGTCGGCGAGCGATTCGCCGATGACGCCGCTCGCGAGGTCGAGCGCGAGCGAGCCGACCTCGGCGCGCAGCGAGACGAGCGCCGCCTGGCGCTCCGCCTCGATCTGCTGCTGAGCGGTCGCCGTGATGCGCGCGGCCTCCGTGCTCGCCTGCTCCTTGAGCTCGGCGAGGATGGCGCCGCCGTCGACGCGAGCCTGCTCGCGGATCTTCGACGCCTCGGCGCGGGCCTCGGCGAGGAGCTTGTTGTACTCCTCGAGCGCGGCCTTCGCCTCGGCCTGAGCCGACTCCGCCTGCTTGATCCCGCCCTCGATCTTGGCGCTGCGCTCGTCGAGCGTGGCCTGCATGCGCGGAAGGACGACCTTCCAGAACACGAGCAGGACAAGCAGGAACGGGATGATCGAGTAGACGATGTCGTACCACGCCGGAATCAGCGGGTTGACGGCTTCGCCCTCCTCCGCCGCGATGATGAGTGCTTCGAGCACGAGCGATTCCTTAGACGAAGATGAAGTAGGTCGCGATACCGATGAAGGCGAGCGCCTCGGTGAACGCAATACCGATGTACATGAGGACCGTCAGGCGGCCCTGGAGCTCGGGCTGGCGGGCGACCGACTCGATGGTCTTGCCGACGACGATGCCCACGCCGATAGCGGGGCCGATCGCGGCGAGGCCGTAGCCGACCGTCGCGATGTTGCCGTTGATCTCGGCGAGAACGGTGTTTGCGTCCACGAGGGGTGTTTCCTTCCGTGTTGGATGAACCGAGCGGGAGCTCGGTCTAGTGCTCTTCCGCCAGCGCGAGCTGGAGGTAGACAGCGGTCAAGAGGGTGAAGACGTAGGCCTGCAGCACGGCGACGAGGATCTCGAAGAACGTGAACGCCACACCGAAGAGCTGGGTGCCCACACCGGCGAGGATCCATCCGCCGCCGAGGTCGGTCATGAAGAAGGCCGACGCCGAGAAGAACAGCACGAGAAGCAGGTGGCCGACGACCATGTTCATGAGGAGTCGGAGCGTCAGCGTGATGGGCCGCAGGACGAACATCGAGACGAACTCGATCGGCGTCACGATGATGTAGAGCGGCCACGGCACGCCGGGCGGGAACAGCGCGTTGCGGAGGAACGCGCCGGGGTGCTTGCGAAGGCCCGCGTAGATGAACGCGATGTACGAGGCGACGGCGAGCACGAGCGGGAGGCCGATGACCGCGGTGCCGGCGATGTTGATCCCCGGGATGATGCCCGTGAGGTTCAGGAACAGCACCAGGAAGAAGATCGTCGTCAGCAGCGGGAGGAAGCGGCGGCCGTCCTTCTTGCCGAGCAGGTCCTCCGCGATGTTCACGCGGACGAGGTCGAGACCCATCTCGACGGCGCCCTGGAAGCGGCCGGGGACCAGCTGCATCTTCCGGGTGCCGAGCCAGAACACGAGGATCAGCAGCGCGACGACGACCAGGCGCAGCAGCATGATGCGGTTCAGCTCGAAGAACTCATTGCCTTCGAAGAGGATCGCGGGAGGGAAGAAGTCGAGGATCGACGGACCCGAGAAGCCTCCCTCGGAACCTTCTTCGGTCGCGAACGGGAGCAGGGGGATCAGGGCGGCAGCGCTCAGGGGAGTCTCCAGAATCGGGGCGGCACACAGGTGTGCCGCGGCGATCGGCAGTTGCCCTCACCCTATCAAGGAAAAGGGGCCAGACCGAATCGGCATCGGGTGCTCGGGGGGGCCCGCGCGGCGGCCCGGCGGGGCCGCAGCGGGGTGCTACGGGCGGGCCGTCGGGCGGGGATCGCTCACGTACGGGACGCGCGCTCGCGCCACCGCGACGAGGTCGACCACGAGCCCGCCGAGGACGGCGATGACGAGGGTGACGAAGAGCACTGCGGGCTCGACGAACGGCGCATCGCGCAGGGTGAAGACGAGCACGAGGAAGAGCGCGAACTTCAGCAGCCAGGCTCCGAGCACGATCCCGAAGTAGGCGGGCGAGAGCAGGTCGCCCTTCGTCACCCGGTCGGCGAGCAGGATGCTGCCGGCGGTCACGGCGAGGAACACGAAGCCCATGCCGGCGCCGATGAGTCCGCTGAGGAGACCGGGGAGCTCGGCGACGAGCGCTCCGACGATGCTGCCGACGACCGCGATCGCGACGCTCAGGGAGGCGCCGTAGACGAGGGAGAGCCGCAGCGCGGGGGCGGCGGAGGATCGGGGGCGGTCGGCGGCGGTCATCGGGTCTCCTCCGGCAGGCGACGGGATCGGGTCAGGGTGTCGAAGACGGGGTCGTTCTCGTCGAACTCCGCGTCGATCGGGGGCGCGGCGGCGTCGAGCGGGTCGAACCGCGCGAGGGGACCGTCGGCGTCGTGGCTCGACTGCGCCGCGGCCTCGGCGCGCTTCCGGGTACTCAGGGGCGCGAGCGTCACGACCGTGCACGCCATGAGCCCGAGGACGACCGCCGTGAGCGCCCATCCCCACGGCACGAACATGAACAGGAGGGTGCCGATCGCGATGACGGCCGTCCAGGCGTAGAAGATCAGCACGGCGTGGAAGTGGCTGTGCCCCATGTCGAGCAGGCGGTGGTGCAGGTGGAGGCGGTCGGCGCTGAAGGGGGACTTGCCCGCCCGCAGGCGCCGCAGCACCGCGAGCCCGAAGTCGAGCAGGGGCACCACGAGGACCGCGAACGGCAGCAGGAGCGGGATGAAGGCCGGCAGCAGCTGGCTGCGATCGATCGAGCTCGGGTTGATCTGCGAGGTGACGGTGATCGTCGAGATCGCCATCAGCATGCCCACCACGAGCGCCCCGCCGTCGCCCATGAACATCTTCGCCGGGTGCCAGTTGAGGGGCAGGAAGCCGGCCGTCGCCCCCAGGAGCACCGCCATCGTGAGCGAGGCGAGGTTGAACGCCGACTGGTTGGTCGTGATCGACAGGATGTAGCTGTAGATGAAGAAGACGCCGCCCGCGATGAGCGTGACTCCCGCGACGAGACCGTCGAGGCCGTCGATGAAGTTGACGGCGTTCATCACGAGCACGATCGCGAGGACCGTCACGATGAGCGACAGGGTCGGCGAGAGCACCGTGATGCCGTTCTCCGGGCCGATGGGCAGCGAGACGATCTGCAGGCTGGCCCAGGCGAGGAAGCCGGCGATGAGGATCTGGCTGGCCAGCTTGGTCATCCAGTCGAGGTCCCATAGGTCGTCGGCGACGCCCACGACGAGCATGACCGCCGCCGCCGCCACGATCGCGAGGATCGGGAAGGGGTCGGAGTACACCCGCTCGAACCAGCTGATCTGCGAGGCGACCGCGAGGGCGATCGCGACCCCGAGCACGATGCCGATGCCGCCGAGGCGGGGGGTGGGGCGCGTGTGCACGTCCCGGTCCCGGATGCCCGGGTACAGCTTGAATCGGTGGCTGAGAGCCAGCACCGCCGATCCGACCGCGAAGCTCGCGATCGCGGCGATCAGAGCGACGAGGGCGTAGAAGGTCACGCGATGCGCTCCGCGCCGACGACGCGGGCGATCTCATCGTCGGGGATGACGCCGTGGCGCACGATGCGCAGCCGCCCGTCGGGCAGGTGGAGGCTCGTCGCGTCGACGATCGTCGAGCCCGGGTCGCGCGCGGGGTCGCGCCCCTCCCCCACGGCGCCGCCGTCGAGGTAGACGGCGACCCGGTCGCCGAGCATGTCGAGCGCCTCCTGCGCGGTCCGCGCGGCGGGCTGCCCGCTGATATTGGCGCTCGAGACGGCGAGCGGTCCGGTGTCGGCGAGCAGGTGCAGCGCGTGGCGGTTGTCGGGCATGCGCAGGGCGACCGTGCCGCGCGTCTCGCCGAGATCCCACACGAGCGACTCGCGCGCCTCGACGATCACCGTGAGCCCGCCCGGCCAGAACTCGGCGACGAGGGCCTCGACCTCCGGCGGCACGCTCTCGGCGAGGGCGGCGAGGGTCGGGATGCCCGGGATGAGCACGGGAGGCGGAGCGTCGCGCCCGCGCTCCTTCGCATCGAGCAGCCGCTGGACGGCCTCGGGGCGGAACGCGTCGGAGGCGACGCCGTAGACGGTGTCGGTCGGGAGGACGACGAGCTCGCCGCGCCCGATGGCGCCTCGAGCCGCGCGCAGACCGGCGAGCAGCTCGGCCTCGACGGAGCAGTCGAACACGGTGGTCATGATGCGTTCATCGTAGTGGGGCATGCTTGGAGGGCCGCCCTGGCGCGGCTCCTCCCCCAGTCGACCGAACGGGATCCCGACGCGCATGAGCCTGCTCTTCCTCTTCGACATGGACGACGTCCTGTACGACTACGACTGGCGCACCCGCATGGCCGACCTCACGGCCATCACGGGGCACGACCTGCACGAGCTGCGGCGCCGGTGGTGGATCTCCGGGCTGGAGTGGCAGGCCGAGGCGGGGACACCGGCGACGCCCGAGGCGTACCTGGCCGCGGTGAACGCGTCGATCGGCGCGGACATCCCCGTGACGGAGTGGGTGCGGATCCGCGCGGAGGCGACGCGACCGCGGCCGGACGCCCTCAGTGCGGTGCGTCGGGCGAGCGAGCTGGGGCGCGTCGCGCTCCTGACCAACAACGGCATCCTGATCCACGATCAGCTGCACGTCGTCGCGCCCGAGCTCGTGCCCATCATGGGCCGCGAGAACATGCACGCGAGCGCCGCGTTCGGGGCGCGCAAGCCCGACCCGCTCGTCTACGCGCGCGTGCTCGAGCACTACGGCGTCGCCGCCGAGAGCGCCTTCTTCGCGGATGACCGGCCCGAGAACATCGAGGGCGCCGCCTCGATCGGCATCACCGCGCACCTCTACCGCGACGCGGCCGGGCTGCGCGCGGCGATCGAGGAGTTCGCCGCCGAGGCCCAGGCGGCCTAGCGGCCCCGGCGCTCGGCCGGAGCGCCCCCTCTACAGTGGGGTATGACCTCCCCCTCCCCCGCGCCCGGCCTTCTGCGCCTCGGCGTCGTCGCGAGCTCGCGCAAGCCCGACGAGCACCGCCTGCCGATCCACCCCGGGCACCTCGAGCGCATCGACGCCGATCTGCGCGCGCGCATGACGCTCGAGCGCGGATACGGGGCGCGATTCGGCATCGCGGATGCGGAGCTCGAGCCGCTCGTGGGCGCCATGGCCGACCGGGCCGAGGTCATCGCCGAGGCCGACATCGTGCTGCTGCCCAAGCCGCAGGCCGCCGACCTCGCGGAGCTGCGCGAGGGCCAGGCGCTCTGGGGCTGGCCGCACTGCGTCCAGGACCGCGCGATCACCCAGCTCGCGATCGACAGGCGCCTGACCCTCATCGCCTGGGAGGCGATGAACCACTGGCGCTCCGACGGCGGGTTCGGGCTGCACGTGTTCCACAAGAACAACGAGCTCGCCGGCTACTGCTCCGTCATCCACGCCCTCCAGCTGTGCGGCTCGACGGGCGACTACGGCCGCCGCCTCAGCGGGGTCGTGATCGGATTCGGAGCCACCGCCCGCGGCGCCGTGACCGCGCTCAATGCGCACGGCATCCACGATGTGCGCGTGCTCACGAACCGCGACATCGCCGCGGTCGGCTCGCCGATCCCGTCGGTCGACATCGTGCAGTTCGAGCACGACGCCGCGTCGCCGTTCGCGAGCACCGTCAACACCGACGACGGACCCGTCGCCCTGCCCGAGTTCCTCGCCGCCAACGACATCGTCGTCAACTGCACGCTGCAGGACCCGAACGCCCCGCTCACGTACCTGCGGGAGGACGACCTCGGCGCATTCCGCCCCGGCAGCCTCATCATCGACGTGTCGATCGACGAGGGCATGGGCTTCAGCTGGGCGCGGCCGACCTCGTTCGCCGACCCGATGCTCACGATCGGCGACTCGACGAACTACTACGCCGTCGACCACAGCCCGTCGCTGCTGTGGAACTCGACGACGTGGGAGATCAGCGAGGCGCTCATGCCGTTCCTCCGCACCGTCATGGAGGGCCCGGCGTCGTGGGCGGCGTCCGACACCATCGGCCGCGCGATCGAGATCGAGGACGGCCGCGTGCGCAATCCCGCGATCCTGGCGTTCCAGGGACGGTCGGCGGAGTACCCGCACGCGCTCGCCTGAGCGGTCAGCGGCGCGCGGTCGTCGCGCGGTCGCGGCCGAGCAGGTCGCGGTGGCAGGCGATCGCCGAGAAGCCGTCGGCGCGGAGGATCGCGCCGATGTCGGCCGCCTGCAGCTCGCCGTGCTCGATGACGAGCGCGCCGCCGGGGCGGAGCAGACGGCGGGCCGTCCGGGAGAGCGCGCGCACGGCATCCAGGCCGTCCTCGCCGGAGTAGAGCGCCGCGGCCGGATCGAACAGCCGGACCTCGGGGTCGCGTGGCACCGCGCCGAGAGGGATGTACGGAGGGTTCGAGGCGACGACGTCGACGAGGCCGTCGAGCTCGGGCAGCGCATCGGCGAGGTCGCCCTCGACGAGGCGCACGCGGCCGTCGCCGTGGCGCTCGATGTTGCGAGCGGTCCAGGGCAGGGCATCCGCCGACTTCTCGACCGCGACGACCCGGGAGTGCGGCACCTCCGTCGCCATCGCGAGGGCGATCGCGCCGCTGCCGGAGCCCAGGTCGACCGCGAGCGGATCAGGGCTCGGCACGAGCGCGAGCGCGTCGATCGCGAACTGCACGACGAACTCGGTCTCGGGGCGCGGGGTGAAGACTCCGGGGCCGACCTCGAGCTCGAGCGAGCGGAACGGGGCGAGGCCCGTGATGTGCTGGAGCGGCTCGCGCGCGGCGCGACGCGTGACCGCCGCGCGGATGGCGGCCGCGGCATCGTCGGCGACGACGGAGGAGATGAGCGCGCGGGCCTGGACTCCCCCGCGCGAGAGGCCCAGCACGTGACCGATGAGGAGGTCGGCGTCGACCTCGGGGGCGGGCACCCCTCCGGCCGCGAGGGCGTCGATCGCCTCGCGCCGCAGCGCGTCGATCGTCGTCATGAGCGGATGCCCGTGGCCGGGCTCAGGAGGCGCTCTCGCCGAGCGCGGCGAGACGGGCCTCTTCGTCTGCCTGGATGCACGACTCGATGACCGGGCCGATGGCGCCGTTCATCACCGCGTCGAGGTTGTAGGCCTTGTAGCCGGTGCGGTGATCGGCGATGCGGTTCTCGGGGAAGTTGTAGGTGCGGATGCGCTCGGAGCGATCCATGCCGCGGATCTGGCTCTTGCGCGCGTCGCTCGCCGCGGCGTCGATCTCCTCCTGCTGCTTGGCGAGGATGCGCGCGCGCAGGACGCGCATGGCGGCCTCGCGGTTCTGGATCTGGCTCTTCTCGTTCTGCATCGACACGACGATCCCGGTCGGCAGGTGCGTGATGCGCACCGCCGAGTCGGTCGTGTTGACGCTCTGCCCGCCGGGGCCGGAGGAGCGGAAGACGTCGATCTTGAGGTCGTTCTGGCTGATCTCGACCTCCTCGGGCTCGTCGACCTCGGGGAACACGAGCACGCCCGTCGTCGAGGTGTGGATGCGGCCCTGCGACTCGGTGGCCGGCACGCGCTGGACGCGGTGCACGCCTCCCTCGTACTTCATGCTCGCCCAGACGCCCTGCGAGGGGTCGGTCGCGTTCGACTTGATCGCGACCTGGACGTTCTTGAAGCCGCCCATGTCGCTCTGCGTGGAGTCGAGGACCTCGACCTTCCAGCCGCGCGACTCGGCGTAGTACGAGTACATGCGCAGCAGGTCGGCGGCGAAGAGCGCCGACTCCTCGCCGCCCTCGCCTCCCTTGATCTCCATGATCACGTCGCGGCCGTCGTCGGGGTCGCGCGGGATCAGCAGGCGCCGCAGCTTCTCCTGCGTCGTCGTCACGCGCTCCTCCAGGCTCGGGACCTCCTCGGCGAAGGCCTCGTCCTCCTTCGCGAGCTCGCGCGCGGCGACCAGGTCGTCCTGCGCCTGCACCCAGACCTCGTGCGCGTGCACGATGCGGCTGAGCTCCGCGTAGCGGCGGTTGAGCTTCTTGGAGCGCGCCGCATCGGCGTGCACCGCGGGGTCGGCGAGCTGCTCCTGCAGCGCCTCGTGCTCGGCGATGAGTGCGGCGACCGAGTCGAACATGGGTACTCCCTCGTGGGGCGGGGGCTTCGGGCCCCCGCGATCAGTCCTCCTTGTGGGCGGGCTGGGTGCGGTCGGCCTGCGGCAGCGCCTTCTGGATCTGCACGAGGAACTCGACGTTCGACGCGGTCTCCTTCAGCTTGCCCAGGACGACCTCGAGCGACTGCTGCGTGTCGTGGCCGGCGAGGGCGCGGCGCAGGCGCCAGGTGACCTTGACCTCCTCCGAGCCGAGCAGCATCTCCTCGCGGCGCGTGCCGGAGGCGGAGATGTCGACGGCGGGGAAGATGCGCTTGTCGGCGAGCTGGCGCGAGAGGCGGAGCTCCATGTTGCCGGTGCCCTTGAACTCCTCGAAGATCACCTCGTCCATCTTCGAGCCGGTCTCCACGAGCGCGGTCGCGAGGATGGTCAGCGAGCCGCCGTCCTCGATGTTGCGCGCGGCGCCGAAGAAGCGCTTCGGCGGGTAGAGGGCGGCCGAGTCGACACCGCCCGAGAGGATGCGCCCGCTCGTGGGCGCCGTGACGTTGTACGCGCGACCGAGCCGCGTGATCGAGTCGAGGAGGACGACGACGTCGTGACCGAGCTCGACGAGGCGCTTCGCGCGCTCGATGGCGAGCTCGGCGACGGTCGTGTGGTCCTCGGCGGGGCGGTCGAAGGTCGAGGCGATGACCTCGCCCTTCACCGAGCGCTGCATGTCGGTGACCTCCTCGGGACGCTCGTCGACGAGCACGACCATGAGGTGGACCTCGGGGTTGTTCTTCGCGATGGCGTTGGCGATGGCCTGCAGCACGAGGGTCTTGCCCGCCTTGGGGGGCGAGACGATGAGGCCGCGCTGGCCCTTGCCGATCGGGGCGACGAGGTCGATGATGCGCGTCGACAGCTTCTGCGGCTCGGTCTCCAGGCGCAGGCGCTCCTGCGGGTAGAGCGGCGTGAGCTTGCCGAACTCGACGCGCGCGGCGGCCTCCTCGACGGTCTGGCCGTTGATCGAGTCGATCGAGACGAGCGCGTTGTACTTCTGGCGGCCCTGGCTCTCGCCCTCGCGCGGCTGCCGGATCGCGCCGACGACGGCGTCGCCCTTGCGCAGGTGGTACTTCTTCACCTGGCCGAGGGACACGTAGACGTCGCTCGGTCCGGGCAGGTAGCCCGTCGTGCGCACGAAGGCGTAGTTGTCGAGCACGTCGAGGATGCCCGCGACGGGGATGAGGACGTCGTCCTCGCCGACCTCGGGCTCGAAGTCGTCGCCCGCGGGACCCCGACCGCGCTTGCGGTCGCGCCCGCGGCCGCGGCCGCGGCCATCGGCGTCCTGGTCGGCGCGCTCGCTCTGCGGGCCGTTCTGGTTCTGCTGGCCGCGCTCGTTCTGCGGGCCGTTCTGGGCCTGCTGGCCGCGCTGGTTCTGCTGGCCGTTCTGGCTCTGCTGGCCGCCCTGGGACTGCTGTCCGTTCTGGGCGTCCTGGCCGCGGGCGCTCTGGCGTCCGGCGGGGGCTGCGTCGCCCTGCTCGGCCTGCTGACCTCCCTGGTTGCGGTCGCGGTTGCGGCGGTTGCGGTTGCGGTTTCGACCGCGTCCGCCCGCGCTGTCGGGGTCGTCGTCTGCGGTCTCGGCGTCGCTGGAGCGGTCGGTGTCGACGGACGCATCGGCGGGCGCGACCTCGACGCCCGCAGCGGCGCCGGCGGCGTGCTCGCGAGCGGAGCGGCGGCCCGAACGACGGGCAGCGGGCGACTCGTCGCCCTCGGCGGCGGCGTCGCCTCCGCCGGTGGACGCGGTCGGCGCTGCCACGGCCGGTGCCGCCTCGGTCGCGGCGGGCTCGGTCGCGGCGGGCTCGGTGGGGGCCGCGGTGACGGTGCCGCTCGTGACGCGACGCGAGCCGCGGCGCGCGGGCGCCTCGGTGCGGGCCGCGGGAGCGTCGGGCGCCTCGGGCGCCTCGGCCGGCGCGGTCTCGGTCGACAGGTCGGCGTCGACGTCGACGCTCCCGCCGCTCTGAACGGCGACGATCGCCGCGAGCAGGTCGCCCTTGCGGAGCTTGGAGACCCCGGTGATGCCGAGCTCGGTCGCGAGCTGCTGCAGCTGCGGGAGCTTGAGGGAGGTCAGGTCGGATGCGGTCGCGCCCGAGGCGCGATCGGTGATGTCAGTCACGGAGGTGGTGTCCTTTCGACTCCGGGCATGGTGCCGCGGAGGATGCTGATCGCTTCGGACCGACCGCACGGGAGGCGGTGATGATGAACCGGGAAAACGGGCGCAACGCGGTGCCGCGGTACGAGCCGGTGGAAAAGCGATAGCTGCTTGGGGATGCCCGGGGAGGTGGGCCTAAGCCGCGGCCTCGACCGGATGCGCCACCACTGTAGCACCCTTGAAATCGACGGCCAGCATGTGCGACTGCCACGGTGTGGCGGCGTTCTGCGCGACGACCTCGGCGGCGGCGAGGCGCTGCGCGGGGTCGCCGCAGAGCACCAGGATGGACGGGCCGGCGCCGGAGACGACGGCCGCGAAGCCGTTCGCGCGGAGCACCTGGATGAGGGCATCCGTCTCGGGCATCGCGCTCGCCCGGTAATTCTGGTGGAGCTTGTCCTCCGTGGCCGCGAACAGCAGCTCCGGGCTCTGGATGAGCGCCGCGATGAGCAGCGCCGAGCGCGAGACGTTGAAGATCGCGTCCTCGTGGGGCACCGACTCCGGCTGCAGCGAGCGGGCGAGCGCCGTCGACATCGTGGTCGACTCGGGCACGCACACCAGCAGCGAGACGCCGCGATGCACGGTGAGGCGCTTGTGCTGCGGACCCTGCGGGGTCATCCAGGCGATCGTGAGCCCGCCGAAGAGCGCGGGAGCGACGTTGTCGGGGTGGCCCTCGAGCTCGGTCGCGCGGGCGAGGAGCCCGTCGGCGTCGATCTCGACGATGCCCTCCAGGAGCCCCTTGGCCGCCATGATGCCGCCGACGATCGCGGCGCCGGAGGAGCCCATGCCGCGGCCGTGCGGGATCACGTTGTGCGCCACGAGCTCGAGCCCCGGCATCTCGACCCCGTAGTGGTCGAAGGTGTGACGGATCGAGCGGACGATGAGGTTCGACTCGTCGGTCGGGACCTCCCCCTCCCCCACGCCCACGACGCGCACGGTCGCCCCCGGGGCCTCGCGCACGGCGACCTCGAGCTCGTCGTAGACCGAGAGGGCGAGCCCCAGGGTGTCGAAGCCCGGCCCGAGGTTCGCGGTCGTCGCGGGCACCTTCACGTGCACGCGGCGGCCGGCGAGTCGCGGATCGAGCGCCATCAGTGCGCGCCCTTGACGAGGCCGAGAACGTCGGCGACCTCCGCGGTATCGACGGGGACGACGGTCGGGGCGACCTCGCTGCCGTCGGCGCGCTTGAGCGCCCACTGCGGGTCCTTGAGGCCGTGGCCGGTGACCGTCAGCACCACGCGGGCGCCGCGCGGGATGACCCCGGCCTCGGCGCGCTCCAGGAGACCCGCGACCGAGATCGCCGAGGCGGGCTCGACGAAGACGCCGACCTCCTGCGACAGGAGGCGGTGCGCCTCGAGGATGCCGGCGTCGTCGATCGCGCCGAAGTAGCCGTCGCTGTCGGCGTGCGCCGCGAGGGCGAGCTCCCACGACGCGGGGTTGCCGATGCGGATGGCGCTCGCGATCGTCTCGGGCCTCCGGACGACCTCGCCCGTGACGAGCGGGGCCGAGCCGGCGGCCTGGAAGCCGAACATGCGCGGCAGCGTCGTCGCGACGCCGCGCGCGAGCTCCTCGCGGTAGCCGCGGTGGTACGCGGTGTAGTTGCCGGCGTTGCCGACGGGCAGGATGTGGAAGTCGGGAGCGTCGCCGAGCACCTCGACGACCTCGTACGCCGCCGTCTTCTGACCCTCGATGCGGTCGGGGTTGACCGAGTTCACCAGGTGCACGGGGTAGTTCGCGGCGAGCTCGCGCGCGATGTCGAGGCAGTCGTCGAAGTTGCCCTGGATCTGGATGATCTCGGCCTTGTGCGCGACGGCCTGGCTGAGCTTGCCCATCGCGATCTTGCCCTCGGGCACGAGCACGGCGGCGGTGATGCCCGCGTGCGTCGCGTAGGCCGCCGCGGAGGCGGACGTGTTGCCGGTCGAGGCGCAGATGACGGCCTTCGCGCCGTGCTCGACGGCCTTCGAGATCGCCATCGTCATGCCGCGGTCCTTGAACGACCCCGTGGGGTTCATGCCCTCGAACTTGACCCACACCTCGGCGCCCGTGCGCTCGGAGAGGTAGCGGGCGGGGATGAGCGGCGTGCCGCCCTCGCCGAGCGTGACGACCGGGGTCGCGTCGCTGATGTCCAGTCGGTCGGCGTACTCGCGCAGAACGCCGCGCCACTGCTTCGCCATCTACAGTCCTTCTACTCGCAGCACGCCGGTCACGCTGTGGACGACCGTGCTGGTGGTCAGTGCCGCGACCGTTGCGGCGAGATCGGCCTCCGAGGCCTCGTGGGTGCCGATCACCAGAGTAGCGGCGGGAGCGGTCGCTCCCTCGCCCTCGCGGATCGACACGACGGACTGTTCGACCGTCTCGACGGAGACCCCGTGCTCGCTGAAGAGGGTCGCGATCATCGCGAGCACGCCGGGCTGGTCCGCCACCTGGAGGGTGATCTGGTAGCGGGTGGTGACGGCGCTGATGGGCAGCACCGGGAGATTCGCGTGCGTCGACTCCGCGACGCCGGGGCCGCCGACGACGTGGCGGCGCGCCGCCGAGACGACGTCGCCGAGCACGGCCGAGGCGGTCTGGATGCCGCCCGCGCCCGCGCCGTAGAACATGAGGGGGCCGGCGGCCTCAGCCTCGACGAAGACGGCGTTGTTGGCGCCGTGGACCGCCGCGAGCGGGTGATCCTCGGGGACGAGCGCCGGGTAGACGCGGGCCGAGACGCCCTCGGCGAGGGTCTCGGGGTCGACGATCTTCTCGCAGATCGCGAGCAGCTTGACGACGTAGCCGGCCTTCCGGGCGGCGCGCACGTCGTCGAGCGTCACCTCGGTGATGCCCTCGCGGTAGACCGCGTCGGCGGGCACGAGCGTGTGGAAGGCGAGGCTCGCGAGGATGCCGGCCTTCTGCGCCGCGTCGTAGCCGCCGACGTCGGCGGTCGGGTCGGCCTCCGCGTAACCGAGCTCGGTCGCCGTGGCGAGCGCCTGCTCCATGGTCTCGCCGTGCCGGTCCATGCGGTCGAGGATGAAGTTCGTCGTGCCGTTGACGATTCCGAGGATGCGCGTGACGCGGTCGCCCGCGAGCGAGTCGCGCAGCGGGCGGATGATCGGAATCGCCCCCCCGACCGCGGCCTCGTAGTACAGCTGCGCCCCGACCTGCTCGGCCACCTCGAAGAGCTCGGGACCGTGCGTGGCGAGCAGCGCCTTGTTGGCCGTGATGACGTCGGCGCCCGAGTTCAGAGCCTGGAGGATGAGCGTGCGCGCCGGCTCCAGCCCGCCCATGAGCTCGACGACGATGTCGGCGCCGAGGATCAGGGACTCGGCGTCGGCGGTGAGCAGCTCGCGCGGGATGTCGGTCGTGCGCGGAGCATCCACATCGCGCACCGCGACGCCGACGAGCTCGATGCCGGCGCCCACGCGCGCGGCGAGCTCGTCGGCGTGGGTCAGCAGCTGGTCGGCCACCTGGGCGCCGACGCTGCCGGCTCCCAGCAGGGCGATGCGGAGGTTGCGGTACTCGATCACGGGCGGGTGATCCTCTCGGGTCGGGCAGCGGGGTCGTGGGGAGCGGCGGGCTCGGAGATGCCGACGTCGCGACGCAGCAGATCGGCCTCGGTCTCGCCGCGCACGATCACGCGGGAGGCGCTGTCGCGGACGGCGACCACGGCGGGGCGGGCGAGGTAGTTGTAGTTGCTGGCGAGCGAGAAGCAGTAGGCGCCCGTCGCGGGGACGGCGACGAGATCGCCCGGGGCGACGTCTCCGGGCAGGTAGTCGGCCTGGACGACGATGTCGCCGCTCTCGCAGTGCTTTCCGGCGACGCGGACGAGCGCGGGCTCGGCGCTCGAGGAGCGCCCGGCGAGGCGGACGCCGTAGTCGGCGCCGTACAGCGCGGGGCGGGCGTTGTCGCTCATGCCGCCATCGACGCTGACGTAGCGGCGCACGGCGCTCCCGCCGTCGTCCGTCGTCACGACGACGTCCTTCGTCGTGCCGACCTCGTACAGGGTCACGCCCGCGGGGCCGATGATCGTGCGGCCCGGCTCGACGGCGATGCGCGGCACCGGGATGCCCAGCTCGGCGCACACGGACCCGATCGCCTCGGCGAGATGGGTCGCGATGCTCTCGATCGCGGGCGCCTCGTCGGAGTCGAGGTAGGCGATGCCGAAGCCGCCGCCGAGGTTGAGCTCGGGCACGTCGCCGCCCGCGAGCAGCTCGGCGTGGACGGCGAGCAGGCGGCGCGCGGCCTCCAGGAAGCCGTCGACGACGAAGATCTGCGAGCCGATGTGAGAGTGCAGGCCCAGGAGCCGCAGGTGCGGGGCGTGCGCGCGGATGCGGGCGACCGCGTCGGCCGCCTCCGCGAGCGGGATTCCGAACTTCTGATCCTCGCGCGCCGTCGCGAGGTACTCGTGGGTGTGGGCGTGGACGCCCGAGTTGATGCGCACGCGCACCGACTGGGTGCGGCCGTGCCGCACGGCGGCCTCGGCGACGCGCTCGATCTCGACGAGCGAGTCGACGACGATCGCCCCGACGCCGACGCCGACCGCGCGGTCGATCTCGGCGAGCGACTTGTTGTTGCCGTGGAGGCCCAGGCGGGCGGGGTCCGCTCCCGCCGCGAGCGCGACGGCGAGCTCACCGCCGCTCGCGACGTCGATGTTGAGGCCCGCGTCGAGCATCCAGCGGACGACCTCTGTGCACAGGAAGGCCTTGCCGGCGTAGTAGACCACGGCGTCGGCGTCGAGGCTCGCGAAGGCGGTGCGGAAGGCGTCGAGCGTGCGGGCGGCGCGCGAGCGGGCATCCGCCTCATCGACCACGTACAGGGGGGTGCCGAACTCGGCGGCGAGCGCCGGGGCCGGAACGCCGCCGATCAGGAGGGAGCCGTCGGCGCCGCGCTCGGCCGAGGACGGCCAGACGTGCGCGGGCAGCGCGTTCGCGTCGTCGGGGTGGCGGAGCCACGCCGGAGCGAGCGGGTTGACGGACACGGAACGCACCTCACGGGGATCTGCACGGAAGTCTCTGCACGGGAGTGAGGCGAGCGAACCCGGATTGGTCCCTGAAGCCAGGGGAATTCTACCGTGCGCCGACAGGGGCCTTTCGCCCCTGGGCCGGGTCGCGGATGCGGAGCACACTGGGCGGGCGACGAGACGGCGCCGTCTCGCGAGAAGGGATGCGGAGATGGCCCACGACGAGCACCCGACGCTGCGGTTCCTCGGCGGGACGGGAACGGTGACGGGGTCCCGGTTCCTGCTCGAGTCGAACGGCGCGCGCATTCTCATCGACTGCGGCCTGTTCCAGGGGTACAAGCAGCTGCGGCTGCGCAACCGGGCGCCGTTCCCGGTGCCGCCGTCGTCGATCGACGCGGTCGTGGTGACGCACGCGCACCTCGACCACTCCGGCTACCTGCCGGCGCTCGTGCGCGACGGGTTCAGCGGGCCGATCATCTGCTCGTCGGGCACCGCGTCGCTCGTCGGGCTCCTGTGGCCCGACTCGGCCCACCTGCTGGAGGAGGAGGCGCGCTTCGCGGCGAGGAAGGGGTACTCCAAGCACGACTCCCCCGCCCCGCTCTACACGACCGTCGACGCCGAGCGGGCGCTCGAGAGCGTCAGCGCGCGGCGGTTCGGCGAGACGATCACCCTCCCCGGGCGCGTGGAGGCGGAGCTGCATCACGCCGGGCACATCCTCGGCGCCGCGCACGTCCGCTTCCGGGCGAGCGGACGCGAGCTGCACGTGAGCGGCGACCTCGGCCGTGCCGACGACGCACTCATGATCGCGCCCGAGCCGCTCTCCGCCCTGTCACCCGCGCACGCGCTGCTCGTCGAGTCGACGTACGGCGACCGCGCGCATCCGGTCACCGACCCGGCGGAGGAGCTCGCTCCCGTGCTCGAACGCGTGCTCGGGCGGGGCGGCGTCGTGATGATCCCGGCGTTCGCGGTCGGGCGCGCGCAGGCCCTTCTGCTGCACCTGTCGAGACTGCGGCGCGCGGGCAGGATCCCGAACGCGCCGATCTACCTCAACAGCCCCATGGCGGTGGATGCGACGGCCCTCTACCGCGCGCACCCGGACGAGCACCGCGTGACCGGCGACGACCTCGCCGACCTGTACGACCTCGCGACGATGGTCCGCACGGTGGACGACTCGAAGCTGCTGAACCTGCGCGGCGGGCCGATGATCATCGTCGCCGCGAGCGGGATGCTCACCGGCGGGCGGATTCTTCATCACCTCGCCGCATACGGCGGGGACGCGCGCAACGCGATCGTGCTCACGGGGTACCAGGCGGGCGGGACGCGCGGGGCCGCTCTCGCCGGGGGCGCGGAGTCGCTGCGGATCTTCGGCCGCGAGATTCGGATCGCGGCCGAGGTCGTGCAGCTGCAGAGCATGTCGGCGCACGCCGACGCGGAGCAGATCCTCGATTGGATGCGCGACGCGAGCGTCGAGCACGCCTACGTGGTGCATGGCGAGCCGGACGCCGCCGACGTGCTGCGCGGGCGCATCGAGCGCGAGCTCCGCGTGCGCGCGCGAGTGCCCGAGCAGGGCGAGCAGGTGGAGATCTAGCGGGTCAGCACGTGCCGCGCTGAGAGAGCGCCGGCCCGTCGAGCGCGACGTCGTCGGCGCCGAGCGCGATCACGAGAGCGTCCTCCTCGACGTCGACCTTCTCCAGGAGGAGACCGCTCGGCAGGTGCTCGGCGACACACACCGACTGCGCCGAGAGCAGGCCGTCGCCGAGCCCGCCGAACTGCTCGGCGAAGCGCTGCAGGTCGATCTCTTCCTCGCCGAGGACGAGCGAGGCGGGGGTGAAGGTCAGGGCGCCGTCCGCCGCCTCCGGCAGGAGCCCCACGCCGACCTCGAGAGGGATCCCCAGCAGGTCGAGAGTCGAGCGGAAGCGGATCTGGCCGCCCTCGAGCGCCACCTCTTCGATCGACGCACCCGAGAGAGCGCCCGCGATCGCGGCGATGTCGCCCTCCTGGACGACGAAGCGGGCATCGACGCGCTCGGTCGGCCGCGTGCTGTCGACGGGGATGCCCGTGGCCGACATGGTCAGAGTGCCGGTCAGGTCGCCGGCCGAGATCTCACCGGCGTCGACGTCGACGCGCTCGAAGCGCCCCGACGCGAGCTGAAGGAGCACCGATCGGCCCGCGATGTCGACTGCGACAGGATGCTCGGGGTCGAGCTCGAGGGCGGTGCGCACCCGATCGGCGACCTCGTCGCGGATGACTCCCCGGACGGCGCCGTCGGCGACGATCGCGGCGAGCGCGAGCACGCCGAGGAGGGCGGCCGTCACGCCGACGATGATGACCGCTCGGCGACCGCCGCGACGGCGGCTCGCGACGGGCCGGTCGGCGGGAGCGGAGGCGCTCATCGGCTACATCCGCTCCGGAGCGGAGACGCCCAGGAGGCCCAGGCCGTTGCGGAGCACCTGACCGGTCGCGTCGGCGAGCACGCGGCGGGAGTGGTGGACCGGCTCGACCGGGTCGTCGCCGACCGGTGTCACGCGGCAGGCGTCGTACCAGCGGTGGAAGGACGCCGCGAGCTCCTCGAGGTAGCGCGCGACGCGGTGCGGCTCGCGCAAGCTCGCCGCCTGGGCGACGATGCGCGGGAACTCGGCGAGGGCGCCGAGCAGGATGCTCTCCGTCTCCTCGGTCAGCAGCTCGGCCGAGAAGCGGGAGCCGTCCACCCCGGCCGCGTCCGCGTTGCGCGCGACCTGGTGCGTGCGGGCGTGGGCGTACTGGACGTAGAAGACCGGGTTGTCGTTGGTGCGCTTCTGCAGCAGCTCCGGGTCGAGAGTCAGCGGCGAGTCGGCCGGGTACCGGGCGAGCGAGTAGCGCAGGGCATCCGTGCCGAGCCATTCGCGCAGGTCGTTCAGCTCGATGATGTTGCCCGCGCGCTTGCTGAGCCGCGCCCCGTTGATGCTGACGAGCTGCCCGATGAGGACCTCGATGTCGGTCTCGGGGTCGTCGCCGGCGGCACCCGCGAGCGCCTTCAGACGATGCACGTAGCCGTGGTGGTCCGCGCCGAGCAGGTAGATCGTGCGCCCGAAGCCCCGATCCTTCTTGGAGAGGTAGTAGGCGGCGTCGGCGGCGAAGTAGGTGTGGACGCCGTTGCCGCGCCGGATCACGCGGTCCTTGTCGTCGCCGAAGTCGGTCGTGCGCACCCAGATCGCGTCCTCCTCGTCGAAGACGTGCCCCTGAGCGCGAAGGCGGTCGACCGCCTCATCGATCGCGCTGCGCGTCCCGTCGGTCGCGGAGTGCAGCGTGCGCTCGCTGAACCAGACGTCGAAGCGGACGTTGAAGCGCTCGAGCGACTCGCGGATCTCGGCGAGCTGCCAGCCGTAGGCGAGCTCCCGGGCGACCGCGACGGCGTCCGCGCGCGGGAGGTGGGCGAGGTCGGGCCGTTCAGCGAGAGCGCGCGCGCCGAGGTCGGCGATGTACTGGCCCGGGTAGGCGTTCTCCGGAGCCGGGTCGCCGAGCGCGGCCGCGAGGACCGACTCCCCGAAGGTGTCCATCTGCGCGCCGGCGTCGTTGATGTAGAACTCGCTCGTGACCGCCGCACCGGCGGCCTTCAGCACGCGCGCGAGCGAGTCGCCGAGCGCCGCCCACCGGGTGTGCCCGATGTGCAGGGGCCCCGTGGGGTTCGCGGAGACGAATTCGAGGTTGATCGACTGGCCCGCGAGAGCGTCGTTGCCCCCGTAGCCCTCGCCCGCGGCGACGATCGCCGCGGCGAGCGCCCCGGCCGCGCCGGCCTCGAGCCGGATGTTGAGGAACCCGGGACCGGCGATCTCCACGCTCGCGACGCCCTCGATCGCGCCGAACGCGGTCGCGAGCTCCTCCGCGAGCGCGCGCGGCGCGAGCCCGATGCGCTTCGCGAGCTTGAGCGCGACGCTCGTCGCCCAGTCGCCGTGGTCCCGGTTGCGCGGGCGCTCGAGCGCGATGTCGCCGACCGAGAGCGAGCCGGCCGCCTCCGCGTCGCGTCGCTCGACCGCGGCGGTGACGGCGGCGAGCAGAGACGAGGCGAGGAGGTCGGGATTCACCCTCGAATCCTACCGAGGCGCACCGGGGCGATCAGCCGAGGGCGAGCAGCTCCTCGGGCAGCTCCGGCCCGCATTCGCTCGCCGCGGCCCGCACGCGCACGGAGGTCAGGGCGAGCGCCGAGCCGTCGCTGGCGAGGTACGCGGTGTCCGCGGCATCCCGCCCCGTCGCGATGCGGAGCATCGTCCGCCGCGGCGCGAGACCGGTCGCGTCCACGAGAAGCCACTCCTCGCCCACCGCGACCTCGACGACGGCGTGGAAGTCCATCGGCTCGAGCCCAGGAGCGTAGACCGAGACGACGCGCGCCGGCAGATCGGTCGCCCGCAGGATGCCGGCGACGACGTGCGCGAAGTCCCGGCAGACACCCTGCCCCGCCTCGAGCGGCTCCGCGATGCCGTCGGTGGGGCGTGTGGACGCCCACGAGTACTCGAGGGCGCCGCCGACCGCGTCGCGCACCGCGCCGATGCGCTCGAGCGGCGGCAGCGTCGCGAAGGCTCGCACCACCTCCCCGTGGATGAGGGCGGGGACGATGTCGCTCTGCACGTAGCGGCTCGGGCGCACATCGAGGATCCGGTCCAGCGGCGAGACCGCCGCCGGCCGCGCTCGGCCGCGCACCGTCGCCTCGTACTCGATCCGCAGTCGCCCCGCGGGCGCGTCGACCGTGTGCCAGCGAGTGCCCGCCGGCCCGGGATGCTCGGCCGCCGCGAGCGATCGGCCGTCGACCGCGACGCGGAGGCGCTCCGATCGCGACAGGCCCTCCGCGTCGGCGACGGCGATCGCGAGCACGAGCGCGGTCGGCTCGCCGAGGACCCCGTCGAGCGCGCACCCGACCTCCCGGACGAGCTGAGTGCGGACCGAGGCCGGCGTCATGGCCACATGCTGGCACGGCGCCACGGCCCCGGGGAACCCGCTAGGCTGACTCTCGCCTCCGTAGCTCAGGGGATAGAGCATCAGTTTCCGGTACTGAGGGCCGCAGGTTCGAATCCTGTCGGGGGCGCTGCGTTCACTCCTGGCTGCGCCGCCGCTCCTGCGGCGCAGCGCGCTGTTCATTCCTGGCCGCGTCGCCGCCCCTGCGGCGCAGCGCGCTCCGCGCGGCTAGCGGCCGCGGTTGGCCCGACGCACCTCTTTGGGCGCGCGGCCGCCGAGGAACGACCGGGCCGAGTCGACCACGAAGCCGTGGCGCAGCGCCTGACGACCGATGAGCATCCGGAAGCCCATCGTGTCGCGATTGCTCAGCGTGACCTCCGTCGTGACGGGGCGCCCCATGATGGCGACGTCCATGAGGACGACGAGGCGCTCCTCGACATGGCCCGACGAGCTGCGCACGCTGCGGCGGTCGTGCACGGGGCACTCGACGAGCACGGCGTCCGCCGCCGACTCCTGCCAGGGGTGGATCCGGAAGCGCACGCGCTCGTCCTCGCCCTCCCCGACGAGCTCGACGTCGAACGCGTGCACCGAGGAGGTGCGGGCGCCGGTGTCGAGCTTGGCCTTGATCCAGGGGATGCCGGCGCTGGGCAGAGCGATCCACTCTCGCCATCCGGCGATGGTGATTGAATGGGCGGACTCCGTCACACCCTCATCTTGTCAGGGGCGCCCCATGAAAATCGCCATCCTCTCGCGTGCCCCGCACTCGTACTCCACCCAGCGCCTCCGCGCCGCCGCCGAGCAGCGCGGTCACCGCGTCAAGGTCCTCAACACGCTGCGCTTCGCCGTCGACCTCACGGGCCCCGAGCCCGACCTGAACTACCGAGGTCGACCGCTGTCGACCTACGACGCGGTACTGCCGCGCATCGGCAACTCGATCACCTACTTCGGCACCGCCGTCGTGCGTCAGTTCGAGCAGATGGACGTCTTCACCCCCAACACCGCCAACGGCATCAGCAACGCCCGCGACAAGCTGCGGGCCACCCAGATCCTCAGCCGCCACGGCATCGGGATGCCCGCGACGGCCTTCGTGCGCAACCGCGCCGACGTGCGCCCCGCCATCGAGCGCGTGGGCGGTGCCCCCGTCGTCATCAAGCTCCTCGAGGGCACGCAGGGCATCGGGGTGATCCTCGCTCCCCAGGCCAAGGTCGCCGAGGCGATCATCGAGACGCTGCACTCGACGAACCAGAACGTGCTCATCCAGCAGTTCATCGCCGAGAGCCGCGGCCGCGACATCCGCGCCCTCGTGGTCGGCGACCGCGTCGTCGCGGCCATGCGCCGCACGGCGGAGGGCGACGAGTTCCGCTCCAACGTGCACCGCGGCGGCTCGGTCGAGGCGGTGTCGCTGACGCCCGAGTACGAGCGCGCGGCGGTGCGCTCGGCGCAGATCATGGGCCTGCGCGTCGCGGGCGTCGACATGCTCGAGGGCAACGACGGGCCGCTCGTCATGGAAGTCAACTCCTCCCCCGGGCTGCAGGGCATCGAGTCGGCGACCAAGCTCGACGTCGCGGGCGCGATCATCGACTACATCGCCCACGAGGTCGCCTTCCCCGACATCGACGTGCGCCAGCGCCTCTCGGTGTCGACGGGCTACGGCGTGGCCGAGCTCGTCGTCCACGCCGGCGCGGACATCGTCGGCAAGACCCTCGGCGAGTCGGGCATCCTCGACCGCGACATCACGGTGCTCACCCTGAACCGCGGCACGACCGTCATCCCGAATCCTCGCGCTCGGCAGGAGCTGCTCGCCGAGGACCGGCTGCTGTGCTTCGGCAAGATGGACGAGATGCGCTCGATGACGCCGCGGCGCCGGCGCCGGGCATCCGTGCGTCGACTGCCCAAGGGCGCGACGAGCGGCGCGCAGGGCACGTCCGCCGACTCCTGACGCGTCGCGCGGACGACCCGTCGACCGCGCCTCGCCCGGCGGGCCCGATCGGCCGGGCCCGATCGGCGGGGCCCGGTCGACCGGCCTCAGTCGTCGACGCGCTCGGCGTGCGCCTCGAGGAAGCGGTAGAGCTCCTGGTCGTCGACGCCGGGGAAGGTCCCGCTCGGCAGCGGCGACAGGATGTGCGCGTGCAGCTTGGCGCTCGTCCACGCCTTGCCCCGCCAGCGGCTCGCGAGATCGCCCGAGGGGCGGCGGCAGCATGCGGGGTCGGGGCAGGTCGAGACGCGGCGGTTGGTGGTCTCGCGACCGCGGAACCACTTCGACTGCGCGAAGGGCACGCCGACGGTGATCGAGAACTCGTCGCTCGCGCTCGTGCCGGTCTGCGTCGACTCCCAGAAGGTGCCCTCCGGCGTGTCGGTGTACTGGTAGAACTCCGTCGTCCTGTTGGTGCGCGTGAAGGCGACGCGCGCGCTCCAGTTCCGGCACACGAGCTGGCCCTCGACCGAGCCGGTCACGTCGACCGGCAGGCGCAGGCCGTCGTTCTCGTACGCCTTGTACACGGCGCCGTCGTCGCCGACGCGCAGGAAGTGCAGGGTGAGGTCGAGGTGGGAGGTCGCGAGGTTGGTCAGACGCAGGGCCGCGGCCTCGTGCGTGACGCCGAAGGCGTCCCGGAAGTCCTCCACGGCGATGTTCCGATCGCTCTTGGCCTGCGAGAGGAAGGCGACGGACTGCTCGCGCGGCATGAGGCAGGCGGCGGCGAAGTAGTTGATCTCCAGCCGCTGGCGCAGGAACTCGGCGTAGGTGCGCGGCACCTCGTGGTCGAGAAGCCGGTGCGCGATCGCCTGCAGCGCCATCGAGCGCAGGCCGTGGCCCCCGGGGATCGAGGCGGGGGGCAGGTAGATGCGGCCGTTCTCGAGGTCGATGACCGATCGCGCCGAGTGCGGGAGGTCGCCGACGTGGACGAGCTCGAACCCGAGCTTCTTGGCCATGAGGCCGACCTCGCGGTGCGTGAGGGCTCCCGTCGTGTGGCCCGTCTCGCGGACGGTCCGCTCGGCGAGCTCCTCGATGTCGGGAAGGTAGTTGTCGAGCGTCCGCATGCGGTGGCGCAGCTCCGTGTTGGCCCTGCGGGCCTCCTCGGGGGTCGCGATCGTCTGGCTCTCGCGCTCCACGAGCTCGCGGTGCAGGCCGACGAGCGCCTCGAGCACCTCGTCGCTCATCGAGCGCGACGCGCGCACGGCGGGCAGACCCAGCGAGGCGTAGAGGGTCGAGCGCTGGGCGCGCTCGAGCTCGATCTCGAGCGCCGCGCGGTGCGAGGGCGGGGTCTCCTCCAGCAGATCGGCGAGCGCCACACCGAGCGCCTCGGCGATGGCCGTCAGCAGCGTGATGCGCGGCTCGCGGCGGCCGTTCTCCATGAGCGAGAGCTGACTGCCGGCGACGCCGACCCGCTCGCCGAGCTGATCGAGGGTGAGCCCGGCGGCCGACCGGAAATGACGGATGCGCTGGCCGAGGGTGACGAGGTCGCTCATGCCTTGACAATACCGAAAGATCGCCTTTTCTTACATCCTTGACGGCGCGTAACCCCGCCTTCTGGGGGGACATCATGGTCGTAACAGGGAATTCTTCCCAGGACGGAGAGACGATCATGACGCTGCTTGACCACCCGCGCGCCGATTCCCCCCTCGAGGACGCTCCCGCATCCGCTCCCGATGCGCCGACGGTGCATCCCGCCGCCGTCATCGACTGGGTCGCCGAGCTCGCCGAGCTGATGCAGCCCGCCGACATCCACTGGTGCGACGGATCGACGCGCGAGCGCCACGAGCTCCTGCAGCTCCTCGTCGCCAACGGAACCCTCGAGCAGCTCAACCCCGAGCTCCGCCCCTACTCCTTCCTCGCCCGCTCCCACGAAGCCGATGTCGCCCGACTGGAGTCGCGCACCTTCATCTGCTCGGCCGAGAAGATCGACGCCGGCCCGACGAACAACTGGGCGGAGCCGACGCGCATGCGCGCCGAGCTGACCGACCTCATGCGCGGGTCGATGCGCGGCCGCACGATGTACGTCATGCCCTTCTCGATGGGCCCCGTAGGCTCGCCGATGGCGAAGCTCGGCGTGCAGGTCACCGACTCGCCGTACGTGGTCGTGAGCACGGGCTCGATGACCCGCATGGGGACCGCCGCCCTGGAGGAGATCGCCGCGGGCGCCGAGTGGGTCCCCGCGATCCACACCGTCGGCGCGCCGCTCGCCCCGGGCGAGAAGGACGTCGCGTGGCCGTGCAACGACACGAAGTACATCGTCCACTTCCCCGAGACCCGCGAGATCTTCTCGTACGGCTCCGCCTACGGCGGCAACGCCATCCTCGCCAAGAAGGCCTTCGCCTTGCGCATCGCCTCCGTCCAGGCGCGCGACGAGGGCTGGCTCGCCGAGCACATGCTGCTCATCAAGGTGACCGCGCCGACCGGCCGGGCGTACCACCTGGCCGCCGCCTTCCCGAGCGCGTGCGGCAAGACCAACCTCGCCATGCTCTCGCCGAGCATCCCCGGCTGGAAGGTCGAGACGATCGGCGACGACATCGCGTGGCTGCGCATCGGCGCCGACGGCCGCCTGCGCGCGATCAACCCGGAGGCGGGCTTCTTCGGCGTCGCCCCCGGCACGAGCGCGAAGACCAACCCGACGGCGATGGACACCCTGTGGGGCAACACCGTCTTCACCAACGTCGCCAGGACCGAGGACGGCGATGTGTGGTGGGAGGGCATGACCTCCACCCCGCCTGCGCACCTCACCGACTGGCGCGGCAACGCCTGGACGCCCGACTCCGGCGTCCCGGCCGCGCACCCCAACTCCCGTTTCACCGTGTCCGCCCGCCAGTGCCCGTCCATCGCGAGCACCTGGGAGGACCCGGAGGGCGTCGTCATCGACGCCATCATCTTCGGCGGCCGCCGAGCGACGAACGTGCCCTTGGTGGTAGAGGCGCGCGATTGGGATCATGGCGTTTTCCTGGGCGCCACGATCGCGTCGGAGCAGACGGCGGCCGCCGAAGGCACTGTGGGCGAGCTGCGTCGCGACCCGTTCGCGATGCTGCCCTTCTGCGGCTACAACATGGGCGACTACTTCGCCCACTGGCTCGACTTCGGTCGTCGCCTGCGCCGCTCCGCCCGCGTGCCGCGCGTGTTCCAGGTCAACTGGTTCCGCAAGGGCGCCGACGGTTCCTTCCTGTGGCCCGGCTTCGGCGACAACGCCCGCGTGCTGCAGTGGATGGTCGAGCGCCTCGACGGCACCGCGGGCGCCGTGGACTCGCCTCTCGGCTCGATCCCGACCGCCGACGGACTCAACCTCGACGGCCTCGACATCGACGAGAGCCGCCTGGGCGAGCTCTTCGCCCAGGACCGCGAGGCTCTGCGCGTCGAGGCCGACGACATCGAGACGTTCTTCGCGACGTTCGGCGACCGGATGCCCGCGGAGCTCGACCGCCAGCTGGAACTGCTGCGCCGCCGCCTGGCCGACTGAGCGCTCTCGACGCGCCGTCGTCGAGCATCGCTAGACTCGCCGGCACCATCGGCGCCGCCGGGCGACCGGGGCGGTGACGGCGAGTCGGAGGGCACCCATGAGCGTGATCGACCGGTCGCGCCGACGATCGAGTCGCGCGGCGCTGGCCGTGGTGGCGATCGCGGGGGCCGCACTGTCGGTCTCGCTCGCGGTGCCGGCGACGGCATCCGAGCCTCTCGACCTCGAGGGGGCGTACGTCCTGGACTCCGCGGGAGCGCTCGGCGCCGACGCCGCTCGCGTCGAGCGCGCGCTCGACGCGCTGTTCGAGGAGACTGGCGCGGGCCTCTTCGTCGTCGTCACCGACCGGTTCGACGGCGCCGCCGACAGCTTCGACTGGGCCGAGAGGTCGGCCGTGATGTCCTCCCTCGGCGATCGCGACACCCTGCTCGCGATCGCGGTCGACGACCGCGCCTACGCCTTCTCGTACGGCCCCGACTGGCCGGTGGACCCGTCGGTCGCCGATCGCGCCGAGGTCGACCGGCTCGTCCCGGCGCTGCGCGACGACCGCTTCGCCGATGCGATCGTCTCCTACGCCGACGCCCTCGTCGACGAGGGGGCCTCCGGCGGATCGACCGGGGGCCAGAGCGGCGGTTCGGGCGGCGGTGGCTCCGGCGGGGATGCCCCCGGCGGCGGGATCCCGATCGTCGCGATCGTCGCGGGGCTGGCCGTCATCGCTCTGCTGGTGTGGATCGTCGTGCGCGCTCGACGCCGCTCCCGCGGCACGGGCGGCGCGGGCGGCGCGCTGCCCGGCGGCGCGCGGCCCGGCGAGCCCGCCGGCCCGCCCGCTCCGAGCCTGGAGCAGCTGGACAGCGCCGTCGCCCGACGCCTCGTCGAGCTCGACGACGCCCTCACCACGAGCGAGCAGGATCTCGGCTTCGCGGAGGCGCAGTTCGGCGCCGAGACGGTGGCCGGCTTCCGCACGGCGCTCCTCGCCGCCCGCGAGCGCGTCACCGAGTCGTTCCGACTGCGGCGCACCCTCGACGGCGCGGAGCCGCGCGCCGAGGCCGAGCGGCGCGCGTCGCTCGGGCGCATCGGCGCGCTGCTCGACGAGGCCGACGACCTGCTGGAGGAGCAGGAGGAGGCCTTCGACGCCCTGCGCGACGTCGAGCAGTCGCTGCCGGAGGCTCTGGCCGCGCTGCGCGCCGCCGAGGTCGCCCTCGAGGCGCGCGCCGCGACGGCCGCAGCGACCGTCGAGAGGCTGCGGAGCGAGTACGCCCTCGACGCGATCGCCGCTGTCAGCGGGACTCCCGATCAGACCGCGCGCCTGCTCTCGCTCGTGCGCGAGGAGGTGCTGGACGCCGAGGCCAAGTCCTCCACGGGCGCCACCGGCGAGGCCGCCGTCGCCGTCCGGGCCGGTCAGCTCGCCGCCGGGCAGCTGAGCGGCTCCCTCGACGCGGTCGATCGGCTCGCCGACGAGCTCGCGACGGCCAGGAGCCATCTCGCCGCCCAGCGCACCGACCTGCGCGCCGGGCTGCAGGCCGCCGCCGGCCTCCCGAGCGACGCCGCCGTGGGCGCCGCGGCTGCGGCGGCCGAGGAGGCTCTGCGCGTGAGCGAGGGCGGGGAGTCCGATCCCGTCGACGCACTGCAGGCGCTCGTCGTCGCCGACCGGCGGCTCGACGAGCTCCTGGCCACCGCGCGCGAGGCGGGTGAGCGACGGCAGGCCGCGGCGGCCGCGCTCGACCGGAGCCTCGCGGCGGCGCGCAGCCGGATCCTCAGCACCGCCGAGTACGTCGCCGCCCACCGCGGCGGCGTCGGCGCGACCGCGCGATCGACTCTCGCCGAGGCGCAGGCCCAGCTCGACGCGGCCGTCCGCGCACCGGCGGACCAGCCGGAGCAGGCCGTCCAGGCGGCGCAGCGGGCCGCCGAGCTCGCGGCCCAGGCCCTCCGTCAGGCCGAGGCCGACGTCTCCTCCACCATGAGCGGCGGCGCCCCGGTCGGTCTCCCCGGCTTCCCCGGCGGGCTCCTGGGCGGCGGGCGCTCCGGGGGCGGCCTCGGCGAGGCGATCATCGGCGGCCTCATCGGGGGCCTGCTGAGCGGCGGAGGATCGCGGGGCGGGTTCGGCGGGGGCGGGTTGCGCGGCGGATTCGGCGGGGGCTCCCCCACCTTCGGCTCGTCCCGACGCTCCGGAGGCGGCGGCTTCAGCGGCGGATCGCGCTCGAGCGGACGACGCAGCGGCGGCGGACGATTCTGAGCGGCACCCCTTACGGCATCCACGGCCCCGATCGATCGATCACGGGCATCCCCGACAGAAAGGCAGCACGAGAATGACGAAGCAATCGATCTTCGGCCGCATCGCCCAGCTCGCACGGGCGAACATCAACGCCCTCATCGACGCGGCGGAGGACCCGCGGACGATGCTCGACCAGATGGTGCGCGACTACTCCTCGAGCATCCAGGAGGCCGAGGCCGCGATCGCGCAGACGATCGGCAACCTGCGCCTGCTCGAGCAGGACCACGCGGAGGACGTCGCCGCCGCGCAGGACTGGGGGCGCAAGGCCGCGGCCGCGAGCGCGAAAGCGGATGAGCTGCGGGCGAGCGCGAACACGGCCGACGCCGACCGGTTCGACACCCTCGCGAAGGTCGCGCTCGGCCGCCAGCTGGCCGCGGAGAACGAGGCGAAGGGCGTCGAGCCGACGATCGCGGCGCAGACCGAGATCGTCGCGAAGCTCAAGACGGGGCTCGAGCAGATGCGCGGCAAGCTCGACGAGCTCGCCGCCAAGCGGGACGAGCTCGTGGCGCGCTCGACCATCGCCGATGCGCAGTCGCAGGTGCTGGACGCCGTGAAGAGCATCGACATCCTCGACCCGACGAGCGAGCTCGGCCGCTTCGAGGAGAAGGTGCGCCGCGAGGAGGCCCGCGTGATGGGCCAGCAGGAGCTCGCCGTCTCGAGCCTCGACGCCCAGTTCGAGAGCCTGGAGGACGCGAGCGAGTCCGCCGAGATCGAGGCGCGGCTCGCGGCGCTCAAGCTCGGCTCGTCCTCCGGGTCGACTCCGCCCTCGGCGATCGAGGGCTGACGCCGCTGACCGCCTCCTGGCGCCGCGTGATCGAGCGCCCCGTCATCGACCCCCGTCCGCGCTGGGCGGGGGTCGATGCCGCGCGCGGTCTCGCCGTCCTCGGCATGATCGCCGCGCACACCGTTCCCCGCCCGGGCGGGCTCGGCGCCGAGGAGCTCGTCGTCGACGGCCGCCCGTCGCTGCTGTTCGCGCTCGTGGCGGGCGTCTCGCTGGGCCTGATGACCGGGCAGGATGCCCCGCCTCCCGCCGGGGCGCGCTCCGAGCCGCGACTGCGCCTCGTGATCCGGGCGCTCGCGCTCGTGGCCGCGGGGTCGCTCCTGTGGTTGCTGCCGCACGGCATCGCCGTCATCCTCGACTACTACGGCGTGATGTTCCTGCTCATGGTGCCTCTGCTCTTCCTCCCTCGCGCGGCCCTCGCGATCCTCGGCGTCGCGACCCTCGTGCTCGCCCCCGCGCTCCGCGACGCCGTCGTGCGCGCCGGCGCCCCCGCGCAGGAGCCGGCCGCGACCCTCGTCGACTACCTGCTCACGGGCTGGTACCCGGCGCTGCTGTGGGTGCCGGTGCTCGTCGCGGGCCTCCTCGCTGCGCGCTCCGGGCTGGCTCGACCGCGCGTGCGAATCGCGCTCGTGCTGGGCGGCGCGACTGCGAGCCTCGCCGGCTACGGTGCGGGCGCCCTCCTCCCCCGGCTGCCGGCGAGCGCGGGCCTCGACCTCGACGCCGTCACGGCGGAGGCGCACTCCGGCACGGTCGCCGAGCTGCTCGGCTCGGGCGGACTCGCCGCGGTGATCCTCGGGCTGCTGCTGCTCGCCCTCGACCCGGTCGGCCGCGGCGCGGGGGTCGGCGTCCGGCGCGGCCGCAGGATCGTCGTCCTCCGCCGCATTCTCGAGCCGCTCCGCGCGCTCGGCCGCGTCGCGCTCACCGTGTACGTCGGCCACGTGCTCGTGATCGCCGCGCTCTCGCCGCTCGGCGGAGCGGGTCGCTTCGAGGGCCTCGTCGGGTGGGGCATCCTCATCCTGCTCTCCGTCGCGGGCGTGGCCGTCGGCCTCGCGTGCGAGGCTCTCGGGCGGCGCGGCCCGCTCGAGGCGGCGCTCTCGGGTCTTGCGGCCCTCCCCTTCCGACCGGCGCGAGTGCAAGACTGACCGGCATGGCAGCGCACTTCGTGGTGGTCCCCCAGTGGCAGGGCTCGGGCGCCGAGCGAGCGATGCGGCTCGTCGACGGCGCCGAGGCGATCCGCGGCGACCTGCCGGCGAGCGCGACGACGCTCGTCGAGGTGCCGCTCGAGGCCGGCGACGCCGAGCAGACGGGGGTCCACCGCTGGAGCTCGCTGCGCATCGTCCGCGAGCGCCAGACGGCCGCTCTCGCCGCGATCGGCAGCCCGGCGATCACGATCGGCGGCGACTGCGGCGTCGAGCTCGCGGCCGTCGAGCACGTCGCACGCGCCGGCCGCACGGTGCTGGTCTGGGCCGACGCCCACGCCGACCTGAACACGCCGACGAGCTCGCCATCGGGCGCCTTCCACGGCATGGTGCTGCGCTCGATCATCGACCACGGGATCGTCGCTCCGGCCGACGTGCTGCTCGTCGGCGCGCGCGATCTCGACCCCGCGGAGGAGCACGCCGTCGAGTCCCTCGGCATCGCCCTCGTCGCGATCGGGGAGGTCGGTGCCGCGGTGGCCGAGCGCGCCGCCGAGGGCGCGACGGAGCTCTACGTCCACGTCGACCTCGACGTCATCGACCCGTCGGAGTTCGCCGGCGTGGGCTTCCCCACGCCGTTCGGCACGACGATCACCGAGCTCGTCGGCGCGATCGGCGCGGCGCGCGCCGCGCTCCCGCTCTCCGGCGCGGGCGTCACCGAGTTCGCCCCCGCGAGCGCCGCGGCCGCGGGCGACGACCTGCCGAGCATCCTGCGCGTGATCTCGGCGCTCACCCGGCCCGAACCCGCCCCGGCGGCCGCCGCGGACGCGCCCTCGGCGGGCTGAGCGCCGCTGTCGACGGGCTCGCCGCGCCCGCGGACCCGGTGACTAGAGTGGCGCGCATGTCCGACTCCTCCGCCTCCCCCGCCGGCGACGGCTCCGCTCCGCGCCGCGTGACCGTCGAGCGCGACGGCCACCTCCTGCTGATCGGCCTCGACCGCGTCGACAAGCGCAACGCCGCCGATCTCGCGATGCTGCAGCAGCTCGCTCTCGCCTACGGCGAGCTCGACCGCGACGAGGAGGCTCGCGCGGGCGTCGTCTTCGCGCACGGCGACCACTTCACGGGCGGCCTCGATCTGGGCGACATCGCCCCGCGCGTCGGCCCCGAGGGCCTCGTCATGGTGCCCGACGGCGGCATCGATCCGTGGGGCGTGCAGGGCCCGCGCGTGCGCAAGCCCGTCGTGCTCGCCGTGCAGGGCACGTGCCTCACGCTCGGCATCGAGCTCGCGCTCGCGAGCGACGTCGTCGTCGCGGCGAGCGACACCTCGTTCTCGCAGCTGGAGGTCGCGCGCGCGATCCTGCCGTTCGGCGGCGCGACGCTGCGATTCCCGGCCGTCGCCGGCTGGAGCAGCGCGATGCGCTGGATGCTCACGGGCGACCGCTTCGACGCCGTCGAGGCCGCGCGCATGGGCATCGTCTCCGAGATCGTCGAGCCCGGCGAGCAGCTCGCGCGGGCGGTCGAGCTCGCGCACCGCATCTCCGTCCAGGCGCCGCTCGCCGTGCAGGCCACCCTCGAGAACGCCCGCCTCGCCGTCGCCGAGGGCCCGGCGGTCGCGGCCGCTCGCCTGCAGGGCGAGCTCGTCCGCCTGATGCAGACAGAGGATGCCGCCATCGGCATGGAGGCCTTCCTCCGTCGCGAGATCCCCCGCTTCGTCGGCCGATAGGAGCCGCACCATGACGCACCCGCCCCGCCCCCTCACCGCCACCGCCGCGACGAGCGCGCCGACGGCGGAGGAGTACGACCTCATCGTCATCGGTGCGGGCGCAGTGGGCGAGAACGTCGCCGACCGCGCCGTGCAGGGCGGCCTGACCGCGGTCGTCATCGAGAGCGAGCTCGTCGGCGGCGAGTGCTCGTACTGGGCGTGCATGCCGTCGAAGGCGCTCGTGCGCTCGGTCTCGGCGCTGCGCGCGGCCCGCGCGGTCGCGGGCGCCCGCGAGGCGGTCAGCGGTCCGCTCGACGTCGCCGCGGTGCTCGCCCGCCGCGACGACGTCGCGAGCCACTGGGACGACTCGGGGCAGGTGCGCTGGCTCGAGAGCGCGGGCATCGACCTCGTGCGCGGCGAGGCCCGGCTCGACGGCGCGAAGCGGGTCGTGGTGACCTCCCCCGACGGGAGCGAGCGGGTCGTGGTCGCGCGCACCGCCGTCGCGATCTGCACCGGATCCGACGCGGCGATCCCGGGCATCCCGGGCCTCGCCGAGGCGGAGCCGTGGACCTCGCGGGAGGCGACGAGCGCCGAGCGCGTGCCCGAGCGGCTCGCCATCATCGGCGGCGGCGTCGTCGGCTGCGAGATGGCGACCGCGTTCGCCGGACTCGGCGCGCGGGTGACCCTCATCAGCCGCGGCCGCCTGCTGTCGGGTCTGGAGGAGTTCGCGAGCGAGCTGGTCGCCGAGCGGCTCCGCGAGGAGGAGGTCACGGTTCTCACGGGCGCGTCCCCTGCGCGGGTCGACCGCGCCGCCGACGGCACCGTGACGATCGCGCTCGAGGGCGGTGCCGACCCCGTGACCGCCGACGAGGTGCTCGTCGCGACCGGACGCCGCCCCCGCACCGAGCGGCTCGGGCTCGACAGCGTGGGTCTCGAACCCGGCGAGTGGCTGCACGTCGACGACACCCTCCGCGTCGAGGGCCACGACTGGCTCTACGCGGTCGGCGACGTCAACCACCGCGCGCTGCTGACCCACCAGGGCAAGTACCAGGCGCGCGCGGCGGGCGACGTCATCGCCGCCCGCGCGCGCGGCGAGCAGGTCGACGAGGCCGCGTGGGGGCCGTACGTCGCGACGGCCGATCACGACGCCGTCCCCGCGGTCGCCTTCACCTCCCCCGAGGTGGCATCGGTCGGGATGACCGCCGCAGGCGCCGCCGAGCGCGGGCTCGCGACCCGGGTCGCCGACTACGAGCTCGGGCACGTCGCGGGGGCGAGCCTGCACGCCGACGGCTACCGCGGCCGCGCCCGGCTCGTGATCGACGACGAGCGGGACGTCGTGATCGGCTTCACGGTCGTGGGCGACGACGTCGCCGAGCTCCTGCACGCGGCGACGATCGCGATCGTGGGCGAGGTGCCGGTCGCTCGGCTGCAGCACGCGGTGCCCTCCTACCCCACGATGAGCGAGGTCTGGCTGCGGCTGCTCGAGATCGATCGGGCCCAGCGCCGCGGCTGAGCACCGGCATCACCTCCCCGCCGCGACACGCGCACCTGCTAGGAATGGGGCATGACCGACGTCCGGCCCCGCTCCGCGCGCGCCATCGCCGCGCTCGCGAGGGTGCGCTGGCTGCGTCGCGTCGGCCTGCACCCCGTCGTCGCCCTTACCGGCTACGCCCTCGTCTCCGCGATCGCACTGGTCTGGGGCGCCGTGCTCGGGGGGTTCCGCGTGTCGCGGCGCGGCGGGGTCGTCGTGTGCGCGGGGCTGCCCCGCTGGGCGTTCGGCCGCGGCGGCACGACCCTGGGCGCCGTGTACCTCACGCGCGACGCCGTGAGCCCGCGGGTTCTCGAGCATGAGGCCGTGCACCGCGCGCAGTGGCGCCGATACGGGCTCGCGATGATCCCCCTCTATCTCGCGGCGGGGCGCGACCCGCTGCGCAACCGTTTCGAGATCGCGGCGGGCCTGCGATCGGGCGGGTACGTCTGATGCGCACGGTCGTCGTCACGGGGGCGAGCTCCGGCCTCGGCGCCGCCGCGGTCGTCGAGCTCGCGCGCCGCGACTGGCAGGTCGCGGTCGTGGGCCGGGATCCGGAACGGACCGCCGCCGTCGCCGCGCGCGCGGGGGGCATCCCGTTCACCGCCGACTTCGACGAGCTCGACCAGGTGCGCGCGCTCGCGACCGATCTGCTCGCACGGTTCCCCCGCATCGACGCGCTCGTGAACAACGCCGGAGGCATCGTCAGCCGCCGCACCGTGACCGTCGACGGCAACGAGACGACGCTGCAGCGCAACGTGCTCGCCGCGGCCCTGCTCACCGAGATGCTCGCGCCGCGCCTGCGGGCCGGGCGCGAGACGGGCAGGGTCGTCCTCACCTCGAGCGTGCTCAACCGGCTCGGCGGGCTGCGGCTGGACGACCTCGACTTCGCGAGCCGCCGCTACGGGGCGGGCTGGCGGGCCTACGGGGCGAGCAAGCTCGCGACGATCCTCTACGCGCGATCGCTCGCGGCGCGCACCGGGCTCGAGGCCCACCCCTTCCACCCCGGCTACGTCCGCAGCGGCTTCGGGGCCGAGTCGCGCTCGGCGCGGCTGCTGCAGCTTCTGAGCGGGTCGATGCAGATCTCGCCCGAGGCGGGCGCCGCGCCGCTCGTGCACCTCGTCGACACGCCCGAGCTCGGGGTGCCGAACGGCACCTACTTCGACGGGCTCGACCCGCTCGGCGCCACGCACCCCAGCGCGGGCGACGCGCGCCTCGCCGACGAGCTGTGGCAGGCCGTCGCGCGCCGCATCGACGTGCCGGCGGCCGTCGAGCGCTGACCCGCACCGATCGCGGCCGCGTGCGGGATCACCACTGCGGCGGGTGGAGCCGCACCCGCCGACGGCGCTCCCACTGCGCGCCGAGGGCGAGCAGGTCGGCCTCGCCGCCGGGCCGGCCGATCAGCTGGATGCCCATCGGGAGCCCGGGCTCCGCCGAGTCGCCCGACGTGAGGCCGACGGGGAGGGTGAGGGCGGGGAGTCCGCTGACGTTCACGAAGCTCGTCCACGGCGTGTACTGCACCTGCTGCTCGAAGTTGCGCTCCGCATCCCCGGCGTCGTACCAGCCGAGCGGGCGCGGCGTCATCGCGACGGCGGGCGTCACGACGACGTCGACGCTCGAGAAGCGGCGGATGACCCGGCGCTCGAAGCCCGTGAGCCAGGCGAGCGACTCGAGGAGCCGATCGACCGGCAGCGCTCGCCCGCGCTCGACGAGCCACGCGGTGAGCGGCTCGAGCAGCGCGAGCTCGGCGTCGGTGCGGGCGGGGATCCCCGCGGCGCCCGCCATCCACACCGTGCGGAAATGGGGGCCGTAGTCGGGCTCCGCGTCGAGCGAGATCTCCTCGACGCCGTGGCCGAGCGCCGCGAGCTCGGTGACCGCCTCCTCGAGGGCGGCTCGGGCCTCGGGGGCGATGCCGATGTCCGTCCACGCGTCCCACGGGGAGCTCGTCATTACGCCGAGCTGGAAGCGGCCCTCTCCGCGCACCGCCGCACCGAGGAACGGGCCGTCGTGCGGGCTCGGCGCGCGCGTCGCGAACTCCCAGGGCGTCGCGGTCGCGAGGGCGTCGAGCAGGAGGGCGGCATCCGCCACCGTTCGCGCGATGGGGCCGGGGACGACGAGGCCCGCGAGCCGGTCGAGCCCGCTGCCCCCCGGCAGCCTGCCCCGCGAGGGCTTGAGCCCCACGAGACCGCAGGCGGCGGCGGGGATGCGGATGCTGCCGCCGCCGTCGCTGCCCGGCGCGACGGGGAGGAGCCCGGCCGCGACCGCCGCGGCGGCTCCCCCGCTCGACCCGCCGGCGCCGCGCGCGAGGTCGTACGGGTTGCGCGCGGGAGGAGCGATGAGCGACTCCGTGTACGAGGCGAGACCGTACTCGGGCGCCGCGCTCGCGCCGACGCTCACCGCACCGGCCGCGTCCAGCTGCTCGACGAGCTCGTGCGAGTCGGTCGCGATCGCGTCCGCGTGCAGTCGCGACCCGTAGCTCGTGCGCTGACCCGCGCGGGGAACGAGCTCCTTGTCGGCGATCGGGAGCCCCCACAGCGGCGCGGTGGGCGGCACGGAGCTCTCGACCTCGCGCGCGCGGGCACGGGCGCGCTCGGGCTCGACGACGGTGAGGGCGCCGACGGCCGGGTTGAGCCGCTCGACGCGCGCGAGGTAGTGCTCGAGCAGCTCGCTCGGCGAGACGCGTCCCGCGTGCAGCCATTCCCACTGCTCGAGGGCGGTCAGATGGTGGAGTTCGAACACCCTCGCGAGCCTAGCGACGGCACCCGTGCAACGATTCGGCAACGAAGGCCCGTCCCCGCCTCTCGCACGTGCCCGGTCGGAGTTCCGGCGGTGCGCCGACTGTTAGATTCGCGCCGACGATCTCGCAGCCTAGGAGTGCCATGACCCCGATCCGCCTGCTCTCGAGCGCCACGGCGCTCGTCCTCGCCCTCGGCCTCGTCGGCTGCGCGAGCGAGCCGGAGGAGCCGGCGGCGGTCGAGACGGCCGAGCCGACGACGTCGCCCGAGCCGGTCGAGACCGCCGAGCCCGAGCCGGTCGTGGAGACGTTCGCGATGCCGACCGACTGCACGACGATCCTCCCCGAGGCGCGCGTCGCGTCCTTCCTCGACCAGGGCATCGTGCTCGTCGGCGGTCCGGGCACGGAGATCGGCGCGACCTACCTGCCCGAGCCGACGCGCGAGGAGGCCGCGGGCGGCATCAGCTGCTTCTACGAGGACGAGGCCCGGCCCAACATCGCCGCCTTCACCCTCAGCGTCGCCCCCGTCTCGACGGCGACGCGCGCGCAGATCGTGACCGACCTCACCTCGCAGGGGCTCAACACGGGAGCGACCGAGAACGGCGATGCGACCTTCTGGGTCCTCGGAGACGAGGAGGGCCCCGGCGCCGTGCATCACGTCATCACCGACGACGCCTGGATCTCGGTCATCACTCTTCTGGGCGGCGAGGTCTTCTACGAGGAGGCCGTCGTGATCGCGGGCGACATCCTCGACGTCGTCTACAACTGATCGGCTCACGGCCTCGCCGGCGCGTCAGCGCTTCTTGAGCGACTTCTGCAGCATCACGATGCCGAGCCAGCGCTCGAACTTGAAGCCGACGCGCGCCATCTCGCCGGTCTTCCGGAACCCGAAGCTCTCGTGGAGGGCGATCGACGCCTCCGCCCCGCGGTCGGCGATGACCGCGATGACCTCCTTGATGCCCGCGGCGCGCGAGCGCTCGAGCAGCTCGCCGAGCAGCGACCGCCCGAGCCCCTTGCCGGTGGACGCCGGGCCGAGGTAGATCGAGTTCTCGACCGTGAAGCGGTAGGCGGCCTTCTCCTTCCACGGGTACACGTAGGCGAAGCCGAGGATGACGCCCGCGGGCGACTCGGCGACGAGGAAGGGGTGGCCGAGCGAGCGCACCTTCGCGAACTTCGTCTTGAGCGCCCGGAGGGTCCACGGCTTCTCATCGAAGGTGACGGTCGAGTTCGCGACGTAGTGGTTGTAGATCTCGCGCACCCAGGGCAGGTCGGCCTCGGTCGCCTCGCGGATCGTGTACGCGAACGGCGCCTCCGGCTCCGGCTGCTTGCGCAGGTGCGGCGGCAGCACGCGTCGCGGTTGGTACTCCTCCTCCAGCACGCGCCCAGTCTAGGCGGGCAGCGACCAGTCGACCGCGGCGCCGCCCTGCGCGAGAAGGAGCGCGTTCGCGCGCGAGAACGGGCGGGAGCCGAAGAATCCCGTGCGCGCCGACAGGGGGCTGGGATGCGCGCTCCCGACGACGGGGACGTCGCCGAGCAGCGGCAGCGCCGACTGCGCATCGCGGCCCCACAGGATGGCCACGAGCGGGCCTCCCCGCTCCGCGAGCGCGCGCACCGCGCATCCCGTCACCTCCTCCCAGCCCCGCCCGCGGTGCGAGCCCGGCGAGCCCGGTCGCACCGTGAGGACGCGGTTGAGCAGCAGCACGCCCTGCCTCTGCCAGGCCGAGAGGTCGCCGTGCTCGGGGGTGGCGATGCCGAGGTCGTCGCGCAGCTCGCGGTGGATGTTCACGAGGCTGCGCGGGAGCGGGCGCACATCGCGGTCGACGGCGAAGCTCAGGCCGATCGGGTGCCCGGGGGTCGGGTACGGGTCCTGCCCCAGGATCAGCACGCGGACGTCGGAGAGCGGCGTGCGGAGGGCGCGCAGCACGAGGGGCGCCTCGGGCAGGAAGGGCGAGCCGGCGGCGGACTCGGACTCGAGCTCGGCCAGGAGCGCGACGGCGCGGTCGGCGACAGGGGCGAGCGCGTCGGACCAGTCGGGCGCGACGAGGCCGTCGAGGGGGCCACGCACCTCTGCTAGCGCACCCGCAGCGGCTCGCGCACGAGCTTGTGCTGCGCGGCCTGCGCGACGGGACGGATGGTCACCTCGTCGAGGTTGACGTGGCCGGGCAGCTCGATGGCGTGGACGATGGCCTCCGCGATGTCCTCCGCGAGCAGCGGATGCTCGACCCCGGCGTAGAGGGCCTGGACCTTCGCCGTGTCGCCGCCGAGGCGCTTGATCGCGAACTCCTCCGTGCGCACCATTCCCGGCGCGATCTGCACGACTCGCAGGGGCTCGCCCGCGAGCTCGAGCCGCAGCGCGCCCAGCAGCCCGCGGAGGGCGAACTTCGCGGCGTTGTAGGCGCCGCCGCCCTCGTAGGCGACCTGGCCGGCCGTGGAGGTGACCGCGACGATGTCGCCCGATCCGCGCTCGGCCGCGCCCTGCCGCAGCGAGGGCAGGAGCGCCGCGATGGCGGCGTGCGCGGTGAGGACGTTCAGGGCGAAGGAGTCGGCGAGCACCTGGGCGGAGACCGACTCGACCGGGTCGGCGCCGATGGCTCCGCCCGCGTTGGCGACGAGAGCGTGCAGGGGGCCGGCCGCGCGCACCCGTTCGGCCAGGGCATCCGCATCGCTCGCGACGGTCAGATCGGCGACGACGACCGAGCACCCGGTCTCCTCGGCGAGCGCCGCGAGCCGGTCGGCCCGGCGAGCGACGGCGGTCACCTCCCAGCCGTGGGAGCGCAGGAGGCGGACGGTGGCGGCGCCGATGCCGGAGCTCGCCCCCGTGACGACGGCGCGCAGGGTCGGGGCGGTGGTGGAGTCGGTCATGGGGCAACGCTACCCCCGCGCTCGCGCCCCTGCCCTAGCCTGGGCGGATGAGCACCACGACGACGGCGATCGCGCCAGCCCGGGCCCGACCCCCGCGCGAGCGGGTCCCGTTCTGGGACAACGCGCGCTTCGTGTGCATCGCACTCGTCGTCGCCGGTCACGCCATCCAGCGGCTCACCTACGAGAGCGACAACGCGCTCGTCGTCTATCTCTTCATCTACGCCTTCCACATGCCGGCGTTCGCGATCATCAGCGGGTACTTCTCGAAGTCCGGGCCGCCGACCGCCCGCCAGATGCAGCGCGTGATCACCGACATCCTCCTGCCCTACGTGATCATGGAGACGATCTGGACCCTGCTGCAGTTCGCGGCCTCCGGCACGCTCGCGCTCAACCCGACGACGCCGTCGTGGACCCTGTGGTTCCTCCTCGCGCTCGGCATCTTCCGGCTCGTGCTGCCCTACCTCGCGCTCGTCCGCTGGCCGCTGCTGTGGGCGATCGTCTTCTCGGTCGGCGTGGGGTACCTCACGAACGTCGACTCGACCTTCTCGCTCTCGCGCGCGATCGGGATCCTGCCGTTCTTCGTCCTGGGCTGGAAGCTCAAGGAGTGGGGCCTCGTCGACCGCTGGCGCCTCGTCGAGCGGCAGACGGTGCCCGCTCGCCTCATCGCCGCCGGTGTGCTCGTGGCGTGGGGCGCCGTGCTCGTGGCCTTCATCGACGTGTGGCGCGCGATGGACCTCCGCTTCTGGTTCTTCTACGACGACTCCTACGAGGGCCTCGGCGAGGACCAGTGGTGGGCCGGCGCGGTGCGGCTGCTGCTCATCGCGCTCGCGATGCTGCTGACCGCGGCCGTGTTCGTGCTCGTGCCGCGGCACGAGACGTGGATGACGGCGTTCGGCCAGTCGACGATGTACGTGTACCTGCTGCACTCGTTCGTCCTGTGGCCGATCCGGGAGTCGGGAGTGATCGGCGGCGAGAACTCGTCCCTCACGTGGCTGCTCGGGCTGCTGTTCGCGAGCGTCGCGATCACGGTGCTGCTCGCGAGCCCGTGGGTGCGGCGCGTCACCCGCCCGATCATCGAGCCGAAGCCGTCGTGGATCTTCCGCCCGGCGGAGGAGACCAGGACCGGCCCGCTGCGCATCGGCCCGTCGCGCACCGATCCGACGGGCGCGCGCCGGCGCTGACGGCGCGCGGGTCGAGCGCCCGGCCGAGCGCGTTACGGCGTGTGTCGGTGCCATTGACCGTCGGATGCCGGCCTCCGTAGCGTGGGCGTGCACCGGGCGCCGACCGTCCGGCCCGCGACCCCACGAGGAGCAACCCCGATGAGCGACTACCAGTTCGAGACGCTGCAGATCCACGCCGGCGCCCAGCCCGACCCGACCACGAAGGCGCGCGCGACGCCGATCTACCGCTCGACGGCCTACGTCTTCGACGACGCGCAGCACGCCAAGAACCTCTTCGCGCTCGCCGAGTTCGGCAACATCTACACGCGCATCCAGAACCCCACCCAGGACGTCGTCGAGCAGCGCGTCGCCGCGCTCGAGGGCGGAACCGCCGCCCTGCTGCTCGCCTCCGGCCAGGCCGCGACGACGTACGCGGTGCTCAACATCGCGCAGGCGGGCGACCACATCGTGTCGTCCTCGAGCATCTACGGCGGCACCTACAACCTCTTCAAGTACACGCTCGCGAAGCTCGGCATCGAGACGACGTTCGTCGAGGACCAGGACGACCCCGCGGCGTGGGCCGCCGCCGTGCGCCCGAACACGAAGCTGTTCTTCGGCGAGACGGTCGGCAACCCCAAGGTGAACATCCTCGACATCGAGAGCGTCGCGGCGGTCGCGCACGAGAACGGCCTCCCGCTCATCGTCGACAACACGATCGCCACCCCGTACCTGATCCGCCCCTTCGAGCACGGCGCCGACATCGTCGTCCACTCGGCGACGAAGTTCCTCGGCGGTCACGGCACCGTCCTCGGCGGCGTGATCGTCGACGGCGGGAAGTTCGCGTGGTCGCAGAACGCCGAGAAGTTCCCCGGCCTCACCGAGCCCGACCCCTCGTACCACGGAGCGAGCTACACGGGCGTGCTCGGCGACGGCATCGCGTACATCATCAAGGCGCGCGTGCAGCTGCTGCGCGACATCGGCGCGGCCGTCTCGCCCGACAACGCCTTCGCGCTCATCCAGGGCATCGAGACTCTGAGCCTGCGCATCGAGCGCCACGTCGAGAACGCGCTCGCGGTCGCCCGCTGGCTCGAGGCCCACCCCGATGTCGCGACGGTCGACTACTCGGGGCTCGACTCGAGCCCCTGGCACGCGGCCGCCCAGAAGTACGCCCCGCGCGGCGTCGGCGCGGTGCTGTCGTTCGAGCTCAAGGGCGGCGTCGACGCCGGCCGCACGCTCGTGGACTCGGTCGAGCTGTTCAGCCACGTCGCCAACATCGGCGACGTGCGCAGCCTCATCATCCACCCGGCGTCGACGACGCACTCGCAGCTCACCCCCGAGCAGCAGCTGACGGCGGGCGTCACGCCCGGGCTCGTGCGGCTCTCGGTCGGGCTCGAGCACATCGACGACATCATCGCCGACCTCGAGGCAGGGTTCGCGGCCGCGCGCGCCGTCGTCGCGGCCAACCGCGAGGACTGACACCGGGCATCCGCCCGCTCTCGCCGGGCCCCCGCCACCGAGTGGCGGGGGCCCGGCGTCGTCTGCGCCAGAATGAGAGTCGACATGGACTGGCAGACCTCCGAAGACACCGTGCCCTCGGCGTTCATCACCGAGGCGAACCGGCGCGCCCTCCGCGGGACACCGCCGGTCACGGGGGCGTGGCGCGAGGGCGACGACGCGGGCGATCGGCTGTTCGCGAACCTCGGGCCGCTCCCGCTGGAGTCGGGCGCGCGGCTGCCGCACGTGCGACTCGCCTACGAGACGTGGGGCGAGCTGGACGATGACGGCAGCAACGCCATCCTCGTCTGCCACGCGCTCACGGGCGACAGCCACCTGACCGGGCGACCCGGGCGCGGGCATCCGACCGCCGGATGGTGGAGCGGCATCGTCGGCCCCGGGCTCGCGATCGACACCGACCGCTACTTCGTCGTCGCCCCCAACATGCTCGGCGGCTGCCAGGGCTCCACGGGCCCCGCATCCTTCTCGCCCGACGGCGCCGAGTGGGGCTCGCGGTTCCCGTACGTCACGGTGCGGGACCAGGTCGCGGCGCAGCGCCTGCTCGTCGACCAGCTCGGCATCGACCGCTTCTTCGCCGTCATCGGCGGGTCGATGGGCGGGATGCACGCGCTCGAGTGGGCCGTCACCCACCCGGAGCGCGTCGCGCGCCTGGCCGTGCTGGCCGCGCCCGCGATCTCGAGCGCCGACCAGATCGCCCTCAACTCGGTGCAGCTCGAGGCGATCCGGATGGACCCGGCCTTCCGCGGCGGCGACTACTACGACGAGGCCGAGGGGCCGTACCGCGGTCTCGCGCTCGCCCGGCGAATGGCCCTGCTCAACTACCGCTCTCCCGACGAGCTCAACGAGCGCTTCGAGCGGTCGTGGCAGGGCGTGCTCGACCCGCTCGGCGGCGGAGGGCGGTTCGCCATCGAGAGCTACCTCGACTTCCACGGCAACAAGTTCACGCGCCGCTTCGACGCCAACAGCTACGTGCGCCTGGTGGAGGCGATGAACTCGCACGACATCACGCGCGGCCGCGGCTCGCTCGCGGAGGTGCTCGCGGGGGTCACAGCGCGCGCGCTCGTGCTCGGCATCGACACCGACCGCCTCTTCCCCGTGGAGCAGCAGCAGGCGATCGCCGCCGCGCTGCCCTCGACGATCCACGGCCGGGAGGCCGTCGTCATCTCCTCCCCCTTCGGCCACGACGCCTTCCTCATCGAGGACGACCTCGTCGGCCCCCGCCTGACCGCGCTGCTCGCGAGCTGACATGCGCGCGCGCCCGCCCCGTCCTGCCGCGCGCACGGCGGGACGGGTCGCGGTCGCGGCCCTCTCGGCGGCCCTCGCCGCCGCCGGCCTGACCGGATGCGCGGGTGCGACCGGCTCGGACTCCCCGCCCCGCCCGGCCCCGGTCGAGGCGCTCCCCGCCTCGACCGACGCGATCGCCGTCGAGGCGGAGGTCTACCGCACGCGCATCGACGCCGCGCGCGACGGCATCCAGCTCTCGGTGACCAATGAGGGGGATGCCGCGCTCGCCCTCGATGGAGCCCGACTCGAATCGCCCCTCCTGAGCGCCGCGCTCGAGCGGATCGACGACGCCGTCATCCCCGCCGGCGCCACCCGGGATCTTCCGATGACCCTCGTCGAGCCCCGGTGCCCCGCCTCGCCCGAGGGCCGCGCGCCCGACGCCCCCGAGGCGGTACTGCTCGTCCCGCTCGCCGACGGCTCGGTCACCGAGCTGCGCGTGCCGACGACCGACCGCATCGGTCAGTGGGCGGCCTGGGTCGAGAGCGCGTGCTTCGCGCAGGCCGTCGCCGAGCGGGTGGAGCTGAGCGTGCGGGCGGACGGCGGCGCGGGCGGGACGATCGGCGTCGAGCTCGTCGTGCGGCCCCGGGAGGGTCCGGTCGGCGACCGCGGCGGCGCGGAGGTCGTGCGCCTGATGAGCGTGAGCGGCACCGTGCTGCTGGGCGCGCTCGACGCCGCCGGTGAGCGCGCGGAGGGCATCCCCCTCGATGTCGTCGTGGACCCCGCGAGCCCGACCGTCGCGCCGATCGTCGTGCCGCTGCGCTTCTCTCCCAACCGGTGCGATGCCCACGCGATCGCCGACGACAAGCAGGGCACGCTGTTCCGCGTCGGGGTCGCGCTCGGGGAGCGGACGGGCACCGTCACGATCGTCTCGGACGACGCGACGAAGGAGGCGCTCTACGCGGCCCTCACCGCGTCGTGCGCCGCGAATGACTGACGCGCACCGCAGGTGACAGACTGTCACCGGAGCGACCCGACGCTCCTCGACGGAGAAGCATGGACCTGATCGCGAAGGAGCGCCGCACGCTCCTCCAGCGCGCCGCCCGGGCCTTCGGGCTCGCCGGCGTCGCCCTGACGGCGATCTGCGTCGCGCTGCCCGGGATCGTCGACCCCGACGTGCTGCCATCGGTGCTCATCGTGCTCGCGGGCCAGGCCGCCGCTCTGGTCATGGTGGGCCGCTCGGGGAACCTCGGCTGGGTGATCCTGTCGATCGTGCTCGGCTGCGGGGCGCTCGCGCTCGCTCAGCTCCCGTGGGGCGAGTCGGCGAACGTCGCCCTGCCCGTCTCGCTCGCGCCGCTCGGCGCCGCCGGCCTCGGCGCGGTCGGCATGGTGCTGAGCGAGCGCACCGGCCGCTGGATCCTCTGGGCGCTCGGCGCGCTCGGCTCGAGCGTCCTGGTCGCGACGGCCGGCCCCACGCGCGGGCTCGTCTCCGTTCCGGCGATCGCCACCCTCGCCGGCTGGGTCATCACGCTCATCATCGGCATCTGGGTCACCGCGGGCGTGCAGCGCGCGATGCGCCGCATCGAGCAGATCGGCCGCTCGCACCAGGCCGAGCGCCAGGCCAGCGAGCTCGAGGCGCAGCGCCGCCAGGGCGCTCGCCTCCTCCACGACACCGTGCTCGCGACGCTCACCCTGCTGGCGCACTCCGGCGTCGGCGTGAGCGAGGACGCCCTTCGGCAGCAGGCCGAGGAGGACGCGCGCCTGCTGCGCCAGCTGCGGCTCGGCTCGACGCCCATGCCGCGGTTCTCGGGCTCGTACAGCCTCGAGCCGGTCGGCGAGACGACGCTCGGCACGACTCTCGAGTCGGTCAAGCAGCGCTTCCTGCGCATGGGGCTGACGGTGCGCTGGCACGGCACCGGCCACGTGCTGCTGCCCAACGACGTGCTCGACGCCTTCCTCCTCGCCCTCGCCGAGTGCCTCGAGAACGTCCGCCGGCACGCGGGCGTCGAGGAGGCCGACGTGACGATCACCGAGAGCGACGACATCGTCCGCGCGGTCGTCACCGATGCCGGCGTCGGCTTCTCTCCCGAGTCGATCAGCCCCGACCGCCTCGGCTTCCGCGAGTCCGTCGTCGCGCGCCTCGGCAACGTCGGCGGCAGCGCCCGCGTCTTCTCCACTCCAGGAGCCGGCACGACCGTGATGCTGGAGGTGCCGCGGCGATGAGCTCCTCGCGCACGAACCCCCGCTACACGCTCCCGGAGGAGAGCACGCTCGGCGGCAGCATCCGCCGCGCCGGCGCCCGCTCGTCGGTGCGCCGCGGCTCGGCGGGCTCCACGCACGCCTCCGCCCTCGGGTCCGGGTTCCTGGGCATCGGGATGGCGATCATCGCGGCGCTGCAGTCGATCCTCGGCGTCGGCCTGTTCTTCCTGCGGGCCGAGGAGTACCCGAGCCTGCTGCCCGGCCTCGGGGCGTGGCTGCTGCTGCTCGTGACCTTCCTGGGGCTCATCGTCACCATCTCGGCCACGGGAGAGCGCCTGCCCGACTGGCTCTACGGCTTCTTCCTCGCCGCTCTCGCCGCCGTCGTGTGGCTCGACTTCATGACGATCGCGCCGCTCGGCGACATCGGCCGCTACGCCACGGCATCGGTGAGCGCGGGGTTCGTGCTGCTCATCGTGGTGACCCTGCGCGCGGGGTGGGAGGTGCTCGTCGCGACGGCCGCGCTCGGCGCGGCCTTCCTCGTCGCGATCATGCTCACCACGCCGCTCACGCCCGTCACCATCCCCCACCAGATCGTCACGGTCGCCCTCGCCGTCGCCCCGGGCATCACCGGCGTGCTGCTCGTCGCCGGATTCGAGCGGATGCTCAAGCGCGAGCTCGACCGCGTCCTCGTCCAGTCGACCGTCACCGCGCCCCGCCTCGCGGTGGGCATGCTCGCCTCGGAGGAGCTCGCGCGCCTCGACCTCGCCGCGGAGGAGCTGCTGGACGCCGTCGCCGTCGGCGGCACCCCGCTCCCGCTCCCGCCGGAGTACTCCTCGCGCGCGGCGACGCTCGCGACCGAGCTGCGCCTGCACCTGCTGGAGGGCCGCCGCGAGACCTGGCTCTTCCACGCCGTCGCGGAGTCGGAGCAGCTGGGCCGGCGCGTCACCATCAGCGACCCGGGAACCCTCGCGGGGCTCCTCGACGACGTCCAGCGAGACGCCCTCCTGGCGGCGCTGTGGATGCTCGGGGCCGACCCGCTCGGATCCACGCCCGCCGAGTCGGTCACCGTCGAGCTCGGCCCCATGACGAGCGGCCGTGTCGACGCCGAGGGCCGCTCGATCATCCCCATCCGGCTGGAGATCGCAGGCCTGCGCCGGAATCGTGTCGATCCGGGTGTGTGGGAGGCCCTGGACCGGGTCGGCCGGTACAGTGACAGCACGGCATCGAGCATCGTCCGCATCGAGATCGACTGCCCCGTCGAGAATCCTGTCGACGCGGGCCGCACGACCTGAGCGAGGGCGAGCAGCGCACCCGAAGCGCGCGAGCCCGCAGCAGAAGCACCGCAGCACCTGCTCACCGAGTCGGAGGACCCGAGTTATGGCATCTGGAAGCGACCCCATCCGTCTGGCGCTCGTCGACGACCACCGCATGCTCCTCGGCGCCCTGACCGAGTGGATCCGCCAGGCCGCCGACGACATCTCGATGGTCGCGGCCGTCGCCAGCTGGCCCGAGCTGCTCGCCCACCCCGAGTTCCCCGTCGAGGTCGTCCTGCTCGACCTGGACCTCAAGGACAACATCCCCGTCTCGCTGAAGATCCAGACCCTGCGCGCGACGGGCGTCTCGGTCGTGCTCATGAGCACCTACTCGGAGCCGAACGTGGTCCGCGAGGCACTCAACGCCGGCGCGCTCGGCTACCTCGTCAAGAGCGAGGACGCGGGCATGATCGTCGAGGCGATCCGCGCGGCGAAGGCCGGCGAATCGTTCATCTCGGCCGAGCTCGACCTCGCCCTCAACGCCGCCGACGTCGGCGGCTCGCCGCGCCTGAGCGCGCAGGAGCGCCGCGTCATGGCGCTGTACGGCGCGGGCGAGCCCGTGAAGGCCGTCGCCTACCAGCTCGGCATCTCGGAGGAGACCGCGAAGAGCTACCTCAAGCGCATCCGCGAGAAGTACCGCATCGCGGGCATCGACGTGGGCACGAAGGTCGGGCTGCGCAAGCAGGCGATCGCCGACGGCATCCTCGTCGACGCGCCCGGCACCTTCACCGCCTAGGAGTCCCCCGCCGGGGCGCGGCGCTCCATCGCGACGCTCACGACGGCGAGCACCGCGCCGCCGACCGCGAGAGCGAGCCCGACCCACGCCGGCGCGAGATAGCCCCAGCCCGCGGCCACGACCAGCCCGCCGAGGAACGCCCCGCTCGCGTTGCCGAGATTCAGGGCCGAGTGGTTGAGGGCCGCCGCGAGCGTCTGCGCCCGCCCCGCGACATCCATCAATCGGGTCTGGATGATCGGGCTCACGGTCGCCGCCGCGAAGCCGACGAGGAATGTCGCGACGAACAGCCCGACGACGGTGCCGCCGACGACGCCCAGCAGCAGGAGGGAGCCGATGAGCGCCGCGAAGCCCTGGAACATCGCGCGCACCGTGCCGCCGTCGGCCAGGCGCCCGCCGACGAGGTTGCCCATCGTCATCGCGATGCCGGTGGAGATGAGGATCACCGGTACCACCGCTGCCGGCAGGCCGGCGAGCTCGGTGATCATGGGGGCGATGTAGGTGTACATCGCGAAGAAGCCGCCGAAGCCGACCGCGCCGACGCCGAGGGAGATCCAGACCTGGGGCCGGGCGAAGGCGCTGAGCTCGGAGCGGACCGTCGACGTCGGGTCGCCCGGCTGCCGGGGCACGAGCGCGCGGATCGCCACGAAGGTCGCCGCGAACAGCGCGGCGACGAGCAGGTAGGCCGGTCGCCAGCCGGCGTGCTGGCCGACCCACGTGATGATCGGGACTCCGATGACGGTCGCGACCGTGAGACCCGAGAGCACGAGAGCGACGCCCTGCCCGCGCTTGCCCGGCCCCATGAGGTCGGCGGCGACGAGGGCCGCGACGCCGAAGTAGGCGCCATGCGGCAGCGCCGCGACGAAGCGCGCGGCGAGAACCGTCTCGAAGGTCGGGAGGGTCGCCGAGGCGATCGTGCCGAGCGTGAACGCCGCCGCGAGCCACAGCAGCAGGGTGCGCCGAGGCACGCGCGCCGCGAACGCCGCGATCGTCGGCGCGCCGACGACGACGCCGAGCGCGTAGGCGGTGATGAGAAGGCCGGCCTGCGCGATCGCGACATCGGGGTCCTGAGCATGGATGCCCGGCAGCAGGTCGATCGCGAGCTCGGGCAGCAGCCCCATCGCCACGAACTCGGTCGAGCCGATGCCGAACCCGCCGAGGCTCAGGGCCAGCAGCGCCGCGATGACGCGGCGACGGCTCAGCGGGCTGCCGTGCCGATCACGGGCGACGAAGGACTCGTCCTGGTCGACGACGGGCACAGGGGCGGTGGGGAAGCTCACGGGACCTCTTCGCGATCGGGGACCCGGACATCCTATCGAAACGATTCGATCGGCTGAGTCATTCCCGTCGCCGGCCTCTCCCCGGGGTATGCCGCCGCCGATCAGCCGCCGAAGCGGTACCAGTGGCGCACGTGGTCACGGTCGTGCCGCGCCTGCCAGAACTCGATCTCGGTCGGGCTCAGCGCCCACGCGGCCCAGTCGGGGTTGGCGTCGCCCGTGCTCGCGGGGCGGGCGCGCCAGTCGGCCGCGGCGACGTCGCTCGAGAGCTCCTCGACCTCGCCCGTGACGCGCACCTGGCGACCGCGGGCCGGCCAGTAGAAGGTCATGGAGGCGAACGGGTTCGCGGCGAGGTCGACCCCCTTGCGGGTCGAGCGAGCGCCCGCGAAGACCCACAGACCGTCGACGAGATCCTTGAGGATGAGCGTGCGCGCCGTCACATGGCCGGTGGGGCCCGCGGTCGAGAGCGTGAAGGCGTGCGGCTGGTGCACGCCGTGGGCGAGGGCGTCGTCGAGCCAGCCGACGAAGAGCTGCTGCGGGTCGGCGGGCGCGGAGTCCGGGTCGAAGCTCGGGAGCTCGGCGGGGAAGTCGGGCAGTGCTCGCAGGCGGTCGCGCTGGGACTCGATCATGGCGTCAGCGTAGACCGGGCATCCTGCGCACGGCGAGAGCGCGTGCGCGCGCCCAGTCGACGCGCGCGGCGCAGAGGTGCGGGCGGGCTAGGCGCTCTTCTCGCGGCGCACGGGGCGGCGCGGCACGATCGTCGGCGCGGCGTTCTCGAGCACGGCGGCCCGGGTGACGACGACGCGCGCGACCTGGTCGTTCGAGGGCACCTCGAACATGATCGGGCCGAGCACCTCCTCCAGGATCGCGCGCAGGCCGCGAGCGCCGGTCTGGCGCAGCACGGCGAGGTCGGCGATCGCGTCGAGGGCGTCCTGCTCGAACTCCAGCTCGACGCCGTCGATCTCGAACATGCGCTGGTACTGGCGCACGAGCGCGTTGCGCGGCGTCGTGAGGATGTCGATGAGGGCCGAGCGGTCGAGCGGCGAGACCGTCGTGACGACGGGGAGGCGGCCGATGAACTCGGGGATGAGGCCGAACTTGTGGAGGTCTTCGGGCAGGACCTCGCTGAAGATGTTCTTCTCCTGCGCCTTGTCGTGCAGCGGGGCGCCGAAGCCGATGCCGCGCTTGCCCGCGCGCTGACTGATGATGTCCTCCAGGCCGGCGAAGGCGCCCGCGACGATGAACAGGACGTTCGTCGTGTCGATCTGGATGAACTCCTGGTGCGGGTGCTTGCGACCGCCCTGCGGCGGGACGCTCGCGACGGTGCCCTCGAGGATCTTCAGCAGCGCCTGCTGCACGCCCTCGCCCGAGACGTCGCGCGTGATCGACGGGTTCTCGGCCTTGCGGGCGATCTTGTCGACCTCGTCGATGTAGATGATGCCCGTCTCGGCGCGCTTGACGTCGTAGTCGGCGGCCTGGATGAGCTTCAGGAGGATGTTCTCCACGTCCTCCCCCACGTAGCCGGCCTCGGTCAGAGCGGTGGCGTCGGCGACGGCGAAGGGCACGTTGAGGCGCTTCGCGAGCGTCTGGGCGAGATAGGTCTTGCCGCAGCCGGTCGGGCCGATGAGCAGGATGTTGCTCTTGGCGATCTCGACGTCGTCGGCGAGCTGGTCGGCCGCGGTGAGGGTCTGGCGGGCGCGGATGCGCTTGTAGTGGTTGTAGACGGCGACCGAGAGCGACTTCTTCGCCGCGACCTGGCCGATCACGTATTCCTCGAGGAAGGCGTAGATCTCCTTCGGCTTCGGGAGCTCGAACTCGGCCGTGGCCTGCTCGTTCGACTCGGCGAGACGCTCCTCGATGATCTCGTTGCAGAGCTCGACGCACTCGTCGCAGATGTAGACGCCGGGGCCGGCGATGAGCTGCTGGACCTGCTTCTGGCTCTTGCCGCAGAACGAGCACTTGAGCAGGTCGGCGCTTTCTCCGATGCGGGCCATTGCGCCCTCCTCCCTGGTTGACCCCGAGCCTAGCCCGACGAGCCGACGTTCGTGACGCGCCGCGCTCCCCCGCGCGCCCGTCGCTCGCGGGCCCCGCTCCGAACACAGCTCGACCCGCCGCCGCGGGCGTACCCTGGAAGGGACATGAGGATGCACGCCGACCTGGCCGCCCGACGCTCGCGCGTCGCCGCGTCGTGGATCGTCGCCCTCGTCACCACGGTCGTCGCGGCCTCCGCCCACACCCTCGCGGGCGGCGCGGCACCGCACGCCCTCGCCCTTCTCGTGGGCGTCGGCGCCTCCGGCTTCCTCGGTATGACGGCGCTCTCGGCCCTCCGTGCCGGCCGCCTGTCGCGCCTCGGCCTCGCGGCCGTCGTCGCGCTCGACCAGACCGTCTTTCACCTCGTCTTCTCGCTGCTGGGCCCGGCGGGCGGGGCCGCCGTCGCCACGGGCGCGGATGCCCCGGCCGGCCACCCGGCGCACGGCGCGATCGAGGCGGCCGCCGTCGCGATCGCGCCCGCGGGCATCCCCGTCGAGGCGGCCGCGCCGCTCGCCGGCGCGACCGCGCTCATGGGGCTGCACCACGCCGTCGCCGCCCTGACCTCGTACGCGCTGCTGCGCCGAGGCTCGGAGGCCGTCGCCGCGGCCCTGCACGCGCTCGGGCTGGCGCTCGCGCGCCTGCTCGAGCCGGTCGTCGCGGCCGCGGCTCCCGTGGTCGGTCGCGCCCCGCTCGGCGGCGCCGGTCGGCGCCTCCTTCCGGCCGTCGTCGTGCTCGGCGGTTCGGGGCGGCGCGGGCCGCCCGCGGTCGCGCTCGCGCGCTAGTCGCGCCGGGCATCCCGCGACCCCACATTCATCGCGCCGTCGATCCGCCTCCGGGCGCCCGGCGCACCCGCACGGAAGAAGCACGACCATGACCGCACGAACCCTGTCCACCGCCCCCGCCCCCGCTGCCGCTCCGGCTGGCGCTCCGCGCGCCCGCCGCGCGGGCATCGCCGCCCTCGCGCTCGCGGCGGGCGCCGGCCTCGCGATCGCCGGCCCGACCGCCGCCTTCGCCCATGTGAGCGCCTCGAGCGACTCGACCGCCCCCGGCGGCCGCGCGCTCGTCACCTTCTCGATGTCGCACGGCTGCGAGGGGTCGTCGACGACCGTCGTGACGATCGACATCCCCGAGAGCATCCCGACGGTCGCGCCGACCGTCTACGCCGGCTGGAGCGTCGAGAAGGTCATGGTGCCGCTCGACGCGCCGATCGAGACCGAGTACGACACGCTCACCGAGCGCGTCGGGCAGATCGTCTACACGGCGACCGACGCGCCGCTCGCCGACGGCTACCGCGCCGCCTTCGACCTGCAGGTGACGCTGCCCGAGGGCGAGCCGGGCGAGCGCATCGAGTTCCCGACGACGCAGACGTGCGAGGTCGGCACGGCCGCCTGGACGGGCGAGGATGCGCCCGTCGTGACCCTCACCGACGGCGCGGCGGAGGACGACCACGACTCCGCCGACGCCGGTGGGCACAGCGAGGCCGACGACTCCGCGACTCTCACGAGCGCGACGCGCGAGGCGAGCGGCGGAGGCGATGACCTCATCGCGCGCATCCTCGGCGCCCTCGGCCTCGTCGCCGGGACGGCCGCCCTCACTCTCGCGCTCGTGCGTCGCCGCGGGGCCTCCTCGTGAGCCGCGCAATCGCGCGCGTCGCCCGCGCCGGCGTCGCGACCCTCGCGGCCTCCGCCGCGCTCGTCCTCGGGCTCGCGGCCCCGGCCGCCGCGCACGACTACGTCGTCGACTCCACGCCCTCCGACGGCGCGACGATCACCGCGCTGCCGGAGGCGTGGACGGTCACCGCGAACAACCCGCTCCTCACGCTCGAGGGCAACGACGGCGCCTTCGCGATCGTCGTCACCGACGCCGACGGGCTCTACTACGGCGACGGGTGCGTCGAGGTCACCGGCGCGACCATGGCCGCGCCCGCCGCGCTCGGCGAGCCGGGCGAGTACGCGATGACCTTCCAGTACGTCTCGAGCGACGGTCACACGCTGTCGGAGACGTACGCGTTCACCTACGCGCCCGAGGGCGACGAGCCCGTCACCGAGGGCTCGACCACGGCGCCCGAGTGCGGCGGCGAGCCTGCGGCCGGCGCGGGCGGGGACGACGACGCGCGCGGCGACGGTGCGGCCTCCGACGAGAGCGCGACCGTGCTCGCCGGCGTCGCCTGGATCGGCGGCGGGCTGCTCGCCGCGGCCGCCATCGCGACGATCATCGTGCTCGCGAACCGGCGCCGCCCCGCGGGCGACTGAACGCGCGAGAACGACGCGGGCCCCGCATCCTGAATCGGATGCGGGGCCCGCGGTCGTCCGCCTGTCGGCGCGGCCGGATGCTCAGCTCGCGGTGAGCGCCGGGAGCGTCTTGCGGCTCGTGAGGACCTGGTCGATGAGGCCGTACTCGAGCGCTTCCGAGGCGATGAGGATCTTGTCGCGATCGATGTCCTTGTTGACCTGCTCGACCGTGCGGTTCGAGTGCTTCGACAGCGTGTGCTCGAGCCACTCGCGGAGGCGCGCGATCTCCTTCGCCTGGATCTCGATGTCGGACGCCTGGCCGCGGCCCGCGTCACCCGTCGCCGGCTGGTGGATGAGCACGCGCGCGTTCGGCAGCGCGAGGCGCTTGCCGGGCGAGCCCGCCGCGAGCAGCACCGCGGCGGCCGAGGCCGCCTGGCCGAGCACGACCGTCTGGATCTGCGGGCGGATGTACTGCATCGTGTCGTAGATCGCCGTCATGGCCGTGAACGAGCCGCCGGGGCTGTTGATGTACATGACGATGTCGCGGTCCGGGTCCTGCGACTCGAGGACGAGCAGCTGGGCCATGACGTCGTCGGCCGACGCGTCGTCGACCTGCACACCGAGGAAGATGATGCGGTCCTCGAAGAGCTTCGCGTACGGGTCCTGGCGCTTGTAGCCGTAGGCCGTGCGCTCCTCGAAGCTGGGCAGGATGTAGCGGCTGCTCGGCATCGCGAGCGGGGTGCCGCCGAGGTTCGGGGTCTCCATGGGGGTCTCTCTCTCGTACTCGCGGATGCCTAGGCCTGGGTTCCGCCGCCGCCGACGATGTCGGTGGCCGAGGAGCGGATGTGGTCGACGAAGCCGTACGCGAGGGCCTCCTCGGCGTTGAACCAGCGGTCGCGGTCGCCATCGGCGTTGACCTGCTCGACCGACTTGCCCGTCGCCTCGGCGGTGATCGCCGCGAGACGGTGCTTCATGTCGGAGATCAGCTGGGCCTGCGTCTGGATGTCGCTCGCCGTGCCGCCGAAGCCGCCGTGCGGCTGGTGCAGCAGCACGCGCGCGTTGGGCGTGATGTAGCGCTTGCCCTTCGTGCCCGCGGTCAGCAGCAGCTGGCCCATCGACGCCGCCATGCCGATGCCGACCGTGACGATGTCGTTCGGCACGAACTGCATGGTGTCGTAGATCGCCATGCCGGCCGTGATCGAGCCGCCGGGCGAGTTGATGTACAGGTAGATGTCCTTGTGCGGGTCCTCCGCAGCGAGGAGCAGCAGCTTCGCCGCGATCTCGTTGGCGTTGTCGTCGCGCACCTCGGAACCGAGCCAGATGATGCGGTCCTTGAGGAGTCGATCGAAAACGCTGTTGGGCATTGCCGGTTCGGCCATGGGGTTGAGCTCCTGTTCGTCTCGTGGTTCGAATCTACAGAAGCCAACCCGCGAGCCCGGCCGTGTTCGCCGTGGGCAGAGAACGCGTCGCGCGGGTCGCTACCGTGGCCCCGTGATGCGATTCCGGCGGCCCTCCCCCGCCGACCTCCCGGCCCTCTACCGCGTGTGCCTGCTGACCGGCGACGCGGGCTCGGATGCGTCGGCGCTGCACGACGACCCCGACCTGCTCGGACACCACTGGGCCGGGCCGCAGTCGGTGCACGACCCGGCCATGTGCGAGGTCGTCGAGGACGACGCGGGTCTCGCCGGGTACCTCGTGGGAGTCGCGTCGACCTCCGACTTCGAGGAGTGGTGCGGGCGCGAGTGGTGGCCCGCGCTGCGCGAGCGGTACCGACTCGGCGTGGAGCGACGCGAGGCCGACGCGGAGCTCGTGCGGAGCATCCACCGCCCCGATCTCACGCCGCTGACGATCACCGGGCCGTTCCCCGCCCACTTCCACATCGACCTCCTGCCGCGCGCGCAGGGGCAGGGCATCGGGCGGATGCTCATCGAGCGGCTAATCGAGCGGCTTGAGCAGCGCGGCGCGAGCGGCGTGCACCTCGGGGTCGAGCCCGCGAATGCCCCCGCGATCGGGTTCTACTGGCACCTCGGATTCACGGAGGTCGCCGTCGAGGACGACGGCGGGCTCATCCTCGGCCTGCGGCTCGGGTGAACTGCCTCACATGGCGCCACCTCGACGCGTGAGCCACACGCGCCGCGGTAAGTGAGGAAGACTACAGTCATGCGCCCTTCCCGCCGCCTGCAGTTCGTTGGAACGTCCGCCCTCGTCGCAGCTCTCATCTCCGGCGCACTCGCGCTTGTGCTCGCGGCGAGCGTGGCGGGCGCAATGATGCGGTACTCGGACGCTGGCGCCGCGCAGGCGACATGCCTCAGCGTCGGCGCAGGACCGGGCGCGCTCGCGAGCGAGACGGCGATGCCGATCGGCGAGCCGAGCGCGTGGCCGCTCGGGCTGCGGTGCGTCTTCCCCGCCGTCGACGGCGGCACGACCGTCGTGGAGCCGGACCTTACCCTTTCGATGCTCGCGGTCGCGAGCGTGGGTCTCGCGGCGGCCGGGGCGGCGGCCTGGACTTTCGGCCGCGAACGCAGACGGCTCGCCCGCCACGAGCGAGTTCTGGAGCTGCGGCTCGGGTGAACGGACGACGGGCCGGAGCGAGATGCTCCGGGCCCGTCGGCGTGACTGCGGGGACGACTAGTGGTCGTGGCCCTCGTGGTCGTGACCGGCGTGGTCGTCGCCCTCGTCGTCGGTGACGACCGAGTCGGCGACGGGAGCTGTCGCGGCGGCCGTGAACGCCGACAGGTCGACGGCCTCGCCGCTGCTGTCGACGACCTTCGCCTTGCTGAGGGCGATCGAGAGCGCCTTCGAGCGGGCGACCTCGCCGACCATCTGCGGGATCTGGCCGTTCTGGTCGAGGACCTTGATGAACTCGCCCGGCTCCATGTTGTACTGCGCCGCGCCCTGGATCAGGTACTGGGTGAGCTCCTGCTGGCTGACCTTGACCTCCTCCTTCTCGGCGAGAGCGTCGAGGAAGATCTGGCTCGTGAACGTCTTCTGCGTCGACTCGGTGACCTCGGCGCGGTGCACGTCGTCCTCGAGGCGGTTCTCGTTCTCGAGGTGGCGGTGCACCTCGGTCTCGACGAGCGCCTCGGGCACGGGGATCTCGACCTGCTCGAGCAGCTTCTCGAGAAGGAGGTCGCGGGCCTGCGCGCCCTGGCCGAAGGCCTTCTGGCGCTTGACCTGCTCGCGGATGTCGTCGGTCAGCTCGCCGATCGTGTCGAACTGGCTCGCGATCTGCGCGAAGTCGTCGTCGGCCTCGGGGAGCTCGCGCTCCTTGACCGACTGGAGGGTGACCTCGATCTGGGCGGTCTCGCCCTCGTGGTCGCCGCCGAGCAGGACCGACTCGAAGGTCGTGGTCTCGCCCGCGCTGAGCGAGTCGAGCGCCTCGTCGATGCCCTCGATGAGCTCGCCCGAGCCGACCTCGTACGAGATCGAGCTCGCGGTGTCGACGGTCGTGCCGCCGACGGTGGCGACGAGGTCGATCTGGACGAAGTCGCCCGACGTGGCGGGGCGGTCGACGGTGACGAGCGTGCCGAAGCGGCCGCGCAGGTTCTCGAGCTCCGACTGGACCTCCTCGTCGGAGACCTCGGCCGCGTCGACCGTGATCTCGACGCCCTCGTAGGCGGGGATCTCGAACTCGGGGCGGACATCCACCTCGATCTCGACCTTGAGGTCGCCGGAGAAGTCCTTCTCGTTCGGCCACTCGGTGACGTCGGCAGAGGGGCGGCCGAGCGTGCGGAGCTTCTGCTCCTGCACAGCGTCGCGGAAGAACTTGTCGAGCCCCTCGCTCACGGCGTGGTTGATGACCTCGCCCCGGCCGACGCGCTGGTCGATGATGGGCGGCGGCACCTTGCCCTTGCGGAAGCCCGGGATGTTCACCGACTCGGCGATGTGCTTGTACGCGTGATCGATGCTGGGCTTGAGCTCGTCGGGCGTCACCGTGATGGCGATCTTGACGCGGGTGGCGCTGAGCTTCTCAACCGTGGACTGGACCAATTGGGGATTCTCCTGAGGTTTTCGGGGCTGATGGGTCTGGTCGGGGCGACAGGATTTGAACCTGCGGCCTCCCGCTCCCAAAGCGGGCGCTCTAGCCAAGCTGAGCTACGCCCCGATGACTGGCGACCATCGACCAGTTGGGCGGAAGACACGGGGTCTCTGCAAAACGGCCTCGGCAAGTCTAGCCGAGCCGCGGGGCACCGCCGCCGAGAGCAGATCGGGATGCGATACGCTGGCTCCCGCACGCGGCCGGTTCGGCCTCGTGGGGATGTAGCTCAATGGTAGAGCCTCAGTCTTCCAAACTGATGGTGCGGGTTCGATTCCCGTCATCCCCTCTGTGTTCATTCCTGGCTGCGCCGCCGCTCCTGCGGCGCAGCGCGCTGCGCGCGACGGGGCGAGTCGGAGCGCCTACTCCTCAGCGGGGAGCGGCATCGGCTCGATGCGGTACTCGATCGGCTCGGGGAGGGCGATGACGCCCTCGACGAGCGAGACCACCGAGCTCCACCAGCCCTCGGCCTGCCGGTAGGCGTAGCCGGGGACGAGCCACGCGTCGCCCTCCGAGTCCCACATGAGCAGGAGCGTCGCCTCGGCCTCGTTCACCGTGACGATCTCGACCTCGGGGGTCGGCTCGGGCAGAGGCTCGGGCTCGACGACGGGCGGCTCGCTCGGGTCGATCGGGGTCGGCGCGACGGGCTCCGGCTCGGTCGGCGCGGGCTCGACCGGGTCGACCGGTGCAGGCTCGGGCGCGGGCTCGCTCGGGACGGGCTCCGCGGGCGGGGCCGAGTCGGTCGGCGCCGGAGCGGGCTCGGTGCCGGGGTCGACGGCCGCGCCGCTCGATCCGGTGGCTCCGTCGCCGTCGGTGCCGGGCATCCCCTGCTCGAAGGCGGCGTCGCCGGCCATCTCGGCGATGCCGACGCCTCCGCCCTGGAACTCGGGGCCCGCCGCGCCGAACCAGCGGCCGTCGGAGAGTCGGGAGACGGCGTCGCGCTCCGAGACGGTGCCGAACGTGCCCCGGCCCACGATGTCGACGGCGTGCCCGTAGGCCCACGCGATCTCGCCGCCGGGGCCCCACGCGACGGCCCAGTCGAGGGCGGTCTCTACGCCGTCGACGACGAGGTTCGCGCTCGCGACGGTCTGCCAGTCGTCGGCGGTGACGCGGATGTCCTCCGCATCGACGTCGAGCCCGGTCGCGGTCAGGATCGCGGCGGCCTCGTCGCGCGCCTCATCCTCGCTCGGCATCGCGCCGCCGGTGGGCGGCACGGGCTCGCAGATCTCGGGCGCGATCTCGGGCAGCGGCTCGTCAGCCGGAGCCTCTCCGGCGGTCCCGTCCGCCCCGACGTCGCCCGGGACCGCGCAGCTCGTCCACCCGCTCGCGGCGGGGTCGCTGTACCACCAGCTGGCGGTGCCGGCCCAGGTGATCGTGAGCGCGGGCGCCGAGCCGTCCTCCGGGCCGACGATGTACGAGGGGTAGCTCTCGTCGAAGTAGCTCGCACGCACCGCCTCGCCCACGAGGTCGAAGACGTCGGCGAGCCCGTCGAGGGTCGCCTCGGGGGCTCCGGTGCGCTCGAGCGCGTAGGCGGCGCCCGAGCCGCCGGAGGTCGCGAGGCCGTCGCCGGCGACGTACTCGTACTGCTTCCAGACGCCGATACGCAGGTCGCTCGACTCGGCGGCGGCGCCGAACGCCGACTGCTCGGCTGCGCCGCCGGCCGCGGTGAAGAGCGGCGCGCGCGGGGCGAACGGCTGGGTGATGACGAGGGACGCCGCGGTGACGGCGGCGATGGCGAGCACGGAGCCACCGGCCGTGCGCGCGACGCGGCCGTGGTTGACGAGGCGCGGGGCGCGACGACCCGGGGCTTGCGTGACGATGTCGGAGGACAGGACCGGGGCGGCGCCCTGGTCGATCGCCCGGCGGAGGCGGGCGGCTGCGTCGTCGTGCTGTTCGCTGCTCATACCCGGTATATGTCGAAGAGCGGTCGGATCTTTCGCGGGCGTCGCGGATGGGGCCGCGCGATCGGGGGGTCAGTCTCGGGGCGCGGCGGGGGCATCCCCCGCATCGCGCGCCTGGGCGCGCTCGAGCGCCTCGGCGAGGGCCTTCTTCGCGCGGTGCAGCCGGACGCTCACGGCGTTGGGGGTGATCGCGAGCGCGACGGCGATGGCGCTCACCGGGATGTCCTCGAGCACGGCGAGGGCGAGCACTTCGCGGTCGCGGGGGCGCAGCTCCTCCCAGGCGCGGGCGAGAGCCAGGTCGCCGAGCACGATGTCCTCCGTGCTGGGCGCGGAGTCGGGGGCGGCGAGGATCGCGAGGGCGCTCGTGCGGGCGGCGTGACGGCGCCGGTGATTGGCGACGAGGTAGGACGCGATGCGGTAGAGCCACGGGAGCTCCTCGCCCTCCGTGACCGACTCGCGTTTGCGCCAGGCGACCGCGAACACGTCGGCCGCGAGGTCGTCGACGGCGTCGCGCTCGACGCGGCGGGCGAGGTACGCGCTCACGGCGGGGAGGTGCCGGGCGTAGACGGCCGCGAACTCGTCGGGCGTCACGGGCGGCATGGCGACAGTCTGCCCTCGTCGCGGCTCGTCCCTAGCGCACCGGGCGGCGCGTGTTCGCACATCCCGTTCGAGGGTCCCCCCTCGTCGCGCCCCGGCCGATAGGTTGTGCCGCATGAGCGTCGTGCCGCCCCTCAGTCCGCCCGCCGACCCCGCGAGCCCGGGTCGCTCGACCGCCGCCGACGTGGCCCTCGCCGGCCCCGTGACCTTCCCGCGCTCACCGGTCGAGCTGCGGTCGACGACGACGTGCCCGGCGTGCCTCGCTCCCCTGCGTGACGCGCGCTGCGCCCGCTGCGGCCTCGACCTCACGCAGCCCTCCGCGATCGAGCTCGCGCGCGTCTCGCAGCAGGCCGCCGACCTCCTGGATGCCCGGGTCGCCCTCATCGGCCGCATCCGTCGCGAGGGCGCCGCCGCGGTCGCCGTGCCTGGCGCGTCGGCGAGCGCCGCACCCGCCTCGCCCGCTCCCGCGGAGTCCGCCGTCGCGCCGCCCCCCTCACTCGCGCTTCCGGGGATGCCGGCGCCGACCTCTCCGCGATCGGGGAGATCGAGCATCCAGATCGCGCTCATCATCATCGGCATCAGCCTGCTGTCGGTCTTCGCGGTCTTCGGGCTCGTCTACGCCTTCCTGACCTACGGGCAGGCGGTGCGGATGCTCATCGTCGCGGCAGGGACCCTCGCGACCCTCGCGGCCGCGGCCGCCCTGTCGCGGCGCGGGCTCAGTGCGACAGCCGAGGGCATCGCCGCTCTCGGCACCGTGGTGCTCGTGCTCGACGCGTGGGCCCTGCGAGAGAACGACCCGCGCGGTCTCGGCACGCAGCCCGAGCTCGCCTACTGGGGCGCCGCCCTCATCGTCGTCGGCCTCATCTGCGTCCTGTGGTCGCGGCTCGGGCGGCTGCACGCTCCCGCACTCGGTGCCGCACTGCTCGTGCCGCTCGGCGCGGCCATGCTCGCGACCCACCTCGCCGAGCCCCTCGACGCGCAGTGGGGGTCGACGATCATCGCCGGGGCGAGCACCGCGGTCGGCGGCATCGTCGGAGCGGCGGCCGCGCTCGCCCACCCGGTGCTGACGAGCCGCGAGACGCCCGGCATCGCCCGCGGCGCGCGGCTCATCGCCGTGCTGACGGCGATCGGCCTCGGCACGGTCGCGGCGAGCGCGATCACTCTCGGGCTCGACGATGCGACCGCGACGCTCGTGCTGAGCATCGCACTCGCCCTGGTCGCCCTGGCCCACGCGGCACTGGTCGCCCGGGTCGCCGACGCCGGGCACTCGATCGAGCGGTGGCTCGCCGCCGCCACGGGCGCGCTCGCGGTCCTCGCCGCGGTTGCGGGGTCGGCGATCGGCGCCGCCCGACTGCCGGCGGGTGATACGGCCGTGTGGCTTCCGCTCCTGGTCGCGACCGGCATTGCCGTCGTCCTCGAGCTCGGTGTCGCGCGACGAGAGCCCTCCCCGAGAGCCGTCGCGCTGCGCACCGCTCTGATCACGGCCGCCGCGCTCGCCGCGGCGCTCGCGGGAATCGCGGCGATCGTCGGTCTCGGCGCCGCGGCGGAGGCGGCGCTCGCCGCGACGTCGCCGCTCGGCACGCTGACCACGAGCACGATCGTCGACCCCGAGCCGGTCATTCCGGCCGCGCTCGCGGGCCTGCTCCTGGCGCTCGGCTTCGTCGCGGCGGGCTGGGCGGCGCTCGGGGTCCTCCGCGCGCGGGCACGCGCGCTGACGGCCGTCGGCGGCGTCCTTGCCGTCGCCGCCGTGCCGCTGCTGGGGACGTGGATCGCGATCATCGTCGTGCTCTCCGTTCTCGCGATCGGCGCGAGCCTGCTCCTCCACGCCTCGGGACGCATCGACTCTCACGACGATCGCCGCGCTGTGCAGGACCTCCTGGCACCGCTCGCCGTGGGCTCCGCCGTTCTCGTGATGCTGATCGCGCCCGCCGTGACCGGCGGATGGATCATCGGCACGGCGGTCGCGGTCACCGCCGTCGCCATCTGCCGGTCGCTCCCGGCTCATCCGATCGTCACCGCGATCGCCGTCGCGACCGCCTCGGCGATCGTCATCCTCGCGAGCATCCCCCTCGCCGACGACGTCGCACGAGCGGGGCTCCTCGACGGCACGATCGGCGGCGATGGTTCGTCGCCGACGATCGCGCCCTCCACCCTCGCTCTCGCCCTGTCGGGCGTCGTCCTCCTGGCCGCCCAGCTCGGTCGGGTGCAGCGGACTGAGCGTCGGGCGGCCTCCGTGGTCGCCGTGCTGCTGGGCGCGCTCGCCGCGCTCGACCTGCGCGCCCCTGCCCTCGGTGCGGCGCTCGCGGCGGCCATCGGCCTGGGTGCTCTCGTGATCGTCCTCATCCGATCGCGGCGCGGCGCGCATCACTCGGCGGTCTCTCCTGACGAGCGGCGCCTGGACGGGCTCATCGCCGCGGGGCTGCTCCCCGGCCTCGCGGTCGTCCTCGCCGGCGCGACGCTGCTCGACGCGACCCCGGGCTCGGTGCCGTCCGACGTGAGCGGAGCTGTGGCGCTGCTCGCGCTCATCGTCGTCGCGACGACGAGCCTCGCCGCGCACGCGCTCCGGGCGCCCGACTCCCGGCGTCGAGCAGTGACGGACTCCGTCACCGCGGCTCTCGGGGCGCTCGTCCTGCTCGGCTCGGCCACGAGCGGGTCGACGGCAGCGCTCGACGGTGGCGACGGGGCGCTCCTGCTGCTGGCGGGCGCGATACTCCTCCTGCTGCTGGCGATCGACCGGGATGGGCTCGTCGGGTCGCACTCGCGCCGCCGCCACCTGGGCTGGGGCGCCCTGGCGCTCGGCTCGCTCGCGCTCTGGACCCAGCTGACGACCACTGGGGAGAACGCACCGGAGCCGTTCGTCCTCCCCGTCGCCGGCATCGTGCTCCTGGTCGCGGCGCGCCTCGCCGTCGTCCGACGCGGCGACGAGGGGGCGCCGAGCCATGCGGTCGCGCCGCTCATCGCCCTCGCCGCGCTGCTCGCCGGCGCTCCCCTCGCGCTGGCGAGCGCGGAGGGCCCGCTCCTTCGAGCCCTCGCGGTCGGCGTGATCGCGAGCGTCGTCGCCCTCGCCGTCGCGTGGCGCGCCCGTGAGCTCGACGCGCGCATCCCCGGGCTGGCCTCGACCCTCGCGGCGGCCACGCTCGTCGTGCTGGGGGTGCTCACCGTGGTCCAGTCCGTCGACCCGGCCGCTTCGGCCGGCGCCGGCGGCCTTCCGATCGCGGAGCAGATGCGCGGGATCCTCCTCGTGATCGTGCTCGCGGCCGTCGCCGTCGGAGCCTGGCTCGCGCCGGAGGGACGTGAGCGCGACATGGTGTCGGCGGGGTCGGCGGGTCTCGGAGCGCTCGCGGCGGGCATCCTCGGTGCGGGCGGCGCGGCCGACCCCGTGGAGCTCGTGAGCCTCCCGATCGCGCTCGCGCTCCTCGCGATCGGCACGCTTCGCCTCGAGCGGGACGAGCGCGCCCGCAGCGCCGTGTGGCTCACCCCCGGTCTCATCCTCCTCCTCGTGCCGTCGCTCGTCGCCGTCGATCAGGACCCCGCTCTCTGGCGCGTCGTCGCCCTGGGCGTCGTCGCCACCGCCGTCGCCGTCGGGGGCGCGATCCGCCGCCTGCAGGCGCCCCTGCTCATCGGCGCGATCGTCCTGCTCGTCCACCTGCTCGTGCAGAGCTGGCCGCTGCTGGAGGACATCGGGCGCGCCGTCGAGTGGTGGCTGTGGCTCGGTCTCGCCGGCGTGGTCGTGGTCGCGATCGCCGCTCGCTACGAACGACGTCTTCAGAATGCGCGCGACCTCGTCCGCCAGATCCGCGACCTGCGCTGAGCGCAGCCGAGCATCGGGTCCGCCCTGGGAGCGCGGTGGGAGTCGCCTCCACGCGGCTCGCGATCGGCCTACCGTGGATCACGAGCGCGCGCCACGAGCGCGACTCATCCACGATCGACGACACGAAAGGACCACGCCATGACGGACGTGACCTCCGCCCCCGAAGCGACGACGGACGCCGAGATGGTCTCGGGCGTCGCCCAGTACCTCGAGCCCGTCGTCATCGACCTCAACGCCCTCGCCCTCGAGGGCAAGCAGGCGCACTGGCACGTGCGGGGCCGCAACTTCATCGGCGTCCACGAGCTCCTCGACACGCTCGTCGAGCACGCCCGCGACTACGGCGACAACGCCGCCGAGCGGATCGTCGCCCTCGGCCTCCCGCTCGACGCGCGCACCAAGTCGATCGCCAAGAAGACGACCGTGCCGCCCGTCCGCGCCGGCTTCGCGCAGACCGACGACTTCATCGCCGACGTCATCGCGGGCATCGACGCCGCTCTCGTGAGCCTTCGCGCGGCGATCGAAGGACTCGAGGAGATCGACCCCGTGAGCCAGGACCTCGCGATCGCGATCACCGCCGACCTCGAGAAGGACCGCTGGTTCCTGTTCTCGCACATCGCGGAGGCCTGAGACCGGGCACCTCACCGACCTGCGCGCGCGACGGCCGCGGCCCCCACGGGGTCGCGGCCGTCGTGCGTCTAGGAGCGCGCGAGCTGCGGCAGCGCGGCGTGGGTCACGCGGCCGCCGAGGAGCGTGAGGGCGACGGGCATCGTGCGCAGGGCATCCCCCGATGCCGACAGCGGATCGGTGTCGACGGCGATCAGATCCGCGCGCGCGCCCACCGCGACGAGCGAGCGGGTCGACGCCGCGAGCGCCTCCGCAGGCGTGATCGCCTGCTCGCCGTGGAACGGCTCGCGGCCGTCGCGCGACCGCGTCGTCGCCGCGGCGATCGCGATCCACGGGTCGAGCGGCGCGACGGGGGCGTCGGAGCCCAGCACGATCGTCGCGCCCGCGTCGAGCAGCGACCGCAGGGCGAACGAGCGGCGCGTTCGGCCGGGCCAGAAGCGCTCGGCGACGTCGCGGTCGTCCATCGCGTGCTCGGGCTGGACGCTCGCGATCACGCCGAGGGCGGCGAAGCGAGCGAGGTCCGAGTCGTGCAGCAGCTGGGCGTGCTCGATCCGGCCGCCGCGCCCGAGCTTCTGGAAGACATCGAGAGCGACCTTGTTGGCGCCGTCGCCGATCGCGTGGACGGCGAGCTCGAACCCCGCCTCCGAGGCGCGGGCGAGCAGGGGGTGCAGGTCGCACGGCGGGACGGTGAGGAGCCCGTAGGGGTGCTCGGCCTCCTCCGGGTAGGGGTCGCAGCAGTAGGCGGTGCGGGTGTTGAGCGAGCCGTCGGTGATGACCTTGAGCGGGCCGACCGACACCGTCTCGCTCACGACCGCACCCGAGCGCAGGCCCGCCTCGATCGCGCGATCGAGATGCTGCGGGTAGACGCCGAACTCGACGCGCAGCGAGTCGAAGCCTGCGGCGGTGCGACGGCGCCAGTCGTCGACGCTCCAGCGCATCTCGAGATCCACGACGCCGACGACGCCGCGCGCCGCGGCCTCGCGCGCCGCCTCAGCGACCCACTCGTCGAGCACGTCGTCGGGCGCCGCGTCGAGCTGGCGGGTGACGGCGAACGCGGCCTCCTCGCGGAGCAGCCCCGACGTGCGCGCGCCCTCGAGCTCGGCGGCCGGCAGCCCGGCGCCGAAGCGGTCGAGGGCGGCCGAGTTCAGCCAGGCGCAGTGCACGTCGGCGCTCACGAGGACGACAGGATGATCCGGAGCCGCGGTGTCGAGCAGTGCGGCGCTGGGGGCGTCGGGCCACAGGCCGTCGCGGAAGCCTCCGCCGACGATCGTGTCGCCGGGCGCGGCGTGGGAACGGGCATCCGCCACCCGATCGGCGACCTCGCGCGCGCTCGACGCGCCTGACAGATCGAGCCGGCGGCGGTGCTGCGCCCACTGGGTGAGGTGCACGTGCTCGTCCCACAGGCCCGGCAGCAGGAAGCGGCCCTCGAGGTCGATGACGCCCTCGCCAGCGGCGATCGTGCCGGCGGGGTGGATGCCCGTGATGACGCCGTCGCTGATCGTCACGTCGATCGGCGCGTGGCCTCCGAGCGGGCGAGCGTCACGGATGGCGCGGATCATGGAGTCTCCTCATCTCTCGGGCGAGGCCCGTGCTGGCGTACGGGCCGTCGCCCTCGAGCTCGCCCACGATGCGGTCGACGACCTCGGGGGTCTTGTTCTGGCTGAGCTTCGCGCGCGCGTCGAAGCGGGTCACGCGCAGGCGGATGCCCACCGTGCCCTTCGCGATGCGCGCGCTCTTCTCGAGGTCGAGGTGGAGGCCGCGCGGGGCGTCGACGTGCTGCTCGAAGTGGTCGGTCAGGTGCGTGAGCACGCGCAGGTTCTCGACGTCGCTCAGGATCTCCGGCGTGCCGTAGAGGTGGGCGGTGACGTGGTTCCAGGTCGGCACGAAGTCGCCCTCGGAGTACCAGGAGGAGGAGATGTAGCCGTGCGGGCCCTGCACGATGACGAGCACCTCGCGGCTGCCGAGCTCGTGCAGCTGCTCGTCGGGGCGGCCGACGTGGCTGACGAGCACGATGTCGTCGCCGGTCGAGGCCTCCTCGTCGAGGAGGAACGGGTAGTGCGAGGCGACGAGACCGCGGTCGGGCACGTGCGACACGATCGTCGCCCACGGGTTCCCGCGCACGAGTCGACGGACCTCGTCGGGGTCGGTCATGAGGAAGTTCGGGCTGTGGCGCATGACGACCTCAGACCTGGCAGCTCGGGCAGTAGTAGAGCTTCCGGCCGGCGGCGATCTCCATGACGATGTGCGTGCCGCACACGCGGCACGGCAGGCCCTCGCGCTTGTAGACCCAGTGCCGGTCGGCGCGGTTGCGCAGGGCGAGGCGACGGGCCTCCTCATCGAGGCCGTCCATCGTGAGCATCTGGCCGGTGTCGACGCCGACGCCGAGCAGGTAGCGCCAGTCGCGCCAGAGCCCCCGGATGACGTCCTCCGGCAGGTTCGCGCCGAGCGCGTGCGGGTCGAGGCGCGCGCGGAACAGGATCTCGGCGCGGTAGACGTTGCCGATGCCGCTCACGACCGACTGGTCCATGAGCAGCAGCCCGATCGGCACGCGCCGGCGGCGGATGCGCGCGAGCATGCGCTCCTCCCCCGCGTCGGCGTCGTCGATGAGCGGGTCGGGGCCGAGCTTGTCGATGACCTGCTGCACGCCCGCGGCGTCGAGAACCTCGCACGCCGTCGGCCCGCGCAGGTCGGCGACGGCGCGCTCGGTGAGCAGACGCACGCGCACGGCGCCGATGGGCTCAGGCGGGAACCCCTCGAGCGCCGCGTCGTCGAGCGCGCTCTCGCTCTCCTGCTCGGCCATCCGCAGGCGGGTGCGGCGCGGGGCACCGATCGACGCGAGCGACTCCTCGTGGGCGCCGACGACGGTGGTCGGGGCGGCTGCGACATCGTCATCGGATGCTCCGCGCATCCCTGTCTGCCCCATGCGGCCGGCGGCCGACGCGACCGCGCCGCTGAAGTCCCACGCGCCGTAGATGCCGAGGTGGACGCGCAGCCACACGGCGTCGTCGAACTCGAGGAACATCTGCTTGCCCACGGCCTTCGCGTCGGTCATCACTCGTCCGTCGATGAGGGAGGCGCCCTCAGCGAAGCGCCCCTGGGGCGACGAGGCGCTGATGCGCTCGCCGACGAAGTGGCGCCCGAACTGGCGGGCGATGCGATGGACGGAGTGACCCTCGGGCACGGTCAGAGAATGCCGTGGCCGGCGATGGCGCCCGTCGACTCGTACTCGGCGAGCTGCGCGATGCGCCGCGCGTGGCGCTCATCGCCCGGGAACGGGGTGGAGATGAAGACGTCGATGAAGCGCAGGACCTCCTCGACCGAGTGCTGGCGCGCACCGATCGCGATGACGTTCGCGTCGTTGTGCTCGCGGGCGAGCGTCGCGGTCGCCTCCGACCAGACGAGGGCAGCGCGGATGCCGCGGACCTTGTTCGCGGCGATCTGCTCGCCGTTGCCGGAGCCGCCGAAGACGACGCCGAGGGCCTCGACGCCCTGCTCGAGGTCGCGCGCGACGGCGCGCGCGGCGTTGATGCAGAACGCCGGGTAGTCGTCGAGCGGGTCGTACTCGACGGGGCCGTGGTCGTGGACCTCGTGGCCGAGGCTCGCGACGTGCTCGCGCACCGTGCGGCTGAAGTCGAGACCGGCGTGATCGGTGGCCACGTGGATGCGCATGACCACGATTCTAGGGCCGTGGGAAGGGGGCCCAAGGTCCCTGGCCGCGGCTCTCGCCCGGTGGAAAGCTGAGGCTGCATCCGATCGACGAAGGAGTCGTCACCATGATCCGCACCTACCTCATCACGGGCTCGGCGAGCGGCATCGGCGCCGCGACCGCCGACCTCCTCGCCGCCCAGGGCCACCGCGTGATCGGCGTCGACGTGCACGACGCCGACATCGTCGCCGACCTCACGACGCACGAGGGCCGCGCCGCCCTCGTCGAGCACGCCCGCGACCTCAGCGGCGGCACGATCGACGTCGTGATCGCGAACGCGGGCCTCGCGACCGAGTCGACGGCGACGGTCGCGGTCAACTACTTCGGCGCGCTCGCGACCCTCGACGGCCTCCGCCCGCTGCTCGCCGGGTCGTCCGCGCCGCGCGCGGTCGCGACCGCGTCGATGGCCTCCCTCTTCCCCGTCGACGACGAGCTCGTCGACGCGTGCCTCGCGCATGACGAGCCGGCGGCGCTGCACCGCGCGAAGGAGCTGATCGACGCCGGTCAGGGCGGGCTCATCTACGGCTCGACCAAGCGGGCGCTCGTTCGCTGGATCCGCCGCAATGCGGCGACGCCCGAATGGGCCGGGGCGGGCATCCCCCTCAACGGCATCGCGCCCGGGGTGATCGAGACGGCCATGACGGCGCAGTACACCGAGACGGAGGAGGCGCGGAAGGCCATCCTCGAGATGGTGCCCATGCCCCTCAACGGCATCGCCCAGGCCGCGAGCGTCGCGCACCTGCTCGCCTACCTCACGAGCGTGGAGAACACGCACCTGTGCGGTCAGGTCGTCTTCATCGACGGCGGCAGCGACGTCGTCATCCGCGGCGATTCGACCTGGTAGACGTCCGCGCCTCGGTGACGACGGGGCGCGGATGCCCGGCGCGAGCCGGGCTCAGGCGATGTAGATCTTCCGCAGGGTCTCGAGCACTTCCCACTCGGTCTCCTCGCCGTCCTCGAGCCGCCCGACCGAGCCGGGGACGAGCTCGGTCTCGGAGCCGTCCTCCCGGCGAAGGATCGCCCGGCCGCGCAGCACGATGAAGACCTCCTCGACCTCGACGTCGGTGACGATGCCGGGGGTGATCTCCCAGACGCCGACCTCCCAGTCGTCGACCTCGGTGAGGGCGACCGAGCCGACGTGCGGGTCGCCGTCGACGACCTGCGCGGGGTCGACGCGCTCGAGCTCGAGGTCGAGCTCGAGGGCCTGGAGGATCGTGGGCGCGTCGAGCGGCAGAGAGGTCACGAGTCGAACCCTAGACCCACCGCGTCGAGCGTGCGAAGGAAGAGATTGCGGCGCCCCTCGCTGTGGTCGGCGCGATCGAGCGCCCAGCGCACCGACTGCACGGCCGGGAAGGTCGCGGGCTCGGGCGGGAACGGCAGCGGGAGCTGGTTCACCATCGCGAGGCTCGTGCGCTCGGTCTCGAGCCCCGCCAGCTGGTCGAGCATGACGTTCGCGGCGAAGCGGGTCGCCGCGACGCCGAGTCCGGTGAAGCCCGCCGAGTAGGCGACGCGACCGTCGTGCGCGGTCGCGTGGAAGGCGCAGAACCGGCTCGAGGTGTCGATGACGCCGGCCCAGCGGTGCGTGAAGCGCACGCCCTCGAGCTGCGGGAAGGTCGTGAAGAAGTGGCTCGCGAGCTTCTCGAACGAGGCGCGGCGATCGTCGTACTCGGGCCGGATGCGCCCGCCGTAGTGGTAGATCGCGTCATAGCCGCCCCAGAGGATCCGGTTGTCGGCCGAGAGCCGGTAGTAGTGGAACTGGTTCGCGGAGTCGGCGACGCCCTGGCGGCCCTGCCACCCGATCGAGGCGAGCTGCGCGGTCGTGAGCGGCTCGGTCATGAGCACGTAGTCGTAGACGGGCACGGTGTGCAGGCGGAAGCGCTTGAGCAGCGACGGGAAGGCGTTGGTCGCGAGGGCGACCCGATCGGCGCGCACGACGCCGCCGGCCTTCGTGGACAGCTCGACGGCATCCGATTCGGCTCGCAACGCGGTCACGGGGCTGGATTCGAAGACCTCTACGCCCGCCTCGAGGCAGGCCCGCAGCAGCTCGCGAGCGAGCTTCCCGGGGTGCGCGAGCGCGGTGTCGCGCGTCGACAGCAGGCCGCCCTGGTACGTGGGCGAGGCGATCGCGCGCTGCATCGCCACGGCGTCGTGGAAGAGCTCGGAGTGCCCGTCGTGCGCCTCGGCGAGCTCGCGCACCTGGTACGGCTCGGTCGCGACGGCGAACGAGCCGACGCGCTCGAAGTCGCAGCTCCAGCCGCGGTCGCGCACGGTCGCCTCGATGTCGTCGAGGTTCTGCATTCCGAGGCGGTCGAGCGTCGCGAGCTCGTCGGGGAAGCGCTGCTCGCCGTTCTTCGCCCCGTGGGTGAGCGTCGCCTCGACGAAGCCGCCGTTGCGGCCCGACGCGGCCCAGCCGACGCGCTTGCCCTCGAGCAGGATGACGCGCGCACCGGGGTCGCGCTCCTTGGCGAGCAGAGCCGTCCAGAGCCCCGCGTAGCCGCCGCCCACGACCGCGAGGTCGGCGCGCTCGCGCGTCGTCAGCGCCGGGTGCGGCGCGCGGGCGGGGAGGTCGTCGAGCCAGAACACCGAGAGCCGCGAGTCGGCGAGCGCCGCGCTGATCAGACGCTCGTCGGGTCGCTCGCGTTCGAATACCGTGGACGCCATGGGGCAAGGATGCCACGTCTTGTCCAGTTGGACAATCATGTCGTCCGAACGATGAGGGGGATGCCGCGATGGAGCGAGGACTGCAGGTCGCGCTGGCGGGCGCTCGCGACGCGAGCACGACCGATGAGGACTGGGCCCGACTGAGCGAGCGCGTCGACCGGGAGCTCCCCCGCCTCGCGAGCCTGTTCCGCGAGGTGTACGGCGAGAGCGAGCGCACCGACCGCGAGCTCGAGCTGCTCGTCGCGCAGCTCGCGACGAGCTGGCAGGCCCGCCCCGCCGAGCTGCGCGCGCTCGACGCCGCCCGCGAGGCCGACCCCGACTGGTTCACCTCGAACCGGATGCTCGGCGGCGTCATCTACGTCGACCGGTACGCGACCGACCTGCGCGGCGTGAGCGCGCGCATCCCCTACTTCCAGGAGCTCGGGCTGACGTACCTGCACCTCATGCCGCTCTTCCTCGCCCCGGAGGAGAACAGCGACGGCGGCTACGCCGTGTCGAGCTACCGCGAGGTGAGCCCCGCGCTCGGGGACATGGCGCAGCTCACGGCGCTCGCGGCCGAGCTGCGGGAGGCGGGCATCGCGCTCGTCGTCGACTTCATCTTCAACCACACCTCGAACGAGCACGACTGGGCGCAGCGGGCCCTCAACGGCGAGAAGGAGTTCGAGGACTACTACTGGGTCTTCGACGACCGCGAGATGCCCGACGCCTTCGAGCGCACCGTGCGCGAGATCTTCCCCGATGACCACCCCGGCTCGTTCGTGCCGATGCCCGACTCCCCCGACGGCTGGCGAACGGGCCGCTGGATCTGGGCGACCTTCCACACCTTCCAGTGGGATCTCAACTACTCGAACCCCGCCGTCTTCCGCGCCATGGCGGGCGAGATGCTCTTCCTCGCGAACCAGGGCGTCGACATCCTGCGCATGGACGCGGTCGCGTTCATCTGGAAGAAGCTGGGCACGCAGTGCGAGTCGCTTCCCGAGGCGCACCTGCTCATCCGGGCGTTCAACGCCGCGCTGCGCATCGCCGCCCCGGCCGTGCTGTTCAAGTCGGAGGCGATCGTGCACCCCGACGAGGTCATCCAGTACATCTCGCCCGAGGAGTGCCAGCTCAGCTACAACCCGCTGCAGATGGCGCTCATCTGGAACTCGCTCGCGACGCGCGACGGCCGCCTCCTGCAGCAGGCGCTCGAGCGGCGTCACGCGCTGCCCGCGGGCACGGCGTGGGTCAACTACGTGCGCAGCCACGACGACATCGGCTGGACCTTCGCCGACGAGGACGCCGCCGAGTTCGGGATCGACGGGTACGCCCACCGGCGGTTCCTCAACAACTTCTTCGTCGACCGGTTCCCGGGCTCGTTCGCGCGCGGCGTCCCCTTCCAGGACAACCCGAAGACGGGCGACTGCCGCATCTCGGGCACGACGGCGTCCCTGGCCGGGCTCGAAGCGGGCGATGCGGGGGCGATCGATCGCATCGTGCTCGCCCACAGCATCCCCCTCTCGACCGGCGGGGTGCCGCTGCTGTACCTCGGAGACGAGGTCGGCCAGCTCAACGACTACACCTATATCGCCGACCCCGCCCACCGGGACGACAGCCGCTGGGTCAACCGGCCGCCGTACCCCGCCGAGCGGTACGCGCAGCGCCACGATGCGACGACCGCGGCGGGGATGCTCTACGCGCGCCTCACGCGCCTGCTGGCCGTGCGCCGCGCGACCCCGGAGTTCTCCGGCGGCACCCTCGTCGCCTTCGACGCGAACAGCCCCCACGTCATCGGGTACCAGCGGCCGGGGCTCGGCACGCGCGTCCTGTGCCTCGCGAACGTCGCCGACGATCCGCAGACCGTGACGGCGCTCACCCTCTCGGGGCTGCCGACGACGGGCGAGGATCTCATCGCGGGCGGCACGATCGACCTGCGGCGCGACCTGGTGATCCCCGCGCACGGCATCGTGTGGATGCGCGTGGCCGAATAGGGTGGAGTCGCTCCGCCACGAGCGGAGCCTTCCCCTGTGTGCCGAAGGAGGCCCCGCTGTGCCCGGAGAGAATCTGACCCGCGCCGAAGCCCAGGAGCGCGCGTCGCTCGTCCAGACCGAGAGCTACGACATCGCGCTCGACCTGACCACGGGAGCCGAGGTGTTCCGGTCGACGTCGACCGTCGTCTTCACCGCGACCCCCGGCGCGAGCACGTTCATCGATGCGATCACCCGCACGGTGCACAGCGTCACGCTCAACGGCGCCGAGCTCGACGCGGCCGCCATCGCCGACGGCACGCGCATCCAGCTGGACGGCCTCGCCGAGCGCAACGAGCTCACGGTCGTCGCCGACCACGAGTACACCAACACCGGCGAGGGCCTGCACCGCTTCGTCGACCCCGTCGACGGCGAGGTGTACCTGTACTCGCAGTTCGAGGTGCCCGACAGCCGCCGCGTCTTCGCGGTCTTCGAGCAGCCCGACCTCAAGGCGACGTTCCGCTTCACGGTGACCGCGCCTCAGTCGTGGGTCGTCGTGTCGAACTCCCCCGTCGAGAGCCGCACCGAGAACGGCGAGGCCGCCACGACCGTCTTCACGACGACGAAGCGCATCTCGAGCTACATCACCGCGATCGTCGCGGGCCCGTACCAGAGCGTGCACTCCGAGCTGCAGAGCTCCGACGGCCGCACCATCCCGCTCGGGATCTTCGCGCGCGCCTCGCTCTTCGAGTACCTCGACGCCGACTACATCTTCGACATCACGCGCAAGGGCTTTACGTACTTCGAGTCGAAGTTCGGCGTCGCGTACCCGTTCGAGAAGTACGACCAGCTCTTCGTGCCCGAGTTCAACGCCGGCGCGATGGAGAACGCGGGCGCCGTGACCTTCACCGAGACCTACGTCTTCCGCTCGAAGGTCACTGACGCGATCAAGGAGCGCCGCGTCGTCACGATCCTGCACGAGCTCGCCCACATGTGGTTCGGCGACCTCGTGACGATGAAGTGGTGGAACGACCTGTGGCTCAACGAGTCGTTCGCCGAGTGGGCGTCGACGATCGCCACGGCAGAGGCCACCGAGTGGCACGAGGCGTGGACGACGTTCCAGGCGATGGAGAAGAGCTGGGCCTACCGACAGGACCAGCTGCCCTCGACCCACCCGGTCGTCGCGACGATCAACGACCTCGAGGACGTGCAGGTCAACTTCGACGGCATCACCTACGCCAAGGGCGGCAGCGTGCTCAAGCAGCTCGTCGCGTGGGTGGGGCAGGACGCCTTCTTCGCGGGCGTCTCCGCCTACTTCCGGAAGCACGCGTGGGGCAACACCGAGCTGCGCGACCTGCTCGTCGAGCTCGAGGCCGCGAGCGGCCGCGAGCTCACGACGTGGAGCGAGAAGTGGCTCGAGACCGCCGGCGTCAACACGCTGCGCCCCGAGCTCGCGGTCGACGACCGCGGCGTCATCACGTCGTTCGCCGTGCTGCAGTCGGCAGCGGCCGACTACCCGACGATCCGCCCGCACCGCATGGCGATCGGCTTCTACGACCTGGTGGATGGCGCGCTGACGCGCACGCACCGCCTCGAGCTCGACGTCGATGGCGAGCGCACCGACGTGCCCGAGCTCGTGGGCCGGAGCCGCCCCGCGCTCATCCTGCTCAACGACGACGACCTCGCGTACGCGAAGATCCGCCTCGACGAGGCCTCGCTCGCCGTCGCGATCGAGCACCTCGCGGCGATCGAGAGCCCGCTGGCTCGCGCGATCGTGTGGGGCGCCGTCTGGGATGCCACGCGCGACGCCGAAGCGGCCCCGCGCGACTACGTGCGCCTCGTGCTCAACAACATCGCGACCGAGACCGAGTCGACGACGATCCGCACGACGCTCACGCAGCTCACGACCGTCGCGCGCCTCTACGTCGACCCCCCGCGCCGCGACGCGACGATCGCCGAGGTCGCCGACGCGCTGTGGGCGCTCGCCCAGGGCGCCGATGCCGGCAGCGACGCGCAGTTCCAGTTCGTGAAGTTCTTCGCGAACATGGCGGCGACGCCCGCTCACGGCGAGATCCTCGCGGGCCTCCGCGACGGCTCGATCACGCTCGAGGGGCTCAGCGTCGACACCGACCTCGAGTGGGAGCTCCTGGAGGGCCTCGCCCTCGTCGGCGCGATCACGCCGGGCGACATCGACGCGGCCCTCGCGAAGGACAACACGTCCAACGGCCAGCAGGCGGCGGCGCGCGCGAACGCGGCGTTCCTCGACGCGGCGAGCAAGTCCGCCGTCATGGAGCACCTGCTCACCGACGACTCGGTGCCGAACGCGATCGTGCGCATGACGACGATGGGCTTCCAGCACGTCAACGACCCCTCGAGCCTCGAGGGTCTCGTCGGCCGCTACTTCGACGCCCTCACGGGCATCTGGACGAGCCGCAGCTACAAGATCGCCGAGTACCTCATCCTCGGCCTCTACCCGGCGCCGCTCGCATCGCTGCGCCTCGTCGACGCGACCCGCGCGTGGCTCGACGCGAACCCCGACCAGCCGGCCGCGCTGCGTCGGATGGTCTCGGAGAACCTCGCGGGCGTCGAGCGGGCGCTCGCCGCTCAGGAGCGCGACCGGGCGTAGTCGCCTCACCCCGGGCATCCTGCGACGGATGCCCGGCCGGAGCACCTCGAGGGCCTCGTCGATCGACGGGGCCCTCGGGCGTTCCCGGGCTGAGCCCGTGGCTAGGCTGGGGGCGATGGACTCCTTCGACTGGTCGACCCTCGGCGACGGCATCTACGCCTGGTACCTGGCGTGGCGCGTTCCGCTGCGCATCCTCGGCGTCATCGTCGGCGCGATCGTGCTGCGGGCCCTGCTGCGGGTGTCGATCCGGCGCGTGGTCGACCGCGTCGTCAACGGCGTCAAGAAGGCGCAGGCCGTCGAGCACACGGTCGAGCTGAGCGCCTCGCCGCTCATGGCGGTGCGCGTCGTGCAGCGCACCCGCACGATCGGCTCGGTGCTCAACAACCTCGTGACGTGGTCGATCGTGTCGATCGCGATCGTGCTCGTGCTGAGCGAGCTGCAGTTCTCGGTGACGGCGCTCATCGCCTCCGCGGGAATCCTCGGCGCCGCGCTCGGCTTCGGCGCGCAGAACGTCGTCAAGGACATGCTCAACGGGCTGTTCATGGTCTTCGAGGACCAGCTCGGCGTGGGCGACATCGTCGACCTCGTCACGACGCAGGGGCCCGTCTCGGGCGTCGTCGAGACGGTCGGCGTGCGCGTCACGCAGGTGCGCGACGTCAACGGCACGCTCTGGTACGTGCGCAACGGCGAGATCACGAACGTCGGCAACAAGTCGCAGGGCTGGGCGCGGGTCATCCTCGACATCCCCGCTCCGTACACGGCCGACATCGACTCCGTCGAGAAGACGATGCTCGACACGGCGCAGTCGATGGCCGACGATCCGAGCTGGAAGCGGAAGATCCTCGAGAAGCCCGAGGTGTGGGGCATCGAGTCGATCTCGGCCGAGGCGCTCGTCATCCGGCTCGTCGTGAAGGTGCGCTCCGGCGACCAGTTCGACATCGCGCGCGAGCTGCGCCGCCGCATGAAGGACGCCCTCGACGAGCTCGGCGTGGCGCTGCCCGCGCTCAACCGGCTCGTGCTCGACGGGCTCGACGCGAAGGCGCCGCGGAAGCCGGCCGGGAAGCCCCTGTCGCGGGGGGCGGCGGCGGACCCTACTGGGGCGGGCGGCGCGTCGCCGGGAAAGGCGGCCGACTGATGGCCGACCTCACGCTCGGGCCCACTGGCGGACCGACCGACCCGATGTTCGCGCAGGTCGGCGGCCACGCGACCTTCGACCGACTGGTCCGGAAGTTCTACGAGGGCATCGAGTCGGACCCGGTGCTGCGCCCGATGTACCCCGACGACGACATGGAAGGCGCGATCTGGCGCCTGACCGCATTCCTCGAGCAGTACTGGGGCGGCCCGACGACGTACAGCGAGCAGCGCGGGCACCCGCGGCTGCGCATGCGGCACATGCCCTTCACGGTCAACCCGGATGCCCGTGACCGCTGGCTCACGCACATGCGCGCCGCGCTCGACTCGCTCGCGCTGCCGCCGCTGCACGAGGAAGCGATCTGGGACCACATGGAGCGCGCGGCCTACGCGATGGTGAACACGTTCGAGGAGTAGGGCTACTCCCCTGCGCGCTGCAGCACCCGGCGCGCATGGCGCAGCACCGGCTCGTCGACCATGCGCCCCTCGTGCGCGAAGACCCCCGTCGCCCCCGCGGCCGACGCCGCCTCGAGAAGGCTGCGTGCCCATGCGACCTCTTCGGCCGAGGGCCGGTAGGCGGCCCTGATCGTCTCGACCTGACCGGGGTGGATGCACGCCGTCGCCACGAAGCCGTGCGCGACCGCGTCGCGGGCCTCCAGCTCGAGCCCCGCGAGGTCGGCGATGTCGAGGTGCACGGCGTCGATCGCCGCCTTCCCGTGGCCGCCCGCGGCGAGCAGCACGCGCGCACGTGCGTGCCGTGCGACATCGCGGTACCGACCGTCCGGGCCGCGGCTCGAGGTGCCGCCGAGCGACGCGACCAGATCCTCCGCGCCCCACATGAGCGCGACGACCGACGGCTCGGCCGCGAGCTTCTCCGCCGCGAGCACTCCTGCCGCGGTCTCGACGAGCGCGATGATCGTGCTGCCGGTCGAGCTCGGCAGGTCGGCGGCGAGGGCTGCCACGTCCGCGGCGCGCTCGGCCTTCGGCAGCATCAGGATGCGGTATCCGGTCGCCGAGACGGCCGCCACGTCGAGCGCGTGGTCGGCCGTGCCGCGCGCGTTGACTCGCACGATCGTGCGGGTCGGGTCGAGATCGGAGGCGCGCAGCGCCTCGCGCGCGCGCTCCTTGTCGGCCGGCGCCACGGCATCCTCGAGATCGATGATGACCGCGTCGGCGCGGTCGGCCGCCTTCGCGAAGCGCTCGGGGCGGTCGGCCGGCACGAACAGGATCGCGGGCCCGAGCACGAAGCCCGCCGCACCGCCAGCCGGCGAGGTCACGGCGCGTGCCCCTCGCACCACACGAGCGTCGAGCGGGTCGCGGTCGCGACGACGACGCCGTCCTGGTTGCGGCCCGTGTGGCGCAGCGTCACGATGCCCTGCCCGGGCCGCGAATCCGAGAGCCGCTTCGCCTCGACGAGCGTCTCGGAGTAGAGGGTGTCGCCGTGCCGCATCGGGTGCGGGAAGGCCACCTCGGTGAATCCGAGGTTGGCGACGATCGTGCCCTGCGTGAGCTGGGCGACGGATGCCCCGACGAGGGTCGAGAGCGTGAGCATCGAGTTGACCAGCCGCTCGCCGAAGAGCTGCCCGGCCGACCACGCCGCGTCGAGGTGCAGCGACTGCGTGTTCATCGTCAGCGTCGTGAAGAGAACGTTGTCGGCCTCGGTGAGCGTGCGCCCCGGGGCGTGGACGTAGGTCGCGCCGACCTCGAACTCCTCGAACCAGAGGCCGCGCTGCACGATGCGGCGGCCCTCGCCCTCGCCCTCGCCCGGCGCATCGGTGCTCATGAGAAACCCAGCTCGCGCGCGATGATCATGAGCTGCACCTCGGTCGTGCCCTCGCCGATCTCGATGACCTTCGAGTCGCGGTAGTGGCGGGCGACGCGGTACTCGTTCATGAATCCGTAGCCTCCGAAGATCTGGGTCGCGTCGCGGGCGTTGTCCATCGCCGCCTCGCTCGCCACCATCTTGGCGATGCTCGCCTGCTTCTTGAACGGCTTGCCCGCCACGAGCCGGAACGCCGCGTCGTACGTCGCGAGCCGCGCCTGGTGCACGCGGGCCTCCATGCGCGCGAGCGTGAAGGCGATGTGCTGGTTCGCGCCGATCGGGCGGCCGAAGACCTTCCGGCTCTTGGCGTAGGCGATCGACTCGTCGAGGCAGCCCTGCGCGGCGCCCGTGCCGAGCGCGGCGAACGCGACGCGCCCCTCGTCGAGCGTCTGGATGAAGTTCGCGAACCCCCGGCCCCGCTCCCCCAGGAGGTTCGCCTCCGGCACGCGCGCGCCCTGGAACGTCAGAGGGTGCGTGTCGGAGGCGTGCCAGCCGACCTTGTCGTAGGCGGGCTCGACCGTGAAGCCGGGCGTGCCCGTCGGCACGAGGATCGCGCTCAGCTCGGCCTTGCCGCTCTCGTCACGACCCGTCACCGCGGTGACCGTCACGAGCTCGGTGATGGGCGTGCCCGAGTTGGTGATGAACTGCTTCGACCCGTCGATGACCCACTCGCCGCCCTCGAGCCGGGCCGTGGTGCGGGTCGCGCCCGCGTCCGAGCCCGCCTCGGCCTCGGTGAGCCCGAAGCCCGCGAGCGCCTCGCCCGAGGTGAGGCGCGGCAGCCACTGCTGCTTCTGCTCCTCGGTGCCGCTGCGGAAGATCGGCATCGCCCCGAGCCCGACCCCGGCCTCGAGGGTCACGGCGATCGACTGGTCGACGCGCGCGAGCTCCTCGATCGCGAGGCACAGCTCGACGTAGGTGCCGCCCTGCCCGCCGTACTCCTCGGGGAACGGCAGCCCGAACAGCCCCATCTCGCCCATCTGCCGCACGACCTCCATCGGCAGCGTCTTCGTGCGGTCGGCCTCGTACGCGGCGGGGTCGACGACCTCGTTCGCGAACCCGCGGACCATGGCCTGCAGCTCGAGCTGGTCGTCGTCGAAGTCGATCATGCGGGGGCTCCTTCATGGGGGGCGGATGCGGTGGTCGCGTCGGGGTCGCCGGCCGCGGGGGTCTCGGGGGCAGCGGCGATCGCGGGCTCGGGCTCGGGCTCGATGCGGGCGAGGACCTGTCCCTGGCGCACCTGGGCCCCGACGGCGACGTCGAGCCGCAGGACGCCGGAGTGCGGGGCGAGCACGGCGTGCTCCATCTTCATCGCCTCGACGGTGACGATCGACCGGCCCGCCTCGACGCGGTCGCCGTCGGCGGCGCCGAGAGCGACGACCGCGCCCGGCATGGTCGCGCGCAGTTCAGGGCTCGCGGCGCCGGTCGCGGCGCCCGAGCCGCTGGCCCGGCGGCGGTCGGCGTGAGCGGCGGCGCGCGCGGCGCGGTCGAGCACGCGCAGCGCGAGCGCGGCGCCCGCCTCGGCGTCTGTCGGCTGGAGCCACACGCGGTCGCCCTCGCGGCCCACGGCGAAGGTCCGCGCGGCACGGTCGAGGTGCACGGTCACGCAGCCGTCGCGCTCGGCGAGGCGCGCCGGCCGGGGCTCTGCACCGCCGATCCGCACGGTCGCCTCGGTCGTCGAGCCGGTCACGAGCACGACCACGGGCTCCGCGTCGGGGCTCGCGGCGGCGTCGACGACCTCGTACCGGGCGGGCTGGTGCACGCCGAGGCGGAACCCCGACGGCGCGCGCCAGAGCGGGCTCGCGGCGCGCGCGGCGGTGGCGGCTCCGGCTGAGGCGCTCGGGGCGGCGAGCTCGAGGCGACGCGCGTGCTCGAGCAGGGCCGCGGCCGCGACGGCCGCGGCATCCGTCGCCGATGACGTGGGGTCGAGCGACGCCGCCGCAGGTACGATCCGCTCGATGAGCGAGGTCTCGAGCCGACCCTCGCGGACGGCGGGGTCGGCGAGCACCTGGCGCAGGTACGCGCGATTGGTGCGCAGGCCCAGCACGTGAGTACCGGCGAGCGCCGCGTCGAGCCGCGCGAGCGCCGTCGCACGGTCGGGCCCGTGCGCGATGACCTTCGCGAGCATGGGGTCGTAGTCGGCTCCGACGACGAGGCCCTCGACGAGCGCCGAGTCGACGCGGACTCCCTCGCCTCGGGCCTCGACGAGCCCGCGGACCGTGCCCGTCGACGGCAGGAACCCCGCGGCAGGGTCCTCCGCATACAGCCGAGCCTCGATCGCGTGCCCGTCGAGCGCGAGCGGCGGCAGGTCGAGGCGCTGCCCCGCGGCGATGCGCAGCTGCTGCTCCACGATGTCGACGCCCGTGACGAGCTCGGTGACGGGATGCTCGACCTGCAGGCGCGTGTTCATCTCCATGAAGAAGAACTCGTCGGGGCGCGCGTCACTGACCAGGAACTCGACCGTGCCGGCACCCGCGTAGTCGACGCTGCGGGCCACCTCGCACGCCGACTCGCCGATCGCGGCGCGCGTCGCCTCGTCGAGCAGGGGCGAAGGGGCCTCCTCGATGATCTTCTGGTGCCGGCGCTGCAGCGAGCACTCGCGCTCGCCCAGGTGCACGGTCGTGCCGTGGCTGTCGGCGAGCACCTGCACCTCGATGTGGCGCGGGGCTACGATGAACCGCTCGAGCAGGAGGGTGTCGTCACCGAAGGCCTTGAGCGCGACGCGGCGCGCACCCGCGAGCGCCTCGCGCAGAGCATCCGCCTCATGGACGACCGTCATGCCCTTGCCGCCGCCGCCCGCCGATGGCTTGATGATGAGCGGGAAGCCGACTCGGTCGGCCGCGGCGACGAGCTCGGCGTCGCTCATGCCCGCCTCACCGGCGCCGGGGATGGTCGGCACGCCGCGCTCGGCGACGTGCGCCTTCGCCCGGATCTTGTCGCCCATCACCTGGAGCGCGCGCGGGCTCGGCCCGACGAACACGATGCCGGCCTCGGCGCTCGCGGCCGCGAGCTCGGCGTTCTCGCTGAGGAACCCGTAGCCCGGGTGAATGGCCTCGGCACCGCCGCGGCGGGCGGCGTCGACGATGGCCTCGACGCTCAAGTAGCTCTCGGCGGCGGAGGCCGGGCCGATGCGCAGGGCGAGATCCGCGAGCGCGACGTGGCGGGCATCCGCATCGGCGTCGCTGAAGACCGCGATCGAGCGGATGCCCAGCTCGCGCAGCGTGCGGATGAGGCGGCACGCGATCTCGCCGCGATTCGCGACGAGCACCGAGGCGAAGGGGCGTGGCAGGTCGTGGCTGGTCATCGCGCTCACATCCGGAAGAGGCCGAAGGCCGGGTCGGGCAGCGGCGCGCGGCTGCAGACGTCGAGGGCGAGACCGAGCACCGTGCGGGTGTCGGCGGGGTCGATGATGCCGTCGTCCCACAGGCGGCCGGTCGAGAAGTACGGACTTCCCTCGACCTCGTACTGGGCGCGGATCGGGGCCTCGAAGGCCTCCTGCTCCTCGGTGCTCCACGCGTCGCCGAGCTGGTCGCGCCGCACGGTGCCGAGCACGGCGGCGGCCTGCGGCCCGCCCATGACCGAGATGCGGGCGTTGGGCCACATCCAGAGGAACCGCGGCGAGTAGGCCCGGCCGCACATCGAGTAGTTGCCAGCGCCGAACGAGCCGCCGATGACCACCGTGAGCTTCGGCACGCGCGTCGTCGCGACCGCCGTGACCATCTTCGCGCCGTGCTTGGCGATGCCTCCCGCCTCGGCGTCGCGACCCACCATGAAGCCCGAGATGTTCTGCAGGAACAGCAGCGGCACGCCGCGCTGGTCGCACAGCTCGATGAAGTGCGCCCCCTTCGCGGCCGACTCGCTGAACAGCACGCCGTTGTTGGCGACGATGCCGACCGGGTGGCCGTGAATGCGCGCGAAGCCCGTCACGAGCGTCTCGCCGTACTCGCGCTTGAACTCGTGCCAGCTGCCGCCGCCGTCGACGAGCCGCGCGATGACCTCGCGCACGTCGTACGGCGTCTGCACGTCGGGCGGGATCACGTCGTAGAGGCTGCCCTCGTCGACATCGGGCGGGATGCTCTCGCCGACCTCCCACGCGGGTGCCGCGGGCGGCGGCACGGTGGCGATGATGTCGCGCACGATCTCGAGCGCGTGCCGGTCGTCGTCGGCGAGGTGGTCGACGACGCCCGAGACGCGGGCGTGCGTGTCGCCGCCGCCGAGCTCCTCCGCACTCACGACCTCGCCGATCGCGGCCTTCACAAGGGGCGGCCCGCCGAGGAAGATCGTGCCCTGGTTGCGCACGATGACGGTCTCGTCGCTCATCGCGGGCACGTACGCGCCGCCGGCCGTGCACGACCCCATGACGGAGGCGATCTGCGGGATGCCCGCCGCGGACATCCGCGCCTGGTTGTAGAAGATGCGACCGAAGTGGTCGCGGTCGGGGAAGACCTCGGCCTGCAGCGGCAGGAACGCGCCGCCCGAATCGACGAGGTACACGCACGGCAGGCGGTTCTCGAGCGCGACCTCCTGCGCCCGCAGGTGCTTCTTCACGGTCATCGGGAAGTACGTGCCGCCCTTGACGGTCGCGTCGTTGCTGATGACGAGCACGTGGCGGCCGTGCACGAGCCCGATGCCCGCGATGACGCCCGCGGCGGGCGCCTCGTCGTCGTAGAGCCCGGTCGCCGCGAGCGGGGCGAGCTCGAGGAAGGGGCTGCCGTCGTCGAGCAGCGCGTCGATGCGCTCGCGCGGCAGGAGCTTGCCCCGGGCGACGTGCCGCTCGCGGCTGCGCTCGGGGCCGCCGAGGGCTGCGGTGGCGAGGCGCTGCTTCAGGTCGTCGACGAGGGCGCGCATCGCGGCGGCGTTCGTGCTGCTGGTCGCGGTACCGGTCGTCATCGACCGCTCCCCTCTCGTCGGCGGCTCGTGGCCCCGGTGCGGTGCGGATGCGAGCGTCGCTTCGGTTAGTCGACGCTCACCGATTCAGGTTAGTCACGGCTAACCGGAATGTCTAGACTGGCGGCATGTCCTCCGCGACGGATGTCCCCGCCGACGCCGCGACCGCGCGCGACCGGGCGAAGGCGGAGCGGCGGGCGGCCCTGCTGCGCGCGGCTGCGCAGCTCTTCGCCGAGCGCGGGTTCCCCCGCGTGTCGCTCGACGACCTCGGCGCCGCCGTCGGAGTGAGCGGACCCGCGGTCTACAAGCACTTCGCAAGCAAGCAGGCCGTGCTCGCGGCGATCCTCGTCGACGCGAGCGAGGGCCTGCTCGCGGGCGGGCGGGCGGTCGTCACCGACGCCGCGTCGGACGCCGGCGCCCTCGCCGACCTCGTCGCCTTCCACGTCGACTTCGCCCTCGCCAACGCCGACGTCATCCGCGTGCAGGATCACGACCTCGACTCGCTCGCCGACGACGACCGCCACACCGTGCGGGCGCTGCAGCGCGAGTACGTCGAGCTGTGGGTCGACGTGCTCGCGCGGCTGCGACCGACGGATGCGCGGCCCGCGCTGCGCACCCGCGCGCACGCGTGCTTCGGGCTCATCAACTCGACGCCGCACAGCTCGCGCGTCGGGGCGCGGGCCGCGCGGAGCATCCTCGAGTCGATGGCGCTGGCGGCGCTCACGGCGTAGCCGCGCGTTGGGGTAGCGGCACGCCCGGCCGTCGACTCCCTCACGTTTGTGCCCGAAAGTCGCACGTGAGCCCGAAAGTTCGGGCCCCACTGCGACTTTCGGGCACAAGGGCGGGGCCTTCGCCAGGCTAGACGAGCGCGAGCACGCTCGCCGGGTCGTGGAGGATCCCGCCGATGTCGGTCAGGAACCGCGACCCCTGCTCGCCGTCGACCATGCGGTGGTCGAACGACACGCTCAGCGTCATGACGTCGCGCAGCGCGATGCAGCCCTCGAACTCCCACGGCATGCGCCGCACGGCTCCCATCGCGAGGATGGCCGCCTCGCCCGGAACGATGATCGGCGTGCCCGCGTCGACGCCGAAGACGCCGATGTTGGTGATCGTGATCGTGCCACCGCTGAGCGACGACGGCGGCGTGCGACCGTCGCGCGCGGTCCCTGCCAGCTCGCGGATCGCGTCGGCCAGCTGCGGCACCGTCATCGACTGCGCGGTCGGGATGCTCGGCACGAGCAGCCCGCGCGGCGTCGCCACCGCGATGCCGAGGTGGATGTCGCGCAGCTCGACGATCTCGTTCGCCGCCTCGTCCCACCGCGAGTTGAGGCTCGGATTGCGCCCGACGGCGATGCACAGCGCCCTGCTCACGAGCGCGAGCATCGACGCGCTCTGGCCGCGCGCCTTGAGCCGTGCCACGAGCTCGCTCGCGGCGGTCACGTCGACGGTCAGGAACTCGGTGACGTGCGGCGCGGTGAACGCGCTGCGCACCATCGCCTCGGCCGTCGCCTTGCGCACGCCCTTGATCGGGTGGCGCACCTCGGCGGGGCGGTCGGCGGCGAGGTAGGACGAGCGAGCGCCGGCCGCCCCGGTCGCGCCCGTCGCGGCCGGCGGCGCGGATGCCGCGGCACGACCGCTCTCGGCGAACCGGGTGACGTCGGCGCGCGTGACCTGACCGTTGTCGCCGGTGCCGTCGACCTCGGAGAGGTCGACGCCCAGGTCGTGCGCGAGCTTGCGCACGGGCGGCGTGGCGAGCGCGGCGCCGCGAGTCGCTCCCGGACCGCGCGCGGCTCCCCCGCCCGGGCCACCGCTGGACGGACGATCGGCCGGCCGCTCGGGCAGGCTTCGCGACTTGCGCTTCGGGCGTCGCCCCGTCTCGACGGCGGGGCCGTAGCCGACGAGCACCGATTGGCGCTCGGCGGCGGGCTCGGCGGGCGCATCCGGCTCGACGACCTCGGCGGCGGGAGCGGGAGCGCTCGGCGCGGCCGGCGCCGGCGTCGCCTCGGCGACGGGCGACCCGCCAGCCGCGCTCGACGCGAGCGGAGCATCCGCCGCCACCTCGATCGAGACGATGGGCGCGCCGACCTGGACGGTCGTTCCCGGCTCGGCGTGGAGGGCGGCGACGATGCCCGCGAACGGCGAGGGCAGCTGCACGATCGCCTTCGCGGTCTCGACGTCGGCGAGCACTTGGTTGAGCGTCACGCGGTCGCCGACGGCGACGTGCCACTCGACGAGCTCGCTCTCGGTCAGGCCCTCGCCGAGATCGGGGAGGCGGAACTCGTGGACGGTCATGAGGCGCTCCATCCGGTGAGGGCGTTCTGGCGGCCGAGCACGCGGTCGACAGCGTCGAGGATGCGGTCGAGGTCGGGCAGGAAGTGCTCCTCGGCCCGGGCGCTCGGGTAGGGGGTGTCGAAACCGGTGACGCGCGCGGGTGCCGCCTCGAGGTACAGGAAGCATCGGTCGGTGATGCTCGCGGCGATCTCGGCCCCGAGACCGCCGAACTGCGCGGCCTCGTGCGTGATGACGAGTCGGCCGGTCTTGCGCACGCTCGCCTCGACGGTGTCGAGGTCGAGCGGCGAGAGCGACCGCAGATCGATGACCTCGACCGAGGTGCCCTCGTCGCCTGCGGCGATCGCGGCGTCGATCGCGGTCGCGACGAGCGGGCCGTAGGCGACGATCGTCACGTCGGCGCCCTCGAGCAAGACGCGCGCCCTGTCGAACGGGAAGTCGGCGTCTTCGTCGACCTCGCCCTTCGTCCAGTAGCGGCGCTTCGGCTCGAAGAACAGCACGGGGTCGTCGCACGCGATCGCCTGGCGGATCATCGTGTGCGCGTCCTGCGGCGTCGAGCACGTGACGACGCGCAGCCCCGCGGTATGCGCGAAGTACGCCTCGGGCGACTCCGAGTGGTGCTCGACCGCGCCGATGCCGCCGCCGAAGGGCACGCGGATGGTGATCGGCATGCGGACGGCGCCGCGCGTGCGGTAGTGCAGCTTCGCGACCTGCGCGACGATCTGGTCGAAGGCCGGGTAGATGAAGCCGTCGAACTGGATCTCGCACACGGGGCGGAAGCCGCGGTATGCGAGGCCGACGGCCATGCCGATGATGCCGGATTCCGCGAGCGGCATGTCCATGACGCGATCGGTGCCGAAGTCGCGCTGCAGGCCGTCGGTGACGCGGAACACGCCGCCGAGCGGGCCGATGTCCTCGCCGAGCAGTACGACGCGGTCGTCGTCGGCGAGTGCGCGGCGCAGCCCCGAGTTGACGGCCTTCGCGAGGGTGAGCTCAGTCATTCCGCACCTCCCTCGAGCTCGCCGACGCTGCGGAGGTAGGCCTCCTGCTGCGAGCGCTGCCGCGCGAGCCCCGTATGCGGCTCGGCGTACACATGGTCGAAGACCGACAGCGGCGCGGGGTTCGGGAGGGCGAGGCAGCCGGCGCGGAAGGCGGCGGCGACCTCGTCGGCCGTTGCGGCGACGGATGCGGCGGTCTCGTCGGTCAGGACTCCCGCGTCGCGCAGGTGCGCCTCCACCCGCGCGATCGGATCCTTCGCCGCCCACTCCTCGCGCTGCAGCGGGTCGACGTAGCGGCTCGGGTCGTCGGAGGTCGTGTGCGGGCCCATCCGGTAGGTGACGGCCTCGATGAAGGTCGGGCCGTCGCCGCGGTGGGCGCGGTCGAGGGCGCGGCGCGTCGCGGCGAGCACCGCGAGCACGTCGTTGCCGTCGACGCGGATGCTCGGGATGCCGAAGCCGGGCGCCCGCTCGGCGATCGGCCGCTGCGCCTGCAGGCCGACGGGCTCGGAGATCGCCCACTGGTTGTTCTGGCAGAAGAACACGACGGGGGCGCCGAACGAGGCGGCGAAGACCATGGCCTCGTTGACGTCGCCCTGGGTCGTCGCGCCGTCGCCGAAGTAGGTGATCGTCGCGGTGTCGACGCCGTCGTGGCGGCAGCCGACGGCGTAGCCGACCGCATGGAGGGTCTGCGCGCCGATGACGATCTGCGGCGTCGCCATGTTCACGGCGTAGGGGTTCCACCCCGACTGGGCGGTTCCGCGCCACACCTCGACGAGCTGCGGCAGCTCGACGCCGCGGCAGTAGGCGACGGCGTTCTCGCGGTAGCTCGAGAAGATGAAGTCGTCGGCGCGCAGGGCTAGGGCCGAGCCGACCTGGGCGGCCTCCTGCCCGAGCAGCGGCGGCCAGAGCCCGAGCTGGCCCTGGCGCTGGAGGGCGGTGGCCTCGACGTCGATGCGACGGACCACGACGAGGTCCTCGTAGAGGCGGAGGAGGGCCTCGCCCGAGACGTCGGAGACGTAGGGATCGTAGAGCGGATCCTCGATGCGCCGACCCTCGGGGTCGAGCAGCTGCACGAGCTCGTCGGGCGGGCTGGGAAGCTCCGCCTCGATTCGCGTGTCGGACACAGTGGTTCGCATCGCATCTCCGATCCGCCGCGCCCCGTGCGGGTGTGCCGAGGGCGGTCGATCCTCACAGTCGTCGGCCGGTGGGCCGCATGACTGACCGGGGCACCGTTGCCCCGAGTTGCCTCGACCGTAGCCAGCGCGGGCTGGGAAGACAAGGGCGACCCGCCGATGAGCGGGCCCGGCGCAGCGGGCGCGGCCGGGCGGGCGTCAGCGCCCGAGCGTCCAGCCGGCCTGCTTCACGAGGACGTGCCCGCGCTCGGTCGAGAATCGGAGCCACGATCCGGAGGCGAGCTGCTGGACGGGGTCCTCCCCGAGGAATCCGAGCGAGAGCGCCGCGAACGCCGCGCCGGCGGGCACGTGGTCGAGACCCTCGAGCGGCCTCCCCCACACCTCGGTGCGCACGCGGTGCACGAGGTCGGAGCCGAGCGCGTCGGGAACGGCCGTCGCGACTTCGTCGATGCCCGCGCGGGCCGCGGTCTCGAAGACCGCGGGCTCGATCGGCTGCATGCGCTGCCAGCCGCCGCGGGGCGGCGAGATCGCCGCCCAGACCACCGTGTTGACGCTCGTGGGGAGGGTCAGCGTGACGGGACCGTCCGTCGCGGAGGCGACCGCGGCATCCGTCCTCGTCAGCAGCGAGCGGATCGGGACGACCTCGTCGAACCCCTCGCCCTCGGCGGCGAGCGTGCGCAGCCCGAGCACGGTCGGCCCGCGATCGAGCAGGCCGCGCGGGTGGAGGACCGCGACGTAGACGGCGAGTACGCCGGAGTCGAGGATGAGCCGCACGGCGGCGTTCTCCTCGAGTCGCGCCGCGCGCCCGAGCAGCACCTGCAGGTCGTGCGCCGCGGCGGCGGCGGGGAGGGAGAGGATGCTCGACATCGCTCCCTAGACTACGGGCGTGACCGATGAGCGCGCCCCCCACGATCCCGTCTCCGCGATGCTCCAGGCGCTCGACCTGACCGACACCGGCGCACGCACCACGGAGGACATCTTCACCGCGCCGAGCCAGTGGATGCCGCAGGGCCGCGTCTTCGGCGGGCAGGTCATGGCGCAGTCGGTGCTCGCGGCGACGCGCACGGTGGAGCGGGACCGGCTGATCCACTCGATGCACGGGTACTTCCTCCGACCGGGCGACGTCGACCTGCCCATCACGTTCTCGGTCGACCGCATCCACGACGGCCGGTCGTTCTCGACCCGGCGCACGCAGGCCTATCAGAAGGGCGTGCCGATCCTGTCGATGATCGCCTCCTTCCAGGACGACGACCCCGGCCTCGAGCACCAGGCCGAGATGCCGGAGGGGATCCCCCAGCCGGAGGACCTCCCGAGCACGCGCGAGGTGCTCGAGCAGCTCGATCACCCGGTCGCGCGCTTCTGGGCCACCGAGCGGCCCTTCGACCTGCGGCACGCCCCCGGGCACCTGTACTTCGGCGGCGGCCGGGAGCAGGTCGCGCACCAGGCGGTCTGGCTGCGCGCGCTGAGCCCGCTGCCCGACGACGAGAGCCTGCACCGCGCCGCCCTCGCCTACGCGAGCGACTACTCGATCCTCGAGCCGATCCTCCGCCGGCACGGCCAGTCATGGGCGACGCCGGGGCTCAAGATGGCGAGTCTCGACCACGCGATGTGGTGGCACCGCTCGGCGCGCGTCGACGACTGGCTCTGCTACGTGCAGGAGTCGCCGAACGCGATCGGCGGCCGCGGCCTGTCGATGGGCCGCATCTTCACGCGTGACGGCGTGCTCGTCGCGAGCGTGGCGCAAGAGGGCATGGTGCGGATCCCGCAGGAGTGAGCGTGCGCCGCTCCCCCGCCCTCCCCGCTCACCGGCTCGATCGGTCGCGCTTCGAGCTCGTCGTCGACGAGCGATTCGATGGCGCGACGCTCGACGACGCGCGCTGGATGCCCGAGTACCTGCCGCACTGGAGCACGCCCGATCGCTCGGCGGCCCGGTACTCCCTCACGCCCCAGGGCCTCGAGCTGCGCGTCGACCACGACCAGCCCGCGTGGTCGCCCGAGTTCGACGGCGAGCTGCGCGTATCGAACCTCCAGACCGGTTCCTTCTCGGGCCCAGTCGGCAGTGCGGTCGGGCAGCACCGGTTCCGCGACGGCCTGATCGTTCGCACGGCGGTCCCTGAGCGCCGGCTGTGGCAGCCGCGGTGCGGGCTCGTCGAGGCGCGCATCCGCCCGAGCCTGCACCCGCGCGCGCTCACCGCGCTCTGGCTCATCGGTCACGAGGCCGAGCCCGAGCAGTCGGGCGAGCTGTGCGTGGTCGAGCTCTTCGGCGGCGAGATCGACGAGCGCGGCGCCACGAGCATCGGCGCGGGCGTGCATCCGTTCGGCGACCCGCGACTGCGGGAGCAGTTCGCGCGCGTGCCCGTCGCGGGCGACGCGCGCGGCTTCCGCACGTACTCCCTCGAGTGGATGCCCGGCACGGCCCGCTGGTACGTCGACGACCTGCTCATCGCCGAGGTCGACCAGTCGCCCGACTACCCGCTGCAGCTCATGCTCAACCTCTACGACCTGCCGCTCGAGAGCACGACGCGCGACGCCGAGTCGTACCCGATGACGGCGGGCGTCGCATGGGTGCGCGAGTGGCGCGCCCGCGACGTCGAGGGCTAGGCGCGCGGCGAGAGGTGCTCGTGCACGGCGACCCACCGGCCGTCGCGCAGTGCGAAGACGATCGTCTCGCGCTCGGTGACGTCGTCGATCGAGCCGCCGAGCTCGATGCGCGAATCGACCGAGTGGGTGAAGATCGCGGTGTCGCCGAGCAGCTGCACGCGGCGGTCGCTCGAGCGGCAGCCGTGGACGCGGAAACCGTCCTCGCGCTCCCACTGCGCCCACAGCGCCTCGTACTCGGCGCGGCTCTCGAGCCGGCGATCAGCCGTGTGGAAGACGAACGTCGCGTCCTCCGCGAACCCGGCGAAGTAGGCCTCGGTGCGGTGGGCGCCGAAGTCGGCGACGATCGCGTCGGCGGCGGCGAGCACCGCGTCGACGACGGCCGCGTCGCCCGAGCCGGCGGCCGCGCTCACGACGCGCTCCGGCGGCGGGCCATCACGGTCAGCAGCTCGTACGCGACGTGCGCCGCGGCGATGCCGGTGATCTGCGCGTGGTCGTAGGCGGGTGCGACCTCGACGATGTCGGCGCCGATGAGGTTCACGTCGGCGAAGCCGCGCAGCACCGCGAGCAGCTCGCGGCTCGTGAATCCGCCGGCCTCGGGCGTGCCCGTGCCGGGCGCGAACGCGGGGTCGAGCACGTCGATGTCGATCGAGACGTAGACGGGGCGATCGCCGACGCGCGCCCTCATGCGCTCGATGACGCCGAGAGCCCCGAGGGCATCCATCTCGGTCGAGTGCACGATCTGGAAGCCCAGGTCGCCGTCCTCGGTGAGGTCGTCGGCCGTGTACAGCGGGCCGCGGATGCCGACGTGCAGGCACGAGTCCTGCGCGAGCAGCCCCTCCTCCGACGCGCGGCGGAACGGCGTGCCGTGCGTGTAGTCGGCGCCGAAGTAGGTGTCCCACGTGTCGAGGTGCGCGTCGAAGTGCACGACCGCGATCGGCCCGTGCTTCGCGTGCATCGCCCGGAGCAGCGGCAGCGCGATCGTGTGGTCTCCGCCGAGCGTCAGCAGCTGAGCGCCGGAGTCGAGCACGCGCGCGGCCTCGGTCTCGATCGTCTCGAGCGCCTCGGCGATGTCGAAGGGGTTCACGCCGATGTCGCCGCCGTCGACGACCTGCTGCAGCGCGAACGGCTTCGCGTCCTGCGCGGGGTTGTAGGGCCGCAGGAGGCGCGACGACTCGCGGATGTGCGAGGGGCCGAACCGCGCACCGGGCCGGTAGCTGACCCCCGTGTCGAACGGCACGCCGAGCACGACGACGTCGGCCTGCTCGACCTCGTCCCAGCGCGGCAGCCGCGCGAAGGTCGCGGCGCCGCCGTAGCGGGGCACCTGGGTCGCGTCGACCTGGCCGATGTTGCCGTTCTCGGTGACGCGGGGCGTGCGCTGCTCCACGGTGTCCTCCTGGGGTGCGTCGGGTGGGGATGCCCGTGGCGAGCGGGCAGGAGGCCCGGGGCGGTCTGCGGGGCCGCCCCGGGCATCCGTCTCAGCGGGCGCGGCGCGCCGCTGCCTTCGCCGCCTGCGACCGGTGGTCGGTCTCGATGGGGGCGAGCGGTGCGCTCTGCTCGCGGACGACGCGCGGGCCGTCGGGCGGGAACACGTACGTCGGCTCCGGGAAGAGGATGAGCGCGCCGATGTAGAGCACCGCGGCCGAGACGATCGCGACGATGAGGCTCAGGTCGACGCCGCCGGCGACGCCGCTCAGCGGGCCCTCGATGACGGGCGGGAAGTAGGCGAACAGCAGGCCGAGGACGGCCGAGGCGATCCACGCGACCATGCCGCGCCAGTTGACGCCGCCGGAGAACCAGTAGCGGCCGCCGGTCTCGCCGCGGTTGAACACCTGCAGGTCGGAGCGGTCGAACGACCCGCGGCGCACGAAGTAGCCGATCGCCATGATGATCATCCACGGCACGGTCGTCACGATGATCGCGCCGACGAAGGCGTTGACGGCCCCCAGCAGGTCGAAGAAGAGCCGGCCGAGCAGGATGAACAGGAAGGCGATGACGCCGATGAAGATCGTCGCCTGGACGCGGGTGAAGCGCGGGAAGACCGACGAGAAGTCCAGGCCCGTGCCGTAGAGCGAGGTCGAGCCCGTCGACAGGCCGCCGATGAACGCGACGACCATGAGCAGCACCGCGTACCAGAGCGGCGACTCCTGGATGAGCGCGAAGACGTAGTCGGCCTCGCCGGCGACGAGGGTCGCCGTGGCGACGCCGAAGAGGAACGGGATGATCGTCAGGCCCTGGCCGAGCGCGGTCGCGCCGAAGAGCTTGCGGGCCGGGGTCGAGGCGGGGATGTACCGCGACCAGTCGCCGAGGAACGCGCCGAACGACACCGGGTTCGACATGACGATGAGCGCCGAGAGCACGAAGGTCGGCCAGAAGCTGCCGAGCGCGTAGGCGTCGGGGCCCGGGTCGTAGCCGGCGTCGAACGTGCCGGCGAACGCGACGATCGCGAGCAGGAAGAGCACCGAGTTGGCGAGGACCGCGGTCTTGTTGATGAGCAGCATGAACTGGTAGCCGTACACGACGACGACGATCACGATGAGGCCGATGACGCCGTAGATGACGGTGCGGAGTCCGACCGAGTCGGGCACGCCGGCGAGGCGGTTGAGCGCGCCGACGAGGGCGTCGCCGCCGACCCAGACCGAGATCGAGTAGAACGCGACGGCCGTCAGGAGTGAGAGGAACGAGCCGACGACGCGGCCGCGGACGCCGAAGAAGGCGCCGGAGGACACCGCGTTGTTCGTGCCGGTCTTGGGGCCGAAGAGCCCCATCGGCATGAGGACGAGGATGCCGACCGCGAGGCCGAGCACGGTCGCTCCGACGGCCTGCCAGAACGAGAGGCCGAGCACGATCGGGAACGTGCCGAGCAGGACGGTCGCGAAGGTGTTGGCGCCGCCGAACTGGATGCGCATGAGGTCGACCCATGTCGAGGTGCGGTCGGCGTCGGGCACGGTGTCGATGCCGCGCTGCTCGACCTCGGTCGCGCGCGGGCGGGCGTTGAGGCTGACGTCGGAATGATCGACAACCACTCTGTTGTCCGTCATGAAGGTTCCTTCTCATCGGGGTGGACGTGCAGGGTTGGCCCTGAATATAGACCGCGATATGCCTGGTGTGCAAAAGTTCTTTCCCATGAAGATAAATCGTGTCGTCGACCTGTCCGTCACGCTCTCCGCAGCGACCCAGGTCTACCCCGGCGACCCCGTCGTCTCGCTCACCCCGCACAGCACGGTCGCGCGCGACGGGTTCAACCTCCTCGCCGTCACCATGGGCTCGCAGAGCGGCACGCACGTCGATGCGCCCTTCCACTTCGACGACGGCACGCCGCGCATCGACGAGGTGCCCCTCGAGCGCTTCGTCGGCGAGGGCGTCATCGTGGATGCCCGTGACGCGGGTGCGCGCGGCCGCATCACGAGCGCGCACCTGGCTCCCGTCCTCGACCGGCTGCAGCCCGGATGCATCGTGCTCCTCCGCACCGGATGGAGCGCCCACTACGGCACGGACGCCTACTTCGACCACCCCTACCTGGACGCCGCGGCGTGCCGGATCCTGCTCGAGCGCGGGATCCGCACCATCGGCATCGACGCCGTCAACCTCGACGAGACGCCCGACGACGCGCACCCCGGCGTCGGGTTCCCCTGCCACCACCTCATCGCCGAGGTCGGAGGGGTCATCATCGAGAACCTGACGAATCTCGACGCGATCAGCAGCGCGCATCCCCTCATCTCGGTCATGCCGCTCAAGCTCGAGGCCGCCGACGGCGCGCCCGTGCGGGCGGTCGCCATCGAGAGCGACTGATGCGGTCCGCGGTCTCGGCGGGAATGGCGCAGGATAGAGCCATGACGAGCGAGGTGAAGATCGGCGCCCGCCTGCGAGCCGCCCGCCTCGCCCGCGGGCTCACCCTCGAGACCGTGGGCGCCGCCGCCGGGATCAGCCAGGGGTTCGTGAGCAAGCTCGAGCGCGACCAGGTCTCGCCCTCGGTCGCCTCCCTCGTCGCGATCTGCGAGGCCGTGGGCCTCAAGGTCGGCGAGCTGTTCGAGCCGCCGCCCTCGCAGATCGTGCGCGCCGGCGAGGGCTCCCCCATCAACTTCGGCGGCGAGGGCGCCGAGGAGGTCCTCCTCACGCCGGGCTCGCAGACCGACGTCGAGGTCATCCGCTCGATCGTCGAACCGGGAGGGTCCGCCGGCGACGACCTCTACAGCCTCGACTGCGACGTGGAGTTCGTCTACGTGCTCGGCGGTCGCATCACGATCACGCTCGGAGACGACGAGCACGAGCTCTCCACGGGCGACTCGATGACCTTCCGCGGCCGCGACCCGCACACCTGGCGGAACCCCTCGACGACCGAGGGGTGCGAGGTGCTCTGGGTGCTCGCCCCGGCGACCTGAGCCGCCGCGGCCGCCTCGGCTTCAGCTCCGGCGACGGAAGGCCACGGTCTCCTCGATGTACGGCGACCACAGCGCGCGCTCGCGGTCGCTGATGCGGCGCGGCCGACCCGATCCCTCGTCGACGAGCACGAGGGTCGACAGCGCACGGGCGAACACCACCTGCGGCTCGGCCCCCTCGGGCGATCGGACCTCGTAGCAGATGTCGAGGCTCGCGCCCCCGAGCGCCCCGATCCAGAGCTGGATGTCGAGCGGATCGCGCAGGTGCGGGATCGGCGCGAGGTACTCGACCTCCTGCCGCGCGATGAGGCTCTGCGCGCCCTCGTCGATGTGCAGCTCGGGCAGCGGGGTCGCCGTCTCCCCCCGGCCGCGCCAGAACACCTCGATGCGGGCCTCCTCGAGCAGCGTGAGCATGCGGGCGTTGTTGACGTGCCCGTAGGCGTCGAGGTCGCTCCAGCGCAGCGAGATGGGAACGTGGATGCGGGTCATGAGGCTCCTCCCTGCACGATGGTGGCGCGCCGCCGCTCGAGGGCCGCGGCGTCCTCCGCAAGCGTGCCCGGTCCGATCGCGGATCGCGCGACGCGGTCGCCCGCGTCCCGATACGCGGCGGTGCGAGCGGCGGCGACTCCCCCGGACGCCCCCTCCCGCGCGATGAGCCGCTCGAGCAGGTCGAGCAGCCGGTGGGCGACGAGCGGCTGATCCCCGACGTACTGGCGGATGATGTCGACGGCGTCGACGGCGAGGGCGGAGAGCTCCCGCGGAGCGACGAGCAGGCGCGGTGCGCCCGCGTCGTCGAGGAGGACGCGGCTCGGGTCGGGTCGCCCCGCCGCGCTCGCCAGGGCGATCGTGAGCGCGTCGATCGCCGTGAGCGCGGTGATGGGGTCGTTCACTCCGGGGCTCAGCGCTCGAGCCGCCACATCGACGAGCTGGCGGACGAGATGCTCGGCGTCCTGCACGGGCGTCCGCTCGTCATCGATCGAGATCGCCGCGAGCACGGCGGTCTTCAGGCGCGCGGCCTCCTGCGGGCCGGTGGAGGGCGCGGTCGAGCTCGACACGCGCGCGATCGGATCCCCGGCGCACACGAGAGTGCCGGGTCGCACGCGCAGCTCCACGCGCGCCCCCGCGGCGCACGCCTTCGACACGAGGTGCGCGTGGTCGATGCTCGCGACGTAGCCGCTCGCGCGGGCGCGGACCTCCGCGCCGCCCTCGATCGTCGCCCACTGCGCCGCCGGCGCGCGCCCCGCCGCCCCCCTCTCGGGGTAGAGGTCGTCGAGGAGGGCGACGAGCTGAGCGCGCACTCCGCTCGCGAGCCGGGAGATCTGGATGCTCGCGCTGATGTGGTGGATGAAGTACACGAGGGCGACGATCGAGGCCACGGCGAGCACGATCGCGACGTTGACGGCGAGGTGGGGCACGAACTCGGAGTCGGCGCCGGCGCGGACGTGGCGCACGACGAGCATCGCGAAGAGCGAGGTCGAGACGAGCAGGGCGAGCACGACCTGATTCCCCCGGTCGGCCATGAGGCTGCGCACGAGGCGCGGGCCGTAGGCCGATGAGGTCAGCGTCAGCACCGCGATCGTGATCGAGAACGTCGTCGCGGCGGCGGCGAGCATCGATGTCGCGATGGCGCTGAGCAGCCCGCGGCTGCCGTCGGGTCCGACGGCCGGAAGGATCTCGTCGATCGCGACGGGGAGCACGGGCTCGACGGCGACGAGCGCCTCGGCGACGACGAGCGCGAGCAGCAGCCCGAGCCCGGGGACGAACCAGAACGAGTCGAGGACTCGCCGGAGCCGGTAGCGCATGCCGTTCACGAGTCGCTCCGTTCTCGGCCCGGGCGGGCCGTTCGCCGCGGCGCCGTGCTCAGTCGCGCGTCAGCTTGCGGTAGGTCGAGCGGTGCGGCTTCGCCGCATCCGGGCCGAGGCGCTCGATCTTGTTCGCCTCGTACGCCTCGAAGTTGCCCTCGAACCAGTGCCAGTAGCTCGGGTTCTCGTCCGTGCCCTCCCAGGCGAGGATGTGCGTGGCGATGCGGTCGAGGAACCACCGGTCGTGCGTGATGACCACGGCGCAGCCGGGGAACTCCAGCAGCGCGTTCTCGAGGCTGCCGAGGGTCTCGACGTCGAGGTCGTTCGTCGGCTCGTCGAGCAGGAGGAGGTTTCCGCCCTGCTTGAGGGTGAGCGCGAGATTCAGTCGGTTGCGCTCACCGCCCGAGAGCACGCCGGCCTTCTTCTGCTGGTCGGGGCCCTTGAAGCCGAACTGCGAGACGTAGGCCCGCGACGGGATCTCGGTCTTGCCGACCTGGATGTAGTCCAGGCCGTCGCTCACGACCTCCCACAGCGTCTTGTTCGGGTCGATGCCGCCGCGGCTCTGGTCGACGTACGAGATGTCGACCGTGTCGCCGATCTTGAGCGTGCCGCCGTCGAGCGGCTCGAGGCCGACGATGGTCTTGAAGAGCGTCGTCTTGCCGACGCCGTTCGGTCCGATGATGCCCACGATGCCGTTGCGGGGCAGCGTGAACGACAGCCCGTCGATGAGCACGCGGTCGCCGAACCCCTTGGTGAGCTTCGAGGCCTCGATGACCTGCGCGCCGAGGCGCGGGCCGACGGGGATGACGATCTCCTCGAAGTCGAGCTTCCGCGTCTTCTCCGCCTCCGCCGCCATCTCCTCGTAGCGCGCGAGTCGCGCCTTCGACTTGGCCTGGCGGCCCTTGGCGTTGCTGCGCACCCACTCCAGCTCGCTCTCGAGGCGCTTGGCGAGCTTGGCATCCTTCTTGCCCTGGACCTGCAGACGGGCGGCCTTCTTCTCGAGGTAGGTCGAGTAGTTGCCCTCGTACGGGTAGAGCCGGCCGCGATCGACCTCGGCGATCCACTGGGCGACGTGGTCGAGGAAGTACCGGTCGTGCGTGATCGCGATGACGGCGCCCGGGTACTTCTGCAGGTGCTGCTCGAGCCAGAGCACGCTCTCGGCGTCGAGGTGGTTGGTGGGCTCGTCGAGCAGGAGCAGGTCGGGCTTCTCGAGCAGGAGCTTGCAGAGCGCGACGCGGCGCTTCTCGCCTCCGGAGAGGTGCGTGATCTTCTCGTCGCCCGGCGGGCAGCGCAGGGCGTCCATCGCCTGCTCGAGCTGCGAGTCCAGATCCCACCCGTTGGCGGCGTCGATGTCCTCCTGCAGGGCGCCCATCTCGGCCAGCAGCGCGTCGAAGTCGGCGTCGGGGTCGGCCATCGCCGCGGAGATCTCGTTGAAGCGCGTGATCTTGTCGTGCAGCTCGCGCACGCCGTCCTGGACGTTCTCCAGCACGGTCTTCGACTCGTCGAGCTCGGGCTCCTGCATGAGGATGCCCACCGAGTAGCCGGGGCTCAGGCGCGCCTCGCCGTTGGAGGGCTGGTCGAGGCCGGCCATGATCTTCAGGATCGTCGACTTGCCCGCGCCGTTGGGGCCGACCATGCCGATCTTGGCGCCGGGGAAGAACGACATCGTGACGTCATCGAGGATGAGCTTGTCGCCGACCGCCTTGCGGGCGCGGACCATGGAGTAGATGAATTCGGCCATGCCCTCAGTCTAGAGAGGCCGTCGCCCCCACCAGGCACGCGCCGGAGGCCAGCACCGGGGCCGTCGTCGTCATGAAGCCGTCGCCGTCGAACTGCCCGAGCACGCACGACTCGCCCGAGCGGACGGAGAACAGCAGCGAGTCGACCGGCAGACCGATCGAGGTGCGGTCCGCGGTGATCTGCAGCGCCTCGAGCGGGATGCCGGCCGCGGTGAGCGCGTCGACCACGCTGCGGCCCGCGGGGATCCCGCCCGCCGAGACCAGAGGCGCGAGCGAGCGCTCGACGAGGGGACGGTTCGCCTCCGCGTCACCCGCGGGGTCGAACGTCGGCTCGGGCGACGCGGTCGGCGCGGGCTCGGTCGGCGCGGGGGGCGTGCTCGCGGGCGGCGAGGTCGGTGCGCCGGAGGGGCGGGGCGACGGAGCGCAGCCGGCGAGAAGAGCCGCGATCGCGGCCGCGGCGGCGATGACGGCGGATGCCCGCCTCGCGCTCGTCCGCATCCCGACCGCCCCTTCCGGCGGCCAGGGAGGCCGACCGCGATGAGTCTACGGGCGCTCGGCTCCCGGGGGCTCGGTCGGGCGATCCGGCGTCGCGTTCGGAATCCGAACACAGCGCGCCCGGCATGTTTGCGCCCGGCGCGGAGGCGGAGCACTATCAATGCAAGGACAGCGGTTGGGAGTCGGGGGACTCCCGGGGGGCCGCCTACCGCAACCGGTTCTCTCGCCCGTTCGGGTCGGGTGAGAGCGCCGAGAGACACTGCGGCCGTCCCCGGCTCATTCGGGTTGAGCTGGGGCGGCCGCTTCTCATTTCCGCAACTGGTGCAGGATTGGCCCTGTGCCCCCTGCGGTGAGTTCCCGACGAATCGGAGACGTGGTGACGCTGCGGCAGATTCTCGGCGGCCCGTGGTCGACCCACTGGATGCTCTGGCTCGCGTTCTTCCCCGGCACGGCCGCGATCGTGCTGATCAGAGAGTCCGCGACCGACTACCCGCAGTGGTGGTGGCCGCTCCTCGCGGCCGTCCTGGAGCACCTCCTCACGGGCGTGATCCTCGTGGGCGGCGGGTATCTCGCGAGGCGCCGGCACCCGACCCTCCCGCTGACCGTGGTCGCCGCCCTCTGGCTGCTCACCTGCGTCGTCCGCGCGACCGTCGGCAGCGCCCTCGCAGAGGTCGTCGCCGGCGTTCCGGGAGACTTCCTCTTCCGCGCCGTGTCCTGGATCATCATGACGGGCGCCTGGGGGCCCTCGATCGTGTACGGAATGGCCCAGATCGATCGGCGGCGCGTCCTGATCGGCGAGCTCGAGGCCGCGCAGGGGGCGCTCGCGGAGGCGAACGCCCGCGCGGAGGAATCGGGCGAGGAGATCCGGGCCCGGCTCGCGCGGACCGTCCGGCGCTCGGTCGCGCCGGTGCTCGACGACCTCCTCGCGCGGCTCGTCGCCGTGCGGCAGGATCTCGACCGCGCCGCCTTCGTGGAGATCAGCATGCGCCTGTCCGCCCTGCACGACGAGACGGCCAACCTCGTCGACTCGGCGAGCCCCGCACCGCGCGCCACCGACGCCCCGACCCGCCGGGCATCGCTCAGGGAGGCGTTCGACGTCCCCCTCGCCCGACCGTGGCTCACCGCCGGCGTCGTCGCGCTGCAGACCCTCGCGGTGGCGCTTCCCGATGGCACGCGGATCTTCGGGGCGCCGGCCGCGCGGGAGATCGTCCTGGCCGTCGCGCTGGGCGCTCTCGCCCTCGGAGTCACCCTCCGCTTCTGCCAGGCGCCGCTGGTCCGGCGTCAAGCGCGCGCGTCGACCGTGACGTTCGCGGCGGTCGGGGCCGCGATCCTCGTCTCCGCCTGGGCGATGCTCGACAGCGGCGTGGACGACATCACCTGGCACGGAGTGACGACCCTGCCGCTCATCGTCTTCGGGATCATCACGTCGTCCACGACCGTGATCGCCTCCCTCGTCCTCGCTCGCGCCAACGCGGAGGAGGAGCGGGCTCTCGACGACCTCCGCGACTCGCTCCTCCATTCGGAGGAGCAGCGCGAGGCGGATCTCGAGCGCGAGCGACACCGGCTGAGCGAGCTCATGCACGGACCCGTCCAGGGCCGCATCGCCGCGTGCGTGATGGCGCTGACGTTCTTCTCCGACGGCGACGCGGCGCCGGGCTCCCTCGCGACCATCACCGAGCAGGTGCTCGACCATCTCGCCGCGGCATCCCGCGATCTGTCCCTGCTGGCCGAGGGTGTCCCCCCGAATGGAGGGACCTAGGCGAGAGGGCCCCGCCATACACTGAGGGCATGGCCCCCCTGGGTGGTTCCCCCGCCACAGTCCTGGTCGCCGACGATGACCCGTTGGTGCGGACGGTGCTGCGAATGGCGCTCGCGGGCATGGGGGCGAGCGTGGTCGAGGCCCGGACGACCGGCGAGGTCGTCCGCTTCGACCCCGATCGTGCCGTCGACCTGGTCATCCTCGATCTGAATATGCCGGGCGGCCCCGTCGACGAGAGCCTCGACGCCCTCGCCGCGCGCCCCCACCGGCCGCGCGTCCTGCTTCTGAGCGGCGAGGATGCCCCCGCCGGGCTCGACCGCGTCGACGGATTCGCGCGGAAACCCATCGAGCTCGCCGACTTCACCCGCATCGTCCAGTCGCTGCTCGCCCAGCACCCCGATCCGCCGGCGCGACATGACGGCTGAGAACCTGGACCCGCGCGTCGGCGAGCTCGCGCGCGCGCTCGAGACGCTCGCCGAGGGGTTTCCCGACCCGATCCTCCTCGTCGCCGCGGACGGCACGATCGCCGGGGCGACCTCGGCCCTCGCCGTGCGCAGCCCGCTCACCCGCGAGCACGTCGTCGGCACCCACTTCACCGCCTGGGCGGCCGAGGCGGACCGCGAGCTCATCGCCGAGCGCTTCGCCGAGGCGCTCGCCGGCCGGACCGTCCGCTTCCGGACAGCGGGACGCGCCGGGGACGGCAGCGCCCGCGCGGAGGTGACGTACAGCCCCGTCCGGGCCGGCCACAGGGTCGTCGCCGTGCTGCAGTACGCCTTCTCGATCGGCGAGCAGGAGGAGCGAGAGCGCACGCAGCGCGAGGCGGACGAGCTTCTCCGCATCGCCGGCGGCCTCGCCTCCTTCGGCGGCTGGTCCCTGCGTCGCGACACGGCGATGCTGGGACTCACCGCCCAGTCGCAGCGCATCCTCGGCTTCGAGGGCCACCCGACCGTCTCGCTCGCCGATGCGATCGAGACATTCGCTCCGGAGAGCGCGGAGGCGATCTCGCTCGCCGTGACCCGATGCTTCGATGACGGCACCCTGCTCGATCTCGAGCTTCCGATCTCGACGCCGGACGGCCGCGCGCGGATCATCCGCGTCCTCGGAGAACCGGCGGAGCCCGAGGGCCGCCCGCCCTTCTCCTCGCTCCACGGGGCGATCTGGGACATCACGGAGACGACCGCGGCCCGCGAGCGCGAAGCCCTCCTGCAGCAGCGTCTGGACCTGACCCTCAACTCGCTCGGCGACGGTCTGATGTTCCTCGACGAGGCCTGGCGCATCTCGTTCGTCAACGACGAGGCCCTGCATCTGATCGGGAAGCAGTTCGCGGAGCTCGAGGGCCGCAGCCTCTGGGAGGCCTTCCCCGAGCTCGAGGACACCGAGCTCGAGGTGGCCTACCAGCGCGCGGTGCGCGAGCAGCTGCGGACGACGGTGCGCACCGCGGGCGATGCGGATCAGTGGTTCGACGTCACCGCCTACCCGACCGCGACCGGAGTCGCCCTGTACATCCGCGACGTCACGGAGGACGAGCGCACCCGTCGCCAGATGGCGCAGGCCCAGCGGCGCATCGCCGATCAGGCGGAGCTCATCGACGCGTCGCGCGACGCCATCGTGGTTCGCGGGATCGACGGGGTCGTGCACTACTGGAACCGCGCCGCGGCCGAGCTCTACGGCGTCTCCGCCGACCAGGCGATCGGCCGGTCGATCCGCGGTCTCGTGCGCGTGGAGGATGCGATCGCCGATGAGGCGCTCGCCGCCACCCTCCGGGACGGGTACTGGGCGGAGGAGATCCCCTGCACGACGCTCGACGGCCGCGCCCTCGTCATCGACTGCCGCTGGCAGCTCCTCCCGGGCGACGACGGGGTCCCCGACCGCATCTTCACCGTCAGCAGCGACGTGACGCAGTGGCGTCGCGAGGAGAATCTGCGGACGCGAGCGAAGCGGATGGAGAGTCTGGGAACCTTCGCCGGCGGGATCGCCCACGACCTCAACAACGTCCTCACGCCCATCCTCATGTCGATCCAGCTCCTGGAGAACTCGGAGACCGATGACGGGCGGCGCGAGCTGCTCTCGACGATGGAGTCGGCCGCCAAGCGCGGGGCGGACATGATCCGGCAGGTGCTCGCCTTCGCGCGCGGGGTCGAGGGCCGTCGGGAGCGGGTCTCGATCTCCTCGCTCATGGAGGAGCTCGATCGCTTCGCGCACGACGCGCTGCCCCGCGGAATCCGCTTCAGCATCGAGATCGACGACGACGTGCCCGACACCTTCGGCGACGAGACGCAGCTCATCCAGGTGCTCATGAACCTCGTGACGAACGCGCGCGACGCGATGCCCGACGGCGGCGAGCTCCGCGTCACCGCGACGCGCCTGGTTCTCGAGGACGGCTTCTCGTCCGAGGCGTTCCGCATGACGCCGGGGCAGCACGTCGTCATCGACGTCGTCGATACCGGGCACGGGATGCCCGCGGAGGTCGCCGAGAAGATCTTCGAGCCGTTCTACACGACGAAGTCGGTCGGCAAGGGCACCGGTCTCGGCCTCGCCAGCTCCCTCGCGATCGTGCGCAGCCACGGCGGCACCATGCAGGTCTACAGCGAGCCGGATCGGGGAACGCGCTTCTCGGTCATCCTGCCCGTGATCACGGGCGAGCCGACGCTCGAGCGCGACAGCGCCCTGCCCGCTCGGACCCTCCCGCGCGGGCGCGGCGAGTTCGTCCTCATTGTCGACGACGATCCGACCATCCGGCTGATCACCTCGCGGACCCTCGAGAGCTACGGGTATCGCACGCGCACGGCGGAGAACGGGCGCGTCGCGATCGATCTGCTGGAGGCGCCGGGCGCCCGAGTGGATCTCGTGCTGACCGACATGATGATGCCGGTCATGGACGGCGCCGCGACGACGGCGTACCTCGAGGAGCATCACCCGCGGATCCCGGTGATCGCCGCGAGCGGGCTGACCTCGGCCGGCGGCGCCGCGCGCAGCGCGGGCATGGGCGTGGCGGCGTTCCTGCCCAAGCCCTACACGACGAGCCTGCTTCTGACGACGCTCCGCGATGTGCTTGACGACGCCGCCGGACGGAGCGACGATGACCGGGACCGAGCCTTCCCCGAGATCGACGAGGTGCCGACGTGACCACCGAGAGCAAGTCGCTGCGCGTCGTCGTGGCCGATGACGACGCCTTCACGGTGTCCCTCGTCTCCGGCGGTCTCGGCGCTCGGGGCTTCGACGTGACGACCGCGTCCTCCGCCGCCGAGGCGCTCGCGGCCGTCGGAGAGACCGACCCGCACGCGCTCATCACCGACCTGAACTTCGGGTCGTCGGAGTCGGGCGCCGACCTGCTGAGCGCGGTCGCCGCCGACTACCCGTGGATCGGGCTCGTCGTGCTGACCTCGCACCGCTCGCCCGAGCTCGCGGTGCCGAATCCCGACCGCATCCCCTCCGGGGTCATCTACCTCGTCAAGTCGCGGCTCGGCGCGATCGACGACCTCATCGATGCCGTCCACCGGTCGATCAGCGGGCAGCTCGACGACGGGGTGCCGGTCGGCGACGACGACGTGCCGGTGGTCACGGCCGCGCAGGCCGATGTGCTCCGGCTCCTCGCGGAGGGCGCCTCGACGCGCGCTCTCGCCGAGCACCGCGGTACGACGGTGCGGGCGGTCGAGACGATGCTCGCGCGCCTGTTCACGGCTCTCGGCCTCGACACGAGCGAGAACGCCAACCCGCGCGTCGCCGCGGTCACCCTCTGGCAGCGCGGCGGCATCCGCGTCCGCTGAGCGGCCGCGCGACCCGCGGGGCGCCGGAGCGCTCCGTCGGGCCGCGGGGTGCCGCGGGGCGGTTCCCTCGTCAGAAGGGCGCGTCCGCCGGTTCGCGCGGCTCGAGCGACGAGGCGTCGTCGGGCACCTCGACGGGCTCGGGCTGCTCCGGCGGAGCATCCGTCGCCGCGTCGTCGCGGCCGCGACCGACGATCACGCTCCGCGTGAAGCTCGAGCGGCCCCACGTGAGGTCGTGGCCCACGGCCTCGGCGTCGATCTCGATCGTGGTGCCGTTCCTCTCGCCGCTCGTCCAGTCGCGGATGCGCACCCGGCCCGAGACGATGACGCGCTCACCCTTGTGCACCGAGCTCGCGACGTGGGCGCCGAGCTGGCGGAAGCTCGTGATGGTGTACCAGTTCGTGTCGCCGTCCACCCACGCGTTCTGGGCGCGATCGAACCGGCGCTGATTGCTCGCGAGCCGGAACGAGGTGATCGCGAGACCCTCGCTCGTGACGATGTGGCGCGGGGTCGTGGCGACGAGCCCCGTGAGGGTGATGGTGTCGGTCATGGCGTCCTCCTGACGTCTTCGATGTCGGGTGGGCGCCGGCGGTTCGTGCCGGAGAGCGCCGGCGCCCGCAGCGAGAATGCCTGCCGGAGCGCGGGGTCGAGCGCCGACGGACTCGCCCCGTGGAGACCGTCGAGCCCGTGACCGGCTGGGGACGAGCGGTCAGCTCGACTGCCACCCCGCCTCGTGCAGCCGGGCGAAGGCCGCCAGCAGCAGGTCGAGCGTGAAGGAGAACTCGAACTGCTCGTCGCACCCGGCCGGGTGGCGCCGCTGCTGCTCGGCCGCGACGCCTGCGATGTGCGGGAAGGCTCGGGCGAGCGCCGCGAGCCGCTCGGGATCGGGGACCGGATCGGCCCCCTCGCCCGGCGCGGCAGGGGTCGAGAAGGCCTCGGGGCTGAACCCCCAGATGCGATGCCCGAGGGCGTGCATCGCGTGGTGCGCGAGGTCGTACGAGAGCCCTCCCGAGACGAGGTCGCCGACGAGCGCATCCATGTGGGCGAGCACGACGGGACTGGGAGCGGTCGCCGACTCGATCGCGGGTCGGAGCCACGGGTGAGCGAGGTGCGCGGCGCGCGCGCCGAGGACGCGCGTGCGGACAGCCGACGACCAGGGCTCGCCGGATGCGGGCCGCGGGTAGCCGGCGACGACGCTGTCGATCATCCCGGCGACGAGATCGCGCTTGTCGGCGACGTGCTTGTAGAGCGCCATGGGAACGACCCCGAGCTCGTCGGCGAGGCGGCGCATGCTGACCGCGTCGAGGCCGTCGCGGTCGGCGAGCGCGACGGCGGCCCCGACCACTCGGGAGCGGTCGAGTCGTTCACGCCCCGGGGTGCTCCCCCGTCGTCCGCGCGACGTTCCGTCCATGGCATCCTCCTTGACCGGTGTACAGCGTACGCCTATGCTCGGGAGACGACAGGTGTACGCCGTACACCTCAGACCCGGAAGGCCCTCATGACCCCCGACCGCCGCCTCGCCCTGTGGGCCGGAATCCTCTACCTGGCGACCTTCGCCACCTCTTTCCCCGCCCTCGCGCTCAAGACGCCGATCCTCGCGGGCGAGCCGCAGCTCGCGCAGGCCGCGGTCGGCACCGCGCTCGAGATCGCGCTCGCGTTCACGTGCATCGGCACCGCCGTGGCCCTGCACCCGATCGCGCGGCGCGTCAGCGAGCCGCTGGCGATCGGCTTCGTCGCCTCGCGCACGGTCGAGGCCGGCATGATCCTGTCGGGCGCGATCGCGCTCCTGGCCCTCATCGAGCTCGGCCCCGACTCGGAGGGCGCATCGGTGCTCATCGAGCTGCACGACGCCGCGTTCCTGCTCGGCCCTGCCTTCATGGCCTCGATCAACGCGGCGCTGCTCGGCACGGTCATGCTGCGCGGCCGCCTCGTGCCGCGCGTGATCCCGCTCATCGGTCTCATCGGAGCTCCGCTGCTGCTCGCGAGCTCCTTCGGCGTCGTGCTCGGCGCGTGGGATCAGCTCTCCGTCGTCGGAGCCCTCACGGCACTGCCGATCGCGGCCTGGGAGCTCTCGCTCGGTCTCTGGCTGACGATCAGGGGCGTGCGGATGCCCGCGCCCGCAACCGCAGACCCCGGCGTCGGCGACGCCCTCCCCGCGACCGCGGGAGGCGCTCGCGTCTGACGCGGTCGCCCGACCGCTCCCGCGGCCCTCCGCTCGACCCCGGGCGGAGGGCCCTGGCATGCTGGCTCGACAGGAGAAGTCATGACGAAGCCCGCCGCAGAGTGGCGACCGATCGTCGCCGCGCTCGCCGATGACGATGCGCGACCGATCGTCGGTGCGCTTCTCGCCGGCGGCGACGCGGCCGAGCAGCTCGCCGCGCTGCCGCCAACGAAGCGCGCACGGGTCGTCCGGGTGCTCACGGCCTCCGGACTCGCGCGCGAGCACGAGGGCCGCCTCGAGGCGCGCACCGAGGTCTTCCGGGAGCTGCTGCGCGCCGCTCCGGTCGACCGCCCGACGGGCATCGCGCGCTTCGTGCACGACGGGCGCATCGAGCACGGGCCGTCCGGGGCGAGCGATCGCGCCGAGGTGATGGCGTGGGCGGCCGATCGGGCCGTCGGGGTCGGCGAGCTCGCTGACGAGGCGACGGTGACCGAGCGGCTCGCGGCGATCTTCGAGGACCGCGCCGCCCCGCGGCGCTACCTCGTCGACGCCGATCTGATCGAGCGGCGCCGCGACGGATCCCAGTACGCTCGCCCGGCGTGACCCGGCACCGCCGGTCGACCGGGCGGAGCGCTCGATCGACTAGTGCTCGCGGAAGTCGGGCCGCTCCGCGCCGGGCCCGAGCGTCGCGTGCAGCGCCCGCTTCGCGGCCTCCAGCGTGGGGTACGGCCCTCGAGCCTCGCTCTCCATCCGCACCCGGACGAGGAAGGCCTCCCCCTCGCGGTGGATCGACCCGACCGTGCCGGCGGGGCCGGCGGCGACCCAGGTCTGCGTTCCGGTGGTCATGCTCATCGTCGAGCTCCTTCCGAGCGGCGCGCTCGCGCCGTGCGCCGCCGACGCTACGCCTCCACTGACCCCGTGTCGAGCCCTCTCGGGCGAGCGCTCAGGAGGCTCGGACGTACGGCGCGTAGGAGGAGCGGATCTTGTTGACCTTCGGCAGCGCGACGGCGAGGCAGTAGCCCTGGCCGGGGTTCTTGGCGAAGAAGTCCTGGTGGTAGTCCTCGGCGTCGTACCACTCGCCCAGCGGCGTGATCTCGGTGACGAGGCCGCCCTCCCAGTAGCCGTCGGCGCGGTCGCGCGCGGCCTCGAAGAGCGCCTTCTCCTCCTCGTCGGCGTAGTACATCGCCGAGCGGTACTGCGTGCCGACGTCGTTGCCCTGGCGGTTCAGCTGACGCGGATCGTGGAGGGTGAAGAAGACGTCGAGGATGACGTCGGCGGGGATCACCTCCGGGTCGAAGACGACCCTGACGGCCTCGGCGTGACCCGTCGTGCCCGTGCAGACCGCCTCATAGGACGGGTGCGGAACGGTGCCGCCGGTGTAGCCGGAGACGACATCGTGGACGCCGTCGAGGACGCGGTAGACGGCGTCGAGGCACCAGAAGCATCCGCCGGCGAGATGGAAGGTTCGCATGCCGCCATCGTAGGCGGGCGTGCGGGGCGCGAGCCGAGCATCCGCCCCGATCGAATCGGTTCGATGGTCGCGGGCCGGCCAGTAGAGTGACGGCATGCCGCACATCGCCGCCGACGACCGCTACGAGCAGCTCGAGTACGCCCGCGTCGGGCGCAGCGGCCTGAGGCTGCCGCGCATCTCGCTCGGCCTCTGGAACAACTTCGGCGACGACCGGCCGATCGAGACGCAGCGCGCCATTCTGCGCCGCGCCTTCGACCGCGGCGTGACCCACTTCGACCTCGCGAACAACTACGGCCCGCCGGATGGCAGCGCCGAGTCGAACTTCGGGCGCATCCTGCGCGACGACTTCCTGCCCTACCGCGACGAGCTCGTCATCTCCACGAAGGCCGGCTACTACATGTGGCCCGGCCCCTACGGCGAGTGGGGGTCGCGCAAGTACCTGCTGAGCTCGCTCGACCAGAGCCTGACGCGCATGCGCCTCGACTACGTCGACATCTTCTACAGCCACCGGCCCGACCCCGAGACGCCGCTCGAGGAGACCATGGGCGCCCTGGCGACCGCCGTGCAGAGCGGCAAGGCGCTCTACGCGGGCATCTCGAACTACGACGCGGCGCAGACGCGCGAGGCGCACCGGATCCTCGGCGAGCTCGGCGTGCCGCTGCTCATCCACCAGCCGCGCTACAACATGTTCGACCGGCGCATGGAGGAGGGGCTGCTGGACGCGATCGCCGAGACCGGGATCGGCAGCATCGTCTTCTCGCCGCTCGCGCAGGGACTGCTGACGAACCGGTACCTCGACGGCGTGCCCGCGGGCTCGCGCGCGTCGGAGGGCCGCTGGATCAGCGAGGACAACATCGACGACGCCTACCTCGAACGGGCCCGCGCCCTGAACGCGATCGCCGAGGCGCGCGGACAGTCGCTCGCGCAGCTCGCGCTGCTCTGGGTGCTGCGGCACCCGCAGGTGACGAGCGCCCTCATCGGCGCGAGCAGCGTGCGCCAGCTCGACAACAGCCTCGACGCGCTGCACGGCGACGCGCTCACGGTCGACGAGATCGCCGCGATCGAGCCCCACGCCGTGCACGGCACCGGTTCGAGGAGCTGAGTGGGCTACCTCCTCGCCCTCGCGGCCGCGGTGCTGTTCGGCGCGAACGGCAGCGTCACCAAGATCACCATGGAGGCCGGGCTGAGCCCCGCCCAGGTCACGCAGTTCCGGCTGCTGGGCACGGCCCTCGTGGCCGGCCTCGTGCTGCTGGCGATCGATCGCGCCGCCTTCCGGCTCCCCCGCCGGCAGTGGCCGATCATGATCGTGCTCGGCATCGTCGGTGTCGCGCTGCTGCAGGCGACCTACGCGGCGGCCGTGCAGCGCCTGCCCGTCGGCATCGCCCTGCTGCTGGAGTACACGGCGGTGCTCATGGTCGCGCTCGTGGCCTACTTCTTCTTCAAGGAGCAGGTGAAGACGCGGCTGTGGATCGCGATCGTGCTCGTGCTCGCCGGCCTCGCCGTCGTCGCGCGCGTCTGGGCCAGCACCCTCGACGCGCTCGGGGTGATCCTCGCGATCGCCGCCGCCGTCTGCCTCGCCCTGTACTTCCTCATCGGCGAGCGGCAGGTCGCGAAGACCTCGGCGCTCGCGGTGTCGTTCTGGACGATGCTCATCGCGACCGTGTTCTGGTCGTTCGTGAGCGGCTGGTGGGAGCTCGACCCGGGCGTCTTCGCGACCCCCGTCGACCTCGGCGGCGCCCACGGCTCGCTCGAGGTGCCGATGTGGCTGCCGCTGCTGTGGAACGTCATCCTCGGAACCTTCGCCCCGTTCCTGCTGAGCCTCGCCGCCCTCCGGCACCTGCCCGCCACGGCGGCGGGCATCGTCGCCTCCTCCGAGGTCATCTTCGCCTTCGCCGTGGCGTGGGCCTGGCTCGGCGAGACCCTCGACCTCGTGCAGATCATCGGAGCCGCGGTCGTGCTCGCGGGGATCATCCTCGCCCAGACCGCGCGCGTCGGGAAGGTCGTCGACGCCGACCTCGCGCTCACGACGGGACCCATCACGACCGTGCGGTGATCGGTCCGGATGCTCGGCGCAGGTGTGGCGGACCCGAGGCCCGCACCGCCCCAGGGGTAGCCTGCGGCCATGGAATGGGTTAACGGCATCCTCGACTGGCTCGGCTCGCCGGAGGGTCGGCGCGTGACCGCGAGCACGATCATCCCCGCGATCGCGATCATCGTCTCCGGCATCATCGCCGGTCTCATCGGTCGCGGTTCGACCAAGCGCGTGATCGCGCAGTACAACCGCGACGCCCTCACCGCCGCGGTGCAGGCGCTCGTGCTCGCCGGCCGCAAGGCCGCCGGCTGGAACGCGATCGGCACGATCGAGCGCGTGCAGGTCGACCACCTCATCGGCGAGGCCGAGACGCGCATCCGCCTGCTCCCGGTGCCCGGCGCTGCGCTCGCCGCGAACTGGGCCGCCCACCAGCTGGAGGACATGAAGCGGAACTCCGCCGGCTTCTCCTTCCAGGCCCAGCAGACCCTCGCCGAGTACCGCGACCGCCTCATCGCGTGGAGCGAGAAGCCCCGCCAGGCGAAGAAGCTCTTCGGCGCCGACCTCGAGCGCTGGAAGTACGAGGCCGACCCGGCCGAGCAGCAGCTCGTCGCCGATCAGGCGCGCTGGGAGGCCGAGCGGACGCCCGAGCGCGAGACCGCCGCCGTGACACCGGTCGTCTCGACGACCGCGGCACCCCCGGCGAGCGACGCGGCGACCGCGGTGGGCCCCATGTCGCACGACGAGCCCCCCGTCACTCCCCCCAACGCCGGAACGCCCCTCGTCGTCTCGACGCCGTTCGCCCCGCGGCTCACCACCACGACCTCGAGCCCCGGCGGCGAGATCGACGCGCGCGAGAGCGACCCGGTGCCGACGCAGGCGTTCGTCGTCGAGCGTCGCAGCGGCGAGAGCCCGTCGGCTCCGGGGGACGACGGCGCGCCGCCGCCCATGCCCGCGCAGAACGTCCGCGACCGGATCGACCCGCAGGACGAGAACTAGCGCTCAGCGATTCCCCGAGGCGCCCGTCGGCTCAGCCGACGGGCGCCTCCTCGCTCGCGGGGGACGCGCCGTCGTGGGTCGCCGCGTAGGCGCGGCGCGACCACATCGACACGTGGTGGTGCATCTCGGGGATGAGCGGCTCGTGCTCGGGCTTCATGAGCACGCTGCGCATGATGCGGCCGGTCGGCGCGTCGACCTCGAGGTCGATGCCGCGGGCGCGCAGCTGCTCGGGCTTCACGACGTAGGTCGCGAGGTGCGTCTGCTGCGGGCGCGTCGTGTCGGCCGCCATCTCGAAGATCGCGTGGCTCGTGCGGTCGAGCTCGGCCATCGACCGGACGCGCGGCAGGTAGGTGATGATGTCGATCTCGGGCCGCTGGTACGGCTGCAGGATGTCCGACTCCTCGATGAGCGCGTGCCACTGCTGCGCCGCGCGGTAGCCGGGCAGCACGATGCCGCCGAGCCCCTCCTTCGTGAGCGGGAAGACCCGCAGCGTCGCCCACAGCGCCGCCGCGCTCGCCCCCGCGCGCGAGCACTCCAGCTGGATCTCGCCGAAGTGCCGCTCGGTGCTCGCGAAGTACGTGTAGGGCGACTCGTGGTGGTAGTACCGAAGGATCGACTGGTCGTTGAACAGCACCGCGCCGCAGCCGTAGGGCTGCAGGCCGTGCTTGTGCGGGTCGACGACGACCGAGTCCGCGTCCTTGATCGCGCGGAAGTGGCGCGCGGTCTCCGGGGCGAGCTCGTCGGCGATGATCGCGAAGAACCCGCCGTAGGCGGTGTCGACGTGGATACGCGCGCCGTACCGCCGCGCGAGCGGGATGATGTCGGCGAGCGGGTCCACCGCGCCGAGGCCCGTCGTGCCGAGGGTCGCGACGACGACGCCGATGCGCCCGGTCGCGAGCTCGCGCTCGAGCGCCTCGAGCTCCATCCGGCCCGCGGCGTCGGTCGGGATACCCACGGTGTCGATGCCGAGCACCTCGCCCATCCGGGAGTGCGTGTAGTGAGCATCCGCCGAATGGGCGATCGCCTTGCCCGGCGCGATCTCGCGGCTGATCCAGAGCGCCTCGAGGTTCGCGGTCGTGCCGCTCCAGGTGAGGTGGCCCATGTACTCGGCCGGGTAGTCGAACATCGCCGCGAGCTGGTCGAGCACCTCGTGCTCCATCGCGGTCGTCGCGCGGCTCGCGTCGATCGAGTGGTTGTTGGGGTTGAGCTGCATCGTCGCGAGGTACGCGGCGGTCGCGACGGGGTGCGGGGGCTTGAGCATCTGGCCCGCGTACTGCGGGTGGAAGTAGGGGAAGTTGTCGTCGAGGCGCTCGATGAGCTCGCCCAGGACGGCGTGCACCTTCTCCGGGTCGGCGTGGGTCGAGGGATGTTGGCCCCAGCTCCCGTAGGTCGCCTTCAGACCGTCGATACCGGTCATCACCTGCGGCAGCAGCTCGTTCAGATCGACGGGACGCTTCGCGCTCACGACCGCACTCCTTCGTGTGGATGGGTTCCCGGCTCGGCCTGGTGGGCCTGCCCGGACGGTGCCCTCGAGTCTACGGAGGAACGGCGGCCGTTCGGTAGCGAACAATACGACGCGCCCCCGGCAGGACTCGAACCTGCAACCACCGGATTAGAAGGCCGATGCTCTATCCATTGAGCTACGAGGGCTGATGGCCTCCAGGCTATCGGAGGCGCCCATCACCGGCGCCGAAGTGGCATGATGTGCTGTCGCTCCTCTCGTCCGTTCGGAGAACCGTGTCGCACCCGCAGCACCCGCAGCACCCGCAGCACCCCCCGCTCCCCGCCTCCGTCCCCACGGCCGACCGCCGCGCGGCACCCGCGACGCCGCTCGGCCGATGGCTGCTGCACGACACGGTGCAGCCCCCCGGCCCGGAGGCGCCGACGTCGACGAGCGAGACGCACTCGTGGTGGAAGGTCATGTGCCTGACGGGGGTGGACTACTTCTCCACGCTCTCCTACCTCCCCGGCATCGCGGCGCTCGCGGCCGGCGCGCTCTCGCCGCTCGCGACCCTGCTGATCGTGCTGCTGACCCTCCTGGGCATGCTCCCCATGTACCGCCGGGTCGCGGAGGAGAGCCCGAACGGGCAGGGCTCCGTCGCGATGCTCGAGAAGCTGCTCCCCTTCTGGCGCGGCAAGTTCTTCGTGCTCGCGCTGCTGGGGTTCGTCGCGACCTCCTGGATCATCACCATCACGCTCTCGTCGGCGGATGCGACGGTGCACCTCCTGGAGAACCCGGCCGTCCCCGAGGCGTGGCGCGGCGCCGCCGTGCCGATCACGATCGTGCTGCTGCTGATCCTCGGCGGAGTGTTCCTCCTGGGGTTCCGCGAGGCCGTGATCGTGGCCATCCCCGTCGTGGCCGTGTTCCTGCTCGTCAACGCCGTCGTCATCGCAGCGGGTCTGCAGCAGGTCGTCCTCGAGCCCCGCTTCGGGGAGCTCTGGGCGGCGTCGCTGGCGATCTCCGACGGCTGGAGCGACGTGGCCCTGCCCGCGCTGCTCGCCTTCCCTCTCCTCGTCCTCGGGCTGTCGGGGTTCGAGACGGGTGTGAGCATGATGCCGCTCGTCTCCGCCGAGGGCGCGAACGCCGATCACCGTCGTCGGGCGAGGATCCGCAACACCCGCAAGCTGCTCACGGCCGCGGCCGTCATCATGAGCGCCTACCTCATCACCTCGAGCATCGTCACGACCCTCCTGATCCCCGCCGAGGAGTTCCAGGCGGGCGGCGAGGCGAACGGCCGCGCTCTCGCCTACCTCGCCCACGACCTGCTCGGCGAGGGCTTCGGGACGGTCTACGACATCTCGAGCATCGTGATCCTCTGGTTCGCGGGCGCCTCGGCGATGGCGGGCCTGATCAACATCGTGCCGCGCTACCTGCCCGCCTACGGCATGGCTCCGGAGTGGAGCCGCGCCGTCCGGCCCGTCGTGATCATCTACACGCTGATCAGCATCGCGCTGACGATCGGGTTCGGCGCGGACGTGGACGCGCAGGCCGGCGCCTACGCGACCGGGATCCTCGCGATGATGGTCTCCGGCGCGTTCGCGGTCACGGTCTCCGCCGTCCGTCAGCGTCAGAAGTGGCCGTCGATCGGGTTCGGCGCGCTCACCGCCATCATGTCCTTCGCCCTCGTCGACAACATCGTCGAGAAGCCCGACGGCATCGTGATCTCCGCGTTCTTCATCGGCGGGATCATCGTCGTCTCCCTCGTCTCCCGCGTGACGCGGACGACCGAGCTGCGCGCCGACGCGGTCGCCTTCGACGCGCGCGCGCGCGCGTACGTCGACGAGTCCATCTCCTCCGACGGCAGGCTGACGATCATCGCCAAGAGGCGCCGCAGCGACGTGGGCGACGACTACCGGGAGAAGATCTCCGACCAGCTCGAGCACGGCGCGCTGCCGAGCTCGGCGGACGTGCTCTTCCTCGTGATCGAGATCGTCGACCCCTCGGAGTTCGGCGATCAGCTGATCGTGCGGGGCGTGCAGGTGGACGGGCATCGGATCCTCCGCGCGCAGAGCCCGGCCGTGCCCAACGCGATCGCCGCGATCCTCCTCGCGCTCCGCGACGGGACGGGCGTCACCCCGCGCATCTACTTCGACTGGTCGGAGGGGAACCCGCTGCGCCACCTGCTGGAGTACCTCGTGCTCGGCCGCGGCGACACCGCCCCCGTGGTCCGGGAGATCCTCCGGGAGATCGAATCCGACCCCGCTCGCAGGCCCCGGGTCCACGTCGGCTGACGCGGGCCGCGAGAGGTCAGTCCGCGGCCTGCGCGAGCGCCGTCAGCAGCCGCGGGAGCGTCGGCACGCCGGCGGCGCGCACGACCTCGGTGCCGTCCGCGCGGCGGATGACCGTGGTCGGCGTGCTCGTGATGCCGAGCTCCTCGGCGCGCTCGGCGTGGGCCGCGACATCCCGCTCCTCCACGACGAGCGCGGGCACGAGCCGCTGCGCCTCGGCGACGACCTCGCGGGCACGGTGGCAGGGGTCGCAGAAGGCGGAGGTGTAGAGCTCGAGCAGCACCCGCCCAGCGTAGGCCGTCGGAGCTGACGGCTAGACTCCGGGGGTGAGCGCTGCGACTGACCGACTCGTCTGGATCGACTGCGAGATGACGGGTCTCGATCTGTCGAAGGACGAGCTCGTCGAGGTCGCCGTCGTCATCACCGACTACGAGCTGGAGCCCGTGCATCCGGGCTTCGCCGTCGTCATCAGGCCGTCGGAGACCGCGCTGGTCGGCATGGGCGACTTCGTGCGGCAGATGCACGAGTCGTCGGGCCTGCTGGCCGAGCTCGAGCACGGCGTGAGCCTCGAGGAGGCGGAGGCGGCCGTGCTCGCCTACATCGCCGAGCACGTGCCGACGGCCGGGCAGGCGCCGCTCGCCGGCAACACCATCGGCACCGACCGCGCGTTCCTCGCCCGCGACATGCCCCGCGTCGACGCGCACCTGCACTACCGCTCGGTCGACGTCTCGAGCATCAAGGAGCTCGTGCGCCGCTGGTTCCCGCGCGTGTACTTCAACGCTCCGGCGAAGAACGGCGGCCACCGCGCGCTCGCCGACATCCTGGAGTCGATCCGCGAGCTCGAGTACTACCGGCGCATCGGGTTCACCGCCGAGCCCGGCCCCACGAGCGAGGAGGCCCAGGCGGTCGCCGCGAGCGTCACCGAGCGGTGGGCGCCGCGCCTGGGCTGATCACCCGCCGCTGCGCTCGTCCGCATGGCGCGCGCAGGGCCCCGCCTGTATTAGCATTGACCGGTCGCGCCTCGGCGTCGACGCCTGGTGGGTATAGCTCAGTCGGTAGAGCACCTGGTTGTGGTCCAGGGGGCCGCGGGTTCAAGTCCCGTTACTCACCCCAGCTCGAGGCCCCGGTTCCGCAGTGCGGACCGGGGCCTCGTCTATTCGCGCCGAACGTCGCCGGGCGACTGGTCGGGCCGCCAGCCCCGCCAGACGGGGTGCCGAAGCCGCCCCCTGGATGTCCACTCCGTGAACGCGACCTCGCCGACGAGCTCCGGGCGCAGCCACACCGCATCGGCCGCATCCGCCTCCGGGATGCCCGTGAACGGGCACCGCGAGGTCTCGAGCGCGCGCAGGCGTTCGCGCAGCCCTCCGAGCTCGCGCTCGCCGAACCCCGAGCCGACCCGGCCCGCGTACGCGAGGCCGCGCCCCTCGGGAACCCCGACGAGGAGCGACCCGACGCCGTCGGCCCGCCGGCCGGACCCCGGCCGCCACCCGCCGACGACGACCGACTGCGTACGGACGTGCGTGAGCTTGATCCACGCGCTCGACCGGCGGCCGGGTCGGTACGGGCTGTCGCGCCGCTTGGCCATGACCCCTTCGAGGTCGAGCTCGCGGCTCGTGGTCAGGGCGTCGCCGAGGTCGCCGTCGAACGCGGGCGGGACGAGCACCGGGCCCCGCTCCGTGACGAGGGAGGCGAGCAGCTCGCGGCGGGCGTCGTAGTCGAGCCCCGTGGCATCCGCCCCGCCGGCGAGCAGGACGTCGAAGAGCATGATCCGCACGGGGACGGCGGAGGCGAGCGCGGCGATCTCACGCGGCCTCGAGAGGCCCATGCGGCGCTGCAGGAGCCCGAAGTCGGGGCGGCCGCGGTCGTCGAGGGCGACGATCTCGCCGTCGAGGACGACCGGGCCGGCGGCGCGCACGGAGCCCTCGACGAGATCGGCGAGCGCCGCGAGCTCGGGGTAGGCGGGGGTCAGGTCGACGCCGTTTCGGCTGCGCAGCCCGAGAGCTCCGTCGTCGAGGCCGGCGAGGGCGCGGATGCCGTCCCACTTCATCTCGAACGCCCACGCGGCGGGCTCGGCGATGTCGGAGACCTGCCCCGCGGTCGCGAGCATGGGGGCGAGGGAGGCACCCGCGGCGTCGCGTGCGGGGGCGGCTCGCGCGCTGCCGCGAAGGATGCGGCGGCCGGTGCGCTCGCTCAGCCGGGAGGACGCCGCCGGGGCCGACGGAGAGGACGTCGACGAGCGCCCGTCGTCCATGAGGTGCATGATCCACTGCGCGCGGCCCGGCCCCGCGACGCCCGCGGGCGCATGATCGCCCGTGCGGATGAGGGCGTACCGGTGCGAGCCGCGCTTCCCGTGGAGCGTCGCGATGACCTCCTCGCCATCGCGCCACTTCTCGAGCTCGTACGTCCCGGAGTCCCAGATCGTCATCTCCCCCGCGCCGTACTCACCGGCGGGGATGGTCCCCTCGAAGTCGAGGTACTCGATCGGGTGGTCCTCGGTCGGCACGGCAAGGCGGTTCACGGCCGGGTCGTCGGGCACGCCCTTCGGCACGGCCCAGCTGACGAGCACGCCGTCGCGCTCGAGCCGCACGTCGAAGTGCAGGCGCCGGGCGTGGTGCTCCTGGATGACGAAGCGACGGCCGTCAGTCAGGGGCGGCACCGACTCGGGCACGGGCTCGGGCGTGCGCCGGGCATCCCGCATCGAACGATACGTCGCGAGGCGGTCGTCCTCCTCGTCGTCGTCGGTGTACGCCTCCTCGAGCGGCGCGAGCAGGTCGCCGCGCGTCTGCACGCGCCGCACGACCTCCTGGTGGTCGAGGTGCGCGAGGGTCGGCGACGACAGCTCGCGCCACGTGCGCGGTGCCGCGACCATCGGCCGCGAGCGGCCGCGCAGCGAGTACGGCGCGACGGTCGTCTTCGCGGCGCTGTTCTGGCTCCAGTCGACGAGCACGCGCCCCTCGCGCTTCGACTTCTTCATGTCGCTCACGATGAGGTCGGGGTGGTCGGCCTCGAGAGCTCGCGCGAGCTCGTGCGCGACGCTCGAGATCTCGTCGGAGGTCTGCGTGCCGTCGAGCGCGCTGTAGAGGTGGATGCCCTTGCTCCCGCTCGTCACAGGCAGCGGGTCGAGCCCGATGTTCTTCAGGATGCTGCGCGCGAGCCGCGCGACCTCGGCGCACTCGAGCAGGCCGACGCCGGGCCCCGGGTCGAGATCGAGCACGAGCCGGTCGGGGCGCTTGGGCTTCCCGGCCCGCCCGATGCGCCACTGCGGCACGTGGATCTCGAGCGACCCGATCTGCGCGAGCCACGCGAGCGTCGCGGCGTCGTTGACGAGCGGGTAGGTGTTGACGTGGTCGGCGTGCGGGATCTCGGCGCGCTCGACCCACTGCGGCGTCGAGGCGTCGAGATTCTTCTGGAAGAAGACCTGACCAGGGTGCTCGGCCGTGCCCACGCCGTCGACCCAGCGCTTGCGCGTCGCGGGTCGGTTCCGCACGTGCGGCAGCATCACGGGCGCGACTGCCGCGTAGTACGCGAGCACGTCGGCTTTGGTCGTGCCGGTCTCGGGGTACATGACCTTATCGAGGCTCGTGAGCCTCAGCTCGCGGCCCTCGATGGTCACGCGGGTGTCGGAGCTCGCCATGCGGACCAGCCTCCGGCGGGGCATCCGCGCCCGCCACCCCTTTGCGCAAGGGGGTTGGTATGTGCTCGCGGCGCGCGCACGCTGGGAGCATGCGATCGATCTGGAAGGGCGCGATCACGTTCGGGCTCGTCAACGTGCCCGTGAAGGTCTACAGCGCCACCGAGGACCACGACCTGCCGCTGCACCAGGTGCACGACGCCGACGGCGGGCGCATCCGCTACCAGCGGCGGTGCGAGGTGTGCAGCAAGGTCGTGAGCTACAGCGACATCGACAAGGCCTACGACGACGGCGAGCGCACGGTCGTGCTGACGGACGACGACCTCGCGACGCTCCCGAGCGAGCGCAGCAAGGAGATCGACGTCGTCGAGTTCGTGCCGACGAAGCAGATCGACCCGATCATGCTCGACCGCAGCTACTTCCTCGAGCCCGACGGCTCGTCGCCGAAGGCGTACGTGCTGCTGCGGCGCACGCTCGAGGAGGCCGATCGGACGGCGCTCGTGCTCTTCTCGCTCCGGCAGAAGACCCGTCTCGCGGCGCTGCGCGTGCGCGGCGACGTGCTGATGCTGCAGACCCTGCTGTGGGACGACGAGGTGCGCGAGGCCCGGTTCCCGTCGCTGGATGCGGCGGTGCGGATCGGCGCGAAGGAGCTGCAGATGAGCCGGTCGCTCGTCGAGTCGTTCGCCTCCGACTTCGCGCCCGAGCAGTTCAGCGACGCGTACCAGGACGAGCTGCGGAAGCTCGTCGAGGCGAAGCTCGCGAAGGGCGACGCGCTGTCGACGGAGGAGACGTTCGGCGGGACCGCGGACGAGGAGGACTCCGGCGGCGAGGTGCTGAGCCTCATGGACGCGCTGACGCGCAGCATCGAGGCGAACCGGGCGAAGAAGAAGAACGGCGTGGCGGCGAAGAAGGCGGCGGCGCCCTCGACGAGCGCTGGGAGGGGCTCGTCCACGAGCGGGGCGAAGAGCTCGGCGAAGAGCTCGACCAAGGCTCCACCGAAGAAGAAGGCCGCGCCTCGGAAGAAGTCGGCCTGACCTTCTCGCTATCGGCCTTCGGCCAGGTCTAGAGTGACGCTCATGATGCTCTGGCGCTCGTTCGACCCCGGCTTCGACCCGGGCGGCGATGGAGGGTTCCCCGACCCCGGCATGCCCGGCTTCCCGGTCGAACCGGGAGTCGTCGCGGTCTCCGGCGCGGCCGGTCTGTTCGGCGTGCTCTTCTCTCTCGCCTTCGTCGCCGCGATCGCATTCGGCATCTACCGCATGGTCATCGCGCACCAGGCCTCGCAGAGGCTCGGTCTCGGCGCCACCGGCACCTTCCTCGCGGTGACCGACGAGAACGCGGCGACCGCGTTCGTCGCGAGCGCCGCGGTGAAGGACGCGGTCGACCGACGCGGCGCATCCGGCACCCTCGAGTCGGACGAGACCGACGCGCCTCCGGCGACCGATGTCGCCTCCCGGCTGCGCGCGCTCGCCGTGGCGCGCGACGAGGGCCTGGTCTCCGATGAGGAGTACACGCGGGCTCGCGAGCAGATCCTCGCCGAGGCCTGAGCGGAGCATCCGCGCGGCGACGCCTGTCCGGGCGGTGCGGGAGAATGGCTGCATGGTCGCCCTCCCCGCCGTCCCGCTCGTCGACGAATCCGTCGACGTCGAGCGGCGCGAGCTCCACGCGAGCGAGGTGCCGTGGATCACGATCGTCTGGAACGACCCCGTCAACCTCATGAGCTACGTCGCGTGGGTCTTCCGCCGCCATTTCGGCATGGATGCCCCCACCGCCGAGCAGCGGATGATGCAGGTGCACACCGAGGGCCGCGCCGTCGTCGCCGAGGGCAATCGCGAGGCGATGGAGCGGCACGTCGAGGCCATGCACGAGTACGGGCTCTGGGCGACGCTCGAGCGGGCACCGCGATGAGGGGCTTCGTAGTCGTCGACGGCGGCGTCGAGGCCGCGCTCGAACCGGAGGAGGCGCGGATCCTCGCCTCGCTCGCCGCGCAGCTGTCGTCCCTCCTCGGCGAGGCCGCCGACGACGAAGCGCTGTCCGACGCCGACCCGGCGGTAGCCCGACTGCTGCCCGACGCCTACCGCGACGACGAGGAGGCCGCCGCAGAGTGGCGCCGACTCAGCCGTCGCGCCCTCGCCGAGCGCAAGGGCGCGTTCGCCTCGCGGTTCGCGGCCGACCTCGCCGACGCGGCGGCCGCGTCTCAGACGACGCGCATCCGCCTCGATGAGGCCGGCGCGATCGATTGGATGCGGGCGATCGGCGACCTGCGCCTCGTGCTCGCCGAGCGCATGGAGGTCGGTGACGACCGCGAGGGCATGAGCGACCTCTACGACTGGCTCGCGTGGATGCAGGACGACCTCGTGCGCGTGCTCGACCTCGCCGAGGAGCGCGGCGCGTGACCGACGACGACGACCGCCCGCCGCTCGACCGCCCCCCGCTCGACCTCGACGCCGAGACCTTCGAGGCCCTCGTCGTCGGCGAGCTCGACGACCTCCCGGACGACATGGTCGACGGCCTCGAGAACCTCGTCTTCGTGGTCGAGGACCGCCCGGAGGACGGCTCGCTCGATCTCCTCGGCGAGTATCAGGGCGTCGCGCTCACCGACCGCGGGCAGTACGGCTTCGGCGAGCTCCCCGATCGCATCGTGCTCTTCCGCGAGCCGCTGCTCGCGATCGCCGCGGGCGACCTGGAGGAGCTCAAGGAGCAGATCCACATCACGCTCGTGCACGAGATCGCGCACTTCTACGGGATCGACGACGACGAGCTGCACCGACTCGGCTGGGGCTGATCGCCGCGCCCGGCGCGCCCCCTCCCGGCACCCCATCGACCCGCCTACCCTGACCGCATGGAACCGGCGAGGCGCGTCGCGCGCACCATCAGCAGCCTCTTCGCGCTCCTGCTCGTGATCGCGACCGTGTACGCGGCGGGCGCGCTGCTGAGCCCCATCCCACCGCTCACGCCCGTCGAGCGGGAGTTCGACACGACCGCGCTCGACGAGGGCGCCGCCTCGATCGTGCTGCCCGAGACCGGCGCGACGGCGGTCGCGCTGCCCGAGGGCGAGCCGATCACGGGCGGCGCCGCCGACCCCCTCCCGATCGCGGGCATCGCCAAGCTCGTGCTCGCCCTCATCGCGATCGAGGAGGCCGAGCTCGAGCCCGGGCGCACCGGGCCCGTCATCACCATCGACGAGGACGACCTGCAGCGGCAGCGGGGGCTGCAGGCCAGCGGCATCCGGGTCGTCCCCGTCGCCCTCGCCGAGAGCTGGACGGTGCGCGACCTGCTCATCGCGACCGTCATCGGATCGGGCAACAACACCGCCGAGCTGCTGGCCGAGGCCGTCTTCGGCAGCACGGACGCCTACGTCGAGAGGGCATCCGCCTGGCTGACCGAGAACGGGATGCCCGACACCGTGATCGTCGACGCGACGGGCCTGAACCGCGCCACCGTCGCCCCCGTGCGCGATCTCGGGGTGCTCGCGCAGCTCACGGCGGCCGACCCCGTGCTCGTGGACCTCCTGCGCGAGCGGCCGCTCACCGCCGGCGGCGCCCGCTTCGACGACAATGCCGCCGTCGCCCCCTCGCTCGGAGCTCTCGGAGCGACGAACAGCTACACCGACGCCGCGGGCGTGTGCGTCGTCATGCTCGTCCCGGTCGGCGAGGTGCTCGTCGGCGCCGTCATGATCGGCCAGCCCGGCTACGACGCCGCGAACGCGGCTCTGCAGACGCTCGTGCCGTCCATCCAGGCCGGCGTGCGGCCGCTCGCCGTCGTCGAGGTCGGCGACGTCGTCGGCGAGCTGACCTCCGACTGGGGGCGCACGGTCGACCTCCTCGCCGTCGAGCCGGCGACCGTGCTCGCCTTCGACGCGAGCGACGTCGAGACGCGCCTCGTGCTCGACGAGCGGCGCACGGTGCTGCGCGGCCAGAGCGTCGGCCGGCTCGAGATCGAGACGCCCGGCGGCACGCAGTCGGTGCGCGTCGAGACCACCGGGGCGATCGCCGAGCCGGGCATCGCGTGGCGCTTCGCCGACCCGCTCACGGTGCTCGACCGCTGGCTCGACTAGGAGCCGCCGCCGTCGACGAGCTCGTCGGCGCAGCCGTGCGGGTCGTGCAGTCGCGCGTGCCACTCCTCCTGGCGCGCCCAGCGCTCCCACTCGCGCTCGAAGGTCTCGCCGTCGCGCGCGATCGCGCGGGCGCGCCGCTCGGGGTCGGGCAGCTGGATCCACACGCCGTGGTGGGCGAGCGATCGCGACGCGGGGCTCAGCGCACCGCAGCCCTCGACGACGAGCGGGAGGGCCGCATCCACCGCTCGCCACTCGCCCGGGCGGGAGCGGGCCCAGTCCCACGTGCGGTAGCGGCCGTCGCGACCCTCGGCGACCGGCGCGAGCACGTGGGCGATGACGTGCGCCTCGGCGGCCTCGAGGCCGTCCCACCCCGGGTAGACCTCGTCGAGGCTCAGCAGGCGCGCGCCGGAGCGCTCGGCGAGCGCCGTCGCCCAGGTCGTCTTGCCGGAGCCCGAGCGCCCGTCGACGAGCGTCACGCGCGGCCGGTCAGTCGACGATCGCATTGAACTCCCCCGTCTGGAGGGCGGCGACGAGCGCGGCGACGGAGACGAGCACGCCCACGAGCACGGCGGCGGAGTCGACGCCGCGCCAGGGCGAGGCGCGCAGCCAGGTGCGACGGATGCGCGCGCCGAAGCCGCGGGCCTCCATCGCGATCGCGAGGCTCGACCCGCGGCGGATCGCGAGGACGAGCAGCGACAGCACGAGCCCCGCCGCGCGGCGGATCGCCCCGCGGTCGCCGACCCCGCGCGCGCGGCGGGCCCGCTCGAGCATGCGCGCGTCGTCGCGGAGGAGGGTGATCAGGCGCAGGGCGGCGACGGCGCCGAGCACGAAGCGGGCGGGCAGACGCAGGTTCTGGCTGAGGGCGTCGCCGAGGCGCGTCGCGTCGGGCCGCGCGAACAGGGCGATGGCGGGGATGCCGATGGCGAGCACCCGCAGGAACGTGGCGGCCGCGAGCTCGATCGAGTTGTCGCTGATGCGCACGAGCAGGAGCTCCGCGTAGACGCGGCCGCCCTCCTCGCCGTAGAGCAGGAGCGTGAGCGCCGTGAGCGGCGCGGCGATCAGCACGGGTGCCAGGCGCAGCAGGAGCAGGCGCGGCGCGACGCCCAGCAGCGGCAGCAGGGCGAGCTGCAGGGCGAGCGCGACGCCCGCCGAGACGACGTCGAGGGTGACGATGAGCATGAGCGCCGGCAGAAGGGTCGCGGCGATCGCCGCGACGGGGTTGAGCCGCTCGACCAGCGGGGCGCGCGGTCGTCGCGGTGCCTCTCCGTCGTCTGTCGGTCGTTCGTTGCGGGAGCCGGTGGACTCGCCCGCAACGACTGACCGATGGACGCCGCCGGTGGCAGTGATGGGTGACGCGGCCGCGGGCGCGGGCAGCACGACCTCGCGCGCGGTGAGCGCCGCGACGAGCTCGCGGTCGTGCGTCGCCATGACGATCGCGCCGCCGGCGTCGCGGTGCGCCGCGAGCAGGGCCGCGAGCTCGGCCCACGTGCGCGAGTCCTGCCCGAAGCTCGGCTCGTCGAGCACGAGCACGGGCGGTGCGGTCGCGAGAGCCGTCGCGACCGAGAGCCGCCGCTGCTCGCCTCCGCTGAGCGTGAACGGGCTCGAGCCGGCGAGCGCCCGCAGCCGCAGCCGGTCGAGCAGCGGCTCGACGATCGCCGCGACCTCGCCCTCGGAGCGGCCGAGGGCGCGCGGGCCGACCCCGAGCTCCTCGCGCACGGTCGCCGCGATGAACTGGTGCTCGGGGTTCTGGAAGACGACGCCGAGGCGGGCGACGAGGGCGCGCGAGCTCCATGCGGCGGGCGAGGGCTCGTCGACGGGCGGGACGATGCCGCGCAGGGCATCCCCCGCTACGACCTCGCCCGCGGCCGGCTCGAGCAGGCCCGCGAGCGTGAGGGCGAGCGTGGTCTTGCCCGCGCCGTTGACCCCCGTGAGCGCGATGACCTCACCGGCGCGCACCTCGAGGTCGAGCCCCGACTGCACGACCTCGCCGCCGCGGGGCCGCACCGCCACGCCCCGCGCCCGCAGCAGGGTCTCCCCCGGCTCGCGCGACGCCGGCGACGGATGCTCCGGCGCGCGCCCGGGAACCCAGACCCCGCGCGCGGCGAGCCGCTCCCCCTGCGCGCGCATCACGTCGGCGACAGGGCCGTCGGCCACGACCCGCCCCTCCTCGAGCACGATGACGCGATCGACGAGCGGCGCCCACACGTCCACGCGGTGCTCGACGACGAGGAGCGTCATGGAGCGATCGGCGACGAGCTCGGCGACCGCGGCGGCGACCTCGCGGACCCCCGCGGGGTCGAGCTGCGCGGTCGGCTCGTCGAGCAGGAGCGCGCCGGGGCGCAGCGCGAGCACGCCCGCGAGCGCGAGCCGCTGCTTCTGCCCGCCCGACAGGCGCGTCGTGTCGGCGTCGAGGGGCAGGTCGAGCCCCACCGCGGCGAGCGCGAGCGGCACGCGGCGGCGGATCTCCTCGACCGGCACGCCCAGGTTCTCGGGGCCGAAGGCGATGTCGTCGCCCGCGCGGGCGAGGACGAGCTGGGCGTCCGGATCCTGCAGGAGCAGCCCCACCCGGCCGCGTGCGTCGGCGGGGTCGCGGCCGTCGACCGTCAGCGTCCCCGCGCGCGTGCCCTCGTCGTCGGCTCCGAGCACGCCCGCGAAGGCCTGCAGCAGGGTCGACTTGCCGCTGCCGGAGGCGCCGAGCAGCAGCACGCGCTCGCCGGGCTCGATCGCGAGATCGAGGCCGTCGAGCACGGGGGCGGCGCGGCCCGCGGGGGTCCAGCTCCAGGCCTCGGCGGCGAGGGACGCCGCTCCCGCGCGCGACGCGAGAGCGGCATCCCCGCCCGGAGGTCGACCGGTGTCAGGAATCGGCACGCGCCGCGTGCTCGCGCCCCGCCGCGAACCGGCTGAGCGCGCCCGTGCGCGCGAGGGCGCGCGTCAGCAGCCACGAGCCGCCGCCCGCGAGGACGGCGCCCGAGATCATCGCGCTCACGGCGTAGAGGACGGCGAACTCGGGGCGCGAGTCGGGGTAGTAGAACGTGAGATCCATGACAGCCATGCCGACGCCCGCGCCGAGACCGGCGAGGAGGGCCGGGACGAGCCCCCACGCGCGGTAGAGCAGGATCGCGAAGACGAGCTCGGCGCCGAGGCCCTGCACGAGACCCCACTGGATCGCCGTCCAGCCCCAGAACCCGCCGAGCAGCGCCGAGGTCGCCGCGGCGACGAGCTCGCCGTAGAGCGCCGCGCCGGGCTTGCGCACGACGAGGCCGACGAGCACGGCCGGGAACAGCCAGACGCCGTACAGGAGCGCCTGCAGGCCCGGCAGGGCCGCCTCGATCGGGGCGGTGATCGGCTGGTAGGTGAGGTTCCAGACGACCATGACGAGGCCGCCGGCGACGCCGAGGACGCTCGCGACGACGATGTCGACGACGCGCCACCGCATCGAGGGGCGCGGTGCGCGCGCCGCGGGGGCGGTCGAGGATGCTGCGGTCGAGACCATGAGGATCGTGCCTTTCGAGAAGGGCGTCATGAGACGCCGAACGGTTCGGCACGGGTGCGAGAAGTCCTCCCTGCGCCGGCATGATCCGGATCAGGTTCGACGGTCGAAGCTTGGAGAAGCTTCCTCTCAGCCCGGCTCACCGGACTCCCGTGTACAGCGCTCAGTGTACGCCCCCGACCGCCCTAGGGTGGTGCGCATGCTCGACATCAGCGGCGTCCGCCGCGCGTTCTCCGCCTACCTCGACCGGCTCATCGACTCGCTCGAATCGCGGCCCGAGGTCACGGGCCTCGTCCTCGCCGGCTCGACCGCCGACCGCTCGCGCGTCGACGAGTGGAGCGACCACGACTTCCTCGTCGTCTGCTCGAGCCACCACGACGCGGAGGCGATGCGCACCGACCTGCGCTGGCTGCCCGACCACGACCAGCTCGTGATCGCCGCGCGCGAGACCGCGCACGGGCTCAAGTGCGTGTACCGCGACGGCCACGTGCTCGAGTTCGCCGTGTTCGGCCCCGGCGAGCTGAGCCTCGCGCACGCGAACGCCTTCGAGGTGCCCCTCGACCGCGGCGGCGTCTACGCGACGATGAAGGATGTCGCGGCGAAGCCCAAGCCGGGCTCCGAGCGCACGCCGCTCGAGCACGCCCAGCTGTTCCTGGCCCTCCTGCTCATCGGGGTCGGGCGCGCGCGGCGCGGGGAGACCCTGACGGCGGGGCAGTTCATCCGCACCCACGCCCTCGCGCACCTGCTCGCCCTGCACCGCCGCGTCGTGCCGGGCGCGGGCGACCCCCGGCTCGACGACCTCGACGTGTTCCGACGGCTCGAGCAGGTGCATCCCGACCTCGCCGCCGTGCTCGAGCGCGCCCTCGAGCGCGACCCGGAGACGGCCGCCCGCGGGCTCCTCTACGTCGCCGAGGCGACGGCCATCGCGCGATGGAGCGACTGGCCGACCGAGGCCGCCGCGGTCGTCAAGGCTCGCCTGGGGTGGGAGGGCGCGACGGGCTGAGCCCGCCCACCGACGGGCCTCAGTAGGATCCTGGGCATGGACATCGTCTTCACGCCCGAGCTCCTCGTCGCGTTCGCCACCCTTCTCGTCCTGGAGATCGTGCTGGGCATCGACAACGTCGTGTTCATCTCCATCCTCGCCGGCAAGCTGCCGCCCGAGCAGCAGAACAGGGCTCGCGTCCTCGGTCTCACCCTCGCGATGTTCCTGCGCATCGGTCTGCTGTTCGCCGCGTCGTGGGTGATCACGCTCACCGCCGACCTCTTCGAGCTGTTCGGCATGGGCTTCTCCGGCAAGGACCTGATCCTCATCGTCGGAGGCCTGTTCCTCGTCTACAAGGCCGTCACCGAGATCCACGAGCGGCTCGAGGGCGAGGAGGGCCACGCCTCCGGCGGCGGCAAGGCGGCGACGTTCGGCGCCGTGATCGTGCAGATCCTCCTCATCGACCTCGTCTTCTCCATCGACTCCGTCATCACCGCCGTCGGCATGGTCGACGAGCTCTGGGTCATGGTCGCCGCCGTCGTCATCGCCGTCGTCATCATGCTGTTCACCGCCAAGGCGGTGAGCGACTTCGTCAACCGCCACCCCACGGTCAAGATGCTCGCGCTCGCCTTCCTCGTGCTCATCGGCTCGATGCTCATCGCCGAGGGCTTCGACGTGAAGATCGACAAGGCCCTCATCTACGGCCCCATCGCCTTCGCGATCGGTGTCGAGGTGCTCAACCTCATCGCCCGCGGCCGGGCGGCCAAGAAGCGCCACCAGACGATCGAGCCCGTGCACCTGCGACCCGTCATGGTCAAGGAGACCGGCGAGACCGCCCCGGCCCCCGCCTCGACGAAGCCCTAGCGCGTGCAGCTCGAGGGGCACGACGACCTCACCGCGCTCGTCTCGCGGATCCTCGACCGCACCGACGATCCGACGGCCGGGCGCGAGCGCCTCGCCCTGCTCGTCTCGGCCGCGCAGACCGTCACGCGCGAGCTCGACCTCACCCACGCCCTGCAGCGCATCGTCGAGGTCGCTCGCGAGCTCGTCGGCGCCCACTACGGCGCGCTCGGCGTCATCGCCCCCGATGGCAGCCTCGAGCGCTTCCTGCACTCCGGGCTCACCCTCGACCAGGCCGAGCGCATCGGCAGCCTCCCGACCGGTCACGGCATCCTCGGCGCCGTCATCACCGAGGCGCACACCATCCGACTCGACCGGCTCGACGGAGACCCGCGCTCGGCCGGCTTCCCCGCCCACCACCCGCCGATGGGGTCCTTCCTCGGCGTGCCCATCCGCGTCGGCGGGGCCGTGTTCGGCAACCTCTACCTCACCGAGCGCGCCGGCGACGAGCCCTTCGACGACGTCGACGAGGCCCTCATCACCACGCTCGCCGCGATGGCCGGAACCGCCATCGCCAACTCGCGCCTCTACGAGCGGGCGCAGGCCGAGCGCCGCTGGCTGGAGGCCTCCGAGCGCGTCATCCAGCGCCTCCTCGCCGGTCGACTGAGCCCCGACGACGCCGCGGAGGTCGCCGAGACCGTGCTGGCCGTCTCCGAGGCGCGCGGGGTCGTGCTGCGCATCGGCGAGGGCGACAGCGAGCTCGCCGCCACGGCGGGCGACGCCGGAGGGGACGGCCCGCGCCTCGCCGTGCCCCTGCTGGGAGCGGAGGAGCGCCGCCTCGGAACGCTCGAGATCGTCCGCGGGCCGGGCGGGCATCCGTTCGACGACGGCGATCGCGAGACGGCCGAGCGCTTCGCGCGCTCGGTCGCGATCGCGCGCGAGCTCGCGGTGTCGCGCATCGACGAGCAGCGGCTCGCCCTCGCCGACGAGCGCGAGCGCATCGCGCGCGACCTGCACGACCACGTCATCCAGAGCCTGTTCGCGATCGGGCTCACCCTGCAGAGCGCCGTCGGTGACCCCGCATCGCCCACCGGCGCCAAGATCGCCGCGCAGGTCGACGCCATCGACGCCACCATCCGGCAGATCCGGCAGGCGATCTACCGGCTCTCCGCCCCTCCGTCGGCCGAGACCTACAGCCTCCGCGCGCGCATCAACACGCTCGTGCGGCAGACCCTCGAGGGCGAGGGCCTCGACTCCCGCCTGGAGTTCAGCGGTCCCGTCGACACGCTCGTCGACACCTCGCTCGGAGACGAGGTCGCCGCGGTCGTCCGCGAGGCCCTCTCCAACGCGGTGCGTCACGCCAGCGCGCGCGCCGTCGCGGTCAGCATCGCCGTGCGCGGCGCCCAGGTGGTCATCACGATCACCGATGACGGCATCGGGATGCCCGCCTCGGGCAGGCGCAGCGGGCTCGAGAACCTCCGTGCCCGCGCCGTCGAGCGCGGCGGAACGTTCTCGATCGGCCCGGCCTCGCCGCGCGGCACGCAGCTGCGCTGGGTCGTACCCTGGAAGGCGTCATGAGCGACCCCGTGCGCGTCTTCCTGCTCGACGATCACGAGATCGTGCGTCGAGGCCTCGCCGACCTCCTCGCGGAGGAGGACGGCATCGTCGTCGTGGGCGAGGCGGGCGAGGTCGCCGGCGCCGCCGACGCCATCATCGCCGCGGGCACCACGGTCGCCGTGCTCGACGGGCGGCTGCCCGACGGCAGCGGCATCGACGTCTGCCGCGACGTGAAGTCGGCCGACCCGACGATCGGCTGCGTCATCCTCACCTCGTACGACGACGACGAGGCCGTTCTCGGCGCAGTGCTCGCCGGGGCCGACGGGTACCTCCTGAAGGAGGTGCGGGCGACCCGCCTGGTGGAGGGGATCCGCCGGGTCGCCCAGGGAGAGTCGCTGCTCGACCCCGAGGTCGTCGCGCGCGTGCGCTCGCGCATGACCGCGGCGAGCGCGGACTCCCGGGCGGGCTCCCCCCTGGCCGACCTCACCCCGCGCGAGCGCGAGATCATCGCCATCATCGCCGAGGGACTCTCGAACCGCGAGATCGCGGGCCGGCTGTTCCTCGCCGAGAAGACGGTCAAGAACTACGTGAGCGGGATCCTCTCCAAGCTCGGGCTGCAGCGGCGCACCCAGGCCGCCGTGCTCGCGAGCGAGTGGATGCGCAAGGGCTAGCACCGCACCCCAACCCGGCGTCGTCCGTCGCCGTCAGGCGGGCACGGGCGCCGCGAGCAGCGCGACCACGACCGAGCCGCCCTTCGTCGCCTGCGTTCCGACCTGCACGAAGCCGAGCCGAGAGTGGAACGCGAGGCTCCCCGGGTTCGGCGGGTCGAGGTTGACCTCGCACGTGACCTCGGGGTGCCCGAGTCGACGCGCCTCGGCGAACACGGCGTCGTAGAGCACCGGGCCGAGACCCCGGCCGCGCTCGCTCTCGGCGACGACGATGCGGTCGACGTAGACGTGACCCGTGCCTCGCTGCTCGAACCAGCGGTAGTTCTCGCTCGCGTACGCGGCGCCGGGGTGCATCGCGATGACGAATCCGACGAGAGCACCGTCGCGCTCGAGACCGAGGGCGAGGCCCGCGAGCTCGAGCAAGGCCCGCATCTCATCGGCGGTCGTGATCGGGACGGCCGGATGCGCCGCGTCGTTGAGCGTCACGAGGGCGGGCGCATCCTCGCCCGTGAGGGGTCGGAGGAGGGGGCGAGGGGTCATGCAGGGGTCTCCTCGGGAATCGTGGACCGGGCTCGGCGCCCGGCGGCTCAGGTGCGGGCGCATCGCGTCGGCGCGCGGGCGGGCGATCGTCCGCGCGCCCCGTCCCGGAGCATAACGCGCCTCCGCCGAAGTACCCTCGGGCCATGACTGCGATCGCCGACCTGCCCGCCGACGTCGACCTCCTCGTGATCGGCGCCGGAACCGCGGGGCTCGTCGCCGCCAAGACCGCGGCCGGCTTCGGCGCTACGGCGCTGCTCGTCGAGGCGCACCGCATGGGCGGCGACTGCCTCTGGACCGGCTGCGTGCCCTCGAAGTCGCTCATCGCGGCGGCGGAGGCCGCGCATTCGGCGGGCGCCTCGCGCGCGCTGGGCGTCTCGGCGGGCGCCGTCGACGTCGACTTCGCGGCCGTCCTCGCCCACGTGCACGGCGCCATCCACGAGATCGAGCCCGTCGACTCGGTCGAGGCCACGGAGGCCGCGGGCGCCCTCGTCGCCCTGGGCCGCGCGCGCTTCACCGGCCCGCGCACCGCCGAGATCGACGGCCGCGCGATCGGCTTCCGCCAGGCCGTCATCGCGACCGGCTCCTCCCCCGAGCTGCCCGAGCTCCCCGGCCTCGACGGCCTCGACGTGCTCACGAGCGACTCGGTGTGGGAGCTGACCGAGCGTCCCGAGCGCCTCGTCGTGCTCGGCGGCGGCGCGATCGGCTGCGAGCTCGGGCAGGCCTTCGCGCGCCTCGGCTCGCACGTCACGCTCGTGCAGCGCAACGCGCGCCTGCTGCCGAAGGAGGATCCGGACGCGAGCGCGATCGTGGCCGAGGCGCTCGCCGCTGACGGCGTCGATGTGCGCGTGTCGACGACGGTCGAGCGGGTCGAGGGGGCGGATGACCGGCGCGCGGGCATCCTGCACCTGTCGACGGGAGACCGCGTGCCCTTCGATCGCCTCCTGATCGCCCTCGGACGACGCCCCCGCACGGCCGGCCTCGGGCTCGACGCCGCGGGCGTGCGCACCGACGAGCGCGGCCACGTCGTCGTCGACGACACGCTGCGGACGAGCAACCGGCGCATCCTCGCCGCGGGCGACGTGAGCGGGCTGCCGCAGTTCACCCACACCGCGGGCGTCAACGGCAGCATCGCGGCGACCAACGCGATCCTCGGCCTGCGCCGCACGATCGACCGCGACGCCGTGCCGCGCGTGACCTTCACGCACCCCGAGGTCGGCGCGGTCGGGCTCCTGCCCTCCGAGGCCGCGGAGCACGGCTGCACGGTGAGCGAGGTGCGCCACAGCCACACCGACCGCGCCATCGCCGACGGCCGCACCGCGGGCTTCACGCGACTCGTCGTCGACGGGAGGGGGCGCGTGCGCGGGGCGACGATCGTCGGGCCCCGCGCCGGGGAGTCGCTCGGCGAGGCGTCGCTCGCCGTGCGCCACGGCCTGCGCACGAGCCAGCTCGCCAGCACGACCCACGCCTACCCGACCTACAGCGACGCCCTCTGGAACGCGGCGGTGGCGGATGTCCGCGGCCGGCTGCGCACCGGCGCGCTCGCCGGCGTGATCGGCCTGCTCGCGCGGCTCACCGCCTGGCGCCTGCGCTAGCGGCCCGACCCGCGCCGCCGGCCGCTCGCCGTGGCCGCCGGGCGCTCGCCGCCGAGCATGCGCGGGTCTGATGACGATGCGCCACTTCGAACCCGCGCATGCTCATCGAACCGGCGCATCGTCGGGGTGCTGTCGCGGGCCGGACGGACGTGCGGGTGCCTGGCGCGCGCGGTGCGCGTCGCGCGTCGGCGCTCAGCGGAGGGCGCGGTAGCCGGCGACCACTCGTTGCACGGCGCTGATGCCGACGAAGACCGCCCACGCCGTCGCGAGCTGCCACGACCAGAACGGCACGATGAGCCACAGGCTGTGGACGACGATCGTCTCGGTGCCCTCGGCGAGCCGGCCGAGGAACGAGAGCGAGCGTCCGTCGTCGAGCTGCCGCCCGGTGCGCTCCGCGATCGAGCTGAACGCAAGGAACGCCGCGCCGTTGACGTAGTACGCGAGCAGCACCGCGGCGAAGGGTTGCCAGGGCGCGTCGAACGCCGCCGTCGCGCCGAGGGCGACGCCGAGCACGGTCGCGCCGTAGACGACGAAGTCGCACGTGATGTCGAGGAACCCGCCCGCCTGGCTGTCGCCCCCCGCCCGATCGTCGGCCGAGAAGCGATCGTCGGCGCGACGCCGGCGCGCGAGCGCCCCGTCGAGACCGTCGACGACGCGCGAGACGAGCCAGAGCACGAGCGCGAGCGCCCACAGCTGGGTCGCCGCGGCGACGGCCGAGCCGAGTCCGAGCCCGAGGCCGACGAGGGTGAGGCCGTCCGGCGTGACGCCGGGGCGATCGAGGGCCGCGGCGAGGGCGCCGACGGGGCGCTCGAGCAGGGCGCGGAGGGGGCGGTCGAGCATCAGGGGCGCTCCTCGCGGGAGGCGGCACGGGCATCCGTCACCGAACGCGCGTGGTCGGTGCGCGCCGCGCGCGCATCGGGCCTGCGGCGGCGACCGCGCCACGCGACGACGGCACCGGCGAGCGTGAGGGCCCCGAGCACGCCGAGCGCGACCCAGACCGGCCAGCCGAGCTCGAGGCCGAATGCGCCGAGCGCGACGTAGGCGACGGTGCCCGGGATGATGCCGAGCACGGTGCCGACCGCGTAGTCGCGACGGCGCACCGCCGTGAGGCCCGCGACGTAGTTGATCGCGGTGAACGGCACGACGGGGACGAGCCGGACGCCGATCACGGCGAGGAGGCCGCGGCGCGCGAGGAGGTCGTCGATCGCGGCGACGCGCGCGCCCGTGAAGCGCTCGACCGCGTCACGGCCGAGCGCACGACCCAGCACGAAGGCGACGGCCGCGCCGATCAGAGCGCCGAGGTAGACCCACAGCAGGGCGGTCCAGAACCCGAAGGCGAGGCCCGCGGCGATCGAGAGCACGTTCTTCGGCGCGGGCGTCAGAGTGACGGCAGCGTAGGCGAGAGCGAGAGCGACGCCGCCCCACGGGCCGAGGTCGGCGACCGCCGCCCGGACCTCGTCCACCGAGGGAAGAGGGACGAGCACCCCAACCGCGACGGCGACGGCGACGAACACTCCGAGAGCGGCGGCTCGCGCCACGGCACCCCGGGGGGCGAGCGGGGCTCGACCCGCGGGAGGGGACTCTGCGCCGGGTGTCATCGCGGTCAGTCTAGAGTCGGCCGTGGACGACGTCCGGGGAGGCCCGCCTCCCCGGGCTACCGCATCGCATCAGCAGCACCCGCAGCGCCACCACCAGCACCAGCACCAGCACCCGCAGCGCCACCACCAGCACCAGCAACAGCACCCGCAGCGCCACCATCAGCACCACCGGCACCAGCCACCGCACGACCGCACTGCGCGCCACAGCCACCAGCGCGCTCCGCACGATGACGACCCCGCCGCCGCGGTCGGGGTCCCGACCCTCCTGGAGTTCCCTTGCACAGCATCCCCCTGCGTCGAGGAGCCGTCGCCGGCGCCCTCGCGCTCGGCCTCGTCGCCTCCCTCGCCGCCTGCTCGGCCGAGACTGGCACCGGCGGCGCCTCCGACGACCAGCAGTACGGCTCGTGGGAGGAGGTGCTCGAGGCCGCCGACGGCCAGACCGTGAAGCTGTGGATGTACGGCGGCGACGAGCAGGGCAACGCCTACGTCAACGACGTGCTGGTCCCTGCGGCCGCCGAGGCCGGCGTGACGCTCGAGCAGGTGCCGATCGCCGACACGCCCGACGCGCTCAACCGCATCCTCAGCGAGGTGCAGGCCGGCGAGACCGACGGCGAGGTCGACCTCGTCTGGGTCAACGGCAACAACTTCGGCACCGGCAAGGAGGCCGGCGCGTGGGAGTGCGGCTGGACGGACATGCTGCCCAACATGGAGCTCACCGACCCCGAGGACCCGCTGCTGCTCGACGACTTCGGCACGCCCGTCGACGGCTGCGAGGTGCCCTGGCACAAGGCGCAGTTCACCTTCGTCTACAACAGCGACACCGTCACCGACGTGCCGAGCTCGCTCGATGAGCTGCTCGAGTGGGCGAAGGCCAACCCCGGCCGCTTCACCTACCCGGCGCCGCCGGACTTCACGGGCTCCGTCTTCGTCCGCGAGGTGCTCTACAGCGTGAACGGCGGCTACGAGAACGTGCCGCTCGCCTACAGCGAGGACGACTTCGCCGAGCTCACCCCGGCTCTCTTCGACGAGCTCCAGGCGCTCGAGCCGTTCCTGTGGCGCGAGGGCAGCACCTACCCGCAGAACTCGAACGAGCTGAACGAGCTCTTCGCGAACGGCGAGGTCGACTTCACGATGACCTACGGGCCCGCGACGCTCACGCAGCTCGTCGCCGACGGCACGTACCCCGCCGGCACGAAGGTGCTCACGCTCGACGAGGGCACGGTCGGCAACGCGAGCTTCCTCGGCCTCGCCTCGACCTCCGGAAGCAAGGCCGGCGCGATGGTCGTCGCGAACCTCGCCCTCTCGCCCGAGCAGCAGGCGGCGAAGGCCGAGCCCGACGTCTGGGGGCAGTTCACGGTGCTCGACCTCGACCGCCTCGAGGCCGACGACCGGGCGCTGTTCGACGCGCTGCCCGAGTCGCCGGTCGTGCCGGCCTACGACGTGCTGAGCGAGAACGCCAACCCTGAGCTCGCTTCGGCGTGGGTGACGCCGATCGACGAGGAGTGGCGCCGACTCGTGCTCGCGCAGTAGGCGAGCCGCGAAGAATGCTGCCGACCCCGGGGCCGGGCGCCGCGATCGCGCGCGCCCGGCCCCGGGCATCCGTCGCTCGCGACCGCTGGGTCGCGCTCGCCTCCGTCGCGCCCGCCCTGCTGATCGCGGGGCTCGTCGTCGTCGGCGGCATCGGGATGTCCGCGGCGCAGTCGGTCGGCCTGGTCCCGCTGGTCGGCGAGGCCGCGTTCACCCTCGACGCCTACGTCGCGAACGGCGACGAGCTGCTCACGGGTCTCGCGCTCTCGCTCGGCATCGCGACGGCCTCGACGGCGCTCTCGTGCGTCATCGGGCTCGCGGCCGCGATCATCATCACGCAGGGGCGCGTGACGGGCCGTGTGGTCGCGGCGCTGAGCGCGCTCACGATCCCCATCCCGCACCTCGTGGGGGCGGCGTCGGTGGGGCTGCTCATCGCCGACTCGGGGCTCATCCCGCGCGTGCTGGGCATCGCGCCGACGGCCTGGCCCGACCTCGTCGGCGGACCGTGGTGGGTCGCCGTCGTGCTCGAGTACACGTGGAAGGAGTCGGCCTTCGTCGCGCTCGTCGTCGCGGGGGTGCTCGCGACGCGCGTCGCCCGCTACGACGAGACCGCGGCGCTGCTCGGCGCATCCCGCGCCCGGCGTCTGCGGCACGTCGTCATCCCGCTCGCGACGCCCGCCGTCATCGTGAGCGCGATCATCATCTTCGTCTACACGCTCGGCTCGTACGAGGTCGCGTGGCTGCTCGGCCGGCCCTACCCCGAGCCGCTGCCGGTGCTGGCGTTCCGGCTGTTCACGTCGATCACGCTGACCTCGCGCCCCGAGGCTGCCGCGGTCGCGGTCGCGACGACGCTCGTCTCGCTGCTCGCGGTCGCGATCGGCATGGCCCTGCTGCGGCGCACGCCGCTGTGGAAGTGAGCCCGCGATGGCGATGATGATCCCGTACGGGCAGCGGGTCACGCCCGACCCCCGCACGACGCGCTCGCGCGGGCTCATGCGGCCCCGCCCGGTCGGGCGAATCGTGCGCATCGCCGTCGCGGCGCTGCTGGCGCTGTGGTTCGCCCTCCCGGTCGTTCCCCTCCTCATCTGGTCGGTCGCGAACCGGTGGTCGTTCCCGGCGACGCTGCCGACCGAGTGGGGCCTCGACGGGCTCTCGCAGGCGCTCGCGCAGGGCGCCGTGCCCGCGTTCGGCCGGTCGATCCTGCTCGGGCTCGCGGTCGCGGCGATCGCCACGCCGCTCGGCGCCCTCGCCGCCCGCGCCCTGACCTTCGGCCGTGTGCCGGCCCCGCGGCTCGTGAGCGCGATCCTGCTCGCGCCGCTCGCCCTTCCCGCCTTCGTCGCCGTGATGGGCCTCACGATCGTGCTCCTGCGGGCGCGCGTGCCCGCGACGCTCGCGGTGCTGCTGCTGCTCGTCGCGGCCGCCCTGCCGTACACCGTCTACACGATGCGCGTCGCCTACGCCGCCCACGACATCGCGTTCGAGGAGGAGGCCCGCACGCTCGGCGCCTCGCGCGCCCACGTGCTCGCGCGCGTGCACCTGCCGCTCGTGGCGCCGGGGCTCGCGCGCGCGGCCTTCCTCGCCTTCCTCGTCGGCTGGAGCGACTACGTCGTGACCGTCCTCGTCGGCGGCGGCTCTCTCGTCACCCTGCCGCTGCTCGTGGGCTCCTTCGCGGCGGGCGTCGGCAACGACGCGGTCGTCGCGGTGCTGTCGGTGAGCGCGATCGTCCCGCCGCTGCTGCTCCTGCTCGCCCTCGGGCGCTTCGGCCGCCGCTACGCGGGCGGGCGCCTGACCGGTCCGACGCCCAGCCGATCACCGAAAGGCTCGCCATGAGCGCCTCCCTCGCCCTCGACGCACTCACGAAGACCTTCGACGGGGCCGATCACGCCGCCGTCGACGCGGTGTCGTTCTCCGTCGCTCCCGGCGAGTGCCTCGCGATCCTCGGGCCGTCGGGCTCGGGCAAGTCGACCGTGCTGCGCTCGATCGCCGGGCTCGACGTGCCGAGCTCGGGGCGCATCCTCGTCGACGGCGCGGATGTCGCCGGCCTCGCCCCCGAGCGCCGCGGCATGGCGATGGTCTTCCAGCGCCCCCTGCTCTTCCCGCACCTGAGCGTGCTCGACAACGTCGCCTTCGCCGCGACCGTCGCCGGTCAGCCGAGGCGTGAGGCGCGGGCGGATGCGACCCAGTTCCTCGAGCTCGTGCAGCTCGCGGGCTTCGGGTCGCGCCCCGTCACCGCACTCTCGGGCGGGCAGGAGCAGCGCGTCGCGCTCGCCCGGGCGCTCGCCGCCCGGCCTCGGGTGCTGCTGCTCGACGAGCCGTTCAGCGCCCTCGACCCGGAGCTGCGCTCCGACATGCACGCGCTCCTCGCCGCGATCCGCGCGCAGGTCGCCCCGACCGTCGTCATGGTGACGCACGATCGTGACGAGGCGGCGATCGTCGCCGACCGGGTCGCCCTGCTCAAGCGCGGGCGCCTGCTGCAGCACGACGCCGTCGAGCGGCTCTACACGCGGCCGGTGTCGCTCGACGTCTCCCGCCTCATGGGCGGGCGCATCGAGCTCGCGGGCGTCGTCCGCGACGGGGCGCACGTGTCGGCGATCGGCCGAGTGGCCGCTCCCGAGGGCGAGACGTGGGCCGAGGGGTCGGGCGTGCTCGTCGTCCGGCAGGAGGCGATCCAGGTAGCCGCGGCAGGGGCGTCCGCCCCCGAGGGGTTCGTCGCGGTCGACGTCGTCGTCGCCGATCGCCGGGCGCGCGGGCCGCGGGCCGAGCTCGCCCTCGCGATCTCGGGCGCCGGCTCCGTCGTCGAGGCGGCCACCGATCAGGCGACGGATGCCCTCGCCGACGCGTCACCGGCCGCCGAGCTCGTCGCCGAGGTGCCGGCGAGCCGCCCGCTCGCGATCGGCGAGCGCGCGACGGCGCTCATCCCCCGCTCGGCCTGCACGGTCGTCGCGGGCTGACGGCCGCGCCCCGACCCGCGCGGTCGAGCCAGTTATTCGCGCTTGAGCCCGGAATTCTGAGCTCACGTGCGACGAACGTGCTCACCCGTCGTGCGCCAGGCGCCCCGAGAGGCGGTGGGCGCGGGCTGTCGACGCCCTAGCGAGCGCGAGCGTCGGAGACGGCGCCGGGCGGGCCCCCTACCAGCGCGAGCCGTCGGTGACGAGCTCGTCGACCTTGCCGTTCGAGATGCCCGTGCGGCGCTCGCCCTTCGGCTCGAGCGGCAGCAGGGTGCGCAGGCCGATGTTCTCGATCGGGTCGAGCACTGAGTGCTGCGCGCACGCCGGCACGAGCTCGCCCGTCTCGGGGTGGCTCATCGCGTACATGCAGGCGCCGAGGCGCTCCTGGGTCTCCTTGAGCTTCGGGTCGTCGGAGACGATGCCCTTCTTCATCATGTCCCAGGCGGGCTTGACCTGCTCGGCGTCCATGAAGTTGTGCACGACGAAGGTCTTGAAGCTGACCTTGCCCTTCCGGGCGGCGCGGATGACCGCTCGCAGGCCGCCGCCGCGTTTGACGATGCGGCTCATGAGGCCGATGAGCGGCGGGAGGTCCTGCGGGTGGCTGAGGATGGCGCGGATGACCTTCACGGTGAGCGCCCAGCGCGGGATATCGCCGAAGATCATGCCGCCGTAGTGCTTCAGGAAGCGGTCGCGTGCGGCGATGTCCTTCGGCTCGTCGGCGTCGAGCACGGAGGCGAAGCGGCCGTCGACCATGACGCCGACGGTGTGGCGGTTGCAGCGCGGGTCGCCGAACTGGACGGCCTTGTGGGGCAGCTTCTGCCCGGCGCCGGCCTCGATGCGATCCCACACGGCATCGATCGTGACCTCCTCGAAGTTCTCCTTCCAGCGGCGGTCGTCGCCGATGAAGGCCGCGGGCTGGAACGACATCATGTCGTAGCGCATGCCGAGCACGTCGCGCGTGACCTGCTCGACCTCGTCGAGGTTGGTCGGGGTGACGGTCATGTTGTGCGCGAGGTACGACTTCACGCCCGTCTGCTTCTTGAGGTCGATGAACATCTCAGCGAACTTCTCGCGGAAGGGGTTCAGCTCGGCCTCGCTACGGGGGCGAACGGCGCCGCGGCGGCCGCGCATGAGCGAGTCGAAGTGCGCGGCGAACGACACCTTCTCGAACGCGGGCTTGCCGTCGTCGTCGAGCACGACATCCAGCAGGTAGTCGTAGTCGAAGTCGCCGTGCGTCATCGACATGGGCTCGCGGCCGACGGCGCGCATGGCCTTGAGCGTGTCGCGGTGGGCCTTCGGCGGCAGGAGGCTGACCTCGCCGCCGATGAGCTGCGCGTGAGCGCGCGGGCCGCGGATCTGCCGCAGCAGCGCCATCTGCTTGGTGACCTCGGTCACCGTGTGGTCGCCGTCGATGCGCACCTTGTTGGCGTCGGCCGAGTGGTAGCAGGGCGAGCAGGTGAGGTTGCACTTCGGGAACACGCCGTGCGTTCCCTCGCAGCCGACGGCGCACTTGCCGAGCAGCTGCTCGGGCGTCCTCGCGTGCTCGGGGAGCTCGGCCCAGCGCTTCTGGAGCGCGGCCTCCGTCTCGGGGTGGATGGGCCGCGTCTGCAGCTCGATCCGTCGGGCGAAAGCGGCGATCGACACTGTTGTCTCCTCAGGGGGGTCCTGCTGGCGCGGGGCGCGGCGATGGCCGGCGTGGCGACAGTCTAAGCACCTCGGGTTCGGAGCCGATGACCGCTCGGTTCGGTCGGCGCGTCAGCGCGGCGCGGTGCGCACGTTCGCCACGAGCCACGGGACCGGATCGATCGGCGTTCCGCCGATGCGGACCTCGAAGTGGAGGTGCGCCCCGGTGCTCGCCCCCGTCGACCCGACCGCGCCGATGATCTGCCCGGTCTCGACCCGATCGCCGACCGAGAGCGGCACCGAGCCGTCCTGAAGGTGGGCGGAGAACGAGCGCACCGCCTGGCCCTCCACGACGTGCTCGATCTCGACCCTCATCCCGTACGTGCCGTCGAAGCCGACGGCGGTCACGACGCCGTCGGCGATGCTCGCGACGGGGGTGCCGGCGCCGGGCGTGAAGTCGACGCCCTTGTGGTCGTTCGAGCAGCCGGCGCACGGGGAGGCGCGGAAGCCGAAGCCGTCGGTCTGCGGGGCGCCCGCGCCGACGGGGTAGACCACGGGAGGCGACCACGTGACCGTGAAGTCGTCGCGATCGGCGGGCTCGATGGGAACGGTCGCGCTCACGGAGAACGACTGAGGTCGCGGCGCGGCCAAGGCGCGCTGCTCCTCATCGAGGGTCGATCCGATGGCGGCGACGCCGTTGCCGGCGAGCACCGTTGCGGCGACGACGGCGACGGCGATCGCGAGCACCCGCTCGCGGAGGTGCAGGGGGTCGACCGCGCGAGCGGGGAGGAAGGGCGAGGCGCCCACGGCGGAGCGCACGCGGGAGCGGTGGAGCGAAGAGGGCATGGAGCGTGGGGCTTTTCTCGTGGCAGCGCCCCGGTGAAGCGCTGGTCGAATACGGGCTGTGCACGTCGTTGCGCATTCGCACCAGATCGAGTGAGCCGGCGTCAGGAGGTCATCGCACCGCACCCGGTGGATGTCATCGCACCGGGGATGCTCTCCCCTACGGCTGTCGTAGCCGCTATCCCAGGGTGCGGGGCCGAACCTGACAAACCCCTGGGAGCCCGACACAGGGGGTCGCGCGAAGAACGGCTCTGATCAGGCCAGAGTCGTCCCGAACGCGAGCCCGAGCGCGTAGGTCGCGGCGGCCGCTCCGTACCCGATCGCGAGCTGACGGAGCGCCCGGCGCCAGGGCGAGGCGCCCGAGAGGACGCCCACGATCGTGCCCGTGACGAGCAGTGCGAGGCCGACGAGGATGGCCGCGGTGACGACGGCCGCGACGCCCGTGAGCCCGAGCAGGTACGGCACGACGGGGATGACCGCGCCGCTGGCGAAGAAGCAGAAGCTGGAGGTCGCGGCGCCCCACGCCGAGCCGATCTCCTCGTGCTCGTCGGTCACCGCGCCGAGGGCCCGCGACTCCGCCGCGCGGGCCGCGGCGACGGCGGGGTCGTACTCGGCCACGACCGCCCGCGCGTGCACGAGCGCCTCCTGCTCGCTCATCCCTCGAGCCCGGTAGACGAGGGCGAGCTCGTTGGCGTCGACGTCGAGGTGGGGCACGGCGGTGTGCACCTCGGGGTCGGGGGTCGAGGCGTCGAGCAGCTCTCGCTGCGATCGCACCGACACGTACTCCCCCGCGCCCATCGACAGCGCGCCGGCGAGGAGGCCCGCGATCCCCGTGAACAGGACGGTCGCGGCGGGGACGCCCGTCGCACCGATGCCGAGCACGAGGGCGAGGTTGGAGACGAGGCCGTCGTTCGCCCCGAACACCGCGGCCCGGAACGTGCCGGAGAGCCGGGCGCGACCGCGCGCGGCGAGCCCGCGGACGACCTCCTGGTGGATGCGCTCGTCCGCGGCCATCGCGGCCGTCGCGTGCGCGTCCGTCTCGTACGGCGAGCGCGACTCGGCGCGCTGGGCGAGCGCGAGCACGAAGACGCTGCCGAAGCGTCGGGCGAAGAAGCCCAGGATGCGCGTGCGGAGCGAGACGGCGGGGACGCGCGCCGCGCGGTCGCCGAGGAGGGACATCCAGTGCGCCTCGTGGCGGCCCTCGGCGTCGGCGAGCGCGAGGAGGATCGCGCGCTCCTCGCCGGCGCGTCGACGGGCGAGGTCGCGGTACACGGCGGCCTCGGCGCGCTCGTCGGCGAGGTAGCGGCTCCAGCGCCGCAGGTCGGCGCGGCTCGGCTCGTCGGGTCGGGTCGCCTGGCTCACGCGGTCAGTGTGCCAGCGCGGATGCTCCTGCCGCAGTTCGGCCGCCCGAAACGCCGATCCGCCCGGGCCACCGGCCCGGGGTCACCAGCCCCAGGTGCCCTCCGCGCCCTTGAACGGGCCGACGATGCTCGAGGTGATCCACCCGCCGTAGAAGTCGCCCTCCTGCGGAGTGACGACCTCGCCGTCGACCGTGCAGCGGTCCATGCGGCCGGGGTAGACCGACACGAACCCGGCGATCTGCTCGAAGCCGCGGCTCGGCTCGGGGTAGTACCACGCGGCGCGCGGGGCGGCGCGATCGCCGCCGAGAACGTCGGCGTACGCGGCGCGCCCCTTGAACTCGCAGAAGCTCGAGCCGTCCGCGGGGCGGAGGGCCCCGGGCGCGAAGTCCTCCGGAGGCAGGTAGTAGGCCGGCGGGTGGCTCGTCTCGAGGACGCGCATCGCGCGCGTCGAGTCGGCGATGAGCACGCCGCCGAGCTCGATCGTCACTCGCGCCCGGACGGGCTCGACGCGGGGAGGTCGGGGGTAGTCCCACACCGACTCCTGACCGGGGCCCGGCTCGATCCGGCCGGAGCGGGGGTCGCGGCGGGCCATCTCAGAACCCGAAATCGCCGAAGCCGCCGCCGTCGAAGCCGCCGCCGTCGAAGAAGCCCCCGCCGTCGCCGGCGCCCGCGTCCGCGCCGGAGTCGGCCGCGCCCGCATCCGTCGCAGCGGCGTCGCCGGCATCGCCCCCGCCGGCGGCGTCCCCTCCCGCCTCGGCGCCGCCGGGATCCAGGGGCGGCAGGAAGGCGCTCACGAGCGCGGAGGCGACGACGTAGCCGGCGACCGTTCCGAGGAGGGAGGCGCCCATCATGCTGCCGAAGGAGGGCCGCGCGAATGACCGCTCCATCGTGCCCGGCTGGCGCAGCTCCGACCGGGTCGCAGCCTGCGCGAGGGTGGCCGGCTGATCGTCGCGCGGCGCCTCGCCCTCCGGCGCCGAGGCCGTGAGCTTCTCGAACACCATGCGCCGCTGCTCGGGGGTCAGCTTCGCGAAGGCCTCGGCGTGCACGCGCTCGATGGTCTCGGGCGGCGCGGTCTCGAGCAGATAGCGGTAGCGCTCGACGGCGCGCTCGTCGTCGCCGCGCGGCGCGCGGGGCGGCGGGGCGCTCTCCGGCTCGGGGGTGCGGCTGCCGAAGAGTCGGTCGAGGAAGCTCATGATGTCACTCCAGAGATCGGGAGCGCGCGACGCGCCAGCGCGACCGTATCGCCGTCCTCTTGCCGTCGGCTGTGCGCAATATCGGTAACAACTCGGTGACGATGGTGCCGGAGGCCGGGGTGTGCACTACTGTGGGCAGCGAAGTTGATACGCCTCGCTGCGCCGGGCGTCCTGGAACACCAAGCAGGTCGCTACTCCCCGATGGATACGGTTCACGAGTTGGTTCGACTGGTGGTTTCGACAGTCGAAACTCCGTGAAGTAGGAAACAAGGGAGTCAGAAATGACGACAGGCACCGTTAAGTGGTTCAACGCCGAAAAGGGCTTCGGATTCATCACCCCCGATGACGGAAGCGCCGACGTGTTCGCGCACTTCTCGGCCATCCAGAGCAACGGCTACCGTTCGCTCGATGAGAACCAGAAGGTCGAGTTCGACGTGGCCCAGGGCCCCAAGGGCCTCCAGGCCGAGAACATCCGCCCGCTCTAGTCCTCACCGACTGAAGCGCTTCGCGTGAGAGATCACGCGAACCTCACGAGAGCCGCCCCCCGATGATGTGGGGCGGCTTTCGTCATGCCGGGGCGGATGCGCCCGGGCGCCGCGCGGCTCAGCCCTCGGCGGTGACGAAGTCGATGAGCTCCTCCACCCGGCCGAGCAGCACCGGGTCGAGGTCGGCGTAGCTGCGCACCGAGCCGCGGATCCTCCGCCACCCCGCGGCCGTGGCCTCCGGCGAGCCGTGCGGCCAGCCGAGGCGGCGCAGGGTCCCGGTCTTCCAGTCCTCCCCGCGCGGCACGTCGGGCCACGCCGCGATGCCGACGCGCGCGGGCCTCACCGCCTGCCAGATGTCGATGTAGGGGTGGCCGACGACGAGCACGTGCCGGGCATCCGCGCCCCGCAGCGCCTCGCGCGCGATGCGCTCCTCCTTGGAGCCGGCCACGAGGTGATCGACCAGGACGCCGACGCGGCGGCCGGGCCCGGGCCCGAACTCGCGCAGCCGCTCGGCGAGGTCGTCGACGCCCTCGAGATACTCGACCACCACCCCCTCGACGCGCAGGTCGTCGCCCCACACCTGCTCGACGAGCTCGGCGTCGTGGCGGCCCTCGACCCAGATGCGGCTGCCGCGGGCGACGCGCGCGCGCTGCTGCTCGACGGCGAACGAGCCGCTCGCGGTGCGCTGACGGCCCGTCGGCTTGGCCGCGGCGGGGGCGGTGAGGATGACCGGGGCCCCCTCGACGAGGAACCCCGCTCCCAGCGGGAACACACGCACCCGCCCGTGGCGATCCTCCAGGTGCACCGTGCCGAGCTCGACGCGCACGACCGCCCCGACGTAGCCGGAGTCGGGCAGCTCGACGACGAGGTCCTTCTCGGCCGGCACCTCGGGGACGACGACGCGGCCGCGCGCCCGCCAGTCGCCGCCGAGCACGTCGCCGCCGTACGGGTCGCGGTAGGAGTCGGAGGAGCCGGAGCCGAGGGGTGAGGCGGTCACGCGGCGACGGTACCGGTCAGAGCCGGCGCGCCCGCTGCTCCACGCCGAGCTCGCCGTACGGGTAGTCCGGCACGCGCGGAGCGCTCGCGGCGTCGAGACGGTCGAGCTGCTCGGCGGTCAGCTCGACGTCGGCCGCGGCGAGGTTGTCGCGCAGCTGCTCGACGGTGCGCGCGCCGAGGATGACGCTCGTCATCCCGGGTCGCGACTGCAGCCAGGCGAGCGCGATGCGCGAGGGCGGCACGCCGTGGTCGTCGGCGATCGCGTGGAGGGCCTCCAGCACCTCCCACGTCCGATCCTCCGCCGAGCGGCGGGCGTACGCCTCCACGCCGCGGTTCGGGTCCTCGCCGAGCCGCGTCGCGCCTGTCGGGGCGGCGTCGCGTCGGTACTTGCCCGTGAGCCAGCCGCCCGCGAGCGGCCCCCATGGGAGCAGGCCGAGACCCGCGTCGAGCGCCGCCGGCACGATCTCGAACTCGATCTCGCGCGACAGGAGGCTGTACTGCGGCTGCAGCGTCACGGGCGCCGGCATGCCGAGCGCGGCGGCGCGGTGGACGGCCTTGGTGAGCTGCCAGCCGGTGAAGTTCGATAGCCCCCAGTACGAGATGAGCCCCGAGCGCACGGCGTCGTCGAGGAACCCGAGCGTCTCGTCGAGCGGCGTGATCGGATCCCACGCGTGCAGCTGGTAGAGGTCGACGTGCTCGACGCCGAGCCGTCGCAGCGAGGCGTCGAGCGCGCGACGCAGGTGCCGGCGCGAGGTGCCGAGATCGTTGGCGTCACTCCCCATGGGGAATCGGCCCTTGGTCGCGATGACCATGCGGTCGGCGACGTCGGGGTTGGCGGCCATCCAGCGCCCGATGATCTCCTCGCTGAGCCCGCCGGCGTAGACGTCGGCCGCGTCGATGAGAGTTCCGCCGGCCTCGGCGAAGGCGTCGAGCATTGCGTGGCTGGAGGCCTCGTCGGCCTCAGCGCCGAAGGTCATCGTGCCGAGCGCGACATCGCTTACGGCGGTTCCGGAGTTCCCCAGGGTGCGCAGCTTCATGCGCGCCACTGTAACCGCGCGGCGCACTCGTCGTCGAATCGATTCGACCTGCTTCTCGTCGGCCGGACGCCGCGCGCTTCGAGCCCTTCCGGGCACTTCACGTGCCCCCTGTCACCCCAGTCGCCCGGAACAGCGTGAGTTACTCCGTAGGCGAACCCCGCCGCCGCGCCCTGCCCGGACCGGAGCGCCCTCGCTAGGGTGGCCGCAACCGATCACCCGAGGAGTCACATGCGGGCCACCGCTCTCGTCCGCTGGGGCATCACCTGCCTCATGCTCGCGCCGCTCGCGTTCCTGTCGTGGCTGCTCTCCGCCGATGGCCGGTCGATGCAGGCGACGACCCCCGAGCCCATCGTCGCGCTCGCGACCACGTGGGGCGTGCTCGCTCCGCTCGTCGCCGTGCTGCTCGTGGTCGCGGGCGCCGTTCTCAATGCGCTCGCGATACGTCGCGGAGTGCGGGGCGTCGAGCGCGTCGCGAGCGGCGAATGGGATGCCCCCGTTCCGCCGCGCGGTCCCCGCATCATCTTCCCCGGCGGGTGGGAGGAGACGCACCCCGCTCCCGCCGACCCGCAGCGCCTGTCGCGCCGAGGGCTCTCATGGATCCTCGCGGCCGGGCTCCTCGCCTGGGTCGCGTTCGTCGCCTGGGTGCTCATCGTCGACCATCCGCTCGCGATCGCGGGCGGCCGACGAGATCTCGGCGCTGTCTACGAAGCATGGGGACCGGTGAGTCGGTCGGGGTTCATCGTCGCCGTCGTCGTCTGGGTGATCCTGGCGGCCGTCGGCATCCTCGTCGTGATCCTCGCTGGTCTATCGGCGCGCGGCGGACTGGAGCGCATCCTCGCGCCGCGCCGCTTCGTCGCGTTCGCGGCCATCCTCGCGAGCGCCCTCACGGTCGCCGCGATGCCGGCCTATCTCACCCTCGGAGTGAGCCTCGTCGACGACGTCAACGCGGCCTTCGGCACTCGCGCCGGAGGAGGGCCGAGCGCGGGCTCCTGGTTCGTCCTGCAGGGCGGGGTCGCGCTCAGCGCTCTCGCGATCCTGCTGACGGTGCCCTCCTGGCGTCGTCGGCCGCGCGCGGGCTCGGTCGACGGGGCGATCACTCGAGGCTGAGGAACCCGACGACCAGAAGCTCGCGCACGCGCGGCAGCAGGTCGTCGGCGAGCGCGGCCTCGTCGACCTCGAGCAGCTGCGCGAGCGCCCCGATCAGCTGACCGACCGAGAGCTCGCCGTCGCTCGCGCCCACGAGGCCGGCGAGCGCGGCATCCGCATCGATGGTGCGCGCGAAGCCGCCGCCCTGCCGCAGCCGCATGACAGTGGGACCGTCGGCGCCGGGCCACTGGTGGCGCTCCTCGGTGACGTCGGGCGCGACGCGCAGGCGCAGCGCGGCGAGCGCGGAGTCGTCGAGCGGCGCGATCGCGTCGTGGGCCGCGAACCCGGCCATGAGGTGGTCGCCGATGCCGGTGGGCGTCGCGCCGAGCGCGTCGAGCAGACGCTCGGTGCGCACGAGCCGGGGGGCGGCGGGGTCGACGGGGCGCCGCAGCACGACGTAGCCGAAGCCGACGCCCGTGACGCCGCGGGCCTCGAAGTCGCCGAGCCACTCCTCGGCGAGCGCCTCGAACTCGGGCGAGCCGACGCGGGTGCCGCCGTCGCGGATCCACGTCTCGGCGTACTGCGCGGGGCTCTGCCGCTCGCGCTCGACGATCCACGCGTCGAGGCCGGCCTCCTCGACCCAGCGGCGCACGCGCGCGAGGCCGTCGCCGCCCATCGCGTCGCGGTACTCCCAGTTGCCGAGCAGGTGCGCGGTGCCGCCGGGCTCGAGGTGGTCGGCGACTCCCCGCACGACCTCCTCGACGATGCCGTCGCCGACGCGCCCGCCGTCGCGGTACCCGAAGCGCGGTACGCCCTCGCGGCGCGGCGTGATGACGAACGGCGGGTTGGAGACGATGCGGTCGAAGCTGTCCCCCGCCACCGGCGCGAAGAGGTCGCCGAGCCGGAGGTCGATGCCGTCGGCCCCGATCTCGAGCCCGTTGAGCCGGAAGGTGAGCGCGGCGAGGTCGAGCGCGCGGCGCGAGATGTCGGTCGCGACGATCGCGCCCGCGTGGCGGGAGGCGTGCAGCGACTGGACGCCGCATCCGGTGCCCAGGTCGAGGACGCGGCGCGCCGCGCTCGTGGGGATGAGCGAGGAGAGGGTCGTGGATGCTCCGCCGACGCCCAGCACATGGCCGGCGTCGAGCGGCCCTCCGGTCGCGAGCTCGCCGAGGTCGGACACGACCCACCACGACACCGCTCCGGTCGCGTCGATCGCCGAGTAGGGCCGCACATCGAGGCTCGCGAGCCAGGCATCGGACGCCGTCGTCGGCGCGGCGAGGCCCAGCTCGCGCGCGCCGTCGAGCCCGAGAGAGGGCAGCGCGCCCGCGAGCTCGTCGGCGGCCACGGGATCGGCGAGGAGGAACAGCCGGGCGAGCGCGGTGAGCGGTGCGGAGGGGGCGGAGCGCAGCGCGCGTCGGGCGACGACGCGGTCGCCGCGACGCAGGGCCGCGTCGGCCTCGTCGCCCCAGAGCCGGCGCACCGCGTCGACCGTGTAGTCGGCGGCGGTCAGGTCGTCGCGCAGAGCGCCGACGAGTCGGTCGCGGGAGGCATCGTGCACCGCCCTATTCGAGCACGCGGAGCGGGTTTGCGAAGAATTCACCAGGCTCGGGAATAGACCGACAACTCTATTCAGTTGCATTGACCTGTGCGCCACCGCGCTCACCATGCAGAACTGAGGAGACATACATGACCATCACCGCTGAGACCGTTCCCGGCTACGTCGCCGGCACCTGGGTCGTCGACCCCACCCACACCGTCATCGGATTCTCGGTGCGCCACCTCGCCATCAGCAAGGTCCGCGGCACCTTCGAGACCTTCGACGCCACCGTGCACGCCGCCGAGAACCCGCTCGAGTCGAGCATCGAGGTCTCGGTCGACGTCGCGTCGATCAACACCAACAACGCCGACCGCGACGCGCACCTGCGCACCAACGACTTCTTCGCCCCCGAGCAGTTCCCGACGATGACCTTCCGGTCGACCGGGATCCGCATGGAGGGCGACACCGTCCTCCTCGACGGCGACCTCACCCTCCGCGGCGTCACCAAGCCCGTCACCATCTCGGGCGAGTTCGGCGGCATCGCGAAGGACCCGTGGGGCAACCTCAAGGCCGCCGCGAGCGGCTCGACCGTCATCAACCGCCACGACTTCGGCGTCAGCTGGAACGCGCCCCTCGAGGCGGGCGGCTTCCTGCTCGGAGACCAGGTGACGATCACCATCGACGCGCAGTTCGCGCTGCAGGCGTAACCCGCCGCGCGTCCACCCACGCAGAGAGGGGCGGCCCCGATGATCTCGGGGCCGCCCCTTCGTCGTCTCCGTCGGGCTACGGCAGCAGCACCGCGTCGATGACGTGGATGACGCCGTTGTCGCAGACGATGTCGGCCGTGACGACCTTCGCACCGTTGACGGTCACGCCGTCGGCGGTCGAGAAGTGCAGCTCCTTACCGTTGACGGTCGCCGCGGCGAGGCCGTCGGTGACGTCGGCGGCGTGCACGGCCCCGGCGACGACGTGGAAGGTCAGGATCTCGGTGAGCTTCGGGATGTCGGCGAGCAGCGCGTCGACCGTGCCCTGCGGCAGCGCGGCGAACGCCTCGTCGGTCGGAGCGAAGACCGTGAACGGGCCGTCGCCGTTCAGGGTGTCGACGAGGTCGGCCGCCGTGACGGCGGCGACGAGGGTGGTGAACGAACCGGCCGAGACGGCGGTTTCGACGATGGTGGCCATGAGAGGTCTCCTTGTACGTGGGGGACGGCGCCGGAGCGCCCGCGACGGCCGAGCGGCCGGGCGATCCCGACGCTAGGGCGCTCGGGCGGGCGTGTCGCTGTGCCGACGCCGCGCATCCCCCGACCGTTGACCGCGCAAGCGCCCGGCACCGGACGATTCACAGCCGGAGTTCGCCGGGAGGACGCCGGAGGGGTCGATGATGCGCCTCCGCGCGGCCGCGCTCCAGTCGACTGTCGTACGCTGGCGATGATGAAGCCGATGACCGCCGACCAGATCGTCGCCTCGATCATCAACGCCGAGCCGGCGGAGATCGAGCGCATGGAGCTCCCGGGCCTGCACGAGGTCGTCTGGGACGACCGCGAGTTCCTCGGCTGGCGCGACCCGCAGGGGTCGCTGCGCGGCTACCTCGTGCACTGGGTCGACGATCGCCCCGTCGGCATCGTGCTGCGGGCCGCCTCGAGCTCGCTGCGCCCCGGGATCGGCGCGATGTGCTCGCTGTGCCACACCCCGCAGCCGGCGACGCAGGTGCTCATGTTCAGCGCCCGCCGCGGAGGCCGGTCCGGCCGCGACGGCAACTCCATCGGCACGTACATCTGCGCCGATCTCGCCTGCTCGATCATGATCCGCATCTTCCCCGGCATGAGCGAGATGCGCCTCATGCGCGACGAGCTCATCGCCCGCCGGAGCGCCGGTCTCACCCAGCGCGTCGAGGCGTTCACCGCCCGCATCCTCGAGACCGTCTGAGCCTGCGCGAACATGACAACGACCCCGTCGTCGGCGACGGGGTCGTTGTCAGCGCTGTTCAGTCGCGGCGGCCGAGCAGGTTGAACGGGATCGCGAGGGCGAGAGTCGCCGACATGATGCCGAGGAAGAACGTCAGCGCCGCCCACTCCTCCGGCACCCAGAAGGCGTAGGCGAAGAGCGGGAACGCGGCGAGGAACAGTGCGAGCGCGATGACGACGGCGAAGATCTTCATGGTGCTCCTATTGTGCCAGGTCGAGACCGAATCCCCCGCTCAGGGTTGACGGAACGTTCCGATCTGTCTCCTAAGTGCAATAAAGCCTGTCTACCCCCCACACAGGGGCCGGAGATCGTTACCCTTGCGAACGAGCGGCGGCAGGTTTTCACTTCTTGCGCACGACCCCCCCGCGCAGTGGAAGGAGCACCATCATGGGTGCACTCATTTACGGATCCCCTTCGATGGAGATCCAGTTCGACGATCGTGTGCTGGCGCACGTGCAGATCGTCATGTCAGCCAAGCTTCGCCGCGGGGAGAACTTCTTCTTCAGCTGGCGCGACTCCCCCTCCGTCGGCGACGGCCGCAGCGCCATCTGGATCGACGCGTCGATCCCGATGTACTTCCGCTACAGCGGCAGCCGCCACCCCGAGATCGACCGCGAGTGGCTCGAGCAGATGGCGATCGCCGCGGCGAGCACGCACGGTCTCGACCTCACCGAGGACTCGCGTCTCGCGGGCATGCACCACGCCCGCCACTCGAGCGTGAAGCGCAAGGACCGCCCGCTCGACGACTGATCGTCGGATGGTGCGACACGAAGGGCCCCGCTGCGGCGGGGCCCTTCGTCATTCGCGGGGCACGGGTCCTCGACTGCTAGAGCATGCTCGGGCGGTCGTCGACGCCGGTGTCGTGAGCCGGGCCGCTGTCGCGATCGGCGACGCTGCCGCCGTGGACCTCGCCGCGCCAGGCGCCGTCGGGCGTCCCGCGCTCCTCGATCAATCGCTTGAAGTCGCGCAGGTCGCTCTTCACCTGCGCCTCGTCGATGTTGAGCGCCGCGCCGACCTTCTCGACGAGGCCGCGGGGCTCCCAGCCCATCTCGACGTCGATGCGCGTGGTCTCCGCGCTCTCGGCCGTGAAGACGACGCGGCCCGAGTGGATCTCGCCCTCGGTGCTGCGCCAGGCGATGACCTCGTCCGGGCGCTGCTCGGTGATGGTCGCATCGAACTCGCGCTCGACGCCGCCGACGGAGACGACCCAGTGGAGCTTCGTGTCGTCGATCTGGCGAACGCTCTCGACGCCGCTCAGGAAGTCCGGGAAGGACTCGAACTGGGTCCACTGGTCGTACGCGACGCCGACGGGAACGTCGACAACGACATCTGCATGGATGGTGCTCGTCATGATGACCTCCCTCTGACCCGGGTGACGCGGGTGCGCCGGTCGGGTGGTGTGATGCGTCAGCCACGGTAGGCACGGCGAGAAGGCGTCAGAAGGGGGTTGACAGCCTCTGAGCTCGGCGCGAACCCGACGCCGGGCCCGGTCACCCCCGTAGGCTCGGGCCCATGAGCCGACACGCGGTCATCCTGGGAGGAACCGGACAATTGGGCGCCGCGAGCGCCCGCACCCTGCTCGACGACGGCTGGTCGGTGACGATCGCGCACCGCGGCGAGCGCCCGCTGCCGAGCGGCGTGCTCGACTCGGCGGCGACCGCGATCCTCGATCGCGCCGACGCCGACGCCGTGGTCGACCTCTGCCGCGGCGCCGACCTCGTGCTGGACTGCCTCGCCTTCGCCCCGGCCGATGCCGCGATCCACGGCCGCCTCGTGGGGGACGTGGGGTCGGTCGTCGTGATCTCGACGGCATCCGTCTATCGGGGCGAGAACGGCACCTGGCTGGATGTCGCGACGGGCGAGGAGGACTTCCCCGTGCTCCCGGTGCCGGTCACCGAGGAGCACGCCACCGTCGAGAGCGACGACGAGGGCTACTCGGCGCGGAAGGCGGCCCTCGAGCGCGCGCTGCTGGCGATCGACGGCCTGCCGGTGACGATCCTCCGCCCCGGGGCGATCCACGGCCCGCACTCGCCGGCGCTGCGGGAGTGGTTCTTCATCAAGCGCGCGCTCGACGGCCGCGAGCGGATCCCGCTCGCCCACCGCGGCGAGAGCCGCTTCAGCACGAGCGCGAGCGTCAACGTCGCCGAGCTCGTCCGTCTCGCCGGCGAGCGGCCGGGGCGGCGCGTGCTCAACGCGGTCGACGACCCTGCACCGACGGTGCTCGAGATCGGCCAGGCCGTGCTCGCGCATCTCGGGCGATCGGCCGAGTTCGTGCTGCTCGACGGCGCTCCCGTCGACGGCGTCGGCGGCCACCCGTGGGCGGTGCCGAGGCCCGTCGTGCTCTCGATGGAGGCCGCGCGCGACGAGCTCGACTACGAGCCCGTCGGCTCGCACCGCGCCACCATCGGCTCCGCCGTCGACTGGATGCTCGATGCGGTCCGCGACGCCGACTGGCGCGAACGGTTCCCGGCCCTCGCGACGCGCTACGGCGCCTCGGGCTGGTTCGACTACGACGCGGAGGACCGTCTGCTCGCGCGCTGACCGGGTTCAGCCTGCGAGAGTCGCGACCTCGGGGCTCGCCGCGCCCGCGACGCTCGGAGCGCCCGCGGTGCTCCGGAGAGCGGTCTCGGCGACCCCGCGGCGCCCGAACACGGTGACGCCATTGCGCGCGAGCGACCAGCGAACGCTCTCGCGAGCGAGGGCGGTCACGACCTCGAGCTCGGCCTCGTCGCGCGGGCCGAACAGGATCAGCTCGGTGCCGTGCACGGCGCGCGGGCACGGGATCGCCCAGCCCTGCGCGACGACGAGGGCCACGCGCTCGAGCGGCAGCACGATGTGCAGGCTCGTGTCGGCGGGGCTGTGCAGGTGCGCGGGCTCGAGCGGCCGACCCCCCTCGGAGAACGAGGTGCCGGGCTCGGGGCTGATCACCGAGGGGACGAGCACCGCGCGCGAGCCGGGCTCGCCGACCGCGGAGGGGCCTGCGGTGACGCCGGGGACGCCGCGCAGGGCATCCCACACCGCGACCCAGGTGGTCGGAACCGATCGCTGATCGAGCTGCCAGACCGGGCCGTCGTCGTCGACGACGGGAGCACGGCCGGCGCGCGGAAGGACGAGGGAGGCCATCACGACGACCACTCGTCGATCTCGACGGGCACGCCCTCGGCGACGCAGGAGGCGAGGACGCGCTCGATCGTGCTCTGCCAGACGGGGTCGGCGGGGTCGAGGCCCGCGCCGCCCTCGCGCGCGCCGGGGGCGTCGACGAGCTCCTGCAGCGCGATGAGCGGCAGGGCGACGGGCGAGCTCGTGGGAACGGGGATGTAGTCGAGGATGCGCGCGGCGGCCCGGTAGGCCCCGTCGGCCTCGGCCGCGGCCCAGCGCCCCGCCTCGACCCCGCGCTGCGCGTTGGTGGCGAGGCTCATCGCGTTCGCGACGCGCCAGCACGCCGCGGTGACGGCCTCGTCGGAGCGCGATTCGGTGGAGGCGAAGACGGGCGCCCTCTGCTCCGCGACGGCGGGGCTGCAGCCCGCGAGGAGGCCGAGAGCCGCGATCGTGACCGCGAGCGCGATCGGCCGCTGCCGATGGCGGGAGTGATCGCGGGCATCCGTCGCCCCGTGGGTGACCGCGTGCTGGTGTGCCGTCGAGCCGTGCTGTGCCGTGCCGTGCATATTGCCCCCGTGCTGTGTGTGACGATCGCTCAAGGATCGTCGTGACGCTCACTGTACAGAGGATCCGTCAGCATGGGGAGAGGCTTGCCCTGCGGATCGAGGTGTGCGTGGGATGTGCGAAAGTGGCCGGATGACTCCGTCCTCGACCGCCAGGCACACCGGGGTGCTCGTGCGGTGGAACGACGACCGGGGCTTCGGCTTCATCCGGCGCGACGCGCCCGGGCCCAAGGTCTTCGTCCACGTCTCCGCCTTCGGCCCGCTCGAGCGGCGCCCCGCTGACGGCGACCGCGTGCGCTTCGCGATCCGCGTCGACGACACCGGGCGGGCGCAGGCCGTCGACGCCGAGATCGAGGGCGTCGCCCGGGCCGCGGCCATGCCCCGCAGCGACGGGCTCGCGCGGGGGCGGCAGCGGGGGGCGGCCTCGGTCGGCCGCGTCTTCGTCGACGTGCTGAGCGTCGGCACGCTCGTGACGGTGCTCGCGCTCGGGCTCCTCGTGTGGGAGATGCCCGCGTGGGTCATCGCGCTGTACGGCGGCCTCAGCCTCGCCTCGGCGCTGCTCTACTGGAGCGACAAGCGCAACGCGATGACGGGCGGGTGGCGCACCCCCGAATCGACGCTGCACCTCGTCGCCTTCGCCGGCGGCTGGCCCGGCGCGATCGTCGCCCAGCACCTCTGGCGGCACAAGACCGTGAAGCCCGGCTTCCGCGCCGTGTTCTGGAGCATCGTCGCGCTCAACATGCTCGCTCTCGCGGTGCTCGTCGTCCCCATCGACGGCATCCCGCTGCTCGGGCTCCCCGGGCCGTTCTGAGCGGTGCGGGGCGCGGTCGGCGCTCGCGGCGAGCACCCGCCTGACAGGATGGGCGCAGCGGGTCGGCGACACCGACCCCACCGAGAGGGGACCGCATGGCCGGGAATCCGGAGAACCGCGTCGCGGTCTACATCGACTTCGACAACATCGTCATCTCGCGCTACGACCAGGTGCACGGCCGCGGCGCCTGGCGCAAGGACAACGTCTACCGCCTCGGCCCGGGTCTCACCGGCGCGAGCGAGGAGCAGCTGGCGAAGATCCGCGCCGCGACCGTCGACATCAGCGCCATCCTCGACTACGCGACCTCGTTCGGCGACGTCGTCGTCAGCCGCGCCTACGCCGACTGGTCGGTCGGGGTCAACGCGAGCTACCAGGGCCAGCTCATGGAGCGCGCCGTCGACCTCACCCAGCTCTTCCCCGCCACGGCGCAGATGAAGAACGGGGCCGACATCCGCCTCGCCGTCGACGTCATCGAGGACCTCTTCCGGTTGCCCGACATCACCCACGTCGTGATCGCCGCCGGCGACAGCGACTACATCCCCCTCGCGCAGCGCGCGAAGCGGCTCGGGCGGTACGTCGTCGGCGTCGGCGTCGCCGGGGGCACGAGCAAGTCGCTCGCCGCGGCGTGCAACGAGTTCGCCGACTACGACTCGATGCCGGGCATCCGCCCCGCGAAGCACATCGCCGCCGAGCTCGACGACGCCGTCGAGTCCCCGGCGGCGACCGAGGCTCCGGCGAAGGACGCCCCGAAGAAGTCGACGACGCGCCGGGCGTCCTCGAGCGGGCCGGCCGCGAGCGCGTCGGTGTCGAGCGCGTCGCAGAAGACCTGGACGAAGCTGCTCATGCGCGCCCTGCAGCAGGCGCACGAGCGCGAGGTCGACAGCGAGTGGGTGCACGCCTCGGAGGTCAAGAACCTCATGGTGCGCCTGGACCCGTCGTTCAACGAGAAGGCCCTCGGCTTCGGCTCGTTCTCGGAGTTCGTGAAGTCGCGCAACTCGATCGCCGCGCTCGACGAGTCGACCCAGGTGCGCATGATCCGGCTCCGGCAGCGGTAGGCGCACCGCGCAGGTCAGAGGCGGCTGCCCTCCGCGCAGACGAGCTCCACGAGCGCGTCGATGAGCGCCGTCCCGGCCGGATTCCTGTCGCCTCCCATGAGGTGGTACTCGGCGTGCAGGCGGGCCAGGTGCTCGTCGATGCCGGTCGTGAACGCGGTGAGGGGGCAGTGCTCGAGCGCGGGGAGAACCCGGCCCTCGCTGTTCGCCGCCGCCCAGTGGTAGGCGATGGCTCCGAGCGCGGTCGTCACGACCTCGTCGCCGCGCGGCGGAGCGAAGCGGGCGAGCCACTCCCCCATCTCCACCGCCGGCAGCGGTCGGGCGAACAGGTACCCCTGGCCCTTGCGCGCGCCCAGGATGCTCGCGACCTCGAGCTTCTCGACGTCCTCGATGCCCTCCACGACGACGCCGTAGCCGAAGTCGCGCCCGAGCCGGATGATCGCAGCCAGCAGCGTGATGACGTGGAGCGGCCGTACGTGCGCCGCGTCGAAGATGCGCCGATCGACCTTGATGACGTCGAAGGGGAGCTCGGTCATGCGCTTGAGAGTGCTGAAGCCCGAGCTGACGTCGTCGAGGTGGATGCGCACGCCGAGCTGCACGAGCTCGCCCACGTTGCGGTCGCTCACGGGCAGATCGAGCGCGCCGCTCTCGAGCAGCTCGAGACTCAGGCGGTCGGCGGAGACCCCGTGGGCGGAGAGCGCGCGGGCGACGGTCGCGGCGACCTCGTCGTCGCTCAGGAGCTCGGGCGGGATGTTGACCGAGGCGCTCAGGCGGAGCCCCTCGTGATCCCATGCGACGAGCTGGGCGAGGGTCTGATCGAGGCCGACGCGGAAGAGCTCGACGAGCTCCTGCCCGGTGCAGAAGGGAAGGAACTGCTCGGGGCCGAGGATGCGTCCGTCGCCCGTGACGAGTCGCGCGAGAGCCTCCACCGACGCGACCGCGCCGGTCTCGAGATCGACGATCGGCTGGTAGAGCATCGTGATCGCGCCGAGGGAGAGAACGCCCTCCGCCGGAGGGTGCACGGGCGACGGCGCCGACGGCTCGAGCCGCAGGCTCGCCACGCGGCGATCGGCACCGGTCGGGCCGGCGAGCACCCACCACGCCGCGGCGGACTCGCGGCTCTTGGCACGATAGAGGGCGTCGTCGCTGGCGCGGTAGAGAGCGGCGGCATCGGTCGCGCCGCCGGTGTGGACGGCGACGCCCGCGCTCATGCCGACGACCGTCTCGTCCCCCTCCGCGACGGAGAACGGCGTCTCGACCGCTCGGTGCAGGCGCTCCAGGACGAGCGGGAGCTCCTCGTGCGTGCGGTCGACGGGGAGGCCGGAGAGCACGACGACGAACTCGTCCCCGCCCAGCCGAGCGACGAAGTCGCCCCGGCGCAGAAGTCCGCGCAGGCGACGGGAGAACTCGATCAGGACGACGTCGCCCGCGGCGTGCCCGTGGCCGTCGTTGACCTCCTTGAACAGGTCGAGGTCGATGAGCACCACGGCGAGGGCCGCGCCGGTCTCGCGCGCGTCCTCCAGCTCGAGGGCGACGTGCCGCCGGAGCGCCGCACGATTGGGCAGCCCGGTGAGGGCGTCGTGGTCGGCCTCGAAGGAGAGTCGGCTGCGCTCCTCGATGACGTGGGTGATGTCGCGCTGCACGCTCACGAAGTGCGTCACGACGCCGGCCTCATCGATGATCGGCGTGATCGTGAGGTGGTTCCAGAAGGGGCGGCCGTCGGCGCGGTAGTTGAGGATCTCGCCCTGGAAGGGCACGCCCGCGCCCAGAGCCGCGCGGATCTCATCGACGGTCTCCTGCGAGGTCTCGGGCCCCTGCAGGAAGCGGCAGTTGGTGCCGATGATCTCGTCGGCGCGGTAGCCCGTGATCGTCGTGAAGGCCGGGTTGGCGTAGATCGTGTGGCGCTCGGCGTCGGTGATCAGGGAGCCCTCCGACACCGTCTCGAGCGCCCTCGCCAGCAGGGCGGGGCCGACCTCGGGCGAGCGCCCGTCGACGCCGGCGCTCGACGCGGCGGCGGCGCGGGCGGTCACGAGCCCACCGTCTGCGACTCGGGCGCGAGCGATGCGGTCGGGCTGTGCTCGTCGACGAACTGCAGGCCCGCGGCGACGAGGATGCCCTGCCTCTGGGTCCAGCGCACGACCGCCTCGACCGACGCGCCGGCGACCGAGTCGAGCTCGAGGCGCACGAGCTCGCCCTGCCGCAGCGAGGCGCGGGAGAGGATCTGGCAGCCGCTCGCGCTCAGGTCGACGAGCTGGGCCGGCATGCTTCCGGTCTCGCCGCGCCCGCGCCGCGATCGCGGCCGCGGGCTCTCGGAGCGGATGAGTCTCAGGGAGTCGTCCACGGGCATCCGCCACTCATGCCTCGCGTGCTGGGCTCGCGGGCGCGCCACACCGGAGAGCGTGCGCGCGAAGGAGCGGCGCAGCGAGGCGTCGGTCTCGAGGTCGGTGCCGATCCAGTGCGGCGAGCCCGAGATGACGCCGATGAGCCGCACCATCGCGTTGGGGTCGAGGGTCGAGAACTCCCACCCGACCTCGAGCCCGGAATCCCCGCCCTCGACGCGACGCACCCGACCGGGCAGCGCGCCGAACCCCTCGATGTCGATCGTCGGCGACGCGTCCATCGGGACGAGCGCGTCCTCCTGCGTGAAGGCGTCCGTCCACGGCAGCAGGATGCGCGCTCCGCCGACGCTGAGGTCGAGGGCGCTGCCGGGCACGCGGCGGCCGGGCCACAGCTCGGCCGTGAGAGGTGCGTCGACGCGGGTGCGCTCCTGCCGGCGCGGGCGGGGTCGCTCGAGGCACACGAGCACGGCGAAGACGAGGCCGACCATGTTGTAGGCCGTCCAGAACACGGTGACGACGAGGGACTCCATCGAGTAGCGCTCCGGAGCGAAGACGAATGCGGTGAGGAGCCCCAGCGCCGACAGCGCCAGCAGCACGAGGTGCGGCACCGCGACGCGCAGACCGAACGCGAACGAGTCGGTCGAGACGCCCTTCGGTGTGACGGCGAACGCCTTCTGGCTGAGCCCCACCCATTCGGCGATCACGGCGAGCGCGATCGTCGGGGCCATCGCGACCTCGTAGACGTGGGTCCAGGTGAAGCTGCGCCGGCCCTCCGAGATGACGCTCATGCTCACGAGCGAGGCCGCGAAGTAGGGCAGCCAGACGACGGCGACCGAGGGGATGTCGGTCTGCACGATCGAGACGCCGCCGAGAAGCCACACGAGCGGGGCGAGGATGAAGACGAGCTTCAGGATGCCGAAGTGCCAGTACACGATGCCGTCGGTGTAGAGCCAGCGTTGCATCGGGGTGAGGCCGGGCATCGTGAGCGGGTTCCAGCGCCGGGTGGTCTGGATGTTCCCCCGGCTCCAGCGGGTGCGCTGCACCAGCAGGTCGGCGAAGCTCTCGGGCGCGAGCCCGGCCGCGACGAGGTGCGGCACGAAGGTCGAGCGCCAGCCGGCGGCCTGGAGGAGCATCCCCGTGGCCATGTCCTCGGTGATGACGCCCGTCGCGAAGCCGCCGATGTCGGCGAGCGCCGTTCGACGGAAGACCGTGTTGCTGCCGACGTACATGACGGCGTTGAAGCGCGACTTGCCGGCCTGCATGCCGCGCATGAAGAGGTCCTGCTCGTTGGGCAGCGCCGCCCCCGAGAAGAGGTTGTACTGGAACGGGTCCTCGTTGTGGAAGGCCTGCGGGGCCTGCGCGTAGGCGAGCCGCTCGTCGACGAAGTAGCCGACGGTGCGCTCGAGGAAGTCGGCGCGCGGGATCATGTCGGCGTCGAGCGTGACGATGAGCTCGCCCGTGGAGTGCGCGAGGGCGTTGTTGAGGTTGCCGGCCTTCGCGTGGTCGTGGATCTCGCGCTGGAGGTGCACGGCTCCGTAGCGCTCGGCGAGAGCGCGCACGGCGGGGCGGCTGCCGTCGTCGCAGACGTAGACGGTGACGGCGCCCGGGTAGCGGATTCCCATCGCACCGGCGAGCGTCGGCTCGAGCACGGCGAGCGGCTCGTCGTAGGTGGCGATGAAGACGTCGACGCTCGGCGGCGAGGCCAGTGCGTCGATATCGGGAGTCGGCAGCAGCGAGGGCCGCCAGGCGAGCACGACCGCCGAGACGACCTGGGTGAGCCCGACGATCTCGGCGACGAGCAGGGTCACGCCGGCGACGAAGCCCCAGCCCCCGGGCTCGGGCAGCGTGAAGCCGATGCGCCAGACGAGGTACCCGATCGAGGTCGCGAGAGTCAGCAGCATGATCGGCCGGCGGGCGAGGTCGGGTCGCCGTCGGGCGAGCGCGCCCAGCCCGACGACCGTCATCAGCACCACCGCAGCGATCACCGCCGGACCCGGCCACCACCAGAGCTCAAGCATCCTGTACCCCCCGGACAGTCATGCAGCCGCCACGGACGACGCGAGCTCTCCCGACGGGTCTGTCCGTCGAGCGTCGTCCGAAACCTCGCATTCAGACTGTCAACGCTGTCTCAGTGCCCGCGACCCGTGCGCGGGGGTAGACCGTCCGGCCGGGCCCTCCGGCGTGCGCAATGCGAACATCGCGAGCACTGACGGCGCTCTTGACGACCCCGCGTCGCGCCGCTAGACCTGGGGTCGGCGCCCGCCCGGTCGCCGCCACCGGAACCCGCCGGAGCGCCGTGACACCCCCATCCGCACTCCCCCAGCTCGACGGCCGCCTGTTCCTCACCGACGGCGGGATCGAGACGAGCCTCATCTTCCTCGACGGCCTCGACCTGCCGCACTTCGCCGCGTTCCCGCTCCTGGAGACGGTCGAGGGCCGTCGAGCGCTGGATGACTACTTCGACGCCTACGTCGCCGTCGCCGCGCGCCACGGAGCGGGCCTCGTGCTCGAGTCGGCGACGTGGCGGGCGAACCCCGACTGGGGCGCCCTGCTCGGGTACGACGCCGAGGGGCTGGATGCGGTCAATCGCGACGCGATCGCCCAGGTGCGCGGCGTGCGCGAGCGGCATCGCGGCGCGGCGGTGCCGATCGTCGTGAGCGGATGCATCGGCCCGCGCGGCGACGGCTACATCGTGGAGGAGGCGATGACCGCAGAGGACGCCGCCGACTACCACGGCCCGCAGGTGCGCTCCCTCGCCGCGGCCGAGGCGGACCTCGTGACCGCGATCACGATGACCTCCGCCGCCGAGGCGACGGGCATCGTGCTCGCCGCCCGCGACGCCGGGGTGCCCGTCGTCATCTCGTTCACCGTCGAGACGGACGGCCGCCTGCCGTCGGGGGAGTCTCTGAGCGAGGCGATCGTCGCGACCGACGAGGCGACGGGCGGCAGCGCCTCGTACTTCATGATCAACTGCGCCCACCCCACGCACGTCGCCGCGGCGGTCGACGAGCCCGACCCGGCGTTCGGGCGGGTGAGGGGCATCCGCGCGAACGCGTCGACGAGGAGCCACGCCGAGCTCGACGAGGCGGAGGAGCTCGACGCCGGCGACCCGGAGGATCTCGCGGCGCGCTGCGCGGCGCTCACGCGAGTGCTCCCCCGCCTGACGATCCTGGGCGGATGCTGCGGCACCGACGAGCGTCACATCGACGCGATCGGGGCGGCCTGCGCTCCGCTCTTCGACTCGCGCTGAGGCGGGGGCGACCCGAGCAAGCGATCCGCAGTCCCGCTCCGGACATCAGGAAGGCGGTCCGCCTCGAACCCGAATCGAGACGGACCGCCCGTGACGCGCGCGGTCAGCAGCAGCGCGTCAGTCTGCGGGGTGCGGCCGTTACGGCTTGCCGCCCTTGCCGGTCTCCGCGGCGTCGTCCGCCGCGTCGTCCTCGGTGGAGTCGTCCGCGTCGTCCTCGGTGGAGTCCTCCGCGTCGTCCTCCGCCTCGTCGCCGGGCGTCTCGGGAGCGGCGCCGCGCTCGGCGGCCTTCTCCTCGCGGAGCTCCTGCGCCTGCTCCGACACCTCGGCGCCGAACTCGGCACCGACCTTGTCGTCCGCCTGCGCGCCCTCCGTGACCCAGTCGCTGAACTCGTCGCTGCCGACGGGCAGCGTCTCATCGTCCGCGCCCTCGGCGTCGTCCTCGACGACCTCGTCCTCGACGACCTCATCGTCGACGACGACGTCCTCGGTGGTGTCCTCCTCGACGGTCGTCGTGACGGCCGAGTCGAAGGCCTCCTGCAGCGGCCCGGGCAGCGCCCCCGCTGCACCGACGCCGGCGAGGCTGAGCGCGAGCGCTCCCGTGCCGGCGGTGATCTTGGCGGCGAAGCCGAGGCCTGCGATCCATTCGAACATGTGCTTGATCCCCCTGGAATCGGACTGCTCGGCGTCAGCCGGAGCGGCCGTACTGGTGACGGACTGCGGCAGGGGCGCCGGTGCGCCCGCCGCTGAGACCGCGACGCTCGCCGCTCCGACGGAGACGGGGAGGTCGAGGCGGGCCAGCAGTGCAGCCGAGGGCTGCGGCACGGCCTCGTGAGCGACGGCGCGGAACTCCGCGATGGAGGCGGCCACGTCGGCGAGCTCCGGTCGACCCTCGGGGGTCTGACCGGCGAGCAGTCGCTCGATGTCGTGGTCGCTGATCCGCTTGCTCATCTCATTCATCGCTATCGTCCGAACGGCTCGCAGGGGTACGGGTGGGCGCAACTTTTTTTCTGAGGTTCTCGAGCGCTCGCCGCTGCAGCGCCTTCACGGCCCCGACGCGCTTGCCGAGCACGTCGGCGACCTGCTCGACCGTGAGGTCGGCGACGATGCGCAGCACCATGACGTCGCGCTGGTCGGGGGCGAGGCCGTCGAGCAGCGCGAGCGCGTCGCGGTCGCCGAGCCGAGCGGTCGCCTCCTCCTCGGCGCTGGATGCCCGCCGCGGGTCGATCTCGACGGTCCACTCCTCGGCATCGCCCCGCCGCGATCGCATCCGCAGCTCGTCGACGAGGCGACGGTAGGCGATCGAGAACACGAACGATCGGAAAGCGGCGCGGTCACCGCGGAAGTCGCCGATGCGCTCCACGACGACGAGGAAGACCTCGCTCGTGAGGTCGTCGCACTCGCGCGAGCCGCGGGCGCGGAGGAAGGCGGCGACGATCGGCGCGTGCTCGACCCAGAGGTGCGTGAACGCCCACGACTCGCCGGCCTGAGCGGCGGCGAGAACTGTGGAGAAGGTGGCGTCACCCGGCCGCACCTCGATCGACATGCGCTCCACCCTACGAAAATCTTCGCCTGGACGCCCCGTGTTCGCCGCCTTGGTGCCACCTGGCAATTCGTCCCGGCCGTCGCGGGGCGTCGTTAGCGTGGCCGACGCATCGAACCGAAGGAGAAGATCTGATGGCAGACATCACCGGGCGCTCCGTCGCCTTCCTGCTCACCGACGGCTACGAAGACAGCGAGCTCACCGCCCCCTGGGAGGCCGTGACCGGAGCCGGCGCGACGCCCACGCTCGTCTCGCCGAAGGATGGTTCGGTCGAGGGCAAGAAGGGCCACTCGCAGGCCGTCGATGCGGCCGTCGCCAACGTCTCGGCCGACGACTTCGACGCTCTCGTGCTCCCCGGCGGCGTCGTGAACGCCGACCACCTGCGCATGGACAGGGATGCGATCGCGTTCGCGAAGCGGTTCTTCGAGCAGGGCAAGCCCGTCGGCGTCATCTGCCACGGAGCGTGGATCCTCATCGAGGCCGACGTCGTGCGCGACCGCGAGATCACGAGCTACCCGTCGCTGCGCACCGACCTCATCAACGCCGGCGCGCGCTGGGTCGACGAGGAGGTCGTGACCGACCAGGGTCTCGTCTCGAGCCGCACCCCGGCCGACCTGCCCGCGTTCTGCGCGAAGGTCGTCGAGGAGATCAGCGAGGGCGCCCACGCGGGTCAGCACGCGTAGCTGCCCCTCCCCCGGCCAACAGCCGGGGCCCAGACGGCGGAGGGCTCGGTGCGGTGGCGCCGGGCCCTTCGCACTGCCTGCGCCGGGCATCCGCGCCTTGCCTGTCGTCGCGCGCCGACCGTCGCGAGCCGACCTTCTCCCAGCGGCCGCCGATAGGAATGACGCATGCCTCGCACCCCCGCACTCGACCGCCCGCTGCCCGACCTGACCGGCCGCCTCGCCGTCGTGACGGGAGCGAACAGCGGCCTCGGCCTCGAGATCTCGGGCGCTCTCGCCGCCGCCGGCGCGGACGTCATCATGACCTCCCGCGATGAGACGAAGGGGGCGGATGCTCGCCGCGAGCTCCTCGCGCGCTCGCCCCGCGGCACGCTCGAGGTGCGGTCGCTCGATCTCGCGTCGCTCGACAGCGTCCGCGCGTTCGCGGCGCAGGTCGTCGCGGAGTCGCGCCCCCTCGACATCCTCGTCAACAACGCCGGAGTCATGGCGGTGCCCGAGCGCCTCGAGACCGCCGACGGCTTCGAGCTCCAGTTCGGCACCAACCACCTCGGGCCGTTCGCCCTCACCGGACTGCTGCTGCCGGCTCTGCGCGCCGCCGTCGAGGCGCGCGTCGTGTCGACCGCGAGCATCGCGGCGCGCCCCGGGCGCATCACCCGCGAGGCGATGGCCGGCGAGACGCCCTACGACGCATGGCGCGTGTACTCGATGACGAAGCTCGCGAACCTCGTGTTCGGCCGCGAGCTGCAGGCGCGCTCGGTCGCCCACGGCTGGGGCCTCACCTCGGTCACGGCGCACCCGGGCTTCAGCACGACGAACCTCGCCTCGAACGGTCCGCGGTTCGGCAAGAAGCCGATCCCGCAGTGGGCGATGAAGCTCTCGCTGCTCGTCGGCCAGACCGGAGCCGACGGCGCCCGCCCCTCGATCTACGCCGCGACCGCGCCCGACGTCGAGCCGGGCGGCTACTACGGCCCGAACGGCCGGCGCGAGCTGCGCGGCGGTACTACGCACGCCGAGGTGCCCGCGGGCGCGCTCGAGCCGGGCGTCGGCGACCTGCTCTGGAGCGAGTCGGAGCGGATGACGGGCGTCAGGTACGCCTAACGCCCGCTCGGCTCCATCATCCTGATCAGGGCCTCGATCGTCCGGAGGTTGCGCGCCGTGCCGGTGACGCCGAGCACGCGAAGCAGGCGGGCGAGGTCGAGCTGCGCGCGGCCCGCGCCGTTCTCGTAGCGCACGTGCAGGTCGTCGCCGATGATCGCCCACTGGTCGTCGACCGTGGGCACGGAGGCAGCTGCCGCGATCGCGGCCGGATCGGGGGCGGCGGTGAGGGGCGCGACGAACGAGCGCGCAGCATCCGTGACCTCGAACGGATGCTCGGCGAGCGCCGCACGGAGGGCGGCGGCGTCGCGCACGATGACCTCGCGCGAGAAGCCGTAACGCTGCTCGATGGCCGCCGACAGGGCTGCGGCGAACTCGGGGGGCGGGCCGGGCGGCGTGGCGAGCAGATTGCCGGAGGCGATGTAGGTGGTGACGTCGGTGGCTCCGAGCTCAGCGGCGAGGGCGCGGAGCTCGGCCATGGGGAGCTTCGCCGTGCCGCCGACGTTCACGGCGCGGAGGAGGAAGGCGTGCGTGCTCACGTGCGCACCTCCGCGAGCTCGAGGTGCACGCGCGCCGTCGATCCGGCGGTGAGGCCCTCGGCCTGGCGCACGGCCTTCTTCACGGGCAGGAGGTAGCAGCCCGTCTTGGAGTCGGGAAAGACGCTCGTCGCCCACTCGGTGCTGCCGATGCGCACGCGCACCCGCACGCTGCCGAAACCCGTCGTGAACCCTTCGGTGCGCGCAGCGATCTCGTCGCTGATCGGCTCGGGCACGGCGACGAAGTGCCAGGCGGCGTTGCCGCTCCACTCGAAGAGCGCGGCCTCGAAGTCGAAAGCGACGGACATGCGCGGCCCCATCAGCTCGCGAGATCGGGCGCGGCCTCGCCCGTGAAGCCGCGATCGTCGGCGGCCAGCCGGGCGAAGCCGCCTGGCCACGGCGCGAGGGCGGAGACCGTGAGGCTCGCGATGATGACGGCCGTGAGGATGCCTGCGGAGAAGGGTTCGACGCCGATGCCGGCGGCGACGGCGCCGAGGGGGACGGATGCCCCGACAGCCACGCCGAGCCCGCGCAGCGCGAGGCTGGTCGTGCGGGTGGCGACGAGCCAGCCGCCGACGACGGCGCCGATGACCCCGACGAACCCGAGCACGGCGCCGGCGACCATGCCCATGGTCGCGAACACGAGCGCGCTCGCCGGGTCGACCACGACGAGCATGGTCACGCCACCGACGAGCGCTCCGGCGAGCACGGAGACGATGCCGAACACGACGCTGCGCGGCCACGGCTTCGTCCTGTGCTCCGGCTTCATGGGGCGACAGTAGCGCGCACGAGCGACAGCGGCCGCGATCGGGAATCGTTCGCGCGCGAACGTGATTGCATGGAGGGTCGCACCACGGGCATCCCCTGCCGGTGCGTTTTCTTCGGAGGACACCATCTCAGCCCCACGCGCGTCGCTCACCCGCGGCCACTTCGTCGACCTCGCTCCGCTGCGCGAGAGTCCCGCGTTCGCCCGCATGTGGGTGGGCGGCACGATCACAGGCATCGGCAGCCAGATGACGATTCTCGCGGTGGGGCTGGATGTCTACGCCCGCACGCAGTCGACGCTCATGGTCTCGTACGTGGCCGCGTTCGCGCTCGTGCCGATGATCATCGCGGGGCTCTACGGCGGCGTGCTCGCCGACTCGTTCGATCGGCGCATCGTCGCGCTGCTGTCGGCGATCGTCGCGTGGGGGTCGACGGCGGGGCTCGCGGTGTACTCGTGGTCGGGGGCCGACCCGGTGCTGCCGCTGTACCTGCTCATCACGCTCAACACGGTCGCCGCCACGATGGTGGGGGTGGCGCGGCAGGCGATCGTTCCGCGGCTGATCAGGCGCGAGCTGCTGCCCGCCGCGGGGGCGCTCGGCGGTATCAGCGCCGGCCTCATGCTGACGATCGGCCCGGCGCTCGCGGGCGTGCTCGTCGCGGGCGTCGGCATCTCGTGGACGTACACGATCGACACCGTGCTCTTCGTCGCGGCGTTCCTCGGGCTGTATACGCTGCCGCCGGTGCGTCCGGAAGGCGAAGTGCTGCGACCCGGTTTGCGGTCGGTCGTCGAGGGTGCGCGCTTCTTGCGGGTCGCGCCGAACATCCGTGCCTCGTTCCTTCTCGACATCTTCGCGATGACGTTCGGCAACCCGCGCGTGCTGTTTCCGGCGATCGGGGCGGTGCTCATCGGCGGCGGAGCCGTGACGGTGGGCGTGCTGACGTCGGCGATCGCGGTCGGCGTGCTCGTGCTGGGAGTCTTCTCGGGCAAGCTCGGCGGCGTGCGCCAGCAGGGGCTCGGCGTGATCTTCGGCGTCGCGGCGTACGGTCTGACGATCGTCGGGCTCGGCGTGGTGCTGCTGCTCGCGGCGACGTCGGGCGTCTCGGTGTCGGAGTCGTGGGCCGACGTGAACTGGCCGGCGCTCATCGCCGCGAGCGTGCTGCTCGCGCTCTCGGGAGCGGCCGACAGCGTGAGCATGATCTACCGCAACACGATGCTGCAGGCGTCGGTTCCCGATGCGATGCGCGGGCGCCTGCAGGGGCTCTTCACCGTCGTCGTAACGGGCGGGCCGCGTGTCGGCGACCTCTACGTCGGTGTGCTGAGCGTGACCGCGCTGCTGTGGTTCCCGCCGCTGCTGGGCGGGCTCGTGATCGTCGTGGCGGCAGCGGTGATTCTGCGGGTGCAGCGGACGCTGCGCGAGTACGACGCGGAGGACCCGCGGCCGTAGGGGCGCTGTCTGCGCGGTGGCGGGCGGATGCTCGGCGCGGGTCACCTCACGAGCCGCGAACCGGCCCCGTCGCTCGCGTCGCCCACCAGATCACCGCTGTGATGAGCACGAGCACGGCGCCTGGGATGAACTGCGCCGGCGACCCCACCGCGACGTCGCGCGTCGCGAGCTGCCCGGCCACGTCGACGTGCAGCGTCGTCGCGAGAGCGAGCTGCGCGGTGTTGTACACGGCGTGCAGCACGATCGCGATCTCGAGTCCACCGGTGCGCCAGGTGATGATCGCGAGGCTCCCGAACAGGATCAGGTACGAGGTGAGGATGTACGGGTCGAGCGAGCCGTGGAGCAGCGAGAACACGACGGTGGTGACGATGATGCCGAGGGCGGCGCCCGATCGCTCTCCTCGGGTCCATCCGCCGAGCACGCGCAGCATGAACCCGCGGAACCCGTACTCCTCCCCCGCCGCCGCGAGCGGAACGAGCAGCATGCTGATGACGAAGTAGGCGATCAGGTCGACCGAGCTCCAAGCCACCTGGGGGCTCGGCAGGAACAGCGGCACGACGCTGACCGAGACGAGCACGAACGGGCCGAAGACCAGCAGCGATCGGCCGAGCAGAGCGAAGCGGAACCGGCCGGTCACGGAGTGCAGCGATGAGGGCCGCACCCCGTAGAGCACGCGCTGCAGCAGCATGCTCACGGGGATGAGCAGCGCCACCGATAGCACCCCAGCGCCGTGGGCCAGTGCTGCGCCGCCCGTGCCGTTCAGCCAGCGCTCATCGACGACATCGGCGAGGTCGAGGAAGAGCTGCCCGAAGAGGATGAGCGAGGCGACCAGCAGCACGATCGCGAGAACGCCGCGGAGGATGCGGCGCCGTTCACCCGCGTAGGCGCGGTGGTAGGCGACTCCGGTGGGCTGCGGCGACCTCGCGGTGGCGGGGTCGGGCAGGAACAGCCAGTTGGTGCGCGTGTCAGTGCTCATGTCGTCCTCTCGTGGGGGTTCGGTCGTGGTCAGGGCAGAGCGATGAGGCTGGGGTCAGCTGGCGAGCTCGTCGATCCAGCCCGCGCGCAGGCGCAGTCCTCGCTCCGCGCCGCCCAGCACGGCACCCAGACCGATGAGCAGGTTGACGGCGAGGGGCAGCTGGATGGGCGAGGTGACGATGCCGACCGAGTCGGCGATGAGCGGGATGCGCGACAGAGCCTCCACGAGCTGCGGAAGCTCGACGCACAACCCGGTCACGACGAGCAGCACCGAGATCACTCCGATCGCTCGACTGAATGCCGGGCGTCGCCGGTGAAGCTCCTCTCGTCGCCCTTCGGCGCTGGCCCGGTGGGGGGCGAGCGGAGTCTCCGAGCCATCGACGGCGACGAAGTGGCATCTCCTGAGCCCGAAGCCGCTGATGGCGACCTCGATGCGGCCGCCGGGCACGTCGAACCGCGCAGGGAGCCCTGAGGAGGCCTGCAGGGCTCCGTCGACGTAGAGCCGGGCACGCACGACGCCGTCGGAGAGGTCGCCACCGCGACGGACGTCGACAGTGAACGCACGAGACGCATCATCGGCGCGACCGTCGACGGGCAGGTCGATGGTTCGCAGGGAGCGGCCGAGGAGCTGCCACCAGCGGAATCGCGGAAGCGGAGAGCCGTCGCCCGGACGAGGGCGACGAAAGGGTCGTAGGAGACGGGCCATGGGCATCCCTTCGAAGTCAACTAGTACAGCGTGCTAGTGGCGCGGTCGATGACACTAGCACACTGTGATAGACATGAGGGAGGAGGTCGGAATGGACACTGCGTCACAGCCGGGAACGCGCGAGCGAATCCTCATCGCCGCGGCGACGATGCTCGGCGAAGACCCGACCGCGCGCTTGAGCGTGCGCGCGGTCGCCGCGCGGGCTCAGGTGAGCACGGGCTCGTTGCGGCACTTCTTCCCCACGCAGCGGGAGCTCATCGACACCGTCATCGCGGCGATTCACGACGTCGAGCTGCCCGACGACCCGATCGAGAACCGCGCCGTCTCGGCCGAGCAGCGACTCGTCGACTGCCTGCGCCTCGTGCTGTCGGTCGTGGGCGTCGGCGAGCCGGCACGGCAGCGCTTCGCCGCGATGCACGAGGCCTACGTCGCCGCACCGGTGAGCGACGATCAGGCGACGACCTTCGCCGCGCTCGAGCGCCTCGACCGCCATCGCCTCGAGCGCTGGCTGCAGGTGCTCGCCGACGAGGGCGCGATGCCGGCGGGCTCGGTCGAGAGCGGCGCCCGGTTCTTGTCGACGGTGCTCACCGGACTCATGACCGAGCGCGCCCTGCCTGCCGACGCCGCCCGACTCGCGGCCGAGACTCAGACCCTGCACCGTGCCGCGCACGCGGTGCTGACCGACGACCCCGCCGAGGAGGCGACCCATGAAGACCCCGCTCCCGCACCCCCCGGCTGACGCGCGACCGCTCCGCGCATCGCGCGCGCGTCGCGGTCGACTGGTCGCCGTGGCCGTCGCGGCGGCGCTCGGGCTTTCCGGCTGCGCTCCCGTCGTCGACGAGTCAGCGCCGTCGGTCTCCCCCTCCCCCTCGACGACGGGGCCGGATGCTCCGCTCGAGTCGAGCGGACGCGTCGCAGCCGAGCTCGCCGCACTCGAGACGGAGTACGGCGCGACGATCGGCGTGCTCGCCCGTGACACCTCGTCGGGAGCATCCATCGCCTTCGGGCAGGATCGCCGGTTCGGGTTCGCGTCGACGATGAAGGCGCCGCTGGCCGGGGTGTTCCTCGATCGCGTCGAGGGCGCGGCTCGCGACGAGGTCGTGCGCTGGAGCGCTGCGCAGGTCGAGGAGGCCGGCTACGCGCCCGTCACCGCCGAACGCATCGACGAGGGGCTCACGCTCGCCGAGCTCGCGGAGGCGGCGGTGCGGCAGAGCGACAACCTCGCCTTCAACCTCGTGCTCGAGCGCCTCGGCGGCCCAGCGGCGCTCGACGCCGCCCTCGCCGAGCTCGGCGACGAGACCACCGAGGTCGTGAACCTCGAGCCCGCGCTCAACACGATCGAGCCGGGCAGCACCGACGACACGACGACCGCCGCCGCACTCGCCGGCACGCTGGAGGCGCTCCTGCTCGGCCCGACGCTCGACGCCGACGACCGCACCCTGCTGCTCGACTGGATGAGCGGCAACGCCACGGGCGACACGCTGATCCGCGCCGGCGCGCCCGAGGGCTGGGTCGTGGCCGACAAGTCGGGCGGTGCGGGCGCGATCCGCAACGACGTGGCGCTCGTGACCCGACCCGACGGCGCTCCGATCGTCATCGCGGTGCTCACCCAGCGCGACGACCCGGAGGCGGAGAGGGACGACTCGCTCGTGGCCCGCGCTGCGGAGATCGCGCTCGACGCGTTCGCCGACGAATGAGCGGCTGGCCCTTTGACGGAGATCGCCGCGGTGCCGTGGCACGGTGGTCTTCCGCCCACTCACCGCTTCCGACCCTCCGCTGCTTCGCGAGGCCACACTCGCGAACATGAACTGGAGCGGGCCGCGCTTCAGCTTCGCGGCGATCGTCGACGGGCCCGAGGCCAGCGTGGGGCGGGCAGTGCTGCTGCCCGCTGACGACCCACTCTACGGCTTCGTTCACGCCGCGACTTCTGAGCTGAGCCTGACGACGTTCGAGCCGTTCCTGGCCGGGGTTCGATCGGCGAGGATCTCGATGAGGTCGAGCTCGGGTATCACGGGGGCCATGGATCGCGAGCCGCCTTTACTTGGACCCCTCATGCCCCTAGTCTTGTTGTAGAACGTTATCCAGCCTACCGCGGCGCGTGGCTCGCGTCGGGCGATCGGGTGACGCCGTTCGACGAAAGGCACGGCCGCGCACGTGAACCCCACCCTCACCAGTCCCCCTCGGCGCGTCACGATCGTCGACGTCGCGCGTCACGCCGGCGTCTCCGTCGCCTCGGCGTCGAAGGTGCTTCGCGACGCCTATGGCGTCAGCGAGGAGATGAAAGAGCGCGTGCGGGCGTCGATGGCGACGCTCAACTACCGGCCGAATGCCGCCGCCCGCGGGCTCCGCGGCAAGACCTTCACGCTCGGCGTATCGGTGCCCGATATCGACAACGAGTTCGTCTCCGCGCTCGTCGAGGGCATCCTCTCGGTGACCGAGCCGACCGAGTACGAGGTGCTCATCGGGCCGGCTGGCAACGCCTCAAGCTCGCAGGCGAAGGTCATCGACGCCATGGTCGATCGACAGATGGATGGACTCATCCTCTTCTCGCCATATGGCTCGGCCGATCGCATCGCCGAGATTGCCGGAAGCACGCCGACGGTCGTCGTCTCCCGCCACGGAGCCTCCCGCGTCTACGACACCGTCGTCGGCGACGACATGCTGGGGGCACGGCTCGCCGTGCAGCACCTTATCGACCAGGGCCACGAGCGCATCGCCTACGTCACCCACAGCGACGGCGATCAGACCGACCCGCACTCTCCGCAGCGCGTGCGCGAGCGCGGCTACCGCGAGGCCATGTCGCTGCTCGGACTTGAAGCGCGCATCGACGTTGTGCCTTCCACGTGGAGCAGGACAGGCGGCACGCAGGCCGCCCGCACTCTGCTCGCGCGCGACGAGTTGCCCACGGCCGTGTTCGCCGGTGCGGATGTCGCGGCGTTCGGCATGATGAACGTCTTCGGCGAGCACGGCACACGACTCCCCGCCGACGTCTCGCTCGTCGGCTACGACAACACCTCGGTCGCGCAGCTGCGACCGGTTTCGCTCACGAGCGTCGATCAGGACGCCTCCTCGCTCGGCGAACACGCCGCGCAGCTCCTGCTTGAGCGCATCGACGGTCGCTCCGAGGCGCGCCACGTCGTCATCACGCCTCGACTCGAGGTGCGCGCGACGACGGGGGAACCGCGCCGCACCGACGGGGCGGCGGACTAGCCGGCCGCCGCCCGTGCGCGCGATCGACAACGCCACCGCGCTCGCTGTCCGGCTGCAGTCGCCGCCGAACCTCCATGCCGGATCGCCGCCGGTCGACAAGGCAATGAGACCATCGGTAGCTGCGCTCACCCCTGAGATCGAGGCGCGCATCACGGTCGCGCTCGCGCGCTGTGGCGCCGAGTTGTCCGCCGACCCCGCGGTCGTCGCGATGCTCGACCTGCTTGCCGACCTCGACCGGCTCGTCGTCGTCGGCGACTCGCTCTCGGCCGATAGGTGCTCGTGGGTCGAGCAGCTGCGCGGGGTGCTTCGCGCACTCGGGCAGGCGCCGAGCATCCGCAATCTCGCTCGGTCAGGGGCGACGACGACGGATGCTCTCGCCCAGCTCCCTGGAGCCGAGGGCGGCCGCCGATCCCCCGCCGTGGTGCTGCTCGGCACCAACGACCTGCGTCGATTCGATCGCGAGGCCCGGCCACGTGTCTCGCTGCCGGAGACCCTGTCGTCGCTCGACCGCATCGTGACCGCGCTCGAGGGCTCCGGACATCACGCAACCCTCGTCGCTCCCCCGCGCGTGGACGGCGAGCGGGCGTCGCACTGGCCCCACTTCGTCGACGCTCGCATCGCCTGGCACCCCGACGACCATGCGGCTCTCGTCGCGGGCATGGTGTCGCTGGCGGCACGGCGCGGGATTGCGATCATCACGCTCACCGAGAGCGACGCGATCGAGCTCTCCGCCGACGGCGTGCACCCGACGGTCGTGGGTCACATGGGGCTGCTCAGAACCCTGCTCGAGCGCCTCGCGGCACGCGCCTGACCCCCGCCCGCACGTATCCGCTCGCCGGTAGCGGCAGGGTGTCCTCCACGGTGAGCTGCCACGCGGCGAGCAGCTCCAGGAGCTCGCGCAACTCGCGCTCGTACTGGGGATCGGCCGCGAGATCGGCAATCTCGCCGGGGTCGGCGTCGAGGTCGTAGAGGACGAACCCGGAGTCCGAGTCAGCGACGAGCTTGAACCGGCCCCGACGGACCATGCGCATGCGTCCTGCCTGGGTGACCGCGTTGAGCTCGTCGAAGCAGGGGGCTCCCGGCGGCTCCTCCCCGACCGGCAAGCCGGGCACGAAGGCGAGCTGCTCAACGTCGGCGGCCGTGAATCGCTCGCCGCCGATGCCCTGCTCCCCGTACGCACTCGTGAGATCGGCGTCGATCGACGGTTGCTGGTCGCGGAACGACGCGAGCAGCGGGGCGCCCTGCACCCCCTCCGGGACGGCGATGCCCAGGTGTTCGCACGCCGTCGGGAAGATGTCTGCGAGGCTCACACACTCGTCGCGCGGCTCGATGGATGGGTCGACGCCCCGGCCCCGCACGACGAACGGCACGCGCATGAGCCAGTCGGGAACCCCGGCACCTTTGCGCATGAGCCCGTACTCGCCGAAGTAGTCGCCGTGGTCGGAGGTGATGATCACGAGCGTGTCGTCGAGCCGACCGCTCGCGTCGAGGTGCCCGATGAGACGGGCGATCTCGTCGTCGATGAAGCGCAGCATCCCGAGGTAGTTCGACCGTGCCCGCGGGATGAGGGCGCTATGCCCCGGCTCCCCTTCCTCCGCAATCCGTCGGAGGTGCCGCCAGGCGAAACCGGCCGTGTCGAGGAACTCAGCCCCGACCCTCGGCTCGGGGATCACCTCAGGCGCGAAGAGGTCGAAGTACGGCTCGGGCACCTGATATGGGTTGTGCGGCTCCGGGAACGAGACTTGCGCGACGAACGGAGTCGCGGGGTCGAGTCCGCCGAACCAGTCGATCGCCGCATTCACGATGCGGTGCGGCGACTGCACCTCGGCACCACCCGGCGCCGGCGACGCTACTGTGCGGTGGTTCAGACCCGTGAGCCACTCATCGAACGCGCGCTCATCGCCGCTTCGGGGGCCCGTGAGCTGCCCCCCCGTGGCTGAACTCGAGATAGTGGTCGACGTCACCCTCGCGCAGATAGGTGTGGTTCTTCCCGATGAGGGCGGTCGCGCACCCGTGTTTACGGGCTGCGGCGAAGAGATCGCTGCCCGCAACGACGGCATCTCGCGCGGCGTTCTGGGTCACGCGGTGCGCGCTCGGGTAGCGGCCGGTCAGCAGGCTCGTGCGGGCCGGCGAGCACGTCGGGGACGTCGTGTAGGCGCGGCGGAACCATCGGCCCTCGCGCGCGAACGCGTCGACGAACGGGGTGATATCGAGCGGGTAGCCCTCTCGTGCGGTGAGGTCGGCCCGCTGCTGGTCGGTGATGATGATGAGCACGCTCTGCGCGGTCATAACGAGCATCCTTCTGCACTGATGGTGGAGCGACGGTCGACGCGCACGAGCGTCCACGAGACGGGCGGGAGTTCGATGCGCACCGACCCGCCTTCGAGCACGGCGGTGTCGTTCGCGGCGGGAACGACCCGGAGCGGGTCGTCTGCCGTGTTGGCGGCCCACGGATCGCGATCAGACAGCGTCGTCGCCTCGAGGAGGGCACCGGCACCCCCGACAAGCGACATCTCGACGCGGTGCGCGGACTCGACCGAGCGATTGACAATGAAGACGGACAGCACGCCGTCCTCATCCAGCACTGCGGCTGCCCGCACGGCGTCGACCGACCCGTGCTGCTGGGTCTCGATCGAGGGACTGGCGACGCGCACGGGGATGCTCTGGCCGCGGCCGAACCGCGATGTCAGGCTGAACGGGTAGAAGGTCGTCCGCCGCCACGCCGGCGCCCCCGCGGGTGCGGCGATCGGCGCGATCACGTTGACGAGTTGCGCGAGCGAGGCACTCTTAACGCGATCGGCGTGACCGAGAAGCGTGATGAGCAGGTCTCCCACGACGACAGCGTCAGCGAGCGTGTAGTCGTCCTCGCTGATCGGCGGATTCACCGGCCAGTCATCACCGGCCGGCAGCGTCCCGGGGACGCGCGACTGGTACCAGACGTTCCACTCGTCGAAGGAGAGCAGGATCGTCTTGGAAGATCCACGCTCGTCGCGCACAGCATCCGCATGCGCCACCACGTCGCGGATGAATGCGTCCATCGCCGAGCCCGAGGCCAGGAAAGACGGAAGATCGCCGTCGATCGGCTCGTAATAGGCGTGGCACGAGAGGTAGTCGACGTCGTCGTGGGCGTGCTGCAGCACGGTACGTTCCCATTTTCCGAAGGTCGGCATATCCGCGCTCGATGAGCCGCAGGCGACCAGCTCGAGCCCGGGGTCGAGCTGTCGCATGGCTTTCGCGGTTCTCGAGGCGATCCGCCCGTACTCGTCCGGCGTCATCTGACCCAGCTGCCAGGGGCCGTCCATCTCGTTGCCGAGGCACCACATCCGCACGCCGTAGGGGTCATCGCGCCCGTGCGCGCGCCGCAGTTCTGACAGCGCCGTGCCGCCGGGATGGTTGGCATACTCGAGCAACTCAAGCGCCGCGTCGATGCCGCGCGTCCCGAGATTCACCGCGAGCATGAGCTCTCCGCCCACGAGCTCGAGCCAGCGCGTGAACTCGTCTAGCCCGAATGTGTTGGGCTCCGCGCTGTGCCAGGCGAGGTTGAGCCGAGCCGGTCGCGAGGGTACCGGGCCGACGCCGTCCTCCCACCGGAATCCAGAGACGAAGTTGCCTCCGGGGTAGCGGATCGTGGTAACTCCGAGCTCGCGGACGAGCTCTATGACGTCGCCACGAAACCCCGCGGCGTCGGCGGTCGGATGCTCGGGGTCCACGATTCCGCCGTAAACCCCACGCCCCATGTGCTCGACGAACCCGCCGAACAGGCGACGATCGACGGTGGCGATGGCGGCATCCGGATCAATCTCAACCCTTACGACCTGCCCGGTCATCCTTTCAGCCCGCCCTCGGTGAGCCCGGAGATGACCTGACGCTGCGCCACCACGTAGACGATGATGAGCGGCAGGCTCGACAGGATCACGTGGGCGAAGACCTCGTTCCAACGGATAATGTTCATCGACGCTGACGCGAAGGTGAACAGGGTGACGGGCAGCGTGGCGCTGTCGGAGCCGCGCAAAAGGAGCTGCGCGAAGAACAGGTCGTTCCATACCGCGATGACGAGCAGAACCGCGCCCACGAACATCACAGGCTTCAGCAGCGGCAGCAGGATCTGGAAGAAGATCCGCAGGCGGGAGGCACCGTCGATCTCGGCCGACTCTTCGAGCTCTCGTGGGATGCCCTTCACGAAACCTGTGGCGAGAAAGATGAAGAGCCCGATCCGGGTGCCGATCATCATCAGCGCGTAGCCCGAGAGTGAGCCGTCTAGGTTGAGGGCGGTGAGGACGAAGATTGTCGGGATGACTGCCGGCGGTAGCAGAATCGACAGCGCACTGACGTAGTAGAGGCTCTGCAGCGTCATCGACGAGCTCCGCGAGTAGACCCACGCCGCCATCGCGCCGAGCAGCAGTACGGCCGCAATCGTAGGGATGGCAATGAGGATGCTATTGCGCAGCCCGGTGAGATAGTTGCCGGCCGTGATCGCAGCCGTGTAATTCTCGATCAGCTGCCACTCGGTAGGCAGTGCGAGCGTCAGATCGGCGGCCTCGCGCTCGGTCTTGAACGAGTTGACGACGAGAAGCCACAGCGGCACCACAAGCCACGGGATCGCGAAGATCGTCAGCAGTGTGTAGCGGAGCGCTGTGGGCCCACGTCGGGAAGCGATACGGGTAGCGGGCCGGGTGCGAGCGATGACGGTCACGAGGCCACCTCACGTCGGCGGAGCCACATCACGAGCGGGACGGCGAGGACGATCACGAGGATCGTCACGAAGAAATTCAGCGCGCTCGCGACCCCGAAGAAGGAGTACCCGAACTGCTGCACGACGGCGAAGTTGAGCGTGGTCGTGCTGTCGCCCGGCCCGCCGCCGGTCATCGACGCCACCACGTCGTACGCGCTCAGCGCGCCGATGAGGGTCGTCACGATGTTGAAGGTGAACGCGGGTGCGAGCAGAGGGAAGCTAATGCTCCAGAACCGACGCCACCGGCCGGCGCCGTCGATGTCGGCGGCTTCGAGCAGCTCTTTCGGGATGCTGTTGAGCCCCGCGATGTAGACGAGAGTCGCGACGCCGCACCACTTCCAGGCGTCGACGAATGCGACCCAGAAGACGGCCCAGTATGGGTCGCCGAGCCAGGCGAAGTCGAAGCCGGGCGCGCCGAGCGCGATCGTCGCGTTGAGCGGACCGTCGGGGCTGACGATGGCACGCCAGATGTATCCGCCGGCGAGCGGAGAGATCAGCACCGGCACGAAAAAGATGGATCGGAAGAACGTCGTCGCGGGGGTCGCATCGCGGAGGGAGAGCGCGAGCGAAAGGCTGACGATGTTCTGCACGAGCATGCAGATGACCGCATACACAACGGTGACGACGGTGCTGGTGACGAGGACGCCGCGGTCGGCGAGCAGCGTGAAGTTGTCGAGACCGATGAACCCGATCTCTTCCGAGTAGCCCGTCCAGGACGAGAACGCGAACGGAAGGTTGAGCACAAAGGGAATGACGAAGAAGACGACGACGAGCGCGACCGAAGGGGCGACGAATGCGGCGCTTCCGAGGGCCTTGCGCCCCCGGATCCATCGATCGTCGTACCGGCGAGGTGAGCCGGTTCGGTCGACGGATGAAGCCACGAGGCCCAGATGGGGCGTCGGGCGGCCGAGGATCGTGCGACGACGAGGCGGCCCCGCGGGGCGTGCGCCGTGCGCACGCCCCGCGTTCTTCCGCTCCCCAGTCGGAATGCCTACCATCCGTCGACTCCGGCAGCCCTCGCCGCCTGCTCGACGGAGACGACGAGCTCGGTGACTCCGTCAACGGCCGTGGTCTGTTCGGCCAAGATCTTCGAGGTCACCTCCTTGAGGGCGACGAAGCCCGGCACGCCGGCATTGACGCCAGGTGAGGCGTTCTCAGCCGCGGCCTGGAAGGCGAGCTGAAGCTCGGAGAATCCGTCGGGCGTCGTGGCGCCTTCGTAGATCGGGAAGAGCGGGCCGGAGTCGACCATGGCCTGGTAACCCTCTCCCGTGGCGAACTCGATGAACATCCGCGCCGCGAGCTCTTTCGCAGCATCGCCAGTCTTCGGCGCGTAGTAGGTGCCGAAAGGGCCATAGTTCGCCGTGGCGGTGGAACTGTCCGCAGAGAGCCCCGTGAAGCCGACCTTGTCGTCGAGACCTTCGCGGTCGCCCTCGTTGTAGCTAACGAGGCTCTCGTAGAAGTTGGAGTGCAGAGCCGTCATGGCTGCGCGGCCGTCGATGACCGCAGCGAGGGAGTCCTCGAAGCTCGTCGTGGTGGCGTTCTCGTTGACGCAGTCGCTCTCAACGAGCTCCTGGTAGAACTCCAGGCCCTCGACCATGACTCCATCCGGGTCGCCGAGATCGACCTCCTTGGCAAGCACCGCCTGGCCGAGCGCGCCGTCGACGTTGGCATCGGCCATGTAAAGCAGCGGGATTAGCTGCGTCGGCCAGACGCTCGCCCCCGATTCGAAGATCGGGGCGATTCCGGAACCGGCGAGCCCTTCACATATGTCGAGCAGGTCGGTCATGGCGGTCGGCGCCTCGAGTCCTGCCTCCTCGAGGACGGCCTTGTTGTAGTAGAAGCCGTACACCTCGGGGAACTGTGTGAGTGCGCCGTAGGTGACGCCGTCGATAGCGACGGTCGATTGCGCGCGGTCGACGAAGTCCATGTCCGAGAGATCCTGCATGTTGACCACCGGGTTGAGCGGCAGCAGCAGCGACGTGATCGCGTGGTAGGTCAAGACGTCGGGTCGGTCGCCGGTCGCCCAGCGAGTCGTCGTGGCTTGCTCGAAACCATCACACGGGATGTCGACGATCTCGAGGGTGATGCCTGTCGCCTCTTCGAAGGCGTCATACATGCCCGTGATGGCCGGCGTCGCGCACGCGCCGTGCCAGAGGGTGAGGGAGTCGGCGGGTTCGACCGACTCGTCGATTGTCTCGGCTGCCGGCGAGGCGCAGGCCGCGAGCAGTGTTGCGGTGGCGACGGCGGCGACCGCCGCCGTCGTGAGTCGTACGTTCACAGTGACGCTCCTTTGAGTCAGCGGGTGATGTAGAGAACGTTATTCGAGAACGTTCTACAGCGCAATAGCGCGGGCGTAACAACGAATTGGTGGCCGCCGGACTGCTGTTGTCAGCGATTGGCCGCGAGCGTTGCGGCGTAAATGCACAGTCGGGCCTGGAAAAGGTCGCTCGGCAGTGTGAAGTCGAGGTCGAGCCGCTCTTCCAGCCGTGCCAGCCGTGAGGCGACACTGCTGTGATGCATGTGCAGCGATTGGCCGGCGGTGCGCAGAGTGCCGAGCGAAAGGTACGCTTCGAGCACCTCGAGGTCGACTGCTCCCGACTCTTGGCCGGCAAGCTCGCGGAGGACGCGCACGCGCGGATCCGACATCCAGCGCTCCGGCTCCACCTGTGCGAGATGAATCATCGGACCCAGGTCGTCGGCGTCGACGATTGACGATCCAGAGGCGCGACGGCGAGCAAACCGGAGCGCCGTCCGCGCTGAGTCCCAACCTGTCGGCGCCTCGAGGGCGGTACCGGGCACCCCGATGCCGAACCGGGCTCGAGCCGATGACGCGAGGCGGCTGCCTGCGATGAGGTCGCGCACCGTTCGCACGAGCGTTTCGGTCTCCCGACCCGGGTTCGGTTGAGCGATGACGGCGCCGACGGGGCCCAGACGAGCTCCGCGCACCTTCATGGTGCTCGCGAGCTGATGGAGGAGCTCTTCGACCGGTGCGTCGACGCCCGCACCGTCGTCATCGAGCGCGACCGCAATGAGCACCGAGGCAGCATCGGGCGAGAGCCCAAGCCTGCGCAGCGCCACGCTGCGCTCGGCAAGCGGCTCGCGGCCCGAGAGGATCAGCTCAAGGGATGTGGGGTCAGAGAGCTCGGTGGGCTGACGAACGGGCCGCTCTCGAGACGCCGTCGTGGCAACGATGGCGAAGCGCTCGAGTACGAGGGCATCGAGGGGGTTCGGGTCGCCGGCGCGCTCGATCCAGGCTCGAATTCCGCCCACCGTCTCCTCCAGCACCGCGTCGGGCGATCGCCCGCTCAAGCGCGCGCCGCTCGAATCGAAGCGCAGCGTCGTTCCGTCCGACAGGGCGAGACCCGCCGGCGCTTCGGCGATCGCCGCCGCGCCACGCACGATCATCTCGGCCGTCGCGGAGCGCATCGCGAGAGCGTCGAAGTACGCGATGACGCGGAGCGCGGCCTCGGTCTCCGAGTCCATGGTGGACAGCTTCAGCAACAGGGCTTTCATGGGCTCGTCGCCCTCTGCGCGGTGAGTGTCATGTCGGCTGCACGTCCTGACCTCCCACGAGCCGTCGGCGCAGCACCGCGATCTCCTCGGCGGCCTCTCGCTGCGACACCTCCGCGTAGTGCAGGGCGGAGGAACCGTGGAACGTGCCGGGGAAGAGGTGCACTTCCAGCCGCACGTCGTCGGCGAGCATCCGACGGGCGAGCTCGAGTCCCTCGTCGCGCAGCGGATCGAACTCCATGAGCGCGAGGTACGTGGGCGGAAGGCCCGCGTAGGTCTCCGCTCGGGCGGGAGCGGCGTAGGGCGGGACGTCGGGTGAGCCGGGTGTGATGTCGCCGAGGTAGTGTTTCCAGCTGATCTGAGCGTCGCGACTGGTGAATCCCGGTGTGTCCCTGTACTTCCGCATGCTCTCGGTCTCGAGCCGGTCGTCGAGCTCCGGGGAGACGAGGAAAAGAAGGCGGATGCTCGGCCCGCCCTCATCACGCGTCCGCAGGGCGAGGGCCACGGCGAGCCCGCCGCCGGCGCTCGTGCCGTGGACGGCGATACTCGAAGGATCCACGCCCAGATCGTCGGCACGCTCGGTTAGCCACTCGAGGGCCACGGCGCAATCGTCCAGGCCCGCCGGGTACGGATGCTCGGGCGCGAGCCGGTACTCGACCGCGGCCACGACGACGTCGAGAGCCGTCGCGAGGTCGCACGCCTGGCCGTGCACCGATTCGACCGAGCCTCCGACGAAAGCTCCACCGTGCAGCAGAAGGACTGCGGGGCGCGCACTGCGACCGGCCGCCACGGGGGTGTAGGTGTGCACGGTGACCGCAGACCCTTCGGTGCCGAGCTCGACAATCTGGTGATCGACGTTGGCCGGGGCGGGGCGGGCTCCGGCGAGAGAGATGCGCCGCCACACCTCGCGAAAGCGGGGAACGTCATCGAGGGTCGCGTCTGCGAGAAGGATCGCGCCAGCCCCGATCTCCTCGTCGAGCGGATACTTCCGCCAGAGCCGGTGTCGATGGCTCGCGTCGGGGGCGGCGGCGCTATCGCGGGAGTCCATGGGAACAGGATGCGCCCGCGAGGGGCGATCGGGGTAGTTCTCGCGTCGGGATATCCGCCGCCAATGCGCGACGCGTGGCGGATGCGGCTCGCACCTTCGCGGGTCATCCTGAAGCAAGCATCGAGGCCGCCCGCTTCGAGCACGATTCCTGGAGGTGCGCAATGACGCGCGTTGACTTGACCACACGACTGGGCCGCGCCCGACGCGCCCTCTCGGGCTCCGCCCTTCTCCTCGCCACGGCGATCGTTCTCACCGCATGCTCGGTCGACGGCGGTCCGACGAACGACCCCGGTGCAGCATCCGGTGTCGGAGACGGCATCGACACCCGACCCAGCACGCCGTTCGAGCCCAGTGACGAGGCCGGCGAGAAGCCGCCGCGCACCGGCGGCCTCGCCGCGGCGATGAACGTCGTCAACGTCGAAGTTTTCGCCGCGACGTCGCGCTCGATGGGCATCGCCGCTGAGGAGGCCGGGCTCGACTTCACCGAGACCGTCGCCGACGGCGACCCTGCCCGTAACGTCGACCAGCTCAACTCGCTGCTCAACAACGAGGTCGGCGCAGCGTTCGTCTGGGACGTGGATGTCGCGGCCCAGCGCCCCGTCGTCCGCGAGCTCATGGATGCTGGTGCCGCCGTCTTCACCCTCTCCAGCGGCCCGTCGACGATGCCGATGGTCGCCAACCAGGAGCAGATCGGCGAGCGCATCGCCCAAGCAGTGAGCGAATATGTCGAGAGCGAGCTCGACGGCGAGGCCAACGTCGTGATCTTCAACCTCGACTCACTGCCGAACATCAAGCCGCGCTTCGACGCGATCCGCACCGTGCTCGGCGAGCTGCCGGGCGTCGACGTGGTCTCCGACGTGCTGTGGGACACCTCCGATCCCGACTCGGGCTTCACCTCGATGAGCACGATCCTGCAGGCGAACCCCGACGTCGACATCGTCGTCGGCCCCGACCCGGTCGTGTTGAGCGCCCTAGCGGCGGTCGAGGCGAGCGGCATCGACCCGAACACGATGGCCTTCTTCGGCTCTGACGGCGAGCCGCAGGCGCTCGAGCTCATCGCCGAGGGTGGCCCGTACAAGGCCACCTACGCGTTCAACTTCGCGATCGTCGGCTACGCGGCCGGCGTATGGGGCGCCGACTGGATCGAGGGGCGCACCATCCCGTCGCTGACGATCATCGAAGCCGTGCAGCTCGACAGCGCCGACGCGATCGAGCAATACAACGCCGATGTCGCCGACCCGGCCACGGCCTTCAAAGAGCGCCTGAGCACGTACCTGCAGCCGCTCGGCGGCATCAGCTACGAGACACGCACCGAGTACTGGGACGAGGACAACCCGCAGTGATCTCCCTCACCTCGCGAGGAACCTTGCTCGCGGCGTGGTGGCGCCCCCGGAATCACATCGGGGGCGCCACCGGGCGTGCCGGGCTCATCGCCCTCGCCGCCGCGCTCGTCGTGCTCTTCTCCGTCATCAACCCGAACTTCACCGGCACGGGCAACCTGTCGACGATCCTCGTCAACGTCTCGGGCACGCTCGTCGCCGCGATCGCGATGGCCCGCCTGCTCATCGCGGGCCAGATCGACCTCTCGATCGGCGGCATGATGGCTCTCGTCGCTGTCTCGGGCGCGTGGGTCATGCGCGCGACCGACAACTTCCTCGTCGGCGCCGTCGCGACGATCGCATTCGGGCTCCTGCTCGGGCTCGTCAACGGACTGCTCGTACGCATCCTGAAGATCTCGCCGATCATCGTGACGCTCGCCCTGCTCGGCGTCTATTCAGGCCTCGCCTTCGTCATTACGCAATCGCGACCGATCTTCGAGTTGCCGAGCGAGATCGAGCTCGTGGGCCGCTTGCGCGTGGCGGGCATCCCGGTCGTCATCCTCGTCGCAGGCGTCGTGTTCCTGCTCGGCGCGATCGCGCTGACACGAACGGTCGGCGGCGTGCGCAGCTACGCCATCGGCGGGGATGCCCGTGCCGCGAGCGCCCTCGGCATCGACGTGCCGCGCCACCTCACGTACCTGTACGTCTACATGGGCGGCTCGGTCGGGCTCGTCGCGCTGCTCACGTTCGGTCGCCTCGGCAGCGCGAGCCCGAACCTCGGCGTCGGGCTAGAGATCGCGGTCATCACCGCCGTGATTCTTGGCGGCGTCGGGTTCGCCGGCGGCACCGGCCGCCCGCTCGGGGTGTTCTTCGGCGTCATCACGATCGGGATCCTCAACGCCGGCCTCATCTTCGTCGGCATCAGCGACTACTGGCAGACCGTCATCGGAGGTGCCGTGCTGCTGCTCGCCCTCGGCGCCGATCAACTCAACGAGCTGCGTCGCGCGCGCTCACGCCGCGCTGGCCAGGAACGCGTAGACGGCGCGCGCGACGAGGGGCTCGTCGATCCGGAGGCGCTCGTCGCCCACGTCGAGCCCGGCGAGGTGGCCCTGTCGGCGCAGAACTTGCGTAAGTCGTACGGCGCCGTCACCGCGGTCTCCGACGTGTCGCTTCAGCTGCGCGCTGGCCAGGTCACGTGCCTGCTCGGCGACAACGGCGCCGGCAAGAGCACGGTCATCAAGATGCTCTCGGGCCTCGTCTCCCCTGACGGCGGGTCGATCGAGCTCGCCGGCAGCCAGTCAACCGACGGCCTCGACTCGCTCGAGCTGCGCGAGCGCGGCGTCGAGACGGTCTACCAGGATCTCGCGGTCGCGCCCAACCTCGGCGCCGCCTACAACCTTGCCCTCGGCCGCGAGCCGCGCAAGTTCGGCCGCGGAAGCCTGGCGTTCTTCGACCGTCAGACGGCGATCGCCGACGCGTCGACACGGCTGAGCTCGCTCGGCATCGTGCTCGACGACTACCTCGCGCCGGTCGCGTCGCTCTCAGGCGGTCAGCGGCAGTGCGTGGCAATCGCGCGCTCGGATGTGGCGGACGTCAAAGTGGTCATCCTCGACGAGCCAACGGCGGCGCTCGGCGTACGGCAGCGCTCGCTTGTGCTTCGGCTGGCGCGTACGCTCGCCGACCGCGGCGCTGCAGTGCTCATGATCACGCACGACGTCGAGTCGGTGGGCCTCATCGCCGACCGCGTCGTCGTGCTGAACCTGGGCCGCGTCTCGTTCGACGACGACGCCGGCTCGGTGAGCACGCGCGACCTGATCCATCTCATGGCCGGTCTCGAGATCGAGCGCCCTCGCGAGGCGGTGATCGATGACGGGCGCTAGCGAGACGACGGCGGCGGATGCTCAGCTCGAGCTCCTCCGACCCGAGCTCGCCGCGCACCTCGAGGCGATTCCCGACTACCGCCCGGGTGACGTCGACCTGATCAGAGCGACCATGGAGGCAGCGATCGGCGTTGGGCTCCCCGCGCCATCCGAGGTCGTGACAGTCGACGCGGGCGGCGGTCGCGGGGTCGAGCTGCGCATCCACCGACCCTCGGGGGTACGGTCGGGCGGCGCGCTGCTGCATGTGCACGGCGGCGGCTTCGTCATGGGGTCGGCGGCGCTGTATGACGGGGTGTGCCGCGAGCTCGCGGAGGCGACGGCGTGCACGGTCGTCGCGGTCGACTATCGGCTCGCGCCGGAGCATCCGTACCCGGCGGGGCTCGATGACTGCGCGCTCGCGTGGTCGTGGCTCGCGGCGCATGCGGAGTCACTTGGTGTCGATGCGTCGCGGCTCGCGCTCTATGGCGAGAGCGCGGGCGCCGCGCTTGCGATGGGCGTCGCGCACCGGTTGCGTTCGTCGGATGACCAGCCCGCGGCGGCGATCGTGCTGCAGGAGCCCGTTGTCGACGACCGACTCTCGAGCGCGTCGTCGCAGCGCTTCACGCGCACGCCGATCTGGAACCGCGCGCTCGCGGAGTGGAGCTGGGACTTGTACCTGGGCAGCGCGCGATCCTCTCCGCCGCGGGAAGCGGCACCAGCTCGGCTTGCGGACTTCGTTGGCTTCCCACCGACATTCATTTCAACGCGTGACCTTGACCCGCTGCGCGACGAAGGGCTTGCACTCGCGCGACGGCTCATCGATGAAGGCGTCGCTGTCGAGCTCCGGCACTATGCCGGCACGCTGCACGGCACACTCGGGATCATCGGGCCCCGCGTACGCGAGCGGATACTACGCGACGCAGTGGAGTTCGTAATCGAGCGGCTTAGTACGAACTAGCGGCGCACCGCATGCTCGACACGTCGCGAAACTCAGCGGGTGTGGCGTTGGTAGGCCGACATGTAGGCGGCGCGCACGTGAGGCTGCGGCGGATGCTCGACTGAGGCGTGCACGGTGAGCGGCCACTCGGGCAGCGCGCCGGCGAGCATTCCGGCCGCCTGCCGCGCGGCGCCGCGGGCCACGTACTCTCCCGGGTCGGGCACGTCGACCGGCAGGCCGAGCACCTCGGAGGCGATCGCCGGCACCGCCGCGGAGCGCGCGGCGCCGCCGACGAGCAGCAGGCGCCGAGGCTCGAGGCCGTGGCGCACGATCGCATCGAGTCCGTCGGCGAGCCCGCAGAGCATCCCCTCGATCGCCGCGCGGGCGAGGTTCTCGCGCGTCGTCGAGGCCAGCGTGAGGCCGCTGAGGCTCGCGGTCGCATCGGGCAGGTTCGGGGTGCGCTCGCCCTCGAAGTAGGGCAGCAGCACGACGCCATCGGCGCCGGGCGACGCGGCGAGGGCGAGCTCGGCGAGGCCGTCGTGATCGACGCCGAGCAGGCGTGCGACCGCATCGAGCACACGGGCCGCGTTGAGCGTCGCGACGAGGGGCAAGAAGGCGCCGTCGGCGGAGGCGAAGCCCGCGACGGTGCCGCTCGCGTCGAGCACGGGCTCGGAAGCCACCGCGAAGACCGTGCCGCTCGTGCCGATCGAGATGACGACGTCGCCCGCGCTCGCGCCGAGTCCGAGGGCGGCGGCGGCGTTGTCGCCCGCGCCCGATCCGATCGGGATGCCGAGCGGGATACCGCGCGCACCTGTGACGCCAGCGCGTTCGAGCGGCCCGAGCACCCGAGGAAGTCGAACCCGACGGCCCAGCGCGCGCTCGAGCAGCTCGAGGTCGTAATGCCCCGTCGAGGGCGACCAATACGCTGTGCCGCTCGCATCCGAGCGATCGGTCGTGAGCTCGGCCAGCTTCGGCCCGTGCGTGCTCTCGCCCGCCGGTCCGAATCCGCGCAGTCGCCAGGTGAGCCAGTCGTGCGGCAGGCACACTGCGGCGACGCGACCAGCGCTGTCGGGCTCGTGGTCGCGCAGCCAGCGCAGCTTCGTGGCCGTGAACGAGGCCACGGGCACCGAGCCGGCGCGGCGGGCGTACTCCTCGGCGCCGACCTCGTCGATCAGGGCCGCGGCGGCCGCGGCCGAGCGGGTGTCGTTCCACAGGAGGGCGTCGCGGACGACCCGGCCGTCGGCGTCGAGGGCGACCATGCCGTGCTGCTGGCCCGCGACCGCGATGGCGGCGACGTCGTCGAGACCGCCGGCGTCCGCGATCGCGGCGAAGAGGGCATCCCACCATGCCGTCGGGTCGACGGAGGTGCCGTCGGGGTGCGGCGCGCGGCCCTCGCGCACGATGGCTCCGGTCTCGGCGTCGACGACGACGACCTTGCAGCTCTGGGTCGACGAGTCGACGCCGGCAACGAGGGTCATGGTGGCTCCTGGGAAGGGTCGGTCGAGGCGCGCGGCGAAACGGCGTCGCGCGCCCCGACCTGTCTGGGGGCGGGTGGGGCTAGCGGGCGCCCATGAGGTGCTCGGTCGCGAGCTGCTGCAGACGCACGAAGCCGAAGCCCTTGCCATTGAAGTACGCGCCGGAATCGAACTGCTCGAAGGCGGTCGTGTCATCGAGCAGGTCGCGGATGCTCTCGCCCTCGCCGAGCGTCGGCTGCGACAGCTCGGCGACGCGGGCCGCCGCGAGGGCCTCTTGCACCTCCGGGTCGGCGCGGAACGCCGCCGCGCGCTCTTTCAGCAGGAGGTAGGTGCGCATGTTGGCCCTCGCGCTCTCCCACACGCCGATCTCGTCCTCGGTGCGGCTGGGCTTGTAGTCGAAGTGGCGCGGGCCGTCGTAGGCGCTGCCGCCATTCGGGCCGCCGTTCTCGAGCAGGTCGACGAGCGAGAAAGCGTTGTGGAGGTCGCCATGGCCGAAGACGAGATCCTGGTCGTACTTGATGCCGCGCTGGCCGTTGAGGTCGATGTGGAAGAGCTTGCCCGCCTCGAGCGCCTGCGCGATGCCGGCGGTGAAGTTGAGGCCCGCCATCTGCTCGTGCCCGACCTCGGGGTTGAGACCGACGAGCTCGGGGTGCTCGAGCGTCTCGATGAACGCCATCGCGTGGCCGAGGGTCGGCAGCAGGATGTCGCCGCGCGGCTCGTTGGGCTTCGGCTCGATCGCGAAGCGGATGCCGTAGCCCTGCTCGGTGACGTACTGCGTCAGCAGGTTGACGGCCTCGCGGTAGCGCTCGATCGCGGCGCCGACGTTCTTGGCCGAGTCGTACTCGGCGCCCTCGCGCCCGCCCCACATGACGAAGGTGTGTGCGCCGAGCTCGGCGGCGAGGTCGAGGTTGCGCAGCACCTTGCGCAGCGCGAATCGGCGCACGGCGCGGTCGTTGGAGGTGAAGCCGCCGTCCTTGAACACCGGCGCGCTGAAGAGGTTCGTCGTGATCATCGGAACCTTCAGGCCCGTCGCCTGCGTCGCGGCGATGAGGCGGTCGATCTGCGCGCGGCGTTCGGCGTCGCTCGAGCCGAAGGCGAAGAGGTCGTCGTCGTGGAGGGTCAGGCCGTAGGCGCCGAGCTCGGTGAGCTTCTCGACGACGTGGACGACGTCGAGGGGGGCGCGAGTGGGGCCGCCGAACGGATCGGCACCGTTGTACCCGACGGTCCATAGGCCGAAGGTGAACTTGTCGGCGGGGGTGGGCGTCGTTGCCATGGGGTGTCTCCTCGAGGCGCGCGGCGATGTGCGCGTTATTTGTTGGTGAGCACAACGTATCATGGGCGCTGCGGACCCGCCAGACTGGACGCATGGCGACGAGAGGGCCGACGACGATGGACGCAGGAGCGGTGCGTCGCCGAAATCTCTCCGCGGTGCTCGAGCTCGTGCACCTGCGCCGCGGCGTCACGCGCGCCGACCTCACGCGGGCCCTCGGCCTCAACCGCTCGACCATCGGCGATCTCGTCGCGGTGCTCGCCGAGCACGGCTGGGTCGATGAGCGCGACGACGCACCACGCGCGGGCGTCGGCCGGCCGAGCCCCCGGGTCGTGCCCAGGGATGCCCGGCTCGTTGCCGCGATCAACCCCGAGGTCGACGTGATCGACGTCGCGCTCGTGTCGCTCGGCGGCGCCATCGTCGCCCGGCGACGGGTGCCGCTGTCGGAGACCCCCACCGTCGCCGCGACCGTCGAGATCTCCGCCCGCACGATCGCCGAGCTCGCCGCCGAACACCCCGAGAGCACAGTGGTCGCCGCGGGCGTAGCCGTGCCGGGCCTCGTGCGGACCGAGGACGGCCTCGTGCGGCTCGCGCCGCGATTGGGATGGCGGGAGGAGCCGCTCGCCGCTCCGCTCGCGGCAGCCCTGGGCATCCCCGTCGCCGCCGCGAACGACGCGCACCTCGGCAGCCGCGCCGAGCAGTCGTTCGGGGCCGGGCAGGGCGCCCGGACGATGCTCTACCTCAACGGCGGCCCGAGCGGCATCGGCGGCGGACTCGTCGTCGACGGGCAGCCCATGGACGGCGTCGCCGGCTACGCCGGCGAGCTCGGGCACGCGAGCGTCGACCCGAACGGGCCGCTCTGCGCGTGCGGCGCTGTCGGGTGCCTCGAGGCGCTCGTGCCGCGCTCGGCGCTCGCGGCGGCCGTCAGGCTCGAGCACCCCGACGACGATGCGCTCGAGAGCGCGCTGCTCACGGCGATCGTCGCGGAGGAGGCCGGAGGACCCGTCCACGAGGAGGTCGCGCGGCAGCTGCGATGGCTCGCGATCGCCCTCCGCGGCGCCGTCAACCTACTGAACCCCGAGCGGGTCGTGCTCGGCGGCCATCTCGCGGCGCTGTGGCGCGCGGCCGACCGCGACCAGCGGGCATCCCTCCTCGGTCAGGCGCTACCGGTCAACGCAGCCGACGCGACGATCGAGGTCGCGGCGCTCGGCGGGCAGCGGCTGCTCATCGGAGCCGCCGAGCTCGCGTGGGACGGCTTGCTCGCCGACCCGCTCTCGGCGGGTGACGCGACCGCGAGCACGATCAACCCAACTCGAGGTTCGTAGTCCAAGCGCGGGCCGAGTGCGATGCGTTCGGAGACTGCCCTCGGCGCGAAAGTGCCTACGCGGGCGCGCGACGCCCACGCAGACCCCCCGAACGGGGCTCACGCGCGACCGCCCGAACCCACCGCCCGTCCCTCAGACTGGAGGTCTACTCAGCAAGGAGGCTCATGAGCGAGGCGGGACGGTCTGCGAGCACAGAAGCTCGCCGTCTTGTCGCCATCGCCGACGAGCACCAGCGTCTCGCCGCCATCGCACGCGACGAGGCGCAGCGGTGGATGGTAGCGAACCGCACCGAGCGCCAGGTCGCCGGCACCCTCGCGCCGCTGACCGCCCAGGGCTACACCTTCCTCCACGACCGCGGCTGGCCCGGAGCCCGCCGCGGCAGTCGCGCCCAGATCGACCACGTGCTCGTCGGGCCCGGCGGCGTCTTCGTCGTCGACACCAAGGGCTGGAAAGACGTCACGATCGCCCCGGGCCGCATCTTCCGCGGCCAGGCTGACGTCACCGACGAGCTCGGCGGCCTCGCCGACGTCGGCTACAGCACCGAAGCCGCCCTCGCCGAGCTCGGCCTCGCGCCGGGCGAGGTGCACGTGCTCGTCGTTCTCGCCGGGTCGTCGATGCCGCCCACTCCCCTGCAGGGGCTCGGCGGCCTCATGGTGGTCGGCGAGCGAGCCGCGGCGAAGCACATCGCCGGCTTCGGGCGCCGGCTCACCGATCACCAGCAGAACGCCGTGCTGAGCCTGGTGCTCGACCACTTCCCGCTCGTGGGCGAGGCTCCGCTCGAACTCGACGTGAGCATCCCTGACCCGATCGTCACCGAGGCCGAGCCGCTGCTGACGCTCGACGAGATCGCCGACACCTTCCTGGCTGGGATGCTCGCCGCCCCCATCGAGGAGTGGATGGCCTTCCTGCACCCCGACCAGGCGAAGCTCGTGCGGCGCAGCTTCAGCGGCCCCTCGCGCATCCGCGGCCCGGCAGGATGCGGCAAGACGGTCGTCGGGCTGCATCGTGCGGCGTACCTGGCTCGGGCATCCACCGGTCGCGTCATCGTCACCACCTACGTGCGCACGCTGCCCGACGTGCTCGCCACGCTCATGACGCGGCTCGCGCCGGAGGTGGCCGACCGGGTGGAGTTCACCGGCATCCACCAGTTCGCGCTGCGAGTGCTGCTCGAGCGCGGGCATCGCGTGGTCGTGAAGCTGCCCGAGGCGAATCAGGCCTTCACGCGTGCGTGGGCGCAGGTCGGCGCGCGCGGCCCGCTCGCCGCGCTCGACCGCAACACGAAGTACTGGCACGACGAGCTGCTGCACGTCATCAAGGGCCGCGGCCTGACGACCTTCGAGCAGTACGCCGACCTCGCCCGCGCCGGCCGCCGCCGACGGCTGAGCGTCGACCAGCGCCGCGAGGTGTGGCGGCTCTACCTGCAGTACCAGCAGAACCTCCGCGACGCGGGCGTCATGGATTTCGAGGACGTCATCCTGCGCGCCGAGGCGTCGCTGCGCGAGCGGCCGCTCGAGGGAGTCAGCGCGGTCGTCATCGACGAGGCGCAAGACCTCTCGTGCGCCATGATCCGAATGCTCTACGCCCTCGTCGGCGACCGCCCCGACGGCCTCACACTCATCGGCGACAGCCAGCAGACCATCTACCCCGGCGGCTACACGCTCAGCGAGGCCGGCCTGACGGTCACCGGACGCGGCGTCGTGCTCTCGACGAACTACCGCAACACCCGCGAGATCGCGGCGTTCGCGGCGACGGTCGTCGAAGGCGACGAGTTCGTCGACATCGAGGGCGGCGCGCTGCGAGGGGATGCGGCGGTCGCCATTCCGAGGACGGGCCCCGCCCCGCAGTCGGCGGTCTTCACCTCCGCGACCGAGCACGACGCGGCGCTCGTGTCGCACGTGCGGTCGCTCGTCATCTCGGGCGTCTCGGCCGGAGACATCGGCGTGCTCTGCTCGACGAACCGCGACGCTGAGGCGTGCGCTGGCGCGCTGCGCCGGGCCGGGCTCGAGACGGTCATGCTGACCGACTACTCAGGCGCGGTGACCGACCACGTGAAGGTCGGCACGATCAAGCGCGCCAAGGGGCTCGAGTTCAAGCAGGTGCTCGTAGCGCGCGTGCGCGACGCGCTGCTCGTAGCCACGGCACCTTCGGGCGACGGCGCGCGCGAACGCTGGGATATCGAGCGGCGCGAGCTCTATGTCGGGATGACTCGAGCTCGAGATGGGCTCTGGGTAAGCGCCATACGCGCCCACTTCACGCCGACAAGCAGCTAATACAACCAAGCAAAGGGGACACCTCAACGTGCTAGATCGTGACAAACTCGAGGATTTCAAGGGGTCGTTGTCGGCGGCTACCCGCACAACGATGTCTGCTGACGACGCACTTGTCCGACGATTTGTGGAATTGAAGCCGGGTCTCATCGCGACGCTGCTGGCACCTGTTAACCACCTATTGACCGGGCGACGAGGAGTTGGCAAGTCAACGACTCTCGCATTGCTGCAGAAGCGAGCTGAAGAGGTCGGCGACTGGGTCATATTTGTCGACATAGAGACTCACAAGGACAGGCTCTATCCAGACGTACTTATTGAGATCGTTCTGGAGATTCTGGACGCAGTGTCTCCTCGGTGGACAAACTTCCGAGCCTGGAAAATTCGTCGCGACGTGCGCGATCTGAGTTCGGTCCTGCGTAGCCTTCGAGACGCACCCGAAGTGCAGGAGGAACATCGCAGCAGTGAGGCAACGGACCTCTCATCGACCACTGTCACCCTCAGCGGGGCCGCCTCAAAGAAATACGCCGCGATCGTCGCCTCCGCAGCACGAGGCAGTCGACGATTGGCCACGGTGACTAAGGTGTCAAAGACGATCAAACGCAAGGACAGCGTCCTTAGGGACCTGGCCCCCGCGATCTCGAGTTTGCTAGAGCGTGCCACAAAGAGTGAAGGCAAACGCAAATTGCTACTAGTCCTGGACGATTTCTATTTCATCTCCCAGGACCGACAACCACTCGTGCTAGACCACCTGCACGGGATAACCAAGCGAAGCCGCGTCTGGCTCAAGATCGGCAGTGTTCATTCTCGCACGCGGTCGTATGTCGAGGGGGACCCGCCCCGTGGAATGCAGCCGCCAAATGACTTCCAACATGTGTCCCTTGACCTTGGCCTGTCCGAGTTCAAAACGGCGAAGTCGTTTCTCGAGGACATCGCTGATGGCGTCCTAGCCCCACACGGGCTCAATATTCGAAATACTCTCACTGACACCGCCCGGGAACGCGCTGTTCTAGTTGCCGGCGGCGCGGTCGCTCGGGATTACTTCGATCTCCTGATTGCGTCTGCTGATGCAGAATGGGAGCAACGCCAAGGAGGCCCGTCACCAGTGGGAAAGTTTCGAATTGGTGCGGAGAGCGTTCAAGCTGCGGCGGGGCGCATGCTCGAACGTAAACAAACCGATTTGCGCAACGATGCGGGTCAGGATGTAGCGGCTCTTGACAGCCGCTTCGCGGACTTAGTCTCGTTTGTTCGAGATCGAGACACCTACTTCTTCCTGGTGAAGCGGGCGGATTTGGACTCCGATTGGGGACGGCAGATCGTTCAGTTGGAGGACTTGAGATTCGTCCACAGGATCATGCAGACCCGTCCGAACGCTGCTTCGATGAGAAAAGTTGACACCGTCGTGTTCATGGTGGACATTCCTGCGCTTGTAGACAAGCGCATGCAGAAGTTGCCTGTGGAATTCTGGAAGCCAAGGATGTCTGACGAACTTCGCAAGGCCCGCTGGGTGTACGCCCCCGAGTGGTCAAAGGCATGACACATAGGCCTCGATAGGCGGTCCTAATCCTCTGTTTGAGCACTGACGCAAGACCTGCGCTGAGTGCAGACGATGGCCGATCACACGTTTCACGAGTTCGATTTTAAGAACGCGGCTCGCTGTCACCGAGGAACCAACAGAGCCCACGAAGTGCCGTTCCCGTCGCGTCGATTAAGAAAAGAGGAAAAATGACAGATCACAACGATCCTGCTGTACAAGAATTGATGAGGGTTTTCAAAGATATTGATAGTGTTTGCCGCTCGATGCGGGGATGGGAAGTGCCGGAAGGGGTGAAGCGCGAGTTCCTGAAATCCGCGTTTGAAGCTCAGTTTGACGAGAACGGCCAATTCTCTCGAGACCGCGGGACAGCGGGATCGCTTGAACCATTTATCCACAATCAGGCGTTTGCTGAATTCTTTGACAGACTCCAGCAGAAGACTGAGTTCGAAAACACGGCGCTCTTTATGTACCGTCACAACTATTCGGGGCCACGTGAGATGGGCTCAATTGATAGCCTTGCAGACCTTGAGAACTCACCTTTCGGCCTGGCGTACAACGTCACGCCCACCGACACCGTCATTGTACCGGTTTCGTTTTTCGGAGGCGATCTTCGCGAATTGCTACGCATCCTCGATGCGATCTGTCAAAGAATGTGCCTTTTATATATTCAACAAGATGACTTCCGCACTCGAGTTCCATTCGACGAGTTAACCGAATGGTTTGCCGACGATGAGCGTCTTTATGTGCCGGTACTGCCGGATCTCATTCCTGGTTTCTACCGGATGTCGATGCCGATCGGCCCTGACTCCTGGGGGTAGCGACCGGCTGGGAATCCGAACACTGCTAAAGATCGATTGAGAACGCGAGAGCCCTCTACGGGCATTTTGCCAGAGCTACTGCGCAGCCCGCTCCAGCACCAACTCGCGCACGCGCGCCGCATCGGCCTTGCCGCCCATCGCCTTCATGACGGCACCGATGACGGCGCCGGCAGCCTGCACCTTGCCGTCGCGGATCTTCTCGAGCACGTCGGGCTGCTGCGCGAGCGCCGCGTCGACCGCGGCGATGAGCGCGCCGTCGTCCGAGACGACCTCGAGCCCACGAGCCGACACGACGTCAGCCGGCGAACCCTCCCCCGCGATGACGCCCTCGACGACCTGACGGGCCAGCCGATCGTTCAAGGACCCCGACTCCACGAGCGCGACGATCTCCGCCACATGGGCAGGCGAGATGAGCGCGGCCGGCTCGGCGTTCTGCGCGTTGGCGATGCGGGCGATCTCGCCCGTCCACCACTTGCGCGCCTGCTGAGGTGAGGCACCCGCGGCGACCGTGTCGGTCACCTCGACGAGCAGACCCGAGTTCACGACGTCGCGGAACTCCAGGTCGCTGAAGCCCCACTCCTCCTTCAGGCGACGACGGCGAGCGGCCGGCGCCTCGGGGAGCGCGACACGCAGCTCGGCGATGAGCTGCGGCGTCGGCGCGACGGGCAGCAGGTCGGGCTCGGGGAAGTAGCGGTAGTCGTCGGCGTCGCTCTTCGGGCGGCCGGGCGAGGTCGCGCCGGTGTCCTCGTGCCAGTGCCGGGTCTCCTGCGTGATCGTGCCACCCTTAGCGAGGATCGCGGCCTGGCGCTGGATCTCGTACCGCACGGCCCTCTCGACGCTGCGCAGCGAGTTGACGTTCTTCGTCTCGGTGCGCGTCCCGAGAGCGGCCTGCCCGCGCGGGCGCAGCGAGACGTTCGCGTCGCAGCGCAGGTTGCCGCGCTCCATGCGGGCCTCCGAGATGCCGAGGGCGCGCACGATGTCGCGAATCGTCGACACGTAGGCCTTCGCGAGCTCCGGCGCGCGGTGCTCGGCACCGTAGATCGGCTTCGTCACGATCTCGACGAGCGGCACACCGGCGCGGTTGTAGTCGACGAGCGAGTACTCGGCGCCCTGGATGCGGCCGGTCGAGCCGCCGACGTGCGTGAGCTTGCCCGCGTCCTCCTCCATGTGGGCGCGCTCGATGGGAACCTGCACGAGCGTGCCGTCCTCGAGCTCGACCTCGAGCATCCCCTCGAAGGCGATCGGCTCGTCGTACTGGCTGATCTGGTAGTTCTTCGCGAGGTCGGGGTAGAAGTAGTTCTTGCGCGCGAACCGGCTCGTCGGCGCGATCTGGCAGCCGAGCGCGAGCCCGAGCGAGATCGAGTAGCGCACGGCCGTCTCGTTGACGACCGGGAGCGAGCCCGGCAGGCCGAGGCACACGGGCGTGATCGCCGTGTTCGGCTCGGTGATCTCGTGGCCGCCGAACGCGGGGTTCGGGGCGTCGGAGAACATCTTCGTCTGCGTCGACAGCTCGACGTGCACCTCGAAGCCGAGCACGGGCTCGAACAGCTCGAGGGCCTTGTCGAAGTCCATCAGCTCTGCCTTCGCCATCAGCGGGCCCCTCCGTTCGATCCGAGCGCCGTCGCGAGCCCATTCGCACCGAGCTCAGGAGCCTGGCTCCACAGCGAGTGTCCCCAGTTGCCCTCGAGCAGCTGCTCGATCGCAGCCCCGGCCTCGTAGAGGCGCGCGTCGTGGCGCGCGGGCGCCATGAGCTGCAGGCCCGTCGGCAGGCCGTCCTCGGGCGCGAGGCCCATTGGCAGGCCCATGCCGGGCACGCCGGCGAGGTTCGCGGGGATCGTCGTGACGTCGTTGAGGTACATCGCGAGCGGGTCTTCGAGCTTCTCGCCGAACTTGAAAGCCGTCGTCGGCGCCGAGGGCGAGACGAGGATGTCGGCCTTCTCGAACGCGGCGTCGAAATCCTGCTGGATGAGCGTGCGCACCTTCTGCGCGCTGCCGTAGTAGGCGTCGTAGTAGCCGGCGCTCAGCGCATAGGTGCCGAGGATGATCCGGCGCTTCACCTCCGGCCCGAAGCCCGCCTCGCGGGTCGCAGCCATGACGTCCTCGACCGTTCCTGTCACGTTCGCGCGCATGCCGAAGCGCACCGAGTCGAACTTCGCGAGGTTGCTCGACGCCTCCGCCGGCAGGATCAGGTAGTAGGCGGCGACCGCGTACTCGAAGTGGGGGCAGCTCACCTCGACGATCTCGGCGCCGGCCGCGGCCAGCAGGTCGAGGGTCTCGTGGTACCGCTGCTTCACGCCGGACTGGAAGCCCTCGCCCTCGAGCTCCTTCACGACCCCGACGCGGATGCCCTTCAGCACGTCGCCCGTCAGCCCGCGTCGCGCGGCCTCGGCCATCGAGGGCCACTGGTCGGGGATGCTCGTCGCGTCACGGGGGTCGTGCCCGCCGATCACGTCGTGCACGAGCGCAGCATCCAGCACCGTTCGCGACACGGGGCCCACCTGATCGAGGCTGCTCGCGAGGGCGATCGCGCCGTAGCGGCTGACGCCGCCGTACGTCGGCTTGACGCCGACCGTGCCGGTGACGGCTCCGGGCTGGCGGATCGAGCCGCCCGTGTCGGAGCCGAGCGCGACGGGCGCCTCGAACGCGGCGACGGCCGCGGCCGAGCCGCCGCCCGAGCCGCCGGGGATCCGCTCGAGATCCCACGGGTTCTTCGTCGGGCCGTAGGCCGAGTGCTCGGTGGAGGAGCCCATCGCGAACTCGTCCATGTTGGTCTTGCCGAGCGGAACCATGCGGGCGGCGCGGAGGCGCGCGACAACCGTCGCGTCGTACGGCGGGATCCAGCCCTCGAGGATCTTCGAGCCCGACGTCGACGGCATGTCGATCGTGCAGAGGACGTCCTTGATCGCGATCGGCACGCCCGCGAGCTCGGGCAGCGCGACACCGGCGGCGCGGTCGGCGTCGACCTGGCGGGCGGTCTCGAGCGCGTTCTCGGAGACGTGGAGGAAGGCGTGCACGTCGCCGTCGACGGCGGCGATGCGGTCGAGGTGCGCCTGCGTGACCTCGACGCTCGAGACCTCGCCCGTGCTCAGGCGGTGCGCGAGGTCGGCGGCGGTGGTGCGGGTCAGATCGGCGGCGCTCACTGCTCCTCCCCCAGGATCGCGGTGACGCGGAAGCGGCTGCCGTCGTGGTCGGGCGCGCCCGCGAGGGCCTGCTCGGTCGTGAGCGTCTGACCGGGCACGTCGGGGCGCATGCCGCCGGTGAGCGGGATCGGGTGGCTCGTCGCGGCCACCTCGGGCGTCGCGACCTCCTGCACCTTCGCCACGGAGTCGACGATCGCGCCGAGCTCACCCGTGAGCTTCTCGATCTCGTCGTCGGTCAGGGCGATGCGCGCGAGCATCGCCAGATGGGCGACGCGCTCGGGCGTGATCTCAGACATGCAGCTCCCTCGAGGGCCGTCAGTGGGGGGATGAACCCAGTCTAGTGAGGGCTCGCGGGGCGATCCGCGGGGGGCCATACTGGGCGCAGAACCACCCGAGAGGCGGTCGATGATGACCAGGATCAGACGACGGATGCGCGCCCTCGCGCTGCTCGCTCCGCTCGCTCTCGCGACGCTCCTGGGCGGCTGCGCCGACTCCGCCGGCTCGATCGAGCCGTTGCAGGGCTCGTGGACGCTCGCGAACGGTTCGGATGCCGACGGCGCGTTCATCGACCCGACGCGTCCCGTCACGCTCGAAGTCGAGGGCAGCGAGTTCTCGGGGAACAGTCCGTGCAACGTCTACAGCGGCACGATCGTCGCTCGCGGGGGCGGGATCGATCTCGGCGAGGGCATCGCGACGACCGAGCAGGCGTGCGCCGACCCCGAGCAGCAAGCGCTCGAGGGCCGCTACTACGCCGCGCTCTCCGACATCGAGCGGGCTGAGCGGAGCTCGGGCGAGCTCGTGCTCACCGGGCCGGGCGTCGAGCTCGTCTTCGCGGCCGACTGAGCGGGGCCAAGTCGCGGTCCGGGCTCACGCCGCGGGCCGGCACTCGCTCTCGCCCTGGAGCGTCGCGGCGCCCTCGCTGACGCGGAGGATGAACAGTTCGCCGAACTCGCTCGTCGCCGAGACCTCGACGACGTCGCCGACGAGCTGACGCTCCACGGACATCCCGTCGTCTCGCCACGCCTGCTCGACGGCGTCGGCCGTGCGCTCGACCGAGGACGGCGCCTCGCCGATGCGGAGCGCCGGGTAGCGGTGACCGCCGACCCACAGCGGGATCGTGCACTCGCGCGAGGTCGGGTCGTCATCGACCTGCCAGTCGCCGCCGATCGTGCGCTGGGCCTCGTCGATGACCGCGATGAAGCGGTCGCGCGCCTCGGTGTCGGAGACCCCGCTCGGGCCCTCCAGCGCGCAGCCGCTGAGGCCCAGGAGCAACATCGCCGCCACGGGCCCGAGGAACGACGGTCTCAGCATGGTCATCCGTTCGCGCGGGGTGCGAGGGCACAGTAGCACCGCGCACCGACGCGACCGCCGAGGCGCTGGTGGACGAACCGGTCTGCGGGTCAGGCGGCGATCGGTCGCGCTGCCGGCGCTCAGCCGAGTGCGAGGGCGAGCGTGCGACCGCTGTCGCGCTCGGTGCCGTCGGTGACGAGCTCGGACTTGTCGATGCCGACGAGCGCCATGTTGCGCATCGCCTCGGTGCCCGGGCTGAAGTACTCGTTGTGGCCGGTGGAGCCGACGAGCACCTTGCTGGTGACGACGTCGATGCCGCCGCGGACGCTCATGGCCGCCGCGCCGAACTCGGCCGAGCCGGGGTCGCCGCCGAAGAAGGAGCTGTTCGGGATCGGATCCCACGCCGCCTCGCCGACGAACACGGCCCCGCGCACGTGGAGCTCCTCCGCCGTCGCGACGGGCGAACCGGGCGAGCCGATCATCGCGAGCGCGTCGACCGACGCCTCGGTCTCGCTGAGGGCGAGCATCGCCGCGGTCGAGCCGTAGGAGTGCGCGAGGAGGCTCACGTACGGCTGGTCGTTGCGGCGCAGCGTCTCGAGGCCGATGAGGGCGTCGCTGATCGCGTCGCGGCCCTCGTAGGCGAGATCCAGGCTGCCGACGTTCAGCAGGTGAGGGGTCTGGTAGCCGATCCACGCGACGGTCGCGACCGAGCGGGTCTCCGTCTCGGCGCCGGCGTCGGCGAGCAGGTTGAGCCACGACACCTGCTCGTCGTAGAGCCGCGCGGCGGTGTCCGTCCACTCCACGATGTTGCCGCCGACACTGATGAACATGCCCGGGATCAGGTAGCTGACGTAGTCGGCGGTCTGCAGGTCGCCGAGCACGATCGCGGCCTTGCCCGCGCCCTCCGTGTCGAGGGTGATGAGCTGGCGCTGCGGGTTGGCGGTCGACGGGCCGAGAGCGTCAGCGACCGAGTAGAGCATCTGGAGCCGCTCGTTGCTCTGCGTGGCGAGCGCGCGGCTCGTCTCGCCGACGAGGCTGAGCTCGAGGTCGCGGATCGTGTCGCGCAGCACGCTGCGGTTCGCCTCGTTGCGGGTGGCGAAGGGGACGCCGTCGAGATTGCCGACGAACTCGGGGGCGGACGCCGCGAGCGAGCTCTGCGCGCGGGCGTCCAGATTGCGCCACCAGCTCTCGACGAGCCGCGGGGCGGGCGGCGAGGCGAGCAGGTTCTTCACCGTCTCGGGGTGACGGTCGGCGAGGCGCGCGACGGTCGCGGGTGAGGTGGCGGCGAGCTCGCGGAGGAGGCTCGTGCCGCCGAGCGAGGCGAGCTCGGCGAGAGGGCGGGCCGCGCGGGGGGCGGGAACGCTCACAGTGGCGGGATCGATGAGGCGCGGGGCGTGGGCGTCGACGCCTCCGATGACGGGGCCGACGACGCGCTGCGAGGCGTGCACCTCGATCGCGACGGGAGGGGCGACGGTGCCGGCGCGAGGCATGCTGACGGGCCCCGTGACCGTCGCGACGGTCAACGAGGCCAGCAGAACTGCCGTCGCCTCAAGCAGCACGGTCGGGTTCCCCTCTAGGGCATCAGTGGGGGACGACCCCGAATCGGGGTCGACTGACGCGTTTTCATGCTAGGGGAAATGGCCTCCGATCGGGGGGTCGGATTTGGAATCCCCCGCAATTCTCACAGCCTGTGACGTAAGCGTGTCCACAAAAAGGAGGACACGGAAGCGCGAGATCCGCGGAATTCCGGGGATGTTGCGCGTGTGACTGGTGGGGCTGGAGGGGTTTCACCCGCTGCGATCCCGCTCGCGACCGACCGTTCTGCGTGCCGCTCGCGATCACTCGGCGGGTGCGGGGAGGGCGTCGGGGCCCTCGCTGACGAGGATCGCGAACTGCGCCGCGTCGATGATGCGCACCCCGAGCTGCTCAGCCTTCGCGAGCTTCGAGCCGGCACCGGGGCCGGCGGCGACGAAGTCGGTCTGCCTGCTGACGCTCGACGCCGCCTTCCCGCCCGCGGCGATGATCGCCTCCTGCGCGCCCTCGCGTGTGAAGCCCTCGAGCGTGCCGGTCGCGACGACGGTGAGCCCGGCGAGGACTCCCCCGGCGGCGGCCGCGGCGCCCGGCCCGGGATGACCGGGTGTCGAGAACTGCACGCCCGCGGCGGCCCACTGCTCGACGATGTCGACGTGCCAGTCGACGGTGAACCAGTCGATGACCGCGTCGGCGATGATCGCGCCGACGCCGTCGACCGCGGCGAGCTCCTCCGCGCTCGCCGCGCGGATCGCGTCCAGCGAGCCGAACCAGTCGGCGAGCGCGCGCGCCGCGACGGGCCCGACGTGCCGGATGTTGAGGCTCACGAGCAGGCGCCAGAGCTGCTTCGTCTTCGCCTTCTCGAGCTCTGCCAGCAGGGTGAGGGCGGCCGAGCTCGGCTGCGGGCCCTGAAGCCCCTGCTTCTTCTCGGCACCCGTGGGGTTGCGGCGGAACGGTGAGCGGCGACGAGCGGAGCCGTCGGCTTCGAGCTTGGGGAGCCCGGTCTCGGCATCCGTCACCACGACCTCGATCGGCAGCAGCTGATCGATCGTCAGCGCGAACAGGCCCGCCTCGGTCTGAAGGGGCGGGATGCTCGGCACATCGGGCTGCGTCAGCGCGGCCGCGCTCACCTCGCCGAGGGCCTCGATGTCGAGGGCTCCGCGGCTGCCGATGTGCTCGACCCGGCCGCGCACCTGCGCGGGGCAGGATCGCGCGTTCGGGCAGCGCAGGTCGATGTCGCCCTCCTTCGCCGGGGCGAGGGGCGTGCCGCACTCGGGGCAGTTCGTCGGCATGACGAACTCGCGCTCGGAGCCGTCGCGCAGCTCGACGACCGGACCGAGCACCTCGGGGATGACGTCGCCGGCCTTGCGCAGCACGACCGTGTCGCCGATGAGGACGCCCTTGACCTTCACGACGTCCTGGTTGTGGAGGGTCGCCTGGCGCACCTCGCTGCCGGCGACGCGCACCTTCTCCATCACGGCGAACGGCGTCGCGCGGCCCGTGCGGCCCACGCTCACGACGATGTCGAGCAGCTTCGTGTTCACCTGCTCGGGCGGGTACTTGTAGGCGATCGCCCAGCGCGGGGCGCGGCTCGTGGCGCCGAGCTCGTCGTGCAGCTCGAGCTCGTCGACCTTGACGACGACGCCGTCGATCTCGTGCTCGACGTCGTGCCGGTGCTCGCCGTGGAAGGCGATGAACTCGGCGGCGCCGGCCGCGGAGTCGTGCACGCGGAAGTGGCTGCTGACCGGCAGACCCCAGCGCTCGAGCAGGCCGTAGACCTCGCTCTGAGCGGCCACGGGCGGGTTCGGCCAGGCGCCGATGCCGTGGACGAGCATCCGCAATCTGCCCAGCCGGTCGTGCATGCGCGCGAGCTGCGCGTCGTTCTTGCCCTCGCTCTTCTGACGGAGGCTGCCGCTCGCGGCGTTGCGCGGGTTCGCGAACTCGCGCTCGCCCGCCTCGCGCTGCAGGGCGTTGAGCTCGTCGAACGCCGCCTTCGGGATGAACACCTCGCCGCGCACCTCGACGAGCTCGGGCAGCTCGGATGCATCGCCCGCGAGTCGCGTCGGGATGCCCGCGACCTGCAGGACGTTCTGCGTCACGTCCTCCCCGACGCGGCCGTCGCCGCGCGTCGCCGCTGTGACGAGCACGCCGCGCTCGTAGCGGAGGTTGAGGGCGAGGCCGTCGATCTTGAGCTCGCACAGATAGGCGACCGGGCGGTTCGCGTCGCGCTCGACCTTCGCCGCCCACTCGGTGAACTCCTCCGCGCTGAAGACGTTGTCGAGGCTCAGCATGCGCTCGGCGTGCTCGACGGGGGCGAAGAGCGTCGTCTCGGCGCGGCCGCCGACCGTCTGAGTCGGCGAGTCCTGGCTCTGCAGCTCGGGGAACGCGTGCTCGATGAGCTCGAGGCGGCGGACGAGCGCGTCGTACGTGGCGTCGTCCTCGAGCAGCTCGTCGCGGGCGTAGTACGCGTCGCGCAGCTCGAGGATGCGCGTCGTGAGCGCCTCGACCTCGGCGCGCGCGGCGTCGCGCGTGAGGTCGTCGACGGGGTGCTCGGCGGGGTTCGTCGCGCGGTGCTCGGCAGGCTGCTCGTCAGTCACGGCGTCAGTCTAGGAGCGAGCACTGACGGGCGACCGGGGGTTGCGCCGGGGGCGTGCGGTGCCGTGACGAGCGGTCAGGATGCCGTGGCCGGGACCGCGCTCACGGTGCGGTCGATCGTGCACTGGCCCAGCACGCGCGTGCCCGAGTAGAGCACGGCGGTCTGTCCGGGAGCGACCCCGAACAGGGGCTCGTCGACCTCGACGACGAGCTCGGTGGCGCGGCCGTCGGGCTCGCCGTCGGGGGTGGTGGTCGGGGCCAGCCGAGCGGTCGCCGCGACCGGGTCGGCGTGGGCGCGCACCTGCACCTCGCACGGGAACGGGGCCCAGGCATCCCCCTCAGCGGTCACGCGGGTGAGCCCGCTCGCCACCGGGTCGAGGCCCGCCCACGAGATGCGGGCGCCGGCGAGCTCGCGGATCGCGAGGGCCTCCTTCGGGCCGACGACGACCTCGTTCGTGCGCGGGCGCACCTCGAGCACGAAGCGCGGGCGGCCGTCGGGGCCGGGAACGCCGAGATTCAGACCGCGGCGCTGGCCGACCGTGAAGCTCGTCGCGCCATCGTGGGTGCCGACGGGGGTGCCGGCGCGGTCGACGATGCTGCCCTGCTCGGGCTCGATGCGGCCGGCGAGCCAGCCGCGCGTGTCGCCGTCGGGGATGAAGCAGATGTCGTGGCTGTCGGGCTTCTGCGCGACCGTGAGCCCGCGCGCGGCGGCCTCGGCGCGCACGACGGCCTTCGACGGGGTCGTGCCGAGCGGGAACATCGCGTGCGCGAGCTGCTCGGTCGTCAGCACGCCGAGCACGTACGACTGGTCCTTCGCCTCGTCGCTGGCCCGGTGCAGCTCGCGATTGCCGTGCTCGTCGGTGACGATGTGGGCGTAGTGGCCGGTGACGACCGCGTCGAAGCCGAGAGCGAGCGCCTTCTCGAGCACGGCCGCGAACTTGATGCGCTCGTTGCAGCGCATGCACGGGTTCGGGGTGCGGCCGGCGGCGTACTCGCTGATGAAGTCGTCGACGACGTCGGCGCGGAAGCGCTCGGAGAAATCCCACACGTAGAACGGGATGCCCAGGAGGTCGGCCGCGCGGCGGGCATCGAGGCTGTCCTCGATCGTGCAGCAGCCGCGGCTGCCGGTGCGCAGCGTGCCCGGCATGCGGCTCAGCGCCAGGTGCACGCCGACGACGTCGTGGCCGGCGTCGACCGCGCGCGCCGCGGCGACGGCGCTGTCGACGCCGCCGCTCATCGCTGCCAGAACTCGCACCCGTCAAGGGTACGCGGCTGCGTCGGGCGTCGAGCCGCTAGCGGCCGAGGGTCGGGGTGCGGGCCGCGAGACCCGCCGACGTCGCGCGGGCGACGGCGTCGGGCAGCGCCGCGAGCAGCGCATCGACGTCGGCCTCGGTCGTCTCGGGGCCGAGCGAGACGCGCAGGGCACCGCGCGCCGCCTGCTCGTGAAGGCCCATCGCGAGCAGCACGTGGCTCGGCTCGGGAACCCCGGCCTGGCACGCCGAGCCCGTCGAGACGGCGAAGCCCGCGAGATCGAGCAGCATGAGCAGCGAGTCGCCCTCGGCCCCCGGAACGGTCAGGTGCAGCGTGCCGGGCAGGGCGCGCGCGGCCCACGCGTCGGCCTCGGCGACGCGGCCGGCCGCGCGCGCGGCGGCCGCGCGGCCCGCGGCGCCGCGCAGCTCGACCTGCGGCAGAGCGGCGAGGATGCCCGCCGCCAGGCGGTCGCGCAGCTGCGCCTTGCGTGCGGCGCGCTCCGCGATCGCGGCGTGGGCCTCGTCGGAGGCGGCGGCGAAGGCGGCCGCTCCCGCGGCATCCATCGTGCCGGAGCGCCCGCGCTGCTGCGAGCCGCCGTGCAGCAGCGGAACGACGTCGGCGCCGCGGCGCAGCACGAGGGCTCCGACGCCGACGGGGCCGCCGAGCTTGTGGGCCGAGAGCGAGACGGCCGAGACTCCGGCGGGAAGGGGTGCGAGCGGGACCTGCCCGTAGGCGGCGATCGCGTCGACGTGCACGGGCACGCCGTGGGCGGCGGCGAGCGCCGCGGCCTCGGCGACGGGCTGCAGCGTGCCGACCTCGTTGTTGGCGGCGAGCATCGTGAGGAGGGCGACATCGACTGGGCCAGCGCCTTCGGCCAGGGCGGCCTCGAAGTCGTCGAGCCGCAGCGCCCCGACCTCGTCGACCTCGAGCCAGCGCAGCTGCGCGCCCTCGTGCGCGGCGAGCCATTCGACGGCGTCGAGGGTCGCGTGGTGCTCGGCGCGCGGCATGAGGATGCGCGGGCGCGGCCGGTCGGCGCGTGCGGGCGCGGCGTCGGGCGCGGCGTCCGGCGCCACGGCCCGGTCGCCGGCCGCCCCTGCCTGCCGCTGCCAGAACAGTCCCTTCACCCCGAGGTTCACGGCCTCGGTGCCGCCGCCCGTGAGCACGACCTCCACCGCGTCGACGCCGAGGGTCGCGGCGATGCGCTCGCGCGCGCCCTCGAGCATGCCGCGCGCCGCCTGCCCCGCCGAGTGGATCGACGACGGGTTGCCCACGTGCTCGAGCGCCGCCAGGTACGCGCCGCGGATGGAGGCCGGCATGGGGGAACCGGCGGCGTGATCGAGATAGACGACCACGGCATCCCCTCTCTGCTGCTGCGGCGGACACGATCGGCGCGGCGCCCGCCGCCGCCGCACGGCGCGCGGGCAGGGTGCGCCGCCGACTGTCGCCTAGCCTAAGTCCATGTCTCACGCCGACGCCCTGGGCCCCCACGGCCACCTGGGCCACCTCGGCGTGACCCCCACGGCCCACGGCGGCCGACTGCGGGTCTACAGCCGTCACGCCACCCGCATGGAGCTCTGCCTCTTCGACCCCGACGACCCCAACTGGGTCACCGAGGCCGTCGCCATGACGCCCAACCGCCACCATGTGTGGAGCGCCGAGCACCCCGACCTGCGCGTCGGTGCCCGGTACTCGATCCGCGTCGACGGGCCCGACGGGCCGCCCCACGCGTTCGACCCGCACCGGCACCTCATCGACCCCTACGCGCGCGGCCTCGCGCGCACCTCCAGCGGCGAATGGCGCTCGTACGTGCAGAACGACGAATTCGACTGGGGCGGGGTGCCGAAGCCGGGCATCCCCCTCGATCACACCGTCATCTACGAGGCGCACGTCAAAGGCCTCACCAAGCTCAACCCGGCCATGCCCGACGAGCTGCGGGGAACCTACGCCGGCCTCGCCCACCCCACGACGATCGCGTACCTGAAAGACCTCGGCGTCACCACCGTGCAGCTGCTGCCCGTGCACCAGAGCATCAGCGAGCAGCGCCTCCTGAAGCAGGGGCTCACCAACTACTGGGGCTACAACACCCTCAACTTCTTCACCCCGCACGCCGCGTACGCCACCCGGCACGCGCAGTTCGGCGGCACCGGAGCCGTGCTCCGCGAGTTCAAGGGCATGGTGCGCCTGCTGCACGAGGCCGGCCTCGAGGTCGTGCTCGACGTCGTCTACAACCACACCGCCGAGGAGGGGCTCGACGGCCCCACCTCGAGCCTGCGCGGCATCGACAACGCCGACTACTACCGGAACACCGCCGACGGCGAGTACATCGACACCACCGGCTGCGGCAACACCGTCGACCTCTCGCGCCCGGCCGCGCAGCGGCTCGTGCTCGACTCGCTGCGGTACTGGGCCAACGAGGTGCAGGTCGACGGGTTCCGCTTCGACCTCATGGCGACTCTGGGGCGCGACCGGCACGCCCACTACGACCCTGAGCACCCGCTGCTGCGGGCGATCCTCGACGACCCCTCGCTGCAGGGCGTCAAGATGATCGCCGAGCCGTGGGACGTCGGGCTCGGCGGCTGGCAGGTCGGCAACTTCCCCGCCGGGTACTCCGAGTGGAACGACGGCTTCCGCGACCGCGCCCGCGCATTCTGGCTGACGGATGCCGCGGCCGGCCGGCACGCCGGCTCGGCCCCCGAGGGCATCGGTTCGCTCGCGCGGCGCATGACCGGGTCGGCCCACGTGTTCGCGGCCGACCGCGGGCCCCTCGCGAGCGTCAACTTCATCACCGCCCACGACGGGTTCACCCTCGCCGACCTCACCGCCTACGACCGCAAGCACAACCTCGGCAACGGCGAGAGCAACCGTGACGGCACCGACAGCAACCGGTCGTACAGCTTCGGCGTCGAAGGCCCCACCGACGATCAGCGCGTGGTCGCCGACCGGCGCAAGGCCATGCGGAACCTCCTGGGGACCCTCCTGCTCAGCGCGGGCATCCCGATGATCACCGCCGGCGACGAATGGGGCCGCACGCAGCGCGGCAACAACAACGCCTACTGCCACGACAGCGAGCTCACCTGGCACTCGTGGGATCGCGCCGGGTGGCAGGAGGACCTGCACCGGGTGACCGCGCGGCTGCTCGCGCTGCGACGCGCGAACCCCGCGCTTCGGCCGGGGCGCTACGGCAAGTGGGGCGAGACCGTGCCGAGCGCCACGCAGATGGACTGGTACAACAAGGACGGCCGGTCGATGACGATGCTCGACTGGGACTCGCCCAGCGAGCGGACGCTGCAGTACCTCGCCGCCTCGACTCCCGAGTTCGAGGAGTTCAACCGCGTGCTTCTCATCGTGCACGGGCTCGAGGAGTCGGTCGAGGTCACCCTGCCGTCGCACGTCGGCGTCACCGGCTACACGCTGCTGTGGGACAGCTCGCACGACGACATCTCCGGCATCGAGCCGTCGCACGTGCCGGGCGAGCGGCTGCAGGTCGGGCCGGCGTCGATGCTGCTGTTCCGGGCGCACGGCGACCCGGTGGCGGGGCCGGGCAGCGGCGGCCCGGGGGTCGAGTCGCCCGCGGACGGCGATGGGTAGGCCGCGATCGCAGGCCGCGCCGGGGACTCCGGCGACGGTCGCGCTGACGGCCGCGGGAATCCCGTTCACGCCGCGGGCGTACGCGCACGACGCGGCGGTCACCGCCTACGGGCTGGAGGCGGCGGCCGCGCTCGGCGTCGAGCCGGAGCGCGTGTTCAAGACGCTGCTCGCCGAAGCGGATGGACGACTCGTGGTCGGGGTGGTGCCGGTCTCGTCGCTGCTCGACCTCAAGGCGCTCGCGGCGGCCGTCGGGGCGAAGCGCGCGGCGATGGCCGCGCCCGAGCTCGCCGAGCGCAAGACCGGATACGTCGTCGGCGGCATCTCGCCCATCGGGCAGAAGACAGCGCTGCCGACCGTCGTCGACGAGTCCGCCCTGCTGTGGGAGACCGTGCTCGTGTCGGGCGGCCGGCGCGGGTTCGACCTCGAGCTCGCGCCCGCCGACCTGCTGCGCGCGACCGGCGGGGTGCTGGGCGATATCGCGCGGTAGGCGTGCGGGCCGCACCGCGCGCCGGGCGCCGCGGGCCCGGGCGCGCTGGGCGCCGCGGGCCTGGGCGCCGCGGGCCCGGGCCGCGCGCTCGGCACCGCGAGGCCGCGCGCCGGGCGCCGCTCCCCGATGCGTCTCGCCCCGGAGCAGGCGCGCCACCACGCCCGTGCGCAACTCAGGAACCGAAGCCGTGCGGGCAGCGACCAGCCGCACCATCACGCGCCAGCGCGATCGTACTTCCTGAGTTGCGCATCCCCTCCTCCCCAACCGCACCCCTTTCGCCTCGTGCCCCCGCCAGCGCCCCTCCGGCTGGGCGAGCGGATGCGGCGCGGCACTCTGTCCGCCATGGTCGACATTCATCACGCCGTCCGTCACTTCGGCGGGCTCATCTCGACATCCGAGCTCGAGACGATCGGCGTCACGCGAGGGCGGCTGGCGGGACTCGTCAGCCGCCGCGCACTGGTACGCGTGAGGCGGGGATGGTTCTCGGCGCCCGACATCGCTGCCGACGCGGTTCGAGCGGCACGAGTGGGGGGAACGATCACGTGCGCGCAGTCGCTTCGGGCTCACGGATACTGGGCCGTCCCCGACGGCAGTCTGCATGTTCTCGTTCCGAGGAACGCCGCGCGACTGCGGTCGGCGGGTGATGCACGACGCGCCTACGAGCCAGGAACTCCCGGGCTCCGCGTGCACTGGATGCCTCCCCGGGCGCCCCGCAATCGGCTCGTCGCCGATCCGGTCGATGCCATCGCGACACTTCGCTCCTGCGCGCCGCGCGAGCTGTACCTCGCATCGCTCGAGTCGGTGCTCCACCGATCGCCGGGCCTCAGGCAGGACCTGGTCGCCGGCGGCCACCGCATCGTGCCCGGCCTCGTCGACGGGACCTGCGAGTCGGGCACGGAGACCCTCTTCCGACTGCGCATGCACGGCCGCCTCCCGTCGCTCCGACCGCAGGTGCGGATTCCCGGCGTGGGCTCCGTCGACTTCCTGATCGCGGAACGGCTGGTCGTCGAGATCGACGGCGAGTCGTTCCATGACACGGAGAGCACCTTCGAGAACGACCGTCGACGAGATGCTGAGCTCTCGCGACGAGGATTCCGGGTGCTGCGGTTCAGCTATCGGCAGGTGATGGAGCACTGGTCGATTGTCGAAGCGGCGGTCCTCGCCGCTCTCCAGCGCGGTGACCACCGTTGATGCGAGACCCACCATGCGCAACTCAGGAACGGTGCGGCTGAGGAGGGTTCCGACCCGCGGCGCCGCACGGATGATCGTCGAACGATCCTGAGTTGCGCATGAGCAGCCGGACTACGCGGCCGGCGGCGCGGCGCGGCAGGCAGCGACGGAGGCCGACGTCAGGCGGGGGCTGCGGGCAGCTCGAGGGCCGGGTCGCGCGGCTCGCGCGACGCGAGCGAGCGCGGCCCGACCGCGGCGAGCAGCTGACGCCACCACGGCGTGCGCGCGCGCAGGGCGCGCAGTGCGGGGCGGATGTCCGGGGCGCCCGACACCGCGGCCGGCGCTCCGTAGGCGCGCGCCTCGAGGGCGCGGCGCACGGCCTCGAAGACCTCGAGCCCCTCGGCCGACGGCTCCGCGACGCCACCAGCGGCACCCGCCCCGGCCCTGGCACCGCCGCCAGCCCCCACCCCCGCCCACGCGCGGGCGAGCTCGCGCGGCGTGCGGGTCGCCTCCGCGGGCAGCCCCAGGTCGCGGGCCGTGTCGCGCAGCTCGCGCCAGGCGTCGAGCGGATCCGGCGAGCGCAGTCGGCGCGCGCGCAGCACGGCCCGCCAGACCCCGGGCGCGGCGAGCAGCGCGAGGACGAGCATGAGCGCGAGGGCGAGCACGAGCCGGGCATCCACGCCCCCGATCGTCGACCGCCCCCCGAGCAGGCCGCCGGAAGCGGTGCCGCCCGCGTCGATCTGCTCGTCGGGGAGGTCGGGGCCGCCGGACGCACCCGGCGACGGCGCACCCGGCGTCGCGGTCGCCGTGGGCTCGATCGGCTCGGGCGTGAGCGGGTCGGGCGAGGGTGATCCGCTCGGGGTGAGGGCCTCCTCGGTCGCGTAGTCGGGGGTCACGCCGCGCGAGGGGGTCGGCTCGAAGCGCACCCAGCCGATGCCGTCGAAGTGCAGCTCGGGCCAGGTGTGCAGGTCGTCCGACGACACGGTGTACTCGCTCGGGATCACCGGGTTCCGCGACCCCGGCAGGAACCCCACCGCCATGCGCGTCGGGATTCCCAGCGTGCGCGCCATGAGCGTCATCGCCGAGCCGAAGTGCACGCAGTACCCGGAGCGCGCCTCCAGGAACGCCGCGACGATCTCGGCGCCCGAGCCGTCGAAGCCGCCCTCGACGGGGGCGTCCTCCGAGTAGGTGAAGCCGCCGTCGGTGAAGAACCGCTGCAGCGCGACCGCCTGCTCGTAGGGGTTGTCGATGCCCGCCACGACCTCGCGCGCGGTCGCCTCGATGATCGGGTCGATGTCCTCGGGCAGGGCGCGGTACTGGTCGAGTCCGGGCGCGTCGACGGTCGTCGCGCGCAGCTGCTCGGGAGTCGGGCGCGCGAGGCGGTTCTCGACCGTGTACGTGCCGTTGCGGATGGACCCCTCGGCGGTGCGCATCGTCACGCCGTCGGGGTCGATGACCCAGCCGCCGGTGAGCCCGTCGGCCCGCACCGGCGCCGACGGCAGGGGCACCCAGCGCGAGCGGACGCTGCGCAGCGTGATCGTCGTCTCCACGCTCGTGAACGCGACGTCGTCCGCGAACCACGCGGGCGGGCCGATCTCGCCCGCCTCGCGCGTCTCCGCCTCGAACGGTACGGGCAGCACCTCCTGCCCGGCGAACTCGGCCAGATGCGAGAGCGTCAGGTACTGCCCGCCCTCGAGACCCGTCGAGTAGGTCAGCACCGTCACCGGGTTCTGCCGTCTCAGGTCGTCGCCGAGCTCGACGACCGGGTTGATGCCGGTCACGAGCCCCGCCGGCCCCGAGCCGGGCAACCGGTCGCCGGCGAGCACCGACGGCAACGCGGGCGGAACGACCACGGCGGCGACGAGCACGACGGCCGCGGCCGTGACGGCCCGCGCGACGCCCGCTCCGCCGCCGATCGCGGCCGGGCGGTGCAGCGCGAGCATGAGCAGGTATGCGGCGGCCGTCGCGACCACGGTCGGGAGCGGCAGCGCGCCCGGGGCGAGCACGACCGGTACGGCGAGGATGCCCAGGGCGGGCACGACGGCGAGCGCCGGCCGCCGGCTGAGAGAGGCGAGGGCGTCGGTCACGATCGCGATCCCCCCGACCCCGAGCGCGAGCAGGAACCGGATGCCCGGGTCGGCCTCCGCCGGCAGCGACTGCTCGGCGATCGACTGCTCCCCCGCGGCGACGAGCTCGCTGAACCTCTCGAGCGTGTCGGCGGTCGGGACGACGACGGCGAACGAGACCTCGGCCGCGAACACCGCGGTGAGGATGACCACGAGCGCCGCGCTCGACGCGAGCACCGACCACGCGGGTCGCCATCTCCGCGCACGCAGGCGCGCCAGCGCACCCGCACCGACCACGACCGCGACGACGACCATCGTGGAGGCGAACCACGGGCCCTCGTCGAGCAGGACGGTGAAGGCCGAGAGCGCCGCGGCGAGCATGAGCAGCGCCGCGAGCGGCACGAGCACGGTGCCGCGCCCCGCGCGCGCGCCGCGCCCCGCGACCCGGCGGGTGCCCTGGCTCTCCGCCTCAGCCACGAGCAGCCCCGGCCCCTGCGAGCCCTTGCCCCGCGAGCCCTGGCCCCGCCGCCCCCGCGACCCGCGCGGCGAGCGCCTCGGCCCCGGTCAGCTCGGGCTGCTGGCCGATGAGCGCGAGCCACGCCGCGTCCGGCGGCGTGCCGATGGGCACGGTGACGACGTTCCAGTCGGCGGCGGCGAAGGCCGCCTCGACGGCGAGCGCTCCGGGGTCGTCGGGTGCGGTCGACGCGGAGCGCACGAGCAGGGCGACGCCGAGGGCTCCGGCGGAGCGCTGGGCGAGCATCCACCGCAGCGTCGCGTCGTCGGGGCTGCTCGCGATCGCGACGACCGGCACCGAGCCGGGGGCGGCGGAGACGGCGGGCAGCGGCTCGCGGTCGGCGAGCGGGAGGACGGCCAGCTCGCCGAGCAGCTCGCCGACGGGCCCATCGCCCCGCGGGGCCTCGGTCGGGCGCGCGCTCGGGGTCTGCAGGTCGACGGCGTAGCCGCGCTCGGCGAGGTGCGCGGCGACCGCCGCGGTCATGCGCACGCTCCACTCGAAGGTGCGCGAGCCCGACGGCGCGGCGGCCGCGGGGCGGGCGAGGTCGGGATGCCCGGCCCGCTGCGAATCGAGGAGCACCCGCGCTCGCGGCCCCGCCTGCGGCTCGTCCTGCCGCACCATGAGCTCGCCCTGGCGCGCCGACACCCGCCAGTGGACGCGCCGCAGGGCATCCCCCTGCCGGTACTCGCGCGTCACGACGTCGTCGGCCGCGCGCTCGCGCGAGCGGGTCGTGCGGGGTCCGCTCTCGGCGGACGGGTCGGGAACGGGGCCGGGCGACAGCGGAGCCACCTCGGGCACGACGAGCTGCGTGGCGACGGCGATCGTGTCGGTGACGCGCACGGCGAGGGCGAAGGGGTCGCGGTCCTCGATGAGCAGGGGGCCGACGCTCACGAGGCCGCGGTGGGCCGGCCAGTAGCGGTAGCCGAGCGAGCGCGGGCGACCCGTGCGCACCGGCAGGAGCTGACCCGGGCCCGCGTAGCCGGGGCGCATCGGCACGCGCTCGATCCACTCGGCGCCGCGCGCCCGGCCCGACACGAGCACGCCCACGCGCACCGGCTCGCCCTCGGTGGCGACGACGGGGTCGAGGTGGCGGGTGACGCGCACGCGCGGCCGGGCCGCGGCGACGACGACAAGCGCGAGCAGCGGCGCGGCGGCGGCGATGACGGCGCCGGGGACGAGCTCGGGCCGCTGCAGCCCGTACGCGAGCGCGAACAGGTTCGCGGCCACCACGAGGAAACCCCAGCCGCGGCCGGTGAGCCGCGGCACCCCGCCGCTCGCGCGCTCGCGCCGTGCCCGCATGAGCCGAGCCCTACGCGCGAGGAGCCTGCGGCACCGGCACGGGGGTCGCCGCGACGATGCGCTCGACGACCTCCTCGACGCTGCGCACGGGGCGGCCGTCGGGATGCTGCGCCCGGGGCACGAGGATCATCCGGTGGGCGAGCACCGTCGTCGCGAGCGCGTCGATGTCGTCGGGGACGACGAAGTCGCGGCCGTCGAGCGCCGCCCGGGCTCGCGCGGCGCGCACGAGCTGCAGGGTCGAGCGCGGGCTGGCGCCGAGCCGCAGCGCGGTGTCGTCGCGCGTCGACTGCACGATCGCGACGGCGTACGCCTCGACCGCGGGGCTCACGTAGACCTCGCGCACGGTCGCGATCATGCGGCGCAGGCCCGCCACGTCGACGATCGGGGCGAGGCGATCCAGAGGCGACCCGTGCTCGCGGTCGCGCAGCATGCGCTGCTCGCTCTCGGCATCCGGGTACCCGATCGAGATGCGCGCCATGAAGCGGTCGCGCTGCGCCTCGGGGAGCGGGTACGTGCCCTCCATCTCGACGGGGTTCTGCGTCGCGACGACGAGGAACGGAGCCTCGAGGCGGTGGGTGCGGCCGTCGACGGTGACCTGACCCTCCTCCATGCACTCCAGCAGCGCCGACTGGGTCTTCGGGCTCGCGCGGTTGATCTCGTCGCCGATGACGATGTGGGCGAAGACGGGGCCGGGGGTGAACTCGAACACGCCCTGCTGCTGGCGGAAGACGCTCACGCCCGTGATGTCGGCGGGCAGCAGGTCGGGCGTGAACTGGATGCGGCTGACCGTGCCCGCGATGCAGCGGGCGAGCGCTCGGGCGAGCACGGTCTTGCCGACGCCCGGGACGTCCTCGATGAGCAGGTGGCCCTCGGCCAGCAGCACGGTGAGCGCCGTGTCGACCGCCTCGGGCTTGCCGTCGATCACGCCGTTCATCGCGCGACGGATCCCGTCGCCGAGCTCGGCGAACGCCTCGGCCTCGAGCGGCTGATCGGTTCCGGCGGGCGCGTCGGGTGCGGGGCTCGTCATCGTGCTCACCCGCTCACTCTTCCACGCCGACGCGGGAAAACGGCCGAGAGAACCGCCGTGAATGATGATTCGTCAGGATGCCCCGCCGGGGCCGCGCTCCTCCGCCTGCCCCTCGGCGAGCCCCTGGGAGTAACCCTGCGCGTAGCCGGCCTCGTGCGCCTCGCGATGACCGATGTAGAACATGTCGTCGGCTGCGGGGCGGACGAGGCTGCGGCCGCCCGGCGCGGCCGGGTCGAGGTGCCGGTCGAGTCCGCGGACGACGGCCACGGGCATCCCGCTCGTCTTGCCCTTCACGAGGTCGGCGGCGGCGGCGATCTCGTCGCCGACCGCGGGAGCCGTGACGGCGAGGAGCCTGCCGCTCGCGTCGTGCGCTCCGCGGAGGTCGTCGAGCAGGCGCACGCCGCTCGCGCCGATCGCGATGTCGGTCTGGCCCTCGCGCCAGGCGCGACCCGCGGTGTCGGTGATGACGACGCCGATGGGCGCGCCGACGCACGCCTCGACTGCCTCGCGGATGCGCCGCGCGCTCTCGTCGGGGTCGAGCGGCAGGAGGAGGACGGTGCCGTCGGCGGTGTTGCTCGCGTCGACGCCCGCCGCGGCCATGACGAGGCCGAGGCGGTTCTCGACGATGCGCGTGACGCCGCCCGGGTGCTCGCGCGTCGCGACGACGCGCACGGTCTCGTCGGTGATCGCCTGCTCGCGCGAGTCGGCGGCGACGATGCGGCCCTCGGCCTTGCTCACGATCTTGCTCGTCACGGCGAGGATGTCGCCCGGCAGCACGTCGGCCCGGCGGGCGGCATCGGCGATGAGGTGGGGCAGATCGTCGTCGGGGACGATCTCGGGCAGGCCGGGGATGCCGAAGACGACGAGAGGCGGGGTGGTCACCGGCCCATCATCGCAGGGGCCGCCGACCGGCGCGGCCGACCCAGGACGGCGTCGGCTCAGGACGGCGTCGGCTCAGGACGGCGTCGGCTCAGGACGGCGTCGGCTCGCCGCGGCGGCGCCGCAGCTCGTCCTCCAGGCGGCGGATGCGCGCCTCGTTCTCCGCCTGCGCGATCTCGGCGTCGAGGCGGGCGAGCTCCGCCTCCGTGGTCGACGCCGCGCGATCGGCGAGGCGTCGCTCGATCGCCTCGGTGCGGTGCGGGTCGCCGAAGCCGACGACGGGCTCGCTGCGACGGTACTCGCGGCCGACGGCCCACCACAGGAGGCTGCCGACGAGCGGCAGGAGGATCACGATGATGATCCAGAAAGTGCGGTTGAGGTTCTTCACCTCGTGCTCGCCGCGCGTGATGATGTCGGCGAGCGACGCGATCATGACGAGAACGGGGATCGCGCCCAGCAGGATGTACACGCGCTCACCATAGTGAGGGTTCCGCATGTTGCGCTACGGCGTTCTCGCGCCGAGGCGGTCATGCGTCGGGGCGGCCCCGATGGCGCGTGATCTTCCGCACCGAGCCGTCGGGCGCGTACCGGTTCCACTCCCCCGTCCTGGCGCCGCGGTCGAACTCGCCCTCGTCGAGCAGCCGGCCGGCGGCGTCCCAGCGCGTCCAGCGGCCGTGCTTCTCGCCGTCGAGGAAGGCGCCGCGCTGCAGCAGCCCGCCGGTCGCGCGGTACCACGTGGTGGGCCCCGCGAGCTCGCCGCGCTCGTAGTGCATCTCGCTGCGCACGCGGCCGTCGGCGAAGAAGTGCGTCCACGGCCCGTGCCGGTCGCCGTGGACGTACTCGCCCGCGATCGTGCCGCCGTGCGGGTCGCTCTCACGCCATGGGCCGTGACGTCGACCCTCGGCGTCGAGCCCGCCCTCGCCCGGCGCGAGCGCGTCCGCGGCGTCATCCGCCATCGCGTCAGCCCGCCGGCTTCGTCGCCGCCCCGTCGAGCCACAGCGTGTCGGTCGCGTCGCGGTGCACGCCGTCGGAGCCGACATGCTTCGTCGAGATCTCCGGGCCCTTCTGGATCACGTGCACCATCGCCATCGCGTGACCGCGGCCGAGCCCGTAGCCGTCGGCGAGCCACTGGACGATGACGCCAGCCTTCACCCCCGGCTCCTTGTAGCCGCGCTCGATCGCCTCGTCGAGCAGCTGCCGCGGCGTTCGGCCGGTCTTCTTCTCGATCGCGTCGAGGTAGGCCTGGAACGACATGGAGTCTCCTATCGGTGCAGCGCGGGGAGGACGTCGCGCCCGAACACCTCGAGGAACTCTCGCTGGTTCCGACCGACGTTATGAAGGTAGACCCCGTCGAAGCCCAGATCCAGGTGCGCCTGGATGTTCGCGCGGTGCACGTCGGGGTCGGAGGAGACCACCACGCGGCCGCCGAAGTCCTCCGGTCGCACGAGCTTCGCGATCTGCTCGAGGTCGAACGGCGAGCGGATGTCGCTCTTCGCGAACCGCATGCCGCCGTTGGGCCACTCGGCGAGCGCGTTCCCCATCGCCTCCTCGTCGGTCGGCGCCCACGACAGGTGCAGACGCAGAACGCGAGTCGTGGTGGCGAGGTCGCGGCCCGCCTCGCGCGCGCCCTCCTCGAAGCGCTGGAAGAGCATCCCGATGCGCTCGATCGGCGCGGCCTCGATGAGCAGGCCGTCGGCGCTGCGCCCGGCCCGCTTCGCCGTCAGGGGGCCGGCGGTCTGGATGAGGATGTCCGGCGCGAACTCGGGCATCGTCCAGAGCCGCGCGGTCTCGAGGCGCAGGACGTCGCCGTCGTGCTTGGTGTCGCGGCCGGCGAGCGAGGCGGAGAAGAGCTTCTTGATGATCGACAGCGCCTCGAACATGCGCGCGATGCGCTCGGCGGGCTCGGGCCAGCGCTCGCCGACGATGTGGTCGCTCATCGCCTCGCCGCTGCCGAGGGCGAGCCAGTGCCGCCCGGGGTACATCGCAGCGAGCGTCGCGGATGCCTGGGCCACCATCGCGGGATGCCACCGGAACGTCGGCGACACCGGTCCGACGCCCAGGGCCCCGCTCGTCCGCGCGCCGAGCGCGGAGACCACGTTCCACACGAAGCTCGACTGTCCCTGCTGCGGCGTCCAGGGCTGGAAGCCCTCCGTCGCGACGGTGCCCGCGAAGCCGTGCTGCTCGGCGAGCGCTGCGAGCTCGATGGCCTCGAGCGGCGCGAACTGCTCGAGCGCGGCGGCGTAGCCGATCTGCGGGGCGGTCATGCCTCCAGTCTGGTGGCTCCCGCTCGCGTTCGCTGGATCCCCATGCGGTCGTCGATCGTCCGCGCACCCCCGGCGAGGTAGCCGACGGCGCTCTGCAGGACCGAGAGCAGCGCGATCGCGACGAGCGTCCATTCCCACCCGCCGGTGAGCTCCGCGACGGCGCCCAGCGCAGCGGGCCCGGCCATGGCGATGAGGTAGCCGCCGAACTGCACGAACGCGGAGAGCCTCGCCGTGAGGGCGCGGTCATCCGAGCGCAGGCCGATGAACGCCACGGCGACGGGGAACACGGCGCCGCAGCTGACCCCGGCGATGACGATCCACAGCAGCGCGAGCTGCGGCGCCAGGAGGGCGCCGAGCGCGGCCGCCGCGAGCAGCGCGCTGGACCCGGCGCTCAGCCATCGCTGATCGGGGAGCGCCTGGGCCGCGCCGGAGGCGAGCAGGCCGGAGACGATTCCGACACCGATGAAGATCGCCAGATGGATGCCCGAGACCTCGTCGTCGATTCCGATCGACCGCTCCATGCCGGGTATCCACGCCAGAAGCGCGTAGTAGGTCGCGGCCTGGAGGCCCATGTAGAGCATCACCGACCAGGCGAGCGGCACGCGCGCCAGCGACCCTCCGCGGGTGGACGGTGCCGATGTCGCGACCTCCCGATCTTGGACCCTCCCGCGCACCTGCACGGCCCACCAGACGAGAGCGGCGGATGCTGCCGCGATCGACCATGCCCCCAGGGCCGATCGCCAGTCGCCGCCGAGCGCGACGGTGAGCGGCACGATCGTCGCCGCGGCGATCGCCGCCATGACCGCGCTCGCCGCGGTGTACACGCCGGTGACCGCGGCGATCGATCGGGGCCAGAGCTCCTTCACGACTACCGGCAGCAGGACATTGCCGACCGCGATCGCGAATCCGAGGACGGCGGTGCCCGCCCACAGCGCGACCGGGTCGGGGACGGATCGCAGGAGGATCCCCCCGGTGAGCACCGCGGCGGCGAGGAGGATCGCCCGTCGCGGGCCCGGCGTCCGTGCGAGCGGGATGGCGAGGAGCGATGCCGCGGAGAACCCGGCGAGAGGGAGCGCCGAGAGCACGCCCAGTCCGAGCGCCCCGATCCCGTTCTCGAGACCGATCGCGGTGAGAACGGGAGGCACGGCGGTGATGGGCGCCCGCAGACAGCCCGCGATGACGAGCACCGCGAGCAGGGCGAGCAGACCCGGCGCGGGGCCCGCCGAGCGCCCGCCCGACCGTCGGAGCGAGCTCCGCGGTCGGGCGGGCGTCGTCATCCGACTACCGCACGGACGCGCGCGGCGACCTCGACCGCGTTGGGCAGATCCGAGTGGACGCAGAACGAGTCGACCCGGACCGCGATGTCGCGGCCGGTGACCGAGGTCGTCGTGCCGTGCTCGAGGGCGCGACGCGCGCGGGCCTCGACCTCGTCCAGATCGCGCGTCACCCCCCATCGGTTGACCGTGACGGTGCCGTCCTCCTGGTAGTCGAGATCGACGTAGTACTCGGCGACGAAGGGCACGCCCCGCTCGACGGCGACGCTCTCGTGCAGGGTTCCGGCGAGCCCGAAGATCGGCACATCGAAGTCGCCGGCGACGTCGCACAGCGCGTGCATCAGCTCGGGCTGCCGCGCCATCATCCCGAACAGCGCGCCGTGCGGCTTGATGTGGTGCAGCCGATCGCCCTCGGCGGTGACGAATGCCGCCACCGCGCCGACCTGATACCGGATCAGATCGCGCGCCTCATCGGCCGTGATCACCATCTCGCGCCGGCCGAATCCCGTGATGTCCGGAAGCCCGGGATGGGCTCCCACCGTGACTCCCGCCTCCACCGCGTCATGGACGATCGATGCGATCGATGACGGGTCTCCGGCATGCATCCCTCCCGCCACGTTGATCGTGTCCACGAACTCCAGGAGCCTCTCGTCGTTGCCGAAGCGGTGGATCCCGATGGACTCCCCCATGTCGGCATTGATCGAGAGCCCCCCGGGTGGAGGCCTCTCGCCCGTCGCCCCCACGATCACTCGGCGCTCAGCGCGGGAGCGCGTCGTGCGTCGGTCGCCTTCTCGACACCGCGCGCCACCTTCAGCAGACGGGCCTCGTCGTAGGGGACCGACATGAGCTCCAGCCCGACCGGGAGCCCCGACTCGGTGAAGCCCGCCGGGACGGTCACTGCCGGGAAGTAGAGCTGCGAGGCGATGACGGTGTTGGTGGGGTACGTGAGGCAGGTCCACCGGTCGGCGTAGACGTCCTCGTGCGTCGGCGCCGGGAGCTTCGTGTCCGGGAACGCGATGGCGTCCAGCTCGTTCTCGACCATGATCGCGAGCACCGAGCGCTGGAACTCGCCCTGAGCGAGGATCCGATCGAGGTACTGCGGGTCGTCCTTGGCGGTCTTCGGGCCCGTCGCGATGCCCTCGAAGAGGTCGAGCTTGGGGTGGAACCGGCCGGCGGCGTGGAGCTCGTCGATGCCCGAGAAGCCGAGCTGCGGGCGAGCCTGGATGAAGGCGTTCATGTCCTGCAGCGACCGCGTGAAGTAGACCGAGGTGAAGCCCACGAAGTGCATGAGGTCGGGGATCTCGACGTCGACGAGCGTGGCGCCGGCCGCGCTGAGCTTGTCCAGCGCGTCGGTCAGCACGGCGTTGACCGCGGCGCCCTCGGGGTCGGTGTCGTCGGCGAAGACCTCCCGGAGGACTCCGATCCGCTTGCCGGCGACGGTGGCCTCGTCCAGCCCGTCGAGGAAGGAGCCCTCGTGTCGAGCGACGCCGACCACCGTCGTGTATGCGTCCTCGCTGTCGTAGCCGACCATGACGTCGAGGAGCCTCGCCGCGTCCTCGACGGTGCGGGTCATGGGCCCGGAGGTGTCCTGGGGCACGACGAGCGAGGACATCCCGCTGCGGCTGATGAGCCCGGGCGTCACGCGCACGCCGACCAGGTTGCAGAACGACGCGGGCAGTCGGATCGACCCGCCCGTGTCCTCGCCGATGCCGACGAGCCCGAGGTTGGCGGCGACGGCGGCGGCGGATCCGCTGCTCGAGCCGCCCGGGTCGCGGGAGAGGTCGTAGGGGTTCTTCGTGATCTCGCTCTGCGACGACGTCGAGAACCACGAGGTCGCGAAGTCGGGCATGGTCGTCTTAGCGAGGATGATGGCGCCGGCGGCGCGCAGTCGCGCGATCGCCGTCGCGTCCTTCTCCGGCATGTAGCCCGCCGCGGCGGCGCTGCCGAAGGTCGTTCGCAGACCGGCCGTCTCGATCTGGTCCTTCACGACCACGGGGACTCCGTGGAGCGGACCGGAGAGCTCGCCGCTCGACGCGAGCGCGGCGTCCAGTGCGTCGGCCTCGTCGAGCGCCGTGTCGGACACGGAGATGATCGAGTTGAGTCCGGGGCCGTTCCTGTCGAGCGCGTCGATGCGGTCGAGGTAGGCCTGGACGAGCTCGCGCGCGGTGAATGCCCCCGCGCGGAATCCGGCGTGGACGGAGGCGATCGTCGCCTCTTCGATCTCGGTGATGCTCTTCATTGTGCTCTCCTTCGGTTCGGTGGATCCGGGGTGATGAGGTTCAGTGCGAGGGCCCGCGGCCGGCGAGCAGACGGCGGAGGTGACGAGCGCCCCCGCGGTCGAGCGTCGCCAGCGCGGCGATGATGATGACGCCCTTGATGACGTCCTGGTAGTAGGCGTCGATGTCGAGCAGGTTGAAGCCGTTCTGCAGCGTGGCGAGGATGCCGACGCCGACGGCCGTCCGCCAGATGGCGCCACGACCGCCCGACAGGGCCGTGCCGCCGACGATGACGACGGTGAGCACGTCGAAGACGAGCGTGGCACCGAGACTCGCCTGCGCCGAGCTCAGCTGCGATGCGGTGACGACGCCGGCCACCCCGGCGGTGAGGCCGGCGATCGCGTAGGCGCTTCCGACGACGCCGGAGGTCCGGATCCCGGCGAGCCGCGAGGCCTCGAGGTTCCCGCCGACGGCGTACACCGACTGCCCCCACGAGGTGTACGCGAGCACGAGACCGGCGATCACGAACAGGACGATGACGAGGATCCCGGAGTAGGGAACGCCGGCGAGGCGGTCCCGCCCGAGGGCGGTGAACGGCTCGAAGGCGACGATGAAGGCCTTGTTGCCGGTGATCGCGAGCGTGATGCCGCCGACGACGAGGGAGGTTCCGAGCGTGGCGATGAAGGGGTTGACCCGCAGGGCCGTGACGATGAAGCCGTTGACGACGCCCACGACGAGTCCGGCGGCGATGGCCGCCGAGAACGCCACGACAGGGGGCTGGCTCTGGCCGATCGCGGCGGCGACGACCGCCGCGAGGGCGTAGGTCGCCCCGACCGAGAGGTCGAAGCCGCCCGTGATCACGACGTAGGTCATGCCGATGCCCATGATCGCGACCGGCGCCCACTGGCTGAGGATGTTCATCTGGTTGGGGAAGCTCAGGAACGAGGGCTGCGCCACGGAGATCGCGATGACGAGCACCACCAGTGCGATCACGACACCGTACGAACGACTCGCCTGAGCGAGGCGCACGAATCGAGACGGGCGGGCATCCAATGCGGTGGTCACAGGGCTGGTTCTCCATCGGTCGAGTGCACGTCGTGCGTGCGCTGGTGGTCGAAGATGCGGGTCAGCACGTCATGCGGTGATGACCGAGGGGGAAGCTCGTCGATGACGCGGCCACCGGCGACCACGAGGACTCGATCGCTGTGCTCGATAACCTCCTCGATCTCGCTGCTGGACCAGATCACCGCTCGTCCCGAGTCGGCGATCTCCCGCATCGCGGTGAAGACGTGGGCTTTCGCCCCGATGTCGATGCCTCGAGTGGGTTCGTCGAGCAGGAGGACCGAGACCGAGCGATTCATCAGCCGGGCGAGCATGAGCTTCTGCTGGTTCCCGCCCGACAGCGTGCCCGCGGCGACGACGAGGCGGGAGGCGGAGAAGGCCATCGCCTCCGCCGCCGCGCGCACCCCGGCCCCGAGGCGGTCAAGCGTCACCGGGCCGCGACCGGCGGCCCCCGAGAAGTCACCGAGGGCGATGTTCCAGGCGGCGCTCTGATCGAGGACGAGTCCCTGCAGCTTCCGGTCCTCCGGCGCCATCGCGATCCCGAGCCGCCAGGCGGCGGCGGGCGAGCGCGGCCAGGTACGGGCCTCGCCCCGGATCTCGCACCGCCCCTCGTCGATGAGCAGGGCACCGGCCAGCGCCCGGAGCAGCCGCGAGCGGCCCGAGCCGACGAGACCGGCGACTCCGATGATCTGGCCGGCGGCGACATCGAGCTCATCGAGACGGACACCGGGAGCTCGGAGACCGCGCACCGACAGCACGGCGTCGCCCGCTGTGGTCGTGGACTCCCCGGCCCCGGCCGAATCGAGTTCGACTCCGCCGAGCATGGAGCGGATGAGGGCGGGCTTGGTCCACTCCACGGCGGGCCGGCTCTCGACGACCTCCCCCTCCCGGAGGACGGTCACGGCGTCGCAGATGTCGAGCACCGCATCGAGGTCGTGCGAGACGTACACGACGGCATGGCCCGTCTCACGCAGCCCGCGGATCACCGCGTGGAGCCGACCGATGTCCTCCGGACCGAGCGACGCCGTCGGCTCGTCCATGATCACGAGTCGGCGCTCGCTGACCATCGCCCGCACGATCTCCAGCAGCTGCTGGTTCGCGGTCGACAGACTGCCGGCCTTGGCTCGGGGCGACACCTGGAGACCGATCCGCGCTGCGGCCTCTCGGAACTGCGCGTCGACCCGACGACGGTCCACGACGCCGAAGCGCCTGGGCGGGTCTCCCAGATGCACGTTGTCCGAGGCCGACAGCTCAGGCACGATCGTGAGCTCCTGGTAGATCATCGCCAGACCGGCCTCGGCCGCCTGGCGGGGGTTTCCCCCCACCAGGTCGGTGCCGAGCACCCGGACCGAACCCGAATCGAACGGGACAGCACCGGCGATCGACTTCAGGAGGGTCGACTTCCCCGCGCCGTTCTCACCGACGAGCCCATGCACCTCTCCTGATCGCACCTGGAGGGAGACGCCGCGGAGGGCGTTCACGCCGGGGTACGACTTGGACAGCCGAGTCACCTCGAGGGCGAGCGGAGCGACGGCGCGGGGATCAGTCATCAGTACTCCGGCGTGAATCCGTCGGCGTTGTCCACCGTGATGAAGAGCGAGCCCGGACCGTCCAGCACGAGAGGCGACTCGGCCAGGTAGGTGAATCCAGGCGTCATCTCGCCGGTGTCGATCGCTCGAGCGAGCTGCACGATGCCGTAGTACGACTCCTCGTACGGGAGCAGGATGGTCGTGGAATCCCACGCGCCGGCCTCGACCTGCCCGACGCCGTAGTCCGTGCCTCCGACGCTGTAGATGCGGACGTCCTCGCCCGGCACCTTGCCGGCCGCGCGAATCCCCTCCTCGACGCCTCGCGTCATGTCGTCCCACGACGAGACGACGATCTCGGCGTCCGGGTTGGCGAGCAGCGCGTCCTGCACGACCGTGAGTGCGGCAGCCGGGTCGAAGTTGCCGGGCTGGTCGGACACGAGGGTCACGTTGGGGTAGCTCTCGAGAGCGCGCTGGATCGCGTTCTCCCACCGCGTGAACAGGTCGCTGCCGATGAAGCCGCCGACGGCGATCGCCTCGCACTCCCCTTCGCAGAGCGAGAAGGCGTTCTCGACGTGCTCGAGGAAGAACGACTCCGTCTGCATGGCGACGAAGCCCGCAGTTCCCTCGGTGTAGTCCGCGTTCCCGCACATCGGGCTGTTGATGTTGACGACGGGCTTCCCGGTCTCCTGCAGCAGCTCGAAGTTGGCGCATCCGGTCGCGTCGGCGACGGGCGACAGGATGTACCCGTCGAAGTCCTGCAGGATCGCGTCCTGAGTCTGCGCGAGCTGCGCGTTCGGGTCGAATCCGGCATCGAAGAGGGTGATCTTCGCGCCGACGGCCTCCGCCGCATCCTGCGCTCCCTCCCACCGGGTCTGGCAGAACGCGTTCTGGGTGGCGCATTCGACGATGAAGGCGAGAGACGCCCCCTCGAGGTCGGGCAGGCCCGCCTCGATGTAGTCGAGCGTCGTGGACATGGCGGTCGAATCCGCGACCGCGTCCTGCGGCTCGGGGGCGTTTCCGCCCTGGGGCGAGGGTGCGGCGCACCCCGCCAGGAGGACCGCCACCGCCCCGAAGGACAGCAGCACTGCTGAAAGCTTCTGTTGCACGTTGAGCTCCTCAATGTGAGAGTGTGTCTAAGTTTGTATGTCAGACATTGAACATTCTTAGTTCGACCATGTTGCATCCAGGTACGGTGAATGTAAAGATCTGATTTCACGGGAATGGAGCACAGGTCGGTGTCGGAGCGAACGTTCGTCCCTGAGCAGCTGTCGAGGAAGGACGCCTCGGGTCAGATCGCGAGGCAGCTGCGCGAGGCGATCTCGAACGCGGTGTGGATGCCCGGCGAGCGTCTGCCGACCGAGCTCGAGCTCGGCGAGACCTTCGACGTCTCCCGCGCGACCGCCCGCGAGGCGCTCAAGCTGCTCTCCGCCACGGGCATGGTCGTCACCACGCGAGGCGGGTCGGGGGGCACGTTCGTCGCGGTGCCCGACTCGGAGGAGGTCGCCGAGCAGCTCAGCGACGCCATCCGCCTCTGGTACCGCGTGGGCAACGTTTCGCTGAGCGATGTCGACGAGGCCCGGTGGGTGCTCGAGATGCACTGCGTCGACATGGCCGCACGACGAGCGACCCCCGAGGACCTCGAGGCGATCCGTCGCCCCGTCGAGGCTGCCCGCGACTTCGACATGGACATCGCGGACTGGCTCGACCTCGACCTCGAATTCCACACCGCGGTCACGAAGGCAGCGAAGAACAAGATCCTCGAACTGGCCATGATGTCGGTGCACCTCAGCCGTCCGGCGACGAACACCGTCTTCGTCGAGCTGCTCGGGCGCGAGACCGTCATGAAGCAGCACGAAGCCATCTACCTCGCGATCGCCGCCGGAGATCCGGAGGCGGCGCGGGACGCCTTCCAGAACCACGTGACATACCTCGACGAGGTTCGCAAGGAGGCCCTGACGAACCTCCAGGTCGACGACATGACGGTGTCCAGCCTCCCCACCATCCGGTCGAGCGCCGATCGCCCCGGCGCCGACGCGTAGGGGTCCGCACCGGCCATGAGCGGGACGACCGCGCTCCCCACGGCCGCGGTCGTCGACGCCCTCGTGCGGCTCGGACTCCCCGCGCCCGCGTTCGCCCTCCGCCCGATCGCCCCCGGGCGCATCGTCGCCGGTCCCGCCGCGCCCGTGACGCACCTCGGGAGCGTCGATGTCATCCTCGAGGTGATCGGCGAGGCGCCCACGGGTTCGGTGCTCGTCGTCGACAACGGCGGTCGCGACGACGAGGCCTGCGTCGGCGACCTCCTCGCGCTCGAGGCTCACCTCGCCGGACTGGCAGGGATCGTGATCGACGGGTTCCACCGCGACTCCGCGCAGCTCGTCGACATCGGCATCCCGATCTTCAGCCGAGGAGCCTTTCCGCGCGGACCGGTCCGGGTGCCGCCGGCGGCCCCGCCGATGCGCTCCGCGACGATCGGCGGGGTGACGATCCGCCCGGGCGACATCATCACGGCCGACGACGACGGAGTCGTGGTCGTGGCCGCCGCGCTCGCGGAGGAGGTCGGAGCGCTCGCCCGACGGATCATGACGACCGAAGTCGCGCAGGCCGAGCGCATGCGCGCGGGGGAATCGCTCCGTTCGCAGCTCGCGTTCGACGAGTACCTCGCCCTGCGCGCCGAGAACCCGGGCTACTCCTTGCGCGACCACCTGGCGGCCCGAGGCGGGGCGATCGAGACGTAGGCGCGTCCGGGGGTCTCTCCAGCCCGGACGGACGCTCGACCGCCCGGTCGGTTCAGCGGCGGAAGAGCCGCGCGAAGAAGCCGGGCTCGGCATCGTGGCCCGGGCATCGCCGCGACTGGGGCACGCCGCGCATCACCTGGCTCACGTGCTGGCCGCAGCCGGTCCCGGTCCTCTTGCCGCACGTCCGGCAGGTGATCTGCTGGCACATGAGGGGTCTCCTTCGGTCGCGGGAACGAGTCGATTATACCCCCAGGGGTATTAGCGATCGACCGCGAGCAGCACCTTCCCGCGGGCACGGCGCGACTCGACGTGCGCGACGGCCTCGGCGACCTCGGAGAGCGGGACGACGCGGTCGACGACGACGCGCAGGGCCGTCGTGCCGAGCCAGTCGGCGAGACGCTGCAGGTCGGCCTGGTCGCGCGTCGCGAGCAGCGGGATGATGCGGTGCGTCACGAGCCGGTCGGTGATGACCGCGCCCGCGACCGCGGCGACCGGCCTGATCCATAGCCCGCCGGGGTCGCCGCACCGCACGAGCGCGCCCTCCGGCCTGAGCACGCGGCGCAGCTCGCCGATGCGGCGGTCGCCGACGAGGTCGATCACCGCGTCGAAGCGCGGGAGGCCCGACACGACATCGTCGACCGTGTAGTCGATGACGTCGTCGGCGCCGATGCGCGCGACGAGAGCGAGGTTGCGGGCGCTCGTCGTCGCGGTGACGTGCGCGCCGAGGAGCTTGCCGATCTGGACGGCGAACGTTCCCACGCCGCCGGACGCGCCGTTGACGAGGATGCGCTGCCCGCGCTCGGCCCCGGCCCGCGTGAGCGCCTGCAGGGCGGTGATGCCCGCGATGCCGACGCCGCCCGAATCCACCGGGTCGAGCCCGGCCGGTCGCGAGACGACGCCATCCGCCTTCACGACGACGCGCTCGGCCCACGCCGCGATGCCGAAGCCGAGCACGGGGTCGCCCACGCGCCACCGCTCGACTCCCGGCCCGACGGCGTCGACGACCCCCGAGATGTCGCTGCCGAGCACGGGCCTCGTCGGCCGGCGGAGCCCGCGCCCGACCCGCACGAGGAACGGCGTCCCGCGCATGGTGTGCCAGTCGAGCGGGTTCACCGAGCTCGCCTGCTGGCGCACCACGATCTCCCCCGCCCGCGGCACGACGTCGGGCGCGTCATCGACTCGCAGAACCTCGGGGCCGCCGTACTCGCGCACCGTGATCGCTCTCATCGGTCGTCCTGCCTCACGCGACGGGGGATTCGCCGCGCTCGAGGCGGGCGACGTAGTCGGCGAGCTTCCGGGCGCGGGTCTCGGCGCGCGCGACGCCGTCGAGTCGGAAGACGATGCCGAACCGCTGCTGGGCGGCGAGCGCGCCGAAGGTCGCGGCGGCTGCGGGCGAGGCGTCGAGCGCCGCCCGGAGATCGTCGGGCACGATCATCCCCTTCTGCCGGTAGGCGGCGGCCCAGCGACCGTCCGCCTGCGCCCGCTCGACCTGGGCGAGCCCGGGCGGTCGCATGCGGCCGGCCCCGGTGAGGCGCTCGACGATGCCCACGTTCCGCTGCGACCAGACCGAGCGCGGCCGCCGAGGTGTGAAGACCTGCAGCGAGTAGTCGGCGTCGAGCCCGTAGATCTGCCCATCGATCCAGCCGAAGCAGAGCGCCGACTCGAGCGCCTCGTCGTAGGTGATCCCGGGGGCGGCGGATGCCTTCTTCCGCATCTTCAGCCGGACGCCCGGGTGGTCGGGATTCGCCTCCAGCCACGCCTCCCACGCCGCGACCGTCTCGAAGAGCAGCACGGGCTTGTCGGCGTTCGCGACCATGGGCGCCACTCTACGGCGGCCGGGCGGCACCGCGGCCGCGCCAGCCTCCGACCCGTTCGCGCAGGCCGCCGAGCGCTCAGGCGGCGCCCCCGCGCAGGACCCGAACGGCATGATCGCCACGGTGCGACGCGAGGCCTCGGCCGATCTGACCCGGAGAAAGGGGAATAAAACAGTTGCGCTCGGCGGCGTCGCGCCGCTAGATTTCCCGAGGCCCTGCACGAGGGCCCACGAGACGCCGAAAGGAGGCCAGCATGTTGATCACCACTCTGACGGGAATCTCCCGTATCCGCGCCGGCTTCGTCGGCGTCGTCACCGCCTAACCGCGTCGGTCGGAACGCCGCCGGTTCGACGGTGGCGGCGCTGAAGAAGCCCGACCCGGGCACCGCGCGCTCGCGCTCGTCGGCTCTCGCCGCCGCTCGTCGACCGATGTGCATCTGCGGGTCACCGCCCCGTTCACGGCGAGTCGCTCCGCTTCTCCATGGTGAGGATGCGCCGACGCCGCCGCTCCCCCTCCGCCGCCACGAGCGGCACCCTCGGGCCTCCTCCGGCGCGCGACCGCGCGCGCCGGTGGCGACCCACGCGCAGTGAAGGAACACCACCACTCATGAACACCACCACGACTCGCCCGAGTCACCCGCAGCCGGTGCGCCCGTCGCGCCCCCGCACCCGGAGCGTCCCCGCGCGCCGGATCGGTCTGATCGACCGGATCGCGCTGCACGTCGGCATCGCCCTCGTGCAGTGGAGCCGCCGCTCGACCGTCGCCGTGCGGCACGACCACCGTGCGACGCGCGTGAACCAGGAGCTCGCTCGCGAGCAGCGCGAGCGGCAGATGCAGCGCACGATGCTGCTGACGCTCATCCCGCGCTGAGCACGACCGTGCGCCGCGCATCCCCGCCCGACATCGCAGCGGGCTCGTTCAGAGGGCCGTCACCGGAGGCTCGCCCCGGTGGCGGCCTTCCGCATTCCGAGACCGCGACGATCGGGACGGATGTGCGGGGCTCAGTCCTGGAAGGAGTGCAGGAACTCCGCGACAGCGCGGGGGACGTAGGGCGCCACGTCGCCGCCCAGGGAGGCCACCTGACGCACGAGCGAGCTCGACACGTGCGCGTGGGCCGGGTCGGGGAGCATGAAGATCGTCTCGACGCCGGCGAGGTTGCGGTTCACGATCGCCATCGGCGTCTCGTAGGCCACGTCGACCTGGCTGCGGATCCCCTTCACCAGCACGGTCGCGCCGACATCGGTGCAGTAGTCGACCAGCAGCCCGACGCTCCAGCCGGTCACGACGATGCCCGAGGGCAGGGCCCGATCGGCGATGGCCTGCTCGATGAGGGAGACGCGCTGCGCGATCGGCAGCATGGCCGTCTTGCCCGGGTTGTGCACGACGACCACGTGCACCTCGTCGAAGATGCGCGCGGCGCGCTCGATGACGTCGAGATGCCCCAGGGTGACGGGGTCGTACGACCCGGGGATGACGGCGACTCTGCTCACGGAGCCAGCCTACCGGGGCGGCGTCGCGCGAACGCTATGCGGCCGCCTCAGCGCGCTCGCGGTAGCCGGCGGCGACGAGGATGGGCAGGTGGTCGCTGACGCCCTGCGGCAGCGTGCGGACGGAATCGATGTCGAGCCCGATCGAGGTCGCGAAGTCGAAGTGGCCGCGGAAGAACTTGTAGCGCGTGTAGGTGCGCGCGTCGCTGAGCGTCAGGTCGTAGCCGGTGCCGCGCACGTCGGCTCCGAGGAAGTCCTTGAAGACGGGGTAGTTGAAGTCGCCCACCATGAGGGTGGGCAGATCGGGCCCGAAGCCGCGCAGCGCCTCGTGAGCGGCGTGGATCTGCTTGCGCCGCAGCGAGTTGAGCGCCGTGAGCGGGGCGGCGTGGAAGGAGGCGACGACGATCTCGCGCCCCGTCTCGCGGTCGAGCAGGTGCGAGCCGAGCACGCGCTCGTGCGCGGGCGCGGCGATGCGATCGTGGAGCGACTTCTTGAGGGCGAAGGCGGCCGTCGCGCGCGACTCGAAGCGGTCGCGGTCGTAGTAGACGGCGAGGCCGAGCCGATTGCGCTTGGTGGCGTCGGCGAGGTGGAGGGGGCCGAGCTCGGCGGGGAGCTGCGAGGTGTCGATCTCCTGCAGGCAGACCAGGTGCGGGTCGTGCGCGGCGACCAGATCGACGAGCTCGCCGACGGCCGCGTGCTTGCGGAGGTTGTAGCTGATGACCTTCATGCGTCCTCCCCCTGGTGTTCCCCGGCGACAACGCTAGTCGACCGCGCGAACCTGATGGACGCCTTGACGATCGCGCGTCAGTTCTTCTCCAGGTACGCGCGCGCCTCGTCGTCGAGCCGGCGGTCGAGGGCGTCGCGGAGCGCCGGCATCCCGTCGAGCCGCGGGTCGCGCTCGAGGAGCAGGGCCGCGGCCTCGCGCGCATCCCCGATCACATCGCCGTCCTTCGCGACGCGCAGCAGCCGCAGGCTCGACCGGCCGCCGCTCTGCGTCGCGCCGAGAACGTCGCCCTCGCGGCGCAGCTCGAGGTCGATCGACGCGAGCTCGAAGCCGTCGAGGGTCGACGCGACCGCCTCGACGCGCTCGCGCGCGAGACTGCCCTGCTCGGCGGCGGTGACGAAGAGGCACAGGCCCGGCACGCCGCCGCGGCCGACGCGGCCGCGCAGCTGGTGCAGCTGGCTCACGCCGAACCGGTCGGCCTCCACCACGACCATCGTCGAGGCATTGGGCACGTCGACGCCGACCTCGATGACCGTCGTCGCGACGAGCACGTCGATCTCGCCGGCGGCGAAGGCGCGCATCGTCGCGTCCTTCTCCTCCGTCGACATACGGCCGTGGAGCGGCTCGACCCGTCGCCCCTCGAGCGCGGGGTGCGATCGCAGCAGGGGTGTGAGCTCGGCGACCGACGCGGGCGGGCGGGGCGGGGCATCCGCCTGCCCGACGGCCGCATCGGCGGCGCCGACCGAGCCCGACTCCTCGGCGTCGGTCGCGAGCGCGTCGGGGTCGTCCTCCGGGGTCGTCGCGTCGATCGCGGGGACGACGACGAAGCCCTGGCGGCCCTGCGCGAGCTCCTCGCCGAGGCGCTGCCACGCGCGGTGCCACAGCTCGCGGCGCTCGGCGAGCGGCACGACGTGGCTCACGATCGGGATGCGCCCGGCCGGCAGCGTCGCGATCGTCGAGACGTCGAGGTCGCCGAAGACCGTCATCGCGACCGTCCGCGGGATGGGCGTGGCCGTGAGGACGAGCACGTGCGGCGGCACCGCGCCCTTGCGGCGCAGGGTCTCGCGCTGCTCGACGCCGAACCGGTGCTGCTCGTCGACGACGACGAGCCCGAGGTCGGCGAACTGCACCTTATCGCCGAGCAGTGCGTGCGTGCCGACGACGATGCGGGATGCCCCGCTCGCGATCGCGAGGAGGGTCGCGCGGCGCTCCCCCGCGCTCAGCTGCCCCGTGAGCAGCACCGGGCGCATCCTGGCCGCGCGGTCGGGGCCGAGCACGCTCACGATCGAGCGCAGGTGCTGGGCCGCGAGCACCTCCGTCGGGGCGAGCAGCGCGCTCTGGCCGCCGTCCTCCGCGACCGTGAGCATCGCGCGCACGGCGACGAGCGTCTTGCCCGAGCCGACCTCGCCCTGCACGAGCCGGTTCATGGGCACGGGCGAGGCGAGATCGCGCTCGACCTCCTGGCCGACGAGCTCCTGGTCGGCGGTGAGGGTGAACGGCAGCTCGGCGTCGAAGCCCGCGAGCTCGGTGCCGGGCGTGCGCGGGGTCGCGGGCTGCTCGCGCAGCAGGGCCCGGCGCTGCAGCAGCGCCACCTGCAGCAGGAACGCCTCGTGGAAGCGCAGAGTGTCGCGGGCGCGTCGCCACTGCCGGTCGTCCTCCGGGCGGTGGATCCACTCGAGGGCGGTCGCGTGGTCGAGCAGCTCGCGCTCGGCGCGCACCTCGGCGGGGATGGGGTCGTCGAGCGGCCCGAGCGTGTCGAGCGCGACCGCGATCGCCTTCTGCAGCTGCCAGCTCGCGACCGTCGACGTCGCCGGGTAGATCGGGATCGGCTGCATCGCCCACTTCTGCGCCGTCGGCCCCGAGTCGCGCTCGTCGCCGGCCTCGAAGAGCTCGTAGTCGGGGTGGGCGAGCTGTCGGATGCCGCGGTACCCGCCGACCTTGCCGGCGAAGATGCCGCGGCGCCCCTTCACGAGGTCGGCCTTGCGCCACGCCTGGTTGAAGAACGTCAGGGCGAGGATGCCCCGGCCGTCGCCGATCGTGACCTCGAGGATGCTCCCCCGGCGGGCGCGCATCGACCGCTCGGTGACGCTCAGGATCTCGGCGACGATCGTCACCGACTCGTTGACCTGCAGCTCGCTCAGCGCCGTGAGCTCGCCGCGGCGCGCGTACCGGCGCGGAACGTGCGCGAGCAGGTCGCCGACCGTCGTCATGCCGAAGGCCTTGCTCAGCGACTTCGCGCTGCGGTCGCCGAGCACCGAGACGAGCTTCGCGTCGAGAGGGCCGGGCACGATCACTACGGTAGCCGCGCGCGCCGACCGCGCCCGGCCGCACCGTGCTGACGGCTACCGTGGAACCCGTGACGCGCATCATCGCCGGGTACGCCGGGTCTCTCACCCTCACGGTGCCGAGCGCGGGCACGCGCCCCACCTCCGACCGCGTGCGCGAGGCGATCTTCAGCGCGCTGCAGGCCCGCGACCTCCTCGACGGCGCCCGCGTGCTCGACCTCTACGCCGGCTCGGGAGCCCTCGGGCTCGAGGCCGCCTCGCGCGGAGCCGCGACCGTGATGCTCGTCGAGCGCAGCCACGCCGCCGTCCAGGTGTGCAAGGCCAATGCGCGGCTCGTCGAGCAGCGGGCTCCGCGCGGGGCGAGCCCGAGCATCCGCGTCACGGGGAAGCCCGTGCAGTCGTACCTGACGTCGACGCCCGGCGCGTGGGATCTCGTCTTCATCGACCCGCCGTACGAGCTCGGCGGGGTCGAGCTCGACCACGTGCTCGCCGCGCTCGTGCCCCGATTAGCGGCGGATGCCGTGGTCGTCCTCGAGCGCTCGTCGCGGACGCCCGTGCCGGCCTGGCCGTCGGGGCTCGCGCTGGAGCGGCGCTCCGACTACGGCGAGACCGCGATCTTCTGGCTCGCGGCGACCGAGGCGGGGCCGGAGAGCTAGGCCGGCTGCCGGTCGAGCTCGCGCTGCGACTGGCGCGACACCGCCGCGTGCAGCTCGGCCCCGATCGCCGAACGCTGCCAGCAGCGCTCGTCGGCGGCATCGGAGGCGGCGCGCGCGGCGTAGTCGGCGGCGTGCGGCGCGTGCGTCGCGAGGTGCGCGGTGGCGGCGGCGTGACCGGCGGCGCGGGCGGCGGCGTCCGCAGCGGGGCCGGTCGACTCGCGCGCCGCGGCGTGAGCGAGGAAGGCGATCTCGCGCGCCGCCTGCACCGTGATCGCACCGTTCGCCCAGGCGCGGGCGGCGGCGATCGCCGCGCGGGGCCGCGGGTCGTCGGGGTGCTCGGCCTCGAAGGCGGGGAGCGCGCACGCGGCGGCCCAGCGGGCGAGCTCTCGGTGCTCGGACGGACTGATCACGGTACGACCCCCTGCTCCGGCTCCGCCCCCGATGGCGGGCGCCTCATCATGAGGGTTATGTCGAGGGGGAGGCGGTTCTTACAGGAACTCCCGAGATCGGCTCAATCGGCCTCGCCGCTCCACCCCGCGAACGGGTCCCACCCGCCCCGCTCGTCGACCACGTGGCCGTCGACGAGCACCGCGGGTCGACCGCCGGCGCGCTCGTCGAGAGCGACCACGAGACCGACGCGCTCGAAGCCCGCCGGCAGCGGCACGGTCGGCGGGAAGGTCGCGAGCAGCGAGTGGTCCTCCCCGCCCGTGAGCGCGAGCGCCCCCGTGCCGTGGGCCGCGAGCGCGCGGCCGTCGAGGTCGATCACGACGCCGCTCGCGCGCGCGACGCGGCGGGCGTCGAGCGCGAGCCCGTCGCTCAGGTCGAGCATCGCGGTCGCGCCGGCGATCGCGGCGGCGGGGCCGTCCGCGATCGGCGGGCGCGGGGCGAGCTGGGCGGCGATGGGCACGGGATGCTCGGAGCGCAGCCGAGCGGCCGCCGAGGCATCCGGCGCCCCCGTCGCATCGACGCCGCGCTCGAACAGCAGCGCGAGGCCCTGCGCGGCGAGCCCCAGGGGGCCGGAGACCGCGACGACGTCGCCCGGGCGCGCGCCGTCGCGCCGCACGGGAGGGCGGCCCTCGAGGTCGCCGAACGCCGTCACCGCGATCGTGAGGGTGTGCGAGACGCTCAGGTCGCCGCCGACGACGCCGCAGCCGGGAGCGAGCGCGGCGCACGCGTCGGCGAGCCCGTCGGCGAAGGCCTCGAGGTCGGCGACGGGCGTCTCGGCCGGAGCCGCGAGGGCGACGACGAGGCTCGTGGGGCGGGCTCCCATCGCGGCGACGTCGCTGAGGTTGGTGGCGGCGGCCTTCCACCCGAGGTCGTGCATGCTCGACCAGGCCAGGCGGAAGTCGGGGCCGTGGATCATCATGTCGGTCGTCACGACGAACCGGCCGTCAGGGGCAGCGAGCACGGCGGCGTCGTCGCCCGGGCCGAGCTCGGTGACCGCGCTCGGGGGCAGGCGCGGGATGATGCGTGCGAGGGCGGCGAGCTCGCCGACCGCGCCGAGAGTGTCGGCGGCGTGGTCGGGGGCGCCGTCTGCGTCGGGGGCGCCGTGTGCGTCGGGGGCGCCGTGCGGGTCGGGCGCGTGCTCGGCGGAGGGCATGTCGTCCACGCTAGCCTGGCCCGCGCGCGTCGTGATCCGCCGGCGCTGTGCGCGACCTCGAGTGCGCCGCAGCCGACGCGCCGTCGCGCGAGAGGAGCCCCCATGACGCCGGACCGACTGCGATCGGCCGCCCGCCTGCTGCTGACCCTTGCCGCGATCGGCGCCGTGCTCGTGATCGGGGCGCAGCTGGTGGCTCCCCCACTCGCCGTGACCGCCCCCGTGCGCGTCGCGATCGACGGAGTGCGGTTCGTCGGGCCGCCGCTCGCGCTCCTGCTCGGGGTGCTCGCGCTGCTGCGGGCCCGAGCGCTCGAGCGCCGTGCCCGCACCGGTTCGACCCCTCCGGATCGCGAACGGGCCGACGCGATCGTCCGGGGGCTCATCGCCGTCGCGCTCCTGCTCATGGGGCTCGGGGTGCTCAGCGCGATCTGGAGCTCGCTCGTCCTCAGGCTGGGCGGTCTTCTGCCGTAGCCGTGGGGCGGACAGGCGCAGTGGGAGCGCCTCGGGCGTCCGCACCCGACCCCGCGCGCGCCGAAGTCGCGACCGGGGCCGGAACCCGGCCGACAGGCCTCGGAGCCCGTGCCGAGCCGCGCCGCGATAGCGTGGTGACCGATGTCGACCCGCAGCCGTCCTGCCCGCGTGAGGCGGGCATCCGTCGCCCTGATCGCGAGCGCTCCGCTCGCGCTCGCGGGGTGCGCGGGCACGGTGAACCTCGAGGCGGCTCCCGAGTCGAACGCCTACGCGTGCGCCGAGATCTCGGTGCGACTGCCCGACGAGGTGGCGGGGCTCGACCGCCGCGCGACGAACGCGCAGGCGACGGCCGCGTGGGGCGACCCGGCGGCGGTCATCTACCGGTGCGGGCTGCCGGCTCCGGGGCCGAGCGAGCTGCCGTGCTTCACGGTCGACGGGGTCGACTGGCTGCTCGACGAGTCCGACGCGCCGCGCTACGTGTTCACGACCTACGGACGCGAGCCGGCCACGGAGGTCATCGTCGACAACGACGTGGTCAGGGGCCCGGATGCCCTTCGCCCGCTGAGCGTCGCCGTCGCGTCGACCGAGCCGACCGCGCAGTGCCTCGCCGCGACCGATGTGTTCGCCGGCGGAAGCGTCGCCCCGCAAGGCGACCCGCCCGCCGACGAGTAGAACCCGCGGCCGACCCGCCGCCGACGAGCTCAGTCCGCGGCCGACCCGCTCGACGAGCGCCGGCGCCCTACGCGCGCGGCCCGTCGAGCCCGACGAGCTTGCCCGCGATGCCTCCCGCGGCCCGCAGCGCGGCCCCGCCGCCGAACCCCGCCTGCGGGAAGACGATGCGCTTGTCGCGCGCCTCGACGATCGCGTCGACGAGCACCTCGGCGGCGGGTCGCTGCGGGGCCCACAGGTAGAGCGACAGGGCTCCGGGGATCGAGTTGACCTCGTTGACGAACAGCTCGCCCGTGGCCTCGTCGAGCAGCAGGTCGACGCGCACGACGCCCGTGAGTCGCGTGACGTCGGCGACGCGCGCGGCGAGATCGCGCGCGGCCTCGTGAACGCTCTCGGCGACCTCGGCCGGGAACTCGCGCGGGGCGCTCGAGAGGCCGGCGTCGGCTCCGGCGCCGCCCGCGAGGTACTTCTCGGCGTACGAGTAGAGGGCGCTCTGGCTCTCGCCGCGCAGCGGCTTCTCGAGCTGCGTGATCTCGAGCTCGGGGTGCGTGCGGAACGAGATGTTCAGGTCGACGAGCTCGGGCCGGTACGGCTCGAGCACGGCACCGTTGCGCAAGTGGACGCTCGCGCCCCCGAGCGCCCGCGCCGCCTCGATGTCGTCGGCGATCTCGATGCCGATCGACGACCCGCCGAAGCGCGGCTTGACGATGTACGGCCCGCCGAAGCCCGGCTCGCGCAGCGTCGACACGGCCTCGCGCGGCAGCGAGGGGATGCCCGCGGCCGTCATGAGACCGCCGAACGCGAGCTTGTCCATGCCCACGGCCCCGGCGAAGAGCGTCGACCCGGTGGCGGGGATGCCCAGCAGCGAGAACACGGCCGCGGCGCCGCCGCCCTCGCCGACGCCGCCGTGCAGGCACAGCAGCGCCGCCTCGATCTCGACTCTCTCGGCGCCGAACTTCTTGCGGCGGTAGATTCCCGGCTCGCCGGAGAGCCGCACCTCGAGCGCGACCGCGTCGCGCGGGGCGCCCTCCAGGTAGTCCTTCGCCTCGGTCGCGTCGGGGACCCGGAACCACTCGCCCGTCGGCGACCAGTAGATCGGCACGACGCGGTGGCCCGCGGCGGTGAGCACGCGCTCGGCCTGCAGCCCGGTGAGGATGGAGATCTCGTGCTCCGGGCTCGGCCCCCCGAAGACGACGGCCCACGGTGCGGACTGCGCGGCAGCGCTCATGATTCCCCTGTCAGGTCGTGCGCCGCGGCCTGGTCCCTCCCCGGGCGGCGACTCACGGGTAGTGGTCGGGGAGGTCGTTCTCGTAGAGGATAACGCCCCGGTCGGCGGCGGCACGGACGGCCTCGGCGACCGCGACCTCGCGGGAGGCGACCGCGTGGGCGCCCTCTCCGTAGCCGTCCAGCAGTGCGGCGCGGTTGGTGCGGCCGACCGCGTAGAGGGTCGCGCCGGCGGCCTTGATGGCGGCGCTGAACGCGCGGTTGCGCTCGGCCTGGACGGGCCCGAGCTCGACCATGCCGGGGGTCACGACGACGAGGGCTCCCCCGCGCTCGGCGGCGAGGCGGGCGGCGCCCTCGAGCGCGCGGTGCGCCCCGACGGGGTTGGAGTTGTAGGTGTCGTCGATGACGAGCGCGCCGCTCGGAGCCTGCTGGACCTCGGCGCGGTGCTGCGAGCCGGGGAGGTCGGACAGGCGGCCCGCGATCGTCGCGACGGGGACATCCGCCGCGAGGGCGATGCCCGCCGCGACCGCGATGTTGACGGCGTGGCCGGTGCTCGAGATCGTCACGGGCACAGGAGCTGCGTCGCGCCCGATGCGAATGCTCGCCGCGCCGGTCGCGGCAGCGTCGTCGGCGCCGCTCGCGTCGAGCACGACGTCGGCGTCGGCGCCCGGCCGCAGCGAGACGCTGACGACGCGCTTGCCGGCCGCGGCGCACTCCTCGGCGAGGCGCGCGAGCCGCTCGTCGTCGATCGGCAGGACGACGGTGCGCGCCCGCTCGGTGATCTCGGCCTTCGCGCGGAAGATGACGTCGGTCGAGCGCATGCGCTGCAGGTGCGCCTCGCCGATGACGGTGATCGCCGCGATGTCGGGCGGGAAGTGCGTCGAGAGCTCGCGGATCTCGCCGGCGCCGAAGATGCCCATCTCGGCGACGAAGATCTCGGTGCCCGGCACGAGCCTGTCGTTGACGGCACGCGAGAGCCCGAGGCGGTTGTTGAAGGATGCGGGGCTCGCGACGGTCGTGTACGTGGCCGACAGCAGGTGGGCGACGTAGTTCTTCGTGCTCGTCTTGCCGTACGACCCGGTGATCGCGACGACGCGCGGCTTCACCTGGTCGAGACGCTTCTTGGCCTGCTCGACGAACCGCTTCGAGCCGGCCTTCTCGATCGGGGCGGTGATCGCGAGGGCGAGGTCGGTGAGGGGCGCGCTCAGCAGGAGCACGACCGCGGGGCCGGCCGCGCCGAGGAGCGCGGCGAGCGCGACCGCGAGGATGAGGTGGACCAGGATCCACACGACGAGCAGGCGCTTCACCCGATCGGTGAGCACGAACGTCGCCGAGGTGCCGCGGGGCTTCAGACCCACCGGGAGGAGGGCGAGCAGGACGATCGCGGCGAGGGCGGCGATCGCGAGCGGGGAGCCGGCGCCGCTCGAGGCGATGCCGATCGCGGCGACCACCACGAGCAGGGCGGCGACGGCCGCGCCGAGCAGTGTGATCGGCTCGCGGGTGAGCCACAGCCCGGCCATGCGCGAGACCCAGGTGGGCACGTAGTGCTCGCGCTGGGCGACGCGCAGCCAGCGGGCGCCGACGGGCACGGCGGCGATGACCGCCAGGCCGAGCGCCACGAGGGTGAACGGCGAGGTCAGCAGGGTCATTCGGTGCGATCCAGTTCGTCGAGGAAGGTCAGGAGCTCCTCGCGCACGGCGAGCTCGAGGTCGCCGGTGAGGAGGTGCTCGGTGCCGGCGACGACGCGGAAGCTCGCGCCGCAGCGCTCGGCGGCGACGCGTCCGGCGTCGGTCGGGGCGGCGGTGTCGCCCTCGCCCCACACCATGCGAACGGGGCACGAGAGCGCCGCGAGGTCGTCGTCGTAGTTCTCGCCCACGGTCTTCACGAGCACGCCGCGCATGACGCCCTGGGCGGCGCGGTAGTCGGCCGAGCCGCGCTGGTTGCGCAGGGCATCCATGCGATCGTCGCTCAGGAGGCCGGCGCTGTTCGCCCACCGCGCCAGGCGGTACGACAGGGGCGGTGCGGCGGGAGCGGAGAGCCGCACGAGGGGCGCGCCGGTGAGGACGAGCCCGCGCACGAGCTCGGGGCGCCGTGCGGCGAGCCGCACCGCGATGCGACCGCCGAAGGAGTGGCCGACGATCACGACGGGCGAGTAGGCGGCGACGGCCTCGGCGACGAGCTCGGCGTACTGCTCCGTGCCCCACACCTCGTCCGGCGCAGGGGCGGGGCCGAAGCCGGGCAGGTGGAGGCTCACGGCGTCGAGACCCGAGACGATCGTCTGGAAGTCGGTGCCGTCGCGCCCCCAGCCGTGGAGGGCGACGACGCGCGGAGGGGTCGCGCCGGTCTTCTCGGCGAGGACGCGGCCGCCCGCGAGTGAGGTGATCACGCGTTCAGCCTACCGTCAGGGATCCCCCGAACAGGGGTCAGGATGCGACGCGCGCGCGCGTCGTCCGGCCGCACGCCCCTCACTCCCCCTGCGGCTCGTCGCTGTCGGTCGCGAGGTGCGGAGCCAGCTCGCGCGGGTCGAGCGTCCCGTCGAGCACCTGCGCCACCTGGCGCACGATCGGCATGTGCACGCCGCGCTGCTCGGCGAGCTCGAGAATGGGCCCCACCGACGACAGGCCCTCGGCCGTCTGGTTCATCTGGGCGATGACCTCGGTGAAGGCGTAGCCCTGCCCCAGCAGCCGACCGGCCGTGTTGTTGCGCGAGAGCTTCGACTCGCACGTGGCGATGAGGTCGCCGAGGCCCGCGAGGCCCGACATCGTCTCGGGGCGGGCGCCGTAGGCGACCGCGAAGTGGGTGAGCTCGACGAGCCCGCGCGTGATGATCGAGGCCTTCGTGTTCTCGCCGTAGCCGACGCCGTCGGCGATGCCCACGGCCACGGCGATGAGGTTCTTCAGCACGCCGCCGAACTCGGTGCCGATGACGTCGGTGTTGACGAAGGAGGCGAAGTAGTCGTTGGTCGCGGCGGCGGCCACGGCGACGGCGGTGGCGAGGCTCGAGCTCGCGACGACCGCCGCGGTCGGCTGCCTGTTCGCGATCTCGAGCGCGAGGTTGGGCCCGCTCACGACGGCGATGCGGTCGGCGTCGACCCGCAGCTCGGAGGCGATGACCTCGCTCATGCGCAGGCCCGTGCCGCGCTCGACGCCCTTCATGAGGCTCACGATCGGCACGTCGGGCGGCACGATGTCGCGGATCGAGTGGAGGTTCGAGCGCAGCGACTGGCTCGGTACCGAGAGGTAGACCTGCTGCGCCCCGGCGAGCACGCGCTCGAGCGAGTCGTGCGCGCGCAGGTTGGGCGGCAGGTTGATGCCGGGCAGGTAGTCGCTGTTGCGGTGCGTCTCGGTGATCTCCTGCGCCACCTCGCGCCGCCGCGCCCACAGGACGACGTCGCTGCCGCCGTCGGCGAGCAGCTTCGCGAACGTCGTGCCCCACGAACCGGCGCCGAGGACGGCGATGCGGAGGGCATCCGGCTCGAGCTGGGCGAGCGGCAGGCGCAGCGCCTCGGTCAGCGGCGGATGCTCGCGGGCGGACGTCGCGTCACTCAAAACGGCCGGTCTCCTTCTGGTTGTTCTTCACCGGGTCCCACCGCTCGGGCGGCGGCGTCTCGCCGCGGAGGTCGCCGAGCAGCGCCGCGATGGCGTTCATGACGCGCTCGGTCCCCTCGGCGAGGACGGCCTGGTCGATGGGGCGGCCCATGAGGTCGCTCAGGTCGACCGGATCGCCGATCTTGCAGACGACGCGCTTGCGGGGGAAGAAGCTGATCTTCTTCGAGTACCGCGCCATGATCTGCTGCGTGCCCCAATGGGCCGCGGGGATGATCGGCACGCCCGCGGTCAGCGCCATCCGCACCGCCCCCGTCTTGCCGCGCATCGGCCACAGGTCCGGGTCGCGGGTCAGAGTGCCCTCGGGGTAGATGATGACGGCGAGCTCGTTGTCGACGAGCTGCTGGGCGGCCCGGAGCGGCGCGGCGGAGCGCCCGCCGCCCTCGCGGTCGACGGGGATCTGCCCGGAGGCCCGCAGGATGGCGCCGACGATCGGATTCTTGAACACGCTCGACTTCGCGAGGAAGCGCGGTACGCGCCCCAGGCCCCAGACGAATCGGCCCATGATGACGGGGTCGATCTCGCTGTAGTGGTTCGGCGAGAGGATGAACGCGCCCTGCTTCGGAAGCTTGTGCCCGTCGATCGTCACGAACTTCGTCATGAGCTCAAGGATCGGCAGCAGGAGGCCGGCGAGGAGGTACCAGATCGCGGTCTTCTCGCGCCGCCGCGTCGCGGGGCGGCCGGCGGGGCTCGGAGCCGCGGTCGTGCTCGAGGGGGTGTCGTCGGTCACGGCTCCAGGCTAGCCGGTGCCGCGGGCGCGGCAGAGAAGGCCGCTCAGGCGAGCTCGAAGTCGGCGCCGAGCTGCTCGAGCTTGTCGATGAACAGCTCGTACCCGCGGCTGATGATGCCCACGTTGCTGATCGTCGACGTGCCCTCGGCCGCGAGCGCCGCGATGAGGTGGCTGAAGCCGCCGCGCAGGTCGGGGACCCGCACGTCGGCGCCGTGGAGCGGCGTCGGCCCCGTGATGACGGCCGCCTGCTCGAGCGGACGGCGCGGCACCCGGCGGGTGATCGACGCGATGCCGCTCTTGTAGACGACGATGTCGGCGCCCATCTCGTTGAGGGCGTCGGTGAAGCCGAAGCGGTTCTCGTAGACGGTCTCGTGCACGACGGACTGGCCCTCGGCCTGCGTCAGGGCGACGATGAGCGGCTGCTGCCAGTCGGTCATGAAGCCGGGGTGGACGTCGGTCTCGACCATGACGGGGCGCAGAGGCGTGCCGGGGTGCCAGAAGCGGATGCCGTCCTCCAGCACGTCGAACATGCCGCCGGCCTTGCGGTAGACGTTGAGGAACGTCATGAGCTCCTGCTGCTTCGCGCCGCCGACGACGATGTCGCCGCGGGTGGCGAGAGCGGCGGATGCCCAGCTCGCGGCCTCGTTGCGGTCGAAGATCGCCGAGTGCAGGTAGCCGTGCAGCTTCTCCACGCCCTCGATGACGATGACGCGGTTGGGCTCGACCGAGATGATCGCGCCCATCTTCTGCAGGATCGCGATGAGGTCCATGATCTCGGGCTCGATCGCGGCGTTCTTGAGCTCGGTCGTGCCCGTCGCGCGCACGGCCGACAGCAGGACCTGCTCGGTCGCGCCGACGCTCGGGTAGGGCAGCTCGATGCGGGCACCGCTCAGCCCGTCGGGTGCGGTGAGGCGGATGCCGTCGGCGAGCTTCTCGACGGTGGCGCCGAGCGCGCGGAGGGCGTTGAGGTGGAAGTCGATCGGGCGGTCCCCGATCTTGCACCCGCCGAGGTCGGGGATGAACGCCTCGCCGAGCTGGTGCAGCAGCGGGCCGCAGAAGAGGATCGGGATGCGGCTGGAGCCGGCGTGCGCGTTGATCTCGGCGATGTGCGCGCTCTGCACGTTCGTCGTGTCGAGCAGCAGCTCGCCCGGCGCCTGCTCGGTGACGACGACGCCGTGCGCCTCGAGGAGCCCGCGGACGACGTGGACGTCGCTGATCTCGGGAACCGACTTCAGGACGCTCGGATCGTCGGCGAGGAGGGCCGCGACCATCGCCTTGGTGACGAGGTTCTTGGCACCGCGGACCTCGATGCGACCCGCGAGGGGCTTCCCCCCGCGGATGACGATCGTGTCGGAGGCGAGGCCGACGCGCGCGGCCGCCTTCTGCGAGTCCTTGTCGAGGGTGGTGGTCACTGATGCCTCTTCCGTTCTGCCCGGGATCACCGGGCGGGGAGCGTGCGGGGCCGCCAGGACTCGCGGCGGGCCTCGAAATCGGTGATCGCCTGCTCGTCGCGGAGGGTCAGCCCGATGTCGTCGAGCCCCTCCAGCAGGCGCCACCGCGTGTAGTCGTCGATGTCGAAGGGTGCAACGATATCGCCGACCCGGACATTCCTCGCCTCCAGGTCGACCGTCGCCTCGAGCCCGGGCTCAGCCTCGATGGCCGCCCACATGCGCTCGACGGCCGGCTCGTCGACGGTGCCGGCCAGCAGTCCCTGCTTGCCGGCGTTGCCGCGGAAGATGTCGCCGAAGCGCGGGCTGATGACCGCGCGGAACCCGAAGTCGCGCAGGGCCCACACGGCGTGCTCTCGGCTCGAGCCGGTGCCGAAGTCGGGGCCGGCGATGAGCACGCGCGGGTTCGCGTAGGCGGGCTGGTTCAGCACGAACTCCGGGTCCTGGCGCCAGGCGGAGAACAGCCCGTCGTCGTAGCCGGTCTTCGTCACGCGCTTGAGGTACACCGCCGGGATGATCTGGTCGGTGTCGACGTTGGAGCGCCGCAGCGGCACGGCGACCCCCGTGATCGTCGTGATCTTCTCCATCACACACCCGCCTTCGTCGTGCCGGTCATTCCCGCGTCGAGCAGGCTCGGGTCGACCTCGATGCCGTCGGCGACGAGGTCGGCCGGGCTCGAGAGCGTGCCGCGGATGGCCGTGGCCGCCGCGACGAGAGGGCTCACCAGGTGCGTGCGCCCGCCCTTGCCCTGGCGCCCCTCGAAGTTGCGGTTCGAGGTCGACGCGCACCGCTCGCCGGGCGCCAGCTGGTCGGGGTTCATGCCGAGGCACATCGAGCAGCCCGCGAAGCGCCACTCGCCGCCGAAGGCCTCGACGACCTTGTCGATGCCCTCCGCCTCGGCCTCCAGGCGCACGCGCGCCGATCCGGGGACGACCATGACGCGCACGCCGTCGGCCTTCTTCTGACCCTTGATGATCGAGGCGAAGACGCGGAGGTCGTCGAGGCGGCTGTTGGTGCACGAGCCCATGAAGACCGCGTCCACCGCGATCTCCTTCATCGGGGTGCCGGCCGCGAGGTCCATGTACTCGAGCGCGCGCTCGGCGGCGCTGCGCTCGTTGGGGTCGATGATCGTCGACGGGTCGGGCACCGAGTCGTTGAGGTTGACGCCCTGCCCGGGGTTGGTGCCCCACGTGACGAACGGCTCGAGCTGATCGGCGTCGATGAACACCTCGGCGTCGAACACGGCGTCGTCGTCGGTCCGGAGCGTCGTCCAGTGCTCGACGGCGGCGTCCCAGTCGGCGCCCTCGGGCGCGTGCGGGCGGCCCTTCAGGTAGGCGAAGGTGGTCTCGTCGGGCGCGACCATGCCGGCGCGCGCACCCGCCTCGATCGACATGTTGCAGATCGTCATGCGGCCATCCATCGACAGCGCTCGGATCGCGGAGCCGCGGTACTCCAGCACGTAGCCCTGACCGCCGCCGGTGCCGATCTTCGCGATGACGGCGAGGATGATGTCCTTCGCCGTGACGCCGGGCCGCAGGGTGCCCTCGACCGTGATCGCCATCGTCTTGAACGGCTTGAGCGGCAGTGTCTGCGTCGCGAGGACGTGCTCGACCTCGCTCGTGCCGATGCCCATCGCGAGCGCGCCGAACGCGCCGTGCGTGGAGGTGTGCGAGTCGCCGCAGACGACCGTGATGCCGGGCATCGTGAGCCCCAGCTGCGGACCGACGACGTGGACGATGCCCTGCTCGACGTCGCCGAGCGAGTGCAGACGGATGCCGAACTCGGCGCAGTTCTTCCGCAGCGTCTCGATCTGGATGCGGCTCGTCGGCTCGGCGATCGGCCGGTCGATCGCGAGCGTCGGGGTGTTGTGGTCCTCCGTCGCGATCGTCAGATCGGGGCGGCGCACGGGGCGGTTCGCGAGGCGGAGGCCGTCGAAGGCCTGCGGGCTCGTGACCTCGTGGACGAGGTGGAGGTCGATGTAGAGGAGGTCGGGCTCGCCGTTCTCGCCCTTGGCGACGAGATGCGAGTCCCACACCTTTTCGGCGAGCGTGCGCGGGCGAGGGGTACCGGCGGAGTGAGCGGTCATGACGCGTTCGTGTCCTTCTTCGTTCAGGGGTTCCGGCCGACGGCGAACTCCGCGACGAGAGTGGCCTGGATGATCAGGACTCGCCGCGGCGACGAAGGAGGAGTCGACCGTGAAGCATCGGCTCAGACTATCATCGGCGCCCCTGAGCCCCCGCGCCCCCCGGGCGCCGTCCGGCCCGGGTCTACACTGCCCGCATGCACCGGATCTTCGGGGTCGCCTTCTCCGCGGTCTACCCGCTCTACGTCACCAAGCTCGAGCGCAAGGGGCGCACGCGCGCCGAGCTCGATGAGGTCATCGAGTGGCTGACCGGGTTCGACGACGACGCGCTCGCGCGGCACCTCGAGCAGGGCGCGACGTTCGAGGAGTTCTTCGCGGACGCCCGGCTGAACCCGAACGCCGACCTGGTCACGGGCGTGATCTGCGGCGTGCGCGTCGAGGAGATCGACGACCCGCTCATGCGTCGCATCCGCGTCCTCGACAAGCTCGTCGACGAGCTCGCGCGCGGGAAGGCGATGGAGAAGGTGCTGCGGGGCTGAGCGCGGTCAGAGCCCGGTCAGACGGTCAGAGCTCCTCGAGCAGGAGGATGACGAAGGAGCCCAGGCGCAGCGCGTCGCCCGCCTCGACCCGCAGCGGGTGGCCAGGGGCGACGGGCAGCACGTGGCCGTGCGGCGTCGCCCGCTCGGTGCCGTTCGTCGAGGCCAGATCGTGGACGAGCAGGGCGCCCTGATCCGGCTCGATCGCGGCGTGGGTCTTGGAGACGGAGCGATCCGGGTCGGCGAGGCGCACGAGCTCCGCCCCGCGCCAGCCGTCGAGCTCGGCCGGGTCGCGGCCGAGCAGCATGCGCCCCGTCACCGCAAGGCGGCGGCCGTCCGGCAGCTGGATCGCGAGCGCGCCGGGCTCGGGGCTCGCGGCGACGTCCGGTTCCGGGGTCGGCTCGGGGCTCGCGGCGCCCTCCGGCGCGGGCCGGAGCGCGGGCGGCGCCGGCGGGGTCGGCGGCACCGGGAGCATGCCGGGCACGGCGGGGAAGAACCGGGGCGCGGTCGCGGGAGCGGCGGGGGCCGCCGGGGCCGGCCCCGCGGGCGGCGCGACGACGCTCGCGCGACGCACCGCGGGCACCCGCACCGTGCCGGAGTCGGCGAGGCCCGGCGGGAGGTCGATGAGCGGGCCGCCCGCCGCGCGCTCGACGGCGGGCCCGCGCGGGGTCGGCGCGGCGTCGGGCACGAGGCCCGGAGGCGGGGTGATGAGCGGCCGGGGCGGCCGGGCGTCGTCGTGATCGGTCATCGAGCTCCCTCGAGGGTCGCGAGAGATCCTAGCCTTCGCGCGCCGCCGCCGCCGAGGGGGTTGCCGTGCGCGCGGGATGCTCCCACCGGGCCGCGCGCACGACGGCGTCGAGGAAGCCGACGATGACCTCCTCCATGCCGACGACGGGCGTCGTGGCGAGCAGGCGCACCGCGCGGCGGGTGCCGGGCACGGCGAGCCAGTGCTCGACCTCCAGGCGGGCGAGGCCCGCGACCTCCTCGACCGGGCCCGCGGGCGACGCTCCGGGACCGCTCGGCGCCGCGGGCACGACGCGGTGGCGGCGCAGGGCGATCGTGCGGCCGAGGTCGGGGCGCACGGCGGGCGGGAAGCCGTCGTCGCGCGCGGCGAGGGCGAGCTCGAGCACGTCGAGGACGTCCTGGGACGTCGGCAGTCGCGCGGGCGTCACCGGCTGAGCGAGCGGCGAGACGAGGATGCTCAGCGGGAGCGCGATGCCCTCGACGATCGACCGGGCGATGAGCAGGCGAGGGCGGCCGGGCGCCGCGAGCCCCCGGTCGATCTCGGCGAGCGCCGCGCGCACGAGCGGAGAGCGCAGGACGGCGCCCTCGTCGGCCGATCCCGCCGCTGCGAGCGCGAGGGAGCGGACGGCGCGGCGAGCGCTCGCGGGGTCCTCGAGCGGCACGGACGCCCACTCCCCCGGCAGGCGCAGCGCGAGCGTCGCTCCGCCGAGCGGGATCGCGACGACCGTCATCCCTCCTCCCGGGGGATGTCGCGCGGGCCGTAGCGCTCCTCGAGAACGGCGGCCGGCATCCGGATCGCCCGCAGCTCGCCGGCGGACTCGCTGAGCCCGAGCTCGGGGATGAGCGGTCGGAGGTCGATCTCGCCCAGCACGTCAGCCTGCGCGCCGGTCGGGCCGTCGCCGGACTTCGCGACGATCGAGATCTCGACGACCGGCACGGGGCTCGCGGCCCACGCGGCCCCGGCGGCGCCGTCGACGATCGTCGCGAGCTCCGAGCCCTCGGCCGAGCCGACGGCCAGCATGACGACGAGGCGGCGGTCGAGGCCCGAGGCGACGGCGCGGGCCGCTGCGGCCTCCACGCCGTCGACGCGGCCCACCGCGGCGACCACGCGCGACTCGATCGCCGCGGGCTCGATCGAGACCGAGCATCCGCCCAGGAGGAGGGTGAGCGCACCGGCGAGGGCGCCCCCGATCGGCGCAGCGCGTCGAGCCATCACCGCTCCGCTCCCTGGAAGTACTGCACGCGCTCGTTCTCGCTGAAGAAGCGCTCGATGTCGGCCGACGAGAGCTCGCCGGCGGGCGCGCCGTCGAGGTGCTCGCGGGCGGTCGCGGCGTAGCTGCCGGCATTGTGCGCGGCCTCACCGGGGGGCGGGTCGACGGCGACGGTCCGCCAGCGCTCGGAATCGACCGGGGCGACGCCGTCGAGCCGGTGCACGATGTCCCCGCGCCCGTGCTGGAGCGACAGCACGACGGGCGCATCCGGCCCGCTCCGGGGGATGTCGAAGTGGTCGATCGGCGCGCCCGCGACGAGGATCGCGTCGATCTCGTACGGCACGTCGGGGTCGGCGGCGAGCTTGCCGGCGAGGATCCCGCCCTGGCTGAACCCGACGAGCATGACCGGGTCGCCGGGCTGGATGCCCGCGCCCTCCATCGCGGAGAGCACGGCCCGCTCGTACGCGGCCTGCGATTCCGGCTGCAGCATGAGCGCGAGGTTCGAGCTGAGATCGTTCATCGCGCCGCGGTCGCCGTGCAGCTGCCAGTCCTGGGTGCTGGGCGGCGTGACGCGCCAGCCGACCCGCTCGCCGCTCTCGTCGAGCACCTCCACGACCTGCACGACCGTGCTCGAATCGTGGCCGAGGGCGTCGACGACCGCCGCCTGCTGGAAGGCGTACTGCGCGAGCCCCTGATCGTCGCGAGACAGGTGCCCCTTCTCGAGCGAGCGGTCGCGGCGCATCGCCGGGGTCGGCCGCGACGCCTCGTCGGCGAGCAGGAGCAGGATGGCGGGCGCGAGCACGGGCAGCGCCTGGAGCGTCAGCGCGATCCCCTGATCGATGACCTGCTCGACCGTGAGCGCGCCGCTCGCGAGCGCGGAGAGCACGAGCGGACTGCTGAACGCGACCACGAGAACGGAGAGCAGGAAGCCGGCCGCGGCGAGCGCTGCGGAGGAGATGACGAGCATCGTGACGGCATCGCGCAGCACGGTGGACGCCCACTCCGCGACGGCGTCGATCCAGGCGTCGAGCTGCTCGATCGCGTCGACCGCGGCCTCGGCGGCCGACACCACCGCGGAGACGATCGCGTCGACGAGGGAGTCGGAGAGCTCCTCGAACTCGCGGCTCACCCGCTCGGCCGCGCGCCCCCCCGCCTCCCACCACTCGTCGCGGGCGCGCTCGGCGGCCGCCTCGGCGTCGCGCAGCCGCTCGACGGCGTCCTCCCGCAGGCGCAGGAGCGCATCGCGGCGCTCCTCCCAGTCCAGCAGCTCGGCGACCTCCTCGACCCCGGGGCGCGCCGCGTCGAGCTCGGCGAGCCGGTCGTCGATGCCGAGCCTGTCCACGAGGGCGTCCTCCGCGCGCGAGGCGGCAGCGCGCACACGCCCCTGCGCGTCGTCGACGACGGAGGCGAAGCCGGAGACGACCTCGGCGGTCACGCGGTAGCGCGGCTCGACGCGCAGCACCGACTGCGCCGCCTCGCCCGTGCGCTCGCGCAGCGCATCGGCGGCGCGGCCGATGCTCTCGTCCTCGTCCGCGAGGCGGTGCAGGGCGCGGGTGAGGTCGAGGAGCCCGCTCGCCGCCTCGTCGAGCCCGGCGCCCTCGCGGGCGAGAACGGACGCGTCGCCGGGGATCCCGCGGATGCTCACGATCGACCCTCCTCGCGGGCCACCGCGGTGAGCCCGTCGGCCATCGCCCGGTCGAGCTCGGCGACGGTCTCGGCGATCGCGCTCGCGCGGTGCTCGAGCGCTCGGAGGCGATCGGCGAGCTCGCCGCGGCTGACGCGCCATCCGTGGGCGAAGGCCCCGAGGGCATCCCGCAGGCGCTCATGGCCCGCGGCGTCGACGAGGGCGCCCTGCAGGGCCTCCGATCGCTCCAGGTCGCCGCCCAGCCGCCGGATCCGGTCCGCCGCATCCTGCAGCGCCGCGCGATCCAGTCGCACGTCGGTCATGGCCGTCCCTCCCGAGCGGCCCGCCCGCCGCCCCGCACCCGATGGTGAGAGTCAGTCAACCGCGGGCGGAGCGGGCGGTCGATGGGGAGCGCTCCCCGTTCCCGCCGCCGCACGATCGACCAGTCGCCGGCCGGCCGCGCGGACGCTCGCGAGCCGGAAGCGACTGCGGAGCCGGGCCGCGCGCGTCGCCCGATCGTGCGCCGCGGCCGCGGCGGCGAGGGCCTCCGCCCACACGTCCTCGGCCTCCATCGCGTCGACGTCGCGGCCCGAGAAGACGGCCTCGTCGGTGCGCAGCGCGAGCCGACGCAGCGGGTCGCCGGCGGACTCCTCCGCATCGTGCGCGGCCGCGAGCCCGGCGGCCACGTGCACGCGCGTCGTGCGCTGCGGGATGTCCGCACCGAGCTCGGAGAACCGGTCGACGAGCTCGTCCCACGCCCCCGCGACCGACCGGTGCCCCTCGTCGGCGCGACGGCGCCGCTCGGCACGACGCCGCTTCAGCAGGGCGATGACGAGCATCGGCGCGAGCACCAGCAGCAGCGGGATGCCCAGCGCGAGCAGCGCCCCGAGAAGCCAGCCCGGGACGCCGGGGCCATCGGGCTCCTCGTCGTCCGAGTCGTCGATCTCGACCGCCGTGACGAGGTCGTCCTGCTCGGAGTCGGTGCGCGGCGGCTGCCGCACCTGCGGCTGCGGCTCGGTGCGCGGCTCGGGGATCTGGTCCTGCGGCACGTCGGTCTCGTCGGGTACGGGGAAGAACGGCACCCAGCCGACGCCCTCGAAGGCGACCTCGACCCAGGCCGTGACGTCGTCGCCCGTGATCGTCACCGGCCCCGCGCCCTCGCCGATCTCCGGAGCGAAGCCCATGACGACGCGGGTCGGATAGTCGAGGCTGCGAGCCATGAGCGCGAACAGGGAGGCGTACTGCTCCTCGTCGCCGACCATGCTCGGCAGCGTCACCATGTCGTTCATGCGGTCGGCGGCATGACCGGCGCGCGAGGGCACCTGGTCCGAGGCGGTGCCGCGGCTGTAGTAGCCGGTCGTGGCGAGGTGCTGCTCGAGGGCGCGCAGCTTCTCGATGGGCGACTCCGCGGTCGCGGTGAGCTCGGCCGCGAGCGCGACGACGGTGTCGGGCACTCCGACGACGGGAGCGGGCGCGAACGACGCGACCGGGGCATCCTGGAGCGCGGCGTCCTCCGGGACGACCTGGCGCTCGGTCGCGATGCGGTAGCGCAGGCCCTCGCTGGCCCCGGAGGTCACGAGCGCGGCGCCGGTCGCGGCGTTGTAGCGGACATCCACCCGCTCGGCGCCGCCCTCGCTCGCGTCCGCCCCGTCGAGGAAGGCGATGTCGGCGGCGTAGCCGGCGCTCGGCAGCCACACGTCGGTGTAGCCGGCGACGTCGACCGTGACCGGCTCGGGGGCGCCCGTGCTCGCGAGCGGCGGCTCGGGAATGGTGCGGCCGACGAGCCGGAAGCGGCCGGAGCCCTCGAGCGCCTCGCTCGCGCCCGCGACGTTCCAGGTGACGCCGTCGTAGACGTCCATCGCGGTGAGTCGCACGCGGTCGCCGGGCTGCAGCCCCTCGACGACCATGAGCTCGGTGTCGACGAGGTCCTTCGTGTACTCGCGGAAGCCCGCGAGCGGGCTCGGGTACTCCAGCGGCTCGAAAGGCGGCTCGATCTCGTCGCGGAGCACGAAGCGGTTGTCGGGCTGAGGCGCGAGGAGCGCGGCCGCCGCGGCGCCGAGACCGATCGCCGCGACGACGACGATCGCCGTGCCGACGAGCTTGCGGCGGAGCAGCTGCTGGGCGGCGGTGCCCGAGGACGTCGCCGAGGCGCGGCGCCGCCAGCCGAGCCAGACGAGGGCGATGCCGGCGAAGGCGGCTCCGCGGACGACGGCGAGCACGGGCTCGTCCGTGCCGAGGAGGACGCCGACCGCGTAGAGCACGGCGGGCCCGATGAGCAGCAGCGCGGCGCGCGGCGCCGTGCGACGACGGGGAAGCCACCGCACGGCGAGCGTCGTGGAGGTGAAGGAGATCAGCAGCGCCGCCGCGTAGGGGACGGCCGTGACGTAGTCGGGGAGGCTCAGGGGGGCCTGGAGGGTCAGGATGTCGGCCCAGCCGTACACGGCTCCGATCGCGAGGGCCGCGAGGGAGGCGATCGAGGGGAGGACGACGAGGATGCCGTCGGCCGGGGCGACGAAGGGCGTTCCGAGGAGGAAGTAGGCGGCGAGCACGAGACCCGCGGTCGGGAGGATCCCGAGACGCAGGCGGGCGGCGGCGAGGGCCGCCGCGGTGCCGACGAGGAGCCCGCCCGCGCCGGCGAGCGCGGAGGCGCCGGAGTCGAAGGCCGCCGCGAAGCCGACGAGGCCGATCGCGGCGAGGACGACCGGGACGAGCACGTCGGCGATCGTGCGGGGCGTCATGACATCCTCCGCACCAGTCGCGGCAGGTCGGCGAGCGAGCCGACCGTCGCGACGCGGAGCCGGTCGACCGTCGCGATGCGGCTCGCGGCGCCCTGGTCGGCGCGGAGGCCGATCGTCACCGCGTCGCGCCCGAAGAGCGTCTGCACCGCCCGCGCGTCGGTGACGGCGAGCCCGGAGCCTCCCACGAGCACGACGAGGCTCGGTGCGGGGAGCCGGAGGGTCGCGGCGCGCGCGAAGTCGCGCGCGCTCGCGTGCCGGGTGGCGACCGGCTCGAGCCGGCACGAGTCGTCGAGCAGGGTCGTGATGGTGGCCGTGCGGAGCGCCCGCGTCTCGCTGACGACGGCGACGCGCGTGCCGTCGCGGATGACCTGGACCCCGAGGGACGCGACGATCGAGACGGCGAGCTCGAACTCCTCCTCGCTCGCGTACTTCTCCCGATCCGCGTCGAGGAGGATGACCAGCTGCGAGCGCCGGGTCTCCTCGAACTGCCTCACCATGAGCTGGCCGGTGCGCGCCGACGTGCGCCAGTGCACGTAGCGGCGGTCATCGCCGGGCTCGTAGGCGCGCAGCGCGTGGAAGGAGATGTCGTGGTTCGTGATCGTCTTGGTGACCTCGCCCTCGAGGTCGCGCACGAGGCCGGCCGCGCTCGGGGCGAGCCGCGCGGTGCGCGGATGGACGAAGAGCTCGACCGGCTCGCCCCAGGCGACCGCTCGACGCAGAATGCCCAGCTGGTCGCCGCGGACGGAGACGGCGGGCCCGGCGACGATCACCGCGCGGCGCTCGGTCGGGACGGCGAACAGCTCGTCGTGCTCCTCCCCCGGCGACAGCGCCGGGACGACGAACTCGGCCGACCCGGCGCCGACGGGCAGCTCGAGCCTCGAGGGCGATGAGCGCCGCGGGCGGGTGTTCGCGATCACGAGGCGGCCGAGCGCGCGATCACCGGCGACCACTCGGCGCGGCTCGAGCTCGATGACGATGCGGTAGGCGGCGCGGCCCAGGAGGAACGCGATCGAGACGATCGGCGCCGCGAGCAGCACCGCGCCGAGCGCGACGAACTCCAGCCAGCCGAGCGCCGCCCCCGCGAGGAGTGCGGCGACGCCGGCGATGAGCACGATCCAGCCCAGTGGCGAGATCACCCCGACGACTGGTGCGACGGCTCCCCGCACCGCGCGCGCGGCGAGCAGGAGCGAAGCGGCGACCGGGCCGGGGGCGCGGCCCCGGCGGCGCGTGCTCGGGCGCGGGCGGCGAAGGCCGGGCATCCGCACGCGCACCGCGCGCGGGACGCGCGATCGCCGCGCCCGTCGCGATTCGGGCTGGATGACCGAGGTCATGCGGCGCGGTAGACCGGGGGCTCGATGTCGGCGAGGATCCCCTCCACGATCTGCTCGGCGGTCACGCCGGCGAAGTCGCTCTCGGGGTCGACGATGAGGCGGTGGGCGAGGACGGGCACGGCGAGGGCGCGCACGTCGTCGGGGGTCGCGTAGGTGCGGCCCGACGCGATCGCCCACGTCTTGATCGCACGGGCGAGGGCCATGGCCCCGCGCATGCTCACGCCGAGCACGACGTCCTTGTGCTCGCGCGTGGCCGCGACGACGTCGCTGACGTACTCCATGACGGCGGGGTCGACGAAGACCTCCGCGGCCAGGCGCGTCATGGTCGTGACGGCGTCGCTCGCGATGAGCGGCTGCACGGCGGTCGCGCGCGCGCGGTTGGAGGCGTCCATGAGCAGTGTCACGCTCGTCTGCCGGTCGGGGTAGCCGAGCGAGGTCTTGATGAGGAACCGGTCGAGCTGCGCCTCCGGCAGCGAGTAGGTTCCCGCCTGCTCGACGGGGTTCTGCGTCGCGATCACCATGAAGGGCGTGCCGACCGAGTAGCCGACGCCGTCGACCGTGACGACGCCCTCCTCCATGACCTCCAGGAGCGCCGACTGCGTCTTCGGGCTCGCGCGGTTGATCTCGTCGGCGAGCACGATGGAGGCGAAGATCGGCCCCTTGTGGAACTCGAAGACGCCCTTTCCCTGGTCGTAGATCGTGACGCCCGTGACGTCGGAGGGCAGCAGGTCGGGCGTGAACTGGATGCGCGAGTGCGTGCCGTCGAGCGTGTTCGCGAGCGCCTTGGCGAGCACGGTCTTGCCGGTGCCCGGGTAGTCCTCGAGGAGCACGTGGCCGTCGGACAGCATCGCCGCGACGATGAGTCGGATCACGTGGCTCTTGCCCAGGATCGCCTGATCGATGTTCCCGATCAGCCGGTCGAAGGCGTCGGCGAACCAGGCGGCCTGCTCGGTGGTGACGGTCATGCGGTACTCGCCTCTCGATTCATGAAGGGATGCTGATGCCGGGTCATCGCGCGCGCAGATTGTTCCACTGCTCGCCGGTGATGGTGTTCGACCAGTAGACCTGGCCCGTCGCGACCGACACGATGCGCACGCGGATCGCGCTGTCACGGCGCGTGCCGAGCGCGTTGTCGATGACGCGCGAGCCGTTGGCGTTGAGCGAGTAGACGTTGTCGGTCAGGCCCGCGTTGCTGCCGTCGAGGAAGGTCGTGATGCGGTAGTTGCCCGGCGTGAAGTCGCTGTAGTCGATGCCGACCGAGTTGCAGCAGGATGCGTAGGGAGAGGGGCCGCCCTTGAAGATCGTCGCGCTCGGCGCGGGGGGAGGGAGGACGTCGCGCGGCGTGACCGTGTTCGAGGTCGTGGACGCGCCCGTGGCCCCGTTGTCGACGGCGCGCACCTGGAAGCGGTAATTCGAGCCGAACGCGCCCTGGAAGGTGTGCTGCCGGTCGCTGCCCACCCGCTGCCAGCCCCAGTTGCGGCCGTCCTCGGAGATGTTGATCTCCCAGCGGTCGATCGGGCTCGTGCTCGGAGCGTTGCCCCAGGTCAGGGTCACGGTGCGATCGCCGCGGGCGCCGACGGCGGCCTCCGCCCAGTTGGGTGCTCCCGGCTCCGGGGTCGCGGCGTTCGCGCTCCGCTGCGGCGGGCTCTGGAGCCCCGACGGGCCGATCGCGACGACGTCGACGGTGTAGCCGTTGCCGACGACCCCGATCGCGGTCGCCGAGAGGGTGGTGCCGCCGACTCGGCCGGTCTGGCCGTCGCTCAGCCGCCACTCGTACTCGGCGACGTCGCGGCCGTTGCCGCTCGCGGCGCTCCAGCTGAAGTTCACGCGGCCCGACCCGTTGCTGGTCGCCGAGATCGACACCGACCCGGGGGCGCTCGGCGTGCCGAACGGTCGCGCGGTGGCGCTCTCCTGCGAGACGGTGCTCGAGCCGAGGACGTTCCTGGCGCTGATCCGGAAGGTGTACGCGGTGCCGTTCGCGAGGCCGCCGATGGTCGTCTGCGCGACGTCCGCGCCGACCGTGGTCGACCCTCCCGACCAGGTGATCGTGTAGTCGAGGATCGGCTCGCCGTTGGTCGCGGGCGCCTGCCAGCCGATCACGACGGCCTGATCCTGCTCGCTCACGATCGACGGGGGCGCGGGCTGACCCGGCACGTCGCGCACGGTCAGCAGCAGGCGCCCCTGCACGTGCCTGCTCGGGTCCTGCGTCGCGTCCTGGACGGTGTACACGACGCTCACGACGCCGATGAACGAGGAGTCGGGGTCGACCGTGACGGTGCCGTCGGGGGTGAAGCGCACGCCGGCGGAGGTCTCGGCGGCGTTCTCGACCTCGGCGCCGATGAGCTCGAGGGACTGGCCGGCGAAGGGGTTGAAGTCGTTGGCGAGCACGTCGACGGAGGTCGTGACGCTGCGCTGGCCCTTGCTCTCGTCCGTGACCGCCTGCACGAGCGGTCGCTGCGAGGCGACGACCGTGACGGTGATCTGGCCGGGGACGACGAAGTCGCGGTACCGCAGCTCGACCGACAGCGTGGTCGAGGCGCCGGGCTGCACCCCGAACGGCGCGGACACCGTGAGCTGCGAGCCGCCGAGCGATGCCTCGATTCCGCTCGTCGGCACCGAGAGCGCACCGTAGGCGACATCGGCGATGACGGCGCGGTTGGGATGCGCGGTCGAGCTGCGCAGATCGACCGTCTGAGCCGCCTCCCCCGCTTCGATCTCGAGCGACAGCGCCGTGAACTCCGGCGGCGCGTCGCGGAAGTCGGGATCGCCGACCGTGATGGGCAGTGTCAGGAGGGCGGTGTTGCCGTTCGGGTCGTCACCGGAGGCGCCGTCGGTGACCTCGAAGACGATCGAGGCCTGACCGCGGAACCCCTCCGCGGGCGCGTAGCGGATGGTGTCGCCGTCGACGACGAGGCTCGAGCCGTCGGCATCGCTCGCGCGCACGCTCTCGGCGCCGGTCAGGATGGCGGGGCGGCCCGTGGGGACGACGACGATGTCCGCGAGATCCCACTGGATCTCGCCGTCCATCTCGACGAGCTGCTGCTCGAGATCGGGGCGCAGGTACGGCGGCGACTCGCGCTCCTCCGTGACCGACGGCGGCACGACGATGAAGGCCGTCGCCGTGAGCTCCGGGTCCTCCGGATCGGTCACGCGGTACGCGACGGCGTGCCGCTCGTCACCGGGCGTCACCGTCACGGTGCCCGCGCTCTGATCGACGCCCGCGCGCTCGGCGTTCGGGCCCTCGGTCGAGATGAGCAGGTCGCTGTCGCGCCCGTTCGGGTTCCCGATGAGCTCGCGGACGTCGACGACGATCGGGTCGGTGCCCGACAGCTCGCTGTCGAGCACGTAGTAGTCGCCGGCGGTGGGGAATGCGATCTCGGCGGAGGAGGTGACCTCGACCTGCACGAACGCGCTGTCGACCCCGCCGTTGCCGTTGGTCATCTCGTAGCGCAGCGCGTAGCCGCCCTCGGTCTCCGGAGCGGTGACGATGACCTTGGAGCCGTCGACCTCGGCCTCGATCCCGTCGTCGACCTCGAGAAGCTCGCGCGCGACCCGCAGCGGGTAGCCGTTCGGGTCGGAGTCGTTCGCGAGCACCTCGACCGATGCGGTGCGGCCCGGTCGCACCTGGATGCGGTCGTCCACGGCCGTCGGCTGCGCCTGCACGTCCGGCCGCGGGACGACGCCGACGACGATCTCGCCGACCGCTCGCTCGCCGAGCGCATCCTCCACCTCGTAGGAGAAGCGGTCGGTGCCGCGGGAGTTCGCGTAGGCCTCGTAGACGAACCAGGTCGGCCCGCTGTCGACGATCGCGCCGAGGCCCGGGGGGGCGGCCAGACCCGCGAGCACGACCGAGTCGCCGTCGGGGTCGATGTCGTCGAGCGGCACATCGATGCGCACGGAGGACCCGGCGAAGGTGCGGGCGGTCTGCTGCGGCACGACGGGCGGCTCGTTGGCGTCGACGTCGCGCGGCGTCACGACGAAGGTGGCCGTGGCGGTCGCCGACTCGCCGTACTGGTCGGAGATCCGGTACACCACCGAGTACTCGCCCGGCGCGTCGGGCGCCTGGAAGCGGAGCACGTCGCCCTGCGTGAACGCGAGCCCCTCCCCCGCTCCCTCGGTGTCGGCGAGCTCGGGATCGAGAACGATCCGCGCCCGGTCGGGATGCACATCGTTGTCGAGGACGGCGACGCTCGTGAAGTCGCCGACGCGGACGGTGCGGCGATCGTCGACCGCGAGCGGGGGCTGACGATTGACGATCGGTGGGACGGGGACGATCGTGACGCCGGCGACGGCCGTCGCCGCCCCGTCGGAGATCGTGTAGCTCACCTGCGTCTGCTCGGTGAGAGCGGCCGAGGCGGTGATGCGGATGATCGTGTTGTTCAGCAGCTCGACCGACACCCCGTCCGCGGTCGATTCCGTCGAGACGGACTGCACGGCGAGGACCGAACCCGTGGGTGAGACGTCGTTCGCGAGGACGCGCACCGACGTCGGCTCGCCCGCGCGGAGGTACGCGACGTCCTTCACGGCGATGGGCGCGAGCGGCTCCTCGGGGCGGGGGCGCGCTTCGATGCGGATGAGGCCGACGCTCGTGGCGGCCTCCGCTCCCAGCCCGTACTTCAGGTACACCGCGCCAGGCTCGGTGGGCGTCACCGAGATCCGCCCCGACTCCGGGTTGAGCTCGGCGGTCACCGACTCGGGCACCTCGTCGATCGAGAGCAGCCGGAGGGCGGCCCCGGACGGCGAGACGTCGTTGAGCAGCGGCTCGATGACGACGGTGTCGCCGACGATCACCTCGGCGAAGTCCGGGGTTCCGACGGGGGTGAGGCTGCCGGCGGCGACGACTTCGATCTCGAGCTCGCCGCTCGCGCTCGACCGGCCGTCGGAGACCACGAAGGACACGGTCTTCGCCCCGAGCTCGCCCGAGCGGTGCCGGAAGGTCACGAAGCCGTCGGGCGTGAAGCTCAGCTCGTCCGAGGTCGTCGCGGCCGCGCTGTCGAGGAAGATCTCGTCGCCGTCGGGGTCGCGGAAGTTCGGCAGAACGTTGTACGTGATCGACTGGCCCGCCTCGACGGCGGTGCGGCTCGATCGCAGCTGCTCGGGCGCCCCGTTGGAGTCGGGGCCGGTGAAGGCGAGCGAGACGGTCGACTCGGCGACGCCTCCCTGCCGGCCGTCGCTCACCGTGTACCGGAAGCTCGCGCCGCCCGCGGCCGCGGCGCCCGGCGTGAACTGCAGCGCCCGGCCCCCGTCGATGAGGTCGATGCGCCCGATCGTCTCGGGCAGCGGGCTGAGGTTGGTGATCACGAGCACGTCGCCGTCGGGGTCGGTGTCGTTGTCGAGCACCGGGAGGATGGTCGTCCTGCCTGCGCGCACCCCGTACTCGTCCGGGCGCGCGATCGGCGGGCGGTTCTGCTCGGTGCGCTCGGCGAGCGTGTCCTCGAACGACTCCTCGGAGGACTCCTCGTCGCCCTCCTCGCTCTCCTCCAGCTGCGGCGGCGTGATCTCGTCCCAGTTGTCGACCAGGCGCAGCGAGCTCTCGAGCACCCAGGTGTTGCCGTTGAGCAGGTTGTTGAGGGCGATGACGGACCGGTTGACCCGGAACTCCAGGCGCGCGCCGCTCGTCGGCTGCTCGATCTCGAAAGTCGCCGGCTCCGCATCGTCGCAGGCGTAGAGGTAGGTGCGCCCCTCGGGGAACGCGGCGTGGATGCACCCCTCGAGCTGCACGGGGGCGGCGACCTGCTCGGGCGCGCGGGCGACGGCCGAGGTCGCGTCGATGACCTCCACCTCGCCTCCGCCCAGCGGCACCCGGATGACGCCTCCGCCCGTGGCGATGACGACCTCGTCGCGGGCGTCGCTCGGCTGCTGCAGGCGCAGGGCGTCGTGATCGAGCTCGATCCGCCGGCCCTCCCCCGTGACGACGACGTCGGCGGCCTCGTCGAGGAGGACGGGGATGGATCCGACGACGGTGAGCTCGTGCTCGCGGGGCATGTCGAGCGTCGACTCGACGGGGGCGAAGCCGGGGCCGTCGATGCGGTAGATCAGGCCCTGCTCGGGCGAGGTGGCGTGGACGACCCCGTCGCGGCCCACGACGGCGCGGGCGTCCTCGCCGAGCTCGAGGTCGGGCTCGCGCGCCGCGGGGTCGAAGCTCAGCTCGTCGGCGACGTCGACGACCCACAGCGCACCGGTCGCCGGGTCGAGCACCGCGAGTGTCTGCTTCCCGAGCGACAGCGCGGCGCCCGCCGGCAGCTCGGTCCGCTCGACGAGCGTGGAGCGCGCCTGCTCGATCCGCTCGAGCGTGCCGGCCTGGCGGTCGTGGAGGAGCACGGTGCGGGCATCCTGCAGCACGTCGATGTCGGTGCCCGCGGTCTGGACGCCCGCGGTCAGCTCGTCGATCTGCCGGTTCAGGCGCCCGGCGAGCGAGTCCTCGCCGTTGGTGACCCACACGTCGCGCGAGTCGAGATCGACCTCGGAGACAGGGAAGCCCTCGTAGGCGACGGCGATGCCGACGGGCACGCCCGCGAGGATCGCGACCGCGAGGGAGGATGCGATGGTGCGTCGAGATCGCGTCACCGCGCTCAGCAGCGTCACCCGGTCATCCCCATGCGTCGTCGTACCCCGAAACCAGCCGTCACCGTAACACGCGGATTAATCACCTGCGATGGGGAGTCCTACCCCTGCTGGTCGAGCAGGGCCAGATCGTCCATGCTCACGAGCCGGGTCACGACGGCGTACTCCACGAGGCGGGCGCGGCGCTGCGTCGCGAGCTTGCCCGGGCCACCGCGCAGCCCCTGCACGCCGATGCGGTCGAGCTTGTCGCACACGTTGTCGAGCTTGCGGTTGAAGGTCGTCAGCGGCCATCCGAGGCGGGCGGCCGCGTCGGCCGAGCTCGGGATCGCTCCTCGGCCCGGCACGCTCTGGCGCAGGACGTCCTCGGCGAGGGCGACGATCAGCAGGCGCTGCGAGGAGGTGAGGCTCACGGGCATCCGCGTCGTCGAGCCGGGCTCGGAGTCGAGCGTCGGCACGGTATCGAAGTAGTCCTGCTCGGTGTGCACGGTGAAGTCGTAGGTGGTGGAGCCGGCGCTGAACATCACGTGCAGGGCGGGGAAGACGATGGGCAGCCGGGCGCCCGGGCCGAGCCAGGCCTGCACCGCGCCCGAGCCGTCCGAGACCGTCGCGGAGAGCACGCCTCCCACGTTCGAGAGCCACCACAGCCCGTGCTCGGCGTGCACGCGCAGGAAGGTGCGGTGCAGGAAGGGATTGTCGTCGATCGTCAGATCGGACTCGCGGCCGATGCCGAGGCCCTCGGCGGGGTCGACGTCGGTCCACTCCCCGCAGAACTCGATGCGGGGCGCGCGGGCGTCGGCCGCGGGGATCGGGAGGGATGCGGTCACGTCGCTCATTCGGGGTAGCAGCTCTCGAGAGGGGCCGCGGATGCGCGGCCGGCGCGGATGATCTCGGCCTCGATGCAGACGCGCGCACCGGGGGCGGAGAGGGGCACGACGATCGCGTCGCCCTCGACGGGCCGGCGCTCGCCCGGCTGCTCGGCACGGGCCCAGCGCAGCTGATCGCCGTCCTCCGGCTCGGGGTTGGCGATCGTGAAGACGACGGCGCTCCCGTCGGCGCTCGGCTGGGCGGTGACCAGCACGGGCGAGGGGACGGTCACGACGGGGATCGCGATGCCGGGCTCCGACGTCGGATCGTTCGATCCCGCCTCGGGCCGCTCTCTGACGTCGCCGCCCCCGACGACGACCGCGATCGCGATCGCGGCCGCCAGGAGCAGGCCGCCGACCGCCGCGAGAGCGCCGATGACGCGGCGACGGCGCACCGGGACGCCGTCGGCGGGGGCCGGCGATGGGCTCTCCGACGCGGCATGCGCAGGGCCGTCGGCGAGGTCCGCATCGAGGGGGATGCCCGTTCCGGAGGTCGCCGCCCGAGCACCCGCTGCCGCCCCGAGCCCGCCGCCCGCGGGACGCCTCGGGTCGGGCGAGCGCACGACGGTGTCCTCGACGCGCGGGGCCGCGGCGGACCCGTCCGCGCCCACCGCGCCGGCGCCGGAGGCGCCCGCCCGCCGCACCGCGGTCGCGTCGCTCGCGCGCACGACGGTGGCGTCCTCGGCGCGCAGCACGGTCGCATCCTCGGCGCGCATGACGGTCGGGTCGTCCAGAGCGCTGGACGCGGCCGGAGGCGCCGCCGGGGCCGTCGGCGCAGCGGGCGCCCCGGGCGCGATGACCGTGACCCCGCGCACGCGCGTCTCGTCGCCGGGCACCGGCTCCTCGCGCTCGACCGGGTCCTGCACCACGGCGGGCACGTCGAGCGGCGTCGACGCGTAGCCGAGCTCGAGCTCGACCCGCTGCAGCGCTCGGCCGAACTCGATCGCCGTGGCGTAGCGGTCGGCCGGGCTGGTCGCCATGCCCTTCCGCAGCACCGCCTGCAGCGAGGGGGGCACGTCGTCGCGCGGCAGCGGCGTGATCGCACCGCGCTCGATGCGGCCGATGAGGTCGAGGGCGCCGTTGGGACGCCCCGGGATCTCGAAGGGCGTGCGCCCCGCGAGCAGCGTGTGCAGGGTCGCGGCGAGGGAGAAGACGTCGGATCGGACATCCGGCTGCGGGCGATCGGCGAACATCTCGGGAGGCGACCACGGCACGCTCATGCCGACCGACTGGCTCTCGGTGCTCGAGCCGCCCCGCAGCTCCGAGAGGGTCGTGGTGTGAACGACGGCCTCGTCGATGACGCGGGAGGAGATGCCGAAGTCGGTCAGCGCCGGCCAGCCGTAGTCGTTCGTGAGCACGTTGGCGGGCTTGATGTCGCGGTGCAGGATGCCCGCGGCGTGCGCGGTCGCGACGGCGCCGACGAGCCGCACGCCCGTGCGCAGGGCGTCGACGACGGTGAACGGGGCGCGCTTGGCCTGCTCGCTGAGGCTGGGGCCCGAGCAGTACTCCATGACGAAGTAGGGCCGGTCGTCGGGGGCGATGTCGGCGTGGAAGATCGTGACGATCGAGGGATGCGCGCTCAGGCGCGCCATCAGGTTCGCCTCGTCGACGAACGCGGCCCGCGCTCCCGAATCCAGTCCGTCCGCGATGAGCACCTTCACGGCCACCTGCCGGCGCGGCAGCAGCTGCTGGTACAGGAAGACGTCGCTGAACCCTCCGGCTCCGAGGAGCCGGACGAACTCGTAGCCCGGGAGCTCGGGCGGCGTGCTGGGCGCGCGGCGCATCACCGGCTCCGCACGGCGAGCGTGGTGCCGCCGAGGTCGATGACCGTTCCCTCCAGGACGGGCGTGGCCTCCCCCGCCCGCAGCAGCTGCGGGGGCTTGCCGGGCATGCGGAGGGTCGTGCCGTTGCGCGAGTGCAGGTCGGTCACGACGACCGTGTCGCCCTCGAGCGCGATGCGCACGTGGGTGCGCGAGATGTCGGGGTTGTCGGGGATGACGACCAGTCGGGGCACGGCGCCGCTGGAGACCTTCGCCGCGATCGGCGCTCGGCCGACGACGACGGGGCCGGTAAGCGGCTCGATCTGGCCGGAGTCGACCTCGACCACGTATCGCGGGGCGGCGGCCGCCGCTGCCGCGGGGGGCGGGATGACCCGCTCGCGCTCGGCGAAGCCGGGGATCTCGCGACCGACGACCGTGAGCCCGTCGTGGTCGCCGACGAGCGCCGCCTCGGCGGGCGTGCGCACGACGGTCTCCTCGAAGAGGCCTTCGTCGGTCTCGAACGGCTCGGTGAGCGTCTGCTCCGCGACGGGTGCGCTCTCGACGGGGGATGCCGCCTCGGGAGCGGGCGCCGCCACGGGATCGGGCACCGCGACCGAGGTCGGGGCGGGCTCGGGCGTCTCCGCCAGCGGCGAGCGAGAGGCGCGCGGTGCGGCGCCGGCCCGCAGCTCGACCGCCGCAGCCCGGACGACGCCCGCCTCGAGCGGAAGCGCGCCCGCCTCGAGCCCCGGCGCGCCCGCCTGGGAGCCGCTCGCCGACGGCGCGATGCGGATCACGTCGAAGGACGGGACGACCGACTCGCGCCACGTGGAGACCTCGGCGCCATCGAGCGCGTCGCGGGCTCCCGCCGACTCGACGGCGATCGCGAGCGCTCCGCGCACGAACGCGCGGGCGGCGGCGGCGCGCGCATCGACGATCGCGAAGGGGGGCATCGCAGCGAGGCCCGCGCTCGAGAGCACCTCGAGGACGTGCGTGACGGGGTCGTCGAGACCGAGCGCATCCCACAGCGACGACGGCGTCAGCGCGCTCGGCGCGGACGCGTCGGGAACGAGGACGGCCACGCCGCCGCGGACGGCGAGGAGCGCGCCGTCGCCCGGCGTGTAGTGCGCGGTCATGCGGCGCCCCCGCCGGCTCGGGGAAGGGTGTCCTCCAGCTCGGCGCCGGGCCGCTCGCGCGTGGATGCGATGCTCTCGCGCGCGCCCGCGCCGACGAGCGCGGTCGCGCTGGAGGACTCCACGACGATCGCCGTCACGTTGTCGGAGCCGCCCGCCGCGACCGCCGCCTCGACGAGGGCGTCGGCGACAGAGCCCTCCTCGCCCGCGGCGCCGTGGCGCATGAGGAGCTCGGCGATCGCGTCGTCGCTCAGTTCACGCGTGAGGCCGTCGGAGCACAGCAGGAAGACCTGCTCGCCCGAGACCGGCAGCAGCCACACGTCGGCGACGACGTCGGGGCGCACCCCGACGGCGCGCGTGATGACGTTGCGGTCGGGATGCACGAGCGCCTCGGCGGCGGTCAGATGGCCCGTGTCGACGAGCTCCTGCACGTACGAGTGGTCGACGGTGAGCTGGGTGAGCTCGCGGCCGGTCCACTCGTAGAGGCGGGAGTCGCCGACGTTCGCCGCCATCCAGTAGGCGGAGTCGCCTCCGCCTCGCACGAGCGCGAGAACGACCAGGGTCGTCCCGGAGACGCCCTCCACGCCGTCGCGCTGCGACTGCGCGCGCACGGCGTCATTGGCGGCGGCGATCGCGTCGATGAGCTCGTCGACCGTGGGCACCGCCTCGGCGGGCACGCGCTCGGCGAGAGCGGCGATCGCGGTGCGACTGGCCACATCGCCGCGCTCGTGCCCGCCCATCCCGTCGGCGACGACGAAGAGCGGGGCGGCGGCGCGGAAGCTGTCCTCGTTGAGCGGCCGGACGGCGCCCGCGGAGGTCTGCGCGGAGACCGCGATGCGGGTTCGCCCGGAGCCGACGGGAACCACCGTCTCATCGCGCACGAACAACGCCCCTTCGATCACCGACCTGTCGGTGGACAACCCTAGCGACTGATTGAGGAGCACTCAGTGCCGCATTCACGGCGCTCGAGCATCCGACCTCTCATTCGGAGGAGCTCGCGTGCGCGGGCGCCCCGATCAGCGCTCGCGGGACTCGCTCGCGCCGCGCACCGACGCCTCGCCCTCGGCGGCCGTCTCGACCCCGGCCGGCGCCTCGTCGTCGTCGGGACCCGTGAGGCTCGGGATGTGCCGCTGCTCACGACGCAGCTTCAGCAGGCTCGCGGCGACCGAGACCGCCATCGCCAGGATGATGACGATGAGCGACGTCCAGGTGTCGATCTCGGGCACGGGGAGCGGCTCCCCGCCGTTGATGAACGGAACCTCGTTCTCGTGGAGGGCGTGCAGCACGAGCTTGACGCCGATGAAGGCGAGGATGAAGGCGATGCCGTACTTGAGGTACTCGAGCTTGTCGACGAGGTGGCCGAGGAGGAAGTAGAGCTGGCGCAGGCCCATGAGGGCGAAGACGTTCGCCGTGAAGACGATGAACGGGCTCTGCGTGATGCCGAAGATCGCCGGGATCGAGTCGAGCGCGAAGATCAGGTCGGTCGTGCCGATCGCGATGAAGACGATGAGCAGCGGCGTGAAGAAGGTCCTGCCGTCGATGCGGGTGCGGATCTTCATGCCGTCGAACTCGTCGGTGATCGCGATGCGCTTGCGGAGGAATCCGATGAGCTTGGACTCGCGCTCCTCGTCGTCATCGCGGCCCGAGAACGCCTGCTGCGCCGCGGTGATGAGGAGGAAGGCGCCGAAGATGTAGAACACCCAGCTGTAGGCCTCGATGAGCGTCGCGCCGAGCAGGATGAACACGCCGCGGAACAGCAGCGCGAGGATGATGCCCACCATGAGCACCTCCTGCTGCATCTTCTTGGGCACCGAGAACTGGGCCATGATGATGACGAAGACGAAGAGGTTGTCGATCGAGAGGCTGTACTCCGTCAGCCAGCCCGCCACGAACTCGCCGCCCGCGTCGGGCCCGACGAACGCGAACATGAGCCCCGCGAAGATGAGCGCGAGCGTGACGTAGAACGCCACCCACAATCCCGACTCCTTGGGGCTCGGCACGTGCGGGCGCCGGACGACGAGCAGGAGATCGGCGACCAGGATGATCGTCAGGACGACGAACGATCCGATCTCGAACCAGGCGGGGATGACGTAGTCCACGGGGACCTTCCGTTCGGGGGTGCGATTCGGGGGTGCGCTGAGGGCCGAAGGTCTCTCCCCCGCGGATCGCGGCGCCTGCCCGGGGCCTCGACGACGGAGCCCGTGATGACGGAACAGGCGAATCGGGATACTCCCCTTCGCTCCGGCGAGTCTACCGTCGGCCGCCTCCACGTCTGCCGCGCGGACCCCCGGGGACGACGAAACCCCCGGCATGACCGGGGGTTTCGTGGGTGGTGACCCCAGCGGGATTCGAACCCGCGTTACCGCCGTGAGAGGGCGGCGTACTAGGCCGCTATACGATGGGGCCGTTTGCGACTGGACGAGTATGGCATACGTCCGAGGCTGAATCCAAACCGGCGACGACCGCCTCCGATCCGCGCGAGGGCGGGCTTTCGAGAGGCATCAGGCGAGCACGCGCAGAGCTCCCGGCTCGACCTCCACATCGATCGGCAGAGGGGCGATCCGCTCGCCGTCGGCGTAGGCGACGATGCCCTCCGCCTCGATGCGGATGCGGCGCGCGCGCATCGTGACCACGCGCGGGTCGGTCACATGCGTGCCCGCGAACACGCGCGGGAAGATGCGGAGGAACGCGAGACGCGAGAGCGGCCGCACGAGCATGACGTCGAGCAGCCCGTCGTCGAGCAGCGCCGCCGGCGTCACCGTCATGCCGCCGCCGAGCGAGGTGTTGTTGCCCACCGACACCAGAAGCGCGCGCTCGCGGAGTTCGACGCCGTCGACCACGAGCCGGTAGTCGATCGGTCGCAGTCGCGCGAGCTCGACGAGCAGGGCGATCGTGTACCGGCTGCGCCCGCGCGGCCGGCGCATGCGGTTGGCCCGCTCGTTGACGATCGCGTCGAACCCGGCGGAGAGCACGCAGGCGAAGCGGCGGGAGCCGCCGCGCGCGCTCGCACTCCCGGTCGACGTCGTGGCGAACTCGATGCGGGCCGCATCGATGAGCCGCGGGCCGCGATCGAGGGCCGCGAGCATCCCGATCACCGCCGCCTCGGGGTCGTCGAGGGCGATGCCGAGGCCGCGCGCCATGTCGTTGCCGGTGCCGCTGGGGATGATCCCGAGCGGGATGCCCGTGCCCGCCGTGAGCTCCACGCCGAGGTTGACCATGCCGTCGCCGCCGACCACGACGAGGGCGTCGACGGCCGAGGCGAGCCGCGCGACCGCATCCGCTCGCAGAGCATCGAGGCTCGAGGCGACGAGCTCGTGGACGACGTGGCCGCGCTCGCGCAGGAGGGCGACGGCGAGCGGACCGACCTCGCGCCCCCGGCCGAAGGACGCGGTCGGGTTGATCGCCACCGCGAGCGTGCGCATCGTCGTCACACTTGCCGATTATGGGGGCGGACCGCCCGCGCGCGGCGGGCGGTCGGGCGCGGCGCGCCGCTCAGTTCGGCTCAGCTGCCGCGGTTGTTCTGCAGCTCGAACACCGCGAGCAGCTCGGCGACGGCCTTCTCGCGCTCGTCGCCGCCGGCGTCGAACATGTCGGTCACGTGCGTGCGGAGGTGGTTCTCGACGAGCAGCTTGTTGAGGCTGCGGAGGCTCTTCTGGATCGCGAGCGACTGGGTGATGATGTCGACGCAGTACTCGTCGGCCTCGATCATGCGCTCGATGCCGCGCATCTGGCCCTGGAGGATGCGCGCGCGGTGGAGGGAGCGCTTCTTGATGTCGTCGATCATTCGGCCATGGTACCCCCCGGGGGTACGCGCGGGCAATCACCGCGCCCGTGACGCGCCGTCCAGGGGCGGTGACTACAGTGTCGCCATGATCCTGACGAAGCGCGAGCACGCCTGCCTGGTCCTCGAGCACGAGGGGGCGACCCTCGTCATCGACCCCGGAGTCTTCACCGCCCCCTTCGACGCCCCCGGGCTCGCGGGCATCGTGGTGACGCACGAGCACGCCGATCACGTGACGGCCGAGCACCTCGACCGCCTCCTGGCCTCCGCCGAGGGGGTGGAGCTGTTCGCTCCCGCCGGGGTCGCGGCAGCGCTGCCGGGCTACGCGTGGCAGATCGTGACCGCGGGGGATGCCCGCAGCGCCGGCCCCTTCTCGCTCGCCTTCTCCGGGGGCCGCCACGCGGTCATCCACGCGAGCATCCCGGTGGTGGACAACCTCGGGGTGATGGTCAACGACGCTCTCTACTACCCGGGCGACTCGTTCACCGACCCCGGGGTCGCCGTCGACGTGCTCGCCGTGCCCGCGAGCGCGCCGTGGCTGAAGATCGGCGAGGTCATGGACTACCTCGACGCGGTGCGGCCGCGGAGGGCGCTCCCGACGCACGAGCGCGTGAACTCCGACGCGGGCAACGCGATGGCGAACGGCCGCATCGCTCACGTGGTCGAGTCGCACGGCGGCGCGTTCTTCCCGCTCGTCGCGGGCGAGACGCTCGAGATCTAGCCGGCAGGGGCGCCCGATGCGCCCGGGGAGCCCGACCGGCCGGGGGCGTCGAGCGCGTCGATGTAGCGCAGCACGATGCCCTCGCGCAGCGCCCACGGCGAGACGATCAGCGTCGGCACGTCGAACACCTTCATGGCCGTGCGCAGCAGGATCGCGCCGGCGAGGATCTGCGGGCCGCGCTCGGGCGTGATGCCGGGGAGGTACTGCCGGACGTCGGAGGGCATCTCGCGCAACGTCGGCTCCCACTCGCGCAGGCCCGTGTAGTAGATCGGCGCCGGGGCGCCCGTGATCGGATCGGCGGGGCCGCCGACGAGGCGGCCGAGCGAGCGGATGGTCTTGGAGGTCCCGACGACCCGCGTGGGCTTCGGCCGCTCGGCGAAGAGCGCGTCGCGCGCCTCCGTGAACGCGGCGCGGGCGTGGGCGCGGAGCGCCGACACCGCGTCCCGCGTCGGGGGGTCGCCCCGCAGGAAGCGCGCGGTCGCCCTCGCGGCGCCGAGCGGCAGGGAGACCTGCGCATCCGGGTACTCGTCGGCGCCCTGCGCGATCTCGAACGAGCCTCCGCCGATGTCGAACAGCAGGATCTCGCCCGCCGACCAGCCGAACCAGCGCCGCACGGCGAGCATCGTGATGCGCGCCTCGTCGTCGCCCGAGAGCACCTGGAGCTCGACGCCCGTCTCGCGCGCGATCCGGGCGAGGACCTCCTCGCCGTTGGCCGCTTCGCGGATGGCGGAGGTCGCCGTCGAGATGACGTCGTCGACGCCGATCTCCGCGACCGTGGCCGCGGCGCTGCCGATCGCGTCGATGAGGAGGTGCTGCCCCTCCTCGACGATCGCGCCGTCCTCATCGAGGAAGCGCATGAGACGGAGCGTCGAGCGCTCGGAGCGGTAGGGCACGGGGCTTGCGCCGGGATGCGCATCGACGACGAGCAGGTGGACGGTGTTCGAGCCGACGTCGATGACTCCGAGGCGCATGCGTCGAGCGTACGCGGGGCGGCGCCCTGCGCAGACGACGAAACCCCCGGGAGCACCGGGGGTTTCGGAACGCTGGGGTACCTGGACTCGAACCAAGAACAACTGAACCAGAATCAGCCGTGTTGCCAATTACACCATACCCCACCGGGGTACTGCGGGCTCGCGCCCTGCAGTGACTCCGTGGCACCGCTAGGCGGGCCGAGATGCGAGTTTACCCTACCGGCCGGGCGGGCACGAACGCGTACCGGAGCCCGGGCGCGCCCCTCGCCGCGCGACCCCCGGCGGCCTCACCCGACGTCGATGACGAAGATCGGCTGGCAGAAGGCATCGCCCGTGCACGTGATCTCCAGCTGCGTCGGCAGCCCGGTGCGGTCGCCCGATGCCGTCCGCGTGGTCTCGGGCTCCCCGCTCTCCTGCGCCGCGAGCACGAGGTCGAGGAGCGTGCCGCTGGCGATCGGCGGGTATCCGAAGCGCTCGGCCGACTCCACCGCGAAGGCCTCGACGTCGCGGAAGGTGCCGACGGCGACCTCCCGCGGCGGGGCGACGCGCAGCTCGCGCACCTCCCCATCCTTCGTCGTGATCGTGAACGTGACGGTGGTGAACCGCGCGCCTCCCTCGCCACCCGATGCGAGCAGCACGAGCCGGTAGTCGAGGTCCTGCGGGTGCGGGCCGATCACGAGCTCGCCATCCGCGGGAAGACCGAGCGGCTCCGTCTCGACGGGGAGATCGCGGAGATCCAGGCGCGGGATGCGCTGCTCATCGATGAAGGCGAGCCCCTCCTCGCTGAAGACCGAGAAGTTGAGGTCGTCGACCTCGTTCGTCTCCGCAGGCCCCGGACCGGCGGCCAGTCGCGGACCCTGGGAGGCCGCGAAGGCCACCACCGCGATGATGATCGCGCTCAGGAGGACGGCCGGGATCCAGCGCACCCACTCGGGCACTTTCGAGGGGAAGTCAGACACCGGACCACCTTAGCCGCGGCCGGCGGAGCGCCCGCCGCCGCGCCCCCAGCGACGGTGCGCTCGCGAGCGATACGGTGGACGGCGTGCCGCGCCCGACCGCCCTCCGCCGCCGTGCGGTCGTGCTCGCGGCGGTCGCGGCGCTGGCGGTGCTCGCTGCGGCCATGATCGCCGCGCGGGCGTTCCTCGACAGCCCGGCCGGCGCATCCTTCATCAACGACTACCCCGGCGCGTACGACCCGCCGCTCGGCACCCCCGAGGGGTTCCCGGCCTGGCTGCGCTGGACGCACTGGCTGAGCGCCTTCCTCCTGCTCTTCATCGTCAGCTCGGGGCTGCACCTGCGCGCCGGGAAGCGCCCGCCGGCGTTCGTGACGCGACGCACGACGGGCGCATTCGCGGCGAGGAGCCCGAGCCGGCTCGGCCTGCACTCCTGGTGGCACCTCGTCGTCGACACCCTGTGGGTGATCACGGGGCTCGTCTACGTCGTCGCGCTCGTCGCGAGCGGGCACTGGCAGAGGCTCATCCCGACGGACGTCACGGTCGTGCCGAACGCGGTCTCCTCCGCCGTGCAGTACCTCGCGCTCGACTGGCCCGCCCATGACACGTGGGCCGGCTACAACAGCCTCCAGCAGCTGTTCTACGCGGCGACCGTCGTGATCGCCGCGCCGCTCGCGACCCTCACCGGGCTGCGGCTCTCGCCCGTGTGGCCGACGCGGTGGATGCGCGCCCGCGGGCCGCTCTCCGACTCCGCCGCGCGGCGGGCGCACCGCGTCGTGCTCTGGTACTTCCTGGCGTTCACGGTCGCGCACGTCGCGCTCGTTCTGCTCACCGGAGCGCGCGAGAACCTCAACGGCATCTACGCGGGCATCGACGACGCCGGCAGTTGGCTCGGCGTCGGGCTCTTCGCCCTCTCGACCGGCGTCATGGCGGCCGCCTGGGTGCTGCTGCGACCCCCCGCGCAGATCGCGATCGCGCAGCGGGTTGCCGACGTGCGGGTCATGCCGGCGCCACCTCGCACCCCCGGGGGCTAGCCGACTCCGCTCGCGACCGGCCCTCCCCCGCCGAGCCCATTGACCAAATGAAGGGAGCGCCCGCGCGCATCACGGCGTGTCGCACGCGACACGCCGTCGCCGACGCCCCCGCTCCCTTCATTTGGTCGACGCGGGCGGGCGCGGTTCTGCGCGCGGGCGCGCGGCTAGAGGCTCGCGCGCAGGGCCCGCAGGCGAGCGAGGGTGGAGTCGCGGCCGAGGAGCTCCATCGACTCGAACAGCGGCGGGCTCACGCGGCGGCCTGAGACGGCGACGCGCAGCGGGCCGAACGCGAGCCGCGGCTTGAGGCCGAGCCCCTCGATGAGCGCGGTGCGCAGGGCCGCCTCGATGCCCTCCGGCGTGAACTCCTCGAGCCACTCGAGCGCGCCGATGCCGGCGTCGAGCACCGCGGCTGCGTCGGCGCCGAGCGAGGCTCGAGCATCCGCCTCGATCTGGAGGTCGTCATCGGCCGTGAACAGGAAGCCGACCATGCCAGGCACCTCGCCGAGGAGACCCACGCGCTCCTGCACGAGGGGCGCGGCCCTCGTCAGCAGCGCGCGCTCCGACGGTCGGGGGACGTCGTGGAACAGGCCCGCGCCGCTGCAGTACGGGATGCTCCGCTCGACGAACTCGTCGAGGGGCAGGCGCCGCACGTGGTCGCCGTTGATGGCCTCGGCCTTCTTCAGGTCGAACCGCGCGGGGTTGGGGTTGACGTCGCGCACGTCGAAGGCGGCGACGAGCTCGTCGAGGGTGAAGACGTCGCGGTCGTGGCTGAGCGACCAGCCCAGCAGCGACAGGTAGTTGAGCAGGCCCTCGGGGATGAACCCGCGATCGCGGTGGTGGAAGAGGTTCGACTCGGGATCGCGCTTGCTGAGCTTCCTGTTGCCCTCCCCCATGACGAACGGCAGGTGCCCGAACTGCGGGATCGCCTCGGCCACGCCGATGTCGATGAGGGCGTGGTACAGCGCGATCTGGCGCGGCGTCGACGACAGCAGGTCCTCCCCGCGGAGCACGTGCGTGACGCCCATGAGCGCGTCGTCCACCGGGTTCACGAACGTGTAGAGGGGGGCGCCGTTCGGGCGCACGACGACGAAGTCGACGAAGCTGCCCTGCGGGAAGGTGATCTCGCCGCGCACCAGGTCGGTGAAGCTCAGCGCCGTGTCGGGCACCCGCAGACGCAGCGCGGGCTGCCGGCCCTCCGCACGGTAGGCCGCGCGCTGCTCGTCGGTGAGCTCGCGCTCGGCGTTGTCGTAGCCCATCTTCGGGTCGCGGCCCGCGGCGATGTTGCGGGCCTCGATCTCCTCCGGCGTGAGGTACGACTCGTAGAGGTGGCCGGCATCCGTCAGCCTCTGGATGATGCGCGCGTAGATCTCGCCGCGCTGCGACTGCCGGTAGGGGGCCTGCGGGCCGCCGACCTCGACGCCCTCGTCCCAGTCGATGCCGAGCCAGCGCAGGGCGTCGAGCAGCTGGTGGTAGCTCTCCTCGCTGTCGCGGGCGGTGTCGGTGTCCTCGATGCGGAAGATCATCGTCCCGCCGGTGTGGCGCGCGTAGGCCCAGTTGAACAGGGCCGTGCGGACGAGGCCGACGTGCGGCGTGCCGGTCGGCGACGGGCAGAAGCGCACGCGGACATCGCTGCCCGTGGCGGTGGAGAAGGCGGGGGAAGTCATCGCCTGCGATCCTACCGGCGGGCGGGGCGCGGCCCGGGCGATCAGCAGCGGTAGAAGCCGGCCACCGTCGGCGCGAGCGTCGCATGGCCGCCGAGGAGCACGATGTCGGCCGGAGATCGCGCGCTGATCGCGCTGCGCACGGATGCCGGGAGGCACGCCTGGTTCGATGTCAGCAGCGGGGCCCCCAGTGCGCCCGCCGCGGCACCCCCCGAGAGGGCGTCGGCGAAGCCCCGGCCGGTCGCGACGTACGCGCGACTCGCATCGGGGAAGTAGCGCGACGCGAGGCCGGCAGCGACCTCGAAACGATCGGCACCGCCGATGCGCTGCACGGCGTACCCGGCGGACGCCAGCGACGACTCGATTCCCTGCGTCACCGTCGCGGGGCCGCCCACGATGACGATGCTGCGAGCCCCGACCTTCCGCAGGAAGGCGAGAGTGGCGGCATCGGCGACATCGGCCGAACCTCGAACCAGCAGGACGGGCGCTCGAACCGACGCCGCCGCCGGGCCGGCCGCCAGCGCGTCGGCGAATCCGGATCCTGTCGCCAGGAACACCGTCGGCGCTCCCGAGCTCCCGTAGGCGTCGATACCGAGATTGCGCGACACCTCGTACCGGTCGGCTCCTGACATGCGGTCGACACGGGGAGCGACGGTGCGGAGTGCGGCGAGCACGGGATCGCTGACCGACGCCGGGCCGCCGGCGACGACGATCCGCGCGGGCGACAGCCGACGCAGCTCCGCCAGGACGACAGCGGGGACGGAGGTCGGCGAGACGAGCAGGAGCGGGCCGCGTGCGGCCCCCGCCAGGGCCGCGGCGCTCAGCGCATCCGGGAAGTTCGCGCCGGACGCCACATAGACCGTCGGGACACCGGCAGCGAATGTGCGGGCCGATGTCCGCGCGGAGACGGCGTAGCGGTCCGGTCCGGCGATCCGGTGAACAGCGCCGGGCACCGTCGGCGGCGCAACGGCGTACCGGCCGAAGTTCTGCGTGTAGAACCACCGGCCTCGCGCGTCCCGTGCTGCACCGATGCCGATGTCCGTGCTCGACGACAGGATGTTGGCGCGGTGCCCCGTCGACGCCGCCCAGGCGTCCACCACGGAGTCGGGCTGGTAGCCCATCGCGACGTTCTCGGCCGCCCGCGACCACCCGGAGGGATAGAGGGAGGCGAAGCCGACGCGGTGGGACATGGATCCGGTCGTCGCCTGCTGCTCCGCCCAGTCCTGCGCGATGTCGTCGAGCGCCTCGTTCACTCGGAACGGGGGAAGACCGTTGGCCGCTCGGAGCGCGTTCGTCTCTTTCAGGATGAGGTCGCGCTCCGCCAGGTGGACCCCCGCGCTCGGCACGCCCGTCGCCGCCGCCGTGAGGTTCTGACCCGCGTCCGCCATCGACGACCCCGAGTTCGCGTCGCCGGCGGTGGGGGCGAGGGAGAGCGCAGCTGTGGCCGGAGCGACCGCGGTGAGGAGCAGGGTCGCGACGATCATGACAGTGACGTGTTGTCTCACGGCTTCCCCCCGGACCCGGATTCACCGCGACGATCGCCAGGAATCATCGCGCGACGGTCACGACCCCCGCCGCGACGTGGGCCCAGTGTAGCCCCGCGGTGCGGATCAGGATCTCCCCCCGAAGGGGCGACCACCGGCGGACGGGGCGGCTACCGCCGGGTCGAGCGCCCGCGGGCCGCGCGCGGCGTGACCACGAGCGTCGTCACCACGACCGCCACGAGCCCGAGCGCGACGAGCGACAGTCCCGAGTAGCCGAGCGCGGCGAGCGTGGGGCCGGCGAGGAGACCGCCGACCGCCCCGCTGCCACTCATGAGCAGGTCGCTGCGGCCCTGGATGACCGGCCGCCGCTCGGGCGCCGTCGACTCGGTCAGGAGAGCACTGCCCGCGACGGTCGAGGCGCTCCAGCCGAGGCCGAGCAGGATGAGCCCGGTGACGACCGCCGCCTCGCTCTCGGCGCCGAGCGCGGTGACCAGCAGGCTCGCGACGAGCAGACCCTGCCCGATCAGGATCGTCCACCAGCGCCCGAGCCGGTCGGCGAGGACGCCGAAGACCGGCGAGAGCGCGTACATGCCCGCGATGTGCAGGCTGATCGTGAAGCCCACGATGACGAGGCTCGCGCCGTGGTCGGTCAGGTGCACGGGCGTCATCGCCATGACGCTCACCATCGTGGCGTGGCTGAGCGCGAGGGCGATCAGGGCGAGGCGGATGCCCGCGCGGTCGCTGCGCACCGCCTCGGTCCCCGACTCCCCCGCTGCCGACGCCGCGGCCGCGGCATCGCGCGCGAGACGCAGCGAGAGCCGCAGGGGGTCGGGCCGCAGCGCGACGAGATAGAGGGTCGCGGCGAGCACCTGGGCGGCGACGGTGAAGAGGAACGGCCCGGAGAGCGCGGGCAGCCCGATCGCCTCGCCGAGCTGCTCGCCCGGGCCGATGAGGTTGGGGCCGCTCACCGCGCCGACGGTCGTGGCCCACACGACGAGCGACAGGTCGCGGCCTCGTGTCGCGGGCGATGCGAGGTCGGAGGCCGCGAAGCGCGACTGCAGGTTCACGGCGGTGCCGACGCCGATGAGCATGATGCCGACGAGCAGCAGCGGGAAGCTCGACAGCCCGGCGGCCACGATCGCGAGGACGGCGCCGGTCGCGGCGGTGAGCGCGCCCGTCGCGAGGGCCGGGGCGCGCCCGGCGCGAGCGGCGAGGCGCGCGAGCGGGATGGCGGCGAGCGCGGCGCCGAGCGTGGCCATGGTGGCGGCGAGTCCGCTGTAGGCGGGCGAGCCGGAGACCTCGGCGGCGAGGATCGCGCCGATGCTCAGCGTCGACCCCATCCCGAGTCCGGCGAGCACCTGCCCGGCCATGAGGGTCGAGCGGACCCGGCGCTGGACGGCCGCGACGTCGACGGGCGCGGCCGTGGCCGTCGGGGTGAGGGCGGTGGGGCTCATGGCTCCATCATGCCGCTGCCGGGCATCCGGCGCGCGGGGCCGCGGGCCCCGATCAGTAGTCGCGGTCGTCGCGGTTCTTCGCGGGATTGCTGAGCGTGCCGAGGCCCTCGATCGTGATGTCGATCGTCTGGCCGTCGACGAAGCCCCCGAGGCCGTCGGGGGTGCCGGTGAGGATGATGTCGCCCGGCAGGAGCGTCCACACGTCGCTGATGAACTCGATGAGCTGCGGGATCTTGTGCAGCAGGTCCGCGGTGTTGCCCGAGCGGCGCACCTCGCCGTCGACGCGGGTCTCGATCGCGAGGCTCGTCGGGTCGATCTCGGTGTCGATGTAGGGGCCGAGCGGGCAGAACGTGTCGTAGCCCTTCGCGCGCGCCCACTGTCCGTCGGCGAACATGACGTCGCGCGCCGACACGTCGTTGGCGATCGTGAAGCCGAAGACCACGTCGCGCCAGTTATCGGCCTTGACGCGCTTGGCGACCGAGCCGATGACGATCGCCAGCTCACCCTCGTGCACGATGCGGCCTTCGACGGGCGGGATGACGATGGGGTCGCCCGGGCCGACGACCGCCGTGTTGGGCTTGAGGAAGATGAGCGGTGTCTCGGGCCCCTCGTGCCCCATCTCCTTGCGGTGGGCGGCGTAGTTCATGCCCACGCAGACGACCTTCGAGCGCGGGATGACCGGCGCGAGGATCTTCGCCTCCGCCAGCGGCACCCGCTCGCCCGTCGTGTCGTAACCGTGGTACATCGGGTCGCCCGACAGGACGACGAGCTCCTCGTCGTCGACGATGCCGTACCGGGGGGATCCATCGGTGCTGAATCGTGCGATCTTCACGGCGAGAGCCTACCTTCTGTGCAGTCCTGCTTCATGCGAATGCATCGAGTGCGCGATCGGGGGCGCTCGGCGCCCACGACGCGGCCGAGAGCGCGGATGCTCAGGCCGGGGTGACGACGTACGTGGCGGTGACCTCGCCCTGGGCATCCGTCGCGACCGAGAGATCGACGCGGTACGCGCCCGAGGTGAACGCGCCGTACCCGCTGTCGGCGTCGCTCGAGACGCCGCTCGCGGCGAATCCGGCGCCCTCGAGCGCCGCGGCGGCCGCGTCGAACGCGCCGGCGTCATCGACCCGGGTGCGGACCACCCAGCCCGACCCCTCGGGGCCCGCCCCGCCGCCGAGCACTTCGCCGACGAGCGGGACCTCGCGCGGGAAGCTCGAGGGCGGCTCACCGTCGGTCGAGAGCTCGACGCCGCCGAGGACGTCGTCGACGAGACCGCGGACGGACTCGTCGATGCCGGAGGTGATCTGCTCGACGCCCTGGTCGACGAGGCCCTCGACGATGTTGTCGATCGGCGTTCCCGTCGCGCACCCGCTCGCCCCGAGGGCGAGCGCTCCGGCGAGGGCGACGGCGACGATACGACGGGGGGTGCGACGCATGGTGGCTCCTCGGGTCAGGCGTTCTGCTTCTTCAGGCGGGAGGTCGCGCGGGCGCGCAGAGTCTGGTCGAGCTCGACCTTGCGGATCCGCACCTTCTCGGGCGTGACCTCGACGCACTCGTCCTCGCGGGCGAACTCCAGGCATTCCTCGAGCGTCAGCTGGCGGGGAGGCGTGAGTCGCTCGAGCTCCTCCGCGGTGGAGGAGCGGATGTTGTTGAGCTTCTTCTCCTTGGTGATGTTGACGTCCATGTCGTCCGCGCGCGAGTTCTCGCCGACGACCATGCCCTCGTAGACCTCCTCGGTGGGGTTCACGAAGAACGACATGCGCTCCTGGAGCGTCATCATCGCGTTGCTCGTCACGACGCCCGAGCGGTCCGCCACGATCGAGCCGTTGTTGCGCGACTGGATCGATCCGGCCCACGGCTCGTAGCCGTGGGAGATCGCGTTCGCGATCCCGGTACCGCGCGTCGTGGTGAGGAACTCGGTGCGGAAGCCGATGAGGCCGCGGCTCGGGACGAGGAACTCCATGCGCACCCAGCCGGTGCCGTGGTTCGACATGCCCTCCATCCGGCCGCGGCGCGCGGCGAGGAGCTGCGTGATCGCGCCGAGGTACTCCTCCGGCGCATCGATCGTGAGCTGCTCGAACGGCTCGTGGAGCTTCCCGTCGATGGTCTTGGTGACGACCTGCGGCTTGCCGACGGTGAGCTCGAAGCCCTCGCGGCGCATGTTCTCGACGAGGATGGCGAGCGCGAGCTCGCCGCGGCCCTGGACCTCCCACGCATCGGGGCGGCCGATGTCGACGACGCGGATCGAGACGTTTCCGATGAGCTCGCGGTCGAGGCGGTCCTTGACCATGCGCGCCGTGAGCTTGTGGCCCTTGACCTTGCCGACGAGGGGCGAGGTGTTGGTGCCGATCGTCATCGAGATCGCGGGCTCGTCGACCGTGATGGCCGGGAGGGGGCGGATATCCTCCGGGTCGGCGATCGTCTCGCCGATCGTGATGTCCTCGATGCCGGCGATCGCGACGATGTCGCCCGCCGTGCCCGACTCGGCCGGATAGCGCTCGAGCGCGCGGGTCTTCAGCAGCTCGGTGATGCGCATGTTGGTGTGCGAGCCGTCGTGGCGCACCCAGGCGACCGTCTGGCCCTTCTTCAGGGTTCCGTTGAAGATGCGGAGAAGCGCGATGCGGCCGAGGAAGGGGCTCGCGTCGAGGTTCGTGACGTGCGCCTGCAGGGGGTGCTCGTCGTCGTAGGTCGGGGCGGGGATGTGCTGGAGGATCGCCTCGAAGAGCGGCTCGAGGTCGTCGTTGTCGGGAAGCTCGCCGTCGGCGGGGCGCGTGCGGCTCGCCGCGCCGGCGCGGCCGGAGGCGTAGATGACGGGCAGGTCGAGGATGGCGTCCACGTCGAGGTCGGGCACCTCGTCCTGGAGGTCGCTCGCGAGGCCCAGCAGCAGGTCGTGGGTCTCCTCCTCGACGGCCTCGATGCGGGCATCCGGGCGGTCGGTCTTGTTGACGAGCAGGATGACCGGGAGCTTCGCGGCGAGCGCCTTGCGCAGCACGAAGCGGGTCTGAGGCAGCGGGCCCTCGCTCGCGTCGACGAGCAGGACGACCCCGTCGACCATGCTCAGGCCGCGCTCGACCTCGCCGCCGAAGTCGGCGTGGCCGGGGGTGTCGATCACGTTGATCGTGATCTCCTGACCATCGGCGTGCTTGCCCTTGTAGGTCACCGCCGTGTTCTTGGCGAGGATCGTGATGCCCTTCTCGCGCTCGAGATCGTTCGAGTCCATCGCGCGGTCCTCGAGGTGGGCGTGCGCGGCGAAGGAGTCGGTCTGGCGCAGCATGGCGTCGACGAGAGTGGTCTTGCCGTGGTCGACGTGGGCGACGATCGCCACGTTGCGCAGGTCGGAGCGGGTGGCGAGCGCCATACGGAAGCAGCTTTCAGTTCGAGGAGGATTCGGGGCTCAGGGCACGCAGAAAGGGCCGAGCGATGCGACCAGTCTACCCGCCGCCCTCTCGGGCGGGGGTCCGGTCTCGCTCGGCCCTCTGCGGGATGCGGCTAGAGCCCGGCGCGCCGGCTCTCGCGGCGCTCGCGCTGCGCGATCGGATCGGGCAGCGGCACCGCCGCGATGAGGCGCTGCGTGTACGCCTCCTTCGGGCTGCGGAGGATCTCGTCGCGCGTGCCCTGCTCGACGAGTCGACCGCGGTGCATCACGGCGATGCGGTGGGCGAGGATGTCGACGACGGCGAGGTCGTGGCTGATGAAGAGGCACGCGAACTGCAGCTTCTGCTGGAGGTCCTGGAGGAGATCCAGGAATCGCGCCTGCACCGAGACGTCGAGCGCGCTCGTCGGCTCGTCGGCGATGAGGAGCTCGGGAGCGAGCGATAGGGCGCGAGCGATGCCGACGCGCTGGCGCTGACCGCCGGAGAGCTCGTGCGGGTAGCGGTTGCGGTAGCTCGTGGGGAGCTCGACCGAGCTCAGAAGCTCCTGCACGCGCTTGTCGAGCTCTTTGCCCTCGGCCTCGCCGGCGAGGAAGAGCGGCTCGCCGATCGACTCGCCGATCGGCATGCGGGGATTGAGGCTCGAGCCCGGGTCCTGGAAGACGATGCCCGCCTTGCGGCGCAGCGACTTGAGCTCCTTCGTCCCGCCGCTGGAGATGTCGACGCCGGCCGAGATCAGCGTGCCGCTCTTGATCGGCAGGAGGCCGACGGCGGCGCGGCCGAGGGTCGTCTTGCCCGAGCCCGACTCGCCCACGAGTCCGACGATCTCGCCCGGGTACACGCTGAGATTGATCTCGTCCGCGGCGAGGAACGCCGGGACGCGCCCGCGCTTCGGGTACTCGATCGCCACGTCCTGGAACGACAGCGCGGGCGTCGTCATCGTCGACGGCGCGGTGCGCGACGTCCCGGTCTCCGAGATCTCGAGTCCGAGGTGCGGCACCGACGCGAGCAGCGACTGCGTGTACGGATGCTGCGGCCGCTGGAAGATGTCGAGCGCCGCTCCCTGCTCCACGGCCTCGCCGTTCTTCATGACCATGATCGAGTCCGCGAGGTCGGCGACGACGCCCATGTCGTGCGTGATGAGCACGATCGCGGAGTCGAGGCGCGTGCGCAGGCTGCGCAGCAGCTCGAGGATCTCGGCCTGGACGGTCACGTCGAGCGCCGTCGTCGGCTCGTCGGCGATGAGCAGCACGGGGTCGCACGAGATCGACTGGGCGATCATCGCGCGCTGTCGCTGGCCGCCGGACAGCTGATGGGGGTACTTGTTGAACGCCGTCTGCGGGTCGGGCATCTCGACCTTCTCGAGCAGCTCGATCGCGCGCTCCTTCGCCGCGGCGGGCGTGAGGTCGTAGTGCGTGCGGAGCGTCTCGACGATCTGGAACCCGATCGTGTACACGGGGTTGAGCGCCGTCATGGGCTCCTGGAAGATCACGGCGATCTGGTTGCCGCGCACCTTCCTCAGCTCACGGTTGTCGAGGCCGGCGATCTCGCGCCCGAGGAGCTTGATCGAACCCGTGACGCGCGCGGTCGGCGGAAGCAGCCCCAGGAGGGCCATCGAGCTCGAGCTCTTGCCCGAGCCGGACTCGCCGACGATCGCGAGCACCTCGCCGCGCTTGACGCGGTAGTCGAGGCCGACGGCCGCGGGGTAGTACTCGCCGTCGACCCAGAAGTCGACGCCGAGGTTCTCGACCTCGAGCACGGTCTCGACGGCGGTGGGGGTGGTGGTGCTCACGGGAGGTCCTTCCCTGCGTTCAGGTCGCGGCGGTCTGACAGGCTGGCATCATGCGATTCCAGCCCGTCGTCTTCCGTCCGCTCTTCGGCCGCGTGCTCACCGTCGTCATGACGGTGCTCGCGCTCGCGGGTCTCGGTGGGTTCGTGGTCACGGGCGACGTCGAGGGCCTTGTGCGCTACGGCTGGTGGCTGGGCCTCATGGCCTACGGCACTGCCGTGCTGTTCTGGCTGCCGGGCGTCGCGGTGCGCCAGGACGCCGTCGAGGTGCGCAACCCCTTCGTCTCGTGGGTGCTGCCCTGGGAGGGCATCCAGCTCATCGACACGAAGTGGGCGCTCACGCTGCGCGCGGGCGGCAAGCGGATCGAAGCCTGGGCCGCGCCAGCCGGCTCGCGCTGGACGCCCATGACGCTCGGTCGCGACGACTTGCGCGTCTCGGAGTCGGCGCACGTGGCAGGGTCGATCCGGCCCGGTGACGCGCTCAACACCGACAGCGGCGCCGCCGCGAACGTCATCCGTCGCCACTGGGAGGAGCTGCGCGACGACGGCCTCCTGCGCCCCGACGCGCCGGAGGCGCAGCCGCGCCGGACCGTGCACGCGCTCGAGCTCGGCATCGTGCTCGGCCTTGCGGTGCTCTGCCTCGCGGGCCTCGTGCTCTGAACCGGCGGGAGCCAGGACGAGCATCAGGCGTCGCCTCGCGAGCCGTGCGTCGGTCGCTCGTCGCCCTCGTCGAGGGTCGTCGTGCTGCGCGGCGCCAGCGAATCGTCGACCTGGTTGTCGGCACCGCGCGTCGCCACGAGCACCTCGGCGCGCGCGAGGTCGTTGCGGTTGGACGTCGCCCGGGCGAGGGCGCGCGAGCTGGGCAGCCGCTTCTGACGCGGGTCGAACGCATCGCGCAGACCGTCGCCGATGAAGTTGATGCACAGGGCGATCGCGATGATGAACGCACCGGGCCACCAGAACAGCCACGGACGTGTCGCGAAGGCCGCCTGGTTATCGCTGATGATCTTGCCGAGCGAGGTGTCGGGAGCCTGCACGCCGAACCCGAGGAAGCTCAGGGCCGTCTCGAGCAGGATCGCCGCGGCCATGAGGAGCGTCGCGTTGACGATGATGACGCCGATCGCGTTCGGCAAGACGTGCTTGAAGATGATGCGGCGGTTGCTCGCGCCGGCGACGCGCGCGGCGTCGACGAACTCGCGCTCCCGGAGGCTCAGGACCTCGGCGCGGACGAGGCGCGCGAGCCCGGTCCACGCGAACAGTCCCAGCACGATCGCGAGCGCGAAGGCACCCTGGTTGCCGACCGCCTTGCCGACGACCGCACCCACGACGATCACGGGGATCGTGATGATGATGTCGGTGAAGCGCATGAGCACGGAGTCGCGCCAGCCGCGGAAGAACCCGGAGATCGCGCCGATGACCGTGCCGATCGACACGCCGATCGCGCCGACGACGATCATGATGACGATCGACTGCTGCGTGCCGCGCATGACGACCGCGAAGATGTCGCGGCCGACCTCGTCCTGACCGAAGGGGTGGTCGCCGAAGCGGAGGCCATCGCCGCCGAGGAACTCGGGGACGAGGCTCAGCGTCGGAGCGCCGCCGTTCTGCGGGTCGGGGATCTGCGTCCAGTTCCACTGCCACCAGCCCGGGGTGCGGATGTCGATCCCGAAGAAGCTGAAGGCGAGGCCGACGGACGAGAACGCCAGGATGATGATGAACGCGAGCACGACCATCGACACGAGAGCGCCGCGGTGCCGGAAGAAGCGACGTCGGACGATCTGGCCCTGGCTGAGGCCCTCGATCTCCTTGAGCTCGAGGTTGTTCTCGGAATCGGTCACGCTGCCCGCGCTGTGCCCGGGCTCGGGAGTAGGTGTGTTCGACATCAGTTCACTCGGATTCGCGGGTCGAGGGCGGCGTAGACGAGGTCGGCGATCAGGTTGAAGAGGATCGCGAGCCCGCCGACGATGACGAAGAAGGCCATCACGGGGTTCGGGTCGACGCGCTGAAGACCGTTCTGGAACAGCGATCCCATGCCCGTCCAGCCGAACACGCGCTCGGTGATGACCGCGCCGCCGATGAGGCCTCCGATGTCAAAGGCGACGATCGTCGCGATCGGGATGAGCGCATTGCGGAAGGCATGGCGGACGACGACCGTCCGCTCTGACAGCCCCTTCGCCCGCGCCGTGCGGATGTAGTCCTGGTTGAGAACCTCCAGGAGGCTCGCGCGCGAGTAGCGGGTGTACGTCGCGAACGAGATGAGGATGAGCGCGAGCGTGGGGAGCAGCAGGTGCGTGTAGATGTCCACGCCCTGGACCCAGAGGGACCCCTCGAGGTTCGGCGTGGACGCGCCGATCGTCGCGATCGGGCGCCCGCGGATGCGACCGGAGGTGGCGTAGTCGTCCCACACCATCATGAAACGGTCGAGCGCGATCACGAAGGCCGTCGTGATGCCCGTGAAGACGGCGACTCGGATCACCGGGCCGCGGTCGTGACCGCCGGCGAAGTAGCCGATCGCACCGCTCACGAGGGCCGTGAGCACAGCGAGCGCGAGGAGCATCCACCATTCGGTCACGTAGAACGAGAGGTTGTACTGGAAGGGGAAGTAGAGGGCGATCCCGAGGCCGGCGACGGCGACAGCGGCGATGAGCGCGCGTCGGTTCTTGAGGCCGGTGATGAGCGCGGTGAAGCCCACGGCCGCTCCGAGCCCCATGATCGCGACTCCGCCGATCGTCAGCGCCGGGCTGCTGAACCAGCCGGTGACGTTCATGACGGTGAGGATCGCGGCCGTAGCGGCAGCCGCGATCGCGAACGTCACGACCTTGCGCCGTGCGCTACCGGGAATGATCGAGGCCCAGAGGGCGCCCGAGACGACGGCGAGCGCGAGGACGGCGAGAAGCGGGAGCTGGGGGTCATTCTCGAGGAAGTCGTTGAAGCCGATGGCCACGAACTGCTTGAGCAGCACGGCCACCCAGAAGATCGGGAGCGAGAAGAAGAGGAAGGAGACGAAGGTGACGCTGTAGTCGTAGCCCGAGTACTGACGGAGCGCCGTGGTGATACCGACGATCAGACCCAGGAAGATCGCGACGACCGTGGAGATCGTGACGAGCTGGATGGTCGACCCGAGCGCCTGCTCGAGGAGGGCGTTGACGCTGCGGCCCTCAACGGTCACGCCGAAGTTGCCGGTGATGACGTTGCCGAACCAGATGAAGTATCGGAGCGGCGGTGCGACATCGAGGTTGAGAAGTCGGATTCTCGACTCGATGAGCTCTTCCTTGTTGGGAGCGCTGCTCTGACGGAGGTCCTCGAGGGGGTCACCCGACAGCGCCACGAGGTTGTACATGATGTACGTCGCGGCGAGGAGGACGAAGACGGAGGCGATGAGTCGCCGGATAACGAATGTGGCCATCGGAAATGGCACCCTACCTAACTGAATCCTGGAGCGCCCCGGGTGCTGAGTCAGCTGACTGACGTGATCAGCCCGAGAGCCTCGGACTTACTCGCTTTCGCTGTCAGTCGGCGTCCAGTCCCAGATGTTCCAGAAGATGGTCGGCGAGAGCGGGCCGGGGCTGACGCCCTCGACGCGGTCGCTGTACGCCGTGATACCGGGGAACTGGAAGATCGTGAGGCCGTACGCGTCGTCCATGAGGAGACGGTCGATCTCGAGCTGGATCTCGATCTGGCGCTCGGGCTCCAGGGCCGTGTCGAGCTCGGTGAGGAGCTCGTCGACCGCGGGGTTCGAGTAGTAGTTGAGGTTGTTGATGCCGCCGGTGCGGAAGGTCGCCGAGCTGTTGGTCACGCCGAGGCTCGTCGACTGCCACCCGAAGAACGACGCGTCGTAGGCGCCCGGGGTGCCGAGAAGGCCGCCCCAGTCGTCGCTGCCGCAGTCGGTCACGTTGAAGCCTGCCTGGTTGGCCGACTCCTGGATGAGGGCGAACTCGTTCACGCGCCGGGGGTTGTTCGTCGCGTAGAGGATGCAGACCTCGGGGCTCGTGACGCCGGCCTCGGCGAGGAGCGCCGCAGCGCCCTCGATGTCGACCTCGCCGAAGTTCTCGGCCATGCCGTTGCCCCCGACCGTGTCGTCGTAGCCGGGCGCGCCCGGGACGAAGAGCTGCGAGTTGCGCACCTCGGCCTCGGGGTTGAGCGGCTTGATGAGCGTGTCGACGATCTGCTGACGCGGGATCGTCTTGAGGAAGGCCTCACGGACGAGCGGGTCGCTGAAGGTGCCGCTCTTCGACTGGTCGAACTGGAGGTCGATGTGCTCGTAGGTGCCCTCGACGCTGTTCAGGACGGTGACGCCGTCGAGCTCGGCGAGCGCGTCAGCCACATCGGCCGTGGCCTGGGGGCTGATGACGTCGACCTCGCCGTTCGCGAGCGCCTGGACGGCGGCGAGCGGGTCGGTGATGAAGCGGACGGTGACCTCTTCGATCTGCGGGGTGTTCTCGCCGACGTAGTTCTCGTTGGCGGTCAGCGTGATGTACTGGTCGGCCACGAAGTCCGAGATCACGTACGGGCCGTTGACGACCAGCAGGTTGGCGTCCTCCTCGGAGGGCATCTCCGAGAAGTTCCAGTCCGAGTTCCAGACCGACGAGATCGGCGCGAGCGCCTCCGCGTCGTTGTTCTGGATGGCCTCGACGAGGGCGTCCTTCGCCTCCTGCGGGTCCTCGATGCCGAGCGCGCGCTGCGCGACGACGTGAGCCGGCAGGCCGACGCCGAACACGAGCTCCCAGTCGACGAAGATGTTGTCGTACTCGAGCGTAATGGTCTTGCCATCGATCTCGGGAACCTGCGAGACGTTCTCGAGGCCGCCGCCGAGGGCGCCGTCGAAGAAGACGACGTCGGTCGGGTAGTCCTCGGTGAACTCGCCGGTCACGGGGTCGGTGAACTCGGTCGGGTCGAAATCGGGCGTGTTGGGGACACCCGAGTTCGCGGCCCACGCGAGGAGCATGTCGGCGGCGTCGACGGGCGTGCCGTCGGACCACTGGACGCCATCGGCGATCGTGTACTCGACGACCAGCGGGTCCTCCGAGACGACCTCGTAGGTGCCGAACGACTCGTCCTTCTGGAGCTCGGGCGTGTTGTCGTAGTAGTTGAACGCGCCGCTCGTCATGTACACGATGTTCGCGTTCGCCGTGGCATTACCGAACGACGTGTTGCTGTTGTACGAGTAGAACGGCTGGTTCCACGCGACCGTGATGGAGCTTCCTTCGACGACCTCGGACTCCTGCTGCGGTGCAGCGCAAGCCGAGAGGACGAGGGCGCTCGCCGCGATCGTGGCCGCGCTAGCTGCCCCGATTCTGCTGATTCGCAATTTTCCTCCTGTGCAAGATGGACACGCGTCGGCCGCAGTCAGAGCGCGCCGTCACGCCTATTGGGTATGACCCTAGAGAGAGGGTCACATCCCCGCCAAACCCTAAGCGCATTCGTTACACACCGGTAACGACATTCGAGCAATCATGTGCACGAGTCCGGATAATTGCGTCACTCCGCGGTCACCACGCACGATCGTTGCGTCGGCGTCCGGATCTTCCCGAGACCGTGCGCGTTCGAGAAGGATGAGATGAGCATCCGTCGCCTGACGGTATGTCGGCGTGCTCTAAAGAGCAGGGGGTTCCGGGGCCGGATCCTGCCCCTCCCCCACAATCGCGCTCGGGTGAGCGCGAGCCGCGCGCGGGATACTTCTGCCGTGACCGCCCTCTCCGCGCCCGACATCAGCACGGGCATCCCCTCGCCACGACGTATCCGCGCCGAGATCCTCATCGTCCTCGGCCTCTCGCTCGGCGCGAGCGCCGTCTACTCGCTCGTGGCGATCATCAATCGCGTCACCCGCGACGTGCCGCTCTCGCAGCAGACCGCCACGATCAACGGTGCGCGCGACGAGCGCGAGATCTTCGACCTGATCTACCAGCTCCTCGCGATCGTCTTCGACCTCGTCGCCGTCGCCCTCGTCGCGCTCCTGCTGTGGCGGGCGGCCCGACCGCACCTCGGGCGGCTCGGCATCGACGGGACCCGACCCTGGCGCGACGCGCGGGACGGCCTCGGCCTCGCCGTGCTCATCGGGGTGCCGGGCCTCGCGCTGTACGTCGCCGGCCGCGCGCTCGGGGTCACGGTGACCGTCGTGCCGACCGCGCTCGACACCTACTGGTGGACCGTCCCGGTGCTGCTCCTCGCCGCGTTCCGCGCCGGCGCCACCGAGGAGGTGATCGCGATCGGCTACCTCTTCGCGCGCCTGCGCGACCTCCGCTGGAGCCCGTGGGCGGTCATCCTGACGAGCGCGCTCCTGCGGGCGACCTACCACCTGTATCAAGGGTTCGGGGCCTTCGTCGGGAACTTCGTCATGGGCATCGTGTTCGGCTGGATCTACACGCGCACCGGCCGCGTCCTCCCCCTCGTGATCGGGCACACGGTCCTCGACGCTGTGATCTTCGTGGGATACCCCTGGGCGGCCGCGGAGTTCCCGGAACTTCTCGGGTTGCCCGCCTAGCCTCGCCGCATGCCCCAGCCCGAGATCGGCCAGCTCGCCCCCGACTTCACCCTGCCCGGCGTGACCATGCGGGGCGCGGATGCTCAGCACCGGCTCTTCTCGCTGCGCGAGCACCGCGGCTCGCCCCTCGTGCTCGCGTTCTACCCGGCCGACGCCTCGCCCGGCTGCACCGCGCAGCTGTGCAGCTACCAGAGCGAGCTCACCGGCTTCGAGGAGCTCGGCGCGGAGGTGTGGGCGATCAGCCGCCAGAGCGCCGCGTCGCACGAGTCGTTCGCCCGCCGCTCGACGCTCACCTTCCCGCTGCTCGCGGACGAGCGCGGCGACGTCGTCGACGCGTACGGGGTCGGGCTGTTCGGGGTGGGCGTGCGCCGCTCGATCTTCATCGTCGACGCCGACGGCGTGCTCCGCTGGAAGCACGTCGCCCTCGTCGGTGTCACCTACCAGAGCGCCGCGACGATCCGCGAGCAGCTCGCGCTGCTGCCAGGCGCACCCGGGCTCGACGCCTCCGCCGCCTCCTAGGCGAACGCCTCGATCGGCAGGCACGAGCAGACCAGGTTGCGGTCGCCGTAGGCCTGGTCGACGCGGCGAACCGGCGGCCAGTACTTGTCGGCGCGCGTCGCCCCGAACCCGCCGGAGCCGTCGGCCCCGGGTCCGTGCTCGTCGCCCGCGACGAGCGACGCGGGGTAGACGGCGAGCTCGCGCGAGTAGGGGTGCTCCCACTCACCGGCGATCACGCTCTCGGCCGTGTGCGGCGCGTTGACGAGCGGGTTGTCGCCCGCGGGCCACTCCCCCGCCGCGACGCGGTCGGCCTCGAGGCGGATGGCGATCATGGCCTGGATGAACCGCTCGAGCTCGGCGAGATCCTCCGACTCGGTCGGCTCGACCATGAGGGTGCCCGCGACGGGGAACGACATCGTCGGCGCGTGGAAGCCGTAGTCCATGAGTCGCTTCGCGACGTCGTCGTTGCCGATGCCGGTCGACTCCTTCAGCGGGCGCAGGTCGAGGATGCACTCGTGCGCGACGAGGCCGTTCTCGCCCGCGTAGAGCACCGGGTAGTGCTCGCGGAGCCGCAGCGCCACGTAGTTGGCCGCGAGGACGGCGTTCGCCGTCGCATCCGTCAGCCCCTCGGCGCCCATCATGCGGGTGTAGGCCCACGAGATCGGCAGGATGCTCGCCGAGCCGTAGGGCGCGGCGGAGACGGGCGCTCCGCGGTGCTCGACGGCTCCCGCGCTGCCGGTCGCCATGTCGAACGGCGGGTGCTGGTGCATCTGGGCGAGCGGGTGGCCGGGCAGGAACTCCGCGAGGTGCGCCTTCGCCGCGACGGGGCCGACGCCGGGCCCTCCCCCGCCGTGCGGGATGCAGAACGTCTTGTGCAGGTTGAGGTGGCTGACGTCGCCGCCGATGTCGCCGTAGCGGGCGTAGCCGAGGAGCGCGTTGAGATTGGCGCCGTCGATGTACACCTGGCCGCCGGCCTCGTGCACGGCCGCCGTGACCTCCATGACGTCGTGCTCGTACACGCCGTGCGTCGACGGGTAGGTGATCATGAGTGCGGCGAGCTCGTCGCGGTGCGCCTCGATCTTCGCGCGCAGGTCGGCGAGGTCGACGTCGCCCGTCTCGGTCGTCGCGATGACGACGACGCGCATCCCGGCCAGGACGGCCGAGGCCGCGTTGGTGCCGTGCGCGCTCGACGGGATCAGGCAGACCGTGCGGTGCTCGTCGCCGCGCGAGCGGTGGTAGCCGCGGATGGCGAGGAGGCCCGCGAGCTCGCCCTGGCTGCCGGCGTTCGGCTGCAGCGACACGGCGTCGTACCCCGTGAGCTCGGCGAGCCACGTCTCGAGCATGCCGATGAGCACGAGCGATCCCTGGACGTCCTCGAGCGGCGCGAAGGGGTGCAGCGCGCTGAACTCGGGCCACGTGACGGCCGCCATCTCGGTCGCCGCGTTGAGCTTCATCGTGCACGAGCCGAGCGGGATCATGCCGCGGTCGAGCGCGTAGTCGCGGTCGGCGAGGCGCTTGAGGTAGCGCATCATCGCGGTCTCGCTGCGGTGCGTGTGGAACACCGGGTGCGTCATGAACTCGGAGGTGCGCTCGAGAGCTGGGGGGATGCGCGTGGCCGGCTCGGCCGGTCCGGCGCCAGGGATGCCCGACCCAGCCATGAAGCCGAACACCGCGGAGAGCTCGGCGATGAGCGCCGGGTCGGTCGACGACTGCTCGTCGAAGCTCAGCCGGACGGTGTCGGCATCGACGCGCCACAGGAGGATGTCGCGGTCGCGTGCCGCGGCGAGGACGTCGTCGGCGCGGCCGGGCACGGAGATCGTGAGGGTGTCGAACGCCGAGTCGTTGAGTACGTCGACGCTGTTCGCCGCGAGGCGGTCGGCGAAGGCCCTGGTCGTCCTCGCAACCCGCGTCGCGATGCGCCGCAGCCCGTCGGGGCCGTGGTAGACCCCGAACATCGACGCCATGACGGCGAGCAGCACCTGCGCGGTGCAGATGTTCGACGTCGCCTTGTCGCGGCGGATGTGCTGCTCGCGCGTCTGCAGCGTGAGCCGGTAGGCGGGGCGGCCGTCGGCGTCGCGCGAGACGCCGACGAGGCGGCCGGGCATCGATCGCTCGAGGCCCTCGCGCACGGCGAGGTAGCCGGCGTGCGGTCCGCCGAAGCCCATGGGAACACCGAACCGCTGGGTGGTGCCGACGGCGACGTCGGCGCCGAGCTCGCCGGGGCTCGTGATGAGTGTCAGCGCGAGGAGGTCGGCGGCGACGATCGCGAGGCCGCCCTGCTCCTTGACGCGGGCGATGATCGCCGACGGATCCCAGATGCGACCCGAGGCGGCGGGGTACTGCACGAACACGCCGAAGGCCTCGGGCAGGTCGGCCGGGTCGGTGTCGGCGAGCGGCAGGTACTGGAGGTCGAGGCCCACGGCCTCGGCGCGGCCGTCGAGCACCGCGCGCGTCTGGGCGAAGAGGTCGCTGTCGACGAGGAAGACGTTCGACGAGCTCTTGGATGCCCGGCGCGCGAGCAGCATGCCCTCGACGACGGCCGTCGCCTCGTCGAGCATCGACGCGTTCGCGGTGTGCAGGCCCGCGAGCTCGCTCACCATGGTCTGGAAGTTCAGCAGCGCTTCGAGACGGCCCTGCGAGATCTCGGGCTGGTACGGCGTGTACGCCGTGTACCAGCTGGGGTTCTCGAGGATGTTCCGCTGGATGACCGCGGGCGTGATCGTGCCGTAGTAGCCCTGGCCGATGAGGCTCGTCCGCACGCGATTCTCGGCCGCGATGGCGCGCAGCTCGGCGAGGGCCTGGGCCTCGGTCGCGGGGGCGGGCAGGCTGCGCAGCGGGGCGGTCTGGCGGATCGCGGACGGGACCGCGGAATCCATGAGGGCGTCGAGCGAGGCGTAGCCGAGCGCGTCGAGCATGAGCTGCCGCGCGGAGCCGTCGATGCCGATGTGGCGGGCGCTGAAATCGAGAGACATGGGTGTCGGATGCTCCTACTCGCCGATGAGGGCGCGGTACTCGTCGGCGCTCAGGAGCGCCGGGGTCTCGGCGACGCGCACCTTGAGGAGCCAGCCGTCGCCGTACGGGTCGGAGTTGATGGTCTCGGGGGCGTCGACGACGGCGTCGTTCGCCTCGACGACTTCGCCGTTCAGGGGCGCGTAGAGCTCGCCGACCGACTTCGTCGACTCGACCTCGCCGACGATGGAGCCGGAGGTGACGGCGGCGCCGACCTTCGGCAGGTCGACGTACACGACGTCGCCGAGGGCGTCGGCGGCGTACTGCGTGATGCCCACGGTGGCGACGTCGCCCTCGAGGCGCACCCACTCGTGCTCGGCGGTGTACTGCAGGTCGGCGGGGACGGCGCTCATGGTCAGGCCTCTTTCTTGTAGAAGGGGAGCGGGACGACGGTCGCGGGGATGCGGCTGCCGCGGACGTCGAGGTCGAGGGTCGTGCCGGGCTCGGCGTGGGCCGGGTCGACGAAGGCCATCGCGATCGGGTGGCCAAGGGTCGGAGAGAGGGCGCCCGAGGTGATCTCGCCCACGACCTCGTCGCCGCTCATGACGGCGTAGCCGGCGCGCGCGGCGCGGCGGCCCTCCGCGGCGAGGCCGACGAGCACGCGGGCGCTCTCGCCCGGGCCGGCCTCGATCGCGGCCTTGCCGACGAAGCTCTGCTTGGCCGTCACGACGACGCGGCCGAGGCCCGCCTGAACGGGCTGGATGCTCGTGCCCAGCTCGTGGCCGTAGAGCGGCATGCCCGCCTCGAGCCGCAGGGTGTCGCGCGACGCGAGCCCGCACGGCTGCAGGCCGAGCGGCTCGCCCGCGGCGAGCAGCGCTCGCCAGAGCGCCGCGGCGTGCGCGACGTCTAGGTAGAGCTCGAAGCCGTCCTCCCCCGTGTAGCCCGTGCGGGCGACGAGGACCTCGATGGAGTCGTCGCCCTCCGGCCCGGTGAACGTGCCGGTCGTCCAGGCGTAGTACTTCAGCTCGTCGAGCTCGGGGGCGAGGAACTGGGGCGTCGCCTCGAGCACCTCGCGCGCAGCGGGCCCCTGCACCGCGATGAGCGCCGTCGCGTCTGTGCGGTCGTCGATGGCGACCCCGTGGTCGGCGGTGCGCGCGGTGAGGGCGGCGACCACGGCATCCCGATTGGAGGCGTTCGCGACGACGAGGAACTCGTGGTCGGTGATGCGGTAGACGATGAGGTCGTCGATGATGCCGCCGCGCTCGTCGAGGATCAGCGAGTACTTCGCCTTCCCGACGGCGAGCGCCGACAGCCGGCCGGCGAGCGCCTCGTCGAGGAAGGCGCCCGCGGCCTCGCCGAGAATCGAGATCTCGGCCATGTGCGAGATGTCGAAGAGACCCGCGGCCGTGCGCACCGCGTGGTGCTCGGCGAGGTCGGAGGTGTACCGCACCGGCATCTGCCAGCCCGCGAAGTCGGTGAAGCTCGCGCCGAGGGCGACGTGCTGCTCGTGCAGGGGCGAGAACCGCGGGGTCACCGCGGGGGCGGGATCGGACGCGGACGTCGGATCGGAGGCGGTGCGGGGATCGGACACGGAGTTCTCCCTTGCGCTGAAGGCCGGTGGAACTCCCCCTCTGTCATGGTGCCTGAGAGCTTCGCGCGCCCGTTCCGGTCGTGCCGGTCGGGGCGAGCTTTCACCGTGGGCGAGATCGCTCGTCGCCGACGTCGGCGTCGGGATGCGCTCTGCTTTTCAGAGTGGCCTGGCGAGAGCGGTACGCGTACCTGAGAGATTGGCGGGGAGGCTTGCTCCTTCGGTGCCGTCGGCGGCCTCGGCCCCGTCGGCTCTCCCGCACTCGCTGTGCGGCCCTATGTTCGGTTGTGGTGGAGCTGTCCTGCGGGTTCAGGGTATCAATCGCCGGGGCGATCCGCGGCCTCGTCGGCCGGATCCGTCGCGGCGGCGTGATCGCGGTGCGAGGGGCCCTCCGCGAGCACCTGCTGCGCTCGCGCGGTGAGGTTCGGATCGATGATGATCTGGTAGTTGCTCGCGAGCACCTGGTGGGTCGCGGTGAAGTCGCGACGACGGCGGTTGAGGGCGTACGAGACGACGCCGAAGAGCAGCCCGAACCCGGCGCCGATGAGGGCGGCGGCGAGGATGAAGGAGAAGTCGCCGGTCGGCGAGAACAGGAACAGCAGCAGGCCGATGAAGAGGCCGAACCAGGCGCCGCTCGCGGCCCCGGCGAGCGCCGCGCGGGCGTAGGTGAGCTTGCCGGTGATCTTCTCGACCGTCTTCAGGTCGTTGCCGACGATGGACAGCTTCTTGACCGGGAAGTCGGCGAGCGCGAGCCGGTTCACGATCTTCTGGGCCTCGGGGTAGCTGTCGTAGGTGCCGAGCACGTCGCCCCGCGGAACGACCGGCGAGGCGGCGGTGCGGCGCGCGAAGGGGCTGCTGTTCGTCATCGGCTCATTGTGTCAGCCCGGCGGTAGGGTTTCAGCGTGAGCGCCGCGAAAGTCTTCGTCGCCCGGCTGAGCGGGTGCTCCGTCTTCGACCCCGCGGGCGACAAGGTGGGCAAGGTCCGCGACGTCCTGGTCGTCTACCGGCGAACGGATGCCCCGCGCGTGGTCGGCCTCGTGGTCGAGGTGCCCGGCCGGCGCCGGGTGTTCCTCTCCATCGGCCGCGTCACGAGCATCGGCTCGGGGCAGATCATCACGACCGGGCTCATCAACCTGCGCCGCTTCGAGCAGCGCGGCGGCGAGGTGCGCGTGCTCGCCGAGATGATCGGCCGTCGCGTCGCGCTGCGCGACGGCAGCGGCGAGGCGACCGTCGAGGATGTCGCGATCGAGGAGTCCGGCCCCGGTGAGTGGGCCGTCGGGCAGCTGTTCCTGCGCCGCCCCCGCCCGGCCGCCGCGCCGTTCGCCAAGGGCGGCACCGTGTTCGCGCGGTGGGTCGACGTCATCGAGCGGGCCTCGGGCGCCGAGGGGCAGAGCGCCGAGCAGCTCATCGCCCAGTACACCGACCTCCTCCCCGCCGACCTCGCCAACACGCTCCTGGAGCTCTCGGAGGAGAGGCGCATGGAGGTCGCGGAGGAGCTGCCCGACGACCGCCTCGCCGACGCGCTGGAGGAGATGCCGGAGTCGGACCAGGTGCAGATCCTCTCCCAGCTCGACGACGACCGCGCCGCCGACGTGCTCGACAACATGGAGCCCGACGACGCCGCCGACCTCATCGCGCAGCTGCCGACCACGCGCGGCGAGCACCTGCTCGAGCTCATGGACCCGGAGGAGGCGGAGGACGTCCGCTTCCTGCTGTCCTACGACGCCGATACCGCCGGCGGTCTCATGACGACCGAGCCCATCATCGTCTCGGCCGACGCGACCGTCGCCGAGGGCCTCGCCCTGATCCGCCGGCACGAGCTCGCTCCGGCGATCGGCGCGGCGATCTGCGTGACGCTCCCGCCGTACGAGCCGCCGACCGGCCGGTACCTGGGCATGGTCCACTTCCAGCGGATGCTCCGCTACCCGCCGCACGAGCGCCTGGGAACCCTGCTGGACCAGGGCATCGAGCCCGTGACGCCCGACACCTCGGCCGCCGAGGTCTCGCGGCGCCTCGCGAGCTACGACCTCGTCTCGCTGCCGGTCGTCGACGAGACGCGGCGCCTCGTCGGCCTCGTGACCATCGACGACGTGCTCGACTACCTGCTGCCCGACGACTGGCGCAGCGCCGAGCACGACGCTCCGCTGCCGCCGCGCGCGCGTCGACGCTCGGCCGCCCCGCTGCCGCGCGCCGGGCGCGGACCGGTGACCAGGAGGCCGGCCGATGGCCGCTGAGCGCCGTCGCCGCCCGGTCGCGACCCCGCGCCGCGACGACCTCGACGCGCCCAAGTCGCAGCGCCGGCCGCTGTTCCGGCCCCAGTTCACGAGCCGAGACCGCATCGGTCGCTTCTCGGAGGGCTTCGCCCGCGCGATGGGGACGCCGTGGTTCCTCATCGGCATGACGGTCTTCGTCGCCGTCTGGATCACCTTCAACAGCACGGCGCCGATCGGGGCGCAGTTCGATCCGCGCTCGCTCAACTTCACGCTGCTGACGCTCATCCTGTCGCTGCAGGCCTCGTACGCGGCGCCGCTCATCCTGCTCGCGCAGAACCGGCAGGACGACCGCGACCGCGTCCAGATCGAGCAGGACCGGCAGCGCGCCGAGCGCAACCTGGCCGACACCGAGTACCTCGCCCGCGAGGTCGTCGCGCTGCGCCTGGCGATGAAGGACATCGCCACGAAGGAGTTCATCCGCGCCGAGCTGCGCAGCCTCCTGGAGGAGCTCGACCGCTCCGAGGTCGAGGACGCCGCCGTCGCCGTGGACGACCTCGACCGCGACCGCCGTGGCTGACTCTGCTCCCCCGGCGGCCCCCACCGAGGAGCAGGTGCGGCGAGCGCTCGCACGGGTCATGGACCCGGAGCTGCGCCGACCCGTCACCGAGCTCGACATGGTGCCCCGCGTGAGCGTGCAGGGCGACCGCGTCGCCATCGACCTCGAGCTCACGATCGTGGGCTGCCCCGCGGCCGACCGCATCGAGCGCGATGTGCGCGCCGCGGCATCCTCGGTGCCGGGCGTCGCGGGCGTCGACGTCGCGGTCGGCGTGATGGCCCCGGCGGTGCGGGATGCCCTCATCGCGCGTCTGCGCGGCGACCGGCCCGCCATGCCGTTCACCCCCGACTCGCTCACGAGGGTCATCGCCGTGACGAGCGGCAAGGGCGGCGTGGGGAAGAGCACGATCACCGCGAACCTCGCCGTCGCCCTTGCGCAGCAGGGGCTGCGCGTCGGGCTCGTCGACGCCGACGTGTTCGGCTTCTCGATCCCGGGGCTGCTCGGCATCGCGGGCGAGAGGCCGACGCGCGTGGGCGAGGCGATCATGCCGCCGCGCGCGCACGACGTCGCCGTGATCTCGATCGGGATGTTCGTCGACGAGCGCACCGCCGTGTCGTGGCGGGGGCCGATGCTGCATCGCACCGTTCAGCAGTTCCTGACGGACGTCTACTTCGGCGACCTCGACGTGCTCGTGCTCGACATGCCGCCCGGCACCGGCGACGTCGCGATCTCGGTGGGGCAGCTGCTGCCGCACGCCGAGGTGCTCGTCGTCACGACGCCGCAGAAGGCCGCCGCCGACGTGGCCGAGCGCTCCGCGCTCGTCGCGCGGCAGACCGGCCAGACCGTGATCGGCGTCGTGGAGAACATGGCAGGGCTCGCGCAGCCCGACGGCGGCGTGCTCGAGCTCTTCGGCTCGGGCGGCGGGGCCGAGACGGCGGCGCGGCTCGACGTGCCGCTGCTCGCGCGCGTGCCGCTCTCGGTCGCGCTGCGCGAGGGCGGCGATGCGGGCGAGCCGATCGTGCTCGTCGACGGCGATCCGGCGGGCGACGCGATCCGCGAGCTCGCGCGCGTCGTGGCGGCGCGGGGCCGCGGGCTCGCGGGCCGGCCGCTCTCCGTCTCGCCGCGCTGAGTCGAGGGGCGGGCGGGGCGCGCCGAGCATCCGCGCCTCAACGACGGAGTCTGCGGCTACGTGCGCGGAAGCGACGGCACGCGACGGTAGCCGTCCTTCGCCGTCACGACGGCGGTCGAGACCGCTCCGGCGATACCGAGCAGAGCGATGATGAGCAATCCGGCGAGCATGTCCGCGTTCTCCTTCGTGTCTTCCTGAACGCCTCTATTGGATCCCATCCACGGATTCAGCACAATCTAATGTTTCTTAGGTGTCCATGTAGCATCACTACATGGATGTGCGCCGGCTCGAACTGCTCCGCGAGCTCGCCGATCGCGGCTCGATCACTGCTGTCGCGGCGGCCACCCACCGCACCGCGAGCGCCGTCTCGCAGCAGCTCAAGCTGCTGGAGCGGGAAGCGGGCGTGGCCCTGACGGAGCGCCGAGGGCGCGGCATCGAGCTCACCGGCGCCGGCCTCGCGCTCGCCGAGACCGCCCGACGCATCGCCGTCGCGATCGAGTCTGCCGAGGCGCTGTGGCTGGAGTTCAAGCAGAGCCCGCAGGGCACGGTCTCGGTGAGCGCCTTCCCCACCGCCGGCCAGATGCTCCTGCCGGGAACGCTGCGGGCGCTGCGCGACGAGCCGGGCCTGGAGATCGTGCTCACCGATCACGACCTGCCGCTGCCCGACTTCGCCCAGCTCACCGCCGACTACGACATCGTGATCGCGGACTCGCAGGGGATCCCCGCGCACTGGAACGAGAACGGCCTGCGCTGCGTCCCGCTCATGACCGAGCCCTTCGACGTCGCTCTGCCCGCCGGGCACCGGCTGGTGGAGAAGACCGTCGTGCGCGGCACCGACCTCGTGGACGAGCAGTGGATCGGCGCGCCCGTCGGCTACCCGTACGACCGCGTGCTCGAGCGGCTCGGCGCCGCGGTGGGCCGCGAGCCGCGCATCGTGCAGCGCATCATGGACAACCTCATCGTCGAGCGCCTCGTCGCCGCGGGCATCGGGATCGCGATCCTGCCCCGATTCACGACCCGCAGCCACGGCAACGGCATCGTCACGCGCCCCATCACGGGTCTGCCGGCGGAGCGGCAGATCTCGGCGCTCATGCGCGCCGACCGCGCGGAGCGGCCGAGCGTGCGGCGCGTGCTCGAGCTGCTGAGCGCCGAGGCCGTCCGCGTCGTGGAGGGCTGGCGCACGGTCGGAGAGCGCTGAGACCTAGGTCGCCTCGGCGTCGAACGGCGCCGGTCGGCCCTCGCGCAGCAGCCGCTGCCGCTGGGCGTACGCCGACTCGCGCACGGGCGCCGACACGGTCGCCGCTGCGCCGCCGACCCCGGGCCGAGTCGGTGCGCCTTCGTCCTCCAGGAGCGCCTCCCTGATGATGCGGCGCGGGTCGTACTGGCGCGGATCGAGCTTCTTCCAGTCGACGTCGTCGAAGTCGGGGCCCATCTCCTCGCGCATGCGCTCCTTCGCCCCATTGGCCATGTCGCGCATCGTGCGGATGAAGCGCGCGAACTGGGCCGCGTAGCCGGGTAGCCGGTCGGGCCCGATGAGGAGCACGGCGATGAGCCCGATGAGCAGGAGCTTCTCGAACGTCAGGCCGAAGGACACCCGCTCACAATAGCCGGGCGAACCGCGGGCCCACCCCTAGGCTGTCTGCGAGAAGGAGGGCCCGTGGCCAGCAAGGAACTGTCGTGGAAGTACGTCGAGGAATCGACGGTCGAACCCGACGAGATCGCCGCGGCGCGCGCCCATTCCGTCGAGCAGGGCGTCGAGCCCGTCACCGCCGCGACGGGCGCCCACCTCGCGCTCGCGACCGCCGCCCTCGACGCGCAGTCCATCATCGAGATCGGCACCGGTCTCGGTGTCAGCGGGCTCTGGATGCTCCGCGGCGCGCCCGGCGCCCACCTCACGACGATCGACCTCGAGGCCGAGCACCAGCAGCACGCCCGCAAGTTCTTCACCGACGCCGGTCACGCGACCGCCCGCGTGCGCATGATCACGGGACGCGCGATCGAGGTCCTTCCGCGCATGAACGAGTCGAGCTACGACGTCGTCTTCGTGGACGCCGACGCGCAGGGCCTCCTCGACTACCTCGAGCACGCGCTGCGACTCGTCCGCGCAGGCGGCATCGTGCTCATCCCCCACGCACTGTGGCGCGACACGGTCGCCGACCCGGCCAAGCGCGAGGCCACCACCCGCGACTTCCGCTCCGTGATCGGCGAGCTCGCCGGCTCGAGCGCTGTGCACACGGCTCTGTCGCCCGTCGGCGACGGCCTGCTGCAGATCATCAAGCGCGGCGCGTAGCCCCCCGCGGGCCGCGGCTCGATGAGCCTCGGGAACACGAGACGGGGCCGGGCCCGAAGGCCCGACCCCGTTCACGCATCGGGTGCTGTCGTCAGGAGATCGCCGCGGCGAGCGCGTCGTGCAGTTCCTTCGCCTCGTCATCGTTGACGGAGACGACCAGGCGGCCACCGCCCTCGAGCGGTACGCGCACGATGATCAGTCGCCCCTCCTTGACAGCCTCCATCGGTCCGTCGCCGGTTCTCGGCTTCATGGCGGCCATATTCGGTCTCCCCTTTCGATGAAAGCTCTGCCTTCATTATCTAGTACGCGGCGCATTCGGCTAAATCGACGGATGCCCGGCCGTGGATACTCCGTGCCGCCCGCGCCGGGCATCCCGATCAGGGAGGTGTCCAGTCGATGCCGTCGACCCACCAGGCGATGTGCACCCAGCCGTACTGGCCCGCGATCGAGACCGCGAGCATCGTCACGACGATCAGTGCGCGCAGCCAGCGCGGACGCACGGCGAGCGCGCCGGCGGCGAGCGCGCCGAGCGCGGGGGCGAGCGGCAGCAGGAGTCGGAACGTGCTCGACTGCGGGAAGAAGACGGCGAGGAGGTAGACGGCGTAGGCGATGATCCAGCAGCGGATGGCCACGGGCATCCGTCGCATCTGCGGGAGCGCGAACGAGGCCGACGCCGCGACGAGCACGAGCGCGAGCACGACCGGGCCCGCCGTCTCGCCGAGCCACCATCGCGCCCCCTGCCACCACGCGGTGAACGGCACGAGCTCCACGGGGCCGACGTACGGGCGGCGCCAGGCGAGCTCGGTGTCGGTGTACCCCGTGAGGTCGCCCGTCGCGAGCGCGACGATGCCCGGCCAGGCCAGGCCCGCGAGCCCCGCGATCACCGTCACCGCGGCGAGCTCGACGCGCTCGCGCACCGGGAACGGCTCGAGACCGCGACGATGGCGACGCCAGCGCCACGCGAGCAGGAGCGCGAGCGCGAGCGCGAACGCGAGCCCGCTCGGCCGGGTCAGGGCCATGATCGTCACGAGGACGGCGAGGGGCGCGTAGCGGCGCTCGAGGAGCAGGAGCAGAGCTCCGAGCAGCATCGCGAGGTGCAGCGACTCGGCGTACGCGACCTGCAGGATCGGCGAGATCGGCGCGACGCACAGCAGCGCCGTCGCGAGCAGCGCCGCCCGCTCGTCGAGCCAGGTGCGCACGAGCCGGTGGAGGAGCAGCGCAGCGACCGCCCCCGCGACGACCGACACGGCGACGGCGGCCGCCGCGAACTCCAGCCCCGTGAGCACCATGACCCCGCGCACGACGAACGGGTAGACGGGCATGAACGCGAACGCGTTCTCGGTCGCGAGCCCCGCCTCGTCGCGCGGGATCGCGTCGGGGTAGCCGCCCGCGGCGATGATCCAGTACCACGTGCCGTCCCACAGGCGCGCGAAGTCGAAGTAGCCGGGCTGCGCGGGCGTCCACGCGTTCGCCGGCTGCCGCGAGGCGACGTGCAGCAGGATGCCCGTGGAGACGATCCGCGACGCCGCGTACACCGCGAGGACGCTCAGCCACCACGGCGCGCGTCGAGCGCGGGCGAGCAACCGCTCCCCCGCCTGTCGGGGACTCAGGCCGAGGTGAGCCACGCTCGCAGGCCGCGCTCGCACGCGACGATCTGCTCGACCGGGACGCGCTCGTCGTCGGTGTGAGCGAGCGACGGGTCGCCGGGGCCGTAGTTGACCGCCGGGATGCCGAGCTCGCTGAAGCGCGCGACGTCCGTCCAGCCGTACTTGGGGGCGGGCTCGGCGCCGACGGCTGCGACGAAGCGCTGCGCGAGCGGGGCATCCAGGCCGGGGCGGGCGCCCGCCGCCGCGTCGGTGACGACGACCGCGACGGGCGGGTCGAGATCGGCCACGAGGTCGCGCACGTGCTGCTCGGCCTCGGCGAGGGTCTTGTCGGGGGCGAAGCGGTAGTTGACGGTCACGTTCGCGGCGTCGGGGATGACGTTGCCCGCGACCCCGCCGCTCACGCCGACCGCGTTGAGGCCCTCGCGGTAGTCGAGGCCGTCGACCGTCACGGTCGCGGGCTCGTAGTCGGCGAGGCGCTGAAGGATCGGCGCGAGGGCGTGGACGGCGTTGACGCCCATCCATGAGCGGGCGGAGTGCGCTCGGCGGCCCGTCGTGCTGAGCTCGAGGCGCAGCGTGCCGTTGCAGCCGCCCTCGATGCCCGCACTGCTGGGCTCGCCGAGGATCGCGAAGTCGCCCTCCAGCAGCTCGGGGCGCGTGCGGGCGAGGCGACCGAGGCCGTTGAGCTCGCTCGCGACCTCCTCGTGGTCGTACCAGACCCACGTGATGTCGTAGGCGGGGTCGGTCAGCTGCACCGCGAGGGCGAGCAGCACCGCGCAGCCGCCCTTCATGTCGACCGTGCCGCGGCCCCACAGGGTGTCGACACCGTCGTCGATGCTGCGGCGGGTCGGCAGGTTGTCGTTGATCGGCACCGTGTCGATGTGGCCGGCGATGACGACGCGCTCGGCGCGTCCGAGGCTCGTGCGCGCGACGATCGCGTCGCCGTCGCGCACGAGCTCCAGGTGCGGGGCGTGCGCGCGCAGGGTCGCCTCGATCGTGTCGGCGAGCGCGCGCTCGTCGGCCGAGACGCTCGGGATGTCGCACAGCGCCGCGGTGAGCGCGACGACGTCGTCGAGGAGGTCGCCGGTCAGCGGCGGGGCGGTCATCGGATGCGCGTTCATCGGCACGAGCCTAGTTCGCGGCGCGGGTAGCCTGGATCCATGCCCGACAGCTCGCCCACGCACGCCTGGGGCTACGGCCTCGCCACCGTCCGCCTCGCCGACGGCGAGGTACTCGACACGTGGTTCCCCTCCCCCGCGCTCGGCGCGCTGCCCGAGGGCCGCGACCGCCACATCGTGCCGGCCGACATCGAGCACCTGGAGGCGGAGGACGCGCGCCGAGGGGTGAGGATCGAGGCCCGCACGGTCGAGATCGAGCTGGCGGCGGCCCCCGCATCCACGCCCGATGCGTACCTGCGCCTGCACCTGCTGTCGCACCGCCTCGTGACGCCGAACACCATCACCCTCGACGGCGTGTTCGCGCACCTGCCGATCGTCATGTGGACGACGGCGGGGCCCGTGCACCCGGACGACTTCGACGCGAACCGGCCGGCGCTGCAGCGCGCCGGCATCTCGCCGCTCGGCATCGACAAGTTCCCGCGCCTGCTCGACTACGTCACGCCGCCGCGGGTGCGCATCGCGGACGCCTCGCGCGTGCGCCTGGGCGCCTACCTCTCGCCCGGCACGACCGTCATGCACGAGGGCTTCGTGAACTTCAACGCCGGGACGCTCGGCGCCTCGATGGTCGAGGGCCGCATCAGCCAGGGCGTCGTCGTCGGCGACGGCAGCGACATCGGCGGCGGCGCCTCGATCATGGGCACGCTCTCGGGGGGCGGCACGCACCGCGTCGCGATCGGGCAGCGCGCGCTGCTCGGCGCGAACTCCGGCATCGGCATCTCGATCGGCGACGACTCGGTCGTCGAGGCGGGCCTCTACGTGACCGCGGGCACGAAGGTCGTCGTGCTCGACGGCTCGCTCGATGCGGATGCCCGCCCGCGCACCGTCAAGGCGGCGCAGCTCTCGGGCGTGGCCGGCCTGCTGTTCCGGCGCAACTCGCTCACCGGAGCGGTCGAGGTGCTGCCCCGGACGGGGGCCGGTGTGACGCTCAACGAGGCGCTGCACGCGTAGGAGGGCGCAGGAGGGTGCAGGCGCTCTCTCGGACTCACGGTCGTCTCACGGCATCGCCCGGGGTATATTAGGCAAGCCTTACCTCGCCTGAACCCGTCTCGTCGCCGACAGGAGATCCGCATGCTCGCCAACCTCATCATCGGACTCCGGGAAGGGCTCGAGGCGGCGCTCGTCGTCGGCTTGATCCTCGCCGCCGTGCACCGGATCGGACGCAGCGACCTCGTGCCGCGCATCTGGCTCGGGGTCGGCCTCGCCGCCGCTCTCTCGCTCGCGACGGGTGCGGTGCTCACCTTCGGCACCGCCACGCTCGACCGCCGTGCGCAGGAGTTCGTGACGGGCGTGCTGTCGCTGCTCGCCGTCGCGCTCGTGACCTGGATGATCATCTGGATGGCGACCACCGCCTCGACGCTGCGGCACCGCATCGATGCGGACGTCTCGCACGCCGTCGCGGGCAGCGGGCGCACACTCGCCGTCCTCGCGTTCCTCGCCGTCGCGCGAGAGGGCACGGAGACCGCGCTCTTCCTCTGGGCCTCGACCAGCACGAGCGACGCCCCGATCGCGGGCGTCGCCGGCGCTCTGCTGGGCCTCGGCATCGCGATCGGCCTGGGCTGGCTGCTGTTCCGCCGGCTGGTGCGCATCGACCTCGGTCGCTTCTTCGCCTGGACGGGCGCGCTGCTCGTCCTGATCGCCGCGGGCGTGCTGGCCTACGGACTCCACGAGCTGCAGGAGGTCGGCATGCTCCCCGGACCCGACCAGGCGGCCCCGGCGGGCGCTCCGGCCGCGCTCGCGTGGCTCTGGGGCACCGCGTTCACGCAGATCCTGCCGGCGGGCTCGCTCCCCGCTGCGGTGCTGACCGGCGCCTTCGGCATCGCCCCGACGATGACCTGGCTGCAGGTGGTCGCCTGGGTCGGCTACGTCGCGATCGTCATGACGATCTTCGTGCGGACGATCCGCGCTCGTCGCCGCCCTGCGGCACCGAGCGCCCCCGACTCGAGCACGGCGCGGGCGCTGACGCCGACGAGCGCCGGCGCTCCGGTCTAGCGCTGCGGCCAGTCGCGCGCGGGCGCGCCCGTGTAGAGCTGCTGGGGGCGGCCGATCTTCGTCTGCGGGTCGTCGTTCATCTCGCGCCAGTGGGCGATCCAGCCGGGGAGCCGGCCGATCGCGAAGAGCACCGTGAACATGCGCGTCGGGAAGCCCATCGCCTTGTAGATGACGCCGGTGTAGAAGTCGACGTTCGGGTAGAGGCGACGCTCCTTGAAGTAGTCGTCGCCGAGCGCGATCTGCTCGAGCTCGCGCGCGATGTCCAGCAGCGGGTCGCTGATGCCGAGGTCGGCGAGCACGGCGTCGGCGCTCTCCTTGACGAGCTTGGCGCGCGGGTCGTACGACTTGTAGACCCGGTGGCCGAAGCCCATGAGCTTGATGCCGTCCTCCTTGTTCTTCACCCGCTCGACGAAGCGCTCGACGCTCTCGCCGCTGTCGCGGATGCGCCCGAGCATCGTGAGCACCGACTCGTTGGCGCCGCCGTGAAGCGGGCCGGAGAGGGCGTTGATGCCCGCCGAGATGGAGGCGAACAGGTTGGCCTCGGTCGAGCCGACCAGGCGAACGGTCGAGGTCGAGGCGTTCTGCTCGTGGTCCTCGTGGAGGATCAGCAGGCGCTCGAGCGCCTCCGACATGACCGGGTTGACCTCGTACGGCTCTGCCATCGTGCCGAAGTTGAGCCGGAGGAAGTTGTCGACGAAGCTCAGCGAGTTGTCGGGGTAGAGGAAGGCCTGGCCGACCGACTTCTTGTGCGCGTAGGCCGCGATCACCGGGAGCTTGGCGAGCAGACGGATCGTGGAGATCTCGACCTGCTCGGGGTCGTGCGGGTTGAGCGAGTCGCCGTAGTAGGTCGACAGCGCCGAGACGGCGGACGACAGCACCGACATGGGGTGCGCCTGGTGCGGCAGCGAGTCGAAGAAGCGCTTGAGGTCCTCGTGCAGGAGGGTGTGGCGCCGCACGCGCTCGTCGAACGCGGCGAGCTCCGACTCGCTCGGCAGCTCCCCGTAGATGAGCAGCCACGCGACCTCGAGGAAGCTCGAGTTCGCCGCGATGTCCTCGATCGTGTAGCCGCGGTAGCGCAGGATCCCCTGGTCGCCGTCGATGTAGGTGATCGCGCTCTTGGTCGAGGCGGTGTTGACGAAGCCGTAGTCGAGCGCCGTGAGGCCCGTCTGCCTGGTGAGGGTCGAGACGTCGATGCTCGAGGCGCCGTCGACGCTTCTCAGGATGGGGAACTCCGCGGTTCCGCCGGGGAACTGCAGGATGGCCTTGTCGGCGTCGCTCACTGCGCCTCCTCGCGTTGGTGGGGTCGGGGGTGGTGGCGGGATAGCCGCGTTCGTCGGGGTGGCGCCGGTCCGCGGAAGGAACCCGACTACAGCCTAGGCGACCGCGGCGACCAGTACCGCATCGGCCAAGACACCCGACCCCGGGTTGTCGATGACCGCCAAGGATGTCCGTGGGCTGTCACAACGCCGCAGCGCGCAGTCGCGCGACGGCCTGCGAGATCCGCTCATCGCTCGCCGTGAGCGCGAACCGCACGTGCCGCGAGCCCTCCCCCTCGTAGAAGGTGCCGGGAGCGACGAGGATCCCGAGCTCCGCGAGCTGCGCGAGGGTGTCGAGCGCCGGCTCGTCGCGCGTGGCCCAGAGGTAGAGCCCGGCCTCGGAGCGGTCGATGCGGAAGCCGGACGCGCGCAGGGCACCGGCGAGGGCATCCCGTCGGGCTCGATAGATCTCGCGCTGGGTGGCGACGTGCGCGTCGTCGTCGAGCGCCGCGATCATCGCCGCCTGCACGGGAGCGGGCGGGATGAGCCCGAGGTGCTTGCGCGCCTCGAGCAGCTGCCGCACGAGGGCAGGGTCGCCGGCGAGGAAGGCCGCGCGATAGCCGGCGAGGTTGGACTGCTTCGAGAGCGAGTAGACGCTCAGGAGCCCCGAGTGGTCGCCCGCCGTCACGAGCGGGTCGAGGATGCTCGGCACGCGCGCGACGGCGTGCGGGTCGTCCTCGCCGCCGTCGGCGGGCCCCGCGCCCCACCGCTCGGGCTCCCACCCGAGCTCGGCGTAGCACTCGTCGTTGACGATGACCGCTCCGAGCTCGCGGGCGCGCAGCACCGCCGCGCGCAGCGCCTCCACGCCGAGCACGGCGCCGTCGGGGTTGCCGGGCGAGTTGATCCAGATGAGGCGGGCGCCCTCGGGCCAGCGCGCGGGGTCGTCCTCCGCGACGGCGCGCGCTCCGAGGAGCGCGGCGCCGACGGCGTACGTGGGGTAGGCGGTGCGGGGGTGCACGATGACGTCGTCGCGGCCGAGGCCGAGCAGGAGCGGCAGGAGAGCGACGAGCTCCTTCGACCCGATCGTGGGGATGACCGCGTCCGGGCCGATCAGGGTCACATCACGACGACGCGCGTACCAGCGCACGATCGCCTCGCGCAGCGCGGGCGTGCCCATCGTCTGCGGGTAGGCGTGCGCGTCGGTCGCGGCCACGAGCGCGTCGCGCACGACGGCGGGCGTCGCATCGACGGGCGAGCCGACCGAGAGATCGACGATGCCATCGGAGTGGGCCCGCGCACGGGCCGCGAACGGCGCGAGGGAGTCCCAGGGGAAGTCGGGAAGGGAGAGGGGCACGGGGCCCCGCGTCAGTTCTGCGGCGGGAGGGCCGTGACGACCTCGTGGTCGCTGTGGATCACGCCGACCTTCGCCGCACCGCCGGGCGAGCCGATCTCCTGGAAGAACTCGACGTTCGCGCGGTAGTAGTCGCTCCACTGCTCGGGCAGGTCGTCCTCGTAGTAGATCGCCTCGACGGGGCACACGGGCTCGCAGGCGCCGCAGTCGACGCACTCGTCGGGGTGGATGTAGAGCATCCGGTCGCCCTCGTAGATGCAGTCGACCGGGCACTCGTCGATGCACGCGCGGTCTTTGACGTCGACGCAGGGAAGTGCGATCACATAGGTCACGGCGCTGAGGGGTCCTTCTGATCGGGAGCGGTCGGTTCGATGCTACCCGCCGGTCGGCGGTGAGTGCGCTGGATGCGGGGCCACGCGAGCACGACGAGGGCGATGAGCATGATGCCGAGCGTCCAGCCGTAGCCGAGCGGGTTTCCGGGGATCAGGACGGAGCCGCCCGCGCCCGGGGTCGCGAGAGCCAGGGCGACCGAGCCGAGGCCGAATGCTCCGGCGACGGCGGGGCCGCGGTCGTCCCCCCAGGCGCGCAGCCCGCTCAGGAGCAGCGCCGTCGTGACGAGCGCGAGCGCGATGCCGACGGGTGGCAGCGACTGGTGGGTCGCCGAGCCGACGAGGCCGACGGCGGCGCCGCTGAGGCTCGAGAGCGCGAGCACGCCGATGCGGTGCAGCGCCCGGCGGCGGGCGGAGCGGGTGGTCACGTCGCTCAGGCGTCCAGGCGGAGCATCCACCCGTGGGTGTCGGGGCGCCGGCCGTACTGGATGTCGGTGAGCTCCTGGCGGAGCGACATCGTCAGCTCGCCCGGTTCGGCATCGGCCGAGCCGATCGCGAAGGGCTCGCCGTCGACGACGCCCTTCAGGAGGCCGATGGGGGTGACGACGGCGGCGGTGCCGCACGCGAAGGCTTCGACGATGTCGCCCGATGCGACGCCCTCCCGCCACTCCGCGAGGCTCACGCGGCGACGCTCGACCGTGTGGCCGCGGTCCTCCGCGAGCTGCAGGATCGAGTCGCGGGTGATCCCCTCGAGGATCGAGTCGCTCGCGGGAGTGAGCAGAGTGCCGTCCTTCTTCACGAGCACGATGTTCATGCCGCCGAGCTCCTCCAGGTACGTGCCCTCGACCGAGTCGAGGAAGAGCACCTGCTGGCAGCCGTGCTCGGCCGCCTCGGCCTGCGCGACGAGGGAGGCCGCGTAGTTGCCGCCGGTCTTCGCCGCGCCCGTGCCGCCCCTGCCGGCGCGCGAGTACGTCGTCGTGAGCCAGATCGAGACGGGGGCGACGCCGCCGGAGAAGTAGGCGCCCGCGGGCGAGGCGATCACGTAGTACGCGACCTTGTGCGCGGGGCGCACCCCGAGGAATGCCTCCTTGGCGAACATGAAGGGGCGCAGGTAGAGGCTGGTCTCCGGCGCGCTCGGCACCCAGTCGCCGTCGACGGCGATGAGCTGGCGCAACGACTCGAGGAAGTGCTCGACGGGCAGCTCGGGCAGCGCGAGTCGCTTCGCGGAGCGCTGCAGGCGGCGCGCGTTCGCGTCGGGGCGGAACGACCAGATCGAGCCGTCGGCGTGGCGGTAGGCCTTGAGACCCTCGAAGATCTCCTGGCCGTAGTGCAGGACGGCCGCCGAGGGGTCGAGCGAGATCGGGCCGTAGGGCTGCACGCGCGGGCGGTGCCAGCCGCCCTTCTCGCTCCAGCAGATGTCGACCATGTGGTCGGTGAAGTGCTTGCCGAAGCCCGGCGCGGCGAGGATCGCCTCGCGCTCCTCGTCGCTCATCGCACGGTCGTTGCGGGTGACCTGGAAGGTCAGCCCCTGGTCCGCCATCGGCAGGAGGTTCGTCATGGTCGTCCTCGAGGAATCGCCGTCGGATGCTCTCCGACGGTGGAGTGTGGGTTCAGGCTACTCCGCCGCGGGCGCGGAGCAGGTCGGGCCCGCGGGCCCCGTGGTCTAGCGGCCGAGCGCGGCGAGGATGGCCTCCCCCACCTGACGCGTCGAGCGACGCTCGGAGCCGCGACCGGCGAGGTCGGCCGCGACCGCCGCGGTGATGCGCGCGGCTGCCTCCCGGTGCCCGAGGTGGTCGAGCAGCAGGGCGGCCGAGAGGATGGCCGCCGTCGGGTCCGCCTTCTGCTGCCCGGCGATGTCGGGGGCCGAGCCGTGCACGGGCTCGAACATGCTCGGGAAGGCGCGGTCGGGATTGATGTTCCCCGAGGCCGCGAGCCCGATGCCGCCGCTGATGGCGCCGGCCAGGTCGGTCAGGATGTCGCCGAAGAGGTTGTCGGTCACAATGACGTCGAAGCGCGCCGGGTCGGTGACCAGGAAGATCGTCGCGGCGTCGACGTGCAGGTAGTCCACGCGCACGTCGGGGAACTCCGCGGCCACGCGGTCGACCGTGCGCTGCCAGAGCGAGCCGGCGTTCACGAGCACGTTGGTCTTGTGCACGAGCGTGAGCCGGCCGCTGCGCGCCGCGGCCTGGGCGAAGCCGAAGCGCACGACGCGCTCCACGCCGAACGCGGTGTTCACGCTCGTCTCGTTCGCGATCTCGTGCGGGGTCCCGACGCGGATGCTCCCGCCGTTGCCCACGTAGGGACCCTCGGTGCCCTCGCGCACGACGACGAAGTCGACCTCGCCGGGGTTCGACAGGGGCGAGACGACCCCGGGGAAGAGCGTCGTGGGGCGCAGGTTCACGTAGTGGTCGAACGCGAACCGCAGCCGGAGCAGGAGACCGCGCTCGATGAGGCCGCCCGCGAGCCGGGCATCCCGCGGATCGCCGCCGACGGCGCCGAACAGGATCGCGTCGTGGCGCGCGAGGCGTTCCATGGTCTCGTCGTGCAGGATCTCGCCGGTGGCCAGGTAGTGCTCGGCGCCGAGGAAGTACTCGGTCTCGGTGATCTCGACCTCGCCGCCGACCGCCGCGCGGAGAACGGCGAGCGCCTCGGCGGTGACCTCGGGGCCGATGCCGTCTCCGGGGATGACGGCCAGATCGATGGTCGAGGTCATGAGGGCCTTCCTGCGTGGCGGACGGGGCGTTCGACCCCCGGTCGGGGGGCGGTACGGCTGATTCACAGCTTGACCCTCGGATCCCCGGAATGACGGGCGAGGGGGCCTCTTCAGGCTACCGCCTGCGGGGCCCTCCCGGAGGCGAAGGGCTTTCGCGAAGCATCCAGCTAACGCTAGGTTCGCTCCCGGATACGGAAGGAGCTCCGCCATGAGCATCGGATTCGGAATCTTCATGTTCGCGCTGGGGGCGATCCTCGCCTTCGCTGTGAACGTCAGCCTCGATTGGATCGAGCTGTCGACGATCGGGTACATCCTGATGGTCGCCGGCGTCGTGACGGTCATCATCGGCGTCGTGCTGATGAGTCGTCGTCGCACGACGTCGACCTCGCACACCACGGTCGACCCGGTCACGGGCGATCGCGTGACGCGTCGCGACGAGATCGTGTAGATCGCGCAGCCCCCACGCCCCGCACGACGACGGCGCCGCCCCCCACGGGAGCGGCGCCGTTCTCGTGCGCGCGGCGGCGCCGCGTCAGCCCTCGACGATCGTGATCTCGCGCATGACGGTCGCGTCGATGGCGGCGCGCACGCGCTCGAGGAGCTCGTCCGGAACGCGGGAGTCGACCGTGAGGACGCTCAGCGCCGGGCCGCCGGCCTCGTGGCGGGCGATCTGCATGCCGGCGATGTTGATCTGCGCCTCGCCGAACTCCTTGCCGTAGACCGCGACGATTCCCGGGCGGTCGGTGTAGAGCATGACGATGAAGTGCTCGGCCATCGGCACCTCGACGTCGTAGCCGTTGATCTCGACGATCTTCTGCGCCTGCTTCGCGCCCACGAGGGTGCCGGAGACCGACAGCTGCGTGCCGTCCGCGAGCGCGCCGCGGATCGTGAGGAGGTTGCGGTACTCCTCGCTCGTGGCGTCGGTGATGAGGCGCACGGCGACGCCGAGCTGCTCGGCGAGCAGCGGGGCGTTGACGTAGCTGACCTGCTCGCTGGAGATGCGGCCGAAGATGCCCTTGAGAGCGGCGAGCTTGAGCACGTTGACGTCGTGCTCGACGATCTCGCCGCGGACCTCGACGTCGATGCTCGCGAAGGCGTGGTCCGCAAGGCTCGCGAACACCTGGCCGAGCTTCTCCATGAGCGGGATGCCCGGGCGCACGCTCGGGTCGATCACGCCTCCCGCAACGTTGACGGCGTCGGGCACGAGCTCGCCATCGAGCGCGAGGCGCACCGACTTCGCGACCGAGACGCCCGCCTTCTCCTGCGCCTCGTCCGTCGACGCTCCGAGGTGCGGGGTGAGCTGGATGGTGGGGAGGTCGAGGAGGGGCGAGCCGACGGGCGGCTCGGAGACGAAGACGTCGAGGCCGGCGCCGGCGATGCGGCCGGTCGCGAGCGCCTCGCGCAGGGCATCCTCGTCGATGATGCCGCCGCGGCTGGCGTTGACGATCCGCAGGGAGGGCTTGGCCTTCGCGAACTGCGCCGCGCCGATGAGGTTGGTCGTCTCGGGCGTCTTCGGGATGTGGATGGTGATGAAGTCGCTGCGCTCCATGAGCTCATCGAGGCTCAGGAGGGTCACGCCGAGCTGCTGGGCGCGCGCCGGCGGGACGAAGGGGTCGTAGCCGACGAGCTCGACGCCGAAGCCGGCGAGGCGCTGGGCGACGAGCGTGCCGATGCGGCCGAGGCCGACGACGCCGACGGTCTTCTCGTACAGCTCGATGCCGGTGAAGGCCGAGCGCTTCCACTCGCCGCGCTTCATCGAGGCGTTCGCGTCCGGGATGTGCCGGGCGAGCGCGAGCAGGTGCCCGACGGCGAGCTCGGCGGCCGAGATGACGTTGGAGGTCGGGGCGTTCACGACCATCACACCCGCCGTGGTCGCCGCCTTCACGTCGACGTTGTCGAGGCCCACGCCCGCGCGGGCGATGACCTTCAGCCGACGGCCGGCGGCGATCGCCTCGGCGTCCATCTGCGTCGCCGAGCGGATCAGCACCGCGCTCGCATCGGCGAGGGCCGACAGCAGCGCCGAGCGGTCGGTGCCGTCGACCTGGCGGATCTCGAAGTCGGGCCCGAGGGCGTCGACCGTGGCGGGAGAGAGTTCTTCGGCGATGAGCACAACCGGCTTGGTCACGAGGACGTCCTTACGCAGGGGTACGCGAAACGAGGAGTGGTGGTGGTGGTGTGCGATCGCCGCGCTCCGTCGGGGGCGATCGGTGCTCTCAGGGTATCGCAGGCAGAATGGCGGCCATGACGCCCGTCGAGCTCGCGCGCGCGATCACGGCGGTGCTGTTCATCGCCATGGGCGCCCTCCACTTCGTGCCCGTGCTCGAGCGCGGGATGGCCGCGATCATCCCGCCCGCTCTGCGGGACCGCCCCCTGTCCGCCCGCTGGCTGGTCTGGATCACCGGCGTGTGCGAGATCGCCGGGGGGCTGGGGCTGCTGTGGGAGCCGACGCGCGTCGCCGCGGGCATCGCCCTCGCCGTGTTCCTCGTCTGCGTGTTCCCCGCGAACGCGTACGCCGCGAGGCACCCCGAGCGGTTCGGGCGCATCGCGGTGCCGTTCTGGCCGCGTCTCGTGGCGCAGGTCGCGCTCATCGCGGTCGTGCTGTGGGTGTCGCTCGGCTGATCGCTAGCGAAGCAAGAAGCCGACGAGGGAATACAGACTCAACCGAGCAGTCGCGATGACACACAGCCCGACGATCGCAACAAGCGTGTAGCGGGAAAGCGATTGGCGCCATCCGACGATCAACGCCAAGCCGTAGATCACCGCGGGCAAGAGGACACTTGCCCAAAGCACGAAGACTGGCGTGCGATCTGCCAACCCCACAGCTTCCAGATCGAGAGGAAGCGCGATGGCCTGCGACAGGGCGTCGAAGATAAACCACGAGACGATTAACCCCAAGGCAATTGCGATGGCGATGCGCGCGGCCCTCACGAGAGCACCCCGATGAGCAGCGGCCACGGCACGAGCACGAGCGTGCCGAGCGCGAGCCAGCCGATGCGCACGGCAGGGCGGCCGCCGCGGGTGAGCGCCATGACGGTGCCGAACCACAGCGCGCACGCGATGATCGCGAGGAACTCGCCGAACTGGTACATCACCTCGATGAGCAGCGTCGCACCCGTCAGCGGGAGCGCGCCGATCGACAGGATCCAGCCGACCGAGTAGGCGAGGTACACCCCGGCGAGCAGGCCCGTCGCCGCCGTGACGGCGGTGCGGCGCCGATCGGCGGCGGATGCCGCGGTCGCGACGGGCGCGGCGACGCCGTCGCGGGCATCCGCCCCCTCATCGCCCGGCGCGAGCGGCTCGTCGGCGGCGACCTCGTCGGCCGGCACATCGTCGGAGGGCTCGTCGCGGCCCGGGTCGACCCAGCTCGGGTCGTCGGGGTCGCCCCAGTCGAGGGCGTCCTCGCGGCGGTCGGCGGTCATGCGGCCACCCTATCGACCCTCGGGACGATGCCCGCTGAGCGTCGGGGGCAGCGGCTAGCGTCGGTCGGCAGGGGGGTCCATGCCGTTCATCACCGTCGACGGGCGACCGCTCACGGGCGTGCCGCTGATGTGCCGGATGGGGCGCGACTTCCCGGTGACCGCGCCGTTCGCCTGCCGCGCCGGCGCATCGCCGACGACCTGTTCCGCGTCGCGCTCGTCGACAACGGCATCCACCTGCTGCGGCGCGGGTCATGTGGGCCGCGGTCGGGCTCGAGGGCCGGCTGCGGCACGGCCGACCGCTCGGGCGGCTGCTCGTCGCGCCGGTCGCGGTCGGGGCGCTGTAGCTCATCGCGGCGACCATGCTCGCGGCGGCCGGAGCCGGCGGGCTCGGTCCGTGGTGGATCGTGACGGGGCGACGCGGCCCGCGCCCGCAGGCCGAGCCGACCGTGCGCTGGAAGGACGAGTACGGGCCGGAGCACGGCGCCGACCGCGCCTCTCCTGCTGAGGCGGGCGCAAAGACGACGGCCGGCCGCCCCGAAGGGCGACCGGCCTCGATCGTGCGAGCGACTAGCGCGCGGCAGAGCCGTCGATGTTCCGATGCGCTTGCGCATCGGAACCGGCAAGCACCGCGTCCGCATTGCGGACTGCGGCGACGTCAGCGCGCAGCGCTGCCGTCGACGTAGTCCGCATCCTGCTGCTTCCACGCGAAGAGGGCGCGCAGCTTGCGGCCCGTCTCCTCGATCGGGTGCTGCTCGCCCTTGGCGCGCAGCTCGCGGAACTCGGGGGCGCCGGCGTCCTGGTCGGCGATGAAGCGCTTGGCGAACGCGCCCGACTGGATGTCGGCGAGAACGGCCTGCATGTTCTCCTTCACCGAGGGGTCGATGACGCGCGGGCCGGAGACGTAGTCGCCGTACTCGGCCGTGTCGCTGACGCTCCAGCGCTGCTTGGCGATGCCGCCCTCCCACATGAGGTCGACGATGAGCTTGAGCTCGTGCAGAACCTCGAAGTAGGCGATCTCGGGCTGGTATCCGGCCTCGGTGAGCACTTCGAAGCCGTACTGCACGAGCTGCGAGGTGCCGCCGCAGAGCACGGCCTGCTCGCCGAAGAGGTCGGTCTCGGTCTCCTCCGTGAAGGTCGTCTTGATGACGCCCGCGCGGGTGCCGCCGATGGCCTTCGCGTACGAGAGCGCGAGATCCCACGCGTGGCCCGTGGTGTCGCGCTCGACGGCGACGATGTCGGGGATCCCGCGGCCGGCGACGAACTCGCGGCGCACCGTGTGGCCGGGGGCCTTGGGGGCGACGAGGATGACGTCGACGCCCTCGGGGGCGTCGATGTAGCCGAAGCGGATGTTGAAGCCGTGCGCGAAGGCGAGCGTCTTGCCCGGCTTGAGGGCACCCTGGATGCTCTCGCTGTAAATGGCGCGCTGGTGCTGGTCGGGCGCGAGGATCATGATGACGTCGGCCCACTCGGCGGCGTCGGCGACGGTCTTGACGGTGAAGCCGTCCTCGTGCGCCTTGGCGACCGACTTCGAGCCCTCCTTGAGCGCGATGACGACCTCGACGCCCGAGTCGCGCAGGTTCTGCGCGTGGGCGTGGCCCTGCGAGCCGTAGCCGACGATCGCGACCTTCTTGCTCTGGATGAGAGCGAGGTCGGCGTCCTTGTCGTAGTAGATCTCGGTCACGAGAGTTGTCTCCTTGTGGTGTGGGGTCGGGGGGATGTCCGTGCGGCGTCCGGGGCGGACGTCACGAGTTCTTGAGGACGCGCTCGCTGATGCTCTTCGAGCCGCGGCCCATGGCGAGCAGGCCGGACTGCGCGATCTCCTTGATGCCGTAGGGCTCGAGCACGCGCAGCAGGGCCTCGACCTTGGCGGTGTCGCCCGTGACCTCGATCACGAGCGCGTCGGTCGCGACGTCGACGATGCGCGCGCGGAACAGCGTCGCCGCCTCGAGGATCTGCGACCGGGTCGTGGCGTCGACGCGCACCTTGATGAGCATGTGCTCGCGCTGCACCGACTGGGTCGCGTCGAGCTCGACGATCTTGAGGACGTTGACGAGCTTGTTGAGCTGCTTGGTGACCTGCTCCAGGGGCAGGCCCTCGACATCCACGACGACGGTGATGCGGGAGAGACCCGGCACCTCCGTCGTGCCGACGGCGAGCGAGATGATGTTGAACCCGCGGCGGGCGAAGAGCCCCGCGACGCGCGTGAGCAGACCGGGCTTGTCCTCGACGAGGAGCGAGAGCACGTGGTGCGACATGGGTTACTCCCTCTCCCACTCGGGCGCGTGGTCGCGCGCGTACTGCACTTGCGAGTTGCCGACGCCCTGCGGCACCATCGGCCACACCATGGCGTCGCGGCTGACGACGAAGTCGATGACGACGGGGCGGTCGTTGGTCTCCATCGCGAGGCGGATGGCCGGCTCGACCTCCTCCGGCTTCGTGACGCGGATGCCCAGGGCGCCGTACGCGTCGGCGAGCTTGATGAAGTCGGGCACCATCGCCGTGTCGTGCCCGGTGTTGAGGTCGGTGAACGAGTGGCGCCCGTCGTAGAACAGCGTCTGCCACTGGCGGACCATGCCGAGCGAGGAGTTGTTGATGACGGCGACCTTGATCGGGATCTCGTTGATCGTGCAGGTCGCGAGCTCCTGATTGGTCATCTGGAAGCAGCCGTCGCCGTCGATCGCCCACACCAGGCGATCGGGCTGGGCGACCTTCGCGCCCATCGCGGCGGGTACGGCGTAGCCCATCGTCCCGGCACCGCCGGAGTTCAGCCACGCGCCGGGTCGCTCGTACTTGATGAACTGCGCGGCCCACATCTGGTGCTGGCCGACGCCCGCGGCGTAGACGGCCTCGGGGCCGGAGAGCTCGCCGATCTTCTCGATCACCCACTGCGGCGACAGGAGGCCGTCGTCGGGCATCGTGTAGCCGAGCGGGTACTGGGTGCGGAGGCTCTCGATGCGCTTCCACCAGTCGGAGAAGTCGGGCTTCGCCGTCTTCGCCGCGTCGCGGTAGGCGGGCAGCAGGTCGATCAGCACCTCGCGGGCGTCGCCGACGATCGGGACGTCCGCGGCGCGGATCTTGCCGATCTCGGCCGGGTCGATGTCGACGTGGATGACCTTGGCGTGCGGGGCGAACTCGCTCACCTTGCCGGTGACGCGGTCGTCGAAGCGGGCGCCGAGGGCGATGAGCAGGTCACTCTCCTGGAGGGCGAGCACCGAGGGGACGGTGCCGTGCATCCCGGGCATGCCGAGGTTCTGCTGGTGCGAGTCGGGGAACGCGCCGCGCGCCATGAGCGTCGTGACGACGGGCGCGCCGGTCTCCTCCGCGAAGCGCAGGAGCTCGGCGTGCGCGCCGGCGCGGATGACGCCGCCGCCGACGTAGAGCACGGGGCGGCGCGACTCGGCGATGAGCTGGGCGGCGGCGTTGATCTGCTTGCCGTGCGCCTTCGTCACCGGGCGGTAGCCGGGGAGGTCGATCTTCGGCGGCCAGAGGAACGGCGCCGACTTCTGCTGGGCGTCCTTCGTGATGTCGACGAGCACGGGGCCGGGGCGGCCCGTCGTGGCGATGTGCACGGCCGCGGCGAGCACGCCGGGGACGTCCTCGGGCTTCGTGACGAGGAAGGAGTGCTTCGTGATGGGCATCGTGATGCCCGTGATGTCGACCTCCTGGAACGCGTCCGTCCCCATCGAGGTCGAGAAGACCTGGCCGGTGATCGCGAGGAGCGGGACGGAGTCCATGTAGGCGTCCGCGATCGCGGTGACGAGGTTGGTCGCGCCGGGGCCGGAGGTCGCGATGCAGACACCGAGGCGGCCGCTCGCGGCGGCGTAGCCCTCGGCGGCGTGACCGGCGCCCTGCTCGTGCCGGACGAGGATGTGGCGGATGGCGGTCGAGGCCATGAGCTCGTCGTAGAACGGCATGATGGCGCCGCCGGGGAGGCCGAACACGTCGGTGACGCCGAGCTTCTCGAGCGAGGCGAGGATGGCGCCCGACCCGGTGAGCACGGGCGGCTCGGAGCGGGAGGGCGCGGACGGGCCCGGCACGGGGGTCGATTCCGGAGGCATGAAGGAGTCCTGAGGTCGTGTGCGAGGAAGGGTGAGCGCCTGACTACCCGGTGACCGCGCCCTCCGCAGCGGAGCGCACGAGCTTCGAGTACTTGGCGAGAACGCCACGGGTGTAGCGCGGAGGCAGGGGCGCCCAGCCGGTGCGGCGCGCCTCCAGCTCGTCTGCGTCGACCAGTAGGTCGAGGGAGCGAGCAGCGATATCGACCCGTATGAGATCACCATCGCGCACGAAGGCGATCGGACCAGCGTCGACCGCTTCGGGAGCTATGTGGCCGATGCACAGTCCGGTTGTGCCGCCTGAGAATCGACCGTCGGTCAAGAGTAGTACATCTTTTCCGAGCCCAGCCCCCTTGATGGCGGCCGTGATCGCGAGCATCTCGCGCATGCCGGGGCCGCCCTTGGGTCCCTCGTAGCGGATGACGACGACATCCCCGGCGGAGATCTCGCCGTTGGTCAGGGCGTCCATCGCGGCGCGCTCGCGCTCGAAGACGCGGGCCGGGCCCTCGAAGACGGCGGCGTCGAATCCGGCCGTCTTCACGACCGCACCCTCGGGAGCGAAGGACCCGTGGAGGATCGTGATGCCGCCCGTGGCATGGATGGGGTTCTCGAGCGAGCGGAGCACCTCGCCGTCGAGCGGGTCCGGGTTCAGCTCGGCGAGGTTCTCGGCCATCGTCCTGCCCGTCACGGTCATGACGTCGCCGTGCAGCAGGCCCGCGTCGAGGAGCGCCTTCAGCAGCACGGGCAGCCCGCCCTGGCGGTCGACGTCGTTCATGACGTACTTGCCGAAGGGCTTGAGGTCGCCGATGTGGGGCACGCGGTTGCCGATGCGGTTGAAGTCGTCGAGCGTGAAGGGCACCTCGGCCTCGTTCGCGATGGCGAGGATGTGCAGCACGACGTTCGTCGAGCCGCCGAGCGCCATCGCCACGGTCACGGCGTTCTCGAACGCCTCCTTGGTCAGGATCTGCCGGGCGGTGATGCCCTTCTTCAGGAGGTTCACGACGGCCTCGCCCGAGCGGTGGGCGTACATGTCGCGCCGGCGGTCGTAGCTCGCGGGGCTCGCCGAGCCGGGCAGGCTCAGGCCGAGCGCCTCGGCGACGGAGGCCATGGTGTTCGCGGTGTACATGCCGCCGCACGCGCCCTCGCCCGGAGCGAAGGCGCACTCGATGCGGTGGGCGTCCTCCGGGCTCATCTTGCCGGCCTTGACCGCGCCGACCGCCTCGAAGGAATCGATGATGGTGATGGGCTTCTCGGTGCCGTCGCTGAGCTTGACCCAGCCCGGCGCGATGGAGCCCGCGTAGAGGAAGACGCTCGCGAGGTCGAGGCGGGCGGCGGCCATGAGCATGCCGGGGATGGACTTGTCGCAGCCGGCGAGCAGGACGGAGCCGTCCAGGCGCTCTGCCTGCATGACGGTCTCGACGCTGTCGGCGATGACCTCGCGGCTCACGAGCGAGAAGTGCATGCCCTCGTGGCCCATCGAGATGCCGTCGGAGACGCTCACGGTGCCGAACTGCAGCGGGTAGCCGCCGGCGGCATGCACGCCCTCCTTGGCGGCCTGGGCGAGCCGGCCGAGCGAGAGGTTGCACGGCGTGATCTCGTTCCACGAGCTCGCGATGCCGACCTGCGCCTTGTCCCAGTCGTCGTCGCCCATGCCGACGGCGCGCAGCATGCCGCGCGAGGTGGTCGCCTCGATCCCATCGGTGACGACGCGCGAACGGGGCTTGTGATCGATCTCCGCCATGGACAGAGTTTATGCCTCGGCGGGGGGCTCTTCTGACGGTCCGGGGCGGGCCGCATCCCCGACCGGGCGATCGATCGGATCGGACGAACCGGGGAGGTCCGAGCGGCCAGCGTCCGCGACATCCGCCGCCAGCTCGTCGACCACGAGCGTCGAGGCGTCGAAGTCACCCGTGCGGTATCCGGCGCGGCCCACCATGTGCGCCGCGATCGGCGCGGTGAGCATCTGCAGCACGATCACGGGGGTGAGCAGGAGCAGCGCCGCCCAACTGCGCTGGCTGAGGGCGAGAGCGAGGACGACGAGCACGAGGCCGAGGATCTGCGGCTTCGTCGCGGCGTGCAGCCGGCTGAGGGCATCGGGGAAGCGGACGAGTCCGACGGCAGCGGCGAGCGACAGGATCGCCCCGCCGACGAGCAGGACGCCCGCGGCGATGTCGAGGATGCTGGCCCAGGGCTCGGCGTCGACCATCAGCTCATCCCCTTCTCGGTGTCGTCGGGCTGCGCCGAGGCGGGCCCGGTGGCCGCCGTGCTCGTGGCCGTCCCCTCGGGTCGGGTGACGAAGCGGGCGACGGCGACCGTGCCGAGGAGAGCGGTCGCGGCCAGCACGACCATGAGCGGGATCGTGCGCGTGTGGCCCGTCGCGACCATCTCGGTCCCGACGACGAGGGTGAGCGTCGTCAGCAGCACGTCGGAGCCGATGACGCGGTCGACGGTGCTCGGGCCGCGGACGACCCGCCACAGGGCGACGATCGCGGCGACGGACAGGATCGCGCTCGCGATGATGATGAGGACGCTCATCGCACCGCCTCCCATTCCTCGTGCGAGCCGATCGCCCGCAGCAGCCGCCGCTCGCAGTCGAGCACGTGCGCGCGCGTGCGCTCCACGCGCTCGGTCGAGTCGACCCCGAGCGCGTGCACGTAGAGCACCGAGTTCGGTCGATCGACCTCGAGCACGACGGATCCGGGGACGAGCGAGACGGCGAGCGCCGTGCCCGTCAGCACGAGGTCGCTGCGGGTCGTCAGATCGACGCGGATGACGGCGTTGCGCCGCACGCCGCGCGGTCGGAACGCGAACCAGGCGACCTGAACCGAGGCGACGACGAGATCGACGGCGAAGCGGGCGAGGAAGACCAGCGCCCATCCGAGGTGGAAGCGACCGGAGAGCGCGACCGGCGGAAGGTACAGCGTGCGCGTGACGACGAGAGCCACGACGACCCCGGTGAGGATCGTGAGCGGCGTCACGGAGCCCCACAGCATCATCCAGAGCAGGACGAGCGCGACGAGGAGCGGAACCTGCTGTCGCAGAGGCACGCGCTCTCGCTCGAGCACGCGGGAGTCGTGATCGGTCACTCGAGCTCGGCCCCCTCGCTGGAGCCGGGGAAGACGAGCTGGATGTAGGCGCCCGGGCCGTCGAGATTCTCACCCGCGCGGCTCGCGACGCCGTAGACCGGCCCGGCGAACACCGTCAGAGCGAGCCCGACGGCGACCATCCCCGCCGTCGACAGGGTCATGAGCCGAGGGGTGGTTCGGGCGCCCGAGACCGTCGAGGTGTTCAGAGGCGCCTCCTCCACCGAGCGCAGGAGTCGCGATTCATCGCCCTCCACCGCATCGGCCGAGCGCCAGAACGCGAGGTTCCAGACGCGCACGAGCGCGTAGAGGGTGAGGAGGGAGACGAGGGCTCCGGCGCCGATGAGCGCGTAGGCCAGGGCATCCCCCTGCTGGGCGGCGGCCTGGAACAGGCCGAGCTTGCCGAGGAAGCCGGAGAAGGGCGGGATGCCGCCCAGATTGAGGGCGGGGATGAAGAACAGCGCCGCGACCAGCGGGGCGCTCGCCAGCAGTCCTCCGATGCGCGTGATCGAGGTGCTGCCCGCCTCGCGCTCGATGAGGCCCGCGGCGAGGAAGAGCGTCGTCTGCACGACGATGTGATGGACGATGTAGAAGATCGCCGCCGCCGTGCCCTCGACGGTGCCCAGGGCGACGCCGAGGATCATGTAGCCGATGTGGCTGACGAGCGTGAACGAGAGGATCCGCTTGATGTCGGCCTGCGCGACCGCTCCGAGCGCCCCGACGACCATCGTGAGCAGCGCGAGCACCATGAGAGCGGGGTTGAGCTCGGGGCCGGGGAAGATGACGGTCTCGACGCGGATGATCGCGTACACGCCGATCTTGGTGAGGAGGCCCGCGAAGGCCGCCGTGACCGGTGCGGGCGCCGTCGGATAGGAGTCCGGCAGCCAGAACGACAGCGGGAAGACGGCGGCCTTGATGCCGAAGGCGACGAGCAGCATGACGTGCAGGAGGATCTGGACGTCGACCGGGATCTCGCCGATGCGCTGCGCGATCTGCGCGATCGTCACGGTTCCGAGCGCGCCGTAGATCATCGCGATCGACGCGAGGAAGAGCAGCGAGGAGAGCAGGCTCACCACCACGTACGTGACGCCGGCCCGGATCCGCGACTCGGTGCCGCCGAGGGTGATGAGCACGTAGCTGGAGACGAGCAGGATCTCGAAGCCCACGTAGAGGTTGAACAGGTCGCCGGCGATGAAGGCGATCATGACGCCCGTGGTCAGGATCAGGTAGGTGGGGTTGTAGATCGAGACGGGGGTCTCCTCGTCGCCGTCGGCGAGACCCTGCCCGACCGAGAAGACGAGGACCGCGAGGAGCACGATCGCGGAGACGACGATCATCAGCGCGGCGAGTCGGTCGACGACCAGCACGATGCCGAAGGGCGCCTGCCAGCCTCCGACCTCCATGACGAGCGGCTCGACCTGGTCGACGTGGATGAGCAGGACGATGCCGATGACGAGCTCGATGACGAGCGCGCCGATCGCGATGACCCGCTGCGGTTGCGGGCGGCGACCGGCGACCAGCGTGAGGGCCGCTCCGAGCAGGGGCACGAGGACGACGAGCGGGACGAGGGCGGTCATCGCGACTCCTCGCCCTCGAGCGGGAAGTCGGTGGTCGACGACTCCGGCAGGGTCTCCTCCGCCGCGATGAGCACGGCGCCGCCGCGCAGGGCGAGGTCGTCGGCGTCGTCGCTGACGTCGTCGGCGTTGGCCAGGCGCCAGGAGCGATAGATGAGCGCGAGCAGGAAGGAGGAGACGGCGAAGGTGATCACGATCGCGGTGAGGATGAGGGCCTGAGGCAGCGGATCGGTGTACTCGGACGCCTCGATCGACTCGTCGAAGATCGGAGCGACGCCCGCCTCGCCGACCATGATGAGGATCAGCAGGTTGGTCGCGTTGCCCGCGAGCAGGAATCCGAGGAGCACGCGGGTGAGGCTCCGCTCGAGCAGCAGATACACGGCGCACGCGTACATCGCGGACATGACGATCACGAGGACGAGCGAGACGGTCATGCGCGGCCCTCCGACTGCGGGCCCGCGGCGGCCGGGGGGCTGACTGCCGCAGGAGCGGAGCCCGCGGCGGCGATGGCGCGCTCGACCGGGTCGGCCTGCCGGTCGACCTCCGCGCCGAGGCTGCGGAGGACGTCGAGCACGAGCCCGACGACGACGAGGTAGACGCCGACGTCGAAGATCGTCGAGGTGACGAACTCGACATGGCCGAGGACGGGGAGCTCGGTCTCGACGAACGCGGAGGTCAGGGCATCCGCCCCCAGCATCAGCGGCATCGCTGCCGTACTGGCCGCGAGGAGCATGCCCGTGCCGAGCACCGCGCCCGCGCCGACGGGCGCCGCGGCGCCGAGCTCGTAGCGGCCTCCGGCGAGGTAGCGCCCGACGAGCGCGAGGCCGGCGACGAGCCCTCCCGCGAAGCCGCCGCCGGGCAGGTTGTGCCCGGCGAAGAGCAGGTAGATCGAGACGACGACCGTGGCGTGGAAGGTCAGGCGCACGACGACCTCGAGCAGGATCGAGCGGTTGCGGGGGTCGAGCGAGGGCCCGGCGAGGATCCACGCGTTGCGCAGCTCGCCCGGGCGGCCCTGCTCGCGCACGCGGTCGAGCCGCTGCTCGACGCGCCGACGCACGAGGCCGCGCGCCGGGCGCGGCAGGGCGTCGTCGCGGCCGCGGATGAACAGCAGGCTCGCCACGCCCGTCGCCGCCGCGATGACCACGGCGAGCTCGCCGAGGGTGTCCCACGCGCGGAGGTCGACGAGAGCCACGTTGACGGTGTTGCGGCCGTGTCCGATCTCGTAGGCGAGCTCGGGCCAGGCGAGCGAGATGGGCGCCTCGGTGCGCGCACCCGCGGCGACGAGGGCGATGACCCCCATCGTCGCGCCGACGGCGACGGCGATGAGGGCGCGAAGGCCCTTCCGGGTGCTGCCGTGCCGGTCGCCGAGCTGGGCCGGCAGACGCCGCAGGACGAGGACGAACGCGATGAGGGTCACGAGCTCGACGAGGATCTGCGTGATCGCGAGGTCGGGCGCGCCCATGATCGAGAAGAGCGCCGACATGCCGAAGCCGGTGACGCCGACGACGAGGACGGCGGTGAAGCGCTTCTGCGCGCGCGTCGCCGCGACCGCGGAGGCGACCATGATGACGGCGATCGCGACCTGGGCGGGGGTGTCCCACAGGCGCACCTCGCCGGGCCCGCTCGAGCCGATGAGCAGGGTGGCGCCCGTGCCGGCGACGAACACGACGAGGATGACGCCGAGGTAGAACGGCAGCGAGCCGCGCTGGGTGAGGCTCGTCACGCGCACGGCGAGGCGGTCGACGCCGCCCACGACGTCCCAGTAGAGCTCCGACGCGCTGACCGGGCTGTGCACGCGCGCGTGCAGTCGGGCGATCGGCTCGCGCGCCAGGAAGATCGCGACGCCGGCGAGGATCGCGAGGAGGGAGAGCCCGAGCTCGAGCGTCGGCCCGTGCCAGAGTGCGAGGTGGTAGACCTCCCCCGATCCGCTCGGGGCGCTCGGGGCGCTCGGGGCGACCCCGGCCGGGAGCCCATCGGCGGAGGGGGCGACCCCGGCGTCGGCGAGCGCGGCGAGCGGGCCGAGCGCGAGCCCGGCGACCGCGAGCACGGCGGGCGCGAGGAGGAACCCCGGACCGACGTGATCGAGATCCTCCACGTCGTCGACGCCGCCCTTCGTCGCGAAGGCGCCCCAGAAGAAACGGATGCTGTAGGCCGCCGTGAGCGCGGACCCGGCGACGACGCCCGCGACCGCGATCGCGGCGAGGTCCGCGCCGCCGAGCGCGTCGACGAGCAGCGCGTGCAGGACCGCCTCCTTCGCGACGAAGCCGAACAGCGGCGGAAGGCCCGCCATCGAGGCGAGGGCGAGGGCCGCGATCGCGGCGAGCACGGGGGCGCGCCGCCCGAGCCCGGAGAGCGCGCGCAGATCGCGGGTGCCGGCGCCGTGGTCGATGATGCCGACGACGAGGAAGAGCGTCGACTTGAACAGCGCGTGGGCGACGAGCAGGGCGAGCGCGGCGAGCGCGGCGTCGCGCGTGCCCCACCCGGTGATCACGACGAGAAGGCCGAGCTGGCTGACCGTGCCGTAGGCGAGCAGGAGCTTGAGGTCGGTCTGCCGGAGGGCGACCCAGCCGCCGAGGATCATGGTGGCGAGCCCGAGCACGACGAGGATCTCGCGCCACGAGGGGGTCTCGGCGAAGGCCGGCGCGAAGCGCGCGATGAGGTAGACGCCCGCCTTCACCATCGCGGCGGCGTGAAGGTAGGCGCTCACGGGCGTCGGGGCGGCCATCGCGCCGGGCAGCCAGAAGTGGAAGGGCAGGATCGCCGACTTCGACAGCGCGCCGACGAGGACGAGGATGATCGCCGTCGTCGTGAGCGCCCCCTCGGGCGCCGCCGCGATGATGACGGGGATGCTCGCGCTGCCGGCCTGCTGGGCGAGCAGGACCAGGCCCACGAGCATGACGAGCCCGCCGAGCGTCGTCGTGATGAGCGCCTGCAGGGCCGCGCCGCGGCTCGCCCTGCGGCCCTGGTAGTGGCCGATCAGGAGGTAGGAGAGCACGCTCGTGAGCTCCCAGAAGACGAAGAGCAGGAAGACGTCCTCCGACAGCACGAGCCCGTACATGGCGCCGGCGAACGCGGTGAGCGTCGCCGCGAAGCGACCGATGCCCTCGCTGTCGCTGCGGAAGTACGCCGCGCAGTAGAGCAGCACGAGCGCGCCCACGCCCGTGACGACGAGCGTCATGACCCACGACAGCGGGTCCATGACGAGATCGAGGGTCAGCTGCAGCTGCGGGACCCACGCGGCGCGCTCGACGAGCGGGCCCCCCGAGAGGATGCCCGGGCCGACGACGAGCGCATGGCCGAAGGCCCCCAGCGGGACGAGGGCCGCCACGAGGAACACGCGGTTCGTGAGCGCTCGCGTGAGCGGGGCGAGCAGGAGGGCCGCGATTCCGAACAGCGCGAGGAGGACGAGCATGGGTCCTCCCTCGAGTGTCGGTGCGGCACGGGCGGGAGAGGGCTGGCGTCGGTTCCGGCGCTCTCGCCCCCCAGTTTACCGAGCGTCGCCTGAGAAGCTCTCACGCGATCGGAGGAGGTGCGCGAGCGCGACCGCCAGCTGCTCCGGGTCGGCCACGCGCGCCCGGGCGCTGGACGCGGCCTCGCCCACCTTGATCCCGAGGTCCCGCGGGCCGAGCACGGCGAGGGCGTCCTCGTCGGTCACGTCATCCCCCGCGAAGAGCACCGCGTCGGGGGCGAAGCGCTCGACGAGCGCGCGGAGGCCGTCGCCCTTGGTCGCGTCCCGCACGGCGAACTCGACCACGTCGCGGCCGTCGCGGACGGTGAGGGCGTCGTCGACGGCGACCGCCTCGGCATGCACCGCCTCGACGAGGGCGCCCACGGCGTCGGGGTCGTCGACGCGGCGGGAGTGCACGGCGAGGCCGGCGGGCTTCGGCTCGATCCAGGCCCCCGGCACGGCGGCGACGAGGGGCTCGAGCCGCGATCGGAGCGCGGCCACGCGGGCGGCATCGGCGTCGTCGACGGCGGGGCGGGCATCCGCCGCCGCGAAGCGCACCTCCAGGCCGTGCGAGCCGACGAGCGGCTGGTCGTCGGGCGCCTCGGCGACGCGCGCGAGGCTCTCGAGCGACCGACCCGAGACCAGGGCGACGATCGTGCCGGGGAGCGCGCCCAGCGCGTCGAGGGCGGTGCGGGCGGCGGGGAGGGCGCGGGAGTCGTCAGGGTCGTCGACGAGCGGTGCGAGCGTGCCGTCGAAGTCGAGCGCGATGAGGAGCGTCGGGGCCTCGGCGACGCGCTCGAGGGCGCTGATGAGGTCCGGATCGAGGTTCTGATCGAGGTCGCGACCGGCCGCCGAGCCGGCTACTGCGCTGCGGTCGCCCATCGCTCAGCGGTGCCCGACGTGGCGGAGCGTGTCGAGGAAGGTCTGCGACCAGCGGGCGACGTCGTTCTCGCGCACGCGGCGGCGCAGCGCCCGCATGCGGGTCGAGCGCTCGCGCTTGGGCATCTCGATCGCCTGCAGCATGGCCTCCTTGATGCCCTCGATGTCGTGGGGGTTCACCAGGAGGGCGTTGCGCAGCTCGTCGGCCGCGCCGGCGAACTCGCTGAGGATGAGCACGCCGTCCTCGTCGTGCCGGCAGGCGACGTACTCCTTCGCGACGAGGTTCATGCCGTCGCGCAGGGCCGTGACGAGCATGACGTCGGCGGCGAGGTAGAGCGCCACCATCTCCTCGCGCGGGTACCCGTGGTGGAGGTATGCGATCGCCGGGTGGCTGATGGTGGAGAAGTCGCCGTTGAGCCGGCCGACGGTGAGCTCGATCTCGTCGCGCAGCTGCATGTACGCCTCCACGCGCTCACGGCTCGGGCTCGCGACCTGCACGAGCGTGACGTTCTCCGTGCTGACGGAGCGGTCGCGCAGCAGCTCGCCGAACGCCTTGAGCCGGTGGCCGATGCCCTTGGTGTAGTCGAGGCGGTCGACGCCGAGCATGATCGTCGTCGGGTTCCCGAGGTCCTGGCGGATCTGCCGGGCCCGCTCGATGACCTCGGGGCGCCGCGCGATCTCCTCGAAGCTCTCGACGTCGATCGAGATCGGGAAGGCCTTCGCGATGACCGACCGGTGGCCGCCCGCGCCGTCGGGCACGCGGATCTCGGGGCTGCGGGTGCCGTAGCCGAACAGGCGGCGAACGGCGCTGAAGAAGTTGGCCGCGTCTGAGGAGCGCTGGAAGCCGATGACGTCGGCGCCGAGGAGGCCCTCGGCGATCGCGCGACGCCACGGCAGCTGCGAGTAGATGCCGTACGGCGGGAAGGGGATGTGGTTGAAGAAGCCGATCGTGAGATCGGGGCGCATCGCCCGCAGCAGCGCGGGCACGAGCTGCAGCTGGTAGTCCTGCACCCAGACGGTCGCGTTCGGTGCGGCGACCTCGGCGCTCGCGCGGGCGAAGCGCTCGTTGACCTCCTTGTAGGTCTCCCACCACTCGCGGTGATAGGCGGGCGGGGAGATCACGTCGTGGTAGAGCGGCCAGAGCGTGTCGTTGCTGAAGCCCTCGTAGTAGCGCTCGACCTCGCCGGAGGTGAGCGCGACCGGCACGAGATGCATGTCGTCGGCCTCGAACGGCTCTACCTCGACGTCGGGCTTGCCCGGCCAGCCCACCCAGGCGCCGTCGGCCGCGCGCATGACGGGCTCGAGGGCGGTCACGAGGCCCCCGGGAGAGCGCTGCCAGCTCGTCGTCCCGTCCGCCTCGATCACCCGGTCGACGGGGAGTCGGTTGGAGACGACGACGAAGTCGAAGCGGCCCTCTCGCTGGCTCATGTCACTCGCTTTCCGCACGCTCGTTCCGTATCGATCACGACCCCGGCGCTCGCGCGCCCGGCCGGCTCGCTACGGTATCAGCCGAATATCACCGTTCTCTCAGAATTGCGTCGACCCGGGCGCCGGGATCGGGGCGGCGAGGGCCCGGCGATGGAGCTCCTCGCTCGCGGCGACGAGATCGCGCTGCCGGCGCTCGTCCGCGATGAACGGCGCGATCTCGAAGCGGCCGCGCCTGCCCGCCCATCCGGCCGTCTCGGAGCTCCAGCTCGCGTCGGTGAGCAGGGAGACGAGCTGCTCGGCGACCGCTTGCGGCTCGCGCTTCGGGAAGAGTCCTACGAGAGTGCGGAACCACCAGGGCTGAGCGCGCAGGATGCCCGTGCGCACGTTGCCGGGCCCGTACCCCATGGCCGCGACCCCGTACCGCGCGGAAGCCGCGGCGACGAGGAGGTCGTTCGCGGTCTGCGCCGCTGCGTGCCCGCGGAAACCGGTGCGAGCGGTCACCGCGTCGAGGTCGTCGAACTCCACCCGTGCGAATCCCGGCGTCGTGGGGCTCGTCGCAGCGAGCGAGAGGAGCCTCGTGCCCGGACCGATGAGCCCGCGCGTCGCGGCGCGCTCGAGGAGGACGAAGCGCGCGAGGTAGCTCACCGCGAAATCGAGCTCGACGCCCTCGGCGGTGTGCTCGACGTGCGAGAGGAAGACGCCGACGCCCTGCACGAGGATGTCGATGCGATCGATGTCGTCGGCGAGAGCGTCCACCGCCTGCTCGACCGACCGCATGAGCGAGAAGTCGACCGTGCGCGCCGTCAGCGAGCCGGAGCTCGACGCGGCATCCGACCGGTCGATGAGAGCACGGGCCTTCTCGGCCGAGCGGCCGATGACGATGACGTGCGCGCCGCGATCACGGAGCTGGAGGGCGAGCGCGGCGCCCACGCCGTCGGTGCCTCCCGTGATGAGAGCGGTCGTGCCGTCGAGGCGGGGGCCGAGGGCCGGCAGGAGGTTACGAGCGGGTGCGGTCATGGGGCTCTCTCTTCTCGATTCGGGGCAGGCGAGGCGCTCGACCCAATGTATGCGGTGCACACATCGGGCTATGTATATCATGTAAACATGATGCGGGAGCCCGGCAGGTATCACCATGGGGATCTCGCCCGAGCCCTCGCCGACACCGGCCTCGCGATCGCACGGGCCGAGGGAGCGGCCGGGCTGAGCGTTCGTCGCATCGCGAAGCAGCTCGGCGTCTCGCCCATGGCCGCCTATCGCCATTACCCTTCCGCCGATGCGCTTCTGGCCGTCGTCTCCCAGCGCGCCAGGGAGGAGTTCGCGCAGCAGATCGCCGACCGCCCCGATGTCGCGGAGGGCGCGCCCCTCGACCGACTGCGCGCGCTCGGTGCCGCGTACGTCGAGATCGCACTCGATGACCCCGAGCTCTTCTCCGCCGCCTTCCTCCCCGTCTCGATCGCGCCACCCCGGCCCGACTCCCCCTCGGGCTGGGAGCTGTACCGCGCCGTGCTGCCCGCGACGGATGCCGCGACGCTGCAGGCGCAGTTCACCTTCGCCTGGTCCACCGTTCACGGTCTCGCGGTACTGCTCGGCTCCGGCCGGTACTCCGACGACGAGCGCTCCGCCCGCCTCGCGTCGACCCTCGACCTCATCGAGTCAGCGATCGTGCACGGCCCGGGAGGCCGAGCGTTCGACGACCGGCCCTAGGCTGGCCGCGTGATCCGCGTCGGCATGGGCACCACGAGCGTGCTCCCACGGCGGCTCGAGCCCGCGTTCCGTCTGTCGCGCGAGGCCGGGTTCGACGGCCTCGAGATCATGATCACGAGCGACCCGGCCACGCAGAGCGCCCGGGCGATCGGCGCGCTGTCGTCGCGGTACGGGATGCCCGTGCTGAGCATCCACGCCCCCGTCCTGCTCTTCAGCACCCTCGTCTTCGGGCGCGACCCGCGCACGAAGCTGCAGCGCGCCGCCGCCCTCGCCGCCGAGCTGGGAGCGGCCACGGTCGTCGCCCACCCGCCCTGGCGCTGGCAGGGCCGGTGGGCCGCCGCGTTCGAGGACGCCGTCGCCGAGACCGCCACCGCGACGGGGGTGACCGTCGCGGTCGAGAACATGTTCCCCGTCGCGGCGGGCGGCCGCACGCGCGACGCGTTCGCGCCGCACTGGAACCCGGGCGAGCTCGCCGTCGACCGCCTCGTGCTCGACGTCTCGCACGCGAGCATGGCGCGCGTCTCGGCGCTCGATCTCGCGCGCGCGTGGGGCGACCGGCTTCATCATGTGCACCTGTGCGACGCCGCCGCGCCCGACGCCGGGGGGCTGCTCGTCGACGCGCACCTCGTCCCGGGCCGCGGCGGACAGCCGGTCGCGGCGCTGCTGCGCCACCTCGCGGCGAGCGGGTTCGCGGGCGATGTCGTCGCCGAGCTCAACACGCGGCACTGCGGCCGCGACGACGCCGCGCGCCTGGCCGAGCTGCGCGAGACGGTCGCGTTCGCGCGCGCGCACCTCGCCTGAGCCGCGCCCGACGGACCGACGCGCCTGCCGGGGGCCGACGCGCCTGCCGCCTACGCCAGGAACCCGCGCAGCAGCGACGCCGTGCCCTCGAGGTGCTCGGTCATCGCGGCCGCGGCGCCGTCCGCGTCGCCCGACAGCACGGCCCACACGATGCGCTCGTGCTGCTCGTTGGAGTGCGCGATGTTGGGCGGCAGCAGCGGGATCCGATCGAGCAGGGTGTTGACCCGCATCCGGTTGTCGGCGAGCAGCGACACGAGCGTGGGGCTCCCGGCGAGCTCGCCGAGGGTGAGGTGCAGCCGCGAGTCGAGCCGGCGGTACTCCGCGCCCTCCGCGGCGGCGACCTCGCGCATGCGGGTCGCCAGATCGTCGCGCTGCGCCGCCGTCAGAGGCGTGGATGCCGCTGCCCTCGCCGCGCCGACCTCGAGCACGTCGCGCACGAGCAGGGCATCCCGCACCTCGTCGGCAGACACGCGCTCCCCCGGCCCGTCCTCGGGGTGCGGGAGCGGCTCGCGCACGAACGTACCGCCGTAGCGGCCCCGCCGCGACTCGACGTAGCCGGCCTCGGCGAGCGCCCGGATCGCCTCGCGCACGGTGTCGCGACTGACCTCGAGCCGCGCGGCGAGCTCGCGCTCGGGAGCGAGGGCCTCCCCCGGCGGCACGACCCCCAGCCGGATGAGCTGCAGGAGGCGGGCGAGGGTCTCCTCGAAGGCGTTGCCGCCCCGCACCGGTCGGCTGAAGGCCTCGAGCGCGAGCCCTTCGGGCGGCGGGGCGGGGTCGGTCATGATCGGCGGGCGCTACAGCGGGGTGACGTACGCGGCGCTGATGCCGCCGTCGACGAGGAAGGTCGAGCCGGTGATGAACGACGCGTCGTCGCTCGCGAGGAACGCGACGGCGGCGGCGAGCTCCTCCGCCTCGGCGAAGCGGCCCTTGGGGATGTGCACGAGGCGGCGCTGCGCCCGCTCCGGGTCCTTCGCGAAGAGCTCCTGCAGCAGGGGCGTGTTGACGGGGCCCGGGCACAGGGCGTTGACGCGGATGCCCTGGCGGGCGAACTGCACGCCGAGCTCGCGCGTCATGGCGAGCACGCCGCCCTTCGATGCGGTGTACGAGATCTGACTGGTGGCGCTGCCCATGACGGCGACGAACGACGCGGTGTTGATGATCGAGCCCGACTGCTGGGCGACCATGTGGCGCAGCGCGGCTCGCGAGCAGAGGTAGACGCTCTTGAGATTGACGTCCTGCACCCTGTCCCATGCCGGCAGCTCGGTCGTCTCGATCGAGTCGTCGTCGGGCGGCGAGATTCCCGCGTTGTTGAAGGCGATGTCGAGCGAGCCGTAGGTCGCGACCGCCGTGTCGAAGAGTGCGTTGACCTGGGCCTCGTCGGTCACGTCGACCTGCACGAAGAGCCCGTCGACCTCGGCCGCGGCGGCCTCGCCGGCCTCCGGGTTCATGTCGCCGATGACGACGCGCGCGCCCTCCGCGGCGAAGCGCCTCGCGGTCGCGAAGCCGATGCCGCTCGCGCCGCCCGTGATGACGGCGACCTTCCCGGCGAGTCGCTGGGTGAGGTCGATCGGGGTGATGGTCATGGTGCGGGCTCCGTTCCTAGCCGTGGGAGAAGAAGACGTTCTTGGTCTCGGTGAAGGCGAGCGGAGCATCCGGACCGAGCTCGCGCCCGAGCCCCGACTGCTTGAACCCGCCGAAGGGGGTCGCGTACCGCACGGAGGAGTGCGAGTTGACGCTCAGCGCGCCGCTCTCGACCCCGCGGGCGACGCGGATGCCGCGGCCGAGGTCGCGCGTCCAGATCGAGCCCGACAGACCGAAGATCGAGTCGTTCGCGAGCGCGATCGCATCGGCCTCGTCGTCGAAGGGCAGCACCGAGACGACGGGGCCGAAGATCTCCTCCGTCGCGACGCGGTCGGTGCGGTCCGGCAGCAGCACGGTCGGGGCCATCCAGTAGCCGGGGCCCCCGGGCGCGGTGCCCGTGAACGCGACGGGCGCGCTGCCGTCGAGGAAGGCCGCGACGTTCTCGAAGTGGCTCTTCGACACGAGCGGCCCCATCTCGGTCGCCTCGTCGGTGGGGTCGCCGACGCGGAAGCCTCGTACGGCGGGCTCCAGCAGCTCGAGGAACCGGTCGAGCACGCTGCGCTGCACGAGCAGGCGCGAGCGCGCGCAGCAGTCTTGCCCCGCGTTGTCGAAGACCGACCCGGGGGCGCCGGATGCCGCTGCCTCGAGGTCGGCGTCGGCGAAGACGATGTTCGCGCTCTTGCCGCCGAGCTCGAGCGTCACGGGCTTGACCTGCGCCGCGCATCCGGCCATGACGTGCTTGCCGACCTCGGTGGATCCGGTGAAGACGACCTTGCGCACGGCCGGGTGGGTGACGAAGCGGTCGCCGACGACCGAGCCGCGGCCGGGCAGCACTTGGAAGAGGTGCTCGGGCAGGCCCGACTCGAGGGCGAGCTCGCCGAGGCGGATCGCCGTCAGGGGCGTCCAGTCGGCGGGCTTCAGCAGCACCGCGTTGCCGGCGGCGAGCGCGGGCGCGAAGCCCCAGCCGGCGATCGGCATGGGGAAGTTCCAGGGCACGATGACGCCGACGACGCCGAGCGGCTCGTGGAAGGTGACGTCGAGCCCGCCGGCGACGGGGATCTGCTGGCCGATGAGCCGCTCCGGCGCGCCGCTGTAGTAGTCGAGCACGTCGCGCACGTTGCCCGCCTCCCAGCGGGCGGCGCCGATCGGGTGGCCGGAGTTGCGCACCTCGAGCTGCGCGAGCTCCTCGACGTGGGCGTCGACGGTCGCGGCGAAGCGGCGCAGGGCGCGGGCGCGGTCGACGGGCGCGAGCGCGGCCCACGCGCGCTGGGCGACGACAGCGCGCGCGACGGCCGCATCGACCTCCTCGAGCGTCGCGTGCCGGACCGTGCCGATGACGGACTCGTCGGCCGGGTTGATGAGGGTCGTCTCGCTCACGCGTGCACCCGGCGGCTCTCGGCGTAGTCGACGGCCGCGTCGACGAGGCCCGCGAACAGGCGAAGATCCTCCGGCGACATCTCGGGGTGCCACTGCACCGCGACGCCGAAGCTCATGCCGTCGACGTCGACCGCCTGGATGATGCCGTCGTCGCCGCGCGCGCTCACCGTCAGCCCCTCGCCGACCTCGTCGAGCGCCTGGTGGTGGTAGCTCTGCGCCGTCACCTGCTCGCCGACGAGCTCGGCCAGGCGCGTGCCGGGCACCGTGATCGCCGGGTTCGGGGTGAAGACCCCGCCACCGGCGTTGTACCGCTCGCTGCCGATGACCTCCGGCAGGTGCTGGATCAGCGTGCCCCCGCGCAGCACGTTGAGCACCTGCATCCCGCGGCAGATGCCGAAGAAGGGGATGTCGCGGGCGATCGCGCGCTCCAGGAGCGCGAACTCGAAGTCGTCGCGATCGGTGCGCGGCGCATCGTTCGTCGGGTGCGGGGTCTGCCCGTACCGGCTCGACTCGACGTCCTTGCCCCCCGTGATGATGAGGCCGTCGAGTCCGTCGAGGATGCTGTCGGCGACGGATTCGTCGACCGGCTGGGGAGGCAGCAGGACGACGGTCCCGCCGGCGCGCGTGACCGCCTCGAAGTAGACCTTGGGCAGGAACGCGGCAGGGACATCCCACACGCCCGTGTGCGCCTGCTCGAGGTAGGTCGTCAGCCCGATGACGGGTCGGCGGTGCCGGTCAGAATCGTTCGAAGCCACGGAATCGCTCCCAGTCGGTGACGGCCGCGTCGTAGGCCTTCTGCTCGACGCGCGCCATGTTGAGGTAGTGGTCCACGACATCCTGCCCGAACGCCGCATGAGCGATCTCCGAGCCGGCGAAGAGCTCGGCGGCCTCGCGCAGGGTCGACGGCACGCGCGGCTTGTCGGAGCCGTAGGCGTTGCCGGCGAAGGCCTCCTCGAGGGTGAGCTCGTTCTCGATGCCGTGGATGCCCGCGGCGATGATCGCGGCGGTCGCGAGGTACTGGTTGACGTCGCCGCCCGGCACGCGGTTCTCGACGCGCAGGCTCTGCCCGTGGCCGACGACGCGCAGCGCGCACGTGCGGTTGTCGAAGCCCCACGCGATCGCGGTCGGCGCGAAGCTGCCCTCGACGTAGCGCTTGTACGAGTTGATCGCGGGCGCGAAGAACAGGGTGAGCTCGCGCATCGCGGCGAGCTGGCCCGCGAGCCAGTGCTCCATGAGCGGCGAGAAGCCGTGCTCGCGGTCGCCGGCCATGACGGGCGTGCCATCGGCGCCGCGCACGCTGAGGTGGATGTGGCAGCTGTTGCCCTCGCGCTCGTTGAACTTCGCCATGAACGTCAGCGACTTGCCGTGGCGGTCGGCGATCTCCTTCGCCCCGTTCTTGTAGATCGAGTGGTTGTCGCACGTCGCGAGAGCGTGGGCGTAGCGGAAGGCGATCTCCTGCTGGCCGAGGTTGCACTCGCCCTTGACGCCCTCGCAGTACATGCCCGCGCCGTCCATGCTCAGGCGGATGTCGCGCAGCAGCGGCTCCATGCGCGTGGAGGCCATGAGCGCGTAATCGATGTTGTAGTCGCTCGCCGGGGTGAGGTCGCGGTAGCCCTTGCGCCAGGCGTCGCGGTAGCCGTCGTCGAAGACGATGAACTCGAGCTCGGTGCCGACGTAGGGCACGAGCCCGTGCTCGGCGAGGCGGTCGATCTGGCGGCGGAGGATCGCGCGCGGGCTCGGCGCGACGGGGGTGCCGTCGAGGAACAGCAGGTCGGCGAGCACCATCGCGGTGCCGGGCAGCCACGGGATGAGCCGGAGCGTGTCCATGTCGGGCTGCATGACCATGTCGCCGTAGCCGCGCTCCCAGCTGGAGATCGCGTAGCCGTCGACGGTGTTCATCTCCACGTCGACGGCGAGCAGGTAGTTGCAGCACTCGGCGCCGTGCGCGCCGACCTCCTCGCTGAACAGCCGCGCCGAGACGCGCTTGCCGACCAGACGGCCCTGCATGTCGGTGAAGGCCACGATGACGGTGTCGATCTCCCCCGCGCGGATGCTCTTCTCGAGATCGTGGGCGCTCAGGTTCCCCGAGCGGACTCCGGAGGGTGCAGCGGACATGGCTCGTCTCCTTCGACTGGCACGGTTTCGACCATTAGTACCACACACCCCGCCCAAGCCTCGGCCGTTCTGCGGGCTTCTCGCGCGTCAATGGTGGACACAGGCCACCTTTAGCGGCATGCTTCCCCACTAAGCGCACCGTGGCGCCGTGCCATCGAACGCGCATGACTGCTCCACCCCCTGTCCACCCCGGACTCGATGTCCATCCCCCCAGGAGGAATGCATGGCGGAAACGACCAAGGCGACGGGCGGTGTCACGTACACCCGCGTCGACAAGGGCTACTTCGAGAAGCGCGGCCTGCGCCGAACAGCGGGAGTGTGGGGCCTCTGGGGCCTCGCCGTCGCGGCGGTCATCTCCGGCGACTTCTCCGGCTGGAACTTCGGCATCGACTTCGCGGGCTTCGGCGGCATGCTCATCGCCTTCGTCGTGCTCGTGGTCATGTACTACGGCCTGACCTTCTCGATCAGCGAGATGTCGGCGGCCATGCCCCACACCGGAGGCGCGTACTCCTTCGCCCGCTCGGCCATGGGGCCGTGGGGCGGCCTCATCACCGGGGCCGCGGAGACGATCGAGTACGTCGCGACGACCGCCGTCATCGTCTTCTTCTCGGCGCAGTACCTCGACGGCGTCACGAGCGGCCTGCTCGGCTTCTCGCTCGCCGAGGCCGACATGATGTGGATCTGGTGGATCGTGCTGTACGTCGCGTTCGTGGCGCTCAACGCGGCCGGCGCGCACATCTCGTTCCGCTTCGCCATCGTCGTCTCGATCATCGCCATCGGCATCATCGTCGTCTTCTCGGTGATGGCCCTCGCCTCCGGCCTGTTCTCGTTCGACAAGCTGTGGGACATGGCGCCGAACCCCGACGTGGCCGGCTCGTCGGTGTTCCTCCCCGAGGGCATCGTGCCGATCCTGTTCGCACTGCCGTTCGCCATGTGGTTCTTCCTCGGCATCGAGGAGCTGCCGCTCGCGGCGGAGGAGTCGCACACCCCGGAGAAGGACATCCCGCGCGCCGGCGTCCTCGCGCGCGGCACGCTCATCGTCACGGGCGTCCTGGTCCTCTTCCTCAACACCGGCGTCCTCGGGGCGGAGGCGACGGGCACCTCGCTCGAGCCCCTGCTCGACGGGTTCCGGGCGATCGTGGGCGACGAGCTCGCCGCCGTGCTCGCGATCTTCGCGCTCATCGGCCTGCTCGCGTCGCTGCAGGGCATCATGTTCGCCTACGGGCGCAACATGTACTCGCTCTCGCGGGCCGGGTACTACCCGAAGTTCCTGTCGCTCACCGGCAGGAACCAGACCCCGTGGGTCGCGCTCACGGTCGGCGCCGTCGTCGGCTTCATCGCGATCGTGGTACTCGACCTCCTCGCGCGCCTCGACCCGGAGGGCGTCGGCGCGGTCGCCGGCGCGATCATCCTCAACATCGCAGTGTGGGGCGCAGTCGTGGCGTACTTCCTGCAGATGGTGTCGTTCCTCATCCTCCGTCGGAAGTTCCCGAACGCCAACCGCCCGTACAAGAGCCCGTGGGGTCTGTTCGGCGCCTACAGCGCCGCCGCGATCGCCGCGCTCGTCTTCATCGGGCTCCTCGTGAACCCGGCGTTCCAGGCGGCGATCGTCGCGATCATCATCGTGTACGCGCTCATCCTCATCGGGTTCGCCGTGCACTACCGCACGCAGCTCGTGCTCTCCCCCGAGGAGGAGTACGCGATGAGCGGAGGGACGCACGAGTTGACGAAGGAGTGATCGACCCGCTCACCGCGGGGTGAGCGACCGGCACTGCGCGACGGGCCGCGGGGAGCGATCTCCGCGGCCCGTTCGCGTCGACTCCCGTTCCTCCGCGCGCCGTTGTCAGGCGGATGACGGGTCCGCGGGCGCACGTCGCCGACCCGCGGTGCGCACGTCGCCGACCGGCGGTGCGCACGTTCTCCGGAGATCCGGCGAGGGACGCTCGCCCGGGCGCGCCGCGATGTGCGGTCGTCCCGCAACTCCGGAGAACGTGCACGCCGGCCGACGCCCGGCGAGGCCTGCCGGGCCGGCGGGGCGGAGACCGGGTCCGGCCCGCAGGCCCGATGAGCCGCGCTACGCCCGCGCGAGGGCGCGCGGCGCGAACCCGGCGAGCGCCGCGCGACGCCGCGCGCGGCCGACCGAGAGCCGCGCGACGACGAGCGACAGCACGCCGACGACGAGCATCGCCCCCACGGCGGCCGCGATGCGCGCCGCGTCTCCGCCGGCGAGCAGCGCCTGCAGCCCGTCGACGGCGTACGAGAGCGGGAGCACCGCGCTGAGCGTCGGGAACGGCTCGGCGAGCGCGGCGACGGGGATGAGACCGCCGACGGCGACGAGCTGCACGCCGAGCAGGAGGATCGACACCACGAGCCCCGCGCGCCCCAGCCCGAGCACGAGCGCCGCATGCAGCGCCGTGAGCGCGAGGGCGATGAGCGCCGTGAGCGCGAAGACTCCGGGCGCGAGGGCGAGGTCGACGCCGCCCGCCGTGACGAGCAGCACCGTGACGAGCGCCGCCTGCCCGACCGCGACGAGGGATGCCCGCCCGAGCACCCGGCGCAGGATCGCGCCGGCCGTCGCGGCCGTGCCGATCACGGCCGGAGCCGCGGGGCGCACGACGAGCATCGTCGCGAGCGCTCCGAGCCAGAGCCCGATCGGCGCGAGGGTCGCGGCGAGCACTCCCCCGATGTCGTCGACGGCGTTGGCGCGCGTCGACTCGACGGCGACGGGCGAGCTCGCGAGCTCGGCGTCTCCGGACTGGGGCACCTGCGCGGCGCCGTCGGCGAGGCCCGCGGCGAGCTCGTCGGCGCCCGCGGCGAGGGCGTCGGCTCCGGCGGCGAGCTCACCGGCTCCGGCGCTGGCCTCGGCGGCGCCCGACCCGAGGGCTCCGAGGCCGTCGGCGAGAGCATCCGCGCCCTGCACGAGGGAGGGGCCGCTGCCCGCGAGCGAGGCCGCACCCGTCGCGCTCATGGCGATGCCGCCCTGGATGCCGTCGATCGCTCCCTGGAGCTGCGGCGCGACGGCGCTCGTCGTGCCGGCCGCGATCTGGGCCTGCGTGAGCGCGGCGATGTAGGCCTGCTTCTCGGCGTCGGTGAGGCTCGATCCCTGGATGGCGGGGACGAGTGCGGCGAGCTGCCCGGCGGCCGAGACCGCGGCGGCATCGGCCGAGGCGACGGCGGCGGAGAGCTGGTCGAGCCCATCGGCGCCCCGGTCGAGCTGGGCGAGTCCGCTCGAGAGGCTCGAGACCCCTCCCGTGTACTGGGCGAGTCCCGCGGCGAGGTCGCGCGCTCCCGCGGCGGAGGCGTCGGCACCCGAGCCGAGCGCGGCGATGCCGTCGCCGAGCGAGGCGACGCCCGCTCCGACCTCGCCGACGCCGTCGCCGACCTGCGCGGCGCCGTCGGAGGCGTCGCCGAGCGCCGAGCCGAGCTCGCCGAGGCCCGACTGCAGGCCCGCGAGGTACTGCGCGGTCACCGTGTCGCCGAACTGCTCAGCGAGGCTCGCGCCGACGGACTCCACGATCGTGCCGGCCAGGTAGCTGTGCGCGTCGTCGGTCTCGATCGCGAGCGGGGCGAGCTCCTGGTCGGGCGAGCCGACGGTGAGCAGCGAGCGCGAGAAGCCCTCGGGGATGGTCAGCACGGCGAGCACCTCGCCCGAGGCGAGGTCGGCCTCGGCCTGCTCGGCGCTCGTGGCGCGCCAGTCGAAGCCCGTCGCGTCGGGGCCGGTGAGCTCGGTGACGAGCTGACGCCCCGCGAAGACGGGCTGCTCCTCGCCGTCCGGGCCGGTCGTCGTGACGAGCTCGTCGCTGTTGACGACGGCGGCGGGGATGCGATCGAGCGCGTCGTCCGCGTCGCCGACGGCGGCGAGGGCGGCGCCCACGAGCCCCAGCGGAACGATGACGGCGGCGATGATGCCCGCCCAGCGGCGCGGGCGGCGCCGGCGGGCGCGGGGCGCGGCGAGGGGCGCGGCGGCGGCGGTCGAGGTGCTCATCGGGGGGCCTCCGAGGTCGAGAGGGCGGTGTCGAGCAGGAGCGCGAGCTCGTCCGACGGATCCAGGTCGTGCGCGGTCTCCGGTGCGACGCCCCAGATGCGGACGACGTCGGGGCCGGCGAGCGCCTGCACCACCGCGTCGATCGCATCGACGTCGGCGGGGGCGAGCGCGCCGTCCGAGCCATCGAGCACGAGCACGGGCGTGCCGTCGATGGTCGCGACCGCGGCGAGCAGCAGCGCGCGGGCGGGGACGGGCAGGGCCGAGACGGGCTCGCCGGCCGTGATCGGCGACACGGTCGAGCCGTGGCGCTCGGCGAGGGTCGCGAGGCGGTCGAGCCAGCGGCCGGAGGAGCGGCCGGAGGAGCCGCCGCGGCGCGCGGCGCGCGGCGCGAGCGCGAGGCGCTCGGCGACGAGCTCGCCCGCGGTCGCGGTGGCCGCGAAGCGGGCGCCGCCGAGGTCGACGAGGCTCACGCGGCGCGAAGCGCGCCCGGCCTCCGACGGGAGGACGGCGCCGGCGACGAGGGCGCGACCGCCGAGCGCCGGAAGGTAGCCGGCGAGCGTCGCCGCCGCGATGCGGCGCGTGACGGGATCGGCGACGAGGGCGACGCGGTCGCCGGCGTGCGCGCGCAGCGAGAGCACGGCATCCGCGCCCTGGAGCTCGAGGCGGTCGGCGACGACGACCGCGTCGCCCTGCTCGGCGGCCCAGAGGGTGTGCTCGCGATGGTGGCGCAGCCTCTCGCCCTCGACGTCGAGGTCGGGCATCGCCCGCTCGAGCGCGCGCGGGAACCACCAGGCGCGGCGCCCGAGGAGGGTCATGATCGCCGGCCCGAGCGTCATGCGCACGACGAAGGCGTCGACCGCGATGCCGACGGCGAGGCCGAGCGCGATGGGCTTGATGAGGTTCGAGCCCTCGGGCACGAACGCCGCGAAGACGAAGAACATGATGAGCGCGGCGGCCGTCACGACGCGGGCGCCGTGCGCGAAGCCGTCCTCGATGGCGGCGCGCGCGTCGCCCGTTCGCACGTACTCCTCGCGCATCCCGGAGACGAGGAAGACCTCGTAGTCCATCGCGAGACCGAAGAGCACGGCCATGAGGATGATCGGCATGAAGCTCAGGATCGGCCCCGCCTCGGTGTGCAGGAGCTCGGCCCCCCAGCCCCACTGGAAGACCGCGACCGAGACGCCGAGCCCCGTGCCGACGGTCAGCATGAAGCCGAGCGCCGCCTTCACGGGCACGAGCACCGAGCGGAACACCGCCATGAGCAGCAGGATCGACAGGCCCATGACGATCAGGACGAACGGCACGAGCGCGTTCGTCAGCCGGGTGGAGATGTCGATGCCGACCGCGGTCGTGCCGGTGACCGACAGGGGCGTGCCGAAGTCGGCCTCGATGCCGGCCGCGGCGTCGCGCAGCTCGGCGACGACGACCTTCGTCGCGGGGTCGTCGGGCGCGGTCTCGGGCGCGACGCGGAAGATCGCGAGCTCGAGCCCCGGCGAGGGGATGCCCGGGCTGACGCTCGCGACGCCGTCGACCCGCTCGAGCTCGGAGCGGATGCCCGCGAGGTCGTCGAGGATGTCGGTCGTCTGCGTGATGTCGGCGGTCACGAGCAGCGGGCCGGCGGTGCCGGGTCCGAAGGCGTCGGCGATGAGGTCGTAGGCCTCGCGCTGGGTCGAGCCCGCGGGCTCGTTGCCGCCGTCGGGCAGGTTGAGGTCGAGCGAGAAGGTCGGGATCGACAGCGTGCCGAGGACGGCGACGACGGCGACGGTCGTGAGCACGGGGCGCTTCATGACCCCGCGCACCCAGCGGCGCCCCATCGTGCGCGCGTGCTCGGCCTCGGGCTGGGCGCGGCGCCAGGCGCGCGAGCCGGTCCGCGGCACGAGCCGCGAGCCGGCGAGGCCGAGCAGCGCGGGGAGCAGGGTGACCGCGCCCGCGATCGCGACGAGCACGGCGAAGGCCGCGCCGACGCCCATGACGGAGAGGAACGGGATGCCGACGACGAGCAGGCCCAGCAGCGCGATGATGACGGTGAGCCCGGCGAAGACGACGGCGCTGCCGGCCGTCCCGACGGCGACGGCGGCCGACTCGGCCGGGTCCATGCCGCGGCCGAGCTGGGTGCGGTGGCGCGAGACGATGAACAGCGCGTAGTCGATGCCGACGGCGAGGCCGATCATGAGCGCCAGCAGGGGCGCCGAGCTCGACACGGGCATCGCCGCGGCGAGGGCGAGGATGCCGCCCATCACGATGCCGACGCCGATGAGGGCGGTGACCAGGGGCATCCCCGCCGCGGCGAGCGAGCCGAAGGTCACCACGAGCACGAGGCCGGCGACGAGGAGGCCGACGACCTCGCTCGCGGTGATGCCGACCGTCGTGTCCTGGAACACCTGACCGGCGAACTCGACGCGCGACGCGCGGTCGTCCCCCGTGGCGATGAGCGCGTCGAGCGTGGACTCCCCGACCTCCTCCGAGGTGCCCGCGAGCTGCACCTGCACGATCGCGACGCGCTCGTCGTCGCTCACCTGCCCGTCGGCGAACTCGTCGAACGGGCCGAGCACGGCCTCGACGCCGTCGACGCGGGCGAGGTCGGCCGCGAGGTCGTCGATCTCGGCGCGGATGCCCGCATCCGTCACCGAGGACCCTTCAGGAGCGACCACGACGGCCTGCGCGCTCGCCCCCGCGACGGCCGGGAACAGCTCGTGGAGCTGGTCGAGCGCCTCCTGCGACTCGGTGCCGGGGATGGAGAACGCCTCCTCCGTCTGCCCGCCGAGTGCGAGCCCGCCGCCGAGCGCGGCGGCGAGCAGGAGCACCCAGGAGACGAGGACGAGCCAGGCGCGGCGGTAGGCGACGCGCCCGATGCGGTAGAGCAGGGTCGACACGGGTGGGCTCCTAGCGGGCGGGGTCGGCGATGGGGAGGAGGAGCTCGCTGATGACGGCGAGGAGTCCGGCGCGGAGGATCTCCGGCTCCTCCTCGACCACGTCGAGCTGACGAGCGGCGGCGAGGCAGTACGCGGCGCCGCCGAGCGCGATGCCGTACCGCAGGCGCTCGACGGGCGAGCCCGCGGCCAGGTCGAAGAGGTCGGCGACGCGGCGCATCTGCACGAGCGCGCTCTGCATGACGGGGACGTCCTCGAGCGTGGCTCCCTGGTTGATCACGAGGTGGACGACCTGGCGGTGCTCGAGCAGGTAGTCGACGAAGCGCTCGACGAACGCCGCGCGATGCGCGAGGTCGAGGCCGCTGGCGGCCGTGGCGTCGATGAGCGCGGAGAGGTCGTCCAGGGCCGGAGCGAGGGCCGCTTCGAGCAGCTGCTCCTTCGAGTCGTAGTGGTAGAGGACGCTCGCCTTGGAGGCGCCGACGAGGTCGGCGATGCGCTGCAGCGAGGTCGCGGCGTACCCGGCGCTCGCGAACTCGGCGAGCGCGATGAGGCGCAGATCTTCGGATCGGGACACCGCACGACCATACCTGACCGATCGGTCAGGTTGCTGGGCGGATCCTGAGCACCGGCCGCACCGGGTCGAGGCCACCCGGTAGCGTGGGCGACCGAGCCAATGGAGGTGCATTCGTGCGCAAGTACCTGTTCAACGGAGCCATCATCAGCGCCGCGGTGTCGGCCGTGAGCGTCATCAACGCCACCCGCAAGGGCCCCCACGACTGGCGCCTCGCGCTCATGTGGGCGAGCTGGGGCATCAGCGTCGCGATCGCCGTCGGCACGATCATCGAGGACCAGAAGACGCCGGGCGACCCGGCCTTCCAGCTCGTCGACAGCTAGGTCGTCGATCGGGCGCGCACCGCGAGCCGTCGACCCCAGCGGGGAAGGCGGAGCGCTCTGCGCCAGAGAGCCCACACGAGCATCCCCGCCGCGAACGACACCGCGGTCGCCGCGAGCGGGGCGTCGTCCTCCAGCAGCGGGTACAGCTCCCAGTGCACGAGGTAGACGAACAGCGACGCCGAGGCGACCGCGGTGACCATCGGCATCAGGATGCGCGGCAGACGCACCGCGCGCACCCAGACGAGCGCGAGCAGGCCCGCGATCACGACGGCCTCGCGCTGCGCGTCGCCGAAGAAGCCGACGGTGCCGACGACGGCGACGACGGAGGAGACGACCCTCTGCGACCGGGACCCGGCACGCGCGACGAGCCAGCCGAGGGCGAGCAGCCAGAGCACCCCGGGTGGGGCGTACCGCTCGACCGCGCCCGACGTGATGCCGCCGGTCGCCACGACCCGCGCGGCGAGGGCGAGGCCGACGGCGCCGAGCGCGAGCGCGAACGGCCGCCGACGCTCGAGCCGGTCGAGCGCGGGCACGGCGACGAGCAGCGCGAGCAGGAGCGCTCCGGCGACGGCCGCCTCGATGAACCAGAACCGCCACTGCTCCGACCACGTCGCGCTCGCCCAGCCGGCGGGCTCGCCGAGCCAGGAGTTCACCAGCAGGGCGGTCGTCGGCTCGTACGCTCCCGTCGTGAGGCCTACGGCTCCGATCCACAGAGTCGCGGGAACGGCGATCATCGCGGTCGCGCGCAGGAGGCTGCGCACGCGCGCGGCGCGGTCGATGCCCGCGAGCTGGAACCGCGCGAGGTTGTAGCCGAGCACGGCGAGCAGCACGTGCGCACCGCCCTGCAGCCCGAGCAGGTTCGCGTGCGTGCCGACGATGAGGATGATCGCGAGGGCGCGCAGCGCGACGGGGGCCTCGAGCGTCGCGGTCGACCAGCGCGACGCGCGCGCGGGTGCGGCCGGGCCGCCGCCGCGATCGGCCTCGCGATGGGCGGCGCGGCGCTCGCCCGATGAGGCGGATGCCCGGCGCTCGCTCGCGATCGCGCCGAGCTCGACCGCCGTGAGCGACGGCCAGTCGCGCGGCAGCTCGCCGACGAGCCGCTCGAGCCGCACGACCGCCTCGACGTACGCGAGAGAGTCCCCCTCGAGCGCGACGAAGCTGTCCTCGACGGCGGCGTCCGGTCGGTCGAGGACGACCGCGTACAGACTCCGGACGGCCTCGGCGAGCGCCGCCGACCCGTCGGTCGCGGCCCGCTCGAGGGTCCTCACCGCGCCGACGGGCGCCGGCTCGGTGACGAGGGCGCTCTCGACGGCGCTCTCGACGGCGCGCTCGGCGATGGCCCGCAACGCCGCCCGGTCGGGCTTCCCGCTCGAGGTCACGGCGAGCTCCTGGACCATGGCGACGCGGAAGCTGCGGGTCGGCAGCCCGGTCGCCGAGGCGAGCAGCCCGGGCACGCACTCGAGCTCGTCGAACGACGGCGACCCGATGAGCACGGCGTCGTCGGCGTCGACGGCGTAGGCGGGGATTCCCTTCTCGGCGAGCAGCGACTCGATCCGGTCGAGGTCGACGCGCAGGCCGAAGAGCTTCACGAAGCGGCTCGAGCGGCCGACGATCTCGACGAGGCCGTCCGGGGCGAGCCGCGCGAGATCGCCCGTCCGCAGCTCGTCGAGCTCGGGCCCGCGAGCGAGGTCGGCCGCGGTCGAGGCGTAGCCCATCATGACGTTCGGTCCGGAGTAGACGAGCTCGCCGCATCCCTCGTCATCGGGCGCGTCGATGCGCAGCGCGCCGCCGGGGATCGCGATGCCGATCGCCTCGGGGCGCTCCTCGGCGAGCGCGGGAGGCAGGTACGCCATGCGCGCGGTCGCCTCGGTCGCGCCGTACATGACGACGAAGTCGAGGCCGTGCGCGGCCGACGCGCGCGCCCAGCGCCGCACGCGCTCGGGTCCGAGCTTCCCGCCCGCCTGCGTGAGGCAGCGCAGCGCCGGCAGCTCGAGCGGGCGCGCTCCCGAGGCCTCGATGAGGTCGAACGAGTGCGGCACGCCCGCGATCGAGGTCACGCCGGCCGCCTCGACCTCGCTCCAGAAGGCGGGCTCGACGACCGAGCGGTCGGTGAGCAGCACGCTCGCGCCGGCGGCGAGGTGGCTCGTGATGATCGAGAGGCCGTAGCAGTAGTGCGGCGGCAGGGTCGTGGCGCCGCGGTCGGCGGGGGTGAGCGCGAGGTACTCGGCGATGCTGCGCGCGTTGCTCACGAGATTGCCGCGCGAGAGGCGCACGAGCTTCGGCGAGCCCGTCGAGCCCGAGGTGCTGAGAAGGAGCGCGAGGTCGGGGTGCAGCACGTGGGCGCTCGCGTCGCGGCGATGCTCGAGGCGCGCCTCGCCGTCGACCGACGAGACGATCGTGTCGGGGTCGTACTCGGCGAGGATGCCCGCGCGCAGCGTCTCGGCGGCGCCCGCGTCGCTCTCGCCGTCGATCATGATGACCGGATGCCCGCCCGCGAGCGCGGCGAGCAGGCTCACGATCGTCTCCTCGTCCCGACGGGCCGCGAGCATGACGAGCCGGCGGTCGGCGCCGAGCAGCGCGGAGCGCTGCACGACGCGGTCGCGGAGCTCCCCGTACGAGGTCGCCCCGCGCTCCCCCACGAGCGCGACCTGCTCGTCTCCCCCACCGAGGAACGGGTGCGCGACCGGGGTCGCCCGCGAGCGCGCGATCGAGGCGGGGAGAACGGAGGCCATGGCGCAGGTAAGGCTAGCCTAAGTGAGGCGGTCCCGCGAGAGCGGAGGGCCGGTGGGCCGCTCGACCGATCAGGAGCGCGCCGCGAAGGCCATGACGATGCCGAGCACGATGAGCGCCGCTCCCCCCGCCGCGCGCACCGCGGCGATGCGGCTGCGATTGGAGGCGAACCACTCGCGCGCCGTGCCGGCCGCGATGCCGTAGAGCCCGTCGCTCACGATGCCGATGACGAGGAAGATCGCGCCGAGGAGCAGCATCTGCACCGCCGGCTCGGCACCGCCCGGCACGACGGCCTGCGGCAGCGCGGCCACGAAGAAGACGATCGTCTTCGGATTCGTGATGCCGACCACGACGCTCTCGCGCACGATCGTCGTCGTGCGCGGCGTCACGGGGTCGAGCTCCTGCTCGCCGAACTCGTTCCTGTGCCGGATCGACTGCACGCCCAGCCAGACGAGGACGAGTGCGCCGGCGATCTTCAGGATCGTGAACAGGAGCTCCGACTGCGCGATCACGACCCCGACGCCGAGCGCGACCGACGCGATCTGGAGGCCGACGCCGAGCGCGCCGCCGAGGACGCTCAGGAGGGCCGCGCGCGTGCCGAGCGCGAGAGCGCGCCCGATGACGAACAGCACGCCGGGGCCGGGCACGACGATGATGACGATCGACGTCAGGAGGAACGCCGCGAACTCGGGACCGAACACCACGCTCCCGATGCTAGGGCCGCGCGATAGAGCCGCTGAGCACGAGAAAACCCCGGCAGCTGGCGAGAGCGAACCGGGGTTTCGTACACCCCCCGGGACTTGAACCCGGAACCCACTGATTAAGAGTCAGTTGCTCTGCCAATTGAGCTAGAGGTGCGCAGTTCGACGAGCGAACCGAGAGGCAACGATAGCAGAGATCGAAGGGGGCGTTCTACACGGCGGGCGTCCAGGCGACCCGGGGAGCGCATCCATACACTGACCACGAAGCGACGGCGCCCGGAGGGCGACGCGCGCGCTGACCCCCTCACTCCCAAGGAGCCCCCATGACCGAGGCCCGCCTCGAGGCCGGCACGCCGGCCCCCGCCTTCACCCTGCCCGACAAGGACGGCAACCACGTCTCTCTCGCCGACTACGCCGGGAAGAAGGTCGTCCTGTACTTCTACCCGGCCGCCTCGACGCCCGGCTGCACGACGCAGGCGTGCGACTTCCGCGACAGCCTGAACTCGCTCGCCTCCGCCGGCTACCAGGTGCTCGGCGTCTCGAAGGATCACGGGGCGGCCCTGCAGAAGTTCGCCGAGGAGGAGAACCTCTCCTTCCCGCTGCTGAGCGACCCGGACCTCGCCGTGCACCAGGCGTACGGCGCGTACGGCGAGAAGTCGATGTACGGGAAGACCGTGACGGGCGTGATCCGCTCGACGTTCGTCATCGACGAGAACGGCGTCGTCACGCACCCGCTCTACAACGTCAAGGCGACCGGCCACGTCGCGAGCCTGCGCAAGAAGCTCGGCATCGACGCGTAGGCCTCCCCCTCATCGTCGACGGGCTCGGGTCGCTACGACTCGGGCCCGTCGTCATGACGTGCGAGGTGCTCGCTCACCGAGGGGGTGAGCAGCAGCACGATCGCGACGATCGCGGGAACGAGCAGCCACGTCGCGATGTCGGGGCGCGGAACGAGGCCCTGGATGCTGCCGACGCCCACGGCGACCTGGAGGAACTGCCACACGAGGGCGCCGCCGCGCGTCCACGATCGACCGCGCCAGGCGGCGATCGTGATGACCACGAGCCAGATGGCCGCGATGGCGCACGCGACGAGGAGCGCGACGGCCGTGGCGATCGAGGTCGCGGGAACGGTGACGAGCTCGACCAGGAGGACGAGCGAGACCCCGATCATGAGGGCCGCCTCCGCCCCCAGGATCACGACCAGAAGGATGACGAGAGGTGGCCGGCCGGTGTCCTGCACGCAAACCCCTCTCGCGGAAACCCTTGATTTCGATCGTGTTACGTGCGAGCCTAGTTGCGGTTGAAGTGCCGCCTACAACGCTGTGGGCCGTCCTGAAGATCCCTCTTCACTCCCCACTCAGAGACCTCGTTCGCACGAGGTCGCGGTGCGCCAATCAAAGCACTTCTCGGCACTTCTCTGGCGCCCGACCCCAACCCTAGGAGCACTGTCCCATGGACTGGCGTGACAAGGCAGCCTGCCTCACCGCTGACCCCGAGCTGTTCTTCCCGGTCGGCAACACCGGCCCCGCGGTCGACCAGATCGAGAAGGCGAAGACGGTGTGCGGTCGCTGCTCGGTGACGGAGACCTGCCTGCAGTACGCCCTCGAGACCAACCAGGACTCGGGCGTCTGGGGCGGACTCAGCGAGGATGAGCGCCGCGCGCTCAAGCGCCGCGCCGCTCGCGCCCGCCGCGCCTCGTAGCTCCCCTCGACCGCCCCGTCGTCGCTGCGAGCATCGCGCGGAGGCGGGGCGTTCCTCTGCCCTCCGTGCGGTGCTCGCGAGCGCCGACCGGGCGCTCCGGCCGCTATGCGCGACGCTTGAGGTAGAGCAGCGGGACCTCGATCGTGACCTCGGTGCCCTCGCCCTCGAGCGTGTGCCAGTCGATCGTGCCGCCGAGCTCGCCCTGGATCAGCGTGCGCACGATCTGCGTGCCGAGCCCGGACCCGACCTTGCCCTCGGGCAGCCCTCCGCCGTTGTCGCGCACCTTCACCGCGAGGCTGTCGTCGGTGCGGCTCGCGACGATCTCCACCTCGCCGTCCGAGCGGCCGACCAGCCCGTGCTCGACCGCGTTGGTGACCAGCTCCGTCAGAGCGAGCGCGAGGGGCGTCGCGTACTCGCTCGGCAGCGTGCCGAAGCTGCCCGTCGACTTCGGACGGACCACCGTGTTGTGGCTCGAGGCGACCTCGGCGATGAGCATGAGCACGCGCGAGAACACGACGTCGAAGTCGACGTTCTGGTTGAGCCCCTCCGAGAGTGTGTCGTGCACGACCGCGATGGCGGCGACGCGGCGCATGGCCTGCGTCAGGGCATCCCTCGCCCCTTCGCTGTGGGTTCGGCGGGCCTGGATGCGCAGCAGCGAGGCGACCGTCTGCAGGTTGTTCTTCACGCGGTGGTGGATCTCGCGGATCGTCGCGTCCTTGGTGATGAGCTCGCGCTCCTGGTGCCGCACCTCGGTGACGTCGCGCACGAGCACGATCGCGCCGATCCGCACGCCGCCGAGCCGCAGCGGGATCGCCCGCAGGCTCACCGTCACGCCGCGCGCGTCGATGTCGGTGCGCCACGGCGCGCGGCCGGTGACGACGAGCGGCAGCGACTCGTCGACGACGAGCTTGCCGTGCAGCAGTCGCGTCGTGACGTCGGCGAGCGACTCGCCCTCGAGCTCGCCGGCGAAGCCCATGCGGTTGAAGGCGCTCAGTCCGTTGGGGCTCGCGAAGGTCACCGTGCCGTCGACGTCGAGACGGATCAGCCCGTCGGAGGCGCGCGGGGCACCGCGGCGGGGGCCGCTCGGCGCGGCCATGTCGGGGAAGTCGGCGCTCGCGATCATCTCGAACAGGTCGTTCGCGCACTCGTTGAAGGTCAGCTCCTGGCGGCTCGGCATGCGCGCCTCGCTCAGGTTGGTGTGGCGCGTCATCACCGCGATGGGATGCTCGCTCACGGCCTTCCCGCCCGGCGACAGCCGCCGCACGACGGGCACGGCCCGCACGCGCGTGGGCGTCTCCTCGTACCAGTCGGGCGCGCTGGAGTCGACGATACGGGCGGTCTCGAAGGCCTGGGTCACCTGGCGGCGCCACTCGGGCTTAATCTCCTGGCCGACGAAGTCACGGTAGAACAGCGTCGCCGAGCTCGACGGGCGCGCGTGCGCGACGGCGACGAAGCCGCCCCCGGTGGTCGGAACCCACAGCACGATGTCCGCGAACGCGAGGTCGGCGAGCAGCTGGCCCTCCGCGATCAGCAGGTGGAGCCACTCGATGTCGGCGTCGCTCAGAGCCGCGTGCTCGTGGACGAGATCGGAGAGGGTCGACACCCCGAAAGGCTACCCCGTCCGCCGGAGCATCCCTCGACCGCGCGATGACGCCGCCCCGCGGCCGCGCGACGCGGCGGCGCCGTACCCGAGGCGGTCGGCGAGAGCGGCGGCTCCCTGCCGCAGAGCGGAGCGCGGCGCGACATCGAGCACGGTGCGGGCGCTCAGCAGCGCGGCGTCGGCGGCGCTCGGATCATCGGCGATGAGGATCGGGTCGGCGATGCCGCCGAAGCGATCGAGCGTCTGACGCACCTGACCGCCCGGATCGATGCCGAGCACGCTCGCGCGGATCCGGTTGGCCACGACGTGGACGCGGTCGGTCGTCACGGTCTCCAGGAGGTCGGCGTGCGTGCGCAGCAGGCGCGCGAGACCGACCGGGTCGGCGGCGCCGACCGCCACCACCTCGTCCGCCGCGCGCAGGGCGGCGATCGTCGCGGCGTTGCGACGAGGCGCGAGCATGTCGCTCGAGACCTCCTCGTCGGTCTCGAGATTGAAGCCGGTGTCCACGACCACGACGTCGCTCCACCCGCGCGCGGCCTCGAGAGCCCGGGCGACCCGGTCGCGCGAGAGCTCGGGCCAGCGATGCGGGCGGCCGATGCCGGTGAGCACGCGGAAGGGTGCCGCCGTGCCGCCGTAGGTCAGCGCGATCCGGTCGAGCTCGCCCTCGGTGAGCGCGTCGGACCCCGCGAGGCGGCACGCGGCGGCGAAGCCCGGTGCCTCGTCGAGGAGCCCGAGCGCGGGGGCGACCGTGCCGCCGTAGGTGTCGGCGTCGACGAGGCAGACCCGCAGGCCCCGGGCGGCGAGCTCGGCGGCGAGTGCGATCGCGAGAGTCGTCCGGCCGGGGGCGCCCGCCGGGCCCCAGACCGCGACGATGCGCTGCGCGGGCGGGGTGGCGAGGGGAACGGCCCGCTCCGCCGCGGGCTTCTCGCTCGGTGCCGATGAGTCGGGTGGCGACAGGGTAGAGGCCGACGAGGAGGGTGCGGCGGGCGGGGTCGAGGCGTGCGCGCCGGCGGGCTCCGCCGCTTCGGGGGTCGCGTCGGCTCGCGTATCGCGGTCGCGGGACCACGGCCAGCGACGTGACGCGCCCGGCTGGCGCGGGGTCCGGCGGGGGCGCCCATCGGCCTCGGTCGGCGAGGCCGATGGGTCGATGCGGTGCGGCGGGAGGAGGGCGGGCGGCGGGGCCGAGCCCGTCGCAGGGGGCGCGGCGGGAGGCGGAGCATCCGTCGCCGCAGCGATCGGAGCGGCGGGTGCGGAGGACGGGGGCGCACCGGCGAAGCCGGGGTGGGCTCCGGCGGCGTCGGCGATGCCGCCATCGAGGGCGTCGAACGGAGGGGCGAGCACCCTCAGGTCGATCGGTAGGCCCGGGAGGACCCGGAGGATGTCGTGCACGCCGAGCAGCCGGGCCGTCGCCGAGACCGCGTCGTCGGCGCGCACGAGACAGGTGCGGACCCCGAGGAGGTCGCACGCCCCCACGACCTCGGTGGTGGCGACGGCGGGGTCGTCGGCGACGAGGACGACGTCGGGGACCACCTCCGCGAGCTGGGCGAGCAGCGACTCGCGGTCGTCGGCCCGCCACGCGATGCGGTGGCCGGCGCGCAGCAGCTCCAGCTCGACCGCATCGGAGAGCGAGCCGGGAAGCGCGAGCGCGACCCGCACGTCAGCGACCCACCGCGAGCGACACGGGGACGGCCGCGAGCGCGTCGCCGTTCGCCAGAGCGTCGAGGATGCGCGCGACGTCGCGACGAGGGACGAGCAGCTCCACGCGCGCGGCCTCCGCACCCGCCACCAGGCCCTCCTCGGCGACCTCCCGCACGAGCTGGGCCCCCGAGCTGATGACGACGGGGGCGCCGAACCGACCGGCCTCCTCCTGCGGCGACGCCCAGACATCGAGCTGATCGCCGGCGCGCACCGTCTCCCCGAGCGGGGTCGTGAGCGCCACGACGATCGTCGTGGTCGAGGGGCCGCGCTCGTCGCCGACCGCGGCCGAGGGCACCAGCTCCCCCTCCCCGATCGTGCGCGCGACGATGACGCCGGAGGCGGGGAGGGAGTCGACGGCCAGGTAGGCGGAGGAATCGGCGCCGAGAGAGACGCGGCGCACGTCCAGATCGTCGGCGGTGATGCGCTCGCCGGCGGTCAGCAGGCGCGGTGCGGCGTACACCTCGATGCCGTCGTCGTTGGCCGCGACGATGCCGACGACGCCCGCGATCGAGGCCGCGACGAGCGCGAGGCCGATGAGCAGACGCGGATCCGGGGCACGGCGTCGGGCGGGACGGTCGTCGCGATCGCGCTGGCTCATGGGGCTCCTCGGCAGGGGGCGGCGGGGGCGTCCCGACGTCGCGGAGCGCGGCAGGACGCGAACGATGATGAGCAATGCCCGCGGTCGCCGAGCGCAGTTATCCACACGCTCGTGCGTGCCAGGGGCGTGGTGCGAAGATCGGAGCATGGCCGACCCGACCTCCGACGCGATGGGGCGATTCCTCACCCTCACCGACGTCGCCGAGGTGCTCAGTCTCACCGCGGCGGAGGTCCTCGCCCTCGTCCGCTCGGGCGAGCTCCCGGCCATCCGACTCGGGTCGATCGGCCAGTGGCGCGTCGAGCACGCCGTGCTCGAGTCGTTCATCGCCGACAAGTACGACGAGAGCCGCCGCCTCGCGCTCTGGCACGAGGCCGAGTACGCCGACGTGGCCGAGATCTTCCCCGATCAGAGGCGCAGCACGAGCACCTGATCGAGCGCGATCACGCGGATGTGATCGACGGCGCTCTCGCGGCGCGGGGTGTCGAGCTCGTGCACGGCCACGTCCAGGTGATCGCGGCCCACGCGGTCGATCGTCCCGGTGACGCGCGTGGTGCTCGTCTCCACCGTGAGCGGGGTGCGACGTCGGCAGAGGTCGCGGAGCAGGAATGCGATGCCGAGCCGGGCGGCGAGCACGGGACCCTCCGGGCTCGCGGTGAGCGAGTCCGCGACCTGCCCGCGATCGATCAGAAGCGCCTCGATCGCGGAGAACGGCACGACGCCCTGTGCTCCCGGTCGATCATCGAGGTCGCCCGCCATCCAGTCCCGGCCGACCGTCAGGGGTCGCAGGGTGTGGACCTCGCCCGCGCGCGAGCGGTAGCGGACCCGACGCGCCTCCGGATCGCCCGAGCGCTGCAGCGCCGCGATGCGATCGCGGATCGTGAGCCGGCCGAGCCGCAGTCGCTCCTCCTCGTGCTGGAGATCGGCCTCCTCCGCCCGGAGCTCGTGCTCGAGCTGCCCGGCGAGGTCGTCGAAGAGGTGGTCCCAGCGCATGCGGGCGACGCTAGCCAGGGCCTCCGACGGTCCCGGGACGGTTCTCCACAGTTCGCGCCACCCCCTGGACACTGAGGAATCATTCTGCTTGAGTGATCCAGCCCCCCGAACGGGGGTGAACGCGACGGTCTGCCACCCGCCCCGCGAGCGGCGCCGCCTGGATCCCTCGGAGAAGAGGAGTGGGAATGAGCTCTGCCGCCGCATCCGCGGAGTCCCCCGTCGTCGAGTCGAGCACCGAGGGTGCCGCCGCGCCTCGAGCGCGCACACGTTCCGGCCGCACCATCCACGCCCGGATCGCGCACGAGGAGTTCTTCGACTACCAGCCGACCTCCACGGCCGACCTGCCGGACCCTCGACCCCTCGTCGAGAACCTCACCCGCTGCGTCATCGAGATCCTCGCCGGTGCGCGCGAGCTCGAGCAGATCGCACGCTGGGTCACCGACGACGTGTACTCCACGCTCTTGAAGCGCCAGGTCATCTCGGCCCGCGCCCGCGCCGCTCGCGGTCGCCCGGCTGTGCGACCCGCCTTCGCCCTCGGCTCCACCATCATCTGCGAGCCCCGCGACGGCATCATCGAGGCTGTCGTCGTCGTGAACTCCCGCGCACGGTCGCGCGCCGTCGCCGTGCGTCTCGAAGGGCTCGACCGCCGCTGGCGGGCGAGCGCCATCCACGTGCTCTGACTCTCACCGCGCGCCGCGCCCCTTGACGCACGGCCGCGTCCCCTGCTTGACTGCTGATCGAGACGCTGTCTCAATCAATCGGCCAGGCCGTCGCCTCGGCCCCGAGTCGGCGAGAGGACGCAATGGCCGCGGCGCGCCCGACGCTCCTGCTCGCCCTCGCCGTCGCCCTCCTGGTGCAGTTCGCCCAGCACGCGACCCGCCCGATGGCCTCCTATCGCGCACTCGGGCTCGACGCGTCGGTCGAGCAGCTCGGGCTCCTCGCCCTGGCCTTCGGGGCGCTCTCCATCCTCATCGCCATCCCGATCGGGCGGCACGTCGATCGCCGAGGCGCGCGGCCGACGACGATCGGCGGCATCGCCCTCATGGGCGGGGCCGCGGCCGCCCATGCGGGATCCGGCTCGATCACCGGCCTCATCGTCGCGCACGCCGCTCTGGGCCTCGGCCTCATCTTCGCGGTCGTCGGCCTGCAGGCGATCGTGGCCCACGCGGGGCCCTCCGAGGGGGCGGATGCGCGATTCGGGCTCTTCGGAGCCACCATCTCGCTCGGCCAGATGCTGGGGCCGCTCGTCGCCGGCGGTCTCGCCGAGGCCGCCGTCGCCTTCGACCTGACCGCCGCCGACGACCGCTACGGCACAGCACCGACCTTCGTCCTCGCCGCGGCCCTGTGCCTCATCGCCGCCGTCGCCGCCGCCCGTCTGCCGCGCCACCCGGGCGGTGCGCGCACCGCCCGCGTGGCGGAGACGGAGACGGATGCGGCTCGGTCGGAGGGTCTCGGCACCGTGCTCCGCGCCCCGCACATGGGCAAGGCGCTGTGGGCGAGCGCCATCGTGCTCACGGCGACCGACGTCCTCACGGTCTACCTGCCCGCGATCGGGGCCGAGCGCGGCTGGTCGGTCGCGCTCGTGAGCATCCTGCTCGCCGTGCGGGCGGGGATGTCGTTCGCCGTGCGCGTCGGGATCGCGCCGCTGGTCCGTCGGGTCGGGCGCAGGACGCTCCTCGTGGCGGCGTGCGCCATCGGGGCGGCCGCCCTGCTGCTCATGGCTCCGCCGTCCCCCACGTGGTCGGCGGTGATCCTGATGGCCGTGATCGGGCTCGTCCTCGGCCTCGGGCAGCCGGTGACGATGGCGTGGGTCTCGCGGTCCGCGCCGGAGCGGCTGCGCGCCACCGCGCTCGCCGCGCGCCTGACCGGCAATCGGCTCGGCCAGTCGGTCATCCCCGTGGCGGTGGGCGCGGCGACGGCCGTCGCCGGCTCCGGCGCGGTATTCGTGGTGCTGGCGGCGCTGCTCGTCAGCACATCGGTCGCGGTCGCGCGCTCCGACCTCCGCTGACGGCGGAGTCGGAGCGCGCGGCCGGGCGGACTACTTGCCCTTGCCCTGCGAGCGGCGCTGAGCGCGATTGGCGGGCGCCGGGGCGTCGCCCTCGGTCCGCTGGCCGAAGGCGCCGACGCCGCCGGCGGCCGGGCGCGCGGGCGCGGCGCCCGGAGCGGCCGGCGCGGCAGCGGTCGCCGCGGGAGCCGCCTGCCGCGCCTTCGCGGTCTCCGCCTGCTGGAGCTGACCGCGCTGGTTCCGGACCTCCACCTCGCCATCCGCGCTGGGCGCGGTGTAGCTGAGGTTCTGCGGGGCCTGCGGCGCGTTGAGGCCCTTCGCCGTGACCTGCGCCGTGCCCTTGCCGCCGGTGACCTCGACCTCGAGGTTGAACAGGAAGCCCACGGCGTCCTCGCGGATCTGGCCCATCATCGACTGGAACAGCGCGAAGCCCTCGCGCTGGTACTCCACGAGCGGGTCGCGCTGGGCCATGGCCCGGAGGCCGATGCCGTCCTTCAGGTAGTCCATCTCGTAGAGGTGGTCGCGCCAGCGGCGGTCGATCACGCTCAGCACCACGCGACGCTCGAGCTCGCGCGTCGCGGTGCGGCCGAGGCTCTCCTCGCGGTTCGCGTAGGCGAGCTTGGCGTCGGAGACGAGCTCGCGCACGAGGAAGCCGCTCGTGAGCTTCGCGCCGGCCTCGCTGATGACCTCGTCGATCGTCAGGGAGACAGGGTAGAGGGTCTTGAGCTCCGTCCAGAGCTGATCGAGATCCCACTCGTCCGAGTGCCCGGACGCGGTGTGCGAATCGACGACCTCGGTGATCACCGACTCGATGAAGGTCTGCACGCGCTCCTGCAGGTCGTCGCCCTCGAGGATGTGGCGGCGGTCGGCGTAGATGGCCTCGCGCTGCCGGTTCAGGACGTCGTCGTACTTGAGGACGTTCTTGCGGATCTCGGCGTTGCGCGACTCCACCTGCGACTGCGCGGAGCGGATGGCGCGGCTGACGACCTTCGACTCGATCGCGAGGTCGTCGGGGACGTTCGACCGTCCCATGAGCGCCTCGGCGGCGCCCGCGTTGAACAGGCGCATCAGGTCGTCCTGCAGCGAGAGGTAGAAGCGGCTCTCGCCCGGGTCGCCCTGGCGGCCCGAGCGGCCGCGGAGCTGGTTGTCGATGCGGCGCGATTCGTGGCGCTCGGTGCCGAGGACGTAGAGGCCGCCGGCGGCGATGACCTTCTCGGCCTCGACGGCGACCTGCTCCTTGACGCGGTCGAACACCGCGTCCCACTCCGCCTCGTACTCGTCCGGGGTCTCGATCGGGCTGAGCCCGCGGCCGTTCATCTCGGAGACGGCGAGGAACTCGGCGTTGCCGCCGAGCATGATGTCGGTCCCGCGGCCCGCCATGTTGGTGGCGACCGTGACGGCGCCGACGCGGCCGGCCTGCGCGATGATCGCGGCCTCGCGAGCGTGGTTCTTCGCGTTGAGGACCTCGTGGCGGACGCCGCGCTTGGCGAGCATGCGCGACAGCAGCTCGCTCTTCTCGACGCTCGTCGTGCCGACGAGGACGGGCTGGCCCTTCTCGTGGCGGCGCACGATGTCCTCCACCACCTGCTCGAACTTCGCCTGCTCGTTCTTGTAGACGAGGTCGGGCTGGTCGATGCGCTGCATGGGGCGATTGGTCGGGATGGGGACGACGCCGAGCTTGTAGGTGCTCATGAACTCGGCGGCCTCGGTCTCGGCCGTGCCTGTCATGCCCGAGAGCTTGGAGTAGAGGCGGAAGTAGTTCTGCAGCGTGACGGTCGCGAGGGTCTGGTTCTCGGCCTTGACCGTCACGCCCTCCTTGGCCTCGATCGCCTGGTGGATGCCCTCGTTGTAGCGGCGCCCGACGAGGATGCGGCCGGTGTGCTCGTCGACGATCAGCACCTCGCCGTTCATGACGACGTAGTCCTTGTCGCGCTTGAACAGCGCCGCGGCCTTGATCGAATTGTTGAGGAAGGAGATGAGCGGGGTGTTGGCCGACTCGTAGAGATTGTCGATGCCGAGGTAGTCCTCTACCTTCTCGATGCCGGGCTCGAGGACGCCGACCGTCCGCTTCTTCTCGTCGACCTCGAAGTCCTCGCCGGGCACGAGCCGGGTGGCGATGCGCGCGAACTCCTGGAACCACCGGTTCGCCTCGCCCGAGGAGGGCCCGGAGATGATGAGCGGCGTGCGGGCCTCGTCGATCAGGATCGAGTCGACCTCGTCGACGATCGCGAAGAAGTGGCCGCGCTGCACCATGTCGCTCGACTGCCAGGCCATGTTGTCGCGCAGGTAGTCGAAGCCGAACTCGTTGTTGGTGCCGTAGGTGATGTCGGCCGAGTACTGCTGGCGGCGGACCTCGGGCGTCTGCCCGGAGAGGATGCAGCCGGTCGTCATGCCGAGGGCACGGAAGATGCGGCCCATGAGCTCGGACTGGTAGCTCGCGAGGTAGTCGTTGACGGTGATGACGTGAACGCCGCGCGCGGGGATCGCGTTGAGGTAGGCGGCGAGGGTCGCCACGAGGGTCTTGCCCTCACCGGTCTTCATCTCAGCGATGTTGCCCAGGTGGAGGGCCGCGCCGCCCATGAGCTGGACGTCGAAGTGGCGCATGCCGAGGGTGCGCTTCGCCGCCTCTCGCACGGCCGCGAAGGCCTCGGGCAGCAGATCGTCGAGCGACTCGCCGTTGCCGTAGCGCTCGCGCAGCTCGGCGGTCTCGTTCTTCAGCTCGTCGTCGGTGAGGTCGGTGAAGTCGTCCTCGAGCTGGTTGATCGCGTCGGCGTAGGCCTTCAGTCGACGGAGGATGCGGCCTTCGCCGACCCGGAGGACACGCTCGAGAACATTCGCCACTTCGGTAACTCCACTCATCGAGCCCGCGTGATCCGGGCCCTCAGGTCTCGGGGTCGCCGCGAGGGATCGTTCCCGGGCATGCGGCGGCCCACCGCGAGGTGCGGCGGGCCCATGCTAGCAAGGTGCGCTCGGCGGGTGCCGGGCGGCGGACGCGAGAGCGCCGGGTGCGCGACGTGAGCGCACCCGGCGCTCCGGGCATCCCGCCTCAGGGGCGGACGCGGCGCTCAGCCGCGACGACGGCTCTTCGCCGGGGCCTCCTCCTCCGTCTCGAGGCCGATGACGCCGTAGTTCCAGCCGGTGCGCCGGTAGACGACGCTCGGGCGGTCGGAGGCCGCGTCGATGAAGAGGAAGAAGTCGTGGCCGACGAGCTCGAGCTGGTCGACCGCCTCGTCGACGGTCATCGACGCGGCGGGGAACACCTTCTCGCGGACGACGACGGGCGAGTAAGCCTCCTCGCCCTCGGCGGCGGGCTCCTCGACGATCGGGTTCGCGCCCGTGGCGACCTTCTCGATCATCTCGGCGTCGGCCGGCGTGATGTCGACGACGCTGAATCCGTCGGCCGAGGCCTCCCGCAGCGAGACCGGCCGATGCTGGCCGCGATGCACCTTCTTCTTGTCCTTGGCCCGCCTGAGCCGCTCCAGGAGCTTGTCGATCGCGAGGTCGAAGGCCACGTACTTGTCGCTTCCGGCCGATTCGGCCCGCACCACCGGGCCCGGCCCCACGAGGGTCATCTCCACACGGTCGTCTCCTGCGTGCCCGCCGGCCTTCTCGTGGTGGCGCGAGACCTTGATCTCGAGCACGAGCGCTCGATCGGCGAGGTGGGAGACCTTCTCCGCCTTCTCGGTGGCGTAGTCCCGGAACCTGTCGGTGATCCCGATGTTCCGACCCGTGATGCTGATGTCCACGTCGACCTCCTTGACCGTTGAGCGTGCCGCCTGCGGTCAGGCGGTGATCACGCCTTCCATGACGACACGCTAGTCCTCCCCGCGCGCAAAGTCACCGGCGCGCCGATAGCGGTCGACCCTGCGTCACCTATGCAGGTGCTGACCGTCGCCGGCGACGCCGCGGCGACGGTCCACGGGATGGCCGACTCCCCGTCCCGACGCGGCGTCGCGGCGATCGCGGCGCAGCCCACGACCGCGGCTCCCGCTCGCGCGAGGGCGCGCGCCGCGGCGCGCAGGGTCGCCCCGCTGGTCACGACGTCGTCGAGCAGCACGACGGAGCGCCCGTGGAGCCGCCGCACGACTCGGGGCTCGGCGCGCTCCCGTGTGCGCGCGGCGAGAGTGCGGTGCTTCTGGGCCCCCGAGCCGGCCTCCGGGACGACCGCGAGCGCCCGCGTGGTCGCGAGCCCGGCCCGCCGAGCGAGCAGCTCGACGGGCTGGAAGCCTCGACGGCCGAGGCCGGCGGGCGAGCCGGGGACGGGGACGAGCAGAGCGCCGCGGGCCGCCGGGGGCGTGAAGGCGAGATCGAGCGCGGCGAGCAGCGGGGCGCGGAGGGGCCGGGCGAGCTCGGTCCGGCCGTCCTCCTTCAGGGCGAGGATCACGGCGCGGGCGACGCCCTCGTAGGGGATCCCCGCCGTGAGCGGGACCGACCACCCGGGTGCGACGTCGAGCAGCGCGGTGCGGGGCGCGGGGGCCAGCCCCGCGGCGCACGCGGGGCACAGCGCGCGGTCGGGGGCACCGCATCCCGCGCAGTCGACGGGCGCGACGAGCGCGGCCGCGTCGAGGAGGGAGCCGAGGAGTGCGGTGCGCAGGGGGCTGGTCACGCCGACAGTGTGGGGCGCCCGGGCGACGCGCGAGCCGCTCCCCCGGCGCGTTCGGGGTGACAGCGTCGGCGCGCGCGGCGGGGGACGAGCGGCGCTACTGCTGCACGCCGAGGAACACCGCGCGCGTCCCGGTGCTCTGCCAGCCCGAGCCGCGGGGCTCGAGCACGACGCCGTCGATCGTGAGCGCGCGGAGCCCCTCGACGCCGCCGTTGCCGCCGACGAGCTGGAGGGCGTCGGCCGGGCGGCCCAGCGAGCGCGAGCGCCCGCCGATCTCGAGCAGCTGGGCGAGGGCGCCGTCGATGTCGGAGGTGAGCACGGCGACGCGGACCTCGTCGACCCAGGCCGCGTCGATCGGCGTGCCGTCGTCGACCGGGAGCTCCTGGAACTGCCCGAGCCGCACCGGCACGTTGGATGCGGGATCGCGGATGACCGCCGCGACCACGAGCCTCGGCCCGCTGCCGCCGTCGAGCAGCAGGAGGACTCGGGCGTCGTCGCGCGAGACGTCGAGGGAGACGACGCGGTCGCCCTCGGCGATGGGGGCCTCGACGGCGTGGATGGTGCCGTCGAGCTCGGTCGCTCGGATGCCGCCCGCGCCGCTCGCGGTGGCCGTCCAGAGGAAGCTGTAGCCGTCGACGCTCGGCGCCACGAGTCCCGGGCGGGCGTCGAGCAGCCCGGGCGGCATGTCGCCCGTGCGCACCGACCAGACGCCCGCCTCGGTGAGGGCCGCGGCGAGGGTCCCGCTGGGGCCGAGGGTCACCGCGGTGGCGCCCAGCTCGATCACGCGATCGGTCAGGTCGCCGAGCGGCTCGACGCCCGACGCGCCGGCGAAGCCGAAGGTCTCCTCCGTGCGGAGGAGGAGTCGCGCATCCACCTGCGGCGGCACGTCGAGCCCGAGCGGCCCGTCGGCGACCTGGACGGGGTTCTGGTCGACGGTGAGCTGCACGCTCGCGACGTTGCTGACGTTGCGCAGGCTCGCCTCGAGCTGCCGCTTGAGCGCGCGCCGCTGGGCGTCGTCGATGAGCAGGACCTCGTCGGTGAGATCGACCTGCGCGACGCCGCCGACGACGGTGACGGGGACCGCGAGCGCGGTCCCCTCCGGAACGGCCGAGACGACGGCGCCCTCGAGCCAGCTCGTCGGAGGCTCGAGGACGGCGCGCACGATCCGCGAGGCGACCTCCGCCCGCGTGGGGAACCATCGCAGGTCGGGCACGAGGTTCTGGAAAGCGGGGTCGTAGTAGTAGACGGAGTGCTGGTTGAAGGCCGAGGGGAAGGCCTGCTGCGAGATCAGGATGCCGTCCTGCAGCTCGGCGATGCGCCACTCGCCGTCCTCCTCGACGAAGCGGAACGGCGCGAGCTCCTGCGGGCCCTCGCCCGCCGTGCTGTAGCGTCCGAGGCCGTCGACCTCCGCGCTGACGGCGGCGGTGTACGAGAGCGTCGTGTCGTCGACGCGCGCGACGACGCCCTCGCGGCTGCGGACGAGCGTGCCGGCGTAGGGGTTCCAGACCTGCTGCGCCCCCTCGGCCAGGTACTGGCGGGCGATGCGGTAGTTGTTCTGCGAGGCGGTCGTGGCGGCGAGGAATCCGGCGAGGATCTCCTCCTGGCTCGCCCCCTCCGCGGGGCCCGACGGCAGGAAGTCGAACTCGGCGGCGATGTCCTCCTCGACCTCCCCGCCCGGCTGGACGGGGCCGCTGAAGGGGACCTGCACGCACGCCGCGAGCAGCAGTGCGGGGATGACGGCGGCGAGCGCCGCCCAGCGGCGCCGGCGGCCTCCGCGGACTCGCGCCTCAGTCATCGGCTCCCCCTCCCGCCTCGGCGAGCGCCGCGTCGAGGGGGTCGACGGGCGGGAGCTCGATCGGCGACCCCGTGACGGGGTGGCCGGGGCGGCGGGGCAGGGTGAGACGGAAGCACGAGCCCTCCCCCTCCGCCGACCACACGTCGATCGTGCCGCCGTGCAGGTGCGCGTCCTCCGTGGCGATGGCGAGGCCGAGCCCCGTGCCGCCGGTCGAGCGCTGACGCGAGGGGTCGGCGCGCCAGAAGCGGTCGAACACGCGCTCGAGCTCCTCGGCGCTCATCCCGATCCCGTAGTCGCGCACGGCGATGGCCACCGCATCGGCGTCGGAGTCGACGTAGACCACCACAGGGCGGCCCTCGCCGTGATCGACGGCGTTGCCGAGCAGATTCTGAAGGATGCGGCGCAGACGCCGCGCGTCGACATCCGCCTCGAAGTATCCGCCCGGCGCCACGAGCCGCAGCTCGCTGCCCTTCTCGTCGGCGAGCGGCCGGATGCCCTCGAGCGAGTCCTCCACGAGCCGGACGAGGTTCGTCGGCTCGGTGTCGAGCGATGCCGCGCCGGCGTCGAACCGGCTCATCTCGAGCAGGTCGCCGAGCATCGACTCGAAGCGCTCGACCTGGGTGTGCAGGAGCTCGGCGGTGCGCGCGGTGGCGGGCGCGAACTGGTCGCGCTGGTCGTACAGGACGTCGCCGGCGAGGCGGATCGTCGTGAGCGGGGTGCGCAGCTCGTGCGAGACGTCGGAGACGAAGCGCTGCTGCACGCGCGAGAGGTCGGCCAGCTGGGTGATCTGGCGCTGGAGGCTGTCGGCCATGCGGTTGAACGATCGGGCGAGCGTCGCGATGACGTCCTCGCCCTTCTCGGGGATGCGCTCCTCGAGCTGCCCCGCGGCGAGCTTCTCCGCGGTGTCCGCGGCCACTCTGACCGGGGCGATCGCGAGACGGACGACGAAGAAGGTCACGAGCCCGATCGTCAGCACGAGCAGGAGGGAGCCGATCACCAGGGTCTGCTGCACGAAGTCGAGGGTCTGCTGCACGTCGCGGACGTTGTAGACGAGGTAGACCTCGTACTGGCCGGCCGTCGGCACCTCGATCGCGCCCCCGACCACGATCCCGGGGTCGACGCCGGACGGCGTCGTGAGCGAGACGGCCTGCGCGTAGACCGAGCCGTCGCCCTGCGCCACCTGCGCCTCGAGCTCGGGCGAGATGACGGAGGTGTCGAGCTCGCGACTCGTCACCGAGAGCATGATCTGGGCCGTCGACTGCCCGTCGCTGCGGAGGATGGCGTACTGGGTGCCGCCCGGGTTCGACGAGGCCGCGCGGATCGTCGTCTGCGCGGCCGAGTTCGCGGTCTCGAGGTCGATCGTGCCGGTCTGCGTCACCGAGGAGTCGAAGAGCTGCTGCGCGCTCGCCGTCGCCTGCCTCGCCTCGGCGAGCACCTGCTGCTTGCGCGCCTCGTAGAGGTTCGTGGCGATGCTCAGCGACATGTAGCCGGAGATGATCGTCACCGCGACCGTCGACAGCGCGACGGTGATCGCGACGGTGCGCAGCTGGAGGGAGGTGCGCCACAGCCGCCTGGCCCGGGCGAGCCAGTCGCGCCAGTCGAAGGGCGGCATCGGATCAGAGCGTCGCGCCGGCCCGGTAGCCCACGCCGCGCACGGTCATGACGATGCGCGGCTCGTCGGGGTCGAGCTCGACCTTCGCGCGCAGCCGCTGCACGTGGACGTTGACCAGGCGCGTGTCCGCCTTGTACTGATAGCCCCAGACCTGCTCGAGCAGCATCTCGCGCGTGAACACCTGGTTGGGCTTCATGGCGAGAGCGAGGAGGAGGTCGAACTCCAGCGGCGTGAGCGAGATCGCCTTCTCGCCGCGCTTGACCTCGTGGGCGGTGACGTCGATGACGAGGTCGCCGATCGGCAGGGTCGAGACCGCGGCCTCGGGCGAGGGCCGCAGGCGCGTCTTGATGCGGGCCACGAGCTCCTTGGGATTGAAGGGCTTCACGACGTAGTCGTCGGCTCCGCTCTCCAGGCCCTGCACGACATCCGCCGTATCGGACTTCGCGGTCAGCATGATGATGGGCGTCCCGCTCTGCTCGCGGATCGCGCGGCACACCTGGATGCCGTCCATGCCCGGCAGCATGAGGTCGAGAAGGACGAGGTCGGGCTTGACCTGCTCGAACGCGCCGACCGCTTCGCCTCCGTCGTGGGAGAAGAAGGTGTCGTAGCCCTCGCCGCGGAGCACGATCCCGATCATCTCGGCGAGCGCCGTGTCGTCATCGACGACGAGGATGCGCGGGGTCATGGTGCTCTCGGGCCCTCCTTGGCCGATCCGGGGCGCCTGTCGAGCGAACCCGAGGGGTGTGCGCTCCAGCCTAGACGAGTGTGACAGCATACCTTCGTCAGGGAACGACCACGGCGCAGAGGACGCGAGACGATGACCGACAGCCCCACGTGGCAGTCCCCCGGAGCCTCGGCGGCTCCGACACCGCCGGGCGGCGACTCGCCGTGGCACGCGGCGGGGGCTGCCCCCGCCGCCGCGCCGCCCTCCGCGGGCTGGGCCCCGCCGCCCCGCCCCGGGCTCATCCCGCTGCGGCCCCTCGACTTCGGCACCGTCTTCGGCACCACCTTCCGGGTGCTGCGCCGGAACCCGCGACCCGTGTTCGGCGTCGCGATCGGCCTGACGACTCTCGTCACCTTCCTCGCGGGCGCCGCCGTCACCGCCGTCGTCCTCCTCGGCACCGATCGGATCGCGCGCGCCGCGCCGGAGGACATGGAGGCCATCGCGTTCGGCACGGGCGCCGTCGTTCTGCTCTCGGCCCTGCTCACCGCCGCGCTCACGGTCGTCGCCGGCGCTCTGCTGCAGGGAGTCATCGCGACCGAGGTCGCGAGCGCGACCCTCGGCGAGCGACTGACCTTCCGGCAGCTGTGGGCCCGCGGCCGGGGGCGATGGGGTGCCCTGGTCGGCTGGTCGCTCCTGCTCAGCGCGGCGCTCACCGCGGCGATCGCCATACTCGTGGCGATCATCGTCCTCATGGTCTCGATCGGCGATGTCGCCGGCATCGTCGCGGGCGTCCTCATCGGCATCCTCGGCGGGCTCGGAATGGCCGTGCTCGCATCCTGGCTGTGGATCGTGCTCCTCTTCGTGCCGCCCGCGATCGTGCTCGAGCGCCGATCCCTCCGCGACGCGGTCGCCCGATCCCGGCGGCTCATCGCCGGTCGCTTCTGGCGCACCTTCGGCGTCATGCTCCTGCTCTCCGTCGCGATCCAGACCGCCGCGAGCGTCGTCACCGCACCGTTCAGCCTCGCCTCCGGCTTCGCGGGAGCGCTCGTGAACCCGACCGGCGACATCACCGCCGACCTGGGCTTCCTCATCGGCATCAACACGATCGCGATCGCGCTCAGCGCCGTCGTGGGCGCAGTCGGCGCCGTGCTCCTCGCGGCGGGCTCGACCCTGCTCTACGTCGACGCCCGCATGCGCGACGAGGGGCTCGACCTCGATCTGCAGCGCACGGTCGAGGCCCGGGCGGCCGGCGCGAGCACCGACGACCCGTTCCTTCCCGCTCGGTCGTGACACGCCGCCTCACCGCTGCCGTGCTCGCCGCGCCCCTCGAGCCCGACGCCGACGAGGCGCGCGAGCTGCTGCTCGACGAGCTCGCGAAGCTCGAGTACGCGCAGGCGCAGCCGACCTGGTTCGACCTGCTGACGCAGTCGATCGTCGAGTGGTTCGCGGGGCTCCGCTTCGGCGGAACGGGCGGGCTCCCCATCGGCGTCCTCATCGTCGGCGCCGTCCTGATCGCGCTCGCCGTCATCGCCGCTCTCCTCATCTACGGCCTCCCCCGCTGGCGCCGCCGCTCGACCGTGCTCGCCGACCTGTTCGGCGAGAGCGACGCGCGCACGGCGCGCGAGCTGAGACGGGATGCCGCGGCGGCGGCCGCGCGCGACGACTGGCGCACGGCCATCGCCGACCGCTACCGGGCGATCGCGCGCTCCCTCGACGAGCGGACGCTCGTCGCGCTCCTCCCCGGCACGACCGCGCACGCCGTGGCCCGGCAGGCCGCGCGAGAGTTCCCCGACGCCGCCGCCGAGCTCGAGGCCGCCGCCGATCTGTTCGACGGGGTGCGGTACCTCGACCACGAGGGCGACCGCGCCGGCTACGAGCGCGTCCGGGTGCTCGACGACCGCCTCGTCCGCTCCTCCCCGCTGCTCGAGCGGCCGACGGTGCCCTCCGAGCTCGTCGAGGCTCCCCGATGACGAGCAGCGAGGTCGTGACGCCCACGGTGCGCCGCACGCTTCGCCGCGCGCTGTTCTGGATCGTCCTCGCCGCCCTCCTCCTCGCCTTCGCCGCCGTCTACGGGCTCACCACCCGATCGACGACCGAGGCGGACCGGTTCTCCGCCGACGAAGCCGCCCCGGCCGGATCCCGCGCGCTCGTCCAGGTGCTCGGCGACGCGGGCATCGACGTCGTCGCCGCTGAGACGCTCGACGACGCCCTCGCCGCGATCGACGACCCTGCCACCACGACGCTCGTCGCCGCCGACCCTCGCACCGTCCTGACCGCCGAGCAGTGGCGGGAGCTCGACGGCGCGGCGGCCTCGCTCGTCCTCGTCGAGCCGCCCGCCCCCGCGGTCGGCTCTCTCGCCCCGGCGATCGCGCCCGGCGTCCCCTCCCTGGGCGGCGTCCGCGACGAGGCCGGATGCTCTCTCCCGGCCGCGCTGCGCGCCGGATCGATCACCGCCGACGGGCTGGGGCTCGACGCCTCGGGTGCGACAGCGGCCGACCTCGGCGCGGCCGGCGTGCAGCTCTGCTTCCCCGGCGGGGAGGGCGAGGGCGGCGCGGCGCTCGTGTCGCTCGACCAGCCGGCGGGCGGAACCCTCCACCTGCTCGGAGCGGGCGGCGTCGTGCAGAACGGCCTCATCGGGCGGGAGGGCAACGCCGCTCTCGCGCTCGGGCTCACGGGAGAGCATCCGCGCCTGGTCTGGTACGTGGCGTCGACGGCCGACATCGCGGGCGGCACGACCGCGCTGTCGGAGCTCTACCCCGGCTGGGTGAATCCCGTCGCGTGGCTCGCCCTGACCGTCGGGCTCGCCGCCGCCGTGTGGCGCGGCCGCCGGCTCGGGCCCGTCGTGATCGAGAACCTTCCCGTCGTCGTGCGCACGACCGAGACGATGGAGGGCCGCGCGCGCCTGTACGCCCGCGAGGGGTCGCGGCTGCGCGCCCTCGACGCGCTGCGGGTCGGCACGCTGCGGCGCCTCGCCGAGGGGCTCGCGCTCGGCAGCGCGGCCGGGCTCGACGACATCGTGACCGCTGTCTCGGGCATCACCGGTCGCGATCGCGCCGGCCTGCGCGCGCTGCTCGTCGACCGCGAGCCCCGCGACGACGGGGAGCTCGTCGCCCTCTCGGACGAGCTGCTCGAGCTCGAGCGCCTCGTCCAGCGCCGCGTCGCCCTCGCCGACGACGGACCCGGCGAGCGCCCCGCCGACCGACCCGACCCGACCACCCGATAAGAGGAGAACACCATGGACAGCGACCTGCGGGCATCCTTCGCGAGCGTGCGGAGCGAGGTGGGCAAGGCCGTCGTCGGTCAGGATGCGGCCGTCAGCGGCCTCATGGTCGCGCTGCTCGCGAACGGGCACGTGCTGCTCGAGGGCGTCCCCGGCGTCGCGAAGACGCTGCTCGTGCGCTCGCTCAGCCACGCCCTCAGCCTCACCACCACGCGCGTGCAGTTCACCCCCGACCTCATGCCGGGCGACGTCACGGGCTCGGTCGTCTACGACGCGAAGAACGGCGACTTCGAGTTCCGGCGCGGGCCGGTGTTCACGAACATCCTGCTCGCCGACGAGATCAACCGAACTCCGCCGAAGACGCAGTCCTCGCTGCTCGAGGCCATGGAGGAGCGCCAGGTCACCGTCGACGGCACGACCCACCCCCTGCCCGAGCCGTTCGTCGTCGCCGCCACGCAGAACCCCGTCGAGTACGAGGGCACCTACACGCTGCCCGAGGCGCAGCTCGACCGCTTCCTGCTCAAGCTCGTGCTCGACCTGCCCGCGCGCGACTCCGAGATCGAGGTGCTGCAGCGCCACGCCGACGGCTTCAGCGCCCGCGACCTCACCGCGGCGGGCCTGCGGCCCGTGCTCGGCGCAGAGCAGATCGTCGCCGCGCGGGCGGCCGTCGCGCGGGTGGGCGCGACGCCCGAGCTGCTCGCCTACCTCGTCGACCTCGCACGCGGCACCCGCCAGAGCCCGTCGGTGCGCCTCGGCGTGAGCCCCCGCGGCACGACGGCCCTGCTCGCCGCGACGAAGGCGTGGGCGTGGCTCTCGGGAGCCGAGGCGATCACGCCCGACCACGTGCAGCAGATGATCCTTCCCGTGTGGCGCCACCGCATCGGCCTGCGCCCGGAGGCGGAGCTCGAGGGCGTCTCGGCCGACACCATCCTGCGCTCGGTCGTGCAGCAGACCCAGGTTCCGCTGTAGCCATGGCCGTCACGGGGTGGTTCGTCGCGCTCGTCGCTCTCGGCGTCGTGCCCGTCGTGCTGCTCGCGAACGGGTGGGCGTACGTCGGCTGGGTCGGTCTCTGCCTCGTGCTCCTGGCGGTGGATGCCGCGCTCGCGGCCTCCCCGCGCGCCGCGTCGCTCGCGCGGTCGGGCCCCGATCGCGTGCGTCTGACCGAGCAGGCCGAGGTGACCCTGCTCGTGACGAACGGCTCGCGGCGACGCCTGCGCGGCGTGATCCGCGACGCCTGGGAGCCCTCGGCCGGAGCGACCCCCCGACGCCAGAAGCTCGACGTGCCCGCCGGCGAGCGCCGCGCGGTGCGCAGCGTGCTGAGGCCGTGGCGACGCGGTGAGCGAAGGGCTGCGATGGTGACCATTCGCGCGATCGGGCCGATGCGGCTCGCGGGGCGTCAGGCGAGCATCCTCGTGCCCGGAGGCATTCGCGTGCTGCCCGAGTTCGCCGCGCGGCGCCACCTGCCCTCGCGCCTCGCGCGCCTGCGCGAGCTCGACGGGCGCACCTCGCTCATGGTGCGCGGGCAGGGCACCGAGTTCGACAGCCTCCGCGAGTACGTGCGCGGCGACGACGTGCGCTCGATCGACTGGCGGGCGACGGCGCGACGCGCGGGGGGACCGGGGCCTGCGGGGTCACCCGCTCCGACGCTCATGGTGCGCACGTGGCGCCCCGAGCGCGACCGGCACGTCGTCGTCATCGTCGACTCGGGGCGCACCGCCGCGGCGCGCATCGCCGACGAGACGCGCATCGACACGGCGTTCGAGTCGACGCTGCTGCTCTCGGCCCTCGCCGACCGCGCGGGCGATCGCGTCGACGTCGCCGTGTTCGACCGGCGCGTGCGCGGACGGGTGCAGGGCGCGCGCGGGGCCGACCTGCTCGCGAAGCTCGTCGACACCATGGCGCCCATCGACCCCGAGCTGCTCGAGACCGACTGGACGGCCGTGCCCTCGCTCGTTCGTTCGATGACCGCGCAGCGCTCGCTCGTCGTGCTGTGCACGCCGCTCGAGTCGCCCGGTTCGACGCGCCAGCTGCTCGCGATGCTGCCGCAGCTGACGCGCACCCACCTCGTGCTCGTCGCGGCCGTCACCGACCCCGCGCTGCTCGAGGCGGCCGCAGATCGCTCGGACCGGGCATCCGTCTACCGCGCCGCCGCGGCCGAGCGGGCGATGCTGGATGCTCAGCGCGTGGCCGCGGCGGTGCAGCGCCTCGGCGCCGACGTCGTGACGGCCGCGCCGCTCGAGCTGCCGCCCGCCGTCGCCGACCGGTACCTCGTGTACAAGGCCGCCGGGCGGCTGTAGCCGCGCGCGGCCGCCCGCCGCCCGGGCCCGCGCCCGCGCCCGCGCCCGGCCGCCGCCGTCGCCCGTTGCCCTCCGCCCTCGCCCGCCCTCGCCCGCCGCCCTCGCCCAAATGAAGGGAGCGCGTCGCCCCTAACGGCGTGTCGGCGCCGACACGCCGAGCGAGCGAGACGCGCTCCCTTCATTTGGTCTCGAGCGGCGGGGTGCGGAGGGGCCGGACGGCCGCGCCGGTCGTCGAAGAAAGGTCGGCCGCCCGACGGTCAGGCGATCGCCGAGCGATCGGTCGGGAGCGCCGTCGCACGGCCCGCGAGGAGCCAGGCGCCGACGGCGATGACGAGCGGGACGCCGAGGGCGGCGATCGCGAGCTGCAGCGGCGGGGGCGAGAAGAGCATCGGCCCGCCCGGCAGGGCGAGTGCGCCCGCGGTGAGGATGCCGAGTGCGGCTCCGACGAGCGCTCCGATTCCCGCGAGCAGCACGGCCTGCCAGAAGCTCACCGCTCGCCGCAGCCGCCGGGTCGCGCCTATCGCGCCGAGGATCGCCTCGTCGCGACGCCCGTCGATGCGGGCGAGTCCGATGGCGATCGCGGAGGCCGTGAGCGCGATCGCGCCGCTCAGGGCGACGAGCGACCACGCGGCAGGACCGACGATGTCGTCGGGGCCCGACTCGGCGACGCTCTGCAGGCTCCACGGGTCTCCCGTCAGTTCGCGCGAGAGCTCGAGCAGCGCGTTCTCCTCGGCACCTCCGGGCATCTGCTCCGGATAGGCGATCGCCGCGAGGGGCGTGACCTCGAGCTCGAGCTCGCGCGCCGTCTCCGCGGACATGAGCAGTGCGCCGCGGACAGGGGTCGGCGGTTCCTGGAGCACCGCAGGCAGCTCGGCGGAGCGCACCGCCTCGATGCGCTGGGGGTGAAGACCGGCGGTCGTGAATCGCACGGCGTCGATCCAGCGCAGCGTGGCCTCTCCGTCGATGGCGTACGCGGGGTGGAGCGCAACGACACCGCCCGCGTCGAGCGCCTCGCGCGAGGCGGCGTCGAGCCGCATACCCGTCGCCGCCTCCAGCTCGGTGACGTCGCCGACGCGGATGCTGTCGCTGAGCAGAGGATTCGACCACATCAGCCCGCCATCGATGCCCGGCGCGCACCGCGGATCATCCTCGACCGCCTCGTAGAACGCGGTGATCTCCGACGCGCTGGTCCCGACAGGCGGGCCGAAGTAGTCGGGGCAGACGACCTCCTCGTCGAGAGCGACCGTCAGCACGGTCGCCCCTTGCGGCGGGTCGAGGTTCTCCCCCGTCCGCGGATCGAACCAGTAGTCGCGCACGTACACGCCGTCCAGGAGCGTCGCCGGCGCGTCGGCGATCTCGGCGACACCCGCGACGAGCGCATCGAGGTCGTCGATGGGCGCGATCTCGTCGGTCAGCGGGTCGTTGTCGCGCGCGGACATCATCACGGAGCCGAGCGGCGCCTGCGGCGTGTACCACTGCTCGCTCTCGAGCTGCGCCGCACCGAACACGCTCATCAGGAAGCTGGAGAGGAACACCGTCGTCATGACGGCTGCGGCGACGGGGACCGTGCGCGCCGCGTTGCGCGCGGAGTCGCGCGCGGCGAGCCGCAGCGGCGTGCGTGCCGCCGCGGTCGCCCGGGCGAGGGCCCGGAGGGCGGCCGGCAGGGCGAGCAGGACGCCGACCTGGAGCACGATCGCGCCGACGGCGATCGCACCGATCGCGACCACGTCGGCGACGGGCGGGTACTCCTCGAGCGTGCGCAGCACGACGAGCGCGACACCGCCGGCCGCGAGCACCCCGGCACCGAGAGCGATCAGCCCGATGGCCGACCGGCGGACGCGCGGGCCCGGCCGGGCGGGGCGTCGCGCACCGCGGAGAGCGGTGACGATGTCGAGCCGCGTCGCGATGCGGGCCGGGATCGCGGCGGCGAGCCAGCCCGCACCGGTCGCGACGAGCACCGTCAGGCCGAGCACGACCGGGTCGAGGTGGAACCCCGGGTACTGCAGCGAGGACCCGTTGCGCGTGACCTCGAGGAAGATCGCGCCGCCCGCGATGCCGAGCGCGAGTCCGAGGAGCGAGCCGACGAGACCGAGCACGAGGCCGCCGGCCGAGACGACGGCGCGAACGGTGCGATGATCGCCGCCCACGCTGCCGAGCACGGCGAGCGAGCGCTGCTGCTGGCGCGCCCCGACCATGAAGGCGGCCCCCGCGAGCAGCACGACCTGCAGGAGCAGGAACGCGGCGATCATCGCTGCGAGAGCGAGCAACTGGCCCTGGAATCCGAACAGCGAGGCGATCGGATCGACCGGCAGCGCACCGGGCGTCTCCTCGGCGCCCAGCACGATCGATCGCGAGGTCGCGATGACACCCTGCTCGTTGAGCGACTGCACCTCCCGCCAGCTGAGCTCGTGGTCGAGCGCGAAGTACGTGGCGGCGAAGGCCTGCGCACTGGCATCCCCGGCTCCGAGCCCCTCGATCGTGCCGAAGACGCGCAGGGTGTCGCTGGAGTCGTGCGCGAGGAGGCCGATGCCGACCACCGTGCGATCGACGCCGTCGGGCTGCATGGTGACGATCGAGCCGACGGCGAGCGCGAGATCGTCGGCGAGCGCCGGCGAGACGACGAGCTCTCGCGAGCTCGATGGAGCGGAGCCCTCGCGCAGCACGTAGATCGCCGCGAGCTCGTCGACGAACACATCGCCCGCTGTCGCCTGCACCTGGCGAAGTCGGCCGTCGGTGTCGATGGTCGCGACGGTGCTCACGGCCTCGACGATCCGGCCGTCGAGCAGGCGCCGGGGGTCGACGAGCTCCCCGCCCTGGTCGATCGGCGTGGCGGACGACTGCCAGCCGCCGAACAGAGGTCCCTCGGCCGCCTGCGTCTCGACCGAGCCGGGCGGCCCGACGACCTGCGCGACGGACGCCGCCTCACCGAGCCGCAGGTCGACGAGCTCCTGCGCGGTCGCGTTCGAGCTGGCCACGACGACCGCCGTGGCCGCCATGCCCGCGACCGGCACGGCCATCATGAGAACGATGAGGATGCTCCGGCCGAGCGCCCGACGCGCGTTGCGGGCGGCGAGCACCAGGGCCAGGCGTCGCGGCGGCCGCCCGGGACGCGTCGCGCTCGAGGCCTGCCCGCTCATGCGCCCGCCGCCAGGAGCGCGCTCGGGTCGTCGCGGCGGCTCTCGTCGACCACGCGACCGTCGCGGAGGAACACGATGCGGTCAGCCCAGGCGGCGTGCCGCGCGTCATGGGTGACCAGGATGCCGCCCGCACCTTCGTCGATGCGCGAGCGCAGCATCCGGAGCACGAGCTCGCCGGTCTGCGAGTCGAGGGCTCCGGTCGGCTCGTCGGCGAGGATGAGGGCGCGGCCGCCGACGACGGCGCGCGCGATCGCGACGCGCTGCTGCTGACCCCCGGAGAGGTCATCGGGGAAGTGGTCGGCGCGGTCGTCGAGCTCGACGAGATGCAGCGCGTCGAGGGCGGCGCGACGGGCCTTCGAGCGCTTCCAGCCGTCGAGCTCGAGCGGGAGGCTCACGTTCTCGACCGCGGTGAGCGCGGGGACGAGATTGAAGTCCTGGAAGACGAAGCCGAGCGTGCGGCGGCGGATCGCCGCGAGCTGCGCGGGCTTCGCGTCGCGCAGGTACTGCCCGTCGACGACGACCTCGCCGCTCGTGGGCGTCACGAGCCCGCCGGCGATCGTCAGCAGCGTCGACTTCCCCGACCCGGAGGCCCCCATGATCGCGACGAGCTCGCCGCGCTTGACCGACAGGTCGACGCCCGCGAGGGCCGTGACCGAGTTCTCGCCGGCGCCGTAGTGCATCGCGACGGCGTCGAGACGCAGCAGCTCGCTCGCGCCGATCCGCTCGCGGCTCATCGTGCGCTCGCCGTCGTCGTGGCGGGAAGCTCGGCGGGCGCTGTGCGCGGTGCTGACGCCGTGGCGCCGCGCGCCGCGCCTTCCGACCCGGTTCGCGCCCGCAGCCGCCGGATCCGCGCCTCCGAGTGCTCGAGCCACCGCACCTCGGCCTCCGCCTGGAAGATGAGCGCGTCGACGACGAGCTGCCAGGCGAACTCCTCCGGTGAATCGGGGTCGCCGCCGGCCGCCTTCGATCGCGTGAGCTCCTGCAGCGATCGGATCGTCGCGACCCTCTGAGCGTGGATGATCGCCTCGGGGTCGACGTCCGGCAGGGTCACGGCGAGAGCGAGCTTGACCGCGAGCTCGTCGCGCGCGGCCGCGCCGCGCACCACGGGCCCCTCGAGCCAGGATCGCGCCTCCGCCGCCCCGGCGTCGGTGATCGCGTAGAAGACGTGGCCGTCTCCGTCGGTCTCGCCGCGCTCGATGAGGCCGTCGCGCTCGAGGCGGTCGAGCGTGTTGTAGACCTGGCCGACGTTCACGGGCCACGAGTCGCCCGTGCGCCGCTCGAACTCGACCTTGAGCTGGTAGCCGTAGCTCGGCCCCTGCGAGAGCAGAGCGAGCAGGCCGTGACGCACCGACATGGAGACTCCTTCGACAGCCGACCGGGGCATCCGATCGATGACTGCATGCCGAGCATATGCATTCCCGACATGCGTGTCGAGATGTCCTCGTGAACGGCGTGTCGCGTCCATGCGGAACGGGCCGCCCCTCCGGGAGGAGGGACGGCCCGTCCGCGGCGGATGCGCCCTACTTCGCGGCGGTCGGCGCCGGCACGAGGGTCTCGCGCGGGGCGGCGATCTCGGGCAGGCCCGCCGCGACGCGCGCACCGATGCCCGGCTCGATCGCCGTCCAGTACTGGATGACGCGCTCACGCAGCTCGGGGATCGTGACCCCTGAGACGTGCCCGATGATCGTCGAGACGAGACGATCGCGCTGGGCATCGTCCATGACGCGCGTGATGAGGTCGCGCGCCTGGCCGTAGTCGTCGTCGTCCGCGTGCACGGTCGCCGAGGTGCGCAGGAGCTCGCCATCCATCTCCCAGCCGCGGTCGGGGCCGTGGGCCTCGGCGTCGGCGTGCGGGCCGCCGAACGAGTTCGGCGCGTAGACCGGCTGGGTCGCGGGCGGGAAGGAGTACGTCATCGCCCCCTCCTTCGAGTACGCGTGCGCCTCGTTCTTCGGCGCGTTGACCGGCAGCTGCGCGTGGTTGGTGCCCACGCGGTAGCGGTGCGCGTCGGCGTAGCTGAAGATGCGCGCCTGCAGCATGCGGTCGGGGCTCGCGGCGATGCCCGGCACGAAGTTCGACGGCGCGAAGGTCGCCTGCTCGATCTGTGCGAAGAAGTTCTCCGGGTTCCGCGTGAGCGTCAGACGCCCGACCGGGATCAGCGGGTAGTCGGCCTTCGGCCACACCTTCGTGAGATCGAAGGGGTTGAAGCGGTAGGTCTTCGCCTCCTCGTACGGCATGACCTGCACCGACAGCTGCCACGAGGGGTGCTCGCCGCGCTCGATCGCCTCGAACAGGTCGCGGCGGTGCAGGTCCGCGTCCTCGCCGGCGATGCGGTCGGCCTGCTCCTGCGTGAGCGTCTCGTGCCCCTGCTCGGTGCGGAAGTGGTACTTCACCCAGAAGCGCACGCCCGCGGCGTTGATCCACTGGTAGGTGTGCGAGCCGAAGCCATCCATGTGGCGCCATGAGGTCGGGATGCCCCGATCGCCCATGAGCCACGTCACCTGGTGCGACGACTCGGGCTGCAGGGTCCAGAAGTCCCACTGCATGTTGTGGTCGCGCAGCCCCGATCCCGGCAGACGCTTCTGCGAGCGGATGAAGTCGGGGAACGTGATGCCGTCCTTGATGAAGAAGACGGGGGTGTTGTTGCCCACGAGGTCGTAGTTGCCCTCGGAGGTGTAGAACTTCAGCGCGAAGCCGCGCGGGTCGCGCCACGTGTCGGGGCTGCCCTGCTCGCCGGCGACGGACGAGAAGCGCGCGAGGGTCTCGGTCGTGACCCCGGGCTGGAACAGCGCCGCGCGCGTGTACGCCGACACGTCGTGGGTCGTCTCGAAGACGCCGAAGGCGCCGCCTCCCTTGGCGTGGACGACGCGCTCCGGCACGCGCTCGCGGTTGAACTGGGCGAGCTTCTCGACCAGGTAGTGGTCGGTGAGGGGGATGACGCCGTCGGCGCCGACGGTCTGCGAGTGCTGGTCGCTCGCGACGGGCGCGCCGGAGGTGGTCGTGGTGTGGCTGGTCACGCGGAGGAGCTCCTTCTGGGATGGGGGAACGAATCGTGCTCGGCGCACGCACGAGCGCCCGCTCGCCACGGGCATCCGCGCTGGATTCAGGCTGCGCAGGCGGGGCACAGGCCCCAGAACGTCACCTCGGCGGTCGTCACCGTGAACCCGCCCGTGCTCGAGGGCACGAGGCAGGGCGCGTCGCCGACCACGCAGTCGACGTCGCCCACGGCGCCGCACTGCGTGCAGACGACGTGGTGGTGGTTGTCGCCGATGCGGCGCTCGTAGCGCGCGGGGCTCCGCGCGGGTTCGATGCGCCGCAGGACGCCGGCTGCCGTGAGGTCGCCGAGCACGTTGTGCACCGCTTGCAGCGTGAGCCTCGCGCCGTCCGCCGCGAGGGCGGCGTGGATGCGATCGGCCTCGCTGTGCGGCATCCGCTCGAGAGCGCGCAGCACCGCCAGTCGACCGGCGGTCACCCGCAGGCCGGCCTCGCGGAGCAGCGTCTCATCGGTCACGGGCACTTCTCGACCGTACTCGTTTTCATGAACAGGTCAAAAATACGATCGATTCAGGATGCCCGCTCAGTCGGCGACGACGACGCGAGCCCCCCGGCTGATCGGGTCCAGGTCGCCCGTCTCGCCGTCGCGCGCCGCGGCGCGGCCGACGATCCACTGCAGCCACAGGAACCAGGCGAGCGCGAGGCTGCCGATCCCGATGCGGATCACGTCGGGCCACTCCTGCCGCGTGACGAAGCCCTCGACGATGCCGCTCACGAGGAGCCCGACGACGAGTCCGCCGATCACGGCGAACAGGGCGCGGCCATCCTCGGCGAGGGCCTGCAGCCGCGTGCGCGAGCCCGGGGCGACCCAGGACCAGAAGATCATGAGGCCCGCGGCCGCGGCGACGAAGATGCAGTAGAGCTCGAGCTGGCCGTGCGGGGCGATGTTGAGGAAGAAGACGTCGAGGCGCCCGAACTCGGCCATGATCGCGGCGCTCTGGCCGACGCCCTGGGCGTTCTGCAGCACCACGACCGGCACCCAGAAGCCCGAGATGCCGAAGGCGACGCACTGCGCCGCGATCCAGGCGTTGTTGACCCAGACCTGCCCGGCGAACGAGGCCTCAGACGACTCGGAGTAGTAGTTGACGAAGTCCTGCTCGGCGTACCGCCGCAGCGTCTCGTAGTCGCCGAGGCTCGCGAGAACCTCGGGGGTCGACCCGATCCACAGCGCGTAGAGGGTCGCGACGACCGCGAAGACGACGGCGATCACGAGCGTCAGATATCGGATGCGGTGCAGCGCCGCCGGGACCTCCCGCGTCGCGTACCGCGCCAGCTGCGCGAGCGGCTCCGCCTGCGCGCCGGTGAACCGCAGGCGCGCCCGCGACAGCGCCACGGAGAGGCGCTCGCGCTGCGGAACCTCGCCCGCGGTCGTCGAGATCGCGGACAGGTGCGTCGCCGCGGCCTGGTAGTGGTCGATGAGGTCATCGGCGTCGCGGCCGGCGAAGCGACGGCGACGTGCGAGCGCGTCGAGGCGATCCCACTCGTCGGCGTGGGCGGCGGAGTACGCGTCGAGGTCCATCTGTTTAGATGATGACATGTCCGGTTCCGCGGCGGCTCCGATCCCGAACGGGACGGACTACGACGCCGAGCGGGAGCTGCTCACGGGCGAGGCCGTGGCCCTCCAGATCCGTGCGACGAGCGTCATCCTCCGTGCGGCGGGGGCCGCGATCGACTACCTCGTCTACGGGATCGGCACGGGGCTGCTCATCTGGCTTCTGCTCGAGACGGCGCCGACGCTCGGACTCCCCGAGAATCTCTACGGCGCCGTCGCGATCTCCAGCGCAGTGCTCGGGCTCGTCATCGTCCCCGCCGTGGTGGAGACGGCCTCCCAGGGGAAGTCCCTCGGCCGCTGGGCACTCGGCGATCGGGTCGTGCGCGATGACGGAGGCGCCGTGTCGTTCCGTCACGCCGCCATCCGGTCGTTCGTCGGTCTCTTCGAGATCGTCCTCACCGCCGGCGGCCTCGCCGTCATCGTGGCGATGCTCAACACCCGCGCGAAGCGCCTGGGCGATCTGATCGCCGGCACCTACAGCCAGTACGAGCGACTGGCGCGACCGCAGCAGCGGACCTTCGGGGTGCCCCCGGAGCTCGCCGAGTGGGCGTCGACGGCCGACGTCGCCCGCCTGCCCGACGCGCTCTCGCGTCGGATCGCCCAGTTCCTCGCCCAGGCCGGCGGGCACACACCCGCCACCCGCCAGCGGCTCGCCGCCGCGCTCGCCCGCGATGCGGCCCTGTCTGTCTCCCCCGTGCCCGACGTCGATCCCGAGCTCTTCCTCGCCGCCGTCGCCGTCCTCCGGCGCGAGCGCGAGGCCACGGCGCTCGAGCGGGAGCGCGCACGGCTCGAGCAGCTCGCGCCGACGCTCGCGGCGCTCCCGCACGGGTTCCCCGACCGGGGCTGACGCGCCGGCACAGCCGGCACGGGCGAGGGGGGTGCACTCGTCGACGGCCGCTGCCGCCCCGGCCCATTAACGACGAGAAGCCCCTCCACGAATGGAGGGGCTTCTCTCGAAAGAAGTCCGGCGGTGTCCTACTCTCCCACGAGGTCGCCCTCGCAGTACCATCGGCGCAGAAGGTCTTAGCTTCCGGGTTCGGAATGTAACCGGGCGTTTCCCCTTCGCTATGGCCGCCGAAACACTATTGATTTA
>NZ_LMCX01000001.1:649095-1616578 GCF_001425665.1 Yonghaparkia sp. Root332 | reverse complement strand
CCCTCGCAGTACCATCGGCGCAGAAGGTCTTAGCTTCCGGGTTCGGAATGTAACCGGGCGTTTCCCCTTCGCTATGGCCGCCGAAACACTATTGATTTATCAATCGTTTACGGACAGAACACAASAAGTGTTTCTGTGCGCGGATCCCGACCGTCAATCGAGAACCACAAAGTGGACGCAAGCGCATACTCACCMCACCGCGAGGGTGGGGGTGTTGTCAAGTCATCGGCTTATTAGTACAGGTCAGCTGCAAGGGTCTTTAGTCCCCTCTTCCACATCCTGCCTATCAACCCAGTAATCTGGCTGGGAGCCTCTCACCCACAAGGGGCATGGAAGTCTCATCTTGAGGCCGGCTTCCCGCTTAGATGCTTTCAGCGGTTATCCATCCCGAACGTAGCTAATCAGCGGTGCTCCTGGCGGAACAACTGACACACCAGAGGTTCGTCCAACCCGGTCCTCTCGTACTAGGGTCAGATCCTCTCAAACTTCCTACGCGCGCAGCGGATAGGGACCGAACTGTCTCACGACGTTCTAAACCCAGCTCGCGTACCGCTTTAATGGGCGAACAGCCCAACCCTTGGGACCTACTCCAGCCCCAGGATGCGACGAGCCGACATCGAGGTGCCAAACCATGCCGTCGATATGGACTCTTGGGCAAGATCAGCCTGTTATCCCCGAGGTACCTTTTATCCGTTGAGCGACAGCGCTTCCACAAGCCACTGCCGGATCACTAGTCCCGACTTTCGTCCCTGCTCGACCTGTCAGTCTCACAGTCAAGCTCCCTTGTGCACTTACACTCGACACCTGATTGCCAACCAGGTTGAGGGAACCTTTGGGCGCCTCCGTTACTTTTTGGGAGGCAACCGCCCCAGTTAAACTACCCACCAGGCACTGTCCCTGAACCGGATTACGGTTCTAAGTTAGACATCCAGAGTGACCAGAGTGGTATTTCAACAACGACTCCACCGACACTAGCGTGCCAGCTTCACAGTCTCCCACCTATCCTACACAAGCCACACCGAACACCAATACCAAGCTGTAGTAAAGGTCACGGGGTCTTTCCGTCCTGCTGCGCGTAACGAGCATCTTTACTCGTAGTGCAATTTCGCCGAGTTCGCGGTTGAGACAGCTGGGAAGTCGTTACGCCATTCGTGCAGGTCGGAACTTACCCGACAAGGAATTTCGCTACCTTAGGATGGTTATAGTTACCACCGCCGTTTACTGGGGCTTAAATTCGTAGCTTCGCTTGCGCTAACCACTCCTCTTAACCTTCCAGCACCGGGCAGGCGTCAGTCCGTATACATCGTCTTGCGACTTGGCACGGACCTGTGTTTTTAGTAAACAGTCGCTTCCCACTGGTCTCTGCGGCCTTCAACGCTCCAGGAGTAAATCCCTTCACGAATCCGGCCCCCCTTCTCCCGAAGTTACGGGGGCATTTTGCCGAGTTCCTTAACCACGATTCTCTCGATCTCCTTGGTATTCTCTACCTGACCACCTGAGTCGGTTTGGGGTACGGGTGACTAGAACCTCGCGTCGATGCTTTTCTCGGCAGCATAGGATCACTGATTTCCCCCGTGAGGGGTACGCATCGGATCTCAGGCTATGTGAGGAACGGATTTGCCTATCCCTCGCCCTACGTCCTTACACCGGGACTACCATCGCCCGGCTCAGCTACCTTCCTGCGTCACACCTGTTAATACGCTAGCCGCACCAGCATAGGGTCGTGTGCTAGCCCCAACGCCTCACCCCGAAGGGCTCAGTCAGAGGGATTCGGACACTTAGCATCACTGGATTAGCTTGGGCGGTTCTTCGTCAGTACGGGAATATCAACCCGTTGTCCATCGACTACGCCTGTCGGCCTCGCCTTAGGTCCCGACTTACCCAGGGCGGATTAACCTGGCCCTGGAACCCTTGGTCTTTCGGAGGACGGGTTTCTCACCCGTCTTTCGCTACTCATGCCTGCATTCTCACTCGTGTGGCCTCCACGGCTGGTTCACACCGCCGCTTCWCTGCCCACACGACGCTCTCCTACCGATCCGCACGGCTGGACCACGAAGGCCTACCTAATATGCGAATCCTACGACTTCGGTGGTGTGCTTGAGCCCCGTTACATTGTCGGCGCGGAATCACTTGACCAGTGAGCTATTACGCACTCTTTCAAGGGTGGCTGCTTCTAAGCCAACCTCCTGGTTGTCTGTGCAACTCCACATCCTTTCCCACTTAGCACACGCTTAGGGACCTTAGTCGGTAGTCTGGGTTGTTTCCCTCTCGACAATGAAGCTTATCCCCCACTGTCTCACTGCTGCGCTCTCACTTACCGGCATTCGGAGTTTGGCTGACGTCAGTAACCTTTTGGGGCCCATCGGCCATCCAGTAGCTCTACCTCCGGCAAGAAACACGCAACGCTGCACCTAAATGCATTTCGGAGAGAACCAGCTATCACGAAGTTTGATTGGCCTTTCACCCCTATCCACAGCTCATCCCCTCAGTTTTCAACCTAAGTGGGTTCGGTCCTCCACGACGTCTTACCGTCGCTTCAACCTGGCCATGGATAGATCACTTCGCTTCGGGTCTAGGACATGCGACTGAATCGCCCTATTCAGACTCGCTTTCGCTACGGCTACCCCACACGGGTTAACCTCGCCACATATCGCTAACTCGCAGGCTCATTCTTCAAAAGGCACGCCGTCACCGCTGCTAGGGCGGCTCCGACGGTTTGTAAGCAAACGGTTTCAGGTACTATTTCACTCCCCTCCCGGGGTACTTTTCACCTTTCCCTCACGGTACTTGTCCGCTATCGGTCATCTGGGAGTATTTAGGCTTATCAGGTGGTCCTGACAGATTCACACGGGATTTCTCGGGCCCCGTGCTACTTGGGATACTCTCCGGGCCATAACGACATTTCGACTACGGGGTTGGCACCCTCTATGACTGGCCTTTCAAGACCATTCGTCTATATCGCGCTGTAACCCTTGGAGATCGGCAGATCTCCAGGAAAGTCCCACAACCCCGACCATGCAACACCTGCCGGCTATCACACATGATCGGTTTAGCCTCTTCCGCGTTCGCTCGCCACTACTGACGGAATCACTGTTGTTTTCTCTTCCTGTGGGTACTGAGATGTTTCACTTCCCCACGTTCCCTCTACCCGCCCTATATATTCAGGCGGGAGTCACTAGGTCGGCACGCCGCCCAGCGGGGTTTCCCCATTCGGACATCCTCGGATCAAAGCTCGCTTATCAGCTCCCCGAGGCTTATCGCAGATTGCTACGTCCTTCTTCGGCTCCAGATGCCAAGGCATCCACCGTTTGCTCTTAGAAACTTGACTACATGAGTATGTTGAATCGATCGTGCGCCGAACAGCACCCTCGAGAGGATGCCTCGCTGCGCAGACCAATGATCTATCCAGATCTCTCGATCTGGTGATCTTCAGAAATCACCAACTTTGACGGTTGATGTTTCTAAGATGCTCGCGTCCACTGTGTAGTTCTCAACGTACGGTCGGCACTCCCTGCCTCGCACAACTCCTGTGCTCAGCTCGGAAGTCCGAGAAACCAGCTCCCCGCATCCCGCCGCCAGTAGCTCGACCCTTTCGGATCTCCCCACTCGCGGCGCTCGCGGTGCCCGGTCCCTCAGGACCCAACAGCGTGCATGTGACCGACTCCTCCCTACAGCCGTTCCAGACCCGCAAGCGGGTCGTACTGAGCTGGGCGAGAATCGCCGGCCACCTAAGTCAATGTTCCACCCATGAGCTCCCGCCGCAGAACGAACGCCTGCGATGCGGGTTCTGGCTGCAGCGAACCGAGGCTCGCGCAGCAGATGCTCCTTAGAAAGGAGGTGATCCAGCCGCACCTTCCGGTACGGCTACCTTGTTACGACTTAGTCCTAATCACCGATCCCACCTTCGACAGCTCCCTCCTTGCGGTTGGGCCACTGGCTTCGGGTGTTACCGACTTTCATGACTTGACGGGCGGTGTGTACAAGGCCCGGGAACGTATTCACCGTGGCGTTGCTGATCCACGATTACTAGCGACTCCAACTTCATGAGGTCGAGTTGCAGACCTCAATCCGAACTGAGACCGGCTTTTTGGGATTCGCTCCACCTTACGGTATCGCAGCCCTTTGTACCGGCCATTGTAGCATGCGTGAAGCCCAAGACATAAGGGGCATGATGATTTGACGTCATCCCCACCTTCCTCCGAGTTGACCCCGGCAGTCTCCCATGAGTTCCCACCATGACGTGCTGGCAACATAGGACGAGGGTTGCGCTCGTTGCGGGACTTAACCCAACATCTCACGACACGAGCTGACGACAACCATGCACCACCTGTATAGAGACCTTGCGGGGCGTACATTTCTGCACGTTTCCTCTATATGTCAAGCCTTGGTAAGGTTCTTCGCGTTGCATCGAATTAATCCGCATGCTCCGCCGCTTGTGCGGGCCCCCGTCAATTCCTTTGAGTTTTAGTCTTGCGACCGTACTCCCCAGGCGGGGAACTTAATGCGTTAGCTGCGACACAGAAACCGTGGAATGGTCCCTACATCTAGTTCCCAACGTTTACGGCGTGGACTACCAGGGTATCTAATCCTGTTCGCTCCCCACGCTTTCGCTCCTCAGCGTCAGTTACGGCCCAGAGATCTGCCTTCGCCATCGGTGTTCCTCCTGATATCTGCGCATTCCACCGCTACACCAGGAATTCCAATCTCCCCTACCGCACTCTAGTCTGCCCGTACCCACTGCAGGCGCGAGGTTGAGCCTCGCGTTTTCACAGCAGACGCGACAAACCGCCTACGAGCTCTTTACGCCCAATAATTCCGGACAACGCTTGCACCCTACGTATTACCGCGGCTGCTGGCACGTAGTTAGCCGGTGCTTTTTCTGCAGGTACCGTCACTTTCGCTTCTTCCCTGCTAAAAGAGGTTTACAACCCGAAGGCCGTCGTCCCTCACGCGGCGTTGCTGCATCAGGCTTGCGCCCATTGTGCAATATTCCCCACTGCTGCCTCCCGTAGGAGTCTGGGCCGTGTCTCAGTCCCAGTGTGGCCGGTCACCCTCTCAGGCCGGCTACCCGTCGTCGCCTTGGTGAGCCATTACCTCACCAACAAGCTGATAGGCCGCGAGTCCATCCTTGACCGAAATTCTTTCCAGCTCCTAGCCATGCGGCTGAAGCTCGTATCCGGTATTAGACGTCGTTTCCAACGCTTATCCCAGAGTCAAGGGCAGGTTACTCACGTGTTACTCACCCGTTCGCCACTGATCCAGCAGGAGCAAGCTCCCACCTTCACCGTTCGACTTGCATGTGTTAAGCACGCCGCCAGCGTTCGTCCTGAGCCAGGATCAAACTCTCCGTAAATGTTTGATAGCCGAACCGCTCAAAAAGCAGAACGACACATCTAGTTGCGACAACCGCCACCGAAGTGATGAGCTGCCACGAGTTTGTCTGACTGAAGTTCGAATATCTACTGACATTCGTTTCAATCCAAAGGAATCTCAACCGGCCGACGATGTCGACCGACGAGGATAATTTGGCATTGACTTAGTGCACGCTGTTGAGTTCTCAAGGATCGGGCGCACCTGACCTAAAGGAATCTCAACCGGCCGACGATGTCGACCGACGAGGATAATTTGGCATTGACTTAGTGCACGCTGTTGAGTTCTCAAGGATCGGGCGCACCTGACCGCACGCCTCTCGGCGCTTGTTTCAGGGCAACTGTCCTAACTTATCCGGCCCGGCGTCTCGACGCAAGTCGGCTACCGCGGTGAACCGCGGGCGACGAGCTCGGACTTTGCCTGGGCTGGATTCGCCATCCTACGCCTCCGACCGGCTCACGACAAGTCGTGACGATCAGGCGGGGATGTGGTCTCCGCGTGAGGCGGGAGGCTCTTCGGCTCTCCTGCGCCTTTGGGGCGACGAGTTAGAAATGTACGCGGCGCGGGTCGTCCGGGCCAATCAGCGGGGCATCCCGGGCGTGTCGCGTCGCGGGAGGCCTCAGGCGCCCGCGATGCGGACGCCGGCGAGGGTCTTCTTCCCGCGGCGCAGGACCGCCACTCCCCCGGCGAGGGCACGGCCCTCCAGGGTCTCCTCGTCGGAGGCGACCCTCTCGTTGTTGACCGTCACGCCGCCCTGGGCGATCGCGCGGCGAGCGTCGCTGAGGCTCGCGCTCAGCCCCGTGGCGACGAGCGCCTGCGCCACGGTCTGCGCGGGGTCGAGCTCCGCGTACGGGAGCTCGTGCACCGCCGCAGCCAGGGTGGGGGCGTCGAGCGCGTGGAGGTTGCCTCCTCCGAACAGGGCGGCCGTGGCATCCATCGCCATAGCCACCGCGTCGGCACCGTGGACGAGACCGGTCACCTCGAGCGCGAGACGCCGCTGCGCCTCGCGGCGGAAGGGCTCGTTCTCGACCGTGCGGGCGTACTCCTCGATCTCGGCGCGCGAGAGGAACGTGAAGACCTTGAGCCGATCGATCACGTCCGCGTCGTCGGTGTTGAGCCAGAACTGGTACATCGCGTAGGGGCTCGTGAGCTCGGGGTCGAGCCACACCGCGTTGCCCTCGCTCTTGCCGAACTTGCGGCCGTCGGCGTTCGTGACGAGAGGGGTGCCGATCGCATGGACGACCCTGCCCTCCGCACGGCGCACGAGGTCGACTCCGCTCGTGAGGTTGCCCCACTGGTCGCTGCCGCCCGTCTGCAGCACGCAGCCGTAGTCGAGGTGCAGGCGCCGGAAGTCGAGGCCCTGCAGGATCTGGTAGCTGAACTCGGTGTAGCTGATGCCCTCGTCGCTGTTCAGGCGCGCGCTCACCGCGTCCTTCTTGAGCATCGTGCCCACGCGGTAGTGCTTGCCGATGTCGCGGAGGAACTCGATCGCGCTCATCGGCGCCGTCCAGTCGAGATTGTTGACCAGGCGCGCCGCGTTGTCGCCCTCGAAGGACAGGAAGCGGGAGACCTGAGCCTGCAGATAGCCGACCCACTCGGCGACGACGGCCTCGTCGTTGAGCGTGCGCTCGGCCGTCGGCTTCGGGTCGCCGATGAGGCCGGTCGACCCGCCGACGAGACCGAGCGGGCGATGGCCGGCGAGCTGCAGGCGGCGCATGAGCAGCAGCTGCACGAGATTGCCCAGGTGCAGGCTCGGCGCGGTCGGGTCGAAGCCGCAGTAGTAGGTGATCGGCGGGCCGTCGAGCAGCGCCGTGAGCGCGGTCTCGTCGGTCGAGACGTGGACGAGGCCGCGCCAGACGATCTCGTCCCACAGGGTCTCGAAGGAGTCGTCGTTGCGCGGCTCGGTCAGGGTCACGGATGCGGCGGGCACCGCGCCAGCGTACCAACGGGCGCGCGGCGACTCCGTCGCAGGGGGCAGCGCGGGCTCGCGCATCTGTCCACCCTGAACGGTTGCGTGCACGGTTATCAACCCTGCATGGTTGCTTGCGAGGTGATCAGCCTCGTAGACTTGATGCGAGCCGAATTCGCGAGAGGAGCATCCCGTGTTCGTCATCATCGCCGACCAGATCGACAGCCGCCACGACGACGACCGCGTCGCCGGCGCCATCTCCGAGATCGAGCACGAGCACGGAGACGACCTCGCGCTGCCGCCCGAGCGGACCGCCGGCGACGAGCTGCAGCTGCTGACCGCGAGCGCCGAGGCCGCGCTCGAGATCGCCCTGCGCCTGCTGCGCGACGAGCACTGGCGCGTCGGCATCGGCCTCGGGTCGGTGCGCACTCCCCTGCCCGAGAGCGTCCGGGAGGCCCGCGGCCCCGCGTTCCTCGCGGCGCGCGCGGCCGTCGAGGCCGCCGACAAGCGGCCGACGCACTGCGCGGTGCGCGGCTCGTCGGGCGACGAGGACCGCGTCGCCGACCTGGGGGCGCTCGTCGACCTGCTGCTCACCCAGCGGGCACGATGGAGCGAGCAGGGCTGGGAGATGCACGACCTGCTCGAGGGCGGCGACACGCAGGCCGACGCCGCCGAGCGCATCGGCATCACCCCCCAGGCCGCGAGCAAGCGCGCTCGCGCCGCGGGGCTGAAGCTCGACGCGGAGGCCCGCGCCTCCCTCAGCCGCCTGCTCGCCGACGCCGACCGCTCCCAGAGCGCGATCGGCCCGAACTCGGAGGACTCCGCCGCATGATCATCGATCCCGTCGAGCTCTCCCTCGCGCTCGCCTGGTCGGGGCTCGTCGGGATCGTCTGGCTCGCCGTCGTGCTCGCCGTGCTCGCGACGACCGAGGCGCAGCCGCGGCTCGTCATCGTCGGCGTGGGCGTCGTGCTCGTCGGCGGGCTCGCCGTCGCCACGGGCGCGAGCGATGCGCTGCCGTCGGGCTCGGCGCTCCTCGCCCAGCTCGGCATGGCGGCCCTCGGCGTCGCCGGAGGCGGACCGGTCGCGACGCTCGTCCTCGCCGCGGCCTCCCGCGGCAGCGCGGCCCCCGAGGGGGCGCACGGCGGAATCCTCGTCGGCGACGGCGTCGGTCGCGAGGTCCTGCGCGGCGGCACGACGATCGGCTTCCTCGAGCGCACCATCATCGTCGCCGCGGTGCTCATCGGCCGATGGGAGCTGCTCGCCGCCCTCATCGCCATCAAGGGTCTCGGGCGCTTCCGCGACCTCGACGCCGGCGCCGCGACCGAGCGCTTCATCATCGGCACGCTCGTGAGCCTGCTGTGGGCGGGCGCCTGCGCCGGCCTGATCGTGCTCGCCTGACCGCCCCACGCAGCGCACCCCGTCGCGAGGGGTACGGCGGTCGGCCGGGCGGTCGGCCGGGCGATCAGCCGGGCGGTCGGCGCCGACGGGCGACCGCGGGGCGGTAGACGGAGACCGTCGGGTCGTCGGCGATCCAGAACCGCCAGGGGTGCGCCGCGGCATCCCCGCCCGGACCGGCGACGCCCACCCGCGGACCGGAGGCTATGCGCGAGGCCGGCAGCGGAGCGCGTGGCTCGAGCCGCAGACCGTCGAGGTCGGGCCGATCGAGCGGCAGCAGCGGCGACCCGGAATCGGCGAGGACCACGCCGAGCGCCCGCGCCAGCCGAGCAGGCCCCCGGGCGAGGTCGCGATGCGGGATGACGCGGCCCTGGCGGTCCGCGCTCCGGCGGGCGAGCGCGAGCTCGGCGCCCTCGACCACCTCGCCCGCCCGGATGAGCAGGCCCGAGGCGACACCCGGCTCGCCCGAGACGAGGTTGACGCACGTGTGCATGCCGTAGGTGAAGTACGCGTACACGTGCCCGGCGCCGAGGAACATCGGGCGCGTGCGCGGCGTCTCGCCCCGGAAGGCGTGCGAGCCGGGGTCGTCCGCGCCGCGGTAGGCCTCGACCTCGGTGAGCCGAACTGTCACGCCGCGCCCGTGCAGGAGGGAGCCGAGCAGGCGCGGGGCGACCTCGAGCGGGTCGCCGGCGAGGAGCGCCGCCGTCGCCGGATCCGGCGTCATTCCCTCCGGCGTCATGCCCTCCGGGGGCGGCGCGCCAGCGTCGTCGACCATGGCGATCAGAGCGCGGCGAGCCGCTCGCCGAGGTGGGCGCGCTGCGCGGCGACCGCGACCGCGGCCGTGCCGCCCGCTCCCGATCGGGAGGCGATCGAGCCCTCGACGGTGAGCACCGCGCGCACCTCGCCGGTCAGGCGCGGATCGATCGCGGCGTAGTCGGCGTCGCTCGGCTCGTGGAGCTCGAGGCCCGCGCGCTCGCAGTGCGCCACGAGCGCGCCCGAGATCTCGTGCGCCTCGCGGAACGGCACACCCTGCCGCACGAGCCAGTCGGCGACGTCGGTCGCGAGCGAGAACCCCTGCGGAGCGAGCTCGGCCATGCGCGCGGTGTCGAAGCGCAGGGTGGCGACCATGCCCGTGAATGCCGGCAGCAGCACCTCGAGCGTCTCGACGGCGTCGAAGACCGGCTCCTTGTCCTCCTGCAGGTCGCGGTTGTACGCGAGCGGCAGGCCCTTGAGAGTCGTGAGCAGCCCCGTGAGGTCTCCGATGAGCCGGCCCGCCTTGCCGCGCGCGAGCTCGGCTATGTCGGGGTTCTTCTTCTGCGGCATGATCGACGACCCCGTCGAGTAGCCGTCATGCAGCGTGACGAAGGCGACCTCGCGGGTGTTCCAGAAGATGATCTCCTCCGCCAGGCGCGAGAGGTCGATGCCGATCTGCGCGGCGATGTAGGCGAACTCGGCGACGAGGTCGCGGCTCGCGGTCGCGTCGATCGAGTTCTCGGTGGGGCCGGCGAAGCCGAGCTCGGCGGCCACGATGGCGGGGTCGAGCCCGAGGCTCGAGCCTGCGAGCGCGCCGGAGCCGTACGGCGAGCGGTCGGCGCGGGCCCCCCAGTCGCGCAGGCGCTCGAGGTCGCGCACGAGCGGCCAGACGTGGGCGAGGAGGTGGTGCGCGAGCAGCACCGGCTGCGCGTGCTGCAGGTGGGTGCGGCCGGGCATGACGGCATCGGGATACGCGTCGGCCTGCAGCGCGAGCGCCTCGATGAGGCGCCGCACCTCCGTCGCGATCGCGCGGCCGTGGTCGCGCAGGTACATCCGGATGAGCGTGGCGATCTGGTCGTTGCGGCTGCGGCCGGCGCGCAGCTTCCCGCCGAGCTCGGGGCCGACCTCGGCGAGGAGCGCGGTCTCGAGGGCTCCGTGCACGTCCTCGTCCTCCGGGCGGGGCTGCAGGCTGCCGTCTCGCCAGCGTGACTCGAGCGCGTCGAGGGCGTCGCGCATCCGTCGCAGCTCGTCGGCGTCGAGGTAGCCGGCCGCCGCGAGGGCGCTCGCGTGCGCGCGGCTGCCGGCGAGGTCGTAGGGGGCGAGCTGCCAGTCGAAGTGGGTCGAGCGGCTGAGGCGCACGAGCTCGGGGCTCGGCCCGTCGGCGAAGCGGCCGCCCCAGAGCGAGCCCTCGTTCGTCGCGCCGCTCATCGGGCGACCCCCGACTGGGTCGCCGCGCCGCCTCGCGCCTGCCTCAGCAGCCACACCAGCAGCGCCTTCTGCGCGTGCAGGCGGTTCTCCGCCTCGTCCCAGATGACGGACTGCGGGCCGTCGAGCACGTCGGCCGTCACCTCGTACCCGCGGTAGGCCGGCAGGCAGTGGAGGAAGAGGGCGTCGTCGTCGGCGAGGGCCATGAGCCGCGCATCCACGCGATAGGCGTCGAAGAGGGCGACCCGGGCCTCCTTCTCGTCCTCCTTGCCCATCGACACCCAGGTGTCGGTCACGACGACGTCGGCGCCCGCGGCGGCCGCATCGGCGTCGATCGTGACGAGGACTGAGCCGCCCGTCTCCGCCGCACGGCGTTCGGCATCGGCGACGATGCGCGCCTCGGGCGACGCCTCGGCGGGTGCGGCGATGCGCACGTGCATGCCCGCGGTCGCGCACGCGAGCAGGTACGAGTGCGCCATGTTGCTCGCGCCGTCACCGAGGAAGGCGACCGTGAGGCCCGCGAGCGCGCCGCGGTGCTCGCGGATCGTCTGCAGGTCGGCGAGCAGCTGGCAGGGGTGGAAGTCGTCGCTGAGAGCGTTGACGATCGGCACGCTCGCGTTCGCTGCCATCTCCTCGAGGCCGGCGTGCGCGAAGGTGCGCCAGACGATCGCGGCGACCATGCGCTCGAGCACGCGCGCGGTGTCAGCGATCGACTCCTTCGCGCCGAGCTGGCTCTCGCCGGACTGGATGACGAGCGGCTGCCCGCCGAGGTCGGCGATGCCGACCGTGAAGCTCACGCGCGTGCGCGTGGAGGTCTTATCGAAGTACACCGCGACGGTCTCGGGGCCCGCGAGGGGGCGCTCGGCGAAGCGGTCGGCCTTGAGCCGGTCGGCGAGATCGAGGATCTCGGCCTGCTCGGCGGGGCTGAGGTCGTCGTCGCGCAGGAAGTGGCGGACGGTGCTCGGTGCGGTGGTGGTCACGCTGCAGCCTCCAGGCTCGCGGAGAAGATGGTCAGGAAGCGTTCGATCTCGCCGTCGCCGATGATGAGCGGCGGCGCGAGGCGGATGCTCGTGTCGTTCGCGGCGTTGACGATGAGCCCGCGGTCGAGGGCGGCGGCGACGACCGCACCCGCGATGGGCCGGTCGAGACCCACGCCCAGCAGGAGCCCGCGCCCGCGCACCTCGGTCACGAGAGGCGATGCGAGAGCGAGGATGCCCGCCCGCAGCTGCTCGCCGCGTCGGGCCGCGTTGCTCACGAGATCCGACCGCTCGATCTCGTCGAGAACGGCACTGGCGACCCCGGTGGCGAGCGGATTGCCCCCGAAGGTCGACCCGTGCTGGCCGAGCGTGAAGAGCTCGCTCGCCTCGCCGATCGTCACGAGCGCGCCGATCGGCATGCCGCCGCCGATGCCCTTCGCGAGCGCGATCGCGTCGGGCACGACGCCCTCGTGCTGGAAGGCGAACCAGTCGCCCGTGCGGCCCGCACCGGTCTGGATCTCGTCGACGATGAGCAGCGCGCCGTGGCGGCGGGTCAGCTCGCGCGCCGCGGTGAGGAAGCCGTCGGGCAGCGGTACGACGCCCGCCTCGCCCTTGATGGGCTCGAGCACGAGCGCCGCGACGTCGCCGTCCATGGCCGCCTCGAGCGCGTCGAGATCGGTGGGCAGGTGCTCGACGCCCGGGAGCATCGGCTCGAACGGCGCGCGCAGCGCGGGCTTGCCGGTGAGCGCGAGCGAGCCCATCGTGCGGCCGTGGAAGGCCTGCTCGAAGGCGAGGATGCGCGGCCGGCCGGTGCGGCGGGCGAGCTTCACCGCGGCCTCGATCGCCTCGGCGCCGGAGTTCGCCGGGTACACGCGCCCCGACTCCCCCGCGCCGGTGAGGCGCACGAGCCGCTCGGCGAAGCCGACGGCCTGCTCGGTGGTGAAGTAGTTGCTCACGTGCACGAGGCGCGCGGCCTGCTCACTGACGGCCGCGACGAGCGCGGGGTGCGCGTGGCCGAGCGCGTTGACGGCGATGCCGGCGAGGAAGTCGAGGTACTCGCGCCCGTCGACATCCCACACGCTCGCGCCCGCGCCGTGGCTCAGGACGGCCATCGGGGCCGGGGCGGAGCGCATCGCGACGTGCGCGAATCGCGCGCGCACGGCATCCGTCTGCGGGCCCGAGGCGAAGCCGGCGGGCAGAGAGGTGGCGGCGGTCGCGGCGGTCGCGCTCACGAGGCGACCACCTCGGTGCCGATGCCCGAGCGCGTGAAGATCTCGAGCAGGATCGAGTGCGGCACGCGGCCGTCGATGATCGCGGCCTTCGGGACTCCCGCGTCGACGGCGTCGAGGCACGCCGTCATCTTCGGGATCATGCCCGACTCGAGCCGGGGCAGCAGCGCGCGCAGCTCGTCGGTGCCGATCGACGACACGAGCGAGTCGCGGTCGGGCCAGTCGCGGTAGAGGCCGGCCACGTCGGTCAGGATCACGAGCTTCTGCGCGCCGAGCGCCGCCGCGAGCGCCGCCGCCGCCGAGTCGGCGTTGACGTTGAGCGACTGCGCCGGGGCGTCGAGGTCGGGCGCGATCGACGAGACGACGGGGATGCGCCCCGCGTCGATGAGCGCGAGCACAGCGGCGGGGTCGACCTCCACGACATCGCCCACGAGGCCGAGGTCGACCTCGACCCCGTCGACCACGGTGCCGCGCCGCTTGCCGCGGAACAGGCCCGCATCCTCGCCGGAGACCGCGGCCGCGAGCGGGCCGTGCTGGTTGATGAGGCTCACGAGCGAGCGGCTGATCTGGCCGGTGAGGACCATGCGCACGACGTCCATCGCCTCCGGGCTCGTGACGCGGTAGCCGCCGCGGAACTCGCTCTCGATGCCGAACCGCTCGAGCATGGCCGAGATCTGCGGGCCGCCGCCATGGACGACGACGGGGCGGAGGCCCACCGTGCGCAGGTAGACCATGTCCTCGGCGAAGGCGCGCTGCAGCTCGTCGCTCACCATGGCGTTGCCGCCGAACTTCACGACGACGATCGCGTCACGGAAGGTCTGCAGCCACGGCAGCGACTCGATGAGCGTCTCGGCCTTCGCGGCGGCGCGCGCGTGCTCGCTCGCGACCTCGTCGGGGGTTCTCAGTTCGCTCATGCCGGCCCTGTCAGCTCGAGTAGGCGCTGTTCTCGTGCACGTAGTCGTGCGTGAGGTCGTTCGTGAGGATCGTCGCGGTCGCCTCGCCCGCGCGCAGGTCGATGAGCAGGTGCACCGCTCGGCCGGTGAGGTCGACCTCATGGCGGGGCCGGTCGGGTCCGCCGGCGTGGCAGACGCGCACGCCGTTCATGCTGACGTCGACGTCGTAGGGGTCGAAGGCGGCGCTCGTCGTACCGATCGCGGCGAGCACGCGGCCCCAGTTGGGGTCGTTGCCGAACACGGCGGCCTTGAACAGGTTGTTGCGCGCGACCGAGCGGCCGACCTCGACGGCGTCGGCCTCGTGCGCCGCGCCGACGACCTCGATGCGGATGTCGTGGCTCGCACCCTCGGCGTCGCCCTGCAGCTGCTCGGCGAGGTCGAGGCAGAGCGCGGTGAGCGCGCCCTGGAAGGAGGCGCGGTCGGGCTCGATGCCGGATGCTCCGCTCGCCATGAGCGTCACCTGGTCGTTGGTCGACATGCAGCCGTCGGAGTCGAGGCGGTCGAAGCTCATCCGCGTCGCCTCGCGCAGGGCGGCGTCGAGCACGGGGGCGTCGAGCACGGCGTCGGTCGTGATGACCACGAGCATCGTCGCGAGGCCCGGAGCGAGCATCCCCGCGCCCTTCGCCATGCCGCCGATGCTCCAGCCGTCGCCCGTGACGTGCGCCGTCTTCGGGACGGAGTCGGTCGTCATGATGGCGCGCGCCGCATCCGCTCCGCCCCCGGCGGAGAGCGCGGCGGCGGCCGAGGCGACGCCCGCCGCGAGCTTCGCGCGGTCGAGCTGCTCGCCGATGAGGCCGGTCGAGCACACGAGCACGTCGCCTGCGCCCACCTGCAGCGCCTCGGCGACGGCCTCGGCGGTCGCGTGCGTCGTCTGGAAGCCCTCCGCGCCGGTGAAGCAGTTCGCGCCGCCGGAGTTGAGCACGATCGCGCTCACCTCACCGTCGGCGATGACCTGCTGCGACCAGATGATGGGGTTCGCCTTCGCGCGGTTGCTCGTGAAGACGGCGGCGGCGGCGCGGAGCGGTCCGCGGTTGACGACGAGGGCGAGGTCGGCACTGCCGCTGGACTTCAGGCCGCACGCGACGCCGGCGGCCTCGAACCCGGCCGGCGCGGTGACGGTCACGGGGCCACCCCGTCGAGGGGGAGGCCGAGGGTCTCGTCGAGTCCGAGGGCGATGTTGAGCGACTGGACGGCCGCTCCCGCGGTGCCCTTCACGAGGTTGTCGATCGCGACGACGACCACCACGCGGCAGGCGTCGGCGTCGACCGCGACGCCCATGAGCGCCGTGTTCGCGCCGAGCGCGTCGGCCGTCTTCGGGAAGCGCCCCTCGGGGAGCACGTGCACGAAGTGCTCGCTCGCGTAGGCGTCGACCCACGCGTCGCGCACGGCCGCGGCGCTCGTCCCGGGCACGAGTCGGGCGGTGAGGGTCGCGAGGATGCCGCGGCTCATCGGCACGAGCACGGGCGTGAACGAGATCGTCGGCGTCTCGGCGCCGGCGACGGCGAGGTTCTGGAGGATCTCGGGGATGTGCCGATGGACTCCCCCGACGGCGTACGGGGAGGCCGAGCCCAGCAGCTCGCTCGCGAGCAGCTCGGTCTTGAGCGACCGGCCGGCGCCGCTCGGCCCGACGGCGAGCGCGGCCGTCAGGTCGCCCGGCTCGATGACGCCGGCGCGGATGCCCGGGGCGAGACCCAGCGTGACCGCGGTCACGTTGCAGCCGGGCACGGCGATGCGGCGCGCGCCCGCGAGGGCGTCGCGCTGACGGCCGCTTCCGGCGTGCACGAGCTCGGGGAGGCCGTACGCCCAGGCGCCGTGCCACTCGCCGCCGTAGAAGCGATCCCAGTCGGCCTCGCTCGTGAGGCGGTGGTCGGCGCCGAGGTCGAGCACGAGCACGTCGTCGGGCAGCTCGGCGGCCAGCGCCCCGGAGGCGCCGTGCGGCAGCGCGAGCACGACGATGTCGTGGCCGGCGAGGGTCGACGCGGTCGTCTCGACGAGGTCGAGCGAGGCGAGCGATCGCAGGTGCGGGTGCACGTCGATGAGACGCTGACCGGCGTGCGAGTGCGCGGTCGCGGTGCGCACCTGAAGCTCGGGGTGCGCGGAGAGGAGTCGCAGGACTTCGCCGCCGGCGTACCCGCTCGCGCCGGCGACCGCAACGGAATACGGCATTGCTCTAGCTTAGGAGCCCGCCGCGCGCGCCGCTGACCGCGCGGTCCACCGCGGGCCGCCCGTCGGCGACGACCCGTCGCGGCCCGCCGCGCATCCTCACCCGCGGAGCGTCGCCCCGAACAGCTCGGCCGCGCGCGCGAGTCCGGCGCTCTTCGCCTCGGTCGCCTCGGCCGCCGTGAGGGTGCGGTCGGGCGCGCGGAAGCGCAGGGCGAGCGTGATCGACTTCGTGCCGGGCGCAAGGCCCGCGCCGCGGTAGTCGTCGATGAGCTCGGCGTGCTCGAGGAGCGCGCCTGCCCCCTCGACGACGGCGTCGCGCACGTCGCCCGCGGGCACCTCGACGGGGACGACGAGGGAAAGATCCTGCGTCGCGGCGGGGAAGGTCGACAGCGCGCGGGCCGCGACCTCGCCCGCGCCGAGCGCGATCAGACGGTCGAGGTCGAGCTCGAGCACGCCCACGCGGCGCGGCAGGTCGCGGTCGAGCGCCACCTGCGGCAGCAGCTCGCCGGCGAACCCGACGGTCTCGTCGCCGACGAGGAGCGCGGCCGTGCGTCCCGGATGCAGCGCGGGGTGCGACCCGCTCTCGACGCGGAGGTTCGCGCCCGCGACGCTCGCGATGAGGCGGGCGGCGTCGAGGGCGTCGGCGATGCCCGCCTCCTCGGCCGGCTGGCCGATGCCGCGGGCGCGCCGGTCGCCGACGAAGAGCGCGGCGATGCTCCAGGGCTGATGCGGGATGCTCTGCTCGAGCTCGGTGATCGCCTGGTCGCTCGGCCGCGCCGTGCCGAACGGCACCGAATCGACGCCGTAGGTGCGCGCGGGCTCGGGCTGGAAGACGTGCCCGAGCTCGAACAGCGCGAGATCGGTGAGGCCGCGGGAGAGGTTGCGGTGCGCGATCGCGGCGAGGCCGGGGACGAGGCTCACGCGGAGCATGCCCTGCTCGGCGTCGAGCGCGTTCGCGACGCGGACCTGCGCGGCATCGGCGCCGCCCATGAGCGCGTTGTCGGCGCTGCGGACGAACGGGTAGGCGAGCACCTCGGTGAGACCCGCGGCGGCGAGGGCGCGGCCGACGCCTCGGCGGACCTGCTGCGAGCGCGTGAGGCCGCGCCCGGGCGGGGCCACGGGGAGCACGGAGGGGATGCGGTCGTAGCCGACGATGCGCGCGACCTCCTCGGCGAGCGAGGGGGCGTCGACGAGGTCGGGGCGCCAGCTGGGCGGCTCGACGAGCCAGCCGTCACCCTCGGGCTTGAGCCTGCAGCCGACCGCGCCGAGCGAGTCGGTGACCTCGTCGAGGGAGTAGTCGACGCCGATGAGGCGGTCGACGAAGCCCTCGGCGAGCGCGATCGACTCGGGGCGCTTGGCCTCGATCCACGCCGAGCCGAGCTCGTCGATCGTGCCGCCCGCGTGCTCGACGAGCAGGTCGGCGACGCGCTGGGCGGCCGGCTCGGCGACGAGCGGGTCGACGCCGCGCGCGAAGCGCTTCGACGCCTCGCTCGGGAGCTTGTGCCGGCGGGCCGAGCGCGCGATCGACACGGGGTCGAAGTTCGCGGCCTCGATGAGCACGTCGGTCGTCGCGTCGCTCACCTCGGTGCTCGCGCCGCCCATGACGCCCGCGATGCCGATGGGGCCCGACTCGTCGATGATGAGGAGGTCCTCCGCGTCGAGGGCGCGAGTCTGGTCGTCGAGCGTCACGAGCGTCTCGCCCGGAAGCGCGCGGCGCACCGTGATGCCCCCGGAGAGCTTCGTCAGGTCGTAGGCGTGGATCGGTTGGCCGAGCTCGAGCATCACGTAGTTGGTGATGTCGACGGCGATCGAGATCGAGCGGATGCCCGCGAGCTGCAGGCGCGAGACCATCGACTGCGGCGTCGGCGCGGTCGCGTCGATGCCGCGCACGACGCGCGTGACGAACACGTCGCACCCGCGGCGACCGCGGACGGGCGCCTGGTCGTCGACGACGACGGAGAAGCCGAGCCCCTCCCCCACTTCGAGCGCCTTCGCGGGGTCGCGGAAGGACGCGCCGGTCGAGTGGGAGTACTCGCGGGCGATGCCGCGGATGGAGAGCGTGTACCCGCGGTCGGGGGTGACGTTGACCTCGACGGCCACGTCATCCAGCCCCAGGAGGGCGATCGCGTCGGTGCCGGGCTCGGCGGCGACGCCGAGCTCGGCGAGGCGGAGGATGCCGTCGTGCTCGTCGCCGAGGCCGAGCTCGCGCGCCGAGGCGATCATGCCGTCGGAGACGTGGCCGTAGGTCTTGCGGGCCGAGATCGGGAACGGGCCGGGAAGGACGGCGCCGGGCAGCGACACGACGACGAGGTCCCCGACATGGAAGTTCCGCGCGCCGCACACGATGCCGCGCACCTCGGGCTCGCCCTCGGTCGTCGTGCCCGTGCGGACCTGGCACCAGCGGATGGTCTTGCCGTTCGACTGGGGCTCCTCGACGAAGTCGAGCACCTCGCCGACGACGACCGGGCCCGTGAGGGCGCCGCCGTGGACGCCCTCCTCCTCGAGGCCGACCTTCACGAGCGCGGCGTGGACGTGATCGGCATCCGCCGCGGAGTCGCCCGAGGCGGGCACCTCGACCCACTCGCGGAGCCAGGACAGCGGGACGCGCATCAGACCACCATTCCGAACTGCTGCGAGAAGCGGACGTCGCCCTCGACCATGTCGCGCATGTCGCTCACGTCGTTGCGGAACATGAGCGTGCGCTCGATCCCCATGCCGAAGGCGAAGCCCTGGTAGACGTCGGGGTCGATACCCGCCGCGCGGAGCACGTTCGGGTTGACCATGCCGCAGCCGCCCCACTCGATCCAGCGCGCGCCGCCCGTGAAGGTCGGGTGCCAGACGTCGAGCTCGGCGCTCGGCTCGGTGAAGGGGAAGTAGCTGGGGCGCAGGCGGATGCGGGCGCCCTCGCCGAACATCGACCGCGCGATGTGCTCGAGCGTGCCCCGCAGGTGGGCCATCGTGAGGCCCTTGTCGATCGCGATGCCCTCCATCTGGTGGAACACGGGCGTATGCGTCGCGTCGAGCTCGTCGGTGCGGAAGACGCGACCGGGCGCGACGACGTAGACGGGCAGCTCGCGCTCGAGCAGCGAGCGCACCTGAACGGGGCTCGTGTGGGTGCGCAGCACGAGGTGCCGCTCGACGGGGTCGATGAAGAAGGTGTCCTGCATCGCGCGCGCGGGGTGGTCGGGGTCGAAGTTGAGGGCGTCGAAGTTGAACCACTCGTTCTCGAGCTCGGGGCCCTCCGCGACCTCCCACCCCATGGCGAGGAAGATGTCGCTCATCTGCTCCATCATCGTCGTGAGCGGGTGCCGCGCACCGTGCGCCTGACGAGCGGGGATGCCCGTCACATCGATCGTCTCGGCGTCGAGCCGCGCCTGCTCCTCCGCGACGGCGAGCTCGGCCTCGCGCGCGGCGACGGCCTGCTGCACCCGGCCGCGCGCCTGGCCGACGAGCTTGCCGAGCGCGGCCTTCTGGTCGTTCGGCACGTCGCGCAGGCTCGCGTTGAGCTGAGCGAGCGTCGAGGCCTCGCCCGTGTGGGCGGAGCGCGCGGCCTTGAGGGCGGCGGTGTCGGGTGCGGCGGCGATCGCGGCGAGGGCCGCCTCGACCGCCGATTCCACCGCCGACTCCGAGATCTGGGGGGTGTCAGGCACGAGACGAGAGTCTAGCCGCGGGCCGCGTCGACCCTATGCGCGCCCGTCGCCCGCCGTGCGGATGACCGTGGTGTCGGCGCTCTCGCCGATCGCCCGTCGAGCGGCCCGGCGGGATGCCCGTCCGCCGGGCGTGCGCGCCGCCAGGCGTCGGGCGAACCACGACAGCGTCAGGTTCACCGTCAGGAACAGCCCGAGCGTGATGACGAAGAACGAGAAGCCGTACTGGGAGAACCCGAAGAACTCCGCCTGCAGCCGCTGCTCGCGCACGAGCTCCTGGAGGCCGACGATGTAGCCGAGCGAGCTGTCCTTCAGCAGCACGACGAGCTGCGCGACGACGATCGGCGCCATGGCGCGGAACGCCTGCGGGAACTCGATGAGCAGTCGGGCCTTGAGCGGCGTGAGCCCGAGCGCGAGACCGGCCTCGCGCTGACCCTTCGGCAGCGCGACGATGCCCGAGCGGAGCGCCTCGCCGATGATCGCCCCGTTGTAGAGGGCGAGGCCGAGCACGACGGCCCAGTACTGGCTCGTCGCGAACAGGATCAGGATGAAGAACATCATGAGCAGCACGGGCATGCCGCGGAAGAACTCGAGCACGATCGTCACGGGGATGCGGACGAGCGCGAGGGACGACAGCCGCAGCACCGCGAACACGCTTCCGACCAGGATGGCGAGCACGCTCGCGAGGGCCGCCACCTGCAGCGTCGTGAGGAGGCCGCGGACGAGGAGGCCCTCCCAGACCAGCGGGTCCTGGAAGATGTCCCAGCGCTCGTAGTCGAAGAGACCCTCCCCGGCGAGGGTCGCGATGACCCACGCGAGACCGGCAGCCAGACCGACTCCCGTGAGGATCGACGCGATGAGCGAGCGGCGGCGGGCCCTGGGGCCCGGCACGTCGTAGAGGACGGAGGTCATCGCATCACCGCGACCTTCTTCTCGAGCCGGTCGGCGATGCGTCCGAGCGGGATCGTGACGAGCAGATAGCACGCGGCGATGGCGAGGAAGATCGCGATCGTCTCGTCCGCGTAGCTGTTGGCGAGCCGCTTGCTGGAGGCGAAGAGCTCGAAGACGAAGAACCCGCCGGCCACGGAGGTGTTTTTCGTGAGGGCGATCGTGACGTTGATGAGCGGCGGGATGACCGACCGCACCGCTTGCGGGATGATCACGTGCACGGCCGTCTGGCTGAAGGTGAGACCCACGGAACGTGCGGCCTCGGCCTGGCCGACCGGCACCGAGTTGACGCCGGAGCGGATCGCCTCCGCGTAGAACGGGGCCGTGTAGAGCGTGAGCGCGATGATCGCGCTCACGGGAAATGGGATGATCGGCCCTAGCCGAGGGATCACGAACACGAGCAGGAAGAACACGAGCGTGAGGGGCGTGTTCCGCAGCAGCTCGGTGAATCCGGTCGCGACCCAGCGCAGGCTCGGCACGGGCGAGATGCGCATGCCCGCGAGCACGACGCCGAGCGGCAGGGCGAAGAGCACCGTGAGCGCGAGCATGCGGAGCGTGGCGAGGAAGCCCTCGAGCAGCACGTCGCCGCTCTCGATGAGGAACTGCACGCGGGCCTCCAGTGGTCAGAGTGAGGGGGGATGGTGCGGGGCGGCCTGAGCCGCCCCGCACTCGGGTGCTGCGGTGATCGACTAGTAGCGGTCGACCGACGGCGGCTCGGGGACGTCGATGACGGTGCCGGCGGTCTCCTCGAACAGGCGAGCCCACGTGCCGTCCTCGAAGGCCTCCTCGAGGACGTCGTTGATGAAGGTGCGGAACGCGTCGTCTCCGAGCGGCACGCCGATGCCGTAGGGCTCCTCGGTGAAGGTCTCGCCGAGCAGCTCGAACTCGCCGGGGTTCTGGTCGACGAAGCCCGAGAGGATCACGTTGTCGGTCGTGACCGCGACGACCTGGCCGTTGCGCAGCGGGTCGAGGCAGTCGCTGTAGCCGCCCGCGGCGAGCAGCTCGGCGCCGTACTGCTCGGAGATGGTCGCGGCGGGCGTCGAGCCCTCCGCCGAGCAGACCGGGAGACCCTCGAGGTCCTCAGGGCCCTCGATGCCCTCGGGGTTGCCCGCGGCGACGAGGATGTCCTGACCGGCGATGAAGTACGGGCCCGCGAAGTCGATGCGCTCCTTGCGGGCGTCGTTGATCGTGTAGGTCGCGACGACCATGTCGACCTGGTCGGACTCGAGGAACGACTCGCGGACGGACGACTGAGCCTCGATCCACTCGATGTCCTCGAACGGGATGCCCAGCTCGGCGGCGACGAGGGCGCCGATGGCCACGTCGAAACCGACGGGCGAGCCGTCCGGGCCCTGGAGACCGAACAGCGGCTGGTCGAACTTCGTGCCGATGGTGATCGAGCCGGCCTCGGCGAGCTCGGCCATCGTCGTGCCCGCCTCGAACTCCGGATTCTCGGCGATCTCGAGGCTGTACGGGCCGTTGCCGGTCGCCGCCTCGCCGCTCTCGTCGGGCTCCTCCACGCCGCCGGGGCCGGCGCTGCCGGCCGGACCGCAGGCCGTGAGGCCGAGGAGCAGCGCGGCGCCCGCCGCGCTGAGGATCGTGCTCTTCCGTGTGATGCGCATGTGCTGTACCCCTTGGTGTCGGATCGAGTGATGCATTTCGGATGGGCTGGTGGAACGAGACCTCAGTGACTGAGGATCTTGGAGAGGAAGTCCTTCGCGCGGTCGGTCTTCGGGTCGTCGAAGAACGACGCGGGCGGGGCATCCTCGAGAATGCGGCCGTCGGCCATGAACAGGACGCGATCGGCCGCGCGACGGGCGAAGCCCATCTCGTGCGTGACGACGATCATCGTCATGCCGTCCTTCGCGAGCTGGACCATGACGTCGAGGACCTCGTTGATCATCTCGGGGTCGAGCGCGCTCGTCGGCTCGTCGAGGAGCATGAGCTTCGGGTCCATCGCGAGGGCGCGGGCGATCGCGACGCGCTGCTGCTGGCCGCCGGAGAGCTGCGCGGGCATCTTCTGGGCCTGGTTGGCGACGCCCACGCGGTCGAGGAGCTCCATCGCGCGCTTCTCGGCCTCGGCCTTCGAGGTGCCGCGCACGCGCATCGGGGCGAGCGTCACGTTCTCGAGAACGGTCTTGTGGGCGAAGAGGTTGAACGACTGGAAGACCATGCCGACGTCGGCCCGGAGCGCGGCGAGCGCGGTGCCCTCCTCCGGCAGCGGCGTGCCGTCGATGCGGATCTGACCGCTGTCGATCGTCTCGAGGCGGTTGATCGCGCGGCAGAAGGTCGACTTGCCCGAGCCCGAGGGCCCGATGACGACGACGACCTCGCCCCTCTGAACGGTCGTGGAGATGTCCTTCAGGACGTGCACCTCGCCGAACGACTTGTTGATGCGTTCGATCGCGACGAGCGGTTCAGACACGAGCGCCATCCCTTCCAGTTCGGCCGATGGTCGATGTCGAGCATCCGGACCGCCGCGAGAGACCGGCGCCGCGGAGGCGACAGGGATCGGTCACGACGAGGAATGAGCGCATCGGCATCGGTGGCACGGGTTCACGGTAGGTCGCCGACCTCCGACCGTCACGGGCCTTGAGCGTTTCTTGAGCGTCCGGTCGCGGCCGGACGCGCGGCTCAGCGCCTCGACTGGCTGTAGTAGGCGACGGCCCCCGGGTGCAGGTCGACGGGGTCGGTGAAGATGGCCTGCCGCCGGTCGAGCAGAGCCGCGGCCGGCACCTCCTCCGCGATCGTCGAGCGCGATTCGAACAGCACGGCGAGCACATCGCGGACGAGCTCGTCGGGGGCCCGCTCGGCGACCATCAGGTAGTTGGGCACCGTCATCGTCTCCGTGGCCTGGGTCCGGCCGTAGGCGCCGATGGGGAACTCGGCGAGACGGTACGCGCCGCCGTGCCGGGCGTTCACGCGGTCGACCGTGGCCGGCTCGATCGGCAGGAGGCGCGCGGGTGCGTCGGTGAACAGCTCGGCCAGTCCCGGGGTCGGAAGACCCCCCCACCCAGAAGAACCCCTCGATCTCGCCGGCGCGGAACGCGTCGATCGACTCCGCCAGTCCGAGGGCCTCGTCCTCGACGTCGCTCGGCGCGACGCCCTCGGCGTCCAGCACCCTCGTCGCGACGATGTTCACCCCGGAGCTGGGCGCGCCGAGGGAGACGCCGCGCCCGGCGAGGTCGGCGATCCGCCGGATGTCGGAGTCGGAGCGCACCACGACGTGCACGTACTCGTCGTAGAGCCGCGCCACGGCCTGCACGTCGAGCGGCTCGGGGAACGCCCCGACGCCGGCGACCGCATCGGCGGCGGCGTCGCTCTGCGCGAACCCGAACAGGGCGCGCCCCTCGGCCACGCGCAGGAGGTTGTCGACCGAGCCGTTCGTCTCGTCGACCGAGACCTCCGACCCGAGCCTGCTCGACAGCACCTCCGCGAGCTGGCCCCCGAAGGAGTAGTACACCCCCGTCACGCCGCCGCCCGCGATGGAGAAGCGATCGGGCGCAGGCGCGGGTCCGCATCCTCCCAGCGCCGCCAGTGCGAGAACCCCGCCGAGGGCGATCAGGAGGCTCCGCCGCGCTCGTGCCCTCACGACGACTCCCCCCTGCCGAGCCGCAGATGCACCGCGAGCCCTCCGTCCTCGGGCGACTCCACGCGGAGCCGGCCGCCGATCGAGTGCAGCAGATCGGTCGCGATCGCGAGCCCCAGGCCCGAGCCGGGCGTGCTCCGGTTGCGCGGGCTCCGCCAGAAGCGCTCGGTCAGGTGCGCGAGCTCGTCCTCCTGGACGCCGGGGCCGTGGTCGCGCACCACGATCTCGGCACCCTCGACGGAGTCGGTCACCGAGACCACGACCCGCGTGCCGGACGGGGAGAACTTCACCGCGTTGTCGATCACCGCATCCAGCGCGCTCTCCAGGATCGTCCGGTCGGTCACCGTGAGAACCGGTGCGTCGCCGTCCGCGAGGAGGTCGACGCCCGACTGCGAGGCCGCCTGCCGCCAGGCCTCGACCCGCGCCCTCCCGACCTCCGCGACGTCCACGACGCCGGCAGCGGCGCCGCGCTCGCTGCTCCTGGCGAGGCTGAGGAGCGTGTCGAGGATGCGCGTCATGCGTCGCCCCTCCTCGCGCGTCTCCTCGATGTCGCGACCCCACTCGTCGCCGAGCCCGGTCGCGAGGTACTCCACGCGCACGAGGAGCGCGTTGAGCGGGTTCCGCAGCTCGTGCGAGGCGTTGAGCGCGAACTCCTGCTGGCGCGACATCACGCGCTCGATCTCCTCCGCCATGCGGTTGAAGACGAGGATCATGCTGCGCAGCTCCGGCGGGCCCGTCTCGTCGGCGATGCGCGCCTCCACGTCGCCGCGCTCGATCGCCTCCATCGCCCGGTCGACTCGGCGGATGGGTCGGAGCACCCAGTTGGCGAGCCGGAACACCACGTAGATGCCGACGGAGGTGGCGAGGATGGCGCCGCCGAGCAGGAGCCCCCACTGCCGCAGGATCGTCTCTCGGGCGATGTCTCCGCTGGCGGTCACGACGACCGCTCCGATGGCCTCGCCGTTGTCGATCACGGGCTCGACCATGATCAGGTCGCTCAGGGCCCACGGAGGCGCCGGCTCGGGCACCTCGCCGCGACGGCCCGCGAGGGCGAGCTGGATCTGCGCGGTCGTCGCCTCGTCGAGCACGCCCGGGTCGCCGCCGCCGTCGACCCACGGCGCTCCCGACCGGTCGATGACGAGCACGCGCGTGCCGTAGAGCTCGTAGTAGCGGCCCGCCTCGCTCGCCACGAGCTCGGGGCTGCCGGACCGGAGCGCCTGGCGCGCGCTCGTCACGAAGTAGGCCACGTCGCCCAGCAGCTGCGAGATCTGCTCCTGCTGGATGCTGCGGGCGGCGCTCCATGCGTAGGCCCCGCCGAGCACGAGCAGGACACCCACGAGCGGGACGAGGAACACGACGATGAGCCGCCTGCGCACGGCTACCGCCCCGCGAATCGGTAGCCGACGCCTCGGACGGTCTCGATCAGATCGCCGCGCCCGATCTTGCGCCGGATCGACCCGACGTGCACCTCGAGCGAGCGGCTGAACGCGTGCCAGTCGGTCTGCCAGACCTCGCGGATGATGCGCTCTCGCGGCACCACGACCCCGGGGTAGCGCGCGAGCGCTGCGATGATGTCGAACTCCGTCCGCGTGAGGTCGACGGCCGTGCCGGCGACGAGCACCTGGCGCCCCGACAGGTCGATGCGGACTCCTGAGACATCGATCACCTGCTCGGGCGTCGGCTCAGCCACGAGCGCCCGCGCGCGCCGGGTGACCGCCTCGATCCGCGCGACCATCTCCAGCACGTTGTACGGCTTGACCAGGAAGTCGTCCGCTCCGGCGCGAAGACCGCGGATCCGCTCCTGGACGTGGCTGCGCGCCGTGGCGATGATGATCGGCACGCCCGAGCGCTCCCGGATCCTCCGGCACAGCTCGATGCCGTCGGCGTCGGGCAGGCCGAGATCCAGGAGGACGACCTCGGTGTCGGAGCTCAGAGCCTCGAGGGCCTGCGCGCCATCGGCGGCGCTCACCGTGTCGTAGCCGGCTTTGCGCAGGAACGCGCGGAGGGCATCCATCAGTCGATCGTCGTCCTCGACGATCAGCACCGTCACGGCCGCGCCCGGTCGGTCACTCGGCCGCCGTACGACGGTGAGCGTCGTGCGACCGCTGCGCGAAGGCGCTCTCGTACAGGCAGACGGCCGCGGCCGTCGCGAGGTTGAGGGACTCGGCGGCGCCGTAGATCGGCACGACGACGGCGCGGTCGGCCATCCCGAGCTGCTCGACCGTGAGCCCGCGGGCCTCGTTGCCGAAGAGCCACGCCGTCGGGCCGTCGAGCTCGCCCGCCGCGCGGACGCCCAGCAGGTCTTCCCCCGACACGTCGGCGGCGAGCACGCGGATGCCGCTCGCGCGCAGTCGGTCGAGCGCCGACTCGAGCGAGACCCCCACGACGACGGGGATGTGGAAGATCGAGCCGGTCGTCGCGCGGACGGCCTTGGGGTTGAAGGGGTCGACGCTCGAGCCCGTGAGGATCACGGCGTCGGCGCCCGCGGCATCGGCGACGCGGATGATCGTTCCCGCGTTGCCCGGATCCCGCACCTCCTCCAGCACGGCCACGAGGCGCGGCCCGCGCGCGATCACGTCGTCGAGGGCGGTCGGGAAGAGGGCGCAGACGGCGACCATGCCCTGCGGGGTGACGGTGTCGGCGATCACCGCGAGCACGGGTTCGCTCACCTGCTCTACGCGGATGCCCGCGGCGCGAGCGGTACCGAGGAGCGCATGATGGCGGTCGTCGGCGGCGGGGGTCACGAAGATCTCGCGGATGAGCTCGGGGCGTGTGCGCACCGCCTCGTCGACCGCCTGCGGACCCTCGACGAGGAACAGCCCGGTCTCGGCGCGCTGAGAGCGCTTCGCGAGCTTCGCGGCCGCCCGCACGCGCGGCGAGCGCGGGTTGTCGATCATGGCCGTCATGATACGGACGGCAGGGAGACGATCAGCGGCCCCGCGCCGACGCGCGCCCGATCCCGCGCCGGCGCCGCCGGGAACGACGAAGGCGCGCCCCCGATCGGGAGCGCGCCTTCGTGCGAGGAGTGCTGCGTTACGCGGCGGTCTTCGGCGCCGAGGTGTCGGCCGGGAGGGCCTCCTTGGCGACCTTCACGAGCGCGGTGAACGCGGCGGGCTCGTTGACCGCGAGCTCGGCGAGCATGCGACGGTCGACCTCGACGCCCGCGAGGCCGAGGCCCTGGATGAGGCGGTTGTAGGTCATGCCGTTCGCACGGGCGGCCGCGTTGATGCGCTGGATCCAGAGGCGGCGGAACTCGCCCTTCTTGGCGCGACGGTCACGGTACGCGTAGACGAGGGAGTGGGTGACCTGCTCCTTGGCCTTGCGGTAGAGACGCGACCGCTGGCCGCGGTAGCCCTCGGCGCGCTCGAGGATGACGCGACGCTTCTTGTGGGCGTTGACGGCCCGCTTGACTCTTGCCATTTTCGGTGTCCTTCAGTCTTTCCGTGCCGGCTACTTCTTGCCGATGAGCTTCTTGATGACCTTGGCGTCGGCCGGAGCCAGCACCTGCTCCTGGTTGAGGCGGCGAGTGAGCTCGCTCGACTTCTTCTCCAGGTTGTGACGCATACCCGCGCCCTGCTTCATGACCTTGCCGGAGCCGGTCAGCTTGAAGCGCTTCTTCGCTCCCGAGTGGGTCTTCTGCTTAGGCATTCGTTTCTCTCTTTCGTGGGCTGGAACTAGTCCGCCGCAGGGGCGGGCGTCGTGGGGGCCGCGGGCTTGCCCGACGGCTTGGGGGCGTTGGCCGGAGTGGGCTTGACCGCCGCGGGCTTGACCGTGCTCGTCTTCGCCGTGCCCGTCCGGGTCGAGGGCTTCGACGTCGCCGGCTTCGCCGCGGGCTTCGCGGTCTTGGCCGGCTCGGCCTTAGTCGGCTCCGTCTCCGCCGCAGCGGGCTCCTCGGCCGCCGGCTCGGTCGCCACGGGCTCCGTCTTCGCCGCCTTCGCGGGCGCGACCTTCGCGAGCTCGGCCTCGGCCGCATCCCGCTCGGGGGTCGGCTTCTCGGCGGCGGGCGTCGAGTCTGCCGGCTTCTCCGCGGCGGGAACCGCCGCGGCATCCGTGCCCTTCGCGGAGGCCTCGGCGCTCTTGCGCTCGGCCTTCGACTGGGCGCGAGCGGCGTTCTGCTCTGCCTTCGCGTCGGCCTTGTTCTTGAGCGGGCCGATGATCATGACCATGTTGCGGCCGTCGATCGTCGGCGTCGACTCGACGGAGCCGAACTCGGCGACGTCCTCCGCGAAGCGCTGCAGCAGACGCACGCCCTGCTCGGGGCGCGACTGCTCGCGGCCGCGGAACAGGATCATGGCCTTCACCTTGTCGCCGGCCTGCAGGAAGCTCTCGGCGCGCTTGCGCTTGGTCTCGTAGTCGTGCTTGTCGATCTTCAGGCGGAAGCGCACCTCCTTGAGGATGGTGTTCGCCTGATTGCGTCGGGCCTCCTTGGCCTTCTGCGCCGCCTCGTACTTGAACTTGCCGTAGTCCATGATCTTGACCACGGGGGGCTTCGAGTTCGGGGCGACCTCGACGAGGTCGAGGTCGGCCTCCTGCGCCAGGCGCAGGGCCACCTCGATCTTGACGACGCCGACCTGCTCGCCTCCGGGACCGACGAGTCGGACCTCGGGGACGCGGATGCGGTCGTTCGTTCTCGGTTCGCTGATGCGAGTCTCCTCTGTCGTGACGGGAATGTCGTGATGATGTCGAGAGAGAGCGACTCCGCACGGCGCAACGCCATGCTCACCCACGGCCCTCGCACGGCGCTGCTGCCGACGAGCGGGGTGATCTGACCCGGTAACCTAGTGATGCGGTCAAGAGCGGGTGGGAGGAGTCCTCCACTTTCGTACCGGGGATCTGGCCCCGGAGCCCGCATAACCATAGCAGTACTGCGCCGCTGCGAGAAGTCGCGGCCCCTCCTCCACCCGGAAGGCCTCATGTCCGAGCCCCTGAACGACGCGCCCGATGCCGACACCGACGCCTCGCGCGACATCGCCGATGTGCCCGCCGTCGAGATCATCAACACCGTCGCCGTCCACCTGCTGAGCGCCGCCGCCGTGAAGTGCGGGCTCTCCGAGCAGGGCGAGGACGAGATCGACCTCGCCGAGGCGCGCAAGCTCATCACCGCGCTCGCGGGTCTCATCACCGCCTCGGCGCCCGAGCTCGGCGACCACCACGCGCGCGTGCTGCGCGACGGGCTCCGCTCGGTGCAGCTCGCCTTCCGCGAGGCATCCCCGTTCCCCGACGCGCCGGGCCAGGGCCCGGGCGAGAAGTGGACCGGCCCGGTCTCGTAGCCCTCTAGTCGCCGTCTGCCGGCAGCATCACCGGCTGGACGGAGAGCGCGTCGACGCGCTCCGCCACGATCGGGTCGGATGCCCACCGCGCGCTCATCGCGCCGATGACCTCCCGCAGGCGGTCGGCCCCGACCCCCGACGCGACGGCGAGGCGCACGACGACCTCCGGCCCGCTTCCGCGCAGCTCGGGGTCGCCGCGCACGGGCGCCACGGCCACGATCTCGGGGTGCTCCTCGGCGGGGCGCGCGATCGCCTCGACCACCTCGGGGTCGTCGATCGCGGGCACCCACGCGGTGCCGCGCGCGATCGCCCAGACCGCGGGCCGCGGCAGCACGAGCTCGTCGCCGCGGGCGTCGATCACGACGCGGTCGGTCTGCTCGCTCGCGGCGGCGAGAGCGACCCGCTGCGCGCTCGCGGGCACCGGACGAGCATCCGGCCGCCAGTTCGTCATGGCCGCGACCGAGGAGAACACGGGCAGGATCGGCCGCCCGTCGGGGCCGGCGACGGTGATGATCGAGAGCTCCTGCGTCTTGTCGACGCGGACGCCGTGCTCGTTCTCGCCCTCCTCGCCGGCGACGGCGACGAGCGGGATGAGGAAGCGGCAGTCGGCGATCGCGGAGACGAGGCCGCTCGCGGTCAGCTCGCCGGCGCGGAAGGCGCGCATCCCCTCGACGAACGCCGCGGGCGCCGAGCCATCGTCACCGGCGCCGGGGTTCGGGGCGAAGCTGCGGCCGGCCCAGGGCTGGCCGGCGGAGTCGGTCGACGGCATGCGCGGCCGGAGCCAGCGTCAGTTGCCGGCGACGTCGAGGGCTTCGGGCAGCGTGAACGCGCCCGCGTAGAGGGCCTTGCCGACGATCGCGCCCTCGAGGCCGAGCGGCACGAGCTCGCGGAGCGCGGCGATGTCATCGAGGCTCGAGACGCCGCCGGAGGCGATGACGGGGCGGTGGGTGCGCTCCATGACGTCGCGCAGCAGCTCGAGGTTGGGGCCGTTGAGGGTGCCGTCCTTCGTGACGTCGGTGACCACGTAGCGGGCGCAGCCGGCCTCCTCGAGGCGCTCGAGGACGTGCCAGAGGTCGCCGCCCTCCTCCGTCCAGCCGCGGGCGGCGAGCGTGGAGCCGCGGACGTCGAGACCGACCGCGATCGCTTCGCCGTACTCGGCGATGACGTGAGCGGCCCACTCGGGGTTCTCGAGGGCGGCGGTGCCGAGGTTGATGCGCTTGGCGCCCGTCGCGAGCGCGGCCTCGAGGCTCTTGTCGTCGCGGATGCCGCCCGAGAGCTCGATGTTGACGTGGCGCGGGACGGCCTTGACGACCTTCTGGATCATCTTGCGGTTGTTGCCGCGTCCGAAGGCGGCGTCGAGGTCGACGAGGTGGATCCATTCGGCGCCGTCATTCGCCCACTCGAGGGCGGCGTCCACGGGGTCGCCGTAGCTCGTCTCGGTACCGGCCTCGCCCTGGGTCAGGCGCACGGCCTTGCCGCTCGCGACGTCCACCGCCGGGAGCAGGGTGAGGGCGGGGATTCGAGAGAACTCGCTCATGACAGTCTTTCTGTGGGTGCGTGTGCGGCGATGGGGGGCATCGGGGTCGGCCCGGGCACAAGCACAGAATCGTACTCCCCTTCGCGCGGACCCCCGTGCTCAGAGAGTGCTCAGCCAGTTCCCGAGGAGTCGGAGACCGGCCTCCCCCGATTTCTCGGGGTGGAACTGCGTCGCGCTCAGCGGACCGTTCTCGACCGCGGCGACGAAGCGACCGCCGTGATCCGCCCAGGTGACCGCCGGGGCGGGGATCTTCGGGTTCGTGATCTCGAGCGTCCAGTCACGGGCGGCGTAGGAGTGCACGAAGTAGAACCGCTCGTCGTGCAGGCTCGCGAACAGCCGGGAGTCGGCCGGGGCGTCGACCGTGTTCCAGCCCATGTGGGGCAGCACGGGCGCGTCGAGCTCGGAGACGGTGCCGGGCCACTGACCGAGGCCCTCGCTCACGACGCCGCGCTCGTCGCCGCGCTCGAAGAGCACCTGCATGCCGACGCAGATGCCCAGGACGGGTCGACCCCCGGCGAGGCGGCGGTCGATCATCTCGTCGCCGCCGACCGCGCGGAGGGCCGTCATGACCGCACCGAACGCCCCGACGCCGGGCACGAGCAGACCGTCGGCCTCGCGGACGCGCGCGCGGTCGGCCGAGACCTCGACGCGCGCGCCGGCGGCCTCGAGCGCCTTCGCCGCCGAGTGGATGTTTCCGGAGCCGTAGTCGAGGACGACGACGCTGGGGCGCTCGCTCACGGTCAGAGCGCGCCCTTGGTCGACGGCACGCCCTGCACGCGCGCGTCGAGCTGCACGGCCTGGCGGAACGCGCGGGCGAAGGCCTTGAACTCGGCCTCGGCGATGTGGTGCGGGTCTCGACCGGCGAGCACCGTGAGATGGACGGTCAGCCCGGCGTGCATCGTGATGGCCTCGAAGACGTGGCGCACCATCGACCCGGTGAAGTGGCCGCCGATGAGGTGCAGCTCGAAGCCGGCGGGCTCGCCGGAGTGCACGAGGTAGGGGCGGCCGGAGACGTCGACGACGGCCTGCGCGAGCGCGTCGTCGAGCGGCACGAGAGCATCGCCGAAGCGCGCGATGCCGGACTTGTCTCCGAGCGCGCTGCGGATCGCCTGGCCGAGCACGATGCCCGTGTCCTCCACCGTGTGGTGCACGTCGATCGCGGTGTCGCCGTGGGCCTCGACGGTCAGGTCGACGAGCGCGTGCTTCGCGAACGCCGTCAGCATGTGGTCGAAGAACGGCACCGTCGTCGAGATCGACGACTGGCCGCTGCCGTCCAGATCGATCGAGAGGCGGATGCTCGACTCGCTCGTCTCGCGGCGGAGGTCGGCGGTGCGGGGTGAGGTCACCGCTCGATCCTACCGAGCACCTCGAGGAACTCCGTCGTCTCGGCCTCGGTGCCCGCGGTCACGCGGAGGTGGTGCGGGATCCCGAGGTCGCGGATGAGGATGTCGTGCTCGAGCAGGCGCTCGAAGGTCGCATGCGGATCGGTCACGCCGCCGAACAGGACGAAGTTCGCCCAACTCTCGTGCGGCGCGTAGCCGAGCCGGGCGAGCTCGACGACGAGGCGGTCGCGCTGCTCGCGGATCGCCCCGACCGTCGCGAGCATCGCCGGGGCGTGCTCGAGCGCGGCGACGGCCGCCGCCTGCGTGAGAGCGGAGAGGTGGTACGGCAGACGCACGAGCCGCAGAGCGTCGATCACGGCGGGGTCGGCGGCGAGGTAGCCGAGCCGGCCGCCGGCGAAGGCGAAGGCCTTGCTCATCGTGCGCGAGACGACCAGGCGCGGACGCCCCTCGAGAAGACTCAGGGCCGAGGCCTCCCCCTCCGGCATGAACTCGGCGTACGCCTCGTCGACCATGACGATGCCGCGGCTCGCCTCGTAGACGGCGGCGATCGTGTCGAGGCCGATCGGGGTGCCGGTCGGGTTGTTGGGCGCGCACAGGAACACCAGGTCGGGGTCGGTGCGCTCGACGGCGGCGGCCGCGGTCGCGGGGCTCAGTCGGTAGTCGTCATCCCGCGCGCCCTCGACCCACTGCGTGCCTGTGCCGGCGGCGATGATCGCGTGCATCGAGTACGTCGGCGGGAAGCCGAGCACGCGCCGCCCGGGGCCGCCGAACGCCTGCAGGATGTGCTGGATGACCTCGTTGGAGCCGTTCGCCGCCCAGATCTGCTCGGGGGCGATGCCGCCGCCGAGGTAGCCCGCGAGGTGCTCTCGGAGGAGGGTGAACTCTCGGTCGGGGTAGCGGTTGATGCTGCGCATCTCGCGCTCGACCGCCGCCGTCACGTGCGCGACGACCTCCGGGGGAACCGGGTGGGTGTTCTCGTTGACGTTGAGAGCGATGCGGACGGGCTTCTGCGGGGCGCCGTAGGGCGTCAGACCGCGCAGGTCGTCGCGGATGGGGAGGTCGGCGAGGGACGTCACTCCGTCAATGCTAGGCGGTCGGAATCAGCCGTCGCGTCGCGCTCGGCCCCGTCTGCCTGGCGGGCCTCGCGCCGACCCGGCTCAGTCGGCGTAGGCTGCGGGGAGCACGAGCGACTGGCCCGGCTGCACCGAGCCGCCGGCGAGATCGTTGACCGCGATGATGTCGGCGACGACGTCGGCCGGGTTCGCCTCGGGGGCGACGAGCGCGGCGATCTGCCAGAGCGACTGCCCCGCCTCGACCGTGATGCTCGCCGGTGCGGCGTTCGTGGAGGTGGCGGTCGCCGCCGCCCCGCCGAGCGCCGTGGCGAAGATGCCGACGACGAGCGGGGCGGCGACGATGCCGGCGAGGACGATGCGACCGCGGCGCGTGATGCGGAGGCGCGTGCGGGGGGCTGCGAGCTCGGCGAGTGCGATGGCGGTCATGGTGTCCTCCTGGGCCCTCATGGTGAGGATGTCGACAGGCCCCCGACGGCGGGGACCGCCGGGGATGCAGCGCCCCTCGGCCGGGAGGGGCTCTGCGAACCTGTGTTCCGAACATACATTCGATCGAACAGAGATTCAAGACTTCGACCCGCTTTTCCTCCGAATGGAGCGCGACACGTTCGAACGGGTGTTTGAACGCGGCGCCCCGGGCGGATAGAGTTTCGAAGACTCACCGGTCACTCCATCAGCGACCACCGACATTCCTCCTCGACCGCTTCGGAACGGAGCCCTCCATGGCCGACGAACTCGCCGACGGGGCGTCCGCGCCCTCCACGCGTCGCCGCACGACGCTGAGCGACAAGCAGCGCGCCATCCTCGGGGTCATCCAGGCCTCCGTCGCGAACCGCGGATACCCGCCGTCGATGCGCGAGATCGGCGACGCCGTGGGTCTGTCGTCGATGTCGAGCGTGTCGCACCAGCTGGGTCAGCTCGAGCTGAGCGGCTACCTGCGCCGCGACCCGAACCGGCCGCGCGCGCTGGAGGTCCTCATCGATCTCGAGAGCACGGCATCCCCCTCATCGGACGCGCCCGCAGGGCCCGCCGTGGGCGACGCGGCGATGGTGCCGCTCGTCGGGCGGATCGCCGCGGGAATCCCGATCACCGCCGACCAGCAGGTCGAGGAGGTCTTCCCCCTCCCCCGCCAGCTCGTCGGCAAGGGCGAGCTCTTCATGCTCAAGGTCGTCGGCGAGTCGATGATCGACGCCGCCATCTGCGACGGCGACTGGGTCGTCGTCCGCCAGCAGAGCACCGCGGAGAACGGCGAGATCGTCGCCGCGATGCTCGACGACGAGGCGACCGTCAAGGTGTTCAAGCAGCGCGACGGCCACACCTGGCTGCTGCCGCGCAACTCGGCCTTCGAGCCGATCGTCGGCGACTACGCGACGATCCTCGGCAAGGTCGTGGCGGTGCTGCGCTCGGTCTGATCGACCGCGCCGCCGCGCTCAGGCGCCGACGACGACGAACGGCTCGAACGGCCCCGTGAACTGCGGGTCGAGGAACGCGTGCACCCGCGTGCCGCGCTCGTCGTAGTCGGTCGAGATCACGCGCCCGCGCTCGTGCAGCAGCGCGACGAGCTCGCCGCGCTCGAACGGGATCAGCAGCTCCAGCTCGACCTCGGGGTTCGGCAGCAGCTCGGCGATGCGCGCGCGCAGCTCGTCGATGCCCTCCCCCGTCTTCGCCGACACGAACACGGCCGTCGGCTCGAGACCGCGCAGCACCAGCCGCGCGTCGTCGTCGAGCAGATCGGCCTTGTTGAAGGCGATGATCTCGGGCAGATGGCGCGCCTCGACCTCGCCGATGACGTTGCGCACCGTCGCGATCTGCGCAGCAGGGTCGGGGTGGGCGCCGTCGACGACGTGCACGATCACGTCCGACTCGGCGATCTCCTCCAGCGTCGAGCGGAACGCCTCGACGAGCTGGTGCGGCAGGTTGCGCACGAACCCGACGGTGTCAGCGAGCGTGAACGGGCGGCCGTCGGGCGTCGACGACTTGCGCACGGTCGCGTCGAGCGTCGCGAACAGGGCGTTCTCCACCAGGACGCCCGCGCGCGTGATGCGGTTCAGCAGGCTCGACTTGCCGGCGTTGGTGTAACCGGCGATCGCGACGCTCGGCACCGTGTAGCGGTCGCGGTTGGCGCGCTTGGCGGCACGAGCGGGCGCGAAGCCCTTGATCTGCTTACGCAGCTTCGCCATGCGGGTGTGGATGCGGCGGCGGTCGAGCTCCATCTTCGTCTCACCCGGGCCGCGGCTGCCCATTCCGGCGCCCGCCGAGCCGACCTGGCCACCGGCCTGGCGCGACATCGACTCGCCCCAGCCGCGCAGGCGCGGCAGGAGGTACTCGAGCTGCGCGAGCTCGACCTGCGCCTTGCCCTCCCGGCTCTTGGCGTGCTGGCTGAAGATATCGAGGATGACGGCCGTGCGGTCGATGACCTTGACCTTCACGACGTCCTCCAGAGCGCGGCGCTGGCTCGGCGCGAGCTCGGTGTCGGCGATGACGGTGTCGGCGCCGAGCTCCGCGACGATGAGCGCGAGCTCGGCCGCCTTGCCCTTGCCGAGGTACGTGCTGGGGTCGGGATGCGGGCGACGCTGCAGGAGGCCGTCGAGCACGACGGCGCCCGCGGTCTCGGCGAGGGCCGCGAGCTCGCGCAGCGAGTTCTCGGCGTCGGCGATCGAGCCGCCGGAGTACACGCCGATGAGCACGACGTTCTCGAGTCGCAGCTGCCGGTACTCGACCTCGGTGACGTCGTCGAGCTCGGTCGAGAGGCCCCGGACGCGGCGCAGCGCGGCGCGGTCCTCGCGATCGAACTGGTCGCCGTCGCGATCGCTGAGGTAGGAGTCGTCGTCCTGCAGGGCGGACGCACGGCCGCCGTGGAGGGAGACGGAGCGCGCGCGGGAGTCGGCGTGCGCGAGGACGCGGGCCACAGCATCCTCCTCGGCGTCATCGCCGATCGGGACCTCGCGGGGCTCGTCAGCGCCGGGGGCGGTGGTCTGGTCGCTCATCCGCTTCACCATACTCTCTTGCTATTCGGTAGATTCTGCCCATGCCCTCCGACCACTACTTCAGCGCGCAGCCGAGTAGTGAGATGGTCGTCAAGGCGCTTCCGGTGACGCTCGCGGGCCGGGCCCTCGAGGTGCAGACGGCCGGAGGAGTCTTCAGCCCCGGCGGGCTCGACATCGGGACGCGCGTGCTGCTCGGGTCGGTCCCTCCCCCTCCGCCGGGAGGCAACCTCCTCGACCTCGGGTGCGGCTGGGGGCCCATCGCCCTGTCGCTCGCCCTCGAGTCGCCGCGCGCGACCGTGTGGGCGGTCGACGTGAACGAGCGCGCGCTGGACCTCACGCGGCGCAACGCCGAGAGCCTCGGCCTCACGAACGTCAACGCCGTCCGGCCGGAGGATGTTCCCGCCGAGCTGACGTTCCGCACGATCTGGTCGAACCCGCCGATCCGCGTCGGCAAGAACGAGCTCCACAGCATGCTCAGCATCTGGCTTCCGCGCATCGCAGCCGCGTCCGACGCGTGGCTCGTGGTGGCGCGCAACCTCGGCTCGGACTCGCTGCAGCGCTGGATCGAGGCCGAGCACGGCGAGATGCTGCGCGTTCAGCGCGCCGCGACGAGCAAGGGCTTCCGCGTGCTGCGGGTGCGCAGGAAGGGCGCGACGACCGGCGCGATCCCCGTGGTCGGTACGCCGGAGGCGCCGGTCGCCTGACCGGGCCCCGCGCCTGTCAGACGCGCAGCTCGCCCTCGAAGACCAGCTCGGCGGGGCCGCTCAGGGCGACGTGCTCGCCGTCCTCCGCCGCGAACATCCGCACGCCCAGTGCGCCGCCGGGAACCTCGACGCGCCACTCGCTCGGCGCGTGCGGCCCCGCCCAGTGGCGCACCGCGAGCGCGGCGGCGACCGCGCCGGTGCCGCACGAGAGAGTCTCGCCGCTCCCCCGCTCGTGCACGCGCATCCGGATGCGCCCGATGCCGTCCACGACCAGCGGGTCGCGCGGGACGACGAACTCGACATTGGCCCCGGCGGGCGGCGCGGGCTCGAGCTCGGGGGCGCGGGTCAGATCGATCGCGGCGAGCTCGTCGTCGCTCGCGACGGCGACCACCACGTGCGGGTTGCCCACGTTGATGCCGAGGCCGGGGCGCGCGACCGGGAGTTCACGGGCGCGGACCAGCGGCTCGCCTCCGTCGAGGCGCCAGCGACCGAGGTCGACCGCGAATCCGTCGGAGAGCCGCTGCACATCGCGAACGCCGGCACGGGTGCCGATCGCGATCGACTGCCCGGGCTCGAGCTCGGCGAGCCCGGTCTCGAGCAGATACCTCACGAAGACGCGGATGCCGTTGCCGCACATCTCGCTGACGCTGCCGTCGCTGTTGACGTAGTCCATGAACCACTCGGCGTCCGGGTCCTCCGCGAGAGCGACGGCGCCATCGGTCAGATGGGCGGAGCGCACGGCTCGGATGACCCCGTCTGCTCCGACGCCGAAGCGCCGGTCGGCGATCGCGGCGAGCTGGGCGGCGCTCAGCCCGTGCTCACCCTCGGGGTCGGAGTAGAGCACGAAGTCGTTGCCCGTGCCGTGCCCCTTCGTGAATCGGATGCTCGCGGCCATTCCCCGAGTCTACGGCGCGGTCAGGGCGCGCCCTCGGCCCCGTCGCCGGCCACGAGGGCGGCGAGCACGTGCTCCTCGGCGCGCTGCGCGAGCTCCGGGTCGAGCGCGTCGAGCCACTCGATCGTCCCGTCGCGGCGGAACCAGCTCACCTGGCGTCGCGCGTAGCGCCGCGTGAGTGCCGCCGTCTCGGCGATCGCCGCGGACTCGTCGCAGTCGCCCCGCAGCTGGGCGAGCGCCTGCGCGTAGCCGATCGCGCGGCTCGCGGTGGCGCCGCGCTCGAGCCCGCGATCGCGGAGCTCGCGGACCTCGTCGATCAGCCCGAGTCGCCACATGCGCTCGACCCGCTCGTCCAGGCGCGGGGTGAGCGCCGCCCGCTCGAGCTGCAGGCCGAGCTGCCGGTACGGTCGCCACGGGCTGTCGCGCGCGGCGAGGCCGACGCTGAACGGCTCTCCGGTGAGCTCGATGACCTCGAGCGCGCGGATGATGCGACGCGCGTTGTGCGGGCCGATCGCGGCGGCGGCGGCGGGGTCGCGGCGCGCGAGCTCGAGGTGGAGCTCGGTCGTACCGCGCTCGACGTGGAGGGCCTCCCACCTGCCGCGGATCTCCGCGTCGGTGCCGGGGAACCGGAAGTCGGTGAGGACGGCGGCGACGTAGAGCATCGAGCCGCCGACGAGCAGGGGCACGGCGCCGCGGGCGAGGATGCCCTCGATCACGAGGCGGGCATCCCGCTGGTAGCGCGCGACGGAGGCCTCGTCAGTCACGTCGAGCACGTCGAGCAGATGGTGCGGGATGCCGCGGCGCTCGGGAGGGAGGAGCTTCGCCGTGCCGATGTCCATCCCGCGGTAGAGCTGCATCGCATCCCCGTTGACGATCTCGGCGCGCACGCCGCGCGCGGCGAGCCGCTCAGCGAGGGCGAGGCCGAGCTCGCTCTTGCCGGTGCCGGTCGCGCCGACGACCGCGACGATCACAGCAGGGAGCCGCGCTCTCCGTCGCCGGAGTCGTAGATCGGGCTCGTCGCGACCCGGAGGACGGGCAGACCGAGCGCGACCCGCGGCGCAGCGCCGGCGGTGGTGCCGGGGGCGCCGGTGGCGGGACCGCTCGCGGGGACGCCGCAGCTCTCGGCCTGCTGGTGGTCCCACGCGTCGCCGGCGCGGGTGCGGCGGATGCGCAGCGGCTCGGTCTCGTCAGCGATGAGGTGGAAGGGCGCGGCGTGGGTGATGGTCGCGGTGACGATGTCACCGGGCCGCGGCCGGTCGCTGCCGAGGGGGAGTGCCACGTGGACGAGCCTGCTGTCCTCCGCGCGACCGGAGAGCCGCTCGGTCGTCGAGTCCTTCCGGCCCTCCCCCGCGGACACGAGCACCTGCACCTCGCGGCCGATCTGGCGATGGTTCTCCTCGAGGCTGATGCGCTCCTGGAGGGCGACGAGCCGCTCGTAGCGCTCCTGGACGACCGCCTTGGGGACCTGGTCGGGCATCGTCGCGGCGGGCGTGCCCTCGCGGATGGAGTACTGGAAGGTGAAGGCGCTCGCGAAGCGGGCCCGCTCAACGACCCGGAGGGTGTCGGCGAAGTCCTCCTCGGTCTCGCCGGGGAAGCCGACGATGATGTCGGTGCTGATCGCGGCGTTCGGGATGCGCGCGCGCACGCGATCGAGGATCCCCAGGAACTTCTCGCTGCGGTAGGAGCGCCGCATCGCCTTGAGAACGCGATCGGACCCGGACTGCAGCGGCATGTGCAGCTGCGGCATGACGGCCGGGGTCTCCGCCATCGCGTCGATGACGTCGTCGGTGAAGGCGGCGGGGTGGGGGCTCGTGAAGCGGATGCGCTCGAGGCCCGGGATCCCGCCGGCCGCGCGCAGGAGCTTGCCGAACGCGAGGCGATCGCCGAACTCGACACCGTAGGAGTTCACGTTCTGGCCCAGGAGCGTGACCTCGATCGCACCGTCATCGACGAGCGCCTGGATCTCGGCGAGGATGTCGCCGGGCCGGCGGTCCTTCTCCTTGCCGCGGAGGCTCGGGACGATGCAGAAGGTGCACGTGTTGTTGCAGCCGACGGAGATGCTCACCCAGCCGCTGTGACTGGATTCGCGGCGGGTCGGAAGCGTGGAGGGGAAGACCTCGAGCGATTCGAGGATCTCGAGCTGCGCCTCGCCGTTGTGACGGGCCCGCTCGAGCAGGGCGGGGAGCGACCCCATGTTGTGCGTGCCGAAGACGACGTCGACGTACGGGGCCTTCTCGAGGATGACGGCCCTGTCCTTCTGGGCGAGGCAGCCCCCGACGGCGATCTGCATGTCGCCGCCGCGCTCGCGCTTGACGCTCGCGAGGTGGCCGAGATTGCCGTAGAGCTTGTTGTCGGCGTTCTCGCGCACCGCGCAGGTGTTGATCACGACGACGTCGGCGGGGCCGCCCGTCTCGGCCCGCCGGTAGCCGGCCGCCTCGAGCGACCCGCTGAGCCTCTCCGAGTCGTGGACGTTCATCTGGCAGCCGTACGTGCGCACCTCGTAGGTGCGGACGCGGCCGCTGTCGTCACCGCTGACGGTGCCGAGGTCGGGGCGCGGGAGGGTCGTGCTCATGGTGTCTCGAGTGTACGGCGGGGGCTCACTCGAACTCGACGCGACGGGGGCCGTCGCTCGCGGAGGAGCGGCCCGTGCCGGCGCTGGAGCTGGAGCTGGAGCTGGAGCTGGAGCTGGAGCTGGAGCCACGCGAGCTGAACCCGCTGTTCCCGCTCCGCGAACCGAATCCCCCGCTGCCGCCGCCGCGCGAGCCGAACCCGCTGCCGCCGCGCGAGCCGAACCCGCTCGAGCGAGGAGCGCGCTCGAGACCCGCCTCGTCGAGCGCGGATCTCACGGCCTCGCGCGCCGCGGAACCGCCATGACCCTTGCGGGCGAGATAGGACAGCAGTCGCCGCTCGGCGGTCTCCCGATCGAGCGCGCCGATGCGACGCATGCGTTCCTCGACGAGCGTCGCGATGAGCGCGCCCTCATCGTCGGGCTCCTGCAGCGCGAGAGCCGACTCGATCGCCTGTGGATCGATGCGACGCCGCACGAGCTCGGCGCGCAGGGCCGTCGGCCCGAACTTCTTCCGGTCCACGAGCCGGTCGACGAGCGTCGCAGCGAGAGCGGCGTCGTCGATGAGCCCGACGCCCTCAAGTCGCTGAACCTCCGCCTGGACGACGATCGGGTCGATCTCGCGGCGGGCGAGGAGGTCGACGACCTCGGCCCGCGACATGCCTCGTCGGCCGAGAGCGTGCAGACTGACGTTCTCGGCCCGCTTCTCGTCGGCCTCCCTGACCCCGGGCAGGAAGGCGACGTTGTCGGTCGCCTCCTGCCCGGAGCCGGAGGGAGTCGAGGGCACGATCAGGCGCCCGCGGCCTTGCGCTGAGCGATCTTCTGCTGGATCGAATCGACCGGGGCGGCGTCGACCGAGGTCGGAGCCGCACCGATGCCGAGCTTGGCGAGGATCTTCTTCTCGATCTCCTCCGCCACGGTCGGGTTGTCGAGGAGGTAGCGACGCGCGTTTTCCTTGCCCTGGCCGAGCTGGTCGCCGTCGTAGGTGTACCAGGCGCCCGATTTCCGGACGATCTCGTGCTCGACGCCGAAGTCGATCAGGCTGCCCTCGCGCGAGATGCCGATGCCGTAGAGGATGTCGAACTCGGCCTGCTTGAAGGGCGGGGCCATCTTGTTCTTCACGACCTTCACGCGCGTGCGGTTGCCGACCGCCTCGGTGCCGTCCTTCAGGGTCTCGATGCGGCGGATGTCGAGTCGCACCGACGCGTAGAACTTCAGCGCCTTGCCGCCCGCGGTCGTCTCGGGGCTGCCGAAGAACACGCCGATCTTCTCGCGGAGCTGGTTGATGAAGATCATCGAGGTCTGCGTCTGGTTGAGACCGCCGGTGAGCTTGCGGAGAGCCTGCGACATGAGTCGGGCCTGGAGACCGACGTGCGAGTCGCCCATCTCGCCCTCGATCTCGGCCCGCGGCACGAGGGCCGCGACCGAGTCGATGACGACGAGGTCGATCGAGCCCGAGCGCACGAGCATGTCGGCGATCTCGAGCGCCTGCTCGCCCGTGTCGGGCTGCGATACCAGGAGCTGGTCGATGTCGACGCCGAGCTTCTTGGCGTAGTCGGGGTCGAGGGCGTGCTCGGCGTCGATGAACGCCGCGATGCCGCCGGCGCGCTGCACGTTCGCGATCGCGTGGAGGGTGAGCGTGGTCTTTCCCGAGGACTCGGGGCCGTAGATCTCGATGATGCGGCCCTTGGGGAGGCCGCCGATGCCGAGCGCGACGTCGAGGGCGATCGACCCGGTGGGGATGACCGCGACGGGTGCGCGCTCGTCCGACCCGAGGCGCATGACGCTGCCCTTGCCGAACTGTCGGTCGATCTGGGCGAGAGCGGTCTCAAGGGCCTTCTCGCGGTCTGCAGGTGAGGGCATTGCGGTCTCCTTCGCGTAGTGAGCTGCTGCCTGTCGGCTGCCGCGCGACGACGAGCCGATGGAGCCGGGCTGATCGTTCTGCGACAAGGCGGTGACGACGATCGCCGACGAGGACGACGGTACGCACGACCCCCGACATCGGGGAGTTCCGTCCGTGATCCGTGCACCACTCGTGTTCGAGAGCCGCTGTGGAGGAGTCTACGCGCGAACCGAACGAATGTTCGAATGATCGGATGGTCGGCGTGTCACCCGGGAACTCCGGAGAAACTGCGCCCCCAGCGCGGCGGAGGACGGCGTCAGCGACGCGGCTCGGGTCGGCCGGCGCCGTACCAGCGCTCGCGCGGGACATCCATCTCGGAGCACAGCGCGAACCAGATGTCGCGGGGTGCGACGCCCGCCGAGAGAGCCTGCTCGGCCGTGCGCTCGCCCAGCGGCGTGAGGACCAGATCGCGGACGAGCGTGCGCCCGTAGGCCTCGCCGAACTCGTCGACGACGGCGCGGGAGAACTCGCTGCGGGTCACCCGACCACCCTAGTCACGGACGACGACGGGCTGCGGACACGGTCGCGGACACGAACAAGCCCCGCCGGCGAGCCGGCGGGGCTGAGAACCCGTGGACGACGACTAGCGGACCGCGAGGTCGGCGTCGAACTCCGCGACGAGGTCGTCGGGAAGGGTGTCGGGAACGCTCGAGAGGCCTTCGATGACGGCGAGGCGGTCGCCCACCTCGCGCATGATGACCGAGATCGGGGTGTCGAGGGCGTCGGCGACCGAGGCGAGGATCTCGCTGCTGGCCTCCTTCTGCCCGCGCTCGACCTCGCTGAGGTAGCCGAGAGCGACGCTCGCGCGACTGGCGACCTGGCGGAGGGTGCGGCCCTTCTGCAGGCGGACATCGCGGAGGACCTCACCGATTTCCTGTCGGACGAGAACCATGGGTGCCTCCTTCTTCTGCCTGAACTCGCGGTCGGTGCGGGCACCGGGTGGATCACTGTATCCCACCGCCGAGTGCGTCGACTCTAACCGGCTGCGCCTGGATGACGCGTGTCAGTCTGCTGTCTGTAACACGACCGTCACCACAGCTATTCCCGCGAGGCGGCGAAGTTGAGCCCCTGCGGCTCAGCTCTTCGACGCGGCGACCAGTCGCTCGACCAGCAGGTCGAGAACCGCCTCCGCGGCGGCCGCCCGGATGGCCTCGCGATCTCCCTCCAGCCGCAGCTCGCGCACCTCCGTGCCGCGGTCGTCGGCGACCGCGACGAAGACGAGCCCGACCGGAGCCGCGTCCTGCGCATCGGGCCCGGCGACGCCCGTCGTCGCGAGCCCGACGTCAGCGGGGGCGCCCTCGACCGCGGCCGCGCGGCGCACGCCCTCGGCCATCGCCGCGGCCACATCAGGATCGACCGGCCCGCGCGCGTCGAGTAGGCGCGCCTGGACGCCGAGCAGGGACGACTTGAGCGGCGTCGCGTAGGCGACGACGCCACCGCGGACGACCGCGGAGGCTCCGGGGATGTCGACGAGGGCCGACACGACCCGGCCGCCCGTGAGCGACTCGGCGACCGCGACGGTGCGATGCGCGGCCGTGAGTCGGCGGATCACCTCGGCAGCGGCATCCGCCCCGCCCGATCGCGGCGTCGGGGTCACTCGACCCGGCGGTTCTGCACGCGGGCCTGGCGGAGGTAGTCGAGACCCGTCACCACGGTGAGGATGACGGCCGCCGTCATGAGAGCGCCGTTGAGCCAGTGCACCCACTCGCCGAGGAGGTTCCAGAGCGGCAGAAGCGCGAACGAGATGGCGACCGACTGCACGACGGTCTTGAGCTTGCCGCCGCGCGACGCCGGGATGACGCGGTCGCGCAGCATGAGGAAGCGGAACAGCGTGATGCCCCACTCGCGCACGAGGATCACGGCGACGACCCACCACGGCAGCTCGGCGAGAACCGCGAGCATGACGAGGGCGGTGCCCGTGAGCACCTTGTCGGCGATCGGATCGAGCAGCACGCCCAGGTCGGTCACGAGATTGCGGCTGCGCGCGAGATGGCCGTCGAGGCTGTCCGTCGCGATCGCCACGATGAAGAGCAGCGCAGCGGCCACGCGGAACGCCCCGTCAGCACCGCCGTCGAGGAGGAGCAGGACGACGAAGAGCGGGGCGAGCAGGATGCGGACGACCGTGATGATGTTCGCCACGTTGCCGGTCGAGGCGGGGGTCTCCCCCGCGCTGACGACGCGCCCGCGCATCGGGAACGAGCGGCTCGAGGCGGATGCGGCGGCCTCGGGGCCGGCGGTCGTCTCGTCGCCTGCGGCGTCGGAGCGCGGCATGGTGTCCTCTCGTCGAGCCCGGGCGCGGCTCAGTCGCGACCGGTGAGCCCCCAGGCGTCCTCGTCGGAATCGCCCTCGGCCTCAGGATACCCCCGGGTCATCTCGTCGACCGGATCGCTCCCGAGGGCGGCGGATGCGACCGACACCGCGCCGCTCGAGCCGCCGGCGGCCGAGGAGCCGCTCGGCGCGTCGTCCCCGCGCAGCCGCGCGAGGACCTCCGGCAGCTGCTCAGGGCTGACGAGGACGTCGCGCGCCTTCGACCCCTCGGAGGGGCCGACGACGTCGCGCGACTCCAGGAGATCCATCAGACGGCCGGCCTTCGCGAACCCGACGCGGAGCTTGCGCTGCAGCATCGAGGTCGAGCCGAACTGCGTGCCGACGATGAGCTCGGTCGCGGCCAGCAGCAGTTCGAGGTCGTCGCCGATGTCGGCGTCGATCTGCTTCTTCTCGGCCTCCACGGCGACGTCGTTGCGGTACTCGGGGCGGGCCTGCTTCTTGACGTGGTCGACGACCGCGGCGATCTCAGGCTCGGTGACCCACGCGCCCTGGACGCGCACCGCCTTGCTCGCCCCCATGGGCAGGAACAGGCCGTCGCCCTGGCCGATGAGCTTGTCGGCGCCCGGCTGGTCGAGGATCACGCGACTGTCGGTCATGCTCGAGACCGCGAAGGCCAGTCGGCTCGGCACGTTCGCCTTGATGAGGCCCGTGACGACGTCGACGCTCGGGCGCTGCGTCGCGAGGACGAGGTGGATGCCGCTCGCGCGGGCGAGCTGGGTGATGCGGACGATCGAGTCCTCGACGTCGCGCGGCGCGACCATCATGAGGTCGGCGAGCTCGTCGACGACGACGAGCAGGTACGGGTAGGGCTGCAGCTGGCGCTTGCTGCCCTCCGGCAGGACGATCTCGTCGGCGAGCACGGCGCGATTGAAGTCGTCGATGTGGCGGAAGCCGAACGACGCGAGGTCGTCGTACCGCATGTCCATCTCCTTCACGACCCACTGCAGGGCTTCGGCCGCCTTCTTCGGGCTCGTGATGATCGGAGTGATGAGGTGCGGCACGCCCTGGTACGCCGCGAGCTCGACGCGCTTCGGGTCGATCAGGACCATGCGCACCTCGGCGGGCTTGGCGCGCATGAGGAGGCTCGTGATCATCGAGTTGATGAAGCTCGACTTGCCCGAGCCGGTCGATCCGGCCACGAGGAGGTGGGGCATCTTCGCGAGGTTCGCCACGACGTAGCCGCCCTCGACGTCCTTGCCGACGCCGATCGTCATGGGGTGGAGGGCCTTGCCGGCCGCGCTCGAGCGCAGGACGTCACCGAGGGAGACGACCTCGCGGTCGACGTTCGGGATCTCGACGCCGATCGCGCTCTTGCCCGGGATCGGCGAGAGGATGTTGACCTCGTTGCTCGCGACCGCGTACGAGATGTTCTTCGTGAGCGCCGTGAAGCGCTCGACCTTCACGCCCGGACCGAGCTCGATCTCGTAGCGCGTGACCGAGGGGCCGCGGCTGAACCCCGTGACGCGCGCGTCGACCTGGAACTGCGTGAGCACCTCGGTGATCGCCGCGACGACCGCGTCGTTCGCCGCGCTGCGCGCCTTCGGCGGCGTGCCGGGGGCGAGCACGGATGCCGCGGGCAGACGGTAGGGCGGGCTCGTCTTCGCGATCGGCGGGGGCGCGAACTCGCCGGCCTCGCCCTTCTCGCTCGCCGTCGTCGGGAAGCCCGGGAGGATCGCGGGCTCCGCGTCCTCGCGGACGCCGGAGGGGCGCGCCGGCTGCTCGCCCGTCGCGCGCTGGATGGCCTGCTCGGCCTGGTCGAGAACGGCCGCGAGGCCCCCCGTGGCCCTGGCCACGGCATCCGCCCCGATCACATCGGTGGGCTGGTCGCGCTCGACGGGCGTGTCGAAGGCGGGCACCTCGGCCCGCGGGCGGCCTTTGCGCCACCACGGCATCGAGGAGGTGTCCTCCATGTCGAGGCCGAGGTCGCTGAAACTGCCGAACTCGGGGGCGATCGCGTCGTCGGCGCTGGGCCTCTTGTCGCGGCCGCGCTCGGGCAGCTCGGCCCCGAACAGGTAGGCGTACAGCTCGCCGAGGCGCTCGCGGATGCGGTTCGGCGGCGTCTTCGTCATGATCAGCACCGACAGGAACGCGATCACGACGAGCGCGGGGATCGCCACCCAGACGGTCGCGAGCAGCAGAGCCCCGCCGAGGAGCCAGCCGATGACGCCGCCGGCCTGGGCGAGGACGAGCGCGCCCTCCGTGGGCTGAGGGGCGCCGAGGGCGATGTGGCAGAGACCGCTCACGCTCGCGATCAGGAGGCCCAGCCCGATGCCGATGCGCGTGTTGTCGTGGACGCTCGCCGGGTGCCGGAAGAGCCACGCCGCGAACAGGACCATGATCACCGGGAGCGCGTAGGCCACGCGGCCGACGAGCCCGCCGAACGTGTACGCGTCGAGCGCGAGCGCGACCGGATCGGCGGGCGTGAACCACTCGACGATCGCTCCGACGACCGCGAGCAAGACGATGAGGAAGGGCACGCCGTCGCGGCGCTCCTCCTTCGCGAGGGTCTCCTTCCCGAGCGCTCGAAAGGCGCCGCCGGTCAGGTGCGCGAGACCCATCCAGGCGCTCGAGAGGATGCCCGGCTGCTCGGTCGGCGGAGCGGGCAGCCTCTTCGTGGCCTGCGTGCGGGCGCTCGGCTTCTTCGCCGCCGCAGAACCGCGCGGCGTCGAGGTGCGCGGGCGCGACGATGTGCGACTGGACGAAGCCATGGAGTCACGGTACCCGCGACCTCCGACGCCGACCGGCCCGACACGCTCGCGCGGGCGGGAGGCACGGCTCAGGCGCCGCAGACGCCGACGAGGTTGCCGCTCGCCGCCACCGAGAACACGCCGAGGTCGGTCGTCACCGCGTGGATGTAGACGACGGTCCCGGCGCGCCCCTCCCAGTAGTCGCCCTCCATGTCGGGAGGGTTCTTCGCGACCTCGATCTGAAGGGTGCCGATCGCGCCGGTCACCACGTGGATGTCGGTGAAGTACTCGGGGACGACAGTCGCGTCGGGGTGCGCCGCGGCGACGCTCGCCCCCGCGTCGCCGATGCGGACTCCCCCGTCGGTCGGGATGTCGGCCGAGTACAGATCGATGCGATCGACGATGCCGGTGTCGCGGTCGACGCCGACGCCGAACGCTGTCCCTGGGCCGTACGCGGGGGTCGTCGTCGCGTACGCCGGGTCAGTGCGCCACAGGTCGGCGCCGGGGCCTCCCGGGGCGATCTCGGCCTCGGTGCTCACGCAGGCATCCGGCTCGAACGACACCATGCGCGTGGCGGGGTCCTCGTCCGGCGGGTCGCCCAGGGCTAGTGGCCCGAGACCCTCCGCGCTCAGGGCGAGCTCGGCGAGCGCCGGTCGCGTCGGGTCCGGGGTCGGAGTCGGGGACTCCGAGGGCTCGGCGCTCGGCGAGACGTCGACGCTCGCGCTCGGCGAGGCGACCGGCTCAGCGGTCGGGCCGCACCCCACGAGGGCGAGGAGGAGCGCCCCTGCGAGCGCCCCGCCCATCGCCCGACGTCGGAACTGAGGACGGATCATGCGGAGACCGTACTCCCGCCCCCTCGCCGCGATAAGGGGTCGTCGGTCCCGAACCGGTATCGATCAGGCGACGATGACGACCGGCACGATCATCGGCCGACGACGGTGCTGCGTGTTGACCCAGCGGCCCACGACGCGGCGCACGACCTGGCTGAAGGCGTGACTGTCGCGCGTGCCGTTCTCGGCCGCCTCCGTGAGCGCCTTCTCGATCTGCGGGATGACGGCGTCGAACACGCTGTCGTCGGGGGCGAACCCGCGAGCGTGCAGCTCGGGGCCGACGACGACACGACCGGTCTGAGCATCCACCGCCACGAAGATGGAGATGAAGCCCTCCTCGGCGAGGATCCGGCGGTCCTTCAGGTCGGCGTCGGTGATCTGGCCGACCGTCGAGCCGTCGACGTACACCTCGCCGAGATCGAGCTGACCGACGATGCGGGCTACGCCGTCGCGCAGGTCGACGATCGTGCCGTTCTCCGCCAGGATCGTGCGCTCCTCCGGGACTCCGGTGTCGATCGCGAGCTGCTGATTGGCGACGAGGTGGCGGGCCTCGCCGTGCACGGGCATGACGTTGCGAGGCCGGACGATGTTGTAGCAGTAGAGCAGCTCGCCGGCGGCGGCGTGCCCCGACACGTGCACCTTCGCGTTGCCCTTGTGCACGACCGTCGCGCCGAGCGCGATGAGCCCGTTGATGACGCGGTAGACCGCGTTCTCGTTGCCCGGGATCAGGCTCGAGGCGAGGATGACCGTGTCGCCCTTGCCGACCTCGACCTGGTGGTCGAGGTTCGCCATGCGCGCGAGCACCGCCATGGGCTCGCCCTGCGACCCCGTCGACATGTAGACGATCTGGTCGTCGGGCAGGTTGGCGGCCTTCTTGTAGTCGATGAGGATGCCCTCCGGCACCTTCAGATAGCCGAGCTCGGCCGCGATGCCCATATTGCGGACCATGCTCCGGCCCATGAGCGCCACCTTGCGGCCGTTCGCGGCCGCGGCGTCGAGCACCTGCTGGACGCGGTGCACGTGGCTCGAGAAGCTCGCGACGATGACCCGGCGGGGAGCCTTCGCGATGACCGTCTCGAGCACCGCGCCGATGTCGCGCTCCCTCGGGGTGAAGCCGGGGACATCCGCATTCGTGGAGTCGGTCATGAACAGGTCGACACCTGCCTCGCCGAGGCGCGCGAACGCCCGCAGGTCGGTGATGCGGCCATCCATCGGCAGCTGGTCCATCTTGAAGTCGCCCGTGTGCAGCACGGTGCCCGCGACCGTGCGGATGGCGACGGCGAGAGCGTCGGGGATGGAGTGGTTGACGGCGACGAACTCGAGCTCGAAGGGGCCGAGCTTCTCCTGCTGGCCCTCCGTGACGGTGAGCGTGTACGGCTGGAGGCGGTGCTCCTTGAGCTTCGCCTCGATGAGGGCGAGCGTGAGCGTCGAGCCGATGAGGGGGATGTCGTTGCGGAGTCGCAGCAGGTACGGGACGGCTCCGATGTGGTCCTCGTGGCCGTGCGTCAGGACGACGCCGAGGACGTCGTCGAGACGGTCGCGGATGGGCGAGAAGTCGGGGAGGATCAGGTCGACGCCGGGCTGATGCTCCTCGGGGAAGAGGACGCCGCAGTCGACGATGAGCAGCTTGCCGTCGATCTCGAAGACGGCCATGTTGCGGCCGACCTCGCCGAGGCCGCCGAGCGGCGTGACGCGGAGGGTTCCGGGTTCGAGGGCGGGGGCCTCTTCGATGGCATGGGGCACGGGTGGAACCTCGTATCTGTCTCGCTCGGCCCTGGCGGGCCTGATCATGGCGGGGCCTCGTGCCCCCTGGTGAGGCTGTTATCGGGTGGTGCCGGCCACCTTGGGCAGGGCACCGCCGGCCGCGGCGTTGCGATCGGGCCGGAACGTTCGCAGGTCGACGCCGTCGATGTCGTGCACGAGCGCCATCTCGTCCTCGATGATCGCCGCCTCGTGGTCCTCGGGGCCGACGAGGGGCAGACGCACGCGGGGCGACCCGATGCGGCCGAGCCCGTGGAGCACGTACTTCGTCGCGACCGTGCCGGGGACGTGCGTCATGAGCGCCCGCACGAGCGGCTCGAGGCGCTGGTGCTCGGCGGTCGCCGACGCGAGATCGTTCGCGTTGACGGCGTCGACGATCGCGCGGTAGCTCGCGGGTGCGACGTTCGCGGTGACGCCGATCAGGCCCGTTCCGCCGATCGCGAGCGTCGGCAGGACGTTCGCGTCGTCGCCGGCGAAGTACATGAGGTCGGTCTGGTTCATGACGCGGCTGACCTCGCTCAGGTCGCCCTTGGCGTCCTTCACGGCGAGGATGTTCGGGTGCTTCGCGGCGCGGAGGATCGTCTCGTACTTGATCTCGATGCCCGCACGTCCCGGGATGTCGTAGAGGATGACCGGCAGATCGGTCGCGTCCGCGATCATGCGGAAGTGCGTGAGCACACCGGCCTGGGTGGGCTTGTTGTAGTAGGGCGTGACGATCATGACGCCGTCGGCGCCGGCCTTCTCGCTCGCCTTGTAGAGCTCGATCGCGTGCGCCGTCTCGTTCGAGCCGCCGCCCGTGATGATCGTCGCGCGGCCGGAGCTGACCGCCTTGCCCACCGTGACGAGCTTGAGCTTCTCGGCGTCGGTGAGGGTGCTCGTCTCGCCCGTCGTGCCGGTGACGACGATGCCGTCGGCGCCGTGGGTGATGAGGTGCTCGATGTGCTTCTCGACCCCGGGCCAGTCGACCTCGCCGTCGGCGGTCATCGGGGTCACCAGGGCGACCAGGACCTGGCCGAAGGGGTTCTGCTCGCTCACGGTTCCCAGGGTATCGGCTCGGGCCCGCCGCCGCCGCGCCGGTCGCTCGGCGCCGCCACGCCAGTCGCTGGGCGCCGCCACGCCGGTCAGGTGTCTGCAGAACCGACAGTCGGAATCGACACGCCGATGATCCAGCTCCTCACGCCGGTGTCACCCACAGAGAGTCGGCCTCGCAGACAGATGCTCTCCGCGCGCGACGATGGCCTCCACGACCGCGACCGCACCAGCCGGATCGTCGAACACCTGGCGGTAGTCGAGTCGGAGCACGAGGAATCCGAGAGCGACGAGAAGCTCATCCCGTCTTAGGTCAGCTCGGCGATGTGCAGCCTCCGCGTGATGCGCCTCGCTGTCGCACTCGATGATCAGCCGATCGCCCACGAGGAGGTCAGCGCGATCCAGGTCGCCCGTCGGCAGCGGGACCTGCGGTGTCGCGGGGATGCCCGCCTGATGGAGGAGGACTCGCAGCACGCTCTCCGTTCCGGAGTCGGATCGCTCATCGGAGAGCTCCGCCGCCTCGCGAGCCGGCCCGCGCCAGGACTGCGCCGCCATGAGCAGCTCCACCGGCGTGAGCGGCGAGACGCGCATCGCGGAATCCAGCACGGCCACCGCGAACGGCAGCGGAAGGTCCGCGGCGGCGAGCCGCAGCACCTGCTCCAGCGGAGCGAGACCGAACTGCGGATGGACCCGCTCGCGACTCCAGTGGATCCGCGGATTCCAGGGCTGCCTTCGCGGAGTCGTCGCGATGTGAACGTCGACATGCAGGGGTGCGCGTCTCGCGCAGGGCGGGGTCCACAGCCTGTGATGCGGGAGAGCGGAGACTGACGTCAGTCGGCCGCCGACACGGGCTGCCCGCAGAAGGTCGGGGTGGACATCCGGTATCGCATAGACGCCCTTTCGGGGTCGGAGCAGCTCACCGCGATCGACCGAGCGGGCGAGCTGCCGCTGCTGCGCTGGTGACGCGTTCAGTTCCCGGAGGGTCGCGATGCCTCCCGCGGCGCGGATCGACGACGAGAGTGAGGTCATTCGGCGAGTCTGCGGCGAGAGGCGCCGCAGCGAACGGGCTCTACCGGGATCGGTGAGCCTGGATGCGGTCGAGCCGTCTGAGGACGAGTGCTGTCCGTCGGACCGACAGCGAGCATCGACACGCCGTCGACACCGCTCGACGCGCGGGACAGCGCACCGTCCTGTCGGTCCTGCAGTCGTGAACACTTCGCGAAGCGCGGTCGGGCGCACCGCGGTCGGGCACGGAGAGAGGGACTCAGGTGCGCGGGCTCGCGCGGCGCGGTTGGCGCGGGCGGCGCGGTTGGCGCGTGCCGCGCGGTTGGCGCGGGCCGCGCGGTGCCGACTACGGGGCGACGCGGCCGTTCGCGTTGAACGACTCGTAGGTGAGCGGCATGAGCTCGGCGAAGCGCTGCTCCATGAGCTCGGCGACCATCTCGATCTCGCGCTGCGGGAAGGAGGGGAAGTGCGTGCCCTCGCGCTTCGTGCGCAGCGACAGGAAGTTCATGAGCGAGCGGGCGTTCATCGTGACGTACATCGAGCTGTAGATCGTCACCGGGAGGACCGTTCGGGCCACCTCGCGCGCGATGCCCGCGTCGAGCATCCGCTGATAGGAGGCGTAGGCCGCCTCGCAGACGCCGCGCACCTCCGCATCGACCATCGCGTGCTGCTCGGGGGTCCCGGGGAGGAAGTCGTAGGCGCCGGGCTTGCCGACCTGGATGAGGTTCCGGTCGGCGCCGGGCACGTAGAAGACGGGACGCAGCTCGCGGTAGCGGCCCGACTCCTCGTTGTAGGAGGCGATGCGGTGCCGCATGAACTCGCGGAACACGAAGATCGGCGCCTGCACGTAGAAGGTCATCGAGTTGTGCTCGAACGGCGAGCCGTGCCGGTCGCGCATGAGGTAGTTGATGAGGCCGCGGTCGCGCACCGTCGCGTCCTGCCCGGAGGACGCGCTCTCGAGCGTCTGCTCCCCCTGCGTCGAGACGCGGGCGGCGAAGAGCACGTCGGAGTCGGCGGCGCTCGCGCGCACGAGCTCGACGGTCACATCGGAGCGGAAGGTGATCTCGGCTGCGTCGGACACGTTCGAAACCCTACCGGCGGCCGCGGGCATCCGACCGCCGGTGCGCTCGCGCGTCATGGAACGTCACATGCGGGCCGGTCGGGGAATAGATGAAGCCCCGTGCGTGGTTCCCTCATCTCATGGACTCCCCCGCGCTCCTCGCGATCGCCGCGCTCGTCATCGGCGCGACGGCGATCGGCCTCGTCATCCGCGCCCGGTCGGGTCGCGTCGTGGTCTCCGATGCATCGCAGGCGGCGGATGCCCGTCTCGCGGTCGCGGGCGCCGACGTGACCCTGCTCCAGCTCTCGAGCCCCGTCTGCTCGGCCTGCGCGGTCATGCGACGCGTGAGCGAGGAGCTCGTCGCGGGCGAGCGCGGCCTCGCGCGTCGCGAGCTCGACGTCACCGAGCACCCCGACCTCGCGTCGGCGCACAACGTCCTCAGCACCCCGACGACCCTGCTCGTCGATGCTCACGGCGTCGTCCGCGGCCGCATCGTCGGCGCGGCGAAGCCCGCCGAAGTGCGCGCGGCCGTGCAGTCGGTGCGCGAGAGCATCGGAGCCGCCGCGTGAGCGCCCCCGGCACGTCATCGGAGCCCGGCACGCAGCCCGGCATCGACCCGCGCGGGCCCCGGTTCGGCGCCGCGATCACCGCCGTGCTGCTGCTCGTGGTCGTGGGGCTCGCGCTCAGCGGCTCGGCCGTCGCCGCGACCGCGGTTCTCGCCGCTCTCGTCGCGATCTTCGCCTGGGGGGCGTTCGCGGGCATCCGCCGCCACCCGTGGGGTCGGCTGTACGCGACGCTCGTCGCTCCGCGCCTGGCTCCCCCGACCCACCGCGAGGACCCGGCGGCGCCGACCTTCGCGCAGCTCGTCGGCTTCCTCATCACGGGAGCGGGTCTCGTGCTGCACCTGCTCGGCGTCCCTGGCGCCTTCGTCGTCGCCGCCTCGATGGCGTTCATCGCGGCCTTCCTCAACGCCGTCTTCGACTACTGCCTCGGGTGCCAGCTGTACGTGCTGCTCGTGCGCGCCGGCGCGATCCGGCCGCGACGCGCGTAGCCGGCTCCTCTAGCCGACGCGCCTGAGCGGAGGCCTCTCGCGCGGGTCGGATCGCTTCCGTAGGCTGAAGCTCCCGTCAGGACGAAGGAGACCCCCATGGCCGTCACGAGCGAAGCCACCACCCTCTGGTTCGGATCCCTCACCGAGGGGCACGGCACGACATCCCTCGACTCGTCGGATGCGGCCGAGTTCCCCGTCACGTGGGCGGCCCGCAGCGAGGGCGTCCCCGGCAAGACGAACCCGGAGGAGCTCCTGGGCGCCGCGCACTCGGCCTGCTACTCGATGGCGCTCTCGCACGCGCTGACCGGTGCCGGGCACGCCCCGGAGAGCCTGCAGGTCACCGCCGCCGTCACTTTCGTGCCCGGCGAGGGCATCACGGGCAGCCACCTGCTCGTGAGCGCGAAGATCCCCGGCATCTCGGCCGACGACTTCGCGACCTTCGCGGAGGACGCGAAGAAGAACTGCCCCGTGTCGGCCGCTCTCGCGGGCGTGCGGATCACGCTCGAAGCCTCGCTCGCGTAGTGGCGGCCGCACCCCGAACCGGCCGCGGCGCGAGCTCCGACGGAGCGGGCCGGCCGCTCACGGTGCTCATCGCCGGCGCCTCCGGCATGATCGGCTCGGAGCTGCAGCGTCAGCTGCGCGCGCAGGGGCACGCGGTGCGCACCCTCGTGAGGCGTCCGCCGCGATCGGAGACCGAGTTCGCCTGGTCGCCGGAATCGCGCGTTCTCGACGCGCGCATCCTCGATGAGGTGGATGCGGTCGTCAATCTGTCGGGCGCCTCGATCAGCCGCATCCCGTGGACGCCGGGCTGGAAGAGGCAGATCCTCGACTCGCGCATCGGCGCGACGCGCGCCCTCGCCGAGGCGATGGGCATGGCCGAGCGGCCGCCCGCGACGTTCATCAGCGGATCCGCGGTCGGCTACTACGGGGACCGCCCCGCGGTGCGGCTCACGGAGGAGTCGAGCAAGGGCGAAGGGTTCCTCGCCGACGTCGTCGAGGCCTGGGAGCAGGCCGCGCAGCTCGCGCCGGAGGGCACGCGCGTCGTCCTGGCGCGCACGGGCCTCGTGATCGGCCCCGGCGGCGCGATGACGCCGCTGCGCCTGCTGACCCGCTTCGGACTCGCCGCGCGCGTCGCCTCCGGCGGCCAGCACTGGCCGTGGATCAGCCTGCACGACGAGGCGGACGCGATCGTGCACCTGCTCACCTCGGGCGTCCGCGGACCGGTCAACCTCGCCGGCCCGACGCCCGCGACGAGCGACCGCGTGACGCGCGCGCTCGCGGCGGCGATGAACCGCCCGCACGCGCTCGTGCTGCCGGAGAGGGTCATCGCGCTCGGGATGGGCGAGGCGGGGCGCGAGCTGCTGCTCGCGAGCCAGAAGATGGTGCCGGCCAAGCTGATCGCCGACGGGTTCCGGTTCCGGCACGAGACGATCGAGCAGGCGATCGCGGAGCTCGTGCATCCGGAGGCGCGCGCATCGGTCACGGGCGGGCGCTCCCCCGCCGCGTCGTCCGACGCCGCGGCCTAGAGGATCCCGTCCGCGCGCGCGAGCCGGATCGCCTCGCGCATCGCCCACCGGGCGCGCCGACGGTCGCGCGCGCCGTCGTACGCGAGCGACAGGCGGAACCAATGCGCCCACGAGCCGGGGTTCGCCTCGGCCTCGGCGGCGTAGCGCGCGAAGACCTCGTCGGCCGCCGCGCGCTCGACCCGACCGCTCACGCGCGTCGGGAGCTCGTCGGCCGGCAGCCCTCCATCGGCCTCGAGCCGACGGCCCAGCCGCTCGGTGCGGAAGCCGAACACGAACTCGGCGACGGCGAACACGGCTCCCAGCAGCGGCAGAGCGAGGAGCGCCCAGCCGATCACCTGCGCGAGAGGCTGCGGAGCCGTGATGAGCTGCACGGCGTAGAAGACCGTGAACGTCAGGTACAGGAGGAGGAGTGCGCCCATCGCGAGCGCACTCCAGCGCGTGCGATTCCTCACGCGGGAGCGTCCGTCGCCGCGGACGGCGCGGAGGGATCCGCCGGCGCACCCGGAGAACCGGGAGCACCGAGCCCGATGAGGCGGTCGAGCCCGACGACGAGGCCGCGGACGTGCGCCGCGGCGCGGATCGACAGCGCGATGCCCTGCTCGTACGCGGCGGGCGACAGCGTCTCGTGGGTGAGCGTGAGCACCTCGCCGGTTCCGCCGAAGTGGACGTCCTGCTTCGCGACGACGCCCTGCAGTCGCAGCGAGTGGATGGGCACGCTCGCGACCTGCTGACCCCTCGCGCGCTGGTCGACGTGCGGCGCGACCACGGGCCCGAGCTCGGCGCGCGCGTGGCCGATGAGCTCCGCGGTGCGCACGGCCGTGCCGCTCGGCGAGTCGACCTTGGCGGCGTGGTGCGCCTCGACGATCTCGACCGACTCGTAGAACTGCGCGGCGATGGTCGCGAAGTGCGTCGCGAGCACCGACCCGACCGAGAAGTTCGGGATGATGACGACCGCGGCATCCTCTCGGCCCGCGAGGAGGGTGCGCAGCGTCCGCACGCGGTCCTCGCTCCAGCCGCTCGTTCCGACGACGACCGCGAGGCCGGCGCGCACCGCGTGATCGACGACCGTCGGCGAGACGCCGGGGTGGGTGACGTCGAGCACGACGTCAGCGCCGAGCATGTCGTCGAGGGAGCTGCGCGAGGTGAGGCGCGCGACGAGCTCGAGATCTGGCTGCTGCTCGATGACGCGGCACGCGACGGAGCCCAGACGCCCGCTCGCGCCCACGACGGCGACCCGGATGACCATGGGATCAGCCTACTGTCGGGATGCCGAGCGTCCGCCGCCGTGCGCTCGTAGGCTTCAGGGATGGTGACCTTCCGCGAGGCGATGCCGACCGACCCGACCGCGGCGGCGCTGCTCGACCAGTACTTCGCCGCGCGCGCCGAGGGGTTCCCCTCCGGTCGCGCGTACCGGCGCCCGACCGTGGACGCCGCGCAGTTCGCGCCCCCGGGCGGGGTGTTCCTGCTCCTGGAGGGCGAGAATCTCGCGGGCGAGCCGGCCGATGTGGGCTGCGGAGGCATCAGGACGATCCCCGATGGTCCCCTCGGGTCGCGCCGCGAGGTGAAGCACGTGTGGGTGCAGCCCCACGCGCGGCGGATCGGCGCGGGGCGCTCGCTCATGCTCGAGCTCGAGCGCCGGGCTCGCGAGAGCGGCGCGCGCGAGCTCGTGCTCGACACGCACGACGCTCAGACGGCGGCGGGCGCGCTCTACGCGAGCCTCGGGTTCGCGCCGGTGGAGCCGTTCAACGACAACCCGAACGCGACCCTCTGGCTCGGCAAGCCGCTCGCGCCCGCCGACTGACGTCGAGCGGGTGCGCGCGAACGACCGGGTCGTCAGGCGAGGCTGAGGAAGAGCTTCTCGAGGTCGGCGACCTCGACGTCGTTGTCGGCGCCGGTGTCGTCGCGCAGGCACTCCTTCATCGCCGAGGCGATGAGGGCGAAGCCGGCGCGGTCGATCGCGCTCGAGGCCGCGGACAGCTGCGTCACGATCTCGCGGCAGTCACGCCCCTCCTCGATCATCGCGAGCACCGCGGTCAGCTGCCCCTGCGCGCGGCGCAGGCGATTGGAGATCTTCTTGGCCTCGGCCGCCGGGATGGTCGTCACGGTCGCGCCCCCGTCTCGTAGTCGAGCCCGCGCTGCACCCACGCGGAGGTCCCGCCCGCGACGGACACGGCGTCGAAGCCGCGCGCGAGCAGGTAGTCGGCGGCGCGCTGGCTGCGCGCGCCGGAGTGGCAGATGACGTAGATGCGCTCGTCGAGCGGCATCGTCTCGACCGCGTCGGGCACCGTGCCGAGCGGGACGAGCCGCGCTCCCGGCACGTGCGCCGCCGCGTACTCGTCGGGCTCGCGCACGTCGATGAGGGCGATCGGGCCCTGCGCGTGGTGCTGCGCGAGCTCGTCGACGGTGATCTCGTCAGCCACGGGATGCTCCAGTCAGGGTCGGGGCGGCGGTCGCCGCCGTGCCGGCGAGCCACGTCGTGTAGCCGCCGTCGAGGTTCGCCGCGGTCACACCGTACTGCCGCAGGAGCGATGCCGCGGTGTGGCCGCGCTGCCCGACCTTGCAGTGCACGATGACGCGCTCGCCGCGCAGCGACTCGGCGTGCTCGCGCAGCTCATCGAGGGGCATGAGCTCGGCGCCGGGGATGGCGCCCGCCGCGTTCTCGCCGGTGGTGCGCACGTCGATCAGACGCCAGCCCTCGGTGAGCCGGTCGGCGAGCTCGTGCCACTGCACGCTGTCCTCCCCGTCGATGAGGTTGTCGTCGACGTAGCCGAGCATGTTGATCGGGTCCTTTGCCGAGGCGAACTGCGGCGCGTAGGCCAGCTCGAGGTCGGCCAGCTGCCGACCGGTGAGGCCGCCCGCCATCGCCGTGGCGATGACGTCGATGCGCTTGTCCGCCCCGTTCTCGCCGATCGCCTGCGCCCCGAGGATGCGGTCGGTCTCGGCGTCGACGATGAGCTTGAGCGAGAGCGTGGTCGCGCCCGGGTAGTAGCCGGCGTGATCGCTCGGGTGGGTGTGGATCACGCGGATGCGCCGCCCCTCCTCGCGCAGCTCGCGCTCGGTGCGGCCGACGACGGCGGCCGTGAGGCCGAATACGCCGATGACGGCGGTGCCGAACGCGGGGACCGCGTCGTGCGAGCGCCCGGCGATCGCGTCGGCGGCGAGACGGCCGTGACGGTTCGCGAGCCCGGCGAGCCAGACGGGAGCCGAGCCGCCCTCGGCGCGCTGCTTGAGCGCGGCGTCGCCGACGGCCCAGATGGAGGGGTCTGAGGTGCGCTGCTGCGCGTCGACGACGAGGTAGCCGCGCTCGTCGAGCGCGAGCCCCGCCGCGCGGGCGAGCGCCGTGTCGGGGCGGACGCCGACGGAGAGGATGACGAGGTCGGCGTCGAGGGTCGCGGCGCCGCCGTCGAGCACCACGAGGTCGGGCTCGATGGCCGACAGGGCGGTTCCGAGACGGACGTCGACGCCGTGGGCGCGCATCCGCTCAGCGACCAGGTGGGCCATCTCGACGTCGAAGGGGCGCAGCAGCTGCGGCAGCATCTCGACGACCGTGACCTCGAGGCCGCGGTGGCGGAGGTTCTCGGCGAGCTCGAGACCGATGAAGCCGCCGCCGGCGACGACGACGCGGCGCGCGTCGCGGGCGCGCTCGATGATCGCGTCCATGTCGGCGAGGTCGCGCAGCGCGAGACCGCGCTCGACGCCCGGGATGGGTATGCGCACGGGGCTCGCGCCGGTGCTCAGCACGAGGGCGTCGTAGCCGATGCGCTCCTCCGCGCCGGTCTCGACCGATCGGGCGGTCACCGTGCGGGCCTCGCGGTCGATCGCGACGGCCTCGGTGCGCACGCGCACGTCGAGCCCGAACCGGGCTCCGAGGGCGGCGGGGGTCTGCAGGACGAGCGAGGAGCGATCCTCGATGACGCCGCCCACGTGGTACGGCAGGCCGCAGTTGGCGAAGCTGACGTGCTCGCCGCGCTCGAGGACGATGATGCGGGCGGTCTCGTCCAGACGGCGCAGGCGCGTGGCGGCGGACATGCCGCCCGCCACTCCGCCGACGATCACATAGGTTCGGGGCTGGGTCATGGTGCGAGAGTATACCCCCGGGGGTATTTTTGGCAAGCGCTCCCAGCCGACTCCCGATCGCCCCTCAGAGCGATGTGCGACAGTCTCGTTCATGCCGCGACCCGCCGTCCTCCGTCGTGCGAGGGCGCGCATCCTCACCATCTTCTCGGGCGATCCCGACGGCGTCCCCGCCTGGGTGAGCGCCCTCGAGAGCGGCGACGACGAGGGCTTCTTCGGGCCGGGCTCCGCGGTGTGGGTCGTGCACAACGGAACCCCGACCATCGTGGCGGGGATCCGCGCCCTCCTCATGCAGACCCTCCACCCGGGCGCGATGGCCGGAGTCCACGACCACAGCCGCTACCAGCAGGACCCGCTCGGCCGCCTCGCCGGCACGGTGCGCTGGGTGCTCACGACGACCTTCGCCGACCGCACCCGGGCCGAGGCCGGCTGCGCATGGGTGTCGCGCCTCCACGAGCGCGTGCGCGGCGAGTACGCGGGCCCGGACGGCGCCCCGCGCGCCTACCGCGCCGACGACGCCGACCTCATCGGCTGGGTGCACTGCGTCTTCGCGGACGCCTTCATCGGCTCGCACGAGACCTGGGGAGGACCGATCCCCGGCGGTTCCGACCAGTACGTGCGCGAGTGGGCGATCGCGGGCGAGCTCATGGGGATGGTCGACCCGCCGCGCTCGCGTGCCGAGCTCGACGCCGCGATCGCCTCCTACATCCCCGTCCTGCGGCGCGACGAGCGCGTCGACGACGCCGTGCGCTGGCTCCGGTCGCCGCAGCTCGGTCGTGCGGTGGGGCCCGCGTACCGCATCCTCTTCGCCGGCGCGGTCGCCTCCCTCCCCGATCGCTATCGGCGGATGCTCGGCCTGCGTCGCCCGTGGTGGCCGGCGATCACGGCCACGCGCCTGATGCTCGCGGTCATGCGCGCGGTGCTCGGCACCGAGTCGTCGAGCATGCGGTTCACCCAGCTGCGTCTGGAGCGCCTCGCGGGCCAGAACGCCTGAGCGCTCTCGGACGTTCGCGGCCGCTCAGAAGGGCTGGTCGACCGGGAGTCCGGTGCGCAGCTCCACGGGCAGGTGCCCCAGGTCGTTGTGCGCGACGAGCACGGGCGGCTTCGCCGAGCGCACGCGGATGATCGTGAGGCCGCAGTTGGCCTGGTTGACGCCCATCCATCGCCAGGCGGGTGCGTCGAAGACCTCGCGCACGAACCAGGCGATGACGAAGTTGTGGGTGATGAGCAGGTCGTGGCGATCGTCCCGCGAGGGCGAGAGCCACTCGGCGGTCGCGTCGGCCATCTGCGCCTCACCGGCCGCGATCTCGGCCTCGGTCACGCCCCCGAAGAACGACTCGAAGGCGTGCGGCATGTCGGGCGAGGGCCCTGAGGGGATGCAGTCCATGAGCAGCGCGGTCGGCACGGGTTCGATCGAGGGCATGCGCGCGGTCATCGTGCGCGCCGTCTCGACCGCCCGCTGGAGCGGCGAGGTGTGCACGCTCGCGAACGGCACGCCGCTGAGTCGCTCCGCGATCGCCGTCGCCTGCCGCTGACCGCGCCCGCTGAGCGGGCCGTCGGGGAGCCCGTGCTCGGCGTCCTGCTGCTCGCCGTGGCGCACGAGGTACACGTACCGGGACACGATCGCACTCCTTCGTCGCCCTCGACCCTATGTCATCGCGCTCGTGCGGGTCGGTGAACGGCCGACCCCCCGGATTGGGGAACGAAAGGAATTCAAATGCGGACAGACAACCCGGTCTGTCCCCTGCTACAGTGATCGCATCGAGCCGGTTCTCCGGAGCGGTCGGAGGAGCTACCCACTCCTCGCGAAGCAGATGCAGCGCCCCTGTCGTCCCGACCCCCGATCGACGACATCGGCAGCGCTGCAGTGAGGAGACACACCGTGACGGTCAGCGCCCCCCTCGAGGCCGCACGGCGTGTCGCCCCTGCGAAGGCCCGGATCCTCGAGACCGCCATGCGCCGGTTCTACGACGACGGCATCCGCCAGGTCGGCGTCGACCTGCTGATCTCGGAGTCGAAGGTCACCAAGGCGACGTTCTACAAGCACTTCGGCTCGAAGGACCGCCTCGTGCTCGAGTACATCTCAACGCGGCGCGACGCTTCGATCGAGTCGTTCGAGGGCCTCGTCGCCGCCCACGCCGACCCGCGCGTCGGGCTCCGGCTGGTGGCGGATGCCGTGGTCGCGCAGGTGAACGCCCCCGGCTACCGCGGGTGCCCCTTCCAGAAGGCCGCAGCGGAGTTCCCCGACCCGACGCACCCGGTGCGCGTCGTCGTCACCGAGTTCCACGAGTCGCTGCACGAGATCTTCGAATCGACGCTCTCGAGGATGGACCACCCGCTGCCGGGCGAGGCCGCCGACGAGCTCATGCTCGCCTACGACGGCGCGATGGCCTGGAGCCACGTGGGCGACGTGATCGCCGCGAGCTCGGCCCTGCGCCGCGTGTTCGACCGCGTCATCGGCGAGACCGCGCGCTGACCGCCTCCTCCGCACCGGCAGTCGCGGCCGCCGAGCGGGACACCGTGCGGCTAGGAGCTCGCGCGGTCGAGCTCCGTCAGATGGTGCCGGCCGAGCACGAGCGACGGCGCGGCCATCACCGCGTCGAGCTGCTCCGCCCCGCTCACCGACACGACCGGGGCGACGACGCGCGGACGACTGAGCAGCCAGGCGAGCGACACGGTCGCGACGGGCGCTCCGACGTCGGCCGCGACGCGATCCAGGGCGTGGAGGATGCGGATCCCGCGGCGCGTGAGGTGCCTCGCCGCCGCCGACCCGCGCCGGTGCCGCTCGAGATCGGCGCGCCCGCGGTACTTCCCGGTCAGGAAGCCGCCCTCGAGCGCGAAGCGCGGCATGACGCCGAGGTCGAGCTGGGCGGCGACCCGCGCGAGGCCGCCCTCGAACTCGGTGCGGTGCAGCAGGTTGTAGTGGTTCTGCAGCGCGATCATGGGCGCGACCCCGAGCTGGCCGGCCGCGATCCGCGCCTCGAGCAGCCGGTCGGGAGTGTGGTGCGAGCCGCCGAAGGCGCGCACCCGACCGTCACGGATGAGCTCGTCCACCGCGGCCAGGGTCTCCTCGAAGGGCACCGACTCGTCGTCGATGTGCAGATACAGCACGTCGATGCTGCTGACGCCGAGCCGATCCAGCGACGCGGTGACGGCGGACTCGACCGCGCGCGCCGACAGGCCGGGGCTGTCGGCGCTCTTGCCGATCTTGGTCGCGATCGTCAGACGGTCGCGCGCATCGCGGCGGCGCATCCAGTTGCCGATCATGATCTCGCTGCGTCCGCCGGCGTAGGAGTCGGCGGTGTCGATGAACGAACCGCCGAGCTCGAGGAAGCGATCGAGGATCGCCGTCGTGGTCGACTCGTCGGCGGTCCAGCCGAAGGTCGTGCCGCTGAGAGCGAGGGGGAAGACGCGGAGAGCGCTCGGGCCGATGCGCCGCCACCGGACCGGGACGTCGGCCGAGGAATCGGCGGGAGACGAGGGCGAGGATGCCGCGGCCGGAGAGGCGGGTGCGCTGGGCATCGATGACGGGGAGGTCATCGGCGGCGACGCCATCAGGTCGGCGCCGCCCCTCGTGTCGGTCACGGTCGGGGCCTTTCGAGCTGCGGCCGGGTCGCCGCGGGGTCGGAACGTGGCCACACGGTAGCGCTCGAATCGACGTCCTCTCGACTCCGCCACGCCATCGTTATCCGACCGTGAATGACGAAAGGTCGGATGCTCCGGTCCGGATGCCACGATGCGGCCGCGCCCCCACAGGCGCGACCGCATCGGGGATCTTCTCGGGCTACGAGGCGGGGTGCACCTCGTCGATGCCCGACGACTTCTTCGCCGCGTTGACCGCGACGATGCCGAACCCGACCTTGTTGAGCACGTCGGCGATCACGTAGATGATCGCGGCGGCGCTCGCGGCGACGGCGAGGTCGCTTCCGCTGAGCTCGAGGAACTCCTGCGTGGCCGTGCCGAGCGGGTAGATCGACCATCCGATGATCACGAACAGGCGCATGATCGAGACCGCGCGCCTGACGTGCTCGGGCGCGCCGCCGACCTTGACCTGGAAGATCGCGTAGACGATGTAGAGCCACGCCAGCACCGAGATCACGAAGAAGACGACGTTGCCGGCCGAGCCGGGCTCGCCGATCTCGCCGAGGTAGCCGGTGACGATCATGATGATGTCGGCGATCACGAGGCGGGTGACGAGGCCCTTCTTCGCGGCACCCGCGAGCGCGACGATGATGCCGAACTCGATGAGCAGCAGCGGGGTCGTGATGAGCCAGTCGATGTATCGGATCGGAGCGGTCGCCTCGACGGCCGCAGCGTCGATGGCGCCGCCGGGGAACGCGACGATGTCCTTCATGACGTAGTAGAGGACGGACGCGACGAAGGTGATGACCGCGGCGTACGTCGCGACGGACCTCAGCTCCGGCTTGAGATCGTTCCGCTCCATGAAGAACCACAGAGTGCCCGCCGCCATCGCGACGAAGCCGAGCATGAAGAACGCCTGCACAATCTGGAAGTCCACAGTTCTCCTTCGAATCGTGTGAGGCGCCGTTCGGGGGCGAACGGCGGTAGTGACTCCATCGGGTCGTGGGCCCCTCCGGCTTGGGTTGACGGTCGCGAATCTATCGTTGAGTGTCGGAATAACCCCCCAGTGCGGCTTGAGCGCGCTGTGCATCACCTGGGGAAAAACTGCATGAATTTGCATAGATCCGAGGGGTCGTACGGGGAGGCATGGCACGGTAGGAGCATCCGCACGATGGATCGACGCCTCAGGAGGCCTACCGTGACCAACGACCCGTTGTGGCGACTGCCCGACGTTCCGACCTTCGCGCTCTCGAGCCCCGACCTGGCCGAGGGCGAAGAGCTGCCCCAGTGGGCGCGCTCCGGCATCGCGGGAGCCGGCGGCGAGGACCGCTCCCCCGCCCTGCACTGGAGCGGCGCCCCCGAGGGGACGCAGAGCTACGTCGTCATGATGTACGACCCCGACGCGCCGACCGGCAGCGGCTGGTGGCACTGGGCGGTCTACAACCTGCCCGCCTCGTGCACATCCCTCCCGGCGAACGCGGGCGACCCGGATGCCGGGCTCCTGCCCGAGGGCGCGGTGACGGTCGCGAACGAGCTGCGTCTCAAGCGCTTCCTCGGCGCTGCGCCGCCCTCGGGCCACGGCGACCACCGGTACTACTTCATCGTCAACGCCCTCGACGTCCCGTCGATCGAGGTCCCCGAGGACGCGACGCCCGCGCTGCTCGGCTTCATCCTGCGCGACCACCTCATCGGCCGCGCCGTGCTCTCGGGGCTCTCGCGCACCGAGTAGCGCTCGCCGCGAACGACGGATGCCCGCCCCCGGGGTCGGGAGCGGGCATCCGGTCGTTCGGTGCTCGGGTCGGACTAGCCGTCCTCGCCCTCGGCGGGCGCCTCGGCGCCCTCGCCGTCGGCGAGCACGGGCGCGAGCGACAGCTTGCCCCGGTCGTCGGTCTTCGTGATCTCGACGAGGATCTTCTGACCCACGCTGAGCACGTCCTCGACGTTCTCGACGCGCTTGCCACCGGCGAGCTTGCGGACCTCGCTGATGTGCAGCAGGCCGTCCTTGCCGGGCATGAGCGACACGAACGCGCCGAACGCCGCGAGCTTCACGACGGTGCCCAGGTACTGCTCGCCGACCTCGGGGTTGATCGGGTTGGCGATCTGATTGACGCGGGCGCGGGCGGCCTCGGCCGAGGGGCCGTCGACGGCGCCGATGTAGACCGTGCCGTCCTCCTCGATCGAGATCTGGGCGCCGGTCTCGTCCTGGATCGCGTTGATCGTCTTGCCCTTCGGGCCGATCAGCTCGCCGATCTTGTCGACCGGGATCTGCACGCTGATGACGCGAGGAGCCGTGGGGGCCATCTCGTCGGGCGCGTCGATCGCCTGGTTCATGACCGCGAGGATCGCCATGCGGGCGTCCTTCGCCTGGCCGAGAGCCTGCTGCAGCACCGACGACGGGATGCCGTCGAGCTTGGTGTCGAGCTGGATGGCCGTGACGAACTCGCTCGTGCCGGCGACCTTGAAGTCCATGTCGCCGAGGGCGTCCTCCGCGCCGAGGATGTCGGTGAGGGCCGCGTAGCGGGTCTCACCATCCACCTCGTCGCTGATGAGGCCCATCGCGATGCCCGCGACCGGCGCACGCAGCGGCACACCGGCGTTGAGCAGCGACAGGGTCGAGGCGCAGACCGAGCCCATCGAGGTCGAGCCGTTCGAGCTCATGGCCTCGCTGACCTGACGGATCGCGTAGGGGAACTCCTCGCGGCTCGGCAGCACCGGCACGAGGGCGCGCTCGGCGAGGAAGCCGTGCCCGATCTCGCGACGCTTGGGGCTGCCGACGCGGCCGGTCTCACCGGTCGAGTACGGCGGGAAGTTGTAGTGGTGCAGGTAGCGCTTGCTCGTGACGGGGTTCAGCGAGTCGATCTGCTGCTCCATCTTGAGCATGTTGAGCGTCGTCACGCCGAGGATCTGCGTCTCGCCGCGCTGGAAGATCGCCGAGCCGTGGACGCGCGGGATGACCTGCACCTCGGCGTCGAGCGCGCGGATGTCGGCGAGGCCGCGGCCGTCGATGCGGACGCCCTCGGTGAGCACGCGCGTGCGCATGATCTTCTTCGAGACCGACTTGTAGGCGGCGCCGAAGTCCTTCAGCGAGTCCTCGGGCAGCTCGCCCGCGGCGATGCGGCCCTCGATGGCGACCTTGACGCGCGCCTTGAGGGCGTCGTCAGCGGTCTGACGCTCGACCTTGTCGGCGATCTGGTAGACGCCCGCGAGCTCCTCGTGGGCGATCTCGTCGACGGCGCTGTAGAGCTCGGGGCTGTAGGAGAGGAAGACCGGGTAGTCCTGGATCTCCTTCGCCGACTGCGCGGCGAGCTCCTGCTGGGCCTTCGCGAGCTGCATGATGAACGGCTTCGAGGCCTCGAGGCCCTGGGCCACGATCTCCTCGCTCGGCTTGACGGCGCCGCCCTGGATGAGACCCCAGGCGCCCTCGGTCGCCTCGGCCTCGACCATCGTGATGGCGACGTCCTCGCTGCCATCGGCGTTCGTCACGACGCGGCCGGCGACGATGATGTCGAAGACGGCCTCGGCGAGCTGGCTGTGCTTCGGGAAGGCGACCCACTGGCCGCCGCCCGCGTTGTCGGGCATGAGCGCGAGGCGCACCGACGCGATCGGGCCGCTGAAGGGCAGACCCGAGATCTGGGTCGAGGCGCTCGCGGCGTTGATCGCGAGGGCGTCGTAGAACTCGTCGGGCGCGATGCTCAGCACGGTGATGACGATCTGGACCTCGTTGCGCAGACCCTCGATGAAGGTCGGGCGCAGGGGGCGGTCGATGAGGCGGCACACGAGGATGGCCTCGGTCGAGGGGCGGCCCTCGCGGCGGAAGAACGAGCCGGGGATCTTGCCCGCGGCGTACGCGCGCTCCTCGACGTCGACCGTCAGGGGGAAGAAGTCGAAGCCCTCGCGGGGGTGCTTGCCGGCGCTCGTCGCGCTCAGCAGCATGGTCTCCTCGTCGAGGTACGCGGCGACGGCGCCCTGCGCCTGCTGCGCGAGACGACCGGTCTCGAACCGGACGGTGCGGGTGCCGTACTTGCCGTTGTCGAGAACGGTCTCGGCGAACTTGATTTCAGGACCTTCCATTGAGGTCTGTCTCCTTACACGTCTGTGCACCGGGCATCCCGAAGTGGATGCGCGACGCGACGCGCGGAGCAGGAGCGGGCAGGAAGGGACGTCGGCGTGATGCCGCCGGGTCTGCTCTGGCCAACAGTAGACATCCACCGTTCCGGCGCTGCGCGAGCGCTGCGAGACGGGAGATCACCACCGGTGACCAGCTTCGAGCCGGCCTGCTCCGTGCGGTATTCATTTGGGTGACGCGGAACCGCGCCTCGCCCAGGCTATCAGCCCGGCGTGTCGCGGCCTAGTGAAGAGGCGCGCGGGGCGCGTCGCACCGCGCCACCGCGGGGCCGCGGCTACTGCGAAGGCGCGTCGGCGGTCACGACGACCTTGCCGCGCAGGTGCCCCGCCTCGAGGAACGCGAACGCCGTCCGCACCTCCGACAGCGGGAACGTCGCGGCGATCGGCACGTCGAGGGTGCCGTCGGCGACGAGCGCGGCGAGGGCATCCAGAGTGGGCGGATGCACGGCGCCGCGCCCCACGCCCCGCACCCCGTAGGCACTCGCATCGGTCGCGACCGTGTTGATGCGCTCGGGCGGCACGCCGAGCGCGAGCGCCGCCTCGATGGTCTCGGCGCCGGCCTGGTCGAACACCGCCGTGATGCCGCCGGGCGCGGCCGCGGCGAGCCGCTCGCGGAGGCCCTCGCCGTAGAGCACGGGCTCGACGCCGCGGGCGCGCAGCCACGCGTGATTGCCGGCACCGGCCGTGCCGATGACGCGGATGCCGCGATGCACGGCGAGCTGGCCGAGGATTCCGCCGACGCCGCCGGCGACCGCGCTCACGACGATCGTGTCGCCCGCGACGAGCCCCTGCGACTCCAGGGCGTCCCATGCCGTCTGGCCGGCGAGCGCGAGCCCGGCGGCGACCTCGAGCGCGACGCCGTCGGGCACGCGCGCGACGACCCCGGCGGGGGCGAGCACCCAGTCGGCGAACGCGCGCTGCGGGATCGAGCCGAAGACGCGGTCGCCCGGTGCGATTCCGGTCACGCCCGCCCCGACCTCCTCGACGACGCCCGCGAACTCGCGGCCCACGTCGACCGGGAGCGGGATCGCGATGCGCGAGCGGCCCGACCGGATCTTCGCGTCGACGGGGTTGAGCCCACCCGCGGCGAAGCGCACGCGCACCTCGCCCGCGCCGGGCGGCGGCACCTCGATCGTCTCGAGGCCCATCACCTCGGGTCCGCCGCGCTCGTGGTACCGGACGACGCGGGATGGGCGGGGGCGAGGGCTCATGCGCTCAGCCTAGGCACCGCGCGCGCTCGGCGGGTCGCCGTCGACGTCGACGACGGGGACGCCGACCGCGAGAGCGAAGGCCTCCACGCGCAGGGGGTCGAGGGCGTCTCCGATGGGAGTTGCGATGCGACCCGACTCGATGACCCAGAGCTCGGGGCGCCCCCGACGAGCGTCGAGCCAGCGGCCGATCGCGAGCTCGTGCCCGTAGGAGTGCTCGGCGACGGCGAACGGTGAGCGCACGACGAGCGACCAGCCGTCGGAGCGCAGGCTCGTGCGCCAGCGGGTGGTGATCTGCGCGGCGCTCGCGGCGAGCAGGAGGAACCCGCCGAGCGAGACGGCGATGAGAAGACCCGTGAGGATGCCCGGGGGCGCGACCCCGACGACGAGCCCGGTCGCCGCGGCGACCATCGCGATCGCGGCGAGGGCGAGCCGGAGCCCCCACGGCCCCGCCCCGGCCCGCACGACGGCGATCGGGCGGAGGAGGTCGTCCGACGGCATGAGGACATTGTGCGGCCCGCGGCCCGCGGGCGGCTGAGGATCCGCTCGGGCGGGCGCTACCGGTCGATGACGGGCAGCGGCAGGCGGTCGAGGGCGAGCGCCGGGTCGGGGCAGGCCGCGCGCATCGCCGCGCGATCGAGGGCGGTGACGCCGGTGACCGCGATGATCGACCAGATGTCGCGCGGACCCTCGGAGCTCAGGGGCCGGTCGCGGATGGCGTCGATGACCGCTGACGTGTCGGCGATGTCGAGCCGACCGCCGAAGGCGCGGACGCAGGCCGGCAGCGCTGTCGTGAGCTGCGCGTCGAGCCAGCGCGCCTCGATCGGCCCGCCGAGCGAGAACTCCTGACTGAAGGGCGGGAACTCGTGGCGGCACAGCGCCTCCGCGACGGCCGGGGCCCACGGGTCCTCCCCCGCGAGCGCCTCGCCGCCCAGCACCGCCGGCCGCCCCAGCCTCTCGGAGGCGCACGAGAGCAGACGCGCGCGGTAGTCGGCGGGGTCGACCCACGCGGTGAACTCGAACTGCAGGGGCGGGGAGTCGGGCCAGCGCTCGCGCAGATCCCGCTGCGTGGCCTGGGTGCTGTCGAACCAGAGACCGATGAGGCGCTCGGCCCGCTCGGCCGCGACGAGCTCGAGGCTGACGCTCGGCGGCTCGACGCCGGAGCACGCGCCGCAGGCGATCACGAGCGCCCCGCAGAGGAGCGCGAGGGCGGATCGCCGCGGCCCGGAGGTCACGGCACGATCTCCGGAGGGTCGAGCGCCAGCAGGGCCGGCCCCGGGTCGGTGCACTGCGCACGCACGCGCGCCTGCGCCGTCGGGTCGCCGACGATCTCGACGTGCGGCCAGACGCTCTGCATCGCGCTCACCGAGCGGCCCACGCTCGTGGGGTAGATCGCGCCGTCGATCGCCGCGTCGACGTCGGGCACGATCAGGCGGGCGCCGAGGCTGCTCGCGCACGCCGGCAGCTCGATGAGCAGCTGCTCGCGCACCCACTGCCGCTCGACGGGCCCGCCGAACGGGTAGAGCGAGCTCCACGGCTGGACGGAGAGCCCGCAGCCGATGTCGGCGACCGGCGCGCGCCAGACCGGCTCGGAGACGGGGCCGGGCCCGACCTGCAGCAGCCCGCTCGCCTCCGTGACGGTGACCTCGCGGCCGAGGGTCTCACTCAGGCACGCGGCGCGCGCCTCGTCGATGTCCTCCACGGGCACCCAGCGGTCGAACGCGATCTCGAGCTCCGCCTCGGGCCAGCGCTCGCGGACGAACCGCGTGGAGTGGGCGACGGCCGCGCGCCACTGCGCCGAGATCGTCGCCGAGCGCTCGGCGACGACATCCTCGATCGTCACGGCGGGGGCCGCGGTCGGCGACGCGCAGCCGGCGAGCGCGGCGAGGAGGAGGGAGGCGGCGACGGCGCTGCGGGCGGCGACGGCGCGGCGGGCGGTCATCGCGACGCCCCGTCGAGGAGGACCTCGGGAGCAGGGCAGCGGGCGCTCGCGGCCGCGCGCTCGAGCGGGTCGGGCCCGACGAGCGCGTAGGGGTCGTAGGCGTCGTCGGTGCGCCAGGTCGCGGCGAACTCCTGGCTCGGGGGCGCCTCGGCGACGGCCCAGCCGTGGCGGGCGAGGCACGCCGGGAGCTCGGAGGTCGCGTACTCGTACGCCCAGGGCAGCTCGACGCCGCGCACCGAGTCGACGAACCAGCTGCGCACGGGGAAGCGGCCCTGGCAGGCGTACGTCGCGACGTCGACGTCGAACAGCTCGCGCGGGGAGTCGACGTCGACCCCGCTGTAGTCGATGCGCTCGCCCTCGTCGGCGGCGCGAGCGCCGGGGAAGCCCGCGCTCGCGAGGCACTCCGACATCAGCCCGCCCCACTCGCCGTAGTCGACCCATCGCTCGACGACGACCTCCGGCAGCGACACGGGGCCCCACTTGGCCCGCACGAACTCGGCGAGGCGCTGCATCGACCGCTCGTGCGCCTGCTCGGCGACGCGGTCGCGCTGGGCGGTCACCGCCCCGAGGCCGGCCGCGGTCTCGATCGGGGCGGGGGCGCAGGCGGCGAGGATGCCCGGCGCGAGCAGCGCGGCCACCGCACCCGCGACGAGCCGCGCGCGGAGCGGGCGCGCACGAGGGCGTCGCGGCGCGCGTCGTTGCTCGGGCATGCCTCGAGAATCGCACGCGGAGCGGGGATTCGGCAGGGAATCCGTCGCGGTCAGCGCCGCCGGCGCGCGAGGAGGAACTCGACGAGGTAGCTCGCCACGATCGCGACGACGACGGCGACGAGCAGCCCGCGCGCGAGGCTCCTGAGCGGACCGAGCGAGGGCGAGCCCGCGGCGACGACGAGACCGATCAGGGCCGCCACGAGCGCGAGGCGCACGAGGCTGACGCGGCGCAGCGCGGACGGTCGGCGGACGGCGCGGGTGACGGGGCCGCGGGCGGGGCGGAGCCTCACCGGTGGCGGAGGCCCTCGGCGACGCGGTCGAACGCCGCCTCGAGCACGGCGGCCGGCTCGCCCTCGCCGTGGCGGGCCCACCACACGAAGGCCTGGTGCGCGACGAGCACGAGGGTGTCGCCGACGATGGCCGCCTCGAGTCCGTCGGGGTCGAGCCCGTCGCGATCGATGAACGCCTGGCGGATCACAAGGCCGACGTCGGCGAATCGGGCGACGCCGTCGGCGTGGAGCGTGTGGTTGTCACCGATGAGGTGGAGGCGCTGCCGCGTGACCTCGCGGATCTCCGGCGGCACGCTCGCGGCGGCGATGTAGGCCTGACGCACCGCGTCGATCGCCGGGACGGCCGGGTCGATACGCTCGAGCTCGGACTTCACGGCATCGGCGAAGCCGTCGGTGCCCGCCCAGACGAGCGAGGCCTTGGCCGGGAAGTGGCGGAAGATCGTTCGGCGGCTGTGCCCGACGACGCGAGCGATGTCCTCCATCGTCACGGCGTCGTAGCCGTGCTCGCGGAACAGATCGAGCGCCACATGTCCGACCCGCTCGAGGTCGAGCTCGACGGGGCGACCGCGGCGGCGTGGTTCGTTCATCCGAGACACCCTAGCCCTGCTGCGGAAGAAGGGAGCAGAAGTGCCAGAATTCCGGTCGTTCCTTCCCCCCCGACGACGAAGGCCACCTCCCGACGAGGTCGGGGGCGGCCTTCGCGCAAGAAGCTCGCGGTGTCTCTCGACGACCCGCCAACGCGCAGAGCGTGTTAGCGGCGCAGACCCAGTCGCTCGATCAGCGAGCGGTAGCGCTCGATGTCGATGTTCTGCAGGTAGCCCAGCAGACGGCGACGCTGGCCCACGAGGAGCAGCAGACCACGACGCGAGTGGTGGTCGTGCTTGTGCTCCTTGAGGTGCTCGGTGAGGTCCTTGATGCGCTTGGTGAGCATCGCGACCTGCACCTCGGGGGATCCGGTGTCACCGGGGTGCGTCGCGTACTCGTCGATGATCGCCTTCTTGACGTCTGCTTCCAGTGCCATAGGTGATCCCCTCTCTCCTCGTTGCGCGGCGCCCTGAGCGGGATGCTCGGGGCTCTCTTTCTCCGCGGCCGTTCGACGGCAACCTTCAGATACTAGCAGTCGGCCGCGACTCCTCGCGCTGCGGTCGTCTTTCGCTCACGCGACGACGGCCGACTGCCGGACGTGCGTCAGCACGACGACGAGATCAGCCACCTGCGCCTCGCTGAACAGCGCCTGCGGGCCGGTCGGCGCGAGCGTCGTGAACGGGTCCTCGAAGAGCAGCCCGGGCTCGACGACGCCGCGCATGGTGAGCTGCGCGACCAGCAGGTCGAGGAAGGCGAGCTGGTTCGCGGTGAAGATCTGACCGGCGATGAACTCCTGCACGGCTTCCTGGGCGGCCGCGCGGTCGAGCCCGAGGAGCGACCTCACGAAGAGTCCGAGCCCTCCGCTCTCGTCGACCGCCAGCGCGAGCTCGCCGGAGGAGAACTGACCGCTCTCCCGCATGATCGACTCGAGCGACTCGAGGTCGAGCGCCGTGAGCTGCCTGCCATGACGCACTTTGAAGAGCACGGCTTCGTCGTCGTGAGCCGTCAGGAAGGAGAGCGCCTTCGCGCGGAAGCGGGCGATGTCGATGCCCGGCGCGCCGGGGACGACGGCGACGTCGGTGATCGGACCGAGCGTGTCCTCGAAGTCGGTGTAGATGAGCGGGCGCTCCCGCGGGTCGAGGAGCCGGACCAGATCTCGCAGTCGCACTCTCATCTGCTCGAGCATCGGGACAGTCACGTCGATCCACCAGTCGATCGAGGCGACGCGGTCGATGAATTCGAGCTGGGAGGCGATCACGGGGATCGCCTTCTGGTGCGCGAGCGCGTCCGCGATCCCGCGGACGGAGTTCCCAACCGCGGTCAGCGCGGCCGCATCACCCTCGAGGGCGGCCAGCTGCGCTCGGTAGGCGAGCAGGTCGAATCTCTTCGCCGCCTCGTCGGTGTCGTCGGCATCCGCCTCCGACGGCAGCCCGCCGAGAGCGACGATGCGCTCGTAGTCGTCCTCCCCCAGTGACAGCCAGGTCCGCCCTTCGCGGAACGTCTCGACGTCGCGGCGGTGAGGACGAACCAGGACGTTGTCGAGCGTCATCCCCGCCACACGGCTCTGCAGGCGGCCGACGAGCAGCTCGCGCAGCGCGGCGAGCTCGGGGTCGGGGTGGGCTCCGCCCGCGGAGGCGCGGTCGATCGTCCGCACGATCTGCACCCGCGCCCCGACGAGCCGCTCGGTGAGCGATGCGGCGCGGGTCGACCTGTCGGGAGGCAGCTCCTGGTTGAAGTACTCGATGTTCTGGCAGACGTCGAGGATCACGAAGTCCTTCTTGTCATCACCCGGCCCGTAGAGGTCGGGGCGAAGGCGCGTTCCGCGCCCCACCATCTGCCAGAACTTCGTCTTCGAGTGGACCTCCTTGAAGAAGACGAGGTTGACCACGTCGGGGACGTCGATGCCGGTGTCGAGCATGTCGACCGACACGGCGATCTGGGGGAAACTGCCGGTGGCCGAGAAGTCGTCGATCAGGCTCTGCGCGTAGTTCACCTGGTGCGTGATGATCCGGGCGAAGTGCCCTGCGTAGTGCGGGTAGTTGGCGTCGAAGCGCTCGACGATGAACTGCGCGTGCCGCTGGCTCTTGGCGAACACGATCGTCTTGCCGAGCTGGTCGCCGCCGTTGACTCGACGTCCCTCCGTCATGAGCGCCTCCAGCACCTTGTCGACGGTGTCGGCGTTGAACAGCCACTGATTCACCGCGGAGGCGTCCACTTCATCCGGCACGTCTCCGTCGGCCCAGTCGAGGAGGTCCCACTGCTCCTTCTCGTCCTCCGACAGGTCGTCGTAGCGGATGCCCTGGCGCACGAACGACGTCGCGACCGACTTGCCCACCGACGGCACGAGGTAGCCGTCTGCGATCCCGTCGGTGAGATCGTATGAGTCGGTCGGCACGCCGTCTTCGAGCCCGAATAGGCTGTAAGTGTTGTGGTCGACCTCGTCTTTCGGCGTCGCCGTGAGCCCCACGATGTGGGCGTCGAAGTACCTGAATATCGCCCCGTACTTCTGATACACCGAGCGGTGCGCCTCATCGATCACGATCAGGTCGAAGTGGTTCGGGCCGAAGCGGCGCACGCCGCCATCCACCTCGTTGATCAGGCCCATCATCGTGGGGTAAGTCGAGACCATGACGCGGCCGTCGACGCCCTTCTCAGTGACGAGGTTGACCGGACTCGAGACGGGAAGGTGCGTCCTGAAGGCCGCCGTCGCCTGGTTGACGAGGGCGACGCGGTCGGCGAGGAAGAGTACGCGCTTGACCCACCCGGCGCGCATGAGCAGGTCGCTCAGCGCGATGAGCGTTCGGGTCTTTCCCGATCCGGTCGCCATGACGAGCAGCGCACGGCGCTGCTGCTGCTCGAACACCTCGCCCACGCGGCGGATGGCGCGGTGCTGGTACGGGCGTTCGGCGATCGACTCATCAATCGGGATGCTCGAGAGCGGCAGGCGCGACGTGCGCCGCTGCACGGCGAGCGCCAGCTCATCGCGCGTGGCGAAGCCCTGCACGCTGCGAGGCGCGTACTGGGCGTCGTCCCACAGCCAGTGCTCGTAGCCGTTCGTGTAGTAGATCAGCGGGCGCTGGCCGAAGGCGCGCTCGAGCGCGTCGGCGTAGAGCTTCGCCTGCTGCTGCCCGGCCTGCGGATCCTTGCGCGTGCGCTTCGCCTCGACGACGGCGAGCGGCAGACCGTCGGCGCCCCACAGCACGTAGTCGACGAAGCCTGCCCCGCCGGTCGAGTTGTTGGGCATGCCGCTGACCGGGTACTCGCGGTCCCGTTCCTGGTCGAGCGGCCATCCCGCCTCGGCGAGGAGCAGGTCGATGAAGAGGTCGCGCGTCTCCTCCTCGTCGTAGTCGTGGGTGTCGATGAACGCGGCTGCCGCCTGTTTGGCGGCGGCCACTTCGGCTCTCGCGTCGTCGAGCTCGGCGGCCAGTGCCGCGTTGTCGGCACGGGCGGCGGCGAGCTGGGAGTCCTGCGCCGCCAGCTGCTCGGTGAGGGCCGTGAGCTCGGCGCGCGTCCTGGAGGCGGCACCCGGCTGCGGGCGGGGGACGCGCGAGGCATCGAAGACGCGGCCAGCGGCGGGGCGGGCGTCGGCGGTGGGCGCGTACTGGGTGGCGAGCCAGAACAGCACGTGGAAGAGCTCGCGCACGACGGGCACGCTCTGCGCGTCGCCGTAGAGGCCCGAGCGGTGGACCGCCTCGTTTCCGCGGCGTCGGATGATGTGCATCTTCGCGACCACGACGGGCGGGACGAGCCGCGTGAAGCTCGGCTCATGGAGCCGTGCGCTGAGGTCGCGCTGGTAGGGCTCGCGCAGGGCGGCGTCGTAGGAGTACATCCACTCGACGGCAAGCTCGAGCGCCCGGCGGGCGTAGAACGACGACGTGCGGGGGTCGCCGTAGGCGTAGCCCTCGGCGCGACGCGCTTCGGGCACGATCGCGGCGAACCGCTCGTGCAGGAAGTCGAAATTGGTCACCCGGCCGTGCCTTTCGTCGGTCTGGCAACTCTATGTGCGAGAGATGACATCGGGTCGACTTTGGCCCCCGAAGGGGGGTGATGCCGCCGCGAATGTCGGAGGTCGCCGCTGTTCTGGTCTACTGCCCGAATGTCGGGTCGGTCGCGCGAGGTCGACGACAGCGCGCGTGACATCCTCCGGCGAGCCGGAGCATCACCGAGGAGAACCTCATGAGCGACACCCCCACCACCCCCGAGCGGCCGTCGGACTCCCCCGCGCCGCCGCCCCCCGCGCCGCCGGCCGCTGCGCCGTCGAGCGCGACCCCCAAGCCGCGCTCGGCCCTCGCCCTCTGGGCGATGATCGTGGGCATCGTCGCGATGGTCAGCGCGGTCATTCCTGGCCTGAGCTTCGCCGCATGGATTCCCGCGATCGCCGCGATCGCGCTCGGCGTCATCGCGCTCATCAGGAGGACCCCGCGGCGCGGCCAGGCTCTGACCGGAGTCGTTCTCGGTCCGCTCGCCTGGGTCACCGCGATCATCGTGAGCGTCGGGCTCATCGCCGGGCTCAGCGGCGGCGTCGACGACTCGGCGGGCGACGACCCGGTGGCCGTCGAGGAGGCGCCCGCTCCGGTCGCGGAGGAACCGGAGTCCGAGCCGGAGCCGGCGCCCGAGCCTGAGCCGGAGGTCGTCGCGCCGGCGGCCGATGTCGTCTACAGCGGCACGGGCGACACGATTCTGCAGATCGAGCTTCCCGCGGGGCCCGACTCGATCGGCATCGCGACGATTGCGCACAGCGGCAGCAGCAACTTCGCCGTGTGGTCGCTCGACGGCGATCTCAACCAGAGCGACCTGCTCGTCAACGTGATCGGCGGCTACGCCGGCACGGTGCCGTTCAACCTGTCGACGGCGGAGCGGATCACCGCCTTCGAGATCACGGCGGATGGGGCATGGACGGTGACTCTGCGCGACGTGCTCTCGGTGCGCGAGCTGCCGGCGAGCGCGACGACGACGGGCCAGGGCGACGATGTTCTGGTCTATTTCGGCGACGCGACGGTCGCCGACCTCGCGCACACGGGCGAGAGCAACTTCGCGGTGTGGTCGTACGGCGCCAGCAGCGATCTGATCGTGAACGAGATCGGCGCATACACCGGTCAGGTCCGCTGGCCGGCCGGCACGGCGCTGGTCCAGATCTCGGCGGACGGGGCCTGGACGATCGCGCTGCAGTAGGTCAGCACGGCGCGGGCGGGCTCTGGCCCGCCCGCGCCGTCAGGAGCGGAGCGCTGGTTCGATGTCGGTCAGCCCGAAGTCTGCGCCGACGAACAGGAGGGGCTCGCCGGCGAGCTTCGCTGTGGCGTAGGCCATGCAGTCGCCGTAGTTGAGCTTCGCGGGGTGCCTGCCGCGTCCGTAGGTGTTCCAGGCCGAGACTGCGGCGCGAGCGTGCACGGCAGTGAAGTCGATCGTCTCGATGCGGAAGTGGTCGAGGATCTCGTCGACGACGCGCTCGGGCCGCTCGAGACCCCGGCCTCCCAGCACGAGCCCCGCCTCGACGGCGTTCGGGGCTGACATCTGAACCCGAGCGGCGGTGAGCATGGCGTCGCGAACGCGCGCCGCATCGGGTTCGTCGGTGATGATCGCGATGAGCGCGGAGGTGTCGACGATCATCGCGGGAACAGCTCATCGTGGCCGAGCAACTGGTCTTCCTCCTGCTGCGTCAGGGGCCGCAGATTCCGCGTGTGCGGCCAGATGCGCTCTTCGAGCCAAGCGGTCGTCTGTGCGATTCGAGCCTGCAGGTCGTCTTCGCGCTCCACGTCGAGCTCTGCGAGCCGCTGGCGCGCCAGCTCGCGAACTGCGCCCGTCTTGGTGGTGCCGAGGCGTCGTGCGACCTCGGAGACGAGTGCGACCGTCTCGTCGTCCTTGATGTTCAACCCCATGGTCATGATTCTACCTTCCGATGCGAGAGGGTAGAAAGTAGCGCGCGTATGAGGTCGAGATCGTTCGTGGAACGGATCTGTGGAGTTCGTCGCTCAGTCGAAGTAGTCCTCGTCGACCTCGACCACGTCGTAGGACTTCTTCACCTGCACGCCGACGCGGTACTGGATCATGAGCTCGGCCAGGCGCGGACCGTCGATCAGCACGATGCGCTGGGGGATGCTGGCGGCGTAGTCGCGCGCTCCCGGGCTGAATCGGCTCGTGGTGACGAAGACTCCCTGGCTGGCTCCGCGCCCGGCGAGTGCGCCGATGAAGCCCTGCAGCTCGGGACGCTGCACCGCGTTGTCGGCTGCGTAGCGCTTGGCCTGCACGTAGATCTGGCTGAGACCCAGGGCATCCTGATCGATGACGCCGTCGACGCCCCCGTCGCCCGAGCGGCCGATGCGCTGGCCCCGCTGCTCGGCGCCGCCGTAGCCCATCGCGTTGAGCAGGTCGACGACCACCTGCTCGAAGAAGTCAGGATGCTGCCCTTGCAGCCGCCGGATCAGCTCGGCCGCTGTATCGGCCTCGAAGCTCTGGATACCCGCCTCGATGAGCTCGGTCGGGTCGTCGCTCTCGTCGAATTTGCGATCCACAAGCACCGCAGAGCGATTGGACCGCCGGGGGGTCGGCTCGTACTCGCTCCACACGGGCAGCGACTTCACGTCGGCGTCGGTGATGGCTCCTGGGTGCTCGACTAAGAACTGACGACCGAAATCGGTGATCACGTTCACGCCGCGCGCCGGCTTATCGATCGCCTTTGCTCGGTACAGCGCCGACATCGCCCAGCCGACGCGGTTCACCGCCCGAGGGTCCCCGTTGAGGACTACCTCCGCGCGCTGCTGCTCTGTGAGGCCGACGTGATCGCAGACGGCTTCCTTGAGCGCCCGGGACGGCCACTGCCGCCCGTCTGACATCACCTCGAGCACCGGTTTGAGGAAGGCATGCCACGGCGGGATCGTGCTCACAGCGCTGTCGTTCTCGTTCACAGTTTCCCCTCTAGCGCTCGGGACATGAGCGAATCCATCAGCAACTCAGCGACTTTGTGTTGCCTGACGGACTCCAATCGAGCTTTTTCTACCTTCCACGCGACGGCCGCGAAATTCCGCTGCACATCGAGCGGCGGAAGATCGATGTCCAGTGATTCAGTCGCGGCTTTGCTCAGCTCCTTGAACGTTGCTCCGACGCCTCGGCTTTCCAGTGTCGAGCGATTCGAACGAAGCCACCAGTAAAGAAACATTGAGTCAACTAACGATGCGTCAGGCACAAGACTCTTGAAACCCTGGTTGGTGCACATCGGCACACCGACGATGCCAGTGAGGCCGATGGGCGCCCGTGAGCTCAAGAGCACACTTCCCACCGGCAGCAAGCGACCCCCAATTGACCGGAGCCCCGACGAGGAGATTCGGCGATTAGTCTCCGTAATTAGGACATCCCGCCGCCGTGATAGATCGGCCGGCGTGATCCACGAAACGTCGCCGTCCCAATATTCCACGACCGCAGACTTCGGCGTTGAGCCGCCAACGATCTCCGCGATCTCGCTCAAGCGAAATCGGTGCTTCGACGATTCGGAAACAACCCGGTGAAACTCGGCCCCCGCGAGCTCATCGAGGAATTGCGTTCTCCTAGAGATCCCGCGGACAACGTAGGCCGCCTCATCAAGAATGGAGACAATCCGGCGCTGCTCTGGAAGTGGTGGGAGCGTCACACGATGAGTCTTCACATCGGAAGGCTTGATGTACGGCTGAGCGCTGCCGGAACGGTGCCAACGTGATTCATCGTCAAGTAAGTACCAAAGAAACTTGCGATCAGCGAGATTAGGGTCCGGGAATATCAGCTGCGTGTTCGCAAGACTCGACCACTTGCCTGACGGCAAGAAGCATTTTCCACATCGTGCGCCAATAGAGGAGAGAACGACGGCTCCGTCTTCGTGCTCCCAGGTGGGGAGAAATCCGTTCAATCCGCCCGCTCCATAGGCGGGATACCCATTGTCGACGAAGTGCTTCCCACTAAGGCCGCTCTTGCCCCCCGCAACGACGCGGGCGATGTCCTCCAGACGAAAGGTCGACCACACAGCTAAACACCCTTCAAAGACTCGGCGAGAGAGGCGGTGGCCGCGGCGATCTCGGCCTCGAGGGCCTGCAGCTCGGTGATGATCTCGAGGGGGTCGCGGTGCTCGACCTCGTCGTGCTCGACCTCCTTGTAGCGGTTGAGGCTGAGGTCGTAGCCGGCGTCGACGATCTCCTGGCGAGGCACCAGAAAGCTCTGCGCGGTTCGAGGGCGTTCCGCCTCGGGTGAGTCAGCGTCCGTCAGCGTCTGCCAGCGGGCGAGCACGTCGGACAGGTCGCTCGACGTGAGCGGGGTGCGCTTGTCGTCGAGGCTGAAGCCGTCGCTCTGCACGTTGTAGAACCACACGTGGTCCGTGCCGCCCGAACTGGTCTTGGTGAAGAAGAGGATGGCGGTGGAGACCCCGGCATAGGGCTTGAAGACGCCGCTGGGCAGCTTGACCACGGCGTCGAGCTTGTGGTCGTCGACCAGCATGCGGCGCAGGTCTCTATGCGCGGTCGACGAGCCGAAGAGCACTCCGTCAGGAACGATCACCGCGGCGCGCCCGCCGTTCTTCATGACGCGCAGCATGAGCGCCAAGAACAGCAGCTCGGTCTTCTTCGTCTTCACGATGCGTGTGAGGTCGTTGGCGATCGACTCGGCGTCGACCGAGCCCGCGAACGGCGGGTTGGCGAGCACGAGCGAGAACTCGCCGTCGTCGGCGCCGACCCCCTCGGCGAGAGAGTCACGGCGCTCGACCGTGGCCGCCTCGACGCCGTGCAGCAGCAGGTTCATGCTGCCGATACGGCTCATGGTGGCGTCGGAATCGAAGCCGCTGAAGGCGTGACGGTTGAAGTGATCGCGACTGGCGGCATCCGCCCAGATCTCGGGGTGATGCTCGCGCAGGTATTCGCTCGCGACCGTCAAGAAGCCGGCCGTGCCGGCAGCGGGGTCGACGATGCGGTCGCCCGGCTTCGGCGCCGTCATGTCGACCATCAGCCGGATGATGTGACGCGGGGTGCGGAACTGCCCGTTCGTGCCCGAGGTGGCGAGCTTGCTGAGCATGTACTCGTAGATGTCGCCCTTGGCATCGGTGTCATCCATCGGGATTGCCTCGAGCAGGTCGACGACCTTCGCCAGCAGCGCCGGGGTCGGAATCGTGAAGCGCGCGTCCTTCATATTGGCCGAGAAGCTCGACCCCTGCTCGCCCATCGACCGCAGGAACGGAAAGACGTGGCCGTCGACGACCTCGAACATCGCGGCGGGGTCGAGGTTCTTGAAGCGCGACCAGCGCAGGTCGGCGAGTGGGCGGGGCGTACGGCCGGGGGGCTCGCTCATGCCGTCACCGAAGACGGGCTTCGTGATGGGCTCGCCCGTCACCCGCGCGCGGTTCTCGGCCAGCAGCTGGAGCTCATCGAGCCGACGGATGAAGAGCAGGTAGGTGATCTGCTCGATCACCTCGATCGGGTTGGCGATGCCGCCCGTCCAGAACGCGTTCCAGACGGCGTCGACTTTCGACTTCAGGGCGCCGGTGACCATTCGGTGAAGACCTCTTCCGCAGTGCATCGAGCCGAGTTGACGGCTCCTCCGGAAGTCTGTCAGAGGCCCCCGACGTGCGAGACCCGACAGCGCCGTGGAGGGCGTGCAAGAATTCCGACGACGCCGACAGTCGAAATGGGGGCCGGATGCTGCTGCCGCTGCTGCTCGACGTGCTCCTCCTCCTGCTCGCCGCGGGCGCGATCGCGCGCGGGGCCGCCGCAGGCTTCCTCTTCACGCTCGGCTCGGTGATCGGGGCCGCGCTCGGCGCGGTGCTCGCCTTCCTGCTCATCCCGCCCATCACGACGTGGATCTCCGAGCCGACCTGGAGGGCGACCGCGGTCTTCCTCGCCATCGTGCTGCTCGTCGTGGGCGGGCTCAGCCTCGGCGAGCGCCTGGGCCACGTCTGGCGGCGCGGCGTCGCGCGGCGCGCCCGACCCCTCGACCGCGTGGGCGGCGCGATCGCGGGCGGCGTCGTCTCCCTCCTGGTGATGAGCCTCGTCGGCTCGACCGTCACGGCCCTGGGCATCCCCCTCGTGTCGACGACCACCGCGAACTCGACCGTGCTCCGCACGATCGAGCGCTTCACCCCGGGCCCCGTGGCGAGCGCGCTCGGCCAGGTGCGCAGCCTCGTCGTGAGCGAGGGCATCCCCCGCATCGCCGACGCGCTCGGCGACATCGCTCCGCCTCCCCCGCCCGTCATCGACGCGCAGAACCCGGAGCTGCGGCGCGCCGGGCAGTCGGTCGGGCGCATCTCGGGCTCCGCCTACGCGTGCGGGCAGGTGCAGTCGGGGACGGCGTTCGTGATCGCGGAGGATCGACTGCTGACCAATGCGCACGTCGTCGCGGGCGTGACCGAGCCGACGATCGAGTTCCCCGGCGTCGGCGGCCTCGCCGGTCGGGTCGTCTACTTCGACGGACAGCAGGACGTCGCGGTCGTCGCGGTCGACGACCTGCCCGTCGCGACCCTCCCCCTCGGCGACACGATGGGGGTCGGCGATGTCGGCGCGGTGCAGGGCTACCCCTGGGGCGGCCCCTTCGTCTCCGGAGGCGCCGAGGTCGTGCAGGTCGGCACGATCATCTCGCCCGGGATCGACGGGGAGGGCTCCTTCCCCCGCGACACCTACACGCTCGCCGCCGACGTGAACCCCGGCAACTCGGGAGGCCCCGTGCTCTCCCTCGATGGCGCGGTCGTGGGCATGATCTTCGCCAAGGCGCAGAACCGCGAGGACATCGGCTACGCGCACACCATGGCGGAGCTCGACCCCGTCATCGCCGCCGCGCCCGGCCTGAGCGAGAGCGTCAGCACCGGCTCCTGCACGCGCTGAGCGGCCGACTGGGGACTTTCGGCCCTGACGCGGCCGCCTGCCCCTGGAGTCAGATGAGGGGCAGCGGAAAGGAGCCCCTCATGACCATCGGACTCGGCCCCATCACGGAGCTCACGGCGGACGAGTGCTGGGACGCCCTCGCCTCGCGCAGCCTCGGCCGGCTCGCCGTCACCGCGGCCGGCACTGTCGACATCTTCCCCGTGAACTACGCGACCCATGAGCGGATGCTCTACTTCCGCACGGCGCCCGGCACGAAGCTGCTCGAGCTCTCGATCAACGACCGCGTCGCCTTCGAGATCGACGGCGCCACCGACGAGGAGGCGTGGAGCGTCGTGGCGAAGGGGCGCGCCGAACGGCTCGAACTGCAGAGCGAGATCGACGCGGCCGACACGCTTCCGCTCTCGCCGTGGCTGCCGACCCTCAAGTACCGGTGGGTGAGGATCCTGCCCGAGGAGGTCACCGGGCGCCGCTTCGTGCGGGCACCGGAGCCCGACCGCTACTGATCGGCGGGCACCGGCGGGTCGGGCACACTGGGATCATGCCCTCGAACGCTCCGTCGCGCCCGCGCCCGCTCCTGCTCGTCACCGGCGTCGTCTCGGCCCTGCTCGGCGTCGCCGCGCTCGCCTGGCCGGCGGCCACGCTCGTCACCGTCGCCGTCCTGTTCGGCGCGCACCTGCTCGTCGTCGGCGCGCTCCGGCTGCTCGTCGCCCTCCGAGGGCCGCAGCTCCCCCGCGCGCTGCGCGTCTTCGTCGGCGCGCTCGGGGCGCTCGTGCTCGTCGCGGGCGTCATCGCGATCGCGAGCCCCGGGGCCGGGCTCGCGCTACTCGTCACCGTCGTGGGCGTGGGCTGGATCACCGACGGCATCGCGGGGCTGTTCGGCGGAATGCCCGATGCCGCGATCGCGCCGCGGGGCCTCGCGATCGCGACGTGCGCGCTGTCGATCATCGCGGGCATCCTCGTGCTCGCCCTGCCGGGGGCCGCGCTCGCGACCGTGATCGCGGTCGGCGCGGCGTTCCTCATCGTGGCGGGCCTGCTCCTCGTGGCAGTCGGCGTGCTCGCGAGCCGCTCGGCCGACTAGACGTCGAGCGCGCCGCGGACGATCGAGTCGCCCGAGTGGGCGGGGTCGCCGTCGACGGGCTCGAGGCTCACGTCGACGATCGGGTACTCGGCCAGGTCGATGCCGTCGGGGATGACGAAGGTGCCCGACCCGCCCTCGAGGAGGCCGAGGCTGATGAGCCCGTCGACCTCGGGAGTGAGGAGCCACACCTCGCGGACCCCGTCCGCCTCGACGGAGGCGTCGAGCTCGATCGAGACGACCCGCTCGCCGTCGGCGGTCTCGGACACGACCGCGGTGCCGGTCGAGCCCTGCCAGGCCGGGAGGGCGTCGAGGGCCGCGCGGGCGACGGTGACGGACTCGGGGGCGGGACGCAGGGCCTCCCAGGAGAGCGCGACGGCGCCGACCGCGACGGCTGCGGCCGCGATGCCGGCGACGGGAGCGATCAGGCGACGCATGCGGCCCCGGCGCGCGCGCTCGTCGGCGAGGCTCCTCACGGGTGCGGCCGGGGCGGAGGCGACCGGCTCGGATGCGGGGTCGGTGTCGAGACCGGGCGGGCGGACGTCGGCGGCGAGGCCGAGCTCGCGGTGGATGCCCGCCCAGACCGCCGACGACGGGGCGACGAACGCGCCCTCGCCGATCGTGGTGCGGGCGATCTCGGCGGCGCCGTGCAGCTGGTCGAGCTCGGAGCGGCAGGCGGGGCAGACCGCGAGGTGGCGCGACTCGCCGAGTGAGGACGGCGCCTCGCCGATGGCGATGAGCGCGATGGCCTCGGCGTCGAGATGCGCCAGGGCGTCGTCATCCGACCGATCGTGCGCGGCGCGGTCAGAGTCGTGCTGCTCCATGGGTCACCTCCATGCGGTCTCGGAGCCGGGCGAGGCTGCGTCTGATGTGGGACTTCACGGTGCCGACGGGCATCCCGAGCCGGTCGGCGATCTGCGTATGGGTCAGGTCGTCGAAGAACGCGAGCTCGACGACCTGGCGCGGGATGGGCTCGAGCCGCGCCATCTCGTCGGCCACGACGAGGCGATCGGCGAGCTCCGCGTCGGGGGCCGCCGACTCGCCCGGCGAGGTGATGGCGGTGAGCTGCTCGGTGATCGACCGCTCGCGCGCCCGCGCCTCGTGGGCGTCGGCGATGACGTTGCGCGTGATGCCCACGAGCCACGCCGAGAGGCTGGCGCGACTGGCGTCGTAGCGCTCGCGGCTCTGCCACGCCTTCACGAAGACGCGCTGGGCGGCATCCTCCGCGTCGGAGACGTCGCCGAGCGAGCGCAGGGCGAGGGAGTAGACGAGCGAGCTCCACCGACCGTAGATGTCGGCGAGCGCGCGCTCGTCGCCGGCGACGAAGCGCCGAGCGAGCTCGGTGCCGTCGTCGATCGCTGCCACCACGTGCCGGCTCCGCTCCCCGTGCGTCGAACGGCCGGGACGAGCATCGGCCGTGCGCGCCATGGTAGCGAACGGGGCTGTCATGACAACCGCTCCGCCGTGATGATGACGTTGTCCTCGTAGCGGCCGCGGCCACCGGCGTACCCGTAGTCGTAGTCGCCCCCGCACGTGACCATCACCAGATGGGGGTCGCCCACCGAGGTGAACACGCGATCGAGCGGGACGACGTCCTTGGAGATCTGCTCGACCATCGAGATGCGGTACTCGTGCCGGACGCCCTCGGCGTCCACGACCGCGACGAGCTGACCCGGCTGCGCGTCGAGAAGCCGGAGGAAGGGGCCCTCTCCCTCGGCGACGGTGAAGACATGAGAGGCCAGGACGGTCGCGCCCTGGCTCGCGCCGGGGCCCGCGCTGTACTCGTACCAGCCGGCGTCGAAGGCGCTGGCCGGCAGCGCCATCGCCCCGCGCTCGTCGAGACCCTGCGGAAGGACGTCCATCTCGATCCCCAGGTCGGGGATGGAGAGCGACACCGGAGCCGGAGCGACGCGGGCCGCCAGGGCGTCCAGAGCCTCGCGCGGATCGGTGAACGCCGTCGAGGTGGGGGTCGGGCGGGGCGTGTCGGAAGCACGCTGCTCCGGAGCCGTTTCCGGCTCCGGAGCAGCGCACCCGGCGAGGAGCAGGAGGGCGGCGACCGTGAGCCCGATCGCTCGCGCCGCCCTCCCGCTCGTCGTCATGTGAGGCAAACCGCGATCAGCGCTCGGCGCCGACGGTCTGACGACGGACGATGACCGCGGCCGCGGCGAGCGCGAGCAGGAGCGCCGCACCGGCGGCGATCAGGCCCGTGTTCGGCTGCTGGCCGAGGCCGGCCTCACCCGCGGGGATCTCGGCCGGCGTCGCGCCCAGGCCGTCGATCGTGAAGATGACGGCGCTGAAGGTGTCGTCCTCCATGGGGCCGAACGCGTGGACGAAGATGTTCGTGCCGGCGGGGAGCGCGACATCGCCGAGCTCGATCGCGCGCGTGTCGGTGCCGGTCGGCACGACGTTGATGTCGGCGTAGGTGTCAGCGGGGAGCTGGAGCACGTCGGCCTCGTCCGGGTTGGCGAGCGCCTCGATCAGGACGGCGTCTCCCGAGCGGACGTCGACGGCCCCGACCTGCGCGGTGTGACGGACGGTGATCTTGCCCTCGCCCGCGGGGATCTCCGAGATGTCGTTCACGAAGGCCGAGAGCACCGGGGTGCCGTCCTCGGCCGGGTGCGCGACGGCGGTGTAGCTGGTGTTGGCCGCGAGCGTCGCGTCGAGCTCGATCGCGACCTCCTCGGGGACGGTCGGGTCGCCACCGGCGGCGACGACCTTGAAGTTGTAGTCACCGGCGGGAAGGTCGAGCGGGCCCGCGACGTCCATGGGCTCGAAGTCGGCGAGCGCCGGCTCGGCGCCGTCGTTGACGTAGACGTCGACGGTGAGGCCGGGGAAGGCGTGGACGACGTAGAGGTCGGCCGAGGTGTCGCTGATGGCGTTCGCGGGGGCAGCGATGCCCACGGTGGCGAGGGCGGCGACGCCCAGGCCCGCGAGGATTCGGTTGCGCATGGTTCCTCCAGTTGACGGCCCCGGGGGCGGGGCGGATGCCCCTTCCGGGGTCAAGGCGGAATTCGCCTTACATCAGTCACTTCCCCTCGGCCCGCGCATCCGGATGCGCTGGAACCTGGGAGAAGGCCGTCAGAGCACCGACCGGATGCTGGGGGCGGTCAGGCGAGGACGGCCGACAGCCCCGAGATGGAGATCACGAGCCCCGCCACGAGCAGCACGACGTTGACAGCGCCGGCGGCGAGCCCGGAGACCGCGAGAGGGCGACCCCGCGTGATGCCGTTGCTCGTCTCGCGGATGCCCCGGACCCCGGTGATCGCGCACACGGTGAGCAGGGCGGCGTTCGCGACGAACACGAGCGAGAGCGCGACGAAGACGGGCGCCCACGCGCCGGAGGTCACTCCGGAGGCGGTCGCCTCGAGCGCCTCGGTGCCGAGCTCGGTCGTCACGGCGTTGCCGAAGATCGATACGAGCAGCGGCAGGAGACCGGTGACGAGGGCCCACGACGCGGCGGTGCTGCGCGCGGGCGGCGGAGAGTAGCGACGGCCGGAGGTGCGCCCCGCGGGTCGCTGATCGATCGACGGCGACGGCGCGGAGGGCGCGGTCGAGGCGGAGGGCGCGGTCGCCCCCGATGCCGCGCTCGACCCGGATACCACCGCTGCCGGCGGTGAGGGGATCCGGGCGGCTGCCGCGTCGGCAGTCGGCAGAGGCGCACTCGCGGGCTCCGCGGACGTCGCGGACGCCACGGGCGCGGGAGGCGCCGTGATGTACGAGCGTGCGCGGCCGATGTGCGTCGGGTTCGCGCCCGGTCTCGGCGGCTGCCGCGCGCTGATGACCGGAACGCCCAGCGGATGCAGGGGCGCGACGGGGACGGCGTGCTCGGCGGGCTCCGGCGGCGCCTCGGGCTCGGCCGTGTCCGCCTCACGCGCGTCGCCGTCCTCCTCTGCGTCCTCCGCCTCGACGGATGCCGGCGACGGCGACACCAGGAGCCCGAGGATGCTCGGGCGGGCGACGGGCTCGGGAGCCCCGGGACCGAGCGCCGGCACGGGGGCGGGCACGGCGTCGACCGCGGGAGCGGGCGCGGAGATGGCGGGAGCGGTGAGCAGTGCGGTGCCGCACTGCGTGCAGAATCGGAGCCCGTCGCGCAGCGGCGAAGCGCAGTTCGGGCAGGCCGCCACCCGCGTCACCGCCTTCACTCGCGCTCGTCGGGTCAGCGGGGCCGAAGCGCGGTCGATTCCCCGCTGGTCAGGCTAGCGAGCGGCGCTCGGTCCGCTCACGCCCCAGTCAGGGGGTCGAACGCCCGATTCTCCCCGTCTCTTGACCCCGCGCGAGGCGCGATGCACCATAGGGGCAGATCAACTCGCCGCCCAGAAGCGCCGGAGGCCCTGCCCCGCCACTGGGCGGCGAGTCTGTTAACCGGCGCCGTCCGCCTCGACTCCGCTCGCTCCCGCCGCGGATATCCCCCGAAGTGGGGGCCCGCACTCTGGCAATCCGCTCTCGGGCGGGCGCCGAATGCCGTGTGTATCGGGAACGAGCCGAGGAACTCCGGGGGACTGCAACCGGGGGGTGAGTCGCAGGGGGCTGCGACGCAGGGAGGGAATCGGACGGGCCGGTCGGAGCGCGGGGGCGCACCGACCGGCCCCCATCTCGTTAAGGGGCCACGGGCATCCGCCCGACCGCGCGCTCGCGCGGGACGGTCGCAGCGTCGGCCGATCTCAGGGCGTCGCGCGCCCCGACATGAGGGCGTGCCGCGAGGCGGCGACGCGCTGCAGGAGCTCCGCCTCGTCGACGTGGGCGCCGATGCCGTCGCGACCGCCGAGGATGCGCTGGCGCGCGTGCGCGAGGCGCGTCGCGTCGCGGATGAACGCGCGCATGAGCCCCGGCACCCCGTGGCGCGCGGCCCACGCCTGCGCCGTGCGCCGCCCGGCGGGCGTGGCGAGCATCGCGACCTCCTGCGGGTGCAGCCAGCCGACCGCGGCGTACTCGCCGAGGCGCACGGCGGTGAGCCGCTGCTCCTGCCTGCGCAGCGCGATGACGATCGCAACGGCGATGAGGAACATCGGCACCTGCACGAGCAGGTAGTAGCCGTAGAAGTCGCCGACGAAGAACAGCGCGCCGTTCCAGAACGCGTGGAGCAGGATCGCCGGGATCGCCCCGACGACGAAGAGCCCGAGGCCCGCGAGCGCCCCCGCCCGGCGAGCGGCGAACCCGAGCGCGGCGCCGATGAAGGCCGTGAACATGACGTGCGCGAACGGCGACATGAGACCGCGGATGAAGAAGATCTCGATCGTGCCTCCGCTCAGAAGCCCGCCATCGGCGAGCTGCGTGCCGAAGTAGAGGATGTTCTCGGTGAACGCGAACCCGCCCGCGACGGTCGCCGCGTAGACGATGCCGTCGACGGGCCCGTCGAAGTGGCGGCGGACCGTCCAGAACAGGATGAGCACGCCGAGACCCTTGCCGAGCTCCTCGACGATCGGCGCCTGGATCGCGGCGCCGAAGAACTCGAACGCCTCGCTCGACCCGCCCGCCATCGCGACGACGTTGCGGATCTCGGCGTCGACGGCGAGCGCGATGAGCACGCTCATGCCCGCGCCCCACAGGAAGGCGAAGACGAGCGCGCCGCGCGGCTCGGGCTCCCATCGATCGATCCAGCGGATGCCCGCGAACACGATCGCGAGCGGCACGAGCGCCATGATCGCGCCGATCACGAGGCCCGCAGGGCCGAGACCGGCGAGGAGGTAGAGCCCGACGACGAGGGCGACCGCGCCGAGGACGACGAATCCGATGACGGCGAGGACGAGCATCCCCGCCGACCGGCGCCGCGGGGGCGTCGCGAACCCGGGCTGGGCCGGCGTGGACGATTCCGCGCGCACCTCCGGCGGCGCGCTCGCGGGCGCGGGTGCCGAGTCGGGCGCGAGCCCCGCGGTCGCCGACCAGTCGGGCGTGCTCGGCGCGGATGCGGGCGGGTGGAGGGGCTCGCTCATGTTCGCGAGCCTAGCGAGGCGATCGGGGCGCGGCGCCCTGATCGGGATGTCCGAATCCCGCTGGTGCGGGCATCCGCCCGGTGGCAGGGTGGGGGCGTGCCCCCTCTCGACCACGCCGTCTGCTACCGGGCCCTCGCCGCGCGCGATGCGCGCTTCGACGGCCAGTTCATCGCCGGCGTGCGCACGACGGGCATCTACTGCCGCCCCTCGTGCCCCGCGACGACGCCACGGCCGCACAACGTCGACTTCTTCCCGACCGCAGCGGCGGCGCACGAGGCGGGGCTGCGCGCGTGCAAGCGCTGCCAGCCCGACGCGGTGCCGGGCAACCCCGACTGGAATCGACGGGACGATCTCGCCGCCCGCGCGATGCGGCTGATCCTCGACGGGGTCGTCGAGCGCGAGGGCGTTCCGGGGCTCGCGTCGCGGCTCGGCTACTCGAGCCGGCACCTCGTGCGCGTGCTGCAGGGCGAGCTCGGCGCCGGGCCGCTCGCCCTCGCGCGCGCCCACCGGGCCGAGTCGGCGCGGGCCCTGCTCGCGGGCACCGACCTCCCGGTCGCCGACGTCGCGTTCGCGGCGGGGTTCGCGAGCCTGCGGCAGTTCAACGACACGATCCAGGAGGTCTACGGCCTCACGCCCACGGCTCTGCGCGGCCTCGCGCGGTCCGGGCGTCACGGCGTCCGCGCGACGCCCGGCGCGGCCGCCGCGGGCGGAGCGACCGCCGTGAGCGTGCGGCTCGCGGCGCGGGCGCCCTTCGACGGCGCCGGGCTCGTCCGCTACGTCGCCGACCACGCGATCTCGGGCGTCGAGGAGGTCGACGACGGGGCCGTCCGGCGCTGGATCCCCCTCCCCCACGGCCCCGCGCTCGTGAGGGTGCGCCTGGACGCCGAGCGCCCGGGCGTCGTCTGCTCGGCCGAGCTCGCCGCGATCGCCGACCTCGCTCCGCTCGTCGCGCGGATCCGCCGCTGGTTCGATCTCGACGCCGACGCGGCCGCGATCGACGAGGCCCTCGGGCGGGATGCCCTGCTCGGGCCGCTCGTCTCCGCGCAGCCGGGCATCCGCATCCCCGGAGCGGTCGACGCGGCCGAGACGCTCCTGCGGACGATCGTCGGGCAGCAGATCTCGCTGCCGGCCGCGCGCACCGTGCTCGGGCGCCTCGCGGCCGACCTCCATGCGCTCGCCGCGCACGAGCCGCGCGCCGGTCTGCGGGCCTTCCCGGACGCTGCCGCGATCGCCGAGCACGGGCATTCGGTGCTGCGCGGTCCCGCGCGGAGGGTGGCGACGATCATCGGCGTCGCCGAGGAGCTCGCGAGCGGGCGGCTCGCGATCGACGTCGGGATGCCGGCGGCCGAGCTGCGGGCGCGCCTCGAGGCGCTGCCGGGGATCGGTCCGTGGACGGCCGGATACGTGGCCATGCGCGTGCTGGGCGCCCCGGACATCCTGCTCGCGGACGACCTCGTGCTTCTGCGCTCGCTGCGCGCGGCCGGAGCCGCCGGGACGACGCGCGAGGCGCACGCGCTCGGCGAGCGCTGGGCGCCGTGGCGCAGCTACGCGACCCTGCACCTGTGGAGGAGCGCTCCCCCGGTGGCGACGGGAGCGCGGGAGGATGGAGCGCGCACCGCGCACCGACGGAGGGAGCGGGCATGACCGCGAACGAGCACGAGCCCCGGAACCACGAGCCCCGCAGCGGCGACGAGGAGCTCGTCGACCGCGAGCTGCTGGCCCGCGACATCGACCACGACGCCGAGCGCCCCGTCGACCTCGACGACGCCCTCGACGAGGCACTGCCGCCGCCGACGATCGACCCGGACGAGCGCGTCGAGGTCGAGCCCGACCCCGACGTCGCCCTGGACGACGAGCGCCCCGCCGTCTGAGCATGCCCTCGCGGCCGCTCGCGCAACCCCCTCCTCGCCCGCGATCGCCGTCGCTAGCGTGCCCCCATGGTCATGCACTACCGCGGCGCGCGCACGGAGGGCTCCTTCTGGCAGCGCCACAGCCTGTCGATCGTCCTCGCGGCGATCCTCGTCGTCCAGACGCTGGTCGCTGTCCTCGCCGGGCACCACGTCTGGGTCGGCGAGCAGGAGCACGCGGGCGCCCCGCTCGAGGCGAGCGAGTTCTGGATCTGGTTCTTCTGGGAGTACAACATCAGCATCGTCGCCGACACGTACGGCGTGATCCTCATCGTCCTGCTCTCCAAGCGGCTCGTCGAGAAGGGCAGCGCCGAGTCGAACTGACCGGCTGTCAACCCCGTGACGACCGGCGACGCCCCGGTCGTACCGTGGCCCCCGCGACCGCGCCGGCGGTCGACGAAGGGAGCGACATGAGCGCATCGACCACCGACCCGACGTCCCTCCACCGCAGCGAGGGCTTCCCCGAGCAGGAGCAGTCGCAGCCCGGTCTCACCGACGCGACGAGCCCGACGCCCGACCACGGCGAGGAGAGCTACCGCGGCGCCGACCGCCTGCGCGACCGCCGCGCGCTCATCACCGGCGCCGACAGCGGCATCGGCCGCGCCGTCGCGATCGCCGTCGCGCCCGGGCCGATCTGGACGCCGCTCATCCCCGCGACGAGCTGGCCGGAGACGCTACCCGACTTCGGGCAGGACACCCCGCTGGGTCGCGCGGGGCAGCCCGCCGAGGTCGCCCCCGCCTCCGTGTACCTCGCGAGCGACACCGCGAGCGACGTCTCGGGCGCGGTGCTGCCCGTGACCGGCGGGAAGAGCCTCTGATGGCGCCCGCGCGGACGGGCGCGGCGGAGGAGCGGCCGTGCGCGACGGAGCTCGGACTCACCGGGTGCTCGAGGCTGCGCAAGAGCGAGCTCATCGCGCTGCTCAGGGACCACTGACGCCGAGAGCGCCGGCCCCGTGGCGACCACGGGGCCGGCGTCGGCTCGCGGTCAGTCCTCGACCGGCACCATCGGCAGGGCGATCGCGCCCGTCATCGGCACCGAGCCCGAGAGCCGCTCCGGCGAGAGCACGCGCTCGACGTCCTCCGCCGACATGAGGCCGCGCTCGACGACGATCTGCCGGATCGACAGGGGCGAGTTGAGCGCCTCGTAGGCGAGCTTCGCCGAGGCCTGGTAGCCGATGTACGGCGTGAGGGCGGTGACGACGCCGACGCTCAGGTCGACCATCTCGCTCAGCCGCTCGACGTTCGCGGTGATGCCGTCGACGCAGTTTAGGCGGAGCGTCCGGCACGCGTTCGTCATCCACGCGAGCGACTGCATGATGCTCGTGGCGATGACCGGCTCGAAGGCGTTGAGCTGCAGCTGCCCCGCCTCGGCCGCCGCCGTGACGGTCGCATCCGCGCCGATGATCGAGAACGCGACCTGGTTCACGACCTCGGGGATCACCGGGTTGACCTTGCCCGGCATGATCGACGAGCCCGCCTGGCGCGGCGGCAGGTTGATCTCGCCGAAGCCCGCCTGCGGCCCGCTGGAGAGCAGGCGGAGGTCGTTGCAGATCTTCGAGAGCTTCACGGCGGCGCGCTTGAGCGTACCGGAGAGGGTCATGAAGATGCCCGCGTCGCTCGTCGCCTCGATGAGGTCGGGGGCGGTCACCATGGCGTAGCCGGAGACCTCGCTCAGGTGCCGGCGCACGCTCTCGGCGTACCGCGGGTCGGCGGTGATGCCCGTGCCGATCGCCGTCGCGCCGAGGTTGATCTCGTTGAGCCACGGGATCACCTCGGAGAGCCGGTCGTGGTCCTCCCGCATCGTCGTGGCGAAGCCGCGGAACTCCTGGCCGAGCGTCATCGGCACGGCGTCCTGCAGCTGCGTGCGACCGACCTTGAGGACGTGCGCGAACTCGCGCCCCTTGCTCGCGAACGACTCGCTGAGCAGCTCGTGCTCCTCCAGCAGCGTGCGCAGGCTCAGCACCATCGCGAGCTTGATCGCGGTGGGGTACACGTCGTTCGTCGACTGGCTGCGGTTGACGTCGTCGATCGGGTGCAGGTGCTCGTACTCGCCCTTGGCGTGGCCGAGCAGCTCGAGGCCGCGATTGGCGATGATCTCGTTGACCGACATGTTCGTGCTCGTGCCCGCGCCGCCCTGCAGCACGCCGAGCACGAACTGGTCGTGGTGGTGGCCCTCGATGATCTCCTGGCAGGCGCGGTCGATGACCTCGGCCTTCTCGGTGTCGAGCACGCCGATCTCGGCGTTCGCGCGCGCCGCCGCCTGCTTGACGAACGCGAGGGCGATGACGAGATTCGGGTGATTGGAGAGCGCCCGACGCGTGATCGGGAAGTTCTCCAGCGCGCGAGCGGTGTGGATGCCCCAGTAGGCGTCGGCCGGGATGGGCATCGAGCCGAGCGAGTCGTGCTCCATGCGCATCTCGCGCGGCGGGGCGCCCGCCTCCGCGAGACCGGGTCGATAGATCGGGACTCCGTCGTCACTCGTCGTGAAGCTGGGAGCAGGGCCGGTGGTGCGCACCATGAATGGATGCCTCTTCCTTGTGGGTCCGACAGCAGTGGCGGTGGCGGCTCGAGTCTATCGGTGAGGGCGCGGCTAGGCTGTCGCGGTGCACGACTCCTCCGCGCTCGATCGCGCCATCGCTCTCGCCGCCCGCAACGTCGCCGACGGCGGCGGTCCGTTCGGCGCGATCGTGGTCGCCCCGGACGGCCGCGAGTTCGCCGGGGTCAACCGCGTCACCCGCGACAACGACCCGACCGCCCACGCCGAGGTCGTCGCGATCCGCGTCGCCGCGCGCGAGCTCGGCACCTTCGACCTGAGCGGCTGCGTGCTCTACGCGAGCTGCGAGCCGTGCCCGCTGTGCCTGAGCGCCGCGCTCTGGGCGCGGCTGGACAGGGTGGTGTTCGCCGCCGACCGGCACGATGCCGCACGGGCGGGCTTCGACGACGCGGTGTTCTACGACCTCTTCGACACCCCCCGCGACGCGTGGCCCACGCCCGTCGAGCACGCGCCGTCGTCGGGCGCCTCAGCGCCGTTCGACGCCTGGCGCGAGAACACCGAGCGCGTCGAGTACTGAGCGCCCGATCCGGCCGATCGGCCTGCTCGCCGGTCGCCCGCTCAGCGCGCGGGGGCGATGCGCACCCGACGGGTGACGAGCCGGTCGGGCACGGGTGCGTGCGAGATCACGAGCACGGCGCGCTCCGGCCCCGCGGCCGCGCCCAGCAGCTCCTCCAGCAGCGCCTCCGAGCGCTCGGGGTCGACGTTCGCGGTCGGCTCGTCGAGCACGAGCACGGGCGCCGCGCTCAGCAGCGCGCGGGCGAGCGCGATGCGCTGCGCCTGACCGCCGGAGACGAGCCTGCCGCGCTCGCCGACCGTGGCGTCGAGACCGCCGCGCTCGGSGAGCCACTCCCCGAGCCCGACGCGCTCGAGCACGGCGACGAGCTCGTCGTCGGTCGCGGTGTCGCGCGCGAAGATCAGATTCTGGCGGATGCTCTCATCGAACAGGTGCGGCTGCTGCTCCAGCAGCACGACCCGGCGCCGCACCTCGTCGGGGTGCAGCTCGCGCACGTCGACGCCGCCGAGCTCGTAGCGCCCGGAGTGCTCGAGGAACCGCACGAGCACGTGCGCGAGCGTCGTCTTGCCCGCCCCGCTCGGCCCCTGCAGGACGACCCGGTCGCCGGGGTGCAGCTCGAGGTCGAGGGGAGCGAGCGCGGGGCGGGCATCCCCCGGCCAGTGCGCCGCGACGCCCGTGAGCCGCACCGATGATGCTCCTGCGGGCAGAGCGCGCGGATTCTCGGGCGCGAGCGGGATCTCGTCGGGGACGTGCTCGGGCACGACGGTCGCGACGCGCTCGGCGCTCGCCCGCACGCGCCACCACGCCCCGACCGCCGACGGGAGGGCGCCCACGACCTCGATCACGGCGAGCGGCAGCAGGACGAGCATGGCCAGCTGCGGGCCGGTGAGCGCTCCGTTCGCGAGCTCGGGCTGCACCGCGAGGAGCGTGGCGATGAGCATCGACCCCCCGCCGAGCGTCAGGAGCGCGACGACCGCGCCCGCCGCGGCGGACTGCCGGGACTGGGCGCGGCGCAGCCGGTCGTCGAGGGCGAGGAGCGCGGCGCGTCGCGGCGCGTCGGCGCCGAACGCGCGCAGGGTCTCCCAGCGGGCGACGTACTCGAGCACGGCGTCGGCGAGGTCGGCGCGGAGCGGGGCGATGCGACGCTCGGCCCCGCGGCTGAGCGCCGCGAGCACGGCGGTCGCGGCGAGGGCCGTGGCCGCGAGCCCGAGCGCGAGCACGAGCGCGGCGACGGGCGAGACCCAGGCCACGCCGACGACGGCGAGCCCCGCGACGACCCCGGCGCTCACGAGCGGCTGCACCACCCGCAGCGGGAGGTCCTGCAGGGCGTCGACGTCCTGCACGAGCGTCGTGAGCACGTCTCCCGAGCGCGCGGCGCGCAGCCCGTCGGGCGCGACCGGCACGAGGCGCCGGAAGACACTCACGCGCAGCCCCGCGAGCGCGCGCAGGGCGGCGTCGTGCCCGACGACGCGCTCGAGGTAGCGCAGTGCGGCACGGCCGATCGCGAACGCGCGCACGCCCACGATCGCGAAGCCGAGGAAGAGGATCGGCGGCTGCTCGGCGGCGCGCGCGATGAGCCAGGCCGAGGTCGCGAGCAGGGCGACCGACGAGCCGGCCGCGAGGGCGCCGAGCGCGAGGGCCGGGGCGAGCGCCGCGAGCGGCGGCTGCGCGGCCCGCAGCACCGGGCGGATGCCGATGCGGGTCATCGCGCGATCACCTCCGGGGCGCGGGCGTCGCGTCCCCAGCGCTCCGACCCCGCGGCGATCGCGGCGAGGTCGAGCACCTCGTCGGCGGCCGCGACCACTGCGGGTCGGTGCGTGACGACGACCACGAGGCGCCCCTCGTCGGCGAGCGAGCGCAGCCCCGCGACGACGCGCCCCTCCGCCTCCGCGTCGAGCGCCGAGGTCGGCTCGTCGAGCACGATCGTGTCGAGGTCGCGCTCGAGGGCCCGGTAGGCGGCGCGCGCGATCGCCGCGCGCTGCGCCTGCCCGCCCGACAGCCCCTGACCGGCCGGGCCGAGGACGGTCGTGAGCGGGACGTCGAGCGCACCGGCGAGCGCGAGCGCGCGAGCCACGAGCGCGGGGTCCGGATGCTCCGAGCCGAGCGCCACGACCTCCTCCAGCGACCCCGCCGTGAGCTCCGGGCTCTGCCCGGCCCAGGCGATGCGCGCGAGGCGCTCCTCGGCCGGGACCTCGCGGCCCGCGAGGACGATGCGCCCCTCGGCGGGGACGAGGCCGAGGAGGGCGGCGACGAGCGACGACTTGCCGGCGCCGCTCGGGCCCGTGATCGCGACGAGGGTTCCGCGCCGCCAGGCGGCGTCGAGGCCCGAGACGACCGCGCGGCCGCCGCGGGCGACGCCCACGCCCTCGAGGGCGAGGGCGACGTCGTGCGTCTCGCCGTCGCGGGGCGTCGCGGAGGCGAGCGGCGCGGTCGGGGCGGGCGGGGCATCCGCGCCGCCCTCTCGGCCGTCGCCCTCGATGAGATCGAGCACGTCGTCGGAGGCGGCGATGCCGTCGGCCGCCGCGTGGAAGCGCGCGCCGACGAGACGCAGCGGCAGGTACGCCTCAGGGGTCAGGATGAGCACGAAGAGCCCCAGCGCGAACGGGATCGCCCCGTCGATGAGGCGCACGCCCACCGACACCGCGACGACCGCGACCGACAGGCTCGCGGCGAGCTCGAGCGCGAAGCTCGACAGGAACGACACCCGCAGGACCCTCATGGTGCGCGCGCGGTAGGCGTCGGTCACGGCCGCGATGCGCGCCGTCTGCCGGTGCTGGCGCCCGAAGATCGTCAGGGTCGACAGCCCCCGCACGACCTCGAGGAAGCCCGTCGAGAGCGACTGCAGGGCCTCCCACTGCGAGCGCTGCATCGCCTGGGTCGCCCAGCCGATGAGCACCATGAACACCGGGATGAGCGGGAGCGTCAGCATGACCGCGATGCCCGTCGCGGGGTCGGCGAGCAGGAGCACTCCCACGACGATCGGCGTCGCGACCACCGTCAGGATCAGCTGCGGCAGATACAGCCCCACGTAGCCGTCCATCGCGTCGAGGCCCGGGCCGATGATCGTCGCGAGAGACCCGCTCGACCGCCGGCCGAGCTGCGCCGAGCCGCCGCGGTCGATCGCGGCGATCGCGCGCTCGCGCAGCTGGCTCTTCACCCGCGCGGCCCCGCGGGCGGCGAGCGCGTCGAGCGCGGCCTGGGTGAGCGCCCGGGCGACGACGGATGCGGCGGTCGCCGCCACGAGCATCCCCATCGAATCGAGGGGCGCGCCCTCGATCACGGCCGCGATGCTGCTCGCGGCGGACCAGCAGAACGCGACGATGCTCGCGACGTGCGCGGCGCCGACGACCGCGCCGAGCGCGAGGAGCGCTCGCGCGGCCGAGGCCGTGCGCAGCAGGCGCGGGTCGAGGGGCTTCAGTGCGCCGCCCCCACCGGGATGGAGGCGCGCGTGACGCGCTTGCGGAAGACCCAGTACGTCCAGCCCTGGTAGAGCAGCACGAGCGGGATCATGAACACCGCGACCCAGGTCATGACCTGCAGCGTGTACTCGGTGCTCGAGGCGTTCTCGATCGTGAGGCTGTAGGCCGGGTCGATCGTCGAGGGCATGACGTTCGGGAACATCGCAGCGAGGATCGTCGCGACCGCGAGGAGCGTCGTCGCGGCCGAGAGCCCGAAGGCCCAGCCCTCTCGGCCCGCGCGGTTGGCGAGCGTCGCGCCGATGAGGGCGACGGCCGCGCCTGCGGCGAGCGCCGCGATGAGCGGGGCGTGCGCGACGTCGAGGTGCGCCAGGACGGTCCAGGTCAGGAAGGCGGCCGCGACGACGATCGTCGCGATGCCCGCGCGCGAGGCGAGGGCACGGGCGCGCTCGCGCAGCTCGCCGTCGGTCTTGAGGGCGACGAACTGGACGCCGTGCGTGAAGAACAGCAGCAGCGTCGTGAGCCCGCCGAGGAGCCCGTACGGGTTCAGGAGCGTGAGCAGCGTGCCGGTGAAGTTGCCGTCGGCGTCGATCGGGGTGCCCTGGACGATGTTGGCGAAGGCGACGCCCCACAGGAGGGCCGGAACCGCCGACCCGATCACGATCATCCGATCGAACGCCGCCGACCACTCGGGGCTGCGGCCCTGGTGCCGGTACTCGAACGAGACGCCGCGGAGGATGAGCGCGACGAGGATCAGCAGGAGCGCGAGGTAGAAGCCGCTGAAGAGCGTCGCGTACCAGTACGGGAATGCTGCGAAGAGCGAGGCGCCCGCGACGATGAGCCAGGTCTCGTTGAGATCCCAGACGGGGCCGATCGTGTTGATGATCTGGCGACGGTCGGTGTCGTCCTTGCCGAGGAAGGGCAGCGACATGCCGACGCCGAAGTCGAAGCCGTCGAGCACGAAGTAGCCGATGAAGAAGAACCCGACGATGAGGAACCAGAGGGTGGCGAGATCCATGGGGTCCTCCTAGTAGACCGTGGCGAGCTTCGAGCGGTCGATGTCGTCCGCGTCGGAGTGGTCCTCCCACTCCTTCGGGCCCTCGATCGCCGCTCGCCGGATGAGGCGGAACTCAACGACGGCGAGCGCGCCGTAGAGCACCGTGAAGACGACGAGCGAGATGAGCACCTCGAGTCCCGTGACGTTCGGCGAGACGCCGTCCTCCGTCTTCATGAGCCCGAACACGAGCCAGGGCTGGCGGCCCATCTCGGTGAAGATCCAGCCGACGAGACTCGCGATCATGGGCAGCGGGGCGGCCCAGATGGCGACCTTCCACGCCCAGCCGGCAGGCGTGCGGCCGCCGCGCGTGAGCCAGAGGCCGACGGCCGAGATGAGGGCGGCGAGCGAGCCGAGGCCGATCATCCAGCGGAAGGACCAGTACGTCACCCAGATGATGGGCGTGTAGTCACCGGGGCCGAACTGCTCGACGTACTGCGCCTGCAGGTCGTTGATGCCCTCGACCTCGCCCGTGAGGGTGTGCGTCGACAGGAGCGACAGCAGATAGGGCACGCGGATGGAGAAGACCTCGCTCGAGCCGTCGGGCGTGCCGAGCGAGAAGATCGAGAAGCTCGCAGGCCCCGCGGTCTCGTAGAGCGCCTCGGCCGCCGCCATCTTCATGGGCTGCGTCGCGACCATAACGAGGCTCAGCTGGTCTCCGCTCAGCGCGACGCCCGCGAATGCGACGAGGTTCGTGACGCCGCCGAACCTGAGCGCCGTGCGCATCGTCTCGTCGTACTGGCCGCGGGAGAGGTGGTACGCGGCGATCGCGACGACGACGACCGCGGCGAACATGATCGAGGCGAAGATCGTGTGCGGGAAGGACGCGAGCACGACCGGGTTCGTCAGCACCGCGACGATGTCGGTGAGCTCGGCGCGCCCGCGCTCCTCATTGATCGTGAAGCCGACGGGGTTCTGCATGAAGGCGTTCGCGGCGAGGATGAAGTACGCCGAGAGCATCGTCGAGATCGAGACGACCCAGATCGAGGCGAGGTGGAGCTTCGCCGGCAGCTTGTCCCAGCCGAAGATCCACAGGCCGATGAAGGTGGCCTCGAGGAAGAACGCGAGCAGGCCCTCCATCGCGAGCGGAGCGCCGAACACGTCGCCGACGAAGCGGGAGTAGTCGCTCCAGTTCATGCCGAACTGGAACTCCTGAACGATCCCCGTCACGACGCCCATGGCGAAGTTGATGAGGAAGATGCGGCCGAACAGGCGCGTCAGGTGCAGGTACTTCAGCTTCGCCGTGCGCACCCACGCCGTCTGCAGCAGCGCCACGAGGAACGCCATGCCGATCGTGAGGGGGACGAAGAGGAAGTGGTAGAGGGTCGTGAGACCGAACTGCCAGCGGGCGAGGGCGAGCGGATCGAGCCAGTCGAGCACGGGAGACGGACCGCCTTGCGTGGGTGAGGGGTGGGGTTCCCTTCCACCCTAGGAATCGGGCTCCGGGGTCGGCAGGGGCCGAAGGTCCCGAATCCGGAGGCGGCGCCTCCGATCGGCGCCGACGCCCCCAGCGCGCGCGAGGCGGTCGTCGGTAGGCTCGCGCTCGTGAACGAGATCCTCGACGGCCTGCTCGACACCGTTCAGGGCGTCGACCCCGTCGTGCGGACCCTCCTCGCCGGGCTGTTCATCATGCTCGAGACGAGCGTGCTCATCGGCCTCGTCGTCCCCGGCGACACCGTCGTGCTCGTCGCCTCGACCGCCGTCGACTCGCCCGTCGAGTACTTCGCCCTCGCGATCACGTGCATCGCGGGCGCTCTCGCCGGCGGCTCGATCGGCTTCTGGATCGGCCGCACCATCGGCCCCTGGCTGCGCGCCTCGCGCGCCGGGCGGCTCATCGGCGAGAAGAACTGGGTGCGGGCGGAGAACTTCCTCGACCAGCGCGGCGGCATCGCCGTGTTCATCTCGCGCTTCCTGCCGGTGCTGCACTCGCTCACGCCGCTCACCGTCGGCATGAGCACGCTGCGCTACCGCACCTTCATCCTGTGGCTCGCGGCCGCCTCGACCATCTGGTCGTTCGCGTACGTCTCGGTCGGCTCGGCCGCCGCGGGCACCTACCGCGAGCTCGACGACACGCTCGGCGGGGCGGCGTACCTGTTCGTCGGCATCATCATCGCATTCCTCCTCCTGGTGTGGATCGTGAAGAAGCTCCTCGATCGGTACTCGTCGCGCTTCGCCGACCGTCCGGGCGATCACGACGCCCGTACGCGCGAGGACTGAGCCGGCGCGCTCCCGCCCGCCCCGGGCATCCCCCGAGTGCGACGACGGGGGCGGAGCGAGCGCTCCGCCCCCGTCGGGCGTGGGAAGCCGTGGCTACTAGCCGAGGAAGCCGTTCTCCTCGAGCCAGCCCTGGGCGATATCGGCGGCCGACAGCTGGTCGACCGTGCTCTGGACGTTGAGGGCGACCAGGCCCTCGGGGGTCAGCGCGGCGCTGACCTCGTTGATGACGTCGATCGCGTCCTGCGACAGGTCCGCGCTCGCGACCGGCACGACGTTCGAGGCCAGGAAGAGGCCCTCGGGGTCGGCGAGGGTCACGAGGTCGTTCTCGCCGATGCGCGGGTCGGCGCTGTAGACGTTGGCGATGTTGACGACGCCCTCGAGGAGCGACTCGACGGTCGTCTCACCGGTGGCCTGGAACTCCACCGTCACGCCGTAGACCGACTCGAGGCCCGCGGGGCCGTAGGGGCGCTCGGCGAGCTCGGGGTTGCCGCCGAGGATCAGGCCCTCCACGCCCGCGAGGTCGGCGATCGACTCGAGGCCGTTGGCCTCGGCGAATTCGGCCGTCACGTTGTAGCTGTCCTGGTCGGTCGCCGACGACTGGTCGAGCACCTGGAGGCCCTCGGGCAGGGCGCCCTGGAGCTCCGCGTAGACCTCGTCCTCCGCGGTCGCCTCGGTGTCGGGCACGTAGTACTGCAGGAGGTTGCCCGTGTACTCGGGGAACAGGTCGACCTCGCCCGCCTCGATGGCGGGGATGTACGCGTCGCGCTGGCCGATGTTGAAGTTGCGCTCGACCTCGAACCCGGCCTCCTCGAGGGCCTGGGCGTAGATCTCGGCGATGATCTCGTTCGAGTAGTAGGCCTGCGAGCCGATGACGATCGTCTCGCTCGAGCCGCCGGCATCCGGGTCGGTGCCGGGCTCCAGCGGATCACCCGACGCGCACCCTGCCAGGGCCAATGCCGCCCCGACCACGGTCGCGGTCATCGCGAACCGGCCCTTGTTCCTTGCTGTGAACATCACGATCTTCTTTCTCTCAGGTGGTGGCGGGGGTCTCCGCCGCCGCACGACGGCGAGGGGCCGCCGTGCGGAGCTCAGGGGCGCGGCGCGCGCGCACGCCGCGTGGCACCGCATAGCGCTCGAGCACCGCGAACAGCGCGTCGAGCAGGAGGGCGAGGGCGATGATGAGCATCGCCGCGCCGAGCATGCGGTCGTAGTCGCGCAGGGCGATGCCCTCCACGATCGGCAGCCCGAGGCCGCCGAGGTTGACGAAGGCGGCGAGCACGGCCGTCGCGACGACCTGCAGAGTGCCGCTGCGCAGCCCGCCCATCAGCAGCGGCAGGCCGAGCGGCACCTCGACGCGCCACAGGATCTGCCACTCGGTCATTCCCATCGAGCGCGCGGCGTCGATGACGCGGCGATCGATGACCTCGAGGCCGGCGTAGGCGCCCGCGAGGATCGGCGGGATCGCGAGGAGGACGAGGACGAGGACCGTCGACGGCCCGCGCAGCAGCACGCCCGCGAGCATGACGAACAGGAAGAGGAGGCCGAACGAGGGCAGGGCGCGCGCGGCGCCCGAGATGCCGACCGCGATCTCGCGGCCCCTGCCCGTGTGCCCGATGAGCCAGCCGAGCGGGATCGCGATGATCGACGCGGCGAGCACCGCGAGCACCGTGTAGAACAGGTGCTCGCCGATGCGGACGGGGATCGACGTCGACCCCTGCCAGTTGGTCGGGTCGCCGATCCACGCGAGCGCGTCCAGGAAGAGGTTCACGATGCCCCCTTCACGCGCGTCCACGGCATGAGCCACGCGCCGACGAGCGCGAGGATGCGGTCGAACAGGAGCGCGATCACGACGGTCGCGACCACGCCCGCGAGCACCGACTCGAGGATGCCGCGCTGGTAGCCGTTCGTGAACAGGTAGCCGAGGCTGTCGACGCCGACGATGACCCCGACCGTGAGCAGGCTCACCGTGCTGACGGCGACGACGCGGAGGCCCGCGAGGAGGACAGGCCCGGCGAGGGGGAAGTCGACGGCCCAGAAGCGCCGCCAGGAGGAGTACCCCATCGCCGTGGCGGCCTGCTGGATGTCGCGATCGACGCTCGCGAGGGCATCCGCCGTCGATCGGGCCATGATCGCGACCGCGTAGATGGTGAGCGCGATAAGCACGTTGGCCTCACCGATGAACGGCAGACCGAGCAGCGGAGGGAGGATGACGAAGAGCGCGAGCGACGGGATCGTGTAGAGGAGCCCCACGAGCGTCAGGATGAGCCCGCGCGTGAGCTGGTAGCGGTGCGCGACCCAGCCGAGCGGCAGCGCGATGATGAAGCCGAGCACGATCGGCAGGATGCTCAGCCGGACGTGCTCGATCGACAGCTCGAGGATCTGCTCGATGTTCGCGAGAATCCAGGTCACGACGGGCCCGCCTCCACGAGCCGGCCCGCGACCGTGCCGTCGGCGTCGACGAGCACGCGCGCGCCGTCGATCTCGCGGATGCTCAGCGCGCGCTTGCCACGATCGGCGCCGACGAAGCTCGCGACGAAGTCGCTCGCGGGGTTCGCGAGGATCTCCTCCGGGGTGCCCTTCTGCGCGATCCGGGCGCCCTTCTCGAGGATGACGACCTGGTCGCCGAGCAGGAACGCCTCGTCGATGTCGTGCGTGACGAACACGACCGTCTTGCCCAGCTCGCGCTGCAGGCGCAGGAGCTCCTGCTGCAGCTCGGCGCGCACGATCGGGTCGACGGCGCCGAAGGGCTCGTCCATGAGCAGGATGTTGGGGTCGACCGCGAGACCGCGCGCGACGCCGACGCGCTGCTGCTGGCCGCCGGAGAGCTGCGAGGGGTAGCGTTCGGCCATCGAGCGGTCGAGGCCGACGGTGTCCATGAGCTGCAGCGCGCGCTCGTGCGCGTCCTTCCTCGGCACCCCGTTGAGGCGCGGCACGGTCGCGATGTTGTCGATCACGGTGCGGTGCGGCAGAAGCCCCGAGTTCTGCATGACGTAGCCGATGCGGCGGCGCAGCCTCACGGGGTCGATGGTCGAGACGTTCTCGCCGTCGATCTCGAGGTCGCCGCTCGACGCGTCGACCATGCGGTTGATCATGCGCAGCAGGGTGGTCTTGCCGCAGCCGCTCGACCCGACGAACACGGTCGTGCGGTGCGAGGGGATGACGAGGCTGAAGTCGTCGACGGCGGTCGTGCCGCCGGGGAAGGTCTTGGAGATGGAGCGGAACTCGATCACGGAACGCGTCTCCTCGATGTCGATCGCCGCCGAGGGATCACTCAGCGCGCTCCCAGTCAAACAGCCGCCGCCCCGCGAGAGGGGCGAATCGCGCGGTTTTCCCGGCACATATCCAGAAGATGCGGATGCTCGGCGCACCGAGCACGGAGACGCACGAGAGCCCCCGCGGGTCGGCGGGGGCTCTCGTGGAGAAGCGCGGGAAGCGGGCTACAGCACCCCGGCGACCGTCGCGCGCACGACGCGGCGGGCCTCGTCGAGGAGCGCGGCGTCGCCGTCGCCGTCCCGCGCGAAGGCGCGGGCGACGAGCGCGTCGATCACCTCGACGGCCGTCGCGATCGCCAGGCGGCCGCTGTCATCGAGCGAGAGGGCGAAGCGCTGCTCGAGCGCGTCGGCCACGGCACCGGCGACGACGCCGTTGGCGGTCTCCTCCGCGCTCGGCGGGAGCAGATCGAGCACGTCGCCCACGCGGAGCGAGCGGTAGCCCGGCTCCGAGCGGACGAGGTCGACCGTCACGTCGAGGACGCCGAGGAGGGCGTCCGTCGCCGTCGCGTGGCCCTCGGCGGCGAGCTCACCCGCGAGCCGTGCGAGCAGGCGCTCGGAGTTGCGCGCCGCGAGCGACTGCAGGACGGCGATGCGGTCGGGGAAGTAGCGGTAGACGGTACCGATCGAGGCACCGGCGCGATCGGCGACCATGGCGGTCGTGAGGCGCTCGTAGCCGATCTCGTCGATGACGGCGGCGGCCGAATCGAGGAGGGCGGCGAGGCGCGCCGTGCTGCGCGCCTGGACGGGTTCGTTGCGGATGGGAGCCGACGCGGTCAGGAGCGTCGTACTCAGTTCGATGGTTGACATGGGTGGGTACCTTTCGACGACCGGGCTGAGTGCGATGGTAGCGCGCAAGGTGAGACTTCGACCGGTTTTCCTCTCAGGAATATTCGGCGCGCCGTGGGGCTGTTCGCTGTGGCGAACATCCGGTCGCGTCCTGGCCGGTCGGAGGCCTCGTGACAGACTGGAGCGATGGCGGCCGTCACCCCTGACCACGAGCCCGAGCACCGTCCGTCGTGGGCGCGCCGGGCGGCCGCTCTCGAGGACTCGGTGCACCGCATGCGCGAGCGCCGCGGCCGGAAGCGGGGCCTCGTGCCGATCGTCCTCCCCTACAGCGGGTACGGCGGGCCCGGCTGGGTGCGCGTGCTCTGCCGCGTCCTGCTGGTCAAGCCCGGGCTCGACCTCCGGAAGCCCGCCCGGGCCATCCGCGGGTGGCGCAGCTTCACGAGCATCGCGATCGGCGGCGCGGAGATCGTCGTGCGCGTCGACGGGCAGGAGTTCACCGTCCACGCCGACCGCGGCGGCGTCGTCGACGTCGACGTCGCCGTCGATCTCGAGCCGGGCCTGCGCACGATCGAGCTGCAGGTGGAGGACACCCCGCCCGTCGAGGCCCCCGTCTACGTCGTGCAGCCGGATGCCCGCATCGGCCTCCTGAGCGACATCGACGACACCGTCATGGTCACCGCGCTCCCCCGGCCCTTCCTCGCCGCCTGGAACACCTTCGTGCTCGACGAGCACGCGCGCCAGGCCGTTCCGGGTATGGCGGTGCTCTACGAGCGCATCGTGCGCGAGAACCCCTCCTGCCCCGTCGTCTACCTCTCGACCGGCGCGTGGAACGTCGCACCGACCCTCGACCGATTCCTCTCGCGCCACCTCTACCCCGACGGCACCCTGCTGCTGACCGACTGGGGGCCGACGCACGACCGGCTCTTCCGCAGCGGCCGCGACCACAAGCGCGAGAGCCTCGAGCGCCTCGCCCGCGAGTTCCCGACGATCCGCTGGATCCTCGTCGGCGACGACGGCCAGCACGATGAGGAGCTCTACCGGGACTTCGCCGCCGCTCACCCCGAGAACGTGCGCGCCGTCGCGATCCGCGAGCTGTCGCCAGGGGAGGCGGTGCTCGCGGGCGGCCGCAGCCACGTCGACGACGCCGCGCGCGCGGCGGCCGAGGCCCCGTGGGTGTCCGCCCCGGACGGCGCCGGTCTCGCCTTCGAGCTCGGCGAGGCGGGCGTCCTCGCGGCGGAGGACACCCCGCGGCTCGACTGAGACGGCGAGGCGGGCCCGGGCGTGAGAGTCCTCTCATCCGGGCGGGTTCGCGGGCGCACGGTGCCGATAATGAAGGCATGGTGCGCGCGATCGCTTTCCCGACGTGGTCGGTGCGCGCGCGCATCCTCGCCGTCATCCTCGTCATCACGACGGTCGGGATGACCTTCGCGGGCATCAGCGCGTACTTCGTGCAGCGCGACCGCGTCATCGAGAGCGTCGATCAGGAGCTGCTCGCCGCCGTCGAGTCCGCCAGGCAGGTGCTCGAGAACCCGCCCGCGGCTGCCGCGGTGGACGAGCCCGCGGCCGAGGTGCCCGCCGAGGGCGGCGCGGAGGCGCCCGCCGACGCGCCCGCGGCGCCCGCCTACGCGACGGTCGAGGAGGCGCTCGAGGCGATCCTGTCGTACGTGATCCCCGGCCGGCACGAGAGCAGCATCGCGCTGCTCGACGGAGCGCCCGCATGGCAGCCGAGCGTGACGGTGTCGTTCGAGCTCGCCGACGACCCGGCCCTGCTCGCCCGGGCGTGGGAGGAGTCGCAGGGCGGCACCGTCGTGCTCGGCACCGCCAGCACCCCCGCCCTCGAGGACGTCCGGGCCGTGCGCTACGTCGTCGCGCCCGTCGAGATCTCCGGCTCCGAGCAGCGCGGCGCCTACATGACCGCGATCGACGTGCAGCGGGAGATCGACGAGGTCGGCGGCGCCTTCGTCACCTACGCGTGGCTGTGCGGGCTCACGATCCTCCTCATCGGCGCCGCCGGCTGGTTCGTCTCCGGTCGCCTGCTCGCGCCGCTGCGCGAGCTGCGCCTGGCCGCCGAGCGGATCACCGCGCAGAACACGACCGAACGCATCCCCGTCCGCACGCGCGACGACCTCGGTGCCCTGACCACGACCGTCAACGACATGCTCGACCGCATCGACGGCGCGCTCACCGCCCAGCGCCAGCTGCTCGACGACGTGCGCCACGAGCTCGCGACGCCGATCACGATCGTGCGCGGGAACCTCGAGCTCCTCGACCCGCGGAAGCCCTCCGAGGTGCGGGCGGCTCGCGACATCGCGATCGAAGAGCTCGACCGCATGTCGGAGCTCGTGAGCGACATCGACGACCTCGCTCGCACCGAGCGCGGCCTCCTCGCGACCGAGCCCACCGACGTGGCCGACCTCACGGCGGCCGTCTTCGGCAAGGCGCAGGCGATCGGCGACCACGAGTGGGAGCTCGAGAGCTCCGTCCCAGTCGTCGCTTCGCTCTCGCCGAGCCGCATCACCCAGGCCTGGCTGCAGCTCGCCGACAACGCCGCGAAGTACTCCCCCGCCGGCTCGACCATCCGCATCGGCTCGAGCGCCTACCGCGGCGCCGTCGAGCTCTGGGTCGCCGACGAGGGCCCCGGAATCCCCGAGGAGTCGCGCGCCCGCATCTTCGAGCGCTTCGGCCGCGCCGACACGGGCCGCGGCATCGCCGGCTCGGGCCTTGGGCTGCCGATCGTCGCCGCGATCGCGCGCGCCCACGGCGGCCACGTGAGCCTGGAGACCTCGCCGGCGGGATCCCGCTTCGGCATCGTCGTGCCGGTCGAGTCGGACGCCCCCGCGCCACCGCCGCCCGCGGACGTGAGCCCGACGACCCGCGAGGACGGAGAGACGCGATGACGAGCATCCTCGTCGTGGAGGACGAAGCGCGCATCGCGACGTTCGTGGAGAAGGGCCTGACCTCCAGCGGGTACGCGCCCACCGTCGTCGGATCGGGGCGCGAGGCGCTCGACTACCTCGCCACCGGCTCGTTCGACCTCGTCCTGCTCGACGTCGGCCTGCCCGGCGGCATGGACGGCTTCGCCGTGCTCCAGCGCATCCGCTCCCGCGGCGATACCACCCCCGTGATCATGCTCACCGCCCGCACGAGTCTCGACGACACCGTCCAGGGGCTCGACGGCGGCGCCAACGACTACGTGCCGAAGCCGTTCAAGTTCGACGAGCTGCTCGCGCGCATCCGCCTTCGACTGCGCGAATCGGGGCAGATCGCCGCCGGCGAGACGATCCTCCGGCACGGCGACCTCGCCCTCGACATGCGCACCCGGCGGGTGACGGTCGGCGAGACGGCGGTCGACCTCTCCGCGCGCGAGTACGCGCTCGCCGAGCAGTTCCTGCAGCACCCCGACCAGGTGCTCTCGCGCGAGCAGCTGCTGTCGCGGGTGTGGGGGTTCGACTTCGACCCCGGCTCGAACGTCGTCGACGTGTACGTGCGATACCTGCGCGGCAAGATCGGAGCGGAGCGCATCGAGACGGTGCGCGGGATGGGCTACCGGCTCGTCTGATCGACGGGCGAGCTCCTAGTCGTCGACGTCGTCGTCGCCGTCGTCCGGGGAATCCGGCGAGTCGACGCTCTGCGCCGGCGCGACGGGCGCGACCGGCACGGGCTGCGGGGCCGGTGCCTGCGTCACGGCGGGGGCCGATGCGGGCGCCGCGGTCGCGGGGCCGGGCGAGCTCGACGGAGCGGGCGTGCTGCCCGGCACCGTCACGCGGTCGTCGCGCGCACCCGCGAAGAGCTTCGCGTCGCCGCGGAGGTCGGAGATCGGGGCGATGTCGACGCTCTCGGTCGTGTCGGCGAGCGGCATCGCCGTCGCGGCGGTCACGGCGCTGCCGGCGAGCACGCCGAGCCCGAGCGCCGATGCGGCGCCCAGTGCGATCCAGCCGTTCTGCTGCATGCCGACCCTCCCCGTGCACGCGGGCGCGCCGGTCGCGCCCAGACTCCATGGTGCCAGGATGCGCGGCGGAGGTGCCGGGGATGAGAGAACTCTCACCCTCCGGGGCGACTCACCAGGCGGCGGAGGTGAGGGGCGCGTCGTCGGCCGCGACCACGCGGTGCGCGCGCTCGATGAGCACCGCCGCGTCATCGGAGCCGGCGGCGGAGCGCGCGAGGGCGTGGCCGAGCAGCTGGGTCGCGGCGATCGCGTGAGCGCGGTCGGCGAAGCCCGCCTCGGGCCACGAGAACCAGCGGCGGCGCCAGCCGTCGGCGAGCACCGAGGCGCGCGAGGCGCGGAGCGTCGCGCGGCTGCCGCCGTCGTGCACGACGGTCGCGATGAGGTGCGCGTAGAGGGCGGCGGCGTCGTCCGCCGGGTCGCCCCAGCCGGAGGTGTCGATGTCGAGCACGCCCGTGATGGTCGTGGGTGCGGAGGGGTCGACCAGGAGCTGGGCGAGGTGGAGGTCGCCGTGGACCGTGCGGCTGGGCGGCGGTGCGCCGCCGGCGCGGAAGCGTCGCGCGATCGCGCGGGAGGTGCTCTCGATGAGGCCGTCGTAGGCGGGGAGCTGCTCGACCAGGCGCTCCTCGTACCAGTCGAGGCGTCGCACGAGCGATGCGCGCGCGGGGGCGGTGGACGGGACGGCGGCGATGCGCTGCATGAGCCGGACGATCTCGTCGAGCAGGGCATCCGGCCCCGAGACCCGGTCGAGCACCGAGATGAGCTCCGAGCCCGCGAGCGCCTCGAGAGCGACGAGACCCTCCTCGCTCCAGCCGAGCACGGTCGGCACGGGGACGCCCTCGTGGCGCCAGTGCGTGTGCTTGGCCTGCAGCGGCTCGGCGGCCGGCGGCCGGACGACCTTCAGGAAGTAGGCGGTGCGGGCGGTGTCGACGCGCACGACCGCGCGCTTGCCCGGGCGGTAGGCGGCGAGGCTCACGCGGAGATCCTCGACGGGGAGGCCCAGGCGGGCGAGCACGATCGAGGCGGCCTCGGCGTAGACGGCCGTGCGCAGCGCGGGCAGCGAGGGGTCGGCCGGGTAGACCCAGACGTCGACGCGCTCGCCCGTCTCGGGCTGCGTGAGGGTGAGCACCCCGGATCGGGTCGTGTCCGGCGGCGAGGTCTCGACGAAGACCGTGTGGTCGGCGGTGCCGCCGGAGTCGTCGCGAAGGGTCACGCGGTAGCCGTGGGTGAACCCCTGACCCGTCGGCTCGATCTGCAGCGCGTGCGCGTCCACGAGCGTCGCACCGAGCGAGCCGGCGACGGCGTGCAGCACATCACGGTGCAGAACCTGGGACTCGGAGGCGCTCATCGCTCTCATCATGGATGATCGGGGCCCCGCGCGCGAACGCGCCGCGCGCGGCCCGCGCGAACTCGTCGCGCCTCCTGGCGCGCCCGAAGGGCTCGACGTACCATGACAGCGAGCGACCGAACCCGAAACGAGGTCGCTTCTCAGGGCGCGTACCCACGCGCTCGAGTTCCTCAACCCGACGAGGAGCACCCCATGTGGAGTCTGCTCGCGCGCGGCGGCGCGGCGGCGACGGCGCTCACGAGCGCCGCTCTGCGCACGCCCGCCGTCGCGAGCGAGAGCTTCCACCGCACCATCGGGCTCGCGCTCGTTGGCCTCGTGCTCACGAGCGGCGCGGCGATCGGGACGCTCGCGCTCACCGCCGACGCGCAGGGCGCCGAGCGCGGAGTCAGCGAGCGCGGCGAGGTCAAGACGATCCGCGACCTGCAGCTGCCGACGCTCTGAGCCGGCTGCCGACTGCGGTGGGCCATCAGTCGGCGGGCCGCGCTCGCGGCGACAGGCCGACGCACTTCAGCCCGCAGTCGGAAAAGGGGCCGGTCTCGGCGGACGCCGCCCGACGCAGAGCGAGCACGCGGCGCAGGGAGTCGTCGACGGCCTCCTCGTCGACGCGACCGCTCGTGACGGCGGCGACGAGGGCATCCACGAGCGCGCCGACGTCGAAACCGACCGAGGCGGGATCCCCCGGGAGGACGTAGAGGAGCAGGTCGTTGCCGGCGGCGAGGGCGCGGACCCCGTTCTCGATGGGGTCGCCGAAGTGCGCGTCGCCCGAGCGCTGGAGCATGAGCAGGTCGTCGGTGACGATGACGCCGTCGAATCCGAGCTCGTCGCGGAGGATGCGGATCCAGGTCGGGGAGAGCGAGGCCGGCAGCGGGCTCACGCTGTCGAACCGCAGATGACCGGTCATGACGAGGGGCGCCCCCGCCTCGATCCCCGCCGCGAAGGGCACCGCGTGCGTCGCCCGCCACTGGGCGAGCGTCAGGCTCGAGGTCGGGATGCTCACGTGCGAGTCGTCCGGGCTCGCCCCGTGGCCCGGGAAGTGCTTGAGCGTCGACAGCGCGCGACCCTGCTCGCCGCGCACGGCCGCCGCGACGCGCTCGGCCGCCGCCTCGGGAGTCTCCCCGAGCGTGCGCGGCCCGATGAACGAGCCGGAGCCGATCTCGATGTCGGCGACGATGCCGAAGTTGACGAGCACGCCCGCGCTCTCGACGAGTCCGGCGCGCGCGGCGAAGACGCCCTCGACCTCCTCCGGGCTCGCCGACTGCAGCGCGCGCCCGGCCGGCCACACGTCGCCGGGCAGGCGGGCCACCACCCCGCCCTCCTGGTCGATCGCGGTGAGCAGCGGCAGCCCCGGATCGGAGGAGAGAGCGCTCGTGAGCGCCCGGGTCGCCGCGACGTCGCCGGCGACGTTGTCGCCCATCAGGATCACGCCGCCGAGGCCGTGGCCGTCGACGACCGAGCGGATCGCGGCCGGGTCGGTCCCCGGCACGTGCACCATGACGAGCGCGGCGACCTTCTGCTCGAGCGACATCGAGGCGATGCGCTGGGCGACGTTGATCTCCGTCGGGTCGGCGGCGGGAGGCGCCGAGACCCCGCGGAGGACCGGCGAGGCCTCCGGCGCGGCACCGCACGCGGCGAGCGCCGTCGAGGCCGCGAGCAGGAGCGCGAGGGCGGCGAGGCCGCGGCGGATGCCCGGTCGCGCGACGCGCGCGGACCGTCCGGAGAGCGTCGTCGGGGGTCGGCGCATCGTTCCAGGGTAGCCCGCGCCTAGCATGACCCCATGCCCCGTCCCCTGCTCGCGCTCGTCGTCGCGGCGCACGCGGGGCCGACCGTGGTCGTGACGCTCGTCGCGCTCCTGCTGTCGCTCGCGTCGGGGCTGGGGCCCGGGCGGGCCGCGCTCGTCGCGCTCATGATCCTGCTGCAGCAGCTGTCGATCGGCTGGTCGAACGACGCGCTCGACGCCGCGCGCGACACCGCAGACGGGCGGGCGGACAAGCCGATCGCGCGCGGCGACCTCTCGGCGCGGCTCGTCCTCGCGCTGGCCGCGGGCGCGGCGCTCGGCGCGATCGCGCTGTCGCTCCTGCTCGGCCCGGGCGCGGCGCTCGCGCACGCGGTCTTCCTCTTCGCGGGCTGGGCCTACAACGCGGGCCTCAAGCGCGGAGCGCTCGCGACCGCCTGCTACGCCGTCGGCTTCGGCGCATTGCCGCTCATCGTCACCCTCGCCGCGCCCGACCCCCGCGGCGCGCAGTGGTGGGCGATCGCGATGGGCGCGCTGCTCGGCGTCGCCGCCCACTTCGCCAACGTGCTGCCCGACCTGGAGGACGATGCGCGGCACGGGATCCGCGCGCTGCCCCACCGCTGGGGCGCGCGGGCGTCCGGGCTCGTCGCGCTCGCGAGCCTCGCCCTCGCCGCCGTGCTCGGCGTGCTCGGCCCCGCCCGCGTCACCCCGCTCAGCGCCGTGGGCGCCGCCGCGGGGCTCGCGCTCCTCGTGGTCGGGGCCGTGGTCGTGGCGCGCGCTCCGCGGTCGCGGGCCCTGTTCCGGATCATCATGAGCGCGGCCCTCGCCGCCGTGGTGAGCCTCGCCGGGGTCGGGGCCCTCATCGCGGTTCCGTAGCGTCCGTCGTGGAGTCGGCGGCGCCCGCATCCGCTGATACCGTGAGCGGCGTGGGAGTGCGCATCGAGAAAGTGGACCTTCCCGGCATCGGGACCCGGCACGACATCGTGACCGAGGACGGCCGGCGCATCGGCATCGTCTCGCACCGCACGGGCGAGCGCGAGCTCGCGGTCTTCGACGACGTCGACCCCGACGCCTGCCGCGAACGCGTGAGCCTGTCGGAGGACGAGGCGCTCGCCCTCGCCGACGTGCTCGGCGCCTCGGTGATGCTCGGTCAGCTCGCCGGAATCCGCGAGCAGGCAGCCGGCCTGTTCACCGAGCAGCTCCTCCTGCCCGCCTCCTCGCCGTTCGTCGGCGGCCGCCTGGGCGACACGAAGGCGCGCACCCTCACCGGCACGTCGATCGTCGCGATCGTCCGCGACAGCGAGGTCGTCCCCTCTCCCACGCCGCAGACCGAGCTGCGGGCCGGCGACACGCTCATCGTGGTGGGCACGCGGCCGGCGCTCGAGACGCTCGCGCGCCTGCTCGCCGACGGCACGCTGCCGAGCTGACGATGCACGGGACGACGCTCCTCCTGATCGAGGTCGGCGCCCTCCTGCTCGCCCTCGGGCTCCTCTCCCGGGTCGCCGACCGCTTCGGGTTCTCCCCCATCCCCCTCTTCCTCATCATCGGCCTCCTCATCGGCGAGGGCGGGATGATCCCTCTCGAGGAGAGCGGGGAGTTCTTCGCCATCGGCAGCGAGATCGGCGTCATCCTCCTGCTGCTCATGCTGGGGCTCGAGTACACGGCGACCGAACTCGTGCAGAGCCTCAGGCGCTCGCGACGCGCAGGCCTGGTCGACGCCCTGCTCAACGCCGTCCCCGGCGCGGCGATGGCGCTCATCCTCGGCTGGGGTCCCGTCGCCGCGGTCGCGCTCGCGGGCATCACCTGGATCTCCTCCTCGGGGGTGATCGCGAAGGTGCTGCGCGATCTGGGGCGCCTGTCGAACCGCGAGACCCCGACCATCCTCTCGATCCTCGTGATCGAGGATCTCGCGATGGCGTTCTACCTGCCCGTGCTCTCGGCCCTCGTGATCGGCGCGGGGCTCCTCGCAGGGGCGACCGCCCTCGTCATCGCCGTTCTCGTGGCGCTGCTGATCCTGTACCTGGCGCTGCGCCACGGCCGCATCGTCTCGGCCCTGTTCTCGCCGCACCACGCGGAGTCGCTCGTGCTGGGGGTGCTCGGTCTGACGATGCTCGTGGCGGGCATCGCTCAGCAGGTGAACGTCTCGGCCGCGGTCGGGGCCTTCCTCGTCGGCATCGCGATCTCCGGCCAGGTCGCGCGCTCGGCCGAGATCGTGCTCTCGCCGCTGCGCGACCTCTTCGCCGCGGTGTTCTTCGTGTTCTTCGGCATCGCCACCGACCCCGCCGACATCGTGCCGGTGCTCGTCCCGGCGATCATCCTCGCGATCGTCACGATGGCGACGAAGGTCGCGACGGGCTGGATCGCGGCCCGACGCGCTGGGATCGCCCTCCCGGGGCGATGGCGCGCGGGCCTGACCCTCACCCCGCGCGGAGAGTTCTCGATCGTCATCGCCGGCCTCGCGGTCGCGGCGGGTCTCCAGCCGCAGCTCGCGCCTCTCGCGACGGCCTACGTGCTCATCACGATCATCGCGGGCTCCATCCTCGCGCGCGTGCCCGACACCGACTGGTTCAAGCAGCGGATGCTCGCCCGTCGCCTGCCCGCGCGCCCCACCGCCCCGGCCCCCGCCGGCTGAGCTCAGCCGACGGGTACGGTCTCGGCGACGAGCTCGCGCACCATCGGGATGACCTCTGTGCCGTAGAGCTCGATCGCGCGCATGTTGGCCGCGTGCGGCACCGGCCCGGTCGTGTACTTCAGGTCGAAGCGCTGGACCCCCAGCCCCGTGACCGTCGCCGCGATCTTCCGGGCGACCGTCTCGGCGCCACCGACGTAGAGCGAGCCGTGCTCGATCTCGGCGTCGTAGTGCTCGCGAGTCGTGGGGCCCCAGCCGCGCTCGCGGCCGATCCGGCCGAAGGCGGCCTGGTAGTGCGGCCAGAACAGCTCGCGGGCCTCCTCGTCGGTGTCGGCAATGAAGCCGGGCGAGTGCACCCCGACGGGCAGGCGGTCCTTGCCCATCTGGTCGAGCGCGCGGTGATACAGGTCGACGTACGGCGCGAAGCGCTGCGGGTCGCCGCCGATGATGGCGAGCATCATGGGCATGTCGTAGTGGGCGGTGCGCACGACCGACTCGGGGCTGCCCCCGACGCCGACCCAGGTGGGGATGCTCCCGTTCGCCGTCTTCGGGTACACCTCGATGCCCGTGAGCGGTGCGCGCGTGCTGCCGCTCCAGGTCACGGGGCCCTCCTTGAGCACCTCGGCGAGCAGGTTGAGCTTCTCATCGAAGAGCACCTGGTAGTCGGAGAGCTCGAAGCCGAAGAGCGGGAACGACTCGGTGAATGAGCCGCGCCCGACGACGATCTCGGCGCGGCCGTTCGAGATCGCGTCGATCGTCGCGAAGCGCTGGAAGACGCGGATCGGGTCGTCCGAGCTCAGTACCGTGACGGCGGAGGAGAGCCGGATGCGCTCGGTGCGCGCGGCGATGCCCGCGAGCACGATGTCGGGGGCGGAGACCGCGTAGTCGTCGCGGTGGTGCTCGCCGATCGCGAACGCATCGATGCCGACCTGGTCAGCGAGGACGCCCTCGGCGACGACGTCGCGGATGACCTGCGGGTAGGGTACGGGCTCGCCGGCGGCGTCGTGGCTGACGTCGCCGAAGGTGTTGAGGCCGAACTGCAGGCCTGCCGGGTCGGTGGTCGCGGTCATGGTCTTCCGTCTCTCTCGCGGATGTGGCGATACGAGCTTATCGAACTATGCAAACGCATGGATGCCCGAGGCCATTCCCGCAGTCGACTCACGGCTGGATGCGCTCGAGCTCCCATCCCCCGCCCACAGCCGCGCGGAACACGAGCCGATCGTGCAGCCGCGACGTGCGCCCCTGCCAGAACTCAACCCGGTGCGGGGCGATGCGGAAGCCGCCCCAGCGCTCGGGCCGCGGGACGGTCTCGTCGTCGCGGAAGCGCTCCTCCGTGTCGCGGACCTTCTCCTCGAGCGCCTCGCGCGAGGCGATCGGCTGCGACTGATCGCTCGACCACGCTGCGATCTGCGCCCCGCGCGGGCGCCGCGCGAAGTAGTCCTCGCTCGCCTCGCGCTCGACCGGGTGCGCCTCGCCGAAGACGATCACCTGGCGATGGAGCGTGTACCAGGGGAAGACGACCGACACCGCGGGGTTCGCCAGGAGCGCCCGGCCCTTGCGCGAGGTGTAGTCGGTGTAGAACTCGAAGCCGCGCTCGTCGACGCCGCGCAGCAGCACGGTGCGGATCGACGGCTGGCCGTCGGGGTCGATCGTGCCGAGCACCATCGCGTTCGGCTCGTACACGCCGCGCTCGGCCGCCTCGGCCATCCACGCGGTGAACTGCGCGATCGGATCGGCCGCGACGTCCTCCTCCTCGAGCCTCTCGGCGCCGTAGTCGGTGTGGCGCCGGAGGGCGTCGTCGAGCGGGTCGGGAACGGCGTCGTGGCTCATGGCGACAGCGTATGGCCGCGTCGCCGGGAGCGGGCCGAGCGATCGGCGCACTCCCGCGGGGGCTCATTCCATCGTGTCGAGGATGCCGACGAGCTGCTCGAACGTCGTCGTCGGGTTCACGATCGCGAAGCGCGTGTTGGGGCGGCCGGCGTGCGAGCTCGCCACGACGAAGGCGTGCTGGTCGTCGAGCAGACGGTCGCTCCATGCGGCGTAGTCACGGGCATCCCACCCCTCGCGCTCGAAGACCACGACGGAGAGCTGCGGCTCGCGGACGAGACGGAGGTGCGGGCGTCTCGTGATCTCATCGGCGATGCGACGGGCCAGGTCGATCGAGATCTCGATCGCCTCGCGGTAGACCTCGGCGCCGAAGGTCGCGAGCGAGAACCACAGCGGCAGGCCGCGCGCGCGGCGGGTGAGCTGGATCGCGTAGTCGGAGGGGTTGTAGTCGGCCGCCTCGGTGAGGGTGTCGAGGTACTCGGCGTGCTGGGTGTGAGCGAGACGCCCGTGGTCGGGGTCGCGGTAGATGAGCGCGCAGGCGTCGAAGGGGGCGAAGAGCCACTTGTGCGGGTCGACGATGAGCGAGTCGGCGCGCTCGACGCCGGCGAACCGGTGTCGGGAGCCCGCCGCGAGCATGGCCGCGAGGCCGTAGGCTCCGTCGACGTGCAGCCAGAAGTCGTGCGCGTCCTTCAGCGCCGCGATCGAGGCGATGTCGTCGACGATGCCGAAGTTCGTGGAGCCCGCCGTCGTCACGACCGCGATGACCGCGTCGCCGTGCTCGACGAGCGCCGGCTCGACGTCGGCGCCGCGCAGGGAGCCCGACTCGTCCATCGGCACGATCGCGACGTCGATGTCCATGACGTGCGCCGCGGAGACGATCGAGGAGTGAGCCTCGGCGCCGCACACGACGACCCAGCGCTCGGGCCGGGGGCGACCGGCCTCGCGCAGCCGGCGGGCCCGGTGGTCGCGCGCCGCGACGAGAGCCGAGAGGTTCCCGACCGTGCCGCCCTGCACGAAGACGCCCCCCGCACCGTCGGGCAGGCCGAACTCGGTCGCGAGGAAGCGGAGCACCTCGTTCTCGGCGAAGACCGCGCCCGAGCCCTCGAGCCACGAGCCGCCGTACACCGCGGTCGCGGAGACGACCAGGTCGAAGGCCGTCGCTGCCTTGGTCGGCGCGGAGGGGATGAACGACAGGTACTGCGGGTGGTCGGTCGTGATGCACGAGGGGGCGAGCACGTTCTCGAACAGGGCGAGGGCACGGCGTGCGCCGATGCCGCTCTCGCCGATGCTGCCCGACGCGAGGCGCTTGAGCTCAGCGGGCGAGAAGGGCTTGTCGAGTGGGGTGTCGGTGCTCAGCAGTCGACGGCGCGCGTAGTCGAGCACCATGTCGGCGATCTGCGTGGTCTCATCGCTCACGACGTGCATGCGCTGAGCGGAGGCGGGAACCGAGCGGGAGGCGGCGGAGAGCGAGGAGCTCACGGGGTGGTCCTTCCGGGCCGGGCCGGCGCTCACCGCGCACGGCCTCCGGCGCGCCGCCCCGCCGATCGGGTCAGCAGGCGCCGAATACGACGAAACCCGGCCGAAACCGGGGATCGTGTCGTGGACCTGAGGGGATTCGAACCCCTGACCCCCTGCATGCCATGCAGGTGCGCTACCAGCTGCGCCACAGGCCCGCAGCCACCGGACCAGCCGATGACAACTCGATCACTGTAGTACACGGGGTGCGCCTCGGCCAATTCGAGCGACCCCCTCGGGAGGGTCGCGCGGGCGGAGGCCGAGGCCGCCCCGCTCGCTCAGTCGAAGAGCTCGCTCAGCCAGTGCTTGCGCTTGCGCGGGTACCCGCCCTGCCCGTATCGCGGAGCCGACGACGGCGAGTTCGAGCCCCAGCGCGGACGGCCGTGCACAGGGTCGCCGTACGGAGCGGCGTAGCCGGGCTGCGCGTAGCCGGGGGCGGGGAACCCGCCGGGTTGAGCGGGCGGGACGTCGCGCGGAAGCTCGACCCGCGGGGCGGCGGGCGGGGCGGCGCTCGCGGCCGTCGGGCCGGCGGCGTCGAAGCCCGCGGCGCGCTCGATGATCTTGTCGAGCTCGCCGCGGTCGAGCCACACGCCTCGGCACTGGGGGCAGTAGTCGATCTCGATGCCGTTGCGCTCGCTCATGACGAGGACGGCGTCGTCTGCAGGACACTTCATGCGTCGACCCTCCCAAGCTCCTCTATGGGAGCGCTGAGCATCGCGGGAGCCGGGGAGGCGCGGGGGTCGGACCGGCGCCCGGCGGTCAGACCTGGTCGGATGCCGCGGCGTGCTCGGGGAGGTCGATCGGGATGACCGGGCAGTCCTTCCAGAGGCGCTCGAGCGAGTAGAAGAGCCTCTCCTCCTCGTGGAAGACGTGGACGATGACGTCGCCGAAGTCCAGGAGGATCCAGCGGCCCTCGGCTCGGCCCTCGCGGCGCAGCGGCTTGGCGCCGGCCTCGATCATCTTCTCCTCCACCTCGGCGGCGATGGCCTGCACGTTGCGCTCGTTGCGCCCGGTCACGAGGACGAAGGCGTCGGCCAGCGGCAGCGGACCCGAGACGTCGAGCGCGACGATGTCGTCGCCCTGCTTGGCGTCGGCGGCGCGGGCGGCGACGCGAACGAGATCGATGGCACGGTCGGTGGCGGTCACAGCATCCTTCGGGGGTGGGGAGAGATCAGAATAGACCGTTGGCCGCGGCGACCACGAAGATCGTCACGGCGGCGATGGCCATGACGACGGTCGAGACGATGAGCACGGTCGTGAGCATCGCGCCGCGCGGACGCGGCCCGGAGATCACGTTGCGGGTCGCCGTGTGGCTGCTGACGGCGTTGATCGCGCTCACCGGGGCGGAGTCGGAGCTCACGAACTCGCGATCGCCCGGATCGATGAGGTCGTCGATGTCGGGGCTGTCGTGGACGGACGGGACGGCGCCGGTCGATGCGATGCTCGAGGGCACGTCGACCATGCCGGTGATGATGATCTCCCCCGTACCGGGGACGGGACCGGCGAGGCTGCCCACGGGCATCTCCGGCAGCACGAGCGCGTTCGTCGAGACGGATGCGGAGCCGACCTGACGGCTGAAGGTGTTCTCGAAGGGATCGTCGGCGGGCTCGTGGAATCCGGCCGACCAGTGGGACCCGGTCGCGGTCGAGACGGCGGGTGCCGCAACCTCGGAGGACGCGGGCGGGCCGGGCTCGATGAGCGGGGCGGGTGCGGACGCACCGGTCGAGGTCGGCTGCCACAGATGCAGGGGCGCCGGCTCGGGCTCGGGCACGGGCTCCGGCTCGACGGCGGACGACTGCTGCTCGTGCTTCTCGCGCAGGGCACGCAGCTCGCGGCGGGTCATCGTGTACTCGGGGAGCACGAACGCTCCGGAGTCGGCGGCCGTCGCGGCCGCGGGGGCCGAGGACGCGCGCTCGGGATCCGGCTCCGGGGACGCCTCGGGCTCAGGCTCGGGCTGGGGCTCGGAGATCGCCTGGAGGTCGGGCTCGGGGACATCGGCTGACGCGCCGCTGGCCGTCTCCGGGACCGGGTCCGGGTCCGGGTCGAGCGCGGCGAAGGCGGGGTCGACCGTCGGCGCCGACGCGACCGGGGCCGACGGCGCCGGTGCTGAGGGGGCCGGCGCGGCGTAGGAGCCCGCCGGGCCCTGCTGCGTGCGGTAGTCGAGGGCGGCGTCCTCCGGCTGCGCGACGGGCGAGAAGGACGTTCGCGCGCGCTCGGCCGGCGGACGGAAGTCGCGCGTCCGGGTCTCGCGGCGGAGCCCGGGGGCGGTCGGCGGCGCGAAGGGCGGGGCGAGCGGGGCGGACGGCGGCAGCGCCGGCGAGTCGTCGCCGCTCGCGGGCGTGAGCGGTGAGAGGGGCTCGTAGCGGGGCACGCGCGGGCGCACCTCGGTGCGGTACTCGATCGAGTCGACCGGAGCCGAATGCGCGGGAGCGGAGTGCGCGGGGGCCGAGTGCACGGCCGCGAAGCTCGCCGAGCGCTCGGGGGAATCAGACTGAGGGGCATCCGGCTGAGCGAGCGGCGCCGGATCGCGGGGCTCGCCGATCGTCTGCGCGTCCTGCTGCGCGCGACGGGCGGCCCGGCGGCTGAGCGGCGGTTCGTTCGAGGTGGTCATGACGAGCTTCTCCGGTACAGGCGGTGCTTGGCGATGTACTGGACGACGCCATCCGGAACCAAGTACCACACGGGCGATCCCCGCCCCACGCGCTCGCGGCAGTCGGTCGACGAGATCGCCAGGGCCGGAATCTCGACCAAGCTTACGTCGCCCTCGGGCAGCCCGCGTGCAGTGAGCGGGTGACCCGGGCGGCTCACCGCGACGAAGTGCGCGAGCTCCCAGAGCTCCGCGACGTCCTTCCAGTCGAGGATCTGGGCGATGGCGTCGGCACCGGAGATGAAGTACAGCTCGGCGTCGGGGAAGCGCTTCCGCAGGTCGCGGAGGGTGTCGATCGTGTAGGTGGGCCCGTCGCGGTCGATGTCGACGCGGCTGACGCTGAAGCTCGGGTTCGACGCGGTCGCGATGACCGTCATGAGGTAGCGGTGCTCGCTGCCCGTGGCCTCCGGCTTCAGGTACGGCTGGCCGGTCGGGACGAAGACGACCTCGTCGAGCTGGAAGTGGTCGGCGACCTCGCTCGCGGCCACGAGGTGACCGTGGTGGATCGGATCGAAGGTGCCGCCCATGATGCCGATCCGCGCCCGCGCGGGTGCGGACGACGGGGCGGCGGCGAGGGCGGAGATCGCGCCGGCCGGTCTAGTGGTGGCCGCCGTCGTGACCGGCGTCGTGGCCGCGGGCGGGGCCCTTGCCCGCGTGGCGGTTGGCGACGTCGCGGTAGGTGAAGGTCACGATGCCCATCATGAGGAATGCGAGAGCGGCGACACCGGCGATCACGAGCGGCGGAGCGATGAGCGGGGCGAGCTCCTCCGAGGCGATGAGGAGGCTGGTGAGCGACATGCGGGTTCTCCTGACGGTGTCGGGGCGGCCGGTGCAGTCTATCGCGGCCTAGCCGCGAACCTGCCCGTCGCCGCGCACGATCCACTTGGTGCTCGTGAGCTCGGACAGACCCATGGGCCCGCGCGCGTGGAGCTTCTGCGTGGAGATGCCGACCTCGGCCCCGAAGCCGAACTCGCCCCCGTCGCTGAACCGCGTCGAGGCGTTGACCATCACGACGGCCGAGTCGACCTCGGCGAGGAAGCGCTCGGCGTTGGCCATGTCGGCGGTGATGATCGACTCGGTGTGCTGGGTCGAGAACCGGCGGATGTGCGCGAGCGCCGCATCCAGATCGTCGACGACGGCGACCGACATCTCGAGGGCCATGTGCTCGGTGGCGAAGTCCTCGTCGGTGGCGGGCTCGAGATCGCCCGCGACGGCGCGAGCGCGCTCGTCGCCGCGCACCGTGACGCCGGATGCCCGCAGGGCCGCCAGCATCGGCGGCAGCAGGCGGGCGGCCGCGTCGCGGTGCACGAGCACCGTCTCGACCGCGTTGCAGACGCTCGGCCGCTGCACCTTGGCGTTGTGGACGATCTCGACGGCCATGGACTCGTCGGCGCTCGCGTCGAGGACGATGTGGACGACGCCCGCGCCGGTCTCGATGACGGGAACGGTCGACTCGCGCACGACGGTCTGGATGAGGTCGGCGCTGCCGCGCGGGATGAGCACGTCGACGTACCCGCGCGCGCGCATGAGCTCGGTCGCGCCCGCGCGGCCGAAGGGGTCGATCGTCTGGACGGCCGCGGCGGGCATACCGACCGACTCGAGCGCCGCGCGGATGAGCGCGACGAGCTCGCGGTTGGTGCTCTCGGCCGCGCTGCCGCCGCGGAGGACCGCGGCGTTGCCGCTCTTGAGCGCGAGCGCGGCGATATCGATCGTGACGTTGGGGCGCGCTTCGTAGATGGCGCCGACGACGCCGAAGGGCACGCGCACCTGGCTCAGGCGCACGCCGTTGGGAAGCGTCGAGCCGCGCACGACGGTGCCGACCGGGTCGGGCAGGGCGATGACGTCGCGCACGGCGCGCGCGAGGCCGGCGATGCGCGCCTCGTCGAGCCGGAGGCGGTCGAGGAGGCCGGCGGAGAGTCCGTTCTCCCTGCCGTTGGCGAGGTCGAGCTCGTTGGCGACGAGCACGCGCTCGACGCCGCCCTCGAGCTCGCGCGCGATGGCCTCGAGCGCGGCGTTCTTGGCGTTCGCGGTGAGGGTCGCGAGCGCGCGCGAGGCGTCCTTCGCGGCGCCCAGGACGTCGAGGAGCCCGGGCGTCGTGATCGCGGGCGCGGAGGCGGGAGGAGCGGTGGGAGCGCCGGCGGGAGCGGTCATGCTCCCAGTGTAGGCGCGCGCTCGGGGCCTGATCAGTCGCGCGGGGCCGCCTCGAACCAGGTGCCGACGGCCTCGCCGCGGAGGGCCGCTCCGACGTTGCCGGTCGAGGTGAGTACGACGGGGATCCCGTTCCCGACCGCGTGGCGCGCCGCCGCGATCTTGGTGCCCGCTCCCCCGGTGCCGACGCCGGCCGCGCCGATGTCGCCGAGCTCGACGCCGCCGAGGTCGTCATCGTGGGCGACGTGCTCGATGCGCTCGGCGCCCGGCTCGTGCGGCGGGCGCGTGTAGAGCGCGTCGACGTCGCTGAGCAGCACGAGCAGGTCGGCGTGGACGAGCTCGCTCACGAGAGCCGCGAGGCGGTCATTGTCGCCGAAGCGGATCTCCTGGGTGGCGACCGTGTCGTTCTCGTTGACGATCGGCAGCACCCGGAGCCCGAGCAGGCGCTCCATGGCGCGCTGCGCGTTCGATCGGGGCGTGGAGTGCTCGAGGTCGGTCGCGGTGAGCAGGATCTGCCCGGCGACGAGGTCGTAGCGCGACAGGCTCTCCTGGTAGCGCACCATGAGCACGTTCTGCCCGACGGCGGCCGCGGCCTGCTGCGTCGCCAGATCGGTGGGACGGGCATCCAGCGCCAAGAAGGGGATGCCCGTGGCGATCGCTCCCGACGACACGAGCACGACCTCCGCACCGCGCGCGTGCAGCGCCGCGAGCGCGTCGACGAGCGGGCCGATCTGCGCGGCGTTCTCGCCGCTGATCGACGACGAGCCGACCTTCACGACGACCCGATGGGCGCTCACGACCTCCGGTCGCACGCCTGACGTCACTCGTCCTCCCCGGAGTAGATGCCGGCCGCCCGCTCGCGCTCGAGCTCGGCGCGCGCCTCGGTCTTGGCGTCCATGCGCTCCTTGTAGCTCTGGCGGCGCTGGCTCGTCGTGGGCCGGTTGAGGGCGTCGAGGCGCGCGTCGGTGCCGCGCGGGGCGGTCATGAGCTCGGCGGCGCTCGTGAGGGTGGGCTCCCAGTCGAAGACCATGCCGTCGCGGCCGCCGATGACGACGGTCGCCCCGGCCACGGCGCCCTTGGCGAAGAGCTCGCGCTCGACGCCGAGCTTCGCGAGCCGGTCGGCGAGGTAGCCGACCGCCTCGTCGTTCGTGAAGTCCGTCTGCTGCACCCAGCGCTCGGGCTTCGCACCGCGCACGCGGTAGATCGTGCCCTCGTGCGTGCCCTCGGCGGTGACGGTGAAGTCGACGGCGTCGACGGCGCGCGGGCGGATCACGATGCGCTCGCGCGAGGCGCTCTCGGCGATGCGTGCGGCGCGGTCGCGCTCGACGAGCTCGGCGAGGGCGAAGGTCAGCTGGCGCAGGCCCTCGCGGCTGACGGCGCTGATCTCGAACACGCGATAGCCGCGCGCCTCGAGCTCGGGGCGCACCATGTCGGCGAGGTCGCGGCCCTCGGGCACGTCGACCTTGTTGAGGGCGACGAGCTGCGGGCGCTCCAGCAGGGGCGTCTGCCCCTCGGGCACCGGGTACTGGGCGAGCTCGCCGAGGATGACGTCGAGGTCGCTGAGCGGGTCGCGGCCGGGCTCGAGGGTCGCGCAGTCGAGCACGTGGAGCAGGGCGCTGCAGCGCTCGACGTGACGGAGGAACTCCAGACCCAGGCCCTTGCCCTCGCTGGCGCCCTCGATGAGGCCGGGCACGTCGGCGACGGTGAACCGGCTCTCGCCCGACTCGACGACGCCGAGGTTCGGATGCAGGGTCGTGAACGGGTAGTCGGCGATCTTCGGCTTCGCGGCCGATATCGCGGCGATGAGGCTCGACTTGCCCGCGCTCGGGAACCCCACGAGGGCGACGTCGGCGACCGTCTTGAGCTCGAGGAGGATGTCCCCCTCCCAGCCCAGCGTGCCGAGCAGCGCGAAGCCGGGGGCCTTGCGCTTGGTCGTCGCGAGCGCGGCATTGCCGAGCCCGCCCTGACCTCCCGGGGCGATGACGATGCTCATGCCGGGCTCGGCGAGGTCGGCGAGCTCCTCGCCGTTCTCGTCGCGGACGACGGTGCCGACCGGAACGGGGAGGATCAGGTCGCCGCCGGAGAAGCCCGAGCGGTTGTCGCCCATGCCGGGACCGCCGTTGTCGCTCGAGCGGTGCGGCCGCCGATGGTACGGCAGCAGGGTGGTCTCCTGGGCGTCGGCGACGAGGACGATGTCGCCGCCGTCGCCTCCGTTGCCGCCGTCGGGGCCCGCGAGCGGCTTGAACTTCTCGCGGCGCACCGAGACGCACCCGTGCCCGCCGTGGCCGGCGCGGACGTGGAGGGTCACGCGGTCGACGAAGGTCGCCATGGCTGTTCCCTCCTGTGGATCATGAGCGGGGCATCCGCCGTACGGGCGAATAGGCCCTGAACGACGAATGGACGGGCCGAAGCCCGCCCATTCGCTGACGTTGCGGTCGTGAGACCGAGACCTGAATGCTCAGGCGCTGGCGACGATGTTGACGACCTTGCGGCCGCCCTTGCGCCCGAACTCGACGGCGCCGGCCGACAGCGCGAACAGCGTGTCGTCACCGCCGCGCCCGACGTTGGCGCCGGGGTGGAAGTGGGTGCCGCGCTGGCGGACGATGATCTCGCCGGCCTTGACGACCTGGCCGCCGAAGCGCTTCACGCCCAGGTACTGGGGGTTGGAGTCGCGGCCGTTGCGGGTGGACGAAGCGCCCTTCTTGTGTGCCATTCTTCGCGCCCCTTCTTACTTGATGCCGGTGATCTTGACGCGGGTCAGGTCGGCGCGGAAACCCTGGCGCTTCTTGTACCCGGTCTTGTTCTTGAACTTCTGGATGACGATCTTCGGGCCGCGCAGGTCGCCCAGGACCTCGGCGGTCACGGTGATCTTCGCGAGCTTCTTCGCGTCGGTGGTGACCGTGTCACCGTCGACGTGCAGAACGGGGGTGAGCTGGATGGTGCCATCCTCGCCCGCCTTGACTCGATCGAGGACGACGACCGTGCCGACCTCGACCTTCTCCTGCCGCCCACCGGCGCGCACAACTGCGTAGACCACGTTTCACCCTTACTTCGGAATGGAAGAAAACTCCTGGCGTCTCGCGCGGGCTCGGCCCAGCGCACACCAACGGTCGAGCATACCTGATCGCAGGATGCCGGTCAAAAGGACCGGCGCGCCTCGAACCGCGTACCCCCAGCCTACAATCTCCCGCATGGCTGTGCTGATCGACGAGCCCGTCTGGCCCGCCCACGGCCGGCTCTGGGGGCATCTCGTGAGCGATTCCTCGCTCGAGGAGCTGCACGCCTTCGCGCGCGCCGCGGGGATCCCCGAGCGGGGATTCGACCACGATCACTACGACTACCCGCAGGAGCGCTACGACGCGCTCGTCGCGCAGGGCGCGGAGCCGGTGACCGGGAAGGAGCTCGTCGCCCGCCTGAGCGCCGCCGGTCTGCGGGTGAGCCAGCGGGCGAAGCGCGGGCTCTAGCCGGTCGTCCAGACCGGGGCGAAGCCCTCGAGCGTGCGCACGAGCTGCCCGGTTTCCACGTCGATGATCGCGAGGGTGACGCTCGTCGGGCGCGGTTCGACGGGCCGGCCGTCGCCCACCGCCGCCTCGACGTCGGGCGTCACCTCGACGGCGACGAACTGGTCGTTGGGCGAGAGCAGGACGGCGCCGAGGCTGCCGCGGTTCTCGATCGTGCGGGCGAGCACGCGCGCTGCTCCTCCGCCGTCGTCGGCGACGAGCACGGTCGCGAAAGCGCCCGTCTCGGAGTCGGCCACGGCGACCTTCTGCACGCGCAGGCCCGCCGCGGTGAGCGCCGCCTCGCCGCCGAACGCCACCTCGCCCTCGACGAGCGAGGGGTTCAGGCGCTCCTCCTCGCCGGTGGCCAGGTCGAGGGCCACTCCGCCGAAGCTGTCGGCCGCGCTCGCACGGCCTCCGTCGCTCGAGACGCCGTGGACGGTCGGGTAGGCGCCGACCGGCAGCACGGTCTCCGGGGCGCCGGGGTCGAGCCGGACGAGCGTTTCGTCGACCGTGTGGACGAGCAGGTCGCCCTCCGGCAGGAACCAGGCGTCGAGGGCCGTGAGCGGCTCGCCGTCGAGGTCGACGAGCGGACGCAGAGCGCGATCCCCTCCGATGTCGAGCAGGGCGAGGGACCGCGGGGAGATCCCGCCCGGAGCGTCCGCCGCCGCGGCCGGAGAGAGCACGAGCGCGAGGGTCGTGCCCGCGCGCGGCGCGATGAGGCGATCGACGCGCGCCCCGTCGGGGAGCTGCAGGCGCTCGATGCGGCCGCTGCGGGCATCCACCGATTCGAGGACCGTGCCGCCGGCGCCGTCGTCGCGCGCGACGACGAGCACCCGCTCGACGGGCGCGAAGTGCTGGATGCCCGGCGCGGCGTGCACGACCGCGCCGCGACCCGCGCCCTCGATGTCGGCGCGGAGGATCTCGTCCACCCCGTTGTCTTCGCGGTCGAGGTACAGCACGCTCGCGGAGGCGGTCGTGAAGCGATGCTCGAACGTGCTCGTGTTCGGGCGGGAGGGAGCGCCGACGCCCTCGACGCGCACCGTGTACTCGGTGCCGTAGCGCAGGCGCTCGTCGAACTGGACGACGATGAGCTCGCCCTGCACGGACACGCTCGTCGCCGCGGCGGGCTCGACGGTCACGGCGTCCGCGTCGACGGCGTCGACGGGCTGGTTGGCGAACAGCCGGAGCTGCTGGCCCGACTGCTCGGTGACCCGGGTCGCGTCGACCTGCGCGGAGGAGAGCTTGGGGCCCTGCAGCACGCCGAGCGCGAGGAAGATCAGGCCGAGCCCGGCGAGCACCCCTACGAGCGCGGCGAACGCGCGGGAGAATCGGCGCTGGTCGCGCTCGTCCCGCAGGCGGCGGCCGTGGTCGGCGGCGCGGGCGACGCCCGGGAACCGCTCCTCCGTCCGGGTGTGCTCAGAAGAGGTAGGGCTCACTCGGCTGCTCCACCGCCTCGACCGCGTCGGGCAGCACCACGAGCGGCTGCAGGCTCGACTCGCTCGGGTTCGCTCCGAGCTCCCCCGACACGCTCACCCACGTGTCGATCGGGAACTCGCTCTGCCAGCCGGGCCGATGCACGGGCACGCCCAGCGGCTGCGCGTCGACCGCGCAGCACGTGATGACGAAGCGCGAGACGTAGAAGACGTTCTCGGGGTCGTCGGGGTCGGGCGCGACGAAGCCGACGAGGTCGGTCACCGGCTTGTCGGCGAAGAATCCGAGGTCGCTCGTCTGACGGAGGATGCCCGACCACTCGCGCACGGTGAAGCGGGCGACGGCGGCGTCGTCGGCCTGCGCCGCGTCGTCGAGGGCGTCGAGATCGGCCGCGGTCGCGTTGATCTGCCGCTGCTGGGCGGTGGCGGTGGAGAGCGTCGCGGGCGGGATGACGAGCATCCCGATCACGAACGCGCCCGCGATCGCCGCCGCCGTCAGGCCGAGCGCGCGCTCGCGGCGCGAGACGGGCGCCTCCTCATCGCGGCGCCGTCGCGAGGCGGCCGAAGCGACCGCGGCGACGACGAGCACGAGGGCGATCGCCGCCATGATCACCGTGAAGACGATGTAGCGCGGGTGGATGTAGAGCACGAGCCGGCCGGAGGCCGCGAGCCACAGGGCGACGGCCGAGATCGCGGCGATCAGGGCGACCCCGCGCCAGCGCTGGACGCTAGACCACATAGTTCACCACCAGTCCGAGCACGGCGCTCAGCAGGCCGACGACGAGCGTCACGCGCAGCAGGGTGCGCGTGGAGTACGTCGTGCGCATGAGCGCGAGCATCTTGATGTCGATGATCGGGCCGAAGACGAGGAAGGCCACGATCGAGCCGGGCAGGAAGGTCGACGCGAACGGCAGGATGAAGAACGCGTCGACGTTCGAGCACACGGAGATCACGAACGCGAGCGCCATCATCGCGAGCACGCTGAACAGGGGGTCGCTGCCGAGGGCGACGAGCACGTCGCGCGGCACCGCCACCTGGATGCCCCCGGCGACGAGGGCGCCGATCACGAGGGCAGGCATGAGGATGCTCGACTCGCGCACGAAGAGGTCGACCGACTGCTCGGCGCGGGTGCCGTGCCGGTGGCCGTCGTCCACCCGGCACTCCTCGGCGAACCGGCCCGTGAGGAGCGACTCGGGCTCCGGGTGCAGCGAGAACAGCCAGCCGAGGACGTTCGCGATGAGGAAGCCGCCGAGGAGGCGCGCGACGAGGATGCCGTCGTCGAAGCCGAACGCGGCGTGCGTCGTGAGGATCGTCACCGGGTTGAGGATCGGCGCCGCGACGAGGAAGACCATCGACTCGGGGATCGTGAAGCCGCGCCGCACGAGCCCCCGCGCGAGGGGCACGTTGCCGCACTCGCACACGGGCAGGAGCATGCCGAAGAGCGAGATGACCGCGCGCCGGCCCCACGGGTTCTGAGGCAGGATCCGGAGCAGCCACGCCTCCGGGATCCAGACCTGGACGAGGATCGACAGCGCGATGCCGAGGACGATGAACGGCAGGGACTCGATCACGACGCTCGTGGAGAGCGTCAGGAGATCCTGCGCGACGTCGGGCAGACCCGCGGGTCCCGACTCGGCGGTCGCCGCCCGCAGCACGATGAGCGCGATGATGCCGAGGACTCCGAGCCCGGCGGCGATGAGGTGCCGGGCGCCCCAGCGGCGGGAGGCTCGGTGGTCCTCCCGCCGCACGGGCGTCTGAAGTCGAGCGGTCATCGAACGCTAGGCGTCGCTCGCGGCGTCCAGACCGGCGGTCGAGATGGTCCCGGACGTCGCGCGGCGCGAGCCGCGCTTGCGCGTGCCGGGGGCCGGGGGCTCGGGCAGGGCCTCGAGCACCGAGCCGAGGAGCTGCTCGGCGGCGCGCGGGTCGATGCGCTGCCTCGACCGGCTCACGGGCGGCTCGGGCAGGTCGAGGACGGGCACGACGGCGTCGGCCGAGCCGCTCGTCGTCGCGGGCTCGGACGCCGCCGATGCGGCCCCGGCGCCTCCGCGAGCACGGCGACCGCCGCGCGAGCGTCCCGAACGGGCGGGCGACTCGGGGGCGCTCGACGCGCCGTCCGCGCGGGAGCCGCCCGTCGCGCCCGCCTCGCTCGTCGCGCTCTCGGGAGCCGGCGCACTCACAGCCGACGTCCCGCTCGGCGACTCGGCGGCGGCGGCCGAGTCGGCCGCGGGGCGCTCGGCCTCGGGCGCGGGATCGTGGTGCACGGTCTTCGCGGCGATGGTCGCGAGCGCCTTCGAGACGTCCTCGGTGATCGCGTGAGTGCCGGCGTGGCCGGACGACTTCGCTCCGCCGCTCTGGCCGTTCTGACCGTTCTGGCCGGCGCCGCCGCGCTGACCGCCGCGGTCGCCGCCGGTGCGGTCGCCGCCCGAGCGGTCGGAGCCCGAGCGCCCGCCTCGACGGCTGCCGCCCTGGTCGGCGCCGCCCTGCGAGGAGCGGTGCTTGACGACGGGGTCGTGGTGGAGGATCAGCCCGCGGCCCGCGCACACGTCGCACTGCTCGCTGAAGGTCTCCAGCAGGCCGAGCCCCAGGCGCTTGCGCGTCATCTGCACGAGGCCGAGGCTCGTGACCTCGGCGACCTGGTGCTTCGTGCGGTCGCGGCTGAGGCACTCGACGAGGCGCCGCAGCACGAGGTCGCGGTTCGACTCGAGCACCATGTCGATGAAGTCGACGACGATGATGCCGCCGATGTCGCGCAGCCGAAGCTGGCGCACGATCTCCTCCGCGGCCTCGAGGTTGTTCTTCGTGACCGTCTCCTCGAGGTTGCCGCCCGAGCCGACGAACTTACCCGTGTTGACGTCGACGACCGTCATGGCCTCGGTGCGGTCGATGACGAGCGAGCCGCCCGAGGGCAGCCAGACCTTGCGCTCGAGGGCCTTCTCGATCTGCTCCGAGATGCGGTACTCGTCGAAGGGGTCGTGGTCGCCCTCGTGCTTCTGCACGCGATCGAGAAGATCGGGCGCGACCGACCGGAGGTAGGCCTCGATGGTCTGCTGGGCATCCTGACCATGGATGACCATGGAGCGGAAGTCCTCGTTGAAGACGTCGCGCACGATCTTGACGAGCAGATCGGGTTCGCTGTGGAGCATCATCGGCGCCTGCGCGTTGGGGTTCGCGACCTGCTTCGAGATCTCGGCCCACTGCGCGGTGAGGCGGTTGACGTCGAGCGTCAGCTGCTCCTCCGTCGCGCCCTCGGCGGCCGTGCGCACGATGACGCCCACGTTGTCGGGCAGGACCTCCTTGAGGATCTTCTTCAGGCGCGCCCGCTCGGTGTCGGGGAGCTTGCGGCTGATGCCGTTCATCGACCCGTTGGGCACGTAGACGAGGTAGCGGCCCGGGAGGCTGACCTGGCTCGTCAGGCGCGCGCCCTTGTGCCCGATCGGGTCCTTGGTGACCTGGACGAGGATGCGGTCGCCGGGCTTGAGCGCGAGCTCGATGCGGCGGGGCTGATTCTTCTCGCCCTCGGCCTGCGCGGCCTCCCAGTCGACCTCGCCCGAGTAGAGCACGGCGTTGCGGCCGCGGCCGATGTCGACGAAGGCGGCCTCCATGCTCGGCAGCACGTTCTGCACGCGGCCGAGGTAGACGTTGCCGATGAGGCTGGACTCCTGCGAGCGGGCGACGTAGTGCTCGACGAGCACGCCGTCCTCCAGCACGCCGATCTGGATGCGGCCGTCCTTCGAGCGCACGACCATGACGCGGTCGACGCTCTCGCGGCGGGCGAGGAACTCGGCCTCGGTGATGACGGGGCGGCGGCGACCGGCGTCGCGGCCGTCGCGGCGGCGCTGCTTCTTGGCCTCGAGGCGCGTGGAGCCCTTGATGCGCTGCGGCTCGGTGATGAGCTCGGCGGGGCGGCGCTCGCGACGGTCGCGGCGGTCGGTGCGCTCCGAGCGGTCGTAGCGGTCTGAACGGTCCGGTCGCTCGGCGCGGTCCTCGCGCTCGGCGGGGGCCTGGTCGCCATCGACGGATGCTCCACCGCGGCTGCGACGCGCGCGCGAGCGCCGACGGCTCGTGCTCGTGCCCTCCTCGGGCTCGTCGTCGTCATCGCGCTCGCGCACCGGGCCGGTGCCGGGACGCGGCGCGAGGTACTCGACGGGGGGCGCGTAGAACAGCAGCGAGGTGGTGCTCTCGGGCTTCAGCACGGGGAACGGGGTCGTCGGGGTCTCTGGCTCGGGCTCGCTGGCCTCGGGTTCGCTGACCTCGGGCTCGACGGGCTCCGGCTCGACGGCCATGGGCTCGACGGGCTCCGGCTCGGCAGCCGGCGACTCGACCTCGAACGCCGCGTCCTCGGGCGGGGCGGCCGGGGGCGCCTCGACGGCGGGCGCCGCGACGTCCTCCGTCACGGGCGCGGTCGCCGCGCTCTCGCGGGCGCTCTGCGCGTCGTCCTGGCCCTTGCGGGCGGCGCGGGGCTTGAACAGCCGGGTGCGCTTCTTCGGGTTCGTCTCGTTGTCGTCACTCACCATCGCTGGTGCACTCCTCGACCGTCCGGGCCGCGCCTGGACGGGAACTCTCCGGCAGCGGGCGCGTCGCCCCCGCTGCGAAACTCTTCGGTTGTCGGGCCGCAGCCCCCCGGTTCGGGTCGGGCGCGGGCCCGCGCACTGTCACTGCGCATACTCGGAACTGGCTATCCGACGCTCGCGACTCGGTGTCGCGAGGATGGTCCGGTGTGCCCGGAAAGCTTGTCTCTGGTGCGTCGCGAGCGCGGCTGGCGACGACTGCTCCTCATTATCGCACGACCCGCGCCGACGGGGGACCTTCGACCCGGGCGCCCGCGCGCCGCGTGCGGGAGGATCGAGTCGTGACCGCGCTCGATCCCGCCTCCGTCGCCACCGCCGCACCGGCCCGCCGCCCCTGGCTCATGGGCGCGTTCCTCCTGCTCACGGGCGCGGTGGGCTGGTGGGGCGCCATGGCCCTCATCACCGAGCGGGTCGCGAAGCTCATCGACCCGCAGCACGTGCTCAACTGCGACATCAACCCGCTCGTCTCGTGCGGCAGCGTGATGGAGAGCTGGCAGGCGTCCCTCCTGGGCTTCCCGAACCCCCTGCTGGGCGTCGCGGGCTTCGTCGCGCCGATGGCGGTCGGGGTCGCTCTGCTCGCCGGTGCGCGGTTCGCGCGCTGGTTCTGGGCGCTCTTCCTCGCGGGGGTCGCGGGCGCGTGGGTGTTCGTGACGTGGCTCTTCACCCAGTCGGTCTACGAGATCGGCGCGCTGTGCCCGTGGTGCATGCTCGTCTGGGCCGCGGTCATCCCCCTGTTCTGGTGGCTGCTCGCGTGGCTGCTCGCCACGGGCCGACTCACGGGCGGCGCCGGCCGACGGGTCGGCGCGGCCGTGCTGCCGTTCACGTGGGCGATCGTCGTCGTCAACTACGCGGTGATCGTGCTCGCGATCATCGTGCAGTTCCCGACACTGCTCCCGAGCCTGCTCTAGCCCCGACGAGGGCGGCGCGGCGGCGGGCGACCGCTCAGGCGAACCAGAGGGCGAGCTCGCGCGCGGCCGACTCGGACGAGTCGGAGCCGTGCACGAGGTTCTGCTGCACGCGCAGGCCCCAGTCGCGGCCGAGGTCGCCGCGGATCGTCCCGGGCGCGGCGGTCGTCGGGTCGGTCGTGCCGGCGAGCGAGCGGAACCCCTCGATCACGCGGTGGCCGGCGACGCGCGCGGCGACGACGGGGCCCGACTCCATGAACTCCATGAGCGGCTCGTAGAAGGGCTTGCCCTCGTGCTCGGCGTAGTGGGCGGCGAGCAGGTCGCGGTCGGCCTGCACCATGCGCAGGTCGACGAGCTGGTAGCCCTTCGCCTCGATGCGGCGCAGGATCTCGCCGGTGAGGTTGCGGGCGACGGCATCGGGCTTGAGCAGGACGAGGGTCTCTTCGACGGACGTGGTCATGGTGGCCTCCCGGCGGTCAGGTGCGGTCGTGCGATTGTTGGGGCGCGAGGGTCAGGATGCTCGGCCGACGCCGTTCGCGGCGTCGAGCTGGCGGCCCTTGATGACGGCCCAGATCCAGAATCCCACGAAGATCGCGGCGGCGACGCCCGCGAGCACCTCGAGGAACACGGTCGCGAGCAGCAGCAGCTGCAGCGCGTGGCCGAACCACTGCCCCCACGGGTAGCGCACGAGGCGCACCGCGACGAGCAGCAGGACGATGAGGACGGCTCCCCCGCCGAACGCGGCGAGGGGGTCGACGACGCGGAGGCCGTAGATCACGAGGGCCCCGAAGATCACGACGACGGCCTCCATGACGAGCACGACGCTCAGGAGGGACTCGGTCGCGGTTCGCGCGCGACGGGGCTTCCGGGCCGCGTCGTCGGCGGAGGCGGATGCGGGTGCGCTCACAGCGCCCAGCCTTCCTCACGCGCGATGCGCATCGCCTGACCGACGAGCGTGATCGACCCGGTCACGAGCACGGCGTCGCTCGGGCCGGCCTCGTCACGCGCCTCCTCGAGCGCGACCGACAGCTCCGGCTCGATGCGCACGCGGTCGTGGCCGGCGATGTGCGTCACGAGCTCGGCGAGCTCGTCGGAGTCGAGCGCGCGATCGGACTCCGACTGCGTGACGACGAACCGGTCGACGACGGGGTCGAGCGCCTCGATGATGCCGCGTGCGTCCTTGTCGGTGAGGATCCCGACGATCGCCGTGACCTTCTCGAACGCGAAGGAGCCGAGCAGCGCCGTCGCGAGCGCCTCGGCGCCATGCGGGTTGTGGGCGGCGTCGACGAGCACGCTCGGCTCGACGCCGATGAGCTGAAGCCGGCCGGGGCTCGTCACGGTCGCGAAGCCCTCGTGCAGGACGTCCATCGCGAGCGGCTGCTCGCCTCCGCCGAGGAACGACTCGACCGCCGCGATCGCGAGAGCGGCGTTGCGCGCCTGGTGCTCGCCGTAGAGGGGCAGGAAGAGGTCGCGGTACTCCCCCGCTCGGCCCCGCACGTCGATGACCTGGCCGCCGACCGCGAGCCGGGCATCCAGCAGCGCGAAATCGACCCCTTCGGCGGCGACGGGCGCCTCGTCGTGCTCGGCGGCGCGCAGGATCTCATCCATCGCCTCGGTCTGCTGCAGCGCGGTGACGACGTGCGCGGCGGGCTTGATGATGCCCGCCTTGGTGCGCGCGATCTCGGCGACGGTGCGGCCGAGTCGGCTCTCGTGGTCGAGCGCGATGGGCGTGAGCACGGCGACGTCGCCGTCGGCGACGTTGGTCGAGTCCCACTCCCCACCCATGCCGACCTCGAGCACGACGACGTCGACGGGCGCATCGGCGAAGCATGCGAACGCGAGCACCGTGAGCGCCTCGAAGTAGGTGAGGGGCTCCTCGCCGTTCGCGGCGAGCTCGGCGTCGACCATGAGCAGGTAGGGCTGGATGTCGGCCCAGTTGTCGGCGAACGCACGATCGGCGATCGGGGCGCCGTCGATCATGATGCGCTCGGTGACGCGCACGAGGTGCGGGCTCGTCATGAGCCCGGCGCGCAGCCCGTAGGCGCGCAGGATGCTCTCGATCATGCGGCTCGTCGACGTCTTGCCGTTCGTGCCGGTGATGTGGATGACCCCGTACGAGCGCTGCGGGTCGCCGAGCAGCTCGACGGCTCGGCGCGTGGGCTCGAGGCGCGGCTGCGGGCTGCCTTCGCCGAGGCGCGCGAGCAGCTCGGCGAAGACGGCGTCGGCGGCGTCCCGGTCGGCGAGCTCCTGCTCGCTCGGCTCCCGGCTGTCCTGCGCCCCGGTCATGCTCGCTCCACCTCGATCGTCACGGATGCCCCGGCCCCGACCGGCGCCGCCGCCCCCTCGCCAGCCTCCCCGACGCTCAGCGAGGTGGCAAGCGTCTCGCCGCCGATGAGCTCCCGGTGCGTCTCGATCGCGGCGCGCGTCGCGGCATCGCTCGAGCCGAGCGTCAGCGCGATGCGGTCGCTCACGTCGAGCCCGGCGTCCTTGCGGGCCTGCTGCACGGCGCGGATGACGTCGCGCGCGACGCCCTCGGCCTCGAGCTCGGGGGTCACGGTCGTGTCGAGCAGCACGAAGCCGGAGCCGGGCAGGAAGACGACGGCCGCGGCCGGGTCCTCCAGCTCGAGCTCGAGCGTGAACTCGCCCGGCTCGAGCGCGATGCCGCCGACGACCACGCCCTCGCCCGCGACCTGCCAGTCGCCGGCCCTCGCGGCGCCGATCGCCTGCTGCACCTGCTTGCCGATGCGCGGCCCGGCGGCGCGCGCGTTGACGGCGAGGCGTCGCGTGATGCCGTACGCGGCGACGAGCGAGTCGTCGAACTCGACGAGCTCGACGGCCTTGACGTTGAGCTCGTCGCGGAGGATGTCGGAGAAGGGCGCGAGCGCGGCGGCGTCGGGCGTGACGACCGTGAGGGTCGACAGCGGCAGGCGCACGCGCAGGCTCTGCGCCTTGCGCAGTGCAAGGCCCGAGCTCGCGATCGCGCGCACGCGGTCCATCGCAGTGACGAGCGCGGGGTCGGCGGGGAAGGCATCCGCGCCCGGCCAGTCGGCGAGGTGCACGCTCTCGCCGCCCGTGAGGCCGCGCCAGACCTCCTCGGAGACGAGCGGCGCGAGCGGCGCCGCCACGCGCGCGAGCGTCTCGAGCACCGTGTAGAGCGTGTCGATCGCGTCGCGGTCGTCGCCGGCCCAGAAGCGCTCGCGGCTGCGCCGCACGTACCAGTTGGTGAGCACGTCGGCGAAGTCGCGCAGCGCGGCGGCCGCGAGCGGGCTGTCGAGGCCATCGAGCTCGGCCGTCACGGTCTCGACGAGGTCGCGCGTCTTCGCGAGCAGGTACCGGTCGAGCACGTTCGTCGAGTCGGTGCGCCAGCGGGCATCCGCCACCCCCGCCGCGTTCGCGTAGAGGGTGAAGAAGTAGTACGTGCTCCACAGCGGCAGCAGGAACTCGCGCACGCCCGCACGGATCCCCTCCTCGGTGACGATGAGGTTGCCGCCGCGGATCACCGAGCTCGACATGAGGAACCAGCGCATGGCGTCGGAGCCGTCGCGCTCGAACACCTCCGTCACGCTCGGGTAGTTCTGCAGGCTCTTCGACATCTTCTGGCCGTCGTTGCCGAGCACGATGCCGTGGCTGATGACGTTCGAGAACGCGGGGCGGTCGAACAGCGCCGTCGCGAGCACGTGCATCGTGTAGAACCAGCCGCGGGTCTGCCCGATGTACTCGACGATGAAGTCGCTCGGGTTGTGGTTCTCGAACCAGTCGGCGTTCTCGAAGGGGTAGTGCACCTGCGCGAACGGCATCGAGCCGGAGTCGAACCACACGTCGAAGACGTCCTCGATGCGGCGCATCGTCGAGCGCCCGGTCGGGTCGTCGGGGTTCGGGCGCGTGAGCTCGTCGATGAACGGGCGGTGCAGGTCGACCTCGCCCGCGGCGTTGCGCGGCAGGGCGCCGAAGTCCGCCTCGAGCTCGGCGAGCGAGCCGTAGACGTCGACGCGCGGGTGGTTGGGGTCGTCGCTCTTCCACACCGGGATGGGGCTGCCCCAGAAGCGGTTGCGGCTGATCGACCAGTCGCGCGCGCCCTCGAGCCACTTGCCGAACTGCCCGTGCTTGACGTTGTCGGGCACCCAGCGGATCCGCTCGTTGAGCTCGAGCATCCGATCGCGGATCTCGGTCACGCGCACGAACCAGCTCGAGACGGCCTTGTAGATGAGCGGATTGCGGCAGCGCCAGCAGTGCGGGTAGCTGTGCTCGTAGCTGCGCACCTGCAGCAGCCGGCCCTGCTCGCGCAGCATGCTCGTGAGCGTCTTGTTCGCCTCGAAGACCTGCAGTCCCGCGACCTCGGGCACCTGCTGCAGGAATCGCCCGCCGTCGTCGACCGAGATGATGATGGGGATGCCCGCGGCGGCGCAGATCGCCTGGTCGTCCTCGCCGTAGGCGGGGGCCTGATGCACGATGCCCGTGCCCTCGCCCGTGGCGACGTACTCGGCGACGAGGATCTGCCAGGCGTGCTGCATGCCCCAGGCCTCGACGTCGGCGTAGTAGTCGAAGAGGCGGTCGTAGTGCACGCCGCCGAGCTCGGCCCCGAGCATCCGCCGCGTGATCGCCGCGTGCGCCTCGGCCGCGGTCTCGTAGCCGAGCTCCTTGACGTAGGCGCCCAGGGTGTCGTTCGCGAGCATGTACTGGCTCTCGCCGGCGACCGCGTCGCGGGCGCCCGACCCGTCCCGGTCATCCGCCGCCCCGTGGGGGCCCGCCGGCAGCACGACGTACTCGACCTCGGGGCCGACGGCGAGCGCCGCGTTCGTCGGGAGGGTCCACGGCGTCGTCGTCCAGGCGAGCGCCTTGACGCCCGTGAGGCCGAGCGCCTCGGCCTTCGAGCCGACGAGCGGGAAGGTGACGGTCACCGACTGGTCCTGGCGCATCTGGTAGACGTCGTCGTCCATGCGCAGCTCGTGGTTCGACAGCGGCGTCTCGTCGCGCCAGCAGTACGGCAGCACGCGGTATCCCTCGTACGCGAGGCCCTTGTCGTGCAGGGTCTTGAAGGCCCACAGCACGCTCTCTATGAACGAGATGTCGAGCGTTTTGTAGTCGTTCTCGAAGTCGACCCAGCGGGCCTGCCGCGTGACGTAGGTCTCCCACTCGTCGGTGTAGCGCAGCACGCTCTCACGGGCCCTGGCGTTGAACGCCTCGATGCCCATCTCCTCGATCTGGGCCTTCTCGGTGATGCCGAGCTGCTTCATCGCCTCGAGCTCGGCGGGCAGACCGTGGGTATCCCACCCGAACCGCCGGTGCACCTGCTTGCCGCGCATCGTCTGGAACCGCGGGAACACGTCTTTCGCGTAGCCCGTGAGCAGGTGCCCGTAGTGCGGCAGGCCGTTGGCGAACGGCGGGCCGTCGTAGAAGACCCACTCCTCGCAGCCCTCGCGCTGCTCGATCGACCGGCGGAAGGTGTCGTTCGTCGCCCAGTACTCGAGCACGTCGGCCTCGAGCGCGGGGAAGCGCGGGGAGGCGACGACGCCCTGGTCGTCGCGGTGGAGGGGGTAGCCCATGGTGTCTCCGGTGTCTGCAGCGCACTCACCGCGAGGACGACGGGGCTCGTCGAGCCCGCCGCGGTACCACCCCGCTTGCCGATGCCCTCCGCTCGCCGTGCTGGCGGGCGGATGCTCCGGCCCCTCTCCTGCGGCTGTGACGGGCCTGCCCCGCTCGGGTCTAGTTGGCGGGTCGCTCGAGCACGAGCGTCCCGCTGTTCTTCCGAGGGCTCCCCGGTGATGGCCGGATCGACGCCTGTGCGTCCATGGTACCGAACGCCCGAGGGCCGGCCGCCGGGAATACGCCCGGGCGTCACTACGCTGGTGTGCTTGTGACTACTGATACGCATGGCCAAGCGCCCACCATGCAGCCCCTGACCCCCGCCCCCTCCGACCCCCGCATCGCGCGTCGCGCCCGCTGGGCATCCCTCGTCGGCACCTCGCTCGAGTCGTACGACTTCTACCTGTTCGCGTACTTCTCGGCCTTCTTCGCCGGCCCGCTGTTCTTCGAGCCGCTCGGCCCCGTCGGCGCAAACCTCGCCGCGCTCGCGACGATCGGTGTCGCGTTCGTGATCCGCCCGATCGGCGCGATCGTCTTCGGCCACGTCGGCGACCGCATCGGCCGCCGCACGACCCTCATCGTGACGATCACGATGATGGGCGTCGCGACGGCGCTCATCGGCGTGCTGCCGACCTTCGACCAGGCCGGCTGGGTCGGCGCCGTGCTCCTCGTGCTGCTGCGCGTACTGCAGGGCGTGTCGCTCGGCGGCGAGTGGGGCGGCGCGATCCTCATCGCGACCGAGCACGAGACGAAGGCCAAGCGCGCGTTCGCCGCCGCGATGCCCCAGCTCGGCTCGCCCATCGGCTCGATCCTCTCGGCCGTCGCGTTTCTCTGGCTGACCCTGTCTCTCACGACGGAGGAGATCGGCGAGTGGGCGTGGCGCATCCCGTTCCTCACGGCGATCCCGCTGCTCGCGATCTCGCTCTACCTGCGCCTCGCGATCACCGAGACCCCGGTCTTCGCGGCCGTGAAGGGAGCCGGCCGTGCGCCGCGCATCCCCCTCGCCGCCCTGCTGCGTGCGCAGCCCGTCACGATCGTCGTCGCCGTGGGCGTCGCGCTGCTCGGCATCGGCTCGTACTCGCTCATGAACACCTACACGCTCAACTACGGCGCGGCGGTGCTCGGCTACGACTACTACCAGCTGCTCATCGCCACGACGATCGGCGGCCTGCTGCAGCTCGTGACGATCCCGCTGTTCGGAGCGTGGGCGACGCGCATCGGCTCGGGCCTCGTGATCGCGATCGGCGCGCTCGGCACGCTGCTCGTGTCGTTCCCGATCTACTTCTTCCTGCAGGACGCCTCGTTCGGCTTCCTCGTCGGCATGATGGTGATCGGCGGCATCCTGCCCACGATGAGCTGGGCGGCGCTCGGAGGCATCTTCACCGAGCTCTTCGACGAGCGCTACCGCTACTCGGCGCTCGGCTTCGCCTACGCGCTCGCCGCGGTCGTGGCCGGCTTCGTGCCGTATCTCACGGCCGAGCTCGGCGTCGCGACCGGCAACGCCTGGTGGCACCCGGCGATCGTGCTCGCGGGCATGTCGCTCATCACGCTCGTCGCCTCGCTCGTCGCGATCCGCATCCGCGTCGATCGCGATGAGGATGCGCCCGCCGTGACGGCTCCGGAGGTCGTCGGCGCCGAGCGCTGATCGGCGCTCCCCGCGCCACCCGCCTCCCCCGACCGCCCCCGCTCGCGCCCTACACTGGCCGCGACGGGGGCGGTCTCCGTCTCAGGGGACGGGGGCGACCATGGCCGACGAGCGAACGCCGAACGAGGATCCGACCGAGCCGCTGCGGCCGGTGAGCGGGGCGGATGCTGCGGGCGACGCCCCGACCGAGGCGTACGACGCCGTCGATGCCGGGGATGCCCCGACTCGCGCCTTCACCCGACCGCTCGACCAGCCCGGCGCCGTGCCGCCGGTCGCGCCGACTCCCCCGCCGCCGACCGCGCCGACCGAGATCTTCCGCCCCGCGGGGGTCGGAGCCGCCGCCGGCGTGGGTGCCGGCCTCGGTGCCGGAGCCGCCGCGGGTGCTGCCGCCGGCGGCTTCCCGCGCTCGAGCGCGCCCATCGGGGGCGGCCCGGCTGCGGGCCCCGCCCCGGCGAGCTCCGCGACGGAATCGCGCCGACTGAGCGGCGGGGCGATCGCGCTCATCGTGCTCGCGGTCATCCTGCTCATCGCGCTCGTCGTGCTCATCTTCGCCCTGCTCAACCGCGACGACGCGCCCGCACCGGCCGCATCGGACACCCCGAGCACGAGCGCCTCGCCGTCGGATACGCCGTCGCCCTCGCCGACGCCGAGCGAGACCGAGGAGCCGTCGCCCTCGCCGACCCCGACCGAGTCGAGCGCGGCCCCCGAGCCCGCCCCGGCGCCGACGTTCACCGTCTTCCAGGCCGAGAACACCGCCAACTGCCCCGACGAGAGCGGGTCGGTTCCGCTGTTCTGGAGCTGGAGCATCGACGGCGCCACGAACGCCTGGTTCGGCATCGGCACCGATGACGCGCGCGCCGAGCCGTTCGAGGAGGTCCCGACGACGGCGACCTACGAGTTCGCGTACCAGTGCTCGGAGGAGAGCCAGCTCTACACGGTCTCGGCCGAGAACGCCGACGGGCTCGTGACGCATCAGACCGTCGAGGTCGTGCGCCTGCTGCCGTAGCGCTGTCGCTTCGTCAGGTCCGAGTCCCTGCCGCCCGCGACACCACATTAGTTGGCGACAAATTGGCCTTGATGCAAAGTTCGCGCTAATCGAGGTGTTGGCGCGCCCTCATCACTTCATCGTTTTATGCGGTCACCACGACGTTCAACCACACGGCATGCTGGCGGTGCTGCCGTCGCTTCGAAGCCACACGCCTTCCTGCAGGCCCTCACTAGGGAGAGGGAAGAGCGGGTTATCAAAGCCTGCGCCATCGCGTTCAAATTCTACTGAGAGATCAGCAGAGGACTTTAGTTGGACGTCAGAAGGTCCGACGAGCAGCACATCAGATGTTCCCACGGTTAGCACGTCGTTAGCCTTGACCTCAAAAGGCTCATCTGCGTTTGCGACGACAACCCACTCCTCTTCGACACCCTTCGCGCCTTGGGATTGCAATACTTCGAATTCGCTAAACGCGGACGACTGGCAGAATGCGACCGACAGCCTCCCATCCATGACGGACAACTGCATCGGCGCAAGCGTTGTGCAGCCGACCAGGGAAAAGGAGACGAGCACCAGGCTGATCGCACGGAGTCGTTTGGCTAACATTGCTCGTACCCGCCCCCCTGCGAAGCAGAGGTCTCTAGCGGATTCATGCAGCCTCCGCCTCCAATTCGGGACCTGCGTGGATAATCGAAGACCCAGGAGGCCCCCCATCCAGCTAGCCATGTAATCGCATACACATCGTTCCCTAGTAGCGCGCTCTGCGTGGCATGATCCGCCTCGTGATTTAGCAGACTCCCGGTAACGTCCCGACGGTTACTTACCACGATGTTGCCAAGGGTGATTGTTCCGCCAATGTTAGCTCGCGTACAAATCGACAAGCCATCACCCCCGTCAGCACAGTTCGCGCCGGACGTGCCAGCCACAACGGTTCCCACGAGGCTCAGCGGGAGATTTCTAACTGCGCGGACTTGCATGATCGCGGCGCGGTTAGAAACCACCGTCTTGGCGGCAATCTTATTGGCTCGTTTGACTTCCTGGATACCGCATGCCACGCTCCGGTGTCCGCATCGGTATGTTCCGCCACCGCCATCGTGCAGAGCATGGACGCGCTCGCCGCTCAGGTCAAGTTTGTTGATCGGGTCCGTCGGATAAACATAATCGTTATCCACCCCGCCCTCGACCGGGTCCACTCTCAAGAACCGCCCCAGCGCCGGCACGAACACTCGCGCACCCATCTGCACGATCGCGACCGACCCCTGATGCTCATACAGCTTGCGATGCTGACCCACGAAGGCATAGTCCGCACTTCCAGGAGCGTTGTCGATCACCGCATCATCCGCGCTGCTCGATCCGATCCGCCCCGTCGCCGGATCGATCGGCTGACCGAACGGGTCATACCGCACCAACTGCGCCCCACGCACTCCATCGCCATCCGCGGTCAGCACGATGTCGCCATGCATGTTCGGATACGACCACTGCTGCGCACCCGGCAGCATCCGCGCCGCCACCCCGCCCGGCAGGGCGACCGTGTAGTCCAGGATCGCACCGGCCTCGTCCACGACCAGCGTCGAGACGTCCCCGGAGGCGGCATGCGCGTAGCGGACGCTCTCGGTCGATGTCGCACCTTCCTTCACCTCACGCGCCACGATGCGGCTTACCGCATCCCGCGTGTAGGTGATGGTCGTCTGCGACGGGCTGCCGACGCCGGTGATCGTGCGCCAATGACGATTCGCTGCGTCGTATGCCAGCTGCTGATCCGCCAACGTGATCGTATTGCCGCGCGAATCGTAGGCGAGCTCGGAGGCTGCCAGGCCATCCGCGACCGGGTTGGTCGTTGCCGCAGCCCCGGTCACGATCGAGCCCAGCAGGCGATCAGCGGCGTCATAGCAATACGTTGACGCGGTCGTCTCCGCCGTACCTGATGCGGGGGTGAAGGAATCGGAGTACGAGGTGCGGTTGCCATTGCGCCCGGCACCCGCCACCGACCCGGCGAAACCCGCCGTCGAGCACGCCGCCGAAGAGTCCGCGAATCCATACTGTAAAGTGTGGTCCACAACCCCATTCACCGAGAGGGTTGCCTTCACCAGACGCGCGGCGGCATCGAAGCCGAACACTCCCCGATAAGCCACACCCCCCGCAGCCGGATCACCGCTGGTGAGAGTGGAAGCCACGATCCGGCCCGACTGCGACCGGACCACGGCATCGGTCGGGACTGCTGAAGACTTAAGCGACTCCTGGCTTGAGGCGACGGGAGTCGCTGCTGGACGAATGTGCGCTGCGCCGAGAGACTGGCGCTTCCGAAGGCCTCAAGCGCTCGCGAGCCTGGCGCTACTTTCGACTGAATCCAGTGCCGTTGATGAGCGGGACCTAGAAAGGCCAGGGGCTTCCGCTAGTCGGCGCGGGTGCCAAGAAGACCGAGCCTCCTTGCGGTGCTCCAGATGCCGACTGACGACAGTACTAAGAGCAATGAGCCGCAAACCGAGATTGTCGTTAAGAGACAGACCTTTCTGTCTAACCGAGAAACCTCACCCCCGAGCGGGGGGCGACCGCCAGCATCGCATCACGCCATGATCGCGGTCCAGCCGGGCCGTCGACACGGCGGTCACCCCTGAAGGAGAACCATGACCACGCACGTCACGCGCGCTCGTCTGGGCGCGCTCGCCGCGCTCATGGCCGCCGCGCTGCTGTCCGCGCCGGCCACCGCCACCGCGGCTCCGAGCCAGAACGGCCTCGAGAACGGCATCGAGCGGCACGTCCCGGCGCACGCCGCCTCGGCCGCCGCCTACTGGACGGAGGAGCGCATGCGCTCCGCGATCCCCGCCGACGTCCTCGTCGCCGACAACGCCCGCGCCGCGAAGAACGCGAACCCGGGCAAGCCCGTCGAAGCCGGTCAGCCGCAGCGCATCCAGGCGCAGAAGCCGTCGGCGACGCGCTACTCGCCCGTCTCGCACATCGGCAAGGTCTTCTTCACCCTCAACGGCGGCAACTACGTCTGCTCGGGCAACGCGGTCTCCTCCGCCAACGAGCTCACCGTCTCGACCGCGGGCCACTGCGTCAACGAGGGAGGCGGGGCCTACGCCTCGCGCTGGATCTTCGTGCCCGCCTACGAGAACGGCCGCGCGCCGTACGGCCAGTGGACGGCCACCGAGCTCATCACGACCTCCGCCTGGGCGAACTCGGGCGACATCAGCTACGACGGCGCCTTCGCTGTCATGGCCCCCCTCAACGGCCGCACGCTGAGCGACACGGTCGGCGCGACGGGCGTCGGCTTCAACCTCTCCCGCGGGCTCGCCTACGAAGCCTTCGGCTACCCGGCAGCGCGGCCCTTCAACGGCGAGACGCTGCAGGGCTGCACGGGCACGGCGAAGCCCGACCCGTACAACCAGACGCTCTCGCAGGGCATCCCGTGCGACATGACGGGCGGCTCCTCGGGCGGACCGTGGTTCACGCAGGGCCTGCAGAACTCGGTCAACAGCTTCGGCTACTCGGGCGTGCGCAACACGATGTTCGGGCCGTACTTCGGCACGGCCATCCAGCAGGCCTACCAGGCGGCGGCGAACTAGCCCCGCCCCACAGGAAGCCAGGAGCCCCGCGGTCGTCCACGCCGCGGGGCTCCTGCACGTCGGTGTTTGTGGATAGCGGCAGCAGACGGGCCGCAGAGGACAGTACCGCGTGGTTACCGACCGTTCTGTCCATTCGTTATGCATCCGTTATCAACGGCATCTGTCACCCTGCGCGATTTGTGAAGATGCTTTGCTTTAACCACACCAGGTGAGCGGTCCTCCAAATGCCCGTGGCGTCCGGAAGGCCAACGTTGGTCAGTGCTGCTCGTGGGTTGCTCGCCGTCGTCGTCGCGTCGATCACCAGTTTCTCTCTCATCTCATCGATGCTGATGTTCGTGGCCGTGGAGGCTGTCGCGGCGCCAGCACTCGCGGCGGGATCCGTGCTGGATCTGCCGTCCATCGGCTCCTCTGCTGCTCCTGATCGGGCATCGAGCACTCCTGCTGGAGATTTCTCATCCGTCGGGGATTCGGGCGCTCACGAGTTGGCCCCTGCGGGGCCAGAGGGAGCCGGCGCAAACGAAGCGGCCCTGAACGAATGGTTGGCGACTGCCACCGAAGCCGACGTCGTTCGCCGCTCGGAGTACGCGACGACATACCGCACCCCCGATGGATCGTTTGTCGATGTCACCACGCCGTATCCATCGAACGTTCGTGACGTCGACGACAGGTGGGTGCCAGGCCAGACTCGGCTCGAGGCAGCAGCGTCGGGATGGCGAACCGATAAGCACCCCCTGAATCCGCGTTTCGCCGATAGGGCGGATAGCTCACGAGCTGTCGTGCTCACCCGTGAGGGCCACGAGGTCACTTTCTCGCTCACGGGCGCCGGGCCGGGAACGGCGAGCACTCAGTCCTCGAACGGGAAGGTTCGCGACTCGCTGATCTTCCGCGGCATCGCGCCACAGGTCGACCTCGAGCATGTGGTGGAGCAGTCGAGCGTGAAGGAGACGGTGATACTCGCGACGCCGAACGCGGGGACATCGTCGTTGTTGAGAGTATTGACGCCGGGGAGACTCGGGAGGGGCGCGGTTTTGTAGTCTTGAGCGCCTACTCCCTACTGGGAGCCAAGAAATTGCTGGAGACCGTAATATTTGTGGGATCCTCGGCATGGACGTTCTCGGGGCCTTGGTACTCCGGCCAGTAGTCATCATCAACCGAGCCAAATATCTGACACCAACGGAGGCAGACATCAAAAATCACCCGGCTGCCTTCTTCGCCCTGCTTCCGTTACCGCTAATCCCGCTAATTCTTTCCAGTCTCTCTTACCTAAGAAATCCCCAGAGCGACTCGGCCGTGCCCGCTTCGTGGATTGTTGCCATTTCAATGTACGCGTTACTGTTGATCTGGCTTCTTGGACGTCACCTGCAAGCTCGACATTTCACTCGGGAAGCACGTCGGCATCTTCAAGATGTCGTGGCGCTCGTCGGGCCCATCTCCGTTAGCGAAGGGGTTTATGGACAGCTTGATTTTCGGCAAGTAACTACTTCAATCTCGGCAATTGCATTGCGCCCGACCTCGACGGAGCTTCGGGTTTACGCGCCAACTTCGCCTCCAAGCGTCTACGCTCTACTTCAGAATCGACAGCTTGTAAGAGTTGAGCTTGATGCTAGCTGGCAGGTCCGCCACGCGCCCGCCACAATTGTCTTTCTTTTCGCAGACGGTTTTGTCGCTCGAGCGGAACTCGTTGGTCCATTTCGAGGTCTCTTACTGCCCTATCGCCGAACTGTGACCGAAATAGTCTTCCGGTTGAACTCACGACTTGAGATGGCGACACGCGAATAAGGTGAGCATAGCCACGTAATCTCAACCAAGGGCGACATCGAAAGGCGCATTTCTCGAGCGTCATCCGTCGCTGGTATCGCTCCGCCGTCAAGGCTCGGAAAGAACTTCTCTTCCGCGTAACTTGCGGTTTTACGTATGGGTGCTTTCTCGATGTGCCGATCTACGGTGACCGTGCGGACTTTGCCCCGCACGAGCCTCGCGGGTTGGTGCGTTATCCGAAGGGGTCAACAGAGTTGCTCGCTGCGAGAGGCCACTGGTCTCATTCGATCGAGGCTCTACCGGTGAGAACGGCGCTTGACGCTTCCTTGGATACGATGGAGTCACACCCACACCCAGGCACCCTTACCTCTGACACGGTGCCGCCCATACGGAGCGAGAACCCATGAGCAACGCCATCCCCGACAAGCCCGCCCTCGAGGGTCTCGAGCCGAAGTGGGGCGAGGTGTGGGAGGCTCAGGGCACCTACCGCTTTGACCGCGACGCCGCCCTCGTCGCCGGCTCCGACGCCGTGTACGCGATCGACACTCCCCCGCCGACCGCCTCGGGCTCCCTCCACATCGGCCACGTCTTCAGCTACACCCACATGGATCTCGCCGCGCGGTTCCAGCGCATGCGCGGCCAGCACCTCTTCTACCCGATGGGGTGGGATGACAACGGGCTGCCGACCGAGCGCAGGGTGCAGAACTACTACGGCGTGCGCTGCGAGCCGGCCCTCCCCTACGACCCCGACTTCACGCCTCCCTTCGAGGGCGGCGGCACGAGCGGCAAGCCCGCCGACCAGGTGCCCGTGAGCCGCCGCAACTTCATCGAGCTGTGCGAGCGCCTCACCGTCGAGGACGAGAAGCAGTTCGAGGACCTCTGGCGAGCGCTCGGCCTGAGCGTCGACTGGACCCAGACCTACCGGACGATCGGCGACGAGGCGCAGCGTGTCGCGCAGCGCGCCTTCCTGCGCAACCTCGCCCGCGGCGAGGCCTACCGCGCCGACGCCCCCACGCTGTGGGACATCACCTTCCGCACCGCCGTCGCGCAGGCCGAGCTCGAGGACAAGGAGATGCCCGGTGCGTACCACCGGGTGAGCTTCCACACGCCCGACGGCGGGACGATCGAGATCGAGACCACGCGCCCCGAGCTCATCGCCGCGTGCGTCGCCCTCGTCGCCCACCCCGACGACGAGCGCTACCAGCCCTACTTCGGCACGACCGTGCGCACGCCCCTCTTCGGCGTCGAGGTGCCCGTCGTCGCCCACCACCTCGCCCAGCAGGACAAGGGCTCCGGCATCGCCATGGTGTGCACCTTCGGCGACGTGACCGATGTGGTGTGGTGGCGGGAGCTCGACCTGCCGACGCGCCCGATCCTCGGAAAGGACGGCCGCATCCTCGCCGATGCCCCGGAGGGCATCGAGGGCGACGCCCTCGCGGTCTACGGCGAGCTCGCCGGCACGACCGTGTTCAGCGCGAAGGCCCGCATGGTCGAGCTGCTGCGCGAGTCGGGCGACCTGCACGGCGACCCGCGGCCCATCACGCACCCCGTGAAGTTCTTCGAGAAGGGCGACAAGCCGCTCGAGATCGTCACCACGCGCCAGTGGTACATCGCCAACGGCGCACGCGACGAGGGCCTGCGCGAGCGGCTGCTCGAGAACGGCCGCCAGATCGCCTTCCACCCCGACTTCATGCGCGTGCGGTACGAGAACTGGGTCGGCGGGCTCTCGGGCGACTGGCTCATCTCACGCCAGCGCTTCTTCGGCGTGCCCATCCCCGTCTGGTACCGCCTCGACGAGAACGGCGAGCAGACGGGCGACCCGATCGTGCCGACCGAGGACATGCTGCCCGTCGACCCGTCATCGATGCCCGCCCCCGGGTTCGACGAGGCCCAGCGCGGCCAGCCGGGCGGCTTCATCGGGGAGGTCGACATCATGGACACGTGGGCGACCTCCTCGCTCACCCCGCAGATCGCGGCGAAGTGGGAGGACGACCCGGAGCTGTTCGACCTGGTCTTCCCGTACGACCTGCGCAGCCAGGGTCAGGACATCATCCGCACCTGGCTGTTCTCGACCGTGCTGCGCGCCGAGCTCGAGCACGGCACGGTGCCGTGGAAGCACGCCGGCATCTCGGGCTTCATCGTCGACCCCGACCGCAAGAAGATGTCGAAGTCGAAGGGCAACGTCGTCACGCCGCAGGGCATGCTCGACGAGCACGGCTCCGACGCGGTGCGCTACTGGGCCGCCAGCTCGCGCCTCGGCACCGACGCGGCCTTCGACCCGCAGAACCCCAAGCAGATGAAGATCGGCCGGCGCCTCGCGATCAAGGTGCTCAACGCCGCGAAGTTCGTCTACTCATTCCCCGTGCCGGCGGGCGACGCGGTCGTCACCGACCCGCTCGACGTCGACATGCTCGCGACCCTCGGCGACGTCGTGCGCCAGGCGACGAAGGCCTACGAGGAGTACGACCACGCCCGCGCCCTCGAGCTGACCGAGCAGTTCTTCTGGACGTTCTGCGACGACTACCTCGAGCTCGTGAAGGAGCGCGCCTACGGCTCCACGCCCGGCGATGAGTCGGATCGCGTCGACGGGCAGGCGAGCGCCGTGACCGCGCTGCGCCGCGCGGTCGACGTCATGCTGCGCCTGCTCGCGCCGGTCATCCCCTTCGCCACGGAGGAGGTGTGGAGCTGGACCCACGACGACAGCGTGCACCGCGCGGCCTGGCCGACCGTCGACGAGCTCGGCGTCGACGCCGCCCCGAGCGGGCTCCTGCCGCTCGTCTCGGCCGCCCTCATCGGGATCCGCCGCGCGAAGACCGACGCGAAGGCGTCGCAGAAGACGCCCGTCGCGCACGCGACGCTCTCGGCGCCGCTCCTCCTCGCCGAGGCCGCCGGCGACCTCAAGGCCGTCGGGCGCATCGACACGCTCGACATCCAGCAGGGCGAGAGCGTCGAGGTGCTCGCGATCGAGCTCGCGCCGCTTCCCGAGGCGCCGTAGCCCGCGCCCTGCTCGTGCGAGCCTCTCGCGACGCGCGCCCCGCCGTTTCCTCGGCCGGGGCGCGCGCCGTGGTTCACTGAGCGCATGACCGTTAGCCCCCTGACGATCCGGCCGATCGCCGCCGCCGATCGCGACGCGTGGCAGCGGCTCTTCCTCGCCTACGGCGCGTTCTACGAGACCGCTTTCGAGGCGGCCGTCATCGACGGCGTCTGGGCCTGGCTGATGGATGCCCGCCACCCGCTGACCGCGTTCGTCGCGGAGATCGACGGGGAGGTCCGCGGCTTCGCGCACGTGCGCGAGCAGCCCGACACCTTCACCGCCGGGCCCGGCTGGTTCCTCGACGACCTGTACGTCGACGAGGAGCTGCGCGGCACGGGCGCCGGGACCGCGCTCCTCGACGCGGTCGCCGCGCACGCGACCGCGCACGGCGGCGGAACCCTGCGCTGGATCACCGCGCACGACAACGACCGCGCCCAGCGCGTGTACGACCGGCTCGCGACCCGCACGAGCTGGGTGACCTACGAGAAGGAGTGCTGAGCATGCAGCTCGGAACCCGTTGGACCGTGGGCGGCGAGCCGCCGGCCCGCGTGAGCCCCGCCGTCCGCGCGGCGATCCGCGCCGTCGAGGGCGACCTGCTCGGGCGCGACACGACGCAGTGGCGCTGGACCCTCACGTGGCTGGAGGGGCGACCCGTGGTCGAGCTCGACGACGGGACGGTCATCCGCGAAGGGCACGACGGAAGCGTCACGACGACGCTCGACGACGACGAGACGCACGACGCCTGAGACGGCTCGCGCCGGAGACGGCCGGCGCCGGAGACGGCCGCGTCGGCGGATGCGCCGGAGACGCGAAACGGGCGCGCCGACCAGGAGGGATCGGCGCGCCCGTTGATCGTGGGGCGGCGGGGGCTACTGCACGAAGCCGTAGCGGAAGCCGTCGCGGGTGCGGCGCACGGCGGTCTCCGTCGCGATGAGGCTAGCCTGCTCGTCGTGCCCGCTGACCGAGGCGCGAGCGCCCGACCAGGTGAGCAGAGCGAGGCCGGCGCTCAGGGCGAGGCGGCGGAGAACGGGAGTGCGACGGCGCGGCAGCTGGATGGTGATCATGCCCGTGCTCATGGTGACGGCGGTCATGCTCTCTCCTCCTTCGCGGTATCGGTGGTGTCGGACGGGGATTCAGGGGTGCTGCCGTCTGCGGGGATGATGCCCTCGCGAGGGATGCTGCCCTCGTGGGGGATCTCGGCTCCGTCGACGACCGGGAAGGCGTAGAACTGCACGAGCGCGGGGCGCGAGCCCGGCACCCGCTGACCGCGGTGCTTCTCGACGAACTCGTGGACGAGCTCGCCGACGTCGTGGTGGAGCTGAGCGAGCTGCTCGGCGGTGACGTGGACGTTCGACATGGTGATGCTCGAGGCGTGCTGCCACTCCTCGCTCAGCTCGGTCATGCCGCGCTCGATGAAGTCGCGGAAGTACTGCTCGCGGTGGTGGGCGAACTCGCGCATGACGATGCGCGAGACCTCGCGGCCCGTCTCGCTCCTGCCCGTCTCCTCGTCACCGAGGTAGATGGGGGCCTGGACGCGCTGCCACCAGCGCTCGCGGCCGGTGCCCTTCTCCGCGAGCTCCTCCACGTAGCCGTGCTTCTCGAGCTGGCGGAGGTGGTAGCTCGTCGATCCGCTCGACTCGCCGAGCCGCTCGGCGAGCATGCTCGCGGTCTGCGGGCCGTACGTCGAGAGCGCGTCGATGATCGTGACGCGAAGGGGGTGCGCGAGGGCCTTGAGGCCTTCGAGGTCTGCCCTGCCGTTCGGATCGTGTCCCATGACTGCAAAGATACGCTTGCAAAAGAGTCTTTGCAAGTATTTTTTTGCAGAAACTTTTTTGCAGATGGATCTTTGCAGAGGACTGTTTGCAGTTCGGCGATGCTGCGGCTCGTCGGCCCTAGGGTGAACGGATGAGCAATCCCTTCCTCTCCCCCAGCACCCTGCCGTACCAGCTGCCGCCCTTCGCCGAGATCAGCGACGATCACTTCGGCCCCGCGATCGAGCAGGGCATGGCCGAGCAGCGCGCCGAGATCGCCGCGATCACCGCGCAGACCGAGCCGGCGACCTTCGCCAACACCATGGAGCCCCTCGAGCGCAGCGGCCAGCTGCTCACGCGCGTACTGCGCGTGTTCTTCAACAAGAGCTCGGCCGACTCGAACGACGCGAGCAACGCGCTCGAGGAGGAGTTCGCGCCGAAGCTCGCCGCCCACGAGGACGCCATCACGCTCGACTCCGCGCTCTACGCGCGCATCGCCGCGCTCCACGAGCAGCGCGACAGCCTCGAGCTCACGCCCGAGCAGCGGTACCTCATCGAGCGCCGCCACACCGTCATGACCCTCGCCGGCGCGGGCCTCGACGACACGCAGAAGGAGCGCCTGAGCGAGCTGAACTCGCGCCTGTCGGTGCTGCAGACCCGCTTCGAGAAGAACCTCCTCGCCGACACCAACGACCTCGCCGTTGTCATCGACGACGTCGCCGAGCTCGACGGGCTCACTCCCGGCGAGATCTCCGCGGCGGCGCAGGCGGCCGCCGATCGCGGGCTCGAGGGCAAGCACCTCGTCACCCTCGTGCTGCCGACGGGGCACCCGTGGCTGGCCTCCCTCACGAACCGCGACGTCCGCGAACGGATCATGGCGGCATCCCGCGCCCGCGCCGCGCGCGGCAACGAGCACGACAACAGCGCCGTGCTGCTCGAGATCGTGCGACTGCGCGCCGAGCGCGCCGAGGTGCTCGGCTTCGAGAACCACGCCGCCTTCGTGACGGCCGACGGCACCGCGAAGACGCCCGCGCGCGTCGCCGAGATGCTCGAGAAGCTCGCCCCCGCCGCCGCCCGCAACGCCCGTGCCGAGCAGGAGAAGCTCGAGCGACAAGCCGGCCACCCCATCGAGGCGCACGACTGGTCCTTCTACAGCGAGCGCGTGCGCGCGGCCGAGTTCGACGTCGACACCGCCGCCCTTCGGCCCTACTTCGAGGCCGAGCGCGTGCTGCAGCAGGGCGTCTTCGCGGCGGCGACGAAGGTCTTCGGCATCACGTTCTCCGAGCGCACCGATCTCACGGGCTACCACCCCGACGTCCGCGCCTTCGAGGTGCGCAACGAGGACGGCTCCGAGCTCGGCCTGTACCTGCTCGACCTGTTCACGCGCGACAGCAAGCGCGGCGGCGCCTGGATGAACGAGCTCATCGGCCAGAACGAGCTGCTCGACCACCCCACGATCGTCGTCAACAACCTCAACGTGCCGAAGCCCGCCGCAGGCGAGCCCGCGCTGCTCACCTTCGACGAGGTCAACACCTTCTTCCACGAGTTCGGCCACGCGCTCCACGGCCTGTTCGCGCACGTCACCTACCCCTCGTTCACGGGCACGAACGTGTACCGCGACTTCGTCGAGTTCCCCAGCCAGGTGAACGAGATGTGGATGCTGTGGCCCGAGATCGTGAACGACTACGCGGTGCACCACATCACCGGCGAGCCGATCCCCACCGAGATCCTCGATCGCATTCGCGCGAGCGAGACCTGGGGCGAGGGCTTCGCGACGAGCGAGTACCTCGCCGCGGCCCTGCTCGACCAGGCCTGGCACACGCTCAGCGCCGCCGAGGCCGCCGCCGTGACGGATGTCGCCGGGTTCGAGGCCGAGGCGCTCGCGCGCGTGGGCCTCGACAACCCCGCGGTGCCGACGCGCTACAGCTCGACGTACTTCGCCCACGTGTTCTCGGGCGGGTACTCGGCCGGCTACTACAGCTACATCTGGAGCGAGGTGCTCGACGCCGACACCGTCGAGTGGTTCCAGGAGAACGGCGGTCTCACGCGCGCCAACGGCGACCGGTTCCGGCAGTACGTGCTCGGGCTCGGCGGCGCGGGAGACCCGCTCGAGGCGTACCGCGAGTTCCGCGGCCGCGACGCGGTCATCGAGCCGCTGCTGACGCGGCGCGGGCTCGCCGCCTGAGCGGCTAGAACCAGAAGCCCAGGCACGGCGGCACGGGAGTGACCGCCATGCCGTGCAGGCGCTCGACCGCCGCCGCGTCGCCCTCGAGGCGGCCGGCGGCGGCGAGCGTGATCGGGCTCGCGCCGCCGAGCAGCAGCGAGCTCAGCGCGGCGATGCCGAGGCTCACGTCGGCCGGCTCGTCCGTCGTCTTCACGCGCGCGGCGCCCGCGTCGTCCACCTCGAGCGCGAACCGCCCGCCGGCGAGGCCGAGGTCGTCGGCGACGTCGAGCACGACGCGGCCGGGGCGCTGCCAGGTGCGGCCCTCGAGGCACCTCGGGACCTCGAGGATGCGCGCCCACAGGTGGTCGGTGACCGAGCGCGTGAGCACGGCTCGGGCATCCGCGACCATCCACTTCACGGGCTCGTCGACGCTGCGCTGGTGGGCGACCACCTCGTGGACGAGGTCGAGCTCGAGCACGTAGCGCCACAGCGCGGCGTAGGCGTCGGGGGTCGCGGCGATGAGGTCGACGATCTCGACGGGGTGCTTCGTGAAGTCGGCGCCGGCGTCCTTGACGCGGTACACCGCGAAGCCCTGCGGCTCGCCCGCCTCGTCGTCGTAGCGCACGGCACGGAGGTCGGCCGACTTCGACGCCTGCGAGGGGCGGAGGCCGAGCTGGCGATCCCAATGACCGCCCCAGGTCGGGATGCCGCCCGCGACCCGCGCGCGCTCCTCCAGGTCGAGCGCGATCGTGCGGGCGCTCTCACGGGAGATGAGGTGCACGCGGCCGGCGGGCGTCGGTCCGACCCAGCGCGCGCGCTTCGTGTCGACGACGAGCTCGGTCGACCACGTGGCGGGGCCGAAGCCGTACCGGCCGTAGATCGTCGACTCGGAGACGGTGAGGATCGCGAGCGGTGTGCCGTTCGCGATCGCCGCGCGCAGCTCGCCCTCGAGGAGCCCGCGCGCGATGCCGCGCCGCCGGTGGGTCGGGGCGACCGTCACGACGCTGATCGCCCACGCCTCGAGGTCGCGGTCGCCCGGCACGCGCAGCGGCGTCGGCCAGCTGTCGACCGTCGCGACGGGCACCTCGGGCTCGGCGGCCGAGTCGTCCCAGACGCCGATCGCGCGCCGCTCGCGCGACGACTCGCGCATCTCGACGAGCGCCTGATCCTCCGGCGCTCCGCCGTGGAACCCGCGGGCGACCGCCTGCGAGAACGCGTCCTGCCGGGCGGTGTCGTCGCCGACGAGCTCGTAGCGCAGGCCCTGGCGGGCGAGGGCGTCGTGCGAGGCGGGGTCGGCGGGGAGGGTGCGGAAGTCGGCGTGCATCCGCCCAGGCTAGTGAGGCTCGGGGGCCTCCGACAGCTCCTCCGGTTCGCGCCCGCGCGTCGGCCGCCAGGTCGTCACGGCCAGTACGAGGGCGCCGACGACGAGACCCCAGAACGCGCTGCCGATGCCCGCGACGACGACGCCCGAGGCCACGACGATCAGGGTCGCCGCCGCGGTCAGCCGCGTCTCGGGCGACTCGAACGCGCTCACAAGGCTCGTCGTCAGGGCGCCGAGCAGGGCGAGGCCCGCGACGGCGATGATGAGGATGGGCGGGGCCGCGGCGACGACGGCCGTCGCGACCCCCGCGGCGAGGCCGAGCAGCACGTAGGTGACGCCTCCGGCGACGGGTGCGACCCAGCGCCGTCGCGGGTCGGGGTGCGCGTCCGGCCCCGCCATGAGCGCCGCCGTGATCGCGGCGAGGTTGAGGGCGTAGCCGCCGAGCACGGCGACCGCCGCCGTCATGCCGCCCGACGCGACGAGGATCGCCCGCGCGGGAACCGGCTCGAACCGGAAGGTGCGGAGCACCGCGAAGCCCGGGACGTTCTGGCCCGCCATCGTGACGATGAACAGCGGGACTCCGAGCGAGACGATCACGAGCGGGTCCAGGGCGGGGAGCGTCACGGCGAGGGCGGGCGCGAGGCCCGCGTCGAGCATCCCGCTGCCGGTCGCGGTGATCGCGATGCCGACGACCGCGACGAGCATCGCCGCGGGAACGGCCCACCGGGGCGCGAGCCGCACGAGCACGAGCCAGACGAGCACGACCGGGATCGCCAGGAGCGGCTCGTCGATGACCGCCGTGACCGGGGCGAGGCAGATGGGGAAGAGGATGCCCGCGAGCATCGCACCCGCGAGCGGCATCGGGATGCGCGTCATCGCCCTCCCGAGCGCGCCCCACAGACCCGTGAGAGCGATGAGGATCCCGCAGACCAGGAACGCGCCGATCGCCGCGGCGTACGAGCCCGTCGTGCCCTCGGCCGCGATGAGGAGCGCTGCGCCCGGCGTCGACCACGCGAACGACAGCGGCAGCCGGTACCGCCATGAGAGGGCGATCGCGAGCACCGCCTGCCCGAGGCACAGCGCGAGCAGGCCCGAGGCGGCCTCGGCGGGGCTCGCACCGACCGCGATGAGCCCGGCGATGACGAGCGCGAACGAGCTCGCGAACCCGGTGACGGCGCCGATCACACCGGCGATGACGGGCTGCAGCATCGAGGGGCTACGCCTCCTGGCGCGCGATCGCGGCCTCGAGACGCTCGACCTTGCCGTCGAGCTCGCCGACGTGGCCGGGGCGGATGTCGGCCTTGAGCACGAGCGAGACGCGCGAGCCGTAGGCGCCGACCGCCTCGGTCGCGCGCCGCACGACCTCCATGACCTCGTCCCACTCCCCCTCGACCTCGGTGAACATGCTGCTCGTGCGGTTCGGCAGCCCCGATTCCCGCACGACGCGCACGGCGGCGGCGACCGCGTCATGCACCGAGTCCGTCGAGGATCCGCCCGAGGGGGCGACCGAGAAGGCGACGATCATGAGTGGGGCTCCCTGTCTCTCGCGCGGCCCGCGGGGCCGTCGACCTCCAGCGTGCCACGACGGGCGCGGGGCGGATGCTCGGCGCCCGTCGCTCCGGACCGCCACGCCCGCACCACCGCGACGACCGCCCACACCAGCAGCACGACGTCGAGCGCGTTGCGGAGGGTCAGGATCACGACGAGCGACGTCTGCAGCCCCAGCAGCTCGCCGTACTGGAACGGGTACACGGCCTGCGTGAGCGCGCCGATCGCGAGCGCGAGCCCGGCCGGCACCGCGAAGGACGCGCCGCCGCGCGCCCGCCACAGGATGCCGAGGACGACCGGTGCGGCGAGCCACGTGCCGAACTGGGGCGAGCCGACCTTGTTGACGACGATGAGCGCGGCGACGAGCGCGAGCGCGAGGGCGGGGACGAGCCGCGCCTCGGGCGCCCCCGCGCGCAGCGCGAGGAGGCCGAGCGCGACGATCGCGAGCACGACGATCGCGAGTAGCGGCGTCGCGAGCGCTGCCGCCTGCTGCGAGCCCTCGCCGAACACCTGCCAGGTGAGGATGTCGCGGTCGTAGTAGACGCGCGCGCTCCACTCCCCCGCCCACGCCGCCCACAGCCACGGCGTCGTGAGCGGCGCCTCGACCTGCAGGCCGCGCCCCGACTGCTCGGTGAGCGGAGACAGCAGCGAGGCGCCCGCGCCGACCGCGAGCCCGCCCGCGACGACGACCATCGTCACGGCGACCGTCGCGAGCACGACGCGCGCGCGCTCGCGCAGCCCGATGACCGCGGCGAGGAGGATCGCGGCGGGCCACACCTTGATCCACGCCGCGAGGGCGAGGAGCCCGGCGGCGGTCCGGGGGTGGCGGGCGAGCAGGGCGACCGCGGCGACTGCGAGAGGAGCCGTGATCGAGTCGATGCGGCCGAGCGCGATCGGTCCGAGGGCGAGGAGGAAGAGCATCCACCACCAGGCGGCGGCCGCATCGCGCACGCGACGGCCGGCTCCCGCGATCACCAGCAGCGCGCCCGCGTTCATGAGCATGACGATCACGAGCCAGACGATCGGGTACGGGTCGGGGCCGAGCACGTACGCGGCGAGCATCGGCACGAGCGCGACGATCGGGTACACCCACGACGAGTCGATGCCGACCCAGTCGTTCGCGATGAGGCCCTGCTCGACCCAGAAGCGGTACACGAGCGTCACGTCGCCGAGCGGCAGCCCGGGGCCGAGAAGGTTGTAGGCGATGAGCCACAGGTGGATGACGCCGAACGCCGACCACAGGGCGAGGGGATGCGCGCCCAGCTCGGCGAGGCCGCGGGCGACGGCGACCCGCGCCGTGCCCGCCCGCGCCGTGCGCGCGTCCGAGGTGCCCGCCCGCGCCGTGCGCGCGTCCGCCGTGGGGCGCTCGCTGCGGGGCTCGGTCACCGGCCCAGCGTAGTGGCGGGTGCGCGCACGACCGCTCGCCCGCGCACGCCACCCGCGCCCTCCACCCTTGACGATGAGCGGGTTTGATGAGCAAGCGCCGCATCGACAGCGCTCATCGTCATCAGACCTGCGCATCCTCGAGCGGGCTGGGGCGGCGAGCGGGCTCTGCGTGTCGTCACCAGCGCACCGTGCACGGACGGAATCCCCCGTCATTCCACCTGCGGCTGCGGCGCCGGCTCGACCTGCTCGATGCTCCGGCCATGAACGACTTCGCTGACGACCGCGGGCTCATCCGGCTCCGTGGCATCGCCACCCCCTCGGATCGGAGCGCCACCATCGATGCCGCGCGCCGGTCGACCCTGATCCGTCTCGCGCGTGGCGTGTACATCCACTACGAGGCATGGGATCAGCTTGACCCCGACGCGCGGTATCGCGCGCTCGTGCATGCCGCATCGGGCGGCCTCGCGTCGGACGAGCTGCTCTGCGGACCGAGCGCGCTGGCGCTCTGGCGGCTGCCGACGATCGACGGGTGGCCCTCGACCGTGCACTCGGTCCGCCCGAGCCGGGGAGGCGGGCGGCACTCCGGCGGGCTGATCCGTCACGTCACCTCCCGGCCGGATCCTGGTGAGCACATCGACGGCCTCCCGGTGACCTCGCTCGCGCGGACGGTGTCGGACGTCTCAGCGACGCGATCCCTCGCCGCCGGGCTCATGGCCGCCGACGCCGCGGTCCGCGGAAGCTCGGCGCGAGCCCTCCTTCGCGCGCCGCTCGACCAGGACCTGCTCCTGCAGGAGGCGGAGCGCCGCCCCGTGCGACACGGCCGGACGCGCGCGCTCACGGTCGCGCAGCTTGCCGACGCTCGCGCGGAGAGCCCGGGCGAGTCGCTGCTGCGGGCGAGCATCCACCTGCTCGGTCTGCCGCAGCCCGAGCTGCAGTGGGAGTTCCGCGGCGACTCGGGCCGACGGTACTTCGTCGACTGCTACTGGCCCGACCAGGACTTCGTGCTCGAGTTCGACGGCAGGGCCAAGTACCTCGACCCCGCACTGCGCGGCGGCCGCACCGCGGAGGAGGTGCTCGTCGCGGAGAAGGAGCGCGAGGACGAGATTCGCGCTCGCGTGCGCGGCATGGCTCGGGCGGGGTGGGCCGTCGCGCTCGCGCCGATGCGGCTCGCGGCGCGCCTGCGGGCCGCCGGCTTCCTCTTCCCCGGCCGCGAGCGACGATGAGCGGGTTTGATGATGATGCGCTCGACCGAAGCCGCGCCCGCTCACTAAAGCAGCTCATGTTCGGGGCCGAGCGCGTGTGAGGGCGCGGGCGCGGGGGCCGGGCGGGGGCCGGGCGGGGGCCGGGCGGGGGGCCCGCGCGCTACACGACCGGGCGGTACTTCACGAGCTGCGCGATCGTCGGGCCGAGCTCGCGGCACAGGTCGAGCACCGTGAAGGGCCCGCCGGCCGAGGCGCGCTGCGCCGCCAGCCCGTGGATCACCGCGGCCGCCGCCGCGAGCCGCCCCAGCAGCGCCGCATCGTCGACGACCGCGTCGCCGTGCGTCGCGACGAGGGCTCCGAGGATGCCCGCGAGGGCATCCCCCGCCCCCGCGGTCGCGAGCCACGCGGGCGCCGATCGCGCCACGAGCTCCTCGCCCGTGGAACCCACGACATGCGTCGTGTGCCCCTTGAGCAGCACGGTCACCCCGAAGCGCTCGGCCGCCCGGCGGGCGGAGCCGAGCGGGTCGGCGCGCACCGCGTCCGCGTCGACGCTCGTGAGCCGGGCGAGCTCCCCGGCGTGCGGAGTGATGACCGTGGGCGCCGTCGACGAGGCTGCGAGATCGAGCGCGCCGGCGTCGAGCACGAGGGGGCGACCCGACTCGAGCGCGCGCTCGAAGCGGTCGCGCGTGGCGGCGTCGCGCTCCCCGCCGTGCCCGGGCACGGGCATCCCGCTGCCCAGGAGCCACGCCTGCACGCGCCCCGGCTCGGTGACCGCCTCGGGGCGGCGATGCAGGACGAGGTCGGCGGCACGATCGGGGCCGAGGTAGCGGACCATGCCGACGCCGGTGCGCAGGGCCGCCTCGACGCCGAGCACCGCGGCCCCCGGATACTGAGCCGAGCCGGTCACGACGCCGAGCACGCCGCGCCGGTACTTGTCGTCGTGCTCGCCGGGGACGGCGAGGAGGCGAGCGGCGGCGTCGGGGAGGAACTGCGTCGGGCCTGTCACGCCGACACCCTATCGAGCGGCGCTCGACGCCCGGCCCGTCCGCTCGCACGAGCGCGGGGCTCCCGACCGCGCCCGCCTGCCCGGCCGCACCCGCCCCCGCGCACGGCCGCCCCCACCCGCGCGGCCGCTCCCAGGAATACCCCGGGCCGCTGGCTGCTTGCACTGTCTCGTGACCTCTGCGCTCTTCTCCCCGCTCACCGTCCGCTCCCTCACGCTGCGCAACCGACTGTGGGTGGCCGCCCTGTGCGAGTACTCCGTCATCGCGCGCGACGGCGTGCCCACCGACTGGCACCTCGCCCACCTGGGCTCGTTCGCGCGCGGCGGTGCCGGCCTCGTGATCGCCGAGGCGACCGCCGTGACGCCCGAGGGGCGCATCAGCCCCCACGACACCGGCATCTGGAACGACGCGCAGGCCGAGGCCTGGTCGCGCGTGGTCGACTTCGTGCACTCGCAGGGCGCGGCGGCCGGCATCCAGCTCGCGCACGCCGGACGCAAGGCGAGCATCTACCCCGAGTGGGGCGAGACGCCCGAGGGGTGGTCGGGCCGCGGCACGATGCCGGTCAGCGAGGCCGGCTGGCAGACGGTGGCCCCCTCGGCGATCGCCTTCGACGGCTACGACGCGCCCGTCGCCCTCGACGAGCAGGGCATCGCGGATGTCGTGGCCGCCTTCGCCGACGCGGCGCGCCGCTCCGTCGCGGCGGGCTTCGATCTCGTCGAAGTTCACGCCGCCCACGGCTACCTCCTCCACCAGTTCCTCTCGCCGCTGTCGAACCAGCGCCACGACGCGTGGGGCGGCTCGCTCGAGAACCGCGCGCGCATCGTGCTCGACGTGGTGCGCGCGGTGCGCGCGGCCGTCGACGTCCCCGTGCTCGTGCGCTTCTCGGCCACCGACTGGACGGAGGGCGGCTGGGACGAGCAGCAGACCGCTCAGGTCGCGGCCTGGTCGCTCGAGGCGGGCGCCGATCTCTTCGACATCTCCAGCGGCGGGCTCGTGCGCGCGTCGATCCCGGTCGGGCCCGGCTACCAGGTGCCGCTCGCGGCGCACGTGCGCTCGGAGGGCGACGTGCCCGTCGCCGCCGTGGGGCTCATCACGGAGGCTGCGCAGGCCGAGCAGATCATCGATTCCGGTCAGGCCGACGCCATCCTCATGGGGCGCAAGTGGATGCGCGACCCGCATGCCGCGCTGAGCTTCGCGCGCGACCTCGGCGATGAGGCGGCGCTGCAGCAGCTCGTGCCGCCGCAGTACCGGCGCGCGTTCTTCTAGGGGCGCATCCGCACCGCGCGCGGAGCGCGACCTCTCGCACGACGGCGCCGCCCCCTCGGGAGCGGCGCCGTCGTCGTCTGCGCGAGCCCCCGCCTAGGGGCGGCGGCGAGTGGCGTCCTGCACCTCGCCGACGAGCTCCTCGATGATGTCCTCGAGGAAGAGCACGCCCGTCGTGCTGCCCTGCGCGTCGACCGAGCGAGCGAGGTGGGCGCCCGAGCGGCGCATGACGGCGAGGCCGTCCTCCAGGTCTGCGCTCGCGAGGATCGACACGAGGCGACGGATGCGCTTCGGCGGCACCGGGTCGTCGAACTCGTCCTCGTCGAGGTCGATGACGTCCTTCAGGTGCACGTAGCCGGTGGGCTCGCCGTCGTCGTCGACGAGGACGTAGCGGCTGAAGCCGCGCTGAGCGACCGCCCGCTCGACGTCGGCGGGCGAGGCGTCCTCCGGCAGGTGGACGAGCTCGCCCATCGGCACGGCGACGTCGTCGACCTTCTTCGTCGTGAACTCGAAGGCCGCGCTGAGCGCGCCCGAGCGGTCGTGGAGGAGACCCTCGCGCTGCGACTGCTCGACGATCGTCGCGACCTCCTCGAGCGTGAAGGCGCTCGTCGCCTCGTCCTTCGGCTCGACGCGGAACAGGCGCAGCACGCCGTTCGCGACCGAGTTGAGAGCGACGATGACGAAGCGGAGCACGCGCGCGACCGCCACGAGCGGGGGCGCGAGCAGCAGCACCGAGCGCGTCGGCAGCGAGAACGAGATGTTCTTCGGCACCATCTCGCCGAGCACCACGTGCAGGAACGACACGATGAGCAGCGCGATCGTGAACGCGACGCCGCTCACGACCTCGTACGGCAGCCCCGTGAGCTGCAGCGGGATCTCGAGGATGTGGTGGATGGCCGGCTCGGAGACGTTCAGGATGAGCAGCGAGCACACCGTGATGCCCAGCTGGCTCGTCGCGAGCATGAGCGTCGCGTGCTCCATGGCCCAGAGGGCGGTCTTCGCGGCACGGGATCCCGCCTCGGCGCGCGGCTCGATCTGCGAGCGCTTGGCCGAGATGACGGCGAACTCGGCGCCGACGAAGAACGCGTTGCCGGCGAGGAGGACGACGAGCCAGGCGAGTCCCCACCAGTCGGAGTCGCTGATCATCGACCGGCCTCCTCGTCCTCGATGACCGGTCTCGGGGTGTAGCGGACGCGGTCGATGCGGCGGCCGTCGAGCCTCTCGACGCGGAAGGCGCCCGCGTCGATCTCGACGAGATCGCCGACGGCCGGCAGGCGGCCGAGCTCGGACATCATCCAGCCGCCGACGGTCTCCCACGGGCCGTCGTCCGGCACCGAGACCCCCGCGCGGTCGCGCAGCTCGTCGGGCCGGAGGATGCCGGGGAAGGTCAGCCAGTCGCGCGAGCGGACGACGCCGACGAGCACGCGGTCGTGCTCGTCGGAGACCTCGCCGACGAGCTCCTCCACGAGGTCCTCCAGCGTCGCGACGCCCGCCGTGCCGCCGTACTCGTCGACGACGACGGCCATCTGGTAGCCGCGGCCGCGCAGCTCGGCGAGCAGGGTGTCGAGCATCATCGTCTCGGGCACGCGCAGCGCGTCGCTCTGCAGCGCGGAGACGGGCACGTCGGGGCGCCGGTCGTGCGGCACCGCGACGGCCTGCTTGACGTGCACGATGCCGACGATGTCGTCGATCGAATCGTCGGTGACGGGGAAGCGCGAGAAGCCCGTGCGGCGCGCGAGCTCGATCACGGCGAGCGCCGAGTCGGTGCGGTCGATGCTCGCGACGCGCGGTCGCGGGGTCATGACGTCGGAGGCGGAGTGCTGCGAGAACGCGAGCGTGCGCGAGAGCAGCGTCGCCGTGTCGGCCTCGAGCGAGCCCTCCTTCGCGGAGCGTCGCACGAGCGAGGCGAGCTCCTCCGCCGTGCGGGCGCCGCTGAGCTCCTCCTTCGGCTCGATGCCGACGGCGCGGAGGATGGCGTTCGCCGTGTTGTTCAGCAGCGAGATCGCCGGCTTGAACACCGTCGTGAACAGCGTCTGGAAGGGGATGACGAGCTTCGCCGTCTGGCGCGGCAGCGACAGCGCGAAGTTCTTCGGCACGAGCTCGCCGACGATCATCGACAGCAGCGTCGCGATGACGACGGCGACGATCGTGCCGACGACGCTCACGGCGCCCTCCGGCAGGCCGAGGGCCGTGAGCGGCCCGGCGAGCATCATCGAGATGGCGGGCTCCATCGTGTAGCCCGTGAGGAGCGTCGTGAGCGTGATGCCCAGCTGCGCGCTCGAGAGGTGCGTCGAGGTGATCTTGAGGGCCGCGATCGTGGGCCCGAGCCGCTTCTCGCCGCGCGCCTGGCGCGCCTCGAGATCGGAGCGATCGAGATTGACGAGCGCGAACTCGCTCGCGACGAAGAAGCCGGTGCCGATGGTGAGGAGCACGCCCGCGCCGAGGAGGATCCACTCAGCGCCCACGGGTGCCCCCGATCATCGGCGAGGGACTATGACTGGGGTCGGACGGCGAAGACGGCGGGTCATCCATGATGCGAGGAAGTATAGCCAGGCGACCCCGGCGCGGCTGAGCGTCGGATGCCCGGGGGCGCGCTCTCGACGACGCGCACCCTCGCGGGGCGGACGCTCACCACGAGACCGGCAGCGCCTTCCCCTCCTCGTAGCCCGCGGCCGACTGCACGCCGACGACCGCCCGCTCGCGGAACTGCGGCAGCGTGGCCGCGCCCGCGTACGTCATCGACGAGCGCAGGCCCGAGGTGATCATGTCGAGCAGGTCGTCGATCGAGGGTCGCTGCGGATCGATCAGGATGCGCGAGCTCGAGATTCCCTCCGCGAAGAGCGTCTTGCGCGCCCGCTCGAAGGCGTCGAGCCGCCGGAACCGCTGCTCGACGGCGCGCGTCGACGCCATGCCCCAGGAGCTCTTGAACCAGCGCCCCTGGTCGTCGACCTCGATCTCGCCCGGCGCCTCGAGCGTGCCGGCGAACCACGAGCCGATCATGACGGCCGAGGCTCCCGCCGCGAGCGCGAGCGCGACGTCGCGCGGGTAGCGCACGCCGCCGTCGGCCCAGACGCGGGCGCCCTTCTCGCGGGCCGCCTGCGCGGTGTCGAGCACGGCAGAGAACTGCGGGCGGCCGACGGCGGTCATCATGCGCGTCGTGCACATGGCGCCCGGACCGACGCCGACCTTGAGGATGTCGGCCCCCGCCTCGACGAGGTCGTGCACGGCCTCCGGGGTCACCACGTTGCCCGCGACGAGCGGGACGCCCAGCTCCTTAACAGCCACCGCCCGCACGGCCGCGAGCATCGACGCCTGGTGGCCGTGCGCGGTGTCGAGCACGATGACGTCGACGCCGGCCCGGACGAGCGCCTCGGCCCGCGCCGCCGGGTCGCCGTTGGCGCCGATCGCGGCCGCGACGCGGAGCCGGCCACGGGCATCCGTCGCCGGGGTGTAGAGCGTGGCGCGCACGGCGCTGCGCGCGCTCAGCGAGCCGATGATGCGCCCGTGGTGCATGACGGCGACGGCGTCGACGCCCGCCGCGTCGATGAGGTCGAAGGCCTGGCGCGGGTCGGTGACGTCCTCGTCGTCGAGGGCGGGCACGGGGTCGCCGACGAGGTCGCCGATGCGCGAATCGGGCAGCGCGCCGCGCAGGCGGCTGACGGGGATGCACCGCTCGGGCGCCCCGTCGGCGTCGACGACGGTCAGCAGGGCGCCCGCGGTGTCGGGGGCGCGCCGCAGCGCCTCGGCGATCGTCGTCTCGACGCCCACCGCGACGAGCGGGTCGAGCATGACGTGCGCGCTCTTCACGGCGCGGATCGCGGCGTCGAGCTCGCCGAGCGGGGTGTCCTGCGGCAGCACCCCGAGACCGCCGCGGCGAGCCAGGGCGGCGGCGAGGCGCGGGCCCGTCACCGACGTCATGTTCGCGGCGACGAGGGGGATGCCCAGGGCGGTCGCGTCGTCGACCGTCAGGTCCGCGCTCAGCCGGCTTCCGACATCCGATCGGCCCGGCACCAGGAACACGTCGGAGTAGGTCAGATCGTGGGCGGGTCGTTCGTCGAAGAATCGCACATCTTTCAGACTACGGCGGGCCTCTCGCGCACGGGGGGCGGGACTTCCATGGGTAGGCTTGACGGGCTGGGGACCAGCGAGGGTTCCCATTCGATCCGAGCATCTAGCGAAACGGAAGTGGGCGGTCGGCTGTGTCAAGCCAAGTGACCGGAGTGAGCCCCGACGGCGGCGCCGCGGGCGAGTTCGGTGCCAACGAGTGGCTCGTTGACGAGATGTACGAGCAGTACAAGGCCGACAGGAACTCGGTCGACCCGTCATGGTGGCCGATCCTCGAGAAGTACCACCAGTCGGCTCTCGCCGACGCCCCGCCGCCCGCGTCGGACGCCGAGCCCCTTCCCGCGGCATCCCCCGCCCCGGTCGCGATGGACGCACCCGAGGCGGCCCCCGCCTCGGTGCCCGCGGCGTCCTCCGTCCCGCCGGCGTCCGTCCCGATCACCGGCAGCCAGCCGGTGGCCCGCACGACCTCCGCTCCCCCGCAGCGCCAGCCGATCCCCGCGCAGGCGCCCGCGACGGCCTCCGCGCCCGCGGCGACGGCCGATGCCGAGGAACCGGCGGAGGACACGGTCACCCCGCTCAGGGGCATGGCCAAGACCCTCGCCTCCAACATGGACGCCTCGTTGAGCGTCCCGACCGCGACGAGCGTGCGCACGATCCCCGCGAAGCTGATGATCGACAACCGGATCGTCATCAACAACCACCTCAAGCGCGCCCGCGGCGGCAAGGTCTCCTTCACGCACCTGATCGCGTGGGCGATGGTCCGCGCGCTGCGCGAGTTCCCGAGCCAGAACGTCTACTACGACGAGGTCGACGGCAAGCCGGTCGTGGTCACGCCCGCGCACATCAACCTCGGCATCGCGATCGACCTGCCCAAGCCCGACGGCTCGCGCGCCCTCCTCGTGCCCGGCATCAAGAAGTGCGAGACGATGGGCTTCGGCGACTTCCTCACCGCCTACGAGGACGTCGTCAAGCGGGCGCGCGACAACAAGCTCGCCGCCTCCGACTTCCAGGGCAACACCATCTCGCTGACCAACCCCGGCGGCATCGGCACGGTGCACTCGGTACCGCGCCTCATGCGCGGTCAGGGCGCCATCATCGGCGCCGGCGCGCTGGAGTACCCGGCTGAGTTCCAGGGCTCGTCGCCCGCGACGCTCGCCGAGCTCGGCATCGGCAAGACCATCACGCTCACGAGCACGTACGACCACCGCGTCATCCAGGGCGCGGGCTCGGGCGAGTTCCTCAAGAAGGTGCATGAGCTGCTCATCGGGCAGCGCGGCTTCTACGAGGACATCTTCGCCGACCTGCGGATCCCCTACGACCCGATTCACTGGGCGCAGGACATCCACGTCGACCTCGCGGACCAGATCAACAAGACGGCGCGCGTGCACGAGCTCATCAATGCGTACCGTGTTCGCGGCCACCTCATGGCCGACGTCGACCCGCTGGAGTACCGCCAGCGCTCGCACCCCGACCTCGACATCGCGAGCCACGGCCTGACCTTCTGGGATCTGGATCGCGAGTTCGTCACGGGCGGCTTCGGCGGCCGGCGCACGATGCTCCTGCGCGACATCCTCGGCGTCCTCCGCGACTCCTACTGCCGCACGGTGGGCCTCGAGTACATGCACATCGCCGACCCGGCGCAGCGCCGCTGGTTCCAGGACCGCCTGGAGCGGCCGTACCAGAAGCCGACGCACGACGAGCAGATGCGCATCCTCGGCAAGCTCAACCAGGCCGAGGCGTTCGAGACCTTCCTGCAGACCAAGTACGTCGGTCAGAAGCGCTTCAGCCTCGAGGGCGGCGAGTCGGTGATCCCGCTGCTCGACGAGATCCTCCAGGGAGCCGCCGAGGCCGAGATGGACGAGGTCGCGATCGGCATGGCGCACCGCGGCCGCCTCAACGTGCTCGCCAACATCGCCGGCAAGACCTACGGCCAGATCTTCCGCGAGTTCGAGGGGACGCAGGACCCGCGCAGCGTGCAGGGCTCGGGCGACGTGAAGTACCACCTCGGAACCGAGGGCGTCTTCACCGCGATGAGCGGCAAGCAGATCCCCGTCTACCTCGCCGCGAACCCCTCGCACCTCGAGGCCGTGAACGGCGTGCTCGAGGGCATCGTCCGGGCCAAGCAGGACCGCAAGGGCGACGGCCAGTTCGGTGTCCTCCCCGTGCTCGTGCACGGCGACGCGGCGATGGCCGGCCAGGGCGTCGTGCTCGAGACCCTGCAGCTGTCGCAGCTGCGCGGCTTCCGGACGGGCGGCACGATCCACGTCGTCGTCAACAACCAGGTGGGCTTCACCACGCCCCCGGGGGAGGCGCGCTCGTCGAACTACTCGACGGATGTCGCCAAGACCATCCAGGCGCCGATCTTCCACGTGAACGGCGACGACCCCGAGGCCGTCACCCGCGTCGCCGAGCTCGCCTTCGCCTACCGGCAGGAGTTCAAGCGCGACGTCGTGATCGACCTGATCTGCTACCGCCGCCGCGGCCACAACGAGGGCGACGACCCCTCGATGACGCAGCCGCTCATGTACAACCTCATCGAGGCCAAGCGCTCGGTGCGCACCCTCTACACCGAGTCGCTCGTCGGCCGCGGCGACATCACGCCGGACGAGTTCGACGCCGCGCACCGCGACTTCCAGGAGCGCCTCGAGGTCGCCTTCGCCGAGACCCACGCCGTCCAGACGGGGCAGATCCCCGTCGTCGGAGCCGGCGCGGTCGCCTCGCCCGCGATGGAGACCATCGCGGCGGAGCCGGAGACGACCGGCGTGCCGGTGGAGGTCATCCAGCACATCGGCGACGCCCACGACAACCCGCCCGCCGGCTTCACGATCCACGGCAAGCTGCAGGCGATGCTCAAGAAGCGCGTCGAGATGAGCCGCAACGGCGGCATCGACTGGGGCTTCGGCGAGCTGCTCGCCCTCGGCTCCCTCCTCATGGAGGGCACGCCCGTGCGCATGTCGGGCCAGGACTCGCGCCGCGGCACGTTCGTGCAGCGCCACGCCGTGCTCCACGACCGCGCCAACGGCCAGGAGTGGCTGCCGCTCGCGAACCTCGCCGAGAACCAGGCGAAGCTCTGGATCTACGACTCGCTCCTGAGCGAGTACGCGACCATGGGCTTCGAGTACGGCTACTCGGTCGAGCGCCCCGACTCGCTCGTGCTGTGGGAGGCGCAGTTCGGCGACTTCGCCAACGGCGCGCAGACGATCATCGACGAGTTCATCTCCTCCGCCGAGCAGAAGTGGAACCAGCGCTCGAGCGTCGTGCTGCTGCTGCCGCACGGCTACGAGGGCCAGGGCCCCGACCACTCGTCGGCGCGCATCGAGCGCTACCTGCAGCTCGCGGCGGAGGACAACATGACCGTCGCGCGCCCCTCGACGCCCGCGTCGTACTTCCACCTGCTGCGTCGCCAGGCCTACGCGCGCCCCCGCCGCCCGCTCATCGTCTTCACTCCGAAGGCGATGCTGCGCCTGCGCGGTGCGACGAGCGAGGTCGCCGACTTCACCGAGGGCCGCTTCGAGCCCGTGCTCGACGACGCGAACATCACCGACGCGCAGTCGGTGCGTCGCGTGCTCGTGCACGCCGGCAAGATCCACTACGACCTCAAGAGCGAGATCGAGAAGCGCGGCACGAACGACGTCGCACTCGTGCGGCTCGAGCAGTTCTACCCGCTGCCCGAGGCCGAGCTGCAGGAGGTCTTCGACCGGTACCCGAACGCCGAGCTGGTGTGGGTGCAGGACGAGCCCGAGAACCAGGGCGCCTGGCCCTTCTTCGCGCTCGAGAGCGCCAAGCGCGGGGGCCGGCCCGTCCGCGTCATCTCGCGCCCGGCATCCGCCTCGCCCGCGACCGGATCGACCAAGCGCAGCGCGCAGGAGCACGCCGCGATCATGGACGCGGCGCTCGGCGACTAGGCCGCAGAACGCCGAACGGGCCCGCTTCCTCCGTCTGGAGGGGCGGGCCCGTTCGCGTTTCGGGATGAGGGATCGCGCGGCTAGGCGCGAGCATCCAGACGTTCGATCGTGCCGAGGATCATCGCGCGGAGCTCGTCCGGCGCCTTCTCCTGGCAGGCCTCCTTCACCTTGGTGGTGAGGGTGAGGCCGACGAGATGCTCGGCCGAGCAGTCGTCGCAGTTGCTCATGTGGTCGCGGATGTCCTGGCACTGCTCGGCGCTGAGCTCGTTGTGCAGGAACTCCTCCAGCTCGGCTTTGGCCTTGTCGCAGCCGCAGTCGGTCATGTCGTGCTCCTCGATGTGGTCATGGTGTCCTTCAGCGTGATCCCGCGCTCGCGGGCGTAGTCGGCGAGCAGCTCGCGCAGCAGGCGTCTGCCGCGGTGGAGCCGGCTCATCACGGTGCCGACCGGGGTCTTCATGATGTCGGCGATCTCCTGGTACGAGAACCCCTCGACGTCCGCGAAGTACACGGCGAGACGGAAGTCCTCCGGGATCGACTGGAGGGCGTCCTTCACGGCGCTCGCGGGCATCCGATCGATGGCCTCGGCCTCGGCCGAGCGGCTCGAGCTCGACGTCGCCGACTGCGCGCTGCCGAGCTGCCACTCCTCGAGCTCGTCGGTCGACCCCTGGTACGGGTCGCGCTGCTTCTTGCGGTACACGTTGATGAACGTGTTCGTCAGGATCCGGTACAGCCACGCCTTGAGGTTCGTGCCCTGCTCGAACTGGCCGAAGGCGGCGAAGGCCTTCACGAAGGTCTCCTGCACGAGGTCGGAGGCGTCGGCGGGATTCTTGGTCATGCGCATGGCGGCGCCGTAGAGCTGGTCCATGAAGGGGAGCGCCTGCTCCTGGAACAGCTGGCGGCGCTCGGCGAGCTCGTCAGTCATCGGGAGCGAGTCTACGACCGGTGCCTGCGGGGCCGCGCCGGTGCGCGGCGCCCCGTCGGGGTCGACGGATGCGGTGCTCACGCGCTCGAGGACGGCGCTCGTCATACGGCGGCTCCCTTCGCTCGTGCTGCCGATACTCTGTAACCGATGCAGGTATTCGGCTATTCCTCGCCCCGATTCAGCCCCTACGACGACGACCGCGCCGACCACTCGGCTCCGACGGGCGACGAGGGGCCGTGGCGCGCGCCGCGAGCGACCGGCCCGCTGGACGCCCGGCTCGCCCTGCCCGGATCGAAGAGCCTCACCAATCGCGAGCTCGTGCTGGCCGCTCTCGCCGACGGCCCCTCGCTGCTGCGCCGGCCCCTGCACTCGCGCGATTCGGCGCTCATGATCGCGGCGCTGCGCGCGCTCGGCGTGGGCATCGACGAGGTGCCGGGCGATGGCGCCTACGGCCCCGACCTGCGCGTGACGCCCGCGACCGAGCTGACCGGCTCGACGAGCATCGACGTCGGGCTCGCGGGCACCGTCATGCGCTTCCTCCCGCCCGTCGCGGCGCTCGCGCTCGGCCCCGTCGCGTTCGACGGCGACGAGGCCGCGCGGCGGCGCCCCATGCGCACGACGATCGACTCGCTGCGCGCGCTCGGCGTCGACGTCAACGACGACGGCCGCGGCGCCCTGCCGTTCAGCCTGTGGGGCTCGGGCGCGGTGCGCGGCGGCGAGGTCGCGATCGATGCGAGCGCGTCGAGCCAGTTCGTGTCGGGCCTCCTGCTCGCCGCCCCGCGCTTCGCCGAGGGTCTCACCCTGCGGCACACGGGCGAGCGGCTGCCGTCGATGCCGCACATCGAGATGACGATCGCCGCTCTCGAGGCGCGCGGCGTGACGGTCTCGAGCCCTGATGAGGGCGTGTGGGTCGTCGCGCCCGGGCCGATCGCGGCGCGCGACGTCGACATCGAGCCCGATCTCTCGAACGCCGCGCCCTTCCTCATCGCCGCGGTCGTCGCGGGCGGCACGGTCGCGATCGAGGGCTGGCCCGAGACGACGACGCAGGTCGGCGCCGATCTCATCGAGATCCTCCCCCGCTTCGGTGCGACCGTCCGTCGCGAAGGCGACGCGCTCGTCGTCGACGGCGGCGAGGGGCTGCTCGGCGGTCGCTCGATGCCGGGCGTCGACCTCGACCTCTCGCGCGGGGGCGAGCTCGCGCCCGCGCTCGTCGCGCTCGTGGCCCTCGCCGACTCCCCGAGCCGCATCACGGGCATCGAGCACCTCCGCGGCCACGAGACCGATCGCCTCGCGGCGCTCGCCGACGACCTGACGCGCGCCGGGGGCACCGTGACCGAGCTCGACGACGGGCTCGCCCTCGAGCCGCGCGCCCTCCACGGCGCCGACTGGGGCGCGTTCGAGGATCACCGAATGGCCCACGCGGGTGCCGTCATCGGGCTCGCCGTCGACGGCATCGACATCGACGACATCGGCGCGACGTCGAAGACGCTCCCGGAGTTCCCCGAGCTGTGGCATCGTCTCGTCGCCTCCGCGCGGGCGGGGTCCGGCTCCGCATGAGCTGGCTGCCGCCCGACGACGACGAGGACGAGCCGTACGGCGCGTACGACGAGTCGGCCGTGCGCTCGCGCCCGAACCCGAAGGCCAACCGGCCGCGCTCGAAGCAGCGGCCCGCCCACGACGACGCCGTCGTCGGCCGCATCGTCACGGTCGACCGCGGCCGGTACCTGGCCCTCATCGACGAGGGCGAACCGTCCGAGCGCGCGGTGATCTGCACGCGCGCCCGCGAGCTGCGCAAGACCGCGATCGTCACGGGCGACCGCGTCGACGTCGTCGGCGACGTGAGCGGCGAGGAGGGCGCTCTCGGGCGCATCGTCCGCGTGCACGAGCGCCGCACCCTTCTGCGACGCAGCGCCGACGACACCGACGCCGTCGAGCGCATCGTGGTCGCGAACGCCGACCAGCTCATGATCGTCGTCGCCGCCGCCAACCCCGAGCCGCGACCCCGGCTCGTAGACCGCTACCTCGTGGCCGCGTTCGACGCCGGCATCTCTCCGCTGCTCGTCGTGACGAAGACCGACCTCGCCGACCCCACGGCCTTCCTCGCCCACTTCGCGGGGCTCGACGTGCGCGTGGTCACGAGCTCGGCCGAGCATCCCCCGCTCGACGAGCTGCACGCTCTGCTGCGCGACCGCACGACCGTCGCGGTCGGGCACTCGGGCGTCGGCAAGTCGACGCTCGTTAACGCTCTCGTGCCCTCCGCCCAGCGCGCGATCGGCCACGTCAACGCCGTGACGGGGCGCGGTCGGCACACCTCGAGCTCGACCGTGTCGCTGCGGCTGCCCGACGGCGGCTGGATCATCGACACTCCCGGCGTGCGCTCGTTCGGCCTCGGGCACGTCAACCCCGACAGCATCCTCACCGCGTTCGAGGACCTCGCCGAGGTCGCCCGCTCGTGCCCGCGCGGCTGCACGCACCTCCCCGACTCGCCCGACTGCGAGCTCGTCGACGCGGCCGCGCGGGGCGATCTGGGCGCGCTCGGGCCGCAGCGTCTCGACTCGCTGCAGCGGCTGCTGACGACGCTCACCAAGTCCGCGTACTGAGCGAGGCTCGCGACCGCTACTGTGAGAGCCGTGACCGACCTCGCCGCCGATCTGGCGCTCGCGCTCGAGCTCGCCGAGCGGGCCGACGCCGTCTCGTTCGACCGCTTCCGCGCCGTCGACCTCAAGGTGACGACGAAGCCCGACCGCACCCCCGTGACCGACGCCGATCGGGCCGTCGAGCGGGTCATCCGCGAGGGCCTCGCAGCGGCGCGACCCGAGGACGGCATCCTCGGCGAGGAGTACGGCACCGCGACGGGCACGGGCGAGGGCGCCCGCCGCCAGTGGATCATCGATCCCATCGACGGCACCGCCAACTTCCTGCGCGGCATGCCCATCTGGGGCACCCTCATCGCGCTCGCGATCGAGGGCGTGCCCGTCGTCGGCGTCGTGAGCTCGCCGGCTCTCGAGCGCCGCTGGTGGGGCGCGAGCGGTCTCGGCGCCTTCGTGCTGCGCACGGGCCCCGCCCCTGAGACGGATGCCCGCCCGCTGCGCGTGAGCGGCGTGCGCGATCTCGCCGACGCCTCGATCTCATACAACAGCCTGCCCGGGTGGGACGACGAGGGCCGCCTCGACGGCCTCCTCGCGCTGACGCGCGCCGCCTGGCGCTCGCGCGCCATCGGCGACATGTGGTCGTACATGCTCGTCGCCGAGGGCGTCATCGACGTGGCGGGCGAGTTCGACCTGCAGCCCTACGACATGGCCGCCCTGCAGCCGATCGTCGAGGAGGCGGGCGGCCGCTTCACCTCGGTCGATGGCGCACCGGGGCCGTGGCACGGCAGCGCCCTGGCCACCAACGGCCACCTGCACGATGCTGTGCTCGCGCTCGTCGCCCGCGACGACGCATCCGACGAGATCGCGCTCGCCCCCGACGAAGAGGAGTAGCCCATGTCCGCGTCCACCCCGTTCCGCCGAGCCCTCGCAGCGCTCGCACTCGTGTCGGCGACCGCCGCGCTATCCGGGTGCGCCTTCCTCTCGCAGTTCACGGGAGGAGGGGAGGCCGAGCGCGACACCGAGGGCCAGGTCATCGAGGGCAACGACTCGACCGACGTGTTCACCATCCAGGTCGGCGACTGCCTCAACGACGCCGAGGCCACCGAGCAGGTCGAGACCGTTCCGACGACGCCGTGCGACGAGCCGCACGACAGCGAGGTGTACGCCTCGGTGATCATGTCGGAGGACGACTACCCCGGCGAGGACGCCATCCTCGAGCGCGCCGATGCCGAGTGCCTGACCGGGTTCGAGTCGTTCGTCGGCGCGAGCTACGACGAGTCGCCCTACGACTTCAGCTACTACTTCCCGACCGAGGGCAGCTGGGCGCAGGGCGATCGCGAGATCCTCTGCGTGATCTACGACCCGGCCGGCCCCGTGACGGGCAGCCTCGAGGGCTCGTCGAGCTGAGAATCCGGCGCTAGGGTCTCGATTCGGCGCCCTCTCTCGGCGCGAGGACGATGTCGAAGCGCGCCGAGCTCCACGGCCCGTCGATCATGCGCCCCGGCGCCTCGCCGCGGTCGTGCTGCGCGAAGTCGATGACGAGGCTCTCCGTCACGCCGAAGACGGCGTCGCGATCGAGCCACTCGTCGCCCGCGACGAAGATGTGGGTGATGAGCGTCGCGTGCTCGGGCGCGCTCACCATGAAGTGGATGTGCGCGGGCCTCATGTGCGAGCGCCGGGTCGCGGCGAGCAGATCGCCGACCGGCCCATCGTGCGGGATGGGATAGGCGGCGGGCTGCACCGTCCAGAAGTCGTAGCGCCCGTCGCCGTCGGTGAAGAGGTGCGCGCGGGCCTGCACGAGGTCGCCCTCGTACTGCACGTCGTAGAAGCCGTCCTCGTCGGCGCCCCACACCTCGACGCGCGCGCCGGCGATCGGGGCGCCCGTGGTGCTCGTGACGCGACCGGCGACGTGGCACGGTCGACCGGGGACTCCCTCGGCGATGTCGTCGCCGAGCGCGATCTCGGGGCTGCCGTTCACGAAGAAGGGCCCGAACACGGTCGACTCCGTGGCTTCCGCCGTCACGGGCGCGTTCATGCCCACCGTGAGCATGGAGAGCCCGAGCACGTCGCTCAGCAGGATGAACTCCTGACGGCGGTCGTCGGTGATGCTCCCCGCTCGGGTGAGGAAGGCGATCGCGGCCTCCCACTCCGGTGCGGTGAGCCGGACCTCGCGCGCGAACGCATGCAGGTGGCGGGTGAGCGCCTGCATGACGGCTCTCAGCCGTTCGTCGGGGGTCGCCTCGAAGCTCGCCTCGACCTCCCGGGTGAGGTGCTCCTCGCGCTCGGCCCGCAGCGCGGCCTCCGGCTCATCGACCACCGCGGGCTCCCCTCCGGGCGCAGCGCTGCGCTCCTCGCGTCAGGATGGCAGACGATGCGCTCTCCCGCGACCGCGCGGGCATCGTCGCGATGCCGCCGCGCGGATATGCTCGCGCCGTGGAGTTCCGCTACGCATCGCTGCCTCACCGCGTGATCTTCGGCGCGGGCTCGAGCCGGACCTCGCTCGCGGCCGAGGTCGAGGCGCTCGGCGCCGAGCGCCTCATGGTGATCGCGTCGGATCGCGACACGGCGCTCGTCGACGAGCTCCTCGCGCCGTGGCGCGATCGCGTCGCCGTCCGCTTCACCGGGGTGCGTCCGCACGTGCCCGACTCCGTGGCGGCCGAGGCGCGACGGATGGCCGTCGACCACCGCGTCGACGGCCTCGTCTCGATCGGGGGCGGATCGACGACCGGCACCGCGAAGATCGTCGCGCTCACCACGGAGCTGCCCATCATCGCCGTGCCGACGACGTACGCCGGCAGCGAGATGACGCCCATGTGGGGCATGACGACTGCGGCGCGGAAGGAGACCGGGGTCGACCGACGGGTGCTGCCCGCAACCGTCGTCTACGACAGCGACCTCGTCGCGACCCTGCCCGTCGACCTCGCGGTCGCCTCGGGGCTCAACGCCATGGCGCACTGCGTCGAGGCCTACTGGACGGAGGCCTCGAACCCGATCGTCCGGCTCATCGCGACCGACGGGGTCCAGGCTCTCGCGGAGGGCCTGCGCGGCCTCGCGGGCACCGAGCGGGCGAGCGGCGCCTCTGCGGCGGATGCCGGGACCGACACCGCCGCCGCCCGTGAGCGACTCCTCTACGGCTCCTTCCTCGCGGGGATGGCTTTCGCGACAGCCGGCTCGGGCCTCCACCACAAGATCTGCCACGCGCTCGGCGGCGCGTTCGACCTGCCGCACGCGCAGACGCACGCCGTGGTCCTGCCACATGTCCTCGCGTTCAACGCCGTCGCCGCCCCCGAGTCGGCGGCGATGATGGCGCGCGCGCTCGGAGCGGACGACGCCGTCGCGGGACTGCGCGACCTCGCGAGCGCGATCGGCGCTCCGCGCGGGCTCGCCGAGCTCGGTCTCACGCGCGAGCAGCTGACCGAGGCGATCGACCTCGTGGCGGGCCGGCTGCCGATCGCGAACCCCCGCCCGGTCGACCGCGCCGACGTCGAGGCGATCCTCACCGGAGCCTTCTCGGGCTGAGCGCTCCCGGCCGGGCTCGTCCGGCCCCGGTCAGCCGAGCGCGATGACGACCTTGCCGCGCACCTCGCGCCGCCGGAGCCGGTCGATCGCTCCGAGGGCGCGCTCGAGGGGGACGACCTCGTCGACGGCCGCGGACATCCGCCCTGCCGCGAGGTGATCGAGCAGGATCGCGAGATCGGCGCCGGACTCCTTCTGCATGACCATCACGAGGCGGTGCCGCACCCACGGGTCGAGCAGCGCAGCGCGGAACTGCCGGTCGAGCCCGTCGAGCACGGGCCCGCCGACGTGATCGGCGCCGACGATCGCGAGCGTGCCGCGCTCGGTCAGCAGTCGGCGCAGCACCGGCAGGTCGCGGCCGTCGGCCGTGTCGATGACGACGTCGAAGCGCCCCCAGCCCTCGGGCCCGGGATCGGTGCGGTAGTCGATCGTGCGCTCGGCGCCGAGAGAGCGGACGAAGGCGGCCTTCCCCCCGCTCGCGACGCCCGTGACGCGGGCGCCCGCGAGAACGGCGAGCTGCACGAGGTACGCCCCGACTCCGCCCCCCGCGCCGATGACGAGCGCCTTCTGCCCCGCGCCGACGCGAGCGGCATCGCGGACGGCCTGCAGGGCGGTGACGGCGGAGATCGGCAGCGCGGCGGCGTCGGTCGACGACACCGCGTCGGGGATGCGCGCGAGCTTCCGCGGCGTCGCGAGCACGAGCTCGGCGAACGCCGCGGGCGCCGACCCGGCGACGCGATCTCCGACGGCGAACCCGACCTGCTCGGGCGTCGCGCCGAGCGGCAGCGCTTCGATGCGCCCCGCGAACGCGAGGCCGGGGATCGGCTGTCGGGGCCGGCGCAGCCCGAGGAAGGGGCGGACGAGCGTCGGCCGCCCGGTCAGCAGGTGGATCGTGCCCGAGTCGGGGCTCGCGGCCTCGACGCGCACGAGCACGCGACCGGCGCGCGGTGCGGGCGCCGGCGCCTGATCGAGTCGCAGCATCTCGACGCCGCCGTAGCCGCTCTGCAGCAGGGCCCGCATGGTCGCGGGCGTCGTCATCGTGGTCATGGTGGTCTCTCGTCTCATCGGTCGGGCGCGGGGGCGGATGCGGCGCTCACGCGCCGTCCGGATACTGGAACACGTCGTCGAGCGGGACCCCGAAGACGCGGGCGATCTGGAAGGCGACCTCGAGCGAGGGCGAGTACTTGCCCTGCTCGATGGCGATGACGGTCTGGCGGGTGACGCCGATGCGCTCGGCGAGATCGGCCTGCGTCAGCTCGCCGTGGGCGAAGCGGAGGGCGCGGATGCGGTTCTCCACGCGAGTGGGCTTCACCACGCGGGCACTCCCCCGCGGTAGAGGGCGACCTTCGTGATGCCCTCGAGCACCGCGGAGGCGTAGAAGCCGAGGAAGAGCGCGTGGGCGATCCAGAAGTGGTCGGCCTCGAGCATCGCGAGCACGAGGGCTGCGAGGGCTCCGATCACGAGCACGGCGCGCGCGGTGTGCTCGGCGCGGGCGCTGATCTGCCGGTCGCGGACGTCGGTCCCCTGGCCGTCCCGACGGGTCAGGATGGCGACGACGATCGTCACGACGGCCGTCACGATGATGCCGATGCCGATGCTCCAGAGCATCGCGTCGACGTAGGGCGCCTCGACGAGCGGCCCGCCGGCCGCGCGGGCGGCGAGCACGACGCCGTAGACGACGCCCGTCACGATGCCGACGACGAGGCCGATCCAGGCCACCTTCTCCTCCTGCGCCACGGGGTCTCCTTCTGGTCGATCGATGCGGATGTCAAGAATTCCTGACACGCTCAAGGTAAAGCGCAACGGACATCCTGTCAATGATTTTTTACACAGCCAGGATGCGGCGGGTGACGGTTCCGGCGCGCGCCCCCTCACCGGCGCCCCGCTCGCCCGCGCGGCGCAGGCGCGTCGAAGGCGCAGCTCGGCTCGCTGTTCGTCGCACGGATCCGCCGTTCGTCGCACCGAACAGCCGCCCGTCGGCAGGGCCATGCGCGCGCCGGCGCCCCTTCCTAGGGTGACCACACGCAACGATGCGACCCCCTGGAGGAGCACAATGACGTCACAGCCACCCGGATCGACCGTCGAGGCCCGGCCCGACGGCCCCGAGCCCGACCCGGCCCTTCCCCCCACCGAGCTGCCCGCCGCGGAGCGCGAGACCCGGTGGACCCTGCCGAAGATCCTGGTCTGGGCGGCGATCGCGCTGCTCGGCGGCATCTCGTGGACCATGATCGCAATCGTGCGCGGCGAGACCGTCAACGCGCTCTGGTTCGTGTTCGCCGCCGTCTGCACCTACCTCATCGGCTACCGCTTCTACTCGAAGGTCATCGAGCGCTACATCACGCGCCCCGACGACCGGCGGGCCACGCCCGCCGAGGTGCGCGCCGACGGCAAGGACTACGTGCCGACCGACCGCCGTGTGCTCTACGGCCACCACTTCGCCGCGATCGCCGGCGCCGGCCCGCTCGTCGGCCCCGTCCTCGCCGCGCAGATGGGCTACCTGCCCGGCACGATCTGGATCATCGTCGGCGTGCTGCTCGCCGGCGCGGTCCAGGACTACCTCGTGCTGTTCTTCTCGATGCGCCGCGGCGGTCGCACGATCGGCCAGATGGCCCGCGACGAGCTCGGCCGCGTCGGCGGCACCGCGGCGATCCTCGCCTCGCTGCTCATCATGCTCATCATCATCGCGATCCTCGCGCTCGTCGTCGTCAACGCGCTCGGCGAGAGCCCGTGGGGCGTCTTCAGCGTCGCGATGACCATCCCGATCGCCCTCTTCATGGGCGTCTACCTGCGCTACCTGCGCCCGGGGAAGATCTCCGAGGTCTCGATCATCGGCTTCGTGCTGCTCATGGCCGCGATCATCGCCGGCGGCTGGGTCGCCGAGACGCCGTGGGGCATCGAGCTCTTCACGCTCGACCGCACGACGATCGCGTGGGGCATCATCATCTACGGCTTCGTCGCCGCCATCCTGCCCGTCTGGCTGCTGCTCGCCCCGCGCGACTACCTCTCGACGTTCATGAAGATCGGCGTCATCGTCATGCTCGCCGGCGCCGTCGTCCTCGTGCGGCCCGAGATCTCGGTCCCCGCGCTCAGCGAGTTCGCCGGCGGCGAGCTCGGCCCGGTCGTCTCCGGCACGCTGTTCCCGTTCCTGTTCGTCACGATCGCGTGCGGCGCCCTCTCCGGCTTCCACGCGCTCATCGCCTCGGGCACGACGCCGAAGCTCATCGAGAAGGAGCGCCAGACGCGCTTCATCGGCTACGGCGGCATGCTCATGGAGTCCTTCGTGGCGATCATGGCGCTCGTCGCCGCGCTCTCGCTCGACCGCGGGATCTACTTCGCGATGAACTCCTCCGGGGCCGCCACCGGCGGCACGGTCGAGGGCGCGGTCGCCTTCGTCAACTCGCTCGGTCTGATGGGCGTGAACCTCACGCCCGACATGCTCACGAGCACGGCGGCGGCCGTCGGCGAGGAGTCGATCGTCTCCCGCACGGGCGGCGCGCCGACCCTCGCGCTCGGCATCGCGAACATCATGCAGCAGCTCTTCGGCGGCGCCGCGCTCGCGGGCTTCTGGTACCACTTCGCGATCATGTTCGAGGCGCTGTTCATCCTCACCGCGGTCGACGCCGGCACGCGCGTGGCCCGCTTCATGCTGCAGGACTCGATCGGCAACGTCCTCCCGAGGTTCAAGGACACGGGGTGGCGCCCCGGCGTGTGGATCACGACGGCCCTCATGGTCGCGGGCTGGGGCTGGATCCTGATCCTCGGCGTCACGGATCCGCTCGGCGGCATCAACACGTTCTTCCCGCTGTTCGGCATCGCGAACCAACTGCTCGCGGTCATCGCGCTCGCGGTCGTGCTCGCGATCGTCGCCAAGCGCGGGCCGGGCTACGTGCGCTGGCTGTGGATCATCGGCGTGCCGCTCGCCTTCGCCGCGGTCGTGACGATCACCGCGTCGGCCTTCAAGATCTTCTCCCCCGTGCCCCAGGTGGGCTACTGGGCGAACCACTTCGCGTTCCGCGGAGCGCTCGAGGCGGGAGAGACCTCGTTCGGCACGGCCCCGACGGTCGAGGCGATGGAGGCGGTCGTGCGGAACACGATGGTGCAGGGCATCCTGTCGATCGTGTTCGTGACGCTCGCGATCATCGTCGTCATCACCTCGCTCATCGTGACGGTCCGCGCCATCCGCGCCGGCGGCGGCGAGAGCCACGAGGACGCCCCGGTCGCCTCGCGCCGGTACGCGCCGGAGGGCTTCTTCGCCACGAGGGCCGAGCGCGAGCTCGAGCGCCGGTGGGCGCAGCTGCCCGCCGCCACACGGCCCTCGTCGGCCAGGCACTGATGACCGCGACCGAATCACGGCGCCCTGCCCGGACTCTCTCGGTCCGGGCAGGCGCCGCCGTCCTCGGGCGCGCCGGACGAGCCGTCACCTGGTACATGCGCGAGCTCATGGGCGACACCGCCTACCGCACGTACCTCGATCATCACGCCGCCACGCACGGAGCGGATGTCGCCCCGATGACCGAGCGGGAGTTCTGGCGGGGCAGAATGGACGAGCAGGACCAGAACCCCGGGGCCCGCTGCTGCTGACGACGACGTGACGAGGAGCGCCGATGCCTGACGCCGCGCTCCTCGCCGTCGCCGCCTTCGCTCTCGGCATCGCCGTCACGCTGCTCGCGCAGCTGATCCGGCGGCACGCCCGAGGCGGCGGCGACCTCGGCAGCGACGCCGAGCGCGCGACGTTCCGCACGCTCTCGCTCGCCTCGCGCGCGGCCGTGCACCTGCGCGGCGGGCTCGACGGCGAGGGCGCGCATCGCGCGGGCCGCTACCTGCGCACCCTCCTCGGCAGCGAGGCCATCGCCGTCGCCGATCGGGACGGCGTCGTCGCCCTCGACGGCCGCGGCGACCTCGCGCCGGTCGCGGCGCGGGTCGCGGCGAGCGTCATCGAGACGGGCCAGCGGCAGCTGCTGTCGACCCGGTCATCAGGGGCGGATGCTCCGCGCGGGTCGATCGGAGACGACGAGGGAGGCTCCCCCCAGGCCGTCGGGGCGCCCGTCATCGTCAACGGCCGCGTGGTCGGTGCGATCGTGGCCTTCGCGACGCGGGTGCACGCCCCCCTCGTCCGCGCGACGACGGAGGTCGCCGCGTGGTGCGGCGCGCAGATCGAGCTCGGCGAGCTGGAGACCTCGCGCGCCGCCCTCGCCGAGGCCGAGCTGCGGGCGCTGCGCGCCCAGATCAGCCCCCACTTCATCTACAACGCGCTCAGCGTCATCGCCTCCTACACGAGCACGGATGCCGAGCGGGCGCGCGACCTGCTGCTCGACTTCGCCGACTTCATCCGGTACACGCTGCGCTCGCAGGGCGAGTTCACGACGCTCGCCGACGAGCTCACGAGCGTCCACTCGTACGTCGAGCTCGAGCGCGCCCGCTTCGAGGAGCGCCTGAGCGTCACGCTGCGCATCGAACCCGAGACGCTCGCCACCGTGATCCCCTTCCTGAGCCTGCAGCCGCTCGTCGAGAACGCCATCCGTCACGGTCTCGAGCCGCGCGAGGCCGGAGGCACCGTCGTCATCGCCGCTCGCGACGACGGCACCCACACCGAGATCACGGTCGACGACGACGGCGTCGGCATGCGGCCCTCGGCCCTGCGGCAGCTGCTCACGGAGTCCGAGCGCACCGACCACATCGGGCTGCGGAACGTCGACGCCCGCGTGCGGAGCATCTACGGCGACGACCACGCGCTCGTGATCGAGACCAACGAGGGGGCCGGGACGATGGTGAGGATGCGCATCCCGAAGTCGCAGCCCTTCAACGAGACCGAGAGGCCGGCGGGCCCGTGACGGCCCGCCCGGAGACCGGCGAGCCGATGCGCGCGATCGACGTGCTCATCGCCGACGACGAGCGGCGCGTGCTCGACGAGCTCGAGTCGATGCTGCGGGCGGACCCGCGGGTGCGCGAGATCCTGCGCGCCGCGACGGGCTCGGAGGCCCTGCGGCTGCTGGCCGAGCGCGAGGTCGACGCCGCCTTCCTCGACATCCACATGCCAGGGCTCTCCGGTTTCGACCTGGCGCGCGCGGTCTCGCGGTTCGCCGAGCCGCCCGCGATCGTTTTCGTGACCGCCGACGAGGCCGGGGCGATCGAGGCCTTCGACGTGCAGGCCGTCGACTTCATCCTCAAGCCCATCCGGCGCGAGCGGCTGCAGCGCGCGGTCGGCCGCATCCTCGCGCTGCGCGACAGCCCCCTCGGCCCGGACGCCCCGCCCGACGAGAGCATCCCCGTCCGGGTGGGCAACGCGATGCGCGTGGTGCACCGCAGCGACGTGCGCTGGGTGCAGGCGCAGGGCGACTACTCGCGGCTGGTCACGGAGACCGAGAGCCACCTCATCCGCGAGCCGATCTCCGAGCTCGAGCAGCGCTGGCACGACGCCGGGTTCATCCGCGTGCACCGCTCGTACCTCGTGCTGCGCGACGCGATCACCGCGGTGAGGCTCGTGGGCGCGCATCCGACGCTCACGGTCGCCGGCGAGGAGGTCCCCGTGAGCCGGCGCTCGATCCCGATCGTGCGCGAGGCGATGCTGCGGCCGCGCGAGGCCGGGCGATGACCGAGCTCGGGTCCACGGGCTCCGCCGGGGATCGCCGTCGCGCCGGGACGCGACCGGTGCGCGAGCGCGTCACCTCGGTCGATGCGGCGAGCGCGCGCACCGAGCCGCCCCCGCGCACCGGTCGATGGGCGGTCGGGGAGGCCGAGACGCTCTTCACGCGAAGCCTCATGCGCGCCCACGGCCGGCTCGCGATCATGTGCCTCGTCTCGTTCGCGATCGCGCTCGTGCTCGTCACCGTCGTGATGAGCCGGATCCCGCTGCTGGACGAGATCGCGCTCGGGGGCGTGCCGCTCACGTGGCTGATCCACGCCTACGGCTTCTACCCGCTCATGATCGTCTGGGCTGTCGGCTACACCCTCGCCTGCCAGCGGCTCGAGGGCCGGTTCGCGCAGCTCGTGGAGCCCGAGTGAGCGGAGCGGCCCGATGAGCGCGGCCCTCTCGATCGGCGCGATCGTCGGGGTCGTCGTCGTGACGGCGATCATCGGCATCTGGGGGCTGCGCATCTCGCGCACGACGAGCGACTTCTTCGTCGCCTCCCGCACCGTGCGACCGGTCTGGAACGCCTCCGCCATCAGCGGCGAGTACCTCTCGGCCGGCACCTTCCTCGGCCTCTCGGGGCTCGTGCTGCTGTCAGGATCGGACGCGTTCTGGTTCCCGATCGGCTACGCCGCGGGCTACCTGCTCGTGCTCATGCTCGTCGCCGCGCCGCTCCGGCGCAGCGGCGCGTACACGATCCCCGACTTCATCCACGCCCGCCTCGACTCGCTCGCCGCGCGGCGCCTGACGAGCGCGCTCGTGCTCATCATCGGCTGGCTGTACATCGTGCCCCAGCTGCACGGGGCATCGCTCGCGCTCACGGTCGTCGCGGACATCCCGCCCTGGGTCGGCGCCGTGACGGTCGCGGTCGTCGTCGGCGGCTCGGTCGCGGCCGGCGGCATGCGCTCGATCACCTTCGTCCAGGCGTTCCTGTTCTGGCTCAAGCTCGCCGCGCTCGCGGTGCCCGCCATCTTCTTCGCGATCACCCTCAGCGGCACGGAGCCCGCGATCGATCCGGCGCTCGTCTTCCCGCAGGATCAAGGGCCGGCAGGTCTGGACGCCTACGCGACGACCTCGCTGCTCATCGCGCTGCTGCTCGGCACCGTCGGGCTCCCGCACGTCCTCGTCCGCTTCTACACGAGCCCGACCGGCGGCTCGGCCCGTTGGACGACCGTCGGCGTGATCGTGCTGATCAGCGTCTTCTACATCGCCTCCAGCACGATCGGGCTCATCGCTCGTATCGCCGCGCCCGACCTCGCCGCGCCCGGTGTGGCCGACACCGTCGCGCTGCAGCTGCCGTCGCGGCTGATCCCGGGCCCGGCCGGCGACCTGCTCACCGCCCTCGTCGTCGCGGGAGCACTCGCCGCATTCCTCGGCACGTCCTCGGGCCTCATCGTCTCGCTCTCGAGCGCCGTCAGCCAGGACCTCTTCCACGGCACCGTCACCTCGTTCCGGTGGGCGGCCGTGTTCTGCACGCTCGTGCCGCTCCTCGTCGCCCTCGCGACCGCCCCGCAGGGGCTCGTGACCTCGGTCGGCACGGTGTTCGTGTTCGCCGCCTCGGCGCTGTCGCCGATCATCCTGCTCGGCATCTGGTGGCGGCGCCTCACCGCGCGCGGGGCGATCGCGGGAATGCTCGTCGGAGCCGGTCTGTGCGGTGCCGCCCTCATCGGGTCGGCCGCTCTCGGATCCGCCGCGGGCCCGCTCTCGACCCTGCTCGAGCAGCCCGGTCTCTGGACGATCTCGGCCGCGACGCTCACGTGCGTCATCGTGTCGCTCGTGGACGGCCGCACGCCGGTGAGCGCGGACCGCATCCTCAGCCGCCTGCACTCGCCCGAGCGGTCGCGGGGAGAGCTCGCGGCGGGCTGAGCCGCCGGACCCGCCCCCAGCGAGAACGGATGCTCGTGCGAGCGCTCGGCGACGCCGCCCAGTCGGGCTCGGTAGCGTCGAGGGCATGACCGACGCGACGCCCTCGACTCCCTTCCACTCGCTCGACGCCTACATCGCGCTCCCGCGCGTGGACGGCGTCGCCCTCTCGCCCGACGGCGAGCGGGTCGTGCTCACCGTCGCCTCGCTCTCCTCCGACCGCACGCGCTACGAGCGGGCGCTCTGGGAGGTCCCCGCGCAGGGCGGCGGCACCCCGCGTCGCCTGACCCGCTCGGCGAAGGGCGAGTCGGGCGTCGCCTTCACGGCCTCCGGCGACGCGCTCTTCGTCTCCGGCCGGCCCGACGCCGACGCCGACGGGGAGGACGAGTCGGCGCAGCTCTGGCTGCTGCCCGCGCCCGGCGGCGAGGCCCGCCCGATCACCCGGCTCGCGGGCGGCGTGAGCGGGGTCGCGGCGACCGCGCTCGCGAGCGACACGGTCGTCATCGCCGCCGACCTGCTGCCGAGCTCCGGCTCGTTCGAGGACGACGCCGCGGCCCGCGCCGAGCGGAAGAAGCGCAAGGTCCAGGCGATCCTGCACGAGAGCTACCCCGTGCGGTACTGGGACCACGATCTCGGCCCCGCCGAGCCGCACCTCCTCGCGCTCGACCTCGACGCACTCGTCGACGCGCTGCCCGACCGGTCGCCGGAGGCCGCCGACGCGGGCGTCGCGCCCGACAGCGCCGACGCCACCCCGACCCCGTACCCCGCGCACCTCCCCCGCCCGCGCGATCTGACCCCGACGCCGGGCCGCACCGCGGACACCGCCGGCCAGGCGCTCACGCCCGACGGCCGCACGCTCATCGCCGCGGTGCGACTGCCGCGCCGCGGCCTCGCCCGCTACGAGCTCGTCGCGATCGACGTCGCGACCGGCGAGCGCCGCACCGTCCACGGCGAGGAGGGCGTGCAGTACGAGTTCCCGACGATCAGCCACGACGGCACGCGCATGGCCTACCTGCGCGTGCCCGTGAGCACCCCGGCGGGCCCGAGCGACCACGAGCTCTGGGTCTCCGACCTCGACGGCGCGAACCCGCGCCGAATCGCCGCCGACTGGGATCACTGGCCGGCCGAGTTCCTCTTCGCCCCCGACGGCGAGTCGCTCATCGTCTCTGCCGACCACGACGGACGCGGTCCCGTCTTCCGCGCCCCGCTCGACGGCGGCCCCGTGGTCCGCCTCGTCGACGATCACTTCGCGTACGCGAGCCTGAGCGTGGATGCGCGGACCGGCGACGTGATCGCGCTGCGATCCTCGTGGCAGTCGCCCCCGCATCCCGTGCGCATCGATGCCCGCACCGGAGACGTGACCGAGCTCGCGACCCCCGCCGCGCCGCCCGCCCCCGTGGGCGACATGGTCGAGGTCGAGACGACGGCGGAGGACGGCGCGCGCGTGCGCGGCTGGCTGCTGACGCCCGAGGGGGCCTCGGCAGAGAGCCCCGCCCCGCTGCTGCTGTGGATCCACGGCGGGCCGCTCAACAGCTGGAACGCCTGGAGCTGGCGCTGGGCGCCGCAGCTCGCCGTCGCGCACGGCTACGCGGTGCTGCTGCCCGACCCGGCGCTGTCGACCGGCTACGGGCTCGAGTTCATCGCCCGAGGCTGGAACTCCTGGGGGCAGAAGCCGTACACCGACCTCCTGGCGATCACCGACGCGGTCGAGCAGCGCCCCGAGATCGACGAGACCCGCACGGCGGCGATGGGCGGCTCGTTCGGCGGCTACATGGCCAACTGGGTCGCGGGGCACACCGACCGCTTCCGCGCGACCGTGAGCCACGCGAGCCTGTGGGCGCTCGACCAGTTCGGCGGCACGACCGACAACTCGGCGTACTGGATGAGCATCTTCGACGAGAAGGGACTCGCGGAGAACTCGCCGCACCACGCGATCGACGACATCGTGACGCCGATGCTCGTGATCCACGGCGACCGCGACTACCGCGTGCCGATCGGCGAGAGCCTGCGGCTGTGGTCGGAGCTCAACGCCCGCCACGCGGAGGACGACGGCTCGACCGTGCACCGCTTCCTGTACTTCCCGGACGAGAACCACTGGGTGCTCAAACCCCAGCACGCGATCGTCTGGTACGAGACCGTGTTCGCCTTCCTCGACCAGCACGTCCTCGGCGAGGAGTGGGCCCGGCCGGCGAACATCGGCTGACGCCGGGCGGATGCTCGGCTAGGGCTGGTCGACGATCTGCTTGCCGAGCGGCAGGAGCGCGATGGGCACCATCTTCAGGTTCGCCCACGCGAAGGGCAGACCGATGATCGTGATGGCGAGCGCGAGCGCCGAGGCGATGTGCCCGAGCGCGAGCCACCAGCCGGCGAGGACGACCCAGACGACGTTGCCGATCGCCGAGCCGACGCCGGCGGTCGGACGGTCGACGACGTCCTTGCCGAACGGCCAGAGCGAGTAGACGCCGATGCGCCACGCGGCGATCCCCCACGGGATCGTGACGATGAGCACGACCATGATGAGTGCGGCGAACGCGTAGCCCAGGAAGAGCCAGAAGCCCGAGAGCACGAGCCAGATGATGTTGAGGAGCGTGCGCATGGCGGACTCGATCCGTCTCGAGGGGCGGTGGCGAACTCGCACAGCGCGTGATGACGACCAGTGGTGGAGATGGGGGGAATCGAACCCCCGTCCACTGCTGTGATCCGATGCCTTCTACGGGCGTAGTCTGCTGAGACGTTCTGCTCGGCTCCGACCTTTGTTGCAGACCCCTAGGTCGACGAGCCCAGCCTCAGTGAAAGTCCCGCGTGCACCTGAGACGCAGGCACGCAGCGAGCCTCCTTGATGACGCCAGCGACCGGGGCGGAGGCGAACCCGGGCTGACGGACTTATCTACTCTGCCTTAGGCGGCGAGAGCGAAGTCGGTGCGCTTAGCATTGGCACCTGTTGTTTGCAGAGATCGTTTACGAGATAACCCTGCATCCTCGACCCGCTTCTCATCGTTTCGCAGGCAATGTCGAAACCGATCATCCCCGTGCGTCACCTCACCCCTCCGAATCGTGCGGGGCACGAGGCGGTGTCGGGGTGCTGAGGTGGGTCGTCATCACGCGCTGTGGAGTTGTGAAGCGCGGCCCGAGTGGCCTCGGGAGCGCATCGAGCGCCGGTGATGGCGCAGCCCTACAGTATAGCTCACCGCTGACGTTCCGCCCAGAGGCGGGTGCGGCCGCATCGAGGAGGAGCCCGTGACCGAGACCGTCATCACCGTGCAGGGCACGGCTCGCGCCGAGTACTCCCCCGAGCGCAGCATCCTGAGCTTCACGATCGCCGCCGACGGCCCCGACCGCACCGACGCGGTCGAGCGCGTCACGGCGGCGCTCGACCGGGTGAGCGCCGCGATCGCCGACCGTCACGACGCGACGGCCGGGCCCGTGTCGGCGTGGTCGGCCGACCGCGTCTCGGTCACCGCGGGGCGCCCCTGGACGAACGACGGCTCCGTCGCCCCGATCGTGCACCGCGCCGCGGTCTCGGGCCGCGCGACCATCACCGGTCTCGACGCCCTGCCCGAGCTCGTCGAGGCGATCGCCGCGGAGGAGCTCGCGATGATCGACGGCCTCGAGTGGTCGCTCACGGAGGGCCGTCGCACGTCGGTGCTCACCGAGGTGCGCTCGCGCGCCGTGAAGGACGCCGTGACGAAGGCGACGATCTACGCGCAGAGCATCGGGCTCGGCAGCGTCCACGCCGTCGCCCTCGCCGACCCCGGCATGCTCGGCGACCCGGGCGCCGGCAGCGGCCCGCAGCCGCGCATGGAGCGCGTCGCGATGATGGCGTCGGATGCCCGGGGCGGCGCCTTCTCGCTTCGCCCCGAACCGATCGTGGTCGAGGTCGCCGTCGACGCCAGGTTCGTCGCCCGCTAGAGCGAGCCGGTGCGTCGCTCCCGCAGGTCGAGCAGCGCGAGCGCCAGCGCGGCGCCGACGAAGCCGAGGATGACGAGGGCCGCGTGCAGGAAGGCGTCCTGGTAGATGTCGACCCGGCCGCCCATCCCCTCCTCGGCGTAGATCGTGGCGTAGAAGGCGGCGGTGGCCGCCGCGATGCCGACCGCAGTGCCGGCGCGCTGGCCGACCTGCCCGATGGAGCCGGCGACGCCCGCGGAGGTGAGCGGGACATCCGCCAGGGTCAACGTCTGGTTGGGGGCGATGACGGCGCCGCCGCCCGCGCCGGCGAGCGCCATGAAGCCCGCGATCGCCCACGGAGAGACGCCTGCGGGGAGCAGGAACGCCGACGCGATCGTGCCCGCGAGGCCCGCGACGACGCCGAGGAGGCCCCAGACGACGACGGGGCGGCCGATCGTCGTCGCGACGCGGCCGCTGTACCAGGATGTGACGGCGGAGGCGAGGGCGAACGGGATCGTCACCATGCCCGCGTAGACCGGCTCGAGGGCGAGGCCGAACTGCAGGAAGAGCGAGAGGGTGAGGAAGGTGGCCGGGAGGGCGGCGAAGTAGGTCGTCGCGATGAGCGTGCCGTTGCGGTACGCGCCGATGCGGAAGAGCGCGAAGTCGACGATCGCAGCGCGACCGCGGGAGGTGTAGCGGCGCTCCCATGCGACGAACGCGGCGGCGAGCACGACGAAGGCCGCGAGCCACCACCAGCGGGCGGGGTCGTCATCGGGCGAGCCGGTCGTGAGCACGAACGGCAGCATGAGGCTCAGCACCGTGCCGCCGAGCAGCGCGGTGCCGAACAGGTCGAGGTCGCGCGGGCCGTGCGCGTCGGGCTGCGTGCGGGGCAGGAGCCTGTACGCGAAGGGGAAGAGGCCGATGACGAGCGGCACGTTCATCCAGAAGATGAGGCGCCAGCCGAGCTCGGGCCCGCCGACGCCGATGAGCAGGCCGCCGAGCGTCGGCCCGAAGGCCGTCGAGAGCCCGATGACGGCGCCGAAGATGCCGAAGGCGCGCCCGCGCGCGGCGCCCGTGAAGAGCTGCTGGGTGAGCCCGAGCACCTGCGGCATGAGCAGACCCGCCGAGACCCCCTGCAGTATGCGCGAGGCGGCGAGCAGCTCGACGGTCGGCGCGATCGCGCACAGCAGGCTCGCGATGAGGAACACGACGAGGCCGACGAGGAACATGCGCCGCCGCGAGTGCAGGTCGCCGAACCGGCCGGAGGGGACGAGCACGATGCCGAAGGCGAGCACGTAGCCGGCGACGATGAGCTGGATCTGCGTGGGGCCCGCTCCGAACGCCTGCTCGATGGCGGGGATTCCCACGTTGACCTTCGACAGGTCGAGGATCGTGAGCGAGGCGACGGCGACCGCGACCGCGAAGGCCTGCCAGCGGGTGCGCTCGCTCACGCCATCCGCCCCGACCGCCTCACCGCCGGTCTCGGATGCGTCTGCGGGAGCGGGGGCGTCGGATCGTGCGGTCACGAGCGTCGAGCCTACGCCCGCCTCTCGGGCCCGACGCTCAGGGAGCGGCCAGGAGCCGCACCGCTCGCGCCGGCTCAGTCGCCGAGGTTCTTACGGCTCGACATCGCGCGCTCGGCCTCGCGCTTGTCCTGCCGCTCGCGCAGCGCGTGGCGCTTGTCGTACTCGCGCTTGCCCTTCGCGACGGCGAGCTCGACCTTCGCGCGGCCGTCGCTGAAGTAGATGCTGAGAGGGACGAGCGTGTAGCCGCCCTCCTTCGTCTTCTGGCTGATCTTGATGATCTGCGCCTTGTGCAGCAGCATCTTCCGCTTGCGGCGCGGCGGGTGGTTCGTCCACGTGCCCTGCGAGTACTCGGGGATGTGCACGGCGTCGAGCCACGCCTCGCCGCCGTCGATGAACCCGTAGCCGTCGACGAGGCTCGCGCGGCCCATGCGCAGCGACTTGACCTCGGTGCCGCTCAGCACGAGACCGGCCTCGAACGTGTCCTCGATCGTGTAGTCGTGGCGCGCCTTGCGATTGGTGGCGACGACCTTGCGACCCTGCTCCTTGGGCATTGCCATCACCTCCGGTTCGGCTGTCGGATGCTCACCGCGGGTGCGGCGCAGCCCTCCAGCATACCCGGCGAGGGTCGCGCGCTACACGCGCAGGTAGCGCGAGATGGCGACGTTCGCCGACAGGGCCGCGAGCAGCGCGCCGACCCCGAGCAGGACGGGGACGACGAGCAGCGCGTCGTCGAGCCCGACGAAGGAAGTCTGGGGCAGGGTCTCGGAGAGATAGCCCTGGACGAAGAACTGCACGATCGCGACCATCGCGCCGGCGGCGAGCACCGAGCCGATGAGCGCCGCGACGACGCCCTCGATCACGAACGGCGTCTGGATGAACCGGTTCGAGGCGCCCACGAGCCGCATGATGCCGAGCTCGCGCCGCCGCGAGAACGCCGAGAGCCGGATGGTCGTGGCGATCAGGAGGGCGGCCGCGACGAGCATGAGCGCAGCGATCCCGATCGCGGTGAAGCTGGAGGCGTTGAGGATGTCGAAGATCTGGTCGAGGTAGGAGCGCTGGTCGACGACGCTCTCGACGCCCGCGAGCCCGGAGAGGGCATCCGCCAGGATCTGGCTCTGGGTCGGGTCGACGAGGTTCACCCAGTACGCCTCGGTCATGAGCTCGGGCGTGACGAGGGAGGCGATCGCGTTGCCCTCGAACTGGTCCTGGAAGTTCTCGAACGCCTGCTGGCGGTCCTCGAAGTAGTACGCGTCGATGAAGGGCGCGAGGGTCTCCGACTCGAGCTGCGCCTCGACGGCGGCGACCTGCTCGGGCGTCGCAGCGGTCTGATCGCATGTGCCGACGCTCGAGAAGTCCGTGCAGAAGTAGACGGCCACCTGGGCGCGGTCGTACCAGTACGACTTCATCTGGTTGATCTGCGCCTGCAGGAGGATCGCGGTTCCGACGAAGGTGAGCGAGATGAACGTCACGAGCACGACGGAGACGACCATCGAGAGGTTGCGGCGGAGGCCCTGGCCGACCTCGCTCAGGACGAGCGCGAGCCTCATCGCAGCCCCTCCCTCGGGCCGGCGGCGGGGATGACGATGTCGGGCTGCACCTGCGGGATCGCCTGCGTCACGTAGCCGCCCCCGCGCTCGTCGCGCACGACGCGGCCGCCGACGAGCTCGACGACGCGGCGCTGGAGGCGGTCGACGATGCCGGCGTCGTGGGTCGCCATGAGCACGGTCGTCCCGTTGGCGTTGATGCGCTCGAGGAGCGTCATGATGCCCATGCTCGTCGTGGGGTCGAGGTTTCCGGTCGGCTCGTCCGCGAGGAGGATGGACGGCTTGTTGACGACGGCGCGCGCGATCGCGACGCGCTGCTGCTCGCCGCCGGAGAGCTCGTGCGGGAAGCGCTCTGCCTTGCCCTCGAGCCCGACCATCGCGAGGACGTCGGGGACGGCCTCGTGGATGAAGCCCTTGCTCTTGCCGATCACCTGCAGGGTGAAGGCGACGTTCGCGAAGACGGTCTTGTTCGGCAGGAGCCGGAAGTCCTGGAAGACGACGCCGAGGTTGCGGCGGAAGTACGGGATCTTCCGGCTGGAGATGCGGTTCAGATCCTGGCCGAGGACGTGGATCGAGCCCGAGGAGGGGCGGTCCTCCTTCAGCACGAGGCGCAGCATGCTCGACTTGCCGGAGCCGGAGGCGCCGACCATGAAGACGAACTCGCCGCTGAGCACCTCGAGGCTGACGCTGTTGAGCGCCGGCTTCGCGGTTCCGCGGTAGACCTTGGTGACCTCGTCGAATCGAATCATCGCGCGTCAGCCTAGGCCGGGGCCACGAGGCCGCGAGGAGCGACACCCGGAAGCGGGAGGGCTCCTAGTCGTCCTGCGGGCGCTTGCGCCACTTGATGCCCGCGGCGATGAAGCCGTCGAGGTCGCCGTCGAACACCTTCGAGGGGTTGCCCTCCTCGTACTCGGTGCGCAGGTCCTTCACCATCTGGTAGGGCGCGAGCACGTACGAGCGCATCTGGTCGCCCCAGCTCGCCGTGATCGTGCCGGCGAGCTCCTTCTTCGTGGCCGCCTCCTGCTCCTTCTGGATGAGCAGCAGGCGCGACTGGAGGACGCGCATCGCGGCGGCCCGGTTCTGGATCTGGCTCTTCTCGTTCTGCATCGACACCACGGTCCCCGTCGGGAGGTGGGTGATGCGGACGGCCGAGTCGGTCGTGTTGACGCTCTGACCGCCGGGCCCGGAGGAGCGGAAGACGTCGACGCGGATGTCCGACTCGGGGATGTCGATCTCGGCGGTCTCCTCCATGAGGGGGATGACCTCGACCGCGGCGAAGCTCGTCTGCCTCTTTCCGGCGGCGCCGAACGGGCTCATGCGCACGAGGCGGTGCGTGCCGGCCTCGACGCTGAGCGTGCCGAAGGCGTAGGGCGCGTCGATCTGGAAGGTGGCGCTCTTGATGCCGGCCTCCTCCGCGTAGGAGGTGTCCATGACGGTCGCGGAGTAGCCGTGCTTCTCGGCCCAGCGCAGGTACATGCGCATGAGCATCTCGGCGAAGTCGGCGGCGTCGACGCCGCCCGCGCCGGAGCGGATCGTGACGACGGCAGGGCGGTCGTCGTACTCGCCGTCGAGGAGGGTCTGCACCTCCATGTCGCCGAGGGTCTTCTCGATCGCGTCGAGCTCGCTCGCGACCTCGGCCGTCGCGTCCTCGTCGTCGGCCTCCTTCGCCATCTCGAGCAGGACGTCGAGGTCGTCGAGGCGCTGCTCGAGCTCGGTGATGCGGCGCAGCTCGGTCTGGCGGTGGCTGAGGGCGCTCGTGATCTTCTGCGCCTTCTCGGTGTCGTCCCAGAGGTCGGGGGCGCTCGCCTGCTCGCTCAGCTCGGCGACGGCGGCCGCGAGGCCCTCGACGTTGACGACCGACTTGATGTCGCGGAAGGTGGAGCGGGCGGCGGCGATGCGCTCGGCGATGTCGAGTTCGATCATGTCGCACCCAGCCTACCCGCGGGGACGCGGGCGGAAGCGGGCGTAGCATCGGGCTCGAGATGTCGACCGACGAGCCCGCCTTCCGCTGGAGGACGATGGCCGCACCCGTGTTCGTGCCGTCGACGCTCTTCGTCATCGGCGAGGGCGCCATCCTCCCCGTCATCCCGGCCCTCGCCGGGCGCGTCGGCGCCGACCTCGCCGGCGCGGGGCTCGTCGCCGGGATGGTCGTCGTCGGAGTCCTGCTCGGCGACATCCCCGCCGGCTGGATCGTCGGCCGCCTCGGCGAGCGCGCGACGATGCTCGGGGCCTCGGCGCTCGCGGCGACGGGCGTGCTGCTCGCGATCATCGCCCCGAACGCCGTCGCTCTCGGCGCAGCCATGGCGATGATCGGCTTCGCGGCCGCCGTCTTCGGTCTCGCGCGCCACGCGCTGCTCACGAGCGTGGTCCCCGCCGCCTTCCGCGCTCGGGCGCTCTCGACCCTCGGCGGGTCCTTCCGGCTCGGCCTGCTCATCGGTCCGTTCGTCGCGGCGGGCGTCATCGCCCTGACCGGGGAGCTCACCTCGGTGCTGTGGTTCTCGCTCGTGATGTGCGCGGTCGTCGCGGCGAGCATCCTGCTGCTGCCCGACCCGGAGGGCATGCTCCACCACCGCTCGACGCCCGAGGGGGCCGAGCTCGGGCTCGGGGCCGTGTTCCGCACCATCGCGGCGCGACGCTCGGTGCTCGCGCGCCTCGGCGTCGGCGCGCTCACCATCGCGGCGACGCGGTCGGCGCGGCAGGTGATCCTGCCCCTGTGGGCGGCGAGCATCGGACTCGGCGGCGGCGAGACGGCGCTCATCATCGGCGTCGCGGGCGGCGTCGACTTCGCCCTGTTCTACCTCGGCGGCTGGCTCATGGACCGCTTCGGCCGCCTCTACACCGCGGTGCCCTCGATGATCGGCCTCGGGCTCGGGCTCATCGGCCTGGCTCTCTCGGCGGGGAGCTCCGACCCCGTCGCCTGGTTCGTCGCGGTCGCGCTGTGGCTGTCGCTCGCGAACGGCATCGGCGCCGGCGTCGTGATGACGATGGGCTCCGACCTCGCGGGCCGCGAGAACCCTGCGCCGTTCCTCAGCGCGTGGCGGTTCACGATGGATGCCGGGGGCGCGTCGGCCCCGCTGCTGCTGTCGGCGATCACCGCCGTCGCGAGCCTCTCCGTCGCTGCGGCCGCCCTCGGCGTCGTCGGGCTCGGCGGAGCGGTGCTGCTCGCCCGCTACATCCCGCGCCAGCTGCCGCGCGATGAGGGCTGAGGCGGGCGCTGGCCGTCCGGCTCAGCGGTGCTCGGCGTGCTCGGGCTGCTGGCCCTCGTCGTGCTGCTCGCCGTCGTGCTGCTCGCCGTCGTGCTGCTCGTGCTGCTCGCCGTCGTGCGGCTCGTGGGCCTCGCCCTCCTGCGGGGCATCGGACGACTCTCCCTCGTGGCCCGGCTCGACGAACGGCTCGGGGGCGACGTACTCGACGGCCTCGGCGTGGATGACCTCGGAGTCGTCGTCCTCCCCCGTCGGCGGGCTGGGCACGGACTCTGCGCTCTCCGCCGAATCGGCGCTCTCCACCGACGCGGGGCTCCCGACGGACGCGGCGCTGTCGACGGACGCGGCGCTGTCGACGGATGCGGGACTGTCAGCCGGCGCGCTGCTCGCCTGCTCGGCGGCGGGCTGCTCGAGCGTGGGCTGGTCGTCGGCGGCCGGTTCGGGAGCGGCCTGCTCGCCCTCGGCGGCGCCGGTCTCCGTCGCGGAGGAGGGCTCCGACGAGCTGTTCACGGGAGCGGATGCCTCGAGCGGCATCTGCGCGGCCATGCGCACGGCGGGGTGCGCACCGGTGTTCACATCGGCGGGCTCGACGGGGATCATCTCGGACTCGGCGGCCGGTACCTCGGTGAAGGCGCTCGAGGGGAGGTCCTTCTCGTCGGTGACGATCGCGGCGATGACGCGTCGCGCGACGCCCTCGGGCTCGTAGCCCGTGGGGAGCTTGGGGGCATCGCCGGCGATGGGGTGCCGGGAGAGCTCGGTCTCGGTGTGGCCGGGACGGGCATCCAGAACACGGATGCCCTGCCGGCGCAGCTCGCGGGCGGCGACCTGCTGGTAGACGGCGAGCGCCGACTTCACCGCGGAGTAGGCGCCGAGGCCGGACGTGGGCGACTCGCTCACGAGCCCGCTGAAGTTGACGATGAAGGGCGTGGAGCCCTCGGTCTTCGCCTCGGCGAGCGCGGGGGCCGCGGCGCGGACGATGCGCATGGGGGCGAGGGCGTTGACCTGCCAGAGCTCGTCGAGCACGTCGTCGCTCGTGTCGGCGATGGGGCCGAACGCGACGACGCCGGAGGCGTTGATGACGCCGTCGAGGCGGCCGTAGGCCATGACGGCGGTCGCGACGAGCGTGCGGGGCAGCTCGGGGTCGCGCAGGTCGCCGGCGATGGAGATCGCGCTGACGCCGAGCTCGTCGAGGGCCTCCTGCGAGCGACCGCTGAGGACGAGGTTCGCGCCCGCCTCGGCGAGCTGTCGAGCGAGGTGCCGACCCAATCCCCCGGTCGCGCCGAGGATGAGGATCGAAGAGCCAGCCAGTTCAGCCATGGAAGCAACCTAACCACACCATTCCGGGGGGCGCGCGCCGATCGGTTCGGGGGGGCGGACGGGGGCTCAGCCGGCGTTCAGGAGCACCCAGTCGCCTTCGGAGACGACGCGCTCGTTCCCGTCGACGACGACGATCGCGGTCTCGTCGTCGATCGCGTACGTCGGGACGGGGATCATGGAGGCCCACTTCTCGATGTTCGCGAGCGCCGTGTCCTCCATGTCCGGGTCGTTCAGGTGCGGATACAGGGTGAAGTCGACGAGACCGAGCGCGCGGTCGGCGCCCTGCGCCATGTCGCTGCCGTCGGGGACGAACTCCCGGTCGAACTCGGCATCGCAGTTGTAGGGAGTGACGGTGATGCTGCCGGCGCTCACGCCGACGTAGACGAGGTCGAGAGCGGGGAGCAGGTCCGCGAGGCCGGACTCGCGCATCCAGTGCGTGAGGTAGAGGACGTCGCCGCCCCAGACGAGGAGGGCGTCGGCCTCCTCGACGGCGGGGACCCAGTTCTCCCTCCGGATGGTCGGGAGCGCCGTGAGCTCGAGCACACCCATCGACTTCCAGCCCAGGGCGGTCAGCGGGACGCCCTCCTTGCCGGTGATCGCCTCCCACGCGCTCGCCGTCCCGCCCGGGAAGGGGTGCACCCCGGTCGGCACGACGAGGGCGCGCGACTCGGAGACCGGCTTGCCGAGCAGGTCGGTCAGCGCGTCCGCGATGCTCGCATTCCTGATGCCGGAGGACGTGAGGAGGAACTTCATGGGAGACCGTTTCTCGTCGGCGTGGTGATCATCGTGCCACGACGCTCCTGGCCTCGGCGGACACGTCGATGCGAATCCCCTCCGGGACGAACAGCGTGACGATCGGCGGCCTCCAGTACGACGACAGACTCACGACGGCGGTCGCCCCGTCGTCGGTCGCGGCGCGCTCGAGCCGCACATCCTCGAGCCCGCCCAGCGGCGCCTCGCGCAGGTAGGCGACCACGTCGCGCGCGACGGCCGCGGAGGTGAGGCGCGGCCGCAGCTCCTCCCCCACGAGCTGGACGTCGTCGAGGGCGAACGACTCGGCGCCGACGAGCGCGGCTCCATCCGCGAGCGAGAGCAGTCGCTTGCGCTCCAGATAGAGGGAGGTGGCGGCCGTCACGAGCAGCACGACGACCAGACCGAGGCTCGCGAAGCCGGCGATGAGCGGGAGTATCGAGCCGTCGTCACAGCGCCGCAGAGCCCGGATGACCGCGGTGCGCTCGTTCGCGCGGACCCGCGGCGCGCTCACGGTCGTCCCCCGAATCGCGACACCTGCTGGGTGGCCGACGCCTCGAGCGGCACGGCGAGCGGGGCGCGGACATCCAGCAGCGGCGGCACGAGCGGGAGCGGCACGCGGGCATCGATGCGCACGGTCACCCAGCTGCGGCGGGCGAGGCAGTCGGCGGGCGCGGGCGTGCAGGTGATCGTCACGCGCGTCTCGGCGCTCACGCCGTGGTCCGCGAGGGCGAGTTCGAGCGCTCGCGCGGCGCCCTCCTCCCCCGCCTCCACCGACGGCGCCTGGACGAAGACACGGGCGGCCTGGCGCGCGGCGCCCTCCGTCGCGAGAGCGGCGGACTGCACGGTCGCGACGAGGACCACCAGGTACACGATCGGCACGAGCAGGAGGATGCCCGCGGTGAGGAACTCGATCGACGCCGAGCCCGCGTCGTCAGCCGCGGGGCTCGATCGCCGCACGACCCGACACCTCCAGCCCCTCGTCGAGTCCGGCCAGGCCGAGCAGCGGCAGCGGGGCGCGCACCGTGATCACGACCACCGGAGCGCCCGCGTACTCGCTCGTCGTGGCGGTCACGGCGCGGGCGTATGCGGGCCCGAGAGCGGTCGAGATGAGGTCGCGGGTGCGATCGACGCCGGCGGCGAGCGTGGTGTCGGCGAGGGAGGCGTGCCGAGCGCCCTCGGCCGCCGCGTCGATGAGGGTGGAGCGGATGTGCGAGGCCAGGGCGACCTGCAGAACGGACACGGCGACGAGCGTGAGGAGCGTGCCGACGAGCACGAACTCCACCGGAGCCGAACCGCGATCATCGCGCCCCGCGCGCATCAGAAGCCGGTGACCCGATCGATGGCCTGCTGGAACACCCCGCTCAGAGCCGGACCAGCGAGAGCCCAGATGACGATCACGAGCCCCGCGGTCATCAGGGTGATGAGCACCCAGCCGGGAACGTCGCCGCGCTCCTCGGACCGCAGGCGGGAGGTGAGAGTCGTCCAGCGGGACATGATGGATCCTTTCGTTCGATGGCCGCCGACAGGATGCGCATCCGCGCACGAGAGCGACGAGGGCTGTCCACAGGCCGAGCAGGGGCGCGGTCACAGCCCCACCTGCAGGACCATGAGCCCCGGCCAGACCGCGAACAGGACGGTGACCGGGAGGATGAGGAACACGAGAGGGACGAGCATCGCGACCTCGCGGGTGCCCGCGGCCTCGAGGATGTGCCGCTTGGACTCCTCGCGCGCGTCGAGGGCGTGCGCCCGCAGCACCTCCGCCAGAGGCGTGCCGCGTTCGAGCGCGGCGAGGATCTGGTCGACGAGCCGCGACACCGCGGGCATCGCGAGGTCGTCGCGCAGCTCGGCGAGCGCGCGGGGCAGCGGCTGACCGGCGGCCGCGCGGGAGACCACCCGCGCGAACTCACCGGCGAGCTCCCCCGAGCCGGTCGCGGCGATGCGGCGCAGCGCGTCGAGGATCGACTCCCCCGCGGAGACGCTCAGGGCGAGGAACTCGACGACCGTGGGGAACTCCTGCGTCATGCGCGAGACGCGTCGAGCGGCCGCCCGCGCGAGCAGAGCATCCGTCGCACCGATGCCGGCGATGGCACCCGCCACCAGGCCGGCGATCCCGATGGGGATGAGGACGCCGCCGTCGCGTCCGGCGAGGAGAGCGGCGCCGGCGCCGGCAGCACCCCCCAGAGCCGCGCCGAGGAGCTGCCGGGCGCGATGGCTCTGGAGCGTCGCCTCCGAACCCGACTGGCGCAGCCTCGTGCGGATGACCGTCGCGCCGCCGAGAACCGAGTCGAGCGTGCGGCCGAGGGCGTCCGCGAGGGGCGCGACCATCGCTCCGAGCAAGGGGAGCGGGTCGGAGCTCCGGGGCCTCGTCATCGCGCGCGCCTCGCTCGAGACGTCGACGAGGTACGGAGCCAGTCGCGCGGTGAGGCGAGGTCGTCCGAGGCGAGGAGCGAGGCTCGCGAGCAGCCACAACCCGGTGCCGAGAGCCGCGCCCACGAGGGCCGCGAGCGCGAGGGTCGGCGTCATCGGAACCACCGCCCCTCCTCCGGCAGCCGCCCGAGAGCGATCATCAGCCGGTACGCGACGAGGGTCACTCCGAGTCCGACGAGGACAAGAGCCGCACCGCCCGCCGAGTTGTAGGCGGCCGCGGCCTCCGGCCGCGTGCTGAGAAGGAGGAGCACGGCCCACGGCGCGGCGACGCCGAGGCGCGCGGCATTGCGCACCCACGACTGCCGCGCCTCCACCTCGGCGCGCACCGCGGCGTCGGTCCGGAGGTACTGCGCGAGCGAGCGCAGCACCCCGGGCAGCTCGGTGCCGCCGACCTCGCGCGCCATCCGCAGCGTCTCGATGATCCTGTCGGCGACGGGATCGGCGAGCGCCTCCTTGAGGTCGTCGAGCGCCTCCCCGAACTGCGCCGTCCGGGCGTACTCGCGTCGGAAGTCGCGGAACGGCGCGCGAACGGCGTCCGGTGCCGACTCCGCGAGGGAGCCGATCGCCTCCGGCAGTCCGAGACCGGCGCGGATGCCCGACACGAGATGGTCGACGACATCGGGCCAGACCTGCCGCAGCGCTCGGCGCCGCGCCGCCGCCCGCGCCCGGAGCGCGACGATCGGCAGACTCGCCGCGACCAGCCCGGCGACCGGGGCCAGCGCGGCGACGGGCACGAGCAGGAGGGTCCCGGCGGCGCCGACCACCCCCACGAGCGCGACGATGCCGACCAGGGCGAGCGGACTGGCGTGGACGAGCCCCGCGCGGGCGAGGAGCTCGGCGAGCGGTCGCAGCGCGCCGCGCGAGGCCGGGCCGCCCTCGCGCACCGGCCAGAGCCACGGCGAGGCGATGAGGAGGACCCCTGCTGCCATGAGCAGGGCGGCGATGAGGGTCATGCGGCCCCCGTGACGAGCCGCGGATCGAGGCCGACCGCGGCGAACTTCTCGCCGCGGGCGGGCACGGCACCGGTCGGCTCGAGGCGCCCGCCGACGCGGTGGAAGATCGTGTCGACCGCGATGCGCCCCTCCTCGAGCGCGCCGGTCGGCGCGACGATCTCCGCCACGCGGCGCTGGCCGCCCGCCACGAGCTCGCAGTGGACGACGAGGTCGATCGCGCTCGCGACCGTCGGCACGACGAACGACGCGTCGATGTTGCGGCCCGCGAGCAGCGGCAGGGTGGAGAGCTTGATGAGGGCGTCACGAGCGCTGTTGGCGTGAAGGCTGCAGGCGCCGGGAAGGCCGCTGTTGAGGGCGATCAGGAGGTCGAGGGACTCGGCCTCGCGCACCTCGCCGACCACGAGGCGGTCCGGGCGCATCCGCAGGGCCTCTTTGATCAGACGACGGAGGGAGATCTCGCCGGTGCCCTCGAGATTCGGGCTGCGGCACTGCATCGCGACGCAGTCCAGGGCGTGGAGGTCGAGCTCGAAGGTCTCCTCGACCGTCACGATGCGCTCCCGAGGGCGCGCACCGGCCAGGAGCGCGCCGAGCATCGTCGTCTTGCCCGACTGCGTCGCCCCCGACACGAGGATGTTGCAGCCGGCGAGGACGCTCATCCGGAGGAACTCCGCCGCCTGCGGCGTGAGGGTCCCGAGCTCGACGAGCCGGGAGAGGTCGCCGATGCGCTGCGAGAACTTGCGGACGTTGACCGCCCAGTGCGAGCGGGTCACGTCGGGGATCACGACGTGCAGGCGCGAGCCGTCGGGGAGCGAGGCGTCGACGAACGGCGAGCTGAGGTCGACGCGGCGACCGGTGGCCTGGAGCATGCGCTCGACGAGGGTGCGCACCTGCTCGTCGGTGAGCCGGACGTCGGTGCGCTCGCTCACGCCCGCGCGAGCGATGAAGACGGCGTCGGGGCGGTTGATCCAGATCTCCTCCACGCTCGGGTCGTCGAAGAAGGGCTGGAGCGGGCCGTAGCCGGTGAGGCCGGCGAGCACCTGGCCGAAGGCGTGCGCCTCGTCGGCGATCTGCGGCAGGGAACCGGCGAGCGAGCGCTCGGCGTACGACCGGAGCTCCTCGCGGACGAGCCGCTCGGCCGCGTCGGGATCGCGATGCAGGTCGAGTCGCTCGCTGCGCACTCGCTCGCGGACCCGGTCGGTGATGGCGGAGACGGCGGTCGACATGCGCGACATGGTCGCCCGAAGCGCACCGGGCATCCGCCGCTCTTTCCACAGTCGTTCCGGTCTTCTCCCAGGATGGAGAAAACCCGTGCGTTCTACGCGCGGATGTGCTGTTATTGACCATTCCCCGCTTTTCCCCGCTGGCCCCCACTCCCCCGAGGTGCACATCATGAGCGCGTTCGCGACGACGACGACGGAGGCGATCGAGCTCGATCTGAGCGGCCTCACGAGCGTGCTCGCGGTCGTCCTCGCCATCGGGGTCGTGGTGCTCATGGTGTGGATGTGGCGCATCGGGAACCTGCTCGAATCGGCCGTCGAGCCGGGCGCCGAGCCGGTGACCGACCACTCCTCGCCCGCCGTGTCGGCCGTCCCCGACAGGGCGGCGCACTGACCGGAGCCGTGGCGCCGCACACCATGACTCCGCACGATCCGCGCACCCTCACCGTCGAAGAGTTCAGCCGCCGCGAGGCCGCCCTGCGCCGCGGGTACCCGATCGCCCTCGCCGTGGGGCTCACGGGCGCCGCGATCACCCTCGTCGTCTGGGCCATCGCGACCGGGCGCACCCTCACCCTCGTCGGGCTCTCCGGCGCCCCCACCCCGGCGCGGCTGGCGGAGGCGATCACGGCCGACTCGCTCGAGGCCGAGCTGCTGCTGATCGGGGCCGCGCTCGTGTGGCTCGCGACCATCATCGCCATCGTCACGTCCAACCGGCTGTCACGCCTCCGATCGCGCGCCGCGAGGCGACGCTGACGGATCGCGCTCGTCGTCGGCCGGCCTGGCCCTAGGCTGGGCGCGTTCCGCACCGCCGGCGCTCGCCGTCGGGGCACCGCCATCGGACCCGGGAGGCCGCATGCTCGACGTGCTCATCGCCGCGGCCGCGGGGCTCGGCGCCGCGAGCTTCCTGCTCGTCGGCGCCGCGATCGGCTGGTTCGCCCGCGTGCCCGCGAACGTCGTCGCCGGCATCATGGCGTTCGGCGCCGGCGCGCTCATCTCGACCCTCGCCTTCGAGCTCGTGCTCGAGGCGCACAAGACGGGAGGGCTCGGTGCGACGCTCGGCGGTTTCCTGCTCGGGGCGATCATCTTCGTCATCGCCGACCTGCTGCTGGCACGGCAGGGCGCCCGCGCGCGGAAGCGATCGATCGCCCTGCAGAGCGAGCCGGGCATCCACGCGCACCCCGCCGCCCGGGCGAGCACGACCGTCGGCCTGGCGGTCGCCGTCGGGGCCCTGCTCGACGGCGTGCCCGAGAGCCTCGTGCTCGGCCTGTCGCTCGCCGAGGGCGGCGTGGTGAGCCTGCCCATCCTCGTCGCGGTCGCCGTCTCGAACCTGCCGGAGGGACTCGGGAGCGCCGCGGGCATGCGCCACGAGGGCCGCAGCGCTCGCTACGTCTTCGGGGTGTGGGGCGGCATCGTGCTCGCGTCCGGCATCGCCGCCGCGCTCGGCTTCGCACTGCTCGCGAACGCCCCGGTCGAGGTCATCGCCGCCGTCACGACCGTCGCCGCCGGCGGGATCCTCGCCATGGTCGCGAACACGATGATCCCCGAGGCGTTTGCCGCCGACCGCTCGCTCACCGGGCTGTGGGCGGCGCTCGGCTTCGCGCTCTCGTTCGCCCTCACGCAGCTGGGCTGAGCGACCGGGCGTCGGATGCCCGGCTCAGGCCTCCGCGAAGCGACGCACCTCGCGCGCGAAGGCCGCACCGACCGCGTGCGCGCGCTCGCGGTAGGCGAGCCACTTCTCGTGGCTCAGCGCCTCCTGCCGCTCCGGGTCGGCGCCGACGCGCTCGAAGCCGGAGCGGTCGCCGGCGATCCACGCGAGCTGGGTCGCGAGGCCCACCTCGAGGTGGAACTGCAGACCCCACGCGCACTCCCCCACGCGGAAGGCCTCGATGATGCCGTCGGTCTCTCCGAGCAGCGTCGCGCCGGCCGGGAGCTCGAACGAGTCGAAGTGGTAGTGGAAGACGTCGAGACCGCCGTCGGCGTCGCTCTCGGCCGCGAGCGGGGCGACGACCGGGTCGAGTGCGGCCTCCGGCGTCGGCGTCACGCGGGTCCAGCCGAGCTCGGGCACGGGCGACGGGCGGAACGCGGCGCCGGCCGCGGCGGCGAGCAGCTGGGCGCCGAAGCAGAGCCCGAGGACGGGCATCCGCCGCGTTAACGCCTGCTGCATGAGCGCCTTCTCGACCGGCATCCACTCCTTCTCGGCCTCGTCGCGGACCCCCGCGTAGGCGCCGAGGGAGATGAGGCCGCTGAAGCCGTCGAGGGTCGCGGGTGCGCCGTCGGGGACGCGCCCGGCATCCCACATGACGATGCGGATGCCCGCCTCGGCGAGGGGTGGTGCGAGCTCGCCGAGGTTGTCGTCGACGTCGTGCTGGATGACGAGGACGGCGGGCTGCGCTGCGGGCTGCGAGTCGGGCACGGTCATGCTCCTCACCGTACGGGGCCGGGTGGCGGCCGGAGAGAGATCCGCCGCCGGGCGGCCACCACAGCGCCCGGCGGCGGAAACCGATGATTCCGCGAGGAGGCTTACGCCTTCGGGATGAACGTGTACTTGGTCGTGAGGTACTCGTCGATGCCCTCGAGCGAGCCCTCGCGGCCGATGCCCGACTGCTTGACCCCGCCGAAGGGGGCCGCGGCGTTGGAGATGACGCCCGCGTTGAGGCCCATCATGCCGGTCTCGAGGCGGTCGATCATGCGCATGCCGCGTGCGAGATCCTGCGTGTAGACGTAGCTGATCAGGCCGTACTCGGTCGCGTTGGCGAGCTCGACCGCCTCGTCCTCCGTCTCGAACGGCACGATCGCGAGCACCGGCCCGAAGATCTCCTCGCTCAGCAGGCGCGTGCCGGGCTGCACGCCCGTGAGCACCGTCGCGGGGTAGAACGAGCCGGCGCGGTCGGGGATGACGCCGCCGGTCGTGACGGTCGCGCCCTTCGCGACGGCGTCCTCGACGAGCTCGTGCGAGCCCTTCACGGCGTTGTCGTCGACGAGCGGGCCGATCTGCACGCCCTCCTCGGTGCCGCGGCCCATCCGCATGGCGGCCACGCGCTCGGTGACGCGGCGGCCGAACTCGTCCGCGACGGACGACTGGACGAGGATGCGGTTCGCCGCCGTGCAGGCCTGGCCGATGTTGCGGAACTTGGCCAGCAGGACGCCATCGATCGCCTTGTCGAGATCGGCATCCTCGAACACGACGAAGGGGGCGTTGCCGCCGAGCTCCATCGAGGTGCGCAGGATCCCGTCGGCGGCCTGCTTCATGAGCATGCGCCCGACCTCGGTCGACCCGGTGAAGCTCAGCTTGCGCAGGCGGGGGTCGGCGATGATCTCGGCCGACAGGGCCCCCGACTTCGCGGTCGTGACGACGTTGACGACTCCGGCGGGCAGCCCGGCGTCCTCGAGCGTCTTGACAAAGTACATCGTCGTGAGCGGCGTGAGCGCCGCGGGCTTGATGATCGAGGTGCAGCCGGCGGCGAGCGCGGGCGCGATCTTGCGGGTCGCCATCGCGAGCGGGAAGTTCCACGGCGTGATGAGGAAGGACGGGCCGACGGGCGCGTGCGAGACGACGATCTGGCCGGTGCCCTCGGGGTTCTGCCCGAAGCGGCCGGTGATGCGCACGGCCTCCTCGCTGAACCAGCGCAGGAACTCCGCGCCGTACGTGACCTCGCCGCGCGACTCGGCGAGCGGCTTGCCCATCTCGAGCGTCATGAGCAGCGCGAACTCGTCCGCGCGCTCGATGACGAGGTCGAAGGCGCGGCGCAGCAGCTCGCCGCGCACGCGCGGGGCGGTCGCGGCCCAGCTCGCCTGGGCGTTCGCGGCGGCGTCCATCGCGCGCTTGCCGTCGGCGACCGACGCGCTCGCGATCTCGACGAGCGTCTCGCCCGTGCTCGGGTCGGTGACGGCCATGGTCGCGCCGCCCTCGGCGTCGATCCACTGCCCGTCGATGTAGAGCCCGCGGGGCACCTTGGCGAGGAGGTCTGCTTCGCTGATCATGTCGTTTCCCTGATCTTCCTTATGGGGGGATGCGGTGGTGGCGATCCGCGGTTCGGTCTCGAGAGTGGCCCTAGGCGGCGTTCGCGGCAAGGGCCTCGGCGATGACGCCGATGCCCTCCCGCAGCAGCGCGTCGCTGATCGAGAGCGGCGGCAGCAGGCGGATGACGTTGCCGTCGGTGCCGCACGTGAGCACGATGACGCCCTGGGCGTGGCAGTGCTTGGCGACGCGGCCGGTGAGGGCGGCGTCGGGGCGGCCGTGGGCGTCGACGAGCTCGATCGCCATCATGGCGCCGCGACCGCGGATGTCGCCGATGCGCGCGTCGCGCGACTGCAGCGCCGTGAGCTCGTCGCGGATGATCCCCTCGAGCTCGCGAGCCCGCGCGAGCAGGTCGTGCTCGTCGTAGGCGCGCAGGGTGCCGAGAGCCGCGGCCGTGGCGATGGGGTTGCCGCCGTACGTGCCGCCGAGCCCGCCCGCGTGCGGCGCATCCATGATCTCGGCGCGGCCGGTGACGGCCGAGAGCGGCAGGCCGCCCGCGATGCCCTTGGCCATGACGACGAGATCGGGGACGATGCCCTCGTGCTCGCTCGCGAGCATCTGGCCGGTGCGGGCGAAGCCGGTCTGCACCTCGTCGGCGATGAAGACGACGCCGTTCGCGTTCGCCCACTCCTGCAGCGCGGGGAGGAACCCGGGCGCGGGGACGATGAAGCCGCCCTCGCCCTGGATGGGCTCGATGATGATCGCGGCGAGGCGGTCGGTGCCGATCTGGCGGTCCATCATGTGGATGGCGCGCTCGGCCGCCTCGGCCCCGCTGAGGCCGTCGCGGAACGGGTACGACATCGGCGCGCGGTACACGTCGGGCGCGAAGGGGCCGAAGCCGGCCTTGTAGGGCATCGCCTTCGCGGTGAGCGCCATGGTGAGGTTGGTGCGGCCGTGGTAGCCGTGGTCGAACGCGACGACGGCGCTCTTGCCGGTGTAGTGGCGCGCGATCTTGATCGCGTTCTCGACGGCCTCGGCGCCGGAGTTGAACAGCGCCGTGCGCTTCTCGTGGTCGCCCGGCGTGAGCCGGTTGAGCGCCTCGGCCACCTCGACGTAGCCGTCGTAGGGCGTGATGGTGAAGCACGTGTGGGTGAAGCGGCGCACCTGCTCGAGCACGGCCTCGGTGACGAAGGGGTCGGCGTTGCCGACGGTCGTCACGGCGATGCCGGAGCCGAGGTCGATGAGGCTGTTGCCGTCGGCGTCGACGACGACTCCCCCGCCCGCGGCGACGGCGAAGACGGGCATCATCGTGCTCACGCCGGAGGCGACGGCGGCGGTCTTGCGCGCCATGCGGGCCTGCGACTCGGGGCCGGGGATCGCGGTGACGAGGCGGCGCTCCTGGGGCAGCGAGGGCCCGCCGGCGAGGGACTCGGGCGCAGTGACGGTCATGCTCATGACGGCCAGCGTAGGGCGGGGGCTCGCGATCGCGGCTGTCCGATCAGTACAATGCGGATGCCCGCTCTGTACATCGTGGACATCCCGCCTCTGGAGGGTCGCATGCCCGTCTCGCTGCGCACGCTGCTCGACGAGCGCGACCTCGCCCTCCGCACGGTGTGGGCCGACGAGGCCGCGCTCGCTCGGCCGTGGGCGTGGGTGCACTCGAGCGATCTCGCCGACCCGACGCCTTTCCTCTCCCCCGGCGACGCCCTGCTCACGACGGGCACGCAGTGGGCCGACGACGACGCGATCGCGCCGTGGGTCGCCCGGCTCGCCGAGCGCGGCGTGCCCGCGATCGGCTTCGGAACCGAGGTGGTGCGGGCCGGCACCCCCGAGCCGCTCGTGCGCGCCTGCACCGACGCGGGCATCGCCCTGTTCGAAGTGCCGTACCGCACCCCGTTCATCGCCGTTGCGCGCGCGGTCGCCGACGCGCAGTCGCGCGAGCGCTACGCGCGGCTGCGCTGGACCCTCGAGGCGCAGCGCGCGATCGCCGTCGCCGCCCTCAAACCCGGAGGCCTCGCCGAGGTCATCGGCGAGCTCGCCCGCCGGGTCGACGCCCCCGTCGCCCTGCTCGGCACCGACGCCGAGATCGTGCACGGCGGCCCCGTCACCCCGGAGGCGCAGGAGGAGGCGCGCCGCATGCTCGCCGAGGCGCGCCGCGCCGCGGTCGTCGCCGACGGCGTCGCCCTGCAGACGGTCGGCCGCTCGGAGGCGCTGCGCGGCGTGCTCGTCGTCGGCGCCGCGAGCCAGCACGACGATGCCGTGCGCGCCGTCATCACGAGCGTCGTCGCCATGACCGGCCTCGCGCTCGAGCAGGACCGCACTCTCGCCCGCACGCTCGACCACCTCCGCACGGGCCTGCTCGCCGCCCTCCTGCGCGGCGAGCGCGACCTCGTCGCCTCGACCTCCCGAGCGCTGTGGGGCGCACTGCCGGCCGAGCCGCTCACCGTCGCGGTGGTGGATGCGCGCGGAGCGCGTCGGGCCGCCCTCCTCGACCTGCTCGAATCTCGGGCCGAGCGGGCGCGGGGCGCGGTGTTCCACGCCCGGGACGGGCAGCGCGTCGTCGTCATCGTTCCCGAGTCGGAGACCCCCGTGCTCGACTACCTCGCCGATCGCGTGCGCCTCACCGGCGGGTTCGTGCGCGGCGCCCGGTACGCCGCGCTCTCCACCGCCGTCGACGAGGCCGGGCGCGCCGCCGACCGCGCGCACGGCGACCAGCGGCTCGTCGACTACGCGATGCTGCGCGACGACGGCGTGCTCGCGTCGCTCTCGGGCGACGACACGCGCCGCATCGCCGCCTCGGTGCTCGCGCCGCTCGACGAGCACGACTCCCGGTCGCGCGACGAGCTCGTGCGCACGCTCAGCGAGTGGCTCGCGGCCGACGCCGTGGCCGAGGCGGCGGCGACCCGGCTGGGCATCCACCGCCACACCCTGCGCGCCCGCGTCAAGCGGGCCGAGCAGCTGCTCGGGCGCGACCTCGGGTCGTTCCCGGCGCGGGCCGAGCTGTGGGCCGCGCTCGTCGCGGCCGGGCGGGCCTGAGCGGAGCATCCGCCCGCCGCCGATCGCTGACGACCCCGTTGACGGCGACGGATGCTCGGAGGACAGTGTGCGCATGACCGAGCACCCCGAACCGACGAAGCCCACCGATCACCTGCCGCCCCGCGACGAGCGCGAGGAGGGCGACGCCCGCACGACCGACCAGCACTACCCGGGCGACGACGGCGCGCACCCCGACTCGCGCGACGTCATCAGCGACGCGACCGCCGCGCAGCACGAGGGCCCCGACATCGACGGCCTGCCGAAGCTGCCTCCGGGCGCGCGCTGATCAGTCGCTGCGGGTCATCCCGAGCTCGTTGAGCGGGCGCCGGTCGTCCGGCTCGGGCAGGTGATCCACGGGGCAGTGCAGGATGCCGTCGCGGCCCGAATGGTCGATCCGGTGCTCGCTCATGGGATGCGCGCACAGCGGGCACAGCGCACGATCGTGGGTGGTGCCGGTCTCCGTGGTGCCGCTCTGCGGCTCGCTGGCGTCCATGCGCGCATCGTACGCCCGCGGGCGCTCCGCGGCGAGGGGGTCGAGGGATGCGCGTCGATAGACTGACGCCGCACCAGCGGGAGTGGTGAAATCGGCAGACACGCAGGATTTAGGTTCCTGTGCCTTCGGGCGTGAGGGTTCAAGTCCCTCCTTCCGCACCTAGGTCCTCCCTGCCTCCGCCATCACCGCGGCATCCGCCGACCGCCGGACAGATCCGGGTATTGCTCGGCACCCGGGTCGGGGCCGTGCCGGCGCAGCCAGTCGCGGTGCGCCGCCTCGCACGCGCCCCGAAGGGTGCGGCGATACCCGATGAGCCGCCGAGGCTCGGCGAAGGTCGTCGCGCGATAGCCGCGCTCGCCGCCGATCTCGATCAGGCGCACGACCGCGTACGGGCCGGTCTGCGTGGCGAGATGCCAGAGCCCGGGCTCCTGCTCGACCGCGGCGAGCAGCGGATGCCAGTGGTTCGCGCGCTGCACCACGCAGGCTCCCTCCGGACTCGAGTCGAGCAGTCCGGCCACCGCGGCACCAGCGTACGAGCCGGCGCCGACACCCGCCACCCACGGTGTCGCGACCCTCGAACCGGGGTCGCTGGAGCCCTCGCTCCCAATGCCCGCAGAGACGTAGGCTTCGCTCATGATCGCGCGCAACCCGTACCTGACGGCCCTCGGAACGATCGCGCTGTCGCTCCTCGTCCTCGGTCTTCTCGCCCTGGCGTTCAGCGCCCCTGAGTTCGCGTCGGGCTGCCTCACGATCGGCACCGCGGCCGGCCTGCTGTGGCTGACCGTCGGGGCGATCGCGTGGCATCTCGAGCGCTCGCGCGATTCCGAGCCGGCACCCGCATTAGACCCCGCCTCCGAGCTCGCATCGAGCGACTCGACCGCCGCATAACGGTCACCTTCCCGCAAGCCGACGCATAGCCTCAGCGCGGTAGCCTGAGCATCGATCACCGCACCCTCTTCGACGAACCCGGAGCCGCCATGCTCGCGACCGACATCGGTCTCTTCGATGTGGAGGGCATCATCACGGGAGCCGGCCCCTGGGCCCTGCTCGTCGTGTGCGCGATCGTGTTCGTCGAGACGGGCCTGCTCGTCGGCTTCCTGCTGCCGGGCGACACGCTCCTCGTCATCACGGGCGTCCTCACCTACACGGGCGTCATCCCGCAGCCGATCTGGCTCGCCTCGCTGGCGATCATGCTCGCGACGATGGGCGGAGACAACCTCGGCTACTGGATCGGGCGGAAGGCGGGGCCGGCGATCTTCGAGAAGAAGTCGGCCGGGTTCTTCTCCAAGCGCAGCGTCGCCCGCACCGAGGCGTTCTTCGCGAAGTACGGCGGCTTCGCCATCACGATCGCTCGCTTCATCGGCGTCGTCCGGACGATCGCGCCCGTCGCGGCGGGCGTGGGCCGGATGAACTACCGGACGTTCCTCGTCTTCGACACGATCGGCGCCTTCCTGTGGGCCGTCGGGCTCACCGTCCTCGGATGGGGCGTCGCGCACATCCCCGGCGTCTCCGAGATCGTCACCGAGTACATCGAGGTCGTCCTCCTCGCCGTCATCGGCATGGCCCTCGCGGGCATCGGCTACCACGCGCTCAAGGAGCGCCACGAGCGCAAGCAGGAGGAGGCCGCCGAGCGCGCCGGCGCTCCGGTCGAGGTCGAGATCGTCCGCCTCGACGAGCCCCAGCGCGACGGTCGCCACGAGGCCTCCGCGCACGCCCGGCACGGCGGCGATCACGCGCAGCACGGCGAGGGCGACGGGGCCGCCCCTCGACGCGGAGACCCGCGCAAGCTCGTCGGCAAGCCCGACGGCGCTCACGAGAAGCCCGACGGGCTGCTCTAGCCGGGCATCCGCCCCGCAGCGCCCGCGGCAGACGGCGCCCGCCTACGCGCCCGTCGCGACGAGCACGAGCAGCGTGACGTTGAGCGCGATGAGCAGCCCCGCGGCGAGGATCGCGAGCGCCGTGGTCAGCCGCGCGTTGACCGCCGAGCCCATGAGCGCGCGGTCGGCGGTGAGCCGCACGAGCGGGATGAGCGCGAACGGGATGCCGAAGCTCAGCACCACCTGGCTGAGCACGAGCGCGAGCGTCGGGTCGACGCCGATGACGAGCAGCAGCAGCGCGGGCGTGATCGTGATCGCGCGCCGCACGAGCAGCGGGATCTTCACGTGCAGAAGCCCGCGCATGATCTCGGCGCCCGCGTAGGCTCCGACCGAGGTCGAGGCGAGGCCCGAGGCGAGCAGGCCGATCGCGAACAGCAGCGCGACGGGCTCGCCGAGCGCGGCCCCGAGCGCCGCATGCGCCCCCTCGAGCGAGTCGGTGCCCTCGACTCCCTCGAGGTTCGCGGCGGCGAGGAGCAGGATCACGACGTTGACGGTTCCGGCGATCGCGAGCGCGATCGTGACGTCGACCTTCGTCGCGCGCAGCACGAGACGGCGCTCGACGCCGGCCTCGACGAGCCCGAAGCGGTCGCGCGTGAGGGCCGAGTGCGCGTAGATGGCGTGCGGCATGACGGTCGCCCCGAGGATGCTCGTCGCGAGCAGCACGGACTCCGCCCCGTCGAACATCGGCACGAGGCCCGCCGCGGCCTCCGCGGGGTCGGGCGGCCCGATGACGAGCCCGGCGCAGAACCCGACGGCGATCACGAGCATGAGCCCGGTGATGACGCGCTCGAACGGCTTCGCCCCCCGCTCGGACTGCAGGACGAGCAGCAGCATCGACACGACGCCCGTGATGAGCCCGCCGACGATGAGCGGCAGATCGAACAGGAGGTGCAGGGCGACGGCGCCGCCGATGACCTCGGCGACGTCGGTCGCCATCGCGACGCCCTCGGCCTGCAGCCAGTAGCCGTAGCGCGTGGACCGCGACCGGAAGCGCCTCCCGAGAGCCTCGGGCAGGCTCTGCCCGGTGACGATGCCGAGCTTCGCCGACAGGTACTGGATGAGCCACGCCATGACGTTGCCCGTCACGACGACCCACACGAGCAGGTAGCCGAACGCCGCGCCCGCCGTCATGTTCGCGGCGACATTGCCGGGGTCGAGGTACGCGACGCCCGCGACCATCGCCGGCCCGAGCAGCGGGGCGACGAGCAGGCCGCCCCGCGCGGCCCTCACCGGGCGCGGATCGCGAGGCAGGGCATCCGTCGCATTTTTCGGCATGCCGAAATATTAGGCCCGGATGCTCCGCTCGAGCCACACGGACGCCGCGACGCTCGGCGAGATCACGACGGGGCCGCCCGGCCCGCGCACGATCGCGACCCCGGCCGCGGCGGTCTGCTCGTCGGCGACCCGCAGCGGAGCGTCGAGCGCGATGCCGAGCCGGTCGAGGACGCGCAGGGTGTCGGGGTCGCGGTCGCTGATGCGCACGACGCGGCCCGCGAATCCGACCGGCGCGGCGTCGAGGCGCACGGCGTCGGGCCGCGTGAGCGCACCCGTGGCGCTCGGGATGAGATCGCCGTGCGGGTCGCGGTCCGGGTGCCCGAGCTGGGCGTCGATCGCGTCGAGCAGGCGGTCGCTGATGGCGTGCTCGAGCACCTCGGCCTCCTCATCGACCTCGTCCCAGCCGTAGCCGTGCACGCGCACGAGCCAGGTCTCGATGAGCCGGTGCCGGCGGAGCATCGCGAGGGCGCGCCGCTCGCCGTCGGCCGTGAGCGAGATCGCCGAGTACGGGCGGTGGTCGACGAGACCGGCGGCGGCGAGCTTCTTCACCATCTCGGTGACGCTCGACGGGGCGAGGCCGAGGCGCATGGCGAGCTGGCTCGGCGTGATCGGCTCGGGCTGCCACTCGGTGTGCGAGTAGATCGTCTTGAGGTAGTCGTCGGCGGCCGTGGAGGCGGCGCCGCTGAGCGCCGCGCGCACCCCCGATTCGACCATGCCTCCCAGCGTAGGCGAGCGCGTCGGCGCGGGCGGGCTAGCGAGCGGCGCGCTCGCGCAGCACCGCGGCGAGCGCCGCGAAGGCGAGCGCGCGGTGGCTGATCGCGTTCTTCTCGTCGGCCGTGATCTCCGCGCTCGTGACCGTCAGGCCGTCGGGCACGAAGATCGGGTCGTAGCCGAACCCTCCCCCGCCGGCGGCCTCGGCGGCGACGAGGCCGGGCCAGATGCCGAGCTCGACGGCCTCGAACGGAGCCCCGTCGACCGTCTCGGTCGGGTCGACGAGCGCCGCGGCGCACGTGAACTGCGCCGTGCGATCGGCGTCGGCCCCGAGGGCGGCGAGCTCGCTCAGCAGGTGGCGCACGTTGGCCGCGTCATCGCGCTGCCCCGAGTAGTAGGCCGAGTGGATGCCCGGGGCGCCGCCGAGGGCATCCACCGAGATCCCGGAGTCGTCCGCGATCGCGGGGAGCCCCGTGTGCGCGGCCGCGGCCCTGGCCTTGATGAGAGCGTTAGCGGCGAACGAGTCGCCGTCCTCCTCGGGCGCGGGACCGTCGTAGGCGAGAAGCTCGAGGTCGGGCACCTGGGCGCCGAGGATGCGCTGGAGCTCCTGCACCTTGTGCGCGTTGTGCGTCGCGACGACGACCCGCATCGTGCTCACAGCCCGAGCGCCTCTCGCTGGTGCTCGGCGAGCGTGCGGCAGCCGCCGAGCGCGAGGTCGAGCAGCGCGTCGAGCTCGGCGCGGTCGAAGGGCGCGCCCTCGGCCGTGCCCTGCACCTCGACGAACTTCCCCGAGCCCGTCACGACGACGTTCATGTCGGTCTCGGCGCGGACGTCCTCGACGTAGGGCAGGTCGAGGAGCGGGACGCCGTCGATGATGCCGACGCTGATCGCCGCGACCGAGTCCTTGAGGGCGACGGCCTTCCTGCCGATGAAGCCCTGCGCGCGGCCCCACTCGATCGCATCGGCGAGCGCGACGTAGGCGCCCGTGATCGCGGCCGTGCGGGTGCCGCCGTCGGCCTGCAGCACGTCGCAGTCGATGACGATCGTGTTCTCGCCGAGCGCCTTCGTGTCGACGACGGCGCGCAGGCTGCGGCCGATGAGGCGCGAGATCTCGTGCGTGCGGCCGCCCACCTTGCCCTTGACGCTCTCGCGGTCCATGCGGCTGTTCGTCGAGCGCGGCAGCATGCCGTACTCGGCGGTGACCCACCCCTTGCCCTTGCCGGTGAGCCAGCGCGGCACGCCGTTGGTGAAGCTCGCCGTGCACAGCACCTTCGTGCCGCCGAACGTGATGAGCGCGCTGCCCTCGGCCTGGGCGCTCCAGCCGCGCTCGATCGTGACGGGGCGCAGCTCGTCGGCGGCGCGGCCGTCGGCGCGCTTGCTCGAGCCGAGGCCCGTGGATTCGGCGATCGTGGTCATGGGGTGCCTTTCGGGAGGGGGATCGTGCCGGTCGCGAAGGTCTCGACGCGCGAGACCTCCGGGCCGAGGAAGCGGGCGGCGAGCTGCCGGAACCGCTGCGTGTCGGGGCCGGTCGCCTCGAAGACGTGGCGCGGGGCATCCGTCGCCTGCGACAGCAGGTCGTGCTCGACGAGGCGGCGGTAGACGTCGTAGGCGGTCTCCTCGGCGCTCGAGACGAGCGAGACCTCGGGGCCGACGACGTACTGGATCGCCCCGGCGAGCAGCGGGTAGTGCGTGCAGCCGAGCACGAGCGTGTCGATCTCGGCCTCGCGCAGCGGGGCGAGGTACTCGGCGGCGACGGCCATGAGCTCGGGGCCCGTCGTGATGCCGGCCTCGACGAACTCGACGAAGCGCGGGGCGGCCGCGGTCGTGATGACGAGCTCGGGGTCGGCGACGAAGGCGTCGGTGTAGGCGCCCGAGCGGATCGTGCCCTCGGTGCCGATGACGCCGATGCGCTTCGTGCGCGTGCGGCGCACCGCCTGGCGCACGGCCGGCTGGATGACCTCGATGACGGGGATGCCGTGACCCTGCTCGAACCGCTCGCGCGCGTCGCGGAACATCGCCGCGCTCGCCGTGTTGCACGCGATCACGAGCGCCTTCACGCCCTGATCGACGAGCTCGTCGAGCACCGCGAGCGCGTGCTCGCGCACCTCGGCGATCGGGCGCGGGCCGTAGGGGCCGTTCGCCGTGTCGCCGAGGTAGAGCAGCTGCTCGTGCGGCAGCTGGTCGATGATCGCGCGGGCGACGGTGAGGCCGCCGACGCCGGAATCGAAGACTCCGATCGGCGCGCTGCTCACCCCGAGAGTCTAGAGGGGGGCGCGGTTGTCCCGGCGGGGCGTCGTGGACGCGCTTCGCGAATGTGCCGCTGACGGCACGGAGACGCCGCTCGCGGCACGTGCCGCGGATGGCACACTGCGAGAACTCGCACCCACTTCCTCTCGTCCTCCGCGCCATGACGGCGTGCGGCTCAGTACGTCGTGCGGGTGCGCTCCTGCGCGACGACCTCCTCGCGGTCGGCGAGGCGGCGCAGCCCCGCGAGCGGCTGCGCCATGCGATGATTGCCACGGATGCGCGGCTCGACCCGGTCGAGGAACGCCCAGTACCCGGCGGTGAACGGGCACGCATCCTCCCCCAGCCGCTTCGAGGGCGAGAACCGGCACGACCCGCAGAAGTCGCTCATGCGGTCGATGTACGCCCCGCCGCTCGCATAAGGCTTCGTCGCGACCATCCCGCCGTCGGCGAACTGGCTCATGCCGACGACGTTCGCGGGCATGACCCACGGCGTGCCGTCGACGAACGCGCCCTGGAACCACGCCGTCAGCTCGGCCGGGTCGTACCCGCGCTGCAGCGCGAAGTTGCCGAGCACCATGAGCCGCTGGATGTGGTGCGCGTAGCCCGTGCGGCCGACGCCGTCGAGCACGTGGCTCAGGCAGCGGGCCTGCACCCCCGCACCGTCGAGCTCCCACCACTCGGCCGGCAGCGGCGTCGTCGCACCGAGGAAGTTGCTGCGCTCGACGTAGTCGGGCCCCAGGTGCCAGTACAGGTGCCACACCCAGTCGCGCCAACCGATGAGCTGCCGCACCAGCCCCTCGACGCTGTTGAGCGGGGCATTCCCCGCGGCGTGCTCCGCCACGACGCGGTCGACGATCTCGAGCGGGTGCAGCAGCCCCAGGTTGAGCGGCACGCTCAAGCGGCTGTGGGCCATGGTGTCGTCGCCCTGCAGCGAGGCGTCCTCGAACGGGCCGAAGTCGGTCAGCCTCGTGCCGATGACGTCATCGAGGGCGGCGAGGGCCTCGTCGCGCGTCGCCGCGAACGCGCGCGGAGCATCCGCCCCCAGAAACCGCACGCCGTCGGCCTCGAGCCGATCCAGCGTCTCGCGCACGCTCGCATCGATGTCGTCCTCGACGGGCCGCCACGGGTCGGGCAGCCCGAGCGACACAGCGCCTTTCGGCGGGCGCTCGCGGTTGTCGTGGTCGAAGCTGAACTGCCCGCCGACGGGCTCGCCGCCCTCCATGAGGATGCCGGTGCGTTCTCTGACCTCGCGGTAGAAGCGGTCCATGAGCAGCTGGGTGGGCTTCCTCCCCTCCGCCCACGCCGCGAACGTCGCGCGATCGGTCACGAAGCCGCGATCGGGCAGGATGCTCGCCCCGAGCCGCTCGACGAGCCGGGCCTGCGCCCACGAGGTCGCCCCGACCACTTCGAGCCGCTCGCCCGTGAGCCCGCGCTCGCGCAGCGCGGCGGCGTACGACGGCGCCTCGACGAGCTCGCCCCGAAGCCCAAGCTCGCGCGCGCGATGCCGCAGCGCGCTCAAGTAGAGGTGCGCCTTGAGCCGGTGCGTCGGCCGACGACGGAAGACGTCGTGGTTCTCGATGAGGATGATGCGCCCGCCGTCGTCGAAGTGCGGGCCGAGCTGCTCGGCGGTTAGCCAGCGGGTAGGGGCAGTCACGGTCGAAACCTAGAGGCCTAGGCTGAGCGGGTGACGACAGCGCTGCTCACCGACCGCTACGAGCTGACGATGATCGAGGCCGCGCTGCGCTCGGGCCGCGCGCATCGGCCGTGCGTGTTCGAGGTCTTCGGGCGGCGGCTTCCCGGCGGCCGGCGCTTCGGCGTCGTCGTCGGCACGGGGCGCGTGCTCGAGGCGATCGCCGACTTCCGCTTCGGCACGGCCGAGCTCGACTGGCTGAGCGACAAACGCGTCGTCGACGAGACGACGCTGCGGTACCTCGCCGACTACCGCTTCACGGGCAGCGTGCACGGCTACCGGGAGGGCGAGCTGTACTTCCCGAACTCGCCGCTGCTGACGGTCACCGGGACCTTCGCCGAGGCGGTCGTGCTCGAGACGGTCGTGCTGAGCATCCTGAACCACGACACCGCGGTCGCGACGGCCGCCGCCCGCATGGTCGCCGCCGCCGACGGGCGCCCCCTCGCCGAGATGGGATCCCGCCGCACGGGCGAGGAGGCCGCCGTCGCCGCCGCCCGCGCCGCCTACATCGCCGGCTTCAGCGCGACCTCGAACCTCGAGGCCGGGCGACGCTGGGGAATCCCGACGATGGGCACGGCCGCGCACTCGTTCACGCTGCTTCACGACACCGAGGAAGCCGCCTTCCGCGCCCAGGTCGAGGCCCTCGGCGCCGGGACGACCCTGCTCGTCGACACGTACGACGTGCGGGCGGGCGTCGAGACGGCCGTCCGCGTCGCCGGCCCGCAGCTCGGCGCGGTGCGCCTCGACTCCGGCGACCTGCCCGCCCTCGTGCGCGAGGTGCGCGCGCAGCTCGACTCCCTCGGCGCGACCGGCACGCGCATCACCGTCACCAACGACCTCGACGAGCACACGATCGCGGCCCTCCGCGGGGCGCCCGTCGACAGCTTCGGGGTCGGCACCTCCGTCGTCACCGGCTCCGGCTCCCCCGCGGCCGGCTTCGTCTACAAGCTCGTCGCGCATCGCGCCGACGCCTCCGAGACGTGGATGCCCGTGGCGAAGAGGAGCCCGGACAAGGTGTCGCTCGGCGGGGCCAAGCGGGGCGAGCGGCTCCTGCACGACGGGCGCGCGATCGCCGAGCACATCCTCGTCGACGACGACCGCGACGGCGTGCCCGATGAGGACGCCTCCGCAGTGACGGAGGGGAGCCACGGCGGCACCGTGCGCCCGCTCACCGTCCCCCTGCTGCTCGGCGGTGAGGCCGACGAGCGCTGGATCGGCGCCGAGGGCGTGCGCCGGGCGCGGATGCACCACGCGGCCGCGATCGCCGAGCTGCCGCTCGAGGCCTTCCGGCTGGGCCGCGGCGAGCCCGTGCTGCCGACCGTCGTTCGCTGAGGACCGGCGCGAGGTCTAGCATCCGACCATGTCCATCACATTCGAGAACGTCGGCATCGCCGTCCGTGACATCGACGCCGCGATCGCCTTCTTCACCGACCTGGGGCTGACCGTCTCCGGGCGCGACGAGATCAGCGGCGAGTGGGCCGACACGGCCGTCGGGCTCGACGGCAACCACGCCCGCATCGCCCTGCTGCAGACTCCGGACGGCTCGGGGCAGCTCGAGCTCTTCGAGTACATCCACCCCGAGGCGATCGAGACCGAGCCGACGCTGCCCAACGAGATCGGGATGCACCGCGTCGCGTTCTCGGTCGACGATCTCGACGCCGCGCTCGAGATCGCGGCCCGGCACGGCTGCTACCCGCTCCGCGGGGTCGCCGACTACCAGGGGGCCGTCACGCTCACCTACGTGCGCGGGCCGAGCGGCATCATCGTCATGCTCGCGCAGTGGCTCACCGCCGGGTGATGAGCCGCCTCAGCTCGCTGTAGCCTCGAGGTCGGGGGCCTGCACGCGCTGGCCGACGACGGCGCTCACGCCGTCCTGCCGCATGCTGACGCCGTAGAGGGCGTCGGCGATCTCCATCGTGCGCTTCTGGTGCGTGATGATGATGAGCTGGCTGGTCTCGCGCAGGTCGCGGAAGATCGTCAGCAGGCGGCCGAGGTTGGCGTCGTCGAGCGCCGCCTCGACCTCGTCCATGATGTAGAACGGGCTCGGGCGCGCCTTGAAGATCGCGATGAGCAGCGCGACGGCCGCGAGCGACCGCTCGCCGCCGCTCAGCAGGCTCAGCCGCTCGATCTTCTTGCCCGCCGGCTTCACCGTGACCTCGATGCCGGTGGTGAGCATGCTCTCGGGGTCGGTCAGCAGCAGCTGGCCCGTGCCGCCCGGGAAGAGGATCGGGAAGACCCGGTCGAAGGCGTCCTTCGTGTCGGCGAAGGCCGCGGCGAAGATGTGCTGCATCGTCTCGTCGAGCTCGTCGATGATCGCGAGCAGATCGCGTCGTGTGTTGGCGAGGTCGGTGAGCTGCTCGCTGAGGAACTTGTGGCGCTGCTCGAGCGCGGCGAATTCCTCGAGGGCGAGCGGGTTCACGCGGCCGAGCTGGCTGAGCTTGCGCTCGGCCCGCGCGAGGCGCGCCTGCTGCTCGGCCCGATCGAACGGGCGGCCCGCGGGGGCCCCCGGCTCGTCGGCATCGGCAGCGGGCGCGGCGAGCGGGTGCGCGCGACCCTCGGCGACGAGCTCGGCGACGCGGGCCGACTCCTCGTCGGTCGTGGGGTCGAAGAGCGGGGCATCCGGGTCGGGGTTGACGCGCGAGGCCGCCTCGGCGGCGACGGCGTCGGCGACCGCGCGCGCCGCGGCGGTCAGGGCGTCGTCGTCGGGAACCGGCACGGCGGGCCCGTACTCGGCGACGAGGACGTCCTCGACGAGACCGAGCTCATCGCCCGCGCGCTCGAGCAGCTGCGAGAGGTGCAGCTTCTTCTCGTAGATCTGCAGCTCGAGCCCGTGCACGTTCTCGGTGATCGCGTGCAGGCGCTCGCGCAGCGCCGACTCGGTGCGGCGCAGCTCGCCGAGCTCCTCGTTCTGCTGCTGGCGCTCGGACTCGGCGCGGTGCAGCTCCACGCGGGCCTCGGCGACGGCGCGGTCGACGGCGGCGAGCACCGCGGGCACTGACTCGGCGACGCGCGCGGCGCGCTCGACCTGCTTCTGGCGGAGGACGGCGCGGCGCGCGGCCTCCTCGGCGGCGGCGCGCTCGGCCTCGCGGCGGCGCTCGAGCTGCACGGCTTTGTCGCGCTCGGCGCGGACGCGCTCGCGCGCGGTCTCGAGCTCGATGCGGCGCTCCATCTCGGTCGCGCGCGCGGACTCGAGCTCGCCGACGAGCCCGTCGCGGGCGCTCGCGTCGAGCATGGGGCGCGGGCGGGCGGCGAAGTCGGCGTGGGCGCTCTCGGCGCGGGAGACTCCGGACTCGGCCTCGCGGACGACCTCCTGCGCCTTCTCGAGCGAGGCGGCGAGGCGCGCAGCCTCGGCCTCGGCAGCCTCGGCCTGGGCGCGGGCGCGGGAGACCTGCTCGCTGCGGGCGGCGCGCTGGGCATCCTGGTCGCGGACGGCGGCGAGCGCCTCGGTCGCGACGCGGCGGGCGTCGGCGAGGGCGGTGCGCGACTCGTCGAGGGTGAAGCGGGCGCGCTCGATGCCGGTCGAGACGTCGGCGAGGCGCTCGGCCGCGGCGTCGCGCTCGGCGGCGAGCTCGAGGCGGCTGCGGCCCGCGCCGGACCCGCCGCGGAGGACGGAGCGCGTGAGCACATCGCCCTCGCGCGTGACCACGTTGACGGCGTCGGTCACGGCGCCGAGGCGCTCGATCGCGGGCCACGCGGCGCGCGCGGCGGCGAGGTCGTCGGCGATGAGGGTGCGCGAGAGCAGGTCGGCGACGCCGGGCGGGGCGGTGACGACGTCGATCGCGGGAGTCAGGCCGCCCGTCGAGCGCAGGCCCGTCGTGGGCGCGGATGCGGTGCGCAGCTCGGCGAGCACGACCTCGACGCGCCCCGCCTCGGCGTCGCGCGCGCGCTCGAGCGCCGCGAGACCGGCGTCGAGGTCGTCGACGAGGACGGCCTCGGCGAGCGTGCCGAGAGCGGCGGCGATCGCGGCCTCGAAGCCCGGCTTGACCTGCAGGTGGTCGGCGACGAGTCCGCGCACGCCGGCCGAGCCGATGAGGCCGCTCGCGCCTTCGCCGGAGTCGATCGCCTGCGAGAGGGCGCTCACGCGAGCGGCGAGGGCGTCGCGCTCGCGCTCGAGCGCGTGCAGGGCATCCCGTTCGGAGTCGATCGTCGACGACAGCGACGCGACGCGCGCGTCGGCGGAGGTGAGGGCGGCGTCGAGCTCGGCGTCGGCGTCGGCGTCGTCCTCGAGCGCGGGGAGGGCCGCGAGCTCGGCGCGCGACGACTCCTGCCGAGAGCGCGCGGCCTCGAGCGAGTTCTCCTGGCGCAGCAGCTCGCCGCGCGCCGCCGCGAGGGTCGAGCGCGCGACGTCGACGCGGCTCGCGAGCCCGGCGAGCTCGAGGTCGTGCTGCGAGACGAGCGCCGATTGCGCCGCGATCTCCTCGTCGAGCGAGTCGAGGGCGGCGCGAGCGGTAGCGGTGCGGGCCGCAGCCTCGCCGACCGCGCGCTCGGCGTCGGCGACGCCCGACTGCAGGGCCTCCGCCTCGGCGAGCGCCTCGTCGACCATCGCCTGCGTGACGGTCGACTGCATTCCGGGGAGCTCGGACTGCTGGCTGAGGAGCGTGAGCTTCTGCTGCGCGAGCGAGCTGAGCGAGCGCACGCGCTCCTGGACCTGCTCGAGCGCGAACGAGGTGCGGCGCGCGCCGTCGACGGCGTCGCCGACCATCTGGCTCTCGATGCGCGAGACGCGGATGCGCGCCTGATCGAGCTGCTCCTGCACGACGATGCGCTCGCTCGTGCGCTCGCTCTCGGAGCGCTGGTGATCGGCGAGCGAGGCGCGCAGGGCGACGACCTCGTCCGCGAGGAGGCGCGCCCGGGCATCCCGCACGATCGCGGCGATCGTCTGCGCCTCGCGCGCGATCTCGGCCTGGCGGCCGAGCGGGGTCAGCTGCCGGCGGATCTCGCCCGCGAGGTCGTTGAGGCGCGTGAGGTTCGACTGCATCGCCTCGAGCTTGCGGACCGTCTTCTCCTTGCGGCGACGGTGCTTGAGAATGCCCGCGGCCTCCTCGATGAAGCCGCGGCGCTCCTCCGGGCTCGCGTGCAGCACGGCGTCGAGCTGGCCCTGGCCGACGATGACGTGCATCTCGCGGCCGAGACCCGAGTCGCTCAGGAGCTCCTGCACGTCGAGGAGCCGGCACGACTGCCCGTTGATCGCGTACTCGCTGCCGCCGTTGCGGAACAGCGTGCGGGAGATCGTGACCTCCGTGTACTCGATCGGGAGCATCCCGTCGGAGTTGTCGATCGTCAGCTGCACCTCGGCGCGACCGAGCGGCCCGCGCGTCGCGGTGCCGGCGAAGATGACGTCGCTCATCGTGCCGCCGCGGAGGGTCTTCGCGCCCTGCTCGCCCATGACCCAGGCGAGCGCGTCGACGACGTTCGACTTGCCCGAGCCGTTCGGCCCGACGACGCACGTGACGCCCGTCTCGAACTGGAACGTGGTCGGCTGCGCGAACGACTTGAAGCCCTTGAGAGTCAGGCTCTTCAGGTGCACGCGGCGCTCCGTCTCGGGGGTGGGGTGGCGATCGTCCCCTACCGTAGCGGCTCGGTGCGCTGTAGCCTGGCGGGCTGGCCGACGGTTCAGGAGGCGCACGATGACGACGTTCACGATCGAGCAGTTGAGCATCCCCACGAGCCTCGACGCCCCCGGGGCGGAGGACTTCCGCGCGAGCGTCGACGTCCGCAACGCGGTGCGCGTCCACGATGCCGGCACGGACGACGTCGCGGCGAGCGCCGAGCTGCTCCTGCCCGGCTGGCTCGACCCCCACGAGCCGAAGACCCTGCTCGTCGCGCGCGTCGACGGGCGCATCGTCGCGCGCGGGGTGTGCGAGCGGCGCGTCGACGAGACCGAGACGGCGTGGATGATCGCCGAGGTGCACCCCGACTTCCGCAGGCGCGGCATCGGGCGCGCGCTGAGCCTCGCGCTCGAGGAGGCGGCGCGGGCCGAGGGGCGCTCGAAGTTCATCGTGTACGCGCCCTCGCCCGAGCCCGTGGGGGGCGGGCAGGCGGGCGGTGCGGCGGGCGGCTCGGCCGACATCGAGCGGGTGGATGCCCCCACCGGGTTCGGCTCCGTCCCCGCCGGCAGCCCCGAGGTGCGGCTGCTGCGCGACCTCGGCTACACGCTCGAGCAGGTCGTGCGCGGCTCGCGCCTGCCGCTGCCCGTCGACCGCGAGCTCCTGGCTGCCGCCACGGCTCGCGCTCGCGCGTCGGCGCCGGCGGCGCAGTACCTCCTCCACTCGTGGGTCGACCGCACCCCGCCGCAGTGGCGCGAGGGCATCGTGCACCTCCTGACCCGCATGAGCACCGACGCACCGAGCGCGGGCCTCGAGGAGCCCGAGGACGAGTGGACGATCGAGCGCCTCCTGACCGACGAGGAGTCGAACGCGGGCGTGCGGATCGCGCTCACGACCGCGGTCGAGCACGTCCCGTCGGGAGCCCTCGTCGGGTTCACCGAGATCGCCGTCCCCGCCGAGCAGGACCGCGCGCCCTGGCAGGAGGACACGCTCGTCCTGCGCGAGCACCGCGGTCACCGGCTCGGGCTTCTGCTCAAGGCCGAGAACCTTCGCCTGCTGCAGGAGCACCACCCCGAGCGCCGGTCGATCACGACCTACAACGCCGAGGAGAACCGGCACATGCTCGACGTCAACGAGGCGCTCGGGTTCCGGCCGTTCATCTACGAGGGCGCGTGGCGGAAGGACCTGCGGCAGGTCTAGCCGCCACCGGGGCGGACCGGACCTTCACAACGGCTACCAGGTCGCGCCAAAGGAGTCGCGGCCCGCCACCGGCGAGGCGATCCTCCCGAGTCTGAGCACCAACAACCTGACCGGCCGGCGCATCGTCCTGCAATGCGCCCTCGACGGCGCCGCCGCGCTCGACCGCCCGGTCATCGTCACGACAGGTCCGGCGATCGACCCCGCATACCTGCGCCTCCCCGCGGGAGCCGAGGTGCACCGCGTCCTCCCCCACGCCGAGGCCATGCGCCGCAGCGCTCTCGTGATCGGGCACGGCGGGTACGGCACGACGACCGCGGCCCTCGCGCACGGGCTGCCCCTCGTGATGCTGCCCCTGCACCCGATGATCGACCAGCCGATGGTCGCGCGAGCGGTGCAGGATGCCGGGGCCGGCCCGGCCCTGCCGAAGCGCGCGTCGTCCGCGCGGATCGCCTCGGCCGCCGGGCGCGCGCTCGGCGAGCCCGGGTACCGCGCCGGAGCCGCGCGGCTCGGGACGGGCATCCCCGCCGCCCGCGCCCCGCAGCGCGCCGCCCGCGCCCCGCAGCGCGCCGCCGACGCGATCGCGACCGTGCTCGTCGCGCACTGACCGAGGCCGCGCCCGCCGACCTCGGTAGCGCCGGTCGTGCGCGGTGCCGGTGGTCCTCACCACCGTCTATCGGTCACTCATTGCGGCCAAGGCCGGCGCGCCCGTCAACGACTGATCGATAGGTCGAGAGGGTGGCAGCGCGAAGAGGGAATGCGCGGCTCGGGCCGAACCGCCACCCCGGCTCAGGCCGCGCCGCGCACCGCGCGCAGGCGCTGGCAGCGGGGGCAGTAGTGCGACCCGCGGTTCATGAACTGCTCGCGCACGAGCATCCGCCCGCAGCGCGAGCACGGCGTGCCGTGCTGCCCGTAGGCGCGCAGCGAGTGGCTGAAGTACCCCGAGGCGCCGTTGACGTTGACGTACTGCGCATCGAAGCTCGTGCCGCCCTCCTCGAGCGCGCGGCGCAGCACGGCACGCACCTCGCCCAGCAGCTCGCGCGCCTTCCTCGTCGAGATCGACCAGGTCGGCTGGTCGTAGTGAAGGCGCGCGGCCCACAGCGACTCGTCCGCGTAGATGTTGCCGATGCCGCTGATGAGCCCCTGGTCGAGCAGGGCGCGCTTGATGCCCGTCCGACGGGAGCGCAGCGCGGCGAGGAACCGCGCATCGTCGAACGCCGGGTCGAGCGGGTCGCGCGCGATGTGCGCCACCTGCCCCGGCACGAGCGGCAGGGTGCTGCCGTATCCGCCGGGCGCGCCGTCGGGGGTGCGGGCGAGCGCGTCGAGCGCCATCGAGCCGAAGATGCGCTGGTCGACGAAGTCCACGCGCAGGTCTCCGTGATGGGGATGCGCGACGCCGAGCACGATGCGCGTGAGCGGGGCGACCTCCTCATCGACGCTCCGCAGCAGGACCTGGCCGCTCATGCCGAGGTGGACGACGACCGCTTCGATGGGGTCGCCGAACGCTCCCGTCCCGCCGGCGGGGGCGGCGTCGCCGACCGCCACGGGCATCCACAGGAATTTGCCGCGGCGCACGGCCGAGTCGATGCGCGCGCCCGTGAGGCGATCGATGAAGTCCTCGGCGGGGCCGTCGTGCCGGCGCAGCGAGCGCTCGTCGAGCACGCGCACCGAGGTGATCGTCGCGCCCGTGATGGCGGGGGCGAGGCCGTGGCGCACGACCTCGACTTCGGGGAGCTCGGGCATCAGGCCGAGGGGCGGCCCTGCAGCGTCGTCCAGGCGGTGAGCGCGGCGGCCATCTCGGCCTGCTTCTTGCTCGTGCCCTCGCCCGACGCGATCGGCTCGCCCGAGAGCAGCACCGTCGCGGTGAACCGCTTCGAGTGGTCGGGGCCGGTGTCGGTGAGCTCGTAGACGGGCAGGCCGTGGCCGAGGTGCGCGGCGAGCTCCTGGAGAGAGGTCTTCGGGTCCATCGCCGCACCGAAGCGCGTCGGGTCGGCGACGAGCGGGGCGACGAGGCGCAGCACCAGGTCGGTCGCGGCGTCGTCGCCGAGGTCGAGGAATGTCGCGCCGATGAGCGCCTCGAGCGTGTCGGCGAGGATGGACGACTTGTCGCGGCCGCCCGTGAGCTCCTCGCCCTTGCCGAGCTTCACATGATCGCCGAGACCGATCGAGCGGGCGACCTCCGAGAGTGCGACCGCCGACACGAGCGAGGCGCGGCGCTTGGCCAGATCGCCCTCGTCGAGGTCGGGGTAGCGCGAGTACAGCATGACCGTCACGGCCTGCCCGAGGATGGCGTCGCCCAGGAACTCCAGCCGCTCGTTGGTGCGAGGAGCGTTGTTCTCGTACGCCCACGAGCGGTGGGTCAGCGCGACCTCGAGCAGCTCGGGGTCGACGGATACGCCGAGCGCCCGCGTGAGCTCCGAGCGATCGGGAGCGCTCTCGCGGGCGCGCGCAGGCGTGCGTCTCTGCGGAGAGGACGCGGCGCCGGACACGTTAGACGTCGGCGACCTTGCGGCCCTTGTACTCGAGGAACAGCGGGGTGCCCGCCGAGTCCTCGACCACGCGGGCGCGGTGCGGAAGGCTGTAGACGACCTTGCCGTTCTCGATGGTCTTGACGAGGGTGGGAACCTCCGCCTTCCACTGCGAGCGGCGCGCGTGGGTGTTGGCGCGCGACTTCTTCCGCTTGGGAACAGCCATGATCTCTTCTCTCTCTCGTGTCAGCGCGCGGAGGCGCCGGAGTCTTCCGTCAGTTCGTGCTCTGGTCGGTGCTGTCAGTGGTCTCTGCGGCAAAGCCCTGCAGAGCGGCCCAGCGCGGATCGATGATCTCGCGCGGCGTCCGCTCCGGGTGGTCGGCCAGGCGCTCGCCGGTCTCGGGGTCGAGACCGGGGCAATCAGGTCGGCACACCGGCTGGAACGGCAGCGACAGCACTACCGCATCCCGAACAACAGGTTCACAATCCACGTGGTTGTCGTGAACCGTGTAGTCGAAGGCGTCGTCAGGAGAATACGCGAAAACCTCCTGGAATTCGACTTCGAGCGGCAGCTCGACACGGTCGAGGCAGCGCACGCACTCGCCAACGGCGGTCGTCGTGACCGTCGCCGAGACCAAGATCCCCTCGTGCAGGCCCTCGAGTCGCAGGTCGATCTCGATGGGCGTCCCCTGCGGAACCGTGACGACCGAGGCGCCGAGCTGCTCGGGCACGTCGAAGGCGAGCGACTTCTCGCGCATCTCGCCGGCGCGGTGCATGAGGTCGCGCACGTCGACGCGGTAGGGGGAGGTAGGCATAACGCTCCATTCTCGCACGACGGCGGGCGGGCATCCGATTCGGGATGCCCGCCCGCCGTCGATGCGGGCGCCTCGCGCGGTGCGCGCGCCGGCTCTCAGCCCGCGGCGACGGCCGCGAAGGCCTCGTCGTAGGCGACGAGCGCGCGCTCGACCTCCTCCGGCGTGACGATGCACGGCGGCACGACGTGGATGCGGTTGTCGGCCGCGAACGGCAGCACGTGCCGCTTCATGAGCTCCGCCTTCAGCTTCCCGATGACGCTCGCGGCGACGGGCTCCCGCGTCGCGCGGTCGGTGACGAGGTCGAGCGCCCAGAAGACGCCGAGGCCGCGCACCTCGCCGATCATGTCGTGCTTCTCGGCGAGCGCCCGCAGGCCCGGGCCGAGGTGCTTCTCGCCGATCATCTTCGCGTTCTCGACGATGCCCTCGTCGGTCATCGCGTCGATCGAGGCGACGATCGAGGCCATCGCGAGCGGGTGGCCCGAGTAGGTGAGGCCGCCGGGGAAGACGCGCTCGTCGAACGCCGCGGCGATGTCGGGCGAGATGACGACGCCGCCGACGGGCACGTAGCCGGAGTTCACGCCCTTCGCGAAGGCGATGAGGTCGGGCACGACGCCCTCGGGGTTGACGGCCTCGCCCTGCCAGGCGAACCACTCGCCCGTGCGGCCGAAGCCGGCCATGACCTCGTCGGCGATCCAGACGATGCCGTAGCGGTCGCAGATCGCGCGCACGCCCGCGAGGTAGCCGGCGGGCGGAGAGAAGATGCCGGCGGTGCCGGGCACCGATTCGAGCACGATCGCGGCGATCGTGTCGGGCCCCTCGGCCTGGATGGTGCGCTCGAGGTGCTGGAGGGCGCGCTCGCACTCCTCGGCCTCGGTCGTGGAGTGGAACTCGCTGCGGTACAGGAACGGCCCGAACACGCGCAGGTGGCCCCACGCGTACTCGTTGGGCATGCGGCGCCAGTCGCCCGTCGCGGCGATCGCGGCGCCCGTGTTGCCGTGGTAGCTGCGGAAGGTCGAGATGACCTTGTGCTTGCGCGTCGTCAGGCGCGCCATGCGGATGGCGTTCTCGATCGCGTCGGCGCCGCCGTTGGTGAAGAAGACCTTCGCGAAGCCGGGGCCGGCCTTCTCGACGATGCGCTTGGCCGCCTCGCCGCGCGCCAGATTGGCGTGGGCGGGGGCGACGGTCGCGAGCTCGGCGGCCTGCTGCTGGATCGCCGCGACGACCTTCGGGTGCGAGTGGCCGATGTTGGTGTTGACGAGCTGGCTCGAGAAGTCGAGGTAGCGCTCGCCGTCGTACGTCCAGACCTCGCTGCCCGCCGCGCCCGCGATGACGAACGGGGCGAGGGCGCCCTGCGCGCTCCACGAGTGGAAGACGTACTGGCGATCGAGCTCGAGGGCGCGGGCGCCGTCGGCCGGGTCGAGGTCGGGCTGGGTGGTGTGCGACCGGTTCAGAATGTCGGTCATCGCTATCGGTCCTTGAGTCGGAGGGACGGGATGGTGCTCATTATCGTCCGTCCCGGCCGATTCGCTGAGTGCGCAGGAGCGCAGGGATCCGCTCGCGGAACGGGAAGAACCCGCGCGTCGCGTGCGGCCACGCCGTGGCGTCCCACTCGCGCAGCAGCATCGTGAGGCTCAGCCCCTCGGCGGCGAGCTCCGCGGCGGCCGCGTCGAGCCGCGCGCGGGCGGGGCCGACGGGCGCATAGGGCGTCACGATGGCCGTGGCGCCGTGGGCGCGCGCCCACTCGATGAGGGCGGATGCCCGCATCCCGTCGAGCGCGACCGCCGGCGCTCCGAACGCGGTCGCCGCGCGATCGCGGCCATCGGCGAGCGCGTGCGCGGTGAACTCGGCCACGAGCGGGCCGCGCGCCCCGACCGGGGAGCGCTCCTCCCCCGCCACCGGGCTCGCGACGGCGACGACCTCGGCACCGGCCGTCCCGAGCTGCGCGGCGAGGCTCTCGGCGTGCAGGTCGTCCTCGTGCAGCAGGAGCGCGACACGCCCGCGCGGCGGGGCGACGGCGCCGGGCGGCGCGGCGGGAGGCGGCACGGGCGCGTCCTCGCTCACGGCGGGAGCCTCCGCCGTGAGCCCGGTCGGCCGGAAGCGGCCCTCCGTCGCGACGTCGATGTTCTGCGTCGTCGCGAGGTACGTCTTGCCGACGGTCTGCAGCCCGGCCACCCAGCGCCACGAGAGCGTGTTGGAGGCGGGGTCGCCGTCGAGCAGGTGGCGCAGGAAGTGGTCGGCGCCGAGCTGCCAGGGCAGGCGCAGCGTGAAGATCCAGATGCTCGCGAACCACATGCGGGCGTGATTGTGCAGGTAGCCGAGCTCGACGAGCTCGCGCGCCCAGTCGTCGAAACCGTCGATGCCGGTGCGGCCGGCGACGGCGTCGTCGTAGGTCGCGCGGTCGGCGGCGCTGAGCCCCTCGAGCGCCGGCGCGATCGCCGCGCCGTACCGCGACCACACGCTCGGCCGCAGCTCGAGCCAGCCCTTCCAGTAGGTGCGCCAGTAGACCTCCTGCACGAACTTCCCCGCCGCGTCGAGCGAGTGCCGCTCGAGCACCGCCTCGACGACCTCGCGCTCGGTGATGAGGCGGTGCCGCACCCACGGCGAGAGCGTCGAGACGTTCGCCCGGTCGTGCGGGCCTCGGTCGGTGTTGCGCTCGGCGGCGTAGGCGCGGCCGGCTCGGGGAACGAATTCGGCGAGCCGCTCCCTGCCAGCGGCGCGCGTGGCGTCGAACGTCATGCGGCAATCGTGCGGCCTGTCGGCTGGGAGCCGGGGGCGAAGAAGGGGCGGGATGCCCGACTCGGGCATCCCGCCCCCGCAGGTCGGTCGGCAGGGGCTAGTTGCCGCCCTCCATGAGCTCGACCTCGATGGGCTCGAAGCCCTCGCCGAAGACGTCGACGCCCTCCTCATCGAGCTCGGCGAGAGCCTGCTCGATGTACTCGTTCGTCCAGACGCCGTCGCCGGGCTCCTCGGTGATCAGGCTCGCACCCGATTCGTTGACGGCGCTCAGCGCGGCCGCGACGGTGTCGTCGAACGCGCCCTCGTCGATGTAGCCGATGCCGTCCGGAGCCGGCCAGATGAGCTTGTTGGTCTCGTTGACCATCCACAGCTCGTGGCTCGGGCCCCAGCCGGAGCCCGCGTCGATCGTGATCTGGGCGGCGTCCTCCGGGTTCTCGGCGGCGTACACCCAGCCCTTGATGACGGCCTTGAGGAAGGCGACCGTCGTCTCCTGGTACGCCTCGTCGCTCTCGAGTCGCTCGGTGTCGGCCCAGATCGCGTCCTGGAGCATCGCGCCGACGGTGTCCTCGTAGCTGATGACGTTCAGGTCGTCGGGCGTGTACAGCTCGCCCGTCTCGGGGTTCACCGTCTCGAGCACCTGCGCGTACTCGTTGTACGTCATCGCCTGGGCCGCATCGATGTCGCCGGAGAGGAAGGCGTTCATGTTGAAGTCCTGCGTGATGATCTCGACCGTCGTGGAGTCGAGGCCCTCCTCCGCCATAGCGGCGAAGATCTCCCACTCGTTGCCGAAGCCCCACGAGCCGATCTTCTTGCCCTCGAAGTCGGCGACCGACTCGATGCCGCTGTCGGCCCACGCGACCTGCAGCGTGCCCGAGCGCTGGAAGATCTGCGCGATGTTGGTGACGTTCGCGCCGGCCTCGATCGAGCCGAGCACCTTCGGCACCCAGGCGATCGCGTAGTCGACGTCGCCGTTCGCGAGGGCGTCCTGCGGCACGATGTCGCCGCCGGAGGGGATGATCTCGACGTCCAGGCCGGCCTCCTCGAAGTAGCCCTGCTCCTGCGCGGCGAAGTAGCCGGCGAACTGGCCCTGCGGCAGCCACTGCAGCTGCAGCTTGACCTCGGTGAGCTCGCCGTCGGAGCCGGAGCCGCCGTCGGTGCCTCCCGTGTCGGCGGCGCAGGCGGAGAGTGCGAGCGCGGCGGTCAGGCCGAGCGCGCCGATCGTCGCGAGGCGACGGGTGCTGTGGATCATGTCGTGTCCTTTCAGTGCTTCCCGGGGTGGTGTGGTGCGGGGTCTGGAGGTGCGGGTCGGTGGAGCGGGTGCGGTGCCCTCGCGTCAGCCTCGGCGCGAGACGGCGCGCTCGATGGCGAGCGCGACGAGGTAGAAGGCGAGGCCGAGCACGATCGCGGCGACGACGTACGCCCAGGCGCGCGGGTACGCGCTCGAGGCCGCCGAGGTCGAGATGAGCCCGCCGAGCCCGCCGCGCGGGCCGCCGAAGTACTCGGCGACGAGCGCCGAGATCACGGCGAGCGACGACGCGAGACGGATGCCCGTGAAGGTGAAGGGCGCGGCGGTGCGCAGCGTGATGGTCCGCATCACCTGCCACGGCGTCGCGGCGTAGGCGCGCATGAGGTCGCGGTGCACGGGGCGCGTCTGCCGCAGGCCCCGCGCGGTGTTGATGAAGACCGGCACGAAGGCGGCGAGCGCCGCGATGAGCTGCCTGCCGGTCTGCGCGTCGGCGCCGAACGCCGTGTTGAGCACGGGGGCGAGGGCCACGATCGGAACGACCGCGAGGGCGGCGACGATCGGCGCGAGCATCCCGTCGATGATGCGGGCGGCGGAGGCGACGAGGGCCGCGACGATGCCCACGATCGTGCCCGCAAGGAGGCCGATGAGCGCGTTGAGACCCGTGAGCCCGGCCGCGCTCGCCATCGACGGCAGGAACGCGGCGATCTCCGCGCCGATCGCGGCGGGGCTCGGCAGGAGGTAGGCCTCGATGAGGCCGCTCCCGGCGAGCAGCTGCCACAGCACGATGACGACGACGCCGAGGATGACCGGCGCGAGCAGGCGCTCGGCCGTGCTCGGCACGCGCTCGACGACCGGGGCGCGGCTCATCGCGTCTCGACCCCGCGCGGCCCGGTGACGGGAGCGCCGTGGAGCGCTTCGCGCACCGCGGTGATCATCTCGAAGAAGGCGCCGTCCTCACGCAGGTCGTCGGCGCGGTCGGCGGCGCGGCCGAGGCGCATCGGCACGATGTCGGCGATGCGGCCGGGGCGCGGCGACATGACGACGACGCGGTCGCTCAGGTACACCGCCTCGGGGATGGAGTGGGTGACGAAGACCACCGCGGCGCCGGTCTCGGCGGCGATGCGCAGCAGCTCGGTCTGCATGTACTCGCGGGTCATCTCGTCGAGGGCGCCGAAGGGCTCGTCCATGAGCAGGAGGGCGGGCTTCTCGGCGAGGGCGCGGGCGATCGCGACGCGCTGCTGCATGCCGCCGGAGAGCTGGTCGGGGAACTTCTGCGCGAAGTCGCCGAGGCCCACGAGCGCGACGAGCTCGTCGACGCGAGCAGTGCGCTCGGCGGGCGCCATGCCGTGCAGCTCGAGCGGCAGGGCGATGTTGCCCGCGACGGTGCGCCAGGGCAGCAGCCCCGCCTGCTGGAAGGCGATGCCGTACCGCTGGTCGATCCGGGCCTGGTGCGCGCTCGTGCCGAAGACCTCGACGGTGCCCGCGCTCGGGGAGTCGAGATCGGCGATGAGCCGCAGGAGGGTCGACTTGCCGCAGCCGGAGGGGCCGATGAGGGAGACGAACTCGCCGGGCGCGACGTCGAGGTCGATGCCGCTGAGCGCGACGACCTCGCCCTGCTTGGTCGAGAACGTCTTGTCGACGCCCCGCGCGCTCACGGCGGTCGCAGCGCTCGGGGGGGTCGAGGTGCTGGTGGGGATCATTGCGTCGCCTCCGCGCGTCGGTAGTTCCGGAAGATGAGGCCGAGGATCGCGACGGACCCCGCGGCGATGAGGCCGAGGGCGACGGCGCCCGCGATCGGGGCCCACGCCTTCGCCGGGTCGCCGCTCGCCTGCCCGGCGTACTGGATGATGAGGCGGCCGATGCCGCCCTGGAGGCCCGTCGACACCTCGGCGACGATCGCGCCGACGACGGCGTTCGCCGCGGCGAGCCGCAGCGCCGGCAGCAGGTACGGCACGGCGGCGGGCAGGCGGACGCTGCGCAGCGTCGCCCACCAGCCGACCGAGTACGTGCGCAGCAGCTCGAGGTGGATCGCGTCGGGCGCCTGCAGACCCCGCAGCGCGCCGACCGCGACGGGGAAGAACGCGAGGTAGCTCGCGATGACCGCGACGCTCATCCAGTCCTGCCACTCGAAGGCGCCGATCTCGATGCGCGAGCCCCAGCTGCGGACGAGCGGCGCGAAGGCGATGAGCGGCACCGTCTGGCTCAGCACGATCCACGGCAGCATCGCCGACTCGGCGAGGTGCCAGCGCTGCATGATGAGCGCGAGGGCGATGCCGACGACGACGCCGACGACCCAGCCCGCCGCGGCGATGCCGAGCGTGAGGGCCGCGGCGAGCACGATCTCGAGCCACAGCGGCCGCGCACCCTCGGCGCGCGTCACCGGCTCGAGCAGCCGCGTCGCCATCTCCCACACGTGGGGCATCGCGAGGTCGCTCGTGCGAGGGAGCACGCGCGCGTCGCCGATGACGACGCCGTCGGCCGGCCCCATCGCCTTGTAGAGCTCCCAGCCGACCGCGAGCAGCAGCAGGCCGAGCAGCCCGTAGCCCCACAGCCGCAGCCGTGCGCCGCGATCGCGCGCGCGCCGGCGCGGCGGCGTGAGGGCGATCGCGGCGTCGGTCACGCCGTGGCCCGCCTCGTGCCGCGCAGTGCGGGGATGATCGTCTCGCCGTACACGCGCAGCGTCTCCTCCTTGTTGTCGTGCTGGAGGTAGCCGGCGAACTGGTCGACCCCGAGGTCGCGGAGCGCCTCGAGCTTCTCGATGTGGTCGTGCGCCGAGCCGAGCACGCAGAACCGGTCGACGATCTCGTCGGGCACGAAGTCGACGTGGTCGTTGCCCGCCTTGCCGTGCGTGTTGTAGTCGTAGCCCTCGCGCCCGGCGATGTAGTCGGTGAGCGCCCGCGGCACCTCCGAGCCCTCGCCGTGCTTGGCGACGATGTCGGCGACGTGGTTGCCGACCATGCCGCCGAACCACCGGGTCTGGTTGCGCATGTGATCCCAGTCCGTGCCGACGTACATGGGCGCCGCGACGCAGAACTTGATCGACATCGGGTCGCGCCCGGCGTTGTCGGCGGCGGTGCGCACGGTCTCGATCATCCACTTCGCGATGTCGAGGTCGGCGAGCTGGAGGATGAACCCGTCGCCCACCTCGCCCGTGAGCTTGAGGGCGAGCGGGCCGTAGGCGGCGACCCACACCTCGAGCTCGCTGCCCTGGCTCCACGGAAGCTGCAGCGTCGTGCCGTGGTAGTCGACGGCGCGCGAGTTGCCGAGCTCGCGGATGACGTGGATCGCCTCCCGCAGCTCCGTGAGCGTCGTCGGCTTGCCGTTCGTGACGCGCACCGCCGAGTCGCCGCGGCCGATGCCGACGATCGTGCGGTTGCCGTACATCTCGTTGAGCGTCGCGAAGACGCTCGCGGTGACCGTCCAGTCGCGCGTCGCGGGGTTCGTGACGAAGGGGCCCACCTTCACGCGATGCGTCTCAGCGAGGATCGCCGAGTAGATGACGTACGGCTCCTGCCACAGGATGTGGCTGTCGAAGGTCCACACGTGGCTGAAGCCGTACTGCTCGGCGAGCTTCGCGAGGCGGACGGTGCGGCTGGCGGGCGGGTTGGTCTGGAGTACTGCTCCGAAATCCATGGATGCTCTTCTCTCGGTGTCTCGGAGGCTCAGACGAGGTACTGGCTGAGGCCGCGGCGCAGGTACTGACCGTGCCCGGCCCGCCCGTGGAAGGCGTCGTCGCGGATGACGACCGAGCCGCGCGAGATGACCGTGTCGACCTTCCCGTCGATCTCGAAGCCCTCCCACGCCGCGTGGTCCATGTTCATGTGGTGCTTGCGGCCCGTCGGGCGGCCCTCGTCGTCGACGGGCATGCCGATCGAGGTGTGGCCGTTCGGGTCGTAGACGACGACGTCGGCGTCGGCGCCGGGGGCGATGACGCCCTTCCTGCCGTAGAGGCCGAACATGCGCGCGGGCGTCGTGCTCGTGATCTCGACCCAGCGCTCGAGCGTGATCTGACCGGTCACGACGCCCTGGTACATGAGGTCCATGCGGTGCTCGACCGAGCCGATTCCGTTCGGGATCTTCGAGAAGTCGCCGAGGCCGAGCTCCTTCTGGTCCTTCATGCAGAACGGGCAGTGGTCGGTCGAGACCATCTGGATGTCGTTCGTGCGCAGCGACTGCCACATGTGGTCCTGGTGGCCCTCCGCGCGCGAGCGCAGCGGCGTCGAGCAGACCCACTTCGAACCCTCGAACGCGCCGTACTTCTCGCTCACCGCACCCAGCTGCTCCTCGAGCGACAGGTACAGGTACTGCGGGCACGTCTCGCCGAACACGTTCTGCCCGATGTCTCGCGCCGCGGCGAGCTGCTCGACGGCCTGCTTGGCGCTCACGTGCACGACGTAGAGCGGCGCACCGGTGAGGTTCGCGAGCATGATCGCGCGGTGCGTCGCCTCCTCCTCCATCTGCCAGGCGCGCGCGACGCCGTGGTAGTACGGGTCGGTCTTGCCCTTGGCGAGCAGCTGGGCGACGAGCACGTCGATCGCTGGGCCGTTCTCGGCGTGCATCATCGTCATGAGCCCGTGCTCGGCGGCGACCTGCATCGCGCGGAGGATCTGGGCGTCGTCGGCGTAGAAGACGCCGGGGTACGCCATGAACATCTTGTAGCTCGTGATGCCCTCGTCGATCAGCTTCGGCAGGGCATCCAGCGAGTCGTCGTCGACTCCGCCCACGATCTGATGGAAGCCGTAGTCGATCGCGCAATTGCCCGCGGCCTTCTCGTGCCAGGCGTTCAGCCCGTCGAAGACCTTCTGGCCCGCCGTCTGCACGGCGAAGTCGATGATGCTCGTCGTGCCGCCCCACGCGGCGGCGATCGTGCCGGTCTCGAAGGTGTCGATCGCGGCGGTGCCGCCGAAGGGCAGCTCCATGTGGGTGTGGGCGTCGATGCCGCCGGGGATGACGTACTTGCCGGTCGCGTCGATGACGTCGTCGACGGATGCGGCCAGGTCGTGGCCGAGGAGGGTCGAGCCGGGCTCGAGCACGGCGACGATGCGCTCGCCGTCGATGAGGACGTCGGCCGCGCCGCGCCCCGTGGCGCTCACGACCGTTCCGCCCGTGATGAGGATGGTGCTCATGGTGCTCCTTCGGGTGCGGGCGGGCTTACGGGCGGGTGGTCGCGGCGTAGGAGTCCGGCCGGCGGTCGCGGTAGAACTGCCACGAGTTGCGCACCTCGCGGATGAGCCCGAGGTCGATGTCGCGCGTGACGATCTCGGTCTCGTCCTGGCTCGCGACCTCGCCGACGTAGTTGCCGCGCGGGTCGACGAAGTAGCTCGAGCCGTAGAAGGTCACGGCGAGGTCGCCGAACTCGTCGCTCTCGGTGCCGATGCGGTTGTTCGCACCGATGAAGTACTGGTTCGCGGCCGCCGCGGCGGGCTGCTCGAGCTCCCACAGGCGGTTCGAGAGGCCGGGCTTCGTCGCGCTCGGGTTGAACACGAGCTCTGCGCCGTTCAGGCCCAGCTCGCGCCAGCCCTCGGGGAAGTGCCGGTCGTAGCAGATGTACACGCCGACCTTGCCGACGGCGGTGTCGAAGACGGGGTAGCCGAGGTTGCCGGGGCGGAAGTAGAACTTCTCCCAGAAGCGGTCGAGGTTCGGGATGTGGTGCTTGCGGTACTTGCCGAGCACGGTGCCGTCGGCATCGACCACGACGGCGGTGTTGTAGTAGACGCCGGGCATGTCCTCCTCGTAGATCGGGAGGACCATGACCATCTTGAGCTCCTTCGCGAGCTTCGCGAAGCGCTGCACGATCGGCCCGTCCGCGGGCTCGGCGTAGTCGTAGTACTTCGCGTCCTCGATGATGCCGAAGTAGGGGCCGTAGAAGAGCTCCTGGAAGCAGATGATCTGCGCTCCATCGGCCGCGGCATCGCGAGCGAACTGCTCGTGCTTCGCGATCATCGACTCCTTGTCGCCGGTCCAGGTGGTCTGAGTGATGGCGGCGCGGATGACTGACATTGATGAAACCCCTTCTCATCGTTGAACTGGGGCCAGTGTGCGGTGCGAGCGTTTCCGGCTCGTTTCGCCCAATGACGCGTGGGTAAAACCTAGGCCCGCGCATGCGCGATTGGACAGACCGGCGCACGAACGAGCAGAGCCGCTCCCGGCCGGCCCGTGCAGGGCGACCCGGCACGGCCCGGGTTACCGTGGGGTCATGCGGATCACTGTGCTCGCGGGCGGCGTCGGAGGGGCGCGCTTCGTGCGCGGCGTGCGCGAGGAGGTCCGCCGGAACCGGCCCGGGGCATCCGTCGATGTCATCGTCAACACGGGCGACGACTGGTGGCTCGCGGGCCTGCGGATCACGCCCGATCTCGATTCGATGCTCTACACCCTGAGCGGGCAGAACGACGAGGAGCGCGGCTGGGGTCGCGTCGGCGAGAGCGAGCGCGTCTCGGCCGAACTGCGCGCCTACGGCGTGACGCCCGAGTGGTTCACGCTCGGCGACCTCGACCTCGGCACCCACATCGCCCGCACCGCCTGGCTCCGACAGGGTCTCTCCCCGTCAGAGGTGGTGCGCCGGCTGCAGGAGCGGTGGGAGCTCGGCGTGACCCTCCACCCCGCGAGCGACCAGGAGGTCGACACGCACGTCGTGGTCTCCGACCCGGGCGCGCTCGACGGCACGGGCGAGCGCGAGCTGCATTTCCAGGAGTGGTGGACGCGCCACCGCGCGGGCATCCCCGCCCTGCGCTTCCACCAGCACGGGCTCCACCACGCGATCCCCTCGGTCGGCGCGCTCGGCGCCCTCCTCGACGCCGACGTCGTGCTCGTCGCGCCCTCGAACCCCGTCGTGTCGATCGGCACGATCCTGTCGATCCCCGGCATGGCGCAGGCGGTCGCCGCCTCCCCCGGCACGATCGTCGGCGTCTCGCCGATCATCGCCGGCGCCGCCGTGCGAGGGATGGCCGATCAGTGCCTCTCCGCGATCGGGGTGGCGACAGATGCCGCGGCGGTCGCCCGCCACTACGGCGCCCGGTCGCGGGTCGTCCGGCAGGCGACAGGGGCCCGGGGCCTCCTCGACGCGTGGCTCGTGGGCGAGGAGGACGCCGACGCCGCGGATGGCCTCCAGTCGGAGGGGATCGAGACCCGCGCGGTGCCGCTGTGGATGCGCGATCTCGACACCGCCGCCGATCTCGCGCGCGACGCGCTCGACCTCGCGGTGGAGCTCCGCAGCCGGCCGTGAGCCGGACCGGGCGTGCGCTGACGGAACTCGCTCGCCGGCCATAGACGCCGCATAGGACGCGCATAGACCCACGGTCGACCGTGAACCCTGCCATCGATCCTCGACCGACTCAGGGAGACCCATCTTGCGAAAGTCCACGACCCTCACCGCCCTCATCGCCGCCGGCGCGCTCGCCGTCGGCGGTGCCGCCCTCGCCCCCGCGGCGCTCGCCGCGACCGCGGACGACGACGCGACGAGCACGACCGAGAACGGCGAGCGCCGCGGCCCCGGCGCGGGCCACCGGCCCGGCAGCGGGCACGACGGCGATCGCGGCGATCGCAGCGAGCACCGCGGCGCCGCGATCGCGATCATCCTCGAGACCCTCGGCATCACGGTCGACGAACTGCGCGACGCGCGCGAAGAGGGCCTGACGCTCGCCGAGCTCGCCGAGGCGCAGGGCGTCGACGTCGACACCCTCGTCGACGCGCTCGTCGCCGCAGCCGAGGAGCACATCGCCGAGCACGTCGCCGACGGCGACCTCACGCAGGAGGAGGCCGACGAGCGGCTCGCCGAGTTCGAGGAGCGCATCACCGACCGCGTGACCGGCGAGGCTCCGGAGCGGGGCGACGGCGACCGCGGGATGCACCAGCACGGCGAGCACCGGGGCTAGGCTGGCGGCACTCACGCAGTGCGCTCCGTCTTGAGCGCTCGAGACGGAGCGGCACTCGCCCGCTCCTCCCCCGCGGGTCGGCGTGCCCGCAGCCGATCCGCTCGCGCCCGCGGCCGCCCGTGCCGCGATCGCGGGCCGACCACGGAGACCTCGTGACCGACGCCGCTTTCGTGCCCACCGCATCCGCCCTGTCGCGCGCGCTCAAGCGCGCCGAGACGGGGGTCGCCCTCGACGCGACCGAGGCCGAGACACTGCTGCACTGCCGGCACGACGATCTCGATCGCCTGCTCACCGTCGCGGGCCGCGTGCGCGACGCGGGGCTCGAGCGCGCGGGCCGCCCCGGCGTCATCACCTACTCGCGCAAGGTGTTCATCCCGCTCACGCACCTGTGCCGCGACCGCTGCCACTACTGCGTGTTCGTGCAGACCCCCAACCAGCTCGCCGCGCAAGGCAAGGCGCCGTTCATGAGTCCCGACGAGGTGCTCGAGGTGGCGCGCCAGGGCGCCGCGCTCGGCTGCAAGGAGGCGCTGTTCACGCTCGGCGACCGGCCGGAGGACCGCTGGCCCGCCGCGCGCGAGTGGCTCGACGCGCACGGCTACGACTCGACGATCGACTACCTGCGGGCGATGGCGATCCGCGTGCTCGAGGAGACCGGGCTGCTGCCCCACCTCAACCCCGGCGTCATGACGTGGGAGGAGATCCAGCGTCTCAAGCCCGTCGCGCCCAGCATGGGCATGATGCTCGAGACGACCTCGCGGCGCCTGTTCGAGACGCGCGGCCTCGCCCACTTCGGCAGCCCCGACAAGGACCCGGATGTCCGCCTCCGCGTCCTCGAGGATGCGGGCCGCAGCTCCGTGCCGTTCACCTCGGGCCTCCTGCTCGGCATCGGCGAGACCTACGCCGAGCGCGTCGACGGCATCTTCGCCCTGCGGGCCACCTCGCGCCGCTTCGGGGCGATCCAGGAAGTGATCATCCAGAACTTCCGCGCCAAGCCCCGCACGGCCATGCGCGCCACCGACGACCTCGATCTGCAGGAGTACATCGCCGCCGTCGCCGTCTCGCGGCTCGTGCTCGGGCCCGGCGCGCGCCTGCAGGCGCCGCCCAACCTCACCGATGCCGAGGAGCTCGGCCTGCTGATCCGCGCCGGCATCGACGACTGGGGCGGCGTGAGCCCGCTCACCCCGGACCACGTCAACCCCGAGCGCCCCTGGCCGCAGATCGACGAGCTCACGCGACTCACCGCGCTCTCCGGCTTCACGCTGCGCGAGCGCCTCACCGCCCACCCCCACTACGTGCGGGCCGAGGAGCCCTGGCTCGACCCGCGCGTGCTGCCCCACGTGCGCGCGCTCGCCGGGCCCGACGGGCTCGCCGACGAGTCGGTGCGGCCGGTCGGCCTGCCGTGGCAGGAGCCCGACCCCGACTGGGCCGGCTCCGGCCGCGTCGACCTGCACACCGCGATCGACACCGAGGGGCGGCGCACGGCGGCTCGCAGCGACGTCGACGCCGTGTACGGCGACTGGGACGAGCTGCGCGAGGCCGTCGGCGACACGACTAGGGTGCGCACGGCATCCCCCGCCTTATCGGCGGGCGTGCGCGCAGCGCTGCGCCGCGCCGAGACCGACCCGGCCGGCCTCACCGACGCCGAATACCTCACGCTGCTCGAGGCCGACGGCGACGACCTCGACGCGCTCGCCTCGCTCGCCGACGACGTGCGGCGCGACACCGTCGGCGACCCCATCGGCTACGTCGTCAACCGCAACATCAACTTCACCAACGTCTGCTACACCGGCTGCCGCTTCTGCGCCTTCGCGCAGCGGCGCACCGACGCGGATGCCTACACGCTGTCGATGACGCAGGTCGGCGACCGCGTCGACGAGGCCTGGGCCCTCGGCGCGACCGAGATCTGCATGCAGGGCGGGATCCACCCCGACCTCCCCGGCACCGCGTACTTCGACCTCGCGCGCGAGGTCAAGCGCCGGCAGCCCGAGATCCACCTGCACGCCTTCAGCCCCATGGAGATCGTCAACGGCGCCACTCGCACCGGCCTGTCGTTCGCCGAGTTCCTGACCGCGGCGAAGGAGGCCGGGCTCGACACGATCCCCGGCACGGCCGCCGAGATCCTCGACGACGAGGTGCGCTGGGTTCTCACGAAGGGTAAGCTGCCCGCCGCGACGTGGGTCGAGATCGTGTCGACGGCGCACCGGCTCGGCATCCGCTCGTCGAGCACGATGATGTACGGGCACGTCGACAACCCGACCCACTGGGTCGGGCACCTGCGCACGCTCGCGGCGCTGCAGGACGACACCGGCGGCTTCACCGAGTTCGTGCTGCTGCCCTTCGTGCACGCGAGCTCGCCCGTCTACCTCGCCGGCGTCGCGCGCCCCGGCCCGACCGCGCAGGAGAATCGCGCCGTCCACGCCGTCGCGCGCCTCCTGCTGCACGGGCGCATCGACCGCATCCAGACCTCGTGGGTCAAGCTCGGCACCGCCGGCACGCAGCTCATGCTGCAGGGCGGGGCGGACGACGTCGGCGGCACCCTCATGGAGGAGACCATCAGCCGCATGGCGGGCGCCGACAACGGCTCGGAGAAGACCGTCGCCGAGCTCGAGGAGCTCGCCGCGGCGATCGGCCGACCGGCGCGGCAGCGGACCACGACGTACGGAACCCCGAGCGACGATCGCCTCGCGGCCGCGCGGGCCCACCGCGCCGAGGGCTACGCCGCGACCGGCAGGCGCCTCGCGCTCACGATCGCCGAGGTGCGCGCGGGGGCGTAGCGGATCTCCCTCGCCGCGCGGCTGGTCGGGCCGCGGGCGGCCGGCGGGTCAGCCGTCGAGGAGGGCGCGCGTGCGCGGCCCGAGAGCGAGGGATGCCGCGGCGCGCAGCTGCTCGAGCGTGTCGACGTCGCGGCGCAGACCCGACGATGCCGGCAGCGGGAGCGCGACGTACCCCGCCGCGCGGTGCCGCTCAGCCGACTCGGGGCCGAACGCCGGCGCGTGCGGCACCCCGGCCCGCGCGACGATGAGCGCGGTTCCCGAGCCCTCGGCGTCGGGCACGAACGCGCGCTCGTGGCGCGCGGCCGCGGCGAGGGCGTCGTCGAGCTCGACCGGGCGCAGCGCCGGGAGGTCTCCGAGCAGCACGGCCGTCGGCGCGGGGCCCGCACCACCGTCAGCAGCGGTGCGCGCCGTCGACGCGCCCAGCGCCGCGAGTCCCGTCGCGACCGCCGCGAGCAGCCCCTCCCCCGGGTCGGGGACGACCCGCACGCCGTCGAGGGGCTCGGCGAGCGCGCCGACCACGACGAGCTCGCCTACGAGCGACGCGGCGCGCGCCGCCGCGACCGTGTCGAGCGCGAACGCCGCGGCGAGCGCGGAGCGGCGCGGCTGCTCGACGTCCAGCCGGCTCTTGCCGCGATCGCCGCCGCGCACCGGGATCACGAGAGAGACGCGGACGGCGCCGCCGCGGGCATCCCTGCCCGACGGCGGCGCCGACGAGGACACGCGGCCGCCCGGTCGCTAGTGGGCGACGGCGACGAGACCGAGCTCGGCCGGCGAGGCAAGGAGCTCGTGCCGCGGCGTCACGCGCACGGTGTAGCCGAACGGGCCCGACCGCGCGAGGCGCACGGTGCCCGCGAAGGTCGCCGGCTGGCCGAGGTCGTGCGACACCAGCACGAGGCGCTGGCGCTGCACGTCGGCGAGGTCGTCGCCGTTGCGGGCACGGCCGTGCACGACCTCGACGAGCACGTCGTCGGGCGTGAGGCCGGCGAGCTCGACGTACGCGCGAACCTCGAGCTCGTCGCCGAGCTGGGGCGACTCGACGCCCCCGGACTCGACGTGCGCGACGGAGACGCTCGGCCACTCGGCCTGCACGCGCTGCTTCCAGGCCGAGAGGTGCTTGGCCGGGTAGTGGTCCTGCTGCGAGATGATGCGCTGCGCCTCGGCGGCCGGCATGTAGAGGCGCTCGACGTACTCGCGCACCATGCGGTCGGCCGAGAGCTCGGGAGACAGGGTCGACAGCGTGTGGCGGATGCTCTGCACCCAGCGGCGCGGTACGCCCTCCTCGTCGCGGTCGTAGAAGCGCGGCGCGATCTGGTGCTCGATGAGGTCGTACATCGCGTCGGCCTCGAGCTTGTCGCGCTCGGCGCCGTCGCCCGCGGCGTCGGCCGTCGGGATCGCCCAGCCGTTCTCGCCGTCGTAGTACTCGTTCCACCAGCCGTCGAGGATCGACAGGTTGAGGGAGCCGTTGAGCGCGGCCTTCATGCCCGACGTGCCGCACGCCTCGAGCGGGCGCAGCGGGTTGTTGAGCCAGATGTCGGTGCCCGGGTAGAGCAGGCGCGCCATCGCGATGTCGTAGTTCGGCAGGAAGACGATGCGCTCGCGCAGCTCGGGCGCGCTCGCGAACTGCACGAGGCGCTGGATGAGCGCCTTGCCGCCGTCGTCGGCCGGGTGCGACTTGCCGGCGATCACGAGCTGCACGGGCCGCTCGGGGTCGGTGAGCAGCGCGCGCAACCGGTTCTCGTCGTGGAGCATGAGCGTGAGGCGCTTGTACGTCGGCACGCGCCGCGCGAAGCCGATCGTCAGGACGTCCGGGTCGAGGAGGGAGTCCATCCACGCGGGTGCGGCGATACCGGGGTTCTCCTCCTCCCACGCAGCCTTGACGCGGCAGCGGGCGTCTGCCACGAGCTGCTCGCGCATCGCGCGGCGGACCGACCAGAGGTCGCCGTCGGTGATCGCGGGGCCCGCGAAGTCGGCCGCCGAGGTCTCGAAGTGGCCGAGCTTCTCGCGAACGAGCCCGACCATGAGCGGGTCCGTCCACGTCGGGGCGTGGACGCCGTTCGTGACCGAGGTGATCGGGACGTCGTCCTGGTCGAACCCCGGCCAGAGCGCGCCGAACATGCCGCGCGAGACGTCGCCGTGCAGCTGCGAGACGCCGTTGGCGCGCTGCGCGAGGCGCAGGCCCATGACGGCCATGTTGAACACGCCCGAGTCGCCGCCCTCGTAGTCCTCGGCGCCGAGCGCGAGCACGTCGGCGACGTCGACACCGCGCAGCAGGTCGGTCGAGAAGTAGCGCTCGATGAGGCCGAGGTCGAAGCGGTCGATGCCCGCGGGCACGGGCGTGTGGGTCGTGAAGAGGGTGCCGGCCCTGACGACCTGCAGCGCCTCGTCGAAGCTCAGGCCCTGGCCGATCAGGTCGCTGATGCGCTCGAGGCCGAGGAAGCCCGCGTGCCCCTCGTTGGTGTGGAAGACCTCGGGCGCGGCCGTGCCGCTCACCTCGACGTAGCGCTTGATCGCGCGCACGCCGCCCACCCCGAGCAGGAGCTCCTGCAGCAGACGGTGCTCTCCGCCGCCGCCGTAGAGGCGATCGGTGACGCCGCGCAGCTCCTCGGCGTTCTCGTGGATGTCCGTGTCGAGCAGGAGGAGGACGACGCGCCCCACCGTCATCTGCCACACGCGCGCGTGCAGGGCCTGCCCGCCCGGCAGCGCGAGGGTGACGAGCGCGGCCGCGCCGTCGGCGTCGCGGAGCAGCTGCATCGGCAGCCCGTCGGGGTCGAGGACGGGGTAGCTCTCCTTCTGCCAGCCGTCGCGGTCGATCGCCTGGCGGAAGTAGCCGGCCTTGTAGAAGAGGCCGACGCCGATCAGCGGCAGGCCGAGGTCGGACGCGCTCTTGAGGTGGTCGCCGGCGAGGATCCCCAGGCCGCCGGAGTACTGCGGGATCGCCGAGGCGATGCCGAACTCGGGCGAGAAGTACGCGATCCGCGCGGGCGCACTCTGCAGCGACTGATACCAGCGCGGCTCGTCGAGATAGCGGCGCAGGTCGTCGCGCAGCGCCTCGGCCTCGGCGATGAAGCCGGCGTCCTGCGCGAGCTCCTGAAGCCGGTCGGGGTCGATGCCGCCGAGGAGGGCGATGGGATCGTGCCCGAGCTCGTCCCAGCGCTCCGGGTCCATGCGCTCGAAGAGCTGGCGGGTCGGCTCGTGCCACGACCAGCGGAGGTTGGCCGCGAGATCGCCGACGGCGGCGAGCGACGCCGGCAGGACAGTACGAACGGTGAAACGGCGGATCGCCTTCACGACATCACTCCTCGATCGCGGGCAGGGTGGCGGAAGCCCACGAAGGGACAGCCTAAGCGAGGGGATGCCTGCCCGTTAACGAGGAGCAGGACCGGTCCCCGCCATGGGTGGCGGGTCTCGGTCCTGCATCTCATCCGCCGCGTTCGGGTCACTTCGGATGCGGGCAGCGGGTTCGGGGGCTTCGGGTGGCCTCCGACGTCTTCTGCGTCCACTCATGACAGTACGCGCCCGACGGCCTCGCGCAACGGAAGTGACGCCGATTCGCGTACCCCTCCCGGGGTACATTTCTGTCCCCCCTAATGCCGACACGCCTCCCGGGCGGGTGCGGAACCGCCGAGCGTTCTGTGCGAGACCTGCACATCCGCCCTCGCGCGAGCCCGGTCCAGCGGTAGCGTCGAGGGGTGGCAGCGAACGAGAAGTCCCCCTTCAGCCCGAGGATCGGGCGGATCCCCATCCGCCACCTCACCCCGCAGCAGCCCGAGGATCGATGGCCCAGCAAGGCCTTCGCCGGCGAGGTCGTGCCCTTCGGCGCGACGATCTTCCGGGAGGGCCACGACGTGCTCGGCGGAGACCTCGTCCTGGTCTCCCCCGAGGGCGAGACCACCGAGCATCCGCTCGCGATGTGCACCACGGGCACCGATCGATGGGAGACCGAGGCGCTCGTCGATGAGGAGGGCCTCTGGAGCTGGCGCATCCGCGCGTACACCGACGACTGGGCGACCTGGCTGCACAACGCGACCGTCAAGATCGACGCGGGCGTCGACGTCGACGTCATGCTCCTCGCCGGCGCGCAGCTGCTCGACCGGGCGCGCGCGCTCGCGAAGGGCACGCCCGACGCGACCGTGCTCGGCCAGGCCCGCAAGTCCATGGAGAACGCGAAGCAGACCCCCGCCGCGCGCCTCGCCGTCGCGACCGACGCGCGCGTCGTCGCCGCCGTCGCCCGCCACCGCCTCATGAGCCACGAGACGCTGAGCGACGAGCAGGTGCTGCGCGTCGAGCGCTCCCGCGCGGGGCTCGGCAGCTGGTACGAGTTCTTCCCCCGCAGCGAGGGCGCCAAGCGGAAGAAGGACGGCTCGTTCACCTCGGGCACGTTCCGCACCGCCACCCGCCGCCTGCCCGCCGTCGCCCAGATGGGCTTCGACGTGCTGTACCTGCCTCCCATCCACCCGATCGGGCGCGTCAACCGCAAGGGGCCGAACAATACGCTCACCCCCGGGCCCAACGACCCGGGCAGCCCGTGGGCGATCGGTGCCGCCGAGGGCGGGCACGACGCCATCCACCCCGATCTCGGCACCGTCGACGACTTCACCGCCTTCCTCGCCGCCGCGAGGAAGAACGGCCTCGAGGTCGCCCTCGACCTCGCCCTGCAGTGCGCGCCCGACCACCCCTGGGTCGCCGAGCACCCCGAGTGGTTCACGACCCTCCCCGACGGCTCGATCGCGTACGCCGAGAACCCGCCGAAGAAGTACCAGGACATCTACCCGCTCAACTTCGACAACGACCCGGAGGGGCTGCGCGAGGAGATACTGCGCGTCGTCCGCTACTGGATCGGCCTCGGGGTCAACATCTTCCGCGTCGACAACCCGCACACCAAGCCCCTCCAGTTCTGGGAGTGGCTGCTCGGCGTCATCAACGCCGAGCGTCCCGACATCGTGTTCCTCGCCGAGGCCTTCACGCGCCCGCCGATGATGCAGTCGCTCGCCGCCGTCGGGTTCCAGCAGTCGTACACCTACTTCACCTGGCGCAACACGAAGAAGGAGCTCGAGACCTACCTCACCGAGCTCAGCCACGGGACGAGCGCCTTCCTGCGGCCGAACCTCTTCGTCAACACCCCCGACATCCTCACCGAGTACCTGCAGTTCGGCGGCGTGCCCGCGTACCGCATCCGCGCCGCGATCGCCGCGACGGCGAGCCCGACCTGGGGCGTCTACGCCGGCTACGAGCTCATCGAGAACGTCGCGCGGCCCGGCAGCGAGGAGAACATCGACAACGAGAAGTACGAGTACAAGCAGCGCGACTGGGCCGCCGCCGCGAAGAGCGGCTCGACGATCGCGCCGTACCTCACGCAGCTCAACACGATCCGCGCCCAGCACCCCGCGCTGCGCCAGCTGCGCAACCTGCGCGTGCACTGGAGCGACGACGACGCCGTGCTCGTCTACTCCAAGGTGCTCCCCGGCCGCTTCGTGCGCTCGGGACGCACCGACGGCATCATCGTCGTCGCGAACGTCGACCCGCACTCGGTGCGCGAGACGACCGTGCACCTCGACCTCGAGGCGCTCGGCCTCGAACCCGGCTCGACCTTCGAGGTGAAGGACCTCATCACGGGCGCCCGCTACCGCTGGGGCACCGACAACTACGTGCGCCTCGACGCGTTCACCGAGCCCGTCCACATCCTCCGCATCGACTACCCGAAGGGCCTCTGATGGCGATCGAGAAGAAGACGCACCAGCCCTCCGCCGGCACCGCCGGCCCGAGCGGGGATGCCGCGCCCGCCCCGTCGGCGCCGGCCGGCGCCCCGGGGCCCGCACCCCTGCATCCCGACCACCGCCGCGCGCTCGTCGAGGCTCGCCACCCCCGCCCCCACGACGCTCTCGGTCAGCACTTCGGCGACGAGGGCTGGGTCGTGCGCGTCGTGCGGCCTCTCGCGGCGACCGTCATGGTCGTGCGCGCCGACGGCAGCGAGCACGCTCTCGCCCACGACGCCGACGGTCTCTGGCACGGCCTCCTGCCGGGCGGCCCCGCGGAGGGCCAGGCGTACACCGTGCGCACCACCTACGACGGCGGCCCCGACTGGAACGCCGACGACCCGTACCGCTTCGTGCCGAGCGTCGGAGAGGTCGACCTGCACCTGTGGGGCGAGGGCCGCCACGAGCAGCTCTGGCACGTGCTCGGCGCGCACCGGCGCGCCCACGAGGGGGTCGACGGCACCGCATTCGCCGTCTGGGCGCCGCACGCCCAGGCCGTGCGCGTCATCGGCGACTTCAACGGCTGGAACGGCGCCCTGCACGCGATGCGCCGACTCGACGACAACGGCGTGTGGGAGCTCTTCGTGCCGGGCCTCGGCTCCGGCTCGACCTACAAGTTCGAGCTGCTCACCGCCGACGGCGCGTGGGTCACGCGCGCCGACCCCATGGCCCGGTTCACCGAGGTCCCGCCGGCGACGGCCTCCGTCGTGGGCGAGTCGCACTACGAGTGGGGCGACGGCGACTGGCTGGCGCACCGCGCGGCGAACGACCCGCACTCCGGCGCGATGAGCGTCTACGAGATGCACCTCGGCTCGTGGCGGCCCGGGCTCGGCTACCGCGAGCTCGCCGACCCGCTGATCGAGTACGTGACCGAGCTCGGCTTCACGCACATCGAGTTCATGCCGCTCGCGGAGCACCCCTACGGCCCGTCGTGGGGCTACCAGGTGACCGGCTACTTCGCGCCGACGTCGCGATTCGGGCACCCGGACGACCTGAAGTACCTCATCGATCGCCTCCACCAGGCCGGCATCGGCGTGATCATGGACTGGGTCCCCGCGCACTTCCCCAAGGACGAGTGGGCGCTCGGCCGGTTCGACGGCGCAGCGCTCTACGAGCATCCGGACCCCCGTCGCGGTGAGCACCCGGACTGGGGCACCTACATCTTCGACCTCGGCCGCAGCCAGGTCCGCAACTTCCTCGTCGCCAACGCCCTCTACTGGCTGGAGGAGTTCCACATCGACGGCCTCCGCGTCGACGCCGTGGCGAGCATGCTCTACCTCGACTACTCGCGCGAGGAGGGGCAGTGGCTGCCCAACCAGCACGGCGGGCGCGAGAACCTCGAGGCGATCAGCTTCCTGCAGGAGGCGACGGCGACCGCGTACAAGCGCGTGCCCGGCATCGTCATGATCGCCGAGGAGTCGACCTCGTGGCCCGGCGTCACGCGCGCGACGAGCGAGGGCGGCCTCGGCTTCGGCATGAAGTGGAACATGGGGTGGATGCACGACACGCTCTCGTACTTCCAGCGCGACCCGATGTGGCGCTCGCACCACCACAACGAGATCACCTTCAGCTTCCTCTACGCGTTCAGCGAGAACTTCATGCTGCCCATCAGCCACGACGAGGTCGTGCACGGCAAGGGCTCGCTGCTCGGCAAGATGCCCGGCGACCAGTGGCAGAAGCTCGCCAACGTGCGCGCCTACCTCGCCTTCATGTGGGCGCACCCCGGCAAGCAGCTGCTGTTCATGGGCCAGGAGTTCGGCCAGCCCAGCGAGTGGAGCGAGGAGCGGGGCCTCGACTGGTGGATCCTCGACCAGCCCGTCCACCGCGGGCTGCACGCGCTCGTCTCGCGCCTCAACGCCGTCTACCGGGAGAATCCGGCGCTCTGGGAGCTCGATAACGAGCCCGAGGGCTTCTCGTGGCTCGAGGGCGGCGACGCGGGCAACAACGTCATCGCGTTCGAGCGGCGCTCCGCCGACGGCAGCCCGCTCGTGGGCGTCTTCAACTTCAGCGGCAACACCGTCGGCTCGTACCGCCTGCCGCTCCCGCGAGCCGGCGCCTGGCGCGAGGTCGTCAACACCGACGCGCACGAGTACGGCGGATCGGGCGTCGGCAACCTCGGCTCGGTCACGGGCGACGACACCCCGTGGGGCGGTCGCCCGGCCTCGGCCGAGCTCACGCTCCCGCCGCTCGCGGGCCTGTGGCTCGCGCCGGAGCGGTAGCCGGGCGGCTCAGTACAGCAGCGCCGTGAGGCGCCGGCGGGCCGCGATCGTGCGCGGGTCGTCGGCGCCGACGATCTCGAAGTAGTCGAGCAGGCGCGTGCGCACGGCCGTGCGGCCCTCGGCGTCGAGCGCCGGGAAGACGTCGAGCAGGCGCGCGAACGCGTCCTCCACGTGGCCGCCGCTGAGGTCGAGGTCGGCGACCGCGAGCTGGGCATCCGCGTCATCGGGGCTCGCCGCGGCTGCCGTCCGGATGTCGGCCGCGACCGCGCCCTCGAGGCGCAGCAGCAGGGTCACCTGGGCGAGGCCCGCGACGGCCTCCTGGTCGCGAGGGCTCTGCGCGATCGCCGTGCGATAGGCGGATGCCGCGGCCGCGTAGTCGCCGCGGGCGATCGCATCGTAGGCCTCCTGATGCAGAGGGGGCAGGGGCTCCTCGACGGGCTCGGCCGGAGCGTCGCCCTGCTCGAGGACGCCCGTGACGCCCTGCTGCTGGGCGAGCTCGAGCACCTGGTCGAGCACCTGGCGCACCTCGGCCTCGGCGGGCATCCCGACGAAGAGCTGGAGCGGGCGTCCGCCGATGACCGCGGCGACCGCGGGCACCTGCTGCACCTGGAATGCCTGGGCGAGCTGCGGCGAGCGGTTGCCGTCGACCGTGACGAGAGCGATGCGCCCGCCGTAGGCGGTGACGATCGGCTCGAGCGCCGGTGCGATGCCGCTCGCGTAGAACTCGACGATGACCGGCACCCGCTGCGAGAGCTCCAGCACCTCGCCGAACGTCGCGTCGTCGGCCTCGCGGACGACGCCCGCGCCGCCCGTCGGGCGAGCGCCCGACGGCGAGGCCGGGCGGCCGGGAGCGGCCGTCGGCGCGGATGCCTGACGGACGAGGCCGGAGAGGTCGACGGCGCCGCGCATCGCGGCCGGGTTGACGGGTTCCATCACTGCACCTCCGAAGCGGCGACGAGCCCCTGCGTGTAGCCGAGCAGCACGACGGGGTCATCGGGGTTCTCGAGCGACGGCACGTAGAAGAGCACCTGCACGCCGTAGGTGGCGGTGATCCCGCGCTCGCTCGACTCGATGTTCGCGAGGGCGGCCACGGTGCCGCTCGCGTTGACGGTGGCGCCCGACTGCGTCGGGGTCACCGTCTCGGTCTCGGTCAGGTATCCCACCACGAGCGCACCCGCGTCGAGGGTGCTCATCGTGATGATGTCGGCGTCGCCGACGCCGTTGGTGAAGTCGATCGACGCGGTGGAGGGGATCGCCGCCCGGCGCTCCTCCTTCTTCTCGAAGCCGATCTGGGTGCGGAGGCTGTCGCCCTCGGCCTGGAACAGCGCGAAGTTCGGTGCTCCCGCCTCGCCGAGCAGGAGGACCTCGGCGTACGACTGGACGACGGTCGCCGGCTGAACCGGGAGGAAGGGCGTGTCGGCGCCGAGGAACGCGGTGCCGAGCGACGCCGGCGGGACCTCCGGAAGCGTCGCCTGCGGCTCGAGGGTGATGAGGTGGCTCGCGCGGTACTGGTCGCGCGCGGTCGCCTGCGTGAGCACGATCGCCAGCGGCGGCACCGTCTCGTCCTCCGGGTCGGAGACGATCGCGAAGACCTGGCGGGGCCAGACGTCGGTCTGCTGCGGAAGGACGAGATCGACCGAGCCGGTGGGGATCGCCGGGAGCGCCGCGACGTCGGCGCTGTTCGCGCGCGCCGCGTAGTTCGCCTGGCGCAGAGCGAGAGCGGGGCCGACCAGTCGCGACGCGGCGAGGTCGCCGTTCGCGGCCTCGTCCGCCTCCGCGACGGTCGCGGCGAGACGATCGATGATGCGCTCGGCCTGCCGGGCGGTCACGGCGACGGGCGGCAGCTCCTCCTCCGGCTCGGCGGTCGAGGACGCGGTCGCGGCCTCCGTCGGCTGCGAGATGCTCAGGCCGTCACCGATGCCGCACGCGCTCAGCAGGAGGGCGGTCGCCAGTGCGCCGGGGAGGAGAGCGATGCGGCGGACGGCGCGGCGGCCCTTCGGCCGGCCGATGAGAGTGCTCGACTTGACCGGGCGGTAGCGCGAGGGCTTCGGCACGCGCGGCATCTTCGGGCCCTTGGGCGACTTCCGACGCGGCCCCCGCTGCCTGCGCATGTGCACGAGCGCCCAGATGAGGGCGAGCAGGCCCAGGAGGAGGGCCGCGAAGCCTGCGATCGTCAGCGGCGTCGCGAGCGGGGAGTCGACCTCGAGGGGCCACGTGATGGAGAACTCCTGGGGAGCGGGGAGGGTGCCGTCGGAGACCATGAGCAGCGACACGTCGCGCGGTACGTTCACCGTGAGGCCGAGCTCGCCCGAGCCCTCGAACTCGCCGAACCAGAGGTCGCTGCCGATCGGCGTGGGCACGGCCGTCTCGGAGCCCACGACCTCCTCCGTCACGAGCTCCTGCTCCTCCGCGTCCCACGTGACGAGGGTGTAAGAGGACTCCCCCACCCAGCCCAGGACGTCGGTCGTCGTGCCGTAGACGGCGGCGATGGCGTCGGACTCCGTCGCGGCGGCGGTCTCCGTGATCGGCGACGGACTCGGGTCGGCGGACGGCGAGCCGCTCGGGCCCGCGCTCGGGGCGGGAGCGGGACCCGCCTCGACGCCGCCGAGGATCGCGAGGGTCTGCCGGCCGTCGAAGGCGTTCAGCGCCGAGCCGTCGATGACCGTCACCGGCGCGGTCGAGTCGAGCGCGACCGACTCGGTCACGCGGTCGGCCTCCGCGAAGACGGTGCGCTCGGCGATCCCGAGGCCGATGCCGACGAAGGCGACGACGAAGAGCACGATCGCGATGATGAATCGCACGGGTTCACTCCTCTCATGCTGGCCCGGCGCGCTGGCCTGCGCGCGTCCCGACCGTCCGCTGCGGGCGGCGGTCGCGCACCCTCAAGCAGCGGATCTCGGACGGAGGCTCGACGCTCGAGCTCTCCGGCCAGCAGAACAAAGACGTTCCAGCTTACCGGAATCGCTCCGCGGCGCCCATTCGCGCTCAGCCTGCGCGCAGGAGGCGCGGTCGCGCGCGCCGATTACACTCGAACCCGTTCGCCTCATCGGACAGGGAGACCACACGTGGCAGCGATCGATAGCGACTTCGGGACCGAGATGCGCGGCTACAAGCGCGACGAGGTCGACAAGGCGATCCAGGAGCTCCGTCGCGACGTCATCAAGGCGAACTCGGACCGCGCGGAGACCGCCAAGGAGCTCAAGCGCCTGCAGGCGGTCGTCGAGGATCTCCAGGCCGAGCTCGACGAGGTGGGTCGCCCCACCTACGCGGGCCTGGGCACCAAGCTCGAGCAGACGCTGCGCCTGGCCGAGGAGCAGTCGACGCGACTCATCAGCCAGGCGGACATCGACGCCGAGCGCGTGCGCACCGCCGCGCAGTCCGACGTCGAGCGCCTGCAGGCGGAGGCCGCCGATCGCGTCGAGAGGATGGTCGCCGAGGCGGCCCAGCGCACAGCCGCGATGAGCGAGAACGCCGCCCGGGAGGCGGAGGAGCTTCTCGAGCGGGCCCGCGACGACGCCGACCAGCTCGTCCAGGAGGCCACGCGGGAGGCCGCCGCCATTCGCGGCGCCGTCGCCACCGAGGCCGCTGAGGTCCGCTCGATGGCCCGGCGGGAGGCCGGGGCTCTGCGAGCCGAGGCCGAGCGCGACGTCGCCGAGCTGCGCGTCGTCGCCGACCGCGAGGTCACCGACGCCCGCGCCGCGGCAGGGGCCCTCGCCCGCGAGACCGCGGAGGAGCGCGCCCGCTTCGAGAGCGAGAGCAGCACGCGCCGCGCCCAGCTGGAGGCCGACATCGAGGCGGGCCGGAGCGAGCTCGAGCACGAGCTCACGACCGCGCGCGCTGCCGCGACGAGCGAGCTGGAGCGCGAGCGCGCGGACTGGGACGCCGAAGAGGCGCGACGCCGCGCGGAGGTGGACGCGCTCGAGGACCGCACGCGACAGGAGGTCGACGAGCTCCAGGAGCGAACGCGCGCCGCCCTCGAGACGGAGACGACGACGGCGCGCGCCGAGCTCCGACGCGAGATCGACGCCGCCCGCGGCGAGGCCGAGCGCTACGTCGAGCAGGTTCGGAGCGAGGCCGACCGCTACGCCGAGACCGTGCGCGGCGACGCCGACGGCTACGCCGAGCAGCTCCGGGCCGAGACCGACGTCTACGCCGAGCAGACCCGTACGGCTGCGGACGCCTACTCGTTCGACACCCGCAGCGCCGCCGACGCGCACGGCACCAGCGTCCGCGCCGAGGCCGAGGCCCGCGCCGGAGAGCTGCGCACGGCGGCGGAGTCTGACGCCGCGACCGCACGCGAGGGCGCCGAGTCGTACGTGCTCGAGGTGCGGCAGGCCGCCGACGCCTACGCCGCCGAGACGCGCGCGCAGGCGAACGCCGCGGCCGCCGAGTCGCGGCAGGCCGCCGACGCCTACGCCGCCGAGCTGCGCGCCGAGGCCGTCGCGACCGCCGCCGAGACTCAGCGGGCCGCTGAGTCCGCGGCGCTCGAGCTGCGGACGAGCGCCGACGCGTACGCGTTCGACACGCGCGCCGAGGTGGACGCGTACGCCGCGGACGCGCGCGCCGCGGCCGAGGCCCATGCCGCGGGGCTGCGCGCGACCGCTGATGCGGCGATCGCCGAGCAGCAGGCCGCGCTGGAGGCGCGCCTCAGCGCGGCCTCCGCCTCCCTCGAGCGCGAGACCGCGACCGCGCGCGCCGAGCTCGAGCGCGAGACGACCGCGGCCCGCGCCGACCTCGAGCGCGAGCTCACCGCGGCGCGCACCGACCTCGCCCTCGAGCTGGCCGCCGCGCGCGCCGAGCTCGAGCGCGAGACCAGCAGCGCCCGCGACGCCCTGACCGCCGAGATCGCCGAGCAGCGGTCGACCGTCGAGCGTGAGCGGACGGCCGCGCTGGAGGCCCTCGAGCACGACCTCGCCAGCCGCAGCGCGGCTCTCGAGGCCGACGAGACGGCACGGCGCGCGGCGCTCGCCCGGGCGTCATCCGACCAGCAGCGCGCCCTCGCCGACGAGGCCGCGCAGGTCCGGGCGGCGCTCGCCCGCGAGACCGAGGAGCAGCGCGCCGAGCTCGCCCGCGCCGCCGAGCAGGCCCGCATCGACCTCGACGTCGAGCTCGCCGCCCGCCGGGACGAGGCCGAGCGCGAGTACCTCGCCCGCCAGCAGGACGCGAGCGCGCAGACGCAGAAGTACCTCGACGAGGCGACCGCGCAGCTGACGGCGGCCCAGCAGGCCGCCGCCGAGGCACGGGCCGAGACCGAGAGGCTCACGCGAGAGGCGCGCGCGGAGGCGGAGGAGCTCCGCAGCTCGGCCGATGCGACGGCGCGCGAGGTGCTCGAGAACGCGGAGCACCGCGCCGCCGCCCTCGTCGCCGACGCCGAGGAGCGCACGGCCGCTCTCGTGTCCGAGGCCGAGGAGCGCCTCGCCCGACTCCGCGTCGAGCGCGACGCCGTGGCTGGCTACCTCGAGGGCCTGCGCGGGGTACTGTCGCAGGCAGAGAAGATCTCGGGCTCGATCAGCGACGAGTGACGGGCCCGATGGCCTGATCCGCGCGCGATCCCCGGGAAGCCGCGCGGACATCCCGCCGACGAGAGGTGCCCGCCATGAGGATCCAGAACGCGTTCCGGTTCGGGCTCTTCGGCGGCCTCGGCGTCCTCGTCGCCCTCCTCATCGGCGGTGCGGTCAGCGCGCTCGCGACGATCATCACCTACATCGGTGCGGCGCTGTTCATCGCCCTCGGGCTCGACCCGATCGTGTCGTGGCTGGAGGACCGGAAGTGGCCGCGCTGGGCGGCGATCCTCACCGTTCTCATCGGCGTGCTCGGCATCTTCACCGGTCTGATCTTCGCGATCGTACCCGTCATCGTCGAGCAGGTCAGCCGCCTCGTGCAGCAGATCGGCGACTTCCTCGGGTCGGTGCAGTCCCTCGAGGAGCTCGTCGCGACGGTGCAGACCTTCGTGCCGGTCGAGGTCCTCGACGTGCAGGCCGCGATCGACGGCGCGATCACGTTCCTGCAGGATCCGGCGAACCTCGCGGAGATCGGCGGCGGCGTCCTCGGCGTCGGGATCGCCATCGCCTCCGGGACCTTCGGCGCCCTGATCATCCTCATCCTGACGCTCTACTTCGTCGCCTCGCTCGCGAGCATGAAGAGCGCCCTCTACCGCCTCGTCCCCGCGTCGCGCCGCACGACCTTCGTCGGCATCGCCGAGCAGGTCGCCTCCGCGGTCGGCCGGTTCGTCGTCGGGCAGGCCAGCCTCGCACTCGTGAACGGCGTGCTGAGCTTCCTGTTCCTGACGTTCATCGGCGCCGAGTACCCCGCCCTCTTCGCGTTCGTGGCGTTCCTGTTCTCGCTCGTGCCCCTCGTGGGCACGCTCTCGGGCTCGGTGCTCATCGTGTTCACGCAGTTCATCACGAACCCCGAGTCGACCTCGACCGTCATCACGGCCGCGGTCTACTACTTGATCTACATGCAGGTCGAGGCCTACGTGCTGAGCCCGAACATCATGAACCGCGCCGTGAAGGTGCCGGGCGCGGTGGTCGTGATCGCCGCCCTCATCGGCGGAACGCTCCTCGGAGTCCTCGGGGCGCTCATCGCCATCCCGGTGGCGGCGTCAGTGCTCATCATCATCGACCAGGTGGTCGTCCCGCGGCAGGAGCGCCTCTAGGGGATGCCCGCGCCTACGCCTGCGGCCAGCGGGTCGGCAGCGGCAGAGCGGCGGGGTTGAGCCGCTCGACGACCTCGGTGAGCACGCGATAGGTCTGGTTCTCGCCGACCCACAGGTGCTTCCCGCCCTCGACGGCGACGAGCTCGCGCTCGGGCACGACGGCGAAGCGCTCCTCCGCCTCCGCCGGGCGCAGGTAGTCGTCGAGCTCCGGGACGACGACGACGAGGCGCTTGCCGCTGCCCGCCCACGCCTCCAGCTCGTCCTCGCTCGTGCGGTGCAGGGGCGGGGAGAGCAGGATCGCGCCGATGACGTCGTGCTCGAGCCCGTGCTTGAGCGCGACCTCGGTGCCGAAGGACCACCCGAGCAGCCAGCGCTGCGGCAGTCCGCGGTCCTCCGCGAAGGCGACCGCAGCGTCGAGGTCGAAGCGCTCGGCGTCGCCGTGGCCGAACTCGCCCTCGGACCGGCCGCGAGGGCTCGAGACGCCGCGGAAGTTGAAGCGCAGCACGGCCAGGTCGGCCAGCGCGGGCAGGCGCGCCGCGGCCTTGCGGATGATGTGCGAATCCATGAATCCGCCCGCGGTCGGCAGGGGGTGCAGGCAGATCAGCGTCGCGACCGGGTCGCGGTCGGCCGGCAGGCTGAGCTCGCCGACGAGGGTGAGCCCGTCGGGGGTGCGCAGCTCGATGTTCTCGCGACGGGCGGGCAGGAGGGAGCCTCCGCGGATGATGTCGGTCACGCGTCGATCCTCTCGCACCTCAGGGCGCGATGCGCCAGCAGTGCTCGTGCCAGTGCCGTCGATCGGCCAGATCCGCCTGCTCGCCCATGAGGCCGTCCGCGCGCCAGGCCACCAGGTGCGCCGTGCCGACCACGACCTCGCCGCGGCAGCCCGGGCACACGTAGGGCTTGGTGGCCCCCGCGGCGGTCACCGGCTGCACGTTCCACTCGCCCGACCGCTTCGACTCGACGCGCTTCAGGCCGCGTCGGACGCGATCGAGGTCGAGCGCGTCATCGTCGTCGACGGCACGCCGATGACGCGGTCTGTTGGAGCGGGGCACAGCAGCGGCCTGCTAGTACCAGCCGACCGACTGGCTGTGCGCCCAGGCACCGCACGGCGTGCCGTAGCGGGCCTGGATGTATCCGAGACCCCACGTGATCTGCGTCGCCGCGTTGGTCTGCCAGTCGGCGCCGGCCGTGGCCATCTTCGATCCGGGGAGCGCCTGCGGGATCCCGTAGGCGCCCGAGCTCGAGTTCATGGCGTAGACGTTCCAGCCCGACTCCTTGTTCCAGAGGGCGACGAGGCAGTCGAACTCTCCGGACCCCCAGCCGCGCGCGGCGACCATGTCGGCGGCGATCGCCTTGGCCGAGCCGGGATCAGGGATGCCGGCGGCGGGAGCGCTGAAGGATGCGGGGGCCGGCTCCGGCTCGGGGGCCGGCTCGACGATCTCGTAGCTCGCGAGCGATGCGCCGATCGAGTGCTCGGCCGTGGCCGTGAACTCCTGGCCGACGATCGGCGAGGCGGGAGCCATCGCCTCGATGGCGGCGGCCGGCGTCGAGGTGTCGGAGATCGACACGAGCGCGAGCGACACGACGGCGATCGAGCTGAAGATCGGGAGCGACCACCGAGAGCGTACGTGCCGCTCGAGAGCACGGGGTCGCTGGGGAGCGGCGCCTCCGGGCCGGGTCGACGCACGCTGCGAGAGCCGCGGAGCCGAACCGGTGGGGCGCGATGATTGCGCTTTGTGCTTACCCACGATCGAAGCAGTCTACCCGACGGTCGACCCCGGTGCTCAGCGAACGGCCAGCATGACCCGGATGACGGCGTCGAGGACGACGTCGACCTGCGTCTCGTCGTACCCCCCGAAGCGGCTCCGGAAGGCGATCGTGCGCACCGCGTCGATCGCGAGCGGATCGCCGTTCTGGAAGTATCCCGCGACGCGATCGGTGAAGGCGTCGACGTCGGCCGGGTGGTAGCCGCGGGCGAGGGCGCTCGCTCGGCGGAAGCGGCGGCCGTGCGGCCGGGCGAGCCGATCGACGAGCTCCTGGGCCGTCTGCCGGACCTCCGCGTAGAACGCTCCCTCCCCGCGCTCGGCGATCGCACGATCGCGCTCGCGCGCCGCGAAGGCCTCCTCGAGGCGCTCGAGCGCGGCATCCACGTGGCGCACGGAGTAGCCGCCTCGACGCACGACGCGGAAGGCGGTGTGCCGGATGACGTCGCTCGAGAGGCCGCCCCCGTCGATCGCGCTGTACGCGCGCCGGGCATCCGCCAGGAAGGTCTCGACCTCGTCGATGTCGTACCCGGGCTTGCCCTTGCGGGCGAGCGGGAAGGTCGAGGTCACCCGACCATTCTGCCCGAGGGGGGAGGACGCGGCGGTCATCCGAGCAGGGTGAAGAGCACGTAGGCCACGATCGTCGACGGCAGGATCGAGTCCAGGCGGTCCAGGAAGCCGCCGTGGCCGGGCAACCAGGTCGAGATGTCCTTGATGCCGAGGTCGCGCTTGATGAGAGACTCGGTCAGATCGCCGAGCGTCGCCGTGCCCACGAGCGCGAGGCCGAGGATCAGGCCGACCCACCACTCCTCGCCGAGCATGAGCCACGCGAGGAGGATGCCCGCCGTGATCGCGGCGACGACAGACCCGGCGAAGCCCTCCCACGTCTTCTTCGGGCTGATGCGGGGCGCCATCGGGTGCTTGCCGAACGCGAGCCCCGAGGCGTACGCGCCGGTGTCGATCGAGATGACGGTGATGAGGTACGCCAGAGTCCACCACTGGCCGCCCTCCTCCGCCGTCATGACGATCGCGAAGCCGCCGAGCAGCGCCACGTACGCGAGCACGAAGACGCCCGCGGCGAGGTCGGTGGGCAGCGAGACGCCCGGTCCGCGCATCGAGGGCCGCACCGACTCGACGATGCGCCACAGGCTCACGAACGCGATGCCCGCGAGGAACGACCACCAGAGGCCCTCGGCGCCGAGGTAGAAGGCCGCGGGCACGACCGCGAGCGACGCGATGACGAGGGGGATGCGCGGGATGTCGCGCCCCGCGAACCGCAGAGCGCTCGCGAGCTCGTACACGGTGAAGACCATGAGGGCCGCGCCGAAGAGCATGAAGAGCTCTTTGACCACGATGAGGCTGAACAGCAGCGTCAGACCGAGGACGAGGCCGAAGAAGATCGCCTTCGGGAGGTTGCGGCCGGCGCGCGCCTCGATGCGGGCATCCATCTCTCGCGCGCGGGCCTCGAGATCGAGGAGGGCGCTCTCGACATCGTGGATGCGCGCCTCAACGTCGGCGCGCGCGGCAGCGCCGCGACGGCGGCGCGCGGCGGACGCGGGGCGGGGGTCGGGGGGGCTCGCGGCGTCGGGAGCGCCCGGGGTCGAGTCGGTCATCTAGACCTCGAGCAGCTCGGCTTCCTTCTTCTTGAGCGCCTCGTCGACCGCATCGGTGTGCTTCTTGGTGAGGGCCTCGAGCTCCTTCTCGGAGCGGGCCACCTCGTCGTCACCGACCTCGCTCTTGAGCTTGTCGAGGTCCTCCTTCGCCTTGCGGCGGATGTTGCGGATGGCGACCTTGGCGTCCTCCGCCTTGCCCTTGACGATCTTCACGTACTCCTTGCGGCGGTCCTCCGTGAGCTCGGGCATCGTCACGCGGACGATCGTGCCGTCGTTGCTCGGGTTCGCGCCGAGGTTCGGGAAGCTCACGATCGCTTTCTCGATCTCCTTCAGCGCGCTCTTGTCGTAGGGAGTGATGACGAGGGTGCGGGCGTCCTGGTTCTGCAGGCTCGCGAGCTGGCCGAGAGGCGTCGGCGTGCCGTAGTAGTCGACGAGGATCTTCTGGAAGAGCTGCGGGTTCGCGCGGCCCGTGCGGACCGTCGCGTAGTCCTCTTTCGCGACCTCGACGGCCTTGGTCATCTTCTCGGTGGCTTCGGCGAGCACATCGGCAATCACGGGCAACTCCTTCGTGGGTCGGTGTCGAGTGTAGTGGGCGGTCGCTCAGCCGGCGGCGAGCAGCGCCACCCCGGCGACGACCACCGCACTGCCGATCAGGCGCTGGGCGGGGTGCGGCTCGCGGAACAGCAGCCAGCCCGCGAGCGCGATGAGCACGACGCTCGCCTCCCGGGCGGGGGCGACGATCGCGACCGGCGCGTACGCGTAGGCGACGAGCACGAGGACGTACGCGACCGGTGAGAGGATGCCCACCGCGACGATCGCGGGAGCGTGCCGTCGCACGGCCCGCGCTGTCGCCGCCGGGCTCGAGACGAGCCACGGCGCGAGGATCGCGAGCTGCACGACCAGCGAGCCCCAGAAGTAGCCGACCGGGCTCAGGGCCGCGACGGTCACCGCCACGGCGTCGAGCACCGTGTAGCCGGCGATGAGGACGCCGACGGCCGCGCCGAGCGCGACGCCGACGGCGCGGCGGTTCCGGCCACGGGCATCCGTCGCCGAAACGAACGGCGCGGACCCACGCGCCGGGCGGGAGCCCGCGAGGCCGATGACGACGACGCCCGCGATGACGACCGCCGCACCGGCGAGGGCGATCGGGGCCGGCCGCTCGCCGAGCACGAGGACGGCCGCGACGACGCTCAGCAGCGGGCCGGTTCCGCGCGCCAACGGATAGACGACGGAGACGTCCGCGAGCACGTAGGCGCGCTGCAGCAGGAGGAAGTACCCGCAGTGCAGGGCGCCGCTCGCCGCCACGAGGCCCGCGAGAGCGGGACGATCGGCGAGAGCGGGCAGCAGCGCGGGAGCCCCGGCAGGGGCGAGCAGGACGGTCGAGAGCGCGACCGTGAGCGCGACGAAGCGGACGCCCGCAGCCGGGGAGGCCTTGAGGACGACGTTCCATGCCGCGTGGGCGAGCGCTCCCCCGGCGACGAGGAGCGCGGCGATCACGCCGAGACGCGCGTGCCGATGCGCTCGCCGCGGATGGCGCGCGCGATGTTGCCCTGGGGCTCCATGCCGAAGACGATCATCGGCATACGGTTGTCCATGCAGAGGCTGAAGGCGGTCGAGTCGACGACCTTGAGGCCCTTGACGAGCGCCTCCTGGTAGGTGATCTCGTCGAGCTTGTGGGCGCCGGGGTTCCGGCGCGGGTCGTCGGAGTAGACGCCGTCGACGCCGTTCTTCGCCACGAGCACCTCGTCGGCGCTGATCTCCAGAGCGCGCTGCGCCGCGACCGTGTCGGTCGAGAAGTAGGGCAGTCCCGCACCGGCGCCGAAGATCACGACGCGGCCCTTCTCGAGGTGGCGCTCGGCGCGCAGCGGGATGTACGGCTCGGCGACCTGCGTCATCTGGATGGCCGACTGCACGCGCACCTGCGCGCCGGCCTGCTCGAGGAAGTCCTGCAGGGCGAGCGCGTTCATGACCGTGCCGAGCATGCCCATGTAGTCGGCCCGACCGCGATCCATGCCGCGCTGGCTGAGCTCGGCGCCGCGGAAGAAGTTGCCGCCGCCGACCACGATCGCGACCTCGACGTCCTTCGCCGCCTCGGCGATCTCGCGCGCGATCGCGCCGACGACGTCGGGGTTCACGCCGAGAGAGCCACCACCGAACGCCTCACCCGAGAGCTTGAGCATCACACGTCGGCGGCGTTCGGTCATGAGGTCCTCTGTTTCCGTGGGGGATGTCGTTGTCAGGGTAGTGAAGAACCGGTCGCGCATGGGAACGGGGTCCGGATCGCTCTCGCGTTCCGGACCCCGTTCCATCAGTGCTAGGCGCCGACCTTGAAGCGGGCGAAGCCCGTCACGGTCAGACCCGCGTCCTTCAGGACCTGCGCGACCGACAGCTTGTTGTCGCGCGCGTAGTCCTGCTCCAGGAGCGCGACCTGCTTGAAGAAGGCGCCGACGCGACCCTCGACGATCTTCGGCAGGGCGGCCTCGGGCTTGCCCTCGTTGCGCGAGATCTCCTCGACGATGCGGCGCTCGTTCTCGACGGCCTCGCTCGGCACCTCGTCGCGCGACAGGTACTGCGGGTCGGCGAACGAGATGTGCTGGGCGATGCTGCGCGCGGTCTCCGCGTCATCGCCCGTGTAGGCGACGACGACGCCGACCTGCGGCGGGAGGTCCTTGTTGGTGCGGTGCAGATAGACGGCGAACTTCTCGCCCTCCACGCGCGCCACGCGACGCAGCTCCATCTTCTCGCCGATGATCGCGGCCTCGTCGTCGATCGCGGCGGCGACGGTCGTGCCGTCGACGGCGGCCGCGAGGCCCTCCTCGACGGTCGACGCGCCGGCGCCGGCGACGGCGGCGAGCACCTTGTCGCCGAGGGCGACGAACTTCTCGCCCTTCGCGACGAAGTCGGTCTCGCACGCGAGCTCGATGAGCGTCGCGGCGCCCGCGGCCTCGTGCGCGGCGATGAGGCCCTCGCTCGTGGAGCGGTCGGCGCGCTTCGCGTTGCCCTTCGCACCCTTCAGGCGCAGGATCTCGACGGCCTTCTCGACGTCGCCGTCGGCCTCGACGAGAGCATTCTTGGTGTCGACCATGCCGGTGCCGAGGCGCTCGCGCAGGTTCTTGACGTCTTCCAGGCTGAAATTGGCCATGGAGGGACTCCTTCTCGTGTCTCGGGTCGTGTTACGGAGCGGGCGTCGCGGCGGGCGTCTCGGCCTCGGCGGCCGGAGCCTCCTCCGCGGCGGGCGCGTCGGCTGCGGGCGCCTCGACGGGCGCCTCCTCCGCGGCGGCCTCGGCCGGAGCCTCGGTCGACTCGGCAGCGGGCGCCTCGGCGGCGGCCTCCTCGGCGGGAGCCTCCTCGGCGGGGGCGGCCTCGGCGGCGGGGGCCTCAGCAGCGGCGGCGCCCTGCTCGAGCAGCTCGCGCTCCCACTCGGCCAGCGGCTCGACGGCGGAGACGTTGCCCTCGGCCTCGGGCTTGGCGTGCTTGCGGATGAGACCCTCGGCAGCAGCATCCGCGATGATGCGCGTCAGGAGCGCGACGGAGCGGATGGCGTCGTCGTTGCCCGGGATCGGGTACGCGAGCTCGTCGGGGTCGGCGTTCGTGTCGAGGATGCCGATCACGGGGATGCCGAGCTTCTTGGCCTCGTCGATCGCGAGGTGCTCGCGCTTGGGGTCGACGACCCACATGGCGCTCGGGGTCTTGGTGAGGTTGCGGATACCGCCGAGCGACTTGTGCAGCTTGTCGAGCTCGCGCTTCTTGATCAGCAGTTCCTTCTTGGTGAAGCCCTTGGTCGTGTCGTCGAAGTCGAGCTCCTCGAGCTCCTTCATGCGCGCGAGGCGCTTCGACACGGTCTGGAAGTTGGTCAGCAGACCACCGAGCCAGCGCTGGTTGACGTAGGGCTGACCGACGCGCGTGGCCTGCTCGGCGATCGACTCCTGCGCCTGCTTCTTGGTGCCGACGAAGAGGATCGTGCCGCCGTGGGCGACCGTCTCGGTGACGAAGTCGTAGGCCTTGTCGATGTAGGCGAGCGACTGCTGCAGGTCGATGATGTGGATGCCGCTGCGCTCGGTGAGGATGAAGCGCTTGACTTTCGGGTTCCAGCGGCGGGTCTGGTGCCCGAAGTGCACGCCGCTGTCGAGCAGCTGGCGAATGGTGACGACGGCCATGGCCGTACTCCTTCTGTTCTCAGTTGTCGCCCCGCCCGACGGGAGGGGCCCTGGTGCCCGGCGCTGCCCCCGACCCGCGCGACGGCTCCCCGCTTCCGGGGCGTCGTTCGGGACTGATGGGGGTGTGCGCTGTGGTGGGCACGCGAAGTCAGCCGGACATGCCGACTGCGTAGGCCAGCATATCACCGCTCCCCCGCCCCGGCCTCGGCCGTCGCGCTCTCCCCCGATCGCCGCGAACGGGGCGTGCGGGATGCCCGCATCGCCCACGATCGTCGGCATGCGCCTCCGACTCCTCGCCTCCGCCGCCGCGCTCGCGCTCCTCCTCTCCGGGGCCTCGCCGGCCTCCGGGGTGCCACAGGCCTCCGGGGTCTCGCCGGCCGACCCCGGCTGGGAGTGGCCCATCGACGGACCGCGCGTCGTGGAGCGTCCGTTCGTAGCCCCGCCCACCCCGTACGGCGCGGGCCACCGGGGGGTCGACCTCCGCGCGCAGGGCGCGGAGGCGACCGTGCGGGCGGCGACCGGTGGGGTGATCCACTTCGCCGGAACGGTCGTCGATCGCGGGGTGGTGACGATCCGCTCGGGGCCGCTGCTCGTCACGGTCGAGCCGGTGAGCCCGTCGGTCGCGGTCGGCGAGGTCGTGGCGGCCGGCGACCCGATCGGCGTCCTCGAGTCCGGCCACTGCGCGGCGGCGTGCGTGCACCTGGGCGTGCGCGAGGCGGGCGTCTACGTCTCGCCCCTTCGATGGCTGGGCGGGCTTCGGCGGGCCGTGCTGCTGCCGCTCGAGCGGTGAGCGCCCGGGCTCGGCCGGCACGGCCGCCGCCGCGCGCAGCGGCCGTCACCGCGCGCAGCGGCCGTCACCGCGCGCAGCGGCCGTCACCGCGCGCAGCGGCCGTCACCGCGCGCAGCGGCTCACGCGCGCGGGTGCGCCGTGCGATACGCCTCCGCGAGCCGTTCGGCGCTCACGTGCGTGTAGATCTGCGTGGTGCCGAGACTCGCGTGGCCGAGGATCTCCTGCACCGCACGGAGGTCGGCGCCGCCGTCCAGGAGGTGCGTCGCGGCCGTGTGCCGCAGCGCGTGGGGTCCGGCCGGACCGCTGCCCGGCAGCTCGGCGAGGAGTCCGGCGACGAGGGAGTAGACCCCGCGCGTCGACTCGCGCGCCCCCCGGGCGCCGAGGAACAGCGCGGTGCCCGATCGCGGGCCCGCGATCGCGGGGCGGGCCCGCTCGCGGTAGGCGTCGAGGGCGCGCCGGGCGGGCATCCCGAACGGCACGATGCGCTCCTTGGCTCCCTTGCCCATGACCCGGACGGTGCGGCGGGCGTCGTCGACGTCGCCCAGGTCGAGGCCGACGAGCTCACTCACGCGCAGCGCGCTCGCGTACAGCAGCTCGACGATCGCTCGGTCTCGGAGGGCGATCGGGTCGCCGGTCGCGGCCCGGGCGTCGAGCCCGTCGAGGACCCCATCGATCTGGCCACGGCTGAGAACGCGCGGCAGATGGCGGTCGGCGCGCGGGGCCCGCAGCCGGGCGCCGGCGTCGGCGGGCGCCCGGCCCGTCCGGGSGAGCCACGCCGTGAACCCGCGCACGGTGGAGGTGCGTCGGGCGAGCGTCGAGGCGCCGAGCCCGGCCGCGTTCTGCTGCCAGACCCACTCGCGCAGCAGCTCCAGATCGAGGAGGGCCGGATCGGGCTCCGCCCCGCGCTCCTCGACGAAGGCGGCGAGCGTCACCAGATCGCCCCGATAGGCACGGACCGTGTGGGGCGAGGAGCCGCGCTCGAGCTCGACGGAGCGCACGTAGGCGTCGATGGCCTCGTCCAGGGCGCTCACCCGCTCGTGCACTCCCCCAGCATGCGCCCTCGTACGAGCCCCCGCGACGGCGACAGGCCGGGACGGGGGCTCGCGACGACGGACGGGGCTCAGCCGGCGGCGACGGCCTCGCGCTCGGTCGGCGGGGCGTCCCCTGCGACCGCATCGGGCATCCGCTCGGCCTGGCCGTTCGCGCCGCGCGCGGCGGCCTCGGCGTCGGAGAGCTCGGGGCGGCGCGGCCACCAGAAGCGATCCCTGGCGATGAAGGCCATCGCCGGCACGATGACCGTGCGCACGAGGAGCGTGTCGATCAGGACGCCGATGCAGACGATCACGCCGACCTGGGTGAGGGTGATGAGCGGCAGCACGCCGAGCACCGCGAACACCGCCGCGAGCAGGATTCCCGCGCTCGTGATCACGCCGCCGGTGGCCGCGAGGGCGCGCACCATGCCCTCGGACGTCCCGAGCCTCGGGACCTCCTCCTTGGCGCGCGTGACGAGGAAGATCGAGTAGTCGACGCCGAGTGCGACGAGGAACAAGAAGCTGAACAGCAGCACGTTCGTGTCGACGCCGGGGAAGCCGAAGACCGTCTCGAACAGGATCGAGCCGATGCCGACCGCGCTGAAGAAGCTCGCCACGACGGCGAGCAGCAGCAGGACCGGAGCGAGCAGCGAGCGGAGGAGCACGATGAGCACGGCGAGCACGAGCACGAGGATGAGCGGGATCACCAGGTTCTGATCGCGCTGCTGGGCATCGCGCAGGTCGAGGCCCTCGGCGTCGATCCCGCCCACGAGACCGGAGCCGTCTCCGAGGTCGTCGAGCGCCAGCCGCAGATCGGAGATGATCGCGAACGCCTCCTGGCTCTCGGGGTCGGCGTCGAGCACGACGTCGAGCTGCGCGATGTCCTCATCAGCGGGCCCGGGTCGCACCTCGACCACGCCGTCGACCTTCGCGAGGCCCTCGCTCACCTCGGCGACGTCGTCGACGGGGACGATCACGGACGCGGGCGCGGTGCTGCCCGCCGAGAAGGCCTCCGCGAGGCGCTCCTGACCGAGGACGGCCTCGGGCTTGACGATGAAGCGATCGTTCTGCGAGAGCCCGACGTTGAGGGTCGTGAGCCCCGAGGCGAAGGCGCCGAGCACGGCGAAGCCCGCGATCGCGACGATCACCGGGCGCTTGCTGACAGCCCGGCCGAGCCTGCCCCAGGGGCTGCGCGAGACCGTGTCGGGGGTGCCGTAGCGGGGCACGAGGGGCCAGAAGAGCCAGCGGCCGAACAGCACGAGAGCGGCGGGCAGCACGAGCAGCGCGTAGGCCATCGCGACGACGATGCCGACGGCGCCGGCGAGTCCGAGCGAGCGGTTGCCCGAGAGCTCGCCGAACAGGAGGGTCGCGAGCGCGAGCGCGACGGTCGAGCCGCTCGCGATGATCGCCGGGCCGGCGCCGCGCAGGGCGACCGCCATGGCCTCGCGGCGATCCTGGTGGAGTCGCAGCTCGTCGCGATAGCGGGCGATGAGCAGGAGCGCGTAGTTCGTCCCCGCCCCGAAGACGAGGACGGAGAGGATGCCTGTGACCGAGCCGTCGAGGGTGATGCCGGCGGCATCCGCGACCAGGCGTGCGGCGATGCCGGCGATGAAGTCGGCGATGCCGACGACGGCGAGGGGGACGATCCAGAGGATCGGGCTGCGGTAGGTCACGATGAGCAGAACCGCGACGACGAGCGCCGTGACGCCGAGCAGGACGAAGTTGGCGCCCTCGAACACGGCCGAGATGTCGACGAGGAAGCCCTCGGCTCCCGTGAACCACACCTCGATGCCGTCGGGGAGACCGTCGGCGGCGATGGTGCGGATCTGCTCGGCCCGCTCGGCCTGGACCGAGACGCTCTCCTCGATCTCCAGCGGCACCGCCACGAGTGCCGTGGTGCCGTCCTCCGACACTGTCGGCGGCGGGACGACGCCGTCGAGCGCGATGTCACCCAGCTCGGCCGCGCGCTCGGAGATCGCGGCGATGTCGTCGGCGCTGAGCTCGCCGCTCTCGCGACCGAAGACCAGGATGCCGCTCGTGGAGTCGTCATCGCGGAACTGCTCCTGCAGCGTCGCCGCTCGGATCGACTCCGCCGAGTCGGGAAGGCCCACCGGCGGTGCGGAGTCGGCGGACTGATACCCGGCGATCACGACGAGCGCGACGGTCGCGGCGATCCCCGCGAGCAGCACGATCCAGGACGTTCGGGCGGCGGTGATGAAGCGCGAGATCGCGATCATGAGGCTCCTCAACGGGGTGCCGCACGGTCGGCGGCGGGGGACGGACTTATCTCGATCATCAAGATATTAGATCATCAAGCAATATAGCCGTAGAATGGCCGCGTGAGCGAATCGGTCGAGCAGCCCCCCGGCTCCGTGCCGCCCGCGGCCGCCGCGCAGCCGCCCGGCGCCGGGAGCTCGCACGCCGCGACGCTCCTACTGCGCGAGCTCCTCGACGTCACGGAGGACTTCGAGCGCTCCCTCGGCGATGACCTCTCCGTCAACCCGACCGATCTCAAGGCCATGCAGCACCTGATCGTGGCCGGCGCGCTGAGCCCCACCGCGCTGGCCGAGCGACTCGGGCTGTCGTCGGGCGCCGTCACCACCGTGATCGATCGCCTCGAAGGGCTCGGGCATGTGCGTCGCACCCCGAATCCCGACGACCGACGCGGCACTCTCGTGGTGCCCGAGCGCGCGTCGGTCGCGCGGGCGATGGGCCGGATCCTGCCGATGGTGAGCGAGGTCGACCGCACCATTCACGCCTTCGACGAGCAGGAGCAGGCCGTCATCACCCGGTATCTGGAGCGCGTGGTCGCGACCTACCGCGGCCACGCCGGCGCGTCCGACAGGACCCGCTCGTGGCGCGCGGATGCCCCGCCGCCGCCGAGCGCGGGCGCGAGCCCGACCCGCTAGCCCGAGGAGCTCGCCGCCTCGTTGAGGTTGAGGTGAGAGCTCTTGCTGGAGAGCTGCTCGAGCCGGACATCCGGGTCCATGCCCTCGATCATGGGCCGGTAGTCGCTCGAGAAACCCGTCGCCTCCGGGTGCGTGGCGAGCGGCACCGTCGAGCTGACGACGACTTCGTCGTAGACGTGGACGAGGTCGAACGACTGGCCGCCGTCGACCCCGGAGAGCAGCCGCCCGGCGTCGGCGCCGAGGTCGAGGGTGTAGCAGGTCGCGGAGGCGACGTGCACGGGAATGCCCGCGAAGGTCGAATGGGTCGAGTAGTGCAGGTGGCCGCCGAGGATGGCGCGGACGTCGGTGCCGCGCACGACCTCGGCGAGCTCGTCCTGCCGGTGCAGCTCGAGCACCGCCATGACCTCGAGCGGGGTCGGCACGGGCGGGTGGTGCAGGGCGAGGATGCTGCCGAGGGGCGCGGGCTCCGCGAGGACGCCTCGCAGCCACTCGAGCTGCGCGGGCTCGAGCTCGCCGTGGTGGTACCCCGGCACCGTGGTGTCGAGGGAGATAACGCGCAGGCCTGCGATGTCGTGCACGCGGTCTTGAGGGCGGTCGCTCGGCTCCTCGTCGAGCAGCAGGGAGGAGTACGCCTCGCGGTCGTCGTGGTTGCCCATGACCCACACGAGCTGAGCGCCCATGCGCCGGATGACCGGCTCGACCGCCGCGCGGAGGCGCCGGTAGGCGTCGGGCTCGCCGATGTCGGCGAGGTCGCCGGTGAACACGACCGCGTCGGGCGCGACCGACGAGGCCTCGAGCCGCTCGAGGGCCACGCGCAGGCGATCCTCGACCGGCACGGAGCCGTAGAGCGGGCGGCCCTCGCCGAGGAGGTGCGTGTCGGAGAGGTGCGCGATGACGCGCGACGCGGGTGGATGCTGGCCCATCTGGATCACGCGAGCAGGCTACTCCTTCGCCGTGAACGCGGTTCGCGTTCTCCCCGGTTCCGCGCACCTCACCCAGCCGTCGGCCTTCGCGGCGACGCGGTCCTCGAGCGCGAGGACGCCGAGCACGCTGCGGATCCGCGCCGAGGACTCGCCCACCGCGCGAGCGAGCTCGTCGACGGTCTGGGCACGGCGCGGTCGGAGCGCGTCGAGCACTCGCGTGACCATGCCGTCAGGGTCGGGGGCGGCGCGAGGTGCGCCGTCGGCGTCGCCGGCGACATGACCTCCCGCGCCGTGACCTAGACCGAGCCCGAGACCCCCGTGCAGCAGCTCCATCTGCTCCGCAACGCCGGTGATGCAGACGACCGGGCCCTCGCGCAGCATCGCGTGGCACCCGGCGCTCGAGGCGCTGGTCACGGGGCCGGGGACGACTCCGACGGGCCGGCCGAGCCCGAGAGCGTGGCGCGCCGTGCTCAGCGCCCCGGACCGGAGCCCCGCCTCCACGACGACCGTGGCCCCGGCGAGCGCCGCGATGCTCCTGTTGCGCTGCAGGAACCTCCAGCGCGTCGGCGCCGTGCCGCACGGCGCTTCGCTCACCACGACCCCCTGCTCGGCGATGCGGGTGAGCAGCGCCTCGTGGCCGGCCGGGTACAGGCGGTCCACACCCCCGGCGAGCACGGCGATCGTGTCGCCGCTCGACGCGAGCGCGGCGCGATGGGCCATCCCGTCGATGCCGTAGGCGCCGCCGGAGACCACCGTCGCCCCCTGTCGAACGGCGCCGGCGGCGAGCTCCATGGCGATGTGCTCGCCGTAGCCGGTCGCCGCCCGAGCGCCGACGAGCGCGACGCCCTGCCGCGAGAGCAGACCCGCCTCGCCCCGCGCCCACAGGGCGATCGGTGCGCACTCGCCGAGGTCATCGAGCGCGATCGGCCACTCGGCATCGTCGGGGATGACCAGTCGGGCGCGCACTCGGGCCGCAGACTCCAGCGCCCGGACGAGATCCGACTGACGTCGGCGGGGCAGCCATCGACCGAGAGCGCGCTCCGCGGCGGCCCCGGCGAGCTCGCCGTCGGTCGCGGCGGCGATCGTGGCCGGGGCGGGGCTCTCCAGGAGGAGGCGCGCCGCCTCCACCGCGCCGACGGCGCCGATCAGGACTCCCGCGGCGCCGTCCCCCGGCTCGACGATGACGCTCCACAGCGCTCGCGCCAGCACCTCGTCGCGATCTGCCCCTGCCTCGTGGGCGGCTCCTGCGCCGTCGCCGCCGTCGCCTCCGCCGCTCGACGCGCGCTCGAGCGCATCCTCGCGCCCCACGCCGCGCAGCAGAGCCGCGACGGCGCTCTCGGGCAGGCCCCAGTCGATCATCAGATCCCCTTCCGCAGGAACAGCGCCCGACCCACGTGGTCGGCGCGCGGGCGGTCGTCGCCCTCGAGGTCGGCGATGCTCCACGCCACGCGGAGCACGCGGTCGTAGCCGCGCATCGTCAGCCCGCCGCGCTCGAGGGCGCGGTCGAGCGCGGCGCGGTCGGGTGGCGCGAGGCGCCAGCGCGGGCTGCGCAGCGGCGTGCCGGGCACGTGGGCGTTGAGCGACCAGCCCTCGGCGCCCCAGCGCTCGCGGGTGCGGGCGCGAGCGGCGACGACGCGAGCGCGGGCCTCCGCCGTCGTGAGGGCCCCACCCTCGGCGCCCGTGAGCTGGACGGCGCCGACGCGACGCACGGTGAGCCGGAGATCGACGCGGTCGAGCAGGGGCCCGGAGAGCCGCGCGAGATAGCGTCGCCGCGCGTGGGGAGTGCACGTGCACTCGGCGTCGCCGGTGCCCGCCTGCCCGCATGGGCACGGGTTCGCGGCCAGGACGAGCTGGAAGCGCGCGGGGAAGCGCGCGACCGACCGAGCGCGGTGGATGGTGATCTCACCCGTCTCGAGCGGCTGACGCAGCGCGTCCAGAACCGCGGAGGGGAACTCCGGCGCCTCGTCGAGGAAGAGCACCCCGTGGGCGGCGCGCGAGATCGCGCCGGGGCGCACGAGCCCGCTGCCTCCGCCGACGAGCGAGGCCGTGGTCGCGCTGTGGTGCGGCGCCTCGAGGGGCGGGCGCGTCACGAGGCCCTCGCCGACCCCGAGCCCGGCGAGCGAGCGGACCGACGAGACCTCCACCGCGGCGTCGGCGTCGAGGTCGGGCAGCAGCCCGGGCAGTCGCGACGCGAGCAGGGTCTTCCCCGCCCCGGGCGGCCCGAGCATCATGAGGTGGTGGCCGCCGACCGCAGCCACCTGCAGCGCCTCGATCGCCTCGGGGTGGCCGATGACGTCGGAGAGATCGCCCTCGCTCGAGCGGGACTCGACGACCGGCGGCGACGGGATCGGGGCGACCGGCTCGGCCGGCGGGTCGATGTCGGCGCCGTGGACGGCGAGGACGTCGCGCAGCGTCGCGGCGGCGATGATGCGGATGCCCGGCACGAGCTCGGCCTCCGCCCGGTTGCCCCACGGCACGACCACGAGCCGCGCCCCGGCGCGCTTCGCGGCGAGGACCGCGGGCAGCACGCCCGCGACCGGGCGCAACCGGCCGTCGAGCCCGAGCTCGCCGATGTGCACGGTCTCCGCGACGTGGTCGAGCGCGAGCAGCCCCGTCGTCGCGATCGCGGCCACGGCGATGCCGACGTCGAACGCCGAGCCGTGCTTGGGCAGCGAGGCGGGCGAGAGGTTGACGGTGACCCGTCGGGCGGGCAGCTCGACCCCCGAGTTCGAGGCGGCCGACCGCACCCTGTCCTTCGCCTCGCCGAGGGCGGTGTCGGGCAGCCCGATGATGGTGAAGGCAGGCAGCCCGTTGGCGAGGTCGGCCTCGATCTCCACGAGCGATCCGTCCACGCCGGTGAGGGCGACGGCCCGCGTGCGCGCGACGGGCATCAGCACACCTGCCGCACGTGCTCGATCGTGATGCCGTCGCGGCCCGCGATCACGGCGACGGCGTCGATGCGAACCCGCCCGCCCGGCTCGTGCTCGGCACACCACGCACCCGCGAGCCGCCGCAGCCGGGCGAGCTTGACGGGCGTGATCGCGTCGAGCGGGTGCCCGAAGCCCAGCCCCGCTCGCGTCTTGACCTCGACGATCACGGTCGTCGCGGCATCCCTCGCGACGATGTCGATCTCGCCGGCGGAGCAGCGCCAGTTGCGCTCGACGATCTCGTAGCCCTGGTCGGTCAGGTGGTCGACCGCGAGCTGCTCGCCCGTGCGACCCAGTACGTCCTTGCGTGCCATCGGTTCCTCCTGGCAAGGAGGATGGCCGGGCAGCCGCACCGGCGAGGCGGGCGGTGCGCGATCAGGGGCGAGCGCGCCGGAGGGCGGCGATGGGGAGGAGCGGCGACGCTACTCGTCGAGCGCGAGCTCCTTGGGGAGCTTGAGCTCCTTCTTACCGAGCTCCTCGACGTTGACGTCCTTGAAGGTCAGCACCTTGACGCTCTTGACGAAGCGATCGCTGCGGTAGACGTCCCACACCCACACGTCGGTCAGCGTGAGCTCGAAGAAGAAGTCGCCGGCGACCTCGCGCACCACCTGGGTGACCTCGTTGGCGAGGTAGAAGCGCCGCTCGGTCTCGACCACGTACTGGAACTGCGAGACCACGTCACGGTACTCGCGGTACAGGGCGAGCTCGACCTCGCGGTCGTAGTCCTCGAATTCGTCGTCGTCCATCGCACGCAGTCTAGACCGAGATCGGCAGGGTCACCGCGGCGGGCGGCACCGAGCGCAGCCAGGTGCGGCGGTGGCGCTCGGTCGCTCCGTGCTCCGCGATCGCCGCGAAGTGGCCCGCGCTGCCGTAGCCCTTGTTGCCGGCCCACTCGTAGACGGGCCAGCGCTCGTGGTCGGCGATCATGAGCGCGTCGCGGTGCTGCTTCGCGACGACGGATGCTCCCGCCACGGCCGCGCAGTCGCGATCGGCCTTGACGCGCGTGATCACCCGCGGCGGCGAGACGAGCTCGGGGGTGAGCCAGTCATGGCTGCCGTCGAGGATGACGGAGGCGGCGGCCACGTCGACGCCCTGCTCGAAGAGCCGGATCAGCGCGCGGCGCCCCGCCAGGCCCAGCGCGGCGACGATGCCGAGGGCGTCGACCTCGGCCGGCTCGGCCTCGCCCACGGCGACCGCGAGCGCCCAGGAGCGGACGAGCGGCTCGACCGCGGCCCGGCGAGAGGCGCTGAGGAGCTTTGAGTCGCGCAGGCCCGCGGGAGCGGCATCCGCCACCGAGACGATCGCGCACGCGCCGACCGCGACGACGCCCGCGATGGCGCCGCGACCGACCTCGTCGATGCCGATGACGACGGGCGCGCCCGCCTCGAGGAGCGAGCGCTCGACGTCGAGCGTGGGGTCGGCGGGAGGCACCGCTACTCGGCCGGCACCTGGGCGTCGCCGACGCCGTCGAAGACGAGCGGGTAGTTGTCGAGCCAGGTCCAGCGGTCGATAGGCCAGCTGATGACGACCGCGCGCCCGACCACGTCGTCGAAGGGCACGAAGCCCTCGGTGAACGTGTCGCGGTTGTAGCGCGAGTCGGCGGAGTCCCACCGGTTGTCGCCCATGACCCACAGCGAGTCCGCGGGGACCTCGGCCTGGAAGTCGTCGGCGCTCACGGCCGTCGACCCGGCGGGCAGGCGCACGTAGGGCTCCTCCAGCGGCACGCCGTTCACGCTCATCTGGCCGAGGTCGTTGCAGCACACGACGCGGTCGCCCGGCAGCCCGATGACGCGCTTGACGAGGTGCTCGTCGCTGTCGGGGGCCGAGATGCCGACGATCGCGCCGAGCCAGTCGAGGGCCGCCTGCAGGGGCGGCGCCTCCGGCTGCGGAGCCGGGTTGAGCCACCCGCCCGGGTCGCGGAACACGACGACGTCGCCGCGCTCGATCGGCACGACCTCGGGAACGAGCTGGTTGACGATGATGCGGTCGTTCCGCACGAGCGTGTTCATCATCGAGTCGCTGGGGATGTAGAACGACCGGATCAGGAAGGTCTTGATGAGGAAGGAGATCAGCAGGGCGACGCCGACGATGATGACCACGTCGCGCAGGAAGAGGAGGATCCCGCGCCGACGACTCGTCCGTGCGTCGACCGTCTGCGCGGTGGCGTCGGAGGGCGGGGATGCCGCGTCCGTCGGCTGCGCTGCGTTCTCTGTCATGACTCCCCTGTGCCTCGCGTCCAGTCTAGGCGGCGCTCGGCTCTCGATTCCGATCGAGGCGCGCCGGGCATCCCGATGAGACGACGAAGGGCTCCGTCGGAGACCGACGGAGCCCGTGTCGAGAGTCGCTCGACAGCCTAGCTGTCGCGCTTCTCCTTGATCTTGGCCTTCTTGCCGCGCAGACCGCGCAGGTAGTAGAGCTTCGCGCGGCGGACGTCGCCACGGGTGACGACCTCGATGTGGTCGATGACCGGAGAGTGCACGGGGAAGGTGCGCTCGACGCCGACCTGGAAGCTGACCTTGCGGACGGTGAAGGTCTCGCGGACGCCCTCGTTCGAGCGGCCGATGACGACGCCCTGGAAGACCTGGATGCGCGAGCGGTTGCCTTCGACGATGTTCACGTGCACCTTGACGGTGTCGCCGGCGCGGAAGTCGGGGATGTCGGTGCGCAGGCTGGCCGCGTCGACGTGGTCGAGGATGTGCATGGCTGTTCGCTCTCTGCCACCGCCACAGGTCGATCGCGGTAGGAATGTGGTATCCGAAGAGTGGTTCTCGCCCCGTGGAACGACGGCTCCCCTGTGGCAGAACCGTGCCGAGGCACAAAGTGAAATGATGCCATACTGGGCGCCGTCCGGCCAATCCCGCGAGATCCGCGCCCGCCGCGACCCGCCGCGACCGCTTCTGAGGGGGAGATGTCGTCGATGACCGACGAAACGCAGGAACCGACGCTCGCGACCGACAAGGTCGTCATGCGCACCGAGCCGATCCAGCAGCGCAGCGCCGAGCGCATCGAGACCCTCCTCGACGCCGCCGCCGCGCTGATCGACGAGGGCGGCATCGACGGGGTCACGACGAGCGCCGTGGCCAAGAAGTCGAAGAGCTCGGTCGGCGTCGTGTACCGCTACTTCCCCAACATCCAGACCCTCCTCCGCGCGCTCGCGGTGCGCAACATGGACCGCTACGTCGAGCGGGTGCAGGAGAACGTCGCGAGCTCCCCGCCCGGCCCGTGGAGCTCGTTCGACCGGACGCTCGACATCTTCATCGAGATGAACCGCGACGAGCCCGGCTTCCGCGCGCTGCGGTTCGGCGACGTCATCGACCAGCGCTTCCTCAACCCCGAGCTCAGCAACAACTCGATCCTCGCCCGCGAGTTCGCCCGCCAGATCGGCGAGACGTACGACTTCGAGCCCGACGACGAGGTGGTCTTCCACGTCGAGGTCGCGATCGAGATGGCGAGCGGGCTGCTCGGTCGCGCATTCCAGCTCGACAAGGACGGCGACGAGCGCTTCATCGAGGCCACGCGCCGCCTGTGCACCGACTACCTGACCACGAACATCCCGCTGCCGGCCGAGCAGCCCCAGCCGAGGTCCTGATGATCGAACTGAGAACCCCCGACGAGATCGAGCAGATGCGCCCCGCCGGACGCTTCGTCGCGAGCGTGATCGAGGCCACGAGCCGCGCCGCCGCGGTCGGCGTCACCCTCCTGGAGCTCGACGCGCTGGCGCACGAGATGATCCGGGCCGAGGGCGCGGAGAGCTGCTACATCGACTACCACCCCTCCTTCGGCGGCTCGCCGTTCGGGAAGGTCATCTGCACCTCCGTCAACGACGCCGCCCTGCACGGGCTCCCCTTCGACTACGCGCTGCGCGACGGCGACGTGCTCTCGCTCGACTTCGCGGCCTCCGTCGACGGCTGGGTGTGCGACTCGGCGACGACCGTGATCGTGGGCACTCCCCGCGACGAGGATGCCCGGCTCATCGCCACGACGGAGCGCGCGCTCGCGGCGGGCATCGCGGCCGCGAGGCCCGGCAACCGCATGGGCGATGTCTCGGCCGCGATCGGCGACGTCGCGCACGACGCGGGTCTGCTGGTCAACCTCGATTTCGGCGGGCACGGCGTCGGCCGCACGATGCACGGCGACCCGCACGTACCCAACGACGGCCGCGCCGGACGCGGGCTCAAGCTCAAGGCGGGCCTCGTGATCGCGATCGAGCCGTGGTTCATCCACGACACCGACGAGATCTACACCGACGCCGACGGCTGGACGCTGCGGAGCCGCACCGGCGCGCGCGCCGCCCACGCGGAGCACACCGTCGCGATCACGGCCGACGGCCCGCTCGTGCTCACCGCCCGCGGCTGAGCCCGCTCAGACCCGCGGGGCGACCGAGACGACGCCGCCCGTGCCCGGGTGGTCGTCGAGGTCGGGGCGCGGCTCGCCCCCGAGCTCGCGCGGCGCTCGATGCGCACGGCGCTCGCGCACGGTCGTTCCTGCCATCGTCCAGCACGCCGCGACGGCGCCGACGATGAGCAGCGGCCACAGCAGGAAGCCCAGGAGCAGGGCGCCGGGCTCGAGCGAGGTGAGGGCGAGCAGGCCCGCGATGAGGAACTGGCCGGTGACGAGGATCTTCTCGACCGTGGTCAGCCGACGAGGCCGCCGACCCATCACGATCGTCTGATTGACGATCATCGACAGCGCCAGCCCCGGGTAGACGAACGAGGCGGTGATGAGCGCCTGGACCGAGGGGATGAGGTCGGTGCGATCGGCCGCCTGGAAGGCGGTCGCAGCGGCGAACCCCGTGAGGGCGAGGGCCGCGATGAGGGGTTGCGCGAGCATCCAGATCCGCTCGCCCATGGTCACTCCCCGCCGATCAGGTCGGGTCTGACCCGGCGCGTGCGCTCGAGCCGCTGCTCATGGCGCCACGCGTCGACCGCGCCGTGGTTCCCGCTCAGCAGAACGGGGGGCACGGCCCGATCGCGCCACACGGCGGGCTTGGTGTAGCTGGGGTACTCGAGGAGGCCCGACTCGTGGCTCTCCTCCTCCAGGCTCGCCGGGTTGCCGATGACACCGGGCACGAGTCGGCCGACGGCCTCGATGATCGCCATCGCCGCCACCTCCCCGCCGTTGAGCACGTAGTCGCCGAGGCTCACCTCGTGAACCTCGATGCGGTCAGCGTAGTGCTCGATCACCCGCTGGTCGATGCCCTCGTAGCGCCCGCAGGCGAAGACGAGGTGCCCGCGCGTCGCGAGCTCGCGGGCCGTCGCCTGCGTGAACGGATGCCCGGCCGGGCTCGGAACGATGAGCGTCGAGCGCTCCGTCACGAGGCCGTCGAGCACCTCGCCCCAGGGCTCGGGCTTCATGACCATTCCGGCACCGCCCCCGTAGGGGGTGTCGTCGACGGTGCGGTGACGGTCGTGGGCGGCGTCGCGCAGATCGTGCACGCGCACCTCGATGAGCCCGGTCTGGCGCGCCTTGCCGAGCAGGGACACGTCGAGGACCCCGAAGAACTCGGGGAAGATCGTGACGATGTCGACGCGCACGGCTCGAGCCTAGAGCTCGCGCTCCTCGGGCTCGGCGGCGTCCGCCTCGTCCGCGCCCGCGTGCTGCGGCGCATCCTCGTCCTGCGGCTCCGGCGCGTCGACCGGCGCGGCCGCCTCCTCCGGGAGGTCCTCCAGGAGCCCCGGCGGCGGAGTGATGGTGACGACGCCGGCGGCGATGTCGACCGCGGGCACGATCGCCGACACGAAGGGCACGAGAACCTCGCGCTCGCCGGTGTCGATCACGAGGAGGTCCTGCGCGGGGAAGTGCTCGACGCGCACGACGCGACCGACCTCCTCGCCGTCGCGCTGCGCGCGGAGACCGACGAGCTGGAAGTCGTACCAGGCGTCCTCCTCCGGCTCCTCCTCGGCGTCCTGGTCGATCCAGAGGATCGCCTTGACGAGCGATTCGGCGGCCGTGCGGTCGGCGACGCCTTCGAAGAAGCCGACCGGCTGGCCGTTGTACCAGCGCAGCTCGGCGAGAGTCAGCGTCGAGCCGTGCCAGGGCGAGCTCGTCGGAACCTGGAGCGTGAAGACGGCTCCCGGGGTGAACCGACGATCGGGGTCGTCGGTGTAGAGCTCGAGCTTGAGGGCGCCCTTGAGCCCGTGCGCCTTCACGAGGCGGCCGACCCGCAGCTGCTGGGTCGACGCGTCGGGACGGGGGATCTTCACCTCGGCCACGATCGCCTAGGCGTCGGTGTCGACGACGTCGACGCGCACCCGGCGACCGTCGGCGAGCGACGAGATCACGGTGCGCAGGGCCTTGGCGGTGCGTCCGCCGCGGCCGATGACGCGGCCGAGGTCCTCGGGGTGCACGCGCACCTCGAGGACCTCGCCGCGACCCGTGCTCTGCGCGACGACAGCGACATCGTCAGGGTGATCGACGATCCCCTTGACCAGATGCTCCAGCGTGTCAGCGAGCACGATGCGTCAGGCCTTGTCGGCCTCGGCGGCGTCGGCCGCGGGGGCCTCCGCCTCGACGGCCTCGGGGGCCTCGACGACCTCGGCCTCGGCCGACTCGGTCTCGGCGGGCGCCTCGGCGACGGGGGCCTCCTCGGCCTTCTTCTCGGCCTTGGGCTTCAGGACGGGCTTCTTGGCGGCGTCGAACTGGAACGCCTCCTTCGGCTCCGCGTAGCGGACGGTGCTCTTCGCACCCTTCTCGCCCTTGAACGTGCCCCAGTCGCCGGTGAGCTTCAGCAGCGCGGTGACCTGCTCGGTCGGCTGGGCGCCGACGCTGAGCCAGTACTGCGCGCGGGCCGAGTCGACCTCGATGACCGAGGGCTCCTCGGTGGGGTGGTACTTGCCGATCTCCTCGATGACGCGACCATCGCGCTTGGTGCGCGAGTCGGCGACGACGATGCGGTAGTACGGCGCACGGATCTTGCCCATGCGCTTGAGACGGATCTTGACAGCCACGATTCTCCAGAAGTGTGAACGGGGTGAGTCGACGCCGGTTGCGTGGGGCACACTCGGCGCGAAAGCTCGGAAGGGTTGCTCGCTGGCCTGATTAGAGGGTCGGGCGCGCGAGCACTCGACCGCCTATTCTTGCAGATTCCGCGGGCGGTCGCCTACCGCCCGCATTCGCGACCGCGATCGGGGCCGCGGGCGACGGATGCTCAGCGCGAGCCGTCCCTCCAGGCGAGCCAGTCGCGCACGGGCGCGAGGTCGTAGTCCGGCCCCGTGAGCCCGATCGTGAAGAGACTCGCCCCGAGGCCGCGCAGCTCGTCAGCCTCTGCTGACGATTTCCGCCCGAGCTCGACGGAGATCTCGATCGTGCCGGGGTCGCGACCGACGTCGGAGCAGTGGCCGGCGAGGATGCCGAGCTTCCTCTCCAGAGTCTCGGCGTCGCTGAAGCTGTGCCAGATGCTCGCGTGCTCGGCGACCATGCGGAGGGTCTTCCTCTCGCCCCCGCCGCCGATGAGGATGGGGATGTCGCGCGTGGGCGGCGGGTTGAGCCTCGTCCACCGGTCGCGGATGATCGGCAGGTCGCGCGCGAGATCGTTGAGCCGCGAGCCGACCGTGCCGAACTCGTAGCCGTACTCGGCGTAGTCGCGCTCGAACCAGCCGGAGCCGGTGCCGAAGATGAAGCGGCCCGTGCCGGTTCCCTTGGCGCTGATGCGATCGATCGTGCGGGCCATGTCGGCCTGCAGGTTGGGGTTGCGGTACGAGTTGCAGTTGACGAGGGCGCCGAGCTCGATGCGGCTCGTCTGCTCGGCGATCGCCGCGAGCATCGTCCACGACTCGAAGTGCAGGCCGTCGGGCTCGCCGTAGAGCGGATAGAAGTGGTCCCAGTTGAAGACGATGTCGACGCCGAGCTCCTCCAGCTCGGTGACGCGATCGCGGATGAGCTCGTACGGCGCGTGCTGGGGCTGCAGCTGAACCCCGATGCGGATGGGTCGCATGGTCATGCCCTCAGACTACGGTCGACGCCGCCGGGGAGGCGGTGCGCTCCCAGGGCGCGAGGAGCTCGAGCTCGGCGGCGACGGCGAGCAGGAGCGCCTCCCCCGCGCCGTCCGCGGCCGGGCGGGCGACGAGCTGCACCGCGAGCGGCACGGCCGCCTCCGGGTGCCACCCGGCGGGAACGACCGCGGCCGGCCAGCCGAGCAGGTTCCACAGGGCGGCGTAGGGCGCGTACCCGATGCTGGAGCGCAGGTTCGCGATCCATCCGCGCCGGTGCCAGCCCTCGGCATCCGGCCCCGGCTGCGCGAGCGCCGGCGTCAGCACGACGTCGACATCGGCGGTCGCCGCAGTGACGCGAGCCCGCAGCCGGTCGACGGGGCCGGGCCGCAGGGCGCCGAGGCGCTCGAGCACGCGCCCGGCCCGGACGTGCGCCCGCACGCGCGGCTCGAGCAGGCGGTCGTCGAGCCCGAGATGCGCGGCGTCGGCGGCGGCCCCCGCGAACCAGCGCGCGAGCACCGGAAGCGGGTCGGCGGGGTAGGGAAGGGCGAGCTCGACGACCTCGTGCCCCGCCGCGGCGAGCGTGGCGGCCGTGCGACGGGCGGCCGCCTCCCAGCGCGGATCGAGCCGGGCGAGAGGGGTGGGGATGCCCGGGGCGAGCCCGATGCGCAGACGGCGGTCGGGCGGCGCGACGTCGGCGAGGGCGGGGCGGCCCGCCATGACCGCGAGCAGGAGAGCGGCATCCGCCACGGTCGTCGCGAGCGGGCCGTTCTCGCTCATCCCGAACCAGCTGTCGGCGCCCATCTCCGCGGGCACGAGCCCCGCGCCGGGCTTGAGCCCCACGAGAGCGCAATTGGCGGCGGGGATCCGGATCGAGCCCATGCCGTCGGCCGCGTGGGCGACCGCCACCATGCCGCTCGCGACCGCGGAGGCCGAGCCGCCGGAGGAGCCGCCGGCGGTGCGGGTCGGGTTCCAGGGGTTGCGCGTCGTGCCGTGCACGGAGTCGGTGGTCCCGAACACGCACAGCTCGGGCACGCGCGTGAGGCCGACGACGACGGCGCCCGCGGCGCGCAGCCGCGCGACGACCTCGTGGTCGGCCAGGCTCGGCGCGGCGCTGGTCGCGGCGCTGCCCTCGAGCATCGGCTCGCCCGCGACGGGGATGTTGTCCTTGATCGCGATCGGCACGCCCGCGAGCGGGAGGTCCTCCCCCGCCGCCAGGCGCGCATCCACCTCGGCGGCCTCCGCGAGCGCGCGCTCGGCGCGGACGAGCTGGAAGGCGCCGAGCTGCGGGTCGAGCGCGGCGATGCGGGCGAGGGCGGCACGGGTCTCGGCGAGGGCCGTGGTTGCGCCGGCGCGCACGGCGGCGGCGGTCGCGACGGCGGACTCCGCGGCGGCGGGGAGGCTCATGGCTTCACCCTAAGTCGACGCGCGGCTCCCAGCCGCGGCAGGGGCGCGCCGCACCAGAATCGAGCGATGAGTGACGCACGGGAGCCCGGAACCAGCTGGCCGCAGCGACTCACGCGCTGGGCCCTCGGGGGCGCGCTCGCGTTCGCGGGCGTCAGCCACCTGACCTACGGGCGCGAGGAGTTCCTCGCCCAGGTGCCGCCGTGGCTGCCGGTCGACGCCGACCTCGTCGTGCTCGGCTCCGGCGTCGTAGAGATCGGGCTCGGCCTCGCTCTCATCGTGCTCGGGCAGTGGCGCGTCGCCGTCGGCTGGGCGACGGCGCTGTTCTTCCTCGCGATCTTCCCCGGCAACATCGCGCAGTTCACCGAAGGTCGTGACGGCTTCGGTCTCGACACCGATGTCGCGCGGGGCATCCGGCTGCTCTTCCAGCCCGTCCTCGTCGCGTGGGCGCTGTGGTCGACGGGCGCCTGGCGCGCCTGGCGGGACTCCGCTCGGACGCGCTAGCGGCCGAGGAACTTCTGCAGAGCGGCGAGCTCCTCCGGCGTCGGCTCGGTGCCGCCCGCGGCGCCCGCTCCCCCGGCGCCGCCGAGGCCTCCGAGCCCGAAGCCCGAGCCGGCCGCCGCACCGGCGGGGCGCACGCCCTGAGCGCGAGCGGCCTCCTCGGCCGCGCGCTTGGCGGGGTTGCCCGACTTGGAGCCGCCCTTGCCCTTCTTCTTCGCCGCGGCCTTGCGCGCGCTCGCCGCTCCGCCTCCGCCGCCCATGCCCGGGATGGGCCCCATGCCCGGGACGTTCGGCACGCCGCCCTTGGCGACGGTCTTCATCATCTTCGCCGCCTGCTCGAAGCGGTTCACGAGGGCGTTGACCTCGGTCACGGTCGTGCCCGAACCGCGCGCGATGCGCAGGCGGCGCGAGCCGTTGAGGAGCTTGGGCGTGCGGCGCTCGGCGAGCGTCATCGACTGGATGATCGCCTCAGTGCGGGTGAGCTCGCTCTCGTCGAAGTTGTCGAGCTGCTCGCGCATGCCGCGGGCTCCGGGGAGCATCCCCAGCATGCTCTTGATCGAGCCCATCTTCTTGAGCTGCTGCATCTGGGCGAGGAAGTCCTCGAGGGTGAAGCTGTCGGTCGCGAACTTCTCAGCGACCTTCTGGGCCTCGTCCTGGTCGAAGGCCTTCTGCGCCTGCTCGATGAGGCTGAGGATGTCGCCGAGGTCGAGGATGCGGCTCGCCATGCGGTCGGGGTGGAAGGGCTCGAAGTCGTCGAGGCCCTCGCCCGTCGAGGCGAACATGATCGGGCGACCGGTCACCGAGGCGACGGAGAGCGCGGCACCGCCGCGCGCGTCGCCATCCAGCTTCGACAGCACGACGCCCGTGAAGTCGACGCCCTCCTGGAAGGCCTGGGCCGTGGCGACCGCGTCCTGACCGATCATCGCGTCGATGACGAAGAGCACCTCGTCGGGGTCGACGGCCTTTCGGATGCTCGCGGCCTGCGTCATGAGCTCGGCGTCGACGCCGAGGCGGCCGGCCGTGTCGACGATCACGACGTCGTGCAGGCGCGTCCGGGCGAACTGGACGGCGTCCCTCGCGACGCGCACCGGGTCGCCGACGCCGTTGCCGGGCTCGGGGGCGAACACCGCGGCGCCGGCCTGCTCGCCGACGACCTGCAGCTGCGTGACGGCGTTGGGGCGCTGGAGGTCGGCGGCGACGAGCAGGGGGGTGTGGCCCTGGCCCTTGAGCCACTTGGCGAGCTTGCCCGCGAGGGTCGTCTTGCCGGCGCCCTGGAGGCCCGCGAGCATGATGACGGTCGGCGGGTTCTTCGCGAACTCCAGGCGACGCTGCTCGCCGCCGAGGATCGCCACGAGCTCCTCGTTGACGATCTGCACGACCTGCTGCGCGGGGTTGAGCGCCTTGTTGACCTCGTCGCCGAGCGCGCGCTCGCGGACCGTATTCGTGAAGTCCTTGACGACGGGCAGCGCGACGTCGGCGTCGAGCAGCGCGCGCCGGATCTCGCGGACGGTCTTGTCGACGTCGGCCGGGCTCAGCTTGCCCTTCGTGCGGAGGGCGCTGAACGTCTGAGTCAGCCGGTCGGAGAGGGTGCCGAAGGTCGCCATGATCCGCCCATTCTAGAAGGGCCCGTCTGGTTGACTGGAGGCGAGAGCGAGGAGGCGGGATGCGACGGCGCATTTTCGGCAGGGAGCCCGCGGTCGACGAGCGGGCGTGGATCGCCCCCACGGCGGTGCTCATCGGCGATGTCACGGTGCACCCGGGCGCGAGCGTCTTCTACGGCGCCGTGCTCCGCGGCGATCGCGCCGCGATCGTCCTCGGGGAGGACTCCAACCTCCAGGACTCGGTGACGGTGCACTGCGACCCGGGCACGCCGACGATCGTCGGCCGACGGGTCAGCGTCGGCCACGCCGCCGTACTCCACGGCTGCACGATCGAGGACGACTGCCTCATCGGCATGAGCGCGACGGTGCTCAACCGGGCGGTCATCGGCAGCGAGTCCCTCGTCGCGGCGGGCGCGGTCGTGCTCGAGGACACCGTCGTGCCGCCCCGATCGCTCGTCTCCGGCGTGCCCGCGAAGGTGCGGCGCGCGCTCACGGACGACGAGGTGGCGGGCATCCGTCGCAATGCCGACACCTATCTCATGCTCTCGCGGGAGCACGCGGCGATCGAGGACTGAGCGCGCGGGGTCCGCTACGGGACGAGCGAGGCCGCGAAGACGTGCGGCGTGAATCCCGTGAGATCGCCGATGCCCTCGCCCTGGCCGATGAGCTTGATCGGGATCCCCGTGCGCTCCTGCACGGCGAGCACGAACCCGCCCTTGGCCGAGCCGTCGAGCTTCGTGATCACGAGACCCGTCACGCCCGCGTGCTCGATGAAGGCCTCGGCCTGCGCGAGCCCGTTCTGGCCGGTCGTGCCGTCGAGCACCAGGAGGACCTCGGCGATCGGGCTGAGCTTCTCGACCACGCGCCGGACCTTCGCGAGCTCGTCCATGAGGCCCGCCTTGGTCTGCAGGCGGCCGGCGGTGTCGATGATCGCGATGTCGATCCCGTCGTCGATCGCCTTCTGCACGGTCTGGAAGGCGACGCTCGCCGGGTCCTGTCCGTGCTGCTGGGGGCGCACGACGGATGCTCCCGCGCGGTCGGCCCACGTGGCGAGCTGCTCGACCGCGGCGGCACGGAAGGTGTCGGCGGCGCCGACGACCACGCTGCGCCCGTAGCCGGTGAGGAACTTCGCGAACTTGCCGATCGTCGTGGTCTTGCCGACGCCGTTGACGCCCACCACGAGCACCACGGCCGGCCGTGCGCTCAGGGTCAGGGTCGGGTCGTGCGCGGCCAGTCGCTCCTCGATCGACTCGCGCAGCATGCGCTTGAGGTCGGCGGGATCGGTCGTCCGGTACCGCTCGACCTGCGCGCGCATCTGCTCGAGGATGCTCTCGGTCAGATCGGGGCCGAAGTCGGCCCGGATGAGCGCCGTCTCGAGGTCGTCCCAGGTGGTCTCATCGATCGTCGGCTTCGTGAACAGCCCCTTGAGGGCGCCGCCGAGGTTCCAGGAGCGTTCCGCCATGCGCCCCAGGCTAGTGCGGCCGGCGGGGCGACCGCGGCGCGGCACTCAGCAGGCTCGAGGGTGCGAGGCGCCGACGACTACGCGTCGCGCATCTTCTCGTAGATCTCCTTGCAGGTGGGGCAGACCGGGAACTTCTCCGGGTCGCGACCCGGCGTCCACTTCTTGCCGCACAGCGCGCGCACGGGCTTCCCCGTGAGCGCGGACTCCATGATCTTGCTCTTCGGCACGTAGTGGGAGAACCGCTCGTGGTCGCCGTCCTCCAGCTGCTCCTCGTTGAGCAGCTTCTCGAGCTCGCGGTCGAGGACGTCGAGCCCTCCGCCGGTTCCGGTGTCGTCCGTCGTCGCCATGCTCCGATTCTACGACGCGCCCCGAGCGCGGGGGCCGAGTCAGCTGCGCAGCACGAGGTCGAGCAGCTCAGGCGCGCGACGCCGGAAGACCCGCCCGCCGATGAGCACGCCGAGCGCGAGCATGACGACGCCGGTGGCCGCGCCCGCGATCGCCGCGGCGGGCAGCAGCTCGGGCTCGCCGGTCGCCCCGCGCCAGGCGGTGTGCAGGGTCGGCGACATCAGGACGATGATCGCCAGAAGCGAGAGCCCCTGCGACCAGCCCGCGGTCGCGGCGGTGAGCGGGGGCTGATCGAACGGGCCGGCTCCCGGGCGCGGGGCGGGATAGGGGGCGGCCGCCGAGGCGACGCTCGAGACGCCGATGCCCGTGAGCAGGAGCCCGAGGCTCGTGCCGAGGAGAGCCGGCTCGATCCCCTCGATCCCCGACCAGACGGCGAACAGCGGGGCGAGGAGTACGACGAGCGGGACCCCGAGGAGGAGCGGCGGCACCGCGCGCCCCCAGCGGTCGGATGCTCCGCGCACGTGGGCAGCGACGTGCAGCCACACGGCGGTGTGGTCGTAGGCGACGTCGTTGTGGCTGAACCAGCCCAGGAACAGCGCGAGCACGGGGATCGGGATGAGCCACAGGTACTGACCGGGGACCCCGGCGATCGCGAGGGCGATCATCATGAGCGCGGGAGCGACCGGCAGGGCGAGGATCGCGAGACGGTAGCGCGGGTCGCGGGTCCAGTAGAGGATGCTCCGCGCAGCGATCACGCCGCCCTGCGTGGCCGGCACGAGGTCGAAGACGCCCAGTCCGCGCGAGCGCGGGACCCACCGCTGCCGCTCGGGCGCCTCGAGGAGGCGGCCGACGAGCAGACGCCAGCCGAGTGCGAGCACCCCCACGAGGGCGATCGCGCCGAGCATACGCGCCGTGAGGGCCGGGGGCTCGCTGCCCGCCACCGCCCAGGGCAGGCCGAGCGGCGAGGAGGAGAGGAATGCGGCGACCTCGTCCACGCGCGCGTCGTCGCGGCCGCGCTCGACGACGAGGGCGGTGGTGATCGCGGCGGCGAGGCAGAGCCCGACGACGCCGCGGGCGAACAGCGCGACGGTGCGCGCGGTGGTCGGCGCGACCGCGAGCTGCGCGGCGATGGCGACGAGGAACTGGCCGGTGAGGACGATCGCGACGCCGCCGACGAGGCCTCCCCCGACCGCGGCGCCCTCGAACGGCGTGCCCGCCCAGGCGACACCGAGGGCGATGACGAGCACGATCGTGAGGAGACCCTGGACTCCCACCGCCCCCGCGAGCGCGAGCGTCGCGGCGAGGCGACCCGGCGCGATCGGGAACGGCGCGAAGCGCCGCGGCTCGAGCGCCGAGCCAAGCCCGGAGGTCAGGGGGCAGATCGCGAGGGCCAGGGCGAGGATGCTCGTGATGACGATGAGCCCGGCACGGTGCCCGTCGTCCTCGGGCCGGAAGGACTGCGCCGCGTCGAGGACGGCGCCCGTGAACACCGCGATGAGCACAGCGACGAGCCCCGTCCGGGCGAGCCGGCGAGCGCCGCGGAACGCGGAGCCGAGCAGCGCGAGCTTCAGTCGGAGAACGTCGTCAACCACTCGAGCCCCTCCACCGCGCTGCGGCCGCCGGCGAGATCGACGAACCGCTCCTCGAGCGAGGATCCGGCGCGCACCTCCTCCAGGGTTCCCGTGGCGAGGATGCTCCCGCCGACGATGACCGCGACCGAGTCGCACACCCGCTCGACGAGGTCCATGTTGTGGCTGGAGAGCACGACCGTCCCGCCCGCGCGGGCGTAGGAGCGAAGGAGGTCGATCGCGTGCGCGGTCGAGACCGGGTCGACCCCCTCGAAGGGCTCGTCGAGCACGAGCAGTCGCGGCGAGTGGATGAGCGCGGCCGCGAGCGAGACCTTCTTGATCATGCCGATCGAGTAGTCGGCGACCGGGCGGTCGAGCGAGCCCTCCAGGGCGAGGGCTCGCGAGAGGTCCTCCGATCGGCTGCGCGCCGTCTCGCGATCGAGGCCGTGGAGCACGCCGCAGTAGTAGAGCATCTGCGCGCCGGTGAGCCGATCGAACAGGCGCATGCGGTCGGGCAGGACGCCGAGGACGCGCTTCGCGTCGCCGGGCGAGCGCCAGACATCGGCCTCCCCCACCACGACCGAGCCCGCGTCGGGCCGGAGCAGCCCGGTGATCATCGACAGCGTGGTCGTCTTCCCCGCGCCGTTCGGCCCGACGAAGCCGAAGATGGCCCCCTTGCGCACCGCGAGGTCGATGCCGTCGACGGCGATCGTGCGCCCGAAGCGCTTGCGCAGGCCCGTGACCTGCAGCACGATCGGCGCGGGAGGGGGCGGCGGGGCTGCCGGGAGGTGCGCGCGCGGGCCGGTGGGGGTCGCCGCGGACGCGCGGGAACGAGAGGCGGACTTCGTGGAGGCCGGTGTCCTGGCCTTCGCCGGCCGCGCGGGAGCCGCCGCGCCGTCGACCCCCGTGCCGGGGGTCGCGTCGCTGGTCGAGTGCGGCGTCGGGGAGTCCACGCGTCCACGCTAGCAACGCCTGCCGTTCCCGGCCCGCCCTCCCTCCACGTTCGTGACGGCCGGTCACGATCCGGCAACGGATGCGGGGCATTTCCTGTCCATCCGGCGGAAAGGCCGGTAAACTCGCCGCAGCACAAGGGAGTGTCTGATCCACAGCGCGCAGTTGACCGTTCGGTGAACTCTCACCGACCGATCCCCCGACACGGGAGCATGATCGCCGAGAGCCTGCGCAGCCGACTGAAGACACAGGAGGTCTCATGACCACGCAGATCGTCATCCTCGCCGCCGGGATGGGCAGCCGCCTCGGCCGCTCGCTCCCGAAGCCGCTCACCGAGCTCAGCGACGGCCGCACCATCATGCAGCAGCAGCACGACAACATCGCGGCCGCGTTCGGCACCGACGCCACCATCACGACCGTCGTCGGCTATAAGCTCGAGCACATCATCGACGCCTTCCCCGACGTCAACTACGTCTACAACGAGCAGTACGACCAGACCAACACCTCCAAGAGCCTCCTGCGCGCGCTCAAGGCGACCGGGTCGCAGGGCGTGCTCTGGATGAACGGCGACGTCGTCTTCGACCCGCAGGCGCTCGTCCGCGCCGCGAGCCTCGTGCACGCCGATCGCTCGTTCGTGAGCGTGAACACCTCCAAGGTCTCCGACGAGGAGGTCAAGTACACCGTCGACGCCGAGGGCTTCATCAAGGAGCTCTCCAAGCAGGTCGTCGGCGGGCTCGGCGAGGCCGTCGGCATCAACTACATCGCCTCCGCCGACAAGGCGACGCTCATCCACCACCTGCAGCGCGTCGCCGACCAGGACTACTTCGAGCGCGGCATCGAGCTCGCGATCGAGCAGAACGGCCTCCGCGTCGAGCCGCTCGACATCTCCGACCTCTACGCCGTCGAGATCGACTTCGCCGAGGACCTGGAGCGCGCGAACCTCTTCGTCTGATCGACGCGCCCCCGAACGACCGCGAACGGCCCGACCCCGGCAGGGGGCGGGCCGTTCGGCATCCGCCCCGCCGCTCGATCGATCGGTGCCGCTCTCGGCCGACGCGGGCGGGATGCCGCTAGCGTTGTGCACTGTGACCCTCGCCTCGCCGTCGCGCCCGCCGCGCACCCCCGCACGGGTCTACCGTCAGACGCTCTGGCTGCTCACGAGTCGCGATCTGAGGGTGCGGTACTCGACGTCGTTCCTGGGCTACGTGTGGTCGGTGCTCGACCCGCTCGTGATGGCCGTCATCTACTGGTTCGTGTTCACGCAGATCGTCGACCGGTCGATCGGCGCGGACCCCTACATCGTCTTCCTCCTCGCGGGGCTCCTGCCCTGGACGTGGTTCAACGGCGCGATCGGAGACTCCACGCGGGCGTTCATCAAGGACGCCAAGCTCGTGCGATCCACGCGCCTCCCCCGGAGCGTCTGGGTCGCGCGCATCGTGCTGTCGAAGGGCATCGAGTTCGTGCTCGCGATCCCGGTCGTGATCGCGTTCGCGGTCATCTACGGCGCCGAGCCCACCTGGGGCGTCCTGTGGCTCCCGCTCGCGATCCTGCTGCAGGCGACCCTCATCCTGGGGCTCGGCCTCATGATCGCGCCGCTCGTGGTGTTCTTCCGCGACCTCGAGCGGGCCGTCAAGCTCGTGCTGCGGTTCCTCTTCTACGCCTCGCCGATCATCTACGGCCTGACCGACCTGCCGGACGGACTGGAGGCGTGGATGGCGTTCAACCCGCTCTCGGGGATCTTCTCGCTGTACCGCGCGAGCTTCTTCCCCGACCAGGTCGAGCCGTTCGCCGTGGTCGTCGCGGCGATCATGAGCCTGGTCATCCTCGGAGCGGGCATCCTCGTCTTCCGGCGCATGGTGCGCGCCGTGCTGAAGGAGATCTGATGGGCGACGTCGTCATCCGCGTCGAGGGAGCGGGGATCCGCTTCCGGCGCAACCGCCGAGGGCGCCGGAGCTTCAAGGACCTCTTCGCCGGCAGCAACCGCCGGGCGCGCCCCAACGAGTTCTGGGCCCTGCGCGGCGTCGACGTGGAGGTGCGGGCCGGCGAGGCGATCGGGGTCGTGGGCCGCAACGGCCAGGGCAAGTCGACCCTCCTCAAGCTCGTCGCCGGCGTCATGCTCCCCGATGAGGGTCGCGTCGATGTGATCGGCGGCGTCGCCCCACTCATCGAGATCACCGGCGGATTCGTCGACGATCTGACGGTGCGCGAGAACGTCCACCTCACGGCCGGGCTCCACGGCATGACCCGAGCCGAGATCGACGAGCGCTACGACGAGATCATCGACTTCGCCGAGCTCCGCGAGAGCGTCGACACCCCGTACAAGCACCTCTCCAGCGGGATGAAGGTGCGCCTGGCGTTCTCGGTCATCTCGCGACTGGAGGAGCCCATCCTCCTCGTCGACGAAGTGCTCGCCGTCGGCGACAAGGCCTTCCGCGACAAGTGCTACCAGCGCATCGACGAGCTGCTCGCCGGCGGTCGCACCCTCTTCTTCGTCTCGCACAACGAGCGGGACCTCACGCGGTTCTGCACGCGCGGCCTCTACCTGGACAAGGGCCTACTGCAGCTCGACGGGCCGATCGAGGGGGTTCTCGCGGCCTACAACAGGGACTACGGTTCCCCCTCATGAGCTCCCACGACCCCACGACGCCCCGGATCGTCCCGCCGCCGCACGAGGAGGCCGACCCGCGCATGGTGCGCGCCCTGCAGGCGATCATGTCGTCCCAGCGCCCCGCGGTCATCGCGCACGTGCGCCGACTGCGCCGCCGCTCGCCGAACGCCTCGCCCGATGAGGTGATCAGGATGCTGGAGAAGCACTACCTGACGCTCGTGACCGCGAGCGGGGCATCCGTCGGCGCCGCGGCGGCCGTGCCCGCCGTCGGGATCGCCGCCTCCCTGACGCTCAGCGGCGTCGAGACGGTCGCCTTCCTCGAGGCGAGCGCGCTGTTCGCGCAGTCGGTCACCGAGGTCCACGGCATCGCGATCGACGACCCGGAGCGGGCGCAGAGCCTCGTCATGGCGCTCATGCTCGGCGGCGCCGGCAAGGATCTCGTGACGCAGTTCGCGCGGCAGATGACGGGCGGCGCTCCGCGCAACGCCTACTGGGGCGAGCTCGTGACCAAGAGCATGCCGCGGGTCATGCTCGACTCGCTCGCCGACCGGCTGCGCACGGCGTTCGTCCGGCGCTTCGCGGTCACGCAGGGCGGCACGGCGATCGGCCGCGCCATTCCCTTCGGCATCGGCGCCGTCATCGGCGGAACGGGCAATCACATCCTCGGTCGCAAGGTGGTGAGCAACGCGCGCGAGGCGTTCGGCCCCGCACCCGTGATGTGGCCCATCACCCTCGAGATCGAGACCCGCGCACCCGGCGCGCCCCGCCCGGGCCGCCGCGTCGTGATCCGCGAGGCCGGCCGTATCGGGCCCGTACGGGTCCCTCGGCTCGCGATCGAGCGGCGCGGCGAGACGGACGCGCCGGACGAGGCGTTCGAGATCTGACGCTCAGCCCTCGCCGGGCGCCGCGTCCTCGTCGATGTCCTCGTCGAAGGGGTTCGACTCGCTCGTGATGGGGTCGTCGCGGTGCTGGGCCGCCGCGCGCTCCCACTCGGCCATGAGCGTCTCGACGGCGGCGTGGAAGCGAGCCGTCGCGGCACCCGGCGTCGTGTCGCCGAAGTAGCGCTCCACCCAGTGCTGCAGGCGCTCGTGCGCCTCGGTGCTCGTGAGCACGCGGTCGATGGCGGGGACGACCTCGCGCGCCTCGTGCGCGGTGAGCCACTCGCACGCGCCGAGGTAGCCGGTGGCATCGATCTCCGCCTGGGACGAGGCGGGACGCGCGATGAGGATGGGCCTGCCCGTGGCGAGCCGGTCGTAGACCATGGCGGAGATGTCCGTGATGGCGACGTCGGCGGCGGCGAGCTGCCAGCCGAGCTCCGGGCCGTCGTCGAAGACGTGCTGCGCGCGCGGGTCGGCGGCGTTCGCGCGGGCGAGAGCGGCGACGATGCGCGCGTTCGCGGCACCGTACTCGGGGTCGACGACGCCGCTGCGCGGGTGCGGCCGGTAGATGACCCGATGCCGGCCGGATGCGAGCAGCTCGTCGACGAGCGCCTCCCCGTGGCTCGCGATCGAGCCGTAGGCGGCGGCCGGCCGGTCGCCCTCCCAGGTGGGCGCGTAGAGCACGACCGTGCGGTCGTCGGGGGCGTAGGGCAGGGCTCCCGCGAAGTGGTCGGCCTGCGGGCGGCCGATCGCGATGGCCTTGCTCTCTATGTCGTAGTTCCAGAGCTTGCGGCGCAGGCGCTCCTTCGCGGCGTCGCCGGCGACGAACGCGTAGTCGTACGCCTTGTACTGGTTCGTGGTCATGTACATCTTGTCCGACTCGCCGTGGTTGACGAACACGTGCCACATGCGGCTGTAGCGGAACATCTGGAAGTTCTTCGCGTTCTGGTTCACGTAGAGCACGATGCGCAGCGGCTGCTCAGCGACGAACCGCTCGAGATCGACGACGCGGCGCAGGTACACGGCAGGAACGGGCGACTCCTCGAGGAGCGTCAGCATCGTGCCGGGGCTGCGGGCGATGATGGCGACGGGATGCTCGGCCGCGAGCTCGGCGAGCGGCGCGTACCACTGGCGGATCTGGTACAGGTTGACCCGCGTGTCGGCGAAATACACGGCGATCTGAATGCTGCCCGGGGCGGGGGGCGTCACGGACGCCAGTCGCGCGGCCAGCTGCGCGCGATGGCGGCGCGACCGCAGGATGTTGCGCGCGAGGCGTCGCGCCGTGCCCAGCTGCTTCAGAATGCTCACTGCTCCATCATGGTCTCCGCCGTCGACGCGACCCCGCGAACAGGGGGCAACCGTTATGCGTTTGTTCGCTGGAGGCGCGGGCGTGGAAGAATCGCCCGCGATGGCCCGCTTCACGTTCAGCGCCGGCAACGCGCGCGCCCTGGCTCGCGCCCCGCTGTACGGGCTGGGCGCGCTCGCCGCGCGCCTCGTGCCCCGCGACCCGTCCCGGTGGGTCTTCGGCTCGGGCATCGGGGTCGGCGAGGGGGCTCTCGCGCTGTGGGAGCTCTGCCGCGATCGCGACCCGCAGCGCCGCCTCGTGTGGCTCGCCTCGAGCGACGAGGAGCTCGCGGACGCGATCGCGCGGGGCATGCGCGCGGTGCCGGCGCGGGGCATCCGCGGGTTCTGGGAGACCCTGCGGTCGGGCGTCGTCATCGTCACGCACGGGCTCGGCGACGTCAACCGCTACGGCTCGAGCCGCGCGCTCGTCGTGCAGTTGTGGCACGGGATCCCGCTCAAGCGGCTGCACCTCGACACGGGGGCCGCGCTGCGCCTGCCCCTCATCGGATCCCTGCCGGGAGCCCGAGCGCTCATGGCCCGCCTGTACCGCGCAGGCTCCTCGCGCATCGCGCTGTTCCCGGTAGCGAGCGAGCTCGTCGCCGCGCGCGTGCGCTCGGCGTTCGGACTGCCCTCCTCCCGCGTCCGCGTGCTCGGCGACGCCCGCGACGACGTCCTCCTGCACGGCGATGCGGACGCCCGCCGGGCCGCGGCGCGCGCGCTGGTCGAGAGCGTGGTCGGCGTCCTCCCCGAGTCCGCGCGCGTGGTCCTCTACGCCCCCACCTGGCGGGACGGCGAGACCGACCCGGCCATCCCGACCGAGCAGGAGTGGCGGGCGATCGCGGAGTGGGCCGAGCGCGTCGACGCCGTGCTACTGATCCGATCGCACCCGCTCGGCGCGGGCTCGTACGCGGCGGGGCCGGCGCTGTCACCGCGGATCCGGCTCATGGGGCGCGACCTCCTGGGGGATGCGACCCCCGCGCTGCCGGCTCTCGACGCGCTCGTCACCGACTACTCCTCCATCGCGTTCGACGCCGCGATCGCGGGCGTGCCGAGCGTGTTCTTCGCGCCGGACCTCGCGCGCTACCTCTCGACCCGCGGCCTCTACACCCCGTACCGCGCGTTCAGCGGCGAGGACCCGGCGACGACCTGGTCGCGCACTCTCGAACGGCTCGACGGCGCCCTCGACGAGGGCTCGGCGCGCGCGGCCGCCCTCGCGCACGCGACGTGGCTGCGCGACGAGCACGTCGACCGCCTCGACGGGCGCGCGACCGAGCGGGTCCGCGCGGCGATCCTCGCCCTGCTCGTCGAGCGCGCGGCGCCGGAGGACCTCGACGCGGTGCCCGAGCGCCCCGTCGTCGTCGACGCCGTCGCGATCGAGAGCGGGGACGACGGCGCGGGCGCGACCGTGGTCGTCGCGGGGCGATGCGCCCTCGGCCTGCGCGGCATCGCGCTCGTCGGGCCCCGGCAGCACCTGCCGGGCGCGCTCTCGGTCGACGGCGAGCGCTTCACCGCGCGTATCCCCCTCCTCGTCTCCCGCTGGGGCTCGGAGCCGCTGCCGGCGCCGAGCGGCGCGTACGCGCTCGAGCTCGAGCTCGACGGCGCGGCGCGCCCGACCGCGCGCGCTACGGTCGCGGCGACGCTGCCCACGGCATCCCTCTCGCCCCTCCTGCGCGTCGAGGTCGCCGCCGACCGGGGAACCCTCCTGGTCACGCTCGCCCCGCCCCTCGCCGAGGACGAGCGCGGCGCGGCCGCCCAGCGCCGCCTCGAGGCCGATTACCGTCATCGCGAGGCGACCCCCGAGCGCGCCGTGCTCCTGGAGAGCTTCTACGCCCAGACCGCGGCCTGCAACCCGCTCGCGATCGACCGCGAGCTCGCCCGCGCGCACCCCGACGTGGTTCGCTACTGGTCGGTCGTGGACCGCTCGGTGGCGGTTCCCCAGGGCGGTGTGCCGCTCGTCGAGGGCTCGGCGGAGTGGTGGCGCGTGCGGGCCGACGCGCGCGTGCTCGTCGTGAACGACTGGCTGCGCAAGCGCTGGCGGCCCCGCCCGCACCAGACGGTGCTGCAGACCTGGCACGGCACGATGCTCAAGCGCCTCGCGCTCGACCGCGATCGGGTCGGGCCGCGCACGCGCATCGCCGTGCGGCGCGAGAGCGCCCGGTGGTCGGTCCTGCTCGCGCAGAACCCCTACGCCGCCGGCATCCTGCGCCGCGCCTACGCCTTCCGCGGCCCCGTCTGGGTCGAGGGGTACCCGCGCAACGACGTCCTCGTGACGGGCGACCGCGCGGCCGCGCGCGAGCGCCTCGGCGTCGGCGCGCACGAGCGGGCCGTGCTCTACGCCCCGACGTGGCGCGACGACCGCACCGAGATCGTCGACTTCCTCGACCTGCCCGGATTCGCGGCGGCGCTCGCGGACCTGCCCGGCGACCACGTCCTGCTCGTGCGCGGGCACAGCCGCACGCTGCGCTTCGGCCGCGACCTCTCGGCGCCGGGGCTCATCGACGTCACGACGTACCCGTCGATGAGCGACCTCCTGCTCGCGGCCGACGTCGTCGTGACCGACTACAGCTCGATCATGTTCGATGCGACGACGACGGATGCCCCGCTCGTGCTCTTCCTGCCCGACCTGGAGCACTACCGTCGCGACCTGCGCGGCTTCTACTTCGACGTCACGACCGAGGCCCCCGGCCCCGTCGTCACCGACCGGGATGCCCTGCTCGCGGTCCTCGGCGACCTCGCGGAGGGAGCGCCGGCCGCCGACCCCGCGGCCCTCGCCGCGTGGCGCGCGCGGTTCAACCCGCTCGACGACGGACGCGCCGCCGAACGCGTCGTGGCGCGCATGATCGCGGCGGGGATGCTCGGCTGAGCCCGGCTCCTGCGGCGCGGCGTGCCGCGGCGCGGGTCAGGACTCGGTGCGCGAACGGTCGACCGCGTCCCGCGCGCCGAGCGCGACGCCGCGGAGGAAGCCCGAGCCCCACGACACGTGCATCGTCGCGATCACGAGCGCGAAGGTCGCGCGGTCGGCGAGCGAGCGCCCGCTCGACGGGACCCCGAGGAGCCCCAGCAGGAGGAGGAGATACGCGAGCGGCGCGAGGTGGACGAGCCCGAGCACGACCGACGCGGGGCCGAGGAGGGCTCCGGTCAGCTGGAGCAGGAGCACGACGAGGCTCGCCGCGCTCGCGACTACGAGAGCGGGAGGGGCGAAGTAGCGCACGGGGTGCCGGCCGCCGTGGCGGCGCACGAGCTCGCCCCGCCAGATCCCCGTCGCCACGAACTGGCGGGTGAGCTTCGACCACGTGTCGCGCGGCCAGTACGTGACGCGCAGCGCGGGGTCGAGCCACACCACGTGACCGGCGCTGCGGAGCCGGAAGTTCAGCTCCCAGTCCTCCCCCCGGCGCAGGCCCTCGTCGTAGAGGCCGACCTCGACGACCGCGGCTCGGCGCATGATGCCGAGGTAGGCGCTCTCCGCCGGGCCCTCAACGGCCGAGCCGTGGTACGCCCCGCCGCCGAGTCCGAGCCGGGAGTTGTAGGCGCGCGCGACGGCCGACTGGAAGCGGCTCCGACCGGCGGCGACCATGAGGCCCCCGAGCGACGCGGCGCCCGTGCGGGTGAGGGTGGCGACGGCGGTGGCGGTGTAGTCGGGGTCGAGCTCGGTGTGGGCATCCACCCGCACGATGACGTCATGGCGCGCGGCCCGGATCGCGCGATTGAGCCCGATCGGGATGGCCATCTCCGGGTTGTGGACGATCCGGATGCGCTCGTCGGCGGCGGCGAGCCGTGCGACGCGCTCGCTCGTGCCGTCGGTCGAGGGACCGAGCGCGAGCACGAGCTCCTGGTCGCCGCCGTAGCGCTGCGCCAGGACGCTCGCGATCGCGTCGTCGATGTAGGCCGCCTCGTTGTAGACCGGCATGACGTAGCTCACACCGGGGGTCTCTGAGGGTGGAGCGGCCATAGCTCCCGAGGCTACTGCCTAGCCGAGCTCGCCCAGCGTCACCGTGAGAGTCTCGCTGCGACCGCCGCGGACGTAGGTGAGCTCGGCGCTCTCGCCCCCGGCCAGGGCCCGGACCTGAGCGGTCAGGTCGATCTGGTCGGTGATCGGAACACCGTTGAACTCGGTGATGACGTCGCCGCCGCGCAGACCCGCCTGATCGGCCGGCCCGCCCGGCGAGACCTGATCGATCAGGGCGCCGACGACGTCGCTCGAGGCGGCGGCGCTCGCGTCGGTCACCGTCGCACCGAGCAGGCCATGGCTCGCCGACCCCGTCTCGATGATCTCGGTCGCGATGCGCTGGGCGAAGTTGGCCGGGATGGAGAAGCCGACGCCGATGCTCCCGGCGCTCCCCTGGCCCCCGCCGGCCGTGGCGATCGCCACGTTGATGCCGATGAGACGGCCGTCCTGGTCGAGGAGGGCGCCGCCGGAGTTGCCCGGGTTGATCGCCGCGTCGGTCTGGATGACCGCGAGCGAGATGGTCGACGACGCCGAGGGCTGGCTGTCGCGGCCGGGGATGTCGAAGTTCCAGAACTCGAAGGGTCCCCCGCTGTCCGGACCCGGCGCCTCGGGGGCCTCGGGGGCCTCGGGCACCGCGGACGACTTCACGGTGATCGAGCGGTTGAGGGCGGAGACGATGCCGTCGGTCACCGTTCCGGCGAGCCCCAGGGGGGCGCCGATGGCGATCGCGCGGTCGCCGACGTTGAGCTCGTCGGAGTCGGCGAACTCGATGGGCTGCAGGTCGGTCGCTCCGTCGAGGCGGATGACGGCGAGGTCGGCGATCGGGTCGGCGCCGACGAGGGTCGCGTCCCACAGACGACCGTCCGCGGTCGTGACGCGGATGGTCGGGTCGCCGGCCGCCCCGTCGAGCGTCGCGACGTGGGCGTTCGTGAGCACGTAGCCGTCGTCGCTCAGGATGACGCCGGAGCCGCTGCCCTGCGCGCCGCCGCCCGCGACCTGGATCGTGACCACCGAGGGCATCGCCGTGGCGACGACGCCCGTGACGATGGTCGCGTCCTCCGGGTCGTTGACGGTGACCGAGGCGGGGCCGGTCGGCGCGGACATCGAGCCGCCGCGGTCGGCGAGGGCCCAGGCGGCGATGCCGCCGCCCGCGGCTCCGCCGACGAGGGCTCCCACGGCGAGCGCCGCGATGAGCGGGGCCAGCGAGCGCTGCGGGGCCGTCGGAGCGGCTGCGGGGGCCGGTGCGGCGGCCGCCGCGGGAGGCGCAGGGGGCACGGGCGCGCTCGGGGCGGGATGCCGATCGGGGCCGGCCTGCTGGTCGGGGGCCGCGTGCTGGTCGGGGGCAGGATGCTGCTCGGGGGCCGCGTGCTGCTCGGGGGCCGCGTGCTGCTCGGGCGTCGGGCCCGCCGACGGCTCGTGCGCGGGGGGCTCGGGGGTGGTCGGGTTCTCGGTCATGGCGAGGTCTCCTTTCGGCCGCTGTCAGCGTCCTCCGCAAACCTGTGCAGTCTATTTGCCCCCACTGAGGGCGGCCTGACGCTCCGGTCAACGGCGTCTATGCGGGGCGGGGCTCGACCAGCACCCCCGGAAGGGGTGCACCCACCGTTCCGCCTCCCCGTCGTACAATGCTGACGCCGCCCATCACCCGAATGAGGACGCTCCATGCCCGCTCCGCCCACCGACGTCGACCGGATTCTCACGGCCGCTGCCGACATCCTCATGGCGGACGGCTACGACGCCGTCAGCATCCCCCGCATCGCCGCATCGGCCGGCATGAGCGAGTCGGACGTCGGCGAGCTGTTCGAGACGCCCGGCGACGCGCTCGTCGCGATGCTCAACCGCGAATTCACGGCCATGTACGCGAGCATCGTCGATCACATCGAGCGCGACCCGCGCGGCGGCCTCCTCTCGCGGATCTACCTCTACATCCTCGCCGGCATCTACGAGCGGCCGCTGTCGAAGACACTCTTCGTGATCGATCGCGACGCCCTCAACCGCATCATGCGCCACAGCCACTCCTTCCGCTACGTGCCCCAGGTGGGCATCCGCGGCGAGATGATCGAGCGCCTCCAGGAAGCGGGCATGGTCCGCCGCGACGTCGACGCGTCGATGGTCTCGTCCGTGCTCTCCGTGTGCTCGGCCGGCCTCGCCCTCACCGCGCCGCACGACGATCTCGACACGGTGATCCGCGGCATCAGCGACCTCCTCTCGCGCGGGGTCGACGCGGCCGTGGAGGACACGACGCCCGGCAAGCGCGTCTTCTACGACTGGGCCACGAGCCTGACGATCTCGGGCAGGTCGGGCTCGGACGACTGAGCGCGGCCGGTCGCCGGTGCCGGGCATCGCTAGGGTGGGCGCATGAGCGCGACGGAGCCCTGGCGACGATCTCTCGCGGCCGCTGGCCTCCTCGACGCGGACGGCACGACGCGGCCCACGATCTTCGCCGAGATGTCGGCGCTCGCCGCTCGGTACGAGGCCGTCAACCTCGGCCAGGGCTTCCCCGACGAGGACGGCCCCGCGGAGGTGCTCGAGGCCGCCATCGCGGCGATCCGCTCCGGCGTGAACCAGTACCCGCCGGGCCGCGGAGCACCCGAGCTCCGCGCGGCGATCAGCGAGCACCGCGCGCGCTTCGGCAGCCCCGCTCCCGATCCCGAGACCGATGTGCTCGTCACGGCCGGCGCGACGGAGGCCATCGCCGCCGCGCTCCTCGCGCTCGTCCCTCCGGGCGGCGAGGTGGTGACCCTCTCCCCCTTCTACGACAGCTACGCCGCGATCATCGGCCTCATCGGCGCGCGGCACACGGTGATCCTGCTGCGCGGCCCCGACTTCCAGCCCGACCCGGCGGACATCGACGCGGCCATCGGCCCGGGCACGAGCGCGGTGCTGCTCAACAACCCGCACAACCCGAGCGGCGCGGTCATCTCGCCCGAGCTGCTCGAGCGCATCGCCGCTCGCGCGGCCACCCACGGCGCGATCGTCGTGAGCGACGAGGTGTACGAGCACCTCGTGTTCGACGACGCCCCGTTCACGCCGATCGCGACCGTGCCGAGCGCCGTCGGCCGCGCACTGTCGATCTCGAGCGCCGCCAAGACCTTCCGCGTCACGGGGTGGAAGATCGGCTGGATCACGGGCCCCGCCGCCCTCATCGACGCGGTGGTCGCCGTCAAGCAGTTCCTCACCTACGTCAACGGCGCGCCCTTCCAGCCCGCCGTGGCCGTCGGGCTCCGGCTGCCCGACTCCTACTTCGCCGAGGCGAGCCTGACGCTCCAGCGCCGCCGCGACCTGCTGAGCGCGGGGCTGCGCGAGGCGGGCTTCGCGGTGTCGCCGAGCCGCGGCTCGTACTTCGTCGTCGCCGACGCGGCGCCCCTGGGCGTCGAGGACGGCGCGGCGTTCGCGCGCGAGCTGGTGAGGGATGCCGGCGTCGCCTCGATACCGCTCGCCGCCTTCGCGCCGGGCACGACCGACCCCGCGATCCGAAGCTCGCTGCGCTTCGCGTTCTGCCGCCGCGATGAGGCCATCGAGGAGGCCGTGCGCCGGCTGAGCGCCTACCGCCGCTGAGCCGGGTCACGGGTGGGCGGCAACCGCCGCCGGGCCCGAGCGCGCGTCAGCGGGGCGCGACCCCGAAGCGCCGCAGGCCGAGGGCGGGGTTCGCGGCCCGCACCTCGTCGAGGCGGGCGCGCGTCGGGAAGGCGACCGCGGCATCCGTCTGCTCGCCGAGGGAGGCGATCGCAACTCCCATGGGGTCGACGATGAGGCTGCAGCCGACGCCGATGGGCGGGGCGTGGTCGGCGGCGGCGACGTAGATCGTGTTCTCGAGGGCGCGCGCGGTGACGAGGGTGCGCCAGTGGTGCTCCTTCTGCGGGCCGCGCACCCACTCGGCGGGGATGAGCACGAGGTCGGCGCCCGCGTCGACGAGGCGGCGCGTGACCTCGGGGAACCGCACGTCGTAGCAGGTCTGGATGCCCACCCGGAGTCCCGCGAAGGCGAGCAGCTGCGGCGGCTCGATGTCGCCGGCCTCCGCCCAGTCGGACTCGCGGGCTCCGAACGCGTCGTAGAGATGGAGCTTGCGCGAGATCGCGACGACCGCACCGTCGGCACCCACAGCGACGATCGTGTTGCGGAACCGGTCGGGCCGCGTGCCGGTCTCGACGAGTCCGGCGACGAGGACGATGCCGAGGTCGCGAGCGATCGCTCCCAGACCGGTGACGAAAGGGCCGTCGAGCGGCTCGGCCGCGGCCACCCAGTCGGGGCCGAGCTCGGGGGCGAAGTACGAGCTGTACTCGGGCGCGACGACGAGGCCCGCCCCGCGCTCGACGGCCAGCGCGGCCAGGCCTCGGATGCTCGCGAGGTTCTCGTCGCGATCGGCGCCCGGCGAGAACTGCGCCACGGCGACGCCCGTGCGCGCGGCCCCGGGCCCGGCGGGGGCGGCGTGGTCGGTCATGCGCTCAGCCTAGAGCCGCGCCCTCTGCCAGGCTGGAGGCCATGAGCGCCTCCCTCGTCGTCCTCGGCTCCGCCAACACCGACTACACGGTCGCCGTCGAGAGGCACCCGCGGCCCGGCGAGACCGTCATGGGCGGCGACGTGGCGACGGGCACCGGCGGGAAGGGCGCCAATCAGTCGCTCGCGGCCGCGCGGCTCGGCGCCCCGCCCGTGTTCCTCGGAGCCGTCGGCGACGATGCGGGCGGTCGCACCCTGCTCGAGGCGCTGGCCGCCGGCGGGGTCGACGTCGCCCACGTCGAGACCGTGCCAGGCGCCCCCACGGGGGTCGCGCTCATCACCCTCGCCCGCGACGGCGAGAACTCGATCGTCGTGGCCCCCGGAGCCAACGGCCGGCTCGCCGTCGAGCCGACCGTCGAGCGCCTGCGCGCGCTCGCGGCCCCGGGCACCGTGATGCTGGCGCAGCTGGAGGTGCCGATCGACGTCGTCGCGGCGGCCGCCGCCGCCGTCGACGCGGCGGGCGGTCGCGTCGTGCTGAATCTGTCCCCGAGCGCTCCCGTGCCGGATGCCCTCCTCGCCCTCTGCGACCCCCTGGTCGTCAACGAGTCCGAGGCCTCCGATCTCGCCGCGACGTCCGTCGACGGCCCCGCCTCCGCGGCGGCTGCCGCGGTCGCCCTGCTCGAGCGCTGCCGGAGCGTCGTCATCACGCTCGGCGGCGAGGGCGCGGTCTTCGCGCGGCGCGCGTCCGACGACGGCGCGGCGCTCGAGCACGGTGCCGGCCCCGCCGACCGGACCGTCTCGGGCCACCGGCCGGCTCCGCGGGTCGACGTGCTCGACACGACGGGCGCGGGGGACGCGTTCGTCGGAGCCGTCGCGGCCGAGCTCGCCCGCGGACGCTCGCTGGAGGAGGCCGTCGAGAGCGGCGTCGCAGCCGGCGCCGAGGCCGTGCAGTGGCCGGGCGCCCAGCCGCCGCGCGGCTGACAGGGTGCGAGCGTCGCCCCGGCAGGGGCCGGTGCTCACGCGCTCGGGGGGCGAACGAGGTGGGCACCGGCCCGTCGGGAGCGCGAGGGGGCTGTGCGGTCGGGTCGGACCCGATCTCCCGCGACCACTCTGGCGGTATCGACCGGATGCGCGAGCGAGGGCGGCGCGCCGGATGTTCGCATAGCGCACATGCGGCGGGAATGCAGAGGGCCAGGATTGCAGAAGGCCCGGAGAACGCAGAAGGCCCGGAGAACGCAGAAGGCCCGGAATCCAGGATTCCGGGCCTTCTTCTTGTTGCGGGGGCAGGATTTGAACCTACGACCTCTGGGTTATGAGCCCAGCGAGCTACCGAACTGCTCCACCCCGCGGCACGAGAGTCAACGATACCAGGGGCTGGAGCATCCGTCGAATCGGGGCCGCGCCGCACCGATGCCGGCGCGCTCCGGACGGCTCAGGAGGCGCGGGCGAACTCGGCCTCCGCCGCCCACACGACCTCCTGGGCGCGGCGGGCGAGGCTCATCAGCAGGCCGCGCTCGGCCGCGGTCACCCCCGTGCGCGGCTCGCGATCGATCACGCAGACCGCTCCGACCGGGCGGCCGTCGGCGCCCTCGATCGCGGCGCCGGCGTAGAAGCGGATGCCGTCGGGCTCGGTGACGAGCGGGTTGTCGGCGAAACGCGCGTCACGCTGAGCGTCGAGCACGATGAGCGGCTCGTCCAGCTCGACGGCGTAGAGGCAGAAGGAGTCCTGGATGGGCACGCTGTCGGTCGCGTGACCGGTGCGCGCGACGTGCCACTGGCGGTCGGGCCCGAGCACCGTCACGAGAGCGGAGGGAGCCCGGAACGCCGCGGCGGCGACCGTGACGATCCACTCGAGGCGGGCGCGGTGCTGCGAGAGCGCGAGCACGAGGAGGTCGTTGCGCGCGGCATCGGCCGCGTCGAGCGATCGACGGCGGGCGACGGGCACGCCGACGACGCGGTCGAGCTCGTCCATGAGGGACGCCGCGAGGAGGGTCCCGGTCAGGGCGTAGTCGCCGCGCGCGACGGCGGGGTCGGGAGCGACCCCGTGCGCGGGCGATGCCGGGAGGCGGACGACGTCGATGCCGGACTCGGTCGCGATGCGGGAGCGCAGGATCTCGTTGAGCTCGACCGCCCGGCGCTCGGCCCAGCCGAGCACGGCGCCGTGGAGCCCGGCGATCTCGCCCATCTCGGGGATCTCGAGCACGACCAGGCGCGTCGCCCAGCCCGCCGTCGCCCGCCAGCCCTCGAGCAGCTCGTGGATCGCGTCGCGCCAGGCACGGGAGGTCTGGCCGGAGAGCACGTCCGCTCCCCCGAGGACCACGACGACGACGTCGTAGCGGCCGGGCGAGGCCGGTCGGAGCTCGCGCGCGATGTCGGCGAGGCCCCAGCGGTGGTCGGCGAGGACGTCGACGACGGCGCCGCGCCCCGTTCCCGCGCGGAGCGCGCGAGCGACCGAGCCCGGCAGGGCGAGCTCGTGGGAGGCGACGCCCCAGCCCACGGCGGCGCCCGCGCCGACGAGCAGGACGCGGTCGGGCGAGGGGCCGTCGGCGACCGCGCGCGGGCCGTCGATGGGGCGCGGAGTGGAGTCGCGGACGTCGGAGGCCCACGCCTCCCACGCGCGGAGGACGGGCCGCAGCGACACCGCCATGGCGTCGGCGAGATCTGTGGACATGAGCACCTCCCGGGTCGGGTTGCGCTCAGGCTAGGCCCGCGCGGGCCTCCGACCGAGTGTCCTCCGTTTGGAGGACAGAGCGGATGTTCGCATTGCGAACGGACCGGGCGCGCCCCCGCCCTTGGGCCGTCGTCAGTCGGCCCGACGCGTCGCGCCGAGGCTCATCCCCAGCGGGATCATCGACTCGCCCGGCATGCGCCACATCCCGCTCTCGTCGCGCTCGCACACCGAGAAGATCCTCCACGGGACGGCGTCATGCTCGTGCAGGAAGTCGATGGCGAGACCCGCCTCGATGAGGTCGGTGACCGTGCGGCCGAGGGGGTGCAACCATTCGACGGTGCGGGAGTTCGCGAGCGTCGCGTCGGGGTCGGCGTAGTCGCCGCCCTCGTCGAGCGAGAGCCCCTCCTCGAGGAAGTAGCCGTAGGCGGGCAGCGGGAACGGCGCGCCGTCGATCGGGACGCTTCCGGCCGCGTCGTCGAAGACGAAGGCGGTCGGATGCCCGTCGGCGAAGTACAGCCGCCCGCCGGGCTTCAGGAACCAGGCGATGATGCGCGCCCACTCGGCGGTGTCGGGCAGCCAGCCGATCGTGCCCCACGTCGTGTAGACGACGTCGAAGCCCTCCGGGTCGGGCAGGCGGTGGCGGGCGTCGTACAGGTCGGCGCAGACGAATCGCGTGCGCTCGTCGAGGCCGAGCTCGGTCGCGAGCTCGCGCGCGGCGCGGATGGCGGGCATCGAGAAGTCGATGCCGACGACCTCGGCGCCGCGCTGCGCGAGCACGAGCGAGTCGGCGCCGAAGTGGCACTGCAGGTGGAGCACTCGCAGACCCGCCCAGCCGTCGGGCGCGATGCGGGGCAGCTCCGCCTCCTCGATGGAGTAGAGCCGCCCCTCGCCGCGCCTCAGGGGCGCGAGGTCGTAGAACTCGCTGCCGAGGTGCACGGGGACCTTCTCATCCCAGTGCGCGCGGTTGAGGGCGACCCACTCGGGCTCGACGTCGGCTCCCACTCCGGACGACCCCTAGGGCTGCTGCTCGCTCAACGCGAAGAGCCGCTCAAGGGCCGTCTGCAGCCGCTCATCCGCCTCGGCGGCCGCCACGAGGTCGTTCGCCGCGTAAGCCGCCTCGCGCTCCAGGAGCGCCGCTCGGGCCTCCTGCAGCGCCGCCTCGAAGTCGAGGTCCGGCTCGGCCGGCGCCTCGGGGTCGGTCGGCTGCTCGGGGTCGGTCGGCGCCTCGGGGTCGGTCGGCGGCAGCGGGTCGACCGGGTCGACGTCGCCGTCGCCGGCCTCCGCGCCCGACTCGCCGCCGAAGAGGCTGTCGAGGGCCTGATCGAGCGTGTCCTCGAAGGCGATCTCGTTGCCGAACGCGACGAGGACCTTGCGCAGGAGCGGGTAGCTCGTGCCTCCGGTCGACTGCACGTAGACCGGCTGGACGTAGAGCAGACCGCCGCCGACGGGGAGAGTCAGCAGGTTCCCGCTGATGACCTCGGTCTCGCCCTGGCGCAGCAGGTTGAGCTGCTGGCCGACGTTCGCGTCGGAGTCGAACTGGTTCTGCACCTGGCCGGGGCCGGGCACCGTCGTCTGCCGGGGCAGGGTCAGCAGCGTGAGCTTGCCGTAGTCGTCGCCCGCATCGGCGTTCGCCGCGAGGTAGCCGTAGAGCACGTTGCGGCTGTTGCCGCCCGACGAGGCGGGGATGAACGTGGAGTACAGCGTGAACGCGGGACTCTCGGTGCCGGGCACCTGCATCGTCAGGTAGTACGGCGGCTGGAGCGTCGGGTTCGTCGCGGGCGAGCCGGGATCATTGGGCGTGACCCACTCGTCGTCGCGCGAGAAGAACGAGCCCGCGTCGGTCACGTGGTACTCGCCGAGGATGTCGCGCTGCACCTTGAACAGGTCGGCGGGGTAGCGGACGTGGTCGAGGAGCTCGTCGCTCATCTCGCTGATCGGCTCGAGAGTGGACGGGAAGATCTTCTGCCACGTCTGCAGGATCGGGTCCTCGGTGTCCCACGCGTAGAGCGTCACCGAGCCGTCGTAGGCGTCGACCGTGGCCTTCACCGAGTTGCGGATGTAGTTGATGTCGTCGATCGGGAAGGTCGGCGTGGGCGTGTACGTGTCGGCGATCGCGGCCGAGAGCGGCACCGAGGTCGAGTACGGGTAGCTCGCCGAGGTCGTGTAGCCGTCGACGATCCACTGGATGCGCCCGTCGACGATCGCCGGGTACGGGTCGCTGTCGAGCGTCAGGTACGGGGCGACCTTCTGCACGCGGTCGAGCGGGTTGCGGTCGTAGAGGATCTGCGAGTCGTCGTTGACGGCGTCGGAGAGGAAGATCTGCTCGGACTGGAACTTGATCGCGTACAGCAGCTTCTTGAAGGCGTTGTCGAGCGCGGGCCCGCCCTCGCCCGTGAAGGTGTATGTGCGGTTGCCGGAGGTGTCGTCCTCCTCGCCGCCCTCGGACGGGTAGTCGAGCTCGAGCGCCGGAGCGCCCTCGGGAGCGCCGACGATCGAGTACTCGGGCGAGGTCTCGCCGAAGTAGATGCGCGGCTCGTACTCGCCGACCGACTCCGAGAGGGGGCCGCTGGCGGGGATGCCCGACTCGAGGAAGAGCGGCTGGCCGTCGTCGGCGCGCTGGTTGCCGTAGGCCGCGACGACGCCGTAGCCGTGCGTGAACACGATGCGGGAGTTGTACCAGCTCTCCTCCGTCTGCTCGTTCGGGGTGAGCTCACGGACGGAGATGACGGTGTCCTGCGTCTGGCCGTCGACCTCGTAGCGGTCGACGTCGAGATACGTCGGGAACCCGTAGTAGGGGCGGAACTGCTCGAGCTGCGCGAACGCGTCGGTCACGAGCGCGGGGTCGATGATGCGGATGTTCGCGGTCGTCTCCGCGTCCTCCCGCAGCGCGCCCTCCTCGGCGCTCGTGGTCGCCGCGTAGGGCACCTCCTCGATGCCGGAGATGCCGTAGGCGTCGCGCGTCGCCTCGATGTTGCGCTCGATGTACGGCGCCTCGAGCGAGCGAGCGCTCGGTTCGACCTGGAAGCGCTGGACGATCCACGGGTAGACGCTGCCGACCAGCAGGCCCGACACGATGAGCAGCGCGGTGCCGACGATCGACAGGCGCCAGCGGCCGATGATCGCCGTGACGATGAAGAGGATGGCGATGAGCGCGGCGATCCCGGCGAGGATCTGCCGGCCCGGGATGGTCGCGAAGACCTCGGTGTAGCCGGCGCCCGCAGCGAGGAAGCCGTCGCTCGGCTGGACGAGGGCCGCGTACTGATCGAGCCAGATCGAGACCGCCTGCAGGGCGATGTAGACCGCCGCCGTCGCGGCGAGCTGGATGCGCGCGGTGCGGGAGATGCGGACCTCGCGCCCCGTGAATCGGATCGCGCCGTAGAGGTAGCTCGTCGCGACCGCGGCGATGGCGGAGAGCAGCACGGCTCCCGAGGCGAAGGCGACGACGCCGCGCCAGAACGGGAGCTCGTAGACGTAGAAGGAGATGTCGAGGCCGAACTGCGGGTCGACGTCGCCGAAGGGCGTGCGGTTGATCCACTGCAGGACCATCGGCCAGCGGCTCGCCGCCGCGACGCCCGCGAAGAGCCCCAGGACCGCCGGGATGCCCAGCATCGCGACCCGGCGCAGCGGTTCGACGACCTCCTGGTAGCGATCGAGCTGGCTGGAGAGCTTGGCGTAGACGGGGCGCGATCGGTACGCGATCTGGAGGCTCGCGAACACCGGCAGGAACATGCCGAGGAAGCCGACCGCGAACATCCCCGCTGTGGCGAACCACTGCGTCGTCAGCACCGGAAGGTAGCCGAGCTGGTCGAACCACAGCACGTCGGTGTAGAAGTTCGCGAAGACGAAGAAGAGCACGACGATGACGGCGAGGATGCCGGCCGAGATCGCGAGAGTCGCCCGGCTTCGGGTGGCGGGCGGCGGTGCGGTGGACGTCACGGAGGGTCTCCCAGGAGTCGGGTGGCGAGCCCCGCCAGACTATCGGGCGCAACCTTGGCGGCACCCCCGCGCTCGAGCGGTGTTCGCTCAGGGCGCGGGGCCCTCCTCCGCCGCTCCCGGTCGGCGCGTCGGGCTACGAACCGCAGCGGGCGAGGGCGTCGCGATCAGCGTCGTCGGCGATCGTCTGCAGGACGCCGATCGCCTCGTCGAGGGTCGCGACCCGGAAGACCTCGAGGCCCTCGGGGATGCTCCCCACGACCTCGTCGCAGTTGCCGGCCGGCGCGAGGAACACCTCGGCGCCCGCGTCGACGGCTCCGTACATCTTCTGCACGATGCCGCCGATCGGGCCGACAGTGCCGTCGGCGGCGATCGTGCCCGTGCCGGCGACCTCCGCCCCGCCCGCCAGCGAGCCGGGGGTGAGCTTGTCGATGATCCCGAGGGCGAACATCATGCCGGCGCTCGGACCGCCCACGTTCGACAGCTCGATGTCGACCTCGAACGGGAACTCGTAGTCGCCCGCTACGAGGACGCCGATCACGGGCACGCGGTTCTCGCCCTCGCTCAGGCGCGGGGTCACCTCGACGGTGAGCTCCCGGCCGTCGCGCTCGACGCCGAGCAGCACCGGCGACCCCGTGCCGTTCTCCGCGATCGCGGCGCGCAGCGCCGTGACATCCCGCACCGGCTCGCCCTCGATCGAGAGGATGACGTCGTCGGCCTCGAGGACGCCGACGGATGCGCCGCCCTCCTGCGCCTCGACGACGTACAGGCGGCTCTCGTAGGGCTCGCCGATCGCGCGCAGGGCCGCGGCGACGGCCTCCTGCTGGGAGTTCTCCATCTCGATGCGGCTCTGCTCGCGGCGGTCGTCGGTCGAGAGACCCGGGGGGAAGACGGATTCGAGCGGCACGACGGACTGCTCGGGATCGAGCCAGGCGGTGGCGACCTCGAACCACGAGGGCTGCGCCTCCGGGTTGCCGAGCACGTTCACGGTCAGCAGGCTGAGCGAGCCCTCGGTGGGGTAGGTGGGCTCGCTGGGGATCGTGATGAGCGGAACCTCCTCGCCGTCGACCGAGACCGTTCCGAGGGTGTCGAAGACCGGGCCGGGCCGCTCGATGACGTAGGGCGAGGGCAGCACGGCCATGCCGAGCACGCCGAAGACGGTCACGGCGAGCAGCAGCCAGCCGATGCGGCGGCCGCGCGATCGCGCGTCGTCCTGCTCGGCGTCGGCCCCGTCGGTGAAGAGCGACACGGGTTGTTCCTCTCGAAATCCGGCCGTCAGCCTACGGCGAAACCCGGCCGGAGAGCGCGGGCGCCGCACTAGCGTAGGCGGCATGGCTGACGATTCCCTCGGCGGCGCCGAGGACGAGTTCCGCGAGATGATGCGCAGGTTCCTGGCGGGAGAGGGCGACATCGACCCCGCGAGGCTCGCCGGAGCCGCGGGGCTGCCGGCCGACCCCGCCATGGTCGCGCGGCTCATGGGCCAGCTGCAGCGGGCGATGAGCGCGCAGACGGAGGGCATCGACGAGAAGCTCGCGCGCGAGGAGGCCGGCCGCATCGCCGCGACCGGCGCCGTCACCCCCACCGCCGCCGAGCTCGAAGCGCTGCGTCAGTCGCTCCACGTCGCCGCGCTCTGGCTCGACGAGGCGACGAGCATCACGCAGCTGACGGCCGAGCCCTCCCTGATCTCACGCGCCGACTGGGCGCGGCAGACGCTCCCGGTCTGGAGCCAGCTCGCCGAGCCCGTCGCGCTCTCGATCGCCGACGCCCTCACGCAGGCCCTGGACACCCAGGTGCCGGAGGAGCTCAAGGCCATGATGGGCGACGCCACGGGCATGATGCGCTCGCTCGGCGGCACGCTCTTCACCCTCCAGCTCGGGCACGTCGTCGGCCAGCTCGCAGCCGAGGTCGTCTCGGGCGGCGACATCGGTATCCCGCTCCTCCCGGGCCGCGACGACCACGACGTGCAGGCGGCGCTCCTGCCGCAGAACGTCGCGGCGTTCGCGCAGGGCCTCGACATCCCCCTCGACCAGGTGCACCTCTACCTGTCGGTGCGCGAGCTCGCCCACGCCCGCCTCTTCCGGCACGCGCGCTGGCTGCGCGCGCACCTCATCAGCGCGATCACCGACTACGCGCACGGCATCAGCATCGACGCCTCCAGCATCGAGAGCGTCGCTGCCGACTTCGACCCCGCGAACCCCGAGAGCCTGCGCGAGGCGCTCACGAGCGGCGCGCTCATCCCGCCGAAGACGGAGTCGCAGCTCGCGGCGCTCGCGCGGCTCGAGACGACCCTCGCCCTCATCGAGGGCTGGGTCGACGTCGTCACCGCCGACGCGACCGCGCGCCTGCCCCGGGCGGATGCGGCGGCCGAGACCGTGCGCCGGCGCCGGGCCGCGGGCGGGCCGGCCGAGTCGGCCTTCGCGACACTCGTCGGGCTCGAGCTGCGCCCGCGGCGCCTCCGCGAGGCGGCCGCGTTCTGGCGCGCGATCACGGACGCCGTCGGCGCCGCCGCCCGCGACGACCTCTGGGGCCACCCCGACCTGCTGCCGACCGCGGAGGACATCGACGACCCGTCGCGCATCATCGCGGGGATCCAGGCCGGGCCCGTCGACGACGATGCCTTCGACCAGGCGCTCAGTGAGCTGCTCGCGGGCGAGGGCGACCGCCCCGTCGAGGGCGCTCCGGGCGAGGAGCCGACCGAGGGCGACGACGAGGGCCCTGTGCACAACTGAGGCCCCGCGGGGAGCCGCCGCGCATCATGTGCGCATGGTTCTGCGCATCGATCCGCGTCGCCCCCTCGTGTGGCGCACGCCGCACAGCATCCAGATCGGCGTCGACCCCGTCGTCGCGATCATCGACCCCGTGGACGACGGCGACGCGCGGCTGATCGCCGCCCTTGCGACGGGCGTCACGCGCAGCGGGCTCGGGATGCTCGCCTCGACCCTCGGCGTGGCCGCGAGCCGCGTCGACGAGCTGCTGACCGCGCTCGAGCCCGCGTTCACCGCCCCGCCCGTCGCCGCCGTGCGACGCGTGGCCGTGATCGGTGCGGTGCCGGCCGCGGGGCGGATCGCGCGCATCGTGGCCGATGCCGGGCATCCGGTCATCGCCGCCGCGCACGGCGCGGGGGTCCTCGACGAGTCGATCGACGCCGCCGTGCTCGTCAGCCACCACGTCATCGACCCGACCGAGCACCTCGCGTGGCTGCGCCGCGACATCGTGCACGTGCCCGTCGTGATCGGCGAGCAGTCCGCGACCGTCGGCCCGCGCGTCGAGCCGGGCTCGACGCCGTGCCTGGCCTGCGTCGATCAGGCGCGCACCGCCGCCGACCCCGCGTGGCCCGCCATCGAGGCGCAGCTGTGGGGCCAGGAGGCGCACGCCGATGCGCCGATGCTCGCGACCGAGGCCGCGATCGAGGTGCTGCGAGTGCTGCGCGAGCGGGACGCCGCGAGCGTGCGCATCGACGCCGTCACCGGCCGCCGCCACCGCCGGACGTGGGCGCCGTCGGCGCGCTGCGGCTGCCGCGGTCTCGATCTCGGCCTCAGCGCCGCGCAGCCCCTCGCCGGCTGACGCCGCCGGTCGCACCGACGGGCGGGGAGCCGGGGGCGCGCACCTCGTCGAGGAAGCGGCTCGGCGACCGCTCGGCGCGGCTCGCGCTCGGGCGCTGGGCCCACGAGAGCTCGAGCGCCCGCCTGGCGCGCGTGATGCCGACGTAGAACAGGCGGCGCTCCTCGTCGACGGCCTCGAGGCTCGTCGCGAACGTGATCGGCACGGTGCCCTCGCTGAGGCCGACGATGTAGACCGCATCCCACTCCAGGCCCTTCGCGGCGTGGAGGGTGGAGAGGGTCACGGCCGAGCGCGCGGGCGCGTGCTGCTGCTCGGCGCGGCGCTGCAGCTCGCGCACGAAATCGGCGAGCGTCGTGCCCGCGGGCGACTCCTCGGCGAGACCGAGGAGGGCGGTGAGGCTCTCCCACCGCGAGCGCTCGGCGCCGCCGCCCTCGGGAGGGTCCTGCCGCCAGCCGAGACCGCGCAGGACATCGCTCACGCTCTTGAACAGCGGCTCGTCGCCGATCGAGATCGCGGCGCCGCGCAGCAGCATGATCGCCTGCCGCACCTCGGGCTGGTCGAAGTAGCGGCTGTTCGCGCGGGTCTGCACGGGGATGCCCGCGCGGCGCAGGGCGGCCTCGAGCGCAATCGACTGCGTGTTGATGCGGAACAGCACGGCGATCGACTCGGGGCTCGCGCCGTCGGCGATGCGCCGCGCGATCGACTCGGCCACCGCGGCCGACTCCGAGGCGTCGTCCGGGTGCGCCGACACCGTCGGCGCGGGTGAGGCGGCGCCGGCCTCGCGGGCCGCCGCGCGCAGCGTGAGCGCGCCGGGACGCCCGCGCATCAGCCGATTGGCGAGCGTCACGATCGGCTCGGTCGATCGATAGTTGTCCTCCAGCCGCACCACGCGCGCGTCGGGGAACTCGCTGCCGAAGCGCACGAGGTAGTCGCTCGACGCGCCCGCGAACGAGTAGATCGTCTGGGAGGCGTCGCCGACGACGCACAGCTCGCGCCGGCCGCCCAGCCAGAGCGAGAGGAGGTCGTGCTGAAGGGGCGAGACGTCCTGGTACTCGTCCACGACGAAGAAGCGGTACTGCTCGCGCACCTGCTCGGCGACGCGCGGCTCGACCTCGAGCATCCCGGCCGTGGCGAGCAGGACGTCCTCGAAGTCGATCTGGCGCCGTTCATCCTTGATCGCCTCGTACTGGCGGTGCAGGTCGACCATGGCGGAGACGGGCAGGCGCGCGGGCATCGTGCGACTCTCGGCGGCGCGCGCGTACTCGTCGAGCGACAGGCGCGAGACCTTGCGCCACTCGATCTCGGCGGCGGCGTCGCGGAGCGCCGCGGTGTCGAGACCCAGCCTGAGCGAGGACGCCGCCTGGCCGATGAGCGGCCCCTTGCCGTCGAGCACGCGCGGCGGCGACCCCCCGACGACGGTCGGCCAGAAGTAGTGGAGCTGCCGCAGGGCCGCGGAGTGGAAGGTGCGGGCCGAGACGCCGTCAGCACCGAGCGCCCGCAGCCGGCCCACGAGCTCGCCGGCCGCGCGCGCGGTGAAGGTGAGCGCCATCACGCGCGAGGGGTCGTAGGCGCCCGTCGCGACGCCGTACGCGATGCGGTGGGTGATCGCGCGGGTCTTGCCCGTCCCGGCGCCGGCGAGCACGCACACGGGGCCGAGCAGGCTCTCGGCGACGACGCGCTGCTGGTCGTCGAGCTGGGCGAGCAGACGATCGGGGTCGGGGCCGGTCATGCGTCGATCGGGCCCCCGTACCAGTCCTCGATGATCGCGCGGGCGATCGAGGTGCGCCCCGGCAGGGCGATGTCGTCGAGCGCCGCGGCGAGCTCCTCGCGGCTGAACCAGCGCAGGTCGAGGATCTCGGTGCCGTCGGGGCGCAGCTCGTGCTCGAGCGACGGGTCGAGGCGCGCGCGGAAGCCGAGCATGAGCGAGGCGGGGAACGGCCACGGCTGGGAGCCGACGTAGACGGGGTCGACGACGCGGAGCCCCGACTCCTCGCGCACCTCGCGCACCACGGCGGCCTCGAGCGACTCCCCCGGCTCGACGAAGCCCGCGAGCAGCGAGAACCGATTGGCCTCCCACTGAGCGTTCGAGCCGAGCACGATGCGGTCGTCGACGTCGGTCACGGCGACGATGATCGCCGCGTCGGTGCGCGGGAAGAGCTCGCGGCCCGTCTCGACGTCCACGCGCACCCAGCCGCCGCGACCGGGCTGGGTCGGGTTGCCGGTGAGGGGGGAGAAGGCGTGGACCGCGTGCCAGTTCGCGATGCCGAGCGCCTCGACGGCGAGACCGGCGTCGCGGTCGCCGAGCGCGTGGCCGAGCGAGCGGGGATTCCCCCAGCGGGCGATGTCGGCGGCGAATCCGGTCGCGCGGTCGTCGTCGAGCACGACGGCGACGACGGCGGCGCCGGCCGGGAGGTCGGGCGCGTCGTCGGTCGAGCGCCCGAGGTAGATGCGCAGGGCATCCGACGGCGCCGCCTGCACCGGGAGGAGGGCGAGGGCCGGCGCGTCGCCCGCCGAGAGCAGGACCTCGCCGCGCCACACCGCCAGGATGCGCGTCGTCGGCTCGGCCCACAGCTCGTCGAACAGCCTCGGCCGCGTCCGCGAGGCGTCATCGCGGTCGATGCGATAGCGCGAGAGCGGCAGCGACGAGGTGAGCGAGAACTGCATGGATGCCTCCAACTGCCGGGTGGGAACTGCGTGGCGCAGGGCGGCCGGGGGGTGCCCGCCGCCTACCCTGGGGGCATGGCCAGATCCCCTCTCACTCTAGCCGCGCTCGCCACGGCGGCCGTTCCGGGACTGGACGTCACGCACGCCTCGCGCCTCGGCTCCTCCCCCGGGCGCGACGTCGACGCCGCCGTGCTCACGAGCCGCGACGGGCGGCACCTCGTCATCCGCGTTCCGCGCACCGAGCCGGCCGAGGCCGAGCAGTCGGCCGATCTCGTCGCGCTGCGGGCGCTCAGCGACGGCGTGCGCTCGCGGCTGCCGTTCGCCGTGCCGCGGCTCGTCGGTCAGACCCCGGTCGGCGGCACGCGCGCGATCGTGCACGAGTTCGTCGATGGCGATCCGGTGGCCCTGGAGTCGATCACGCCGGGGCTCGCCTCCTCGATCGGGCGGGCCATCGCCGCCGTGCACGCGCTGCCCACGAGCGTCGTCGCCGACGTCGGGCTGCCCCAGCTGCGGGCGATCGACGTCATGCGCGAATCCCTCGCGACCCTCGACCGCGCGAGCGAGACCGGGCTTGTGCCCGCGGGGCTGCTTCGGCGCTGGGAGCTCGCGAGCGAGGACCAGTCGCTCTGGCAGTTCACGCCCACCGTCATCAACGGAGGTCTCTCGGCCGGGTCGTTCCTCTCGATCGGCGAGACCGTCACGGGCGTGCTCGGCTGGTCGCGCCTGCAGATCGCCGACCCCGCCCGCGACCTGTTCTGGCTGCTCGGCTCGGCCGACGCCGCCGTGCCCGAATCGGCCTTCGAGGCATACCACGAGGCCCGCGGCATCCACGATCGCGAGCTCGCCCGACGCGCCGTCTTCGCCGCCGAGCTCGAGGTCGCGCGCTGGCTGCTGCACGGCACGACGACCCGCAGCACCGAGGTCACCGACGACGCCGTCGAGATGCTGCACGCTCTGCTCGACCGCGTGCACCGCGACATGACGAACCCCCTCACGATGGAGCAGGATCGCCCGGCGTCGCTCACGGACGCGCACGACCTCGCCGAGCTCGGCGCGCCCGAGGCTGCTCGGATCGCGACGCAGCCCGCGGGGCCGTCGTCCGCGAGCCCGGCATGGGCGGGGTCGACCGCATCGGGGGCCTCGGGCGGCTCGCCCGCGAGCCCCGGCTCGAACGGCAGCGCGGCGACTCCGCCGACGCCGCCCACGCCCCGCGACTAGCGCGCCGCGCGCCGGCTACTCGTCGGCGGCGATCCGACGCGCGATGAGGGCGCGGCCGCGCTGCACGGCGCGGACGAGCTCCTGCTGGCGGATGCCCAGCTCCTGCGAGACATCGGAGTAGCTGCGCTTCTCGAGCAGGATCCCGCCGAGCGGCGCCCGCAGCTCGGGCGGCAGCTGCGAGATGCGCCCGACGAGCTCGTCGTAGCCGAGCGCGTCGACCGCCGAGTCGTCGATGTCGTGCTCGGGCGTGACGTCGAGGTCGAAGTCGTCGGACATGCGCGGAACCTCCGGGAGGGATAGGGGGCCGGGCGGCGCGAGCCGGAGCGCGCGCCGCCCGACCGGGCGGAGCATCCGAGCCTAGGTGCTGGCGGCTAGGACGCGAAGTCGCGCACGAGCTGCTCGTTCTCCTTCTTGTTCACGATCGCGACGGCGTAGCCGACGGCGAGCGCGATGAACGGCAGGAGCACGAGGAACCAGCCGAGCGCGTTGAGCTGGAAGGCGCTCTCGGGCAGCGTCGGGTCGACGCCGTCGGGCACGGTGCCGGCGAGCAGGTTGAAGCGCGACATCACCAGGTAGAGGCCGAGCACCAGCAGCACGGCGGAGAGCGCGGGCGCGATCGTGGTCTTCCACATCGAGCCGCCGCCCTCCCGGCGGAAGTAGACGATGATCGCGATCGAGACCAGGATCTCGACGACGATCACCGACATCGCCGTGATCGAGCTCATCCAGAAGAAGAGGTTCGCGACCGGGTCGAGGCCCGCGACCGCGAAGACGATCATCACGAGGAGGGCGAGCGCCGACGTGATGACGACCCCGCCCACCGGGGCACCCGCGCGGTTGGTCGTCGCCGCGCGCTGCGGCAGCACCCCGCCGCGCCCGAGGGCGAAGAAGTAGCGCGCCGCGGCGTTCTGGAAGGCCAGGAGGCCGGCGAAGAGGCTCGTGATCACGAGCACGGTCATGATCGTGACGAGCCAGCCCCCGACGTACTGCTCGGTGAGGCTGAACAGCACTCCCGCGGGGTTCACGAGAGGGTTGCCGTCGGCGTCGGCCGAGCGGGTGACGACCTCGTCGATGATGCCGCTCGCTCCCATGCCGGTCACCATGCCGAACGAGACGATGGCGAAGAGGATGCTGATGGTCGAGATCGCGATGTAGGTCGCGAGGGGGACGGTGCGCTTCGGGTCACGCGACTCCTCGCCGTAGATCGCCGTCGCCTCGAAGCCGATGAAGCTCGCGAGGGCGAAGGCGAGGGCGATGCCGGCGCCCCCGGCGAACCCGCCGGCGAAGATGTTCTCGGGGCTGAAGGAGGCCGCGATGTTCCAGCCCTCGGGGCCGCCATCGGCGAGCATGGCGATCGCGGCGACGAGCAGAGACAGGAGCTCGAGGACGAGCAGCACGCCGAGCACCTTCGCGCCGATGTCGACGGTGAGGAGCGACAGGCCGGTGACGAGCACCCAGGCGAGGATCGACCAGAGGTACCAGGGCAGGTCGAGGCCGAGCTCGGCCATCGTGCCGGCGACGAGACCGCCGAAGAAGCCGTAGATGGCGAGCTGGATGGTGACGTAGGTGAGGATCGACACGAACGCCGAGGCGACGCCCGCGTTCACTCCGAGGCCCTTGCCCACGTAGGCGAAGAAGGCGCCGGAGTTCGTCACGCGGTTGCTCATCGCGGCGTAGCCCACGCTGAACAGCAGCAGGGTGAGGCCGACGACGAGGTAGGCGCCCGGGGTGCCCGCGCCGTTGCCGACGAGCATCGCGACGGGGACGGCGCCCGTGATGCCCACGAGGGGGGCGGATGCCGCGACGACGAAGAAGACGACGCCGATGACGCCGAGTCGGCCGGCTCGGAGCGAGGAGCGCTCGGTCGTGGCCGTGGGGGTGGAATAGGTCATGTCCAGAACTCCTCATTGAGCAGGGCTGATCGTTTGGGCCTAAACGACTGATTCACAGAATGGCCCTCGCTCCTCCCTCCGTCAAGCAGCGGCGCTCGGCGATTTTCCCTATCGTTTGTTTGCGAACGAATGGGTACGCTGAAGCGCATGGCAGACCTGAACGGCTTCATGGCCCCGAAGACCCCCTCCGGCGCGAGCGCGATCGTGCCCGACATGCCCTGGTACTACTCGGGCACGCTGCTGACCGCCGAGTACCGCACCGACCCCGAGAGGGTCGCCGCCCTCCTGCCCGAGGGACTCGAGCTCGCCGACGAGGATCCGGGCGCCGTCGCGCTCATCTGGGCCGACTGGCAGTCGTGCTCGGCCTCGGGCGCCGAGCTGCTCGACCCGCAGCGCTCGCAGTACCTCGAGACCTTCGCCGTCGTGCGCGTGAAGCACGAGGGCGTCACGTACACGCGGTGCGTCGCCATATGGGTCACGAAGGACTTCGCGATCGCGCGCGGCTGGTTCCAGGGCTACCCGAAGAAGCTCGGCTCGATGGCCGTCACGCGCGTCATGAACGTCGGCCGTGCCGCGCCCCGCCTCGCGCCCGGCGCGAGGATCGGCGCGTCGCTCGCGGCGTACGACCACCGCCTCGCCTCGCTCGTCGTCACCCTCGAGGCCGAGAGCGAGAGCAACGGCTTCGTGAACGGGCACCCCATGCTGCATTCGCGGTGGATGCCCTCCATCACGCCCGGCGCCGGCAACAGCTTCGACCAGCTCATCACCATGAGCACGACCGACGCCGAGATCGGCGCGACCTGGCGCGGCGACTTCGAGCTCGAGCTGCACGACTCCCCCTGGGACGAGCTCGCGTCGATCCTGCCGATGCGCGAGAAGATCGGCGCATACTACCGCGAGGTCGGCGTGACGTTCAACGGCGGAACGCTCGTGAAGGACTTCTCGAACCCGGCGATCTAGATCAGGGCGAGAAAGGCGAGGGGCCCGGGAGCGTCGCTCCCGGGCCCCTCGCATCTGATTCCCTCGATCTACAGGTCGAGGAAATACTCTTTGACCTCCCACTCGGTGACGTCGCGCGTCCAGGGGTCGTCCACGGCCTCGGTGTAGCGCTCGATCTCGTCGCGCTTCATGACCTCGAAGACGTCGACGAGCGGGCCGCCGAGCAGCTCGATGAGAGCGCTGTCGGCGCGCAGGGCATCCAGCGCATCGCCGAGCGACATGGGCAGGATCTCCTGCGTCTCGTCCTCGTAGGAGTACCCGACGGCCGCGGGCGGCGCGTCGAGCTCGCGGCGGATGCCGTCGAGACCGGCCGCGAGGATCGCCGCGGTCATGAGGTACGGGTTGGCCGCGCCGTCGGCGAGGCGCACCTCCAGGCGCGTGCCCGACCCGCGCTCGGGCGGGATGCGCAGCATCGCGCTGCGGTTGTCGTAGCCCCAGTTCGCGCGGTACGGGGCGAGGGTGTCGGGGCCGAGTCGCTTGAAGGCGTTGATGGTCGGGTTGCAGAGCGCCGTGAGCGCGGGGGCGTGCGCGACGATGCCCGCGATCATGCGCTGGGCGAGCACGCTCAGGTCGTGACCCTCGTGCATGAGGTTCTCGCCCTCGGCGCTCTCGAGCGAGACATGCAGGTGGAAGCCGCTGCCGCCCTCGTCGCTCCAGGGCTTGCCCGAGAACGTCGCCGCCTGGCCGAGGCGCGCGATGAGGTCCTTCACGCCGGCCTTGAGCATGAAGATGCGGTCGCACGCGTCGAGCGCCTCGCCGTGCCAGATGTTGATCTCGTACTGGCTCGGGCTGAACTCGTGGTTGCCCGCGAAGACCCCGATGCGCAGCTGGTCGAGCATGCGCAGCAGGTGCAGGAAGGTGCCCTTGGGGTCGACGGTCGCGCCGCTCGTGTAGACGCGGCCGGGCTGCGTGAGCGCGCGGCGGAACGAGCCGTCCTCGTTGCGGTCGGCGATGTAGAACTCGAGCTCGGGGCCCACGACGGGCGTGAGGCCGAGCGCGCGGTACTCGCCGACGATGCGCTCGAGCAGGGTGCGCGGCGCGAACTCGTTCGGCGTCATGTCGGGGTTGTTGGCGCCCGCGACGACGTAGGCGACGCCCGGCTCCCACGGCAGAGCGCGCCAGCTCTCGGGCACGATCTGGGTGACGAAGTCCTCGAGCCCGTCGCTCAGCACGTCGCCGCCGTCGAGCACGCCGCCCTGGGTGGTCGTGACCCACACGCCCTGGCAGAAGGTCGGGCCGCCGTGGCTCACCTTGTCGAGCTGGCTGACGAGCAGATCCTTCGAGCGGACCGTGCCGATGATGTCGGCGTAGACGACGCGGAGCACGTCGATGCCCGCCTCCGTGAGCTCGCTCTGCAGGTTGACGAGGCTCCGACTCATGTGCGACTCCCTTGTGGCACTCGTGATCCGGCTCTGGATCGTTCGGCTTCAAACGATACAGTAGGCACCCGGCGCCGTCGATGAGGAGGTCCCCGTTGCGAGTCCTGTTCGTGCAGCACGATCATGTGAGCCCGCTCGGCCCCGTCGGCGAGCGATTCGCCCACCACGGCTTCGACGTGGACGCCTTCCTCGTCGTGCCGGAGGAGAGCTTCCACTCCCCCGACATCGCCGTCGACTTCCCCGACCTGGCCGACTACGACGTCGTCGTGCCGCTCGGCGCCCCGTGGGGCGCGTGGGACGACGCGTGCATCGGCACCTGGCTGCGCGCCGAGCTCGACTGGCTCGGCGAGGCGGTGCGGGGCGGGATGCCCGTGCTCGGGATCTGCTTCGGCGGCCAGCTCGTCGCGCGCGCGCTCGGGGGCTCGGTCGCGCCCGCGCCGAAGAGCGAGATCGGGTGGACGGCCATCTGGAGCGACGACCCGTCGCTCGTCGGGCCCGGCCCGTGGTTCCAGTTCCACTTCGACCGCTGGACTCTTCCGCCCGGCGCCGTCGAGATCGCGCGCACCCCCGTCGCCTCGCAGGCGTTCACGATCGAGCGGACCCTCGCGGTGCAGTTCCACCCCGAGCTCGACGCCGCCGGGCTGACGGGCTGGCTCGACTGGGGCGGCGTCCGCGCGGTCGCGGAGGACGGCCAGGACCCGGCGATCATGCTCGCGCAGACGCGCGCCGAGGAGGCCGCCGCGCGCGAGCGCACCTTCGCGCTCGTCGACGCGTTCCTGACGCGCGTCGCGCTGCTCGTCCCCTGAGACGGGAGGCCGATCGGGCGCGCTCGCGAGCGCGCGTGCATCCCGCGGACCCGGTGCACCGCACCCCGGGCGCGCCGACTCCCCCGCACTGCGCCCTCACTGCGCAACTCAGGAACTCCGGCAGCGACCGCCGCGCTTTACCGCGGAAACGTGCGGGACATCGGCGCGCCCTGCCGGATCCGTCCTGAGTTCCGCATGTTCGGCGCGCGCAGGGGCGCTCGCAGGCGGCCGCCCGCAGGCGCGCGCCCGCGACCTGACGCACGCCGCGGGCCCGACCCGTGCGACCCGCCGACGCCCTGCGCGGAGCGCCGGGGTCAGACGACGCGGACGGGCATCCGCTTGATGCCGTGCACGAAGTTGCTGCGCAGGTAGTCGATGTCGCCCGTGCGCTCGAGGACGACGTCGCGCGTGAGGAGGTCCTCGAACATGATGCGCAGCTCGATGCGCGCGAGCGCGTTGCCGAGGCACATGTGCGGGCCGCCGCGGCCGAACGACATGTGCTCGTTGGGGTTCCTCGTCACGTCGAAGCGGTACGGGTCCTCGAAGATCGCGTCGTCGCGGTTGCCGGAGGCGAACCACGTGACGACCTTCTCGCCCTCCGTGATCTCGGTCCCCGCGAACTCGACGTCCTTCGTCGCCGTGCGCCGGAAGTGGTAGACGGGCGAGGCGAAGCGCAGGAACTCCTCGATCGCCCACGGGATGAGCGAGGGGTCGTTCTTGAGCAGCGCGAGCTGGTCGGGGTTGTTCAGCAGGTTGCTCATCGAGTGCGTGATCGTGTGGCGCGTCGTCTCGTTGCCGGCCACGACGAGCAGCAGGAAGTTGGTGTTGAAGTCGCGCTCGCTGAGCGGCACGCCGTCGCTCGGGACGCCGTTGGCGAGCAGCGACACGAGGTCGGTGCCGCCCTTCCCGAGACGCTCGGCCTTGAGGTGCTTGCCGTACTCGTAGACCTCGATCGCCGCGGGCGAGCGGAAGGGCACGTGCCGGTACGCCTCGCTGTCGGCCGAGCCGATGAGCACGTCGGCGTGCTCGGGGTCGGTGTTGCCGACCATCCGGTTGCCCCACTCGATGAGCTTGCCGGTGTCGCTGTCCGGTACGTCGAGGATGCGCGCGAGGACCCGGATCGGGAAGTCGGCGCTGACCTCCTCGACGAAGTCGAACTCGCCCTTGGCGAGCGCGGCGTCGAGCGTCTTCGCGGTGATGCCGCGAAGGAAGGTCTCGTACTTCGCGACCGCCTGCGGCGTGAACTCGCCCTGGAGCATCCGTCGCACGGCGCGGTGCCGGAGGCCGTCGGTCTCGAGCAGGGAGCGCCGCATCTCCTCCTGCTCGGCGTCGACCTCCTCGAGGTTCGTGAAGTGCGTGGAGGTGAAGGTCTCGGTGTCGCGCAGCACGCGCACGATGTCGTGGTATCGGGTGACCGACCAGAAGCCGCTGTTGGGGGCCTCCTCGGTCGAGAAGTGGAGGCCCGGAGTGCGCCGGAGCCCCTCGAAGACCTCCCACGGCGCCCCGTGGGCGAACAGGTCGAGGTCGGCGAGGGTGAGGGCTGTCGTCGTCGACATGGTGCGCCTGCTTTCGTCGGAGGCTGATTATTCGGATGCTAACAATCTTTGGCACCCCGCGTCGAGTGCCGATTCCCCCGGCGCGCCATCGCGACGCGGGCGCGGTCTCTCAGCACGTTTCGCGTCCGAATGAGGTTGGATGCTCGTGGAGAGGATCCATCGATGCCCAGCCCCCACACGCTCGCCGAGACGGAGCAGCAGGTCGCGCAGAAGCTCGGCGGCCTGCCCATCGACTTCGAGGCCATGGCCGTCGTGTCGAACCTCTTCCGCGCGGCCAACGCGACGCGCAACTACCTCGAGCGCACCGTGCTCGCCCCGCACGGCCTGTCGTGGACGGCCTTCGTCGTGCTCTGGGTGACCTGGATCTGGGAGCCGATCGAGACCCGCCAGATCGCCGAGGAGGGCGGCTTCTCGAAGGCCACCCTCACGGGCGTGCTCACGACCCTCGAGGCCAAGGGCCTCCTCGCCCGCGAGCGCAGTGCGACGGACGGCCGCCTCGTGGTCGTGTCGATGACCGAGGCGGGCCGCGCGCTCATGCTGACGCTCTTCCCCGAGTTCAACGAGCACGAGCGGACCATCGCGGGGGCGGCCGGCGACCGGCGCGTCGAGCTCGCCGTGCTGCTGCGCGCGGTGACGCTCGTCGTCGAGAAGGAGCGCTGAGCCTGTCGCGCGGAGGGCGATTCCGTTAGTATCGTCGCAGTCATTCGCATCCGAATGAATCGCCACTGCAAGGGAGCAGCCACGTGCACCAGGTGCAACTCGCGGGCCTGACGGTCGACACCCGACACGCGATCGGCGGCGAGCGCCTCGCATCGGCCGAGACCTTCGACAGCATCTCGCCCATCGACGGCTCGATCCTCGCGCACGTCTCCCGCGGCGGTGCCGCTGAGGTGGATGCGGCGGTCCAGGCCGCTCGCGCGGCCTTCCCCGCCTGGCGCGACCTCGGGCCCGAGGGCCGTGGCGAGCTGCTCCATCGCCTCGCCGACCTCGTGGAGGCGAACCTCGAGCCGCTCGCGAACCTCGAGACCCTCGACAACGGCTCGCTGCTGCGCAGCCACCTCCGCGGCGTCATGCCGCGCGTCGCCATGAACATCCGCTTCTTCGCCGACTGGGCGATGAACCGCCTGCACCACGAGGTGTGGCAGACCCGCGGGCACGACAACAACGTCTCGTGGGATCCCTCGGGCGTCGCCGCGCTCATCACGCCGTGGAACGCGCCCCTCATGCTCGCGACCTGGAAGATCGGCCCGGCGCTCGCGGCCGGCGACACCGTGGTGCTGAAGCCCGCGGAGTGGACGCCGCTCACTGCGAGCGTGTTCGCCGACCTCGCGAACGAGGCGGGCATCCCGGCCGGTGTGTTCAACGTCGTGCAGGGGTTCGGCGCAGAGGCGGGGGCCGCGCTCGTCGCCCACCCCGGCATCGCGCGCATCTCGTTCACCGGCTCGGTGCCGACGGCGAAGGCGATCGCGCGCGCGGCGGCCGACAACCTCACGCCCGTGAGCTTCGAGCTCGGCGGCAAGAGCCCGCTCATCGTCGCCGACGACGCCGACCTCGACCTCGCCGTCGGTCTCGCCGTCGAGCAGTACGACAACGCCGGCCAGGTGTGCCTCTCGGGCACTCGCCTGCTCGTGCACGAGGCCGTCGCCGAGCGCTTCGCCGAGGCCTTCGCCGCGCGCGCCGCCGCCCTGCGCCAGGGCGACCCGCGCGAGGAGGAGACCCAGATCGGGCCGCAGATCCACCGCGTGCACCTCGACCGCGTCGACGGCTTCGTGCAACGCGCTCGCGAGAGCGGCGCCCGCATCGCGTTCGGCGGCGGGCCGAACGAGGAGCTCGGCGGGCTCTACTACCGCCCCACGCTCGTCGTCGACGCCGCGCCCGACAGCGAGATCCTCACCGCCGAGGTCTTCGGGCCCGTGCTCGCGATGCAGACCTTCTCGACCGACGAGGAGGCCGTCGAGCTCGCCAACGGCACCGAGTTCGGCCTCGCCGCTGTCGTCGTCTGCGGCGACCGCGCGCGCGCCGAGCGCCTCACCAAGAACCTCGTCGCCGGCACGATCTGGGTCAACTGCTTCTTCGTGCGCGACCTCGCCGCGCCCTTCGGCGGGTCCAAGAAGTCGGGCATCGGCCGCGAGGGGGGCACGTGGTCCTTCGACTTCTACGCCGACGTCAAGAACACCGTCTACGCACCGACCGGTTGGAAGGAATAGTCATGGGAAGAGTCGTCGGAGCCGCCATCCTGGCTCACGTGCCCACCATCATGCTCCCGCAGGATGTCCGGTACGACCTCAACGAGGGGAAGGAGATCTCGCTCGTTCCCGGCCTCAAGCGGCTGCGCGAGGAGGTCATGGAGACCCTCGACTACGACACGGTCGTCGTGCTCGACTCGCACTGGGCGACGACCGTCGAGTTCGTCATCACCGCCCAGGCCGAGCGCAGCGGGCTCTTCACGAGCGAGGAGCTGCCGCGCGGCATGTCGCAGATCCCCTACGCGTTCAAGGGCGACCCCGAGCTCGCGAACCTCACCGCCGAGTACGACGAGAAGAACGGCACCTGGATCACGCCCATCAGCGACCCGCACCTGCCGATCTTCTACGCGACCGTCAACCTCTGGCACTACCTCGGCCGCGGGCTCGACAAGCGCTGGGTCAGCATGTCGGTCTGCCAGACGGCGGAGACGGAGGACTTCCTCCGCGCCGGCCGCGCCCTCGGCGAGGCCATCCGCGACAGCGACCGCAAGGTGCTGCTGCTCGCCTCCGGGGCGCTCTCGCACACCTTCTACAAGCTGCGCGACCTGCGGGCGCACGAGTCGAGCGACCCCTCGCACATCTACAGCCCGGAGGCCCGCGAGGCCGACCTCGAGCGCATCGAGTGGATGAAGGCCGGCGACCACGCGCGCATCCTCGACACGATGGACGAGTTCAAGAGGTACAAGCCGGAGGCCAACTTCAGCCACTGGCTGACGATGGCCGGCGCGACCGGCGAGGGCGCCAACACCGCGCCGGGCGTCCTGTACTCGGAGTACGAGAACTCGATCGGCACGGGCCAGGTGCACGTGTACTTCGCCGAGCCCGAGGGAGGGTTCCCGCAGCCGCGCGACCTCGTCCTCTCGCGGGAGCGCTGAGCGTGAGCGAGACGACGACCGCCGCCGCCGCCGGCACGACAGCCACGACCGAGTACCGCCGCATCCTGCTCGGCGGGGCGCCCGTGCGGGTGCGCCGCGAGGGCGAGGAGCTCGTCGCCCCCGACGGGCGCCGGGTCGCGATCGCGGAGGCCGTGCATCTCGCGCCGAGCATCCCCACCAAGATTCTCGCGGTGCACCTGAACTACGCCAGCCGCACCGAGGAGTTCATGACGAGGCTCCCGGCCGCGCCGACGTACTTCCACAAGCCGATCACGGCCCTCAACAGCCACGACGGCGACATCGTGCGCCCGGTCGGCTGCAAGTGGCTCAACTACGAGGGCGAGATCGTCATCATCATCGGGCGCACGTGCCGCAACGTGTCACCGGCCGAGGCGGGCGACTACATCGCCGGCTACTCGGTGGGCAACGACTACGGGCTGCACGACTTCCGCGACACCGACGCCGGCTCGATGCTGCGCGTGAAGGGCTCCGACACGCTCGGGCCCGTCGGCCCCGGGCTCGTGGAGGGCTGGGACTTCCGCGGGAAGATGATCCGCACCTACGTGAACGGCGAGCTCAAGCAGGAGGACTCGACCGACAACATGGAGTGGGACATGCACTACCTCGTCGCCGACCTCGCGCGAACGATCACCCTCGAGCCCGGTGACATGATCTTCACCGGAACGCCCGCGAACTCGCGCCCGGTCGTCCCCGGCGACGTCGTCGAGGTCGAGGTCGAAGGCCTCGGCCGACTGCGCAACCGCATCGTCGAGGGCCCCACGCCGATCCGCACCGACGTCGGCGCGCAGCCGACCGAGAGCGAGGAGGTCGTCTCGACCGCGCTCGGCGGCGACTGGGAGTTCCGCGGCATCCGCACCCCCTCGAAAGACCTCTACCCGTCCACCGTCCAGGAGGAAGAAGACGCATGATCAAGATCGATGTCGACATGAACAAGTGCCAGCACTACGGCCAGTGCGTGTTCGAGGCGCCCGAGGTGTTCCAGCTGAACGCCGACGACAAGCTCGAGTACGTCGCCGAGGCGCCTGACGAGATGCTCGCCGACCTCGAGGCCGCCGCCGACGTGTGCCCGATGCAGGCGATCACGATCACGCGGGCCTGATTCCTGATGACGGATGCCCCGCTCCTCATCGTCGGAGCCGCGATGGCGGGCCTCCGCACGGCGGAGAGCGCCCGGCGCGCGGGCTACGCGGGCCCCATCGAGTTCCTCGGGGCCGAGGCGCACGCGCCGTACAACCGGCCGCCGCTGTCGAAGGAGCTCCTGCAGACCGAGGGGCACGGGCACGACGAGGTGGCCTTCCCGATCCGCTCGGCGCTCGAGCAGGACGTCACGTGGACGCTCGGTCGAGCGGCCGCATCGCTCGACGCCGAGCGGCGCGTGGTGACCGACGAGGCTGGGGACGAGCATCCGTACCGCGCGCTCGTGATCGCGACCGGGCTGCGCCCCAAGCCGCTGCCCATCCCTGATCACGGGCTCACGGGCATCCACGTTCTGCGGACCCTCGACGACGCCGTCGGCCTGCGGTCGGCGCTGCGGTCGGGGGCGAACGTCGTGATCCTCGGCTCGGGGTTTGTCGGCTGCGAGATCGCGGCGACGGCGGCCAAGAACGGATGCGCGGTGTCGGTCGTCACGCAGAGCGCGGTGCCGCTCGAGCGGGCGCTCGGCCCCGAGCTCGGGGGCGAGGTGCGACGACGGCACGAGGCGCACGGCGTGCGGTTCTTCACCCGTGACGGGCTGTTCGGGCTCGTCGGCGATCCGGGCGTCGAGCGCGTGATCCTCACGAGCGGGGTCATGCTCGAGTGCGACGTGCTCGTCGTCGCGGTCGGCAGCGACCCGAACACCGAGTGGCTCGACGGCTCGGGGCTCGACGTGAGCGACGGCGTTCTCGTCGACGGGGGCCTTCGGGCCGTCGGCGACGACGGCGTCGTGCGCTCGGACGTCTTCGCGGTGGGCGATGTGGCCCGCTACCCGAACCCGCTCTTCGACGACGTCGCGAGGCGCGTCGAGCACTGGAACCTGCCGACCGAGACGGGCAAGCGCGCGGGGCAGCTCATCGCCGCGCACCTCGCCGGCGCGGACTGCGAGCCGCTCGCCGCCGCGGGCTTCGCGCCGCTCCCGTCGTTCTGGAGCGACCAGTACGACATGCACCTGCTCGCCTTCGGCATGACGTACCTCGCCGACCGGCGCGAGCTCGTCGCCGGCTCGCTCGACGACGAGTGCGTGGTCGAGTACCACCGCGGCGACGCGCTCGTGGGCGTGTGCGGCATCGGGATGCGCTCGCTCGTGCAGAGCTACCGCTCGCGCTTCACGGTGCCGACCGCCGCGGTCTAGCCCGCCTCCGCGTCGATCGCCGCGCGCCAGAGCGCGCGCAGCTCGGCCTCGTCGGGCAGCCGCTCCGGCCGGACCACCTTGTCGTCGGCGACGAAGTAGAAGGCCGCATCGACGCTCGCCAGCGGCAGTCCGCGCCAGCGCGCGTAGGCGAGCCGGTAGACGGCGAGCTGGAGCTCCTTCGCCGCGCGGTCGTCGGCATCCCGCGGGGCGCGGCCGGTCTTCCAGTCGACGACCTCCACCCGCTCCTCGCCGTCGGGGCCGGGCGGGAGCGCGTAGACGGCGTCGATCTTGCAGACGAGGATGCGCCCCTCGAGCGGCACGTGCAGCTCGCGCTCGACATCGAGAGGTCGGCGAGTCGCCCACGACGATCGAGCGAAGGTCGCCTGGAGCTCGGCGAGCCGCTCGCGCTCGACCTCCTCGCCTCCGAGCTCGTCGACGGCGTCGGGGTCGAGCACGATCCCGTCGACGGCGTCCTCCATCGTCGCGAGGCCGTAGCGCTGCTCGACCCAGCGGTGGAAGACGGTGCCGAGTCGCGTCGCGCGGTACGGGCGCTGCGGCATCGGGCGCCGCAGACGCTCGGCGATGCCCTCGGGGTCGGTGACGAAGTCCTTCAGGGTGGAGGCGGCCACGCGGAGGGGAACGGGCGCGCGGCGGGCGCCGGCGAGCCGCTCGGCCCGCTCGGCGAGGAGCAGCTCGACGTCGTCGTGCCAGGCGCTCGCGGCGTCGGGGCTCGCCGCCCGCACGCGCGCAGCGGCGCGCTCGAGCACGGGGCGGCGGGCGCCGAGCGGATCGCCGGGCCACCAGGGCGCGTCATCGTCGTCGAGCACGAGCGGGTTCTCCTGGTGGGCGCTCGCCTCCGGCACCCCGGGCAGGATGCCCCGCTCGACGAGCGGCACGAGGAAGGGGCTCACCGGCCGCGGATTCGACTGCCCCGCCCAGAACGATCCCGTCAGCAGGAGCCGGTGGCGGGCTCGCGTGACGGCGACGTAGGCGAGCCGGCGCTCCTCGCGCTCGAGGTGCGCGCCGACCTCGGCGGAGTAGGCGTCGCGGCGCTCGAGCAGCTCCTTCCGCGTCTCCGCCCCGCGCCAGGCGAAGACGGGCAGCTCCGCGGCGTCGCCGCGCAGCTCGTAGGGGAGGACGCCGAGGCTGAGCCAGCCGGTGGTGCCGTCGCGCGGCTTGGACGGCAGCTCGTCGGCGACGAATCGGGGGACGACCACGTGGTCCCACTCGAGTCCTTTGGCGCCGTGGATGGTGAGCACCTGCACCGTGCCGGGCTCCGGGTCCTCGCTGCGCGGCGAGAGGTTGTCGCGCCACTCCGCCTCGCGCAGCCAGGAGAGGAACCCGCCGAGCGTCGCGTGGTCGGCGAGCGCGAGATACCCGTCGAGGGCGTCGAGGAACGCGTCGCGCGGCGCGTCGCGGAGCACCCGCGCTGGGTTGGCGATGACCTCGATGTCGAGCTGCAGCTCGTGCTCGACGGCCGCGACGAGGTCGGGGAGGTCGAGGGCCGTCCGCGCGCGCAGGCGGGCGAAGAGCCGGCCCGCCTCGCGCAGTCGCTCCCGTCCTGTCTCGCTCAGGCGGGCGAGCTGTCCGTGGCCGTCGGGGGCCGTGGCGACGAAGTCGAGGGCGTCGACGAGCGAGACGCCGTCGGTGGCGGCGACCGAGGCGCGCATCCGCTCGATGACCTCGGGCGGGAAGGCGCGCTGGGCGAGGTCGCGCTCGCGCAGCCAGGAGGCGATGCCGCGCAGCGCCTCGAGGTCGGCGAGTCCGATCCGCCAGCGCGGCCCGGCGAGCAGGCGCACGAGCTCGGTTCCCGCGGCGGGGTCGTCGACGACCGCGAGCGCGCTCACGAGGTCGGCGATCTCGGGCTCGGCGAGGAGCCCGCCGATGCCGAGCACGTGGAAGGGGACCCCGTGCTCGCGCAGCGCGGCGAGGAAGATCGGCTGCAGCGTGCGATTGCGCATGAGCAGCGCGGCGCTCGGCCGCAGCGGGCGCCCGGCGTCGTCGACCGCGCCGGGGTCGAGCCCGTGCGGCGGTTCGGCGAGCCGCGCGGCGAGCCAGCGCGCGACTGCGTCGGCCTCCTCCGTCACCGTCTCCCGCTGCGCGAGCTCGACGGGCTCGGCGCTCGCGGAGGGGCCGGGGTGGAGGCGCTCCACCGGCACTCCCCCGCGCGCGGTGAGCGGTTCGACGAGTGCGTTGGCGACGTCGAGGATGCGGTGGCCGTTCCGCCAGGACGTGCTGAGGGAGTAACGGGCGACGCTCGCCTCCTCGCCGCGCGTGAAGCGCCGGGCGAAGTCGTCGAGGTTCGACGCGCTCGCGCCGCGCCAGCCGTAGATCGACTGGTGCGGGTCGCCGACGGCCATGACGGGGAGTCCGGCGAAGAGGGAGGCCAGCAGGCGCGACTGGGCGACGTTGGTGTCCTGGTACTCGTCGAGCAGCACGACGCGGTACCGGTCGCGCACCCCCGCGGCGACCTCGCCGTGGCGGGCGACGATGCGCAGAGCGAGGCTCACCTGGTCGCTGAACTCGACGAGCCCCTCCCGCGCCTTGAGCGACTGGAACCGTTCGACGAGGTCGACGATCGGCAGCGTCGCGCCGAGCCGCAGCAGCGATTCGATTCCCTGCCTGCGCTCGTGGCGATCGCCGAGGGGCAGGTCGGCGACGCCGAGGAAGTCGGTGATGAGCGCGCGCACGTCGGCGATGTCGGCGTCGTGCTCGGCGACCGCGTGGGCGAGCTGCAGCACGGCGGCCGAGATGCGGTCGACGGGCCGGTCGAGCTCGGCGAGCCGGGCGTCGTCGGAGCCCGTCACGAGCTGGCGCGCGAGCTGCCAGGCGCTCGCCTCGCCGAGCACGGCCCCCTCGGGGTCGCGGCCGATGAGCACGGCGTGGTCGCGGTAGAGCGTGGAGGCGAAGGCGTTGTAGGTCGAGACGGTCGGCTGGGTGAACGCATCGACGAGCGGGGGCGCGTCGGCGCCCCGGCTCATGAGCGGTGTGCTCCCGAGCGCGGTCAGCCGCTCGCGGATCCGGTGCGAGAGCTCGCCGGCCGCCTTGCGGGTGAAGGTGAGCCCGAGCACCTGCTCGGGCGCGACGAAGCCGTTGGCGACGAGCCAGAGCACGCGCGCCGACATGGTCTCGGTCTTGCCCGACCCGGCGCCGGCGACGACGAGCGCGGGGCCGAGCGGCGACTCGATGACGGCGCGCTGCTCGGGAGTGGGTCGGTGCTGGCCGATGGCGTCGGCGATCTCATCGGCGCTCACGCGGGCGCCGGGCACGGAGGCGATCCAGCTCGTCATGACTCTCCCGTCACGGGCGGCACGCGGTGGATGCGGTGGCGCAGTGCCCCGTAGTCGTAGCGGCCGATGGTACGGGCTCCGGTGAGCTCGGCGACGGCGATCGCGGAGACCGCCTGGCGCAGCCGCTCTCGGAACGTCTCGAGCCCGGCCTCATCGAGCACCGGCTGGCTCGCCTCCCGGTAGGGCTTTCCCCGCACCCCCTCGCGCACGAACAGGAGGCGCGCCCCTTCGGCGTGATGCGGCCCCAGGCCGTCGAGGAGCTCGTCGAAGGCGCCGTCGGCGTAGGCCAGCTGGTACGCGCCGAGCTGCGCGTTCTCGGCGGCGCCGGCGTCGGTCACGGGTCGCCCGGTCTTCAGGTCGATGATCCGCACGGCGCCGTCGGCACCCCGCTCGATGCGGTCGACCGTGCCGCGCAGGCGCGCGCGGTCGACCTCGACCTCGAAGCGGCTCTCAGCCGCGACGAGCGCGCGGCCGGCGCGCGCGGCGTCCTGGAGGTAGGCCGAGACGCCCTCGGCGTAGCGGCGCGCGAGGCGCCGCTGCTGATCGGCGAGCCAGGGCGACTCGAAGACGAGCTCGCTCCAGCGCGCCTCGATCGCGGCCCACACGGCATCGACGCTCGGGTCGGCGGCGGTCTCCATCGCGCCGTGCACGATCGTGCCGATGCCCATCGCGGGGCTCGACTCCTCCGGGGCGATCCGGTCCAGGAACCAGTCGAGCGGCGACGACTCGATGGATTCGAGCTTCGAGGGCGAGAGGGCGACGTGCTCCGTCTCGGAGAAGAGCGGCTCGGTCGTCGAGGGGTCGATGAGGCCCCACCACTCGGCGGGGTCCGCGCCGGCGACCTCGGCCTCGGCGAGCCGTCGCAGTGCGACGGCGGCGTCGGCGCGCGCGGTCTCCCCCGAGCCCGGGTCGGTCAGGATGCGTCGCAGGTGCCCGACGAGCCGGCGCAGCGACCGCGGTCGGCCGCGCCGACGCTCGGCCGCCGCTCTCGCTGCGCCCGAGCCCGCAGCGCCTCCGGCTCCGTCGCCGTCCTCGCGGCTCTCGAGCGCGGAGGCCGCGTCGGCGACGACCTGCCAGAGGGCGCTGGGCTGCTCGTCGTCGCCCGCGGTCGCCGTCGCGATGAGCTGGAACCGGGCGCGCGAGAAGGCGAGCACGGCCATCCGGAGCTCGTCGTCGAGCACGAGGCGGCGCTCGTCGATGTCATCGACGGGCAGCCCGCTCGCGAGTCGGCTGATCTGCGGCGCGTGCAGCAGCGTGCCGCGGATGCGCAGGTTCGGCCACACCCCCTCCGTCAGGCCGACGACGATGACGACGTCGACCTCGAGGCCGGTCGCGGAGGCGGGGGTCGTGACGAGCACCGACTCCGCGACGCGCACGGGGGCGAGCAGGTCGTCGGCGACGTCGCTGTCGAGCACGCGTGCGAGGAAGGCTTCGACGGTCGCCTCCGGCACAGTGTCGACGATCGTCGTCGCCGCCGTGAACACCGCGACGACCGCATCCAGCGCGCGATCGGCCTCGACGGCGGCGATGCCGGAGCCGGCCGACTGGCGCGCCCACTCGTCGGCGGTACGCGCATCGCTCCACGCCGCCCACAGCAGCTCGTCCACGGTCGCCCCGGCCTCGTGCCGGGCGCGGATGCCCGCGAGGGTCCGCGCGACGCGCGCGGCGCGACGGGCCACGCGATGGTCGATCGTCTCGAGCCGGTCGGGGGCGGCGAGCGCCTCGACCAGCAGCTCGTCCGCCGGTCGGTCGCCCTCGCCCGCGAGCTCCTCGGCCCGCAGCGCGCGACGGAGCCGTCGCAGGCCGATGCGGTCGAGACCGCCGAGCGGGCCGAGGAGCAGCTCGGTGGCGGAGTCGGCATCGAGCGCGCTGCGCCCGACCCCGACGTCGACGAAGCGGATGAGCGCGCGCGCCGCGGGGTGCTCCCGCAGCGGTCGGCCCGCCGCCGTCGTGCGCACCGGCACATCGGCGACCGCGAGCGCGCGCGCGATGAGGGGCACCTGGGCGCCGCTGCGCACGACGACCGCCATGCGCGACCACGGCACCCGATCGAGCACGTGCCTCTCGCGGAGCAGGTCGGCGACGAGGGTGCGCTCCCGCGCACCGCTCGGCGCGGTGAGCGCGATCAGGGGCGGGTCGAGCGGGAGCACGAGCGGGTCGAGGCCAGCCGCGCCCGGGCCCTCCGCAGCCACCCCCTCCGCAGCACCGGCATCCCGCTCGCGTCCGGCGACCGCGCGCCGCTGCATTCCGGCCGCGGCCGTACCCACCCGGCCGGCGAGGGAAGCGGTGAGCGCGCGCAGCGCGGGCCCGTGCCGATGCGCGACGCCGAGCACGAGCGTCGGCAGCGCCGCACCCTCGACGAGGGCCGCGAAGCGAGCGACCGCATCCGGCTCGGCGCCGCGGAAGGTGTTCGTCGCGACGTCGGGATCGCCGATCACCACGACGGTCGACCCGCGCGCGGCGAGAGCGGCGAGCAGGTCGAAGCCGCTCGGCGTCGCGTCGTGAGCATCGTCCAGGACGACGAGGCGCGGCACCGGAGGCGCGCTCGGGAGCGGGTCGCGGACGAGGCCGATCGCCGCGCGCACGAGCTCCGCGGGGTCGACCTGGTCGGCCCGCGCGCCGCCGAGGACGGCGCGGTACTCGTCGACGAAGTCGGCGATCGCCGCCCACTCGGGCCGCGACCGCCGGGCGGCCGCCGCCCGCAGGTCGTCGGAGGACCAGTCGTGCTCCGACAGCCGCGCGACGACGTCCCGCAGCTCCGTTCGGAACGCGCCGAGCGCGCGCACGTCCGGCCCGAGGTGCGCGGGCCAGACCGGGCCGGCCCCGTCGGCGAGGTGGCCGTCCAGCAGCTCGGCGATGTCAGCATCCTGATCGGCCCCCGACAGCAGGCGCGGATCGGCGTCCCCGGCGAGACGCGCCTCCGCGGTCACCACGGAGTGCGCGAAGGAGGCGATCGAGCGCGCGAGCGGACCGGGCAGGACAGGGGCGCGGGTCTCGTCCGGCTCGGCGAGCCGGAGGGCGATCCGATCGCGCAGGGCGGTCGCCGACCGCCGCGACGGCGTGAGGACGAGCACTTCGTCGGGGGCGAGCCCGTCCTCGAGCACCGCGAGCGCGAGGAGCTCGATCGCGACGGTCGTCTTCCCCGTTCCTGGCGCGCCGAGCACGACGGCCCCGCGGCCGCGCCGGGCCTCGACGGCGGCGAGCTGCGAGGGGTCGAGCGGGGGCATGCCCACACGCTAGCGCCGCCCTCCGACACCGCCTCGCCGCCGCCGCGCGGCCCGCGCGCTCCGCTCTCGGTGAACGCCGCGGGACCGCCCCGCGCGCCGGGGTACAGTGACGTTCGTGGACATTCGCATCGGCATCCTCAACAGCCCCCGTGAGCTCGCCTTCGAGACCTCGCAGACCGCCGCAGACATCGAGAAGGCCGTGACCGAGGCTCTCGCCGCCGGCACCGTGCTCTCCCTCGCCGACGACAAGGGCAAGCAGTACGTCGTGCCGGCCGCGGCGATCGGCTACGTCGAGATCGGCTCCGAGTCGACCCGCCGCATCGGCTTCGTCGGCTGACGATGGAGCTCCTGTTCGTCACGGTCATCGGCGCCGCCCTCGGCCTCGGAGTCCGCTACGGCGCGCCGGGCCGCGACACTCACGGCCTGCTGCTGATCCCCGCGATCGCCGCCGCCGCGACCGCGGCGACCTGGGTGCTCCTGCTGTGGCTCGGCTTCACCTTCGACGGCGGGTGGATCTGGGTGTTCAGCCTCGTGATCGGCCCCGGCGTCGCGCTCGCCTTCGCGCTCCTGCTGCCTCCCCGCCGGCGCGCCGCCGACGACGCGCTCCTGGCGCGCCTCATGGCCCCGGGCGGGATGCCCGCTCCGGCCCGCTCCGCCTGACGCGCTCGGCGCTCGACTCGCCCCTCGCCCGAGGCTTGCTGCCGCGTCAGCCGGGTCGAGACATCGACGCCACGGCGACGACGACCGCGTCCACGGCGAGCTCGAATCCCGACTCGTTGCGGCGCTCGTCGTCATCGGTCGCGGCGACGTCGCGGAGCTCCGGGAGGTCCTCTGCGCCGATCCGCCACAGCGGCACGGGCGATCCGGCGTCGACGGCCGAGCCCAGCACGACGGCGTCGATCATCGCGGAGGCCGCCACCCGCTGCTCGCGCGGCACGCCCGCGTCGCGGAGGATGACGAAGAGCGCCTCGTAGATCTCCAGGGTCGGGCGGTCCTCGACCTGCGCCCCGACGAGGACGGTGACCGCCTCGGGGACCTGGGCGGTGGCCGATCGGTAGGCGCGCATCCACTGCCGGAGCCGATCGAGAGCCGGCCTCGATGAGTCCATCGAGGAGCCGAGGTCGAGGGCGGAGTAGAGCCTCTGCCGCATCTGGTGGACGATCGCGAGCCTGCCGCCGGGGAGGTGGTGGTACAGCGACGACGGGTGCACCCCGAGCGCGGCGGCGACGCCGGGGATCGTGAAGTCGCCGTTCTTCGCGACGAGCCGCATGGCGGCATCGGCGATGATCTCCGGCGAGAGGAGCTGCTGCCTGGGTCGTGCCACCGTGCCCCCGTCAGAAGTGAGCGATCAGAACATTATGACGCTTCGCCCCCGGGCTCCCGCGCGCATGAGGTCGAACGCGGCGTTCACGTCGGCCAGAGGGAAGCGGTTCGTGATCAGCCGGTCGATCGGCAGGCGGCCGTCGAGGTAGAGCCGAGCCAGCATGGGGAAGTCCCTCGCCGGGACCGTCGACCCGTAGTTCGAGCCGAGGAGCGACTTGCCCTCCTCCGCGAGCGCGAGCACGTCGATGGGCACGGGTCGATCCTGCGGGGGCAGGCCCACGATCACGCCCGTCCCCCCGCGCTTCAGCGTCGCCGGCATGAGGGCGATGGTCTCCTGCCTCCCGATCGCCTCGAAGGCGACGTCCACCCCGTCGGGAGCGATCTCGCGGATGCGGTCCGGCAGCGAGGCGTCGGACCTCACCGTGTGCGTCGCGCCGAACTCGCGGGCGAGCTCGAGGGACTCCTCGGTGACGTCGGCGACGATGATCGGGCTCGCGCCGGCCAGCGCGAGCCCCATCACGATGCTGATCCCCACTCCGCCCGCGCCGATCACGAGGGCCGACCGCCCCGCCCGGACCCGGGCGCCGTTGACGACCGCGCCGACGCCCGTGGCGATCGAGCATCCGATGAGCGCCGCCACATCGAACGGCAGCTCCTCCGGCACGCGGATCGCCGCCTGCTCCGCGACCACGACCCTCTCGCTCATCGAGCCGACCGCGAGGTACGGGTAGGCGGTCTCGCCGTCGAGCGTCATGGGCGTCGAGCCGTCAGGCAGCAGGCACGCCTCCGAGTTCGAGCCCGTGCACACCCAGGTCCGGCCCTCGCGGCAGCTCGTGCAGGACCCGCACGGGTAGAACCAGGTCATGATCACGTGGTCGCCGGGGGCGAGGCTGCGCACCCCGGTGCCGACCCGTTCGACGACCCCCGCGCCCTCGTGCCCCAGGATCATCGGCGTCGGCATCCGCCAGTCGCCGTCGAGCACGTGCCGGTCGGAGCCGCACACCCCGGATGCTCCGAGACGCACGAGCACCTCGCCCGGGCCCGGCTCGCGCAGGGCCACGTCGCGGATCTGCAGCGTGCCGGTGCCGGTGTAGACGGCGGCGCGAGTGGTCGTCACGTCACTGCGCTCCGGCGGTGAACGTGCGTCCGCGGTAGAGCACGCGGGCGAGGACGAGGTAGACGACCGCGGAGACGATCGCCGACGGGAGGGTCGCGCTGATCACCACGAACGCCGGCTGCGTCTCCAGCGTGATCGGGTTGTACAGCCACAGGTAGAACAGCGTGCCCACCGCGAGCGATCCGATGCCCGCCCAGTTGATGCCGCCGCGGAAGGCGTAGAGCGTTCCGCGCTGACCGAGGTGGATCTCCCGGAGGTCGATGCTCTGCCGGCGCAGGATGAAGTAGTCGGCGAGCGCGACGCCGCAGAGCGCCGCGAGGAACGCCCCGGAGATGAGCACGAAGATCATGAACTGCTCGTACATGAACTGCGGGAAGAACGTCATGATCGCGGGGAGCACGAAGAACGCTCCCGTGAGGACAGGCCAGGGAACGCGCGCCATGAGCCGACCGGACGACTGCCGGATGGCGAGGATCGTCGAGTAGACGATGGACGACATCGAGGTGATGTTCGCGAAGGCGATGAAGATCAGGACGGCGACTCCCAGAACGGCGCCGCCGAAGGGCACCATCCAGACGGTGGGGTCCGAGTCGCCGAGCGTGAGCGCCGCCGCCATGCCGACGACCTGGGCGATGAGGGTCGCGACCAGCAGCCCGCCGTAGGCGGGCCACACCGCGGCCCGACGCGTGCGGGTCATGCGCGCGAGCGACCCCATCACCGGGTACCACGACACGCCGACTCCGACGTTGAACTCGACGGCGACCACGAAGTTGAGAGTCGCGTCGTCGAACGGCGCGATGGGCGCCGCGGCGAAGAGCGCCTCCCACGAGGTGTTGATCACGAGGAAGACCATCATCACGACCGTGATGATCGCGAGCCCGGGGGCGATGACCGCGTTGAAGCGGCCGATCGTCACGGGGCCGCGCGAGAGGACCCACCACGCGATCACGATGGCGACCAGGCCGCCGATCGTCACGACCGGGCCGTACTGCCCGAGGTCGACGCCGACGAGGGTCGAGGCGACCTGGCTCGTGGCCCGGCCCGCCATGACCGCGAGCAGCGACGACCAGCCCATCTCGGTGATGAGGATGACGGTGAAGACCACGATCCCGACTCCGACGACCCCGAAGGCGCCGCGCAGGAGCATGTACTGCTCCGAGCCCCATCGCTGCGAGGCGACGACCGAGGCGAGCACCATGATGCAGAGCCCGATCGCGTTGCCGATGACCATGGCGGCGACGCCCGCCTGGAAGCCGACGAGGAGGGCGGTCGATCCGCCCACGAGGAAGGCCCAGGTCGCGATCGCGAGCGCGGTGTTGACCCAGGTGAAGTCGAGCGCGCTCCAGCTGCGCTCCTTCTTCAGGAGCGGGAAGGTGCCGAAGAGGAGATCGCGCGTGAGCGAGCCGTCGGCCTCCGTCGCCGTCGCACGGCTCACAGGATCACCACCAGCAGGCCCAGCACCACGACGACGACCGACACGGCGACGTACACGGCGAGCTCGCGACCGGACATCGGCCGCCGGGACTCGTCCTGCGCCTCGTCGTGCTCGATGACGCGGATGCGCCGCTCGAGCTCGGCGGCGACGGCGGGCTCGGTGCCCCCGTCGACCATCGCGGCCTGGAAGCCGCTGTGCTCCGCCGGAGCGGTATCGGTGTACGGAGTGGACGTCATCTCGGCTCCTCGGGGACGGTCGCGGCCCACATCCTTGTGAGCCGGTAACCCAATGTAGTTGGGTTAGCGGATATCTTGGGCGATGAGCGGTCGGCCGTCAACTGCTTTCTCGGCCGTCGGCGCGCCGACGCAGACGCGTCCCCCCGGACGCTCGGAGAGGATGGACCCATGAGCGACCCACGATCCCGCTTCGTGGCCGTGGCGCAGGCCGAGGCCGTGGTCGACGACATCGATCGCAATCTGGCCACCATCAGCCGGCTGGTGCAGGAGGCGGCCGAGCAGGGCGCCGACATCGTGGTCACTCCCGAGCTGTTCGCGACCGGCTACGCCCCCGACCGCGCCTGGCGGCACGACGGCGCGGCCGTCCGCGAGGCCCTCGCCGGGATCGCCCGCCGGCACGGCGTCGCGCTCGTCGCCTCCACCGTCGACTCGACGACGCGCGAGCACCGCATCTCCGCCTCCTTCTTCTCACCGGACGGGCAGGAGCTGGGCAGAGCGCCGAAGCGCCACCTGTTCGGACCGGTCGAGCAGCGGTGGATGAGCCCGGGTCACCACTACGCCGACCCGATCTCGTGGGACGGCGCTCTCTGGGGCCTCGGCATCTGCTACGACCTGGAGTACCCGGAGTTCGCGCGCGCCGCGGCCCTCGCGGGAGCGGACATCCTGCTCGTCCCGACGGCGGTGCCCCTCGTGGAGGACGGCGCGCCCGGCCTCGACGACCCGTGGCACTACTCCTCCACCCAGACCTCCACCCTCCAGGTGCCGGCCCGGGCGCTCGAGAACGGGGTCGTCATCGCCTACGCGAACCACTGCGGCCCCGGGTTCACGGGCCGCAGCTGCCTCGCGACGCCGTTCGGGCGCAATGCCGTCCTGCTCGGCGACGCGGAGGGGATCGGGGTCCTCGAGGTCCCGCCCGGGGCGATCGAGCGGGCTCGGAGGGTGAACAGCTACCTCGCCGACCTCGGCGCGCTCGACAAGGCCGAGCCCGCGCCGGCCTAGGCCGTGAGGCCGAGGCGGTCGAGCCGCCGGGTGTGCTCCGCGATGAGCTCGGTGAACACCGGCTCGATCTGCTCCTCGTCGCGCGACCGATCGGCATGCAGGGCGAGCGCCGACCGGGCCTGCAGCATCGTGTCGCCGACCAGTCGGCGGCACCACAGCGCGAGCCGCGACGACAGCCGCGGGTTCGCGGCGATGGCGCGCTCGATGATCGCGTGCAGCGGGCGCTCGAGGTCGCCCTGGGCGAGCACCGCCTCCACCCGGTCGCGCGACTCGCGCGGCAGGCCCGCGCCGAGCCGGATCCAGAAGTCGGTGAGGAAGCCGATCGCGACGTGCGCGCTCGCGACCTGCTCGTGCCAGTCGGCGCCCATCGTGCGGCGCTCGAACTCCTGCACGCCCGCGAGGTGGGGCTCCATGACGGCGGCCGGGTCGAGCTTGAGCCGCCCCATCTCGGCCACGAGCCCGCGGTAGCGAGCGAGGGTGGTGGCCGCGGCCTCGGCGAGGGCATCCTTCTCGGCGACGCGCGGAGCGTTCGCGACCGCGTGGCTCAGCTGCTCGAAGAAGGTGAGGTGCAGCGCGGCGCAGTGGCCGAGGAAGACCCCGGTGTCTGGGGTCAGCTCGTGCAGGTCGACGCGCGTCGTGGCCGTCGACGTGTCGCGCGACGGGAGCGTCGGCGCGGGCGTGCGCGGACGGGAGCGTCGGAGCCACGGAGTCACGCGGACAGCCTAGGCGATGCTCTCGTCGGCCGGAGAGCGGGACCGACGGGTAAACTGAGCGCTACCAATACCAGACAGGGCGAACCTTCACGTGACTTTCACCGATCTGGGCATCGAGACCGACCTGGTCGATGCCCTCGCATCCCAGGGCATCATCGAGCCCTTCCCGATCCAGCAGCAGACCATCCCCCTCGCCCTCACGGGGCAGGACATCATCGGTCAGGCCAAGACCGGCACCGGCAAGACCTTCGGCTTCGGCCTCCCCCTCATCCAGCGCCTCGGCCTGCACCCCGAGCCCGGCGTCAAGGCCCTCATCGTCGTCCCCACGCGCGAGCTGTGCGTGCAGGTGACGGAGGACCTCGAGCTCGCCTCGAAGAACCGCGACGTGAAGATCGTGTCGATCTACGGCGGCAAGGCGTACGAGGGCCAGATCGACCAGCTCAAGGCGGGCGCGCAGATCGTCGTCGGCACCCCCGGGCGCCTCCTCGACCTCGCGAGCCAGCGCCTGCTGAGCCTCGCGAACGTCGAGGTCATGGTGCTCGACGAGGCCGACAAGATGCTCGACCTCGGCTTCCTCTCCGACATCGAGAAGCTCTTCTCGCAGACCAAGCCGACGCGCCACACGATGCTGTTCTCGGCGACGATGCCCGGTCCGATCGTCGCCCTCGCGCGCCGCTTCATGAACCGGCCCATCCACATCCGCGCGACCGACCCCGACGAGGGCCTCACCCAGGCCAACATCGAGCACATCGTCTACCGCGCGCACGCGCTCGACAAGGACGAGGTGATCGGCCGCATCCTCCAGGCCGAGGGCCGCGGCAAGACCGTCGTCTTCACGCGCACCAAGCGCGCCGCCGCGAAGCTCGTCGAGGAGCTCAACGACCGCGGCTACAGCGCCGGCGCCGTCCACGGCGACATGACGCAGGAGGCCCGCGAGCGCTCGATGGCCGCGTTCAAGGCCGGCAAGAAGGACATCCTGATCGCGACCGACGTCGCGGCCCGCGGCATCGACGTCAACGACGTGACCCACGTGATCAACCACACCGTCCCCGACGACCACGACGCCTACCTGCACCGCGTCGGCCGCACGGGCCGCGCCGGCAAGACCGGCATCGCCGTCACCTTCGTCGACTGGGCCGACATGCACAAGTGGGCGCTGATCAACCGCGCGCTCGAGATGGGAATCCCCGAGCCGGTCGAGACCTACTCCTCGTCGCCGCACCTGTTCAGCGACCTCAACATCCCCGCCGGCTCGAAGGGCCGCCTCAAGGCGACGCCCATCCCCAAGGTCGAGAAGGAGGCCTCGCACCCGCCGCGCGAGCGCTCGCGGTCCCGCTCGGCCGGTTCGGGCGAGGGCTCGCGCGGCGGGTCGCGGCCGCCGCGCGAGCGCCGTCGCAGCGAGCCCGCCGAGAGCACGACGACGGATGCCCCCGCAGCGTCGCCCGCGGCCGATGGCACGGCACCCGCGGCCAAGCGCCGTCGCCGCCGTCGTCGCTCGGGCGGGTCGGGCGGCCCCGGCGAAGCCGGGCAGGGCGGCGCGGGCGAGGGCTCGGCCGCCGCGCAGTCCTAGTCGCCGACCCCGTCCGGAGGAACTCGCGCTGCGGATTCCTCACGGACGGGAATGACGGAGGGCAGGAGTAGGTTGTGCATTCGCGGCCACCGCCGCGCATCCCCCGCTTCGCCGCCGACCGCCTCGGAGACTCGTGACTTCCTCCCCCTCCTCCCCCGCGACCACGCCGTCGACCGCCGAGTCGCCCGATCACGCGCGCAACATGCTCGTCATCCGCCTTCTGCTGGTCTCGGCGTTCGTAGTGATCCTCAACGAGACGCTCATGGGAGTCGCGATCCCCGAGCTCATCGACGACCTCGGCATCACGGCGAGCGCCGCGCAGTGGCTGACGACCGCGTTCATGCTGACGCTCGCCGTCGTGATCCCGATCACGGGCTTCCTCATGCTGCGCTTCTCCACCCGGCGCATGTTCCTCGCCGCGATGTCGCTCTTCACGATCGGCACGGCGATCGCGACCGTCGCGCCCGGCTTCGCGGTGCTGCTCATCGCACGCGTCGTGCAGGCCAGCGGCACGGCGATCATGATGCCGCTGCTCTTCACGACCGTGTTCGCGCTCGTGCCCGCCCACATGCGCGGGCGCGTCGTCGGCAACATCTCGATCGTGATCTCGGTCGCGCCGGCGCTCGGCCCGACCGTCTCGGGCCTCATCCTGTCGATCGCCGACTGGCGCTGGCTCTTCATCACGATGATGCCCTTCGCCATCGGCGCGCTCGCGCTGGGCGCCGCGCGCATCGTCAACGTCGGCGAGCAGCGCCCGGTGCGCCTCGACGTCCCCTCGGTGGTGCTCTCGATCCCCGGCTTCGGCGGCCTCGTGTACGGGCTCAGCCTGCTCGGCGAGCGCGGCGGCGAGCAGCTCGTCCCCGGGCTGATCGCGCTCGGCATCGGCATCGGCGCGATCGCCCTGTTCACCGCTCGACAGGTCGTGCTGCAGCGCACCGACGGCGCACTGCTCGACCTGCGCACCTTCGCATCGCGCGAGTTCGCCCTCGCGATCGCGACCGTGACGATCGCGTCGATGGCGCTCTTCGGGGCGATCATCCTGATCCCGCTGTACGTCCAGGACGTCCTGGGTGCGGAGGCCGTCGTCTCCGGGCTGCTCATCCTCCCCGGGGGGCTGCTCATGGCCTTCGCCGCCCCCGTCATCGGCCGCCGGTACGACCGCGTCGGGCCGCGCTCCCTCGTCATCCCCGGCGCGATCCTGCTCTCGGCGTCGCTGTGGGGCATGACGCTGTTCTCGGCCACGACCCCGCTCTGGCTCGTGACCGTCGCGAACCTCGGCACGAGCCTCGGCCTCGCCCTGCTGTTCACGCCGCTCATCACGAACGGCATGTCATCGCTCACGCCGCCGCTCAGCTCGTACGGCAGCGCGATCGTCGGTACGATCCAGCAGGTCGCGGGCGCCGCCGGGATCGCGCTCTTCATCTCGGTCTCGTCGGCCTTCGCCGGGCCCGAGGGCGCGACGACCGACTCGGTGACCGCCGAGGGAGTCCGCGCGGCCTTCGCGGTCGGCGCCATCATCGCGCTCGTCACGATCCCGCTCGTGCTCATGGTGCGCCGCGCCGAGCCGGTTCCGTTCGCGACACCCGGACCCGACGGAGCCGGCGACGGCTCGGCCGACGCCGAGGGCGGAGCCCCGGCCGAGGGCGGGGCTCGCGCCGCGAGCGCCCCCGCGACCGAGGGCGCCGATCACTCCGCCGCGAGCACCGCCGAGAACTCCTCAGGCAGCACGACGTTGTCGGGCGCTCCGACGAAGAACGGCGCGACCTCCTCGGGGTCGTAGCCGGCGATGCCCGTCCCGATCGGGGTGACGAGGAACCGCAGCTCGGGGTGTTCGGCGGCGAACTCCAGGAGGGTCCGCACCTCCTCCTCCAGCACGCCGAGCCCGCTCATGGAGTCGACCGCGTACGAGCGGCCGTGCAGCCCGTGGCCCTCGCCCCACACGGCGCCGAAACGGTCGAGCGCGGTCTTCGCCGCACCCCCCGCATGCCAGCCGTCGGGGTTGGAGCCGAAGACGAAGATCTCGTTCGGGCCCAGCTCGGTGATCACGCGGCATCGCCTCCCGGTCGTCGGCCGGACGCCGCGGGTCGGCGTCGGCTGAGCACCGACGGTACGCCGCCGTCGCCGTCGGGCGCCGGGATCGCCCTCAGGCGCGCACGGGCGCGACGCCGCGCGTGCAGGCGACGATCGCCTCGAGCGACTCGGGGTCGGTCGTGTTCTCGGCCAGGCGGTTGGGCTTGCCGTCGCCGTGGTAGTCGCTCGACCCGGTCATCACCAGGTCGTACCGCCGCGCCCACTCCCGCAGCGTCGCGCGGCCCTCGCTCGTGTTCTCGCGGTGATCGACCTCGAGGCCGACGAGACCGGCGTCGACCAGCTGCTCGAGCATCCCCTCATCGATCACGGCGTCGCGACCGCGCGTAGCGGGGTGCGCGATGACGGGGGCGCCGCCCGCGCTCGCGATGATGCGCACGCCGTCGAGCACGGTCGGCGCGGCGTGCGGCAGGTAGTAGCCGGCGCGGAAGTGCAGGATCGACTCGAAGGCCTCGCTGCGCGTGCGGACGATGCCGCGCGCGACGAGCGCATCGGCGATGTGCGGGCGGCCGATCGAGACCCCGCCCGACTGGGCGAGAACGTCGTCCCAGGTGACGTCGTAGTCCTCCGAGATGCGCGAGACCATGCGCTCCGCGCGGGTCAGGCGATCGTCGCGGATGCGGCCGGTCTCCGCGACGAGGTCCGCGTCGTGCGGGTCGAAGAGGTAGCCGAGCACGTGGACGCTGCGCCACTCGTAGCGGGTCGACAGCTCCATTCCGCGGATGATCTGGAGCCCGCTGCCCGCCGCCGCCGCGACCGCCTCGTCCCACCCCGCCGTGGAGTCATGGTCGGTGATCGCGAGGGTGTCGAGCCCGGCTGCGATCGCCGCGCGCACGAGCTGGGTGGGGGTCTCCGTGCCGTCCGAGACGCTGCTGTGGCTGTGCAGGTCGATCGTGGGGCGCGGCATGCTCCTCATGCTACGCAGGAGGAGCTCGGGGCCCGCCCCGCGCGCGCCGGGCATCCGCCGCCGAGGGGGCTCGCGAGAGCGCGGGATAGGCTCACGGGGTCATGATCCGCCGTTCCGCCGCCGCCGCCCTCCTGCTCGGCGCGGCCGCGGCCCTCCTGGTCATCGCGTGGCCGAGCCTCTTCGGGCTCGCGGGGGCGCCCGTGATCGCGCAGCTCGTCGGGCTGCGCGGCCTCAGCTCGCTCGTCGCGGTCCTCGTCGCCGTCACGCTGCTCATCATCGCGGCGATGTGGGCGGGCGGGCGGCGCTTCCTCGCGGGCCTCGCGGTCATCGCCCTCGGGTTCACCGCGATCAACGTCGCCGTCCTCGCCAGTCGCGGCTTCGGGGCGGATGCCCTGCCCGCGCCCGCCGGCGACGACCTCGTCGTGCTCTCCTGGAACACCCTCGGCGACGCCACCGGCCCGGGCATCATCGCCGATCTGGCCGCCGCCGAGCGGGCCGACGTGATCGTTCTGCCCGAGACCACGGAGGAGACCGCGGTCGTCGTCGCCGAGATCCTCCGCGACGCGGGCCGGCCGATGTGGGTGCACACGCTCGATTTCGACCCCGAGCTGGAGCTCAAGGCGCGGTCGACGAGCGTGCTCGTCTCGGTCGAGCTCGGCGAGTACGCGCGCGACGACTCGGTCGGCTCGACCACCGTGCTGCCGAGCATCGTCCTGCGGCCGATCTCGGGCGAGGGGCCGACGATCATCGGCGTGCACCCGATCGCGCCCGTCCCGGGCGAGCTGGAGAGCTGGCGCGCCGACCTCGCCTGGCTCGACGAGGTGTGCACGGGTGAGCGCGTCATCATGGCCGGCGACCTCAACGCGACCGCCGACCACTTCACCGCGACCGACGACGGACCGGGCCTCGGCTCGTGCGTCGATGCCGCACTCGCGACCGGCAGCGGGGCCGTGGGCACGTGGCCGACGCGCCTGCCCGCGCTCCTCGGCGCACCGATCGACCACGTGCTCGCGACCCCGGATCTCGAGATCCGCTCCTATCGTGTGATCACGACCCTCGACGACGCCGGGAGCGACCACCGGCCCGTGGTGGCGCGACTCGGCCTCTGATCGAGTGCGCGTGCGAGCATCCCGCACCCCCGCCCCGCGCCGGGTGGGAGGATGGGGGCATGGCTGAGACCGATCAGAAGGATGCCCCGCGCGCGACCGCGAACCGCTCGACCACTCCCGGCTCCGACGCCTTCAAGGAGTACATCTCGCAGGGCTGGGCCGAGCGCCCGAGCCGCGCGAGCGGGCCCCGCGAGCAGGCGGCGTTCGCCGCCGAGCGCCGCGCCCGCGTCTCGGCGCTGCACCCGACCGCGCGCCTCGTGATCCCCGCCGGACCGGCCAAGCAGCGTTCGAACGACACCGACTACCCGTACCGCGCGCACTCCGCCTTCGCGCACCTGACCGGCTGGGGCTCCGACACCGTGCCCGGCAGCGTTCTCATCCTCGAGCCGCGCACGGACGAGGCCGGCGAGCCCGACGGGCACGACGCCGTGCTCTACTTCCGCGAGGCCGCGGGCCGCGACTCCGACGAGTTCTACGCCAACCCCGAGATCGGCGAGTTCTGGACGGGCCCGCGCCCCACGGCCGACGACGTCGCCGCCGACCTCGCGCTCGCCACCCGGGGCCTGGGCGACCTCGACGCCGTGCTCGAGAGCCTCGACGCCCGCACTCTCGTGGTGCGCGACGCCGACCGCGCCATCACCGACCGGGTGGATGCTCTGCGTCTGCTGCTCGCGACCGACGGAGCCGACGACGCCGAGGCTCTCGCGGGCGAGCTGACGGAGCGCGACGCCGACCTCGCGCGCGACCTGAGCGAGCTGCGGCTCGTGAAGGACTCCTTCGAGATCGAGGAGATGCGCCGCGCCGTGGCCGCCACCCGGCAGGGATTCGACGACGTCATCGCCGATCTGCCGGAGATCGTCCGGCACCCCCGCGGCGAGCGCCTCGTCGAGGGCACCTTCGACCGCCGCGCCCGGGCCGAGGGCAACACCGTCGGCTACGACACGATCGCGGCGAGCGGCCCGCACGCGTGCATCCTGCACTGGACGCGCAACGACGGCCCGGTGCTTCCCGGCGACCTGATCCTCATCGACGCGGGCGTCGAGCTCGAGAGCTACTACACCGCCGACATCACCCGCACCCTGCCCGTGAGCGGCACCTTCACCGACGTGCAGCGCCGGGTGTACGAGGCCGTGCGCGAGGCGGCTGACGCGGCCTTCGCGGTCGTGCGGCCGGGCATCCGGTTCCGCGAGATCCACGCCGCCGCGATGGAGGTCATCGCGCGGAGGACCGCCGAGTGGGGCCTGCTGCCCGTCACCGCGGAGGAGGCGCTGCAGCCCGAGGGCGGCCAGCACCGCCGCTACATGGTGCACGGCACCTCGCACCATCTCGGCCTCGACGTGCACGACTGCGCGCAGGCCCGGCGCGACCTCTACCTCGACGGCATCCTCGAGCCGGGCATGGTCTTCACGATCGAGCCCGGCCTGTACTTCCAGCCCGACGATCTGACCGTGCCCGAGGAGTACCGCGGCATCGGCGTGCGCATCGAGGACGACGTCATCGTGACCGCCGACGGCTGCGAGAGCCTCTCCGCGGGCATCCCCCGCACGGCCGACGAGGTCGAGGCCTGGATGGCGCGCGCCGCGCGCTGAGCATCCCGCACCGCAGCGGGCCGACCGCCCCTGGTGCCCGCGCCGACGCAGGAGGATACTGGCGCCACCCAGCCCTCGTGATGGAGGAGGCCGCGCCATGGTGACCCCACGCGCTGCTCGACCGACGAGGCTCGCGCGGACCGCTCCGCGGATCGCGATGGGCGCGCTCGTCGTCCTGCTCGTGCTCGTCGGTGTCGCGCTCGCCGCCGCGGCCCTCGCGCCGCGGGAGCTCCACCCCGTGCTCGGCCATCGATCGCCCGCGACCGCCCTGCTGCTCGGCGCCGCGACCCTCCTCGGTCTCGCGCTCATGCCGCGGCTCGGCGCGATGGGCCGCACCGGCGCGGTGATGCTCGCCGCGCCCATCGGGACCCTGCTCGTGGCCAACGAGCTGCTCGGCAGCGACTACGCCGGAGCCCCGACGGGCACGGCCCTCGACGTCCCCGTGCTCCTGCTCGTGCCCGCCGGGCACCTGACGCTGCTGTTCGGCGCTCTGCGCTCGGCCGGCTGGGCGCGGCGCGGCGCCTGGGCGATCTTCGCGCTCACCGCGGCGCTGTCGCTCCTGATCATGATCGTGCCGACGCCGCCGATCTCGGACTTCCTCATGGCCGATCGCACGGTCTACGGCGCGCTCCTGATCGCGGCGCTCATGACGGCCGCGATCGCCATCCTCCTCGAGCGAGGTCGGCACGCCACGGGCACCGGTCTCGCCTGACCCCGCGGTCGCGCCGGCTCAGTCGTCGTCGCGCGAGTCGCGGAAGTAGCGGACGGCCTGCCAGACGAGCACGGCGACGGTCGCGAGGCCCATCGCGAGGAAGAGCGGCCTCGCGGCGGATGCCGTGCCGGGGTCGGTCGGGATGGGGAAGGCGAGCAGCGCGGTCACGCGTCGCCGTCGCGGAAGTCGTCGGGGGTCGGGAAGTCGTCGGTGTCATCCCACGTGATGGCGAGAACCTCGATGGCGTCGTTGGCGAGCTCGATGAGCTGACGGAGGAGCGCTTCGGCGTCCGGCGCGCGCAGCAGTCGGACCTGGTCGAGCGGTCCGAGCGGCGCGATGCCGGCGAGCTGCCACATCGCCTCCACGGGGTCGGCGCTCAGCTCGACGTCGGCGCCCCACTGCTGCTCGACGAACTCGCTCGCCTGGGCGAGCGCGCGGCGCACGGTCGACTCGGCCTCGTCGAAGAGCGGGCCGAGCGCGTCGTGCCACTCCAGCTCGGGCAGGGTGCTCACCCGCGCCCGCGGGTAGGGGTCGTCCTCCAGCCACTCCTCGACCTGCACGCGCGCGGTGCCCTGCGCGACGAGGCCGATGAAGCCCTCGCTGGCCTGCACCTGCGCGATGCGCGCGATCGTGCCGACAGGGAACCGCTGCTCGCCGCCGCCGACCTCTGAACCGCGCTCGATCAGCACGATCCCGAACTCCGCAGGCTCCTCCTGCAGCACGGTCGAGAGCATGACGATGTAGCGCTCCTCGAAGATGCGCAGCGCGGTCGGCATGGACGGGAAGAGCACCGACCCGAGGGGGAACATCGGCATGACCGTCATGCCTCCACTGTCGCACCGCAACCTGTGCGCGTCGACCCCGCGGAGCGCTCAGGTGCCGCTGACGGTGAAGGTCTTGGAGTCGGTGCTCGCGACCGAGCCGTCCTTCATCGAGTACTCGGTGATGACGAGGGTGTACTCCCCCGGCTGTCGCGGGCCCAGGTCGAGGCTCCAGGGCGCCCGTGCGGGGCACGCCTCCTCGCTCATCGCGGACCCCTCCTCGAGCACCATCCCGCCCTGCAGCAGCTCCCACCCGAAGGTCGCCTCGAACACGCACGCGAGGCCGCTCGCCCGCAGGGGGCTCGTGACCGTCGAGCCCTGCGCGGGGGTGTCGATCTGCAGGGGGCTGAGGGTGCTCTCGGCGAGGCCGCGCGCGAATTCGCCCCGGGCATCCACGTGCCCGCCGAGCGTCTCGACGACGTCGCCATCGACCGTGAAGGTCAGGGCGCGGATGCCCGGCTCGATGTCCGTCGCCGTCCAGACCAGCTGCTCGATCGCGACGGTCTCGGCCTAGGCACCGACGCCCTGGAGGAGCCCGCCGAGGTCGACGCGGAGCACGTCGCCCCCGCGCTCGACGCCGTTCAGCGGGACATCGCGCCAGAGGTTCGCGTAGTCGGGGTCGGTCGGCGCGATCGCGCCCTCCGTGATCGCGGCGAGCGCGGCCTCGATGGCGCTGCCATCGGACTCGACCTCGAGCTCGTGGGTCTCGGGGATGAGGTCGATGTCGGTCGGGTGCGAGACCGCGAAGAAGAGCTCGACCTCGGCCGTCTCGGTCGGGGCCGCCGTAGGCTCGGCGGTCTCGCTCGGCCTCGCGCTCGGCGGCGCGGTCGATGCGGTGGGCTCGGGGCCCGGGGGCGGGACGCAGCCGGCCAGCGCGACCGCGAGGGCCGAGGCGAGGGCCAGGTGCGCGGACGCGCGGATGAGGAGCTCGGCGCGGGTGGCGAGGCGTCGGCGGCTCATGGTGACCTCCTGGTGCGGCTCGACGCCGCGTGGGGTCACGGTAGCCCTGCGCGAGAGCGGCCGGTCAGGGCCGAAGGTCCCGAGCCGAGCATCCGCTCGCAGGGATGGAGCCCGGACATGCCGAGAGGCGGGCCGCGTCCGCGGCACCGCCTCTCGGGGTGCGGCGCCCGGGGGCGCCGTGATCCTGATCACATCGGGGGCTCAGGGCCTAGCCACGTCCGATCAAGTGAAGATGCTGACGCCACCGGGGCCGACGAGCAGACCGAGAACGATCAGCACGATGCCCCACAGCATCTGACCGCGGACGAGCGTGACGATTCCCGCGATGACGAGGATGGCCGCGATGATCCAGAGAAGTGTTGCCATGGTGGTGCCTCCTTCCGGTCGCGGATCGCGCCCCGGCTCGTGCCGTGACCTCCGACGACCTGTCGGTATGGGCTGACGCTAACGGTCAGCGCGAGAGAGCGAGAAGGGGGTTGACGACGGACCGAAGTGCTGACATGGATTCGCGGAGCCGCCCGCGACGTCAGGGGCGCTGCAGGCTCAGCCAGCGCTCCGTGACGCGGAACCCCACTGCTCGGATCATGCCGAGGCTCCGGGCGTTCTGCGAGGCCCCGCCCGCGGTGAAGGCGCGCTCGCCCGCGGCGATCGCGCCGAGCATCCACGCCGCGACGACGGCGGCGCCGATGCCGCGACCGCGCTGATCGGGGGCGACGACCACGAAGTCGTTGTCGCCGGCCGAGCCCACGCAGACGCCGACGAGTCGGTCGCCGTCGAGCGCGCCGAACGCGCGGCGACCGCGGCGGGCCCAGTCGTGCACGTCGGCCGCCGAGACGGGAGCGTGGACGGTCGCGGGCGTCGTCGGCACGTCGGCCCAGCTCTCGGCGTCGAGGGCCTCGATCGCGGGAGCGTCGCGCGGGGCGAGCTCGCGGAGCTCGAGCCCGGAGCCGCGGGCGGACGCCACGAAGCCGCGCAGGCGCTCGAGCAGAGCCGCCGTGTCGGCGCCCCCGTCGATCACGAGCTCGGCGCCCCATGACTCGCCGACCACCTCGAAGCCGTCACCGAGGAGCCCCGGGAGGTCGGGATCGGTGTCTTGCAGGACGTGGGTCTCGAGGAGCACGGAGTCGAGACTATGTCGAACCTCCGACAACGGTCGCGGGGCTCGCGGCCGGAGCGTCACACGCCGTCACACCGCCGACGCGTCGAGGCGGATGCGCAGGGTGACGATCTCGAAGGGCCGCAGCAGCAGCACGATCTCCTCGTCCGGGGCGAACGCGTCGCGCCGGTCGCCGCGCTCGCGCTCCAGCAGGTCGACGCACTGGGCCTCGCCGCGGCGGGCGTCGACCACGACGGCGGTCGTGGTCGACGCGCCGCTCGCCTCGTAGATCCGGACGATGAGATCGCCCGATCGATCGTCGGCGAGCTTCACGGTCTCGATGACGGCCGAGCCTCCCTCCAGCCGGACGAGGGGCGCGACCGGCGTCGCGCCGCGCAGGGCGCGAGGCGGACGGCTCCGTCGGTAGCCCTCGGCGACCGCGTCGGAGATCGAGCGGGTCGGCCGGAGCGAGAGCGCGAAATCGTGCTCGCCCCGATCGGCGTCGGGGTCGGGGAAGGTCGCCGCCCGCAGCAGCGAAGCCCGCAGGAGCGTGCCGACGCCGCGACCGTCCCGATCGAGACGCTGGATGTCCCACCCGTACGCGCTGGCGTTGGCGACGACGAGCCCCTGCCCGGGCTCCTCGACTTGGACCCAGCGGTGGGCGACCGTCTCGAACCGCGCCGCGTCCCACGAGGTGTTGGCGTGGGTCGGCCGATGGACGTGGCCGAACTGGGTCTCGGAGGAGGCGCGATCGGCGAGGATGCCGACGGGCAGCGCGAGCTTCAGGATCATGCGGTCCTCGCGCCAGTCGACGTGCACGTCGAGGTCGAGCGCCGCGCCGTCGGGCGACAGCGAGATCCGCTGCTCGATCGTGGACGCCCCCGCGGTGAGCAGCAGGACGACCGCCTCGCCTTCGATCTCGCACGAGACGACGTCATCGACCTCGCGACCGGTGCGCCGGTAGTTCTCGTCGAGATCCCAGGCGTCCCACTGCGCGGGGCGGTCGCGGAAGAGCTGGAAGCGGTTCGCCGGCTCTCCCGCCACGATCAGCTCGCGCCCGCTGGTCAGGTCGACGAACGAGACGATGCGCCCGCCCCGATCGATCACGACGCGGAGCGTGTCGCTCTCGAGCACGAATCCCCCGTCGTCCGCGCGCCCGACGGCCCGGCCGAGGGCGTCGGAGCGGGTGCCGAGGTCGGACTCCACGATCGCGAAGGCCGCCGGATCGCAGGGCGAGGAGATCGCCCGCAGCTCGCGGTCGCCCTCCCCGGCCAGCGCGGCCACGGAGGCGTCGATGAGGGATTCGAGCGAGCGGCGCACCTGCGCGTAGCGCTCCTCCGCCTCCTCGTGCACCCACGAGATCGACGTGCCGGGAAGGATGTCGTGGAACTGCTGCAGGAGGACGATGCGCCAGGCCGCGTCGAGCTCCTCGTGCGGGTAGGGGGCGCCGGAGCGCACCGCGGCGGTCGCCGCCCAGAGCTCCGCCTCGTGCAGGAGCGCCTCGCTGCGGCGGTTGCCCTGCTTGGTCTCGGCCTGCGAGGTGAACACGCCGCGATGCAGCTCGAGATAGAGCTCCCCCGACCAGACGGGCGGGCGAGCGATCTCCTGGCGCGCCTCGTCGAAGAACGCGGCGGGCGTGGAGAACTCCACGCGCGGCGAGCCCTCCAGGTCGCCCTTGCGTCGACCCAGAGCGATCATCTCCCGCGTCGGGCCGCCGCCGCCGTCGCCCCAGCCGAAGGGCACGATCGAGCTCGATCCCACCGCCTTCTCGGCGTACTGCCGCTCGGCCTTGGCGAGATCGGCAGCTCCGAGATCGCTCATGTAGCTGTCGACCGGCGGGAAGTGGGTGAGGATGCGCGAGCCGTCGATGCCCTCCCACGAGAAGGTGTGGTGCGGCATCCGATTGGTGTCGTTCCACGAGATCTTCTGCGTCACGAAACCGGTCGCCCCCACGCCGAGGAAGATCTGCGGCAGCGCGGCCGAGAAGCCGAACGAGTCGGGGAGCCAGACGATGTCGCTCTCGACCCCGAAGGCCTCGCGGAAGAACCGCGACCCGAGCAGGAACTGCCGGATCATCGACTCACCGCCGATCATCGTGGCGTCGGACTCGACCCACATCCCGCCCACCGGGATGATCCGGCCGGAGTCGACCGCCGTGCGCAGCCGCTCGAACAGCTCCGGGTAGTGCTGCTGCACCCACGCGTACTGCTGGGCCGAGGAGGCCACGAAGCGGAAGTCGGGGTCTCGGTCGATGAGGTCGAGCACGTTGGAGAGCGTGCGGGCGAACTTCCGCACGGTCTCCCGCGTGGGCCAGAGCCACGCCGAGTCGATGTGGGCGTGCCCCACGGCGTGGACGCGATGCGCGCTCGCGTGGGCGGGCCGCCCGAGCTCCACCGCGAGCACCTCCCGCGCCCGGTCGACGTCGGCGGCCACGTCGTCGGGGTCGACGAGGTCGACCACGCGCGCGAGCGCCTCCACGATGCGCCGCCGACGCGGCTGCTCGTCCGGCAGCTGGCCGACGAGGTCCCACAGGGCGGTGGCGTCGTGCCAGAGCTCGGTGACCCGGACGTCTCGCCGGACGAGGTCGACGCGTCGCAGCACGTAGAGCAGGGCATCCCCCGCCGTATCGCGGTGGCCGAGAGGCGTCGCCCGGAAGCTGAAGTCGTCGGCGATGTTCGGGTTCGCCGCGGCCTCGATGAGCAGATCGACCGCGCCCGCGTGCGGCAGGGGAACGAAGCGGTTGAGCGGCTCGAGGCCCTTGAGCATGCGGCCCGAGGCGTCGTACACGATGCCCTCGGCCTGGAAGCCGGGCAGCCGCGACGAGTACCCCAGATCGACCTCGAGCTCGACCTCGTGGCGCCCGTCCGCGCCGGACCACTCCGCGGGCACCTCGCCGGTGACGCGGAACCAGACCGTGTCCCACGCCCTGCCCCACTCCGACCCGACGGCGAACGGGGCGAAGGGGCGCGCGACGGCCTCGGCGAACGGGATGGGCTCCCCGTCGACCACCGACGCCGTCACCGCGAGCGGGATGCGCTCGGCGATGCGCTGCGGGCCGAGGACGTCGCGCAGGAAGCGCTCGATGCGACCGTCGGTGGTCAGGCGGTGCTCGTGCACGGTGGTCCTTCCGGGTGGGGTCAGCCCTTGACCGAGCCGGCCAGGGCGAACGACCCGCCGATCAGTCTCGAGGCGAGGATGTACAGGATGACGACGGGCAGCGAGTAGAGCAGCGAGAAGGCAGCGAGCTGACCGTAGGCGATCGAGCCGAACTGTCCGAAGAAGGTGTAGATGCTCGTCGCCGCGGGCTGCTTGCTCGGCGAGTAGAGCAGGACGAACGGCACGAAGAAGTTGCCCCACGCCTGCAGGAAGACGAAGACGAACACCACGGCGATGCCCGGGCGCATGAGCGGCACGACGATCATCCGCAGCGCGCGCATCGCGGAGGCGCCGTCGATCCACGCCGCCTCCTCGAGAGTGACAGGAACGGCATCCATGAAGCTCTTCGTCATGAACACCGCCATCGGCAGCGACGACGCGACCAGGAAGAGGATCGTGCCGGGCATCGAGTCGAGGAGGTCGAGCACGACGAAGAGGCTGTAGACCGGCACCATGATCGCCGTGATCGGGAGGCAGGTGCCGAACAGGACCCCGTACATGACGCCCCGATGGAAGCGCGAGCGATAGCGCGACAGCGGATACGCCGCGAGCAGCGCGACGAGCACCGTGATCGCGGCCGTCGCGGTCGACAGCAGCAGGCTGTTGCCCAGCGGCACGAACGTCGTCTGCGGGGTCAGGACCGCGGCGAAGTTGTCCAGCGACAGCTCCTGCGGCAGTCGGGTCTCGTAGGTGGCTCTCGCGTCGAAGGCCGCGAGCAGCAGCCAGGCGAGCGGCAGCAGGAAGGCCGCGGTGACGAGCACGAGCGCCGCGGTCGACAGCCCGCGGGAGACCGATCGACGCGGGGAGGCCACCGACACCGGTCGAGGGGCGCGGGCGACGGCGGCCGTCATCGGTCGGCCTCCGCCCGGTTGAGGATGCGGATGTAGACGATCGAAAAGACGGCCCCGATCACGAGCATGACGGTCGCGATCGCGGTGCCGAACGCGATGCTGCCGAAGCGGAACGCCTCCTGGTAGGCGTACACCGGCAGGGTCGCGCTCGCATTGCCGGGGCCGCCGGCTGTCATGACGTAGATGAGGGTGAAGACCGACAGCGTCTGCAGGGTGACGAGCATGAGGTTCGTAGCGATCGTGCCGCGCAGCAGAGGGACGGTGACGCGCACCAGCCGCTGCCAGCCGTTCGCCCCGTCGATCTGCGCGGCCTCGGTGAGCTCCGGCGGCACCTCGCTGAGGGCCGCCCGGTAGACGAGCATCGAGAAGGCGGTGCCGCGCCACACGTTGGCGAGCACGATCGTGAGCATGGGGACGGTGAACAGCCAGTTGTCGCCTTCGAGCCCGATGACCGCCAGCAGCTGGTTGAGCGTGCCGTCACGCGAGAAGAACGCGTAAGCGACGAACGCGGCGACGATCTCCGGCAGCACCCAGGCGCCGATCACCGCGCCGCTCGCGATCGTCGCGACCCGGCGATCGGCCCGCGTCATGGCGAAGGCGACGAGGAAGCCCAGCACGTTCTGCCCGACGACGGCGGACAGGACCGTGAAGACGACGGTCAGCCACAGCGAGAGCGGGAAGTCGGGATCGGCGAGGAGCCGCTCGTAGTTCGCGAGCCCCACCCAGTCGGGCGAGGTCGCGGAGGCTCCGGTGAGGGTCGCGTTCGTCAGCGACCCGACGATCGACCAGACGATGGGACCGAGCAGGAAGACCGCGAGCAGCAGGAGTGCGGGAAGAAGAGGCATCGTCCGGGCGGCGAGCCGAGAGGCTCGCCGCCCGAACGGGCTGTCGCGGCGTCCGAAGGTACCGGACGGACGCTGCGACGACGATGCGGTTGCCGTCACCGGGCTGCTGCCCGGCTGCACCGGTGGGGCGGTGCCGCATCGAGGTCTGGGGTCATCTCTCGATGATGCCGTCTGCGCCGACGATCGACTCGACGTCGCGGTCGTACGCCGCGGCGGCCTCCTCGGGGGTCGACTGACCGGTCATCACCGCCTCGGTCGCGTTCTGGACCGCGGCGGAGATCTGGTTGTAGTCGCTCGTCGCCGGGCGGAAGTTCGTGATCTCCACGAGCTCCGTGACCGCGCCGACGAAGGGATTCGACTCCAGGTAGCTCGGCTCCGCCGCGACGTCCGCGCGCACCGCGATCTGCGAGTTCTCGGTGACGTAGGACAGCGAGTTCTCCTTGCTCAGAGCCATGGTGAGGAACTCGAAGGCGAGGTCGGGGATCTCGGACGCAGCGCCGACCGCGAGCGTCCATCCGCCGGACATGCTGACGCCCTCGCCGTCCCCGTTCTTCGTCGGGAACGCCGTGGCGCCCATCTGATCGGCGTACTCGGGCCACTCGAACGACCCGCCCTCGACCCAGAACGACGGCGTGTAGGAGCCCTCGATCGTGGCGCCGAGGCGACCCTCCGGGAAGAGCTCGCCGAACACCGACTGCCACACGTTCGGGTCGAGCGCCTGGTCGGCGGGGAGCGAGTAGCCCTCGGAGTAGACGGTGTCGACGAACTCGAGCGCGTCGACGAAGCCCTCGGAGCCGACGACCCACTTGCCCGACTCGGAGTCGAAGAGAGCGTCGCCGCCGAGCTCGGTGCCGTAGAGGAGCTGGTAGAAGCCCTGCATGTTCGAGCCCTCACCGGTGCCGGTGCCCGAGTACAGCATGAAGGGCACGGCCTCGGGGTCGGAGGTCTGCACGGCCTCGGCCATATCGAGGACGTCCTGCCAGGTCTCGGGCTCCCACGGGGTCGGGATGCCGGCTGCCTCGAGCACGGGGATGCTGTACCAGAGGGCGCGCGTGTCGGTGCCCAGGGAGACGGCGTAGGTCGAGCCGTCGGTGCCGAGGCCCGCGGTACGCGCGGCCTCGCTGAACTGGCCCCAGTCCTCCCACTCGGCGAGGTAGTCGTCGAGCGCCAGCAGGTAGCCGGCCTCGGCGTCGGCGCGGATCGTGGTCGTGTCCTGGTAGAACACATCGGGCGCGGTCTCGGCCGAGCGGTGCGAGAGGGCCAGGCGGGTCTTGTAGTCCTCATCGGGAGCGGAGACGGGCTGGAGCTCCACGGTGACGCCGGGGTTCGCATCCTCGAACTCGGTCTTGACCGTCTGGAACAGGGTGTCGAGCGCGGTGAAGGCATCCGTGCGGATGTAGGAGACGGTGAGGGTCTGGTCGTCGGACTCCTCCCCCGCGGCGGAGCAGCCGGCGACGCCGATGAGGGCTCCCGTGACGACGAGGGCGGTGGTGGTCGTGCGAAGGGTGCGCCTCATGCTGTGCTCCTTTGCTCGGCATGGCGGAGGGGGACCGAGCACTGACCCGCAGCCCGATCACGATAAGTAAATCGAATGGAGTAATCCGCGTCAAGCGAGAATCGCCGGAAGCATCAGCGAGCGCGTCTGCGGCGAGAGCGTGCGATCGAGGATGAGCGCCGCGGCCCCGATCGCCGCGACGTCGTCGCCGAGCGCGGACGTCCCGACACCGAGCGGGTGGATGCCGCGCGCCGCGCGGAGCCCCTCGAGCTCCACGGGCACCGTCGACATCATGAGCGCGCTGATGGGGGTGAGGAACGGGCCGCCGAGGACGACGCGGTCCACGTCGAGGAGATTGGTCATCACCGCCAGCAGTCGTGCGAACCTCATCGCCGCGCGCTCCAGCACGAGGACCGCCAGGGGGTCGCCGCTCCCGGCCTCCGCCGCCAGCAGCGTGAAGGCGCCGTCGATCGCCTCGGTGTCGGTGGCGCCGCGGTCGGCGGAGCGCCCGCCGAGCCCCCACCACTCCCGCACCAGCGCCTCAGGCGTGCACGTCACGGCGACGCAGCCGCGCGACCCGCAGGTGCACTCCGGACCGCCCGGGTCGACCACGATGTGCCCGACCTCCCCCGCGTTGTCCGCGCTCCCCCGCACGACCTCGCCGTCGACGACGATGCCCGCTCCGATGCCCGTGCCGACGTACAGGAACACGAACGAGCCGCTCCCCGCGCCGCTCGCCGCCGCCCACTTCTCGGCGACGGCGGCCGCCGTGACGTCCTTGTCGACGACGACCTCCATGCCCGAGCGGAGCCGCAGCTCGTCCCGCACCGCGACCCGGTGCCAGCCTTGGAGGTTAGGCGGCCCGACGAGCGCGCCCGCGACGGGGTCGATCGGACCGGGCGCCGCGACGCCCAGGCCGGCGAGCCGGCTCCGGTCGATGCCCGAGTCGATGAGGAGCCGCTCGGCGGTCGCGGCGATCGCGTCGATCACCTCGTCCGGGCGCTGCTGCAGCGGCGTGCCGATCCGCTCGCGCGCGATGACCGACCCCGCGAGATCGAGGAGGACGACCGTCGTCACCGTGGGGTCGAGGTGCGCGCCGAGAGCGAAGCGCCCGCCCGGGTTCAGCCTCAGGATCGTGCGGGGCTTCCCCGGCCCGCTCACCTCCTTGCCCGCCTCCGAGATCAGGTCGGCGTCGAGGAGTCGACGGCTGATGTTGGACACCGTCTGGGCGGAGAGCCCCGTCGCCTCCGCGAGCTCGACCCGGCTCAGCCCCTGCGGCGCGCGTCGCACCGCCTCGAGGATGACCGACTGGTTGAAGTCGCCCATCGCGGGCAGGTTGGTCCCGCGCCGTCCGCCGGCGCCGTCGAGCGGCAGCGCGCGCAGAGCCCCGTCGCCGACCATACGTGCACCCTAGCGGGCGAGCCCGCGCGCGTGAGCGGGCCGCCCGCTCGCGTCAGCGGGCCGCCTCGACGGGCGCGGGCAGATTCTCGGCGAGCCACGTGTTCCACTCGCCGACGACGCGCCAGCCCGCGCGCACGCGGTCGACGAGCTCGGGCCCGGTCATCCAGTCGGCGGGGTCGTGCTCGGCGGCGACGGCCAGGCGCTTCAGGCGAAGCAGATGGATCTTCGGGTGGTCGGCGCGGTAGCCGCGGGGGGCGGTGGCGAGGGCATCCGCCGTCATGATCGCGAAGCCGCGCTCGGCGGCCTCGTCCAGCGTGGCCTCGAGATCGCCGACGAGACGGTTGTCGTCGCAGATCTCTCGGAATCGCGCGAGCTGCTCGCGGCTCGGCTGGTACTCACCGCCGGCGAGCATGAGCCCGTGCTGCGAGACCTGCAGGTAGTACGTGCCGGCGGAGCGGTCGGCGCTCACGAGCCCGAGGTGGTCCTTGTAGGGGCGCTTGTCGGCGCTGAATCGCACATCCTTGTAGGGCCGGAAGATCTTCAGCGGCCCGAACTCGCCGCCGAGCGCGTCGACGAGCCGCTCGACCGGGGCCTTCACCCGCTCGTCGTAGCGCGTCTTGTTGGCGAGCCACCACTCGCGGTCCTGGTTCTGCTCGAGCTCGGCGTAGAAGGCGAAGACGTCGGGGTCGAGGCCTGTCGCGGGGGCTGGGCCGGTCGATTCGGTCACGGATGCTCGCTCTCGGCTCGCGCGGCGACGAGGGCTCCGCGCGCGAGGTCGACGCGCTCGGCGAGGTAGGCCGCGATGGGGCGCAGCGCGCTGTCCGGGGCGGTCGGGATCCAGCGGACGAGGACCTCGAGTTCGCCGGATTCGGTCTCGCGCAGGACGAGCGGGCCCCGCTCGGCGCGCATCGCCTCCGGGTCGTCGAGCGGGATTGCGCGGGAGTCGAGCACGAGGGTCTCGCCCTCGTCGAACCCGGAGTCGAGAGCCGTCTGCCGGAGGGCGCGGCGCTCCTGGGCGCTCGCCGACTGGTGCCCGGGCAGTACCTGCCGGCTCGCGCGCACGATTCGACCCGGATCGAGCACGTCTCCGTCTCGCGTGGCGATGAGGGCGCCGAGGAGGAATCCCTCGCCGGTGCGGCGGAGCTTCTCGCGCACCGGGATGAACCCGAGAGCGCGGTGCGCCGGCGCGAGGACGGCGATCTGCTCGGGGCGCGCACCCGCGGCGGCAAGCTCGGCGACGGCCTCGGCGAGCGCGGCTCGAGCGGCGGCGAGCGCGCGGGGAGCATCCACCCGCTCATCGTGCCGGATGCGGCTGGGTGCGCGCGACGTCAGCCGATCAGGCCGACGACGAGGCCCGCGAGCGTCAGACCGACGACGTCGCCGCCGACCTCGATCGCCCAGACCCGGAACCCGTCGCCGCCGAAGAGCCGGTGCGAGAGCGAGCTCGCCGCGACGAGCCCGATGCCGAGCAGCAGGCCGCCGAGTGCGCCGCCGAGCGGCCCGACGGGGTCGCCCGTCGCCTGAGCGACGAACGCGAGCACGATGGCGAGCGCGAGCACCTGCACGAGCGCGCCGAGCGCGGTCATGCCGAACACGACCGCCATGCCGTGCGAGCCCTGCGGCTCGGCGGGGTCGAGGCCCTTCGCGCGCATCCACGCGGGGTAGAAGGTCTTCGGGCCGAACCAGATGGCGCCGGTGACGAAGTAGACGACGAAGCCGGCGAGGACGCCCAGCCAGTTGAGCTCGGTGAGGAACATGGGGGAACCGTACTCCCGCACGGGGGCGAGCGGGATGCCCGGTCGCGAGCGTGTCGCCGACGCGAGCCGCTCTAGACTTCGGTGTGCCCGAAACGTCTGCCCGAGCATCCGCCGCCTCGCGCACGAGCCGTCTCGGTCTGGTCGTTCGGAGCATGCTCGTGGCGCTCGCCGCGCTCGTGCTCGGCGGGCTCACGAGCCCCGCGCAGGGCGCCCTGCCGGATGCCCTGTCGTCGTTCGCGAACTCGGCCGGCGGCTGGACGCTGCTGACCTTCGCCATCGTCTGGGCTGTGCGCACGCCGCTGTGGCTGTCGGCCGTGCTCGGCGCGGTCGGCTTCGTGCTGCTCGTCGAGGGCTATCGCCTCGTCTCGGAGTGGCGCGGCTACGACTACGGCGAGCCGTTCACGGGCATGTTCACGATCATCGGCGTGCTCGCCGGGCCGATCGTGGGGGCGGCGGCGGTGCTCGTCCGGCACCCGAATCCGCTGTGGCGGGGCATCGCCATCGCGCCGGTTGCGGCGGTGCTCATCGGCGAGGGGATCTTCGGGCTCACCGTCGTCGGCGACACGACATCGCCCGTGTACTGGACCGTGCAGATGGTCATTGGCGTCGCGCTGACGCTCCTGGTCGTCCTCAGACCGCGGATGCCCGTGCCGATCGCCGCCCTCACCGTCGGTCTCATCGTGGCCGGGTCGCTGGCCTTCATCGGCTTCTTCCTGCTGCTCGGGTTCCTGTAGGGCTGGCCAGCCGGCGGGGGCGCGGATCGCGACCTGTCAGGTCAGATCAGATCAGGCCAGGTCAGGTCAGGTCGCGAGCGCGCGCAGTCGCTCCACGAGTTCGGCGATCGTCCGCGCGTTGCGGGCCGTCGCGACGACGCTCAGCCGTCGCTCGAGCACGGCGGCTCCGAGCTTGGCGGTGCGGGAGGCGTCGGCGAAGCGCATCCACGCCGACGACTCGTCGATGACGTGCTCGTCGCCCGTCCAGTCGGTGGCGCGCACCGCGGCGAGCGCCGCGGCATCCGGTCGCTCGTCCCACACGGCGAGGTGCACGCGAACCGGGTCGACGTCGGGCCACGGGTTCGACGCGGCGAGCGACTCGAGCTCGGCGAGCGTGCGCACGATCACGGGGATCTCGAGCCCCGTCTGAGCGCGGATGCTCGCCGCGACCCGCGCGCCGACCGCAGCAGGGTCTCCCGAGGCCACGAGCACGTTGCCCGACTGCAGGTAGTGGCGCACGGGCACGCCGAGCTCGGCCTCGAGCGCTTCGGCGAGCGGACGCTGCGGCACCTTGTTGCGCGCCCCGAGATTGACGGCGCGCAGGAGGGCGACGCAGGGGTCAGGCACTGTTCACCTCCGCTGTCGTGCCGACCGATGCTCCCGCGAGGTCGAGCGACATGACGCGACTGTCGTAGGTCTTGCCCTCCCAGTGGATCGATTCGCGGCCCTCGAACCCCCACCGGTTGCACATCGCGCGCAGGTGCTCCGCCGGCTCAGCGGTGTCGAGGCCGAGTCGCTCCGCCCCGCGGGCGCGGGCCTCCCGTACGCACCGCTCGAACAGCGCGCGGCCCCACCCGGCGCCTCGGTGATCGGGGTGCACCGCGAGCTGGTTGAGCCACGCAGTGCGCGGTGCCGCGGCCGTGAGGCTGAGCGCGCGCAGCGGCGACGAGGGCGGGATTGCGAGCGTGACCGTCGCGGCGAGGCGGCCACCGGCTTCCGCCACCCAGGTCGAGCCGCTGTTGATGCGCCGCGCGGTCACCTCATAGCTCTGGTCGACCGCCGTGAAGTTGAGGCCGGCCGCGCCGAGCTCGGCGTACGCCGCGTGGAGCAGGCGGGTGAGCCTCGGAATATCGCCGACCTCGACGGGACGCAGCTGGAGCACTCAGGCCCCGGTGGCGGCGAAGACCGTGAAGAAGGTCGCGAAGATCGACACGAACGTGCCGAGCCACGCGATGAGGAAGAGCGCGATGAACGCGGTGAAGACGCCGCCGACGATCGTGCCGGCGAGCGCGAGGCCGCTGCCCGACTCCCCCGACTGGGCGATCTGCCGCTGGGCGATGATGCCGAGGACGAGCCCCGCGGGCGGGGCGATGAAGGCCGCGACGAGGGCGAGGATCGCGAGGACGTTCGTCGGCGGGGCGGTGGACGCGACCGGAGCACCGAGCGGCGGCGCGGCCGCCGGTGTCTGCTGCGCCGGGCCGTGGTCGGGCGGGAGATCCGTCATGCGGAGATTCTGTCAGGACCAAGGGCGGGCCGAGGATGCCTTTGCCGCATCAGCCGCGCCCGAGGTCGAGCTGACCGAGGCGCGCCCCGAAGCCGGCGCTCAGCACGTGGCCGTGCTCGATCGGGAGCCACCAGCACGTCCACCGCGCTCCGGCCCCGCTGCCGGACGGGGAGAACTCGCCTGCCGCCCACCGCTCGGGCAGGTCGGCGTCGGCGGGTTCGAGCTGGAAGAAGTGGCGCTCGTGAATCTCCGGTCGGGACGGGCTGATGTCGTAGTGCTCGATACCGAGCTCCTTCACGACGCGCGTCTCGACGCCGGTTTCCTCGAGCACTTCGCGCGCTGCAGCATCGCGCGGCTCCTCGCCACGTTCGATCGAGCCAGCGGGCACCTGGATGCCGGCTTCCTCGAGGGGCACGTCGTCGTGGGTGAAGACGAGCAGTCGGTCGTCACGGAGCACGTAGCCGACGACTTTGCGCACAAGGTTCCGCTCGGTCGCGTCAGGCATCGACAGCACTCGCGGGCTCGACCGCCCAGCGCATGAGCACCTGCCCGGCCTCGGCCCAGGTCTCGGTGCCGAGCAGCCTCAGCGAGACCGGTGGCCGGTTGTCGAAGAGGGCGACCCCGCCTCCGGCGATGAGCGGGAACGTGACGAGGTGCAGCTCATCGACCAGCCCTGCGTGCATGAGGTCGTTCCAGAGACGGCGGCCCAGGATGACCAGGATGCCGCGGCCGTCGAGCTGCTTCAGGCGAGTGACCTCGGCGCGGGCATCCGCCACCGACACGATGCGGGTGTTCGGATGCGGCGCGAGATCCTCTTCGGTGATCGTGTCGGAGACGACGACCTTCTCGATCGCCTCGATGAGCTCGGCGAACTCGCGCCTGATGGGGGTCGCGTGCGGGTCGTCGCGCACGCCCTTCCAGTAGCCGAGGTTGCCGAGCGTCGACTGACGGCCCGAGAGCAGCAGGGTGTCGGACGAGCGGACGAGACCGGCGTTGTAGTGGTCGAAGTGGTCGGCGGCGCGGTAGTCGGCGTGCAGGTGCTCGAAGAACGATGCGATGTCGTGGTCGTCGTCCTCGTAGCGGCCGTCGATCGTGACGAAGTTGCAGACGGTGAGGGTGCGCATGCGGCGACGCTATCGCTGCAGGACCCTCGGCATACGCTTGAGTCATGCTCCTGCGCCGCCTCGCCTCCCGTGCGTTCTGGGCCGTCAGCCCGTGGCGCCTCGAGACCGAAACCGCCCCGGACCGCCCGACCCTGCTCATCGGGGCGCCGCACACGTCGAACTGGGACTTCGTGTTCATGCTCGCCATCACGTGGAAGCTCGACATCCACATCAAGTGGCTCGGCAAGAAGAGCCTGTTCCGCGGGTGGAGGGGGCCGCTGATGCTGCGCCTCGGTGGTATCCCGGTCGATCGGGAGGCGCCCGGCCGTGTGGTGTCGGAGGTCGTCGAGCGGATGCGCTCCGGCGAGGTGTTCAGCCTCGTCGTCACACCGGACGGCACGCGCTCGGGGCACACGCACTGGAAGTCTGGCTTTTACCGGATCGCGCGCGAGACCGGCCTGCCCGTGACCCTCGGGTACGTCGACCGGACCACGATGACCACCGGCCTCGGGCCGACGTTCGAGCTCACCGGCGATGTGGCGGCCGACATGGAGCGGATCCGCGGGTACTACGCCGACAAGTCGGGCTACCACCCGAAGAACCGCGTCGAGCCGCGGCTGCGGGAGGAACCCGCTGTATAGGACATAACCACGGGGTGGCATGCAACCACATTCCGGGTTTCGCGCCCCGGAGATCGGCCCTTTGTTCCGCATCGCCAACCCATCGCAGGGCGCTCTCCACTTTCCGGTGCCATCTGTGTCATCACCCCCATCTACTGTCGAGCTCTCCGACTCCGGGCCGGCCGACTACAAATTGCGATACGATCAAAGGCAGAGATAGAGTGCGCAATCCTCACACTCGGGGTATTCTGCGGACATGTCCGTCCCGACTTCGTACCTCACTTCCACTAAGAACACGGCAGCAATATTCGATGCGATTCAGCGCGCCGGTGTTCCCGAAAAGTTCTCATACGAATTCCTGAAACAGCTCGGATACGCGAGTTCAGGCGATCGTCCAATGATTCCGGTTCTGAAATCCCTTGGATTTCTGAATGACGCCGCGACACCCACAGATCGATATAGGCGCTACAAAGACAAATCAGTAGCCAAAACGTCCCTTGCACAGGGCATCCGTGAAGCCTACGCCGACGTTTTTGCGATTGACACCGAAGCATATAGAAAGTCCTCTTCGCAACTCACGGGCGTGTTCGGCCGACTGTCGGACAAGGGCGACTCGATAAGCGCCAAGATGGCACTGACGTTCACCGCATTGTGCTCGCTCGCCGACTTCACAAGTGGCGGGGCAACGCCAACCTCGGAGAGGACGAATGACCAGGTACTTGTTGAGGCAGCGTCCACCGAGACGCCGCACCCGGTCGGGTCCGTCGGCGGACTCACACTCCGACATGACGTGCATGTACACCTGCCGCTAACCACTGACGTGGCCGTTTATGACGCCATATTCAAATCTCTGAAGTCTCACTTGTCATGAACAGCTCGTCCACTGAGCTGCAAGCTTTCCTATTTAGAGCGCTGAACGTAAACCGAGCAACCAACGTCACCGAGGCGATCCGGAATGCAGACCGCCCAAGTACGATCGCAAACTTTTCCGAAGCTTCTCGAGCTCAGGCAGGCTTCATGGGAGATGTCTATGAGTTGTTGTACTGCCTGGAGAACTCAATTCGAGAGCTGATCGAGTCAACCTTGCGCGATGCGCTAGGAGCCGAAACCTGGTGGTCGATCGGTGTAGATCCCACAATTAGGAAGAGTGCCGAAAGACGTCGCGATGACGACGCTCGGTCGCGATGGCACGGGCCTCGGGGCAATTCCCTGCTCTCGTATGTCGATTTTCCTCAGTACGCGGACATAATCTTGTCCCAATGGCCTCACTTCGAAGGTCTGCTGGGAGATCAAGCGTGGGTCAAATACTATTTTGAGGAGCTGAACCGAACTCGTCGCGCTCTTGCCCACACTGGACGCTTGACGGAAGCCGATGTGGAACGGATGGAAGTGCGAGTCAGGGACTGGCTTCGAGTAGTGGGCTGACCTCACTGTCGGCGCCTACCTCGGATGCGCTCGTACACGGGTACCAAAACAGCGCCGAGCAGAATGGCATTTGTGTCCGCCCGGACACAATAAGCTTCATCAGCCTATTCTTGCGGACAGGACTCACACGGCGTCTACACACCGAACGCTTCGAAGAAGAACCGCTGCTCGTCTGTCGGCACCTCGTCGGGCCTGAGTAGCTGAAAAAGGTGGACTCCGTTTCCCTGCAATCGCAATAGGCTCGGGTTTATATCCGCCACGCCCATGATGTAAGAACTGTCCGCCGAGACTATTAGGTCCAGACCTACCATCTGGTAAAGCTCGAACAGCACGCCGACTGTAGCTGCCGGCAATGATTCGCTGCCCCTGAAGTCAAGGGACCTCACCCGCGAAAGTTCTTGACTCCCCAGAATACCTACAATCACGAGTTGTCGGTAGGTAAGCAGCTTTGCCAGATTCAAGATATGATTCAGATGGCTTGGATCCAAATTCGTCGCAAACGCCGCGTTGGCGTAAAAACGCGCTAGCAGTTCGACCTTTCGTTCTTCGTAGGCATCCCGGGCGGCAAGGAACGTTCCCTCTAGCAACTCTTCGGCTTCTGAGCGCAGTTGCCTCTGTGCACGACGTTCACGCCGACTGAAAAAGCCGGGCTCCCGTAGAGGAGTTCCGGCGTTTAGCCTTTCCGCGATCAGGCGGTGGGCGAGGATAAGGCACGTGCCTACTCGCTCCCTTTCCATATCAGTGGACAAACGAACCGCTATGTGCCCGACGGCACCCTTTATTCCCTCCTGAAGTAGCGCGCCTGAACCGCCCCCCAAGGCGGCCCCCTCCGGGCCCCCGACCAGGAATCCCAAAAGCGCGCCGGCGGCAACGCCGGTTGCTCCCGACCCAGCTGCCACTAGTTGCACGACGGCCGAGTTCTGGCCCGTCCCTTCGAATGCGTTCAAGGCAACCTCCGCGTGCGTTCGGGTGAGAATCTAGGAGCCGGGGCTCACTACACGTTGAAGCGGAACTCGACCACGTCGCCGTCCTGCATGACGTAGTCCTTGCCCTCGATGCGGGCCTTGCCCTTCGAGCGGGCCTCGGCGACCGAGCCGCACGCGACGAGGTCGTCGAACGAGATGACCTCCGCCTTGATGAAGCCCTTCTCGAAGTCGGTGTGGATCACGCCGGCCGCCTGCGGAGCCTTCCAGCCCTTGCCGATCGTCCAGGCGCGCGACTCCTTGGGGCCCGCAGTGAGGTAGGTCTGCAGGCCGAGCGTGTCGAAGCCGATGCGGGCGAGCTGGTGCAGCCCGCTCTCGGTCTGCCCGGTCGAGGCCAGGAGCTCCGCAGCATCTGAAGCGTCGAGCCCGATGAGCTCGCTCTCGATCTTGGCGTCGAGGAAGACGGCCTTCGCGGGCGCGACGAGCGCGGCGAGCTCGTCCATGCGCGCAGCGTCGCCGAGCACGCCCTCGTCGACGTTGAACACGTAGATGAACGGCTTCGCACTGAGGAGGCCGAGCTCGCGGATCGGCGCGGCGTCGAAGCCCGCCGCCGAGAGGGTGGTGCCCGCGGAGAGCAGCGCGTGAGCATCCTGCGCCACCTGCAGCACCGAGGGGTCGAGCTTCTTGCCCTTGACCTCCTTCTCGTAGCGCGGGATCGCCTTCTCGAGCGTCTGCAGGTCGGCGAGCATGAGCTCGGTGTTGATGGTCTCCATGTCGCCGGCGGGGTCGACCTTGCCGCCGACGTGCACGACGTCATCGTCGGTGAAGGCGCGCACGACCTGCGCGATCGCATCCGACTCGCGGATGTTCGCGAGGAACTGGTTGCCGAGCCCCTCGCCCTCGCTCGCGCCCTTCACGATGCCGGCGATGTCGACGAACGACACCGTCGCGGGCAGGATGCGCTCGCTGCCGAAGATGCCGGCGAGCACCTGCAGGCGCTCATCGGGCAGCTCGACGATGCCGACGTTGGGCTCGATCGTCGCGAACGGGTAGTTCGCCGCGAGCACGTCGTTCTCGGTGAGCGCGTTGAAGAGGGTGGACTTGCCGACGTTGGGCAGGCCGACGATGCCGATAGAGAGAGCCACGATCCACCAGCCTACCGGCGGGGCGCGGCGCGCCCGCCGTCGCAGCATTCGATGAGGGATGCCCGGGCTAGCCTCGAAGGATGACCACCGTCGATGCTGGCTCCGCCTTCACCCCTCCGCTCGCCGATCGCACGCGCCCCGAGCTGCGCGGCACCTTCGGCATGGCGGCGAGCACCCACTGGCTCGCCACCGCGACCGCCCAGTCGGTGCTCGAGCGCGGCGGTACCGCGATCGACGCGGCCGTCGCGTGCGCGTTCGTGCTGCACGTCGTCGAGCCGCACCTCAACGGGCCGGGCGGCGATCTCACGGGGCTCATCGCGCCCGCGGGCGAGGCGCCGATCGTGCTCGCGGGGCAGGGCGCGGCGCCCGCGGGCGCGACGATCTCGCACTACCGGTCTCTCGGTCTCGACGAGGTTCCGGGCGCGGGCCCGCTCGCGGCCGCCGTGCCCGGCTCGGTCGTCACGTGGCTGACCCTGCTCGCCGAGCGCGGAACGTGGGAGCTGCGCGACGTGCTCTCCCCCGCCTTGCGCTACGCGGCCGAGGGCCACCCCGTGCATGAGAACGTGGTGCGCACGATCCGCGCGGTCGCGCCGCTGTTCGACGAGCACTGGCCGACGTCGAAGGCGCAGTGGATGCCCGGCGGCGAGGTGCCCGAGGCGGGCGATCTGATCCGCAACGAGGCGTGGGCCGGGGTGCTGAGGCGACTGATCGCGGCCGGCGAGTCGACCGGCTCGCGCGAGGACCGCATCCATGCCGCGATCGGAATGTGGCAGCACGGCTTCGTCGCCGAGGCGATCGAGGAGTTCGTGCGGACCCCCGTGCGGCACTCGACGGGCGGCGACCACGCGGGCGTCATCACCGCGGCCGACGTCGCGGCGTTCGCGCCAGCGGAGGAGGAGCCGGTCATGCTCGCCTTCCGCGGGGTCGACGTCGTGAAGGCCGGGGCGTGGACGCAGGGGCCCGCCCTGCTCATGGCGCTGGGCATCCTCGAGGCGCGCGCCGCGACGCACGGAGACGGCGTGCTCGACCCGTCGACCGAGCTCGGAGTGCACACGATCGTCGAGGCTCTCAAGCTCGCGCTGGCCGACCGCGACGCGTGGTTCGCCGACGCGGCGGCGGTCGAGGTGCCGCTCGCAGACCTTCTGTCGTCGTCGTACCTGGCCTCGCGGGCCGAGCTGATCGGCGACGAGGCCTCGCGCGAGGTGCGACCCGGCAGCCCCGGCGGCCGTACGCCGTGGATGCCCCCGGTCGTCGACCACGCCGCCGCCGTCGCGGGCGGCGCGGCCTCGCCGTCGGGCGCGGGCGAGCCGACGATCGACCGCAGCGGCCGCTCCCGCGGCGACACGTGCCACCTCGACGTCGTCGACCAGTGGGGCACGCTCGTGTCGGTGACTCCCTCGGGCGGATGGCTGCAGTCCTCCCCCACGATCCCCAGCCTCGGCTTCTGCCTCGGCACGCGCGCCCAGATGATGTGGCTCGACCCGGCGTCTCCGTCGCGGCTCGAGCCGGGCATCCGCCCCCGATCGACGCTCTCGCCGACGATGCTCGCGGTCGCCGGTGAAGCGTTCGAGGCGCTCGGCACGCCCGGTGGCGACCAGCAGGACCAGTGGCAGCTGCTCTACCTGCTGCGCCGCATCGTCGGCGGCTACGAGCCGCAGCAGGCGATCGATGCGCCGATGTTCCACACGGACGCGATGGTGGCGTCGTTCCAGCCGCGCACGGTGCAGGTCGCGTCGCTCACGGTCGAGTCGCGGCTCGGCGACGACGTGATCGAGGGGCTGCGCGCGCGGGGGCACGCGGTCAGCGTCGTCGGGCCGTGGACGCTCGGACGCATGAGCTGCGTCGGCATCGACCGCTCGCGCGGGTGGATGTACGCGGCGTCGAACTCGCGCGGGGCGCAGGGGTACGCGGCCGGGCGATAGGGCGGGCTGACTAGATCGAGCCAGCGCAGGCTTGCAGGCGCGAGCATGAGCGGCTTTGGTGACGACGAGCGCGATCACCGGAGCTCTTCGTCATCAAACCCGCTCTTCGTCGAACCGCGGGGCGCGGCCGGGCGCGGCTAGCGCGGCGTCTGCACCAGCTCGACGCCGCGCACGGCCCCGCCGGAGACCTCGAGCGTCATGACCGTGCCGACGGGCTGCCGCCGCCGATCGGTCGGCGAACCCGGGTTGAGCAGGCGCACGCCGCCGGGCGTCGTCGAATCCCACGGGATGTGCGAGTGGCCGAAGACGAGCACGTCGGCTTCGAGCTCCGATGCCGGGCCGAAGCGGACGTCGCACCGTGCCTCGCGACCCGCGGCCGCCCCGGTCTCGTGGATCACCGCGATGCGCACGCCCTCGACCTCGACGCGCGCGACCTCGCCGAGCCGCGCCCGCAGCTCGGGGCCGTCGTTGTTGCCCGCGACGCCGACGAGCCTCCGGGCGCGCGCCGACAGCGCGTCGAGCGTCGCGAGGTCGACCCAGTCGCCGGCGTGGATGACGAGGTCGGCCTCGTCGACGAGCCGCCAGACCTGATCCTGCAGCGCCTTGGCTCGCACGGGCAGATGCGTATCGCTCAGCAGAAGGAGCTTCACGTCGCCGCCGGCGGCTCGTCGATGATCAGCCGCTTGCCCATGTCGATCGTCTCGTCGACCGTGTAGCCGAGGTGCCGGTAGAAGCCCGCGACGGCGTCATTGCCCGCTCGGATCTGCAGGTTGATCTTCGGGCATCCGCGGCGCAGCAGCTCCGCCTCGGCATGTTCGACGAGGGCGCGCCCGGCGCCCGTCCCCCGTGCAGCTGTCGACGTCGCGAGGTAGTTGAGCCAGCCGCGGTGGCCGTCGTACCCGGCCATGACGGCGCCGACGATCTCTCCGTCGGGCCGCGCGGCGACGAAGAAGAGCTCGGGCTGCTCGGCGAGCTTGCGCGCGATGTCGGCGTGCGGGTCGTTCCACGGGCGCAGCAAACCGGCCTCGTCCCACAGCCCAATGACCGCGTGCTCATCCGCGGGGTCGAAGGGACGGATGCTGACGTCGGATGCGGCGCGGCTCACCTCGCCAGCATCCCAGATCGCACTACGCGAGCGACGGCACCGCCGCCCGCACCGCCGGCATGACGTCGCGCGCGAGCGACGCGAGGATGCGCGCGTTGACGTCGACCCCGAGCTGGTTCGGCACCGTCACGAGCAGCGTGTCGGCCGCGAGGACCGCGGCGTCGCGAGAGAGCTCTTTCGCGAGGCGATCGGGCGTGCCGATGTACTGGCGCCCGAACCGCGAGCGAGACCCATCGAGGATGCCGACCTGGTCGCGCTGCTCGGCCTGCCCGTGCAGCCCGAAGTAGTACTCGGTCTCATCGTCGATGAGCGGGATGATGCTGCGGCTCACGGACACCCGCGGCGCACGCTCCCACCCGGCGGCGGCCCACGTCGACCGGAACAGGGCGATCTGCTCGGCCTGCAGCTCATCGAAGGGCACGCCCGTGTCCTCCGTCAGCAGCGTCGAGCTCATGAGGTTCATGCCCTGCTCGGCCGCCCAGACGGCGGTCGCGCGGGTGCCGGCTCCCCACCAGATGCGGTCGGCGAGGCCCGGCGACTGCGGCGTCACCGGCAGCAGCCCGCCCACCCCGACCATCTGCGGGTTCGCGGGAGCCATGCCGGCTCCGGTGAGCGCCTCGCGGAAGACGGCCGTGTGGCGACGCGCCATGTCGGCGTCGGTCTCGTCGGCGCGCACGTCGCCGACCGAGCCCTCACCGGGGACGTGCCCGAAGCCGCGGTACCCGGCGATCGACGTCTCGGGCGACCCCCGGCTGATGCCGAGGTGCAGGCGCCCGCCGCTGATGAGGTCGGTCGCGGCGGCGTTCTCGGCCATCGCGAGCGGGTTCTCGTAGCGCATGTCGATGACGCCCGTGCCGAGCTCGATGCGCGAGGTGCGCGCCGCGGCTGCTGCGAGCATCGGGTAGGGCGAGGAGTAGTTCTTCGCGAAGTGGTGCACGCGGTAGTAGGCGCCGTCGACGCCGGCCTCCTCGGCCGCGACGGCGAGCTCGATGCCCTGCAGGATCGCCTCGCCGCCGGTGCGCGTGAGCGAGCCGGGGACGTTGCTCCAGTTGCCGAACGAGAGGAAGCCGAGTCGCGTCATGCTCATGCGAACGCATGGAGCGCGGGCGCTATTCCGCGCGGTACCGGCCCCGGGCATCCCCCGCGTCGGTCACCGCGTGAGCATCGTGGGGCGACGGATGCCCGTGCCCGACGATCTCGATCGGTGCGGTGTGCGCGGCCCCCGGCTCGCCGGCGCCGTCGGCGTAGAGCGGCGGGTCAGCCGGCACGCGCGGCGGACGCGTCGCGAGGTAGACGCCGACGAGGACGACGAGCCCGCCGACGATCTGCCAGATCGTGACGACGTCGCCGAGGGCAATCGCGATGATCGTCGTGAACACGGGCAGCAGGTTGAGGAAGACGCCCGTCTTCGAGGGGCCGAGGGTCGCGGCGGCGATGTTCCACAGCAGGTAGGCGAGGGCGCTGGGGAAGACGATGATCCAGGCGAGGCCGAACCAGCCGGCGTCGGTCGGCTGCGCGGGCGCGCCGGTGATGAGCAGCAGGGGCAGGAGCACGACGACGCTCAGCGCGACCTGCACGGTCGTCGCCGTGATCGGCGGGGTCGTGAGGCGGCGCGAGACGATGACGTACGCCGTCCACGAGAGGACGGAGCCGACCAGCAGCAGGTCGCCCACCGACACGGAGAAGCCGGCCGAGGCATCCCCCTGCCCCGCGAGCACGACGAGGAGCACGCCGACGATCGACAGCGCGATGCCGACGACGCCGATGCGGGTGACGCGCTCGCCGAGAAGGATGACGGCGGCGATCGTGATCGTGGCCGGGCTCATGGCGCTGATGACGGCGGCGTTGACCGACGAGCTCGTGCCGAGCGCCGCGTAGAGCAGCAGGGTGTATCCGACCATTCCGAGCATCGCTTGCAGCAGGTGCCACTTCCACTCGGCCCACGCGACGCGCCAGTCGGGGCGCTCGAGCCACCAGGCGATGACGAGCAGGAGCGGCAGCGCGCCGAGCCAGCGGTAGGTCGTCAGCTCGACGGGCGTGAACTCGTCGATGAGGCGGGCGCCGAAGATGAAGTTCGTCGCCCAGAACAGCTGCGCGAGGACGGGCGGCGCGAACCGGCGGAGGGAGTGCACGTCACCAGGCTAGAACCGTGCGGGGCCGAACGATGACACGGATGGTGGGCGCATCGGCGCGGCGGTTCGGTGCGGCGCCGTCGGAGGCCCGTGCGACCCTGGAGGGGTGCCGCTGAACTTCACCGCCATCGACTTCGAGACCGCCAACAACCACGCGGCCTCGGCCTGCTCGGTGGGCCTCGTGAAGGTCGCCGACGGCCGCGTGGTCGACAAGACGGGGTGGCTCATCCGGCCGCCGCTCGGCTTCGACCACATGCTCGAGTGGAACACGCGCATCCACGGCATCACCGCCGCTGACATCGTCGACGCCGTTCTGTGGGCCGACCAGCTGGATGCCCTGCTCGAGTTCGTCGACGACGACGCCCTCGTGGCCCACAACGCGGGGTTCGATATGGGCGTGCTGCGCGCCGCGACCGAGGCGAGCGGACTCGAGGTGCCGAGCCTGCGGTACGCCTGCAGCCTGCGCGTCGCCCGTCGCACCTACCACCTCGACTCGTACCGGCTCCCCGTGGCGGCGATGGCCGCGGGCTTCGAGGACTTCGCGCATCACGACGCGCTCGCCGACGCCGAGGCCTGCGCGGCGATCATGGTGCACGCCGCGAAGCGCCACGACGCGGGCGACCTCGATGAGCTCGCCCGCATCACGGGCACGACGATCGGCGCGATCGGAGCGGCTGCCGCGGAGGCCGCGGCGGAGCGCCGCCCCGCCGCGCTCGCTTAGCCGACCGGCCGAGAGCGTCGACTCAGCGTCGGCTCAGCGGCGAGGCTCGTCGTCCAGGCGGATGCCCTCGTGCTGGGCGCCATCCCGACGGACCTCGTCGTGACGGACCTCGTCGTGACGGACCTCGTCGTGACGGACGTCGTCGTGACGGACGTCGTCGTGACGGACGTCGTCGTGACGAACATCGTCGTGACGAACATCCTCGTGACGAGCATCCGCGTGCGCGCCGTCGGCGTGACCGTCGTTCCCGACGATCGTCGCCGCCTCGCGGCTGCGCTCGTCGGCGCGCGCGCGGACCTCCTGCGCCGTGCTCGCGTGCTCCTCGGCGGCCTGGCGGGCCTTCGCGGCGTCGGCTTCGGCGCGGCGTGCCTCCGCCTCGGCCTCCGCGGCGCGCGCCTCGCGGTCTGCGGCGGTGATGCGGTCGCGCTCGGCCTGCGCCTGCAGCTCCTGGGCACGACGGCGCTCCTGCTCCGCGTGCTGCTCCTTGCGCTTGCGCGAGACGACGACGGCGACGACGACCGCGAGGGCCGCGACGACGATGAGGATGACGACGAGGGTGATGATCTGTGACTGATCCATGCGCCGAACGCTAGGCCGGGCATCCGCTCGCCGTGACCCCGTTGACAGACGGGGTCGATCCTGCCCGTCAGCCCTTGCGCACGACCGCGCTCACGGGCGTCGGGTTCGCGAAGAGGTCGAGCACCGGGCAGTGCGCGTCGACGGCGGCCCGCAGCTCGTCGTAGCGCTCGAGCGTCTCGGGCCCGGTGATCGTGATGACGAGCCGGATGTCGCTGAAGCCGGCCCGCACGCTCTCGTCGATGCCGAAGAGTCGCCGCGCATCCAGGTCGCCCTCGGCCGCGATGTCGATCTCGTCGACGCGGATGCCGAGCGCCTGCGCGTACAGGCGGTAGACCACGACCTGGCACGAGATGAGCGCGCCGAGCGCGTACTCGACGGGGCTCGCCGCGACGTCGTCGCCCGCGAGGGCTCCCGGCTCGTCGACGACGAACTCGTGCTTGCCGGCGCGGATGCGCGTCGCGACCGACCCCTCGCCCTCGCCCGAGACGCGGTAGGTGAGCTGCGCGGAGGCCGGCGACGCGGCGATGCGGTCGGTCCACGTGGCGCCGGCGTCGATGAGTCGGGCCGCGCGGTCGTCGGCGGTCGAGAGGGGGACGGAGGGTGCGGTGAGAATCGTCATGCGGGCACGCTAGGCGGATGCCCGCCCCGCGTCACGCGGGCCCGTCACGCGGCGTCGCGCACCGTCATGAACCGCCATCGCGCGTCACGCGACGTCACCGTGCGGGGCGCTCCACGCCCGAGGCGCCGAGCCCGACGCCCGCGTCTGAAGGCTTCGCGAGCAGCAGGGTGAAGGTCGTCGTCCGCCCCTCCGCGAGCAGCAGGTGGCCGCCGAGGGCCGTCGCGAGCTCTTGCGCGACCGCGAGCCCGATGCCCTCCCCCGTGCTGGAATCGCCGCGGGTCGCGCGGGCGAAGATGCCCTGATCGCTCGGCCGGGGCCCGTCGTCGGCGACGGCGAGCTCGACGTGCGTCCCGCGGTCGACGGCCGAGAGGGCGATCGGGCCGCGCCCGTGCCGCAGCGCGTTCTCGATGAGGACGTCGAGGATCTGGGTGACGGGGCCGGGCGGCACGAGCGAGGGCAGCGGCGCGTCGGGGGTGCTCGCGGTGACGCGTCGACGCTCGCCCGAGGCGGTGGGCGACCAGCGCGCCTCCGCCTCGCGCACGATCGCGCCGAGGTCGACCTCCGCGACTGCGGCGAGCCGCTGACCGCGCGCGAGCGCGAGCAGCTCGGTGACGGTCTCCGACAGCCGGTCGAGCTCGCGCAGTGCGCGGCCGAGCTCGTCGGCGACGACCGGCGGCGTCTCCGGCCACATCGCGAGGTCCTCGAGCTCGAGCCGCAGCGCCGTGACCGGGGTGCGGAGCTGGTGCGAGGCGTTGGCGGCGAACTCGTGCTCGCGGCGGACGAGCTCGCGCAGGGCATCCGTGCTCGATCGCAGGGCGAAGGCGATCTCCTCCGCCTCGGGAACCCGGTAGTGGGGCACCTCGACGTCGAACCGCCCGGACCCGAGCTCGTCGGCCACGCGTGCGAGCTCCTGGAACGGGCGGGCGAGCCGTCGCGCGAGCCAGAAGCCGAGGAGCACGGAGCCGAGGACCAGGGCGATGCCGATGAGCACGACGGGCATGACGGCGTCCGCGATGCGCTGCTCGATGAGGTCGCTCGCGCGCGAGAGCGTGACGCTCCCGCCGTTCTCGAGGGGGATGCTCCGCACGATGTCGTGCGACCCGTCCGACACCTCGCTGCCGGCCGCGACCGTGCTCGCGCCGTCGGGGGCCACGTACTCGATCCGCTCGGCCTCGTTGAGGAGTCGCGACAGGAAGTCCTCGGTGATGGGGGCGGCGTCGCTCGAGCGCTCGACGAGCAGGACGGCGAGCAGGTCGAGCGAGCGCTCGATCTTGCGCTCCTCGTTCTGCTGCACCTGCTCGGCGACGATGTAGGCGCGCGGGATCCCGTACAGGGCGACCACCGCGATCGTCAGGCCGACGAAGGCCGCGATGAGCCGTTCACGCATCGTCGTCGATCCGGAAGCCGACGCCGCGGATCGCCGTCACGCGCGAGCCCGACCCGGCGGCGCTGAGCTTCTGGCGCAGGCGCCCGATCGTGACATCGAGGGTCTTGGTCGAGCCGAACCAGTTCTCGTCCCAGACGCGATCCATGAGCTCCTCGCGCGTGACGACCGCTCCGCGGTCGACGAGGAGGAGGGCGAGGACGTCGAACTCCTTCGTGGTGAGCACGATCTCGTCGGAGCCGACCCAGGCGCGGCGGGCGCTCGAGTCGAGGCGCAGGGCGGTCGACGGGAGTGCGGGCGCCGGCACCGGCGCGGCCGGCCCGGCGTCGGCGGGCGGCGCTGCGTCGGAGGCGACCGACGGGGTCGCGGCAGGAGCATCCGTCGCCGGACGCACCGCGCGCCGCAGCAAAGCCCGCACGCGCGCCAGGAGCTCGGCGAGTCCGAACGGCTTCGCCATGTAGTCGTCGGCGCCGACGTCGAGGCCGACCACGCGGTCGAGCTCCCCGCCGCGCGCCGTGAGGATGAGCACGGGGCCGTCGAAGCCGTTCACGCGGATCCAGCGGCACACCTCGAGGCCGTCCATGTCGGGCAGGCCGAGGTCGAGCACGACGAGATCGACGTCGCCGACGCCCACGCGGTCGACGGCGTCGCCGCCCGTGGCGCTGCGCTCGACGGTGTAGCCCTCGCGGCCGAGGGCGCGCGTGAGAGGCAGGGCTATGCCGTCGTCGTCCTCGACGACGAGAATCGTGTGCGCCATCTCATCGATGATAGGTCGCCCGCTCCGTCACTCCGGGCGCTCGCGCCGTGCGCGGGACGAGCATCGCGGCGCACGCGGTGACGCTCGAGAGCGCTCCGACGATCCCCGCCGCGGTGAGGGGCGCCGCCTCCTGCCCGGGGTACCCGATCGTCGTCGACAGGCCGATGCCGATGAGCGTGAGCACGGCGAGCGTGACGACGATCGCCCGGCCCTCGACGCAGTCGACGAGGAGGAGGCGCAGTGCGGCCCACACGCCCACGAGGCAGAAGAGGGCCAGGATGCTCCCGATGACGTGGCCGGAGGCGACGAGCGGCCCCGCCGCCGCCGCGTGAGCCGCTGCCTGCATGGCCGCGCCCGTGGCGAGGACGAGCCGAGTGGCCGTCGACGACCGCATCAGAAGTCCCGGTCGAGCGTGCCGAGCTCGGTGGTCGGGGCGGTCGAGGCGCGGTTGCCGAAGGCGTCGGTGACGGAGCTCGAGGGGGTCCAGATCATCGCACCGGTCAGGCTCGTGGTGCGCAGCCCGCCGCCGCTGGAGGCACCCAGGCGGATGCTCACGACCGTGACGGTGCGGCCGTTGACGACCGCGGTGGAGGCCGTCATCGTCGAGGCGAAGCTGACCGTCCTCGACGACTTGATCACATCGTTCCTGACCGCGACGGAGCCGAGGGCGACGGCCGAACCGCTGCGCAGGACGTCGATCGTGTCGCCGGCGTTGCCCAGACCGAGCAGGTTGCCATCCTGGAGGCGGAGCGTGACGGCGAGCGCCGAGCCCGTCCAGCCGCTCGTGATGGTGCCGAGCGACACGGCGTCGTTGTAGGTGAGGGTCAGGGTGTCTCCTGACTCGAGACGCCCGAGGGTCGTGCCGCCGTTGACGGCCTGGACGTCGTAGCCGCGCAGCGGTGTGTTGTCCACCTGCCGAGCGGCGACGATCGCGGAGGTCGTGGTGCGTCCGGCGCCATCCACCAGGACGGCACGGAGGTCGTACGTGCCGTCCGCGACGCCCGTGGTCGTCCACGAGCAGGCGTACGGGCTCGCGGAGTCGACGCAGATGTCCGTCCAGGTGCCGGCGCCGCTCGGGGAGCGCTGGATGGTCACTGACGTGATCCCCGCGGTGGACGACGCGTTCGCGCTCACCGAGACCGTCCCCTGGAGGTAGGCGCCGGGATCGACGACCGAGACGGAGGAGACCGTGTTGTCGACGATCCGGTTGGCGATCGTCGCCGAGGTCGTGCTGTTGCCTGCGGCGTCGGTGACGATGGCGCGGAACGAGTAGCCGCCGTCGGCGAGCGCCGCGCTGTCGATGCGGCAGCTGTAGGGCGCCGCGGTGACGGTGCAGCGGGAGGTCCACGTCGTAGAGCCGGTGGGGGCCGACTGGATGACGACCTGGGCGACGCCGGAGTGGGCGTCGGTCGCGGTCGCCGCGAGCGTCACGAAGCCGCTCAGAGGCGAGCCCGGGTCGACCATCGTCGCGACGGGAGCCAGGTTGTCGACGAGGATGTCGGCGACCACGGCGGAGGTGTGGCTCGTGCCGCCGGAGGTGGCGACGGCGCGCAGGTCGACGAAGTCGTTGGCGTACCCGGTCGTCACCCACGAGCACGTGTAGGGGGAGGCGGAGATCGTGCAGAGGGTCTTCCACGTTGTCGTGCCGGCCGGGGCGTACTCGATGCGCATCGAGTAGGCGGCGGTGCCGCCGTTGACGATCGACGCGGAGAGGGGCACGGTCGCGCGGACCACGTCGGCGGGAGCGGCCAGGACGACGAGGACGTTGTTGGCGACGAGCGTGCGGGCCGGTGCCGACGCGGTCGAGTAGCCGGCAGCGTCGGTGGCGATGGCGCGGACGTCGTAGTTGCCGTCGGCGAGGCCCGCGGTGCTCCAGGCGCACGAGTAGGGGGCAGTCGTGTCGGTGCAGACAGTGGTCCAGGCGGCGGCGTCGGGCAGCTGGTACTGGATGACGACGGTCGCGATGAGGGACTCGCCGTCGGAGGCCGTCGCCGAGAGAGCGACCGTGCCCTTCACGGGCGAGCCCGGGTCGGCGATCGCCACGGTGGGCGGCGTCCAGTCGGCGGCGGCCGAGACGGTCGAGGCGGCGTTGCTCGTGCTGGCCGTGAACGCGGCGGTCGAGAAGGCCGGGGCGCCGAGGACGGCGGCGCCGACGAGCAGCCCGAGCGAGGAGACGAGCAGAGAGGAGCGCCCGGACATGACGTGTCTCCTCTCTGCTCGATGCCCGCGGGTGCGGGGCTGCTTCCGAAACTACGGAGGAGGCGCCCACACCCCGTCAACGCGATGGTTACGGCTGATCCACAATCGCGGTGACGCGCGACGCCGCGAGGACGCGGGGGGCCTCCGCGTCGGCGGCGGTCGCGGCGGAGTCCGTGGCTCGAGCGCGGGCCGAGAGCTCGTCCAGGTTCCGGACGGTGCCGGGGGCGGGGCGGAGGAGCCGGACGATCTCGCGGAGCGCCATGAGGGCGATGATCGCCGAGGGCACGCCGAGCAGCAGCATGCGGTTGGCGGAGTCGGCGAGGGCGATGAAGACCCAGCCGAGCGCCGGAACGGTCGCGATGTGGACGGCCTGCGACTCGCCGTCGAGACGGAACTGCCACGGATCGGCCGAGGCGTTCGCGTCGCCCTGCGTGCGGAAGAGGGGGCCCTCGGCGCTCTGCTCCACCTCGATGATGCGGTGGGTCACGAGCTCGGTGAGGCCGGACTCGGCCGGCGGAATGTAGGTGATGACGTCGCCGACCGCGAGATCGCCGACGGGGCGGGATTCGGAGAACACGAGGTCGCCCCGCTCGATGGACCCGGACATCGAGCCGCCCGTGATGACGTAGCGCTCGAGGCCGAGCATCCCCGGGATCAGGATGATGAGGGCGAAGACGAGGGTCGCGACGCCGACGACGCCGACGAGGACGCGGGCGGTGCGGCGGGCTGCGCGGCGGGCGATCGAGAGCATCGTGGGGTCCTTCGCGGTCGGGGCGGACGGAGAGTCGAGCGGCGGAGCGGTGCGGCAGTGCGGTGCGGCAGTGCGGTGATGCGATGCGGTGATGCGGCGACGCCGGCGCGGGCCCCAGGAGGGAGGCCCGCGCCGGCGCGGCTGGCGGGGCGAGCGACTACTGGTTGTAGGTCGTCGCCGCGGTCTGGATGGCGTCCCAGGTGTAGGTCGCCGAGGCGGTCTTGCCCTGCTCGGTGTTGTCGGCCGACTGCGCGAGGGTGACCGTGAAGATGTACTCGCGGGCCTCGCCGGCGGCGAAGTTGCCGAGGGCGACGGTTCCTGCGGTGCCGAAGGTTCCGGCCCAGACCGGGGTGCCGGGGGCCGAGGCCGCGGCGATCGAGAGCGACAGGTTGGCCTTGTTCACGAAGCCGTTCGTCGCGGCCTCGCTCAGGCGGAAGGTCGCGGGCAGCGTTCCCGTGTTGGTGATCGTGACCCTGCCGACGACCGAGTCACCCGGCTTGAGGTTCGAGAGCGAGAAGATCGCGGCGTTCGCCTTGCTGTTGCTCTGGGTCAGGGTGCCGGAGGCGTAGACGTTGCTCGTGTTGACCGAGGTGGAGACGAAGTCGGCGCCCGAGCCGGCGGTCAGCGCGACGGCAGCGAGGAGGGTGGCGACCGGGACGAGGAACTTCAGGCCGGCGGACTTCTTGGCGGGAGCGGCTGCGTGCTTCATGGGGGTTCTCCTTGGTGGGGTGGAGCGGACGAGCTCTGAAGGTCTGGGGGTGGTGCGATGGGTTCAAACTACGAAGCCGCGATCCACCGATCGGCCACACGTCGTCCATCGCTCATCCACGGCTCCTCCACAACTCGCCCGCCTGTCAGCGACCGAGAACGGTCGCCGGAGAACGAGAACGGGGCTCGCGCCTCGGCGCGAGCCCCGCATCCGCCCCGCCCCTGCCCCGATGGGAGGCAGCGGCGGCGGTGATCAGCCGTTCTGGGGGAAGCCCAGGTTGATGCCGCCGTGGCTCGGGTCGAGCCAGCGCGAGGTGATCGCCTTCTCGCGCGTGAAGAAGTGGATCGCCTGCGTGCCGTAGGCCTTCGTGTCGCCGAACAGCGAGTCCTTCCAGCCGCCGAACGAGAAGTAGCCGACCGGCACGGGGATGGGCACGTTGATGCCGATCATGCCGACGGTGACCTCGCTCTGGAATCGGCGCGCTGCACCGCCGTCGTTGGTGAAGATCGCCGTGCCGTTGCCGTACTGCGAGCCGTTGATGAGCTCGAGGCCCTCGTCGTAGCTCTGCACGCGCACGATCGAGAGCACGGGGCCGAAGATCTCCTCGGTGTAGACGCGTGACGAGGTCGGCACCTTGTCGATGAGCGTCGGGCCGAGCCAGAAGCCGTTCGCGTCGCCGTCGATGTCGATGCCGCGGCCGTCGACGACGATCTCGGCGCCGTCGGTCTCGGCGACGTCGAGGTAGCCGGCCACCTTGTCGCGGTGCTCCTTCGTGATGAGCGGGCCCATGTCGCAGTTGCGCGTGCCGTCGCCGACCCTCAGCGTGCTCATGCGCTCGGAGATCTTGGCGATGAGCTCGTCGGCGACGGGCTCGACGGCGACGACGACCGAGATCGCCATGCAGCGCTCGCCGGCCGAGCCGAAGCCGGCGTTGACGGCCGAGTCGGCGACGAGATCGAGGTCGGCGTCGGGGAGGACGAGCATGTGGTTCTTCGCGCCGCCGAGGGCCTGCACGCGCTTGCCGTTCGCGGTGCCGCGCTCGTAGATGTACTTCGCGATGGGCGTCGAGCCGACGAAGCTGATCGCCGCGACGTCGGGGTTGTCGAGGAGGGCGTCGACGCTCTCCTTGTCGCCGTTGACGACGTTGAGCACGCCGTTCGGCAGACCGCACTCGGTGAGGAGCTCGGCGAGCCAGATCGACGCCGACGGGTCCTTCTCGCTCGGCTTCAGGACGACGGTGTTGCCCGCCGCGACGGCGAGAGGGAAGAACCACAGCGGCACCATGGCCGGGAAGTTGAAGGGGCTGATGATGCCGACCACGCCGACGGGCTGCTTGATCGAGTACACGTCGACGCCGGTCGAGACCTGCTCGGCGTACTCACCCTTCATGAGCTGCGGGATCGAGCAGGCGAGCTCGACGACCTCGAGGCCGCGGGCGATCTCGCCGAGCGCGTCGGAGGTGACCTTGCCGTGCTCGGCGGTGAGGATCGCCGCGAGCTCGTCCTTGCGCGCGTTGAGCTTCTCGCGGAAGGCGAACATGATCTGCTGCCGCTTGCCGACGGGCGTACGGGACCAGCCGGGCAGGGCGGCCTTCGCCGAGGCGACGGCGGCGTCGACGTCGGCGGTCGTCGCGAGCGCGACCTCGCGGGCCACGGAGCCCAGGGCGGGGTTGTAGACGGGAGCGGTGCGCGTCGAGGAGCCCGCGAACGCGGCTCCGTCGACCCAGTGCTGGACGATGGTCATGGGGATGCTCCTGACAGCGAAGAGGGTGGGGTTCGTGCCCAGTCTGCGCTCCCTGTGATCTGCACTCAAGCGGTGAAGGTGCACAGTCGATGTGCAGATCTGCAGATGCGTCTCAGCGCGGCGGGACGAGCTCGTCCCGCCGGCGCGCGACCTCCGCCCGCAGGGCGTCGCGCACGATCGCGACGGCGTCGACGGCGGGGCTCTCGGGCCGCGTCGAGAGGGTGAGCTCCAGCCGGAAGTCGACGAGCTCGGGCAGCACGGGCACGAGCCGGGCATCCGCCTCGCCCATGAAGGCGTGGAGGAGTCCGATGCCGGCGCCAGCGCGCGTGGCCTCCACCTGCGCGAACACGCTCGTCGAGCCGAAGCCGAGCCGCATGCCGCCGAGCACGGGCGCGAGGTCGAGCTCGCGCACCGTGAGCAGCGCGTCGACGTAGAAGACGAGGTCGTGGCCCTCGAGGTCGGCGAGCGCGCGCACTGGCGGGCGGGCGGCGAGATAGTCGCGCGAGGCGTAGAGGCGCAGCGCGTACTCCGCGAGCGGCTCCGACTGCACCCGCGCCGCACGGGCCGCGCCGATCGTCACGGCGAGGTCGAAGCCGGAGCCGCGCAGGCTCAGCGGCCGCGTCGAGGTCACGAGCTCGAGGGCGATGCCGGGGTGCCGGGCCCGCACCGCGGCGAGCGCCGGAGCCACGAACATCGCCCCGAAGCCGTCCGGGGCGGCGACGCGCACGGTGCCGCGCACGGCCCCGTCGCCCGAGGCGGCCGCGACGACCTGCTCGACGATGCCCTCGAGGGCGGATGCCCGATCGACGACCTCGCGCCCGATCGCGGTGAGCTCCCATCCGTCGGCGCCCCGGTCGAGCAGCCGAGCGCCGAGCGCGGCCTCGAGCCGGTCGATGCGGCGGCGGACGGTCGTGTGGTCGACGCCGAGGAGCGTCCCCGCCGAGGTCATGCGCCCGACGCGCGCGACGGCGACGAGGTAGCGCACGTCATCCGTCGAGACGTCCTGCGGGCGCGGAGCGGAGGCCATGCGCTCACCCTATGGCGCGGTGCGCGGGCGCCGGCGATGTCGGACGCCCCTGCCACACTCCTCGCTATGGACTTCCTCCTCCCCCTCCTCATCGGCGCGCTGCTCGGTGTGCTGCTCGGCCTCGCGGTCGGCGTGCTGCTGGCGCGACGCGCACGCCCCGCGACGGAGGACCCGGCGATCATCGAGGCGCGGCATCAGGCCCTGCTGGCCGAGGTGCGCGCGGAGGAGGCCTCGCATCGGGCGCGGCTCTCGAGCGAGCTCGCCGGCCTGCAGGCGACGGCCGCGGCCCTGCGCGATCAGGTCGTGCAGCAGCAGGAGCAGCACCGTGAGCTCGTGGAGCGCCAGCGCGCCGAGCAGCAGGTGCAGACGGAGCGAGAGCGCGCCGAGAGCCGAGTCCTGCAGCAGCTCACCCCCGTCCAGGAGATGCTGCGGACGATGCAGGCGAAGGTCACCGAGCTCGAGACGCAGCGCAGCCGGCAGCACGGCGAGCTCTCGCAGCAGCTTCGGCAGGCGACCGAGGCGGAGGAGCGCCTGCGGGCGACCGCCGAGTCGCTCGCGAGCGCTCTGCGCAACAACGCCACGCGCGGGGTCTGGGGCGAGACCCAGCTGCGCACTCTCGTCGAGTCGGCCGGGCTGCTCAACCGCGTCGACTTCTTCCTGCAGGAGTCGATCGAGGCCGACGGCGCGGCGCGTCGTCCCGACATGGTGCTGCGACTGCCCGGCGGCAAGTCGATCGCGGTCGACGCGAAGGTGCCGTACAACAGCTACATCGAGGCGAGCGCGATCCCCGCGACGGCGACCGGCGAGGAAGAGGCGCGTCGCGCCTCGCTGCTGACCGAGCACGCCAAGCGCATCAAGGCGCACGTCGACGCGCTCGCCGCGAAGAACTACTTCACGGGCCTCGAGGCGAGCCCCGAGTTCACGATCGCGTTCATCCCGAACGAGCCGCTGCTCGCCGCCGCGCTGGAGAAGGACCCGAGCCTGCTCGAGTACGCGTTCTCCAAGCGCATCGCGCTCGCGAGCCCGGTGAGCTTCTGGGCGGTGCTGAAGACGATCGCCTTCACCTGGCAGCAGGAGGTGCTCACCGACGAGGCGAAGCTGCTGTTCGACCTGTCGAAGGAGCTCTACTCGCGCCTCGCCAAGCTCGCCGAGCACGCCGACGCTCTCGGCGGCGCGATCGAGCGCAGCGTGAAGGCCTACAACCAGTTCGCGAGCTCGCTCGAGAGCCGCGTGCTCGTCACCGCCCGACGGCTCGACGGGCTCGATGAGAGCAAGGTCGTGCCCGCTCCGCGCACGATCGAGGAGCAGCCGAGACAGCTCACCGCTCCCGAGCTCACCGACGAGCTCGCCTCCGGCGGGCAGCCCGTCGACGCGCTGCCCGCACGGGAGTAGCCTCCCGTCCATGAGGACCCTCGCCTTCGCCTTCGCCGGGTTCGCCGTTCCCGACATCGACGCGGCGCGAGCGTTCTACGGGGGCGTGCTCGGCCTCGAGGTCGCCACCGAGATGATGGGGCAGCTCTCGCTCGAGCTGCCCGGCGGCGGCTGGGTGCTCATCTACCCGAAGCCCGACCACGAGCCCGCCACCTACACGGTGCTGAACCTCGAGGTCGACGACATCGACCGGGCCGTCGACGAGCTCGAGGCGGCCGGCGTGACGCTCCTGCGCTACGAGGGCTTCGGGCAGGATGCCCGGGGCATCGCCCGCGGGATCACCACCGACCGCGGCCCCGACATCGCCTGGTTCACCGACCCCGCGGGCAACATCATCTCGGTGCTGCAGAACCCGCCGCGCGACGAGGCCGCACCGATCTGATCACGAGCGGCGTTCTCGGCGCCGTGCCGACGCCTCGCCCAGGGCTCAGCACTGTGCCGGCTACGCCTCGCCCAAGGGCTCAGCACTGTGCTGGCTACGCCTCGCCCAAGGGCTCAGCACTGTGCTAGCTACGCCTCGCCCAAGGGCTCAGCGAACTGCGCGTCGTAGAGCCGCGCGTAGGCGCCGTCGGCGACGAGCAGCTCCGCGTGGCTGCCCTGCTCGACGATGCGTCCCGCCTCCATGACGAGGATGAGGTCGGCGTCGCGGATCGTCGACAGGCGGTGCGCGATGACGAAGCTCGTGCGGTCGCGACGCAGCGCCGCCATGGCGTGCTGCACGAGCACCTCGGTGCGCGTGTCGACCGAGCTCGTGGCCTCGTCCAGGATCAGCACGCTCGGCCGGGCGAGGAACGCCCGCGCGATGGTCAGCAGCTGCTTCTCGCCCGCGCTCACGTTCCCGCCGTCGTCGTCGAGCACGGTGTCGTAGCCGTCCGGCAGCGAGTGCACGAACCGGTCGACGTACGTCGCGCGGGCGGCGTCGAGGATCTCCTCCTCGGTCGCGTCCGGGCGGCCATAGGCGATGTTGTCGCGGATCGTGCCGCCGAACAGCCATGTGTCCTGCAGCACCATGCCCATGCGCGAGCGCAGGTCGTCGCGCGTCATCGCGGCGATGTCCACCCCGTCGAGGGTGATCCGACCGCCGTCGAGCTCGTAGAAGCGCATCATGAGGTTCACGAGCGTCGTCTTGCCGGCGCCCGTCGGCCCGACGATCGCGACCGTCTGGCCGGGCTCGGCGACGAGCGACAGATCGTCGATGAGGGGCCGGTCTGCCTCGTAGCGGAACGACACCCCCTCGAACACGAGTCGACCGGTGGATGCCTCGGGCCGCTCCCCCGGGTCGGGGTCGGCCGACTGCTCGGGCGCGTCCATGAGCTCGAACACGCGCTCGGCGCTCGCCACGCCCGACTGCAGGAGGTTCGCCATCGAGCCGAGCTGGCTGAGGGGCTGGGTGAACTGCCGGGAGTACTGGATGAACGCCTGCACGCCGCCGATCGTCATCGCCCCGGTCGTGACGAGCAGGCCGCCGACGACGGCGATCGCGACGTAGACGAGGTTCCCGACGAACATGATGGCGGGCATGATGATGCCGCTGACGAACTGGGCGCCGAAGCTCGCCGCGTAGAGCTCGTCATTCTTGGCGCGGAACCGCGCCTCGACCTCGCGCTGCCGGCCGAAGACCTTCACGAGGGCGTGGCCGGTGAAGGTCTCCTCGATCTGCGCGTTGAGCTCGCCGGTGTGCCGCCACTGCGCCGCGAAGAGCGACTGCGAGCGCTTCGCGATCACCGCGGTGATCACGAGCGTGAGCGGGATGGTGATGAGGGACACGAGCGCGAGCACGGGCGAGATGACGAACATCATCACGACGACGCCGATGACCGTGAGCAGCGAGGTGAGGAGCTGGCTCATCGTCTGCTGCAGGCTCTGCGAGACGTTGTCGATGTCGTTGGTGACGCGGCTCAGCACCTCCCCGCGCTGCACGCGATCGAAGTAGGTCAGCGGCAGCCGGTTGAGCTTCGCCTGCACCTCCTCGCGCAGTCGGTAGATCGTGCGCTGGGTGACGCCGTTGAGCACGTAGGCCTGCAGCCACGAGAACAGCGACGAGAAGACGTAGACGAGCAGCACGCCGCCGAGCAGCAGCTGCAGCGCGGGGACGTCGATTCCCCCGCCGTCGCCGGCCTCGCCGGCGAGGTCGGCGCTGCCGAAGACCCCCTCGACGATGAGGTTCGTCGCGAGTCCGAGCAGCGCGGGGCCGACGACGCTCAGCAGCACGCTGACGACGCCGAGCGCGATGACCGCGATGACGCGGCCCCGCTCGGGTCGGAGCCGGCCCACGAGTCGCTTCGCCGACGGCCCGAACGAGGTCGCCTTCTCGGCCGGCATGCCGATGCCGCCGCCCATCGGACCCCCCATCGGGCCGCGCCGCACCCCGCCGGGAGGGCCGACCGGGCGCTCGGGGGCGCTGGCCCGCTCGCTCATGCTCCCGCCTCCACCCGCTGCTGGCTGCTGACGATCTCGGCGTACGTCCCATTGCGGGCGAGCAGCTCGGCGTGGGTGCCGCGGCCGACGACGGCGCCGTCCTCGAGCACGATGATCTGGTCGGCGTCCTGCACGGTCGCGACGCGCTGGCCGACGATGATGACCGTGGCGTCGGCGACGGCGCGGCGCAGCGCCTGACGGAGCCGGGCATCCGTCGCGGTGTCGAGGGCCGAGAAGGAGTCGTCGAAGACGTAGATCGGCGGCTGCTTGACGAGCGCACGGGCGATCGCGAGTCGCTGGCGCTGTCCGCCCGACACGGTCGTGCCGCCCTGGGCGACCGCGGTGTCGAGACCGTCGGGCATGGCCCGGACGAAGTCGGCGGCCTGCGCGATCTCGAGCGCTGCCCACAGCTCGTCGTCGGCGGCGTCGGGCTTGCCGAATCGGAGGTTCGACGCGATCGTGCCGGAGAACAGGAAGGGGCGCTGCGGCACGAGACCGATGCGCGCCCACAGCACGTCGGGGTCGAGGTCGCGCACGTCGACCCCGTCGATGAGCACCTGGCCCGCGGTCGCGTCGATGAGCCGCGGGAGGAGGCTCACGAGGGTCGTCTTGCCCGAGCCGGTGCTGCCGATGATGGCTGTGACCGTTCCCGGCTCGGCGATGAGGTCGACGCCGGCGAGCACCGGTTCGGCGGCGCCCGGGTACTCGAAGCCGACGCCGCGCAGCTCGACGCGCCCGCGCGTCGCGAGCTCCGTCACCGGCGCGCTCGGGAGGACGACCGATGACCGCGTCTCGAGCACCTCCCCGATGCGGTCGGCCGAGACGGTCGCGCGCGGCAGCAGGACGGCGATGAAGGTCGCCATGAGCACGGCCATGAGGATCTGGATCAGGTAGGTGAGGAACGCGGTGAGCGCCCCGACCTGCATCTGGCCCGCCTCGATGCGCGCGGCGCCGAACCACAGCACCGCCACGCTCGAGGCGTTGAGCACGAGCAGCACGATCGGGAACATGAGCGCGAACAGCCGCCCGGCCCGCAGCGCGGTCTGCGTGAGCGCCGCGTTCGCGTCGGCGAACCGGTCGATCTCGTGCTGCTCGCGGACGAACGCGCGCACGACCCGCATGCCCGCGAGCTGCTCGCGCAGCACCCGGTTGACGCCGTCGATGCGCTCCTGCATGACGCGGAAGAGCGGCACCATGCGCACGATGATGAGGCTCACGGCGATGAGGAGGACGGGGATCGCGACCGCCATGATCGCCGAGAGCCCGACATCCTGCTGCAGCGCCATGACGACGCCTCCGACGGCGAGGATGGGCGCGCTCACGAGCATCGTCAGGCTCATGAGCACGAGCATCTGCACCTGCTGCACGTCGTTCGTCGACCGGGTGATGAGCGAGGGGGCGCCGAAGCGGGCGACCTCCCGCTCGCTGAAGGTGCCGACGTGGGCGAAGATCGCGCCGCGCAGGTCGCGGCCGAGCGCCATCGCCACGCGCGCGCCGAAGTAGACGGCGGTGATCGCGCACGCGATCTGCACGAGCGCGATGCCGAGCATCATGCCGCCGACGCCGAGGATGTACCCGGTGTCGCCGCGCGCGATGCCGCGGTCGATGATGTCGGCGTTGAGCGCGGGCAGCAGCAGCGAGGCGAGCGCCTGCGCGAGCTGGAACACCACGACGTCGACGATGAGGGGTGCGGAGGGGCGGAGGTACCGCTTCAGGATTCGCGCGAGCATCGTGGGCTCATTCTTCACCCGCGGATGCCCGGCGAGCGCCCGCGTTCGCCGTGAGCGTCACCGCTCTCGCGGGAAGCGGTCAGCTCCGCCCGAGGAGGCTCAGAAGTCGAGCCACTTCGACGCGAGGTGGTCGGCCACGACGCGGCGGACGGTGCCCGAGCGCGAGCGCAGCACGATCGACTCGGTCGTGATGATGTCGCCCTGCCGGCGCACGCCGCGCACGAGCTCGCCGTCGGTCACGCCCGTCGCGACGAAGAAGGTGTTGTCGCTGCGCACGAGCTCGTTGGCCTCGTAGACGTGGTCGAACTTCAGGCCCGCGGCGAGGCCCTTGTCGATCTCCTCCTGCGAGCCGGGCGCGAGCCGACCCTGGATGAAGCCGCCGAGCGCGCGGATCGCGCACGCCGTGGCGACGCCCTCGGGGCTCCCACCGGTGCCGATGGCCATGTCGATGCGCGAGTCGTGACGGGCGGCGTTGATGCCCGCGGCGACGTCGCCGTCGAGGATGATGCGGGTGCCGGCGCCGGCGCTGCGGATCTCCTCGATCAGCTGCTCGTGGCGGGGACGGTCGAGGACGGCGATGCGCATCTCCTCCACCGGCTTGCCCTTGGCCTTGGCGAGGGCGCGGATGTTCTCGCCGACCGACTGGCGGATGTCGACGACCCCGATGCCCTCGTTGCCCGTGACGATCTTGTCCATGTAGAACACGCTCGAGGCGTCGAGCATCGAGCCGCGGTCGGCGACCGCGAGCATCGAGATGGCGTGCGAGCGGCCCGCGGCCGTGAGCGAGGTGCCGTCGATCGGGTCGACGGCGATGTCGCACGCGGGCCCCTGGCCGTTGCCGACCTCCTCGCCGTTGTACAGCATCGGCGCCTTGTCCTTCTCGCCCTCTCCGATGACGACGACGCCGGCGAAGTTGACCGTCCCCAGGAACTTGCGCATCGCATCCACCGCCGCCCCGTCGGCCGCGTTCTTGTCGCCCTTGCCGATGAAGGGGGTGGCGCGGATGGCCGCCGCCTCGGTCGCCCGGACCAGCTCCATGGCGAGGTTGCGGTCGGGCTGGAGGTAGAGGGATCCGGTCTGCGTGGTCACCATGAGTGGCGTCCTCTCGAGTCGTGGCGAGCTGAGTGAAGGACGCGCCGGGTGGTAGCACAGCGCTGCGCCAACCCTACCGCGGGGCCGCTGACGGCTGCGGGCCCCGTCGCTAGACTGACGCACGAAATCCACCACACCGCCGTCGAAGGAGTCCCATGCCCATCGCCACCCCCGAGCAGTACGCCGAGATGCTCGACAAGGCCAAGAAGGGCGGGTTCGCGTACCCCGCGATCAACGTGTCGTCGTCGCAGACGATCAACGCCGTGCTGCAGGGCCTCACCGAGGCGGGCTCCGACGGCATCCTCCAGGTGACCACGGGCGGTGCCGACTACTTCGCCGGCCAGAGCGTCAAGGCCCGCGCCTCCGGCGCCCTCGCCTTCGCCGCCTTCGCGACCGAGGTCGCCAAGAACTACCCCATCACCGTGGCCCTCCACACCGACCACTGCCCGAAGGACGCGCTCGACGGCTTCGTCATGCCGCTCATCGAGGCGAGCGAGGCCGAGGTCAGGGCGGGCCGCAACCCGATCTTCCAGTCGCACATGTGGGACGGCTCGGCCGTGCCGCTGCAGGAGAACATCGAGATCGCCCGCGAGCTCCTGCCCCGCATGAAGAGCATCAACGCCATCCTCGAGGTCGAGATCGGCGTCGTCGGAGGCGAGGAGGACGGCGTCCAGCACGAGGGTTCGAACGAGGCCCTCTACACGACGCTCGGCGACGTCACCCAGGCCGTCGAGGCCCTCGGCCTCGGCGAGAACGGCCGCTACATGGCCGCGCTCACCTTCGGCAACGTGCACGGCGTGTACAAGCCGGGCAACGTGAAGCTCCGCCCGGAGCTGCTCGCCGAGATCCAGGCCGGCATCGCTCAGAAGTACGGCACGGATGCCCTGCCCCTCGACCTCGTCTTCCACGGCGGCTCGGGCTCGACCGACGCCGAGATCGCCGAGGCGGTGCGCAACGGCGTCATCAAGATGAACATCGACACCGACACGCAGTACGCCTTCAGCCGCTCGATCGCGGACACGGTGCTGAAGAACTACGACGGCTTCCTCAAGGTCGACGGCGAGGTGGGCAACAAGAAGATCTACGACCCCCGCGCCTGGGGCAAGATCGCGGAGAAGGCGATGGCCGAGCGCGTCGTCGACGCGACGCGCCAGCTCGGCTCGGCCGGTCACTCGGGGAAGTAGCGAGTCACATCGCGCGCGGGCGGGCGGGCGCCGGGGCGGGCGAGTGCTGCACGACCGCCCGCGGCGCGAGGTCGTTCAGCGGCACCTCGAAGTCGACGACGAGGGTCGTGCCGTTGCGCCAGCGGATGTCGTCGACCGTCGCCTGCAGGGTCACGTAGTACGGCGCGAGGAACGTCACGCGTCGCCCCTCCGGCAGCGTGCTGAGGATCCGCAGCGCGACCGCCACCGTTCCGCGATCGGCCGCCTTCAGCTCGACCTGCCCCGCGACGAAGCCCGAATCGGGCTGAGCGAGCAGGGCATCCAGCATCGCGCGGAGCGCCGTGCGCTGCGGGAGGCTCAACCGCTCGGCCAGGCGGTCGACGTCGTCGACCTCGATCGGCCTGCCGCGCACGAGGCGCGCGAGCCAGGTGTCCTCCGCCTCGGCGATGAGCTCGGCCCGCAGCGCCGCCGCGAGCGCGCGCGCCCGCTCGCGGTCCTCCGGGGTCACCGCACCGCGATCGAGGATCTCCCGCACGAAGCGCAGGGGGACGGCGAGGCGGGCGGACATCTGGCCGTCGACGCGTCTCGCGAGAGCCGCGCCAGGATCGGATGCCGCCGGCACGCGTGCCCCATCGGCACCGTCCATGGCGCCGACCGCGCCGACCGGGTCGATCGCGTCGATCGTGTCGCCGTCGTTCCCCAGCGGCCTCTCGTTCCAGGTCTCGAACAGGCGCGTGACGACGGCCACGAACACGATGCAGCCGACCGCCGCGAGAACGATCTGCAGCTCCACGAGGTAGACCGTCACGAGCACCGGCCAGCCGAGAGAGGCCTCCGCCTCGAGCGCGAGGGTGGCGAACGCCGTCACGGCGAAGGAGACGGCGCCGTAGCGCGCGAGCTGCAGGCCGGTCGAGAACGGGGTGAGCGCGACGAGCATGAGCGCGACGCTCGCGGGAGCCGACCACATGTCGGCGGGGAACGGCGAGCCGGCGTAGCCGTACGCCGAGAGGGCGAGGGCACCGATCACGATGGCGATGGCGGCCCAGGCGACGGGCTCCCGCAGAGGTCCTCGATGGGGGCGGGTCGTGACGTGCACGAGCAGGAAGGCGACGATGGGGAGGACCGCGGCGGCCACCTGAAGGAGGGGGCGCGAGTCGTCCGGGTCCATCAGCAGGAGCATCACGAGAGAGCGCACGGCCGCGTACGCGGCGCAGCCGAGCGCCAGCAGGTCGATCGCGAGCCAGCTCAGCGGGTCCGCGCTCCAGGGCGAGCGCGAGCGGTCGGCCGCCCTGCGCCGCGCGGCGGCCCGGCCGATCACGACGGCGTCCCGTCTCCGCCGATCGGGACCGAGAGCATGACCGTGGTGCCCTCCTCGCCCGACCACACGCGCGCCGAGCCGCCCACCTCGCGCACGCGCGCGTCGATCGAGGAGCGCACGCCCAGGCGATCGGCGTCGACGGAGGTCGAGGAGAACCCGACCCCGTCGTCGACGATGAGCACCGAGAGCGTCCCGTGCCGCTCCCCCACGACGAGCTCGGCCCGGTCGGTCGCGGCATGACGGACCACGTTGTCGAGTGCGGCGCGCGCGGCGCCCAGCACGGCCGCGCGGACGGGCTCGTCGACCGCGACCACGAGGTCGTCGCAGCCCGAGACGTCCACGGTGACACCGCTCCACTGGTACTCGCGGACGAGTTCGAGGAGGTCGTCCGCGATCGGCGAGCGCCGAGGCTCCGACGGCTCCGCGGTGTCGAGCGCGACCGTCCCCGCGAGCGCGAGCGCGAGGTCGCGCTCGAGGCGGGCGCGCGCACCCGGGTCGAGCGGCCCCGGGCGCGCGGCGATGATCGCAAGGTCGGCGAGCACGGTGTCGTGGGCGACTCGAGCGGCGCGGCGCTCGAGCTCGCGCTCCCGATCGCCGAGCTCGAGCTCGCGCTGCAGACGATCGAGGTCGGGCACACGGCGGCGCGCGCGCGCATGGCTGAGAACGAGGGCGCCGTAGGCGAGGAGGACGATGATCGCGCCGAGCAGCGGCGCCACCCCCGTCTCCGGCGGCCGCCCGGCGAGCGCGAAGCCCACGACGAGCGAGAGCTCGGCGAGCACGAGGCCCGCCGCCGTCCACAGCACGCCGCTGCGGGCGCTGCCGCGCAGGGCCCCGACGAGGACGAGCCCGGCCGCGGCGCGGTTCACGAGAGACGGGCCGGGCTCGTCGAGCCGGGCATCCGCGGTCAGGAGCGCGACCGTGTAGACGACGGAGGCCACCGCGCCCACGGCGAGGAAGACGGTCGCACGAGCGGCGGTCGGGCGGAGCAGGAGCCGCAGGGCGAGGACGCCCATCACGGCGAGCGCGGCGAGGACGGGGACGAGCGCGAGCGGCTCGCCGCCGCGCGCGAGCACCGCGACCGTGCTGGCCACCGCCGTGAGCGCCGCGCCCACGACCACCATGGCGCGCTGCGCGGTCGCGAAGCCGCGCACGATGATGCCCGAGGCGACGTCGCGGGGCAGCGCGATGGATGCCATGGGCCCTCCCGGTGCGCGCCGCGCGGCGCGCTGCTCGCAGACTACCGGGCGCGCGAGCGCCGAGCGGGGGCTACGCGCGGGTGCGGCCGCCGAGAGCGCGGGCGTCCTGCTCTCCGCTCGCGGTCGTGCGGAGCTCCTTCGGCAGCGAGAACATGAGGTCCTCCTCCGCCGTCTTCACGACCTCCACGTCGGCGAATCCGGCGTCGGCGAGGTCGGCGAGCACCTGCTCGACGAGCACCTCGGGCACGCTCGCGCCGCTCGTGACGCCGACCGTGGCGACGCCCTCGAGCCACTCCTGCTTGATCTCGCTCGCGTAGTCGACCCGGTACGCGGCCTTCGCGCCGTACTCGAGCGCGACCTCGACGAGCCGCACGCTGTTGGAGCTGTTGGCCGAACCGACGACGATCACGAGGTCGGCATCCGGTGCCACCTTCTTGATCGCGACCTGGCGGTTCTGCGTGGCGTAGCAGATGTCGTCGCTCGGGGGGTCCTGCAGGTGGGGGAAGCGGGCGCGCAGCCGGCGCACGGTCTCCATCGTCTCGTCCACGCTCAGCGTCGTCTGCGACAGCCAGATGAGCGCGTCGGAGGCGGGGACCTCGACCGTGTCGGCCTCCTCCGGCGTGCCGATCAGGATCGTGCGCTCGGGGGCGTGCCCCATCGTGCCCTCGACCTCCTCGTGGCCGGCGTGACCGATGAGGAGGATGCGGTAGTCCTGCTTGGCGAAGCGCACGGCCTCGCGATGCACCTTCGTCACGAGCGGGCACGTCGCGTCGATCGCGGCGAGGTTGCGGTCGGCCGCGCCCTGCACGACGGCCGGGCTCACGCCGTGGGCCGAGAACACGATGTGCGAGCCCTCCGGAACCTCCTCGACCTCGTCGACGAAGATCGCACCGGCCTGCTCGAGCTCGCTCACGACGTGCACGTTGTGCACGATCTGCTTGCGCACGTACACGGGCGAGCCGTACTGCTCGAGCGCCTTCTCGACCGCGATGACGGCACGATCGACTCCCGCGCAGTAGCCGCGCGGCGCGGCGAGCAGGATGCGGCGGGGCGCGGCGACGTCGGTCGCGCGCAGGCGCTCGCGCCGCTCGGGGACGACGGGCGTGGTCAGGGTGACGCCGAGGGCGCCGTTCGTGATCGTGCTCACGGTCGCCAGTCTACGAGGGCTCGCGTGGGGGACCGCCGTGCGCGGCCGGGGTCGGGCTCGCTCGCGCTACTCGACGTCGCGCCGCAGCGTCGTGAGGGCGGCGACGACGAGCAGCACCGCGGCGAGGGCCGCGAGAACGAGGCCCCCCTGCCACCAGAGCAGGGCATCCGTCGCCGCCTGCGGAACGGTCGGATCGATCGACCCGAGCGAGCTGAGGATGCCCGCGCCGACGAGCGCGTCGGTCGCCGCCCCGGGCAGGAAGCGCCCGATCGCGGCCGTGGTCTCCCAGACGCCGGCGAGGATCCGCAGGATCGGCTCGACGAACTGCGTGAACGCGAGCACGATGACGATCGCCGCGATCTGGCTCGTCAGCAGCGCGCCGAGGCCGAGCCCCAGGAGCGACCACAGCGCCGTGGCGACCAGCGTGCGCAGGAGCAGACCGATGACCTCGGGCTCGTCGAGCGCCGCGCTCTCGCCGAGCGCCTCGAGCACGGGCGCGCCGACGCCGACCGAGCCGACGAGGCCGATCGCGCCGTAGAGGGCGCCGACGACGAGAGCGACGACCGCCTTCGCCGCGAGGACGACGCCGCGGCGGGGCTGGGCCAGCACGGTCGGGGTGAGCGTTCGGTGGCGGTGCTCGGTCGTCGCCAGGAGCGCGCCGAACAGCAGCGGGATCACCAGCCCGACCGCCGTGACGCTGCTGTAGACGAGATTCGCGGAGACGACGGGGTCGAGAGCGGGCGCGCCGGCTCCCCCGAACCGGGCGCCCACGTCGCTCAGGAAGAAGGCGAGGCCGCCTGCCGTCACGCCCACGTAGACCAGGAGCACGAGTCCGAGGAGCCACCACGCGCGCAGCGAGAGAACCTTCGAGAACTCGGAGGCCGTCTGGCGGGCGAGGGCGGTCGCGAGCGCGGTCACGCGCTTCCCTCCGCATCGGCGGTGAGCGCGAGGAAGACCGACTCGAGGCCGTCGCCCTCGTCGCTCAGGTGCGTGAGGGCGATCCCCGCGTCGCGCGCGACCTCGCCCGTGCGCGCGGCGTCGAGCCCGGCGACGACGAGGCCGTGGCCGGGCTGCTCGGCCGGCTCGACGCGGGCCCCGGCCGCGGCGAGCGCCGCCGCGAGCGCGGGGCGGTCGAGCGCGTCCACGCGCACCTGCGCGGTGCCCGCCTCGAGATCGGAGAGCGGGCCGTCGAAGACGATGCGTCCGCGGCGGATGACGACCGCGTCATCCACCGTCTGCTGCACCTCGCTCAGCACGTGCGACGAGAGCAGCACGGTGCGGCCCTCGTCGGCGAGAGCGCGCAGCAGGCCGCGCATCCAGCGGATACCGTCGGGGTCGAGCCCGTTGATCGGCTCGTCGAGGACGAGCGCGTCGGGGTCGCCGAGGAGCGCGCTCGCGAGGCCGAGTCGCTGGCGCATCCCGAGGGAGTAGCCGCCGACCGCGCGGCGCGCCGCGTGCGCGAGCCCCACCTGCTGAAGGACGGCGTCGGCGCGGGAGGTCGGGATGCCCGCCGCGAGCGCGAGCGCGCGCAGGTGGTCGCGGGCGCTGCGGCCGGGGTGGAAGACGTCGGCCGAGAGCGACCCGCCGACGCGCGCGAGCGGCCGGTCGAGCGCGCGGTACGGCAGCCCTGCGATCGTCGCCGTACCCGCGGTCGGGGCGTTGAGCCCGAGCAGGATGCGCAGCGTCGAGGTCTTGCCGGCGCCGTTCGGACCGAGGAAGCCCGTGACGCGACCCGGCCGCGCCGTGAACGACACGTCGCTGAGCGCGGTCACCTCGCCGTAGACCTTCGAGAGCCGCTCGACCGCGAGGGGTGTGGGCAACGGCATGGTGTCCTCCGGTCGGCGGCGGGCCCGCGTCGGCGTCGGGGGCGTCCACTACCCTGGCGGAGGCCGCCGATCGAGGCAAGGGAGGGTCATGAGCGAGGCACCGTCCACCGCCGACGCGCCCTGGCCCGTGGGCGAGCTGTCGCAGAAGATCAAGGGCTACATCGACCGCCTCGGCAGCGTCTGGGTCGAGGGCGAGATCACCCAGTGGGGCGTCTCGGGCGGCAACGTCTACGGCAAGCTCAAGGACCTCGCGGTCGATGCGACCGTCTCGTTCACCGTGTGGTCGTCGGTCAAGGCGAAGCTCCCGCAGGGTCTCGGGCAGGGCGACCGCGTCGTCGCGCTCGTCAAGGCCAACTGGTGGGTCAAGGGCGGCTCGCTCACGATGCAGGTCTTCGAGATGCGCCGCGTCGGGCTCGGCGACCTCCTCGAACGGCTCGAGCGGCTCAAGCAGCAGCTCCGCGCCGAGGGGCTCTTCGACCCCTCGCGCAAGAAGCCGCTCCCCTTCCTGCCGCACTGCATCGGCCTCGTGACCGGTGCCGACAGCGACGCCGAGAAGGATGTCCTCCGCAACGCCCAGCTGCGGTGGCCGTCGGTCCGCTTCCGCGTCCACCACTCCGCCGTCCAGGGCGAGCGCGCGGTGGGCGAGATCATCGCGGGCATCCGCGCGCTCGACGCCGACCCCGAGGTCGACGTCATCATCGTCGCGCGCGGCGGCGGCGACTTCCAGAACCTCCTGCCGTTCAGCGACGAGGCCGTCGTGCGGGCGGCAGCCGCGTGCGAGACGCCGCTCGTGAGCGCGATCGGGCACGAGAACGACCGGCCCCTGCTCGACGAGGTCGCCGATCTGCGCGCCTCGACGCCGACCGACGCCGCGAAGCGCGTCGTGCCCGACGTGAGCGACGAGCTCGCGAAGGTGCAGCAGGTGCGCTCGCGCCTGCTGACGCGCGTCACGGGGCTCATCGGCACCGAGATCGACCGGCTCGCGCAGATCCGCTCGCGGCCCGCGCTCGCGAGCGCGACCTGGATCATCGACCAGCGGGCGGAGGAGCTCACGCGCTTCGTCGCGCGCGGCGTCGAGCTCACCGCGCGCCGCCTCGAGCGCGCGCACCTCGACCTCACCGAGCGCCGCGGCCAGCTCCGCGCCCTCTCGCCCCAGCACACGCTCGACCGCGGGTACGCGATCGTGCAGACCGGCGCGGGCGGCGTCGTGCGCGACGCGGCCGAGACCGCGCCCGGCGACGCCCTCGTGCTGACGCTCGCGCGCGGCCGCATCGCGGCGACCGCCGGCGAGGCGCACCCGTCGGCGAGCGCGAACCCGGCGTCCGGCACGCGGACGCCCACCCCGCCAGCCCCCGAGCCGCAGACGCCCACCCTGTAGACAGAGAGACGCTCCTACCATGGCTGATGTGACCCCTCCCGCCGCTCCCGCTCCCGCCGGCGCCCCCGCCGCGGCCGCGGCCGATGGCGTCGACGCGCTGTCGTACGAGCAGGCGCGCGACGAGCTCGTGCGCGTGGTCACCGAGCTCGAGCAGGGCGGCGCGACGCTCGAGCAGTCCATCGCGCTCTGGGAGCGGGGCGAGGCGCTCGCGCGCCGCTGCGAGGAGTGGCTGATCGGCGCGAAGGAGCGCCTCGATGCCGCGCGGTCCGCCGCAGGCCAGGGCTGAGCATCCGCGCATGACCGACCCCGTCACCGGCCGCCCCATCGTCGCCGAGCTCGGCCGCCCCGAGACCGACGACGAGCGCGCGGCCCGCGTCGCCGAGAATCGCCGCAAGCGGCGCGCGAATCAGTCGTCCACGAACCTCCTGCTGTCGATCGCCGCGTCGCTGCTCATCGTGCTGTTCCTCGTCGTCGTCACGGTGCGGGAGGACCCGACCCCCGAGAGCGTCGACTACCGAGCGACGGCCCAGCAGGCCGAGGCGGGGCTGGGGATGCCCGTGGTCGCCCCCGAGCTGCCGGAGGGCTGGTACGCCAACCGCGCCGATCTCGGCAGCGACGGCTCGGTGCAGGAGTGGTACGTGGGCCTCATCACGGGCGAGGACCGCTTCATCGGAGTCCTGCAGGGCTTCGACGCGAACCCGACCTGGCTCGACGAGGCGCTGCGGCAGCCGAGCGGCCAGGGCGAGAGCGTCGAGATCGGCGGCGTCGAGTGGACGCTCTACGATCGACGAGAGGTGGAGGGCGCCGGCAATCGCGGCTACGCCCTCGTGACCGAGACGACCGGCAGCACCCTCGTGCTGTACGGCACGGCGTCGGAGTCGGAGTTCGCCCAGCTCGCCACCGCGGTCGCGGCCGAGCTCGACGGCACCGACGGCTGACCGCCGATCTCGACCGCCCGAGCCGAACGACGCACGCGGAGGACGACCATGACGACACCCACGCGCACCCCCGCCGACGTCTGGCGCGAGATGGAGCGCGGGAACGCCCGCTTCGTCGCCGGGGAGCCGGCGCACCCGCGGCAGGACGTCGACCGCCGCACCGAGGTCGCCCTCGCGCAGGCGCCGCACGCGGCGCTGTTCGGCTGCAGCGACTCGCGGCTCGCGGCCGAGATCATCTTCGACAAGGGCCTCGGCGACCTGTTCGTCGTGCGCAACGCCGGGCAGGTGATCTCGAGCAGCGTCGTCGGCTCGCTCGAGTACGCGGTCGGGGTGCTGGGCGTGCCGCTCATCCTCGTCCTCGGCCATGACGAGTGCGGTGCGGTGCGGGCCGCCATCGACTCGCGAGGCCCCGATGCTCCTCCGCTGCCCCCGCACATCCACGGGCTCGTCGAGCGCATCCAGCCCGCGGTCGACCGGTGCCTGCTCGCGACGGGCACCACGGACATCCACGAGCTCGACGCGCAGGACGTCGGGCGCGAGCACCTGCGCGACACGGTCGGCGAGCTGCTCGCGGCCTCGGAGCTCATCAGCGACGCCGTCGCCGCCGGTACCCTGGCTATCGTCGGCGCCAACTACCGCCTGCTCGAGGGTCGAGCAGTGCCCGACATCGTCGTCGGCCAGATCTGACCGGCGCACCGACCCCCGCACGCCTCTACGAGAAGGACGAGATCGCCGTGAGCGAGACCACTGAGCCGGAGTACCGGATCGAGCACGACACGATGGGCGAGGTGCGCGTCCCGCGCAGCGCCCTCTACCGCGCGCAGACGCAGCGCGCCGTCGAGAACTTCCCGATCTCGGGCTCGGGCCTCGAGCCCGGCCAGATCGTCGCGCTCGCGCAGATCAAGCGCGCCGCCGCGATCGTCAATGCCGAGCTCGGGATCCTCGACGCCGATCGCTCGAGCGCGATCGTCGCCGCGGCCGACCAGATCATCGCCGGCCGCCACCACGAGCACTTCCCCGTCGACACCTACCAGACGGGCTCGGGCACGAGCTCGAACATGAACATGAACGAGGTGCTCGCGACGCTCGCGTCGACCGAGGCCCTCGCCGTGCACCCCAACGACCATGTGAACGCCTCGCAGTCGTCGAACGACGTCTTCCCGACCTCCGTGCACCTCGCGGTCACGAGCGCGCTGCTCGCCGACCTCATCCCCGCGCTCGACCACCTCGCCGGGGCCCTGGAGCGGAAGGCCGAGCTCTGGAGGACGGTCGTCAAGGCGGGTCGCACGCACCTCATGGACGCGACGCCCGTCACGCTCGGCCAGGAGTTCGCCGGCTACGCCCGCCAGATCCGCCTCGGCATCGCCCGCGTGCAGGCGACGATCGAGCGCGTCGCCGAGGTGCCGCTCGGCGGCACGGCGACCGGCACGGGCATCAACACCCCGCTCGGCTTCTCGCAGAAGGTCATCGCCGAGCTCGCCTCCTCGACCGGCCTTCCCATCACCGAGGCGCTCGACCACTTCGAGGCGCAGGGCGCGCGCGACGGCCTCGTCGAGGCGAGCGGTGCGCTGCGCGTCATCGCGGTGTCTCTCACGAAGATCTGCAACGACATCCGCTGGATGGGCTCGGGCCCCAACACGGGCCTCGCCGAGCTGAGTATCCCCGACCTGCAGCCCGGCTCCTCGATCATGCCCGGCAAGGTGAACCCCGTCGTGCCCGAGGCCGTGCTCATGGTGTGCGCGCGCGTCATCGGCAACGACGCGACGGTCGCGTGGGCGGGCGCCTCCGGCTCGTTCGAGCTCAACGTCGCCATCCCCGTCATGGGCACCTCGCTGCTGGAGTCGATCCGCCTGCTCGCGAACTCGACGCGCGTGCTCGCCGACAAGACCGTCGTCGGGCTCGAGGCGAACGTCGAGCGCGCCCGCGCGCTCGCCGAGTCCTCGCCCTCGATCGTCACGCCCCTCAACCGCGTCATCGGCTACGAGGCCGCGGCGAAGGTCGCCAAGCACTCGGTAGCGAAGGGCCTCACGGTGCGCGAGGCCGTCGTCGACCTCGGCTTCGTCGAGCGCGGCGAGGTCACGGAGCAGCAGCTCGACGAGCTCCTCGACGTGCTCTCGATGACCTCGCCCGGCCTGTAGGCCCGGTTCTCGTCGCGGAACGGCGCCCGCCCCCTCCCGGGGCGGGCGCCGTCCTCATGAGCGGATGCCCGGCTCGCGCCCCGCGTCAGCTGAAGTAGTGCGGCCGGCTGACGTAGGTGTCGCTCACGAACATGACGCCCGTCGAGCGCTCGAGGAGCGAGCGCAGGCCCTCGATGAGGTCGTCGGCGCGGTCGTCGGGCACGACCGTGATGGTCAGCGTGAGCGCATCGCGGTCGTTGAACAGCGCCCGGCCCTCGTGCGCGCCGTGGTGGCCGAGCCCGGTCACGGCCGGGAGGCTCGTGTAGCCGGTCGCGCCCGACGCGACGATCTGCCGACGCACGGCGTCGGAGTCGGCGGTGCGGGCGACGACCTCGATCTTGGTCATCCTGGTGAGCGAGTCGCGGCTCATGCCGCCTCCTTCCGGTCGGGGCTCACGGCCGGCTCGGCCGCTGCGGTGAGGGGGGTCAGTGGATACGGCGCCCAGCCATCGCGCGTGCGGCGCGCCCACGTTCCGGGCTCGGCGCCGGGTGCCACGAGCACGACCCAGGCACCGAAGACGAGGTCGGCGACCACGTCGGCGCGCGCGATGATGCCGTCGATGCGCTCGAGGGGGGCGTCGACGACGGCGAGCAGCCGCAGCGGCTCGTGGTGGAGCCCCGCGCGCGTGCCGATCGACTGCCAGGGCAGTCCGATGCGGAGGTCGCCGCCGGGGCCCGTGAGCACGCCCGCGCCGCCGACGAGGTTGTGCACGGTCTTCGATCCGGCGCCGAGCACGTCGGGGTCGACGGCCGAGAAGTAGTACTGGGCGTTGATCCAGTGCGCGACCACGAGCGGCGCCGTGAGGATCGTCTCGAGAGCGGAGCCATCGGCATCCGCCACCGGGTCGTAGGAGTGCAGGAAGGCCCGGCGCTCGAGGTCGGCCCCGGCGGTGCGCGAGCGCGGAGCGATGATGATCGCGGCGTTGCCGGCGAGACCCCACTCGGGGTAGACCTGCGCCCAGTCGCGGCCGCGGCGCTCGAGCCGGGTGCGGCGGCGCGCGCGGGCGCCGGGGAGCTCGGCGGCGCGCTCGCGCTGGAGGGCGACGGCCGCCCGTGCCGCGTCGGCCCGCAGCGCGTCGAGCTCGCCTCGCCGCTCGGCCGGGAGCGCGGAGGCGTCGACGATGCGGATCGCGTCGCTCACGGTGTCGTGCTCGGCGGCGACGAACACGGTCTCGGCGGGAATCTCGATGCCGCGGGCCGCGAGCCCGACGCGCACGGCGACGGCGTTGAGGATCGCGGCGGCGATGCGGGCGTTGGGGGCTCCGCGATGGCCGCCGCACGCGCCGCAGTCGAGAGCCGTCCGGTAGGCATTGTTGGTGGTCGTGGAGCCGTGGCCGACGAGCACGACGAGCGGGGCATCCGGCGCGGTCATGCCCATCGTGCGCAGGATCACCTCCGCCGCGTCCAGCTGGTCCTCGACCGTCATCGCCGAGTCGACGTCGAAGAGCGTCGACGGCGCGCTCGCGGGCTCGTCCGGTCGGCGGCCGCGTCCAGCGGCACCGGCGAGGATGCTGCGGGTCGCCGCGACCGGACCCCACAGCCAGCCGGTCATCTCGGCCCACCCGAGCGGCGCACCGGCCACGGAGTCGGGCGCCTTCAGCGCCGAGCGCCACGCCCGGCCTCCGGCGAGCCGGTCGACGAGCGTCCGCGCGCCGCGCCACTCCCCCGGTGCCGGCCGCTCGCTCACGCGGTAGCGCGGCGCGAGGAGCACGGGGCAGGCTGCGGAGACGCCGGAGGCGGCGAGCGGCTCGATCTCGGCCGCGATGCCGAAGAATCCCGCGAACCCGGAGGTCGCGTACGGACCCTGCGCCTCGAGGTGGCGGCGGATCCCTTCGCTGCGGACGTCGATGCAGAACACGAGGTGGGCGCGCGGCGGCGCGGCGGCGGCCGCGGTCGCCGCCGTATGCACGCGCGACAGCAGACGCCCGTGCACCCGGGCCTCGAGGGCGACCTGCCAGACGAGGGCCCGTTCGACGTCGTCGAGCCCGAGCGGGTCCCGTCGCGGGCGGGTCGTCGCGGCGGACCCGTCGGCGGGGAGCGGCAGGCCGAGGGCCGCGCGCAGCGTGAGCCGGACGGCGAGCAGGTCGACGACCTCGACGTCGCCCCGCGTCTCGGCCCGCCACCGCACGTGCGCGGTGAAGCCGGGCGTGCGGGCGAGCTCCCGGCGCAGAGCCTCGGCGCGCTCGGCCTGCGGGATCCCGCTGGCCTCGAGGGCTGCGGCGAGCGCGGCCTCCGCCGTGGCCGGCGCCTCCTCGATGAGACGGCGGGCCTCGCGCGGGAGGGTCGGGTCGACGGCCGCGAGCGCGCGCCAGGCGCCGTAGAAGCCGAGCTCGGCGACCGGGACGGGCCAGGCGGCCGCCTCGGGCGCGAGCGCGGCGCGGCACCAGGCGGTGAGCAGCTCGTCGATGCGCTCGGATCCGTCGGGCTCCGCGCCGCCCGTCGCGGGGGCGTGCTTCTCCATCGACTCGCCTCCGGCCAGGAACCGCGCCACGAGAGTCGCGTCGGGCTCCGCCGCCGCAGGGTGCTCGGAGCCGAGCCGCTCGCGCAGCGCCGCGGCGAGCTCGGCGCGCGCGATGCGCCCCGACTCGACGCAGGCGCGCCCGTAGGCCTCCGAGACGGAGCCGCGCGCCCCGAGGGCGGGAGCGGCGTCGCGGAGTGCCGCGGGCATCCCCTGACGCAGCGCGGGCAGGACGGGGTTGACGGCGATCGCGGCGTCGAGCCCGTAGAAGGGGGCGATGACGCTCGCGGCGACCTCGGCGTCGGCTCGGGCGCGGAGGATGCGCGCGGTCGTGGGCAGGAGTGTCGTCATGCGGAGGCTCCGATCGGGTCGAGCGCGCGGGCGGTGCGAGCCGGGCGCGCGGCACCGGGGCGGTGCGGGCGGCGGGTCCGGGGGCCGCCGAGGCGGTGCCCGAAGGCGAGGATGCGCAGCGCGAGCCGCCCGGTGGGCGCCGTGCCGCGCACGGCGGCGATCGCGGCGAGCGCCGACAGCGCGAGCGCGGCGAGCACGAGCGGCACGGTGCTCCCGCCGATCGCCGCGTCACCGGAGGGAAGCGCGAGCGCTCCGGAGAGCGCGGAGGTCAGCGCGGCGAACGCGGCGGCGGCGAGCGCGGCGAGGGCTCCGACGCCGAGCGCGTGCGGGAGACTGCGCACGGCGAGGGCGGCGCGGGAGCCGGCGGTGGCGATGGCCGTGGCCGCGACGAGCAGCAGGAGCGCCTCGGGCAGGCCGCGGCCGCCCGGGTAGAGGGCGAGCGCGGTGACGACGAGGGCGAGCACGGCGGGCAGCGCGCCCACGAGCATCCGCCCTCGCCGCCCGGCCGTCGACAGGCGGATCGGTGCCGGGGCGCGACGGTCGGCGGCGCGGCGGTCGATGCCGTCGCTGGAGCCGAGGAAGAGGGCGCTCTTGTAGAAGCCGTGCGCGACGAGGTGGAGCGCTGCGGCGGCGTGCAGGCCGAGCGCGATGCACAGCAGCATGAAGCCCATCTGCGCGACGGTCGACAGCACCAGGCGGCCCTTCACATCGGTGCGCACGAGAGCGCCGATCGTTCCGGCGACCACGGCGACGGCGGCGAGGGCGGCGAGCAGCGCGAGCGCGAGGGGGCTCCGCTGCAGAACCGGCAGCTGGCTGAGGAGCAGGATTCCGCCGCCGTTGACGATGCCGCCGTGCAGGGCGGCGCTCACCGGCGTCGGGGCGTGCAGCGAGTCGACGAGCCAGCCGTGCGCGGGCGGTGCGGCGCAGCGGATGCCCGCCGCCACGACGAGCAGGACGGCCGCCAGATCGGCGCGCCCTCCCGCCGCGATCGCGGCGACGGCGCCCCAGAGCGCGAGGTCGCCGACGAGGAGCCACGGCAGCGCGCGCCGCACGGCGGAGGGGCCGCCGCCGAGTCGGAGCGCCGTGAGCGTCGCGAGGGTCGCCGCGCTCCACGCGAGGGCGACGAGCCAGGGCCGGGCGGCGACGGCGAGCAGCGCGGTCGCCGAGAGCATCCCTGCGAGGGCGACGGTCACGGCGACCCCGTGGCGATCGCCGCGCAGCGAGCGGTGGGCGTACGGCAGCACGGCGAGCGCGATGCCGCCGACGAGCACGAGCAGGAGCACCGAGAGCGGCTCGAGGCTGAGGAGAGGGGCGGATGGCATGGGCGAACCTCCTTACGCGACACACAATACACGCAATTCGTATCGCGTTTTGTCGTTCGCGCGATCGGCGTCGTGTGTTGGCGCTCATCCGGCCGATCGGAGGATTCTCGCTCTACAGTGGGCGGGTGGCCGAGTGGACGTTCCTGACCAATCACTCGCACGTGCTCGTGTGCCTCGCCGCCGACCCCGAGCTGCGCATCCGCGAGATCGCCGAGCTCGTGGGGATCACCGAGCGCGCCACCCAGCGCATCATCGCCGAGCTCGTCGAGGGCGGCTACCTGCTCAAGGAGCGCGACGGCCGCCGCAACCGCTACTCGGTGGTCGGCAGCGCGAGCCTCCGCCACCGCGTCGAGGGCGACCACACCCTCGGCGAGCTGCTCGCCGCGGTCGCGCAGTCGCGCCGCGCCCGGTCGACCGACTGACGACGGACGGCGCCCGCCCCGCGGGGCGAGCGCCGTCCGATCGCGGATGCCCGGCTCAGGCCAGCTCGTTGCCCTCCAGCAGGTCGGTCACGAGGGCGGCGATGGCGCTGCGCTCGCTGCGCGTCAGCGTGATGTGCCCGAACAGCCCGTGGCCCTTGAGCGTCTCGATGACGCTCGCGACGCCGTCGTGACGACCGACGCGGAGGTTGTCGCGCTGGGCGACGTCGTGCGTGAGGACGACCTTCGAGTTCTGGCCGATGCGGCTCAGCACCGTCAGCAGAACGTTCCGCTCGAGCGACTGCGCCTCGTCGACGATCACGAAGGCGTCGTGCAGCGACCGACCGCGGATGTGCGTGAGCGGCAGAACCTCCAGCAACCCGCGGTCGATGACCTCGTCGAGCACGTTCTGCGACACGACGCTCGAGAGCGTGTCGAACGTCGCCTGCGCCCAGGGGTTCATCTTCTCGCTCGCATCGCCCGGCAGGTAGCCGAGCTCCTGCCCGCCGACCGCGTACAGCGGGCGGAAGACCATGATCTTGCGCTGCTGCTGCCGCTCGAGCACGGCCTCGAGCCCCGCGCAGAGGGCGAGGGCCGACTTGCCGGTGCCGGCACGACCGCCCAGGGAGACGATGCCGATCTGCGGATCCATGAGCAGGTCGATCGCGAGCCTCTGCTCGGCCGAGCGCCCGTGCAAGCCGAAGACGTCGCGGTCGCCGCGCACGAGCCCGATGCGGCCCTTCTCGATGACGCGCCCGAGCGCCGAGCCGCGGTCGGAGTGGATGACGAGCCCGGTGTTGATCGGCACGTCGGCGACGGCCGACGTCTCGATCGTCTCGCGGTCGTAGAGCCTGGCCATCTCGTCGCTCGAGAGCGTGACGTCGGCCTGCCCCGTCCACCCGGAGTCGACGGCGAGTTCGGCGCGGTACTCCTGGGCGGCGAGGCCGATCGAGGAGGCCTTCACGCGCATCGGCAGGTCCTTCGACACGACGACGACGTCGAGGCCCTCGCTCGCGAGGTTCATCGCCACGGCGAGGATGCGCGAGTCGTTGTCGCCGAGCTGGAGCCCCGAGGGCAGCACCGACTGGTTGGAGTGGTTGAGCTCGACGCGCAGCGAACCCCCGTCGCCGACGGCGATGGGGAAGTCGAGGCGCTCGTGCTGCACGCGCAGATCATCCAGATTGCGCAGCGCCTGCCGCGCGAAGTAGCCGATCTCGGGGTCGTTCCTCTTGGCCTCGAGCTCGCCGATGACGACGACGGGGATGACGACGGCGTGCTCCGCGAAGCGGAAGAGCGCCGTGGGATCGCTCAGCAGGACCGACGTGTCGAGCACGTAGGTGCGCTGGCTCACCTCCCCCGACGTCGCGCTGCTGGTTGCTGCCTGGCGAGTAGTGCGGGAAGAGGCCACCGGTGCTCCATCCCCGGGGAGCGCGGGCATCCCCGGACCATTGTCGCGACGAGACGGCCAGGGGCTCGCGAGACGATTCGAGGCCGTCCCGACCGGGCGAGGTGCCCGATGCGGCTGACGCTAGACCCGCCGGAACGGACCCGCGGGACCGACACGCGCGCGACATGCAATGGTCATCCGTGCCGACCGTGCCGACTCAGACGCGCGTGCCGGCCTGGTACTCGCCGAGCGCGGCGCGCAGCAGCTCGATGGTCTCGTCGGTCGTCGACGCGTGCGGGCCCAGGCGCACCCGGCCCCCGCGGACGGTCGTCGACACCCCGTGGTTGTGCAGTGCGGCGGTGAGGATGCTCAGCTCCTCCGCGGGCGGATCGATCACGACGATCCCCGCCCGCTCGGCGTCGTCCCGCGGCGAGCTCACGGGCAGCCCGACCTCGTCCGCTGCGGCGATGATGGCCGAGGCGCGCTCGAGCACCCGCTCGCGGATGGCCGCGACGCCCACGGCGACGACCTCCTCGACGGCACCGGCGAGACGCGCCTGCGCGACCGGATCGGCGAAGCCGACGCGGAACGCGCGGGCCGTCGGGTGGGGCGCGACGATCTCGTGGACGGGCCCGTCGTCGAGGGGGTGATCGATCGCGTTCCAGCCCGACCACACGGGCGTGAGCTGCTCGCGCGCGCGGTCGCTGAGCGCGAGCAAGCCCGTGCCGTACCCGGCGCGCAGCCATTTCTGGCCGCCCGCCACGATGACGTCGCACAGCTCCCACGGCGCCTCGACGACGCCGAGCCCCTGGATGGCGTCGACGATGAGCAGCCGGTCACCGATCACCTGTCGGATGCCTTCGAGGTCGATGAGGTGCCCCGTGCGGTAGTCGACGAGGCTCACCGCGACCGCGACCACCGAGCTCGCCATCTGGTCGCGGACGACGGCCGGCGTCACCCGATCGTGGTCGGGCGTGATGGTGTGCGGCACGAGCACGCCGAGCGCCTCGGCCGCGCGAGCGACGCCGTACCCGATGGAGGGGAACTCGCCCTGGCTCGCCGCGACGCCGCCGGTCACGCCGAACATCGTGTGCATGAGCGCCTGGCTCGTCGAGGGCTGGAAGACGACCTGATCAGGGCGGAAGCCGATGAGCGAGGCGACCGCCGCATCCGCTCGCTCCTCCTCTGCGTCCATGGAGGGGACGGAGCCGAACCGCGCGCGGGCCATGAGCTCCGACTGGGCGCGCTGCTCGGCGAGCGCGGCCTCGCCGGGAGGGCCGAAGGAGGGGAAGTTCAGGTAGCCCGGTTCTTCGGAGAAGCGGGCGGCGTAGTCGTCGATGGCGGGCATCCGTCTGCTCCTCTCAGGCGCCGAAGCGTCGCTGGCGGCGGGCGAAGTCGCGGAGGGCGCGCAGGAAGTCGACCTCGCGGAGGTCGGGGCCGAGGGCCTCGACGAAGTAGAACTCGCTGTGCGCGCTCTGCCACAGCATGAAGTCGCTCAGGCGCTGCTCGCCCGAGGTGCGGATCACGAGGTCCGGGTCGGGCTGGCCCCCCGTGTACAGGTGCTCGGCGATCTTCTCGGGCGTGACCTGCTCGGCGAGCTCGTCGAGGGTGCCGCCGCGCTCGGCGTGATGGTGCACGATCGAGCGCACGGCGTCGGCGATCTCGCGGCGACCGCCGTAGCCGACGGCGAGGTTGATGTGCAGGCCGCGGTCGTCGGCGGTGCGCGCCTCGGCGGCGTCGAGGGCGGCGAGCAGCGGCTCCGGCAGCCCCTCGCGGCTGCCCACGTGCTGCACCCTCCACTGCGGGACGCGCGAGAGCTCGTCGGCGAGCTCGGCGATGATGCCCGTGAGGGAGGCCAGCTCGGCCTCGTCGCGCCCGGTGAGGTTGTCGGTCGACAGCAGGTAGAGCGTCACGACGCCGATGCCGGCCTCGTCGCACCACGACAGGAACTCGCGCATCTTCTCGGCGCCGGCGCGGTGGCCGTGCTCGGTCGTTCCGCCGAACTGCCGGGCCCACCGCCGGTTGCCGTCGATGATCATCGCCACGTGGCGGGGGTGCACGGTCTCCGCCAGCTGGCGGCGCAGCCGACGCATGTAGAGCTCGTAGAGCAGCCCGCTCCCGCCGGGGATTCTCCTCGAACGCACAGGCTTACGGTAGTCCACTGCCGAGGGCTTGTGCCCGAGCGTCAAGGGATTGGGCGGGGCACCCCGGGCCGCGTAGCGTGGGCGCATGACCTCGACCCCCGCCCCCGGTTCGCCGCGATCGCACGACGAGTCGGCGGACGAGGCGGCCGTCGACCGCGAGGCGGGCGCGGACATCCCGAACATCCCGCTCCTGGAGGACGAGCTCGAGCACCCGCCGGTCGAGGGCAAGCCGCTCTGGCGAGGCTGGATCCACGCCGGCACCTTCCCCCTCGCGATCGTGCTCGGCGTCGTGCTGCTCGTGCTCGCCGACGGCGCGAGCGCGACGTGGTCGAGCGCGGTGTTCATGACGACGTCGCTGCTGCTCTTCGGCATCTCGGCCACCTACCACCGGTTCACGTGGAGCGAGCGGACGCGCATCCTGCTCAAGCGCCTCGACCACGCGAACATCTTCCTGCTCATCGCGGGCACCTACACGCCGCTCGCCGTGCTCGCGCTCCCGCCCGAGAAGGGCCTGCTGCTGCTCGCGCTCGTATGGGCCGGCGCCGCGATCGGCATCGGGTTCCGCGTGTTCTGGATCCACGCTCCGCGCTGGGCCTACGTGCCGCTCTACGTCGTGCTCGGCTGGGCCGCCGTGCTGTACATGGCAGACCTCTACGCGGCGAACCGGGCGATGATGGTGCTCGTGATCGTCGGCGGCCTCGCCTACACGGCCGGCGCGGTGATCTACGGGATGAAGCGCCCCAACCCCGTCCCCGGCGTCTTCGGCTTCCACGAGATCTTCCACACGCTCACCGTCGTAGCGTTCCTATGCCACTGGACGGGGATCCTGCTCGTCGCCCTCGACCCGCCCTTCGGCGGCTGACGCGCCGGGGTTCGCGGCCCGCAGCGCCGCCTCGGCGCGCTCCGCCTCCAGCTGCTCGCGCACCTCGCCGCGGTAGCGCACGCGCCGGACCCGGCGCGCCATATCGATGATCAGCAGGATCGCGGCGATCGTCACGAGCGCGATCGCCAGGAAGCCGACGACGCCGGGGGTGACCGAGTTCGGGTCGACCTCGATGGGCGGGATCAACGGGTCGCCCGGGTCGTCGACAGGGCCGGGGCCCACGGTGAGGGGGGCGAGAGACGACAGCCAGTTCACGACGAGCTCCTCGAGAAGGGTGGACCGCGCGGGGGGCCCGGTGCGGTCGGCGCTCAGCGCCGCGCAGTAGCGTTGCTCCAGACTATCCGTCCGATTCCGTGAGCAGACAGGATGCCCTCCGCGCGATGCCCGACGACGCGACCTCCGACCGCAGGAGCACCGGTGGCACGAGCGCCGGTTCCGCCGCGGCCGCACACGGCCGGCCGATGACGGCGCAGGCGCGGCTCGATGCCCGGTACGGCCGCACGCCCGGCGAGCGCCGCCGAACGCGGACCATCGTCATCGCGACCGCCGCGGCGTTCGTCGTGGTCTTCGCCGCGTGGGTCGTGTGGGGCGGCCTCTCGGGCACGAACGCGACCCTGGAGGTGCGCGAGCTCGGCTACAGCGACGCGACCGACACGTCGATCTCCGTCCGCTGGGAGGTGACGACCGAGCCAGGCACGGAGGTGTCGTGCGCGATCCAGGCCCTCAACGGCAGCTTCGGCATCGTGGGCTGGCGGGTCATCGACCTCGGGGCGTCGGAGCGGCGCACGCGCGTCTTCGAGGAGTCTCTGCGGACCGCGGAGCCCGCGGTGACGGGTTTGCCGTATCGCTGCTGGCTTCCGTAGAATCCACGGAATCGATCCGCGGAACCGGCCCATGTGGCCGGTTCTCGTGCGTTGACACGAACGACCGACCGAAGGGCACTCCCATGAGCGACACCGGCAGCTCCACCAAGTGGCTCACGCAGGAGGCCCACGACCGTCTCAGCTCCGAGCTCGAGTACCTGTCGACGACGGGGCGCTCCGACATCGCCAAGCGCATCGAGGCCGCGCGCGACGAGGGTGACCTGAAGGAGAACGGCGGCTACCACGCCGCGAAAGACGAGCAGGGGAAGATCGAGGCGCGCATCCGCCAGCTCACCGAGCTGCTGCGCACCGCGACGGTCGGCGAGGTGCCCGAGGCGACCGACGTCGTCGAGCCCGGCACCGTCGTGACCGCGAAGGTGATGGGCGACGAGGAGAAGTTCCTCCTCGGCAGCCGCGAGATCCTCGCCGACGGCAGCGAACTCGACGTCTACAGCGAGCAGAGCCCCCTCGGCGCGGCGATCCTCGGGCTCACGATCGGCGAGTTCACGACCTACACCGCACCCAGCGGCAAGGAGATCGACGTCGAGATCCTCGACGTGCAGACCTACCGCCCCTGATCACGAGTCGCCGGCGCTCGCTCCCTCGGGGCGGGCGCCGTCGGCGTCTGCGGGGCCGCGACGCCTCAGAGCGTGCGGCGCGGTTCGTACCCGGCGTCACGCAGCGCGGCGAGCACCTGCTCGGCGTGCTCGGGGCCGCGGGTCTCGATGTGCAGCTCGAGCTCGACCTGGCTGATCTGCAGGCCCGAGCCGTGCCGGGTGTGCAGCACCTCGACGACGTTGGCGTTCTGCGAGGCGACGATCTCGCTCGTGCGCGCGAGCTGACCCGGGCGATCGGGCAGCGGGATGCGCAGCTTCAGGTAGCGCTCGCTCGCGGCGAGGCCGTGGCTGATGACGCGCTCCATGATGAGCGGGTCGATGTTGCCGCCCGACAGCACGACGACCGTCTTCCCCGTCGCGCGCAGGCGACCGGTGATCACGGCGGCCACGCCGACGGCTCCGGCGGGCTCGACGACGAGCTTGGCCCGCTCGAGCAGCACGAGCATCGCGCGGGCGATGTCGTCGTCGTCGACCGTGACGACCTCATCGACGGTCTCGCGGACGATCGCGAAGTTGAGCTTCCCCGGCTTGGCGACCGCGATGCCGTCGGCGATGGTCGGTGTCATGGTGATGGCGGTCGGCTCTCCCGCCGCGAGGCTCGCGGGGTAGGCGGCGGCGTTCGCGGCCTGCACGCCGATGACGCGGATGCTCCGCCCCTCGGCCGACGCCCGCTGCTTGAGCACGGTCGCGACGCCGGCGATGAGCCCGCCCCCGCCGATGGGCACGACGATGGTCTCCATGTCCGGCACCTGGTCGAGGATGTCCAGGGCCAGCGCCCCCTGCCCCGCGATGACGTCGGGGTGGTCGAAGGGCGGGATGAACACGGCTCCCGTCGCGGTGGCGTGCTCCTGCGCGGCGCGCCGCGACTCGTCAAAGGTGTGGCCGCGCAGCACGACGTCGGCGCCGTAGTGGCGGGTCGCCTGCAGCTTGGGCAGGGCGACACCGACGGGCATGAAGATCGTGGCGCGGATGCCCAGCTCACGGGCGGCGAACGCGACGCCCTGCGCGTGGTTGCCGGCGCTCGCGGCGACCACGCCGTGGGACCTCTCGTCGGCGGTGAGCCGCGACATCCGGTAGTAGGCGCCGCGGATCTTGTACGAGCCGGTGCGCTGGAGGTTCTCGGCCTTGAGCAGGACGGGGGCGCCGAGGATCTCGCTGAGGTACCGCGAGGTCTCCATCGGGGTGACCTCGGCGACCGCGCTCACGACGCGCCGAGCCTCCTCGACCTCGGCGAGCGACGGGCCGGGGTACCGCGGAAGCGCGCCGGCCGCAGGCGCAGCGTCAGCGGCAGGCGCAGCACCGGCCGCGGGCGCGGCGGCGGCGATGTCGGTCATCGGGGTCTCTTGTCTGCGAGAGGTGGTGGCGAGGCCCCCGGGGTGAGCGGGCCGGGTGCGAGCGCGGCCGGGTCGGCACGCCACGCCCCCGTCGCAATGTACCGGACGAACACGTTGAGGAACGCCACGATGGGCACCGCGAAGAGCGTGCCCGGGATGCCCGCGAGGAAGCCGCCCGCCGCGACGGCCAGCACGACCGCGAGCGGGTGGACCTTGATCGCCGAGCCCATGACGAGCGGCTGCAGAACATTGCCCTCGATCTGCTGCACGAGCAGGACGCCGGCGAGCATGATGAGCGCCGGCACGGGCCCGGCGTAGACCAGCGCGACCACGACCGCGAGGCTGCCCGTCACGACGGCGCCGACGATCGGCACGAAGCTGCCGAGGAAGACGGCGACCGCGATGGGCAGCACGAGCGGCAGCTGCAGGGCGAGAGCGACGAGCCCGATGCCGAGCGCGTCGACGAAAGCGACGAAGATCTGGACCTTGGCGAACTCGGTGACGGTGCGCCATCCGGCGCTCGCGGCGCCGTCGACGGCCTCGCGCGCGCTGCGCGGGAAGAGCCCGACGACGAAGAGCCAGATGCGGCGGCCGTCGAGGAGGAAGAACAGGAGGGCGAAGAGCGCGAGCACCGCCCCCGTGAGGATGTCGGCGGTGGTCGCCCCGATCGAGAGCGCGCCGTCGACGAACCAGTCGTCCGTGAGCTCGAACTGACCGAAGAACTCGTCGATGGAGGCCTGGATCTCGGTCTGCGACAGACCGAAGGTCGTGGCGACGAAGGAGAGCAGCTCGTCGAAGCGCTCGGCAGAGCGCTCCTGCAGGTCGGCCATCCCCGACCGGACCTGGCTCACGACGAGCCAGATCAGACCGGTGATCACGCCGAGCAGGGTGAGCAGGCCGATGGTCGCCGCGAGCCCGTTCGGCACGCGCCGGCGTCGGAGCCAGCCGACGAACGGGCCGAGCAGGGCCGCGAGGAGCACGCCGACGAAGACCGGGATGACGAGCAGTCGCAGCTGCATGACGAGGAAGATGACCACGGCCACGACTCCCGCGACCGCGAGGAGCCGCCACGAGTAGGCGCCGGCGATGCGCATGCCGCGGGGCACGTCGTCCGGGCGGAGCGTCGTGGACTCGACGGGCGTGCGCAGGCGTCGGAACATCGCCCCAGTCTACGAGCGCGGGGTCCTCAGCGCGGTGCGACCGCGACCGGCCGGCCCGACAGCCTCACGTGCACGCGATCGCCGGGGTGCGCGACCGCGCCGGCGGGGTGCTGGACGAGGAGCTCGGCTCCCCCGTCGAGCTCCACGCGCGTGCGGCGGAACGCGCCGAGGAACGAGGTGGTGATGACGCGCCCGGCGTGCGATCCCGGCTCGTGCTCGCCCACGAGCTCGACGTCCTCCGGACGGACGAGGGCGTGGACGTCGCCGCTCGCCGAGCCGGGGTCGAGGAGGGGGAGCGGCTGGCCCGCGACGAGGACGACGTCGTCGACGACGCAGCCGGGCATCCGATTCGACAGGCCGACGAAGTCGGCGACGAAGGCGCTCGCCGGGCGCGCGTAGAGCTCCTCCGGGCTGCCGATCTGCTCGATGCGGCCGGCGCGCATGACGGCGACGCGATCGGCGACGGCGAGCGCCTCCTCCTGGTCGTGGGTGACGAAGAGGGTCGTGATGCCGAGCTCGGTCTGGATGCGGCGGATCTCGTCGCGCAGCTGCACGCGCACCTTCGCGTCGAGCGCGCTGAGCGGCTCGTCGAGCAGGAGCACGCGCGGTCGCGTGACGAGGGCGCGCGCGAGGGCGACGCGCTGCTGCTGGCCGCCGGAGAGCTGGTGGGCGTAGCGGGCGGCATGGTGGTCGAGCCCGACGAGCTCGAGCGCCTCGGCCGCGCGACGCCGCCGGTCGGGCGCGGCCACCGTGCGCATGCGCAGGCCGAACTCGACGTTCTCGATCGCGGTGAGGTGCGGGAACAGCGAGTAGGACTGGAAGACCATCCCGATGTCGCGCCTGTTCGTGGGCGTGCCGTCGACGTCGTCGCCGTCGATGAGGATGCTGCCCTCGTCGGCCGCCTCGAGCCCGGCCAGGACGCGCAGGGCAGTAGTCTTGCCGCAGCCGGACGGCCCGAGGAGGGCGACGAGCTCGCCCGGCGCGAGGTCGAGGGAGACCCCGTCGAGCGCGGTCAGCCCGGGGAATCGCTTGACGACGCCGCGGAGCGAGACGGGGGCCGAGACGCGAGCGGCGGTGACGGAGGTCATGGGGTCCTTCCGGAGCGGATGCGCCCGAGCCGCCCGATGACGAGCAGCAGGGCGAGGGCGAGGAACAGGGCGAGGAGCGCGACGATGACGGCGATGAAGGGGTCGTCCTTCTGCACGATGACGAGCGCCGTCTGCAGGTTCTGGCGGTTGAGGAGGGAGGCGATCGTGAACTCGCCGAGCACGACCGCGACGGTGATGAAGGCGCCCGCGAGGAGCCCGGGGCGGAGGTTCGGCAGCAGCACGCGCGCGATCACGACGGGCCAGCTCGCCCCGAGGGAGCGCGCCGCCTCGGTGAGGGTCGCGACGTCGACCGCGTCGAGGTTCGACTGCACGGCGCGGTAGGCGAAGGGCAGCACGAGGATCCCGTAGGCGAACGCGAGGCTCCACACGCCGCTGCCTGCCGCGCGCGCGATGACCCCGTAGACGGGGGCGAGCCCGACCACGAGCACGATCGCGGGGATGCTGATCGGCAGCAGGCAGACGAACTCGAGCACCGGGCGCAGGCGCGGGAGCCGCAGGTGCACCACGATCATCGTCGGCACGAGCAGCACGAGCACGATCGCGACCGTGGCCGCCGCGAGCACGAGCGAGTTGCCGATCGCGGTTCCGAGGACGCGGTACTCGGGCCCGAGGCTCCCCGTGAGTACGGCGGCCCAGCGGGAGAGGTCGTACCCGCCCTCGAGCCCGCGGCGGAGGGTGAACTCGAGCATCGCGACGAGCGGGATCGCGAACACGGCGCCGACGAGACCCAGGATGGTCCAGCGGGCGCGGCGGGAGGGGACGGGGATGCCCGCGCCGGGCATCCCGCTCATCGCTGCCACCGGGAGGCGCGACGCTGCAGCAGGCCGTACAGCAGCATGACGACCGCCATGACGAGGATCATCGCGAGCGCGAGGGCTCCGGCGAGGTTCTCGCGCCCGAGCAGCGTCTCGCTCGTGAGCGCGGCGCGGATCTGCAGCGGCAGGATCGCCTGCCCCTGGCTCGTGAGCGCGGCCGCCGTGGCGTACGACGAGAAGGCGTTGGCGAAAAGGAGCAGGAGCGAGCCGAGGAACGAGGGGGCGAGCACGGGCAGTCCGATGCGCCACCAGAACGTCGCCGTCGTGCCGCCGAGGGTCGCGCTCGCCTCCGCCCACTGCGGCTTGAGCGCCTCGAGGGCCGGCATGAAGATGATGACCATGAGGGGCACCTGGAAGTAGATGTAGGGCAGCACGAGCCCCGGGGCCTCGTAGAGCCAGACGCCGTCGGCGAAGATGTCGATGCCGAGGCGGTCGCGCAGCAGAACCGTGATGACTCCCTGGATGCCGATGGTCGCGACGAAGGCGAAGGCGAGCATGACGCCGCCGAACTGGGCGAGCACGCCGCTGGCCGCGTCGATGACCGAGCGCACAGGCCCCTCCGGGCGGAGCCCGAGCAGCGCGTAGCAGACGAGCGCGCCGAGGACCGCGCCGACGACCGCCGTGACCGCGGAGAGCTGCACCGAGGTCAGCAGGCCGCTCACGACGAAGGGGTCGCCTAGGGCGGCGAGATTGTCGAGGGTGAGTGCGCCGTCGCCGTCGAGGAAGCCGGTGCCGAGGGCGATGCCGGTCGGGAGGGCGAGGAAGAGCAGGACGTAGAGGGCGAAGGGCGCCACGCCCCACCCGGGGTGGGCGAGCGCCGCGCGGAGTCGTCGGGCGCCGCCGGAGCGCGGGGGGTGGCCGGAGCGGCCGAGGCGGGCGGTGCCGGTCGCGCGGGCCGACCCCCGGAGCGCGTCGCCCCGGGGGTCGGCCGCGATCGCGACGGGCGCGCTACTGGACAGCCGTCGCCCACTTCTCGCCGAGGAGCGCGGCCGCGGCCTCGCTCTGCTCGGCGGTCGGCACGACCGTCTCGGCGGGAGCTTCGGGCAGCGCGGCGTAGAGCGCCTCGTCGATCTCGCCGGCCTCGACCATCGCGGCCTCGAGCACGGGGCGGGCGCCGCCCTTCAGCCACAGGTTCTGCACCTCGGCCGAGTAGAGGAACTCCATCCAGAGGCGCGCGGCGGCGGGGTTCGGCGCGTCGATGTTGATGGCCTGGTTGTAGTAGCCGGCGTAGCCGACGCCGTCGAAGACCACGACCTCCCAGTTGCGCTGACCCTCGAGCTCGGCGGCGTAGCCGCTGTTGAGGTAGTCCCAGTCGAAGACGACGGGCGTCTCGCCCGAGGCGACCGTCGCGGGCGTCGGGTCGATCTTCACGAAGTTGCCGACCTCGTCGAGCTCGGCGAAGAAGTCGATGCCGGCCTGGAAGTCGTCGAGCTCGCCGCCGTTCTGGACGGTCGCCATGCCGACGGCCGCGAAGGCCGCGCCGGCCTGCGTCGGGTCGCCGTTGATGGCGACCTTGCCTCGGTACTCCTCGCCGAGGAGGTCCTCGAGCGACTCCGGCGCGGGCACCGCGTCGGGGTCGTAGCCGACCGCCATGTACCCGCCGTAGTCGCCGACGAAGAGACCGTCGGGGTGCTTGAGCTCATCGGGGATCTCGTCCCAGCGCTGAACGGTGTACGGCGCGAAGTAGTCGGTGCTGCTGAGCGCGACCGCGAGGCCGAGGTCGAAGACGTCGGGCGCGGTGTCCTGGCCCTTGAGGTTCTCGGCGGCCTGGATCTCCTCCGCGCTCGAGGCGTCCGGCGAGGCCTCGGTGATCGTGATCTCTGGGTAGCGCTCGGCGAAGAGGTCGAGGATCTCGCCGTAGTTGGCCCAGTCGCGCGGCAGGGCGATGACGTTGAGCTGCCCCTCCGCCTTCGCGGCGGCCTCGAGCGCCTCGAACGAGCCGAAGTCGGCGAGGCTCGTCGCGCCGGCGGCGTCGACGTCGGAGACGGGCTCGGCGTCGACGGCGCACGCCGACAGGCTGATCGCGGTCGCGGCGAGCAGGGCGGCGCCGGCGAGAGTGCGAGAACGGATCACTGTGTTTCCTCCGTGGGTGCGTCGCGGCGGCTCGAGGGCTGACGAGCACGGGGAACCGCGACTGGTCGAACCGTACGAAGGCCCCGTGACCGGGCGGCCCCCGGCGGGTGAACGGCGGGCCAATCATCGGTGGACGAGGGTGCCTCACCGATCGCCGGCGCGCTCCGCCGGTGTCGGTGCGAGCCGCTAGCGTGGCGGCGTGGATCGCCTCTCCGCCGCCGCCGCGCGCCGCCTCGCCCTCGCCGCGCAGGGCTTCGACCGCGCGCATCCCGCCGCCGTCGGGTCTCGGCAGCTGACGGCCGCGGTCGACCGCCTGCAGGTGCTCCAGCTCGACTCGGTGTCGGTGTTCGCGCGCTCGCACTACCTGCCCCTGCTCGCACGGCTCGGCGCCTACGACCGCGCCGTCCTCGACCGGCTGCTGTTCGCCCACGGCGGCCGCTACACCGAGTACTGGGCGCACGAGGCGGCGGTCATCCGTCGGGAGGACTGGCCGCTCTGGCACTGGAAGCGCGGCGAGCTGCGCGAGCGCTTCACGCGGAAGGTGCCGTGGGTCGGCGAGAACGCCGCGCTCATGGCGTGGCTGCGCGCCGAGCTCGCCGACAAGGGCCCGCTGACGGTCGCCGAGGTCGAGCACGACGCCACCGGGCGGCGCGGGCCCTGGTGGGGCTGGTCGGACGTCAAGAACGGGCTCGAGTACCTCTTCGCCTTCGGCGACGTCGTGAGCGGCGGTCGCCGCGGCTTCTCGCGCGTCTACGCCCTGCCCGAGCACGTCGGCCTCGCCGAGCTGCACGAGGTCGCCGTGCCGAAGGCCGATGCGGTGCGCGAGCTCGTGCTGCGCGGCGTGCGCGCCCTCGGCGTCGGCACCGTCGGCGACATCGCCGACTACCACCGGCTGAAGATCGCTCCGACGCAGGCCGCGCTCCGCGAGCTCGTGGAGGCCGGCGACGTCGAGAAGGTCGCGGTCGAGGGGTGGGAGCGGGGCGGCAGGTCGCTGCCGGCGTTCCGGGTGCCGGGCACGCGCATCCCCCGTCGCATCGACGCGACGGCGCTGCTGTCGCCCTTCGATCCCGTGGTCTGGAACCGCGACCGCGCGCTGCGGATCTTCGGCTTCCACTACCGCATCGAGATCTACACGCCCGCTCCGAAGCGCGTGTACGGCTACTACTCGCTGCCCGTGCTCGTCGACGACGCGCTCCCGGGCCGCATCGACCTCAAGAGCGACCGCGCGGCGGGCGTGCTGCGCGTCCAGTCGGCGTGGGCCGAGGAGGGCGCCGACGCGGGGGCGATGGCCGAGCGCGTCGCGCCGGCCCTGCGGGCGGCCGCCGCGTGGCAGGGGCTGGGGGATGTCGTGGTCGCCGACCGCGGCGACGCGACGGCCGCCGTGCGCGCGGCCCTCGACCGCGGCTGAGGCCGCGGCCGCCGCAGAACCGCCGCACTCGCGCACCTGAGCCCATTCGTCGCGAATGCGCCCGAAAATTCGGGCTCAGATGCGACGAACGGGCTCACTCGCGAGCGCGGGCGGGAGCCGGCGGCGGAGCCAGCGCCTCCGCTAGAAGCGCGCCGAGTTCTCCAGCAGGCGCTTGACCCGGTCGGGGATCGGCGGGTGCGTCTGGAACATGCGGTCCATGACGCCGGGCTTCATGGGGTCGTTCATCCAGAGGTGCGCCATGGTCGAGTTCTGGCGACGCATCGGGCGGGCGTAGTCGCCGAGCTTCTGCAGCGCGCTCGCGAGACCCTCCGGGTCGCGCGTCGTGAGGGCGCCGGTCGCGTCGGCGAGGTACTCGCGCTGCCGGGAGACCGCCGCCTGGATCATCGCGGCGACGAGCGGGGCGACGAGCATCGCGACGAGGCCGAAGACGAGCACGATCGGGTTGCCGCCGTTGTTGTTGCGGTTGCCGCCGAAGAAGGCCATGCGGGCGAGGATGTCGGCGATGAGGCCGACGGCGACGGTGAGCCCGAACACGATCGTCGAGACGCGGATGTCGTAGTTCTTCACGTGCCCGAGCTCGTGCGCCATGACACCGGTGAGCTCGCGGTCGGTCATGATCTCGAGGAGCCCGGTCGTCGCGGCGACGCTCGCGTGCTCGGGGTCGCGGCCGGTCGCGAAGGCGTTCGGGGCCGGATCCTCCACGAGGTAGACCTTCGGCATGGGCATCCCCTCGGAGATGGCGAGGTTCTCGACGATGCGGTACAGCCGCGGGTTATCGGCCTTCTCGATCGGGCGCGCACCCGCCATGGAGAGCGCCTGCCTGCCCGCCGCGAAGTACTGGAAGGCGGTGTAAGCCGCTGCGCCGATGAGGGTGCCGATGAAGATGCTGTAGCCGCCCCCGTAGAGGTAGTCGGCGACGAGACCGAGCAGCCCGATGAGCACCAGGAACACGAGCATGATGACGATGGTGTTGCGCTTGTTCGCGGCGATCGCGCGATACACGTCAGCCCTCCTCGGGCGGGGTCGGGGTCAGGATGCTCGGGGCGGGGTCAGAACTGGACGCGCGGCGGCTCGGCGATCGCAGCGGCGTCGGAGACCTCGAAGAAGTCGCGTTCGTGGAAGCCCAGGCGGCGCGCGAACAGGGTGTTCGGGAACTGCTTGATCTTGACGTTGAGCTCGCGCACGCCGCCGTTGTAGAAGCGGCGGGCGGCCTGCACCTTGTCCTCCGTGTCGACGAGCTCGCCCTGGAGCTGGAGGAAGTTCTGGCTCGCCTGCAGCTGCGGGTAGGCCTCGGCGACGGCGAAGATGCTCTTGAGCGCCTGCTGCATGTGCCCCTCGGCGACGGCGGCATCGGCGGGGCCCTGCGCGCTGAGCGTCTCGGCCCGGGCGCGCGTGACGCTCTCGAACACCTGCTTCTCGTGGGCCGCGTAGCCCTTGACGGCCTCGATGAGGTTCGGCAGGAGGTCGGCGCGGCGCTTGAGCTGCACCGTGATGTCGCTCCATGCCTCGTCGACGCGGACGTTCAGCGTGACGAGCGAGTTGTACGTCGCCCAGAGGTAGATGCCCACGATGACCGCGAGCAGGACGACCACTCCGACGAGGATGAGGATTTCCATGCGGCACAGCTTAGGGCCGCCGCCGACCCGCCGACAGGTGGCCCGCTCGACCCCGGCTATGGATCCGCCCGGATCGCGACGATCGCTCAGCACGCACCTGGAAGAATGTCGAGCGGCGGGAGGGCAGCACCTCCCCCGCACGACGACCGAGCACCATCGGCCCGAGGAGGCGGCATGCGCGCGCACCCGCACCGCCCCGCGCGGCGCCGCGGTGCGACCCGCGCCCTCGTCATCGCCCTCGCCGCGATCGCGGCCCTCGCCTCGATCGCGCTGCCGGCGTCGCCGGCCGCCGCGGCGGCATCCTTCGCGGAGCCGTCGGGCGGATTCGTGGGCAGCGATCGCGTGACCGTCGCGGGCACGAAGGATGCCGGCAGCGGCGTGCGCGTCGCCGTCGTCGGCGGCCCCGTCGTCTGCATCGTCGCCGACGCCTCGACCGTCTGGCGCTGCGAGGGCGTCGATCTGCCCGACGGCGTCATCGAGCTCGCGGGCGTCGAGACGCTCGACGACGGCACGACGGAGGAGTTCGGGCCCCTGCCGGTGCGGGTGCTCGGCCCTCCGCGCATCGACGGGGGCGGCGGGACGCTGCTCACGGCCGGGCGCTTCACCGGCACGGCGGCGCCCGGGGCGGCGATCGAGGTACGCACGATCGGGCCGCGGGGCTCGATCGTGCACGACTGCCCGGCCGCGCTGCCGGACGGATACTGGTCGTGCATCGTGACGGTGCCGAGCGGGCAGTACCGCACGAGCGCCCGGCAGTCGCTCGCCGAGATCGGGCCGGAGCCGTCCGGCTGGTCGGCGGCGACCGTCGCGACGGTCGACCGCGATGTGCCGGCGGCTCCGACCATCGACGTCCCGCGGACGGGAACGCGGACGGCCACCGCGAACGTCCGCGCCGAGGGCGCCGGTGAGCCCGGCGCGACGCTCCAGCTCTACGTCGACGGGGAGATGGTGTGCGCGACGACCGTCGACCCCGGCGAGCTCTGGGCGTGCGAGGCGCGCCTCCCCGCGCCCGGGGTGCGCGAGCTCCGGGCGCTGCAGCGCGACCCGGCCGGCAACTTCAGCTCGGCGAGCACGGGCGTGCGGGTCGAGTGGGCGGTGCCCGGCGGCGCGAGCCCCGTGCCCGACGAGCCGTCGCCGGGCGGAACCGACGGGGCCGCTCCCGGTGACGAGGGGACCGACGCGCCGGGCGGGGACGCCGAGCCGGGCGCGCCCGCGACGCCCGGGGACGACGGCGGATCGGGCGGATCCGCCGAGGGACCCGACGACGCGAGCGGAGATCCCGGCGGCCCGGGCGATCCGGGCGGCGACGCCGGAGCGCCCCCCGCCGCGCCGCCCCTGCCCGGGTCGTCGAGCGACGCGCCCTCCTCCAACTGGGGGACGCCGACCGGGTTCGGCGGAACCCTGCCGACCGCGGCGCAGATCCTCGAGCGCGGAGGACTCGCCATCGCCCCCCTCTTCGCGCTCGGCTACCTCGCGCTCATCGCGCTGCCGCTGCGCTGGTTCGCGACGCGGGCCGCGCCGCGCATCCGCCTGGCGATGCCCCGCCTCACTGGCCGCAACCGCGGAACGGTGCTCAGCGCCGACGACCCCGTGGTCTCGCCCGCGCTCACGGCCGTCGGCGTCTTCGCCGGGGCCGCCGTCGTCGCCGCGGTCGGCGGCGGTCTCGACCTGGAGGTGCGCTACCTCCGCCTGACCGCGGCCATCGGGCTCGGCCTGCTCGTGCTCGCGGCCGTCGGGGTGCTGCTGCCGGCCGGCGTCATCCGGCGAGCGGCGCGGGTGCCGGTCGTCACGCAGCTCCTGCCGGGCATCCTCGCCGCGGCGATCGGGGCGGCGCTGCTCTCGCGCGTGGCCGAGCTGCGACCGGCCATCCTCATCGGGGTGCTCGTGGCGGCGAGCGTCGTGGGCGTCGCACGGTTCCGAGTGCGCGTGGGGCTCGCCGTGCTGCAGCTCGTCGCTGTCGCCGCGCTCGCGCTCGCCGCCTGGGCGACCCACGACCTGCTGACCCCGAGCACCGGGTTCTGGGTGAGCTTCGCGGCCGAGACCGCCGCCACGGTCGCGCTCGGCGGGCTCGGCTCGCTGCTGCTCATGCTGCTCCCCGTCGGCTCATTCCCCGGCCGGGCGGTGTTCCAGATCTCCCGCACGACGTGGGGCGTCGCGTCGCTCGCCGTGGCAACCGTGACGGGCGCGATCCTCGCCTCCGGCGCGAGCTTCCCGATCGTCGGGCTCGGGCTCGCCGCCGCGGGCATCGGCGCCGTGCTCGTCGGCACGACCCTGTGGGTGCGCTGGGTCGAGCCCGCCCTCGCGTGATCCCCCGTGCGTGCCCCGGCTGGGGTTCGAACCCAGACTGGTCCGATTTTAAGTCGGATGCCTCTGCCGGTTGGGCTACCGGGGCGCACCGATCAGCCTAGGACGAGCACCCGCCCCCGACAGCTCTGCGGTGCGCTGCTACGCCTTCGGGCGCGTGGCGAAGGCCTGGAAGTACTCCTGCGGCTCCTCGCGCGCGGCGAGCGTGACGTTGTCGCGGCCGAGGAGGAGGTTCCAGAGCCAGCCGCTGAACACGCGGATCTTGCGCTCCCACATCGGGATCGCGAGGCCGTGGTAGCCGCGGTGCGCGACCCACGCCGGGAAGCCCTTGATCGCGATCCTGCCCGACTGGAAGACGCCGTGGCCGAGGCCGAGGCCCGCGACCGCGCCGAGGTTCTTGTGCACGTAGTCCTGGGGCTCCTCCCCGCGCAGGACCGCGACGAGGTTCTTCGCCAGGCGCTTGCCCTGGCGCACGGCGTGCTGGGCGTTGGGCACGCAGAAGCCGCCCACGCCGCCGCCGGTGAGGTCGGGAACGGCCGAGACGTCGCCGGCCGTCCAGGCGCCCTCGACGACGGCACCGCTCTCGTCGACGACGCGGAGGTCGGCACGGGCGCGGATGCGGCCGCGCTCCTCGACGGGCAGGTCGGTCGAGCGAACGACGGGGTTCGCCATCACGCCGGCCGTCCAGATGATGAGGTCGCTCTGGAAGCTCTCGCCCGTCGACAGCTCGATGACGCCGTCGACGGCGCTCGTGAGCTGGGTGTCGAGGTGCACGATCGCGTCGCGCTGCGCGAGGTTCTTGAGCACCCACTGGCTCGTCTCGAGCGACACCTCGGGCATGATGCGGCCCATCGCCTCGATGAGGTGGAAGTGGGTGTCGTCGATCGAGAGCTGCGGGTACTCCTTCAGCAGCGAGCTCGCGAGGCTGCGCAGCTCGGCGAAGGTCTCGATGCCGGCGAAGCCGCCGCCGACGACGACGACCGTGAGCAGGCGGTCGCGCTCGGGGCCGGCCGGCAGGAGCGCGGCGCGGGCGAAGTTGTCGATGAGGCGGTCGCGCACGGCGACGGCCTCCTCGATCGCCTTCATGCCGATGGCCTCGTCGGCGACGCCCGGGATGGGGAACGTGCGCGACACGGAGCCCGCGGTGACGACGATGTGGTCGTACTCGAGCTGCCAGGGCTCACCCGCCTCGGGCGTGATGGTCGCGGTCTTCGCGGCGTGGTCGATGCCCGTGACCTTGGCCGTGATGATGCGCGTCCTGTCGAGGTGGCGGCGCAGCGAGACGACCGCGTGCCGCGGCTCGATCTGACCGGCGGCGACCTCCGGCAGGAAGGGCTGGTAGGTCATGTAGGGGAGCGGGTCGACGACGACGACCTCGGCCTCACCCGGGCGGAGCCACTTCTGAAGCTTCAGTGCGGTGTAGAAACCGGCGTAACCGCCACCGACGATCAGGATTCTGGGCACGGGGGAACGATCTCCTTGTGGTGAGGGACCCGGACAATCTACCCCGAGCGAGCACGCCTGACGAATCGCGCGGCGCCGATCGAGACGGCCGCGATGACGAGGAGCGAGCCGCCGAGCACGGCTGCCCCGACGGTTGCGAGGGGGGCGATGGCCGCCACGACGGGGCGCACTGCCTCACCGATCCTACCCAGTCCGGGATGCCCGGCGCGCCCGACCGCCTCGCGCGCGCTCTCGACGCGCACGCTCCGCACCTCGGCGTCGGCCCGTCGGTTGAGCGAGATCCACTCCGCGAGGCTGCCGAGGGGGTTCTCGGCGACGGGAGGGAGGTCGGCGCGCACGGCGGCGGCCGCATCCACGAGCCCGTAGCCGTACAGGGGGTCCGGCACGGTCGCGGTGACGGGTCTGGCGGTGCCGATGAGGCGCGCGACGACGTCGGCGGCGGTCGCCTCGGGGTGCGCCGAGCGGATGAGCGCGGCGATGCCGGCGACGATGGGCGCCGCGCCGCTCGTGCCCTGCCAGATGACGTGGCCGCCCCCGGGCACGGCGCCGACGAGCTGCTCGCTCGGAGCCATGACGGCGATCGAGATGCCCTGCGCGCTCGCCGTGTCGCTCGCGACACCGCGCCGGTCGACTCCCCCGACGGCGACGACGCCGGGGATGGTCGCGGGCGCGCCGACCTGCTCGGTGCCGCTGCCGCGGTTGCCGGCCGCGGCGATGACGACGACGTCGTTGGCCTCGGCGTACCCGAACGCGTCGTCCCAGCTCTCCGGCCATGACAGCGTGTTGCGGGTGAGCGAGAGCGAGATGACGTCGGCGCCCGCGTCGACGGCCCAGCGCACGGCCTCGGCGACCTGGGCGTCGCCGTCGCGCTGCTCGGGGCCGAACGCGAGCGAGGCGCTGAGGAGGCTCGCCTCGGGGGCCGCGCCGATGACCCCGTCGCCGGGCGCGCTCCCCCGGCCGGCGGCGAGCGAGGCGACCATCGTGCCGTGATCGGGAGCATCGCTTCCGACCGGCCGCGTGCCGTCGGACGAGCCGACGCCGGAGAGGTCGATGCCGTCGACGACGGCTCCGCGCAGATCGGGATGCGTCGCATCCACCCCCGAGTCGATGATCGCGATCGTGACGCCCGCCCCGCGCGTCACGGCCCACGCCGCGCGGATCCCGTACTCGTCGAGCCAGTACTGCCGGTCGCGGACGGCGTCGGCGGCGAGGATGCCCGGGGCCGCGACGGCGACGGAGGCGGGCACCGCGGGCGCCGCGCCGGCGATCGCGGCGAGGAGGAGCGCGGCCGCTACGAGCCGCGCTGGTCGGGGGCGCACGCGCACACCTCGGGACTCCAGTCGCACTCGGCTAGAGCGCGATCCCCGATCGGGTTGATGCCGGGGCCGACCGACAGGCTGTGGCCGATGAGGGCGTGCAGGCACTTCACGCGCGTCGGCATGCCGCCGGCGCTGATGCCCGCGATCTCGTCGACGTCGCCGAAGGTCGCGCGATCGGCGAGGTAGCTCTCGTGGGCGCGGGCGTAGGCCGCGGCGAGCGCAGGGTCGTCGGCGAGCTCGGCCTGGTACTCGGCCATGACGCCGCTCGCCTCGAGCCGCGAGGCGGAGGCGGTCGCGGCCGGGTGCGTCAGGTAGTACAGGGTCGGGAAGGGCGTGCCGCTCTCGAGCCGCGGGGCGGTCGCGACGACCGTCGGAGCGCCGCAGACGCAGCGGGCGGGGATGCCGATGACATCGCGCGCGGGCCGGCCCAGCTGCGCGGAGACGATCCGGACATCCCGCTCGCTCGCGGGGTCGAAGGGCGGACGGCTCACGGGGCGGGCTCCGTCGCGGGCGGGGTCTCGATCTCGGGGCCGACGAGCTCGACGGCCGGGAGGTCGGTGAGGGCGGCGGTGAGGACGGAGGAGAGCACGGCGCGGCTCCAGTCGATGCGGGTGCGCTGGATCTCGTCGCTCACCGGCTGCACGGGGCCCACGTCGATCGTCGCGCCGTCGTCGATCACGAGGTAGCTGATGTCGCCGGGCTTGACGTAGAGGAGGCGGTCGCGGGCCTGCGACTCGATGTAGGCGGGGTCGGACCACCGGTCGATCTCGGAGGAGAGACCCTCGACGGCGCGCTCCTGCTCGGCGACGCGGGCCTCGAGCGCCGCGATCTCCTGCTGCTGCTCGACGAGGATGCGCAGGGACGGGGCGAGCACGACGAGGGCGCCGATGATGAGCACGAGCACCGTGACGGTGAAGCCCGAGATCTCGAGATTGCGGAACCACGGGGTGGAGGCCGGAGCGTCGGCGGGCAGCTCGACGGGGAGGTGTCGCGAGCGGCCGGCCATGCCTCCAGCCTACGCGAGGGGCCCGCCTCCTCCCGGGAGGGAGAGGGCGGGCCCCGGAGCGCTGACGCGGCGGACGGACTAGCCGCGGAAGCGCGGGAAGGCGGTCCGCGCCGCGTACACGGCGGCGTCGCCCAGCTCCTCCTCGATGCGGAGCAGCTGGTTGTACTTCGCCACGCGCTCGCTGCGGGCGGGCGCACCGGTCTTGATCTGCCCGCAGTTGGTGGCGACGGCGAGGTCGGCGATCGTGGTGTCCTCCGTCTCGCCCGAGCGGTGCGAGAGCACGGCCGTGTAGCCGCTGCGCTGCGCGAGGGAGACCGCGTCGAGCGTCTCGGTGAGCGAGCCGATCTGGTTGACCTTCACGAGCAGCGAGTTCGCCGTGCCGCGCGCGATGCCGTCGGCGAGGCGCGTGGGGTTGGTGACGAAGAGGTCGTCGCCGACGATCTGCACGGCGCCGCCGATCTCGGTCGTGAGCGCGGCCCAGCCGTCCCAGTCGTCCTCCGACATCGGGTCCTCGATCGTGACGAGCGGGTAGTTCTTGACGAGGTCGGCCCAGAACGCGGCGAGCTCGGTCGCCGAGCGCTGCGAGCCCTCGAAGTGGTACGCGCCGTCGCGGTAGAACTCGGTCGCGGCGACGTCGAGGCCGAGCGCGATGTCGGTGCCCGGCGTGAAGCCGGCCTTCTCGATCGCGGCGAGCAGGAAGTCGAGCGCGGCGGTCGTGCCCGCGAGGTCGGGGGCGAAGCCGCCCTCGTCGCCGAGGCCCGTGGCGAAGCCCCCGGCCTTGAGCTCGCCCTTGAGCGCGTGGTACGTCTCGGCGCCCCAGCGCAGGGCCTCGGTGAAGCTCTCGGCGCCGATCGGGAGGATCATGAACTCCTGCACGTCGACCCCGGTGTCGGCGTGCGCGCCGCCGTTGATGACGTTCATCATCGGCACCGGCAGCACGTGGGCGTTGGGGCCGCCGAGGTAGCGGAAGAGCGGCAGGTCGGCCGAGTCGGCGGCGGCCTTCGCGACCGCGAGCGAGACGCCGAGGATGGCGTTCGCGCCGAGCTTGGACTTGTTCTCGGTGCCGTCGACGGCGCGCAGCTCGCCGTCGATCAGGCGCTGGTCGCTGGCCTCGAGGCCCTCGATCGCCGGGCCGAGCACGTCGATGACGGCGTCGACGGCCTTCAGCACGCCCTTGCCCAGGTAGCGGCCCTTGTCGCCGTCGCGCAGCTCGTAGGCCTCGAACGCACCGGTCGACGCACCCGAGGGCACGGCCGCGCGCGAGACGGTTCCGTCGTCGAGCAGGACCTCGACCTCGACGGTCGGGTTGCCTCGCGAGTCGAGGATTTCACGGGCTCCAACGGCCTCGATAGCTGCCACGAATGGGTCTCCTAACCAGTGGGGGTGCGGACGCGACGGTGGTGGTCGTCCGCAGGGAATCCTACTCGCCGCGAGGAACGCGGCCCCGGTCGCCTCAGGCGCTGCGCTCGAGCGGCCGCCAGTCGAGAGCCGAGGCATCCGCCCCGGTGCTCGCGCTGACCGTCGCGAACCGGGCGAAGCCGTCGGCGGCGAGCTGGTCGAGCGCCGTCCTCATGTTCTTCGGGCGCTTCACGAGGCGCACGCGGGCGCCCTCGGCGACGAGCGTCGACTTCAGCGCCATGAGGTCGGCGGCGCTCACGTCGCGGTCGTAGACGAGGGCCGCGTCGCCGTCGCCGTCGCCCTCGGGCAGCTCGACGAGGTCGATGAGCCGCTCGAAGCCGAGCGAGAAGCCCGTCGCGGGCACGTCGCTGCCGAGGAAGCGGCCGATCATGCCGTCGTAGCGCCCGCCGCCGCCGAGCGAGTAGCCGAGCTCGGGGTGAGCGACCTCGAAGATCGGGCCCGTGTAGTAGCCCATGCCGCGCACGAGGAAGGGGTCGAAGACGAGCGGCACCGCGTCGCCGAGGCCCGCGGCGATCGCGGCCAGGTCGGTCAGGGCCGCCTCGTCGACGCCGGCCGGGAGGAGCGAGGCGATGCTCTCGGCGGTGAGGGCGCCGCCGGCGGCGGGCGCGCGGCGCTCCCCCGAGCCGTCGGCGGCGGACGCCGCCTCCGCCCCGAACGCGGCGAACGCCGGAACCGCGGCGAGGGCCTCGATCGCGTCGGTCGCGTGGCCGCGCTCGCGCAGCTCGGCGAGCACGCCGGCCGTGCCGATCTTGTCGAGCTTGTCGAGCGTGATGAGCACCTCGGCGTGGCTCTCGGGGGCGAAGCCGAGCACCGTGAGCATGCTCGTGAGCAACCGGCGGTCGTTGATGCGGATGCTGCAGCCGGGGATCCCGAGGGCGTCGAGCGCGCTCGACGTCGCCGCGATGAGCTCGATCTCGGCGATGACTCCCGGCTCGCCGATGATGTCGATGTCGCACTGGACGAACTGGCGGAACCGGCCCTTCTGCGGGCGCTCCGCGCGCCAGACGGGCGCGATCTGGATGGCCCGGAAGACGCCGGGCAGCTGTCCGCGGTTGCTCGCGTAGAAGCGCGCGAGCGGCACCGTGAGGTCGAACCGCAGGCCGAGGTCGGCGAGGTCGAGCGCGGTCGCGGCGGAGCGCAGGTCATCCGTCGTCAGCGCCCGCCTCATGACCGCGAAGGCGAGCTTCTCGTTGTCGCCGCCGAGGCCCGCATGCAGGCGCGCGGCGTCCTCCATCACAGGGGTCTCGATCTCGTCGAAGCCGTGCGCGCGGTAGACCCCGCGGATCCGCGCGAGCACGTGCTCGCGGCGGGCCTTGTCACCGGGCAGGAAGTCGCGCATCCCGCGGGGCGGGGTCACCGGGCTGGCCATGCCTCGATTCTGTCAGAGCGCGCGGCGGGGTCCCGGCGAGCGGCGGATGCTCCGCCTGGAGCCTCACGCGACGCGCGCGCCCTTCGGCAGACGTCGGGAGGGCGTCCGCGTGCGGGCGACCGCGCCCCACAGCGCGAGTGCCGCGAGACCGGCGTGGATCAGCAGACCCACGAACCAGCTCGGCACCGTGGAGGCGTAGATCTCCTCCGGCGTCGGGTAGTCGTACGGATCCTGGAAGCCGTTGCGGGCGCTCTCGCACTCGTCGTAGACGGTCTCGGCGTCCGGCGCGATCTGCGCCTGACGGATGCCGAGCCCGATGCCGCCGAAGAGGTCCTCCGGGTTGCCGTTGCTGTCGAACGTCGTCGGCGAGGCGTCGGCGAGCACGATGTAGGGGTTCGCGGCGAGCAGCCACCACACCCGGTCGAAGCGCGGCGACTGGTAGGTGGTGACCTCCGGCTCGAGGCAGCGGATCTCCTCGGGGATGCCCGTCTCGGGGTCGATCTCGCCCGAGTAGTCGAGCCCGATGTAGACGTTGCGCACCTCGGTCTGGTTGACGAGGCCGCCGAGCCCGAACGCGATGAGCGTGCCGATGCTGAGTGCAGCGACGACGAGGTAGGTCGTGACGACCGAGAACAGCGCGCGGGTCTGCAGGCCCGACAGACCGACGCCGACCGCCGCGACGACGCCGAGCTCGAGCACGAGCACGCCGAGCGAGGTGAGCATCGTCAGGAACGGCACCCCGCCGAGGACGACCGCGAGGACGATGAACGGGAGGCTCGCCGCCAGGAACGTCAGGGCGATCGTCCAGGCGGCGAGGAACTTCCCGAGCACGATCTGCCCCGCGCTGACGAGCGTCACCTGCGTGGTCGCGAGAGTGCCGGCGTCGCGCTCGGCGTTGATCGCACCGCCCGAGACCGCCGGCGTGACGAGCGTGCCGACGAGCAGCACGAAGAAGATGATGCTCGAGTAGATCGCCGCGTTGTCGAGGCTGCCTGCGCCGAACTGCGTGAGCGCGAGCCACAGCAGGAGCGTGACGACGCCGACCACGACGAAGACGACGCTGAGCAGGACGATCCACGCGACCGAGCGGACGCGCTGGCGCAGCTCGAGGCTCGCGATCGTGCCGAGGCCGATGATCCAGCGGTTCACGAGCGGCCGCCCTTCGCGAGGTCGAGGAAGGTGTGCTCGAGGTCGCCGACCGCGGGCCCGAACGCGCTGATGCCGACGCCGTGCGCCGTGAGCCGGGCCAGCAGGGCCGCGGCCTCCGGCTCGCCCGCGACGGGCACGAGCACGCCCAGATGGTCGGCGCCGGAACTGGGGATTCCCAACTCGGCGAGCGCCGCGGTCAGGGCGGCGGGGTCGAGCGCGCGGATGCGCCAGTCGCGCACCGTCGCGCGGCTCGCCTCGACGCTCGCGCGCGACGCGGTGACGCCGGCGTCGATGTACACGGCCTCGTCGGCCATCTCGTCGAGCTCGGCGAGCACGTGGCTCGAGACGAGGATCGCCGCGCCCTCGCTCGCGAGCCGCCGCACGAGGACGCGGAGGTCGATGCGCGCGGCCGGGTCGAGGCCCGACGCGGGCTCGTCGAGCAGCAGCACGCTCGGGCGGTGCGCGAGGGCCCGCGCGAGGCTCAGGCGCTGCTTCTGCCCGCGGCTCAGCACGCGCGTCGGCTGGTCGGCGAGCGCCTCCAGGCCCACCAGATCGATGAGCTCGGATGCGCGGACGCGGGCCTGCGCGGCCTCGATCTCGTACAGGCGCGCGGTGGTCTCGAGGGTCTGGCGCACGGTCAGCGTGGCCCAGGAACCGAGCACGTCGGGCATCCACCCCATGACGCGCCGCACGGCGCGGGGGTCGGAGATCGGGTCGTGGCCCTCGATGCGGATCGAGCCGCGATCGGGCTCGAGGAGGGTCGCGAGCATGAGCAGCAGCGTCGTCTTGCCGGAGCCGTTGGGCCCGATGAGGGCCGTCACGGCGCCCGCTCGCGCCTCGAAGGTCACGTCGCGCACGGCGTGCACGTCGCCGAAGCTGCGCGCGACGCCCTCGACCGCGATCGCGGGTTGGGTGGTCATGGGGGTGAGTCAAGCACTCACGGCACCCGGTGTCGAGGAGGACTCGCCTATGGCGACGATTCCTCGCCGGACACCGTCGCGGTCGCGGCCGTCGACTCGGCGGCGCGGATGCCCGCCTCCAGATCGCGCGTCGCCGTGCGGAGGGCGCGCTCGGCATCCCACCCCCGCTCGCGGGCGACCGCGACCAGGTGGAGGAGCTCCTCGCCCAGGGCCCGCTCGTCGGCGAGGTCAGGGCGCTCGCGCCCCGCAGTCTGCGGCGCGACGCCGAGCGCGCCGCCCTTGCTCAGCACCTTGTCGGCGCGCACGAGCGCCGGCAGTCCGCCCGGCAGCCCGTCGAGCACGCTCGTGCGGTTGGGCTTCTCGGCGGCCTTCCACGTCTCCCAGTTGGCGGAGACCTCGTCGGCGGTGTCGGCGACGACGTCGGCGAAGACGTGCGGGTGGCGGCCGACCATCTTGAGCATGCTGCGGGCGGCGACATCCTCGATCGTGAAGGGCGCGTCGGAGTCGGCGGCGGCGATGTCGGCGTGGAAGAGCACCTGGTAGAGCACGTCGCCGAGCTCCTCGAGCAGGTCGTCGCGGGATCCGTGCTCGATCGCCTCGATGAGCTCGTGCGCCTCCTCGATGAGGTACTTCGTGAGGCTCTCGTGGGTCTGCTCGGCATCCCACGCGCAGCCGCCGGGGGCGCGCAGCCGCGCCATCACGCCGATGAGCGCGTCGAGCGCGGGGTGCGGCTCGACCGGGGTGCCGGCCGGGGGCGCGGCGGAGGCGGCGGGGGTCGGCGAACTCATGCCGTCATCCTGGCATCGGCTCGCCACTCCCCGGCCCCCTCGCGGCTCTCGAGACCAAATGCAGGACGACGCGGCGGCGCACCCGGCGTGTCGCCGCGACACTCCGATGCCGAGGTGTCGCCGCCCTTCATTTGGTCGTCAGGGCGCGCGCGGGGTGGGCCGGCCCACCCAGTTCGGCGGGTGCAGCTCAGGCGGGCGCGGCAGCGTCCGCGGCCGCGCGGTCGGGCGCGGCGTGCGCTTCGTCGCCCTTCGGCGCGGGCGTGCGCGGCATCGTGGACGCCGCGACGAGGGTGACGACGGCGGCGACGAGCGTCGCGGCGAAGACGGCCGACGACGCCGCGATGATCGCCTCCGCGCTCACGCCCTCCCCCGCCGGAGCGCCCTCGCGGCCGATGATGCCGTTGGCGATGGCTCCGAAGATGGCGACGCCGACGGCGCTGCCGATCGAGCGGGCGAAGAGATTGGTGCCGGTGACCACTCCGCGCTCGTTCCAGGGCACGCTCGACTGCGCGGCGATGAGCGAGGGCGTGGCGACGAGCCCCATGCCGAGGCCGCTGACGAAGCACGCGACCGCGACGACGGCGACCGACGGCACCCCGGCCGTGGCGGCGAGCACGACGGGCCCCGCGATCACGAGCACCATGCCGATGAGCACCGTGTTCCGGAATCCGACCGTCAGGTAGAGCCGCCCCGACTGCGCGGCCGAGATGGGCCAGCCGATCGTGAGGGCGCCGAGCGCGAGACCGGCGATGAGCGGCGAGACCCCGAGCGAGCCCTCGAGGTAGGTGGGCACGTACGAGGTGAGCCCGAACAGCACCGCGCCGATGCCCGTCGACACGAGCGTCGTGGTGAGCAGCAGCCGCCGCGAGAATACCCACATCGGCAGGATGGGCTCGGATGCGCGCCGCTCGGCGAGGCCGAACGCGACGAGCAGCGCCCCGCCCCCTCCGAACGCGAGCGCGCTCTGCCACGAGAGCCACGGCCACGACTGGCCTCCCTCGAGCACTCCGACGAGGAGCAGCGCGAGTGCGGCGGTGAGAAGCACGGCGCCGAGGTAGTCGACCCGGTGGGTGCGGCGCTCGACGGTCTCGTGGAAGTGGCGGATGAGCATCCACCCCGCCAGCACGCACAGCGGGACGTTGACGAGGAAGATCCAGCGCCACGCGTCGAGCTCGGCGAACAGGCCCCCCAGCAGGGGCCCGATGACGGCGGATGCCCCCCACACGCTCGCGATGTAGCCCTGCACCTTGGCGCGCTCGGCGACGGAGTAGATGTCGCCTGCGATCGTGATCGACATGGGGCCGACCGCACCGGCGCCGAGGCCCTGCACGGCGCGGAAGGCGATGAGGGCGGGCATGCTCCAGGCGAGGCCGCACAGGATCGAGCCGACGAGGAAGAGCGCGATGCCGGTGAGGATGATCGGCTTGCGCCCGACGACGTCGCTGAGCTTCGCGTAGATCGGCACCGAGACGGCCTGGGCGAGCAGGTAGATCGAGAACAGCCACGGGAACTGCTCGAACCCGCCGAGCTCGGCGACGAGGGTCGGCACGGCGGTCGCGAGGATGGTCGCGTCGATCGCGACGAGGCCCGTGGTGACCATGAGCGAGAGCAGGATCGGCCCGCGCGAGGAGCGGAGTCCGACGTCGGCAGTGCTCAGGGGTCGCTCCTCGGTTCGGGGCCGTCATCGGCACGCTGCTGGCCGCTGCGCGCGGTCGGCTCATGCTGGCACCGCAGTCTGGGAGGCGACCGCTCGGGAGCCGATCATCCGCTCCCTGTCAGGATGGCCCCGTGCTCACCCCCGACGACCCGCTCAGCCGCGGCATCGCGGCCGCGATCGCGGTCGGGCTCGTCGCGCTGCTGATCTGGCGGGCGATCCGCAAGGACCGCCGCGAGTACTCCCGCTTCCGTCGCTACCGCTCGAGCGCGAAGCGCCGGGCGATGATGCGGCGCTGGCTGATCGAGTCGCTGCTCCTGTTCGGCGGCTCGGCGATCGTGCTGGCCGCGGTCGTGCATCCGCTCACGGGGTCGGTCCTCGAGGCGGCCCGCGCGGTCGGGTGGGTCGCGGCCGTCGTGGGCTGGCTCTCGAGCCCGGTCGGGATGCTCGTCCTCGCGCTCGCCGCCGCCCTCGCCGTGGCGCTCACGATCGTGGGCGTGCGCTCCGCCCGCCGCGAGGGCGGCGTCGTGATGATCGGCGACATCGCGGCGCTGCTGCCCCGCAACCGCCCGGAGCTCGGCTGGGCGTCGGCGCTCGCGGTCAACGCGGGGGTCGTCGAGGAGCTGCTGTTCCGGCTGTGCCTGCCGGCGCTGCTGTTCGTCGTGACGGGCGAGCCGCTCAGCGCGTTCGGGCTCGCGGCGCTGCTGTTCGCGGCGCTGCACGCCTACCAGGGGGTTCCGGGCGTGATCGGCACGCTCGTCGTCGGGCTCCTGCTGACGGCCGCGTACGTGCTGAGCGGCAGCATCGTCGTCGCGATCGTGCTGCACGCGCTGCTCGACCTGCGCACGCTCGTGCTCGTGCCGGTCGCCGTGTACGACGTGCACCGCGTGCCGGGGACTCGGCGGTTCCCGCCGGCGCTCGCGGCGCTGTCGCTCAGCGAACCGGAGCCGGAGCCGGAGCCGGCTGCCGAGGCCGACGCGGACGCGGAGACACCCGAGACGCGATGAGGGGCGGAGCGCCGAAGCGCCCCGCCCCTCACCCCTCGACCTGCGTCAGCGCTCGAGCTGACCGCGGATCGCGCCCGCGCGGAACTCGTCGCTGTGGATGTTGACGTAGTACGCGCCCGGATCGCGGACGATGTCGCGCAGCAGCTCGCGCGGCGCGTCGACGCACCCGGCGGCGACGCCGTCGGCTCCGGCGACCGCGGCGAGCGTGATGACGACGGGTCCGTTGACCCCGGCCCCGCCCGCGTGGACGTGCCCGAAGATCGGCGCGACGCCGCTGAAGGCGATGTCGTAGCAGAGCTCGCCCTGGCCGACGTTCACCGTGACGTTCGCCGTGCCCATGCCGTCGGGGTCGCCGACGACGGCGCCGGGGGTCGCGCCGACCTCGTTGGCGCCGCTGAGCTCGGCGGCGAGCGGGCGGCCGGAGGATCCGTCGTCGCTGACCGAGGCGGCATGGGCGGCCGCGGGCGCGCTCAGCAGGCCGAGAACCGCGGCCGCGGTGATGATCGAGCGGGTTCGAGTGGCGATCATGTGGTGCTCCAGACTCATCGGGGGAACCGCGGCGCAGCGCCGCGCCCGATGATGCTCACCCGGCCCTCCCGAGAGCGACCCCCGCCCCCAGCGAACCGGGAGCGATGTCGCACTCGATCGTCAGGTGGAGGGCGCGGCCGACGGCGCGGGCTCGACCGCGTAGAGGTTCGTGAGCGCCGAGCCGACCCACGCGATGAGGTCGTCGTCGCTCGCGTCCTTCGGCAGCAGCATCGTCGCGACCTTCTGCTGCGCGAAGTACTTCGAGCCGGGGTACATGCGCTGCAGGCGCAGCTGACGCGAATCGGGGAGCTCCTTGCCGACGATGCGGAGGTTGGAGCCCATGACGACGACGTCGCTGAGTCCGAGAGCCTGGGCCTGGCGGCGCAGGCGAGAGACCGCGAGGAGCGCGAGCACCGCCTGCGGCGGGTCGCCGTAGCGGTCGGTGAGCTCGTCGAGCACGGCATCCAGCGCGTCATCGGGGCTCGCGGGGCCCGCCGCCGCCGAGAGCTTCTGGTACGCCTCGAGTCGCAGGCGCTCGGATTCGATGAACTCCTCGGGGATGTGCGCGTCGACCGGCAGCTCGAGCCGCAGCTCGGTCTGCTCGTCGGCCGCGTCGCCGCGGAAGGCGCTCACGGCCTCGCCGATCATGCGCAGGTAGAGGTCGAAGCCGACGCCCGCGATGTGGCCGGCCTGCTCGGCGCCGAGCAGGTTGCCAGCACCGCGGATCTCGAGATCCTTCATCGCGATCTGCATGCCGCCGCCGAGGTCGGTGTTCGCGGCGAGGGTCTGCAGGCGGTCGTTCGCGGTGTCGGTGAGCGGCTTGAGCTCGTCGTAGAGGAAGTACGCGTACGCGCGCTCGCGGCCGCGGCCGACGCGCCCGCGCAGCTGGTGCATCTGGCTGAGCCCGTACTTGTCGGCCCGGTCGATGATGAGCGTGTTGGCGTTCGCGACGTCGAGGCCGGTCTCGATGATCGTCGTGGAGACGAGCACGTCGAAGCGGCGCTCCCAGAAGTCGACCATGACCTGCTCGAGGCTCGACTCGCTCATCTGCCCGTGCGCGACGGCGATGCGCGCCTCGGGCACGAGCTCGGCGAGGTGGGCGGCGACGCGGTTGATGCTCGAGACGCGGTTGTGCACGTAGAACACCTGGCCCTCGCGCAGCAGCTCGCGGTGGATCGCCGCGGCGACCTGCTTGTCGCTGTACGGCCCGACGAAGGTCAGGATCGGGTGGCGGTCCTCCGGCGGCGTCGCGAGGGTCGACATCTCGCGGATGCCCGTCACGGCCATCTCGAGGGTGCGGGGAATGGGCGTGGCCGACATCGCGAGCACGTCGACGTTCGTCTTGAGCTTCTTGAGCGCGTCCTTGTGCTCGACGCCGAAGCGCTGCTCCTCGTCGATGATGACGAGGCCGAGGTCCTTGAAGGTGACGCCCTGGCTCAGGATGCGGTGGGTTCCGAGGACGACGTCGACCGTGCCGCGGGCGAGCCCCTCGATCGTCTCCTTCGCCTCCTTGTCGGTCTGGAACCGGCTGAGCGCCCGCACGTGCACCGGGAATCCGGCGAAGCGGTCGGCGAAGGTCTCCATGTGCTGCTTCACGAGCAGGGTCGTCGGCACGATCATCGCGACCTGCTTGCCGCCCTGCACGGCCTTGAACGCGGCGCGCACGGCGACCTCGGTCTTGCCGTAGCCGACGTCGCCCGCGAGGAGGCGGTCCATCGGGATGGGCGACTCCATGTCGCGCTTGACCTCATCGATCGTCGTGAGCTGGTCGGGGGTCTCGGCGTACGGGAACGCCTCCTCGAGCTCGCGCTGCCACGGGGTGTCGGGCGCGAACGCGTGCCCGCGGCTCGACATGCGCGCCGAGTACAGCTTCACGAGCTCGACGGCGATGTCGCGGACGGCCTTCCGCGCCTTGCCCTTCGCGGCCGCCCAGTCGCTGCCGCCCATCTTGCTGAGCGCGGGCGCCTCGCCGCCGACGTACCGCGTCAGCAGGTCGAGCTGGTCGGTCGGCACGTAGAGCTTGTCGCCCGGGTAGCCGCGCTTGGAGGGCGCGTACTCGAGAGCCAGGAACTCGCGCGTGCTCTTCACGGCGCTGCGCCCGCCGCCCGTCGACACCTCGCGCTGCACGAGCTCGAGGAAGCGCCCGATGCCGTGCGTGGCGTGCACGACGAAGTCGCCGGTCTTCAGCTGCAGCGGGTCGACGACGTTCTTGCGGCGGCTCGCGAGCTTCTTCGGCTGGCGCGAGTCGTAGCCGACGGCGCGGCCGTAGAACTCGGTCTCGCTCAGCAGGCCGATCCGCAGCTCGGGCAGCTCGAAGCCGTGCTCGACGCTGCCGCGCACGAGGTGCACGACGCCGGGCTCGAGCGTCTCGGGCAGCTCGTCGACGATGCGCGCGGCGACCTGCTGCTCGGAGAGCACGTCGCTCGCGCGCTCGAGCAGGCCCGCGCCGCCCGCGACGACGACCATGGCCCACCCGTCACGCACGCGATCGACGACGTGGTCGACGGCTCCCCCGGCGATGCCCGCGAAGCTCGGCGGCTCGGTCGCGTCGATGCGCAGGACATCCGGGTCGTCGGCGTCGAACGCGCTGATCGTGTACCAGGGGCGGTCACCGGATGCTGCGCGCAGGCCGTTCACGGTGAGGAAGTCGCCCGCGTCGAGGTCGATGGGCGCCTCGGCTCCGGCCGTGGCCGCGTGCCACGCCGCCGACAGGAACTCGCGGTTGGTCTCGACAAGCGTCGTCGCCCGGCTCGCGACGCGCTCGGGGCTCAGGACGGCGACCGCCGCGCCGGCCGGGAGGTAGTGCGTGAGGGGGACGAGCTCGTCGACGAGCGCGGGGGCGAGGCTCTCCATGCCCTCGACCGGGATCCCCTCGCCGATCTTCGCGAGCATCTGCGCGAGGCTCGGGAACTCGTGCTGCATCTCGCGCGCCCGCTGCTTCACGCTCTCGGTGAGCAGGAGCTCGCGCGTCGGCGGCAGCTCGATGCGCGCGACGGGCTCGGGCAGCGAGCGCTGGTCGGCGACGGAGAACTCGCGCAGCTGCTCGACCTCGTCGCCGAAGAACTCGATGCGGACGGGGTGCTCGGCGACGGCCGGGAAGACGTCGAGGATGCCTCCGCGCACCGCGAACTCGCCGCGCCGCGTGACCATGTCGACGCGCGCGTAGGCGAGGTCGATGAGCCGCTCGACCGTCGGGGCGAGCTCGTGCCCGCGCTCGCCTGCGGCGAGCACGACGGGCTCGATTCTCGTGAGACCCGTGGGCAGGGGCTGCAGCGCCGCGCGCACGGAGGCGACGACGACGAGGTGGCCGGTGGGGGCATCCGCCCACTGCGCGAGCGCCCGCAGGGTGCGGATGCGGCGGCCGACGGTCTCGGCGCTCGGGCTCAGTCGCTCGTGGGGCAGGGTCTCCCACGCGGGGAGGTCGAGGATCGTCGCGTCGGGCAGCAGGCAGCGAAGCGCGTCGATGAGGCCCTCGGACTCGCGGCCGGTCGCGGTGATCGCGAGCAGGCACTGCGGGGCGTCACGAGCAGTCAGGATGCTCGCCACGAGCGGAGCGCGGAGGCCCTCGACGACCGAGAAATCGGTCGAGACCCTCGCGGCCTCGAGCGCCTCCTGGAGCGTGCGGGCGCGCGACAGGGCCGGGATCAACCGCTCGAGACTCACTGGAGTGAGTGTACGCGCGGGCGGCTGAGGGTTGCGCGGGTGGCGGGCGGCGCGGAGCGGGTGCGCTGCGGGTCAGGCGCGCGGGCCGTGGAACCTCTGCTGCGCCGCGAGCAGCCCCTGCTCGACGAGCAGCTCGACCGCGTCGGCGGCGTCGCCGAGGAGGAACGGCAGGCGCGCCCTCTCGGCGGCCGGGAAGTCCTTCAGGACGTAATCGGCGGCATCCTGCCGCCCGGGCGGGCGGCCGATGCCGATGCGGACGCGCGGGAACTCCTGCGTGCCGAGCGCCTTGATGATGTCGCGCACGCCGTTCTGGCCGCCGTGCCCGCCGTCGGCCTTGAGCTTGATCGACTCGAACGGCAGATCGAGGTCGTCGTGCAGGACGACGACGCGCTCGGGCGGGATGCCGAAGTACTTGGCCGCGCTCGAGACGGGCCCGCCGGAGGTGTTCATGTAGCTGAGCGGCTTGACGAGCACGAGCTTCGGGCCGCCGGGGCGCAGCCGCACCTCGGCGAGCATCGTCGTCGACCTGTGGCGCGAGAACCTCCCGCCGAGCCGCTGCGCGAGCTCGTCGAGCGCCATCTGGCCGACGTTGTGCCGATTGCCGGCGTAGCCGGGCCCGGGGTTCCCGAGCCCGGCTACGAGCCAGACGTCGTCGGCCACAGCCGGAGGTGCCTGACGCCTCGTGAATCCGACGATGATGCCTACTCGGCGGCCTCGGTCGACTCGCCCTCGGCGGTCTCGCCCTCGGCGCCCTCAGCGCCCTCAGCGGCCTCGCCCTCGGCGCCCTCGGCCTCGGTCGTGCCGTCGGCGTCGGAGGTCGTGTCGAGCTGCGGGGTCGACACGACGACGACGAGCGCCTCCGGGTCGGTGATGAGGGTCGTGCCCTTGGGCAGCTCGACCTGGCCCGCGAGGATCTGCGTGCCCTCCTCGAGGCCCTCGATCGAGACGACGAAGCTCTCGGGGATGTGCGTGGCCTCGGCCTCGACCGAGAGGGTCGTGTGCTCGAGCATCGCGATGGTGCCGGCGAAGCTCTCGCCCTCGAGGTGCACGGGCACGTCGACGACGACCTTCTCGCCCTTGCGGACGACGATGAGGTCGATGTGCTCGATGAGCTGGCGCACCGGGTCCTTCTGCACGTCCTTGACGAGCGCGAGCTGCTCGTCGCCCTCGATGTCGAGCGTCAGCACGACGTTCTTCTTGCGGAGCAGAAGAGCCGTCTCGTGACCCGGCAGGGTGACGTGGCGGGGCTCGGTGCCGTGGCCGTAGATGACGGCGGGGATCTTGTTCGTCGCACGGATCTTGCGCGCGGCGCCCTTGCCGAAGCTCGAGCGCACCTCCGCTGCGAGGTGGGTGTTCTCGGACATGCCGGACTCCTTGTGATCAGTGGGCCGTTGAGACCCGGTCGTGTGTGTCGACTCGAACGCGTTCACGCGTGAGGAAAGACCTGGCGCCTCGCCCACCGCGTCGATAACGAAGGGCACGCGCCCTTCCTCGCCGAAGTTCAGTGGGCCAGTCTACGCGACATCGGGCGACGCCGGCACCGGCAGCAGGTCGGCGACCTCCTGTGCCAGCTGCGGGATGCTCCGCTCGCCGTCGAGCACCGTGACGAGCTCGCCCTGCGCGGGGCTCTCGAGCGTCGCGAGCTGCGAGTCGAGCAGGCTCGCCGGCATGTAGTGGCCCTGACGCCGCGCGAGCCGCCCCTCCAGGACGGTGCGGGGGACGTCGAGCAGCGCGAAGAGCGTGCCCGGGGCGAGCTCGCGCAGTCGTGCGCGGTAGGAGCGCTTGAGGGCGCTGCAGGCCATGACGCAGGGGCGGTGGTCGCGGAGGGCCGCGCCCACGGCATCCAGCCAGGGGGCGCGGTCGGCGTCGTCGAGCGGATGCCCCGCCGCCATCTTGGCCACGTTGGCGGCCGGGTGCAGGTCGTCGGCGTCGAGGAAGACGACGCCCGCGCGGGCCGCCGCGTCACGACCGACGACCGTCTTGCCGGCGGCCGAGACGCCCATGAGCACGAGGGAGGGGCGATCGGGCATGCCTCCACCGTAGGCGGGAGGCCGTCGGGCCGGCGCCGAGCGTTCAGGGAATAGGCTGGAGACGGTCGTGCCACCACCTCTCTGACCGCGGCGCCGAGCGCCCTCACCCCCCTTCAGGAGCACCCCGTGACCCAGCCCCAGGCCAACATCGGCGTCGTCGGACTCGCCGTGATGGGCTCGAACCTCGCCCGCAACCTCGCCAGCCGCGAGGGCAACACGGTCGCCGTCTTCAACCGCTCGTACGAGAAGACCGAGACGCTCATCACCGACCACCCCGAGGCCGGGTTCATCGCGACGAGCACGTACGACGAGTTCGCCGCGGCGCTGCAGAAGCCGCGCACGGCGATCATCATGGTGCAGGCCGGTCGCGGAACCGACGCCGTGATCGACGCCCTCACGACGGTCTTCGAGCCGGGCGACATCATCGTCGACGGCGGCAACGCGCTCTTCACCGACACCATCCGCCGCGAGGCGGCCGTGCGGGCGACGGGCATCAACTTCGTGGGCGCCGGCATCTCGGGCGGCGAGGAGGGCGCCCTCAACGGACCCTCGATCATGCCCGGCGGCTCGGCCGAGGCGTGGGAGACCCTCGGGCCCATCCTGCGCTCCATCGCGGCGGTCGCCGACGGCGAGCCGTGCGTGACCCACGTCGGCACCGACGGCGCCGGCCACTTCGTCAAGATGATCCACAACGGCATCGAGTACGCCGACATGCAGCTCATCGCCGAGGCGTACGACCTGCTCCGCCGCGTCGGAGGCCTCGAGCCGGCCGAGATCGCCGAGATCTTCGCCGAGTGGAACCGCGGCGAGCTCGAGAGCTACCTCATCGAGATCACCGCCGAGGTGCTGAAGCAGGTGGATGCGACGACCGGCAAGCCGCTCGTCGACGTCATCCTCGACCAGGCCGGCGCCAAGGGCACCGGCGCATGGACCGTGCAGTCGGCGCTCGACCTCGGCGTTCCCGTGTCGGGCATCGCGGAAGCCGTGTTCGCCCGCTCGCTCTCGTCGAAGCCGGCCCAGCGCCTCGCCGCGCGCGACCTCCCGGGCGCCGTCGACGCGTGGGAGGTGAGCGACCGCGCCGCGTTCGTCGAGGACGTGCGCCGCGCCCTCTACGCCTCGAAGATCATCGCCTACAGCCAGGGCTTCGACGCGATCGTCGCCGGCGCCGAGCAGTACGACTGGGACATCAGGAAGGGCGAGATCGCGAAGATCTGGCGTGCGGGCTGCATCATCCGCGCCCAGTTCCTCAACCGCATCACCGAGGCCTACGCGGACGACCCCGAGCTCGTCGCGCTCGTCACGGCGCCGTACTTCGCCGACGCGGTCGCGGGCGCACTGCCCTCCTGGCGGCGCGTCGTCTCGGGGGCCGCGCTCGCGGGCATCCCGACCCCGACGTTCGCGTCGTCGCTCTCGTACTACGACGGGCTGCGGGCCGACCGCCTGCCGGCCGCGCTCGTGCAGGGCCAGCGCGACTTCTTCGGCGCGCACACGTACGAGCGCGTCGACCGCGAGGGCACGTTCCACACGCTGTGGAGCGGCGACCGGAGCGAGATCTCGGCGGCGGACGCGCACTGAGCCTCACGGTTGCGTCGTCGCGCGGCCGCCGCTGCGGCGGGGGGCACTCGACGACGCGCCGAGATCAGGAGAGCACGCGCGACAGGAGCTCCGTGCGGTGGCGATGCCCGACGGTCTCATCGCCCACGACGATGAGGATCGGCGCGAGCGTGACGACCACGAGGCAGATCGACAGGGCGACGCCCGCAGCGGCGAGGGCCACCGCGAGCACCAGCAGCGCGATCGTTCCGGCGAACAGGCCCCAGTGGAACGGGTCGCCCTCGCCGACGAGCGCGGTGTGGAGCACGAAGAGCGCGACCACGAAGACGAGCACGGGAAGCGAGACCGCGACCACCGTGAGCAGCGAGCTCAGCTCGGACTCGCCCTCGATGAAGTACGCGGCCGCGTGCAGGCCGGCGCCGACGGCGGCGATCGAGGTGTAGAGGACGATGTGCCCGTAGCCCCAGCTGACGAGACGGTCGCGATACCGCGCGAGGACGGGCCCCGATGGCAGGGTGAAGTACGCCCACCACATGGCGAAGGTGAGTGCGGTGCCGGCGACGACCACCATGATCGCGTCGCCGCTCCAGCCCTGCACGTCGACGAGCGCGTTGACCGCGGCGATCGTTCCGAAGACCCCCTCACCGAGAACGATGATCGCGAACAGTCCGTACCGCTCCGCCAGATGATGCGGATGCCACGGGGTGCTGCCCGAGCGCCGCTCGATGACGCGGGGGGCCGCCAGCTCGATCACGGTGAGCGTGACGCCGATGACGATGAACAGCGGCAGCGGGAGCGCGGCGATCGCCAGGGCGACCCAGAAGAGCTGAATGACCAGGGTCGTGACGGACATGCCGATGGCGGTCGCCCGATGCTCGGGGTCCTGCCGGGCGACGCGGAGCCACTGCACGACGATGGCCACGCGCATGACCACGTACCCGGAGACCACCACGAGGTTGGCTGGCGGCTGCCCCTCCTCGAGCGAGTGGAAGAAGACGGGGAGCCCGAGCGCGAGGATGATGACGCCGGTCATCTGAACCATCGTCGTGATGCGATAGAACCAGTCGTCGGTATCGAACGCCGAGGCGAACCACGAGAACGCGATCCAGGCCCACGAGATCGCGAACATCGCGAATCCGAAGCCGAACACGCCCTCGGCCGGGTGCCCGTGCGTGAGCAGATGGGCGAACTGGTCGGCGGCGACCCCGATCGCCGCGACGAAGGCGAGATCGAAGAGAAGCTCGAGCGGTGTGACCACCCGACCGCGCTCGCGCGGGTCCCGCCCGACCATGAGACCGATGCGTCCGATGCGTCCACGTGCGATGGCCTGGGACGACGTCATGAGGATGCTCCTGTCCTGCGCCCCTCGCCGCGATGGAGCCGCCGCCCGATTGTGGCACGTGACCGCGACGGGGAGCGGAACGGCGTGCCTCCCCCGTCGTCTCGGGCGAGGCGCTCCCGCGCGTTCAGCGGGCCCGGCGGCCGCGGCGACGCGCGTAGCCCGGCGTCACCGCGCGCGACCGCGCGGACGCTCGCCCCAGGAACGGTCGGGTCAGCGCGAGCAGCACGGGGACGGCGAGCTGGATGAGCGCCGCCCCCGAGACGGCGACCGCGAGGCCGAGACCGACCCCGAGGTTCCAGGCCGCCTCGCCGGAGGTCGGCAGCGACCCGGTGTAGGCGAGCGTCGCGCCGACCACGTGCGCGACGAGACCCAGCGCGCTCGTGATCGCGAGCGTCGGGCCGACCGCGAGGCGGCGCGAGAGGGTGACCCAGCCGAGCGCGAGCGCGAGCGCCTGCGCGGCGGCGCCGACCGCCCAGCCGGGGTTCGACCACCAGCGCGCGCCGATGTCGGGCTGGGCGAGGAGCGCGGCGCCGAGCGTCTCGGGCAGCCCCTGCATCGCCCACACGAGCGCGGCGCTCAGCAGCGCCCACACGATCGCGCGCGTCGGCCGCATGATGACCGCGCGCGGCCCGCGCGGAGCGACCCGCTCGGCCTCCGCCTCGTCGTGCCGCTCGTCGACGAGCCAGAACGGGTCGTCGGAGCCGAGGTGGCGCGGCGGGTGGACGGTGTGCAAGCGGACTCCCCCGACCTCGAGCGGCGAGGCGAGCACGTCGGCGAGCCCCCACGGGGTGTCGAGCGGCGTCGACGGCACGCGCGGCTCGGCGTGCGCCTCGGCGGGCCCGAGCGCGTCGCGCAAGCGCTCGAGCTCGAGGGCGGTGCGGGCGAGCGACAGGCGGCTGCGCGACCCCTCCCCCGTGCGGCGGGCGTGCGCGACAGCGCGCAGGGCGGCCGTCGCGGCCAGCCACCCGGTGGCGTGATCGAGGGCCTGGACGGGCAGGGCGATCGGGGCGTCGGGTGCGCGGTGCGCATCCCCCTCGGAGGGCGCGGGGGCCGCGACGCTCGCGGTCGCGGGATCGGCGATGCCGGTCGCGAGCTGGACGAGCGAGTCGAACCCGCGCCGGCCCGCCCACGGCCCCGAGTACCCCCACGCGTCGAGCTGGACCTCGACGAGCCCGGGGCGGATCGCGCGCAGGGTGTCGTCGTCGAGGCCGAGCCCGGCGAGGGCCCCCGGCCGGTAGCCGTGCACGATCACGTCCGCCTCGGCGACGAGCGCGATGAGCTCGCTGCGCCCCTCGACGGTGTGCGCGTCGACGCGGGCGCAGCGCTTGCCGAGGGTCATGTCGGGCTCGACGGCGGGCTCGTCCCAGCCGGGCGGGTCGATGCGCAGCACATCGGCCCCGAGCATCGCGAGCGTGCGCGTCGCGACGGGCCCGGCGAGCACGCGCGTCAGGTCGAGCACGCGCACGCCGACGAGGGGGCGCTCGGGCACGCCGGGCGGGAACGGCTGGTCCGGCCGCGCGATCGCGGTCGTCTCGACGGCGATGAGGGGCTCGGCGGCGACGGCGACGCCCTGGGGATGCTCGCTCCACTCCGCGACGGACCGCAGTCGGGCGGCCGCCCCGCCCGCCTGCACGACCGCGGCCTCGAGGGCGTCGCAGCCGAAGGGCGCGACGGCGCGAGCGACGGTCTCGCGGTCGGGCTGCGCCGCCGCGGTGTCGGCCGTCACGCCGGCGGGGGCCAGGCCGAGCACGGCGAGGGCCGCCGCCCGGTGGTGCGGAGCGTTCATGTGCAGCCGGATCCAGCCGTCGACGGCGCGGTAGTCGCCGCTGAGCGGGTCCCACGGGCTCGGCTGCTCGGCCCGCGGCCGCACGGCCGCCCGGAACCAGGCTCCCGCGAGCGCCGCGTCGACCGTCACGGGCCCGTCGTGGTCGATGAGGTCGGCGAGCGCGAGCGCGGTCGTGGAGACGGCGGCGGCCGCGAAGGCGCCGACGGGGTAGGCGCCGCCGAGTGCGGGCCGTCCGCGGGCGGTGACGCCGCCCGCGACGCCCGCGCTCGCCGCGAGGGCGGCGGCGGCGAGCTCGAGCGCGCGCACGTCGCCGCTGTCGCCGAGCCGACCGGGGCCGTCGGGATCGCCGTTCGCCGCGCCGGGCGCGCCGGGGTGGGCGTGTCGGGTCACGCCCTCAGTCTGCCCCAGTCGCGCTCAGCGCGCGCCGCTCGTTCCGGCGCGGACCCGGAGGGCGACGGCCCGGGCGACGAGCCCGACGACGAGGATGCCCGCCGTGCCGAGGAGCGACGCCGCCGGCAGCGCGGCGACGAGGACGAGGCACCCCACGAGCCCGGCGCCGGCGACGAGCCGCGGTTGCCACCGCTCGCCCGCGGGCTGGCGGAGCGCGGAGAGGTGGGCGATGGCGTAGTAGACGAGCACGGCGGCGCTCGAGGCGGCGACGAGCTGGGCGGGCTGCAGGAGGAGCGCGATGCCGATCGCGATGAGCGCGATGAGCGCCTCCGAGACGACGGGCGCCCCGGTGCGGGTCGAGATGCGCGCGAGCGGGCCGGGCAGGTCGCGCTCGCGCGCCATCGCGAGGCTCGTGCGGCTGAGCCCGGCGAGGATGCCCGCGAGCGACCCGAGGCACGCGAGCGCCGCGAGCAGCGCGATCGGCAGCGCCCAGCGCGGGTCGATCGCGTCGGCGAGCGGTGATCTGCTCGCGGCGAGCGCGTCGACCCCGAGCCGGTCGACGAGCACGAGCGCGAGGGCCGCGTAGAGCGCGAGCACGACCCCGAGCGCGATGAGGATCGCGCGGGGGAGCGTGCGGCGCGGCGCGCGGACCTCTTCGCCGAGGGTCGCCATGCGCGCGTATCCGGCGAAGGCGAAGAAGAGGAGGGCCGCGGCCTCGAGGAGGCCTCCGAGCGTCGGCTCGGGCGCGGGCGGTGGGGCTCCGTCGCCCGACTCCGGGTCGCCCACCGAGCCGACGACGGGGCCGTCGACGCCGCCGAAGTCGGGGGCCGCCGTGAGCGCCGTCACGACGAACCAGACCGCGAGGCCCGCGAGCACGATGCTCACCATCGTGATCGCGACGCGCGCGGTCGTGCGGACTCCCGACATGTTGAGTGCGGCGAGCACAGCGATGAACGCGGCGGCGAGGATGCGGGTCGGGACGGCGTCGAGCCCGAGGGCGGTGCCGAGGTACGTGGCGGCGACCGATGCGATCGCGGCGGCCGAGGCGGTCTTGCCGACGACGAAGAGCCAGCCCGCGCTGAAGCCGATCCACGGGCCGACGTAGCGGCGGCCGAACGCGTACGCACCTCCGGAGGTGGGGTGCGCCATGGCGAGCTGGGCCGAGCTGAAGGCGTTGAGCGTCGCGACCATGGCGGCGATGAGCAGCGCGAGCAGGAGAAGCTCGCCGGCCGCTGCCGCCGCGGGAGCCCACACGAAGAACGCGCCCGCCCCGATCATCGACGCGAGCCCGATGCCGATCGCGCCGCCGAGCGCGACGCTGCGCGCGAGGGCGGAGCGACCTGGCGGCGTCGGCGGCTCGGCGCCGGTCGGCGGTTCGTCGGCGTCGGCGTCGGAGGTCACGCGCGCAGATTACCGGTGCGGGGTGGACGGGGCGGGGTGGACGGGGCGGGCGCGCGACGCACGTCGGGGTGTCCAGGCCGCCGGCGACCACGGTCAGTCGCGCACCCGTTCACGATGCGGAGGAGTGACGTAATGCTTTTTCGTCATTCCTCCACATCATGAGTGCGGCGGGTCGGTACGCGTGGGGTGGCGCGCCTCCCGCCCCGCACCCGCCGCCCCGCACCCGCCGCCCCGCACCCGCCGCCCCGCACTCCCCCGGGCACGCGGCCCGCGACCCCGCGTGCGAGACTGGCCGGGATGGACGACGACCCCCGCGAGCTCCGCGAGGCCGACTGGCCCGGCGACGGAGACGGTGCCGACGGTCGCTCCCCCGCGTGGGAGCGCCGTGCCCGCGTCATGCGCATCGTCAGCATCGTCGCCCTCCTCTCCCTCATCGTCCCGGGCGCCCTCGCGACGTGGGCGCTCGCCCAGTCGACCGCGGCGCGCGCGTGCCGCCTCGCCGTCGACACGCAGGCGGATGCCCGCATCCCCACCCGCGTCGCCTTCGAGCTCGGCAGCCTCGAGACCGTGGGCTGGAACTGCTACGCGCTCGCCCCCACGGGCGAGGTGCGCGTGGCCGTGCTCGGGGTGATCCCGGGGGCGCCGGACCTGCGGCCGCGCAGCGGCGCCTGAACCCGCGCCGCGCATCCGTCGCCCCTCTTTCGGGATGCCGGGCCGGTTTGCGATGATAAGAGCGTTCCGTGTTCGCCGATGGCCGCGCCCTGGAGGGCGCAGCGCCTGACCCGTCGAGGAGCGGTGGTTGCTTTCATCGCTTCCGGTCACCTCATGCGATCACCAGCACGGAGCCGGTGCGCCCTGCCCGCGGAGACTCCGCGCCCAGCAGCGCTCGCACCGTCGACGAAACGAATGAGGACCCCATGATCACGATCGATCGCACCCGCCTGGCCGAGATGTACGCCCGCGAGCAGGAGGCGTTCACCGCCGCCCGCCCGAAGTCGAAGGCCGCCTACGAGCGCGCCGAGCACCTGTTCGGCCGCGTGCCCATGACCTGGATGAACAAGAAGGCCGGCGGCTTCCCCATCTACCTCGACCGCGCGCACGGCAACCGCGTGTGGGACATCGACGGGCACGAGTACATCGACTTCGCCCTCGGCGACACCGGTTCGATGGCCGGGCACTCGAACCCGATCGTCGTCGAGGCCGTCACGCGCCGCATCGGCGAGCTCGGCGGCCTCGTGACGATGCTGCCGACGGAGGACGCGGAGTGGGTCGGCGCCGAGCTCTCGCGCCGCTTCAAGATGGACCGCTGGAGCTTCTCACTGACGGCGACGGATGCGAATCGCTGGGCGATTCGTCTCGTGCGCGCGATCACCGGGAGACGCAAGATCGTCTTCCACTCGTACTGCTACCACGGATCGGTCGACGAGTCTCTCGTCGTCGTCGGGCCCGACGGCGAGAGCATGTCGCGCCCCGGCAACGTCGGCGCCCCCGTGCCCGTGACGGAGACCTCGCGCGCCGCCGAGTACAACGACCTGCCCGGCCTCGAGCGCGCCCTCGCGCATGGCGACGTCGCCGCGGTGCTCATCGAGCCCGCGCTCACCAACATCGGCATCGTGCTGCCCGAGCCCGGCTACCTCGAGGGCGTGCGCGCCTTGACGCGCCAGTACGACGCGCTGCTCATCATCGACGAGACGCACACCTTCTCGGCCGGGCCCGGCGGCATGACGACCGCCTACGACATCGAGCCCGACCTCGTCGTCATCGGCAAGGCGATCGGCGGGGGCATCCCGACCGGGGCTTACGGCCTGTCTGCGGAGTTCGCCGAGCGCGCCCTCGCCCGCACCGACCTCGACCTCGTCGACATGGGCGGCGTCGGCGGCACGCTCGCCGGCAACCCCGTCTCGGTCGCGGCCATGCGCGCGACCCTCGAGCACGTGCTCACCGACGAGGCGTTCGCGCACATGATCGACACGGCGACGTACTTCACCGACGGGGTCAACGCGCTCTTCGACCAGTACGACCTTCCGTGGGCGATCAACCAGCTCGGCGCGCGGGCCGAGTACCGCTTCGCGCGGCCCTACCCGCTCAACGGGACGCAGGCGGCTGAGGCGGCCGACGGCGAGCTCGAGGACATGATCCACCTGTACCTCGCGAACCGCGGCATCATGCTCACGCCGTTCCACAACATGGCGCTCATGGCTCCCATGACGACGCGCGCCGATGTGGATGCCCACCACCGCGTCTTCGAGGAGTGCATCCGGGAGCTCGTGGCCGCGTAGCGCGCCGCGGGGCGTGGACTCGGCGTCGGCGGGGCGTCGATCAGCGCCGAATGAGTCGAAAAGTCGCGGTTGGGCCCGAATTTTCGGGCTCAACCGCGACTTTCGGGCTCAACCGCGGGCAAGCGGTTCGGCGCGGGGGCGCGAGGACGCAGGTGCACGGTGCGCGGGGCGCAGGTGCGGTTACGCGGCCCCGTCGAACATGCTCGTGACCGACCCGTCGTCGAACACCTCGTGGATGGCCCGCGCGAGCAGCGGGGCGATCGGCAGGACGGTGAGGCGATCCCAGCGCTTGTCCTCCGGGATGGGCAGCGTGTCGGTCACGACGACCTGGTCGATCGCCTCCGCCTGCAGGATGTCGAACGCGGGGTCGGAGAAGATCGCGTGGGTCGCGGCGACGACGACGCCGATCGCGCCGGCCTTCTTGAGCGCCTCGGCGGCCTTCACGATCGTGCGGCCGGTGTCGATCATGTCGTCGACGAGGAGGCAGACCTTGCCCTCGACCTCTCCGACGATCTCGTGCACCGAGACCTGGTTCGGCACGAGCGGGTCGCGGCGCTTGTGGATGATCGCCAGCGGCGCCCCGAGCTTGTCGCTCCAGATGTCGGCGACGCGCACGCGCCCCATGTCGGGCGAGACGACCGCGAGGGTCGAGGGGTCGAGCTTGGCGCGGAAGTGCTCGAGCAGCACGGGCATCGCGAACAGGTGGTCGACCGGCCCGTCGAAGAAGCCCTGGATCTGCGCGGCGTGCAGGTCGACGCTCATGATGCGGTCGGCGCCGGCGGCCTTGAACAGGTCGGCGATGAGGCGGGCCGAGATCGGCTCGCGGCCTCGCCCCTTCTTGTCCTGCCGCGAGTACGGGTAGAACGGCGCGACGACGGTGATGCGCTTGGCCGAGGCGCGCTTGAGGGCGTCGACCATGATCAGCTGCTCCATGAGCGCCTCGTTGATGGGGCGCGCGTGCGACTGGATGACGAAGGCGTCGCAGCCGCGCACGCTCTCGTCGAAGCGCGCGTAGATCTCGCCGTTGGCGAAGGTGCGCGCGTCGGTGGGCAGGACCTCGGTCTCGAGCTCCGCCGCGACCTGCTCGGCGAGCTCGGGGTAGGCGCGCCCCGAGATGATGACGAGGCGCTTCTGGCCGGTGATCTTGATGCTGGCCACGAGTCCTCGGTTTCTGCCGCCGCGGCGACGTTGCGATCGGTGTGGTTCTACTGTGGCGGCAGGGGGGTGTTAGTCGTCCGAGGCTGCGGCAGCCGCCTCGGCCGCCGCGGTTCCCGGCCGGTTCTTCTCCACCCAGCCGGCGATGTTCCGCTGCGGAGCGACGTTCACGGCCAGCTCGCCCGGCCCGACATCCTTGCGAATGACCGTTCCGGCGCCGGAGTACGCTCCGTCAGCAATCCTAACGGGGGCGACGAACACGTTGTGAGACCCGGTGCGCACGTGCGACCCGACCTGCGTCTTGTGCTTGTTGACGCCGTCGTAGTTGGCGGTGATGGTGCCGGCGCCGATGTTCGAGCCCTCGCCGACGGTCGTGTCGCCGATGTACGACAGGTGCGGCACCTTGCTGCCGGCGCCGAGGGTCGTGTTCTTCGTCTCGACGAACGTGCCGATCTTCCCCTTCTCACCCACGACGGTGCCGGGGCGCAGGTAGGCGAAGGGGCCGACGGATGCTCCCGCTCCGATCACCGCGAGCGTGGCGTCGGTGCGGCTCACGCGCGCATCCTGCCCGACCTCGGTGTCGGTGAGCGTCGAGTCGGGGCCGACGACGGCTCCGGCCGCGATCGTCGTCGCGCCCTTCAGCTGCGTGCCGGGAAGCACCTCGCTGTCGGCCTCGAGCGTGACGGTGCGGTCGATCCAGACCGAGGCGGGGTCGCTGATCGTGACGCCCGCGAGCTGCCAGCCGCGCACGATCATCCGGTTGAGGCGCAGCGCCGCGTCGGCGAGCTGCACGCGGTCGTTGACACCCGCGACGAGCCACGACTGGCCCGCGGGCAGCGCCGCGACGCCCTGCCCGTCGCCGCGCAGCAGGCCGATGACGTCGGTGAGGTACTTCTCCTGCGCCGCGTTGTCGGTCGACACGAGCGCGAGCGACGAGCGCAGCGGGGCGACGCTGAAGACGTAGGTGCCCGAGTTGATCTCGGTGATGGCGCGCTCGTCGTCGGTGGCATCTTTCTGCTCGACGATGCGGTCGAGGTCGCCGGCGGTCGAGCGCACGATGCGGCCGTACCCGGTGGCGTCGTCGAGCACGGCGCTCAGCACGGTCGCGGCGGCGGAGCGGGTCCGGTGCGCGGCGATGAGCTGGGCGAGGGTGTCGGCGTCGAGCAGGGGCACGTCGCCCGAGACGACGAGCACGTCGCCCGCGAAGTCGGCGGGAAGGGCATCCAATGCTGCTTCGACGGCCCGGCCGGTGCCCGGGATCTCGTCCTGGTCGGCGATGAGCGCGTCGGCGTCGAGCTCGGTGATCGCGGCGGCGACCGTGTCGCGATCGTGCCGCACGACGGCGACGACGTGCGCGGGGTCGAGCGCGCGGGCGGTCGCGAGCACGTGCCCGATGAGCGGGACTCCCGCGAGCCGGTGCAGCACTTTCGGCGTGCGCGACTTCATGCGGGTGCCCTGGCCGGCGGCGAGGACGATGACGGCGAGCTGCGAATCGGTCATCCGGCCATTCTCTCGCACAGCTCGCGCAGGGACCGCAGGTCGGCCGCGACGGCGGCCGCGTCGGCGTCGAATTCGGCGTCGGACATCCCGTCGCGCTGGAAGAGCGTGAAGACGACCTCGCTTCCGCCATCGTTCGGCAGGACGCGCATCGCGTTCGTGACGACGGTGCCGTCGGGTATCGTGACGTCGTGATCGAGGATGCCCCGCTCGATGTCGGTGCGGAACTCGACCCGCACGTCGCCCATCGGCGAGCTCGCGATCCACGCGTCGCCCTCGCGGCGGATGCCCTCGGCGAGCCCCGCGGCCCACTCGGGCAGGCTCAGCGGGTCGCGGGCGATGGCCATGACGACCGAGGGCGGGCGGGCGATCGACTCGCTGACGTGCCGGGCTCTGAACATGGGGTCAGTCTGTCGGTCGGGCGCGGGCGGAGGGAATCAGCACTCCACGTAATTCACAGCGAGGCCGCCCTCGGACGTCTCCTTGTACTTGCGCGACATGTCGTCGCCCGTCTGGCGCATCGTCGCGACGACGGTGTCGAAGCTGATGAGGTGCGTGCCGTCGCCGTGCATCGCCATGCGGGAGGCCGCGACGGCCTTCCCCGCGCCGATCGCGTTGCGCTCGATGCAGGGCAGCTGCACGAGGCCCGCGACGGGGTCGCACGTGAGGCCGAGCGAGTGCTCCATGGCGATCTCGGCGGCGTTCTCGATCTGCTCGTTGCTGCCGCCGAGCAGGTGGGTGAATCCGGCGGCGGCCATCGACGCGGCGGAGCCGACCTCGCCCTGGCAGCCGGCCTCGGCGCCCGAGATGCTCGCGTTGTTCTTGATGAGGGCGCCCATGGCTCCCGCGACGAGCAGGAAGTCCTCGGCCGCGGCATCCCTGTCGGTGATCGGCAGGACGTCGAGCGCGTACCGCAGCACGGCCGGGATGATGCCCGCCGCCCCGTTCGTCGGCGCGGTGACGACGCGGCCGCCCGCGGCGTTCTCCTCGTTGACGGCGATCGCGTAGGCCTGCAGCCACTCGAGGGTGCAGTCGCGCGTGTGCGCCTCGTCGATGTCGCGCAGCTGGCCGGCCATCGCGGCGGCGCGGCGCGGCACGTTGAGCCCGCCGGGCAGGGTTCCGCGGGTCTCGAGGCCGGCGTCGATGCACGCGTTCATGGCGTGCCAGATGCGGCGGAGGGCGGCGCTCGACTCGTCGGAGGTGCGCAGCGACTCCTCGTTGGCGCGCGCCAGCTGGGCGATCGTGAGCCCGTTGGCGCGGCACAGGCGCAGGAGCTCGGCGGCGGTGTCGTGCGGGTACGGGACTCGCGGGGCCCCGACGTGCGCGTCGCCGGCGCGCTCGGAGGCGGGCGCGCTCTCCTGCTCGACGAAGCCTCCGCCGATCGAGTAGTAGGTCTCCTCCGCGACGACCGCGCCATCCGCGTCGCGGGCGGTGAGGGTGAGGGCGTTGGGATGCCGCGGCTTGAGCTCGCGCGGCGCGAACGTCAGCCAGCTCTCGTCGATCGCGATGTCGTGGCGGCCGTCGAGCCTGAGGCGCCGCTCGGTGTCGGCGCGCCCGCGGACGGCCACGACGTCGTCGCGCACGACGTGCTCGACCTCGTGGCCGGCGAGCCCGGCGAGCACGGCGTCGGGGGCTGGAGATCTCGGCATCGCTCAGGGCGCTCACGAACGCTTTGGCGGCGCGGAGCGGCCCGACCGTGTGAGAGCTCGAGGGGCCGATGCCGACGCGGAACAGGTCGTGCACCGAGATGAACTCGCGCTCGGCGAGCGGCAGGCTGACCGCCACGGGGATGCTCACGAGGGCTCCGATCGGTGGGGCCGGGTCGCGGCCGAGGAGTGGAGCGACCCGCTCTGCTCGCGCTGCGCGGGTCGGCGGCGCAGGCGACGCCCCTCGTGCGGGCGTCGTCGAGCCGCGACTCTATTGTGGCCCTGATCGTTCGGGGGCGCACGACCTTGCGCGGGTACGCGTCAAGGTCATGCGGCGGTCGGGCCAGCTCAAAGCCGCCGTCCTCTGCGACACCGAGGTCATCGAGTTCGACTCCCCGTGGGGCGCGCAGCACTCGGGCGTGCTCGAGAACTTCGCGCAGTCGGTGCTGAACGGCACGCCCCTGCTCGCCCCCGGCTAAGCCTCGATCCACCGGTGTGGAGAGGTTTTGAACGAGCGTCGCGAAACGGAAATGCCCCTCTGATCTGGGAGAATACAGCTTGTTAAGGGTTCCATTTCTGCCGATCTGAGAGGCATCTCGTAGATGCGATTGACGCATGCTCCGGCCGCGGGGTCCGCAGGCTTCGATGATCCGAGTCTCCTGTCGGCCGCGAGCTCGAGCAGATCCGTCAGTACCTCGACCCCACATCGTGGGGAACTTCTGGTACCCGATCCTGGATCTTCGGCCCGAAGACCCGGGCTGACATCAGCCTGGCGCGCTAGTTGTTCTGGAAGAACGTTCTGGACAGCCGTACGCCACAGGATGAATGGGAACTGACCTGGCTCAGAGGGTCTGGACGCCAGGTGCTGTCAGGTTGGCTCTGTCGGAGGCAGCAGAAGAGGGTCCCGGTATCCGAGACCCTCTTCTTCAGGTTGATCGTGATCAGCCCTGGCTGCCAAGCTGGCGTTGCCGCCGCGATGCAGCGGCCAAGACGACCGTCAATATCACGAACGCGATGGTCGTGATTGTTCCGGACGACGACAACGCCGACCCCTGCGACGTTCCCAGCCCGACCATGAAGCTCGCGATCACGAGACCGACACCGATCCCGATGGCGAGGACGCCGAGGACAATGCCGACGGTGGTGAAACGGTTATCGGTGGACATGAGGGTTACCTCTGCTCCTTACTGAGCCCAGCAGCTGGGGGGAACCACGCCAGCAACTCCGCCGTTGAGGTAGATGGCGTTGACGCTACTGGTGTCCTTACAGATGTTCAAGAACGCCACCCCGATTCCGAGGATCCCGGCGATGACCCCGACAACGGCGGCAGCCGGAAGCCCAGCCACGGTGAGAGCAGAGGCTGCGGCGTAGGTTCCGCCGCCGGCGGCGGCCAGAGTGATGCCGTTGATCAGCGCTTGCGTGTTGCACGAGTTCATTGCCGTCTGGGAACCGAACCAGTAGTACCCGGTGAAGCCGTTCTTGCCGCGGCATGCCGCGAGGGCCATGGCGCCCGCCTCGGTGCCCTTGGCGACGTCGGCCGCCGACGAAGACTCGGTCGGCGCGAGCGTCCCGCCCGCTTCGACGAAGGACGCCGCGTACTCCTGGGTAGCGGTGGCATCAGCCCCGAGCGCCAGCGCCTGGTCGATGTCGAATACCGCGACATCGCCGGAGTTGTCCGACGCGGCGAGGAGTGCGTCCAGGTTCGCCTGCTCTTCCGCAGAGATCTCAACCCGGGGAGCTGGATCTGCCGCCCCTTCCGCGGCGTTGGCGGCTGGGGCCATAACGAGCATTGCCAGTACTGTTGCGGTAGCAGCGGTGATCGAGGCGATCAGTCGCCCCCGCGTCTTCGTGGATGAGTTCATCGTTGTCCTTTCCGAAGTCCGGCTCGCCGGGTGGGGAGCGCCGTAACCGGTCACATCCGGAAGAGGCGCATTGACGGTGCCCGATCAGAGAAGTAATGACCGGACTCTGGCATCCTGTGCACGCCCACTCATCTAGCTCAAGCACCCCAGGGCAGTAGTAGCCCTAGGGCTTCAGAAACCAGCGGCGGGGTTGGATCACAGGCTGATGATCCCGAGCTGTGTTGCTCGGAGGACGATCTGGAGGCGGTTCTCGACGCCCCAGAGCTGGTTGATGTGCCGGATGTCGGCTTTCACCGTCGCCTCCGCGTAATGGAGTGCATCCGCAATCTCCGTGTTCGACAGACCCTTGGCGATCAGCTCGATGACCTGGCGCTCACGCTCGCTGAGAGCGGGCGCTTCAGGGGACCGCCCATCACCCGCCTCGATCGCGCTGCGCACGAACCGCTCCTGGACTTCAGGCGAGACGACCCGGTCACCGGCGTGAGCCGCGACGATGGCGTCGATGATCTCATCGGGCGTGGAGTTCTTCACGAGATACCCGCATGCCCCCGCTCGGAGAACTTCGAGGGCGCGCCATTCTGTAGCGAAGGTCGTGAGTGCGACCACCCGGCAGCTCGGTTGCCACTCGCGGACGCGACGCGTGGCCTCGACACCGCTGACCTCGGGCATCTTGATGTCCATGAGGACGACATCGGGGCTCGTCTGCTTGCAGACGTCGACGACCTCGGATCCGTCAGCGGCCTCCCCGACCAAGGTGACGCGGTCGTCATCGGCGATGAACGCACGCAGCGCATGGCGAACCAGGGCCTCGTCGTCGACGACGAGAACTCTCACGGCCTGGCTCACTCCCTCACGCTATCGCCAGGGTGCGCGCCGATCCTTAGCCCTAGGGCTATGGATGTCTGGCCCCGCGGATGCCCGACGTAGGGTGGACGGAGCATTCACGTTGAGGTCGACATCGAACCCACGGGCATGTGTCGACCTCGTCACCCGACCCTGAGGAGTCACCATGTCCCCGCTGAACCCCTTCGGAATCGGCCCGCTCATCAGCACGATGGTCGCCTCCAACGCGGATCTCGGCGACTGGCTGTGCAAGATGCTGGGGATCTGTGCCTGACATCGTCGGCGCCCCTCCGGACGCGCGCTGATGATCTCCGACGCCGCGCCGACGTCCCTCCGGCGCGTGCTCGGTTCCCGGGAGTTCTGGAACCAGCGAGCCCTGCACCCGGTCGCACGGATTCTGCTCATCGTCGTGGTGAGTGTGCTCCTGTGCATCGCGGTCGGCTTCATCATCACAGCTGGCCACTTCGCTCGCGCCGACCTGCTCGCGCTCATGCTGTACGCCGCAATCGCCGCGTACGCCTGGCATCCGCTCACGGCGGCGTTCATGGTCATGGTGATCTGCAGCCTCGGCGCCGTTCTCACTGGTAGTGGCGGAGACCTCCTTGAGTTGGCGATCGCGCTCGGTCTCGTCGCAGCGACTTGCGCGCCGTGGGTGATCGGACTCCACGTGCTGGTGCTCAGCGCGCTGACCGCAGATATCGCCCTCAACGGTTCGTCGCTCACAGATGGAGGCGTGTACGGGATCGCAGGTATCGCCATGATCGCGTTCCTCGCAGGTCTCGCGTTCCGGATCGTCACCGCGCGCGAAGCCATCCTCGTCGCGGAACGCGCCCGCGTCGTCACAGATCTAGAGGCACTCGCTCGAGAGGAGCAGGAGCGGATCGCCGACGCTCTGCACGACGGGATCGCACACGATCTCACCCTGGTCCTGTTCCACGCCCGTGCGCTCCCGCGCCAGCCAGATGAGGCGGCGCGGCAGGTGTCGCTCACTACTATCGAGGATTCCGCCGAAAATGCGTTGCAGAGCGTCCAATCGCTGTTGTCGTTGATGCGTGAGACTCGGCCTGAGGGTGCAGAGGCATGCCCGACACGGTACGACGGGGACGCTGCGCAGACCGCCACATCTCTCGGCATGCTGCTCAGCGAGGCGGGCATTCCGACGCGCGTCTTGGCGCCGGAAGCCTTGCACAGCGCGACCCCAGCGGTCGGACGAGTCCTTGCGGAGACCGCCATCGAGGCCGTCACCAACATCCTCAAGCACGCACCTAGTTCGCAGTCCGCAAGCATCAAGATCAGCGATGGCCCAGACATCGTCGAGCTCGTCGTGAACAACAAGGCGGGCCTGGCGGTGGGGGCGACTCGCGCCAGTGGTGGAGGTCGAGGACTGCCCCGCGCGCGACAACGGCTTGCACTGTGCGGTGGGCGCCTGGAGTCAGGGTCGACGGCCGACGGGTGGGAGTTGCGCGCGACAGTGCCGACTCATCACCCGCAGAAGTGACATCGCGGTCGGGTCATGCAGGCTTGGACTCGGACGAAAGCTGCTCGAGCAGCGGGTTCTTCCAACTCGGAGATTCCGTCGCGATGGGAACGCGGGGACCGCGGGGGACACCAGGAAGCTCCCCCTTGCAACCGTTCAGGTCAGAACCAGTCCTCCATGTCTAAGCCTCGATGCGCAAGCCTGGGGTTGGAGGGGGTGGCGTCGCGCGGAAATGCAGCTCGGATCAGGGAAAATAGAGCTTGTCGAAGGTTCTAGTTCCCGGAAACGAGAGGTATCTCGTAGGAGCAATTCAAGCATGCTCCCGCTGCTGTGTCGGCGGTGTTCGATGATCCGAATCTCGAGTCGGCTGCGGGCCTGGTGCCGATGCTCCGCCTCGCCCGCGGCCGACGCCGGTGGAGCCCTGGAGATCTCGGCATCGCTCAGGGCGCTCACGAACGCTTTGGCGGCGCGGAGCGGCCCGACCGTGTGAGAGCTCGAGGGGCCGATGCCGACGCGGAAGAGGTCGTGCACGGAGATGAAGGCGCGCTCGGCGAGCGGCAGGCTGACGGCCACGGGGATGCTCACGGCGGGCTCCGATCGGTGCGGCCGGGTCGCGGCCTGGGGTGGAGCGACCAGCTCTGCTCGCGCTGCGCGGGTCGGCGGCGCGCGCGACGCCCCTCGTGCGGGCGTCGTCGAGCCGCACGTCCATTGTGGCGCGGATCGTTCGGGGGCGCACGACCTTGCGCGCGTGCGCGCCGACTGGGTGCTGGCGAAGCGCGAATGTCAGCGAGACGGCACGATCACCAGGCACACCGGTGTCCGCACGGACACCTCATCCCGGTAGTGCAGCCGCCCATCCGCCGATCGCGTGAAGGTCACGATGCTGTCCGAGTCCTGATTGCCGACGTGCAGCAGCGACTCGTCGGGAGCGAGCGTGAAGTCTCGAGGCGTCCGGCCGCGAGTCGGCTCGAACTGGATGGGGCGAAGCGCTCCGTCATCCCACGAGAAGACGGCGATGCTGTCATGCCCGCGATTGCTGACGTAGACGGTGCCACCGTCGGACGTGACCGCCACCGCGCTTGCGTGGTTCGGTCTCGCGTGCCCAGCGGGCACCGTCGAGGTGATCGACTCGACGACGAAGGTCTCCCCCGCCCGCGAGAGCACGGCCACGGTGCTCGCGAGCTCGTTGGCGACGATCGCGCGCTCACCATCCGGGTGGAGCACCATGTGCCGTGGTCCGGACCCCGCCGGCAGCGAGACCCGACCGCGCTCAGCGAGCACGCCGGACGCGTCGAGTGAGTAGCTGATGATGGCGTCGATCCCGAGGTCGGTGACGAGGATGTTGCCCGTCCGAGCATCCGGGACGATCTGATGCGGGTGCGGACCGGTCTGCCGCACCGGATGCGCGCTCGCACCGCGGTGCTGGACGACGTGCACGGGCGAGTCCACTCGGCCGTCAGGCCGAAGCGGGAGCACCGCGACGCGGCCGTCGTCGTAGTTGGCGACGAGGAGGAAGCGGCCGGTGGGATCGAGAGCGAGGTGCGCCGGTTCGCGACCAGCGCTGCTCACGCGCTGGTCAAGAAGGAGCGCCCCGTCGACGACCGAGAGGACCGCCACTTCTCCGGCATCGCCACCGCCGGCCTCGACGACGGCGTAGACGCGCTCGCCGTCTGGGGATGCGGTGAGCCACGACGGGTTGCGGAGCGGCGTCGTCCGCGCCGCTCCGATGGTGCCGTCGTACTCGGCGAGCACAACGCCATTCGCGCGCCCGAGCACGTGGGGCATCTCCTCGGTGTAGGTGCCGACCAGCAGCAGACCGCGCATCACGTCAGCTGATCGACCAGGAGATCGGCGATCGTGGTCGGATGCGCCGACGCCGTGATCGTCACCCCGTTCTCGCATGGCGACAATCCTTCCAGTGCATCGAGCTGGCTGGCGAGCAGCGCCGGAGGCATGAAGTGGCCGGTGCGGGTCTGAAGTCGAGCAGCGAGCACGGACTCGTCGGCGGCGAGATGAACGAACACCACGTCATCCGTCCCTCGGCGAATGGCATCACGGTACGCCGTTCGCAGCGCGGAGCACGCGATCACGACGCCTCGCCCCTCGCGACCGGTGGCCACGACGTCCGCGACGCGCGCGAGCCAGGGCCAGCGGTCCGCGTCGACGAGCGGCTCGCCCCGCGTCATCTTGGCGATGCTCTCATCCGAGTGCAGGGCATCCGCGTCGACGAACGGTGCCCCCAGTCGCTCCGCAAGCAGGGCGCCGACCGTCGACTTCCCGCTCCCCGCCACTCCCATCACGACGACGAGCGTCACCAATCGTGGACCGTGCCGTCCGCGAGCCGGTTGTAGGGGAGGTAGGCCTGCTCGTACGGGTAGCGGCCCGCCTCGTCGAGGTTCAGAGCGACGCCCAGCCCTGGCTCGTCCCCGGGGTGCAGCATGCCATCCGCCCAGGTGAACGATTGCTCGAACACGGAATCGGTCGCTGCGCCGTGCTTCATGTACTCCTGAATCCCGAAATTGTGGATGCTCAGCCCCAGGTGCATCGCCGCCGCCATGCCGACCGGCGAGATGTCGGTCGGCCCGTGCATGCCCGACTTGATCTGGTACTGCGCCGCGTACTCCAGCGTCTTCTTGAGGTGGCTGATGCCTCCCATGTGCGTGACGGCCCCGCGGACGTAGTCGATCAGCTGCTCGCGGATGATCTGCTGGTAGTCCCACACGGTGTTGAAGATCTCGCCGATCGCCAGGGGGGTCGTGGTGTGCTGACGGACGAGCCGCAGCGCCTCGGGGTTCTCGGCCGGCGTGAGGTCTTCGAGCCAGAAGAGGTCGAAGGGTTCGAGCGACTTGCCGAGTGAGGCGGCCTGGATCGGTGTCATGCGGTGGTGGCCGTCGTGCAGCAGCGGGATCTCCGGTCCGAATTCGTTCCGAACCGCCTCGAACACGGTGGGGATGTGCCGGAGATACGAGCGAGTGTCCCAATCCTCCTCGGCAGGGAACGCGCCTCGCTGCGCGGGTTCGTGGTCGTACCGGGCACCCTTGTTCGCTTCGAAGGTCGCGTTGGATGCGATCCCGTAGATCGAGGTGAGGCCGGGTACCGCGGCCTGGATCCGGATGGCCTTGTAGCCCTCCGCCTGGTGCTTCCGGACGCTGTCGAACAGCTCCTCGTTGTCTCGGCCGGACGCATGGCCGTAGGCCAGCAGTCCGGTGCGGCTGGCGCCTCCGAGCAACTGGTACACCGGCAGGCCTGCCGCCTTGCCCTTGATGTCCCACAGCGCCATGTCGACGGCCGCGATCGCGGCCATGGTGATGGGGCCGCGTCGCCAGTAGGCGCTCCGATAGAGGAACTGCCAGGTGTCTTCGATCCGTGAGGCATCTCGCCCGATCAGGAGCTGCACCACATGGTCGCGCAGGTAGCTCACGACGGCGAGCTCGCGGCCGTTCACGGTGGCGTCGCCGAGTCCGACGTGGCCGTCGCTCGTCTCCAACCGGAGGGTGACGAAGTTCCGATCCGGACTCGTGACGATGACGTCGGCACGCTCGATGATCATGATGACTCCTTCTGCAGGTTCGTGAGGGCGTTGGTGATGGTGTCGAGGAAGGCGCGATCGGCCGCGAGGTCGGAGTCGAGGATCGCGACCAGAGCGCGGAGGTCGCCCTCGCTGGCCGCGATGGCATCCGACGCCGAGTCGGCTCCCGATCGTCCGGCTCGGAGCGTGGCGATCCACGCGGCCACAGCGGTCGCGCATCCTGCCGCATCGCGACCGGCCTCACGTTCTGCGCGTGCGGTCGGCACAACGCGGAGCCGCAGCTTGGCGGCTGCGTCGGTGGCGATCTGCGCGAGCTCATGCCGAATGCGCGGATTCTCGAAGCGGCCGAGCAGCGCCGTGCAGTACTCGTCGAGCCCCAGCGTCTCGTCGTCGAGAGCTCGACGAGCCTCGCGCCAGAACTCGAGCACGCTCGCGCGGCACACCGGGTCGACGATGGCCTCGGCCACGACGGTGAAGCCGCGCACGACTCCGAGGGATGCAAGGAGGGAGTGCGCCCCGTTGAGCAGCCAGAGCTTGCGATGCTCGAAGGCGTCGATGCGGTCGACGAATCGGGCCCCGGCGTCCTCCCATCGAGGCCGCCCGAGCGGGAACTCCCCGCTCAGGATCCAGTCGGTGAAGGGTTCGGTGACGACCGGTGCCGCGTCGAGCCAGCCGCCCAGTCGTCCGGCGACCGCTCGCTCGTCCTCCGTGAGTCTCGGGGTGATGCGGTCGACCGAGGTCGAGACGAATGACACGTTGGTCTCGATCCACTCCGCGAGTCGGGGGTCTCGCCGTGCGGCGATGGCGAGCACACCGGACCGCAGGAAGGGGCCGTTCGACGGCAGGTTGTCGCACGGCACCAACGCGATCGGAGCGCCCGTTCGGCGCCGCGCTTCAAGAGCGACGGTGAGGCGACCGAGCGCAGAGATCGGGACTCCGCCTGCCAGATCGGCGGCCATGATCGGGTCGGTCTCGTCCGGCCGGCCGTCGCTCGTGAGCCGATAGCCGGCCTCCGTGATCGTGAGGGTGACGAGCGCGGTCGTCTCGGCGGCGACGACCTCCACCAGGCGATCGACCCGTGACCCGTCGGTCGCTTCGACGATGCTCGCGACGACGGACGCGCGGTCAGAATCCGCCCCCCGCTCGATGAGCGTGTAGAGGCCGCCCTGGCCCGCGAGCACGTCGGCGGCCGTCGAGCGGCGGCCACTGAATGCGGCGATCCCCCACTCGTCGGTCACCGCGTCGGTGTACCAGGCCTGGTGCGAACGATGGAACGCTCCCAGCCCGAGGTGAGCGATCCTGACGGGCGCCGGGGAGGAGCCCATGGCGGCTCGGCTGAGCTCTCTCACAGCTTGAAGGCCGCTCTCGGTATCGCTCCGACGAGGTCCGTCGCGACTCTCGAGGCCTCCGACATCGTCAGCCGACCTTCCACGACCCGCTGAGCGAGGAAGCCCGAGTCGATTCGACGCGCCATGGTGTGTCGAGCCGGCACCGACAGGAAGGCTCGGGTGTCATCGATGAACCCCGAGCCGCGGTAGAAGCCGGCCGTCTCGACGGTGGCCTCCCGAAAACGTCGGCTCGCGTCCGGCGCGTCGAGGAACCACCACGGAGCCCCGATGAACACCGATGGATAGAAGCCGGCGAGCGGCGCGATCTCACGCGACCACACCGACTCATCGATCGCGAAGAGCACGAGGTGGAAGCCGGGCGTCGTGCCGAACCGCTCGAGAAGAGGGCGCAGGGGCTGGGTGAACGATGTCGCCAGAGGGATGTCGTGACCCGTGTCGCCACCGAATCGATCGAAGGTGGCCGTGTGGTGATTCCGCTGCACGCCCGCGTGCACCGTCATGACGAGGCCGTCGTCGACCGACATCTCCGCCGATGCGAGGAGCATGTGAGCGCTGAAGATGGCCGCTTCGCTCGCGTCAAGGTCACCGGATCGCGCTCGCTCGAAGAGCGCGGCTGCGTCGCGGTCGTCGATGTCGATCGCGGCGGCGTGCGCGACCCCGTGATCGGCCGAGACGGCACCGTGCGCGATGAAGTAGGCGCGACGCTCGCGCAGAGCATCGAGGTAGGTCGCGTAGCTCGTCGCCCCCAGTCGCTCGACCCGGTCGCCCCAGCCCGGCATCGACGGGTCCAGGTAGGCGTCGGGCCGAAACGTGGGCAGCACTCGACCGCGAAAGCTCGGGTCCGCACGAAGCGCCTGATGCGCCGCGAGGTCGTCGAGCGGATCATCCGTCGTCGCGAGCACGTCGATTCGGAACGCATCGAACAGGGCCCTGGGCCGGATGCCGGGCTGCGCGAGTGCCGCGACGAGGGTGTCGTACATGGTCGCGCGCGGTGCTCCGTTCACGCCCAGCACGGTCGACAGCGTCTCCCTCATCCAGAAACCGACCGCCGTGCCGTGGAACCAATGCCAGTGATCGCAGAACAGTCGCCAGACCTCGCGGGGGTCGGGGTTCTCCCGCAGAGCGGCGAGCGGGACTCCCGCGGCGTGCAGCAGCCGAGTGACGTAGTGGTCTGCGGAGACGAGCAGCGTCGCCGGGTCGGGGAACGGCGCGTCGTCGAGCAGCAGTCGAGCAGGAACGTGCCCGTGCGGCGAGACGATCGGGGCCTCGTCCACGAGAGCGTAGAGCTCGCGGGCGATCGCCCGCGTGCGGCCCTCGACGGGAAAGAGCCGGTCGGGGTCGAGCGGTTCGTCGCTCGTCACGCGAGCGTCCCGACCGAACGGCGCACCGCATCCATCGTGGTCATGATCTCGATGGAGAGGTCGAGCGGGTGGACCGGCGACTCGAGCAGACCGTCGTCGACATGCTGCGCGACCGCGGCGGCCTCCCATGCGATCCCATCGCGGAACTCGAGCCCGGTGTCGTTGACGAACGACAAGCGTTTGTCGCCCTTGCCGGGGGCGATCAGGTCGAAGCCCGCCGGCACCACGAACCACGAATTCACCTCGATGCGCGCAGCGGTGCCGTTGACGCTCGCGCGCTCGGGGCTGAAGTGCAGCAGGCTCGTGGTGAGGACGGACTGCGCACCGCCCTCGAACTCGAGCACCATGGCGGTCTGCGCATCGACGCCGGTCGCGGTCAGGCTGCCGAACGTCGACACGCGGTCGGGAGCGCCGAGGAAGAGCTGGCTGAACCAGAGCGGGTAGATGCCGAGATCGAGCAAGGACCCGCCGGCGAGGTCGGGGTTGTAGTTCCGGCCGGTCGGGTCGGTCGGCGCGATCGTGGCGAAGTCGGCGAGCACGAGCCGAACATCACCCAGCACACCGTCCTCGAAGAGCTGGAGCATGACGTCGGTCTGCGGCAGATAGCGGGACCACATGCCCTCCATCGCGAAGACGCCCGCCTGGCGCGCCGCGGCCTGGATGTCGCGCGCGTCCTGAGCGGTGACGCCGATGGGCTTCTCGATAAGCACGTGCTTCCCCGCCGCGATCGCGAGCAGTGCCAGGCGCTTGTGCTCGGTGTGCGGAGAGGCAACGTACACGATGTCGATGTCAGGGTCGTCGACGAGCTGAGCGTGCTCCCCGTAGGCACGGGCGATGCCGTGCGTCGCCGCGAACTGCTGCGCGCGTTCGAGGGATCGCGAGGCGACCGCTTCGATGCGCTGATCGGTGTGCGTGTGGACGGCTCGCACGAAGTCCTTCGCGATGTCGCCGGGTGCGAGGATCCCCCAGCGCAGGGCGGGCCCGCCGCGCAGGGCGACGGTTCGCGCAGCGGGAAGCGAGGTCGGGAAGGCAGTCATCGTTCTCCTGGGTTCAGCTCGGCGTGACGGGAGAGCAGCGGGCTGATGAGCTCGCGCGCGTGCAGGGGGTCGCTCGCGGTGACGATCGAGCCCTCGGACTCGTGGCGGCGACCGTACCCCCATTGCGCGAACAATGAAGGAATACCGACCGCACTCGCAGCGCGGATGTCGAAGGACCGGTCGCCGATCATGAGGGGCGCTTCCGCTGCTGCTGCCAGGCTCCGGAGGGCGGCGCGGATCACCGTCACCTTCCCTCCTCCCTCGTCGTCCTCACCGGCGCCGTGCACCGCGATGAATCCGCTCTCGAGCGAGTGGAGCTGCAGGATCGCGCGTGCGTGACTCTCCCGCTTGGAGGTTGCGACAGCGATGGGCACGTTCGAGCGATGGATGGCATCCAGCAGCGCGCGGATACCCGGGAACACCGAGCTCTCGTGCATGCCGCGCTCCCAGTAGAGGGCTCGGTAGTGCTGAACCACCCGGGGTAACTCGGGAGCGGGCACCCGTGTCAACGCTCGAAGGGTCTCGACGACGGGCGGCCCGACGAATTCCCGCAACGACTCGGGCGGATGGTCGTCGCCGCCGAACTCTCGCACCGTCTGCGCAAGGCATTCCGTGATGCCGGGCGCCGAATCGACGAGAGTACCGTCGAGGTCGAAGAGCACGCACGACACCCTCGTCAGCGCGCCTGCGGTCATGAGCGGATCCGATCTCTCGGCGAGACGCGTCGGGGTTTGACGGCGCGTCAGACTATGTGCGAACATTCTGTCATAGTCGTAGCGCGATGGCCAACCCGCCGAGCCGCCCGATCTTCGCCGTCGAAAGGACCCACACTCCATGCCCGACACTCTCGGCATCGCCATGGTCGGCTGCGGCGGCATCGCCCGCAGCCACGCTTTCGCGCTCACCAAGGTGGCTCGCGCCCGGTTGATCGCGAGCGTCGACATCGATGAGGCGGCCGCGCTCCGATTCAAGGAACGATTCGGTTTCGAGACGCACTCGACCGACCTGGATGCTGTGCTCCAGCGCGACGACGTCCACGCCGTCGTGATCTCGACGTCATCGAAGTCGCACGGCCCGCTGATCATCAAGGCACTGGAGGCCGGCAAGCACGTGCTCGTGCAGAAGCCGATGACCGCGAACGTCGACGAGGCGCGCGCCGCACTCGAGCTCGCCGACACGACCGGCCTCAAGCTCATGGTCTCGTTCTTCGAGCTCTTCCTCCCCCCCATCGAGCGCGCTCGCGCGATCATCGAGGCAGGGCTCATCGGCGACCCCTTCCTCTTCAAGGCGATCATGGCCTGGCACACTCCCGACGTGACCAGCAGCTGGCGATTCGATCCGGCGCTCGCGGGCGGCGGCATCATGCTCGACGGCAGCGTGCACCACGTCTCCAATGCGCTCTACCTGCTCGGGAATCCCGAGGTGCAGAGCGTGTACGCCGAGTACGGGGCGCTCACCGCCGACATCCAGGTCGAAGACACGGCGGTCATGGTGATTCGAACCGATTCGGCGATCCTCGAGATCTCAGGCTCCAACCGGCTGCAGGAGCCGGGCGGGGCAACGATGGCCTTCAAGGATCAGTGGGCCGTATACGGCACGAAGGGCACCGTGCAGTGGGATGCCGCGGCGCGGCCCACGTTCCGCGTCTTCACGAGCGAGAAGTCGGCGACCGACGAACTGCTTTCAGACGGCTGGATCAGCCCCAAGCTCCCCGTGATGGCCGCGGACCACCGCGAGTTCTCGATGCACATCAACGGCGAGGAGAGCCCCTGGGTTCCGCAGCACCAGCACTTCGTCGACGCATGCCTGGATGACACGGAGGTGCGCAGCGACGCGCGGTTCGGTCTCAAGACCCAGTTGATCCTCGATGCCGCCTACGAGTCGGGTCGGCAGGGTCGCAAGCTGCCGATCGGGTCGTGACGGTGGCGCACTCCGTCATCGACGTGCACGCGCACATCGGACGCACGATCACCTCCGACGTCGGCCAGACAGTCGACGAGTGGATCGCCGAGATGGCGGCGAGCGGGGTCACGAGGTCGGTCATCTCGGTCGCAGCCGGCGGTCTTCAGACCGAGGGCATCATCGACACCCGCCGCGCGAACGATGCCGTGGCCGCGGCAGTGGTCGCGCATCCTGGGCTGTTCCTCGCCGGACTCGGCAGCGTCGAGGTGCGACACGGCCTGGCGGGGGTTGCCGAAGCACGTCGCGCGATCGATGAGCTGGGGCTTAAGGGGCTCGCCTTTCATGCGACCTTCGAAGGGTTCACCGTGCGGTCGGCCGCGTTCTCAGCAGTGCTGGACGCCGTCGCGAGCACGCCTGCGCTCATCCTTCTGCACTCGACGCCGGATCCGAAGGCCAGCCCGAGCGCGATCGCCCAGGTCGCGGCCGACTACCCATTGCTCACGTTCGTCATGGGCCATCCCCTGTTCACCGAGGATCAGCGGTCGCAAGCGGTGCGAGCCGTCACGGCCACGCCCAACCTGCACGTGGACATCGCCTATCAGGCCGACCCAGCGGTCACCGAGTACTTCGTTCGCGAGGTCGGCGCGAGTCGGGTGCTGTTCGGCAGTGACGCCCCGTTCTTCTCCGCTCGAGACGTCATCCGCTCTGTGGAGCAGGCCGAGATCAGCGACGACGACCGCGCAGCGATCTTCTCGGGCAACGCCGAGGCACTCCTGGCCTCGCTCTAGACGACCTCGACGCGATCGGTCTGAGTCGAGCGCTCCGCGGCGGAGAGCACTCGCGTGACGTGCGCGCCGAACTCGAGATTGCACTCGTGCGCAGGGCCGCCGTGCGTGACCTCTGCTGCGAGGCGCTGGAGAGCGCAGCGGTACGCGCGCCGCGCACCGGTGACCCAGTCCGTGACCGCTGGCGGAGCGGCGCTGCCCAGCGAGCCGACCAGCTGCATGCCGCCGGGCGGCGCGATGCGCAGGTCGGCGGCGAGCGAGATGATGCCGATCGCCCCGGAGTCGTGCTGGAGCACGATCGTGCGGCAGTCGCCCCTCCCGCGGCGGGCGACGGCCGTCGCAACCGGGCCGAGCACGCCGCACAGACGAGCCACCGCATGCGGGCCGACATCCCAGAGCGACCCATGCTCGTGGCGCCAGGCGGAGTCGGCGACCGCATCGCCTGCGACTGCGAGCAGCGACGAGTAGCTGTCGACCCGGCCGATGGCCCACGGGCCCTCGCCCTTCGCTTCCGCCGTCCACTTCGCGAGCTCGGGAACGAAGCGATGCGTGAAGAACACGAGGGATCGGATCGAGCGTGCGCGAGCGCGTGCAGCGAGGTCGGCCGCGTCGTCCGCATCGATCGCGACGGGCTTCTCGAGCAGCACGTGCTTGCCCGCCTCGATCACGCTCCGTGCCATGCGAATCTGCACCGCGGGCGGCACCGCGAATCCGACGATGTCGACCGCATCGAGGAACTTCTCGAGCTGAGAGAACGGCTGCGCCGACGTGCCGTCCACTGCGGCCGTCGTTCGATCGGCGTCGCGGCCGAGCACACCGGTGAGCTGCACCAGCGGCTCCGAGGCTGCGGCGTGGATGTGGACGGATCGCGCCCAGGTGCCGCTGCCGATCACGCCGAAGCGCAGAGCGGCCGGCATCAGTGCACGAACGGTCGCAGGGTGTCTCTCGCGATTCGGAACCCGCGCTGAACGAGTTCCACTGACCCTTCGAACGCGCGATCCTCGTGCTCGACCGAAGCCACATGGTCGTAGCCGACCGCGTAGAGCGCTCCGAAGAAGGCGCCCCAATCCACCTCGCCGAGGCCGCAGAGCCGAGGCACCTGCCATCCGACTCCGGCGCTCATGATCCCGTGGTCGTACAGCCCGTCCCTCCGGATCTCCAGGTCCTTCGCATGCACGTGGAAGATCCGGTCGCCGAACTCGTGGACGGCTCGGGGGATGTCGATGAACTGCCAGACAAGGTGCGAGGGGTCGAAGTTCAGACCGAAGTTCTCGTCCGGGATGATCTCGAACATCCGCCGCCAGTTCGCCGGGCTGAAGGCAATGTTCGTCCCCCCCGGCCACTCATCCCCGCTGAAGATCATGGGGCAGTTCTCGATGGCGATCCGAATGCCATGATCCCCCGCATAATGCACCATCTCCGGCCAGACGGCGGCGAATCGATCGAAGTTCTCGTCGAGCGACGTGCCCTTCTCGCGGCCCGCGAAGGTCCCGACGGTCGACACCCCCAGGAGCTTCGCGGCGCGCACGACCGCCTTGAGGTGCTCGAAGGCGGCCGCGGCCTCCGTCTCGTCGGCCGAGAGCGGATTGGGATAGTAGGCGAGGGCCGAGATCGAAAGTCCTTTCTCGGCGAGGTCGTCGACGATGCGCTGCGCGCTCGATGCATCGAGCGATTCGACGTCGATGTGGGCGGTTCCCGCGTACCGCCGCGAGGCGCCGGCGCCGGTCGGCCAGACGGCGATCTCGATCGCCTCGAACCCGTTGCTCGACGCCCAGTCCGCGACCTCGTCGAGGGTCAGCGTGGGGAACGCCGCTGTGAGGAGTCCCAGCTTCATGTTCGCTCACTTCCTGTTGTTCCGAATCCGTGGTCGGCGACGGCCGTCCACGACGAGGTGCGTGCGCTCTCCGCGACGGCATCGATCACGAGAGCCTCGTAGTGCCCGTCGGCGAAGGTTGCGTACGTCGGATCTGCGGCAGGTCCGCCGGCTGCGACATCCCCGTAGACGGCCGCGTAGAGAGCTGCGAATCCGTTCTCGAACCCCTCGGCATGACCACCCGGCAGCCTTGTGATACTCGCTGCCGAAGGAGAGAGCAGGGCGGGGTCGCGGAGGAGGACCTCGTTCGGCGACTCGCGGTGACCGATCCAGAGCTCGTCGGGCCGCTCGCCGCGCCACGACAGGGATGCCGTCGATGCGCTCACCTCGATCGACACCGCGTTCTTCCGCCCTGCGCTCACCTGCGACACGGAGACGGCCCCGCGCGCTCCGCCGTCGAAACGGAGAAGGATGCTTCCGCCGTCCTCGGATCCGATCTTCGCGTCCGTCGTGGGCCCCGAGACGGCGCTGAAGGTCGCGACCTCTCCGCTCGGCCGCCTCCTGACCGGAATGAACGTCGTCAGATCGGCCATGACTTCCACGATGCGCTGACCGGTCACGAAGCTTGCGAGATCGAACCAGTGCGAGCCGATGTCTCCGACAACGCGGAGGTCGCCCCCCCGAGCGCTGTCGAGCCTCCAGTTCCAGTCCGTGTCCAGCAGCAGCCAGTCCTGGAGGTATGACCCGGTGACGAGATACGGGCGCCCGACGGAGCCCGTCGCGACGCGACTCCGCATCTCGTGCACGTGCGGATAGAAGCGGATGTTGAAGTTGACCGCCGCGACCAGACCCGTCGACTCGGCGAGCGCCGCGAGCTGCCCGGTCTCGACCGAATCCATCGCCAACGGCTTCTCGCACACGACGTGCTTGCCGGCCCGCAGGGCATCGCGCGCCTGAGGGAAGTGCTGATCGTTCGGCGAGGTGATGTGCACGACATCGACAGCCTCATCCGACAGCAGCTCGTCGTAGTCGCGATAGGCGCGTCCGAGGCCCCACGATTGCGCGAACTCCACGCTGCGCGAGTGCGAGGATCCGAGAACGCCCGCGACGGGAACGCCGAGTCGCCGCAGCGCGTCCAGATGGACGGCGCCGATGAATCCGGTTCCGACGATGGCGGCACGGGGCCGCTCGGTCGAGCTCGACATGCGCATCGGCCCTCTCGGCTGGACATCAGGGTGACCATGCGGTCAGAATGTCTTTACATACTAACGTAGGAGGAGCTCGTGGCCAATACCGATTCGCCGACCGTCGTCATCACGGGGATATCCCGCGGCATCGGACGCGCAGCCGCCCTCGCCTTCGCCGAGCAGGGCTTCCGCGTCGCCGGCATGCACCGGGGAGCGGATCCGGAGGTCTCCCGAGAGCTCGAGCAGGAGATCATCGGACGCGGGGGCGAGGCCTGCATCGCTGTGGGCGACACCGGTTCGACGCACGACGTGGACGCGCTCGCTGCGGAGGTCGTTCGTCGATGGGGCCGTATCGACGTGTGGGTGAACAACGCGGCACGTCTCCTCGTGCAGCCGTTCCTGTCGATGTCGGACGAGGACTGGCAGAGGCTTCTCGACACGAACCTGCTCGGGTACGTGCGCGGCGCTCGTGCGGCGGCGCGCGTCATGGTCCCCGCCGGTCGAGGCACCATCATCAATGTCAGTTCGGCGGTCGACCCGCTCCCGCCGACCGACATGACGGCCTATGTGACCGCGAAAGGTGGCATCGGCGGGTTGACGCGCGCGCTGGCGGTCGAGCTCGGGCCGACCGGCGTCACCGTGAACTCCGTGGCGCCCGGAGCCACCGAGACGCCGCTCAACGCGGAGAGCTACACGGATGACGTCCGAGAGACCTACCGAGCGCGCATCCCGCTCGCCCGGATCGCGGCTCCGGAGGAGATCGCCGACTGCATCGTGATGATGGCGTCCTCGGGCGCGCGCTATGTGACGGGGCAGATGCTGCTGGTGGACGGCGGGCTCACGCTCAACGGCTCCGTCGGGCACAAGCGCAGCGCATGATCACGCTGCGCTCCCCCCATCTGACGGTTCGCCTCGACCCTAATCGGGGAGGAGAGCTGCAGTCCGTCGTGGCGCATGGATCCCCCAATCTGCTCGCATGGCACGAATGGGATGCTCCGCTGTCCGCCGCGGACGGGCCCGGGTACGGCTCGAGCGAGCTGGACTTCCTGTCGATGTACCGAGCCGGCTGGCAGGTGCTGTTCCCGAACGCGGGCGCCGAAGGAGTGGTCGACGGCGTACCTGTCGCCTTCCACGGGGAGACCGCGCTCGCCCGGCTCTCGGTCCTGTCCGAGACCGTCGACTCGTGCTCACTGCGTGCGGTCGCCCGACTGCCCCTCGAGCTCACGAGGACGATCCGTCTCGCGCACGACCACCCCGCCGTGCTCGTGGAGGAGACCGTCGTCAATGTCGGCGCCCGGCCCGTCCCTTTCATCTGGGGCCACCATCCGACCTTCCCCGCCATCACCGGATCTCGGATCGACCTCCCCAGCGCACCCACGGCGATCGTCGAGCCGACGATCCCCGGTCCGCTCGCAACCGGGAGCGGCGCATGGCCGACACTCCCCCGATCGGACGGCGGCTCCGCCGATCTGTCGGTCATCCCCGCCGAGGAGCAGGTGAGAGTGACCTATCTGCCCAATCTCGCCGAAGGCTGGGTGGCGCTGCGACCTCCGCTGGCCGACGGCCGGCCCGCAGTCGGTCTCGCGTGGGATCTCGCCACCTTCCCGCATATGTGGCTGTGGCTGCAGAACGGCGACCCGGGATTCCCCTGGTACGGCCGGGCCCGGATGGTCGGCCTCGAGCCACAGCGCTCGTGGCCGTTCGACGGGCTGGTCGGTGCGATCGAGCGAGGACAGCAGATCGTCCTCGAGCCCGGCGAGAGCACATCGAGCTGGATCACGATGACCGTCTTCCCCGCCACCGACGATCAGGTGACGGGGATCTCGCGGGAGGGGATCGTCACGACGGGATGATGACCGTCTTGATGCCCTCGCCGGCGGCCGCCGCGGCGAAGGCCTCAGCGAATCGTTCGATCGGCACCTCTCGCGTCACGAGCGGGCCGAGCGACACTTGGCCCTGCTCGATCAGCGCGATGGCGCGGCGCCAGGACGTGGCGGTCGAGGCGAAGCCGCTCGAGACCACGAGCTCCTTGTAGAGCACGACGTCGAACGGCAGCGTCACCTCTTTGCCGAAGATCCCGACCTGGACGTAGCGACCGCCGCGCCGGGCGGCGCGCAGCGCCGCCGCAGCACCCGGGGCGCTTCCCGAGCATTCGATGACGACGTCATAGGCGTCCGTCTCGGGCGCTTCCGTGCTCGTGGTGATGCCCAGTGCCGCGGCGATCGCGAGTCGGTCGGAATCCTTCGCGAGGCCGATCAGCGTCACCCTCCCTCCCTGCGCGAGAGCCACCTGCGCCGCGAGCTGCCCCATCGCTCCCGGCCCCGTGACGAGCACGCGATCGCCGGCGTTGACGACCGCGGGGTCGAGCAGGCACTGCACCACGCACGCAAGAGGCTCCGCCAGCACGCCGTCCAGCGGCCCGAGCGAATCCGGAAGTCGGTGCAGGTTGGTCACCGGCATGACGACGAATGCCGAGAAGCCCCCGTTCTCGAACGAACCGAGCGATCGGCGAGACGGGCAGAGATTGCGCCGTCCGGCCCGGCACCACTCGCACGTCTCGCAGGTCGAGTAGTAGGTCTCGCACGCGACGCGGGCGCCGATCCACTGCTCGTCGACCCCGTCCCCGACCGCGTCGACCACTCCGAGGATCTCGTGCCCCATGATCACCGGGACTTCGTGGGCGTACTCGTCGTGGGCGACATGGATGTCCGTGCCGCAGATGCCCGTCGCCACGACGCGCACGCGGACGTGGCCGGGGACCGCGACCGGCTCCTCCACGTCGCGCAGGACGACATTGTCCGGCCCCCGCCCCATCTTGACCACTGCCTTCATGCGCTCTCTCCTCGTACTCGGTGCGGCCGAATCGGCTCCGCGCCACTCGCGAACCCGTTCACACTTGCCATTATGTTTCTTTGTCTTATCATTTTGGTATGCCCTTGCCTCCGCCGTCCGCCTCGCAGGCCGAGCCGACCATCCCCACGGCCGAACTCTTCATGGACCTCGATCGCTCGGGCCCCGTGCCGCTCTACTACCAGATCGCTCGTCGCATGCAGGCGGCCATCGAGAGCGGGGCGCTGCCGCCCGGCTCTCGGATCGAGAACGAGCTCGCGCTCGCCGAGCAGCTCGCCATCTCGCGACCGACGATCCGCCGCGCCATCCAGGAGCTCGTCGACCAGGGCCTTCTCGTGCGACGACGCGGGGTGGGCACCCAGGTCGTCAGGGGGCGACTCACGCGCAGCGTCGAGCTCACGAGTCTCTACGACGACCTCAGCCTGTCGAACCGCTCCCCCTCCACAACCGTCCTGCTGCACGAAGAGGTCGTGCCGTCCGCGGAGGTCCTCGAGTCGCTGACCCTCCCCGCCGGGACGTCGGTCCTCCATATCAAGCGACTTCGGGCATCCGATGGCGTGCCCTTCGCCCTCCTGGAGAATTTCCTCCCGCCCGAGTTTCTGACGTTGACCGCCGATCAGTTCGAGAAGCATGGGCTCTACCAGCTCATGCGAGCGCGCGGCACGACCATGCGCGTCGCCCGCCAGACGATCGGCGCGCGGAGCGCGACGCCGGAGGAGGCGAAGCTGTTCGCGCAAAAGGCGGGCTCGCCGGTGCTCGTCATGTCGCGCACGTTGTACGACCAGTCGGGACACGCCGTCGAGTACGGCGAGCACTCCTACCGGCCCGACCTCTACTCGTTCGAGGTCACGCTCGTCGAGAAGTAGCACGAGCGGCGTCAGCGGGCGCCGTGCACGAGCTCGGCGGCGCGCTCCACAGCACGGCCCACGTCGCCATCCGGGGGGTACAGGATCGTCCGACCGACGACCAGTCCGCGAACGCCTGGCAGGCCGAGTGCGTTCTCCCACGATCGGTAGATGTCCTCCGATGCCATCGCCGGGTCGCCGCCCAGCAGGAGGGTCGGGAGCGTCGTGGCCTTCATGACTCGCTCCATATCGGGAACGACCGGGAGCTTGAGCCACGTGTACGCCGAGCTCGCGCCCAGCGCAGACGCGATCGCCACAGACCTGATGACGGCGTCGGCCGTGAGGTCGTTCTTGATCGAGCCCTCCGACCATTCGCTCATGAACGGCTCGATCATGAGCGGCATCCGCGCCTCGGCGGCGCGCGTCACGATATCGCCGGCGGTGTGCAGCGTCTGAGCCGAGCCGGCGTCCTGCAGATTGATCCGCACGAGGAGCTTCGCGAAGTCGAGATTCAGCTCGCGGATGGTGTCGAGGTCGTACGCAGTGAATCGGTCGTCCATCTCGAACACCGCGGCCTTGAGGCCTCCGCGATTCATGGAGCCGACGACGATCTTGTCCTCCAGAGCGCCCATGAGCGCGAGGTCCTCGACGAGGTCGGCAGTGCCGAGGAACCCGTCGACTCGAGGGTTGGCCAGACCCTCCGCGAGGCGGTCGAGCAGGTCGTAGCGATCGGCCATCGCCATGCCGTCGGTGCCGACACCCAGCGACCCTCGCGCCGGGTGATCAGCAGCGAGGATGAACAGCCGGTTGTCGCCGACGAGCAGAGGCCGCCGCGATCGGTTCACCAGCGCACGGCGGATCGCCTCCGGATCGGATGCCCTGGCGTGGCGAACCGCCTCGAAGTCTCGCTGAGTCGTCACTGAGGCGTCCCTTCCAAGAGGCGTTCAACGTCGTCGGTGCTCGGCATCGCGGTCGAGCATTCGCGCCGACTCGCCACGATCGCTCCCGCGACGTTGGCGAAGCGCAGCGTGGCCTCGAGCGACCAGCCGCTCAAGAGCCCGTGGCAGAGTGCGCCACCGAATCCGTCCCCCGCCCCGAGGCCGTTGACGACGTCGACGGGGAACGGTGCCACTTCGACGGATTCGTCGCGAGTCTTCGCGAGAACGCCCTTCGGGCCCTGCTTCACGATCGCCAGCTCGACGCCGCGCTCGAGCAGAGCATCCCCCGCTCGATGCGGGTCGGTCTCCCCCACCGCGATCTCGCACTCCTCGCGATTGCCGACGGCGACGCTCACGTGCTCGAGCGCGCTCGCCACCTGCGCCCGCGCCTGCTGCGCGCTGTCCCAGAACATCGGTCGGTAGTCGAGATCGAGCACCGTGATTCCCGCTCGTCCCCGCGCCGACCAGGCCGCATGGTGAGCGGCGCGACTGGGCTCCCGGGAGAGGCCTGTGACCGTCGACCAGTAGATCCTGGACTCCCGCACCGCCTCGAGATCCAGGGACCCGGCCTCGATCATGAGATCGGGTGCGACGGGCTCGCGGTAGAAGTAGATGGGGAAGTGATCGGGCGGGAACATCTCGCAGAACGCGACGGGCGTGTTGAGGCCAGCCGTGACCGCGATGTACCGCGGGTCGACTCCGAGTCGCGCCACCTCGCGTGCGACGAAGCGGCCGAACGGATCGTCGCCGACGGCGGTGATCACCGCGCTCGCCCGACCGTGTCGAGCGGCCGCGATCGCGACGTTCGTGGCGCTTCCGCCGACCGACTTGCTGAAGGTCGCGACGTCCTCGAGCGGCGTGCTGTCCTGCAGCGGATAGAGGTCGACGCCGACCCGACCCATCGTGAGGACGTCCAGTGGCGCGGTCATCCCTTCACCGCCCCTCCGGTCGTGCCCTCAGCGATGTACTTCTGCACGAAGAAGCCGATGATGATCATGGGCACCATGGTCACGGTGGCTGCGGCGCTCGACAGCCCCCAGTCGACCGAGATGGCGCCGACGAAGCTCGCGATGCCGACGGGCAGCGTGTAGGTCTCCAAGGTGGTCAGCTGCAGCGAGAACAGGAGCTCGTTCCACGAGTACTGCGCGCTCAGGATGAACACCGCGGCGATCCCTGGGACGACGACAGGGAGCATGACGCGCCAGAACGCCTGCATGCGCGTGCATCCGTCGATCATCGCGGCGTGCTCGAGCTCGCGCGGGATGTCGCGGAAGAACCCCATGAGCAGCCACACCGCGAACGGAAGATTCAGCGCCACGTGAGCCAGCACGGGCCCGACGAGCGTGCCGCGCAATCCGACCGCGTTGATGATCACGAAGATCGGGAGCATCATCGCGATACCAGGGACCAGCTTGCCGACCAGGAAGCCGTTCGCCACCGAGTTCGCGAACCGCAGCTCGAAGCTCGTGAGGCCGTACGACGCGAAGGTCGCCAGCACGATCACGATGAAGGTCGAGCACACGGCGACGACCGTGCTGTTGATGAAGTAGAGGCCGAAGTCGCTCTTCGTGAAGGCGTTCACGTAGTTATCGAGCGTCGGTTCGAAAAAGATCTTCGGGACGTCGGTGAAGATGTCCTTCGCCCGCTTGAACGAGTTGACGATGATGAGCGCGATCGGGACGACCGTCCAGAGCAGGAAGAGGACGATCACGAGCCATTTCGCAATGGTGACGAGCGCGCGCTTGGTCATGAGTCGCCCTTGCTTCGAGCGGAGTTGCGCATGAGCGGTCCGAACAGGATCACAAGGGCGATGAGCGTGATCATCGCCACGGCCATGGCGTAGCCCATCTCGTTGTTCTCGTAGGCCTGCTTGTAGGCGTAGATGCTCAGGGATGAGGTCGAGTTCGCGGGGCCGCCGCCCGTGAGTCCGTAGATGAGGTCGAAGACGCGGAAGGCGTCGGTGCCGCGGATGAGGATGAGCACGATCAATGTCTTGACGAGGAGCGGCAGCGTGACGTTGACAAGCGTGCCGATCGTCCCTGCTCCATCGATGCGGGCCGCCTCGTAGAGCTCTTCCGGGATCACGGTCAGACCCGCTGACGTCACGAGGATGATGAACGGGACGGCGTGCCAGACATCGGTGATCACGATGCTGAAGAGGGCCGTGGTGGTGTCGGTCAGACCGCCCCACTCCTCCAGCCCGAACCAACTCAGCACGTAGTAGACGAGTCCGTAGGTGGGGTCGTACATGTACCGCCAGATGAGGCTGACGATGATCGGGGAGATCAGCAGCGGCATCGCGAAGATCGCCCGGAGGATGTTGCCGGTGCGCGGGTTCAGGCTCTTGAGCAGGACGGACATGCCGACGCCGATCAGCATGCAGAGGAACAGCGACATCACGGTGAACAGGGCGGTGTTGAGCAACGAGGAGATGGCCACGGGGTCAGCGAAGAACTTGGCGTAGTTGTCAAGGAAGACGAAGACCGCCGACTCTTCCTGACCCAGGCTGTACTCGAACGTGCTGGCGATGAGAGCGAAGCCGAGCGGGACGATCATGACGATGAAGATCGCGGCGGCCGCGGGCAGCACGAGATAGAGGGCGAGCCGGAGATCCTTGCGTGCGTAGCTGCTCGTGCTGCGCCTCTGCGCTCGGCCCCTCGGGGCGAGCTGGATGCGGGTCATGGGAACCTCCGGGGCGTCGGGGGAGAGGGCGCCGGTGCGGGCCGTGAACGAGCCCGCACCGGCGATGGACCAGCGTCTAGAACTGCGAGGCCAGCGTGTCCTGGATCCCCTGCAGCATCGTCGCAGGGTCTTCACCGCTGCTCACCACTCCCGAGAGTCCGACGCTGAGCGCGTCCGTCAGCGCGGGTGCGTTGGGCTGCAGAGGAACGGTCACGCCCTTAGCGAGCGCCTCCTGAACCGTCGGGAGCCACGGGGCGTTCGCAGTGAGGTCGGCGTCGGTATAGAGCGACTCGCGGAAGCTGATGAACGACGGGTCGATCGTGCCCATCTCCTTCTGCGCGGCCTTGCTGGTGAGCCAGGCGCCGAGCTTGAAGGCCTCCTCCTGGTGCTTCGAGTCGGCCGGAACGGCCCAGCCCCAGGTCTGCAAGAGGCCCGCGGGCGTCTCGCTGTACGGGAGCGGTGCGTAGGCGAGCTTGCCGGCGACATTGGACTCGTCCGGGTTCTCCAGCGCCGTGAAGAGGCCGGAGGTGAGGATGCCGATGGGAGCCTGTCCGAACTGCAGCGCCTTGTTCACCTCATCCCAGTGCCACGCGTTGCTGCCCTCGAGTCCGTACTGGCTGAGCTCCTGGATGAATTCGACGGCTTCGACGACATCAGGGTTGGTGAGGTCTAGCGCCCCGCTCTCGTCGAAGAAATCGGTGTCGTTCCCGGCGAGAAGCACCGCCATGATGTTGACGATGGCCGAGCCCTGACGGAAGGGGAGCGCGATTCCGGAGCCCTGCTCCTTGAAGTACTTCGCGACTTCCAGCGTCTCGTCCCACGTGCTCGGGGCCTCGAGCCCGGCGGCGTCGAGTGCTTCCTCATCGAAGACCACGAGCGGCGTCTGCACGAAGTAGGGAAGGGCGTACAGAGCGCCGTCGCGGGTGTAGACCTCGACGCCGCTCTCGTTGAAGTCCGCGAAGTCCCAATCGGGGCCGGTGAGGGCCTCGTCAGTGACGAAGTCGGAGAGATCGGTGAGGTAGTCAGCCTCGGTGTACTCGCCGACCCAAGCCTCGGGCACGTAGATCAGATCGTACTCGCCCGTGGCCGTGCTCATGTTCAGCGTCTGCTTCTGCTTGAGCTGGCCGTAGTCGATGGCGTCGAATCGGATGGTGACGCCGGTCTCAGCGCTGTACTGGTCGAGGAGCTCCTGCTGAGCGTCGGCCTGAGGCCCGGCCCAGCGGGAGACGGTGAGGGTGATGTCGCTCTGGGGCGACTCGGCGGCGGGCTCCTCTGCCTCGCTCGCACACGCCGTGAGACCGGTCAGCGCCATGAGCGCTGCAAGTCCGATGGCGACACTGCCACGTGATTTGCGCATTTCGTCCTTCTTCTTCGTAGGTGAAAGCGGGGGCCCATCGGGTCCTGGTGCGACGCCATTCAAATGTACTAACAAACAAATGTCAAGCCAAAGTATTGACGGGAAAGCGAGCTCTCGACCGCGCGAGCACGGACGACAGCATGGCCTGCCGACCCCGCTCCCCGAGTTCCGACGCGCAGTCTGGTCTCGCCGTCGAACTTCTTCGGGCCGCACATGACCGGGAGAGAAGACTGGGAGCGCATGCGATCTGCGTGGGCAGGAGAGCGAGCGGCTCAGAAATGCCGCCTGTGGGCGCCGTAGTTCCATCAGCTCCGCCTCCAGGATTCGAACCTGGGCCTAACAGCTCCAAAGGCTGTCGTGCTGCCGTTACACCAAGGCGGATCGCGCCTCACGGGCGCGGGGCAAGTCTGCCAGACGAGCCCGAGCGGCCCGCGGGCGGCGGGCGCGCGCCGAGCATCCGTCGCCGCCGGCAGGCGACCGAGACGCGACGCGACCGCCACACATGAGGCGCCCGCGATAATGAACGCATGACCGCCCCCGCTGATGACGTCGACCGCATCGTCGACGCGTGGCAGCGCGAGCGGCCCGACCTCGACTTCTCTCCGCTGCACGTGCTGTCGCGGCTCGGCCGCGTCGCCAAGCACCTGGATCGGGCACGAAAGGCGGCGTTCGCGGCATCCGCGCTCGAGAGCTGGGAGTTCGACGTGCTCGCGGCCCTGCGCCGCGCCGGCTCCCCGTACGAGCTGAGCCCCACCTCGCTGCTGCGCCAGACCCTCGTCTCGAGCGGCACCATGACCAACCGCATCGACCGGCTGACCGCGCGCGGACTCGTCGAGCGGCGGACGGACCCGAACGACGGCCGCGGCATTCTGGTGCGGATGACCGAGTCGGGCCGCGAGCGCGTCGACCATGCGATCGCCGAACTCGTCGTCGCCGAACGCGAGCTGCTCAGCGGCCTCACCCGCGCCGACCAGGAGCGGCTCGCGAGCCTTCTGCGGACGCTCGGTGCCGACTTCGAGGGGTCGGTTTGAGGAGATCGCATTCGGGCTAAGCGTTCGTGCGGCCGATGATTAGGCCTGGATATCTGCCGACGCGGTCAACTAGCCTCAGGCAATGAGCGAAGTTCAGCAGCCCCCCGCAGGTTGGTATCCGCAGGACGGTTCTCTGCGATGGTGGAACGGGCAGGCCTGGACCGAGCACCGAACACCAGGAACGGCACCTCCCGTTCAAGTCACGGTGTCCGCGATCCCGTCAAAGTCGGTCGGAGCCGCTTACGCATTCCTGCTGTTACTCGGAGGCTTCGCCGCTCACCACTTCTACCTCCGCCGATGGGCTGAAGCCTGGATCCTGCTCGCGCTCTGGTGGGGTGGATGGCTCCTGACTGGCATCGGTGTCGGGTTTGTCATGCTTTTTGCCGTCTTCGTGTGGTGGATCTATGACCTGGTCGCCCTGCCGAACCTCGTCGCGCAAGCAAATCGAAGAGCCGGCATTCAACCGGCCTATCTGTAATTCAACGACAGCCGGGAGCGACCGGAATCACCACGCGATCGCCTTAACCCGTCGTCGCCGGCGCCGACTTCGAGGGGGCGATCTAGAACCCGCCTCGTCGACCGATGCCGTTCACCCCAGCAGCGGCAGCACGAACGACAGCACGACCGCGATCACTCCGACCGCCGTCAGGATGCCGCCGAGCGTGATGAGCGCGCGCCCGTCGTGGGCCGGCGAGTCGAGGCGGGCGTTCTCGGGGCGGGAGGGGTGCACCCAGACGGTCCGGGCATCCCCCACCGCCGGAATCGGCCCCGTGAGGGGCGAGACGGTCTCGTGCACGTCGCCTCCGTCGCCGAACCAGCGCAGCTTGGCGTCGCGCTCGTGCACGTTCGTGATGACCGCCTTCGCCGTGCGGTAGCGGCGCGCCCACGCGCGGCGCGAGAGCCCGATGACGAGCAGGATGATGCCGCTCGGCAGCAGCAGCCACGACACGGCCTCGGCGACGATCGCGATGGCGTCGAGGGGGTCGGTCATGTGCTCATCGTAGGGGCGAACGCTCGGTCACGACGGGTCGCGCGGCGGGCCCGGGCCGTGCTCAGCGGGGAGCCATCCGCACCGCGCCGTCGAGCCTGATCACCTCGCCGTTGAGCATCGGGTTCTCGACGATGTGCTGCACGAGCGCCGCGTACTCCGTAGGTCTGCCGAGGCGGTGCGGGTGCAGCGTCTGCTCCTCGAGCGAGGCGAGCGCCTCCTCCGGCAGCATCTCAGCCATCGGCGTGCGGAACAGGCTCGGCGCGATCGCCATCACCCGGATGCGGTGCTCGGCCAGGTCGCGCGCGAGCGGCAGCGTGAGACCCACGATCGCACCCTTCGACGCCGAGTAGGCGGCCTGACCGACCTGCCCGTCGAACGCCGCGACCGAGGCGGTCATGACGATCACGCCCGACTCCTCGTCCGGGGCGTCGGCCGCCGTCTCGACCATGCGCGCCGCCGCGAGGCTCACGACCGTGAACGTGCCGGTGAGGTTGATGTCGACCACCTGCCGGAACATGTCGAGCGGGAACGGCCCCTTCCGCCCGACGACGCGCGCCCCGCGCACGATGCCCGCGCACGCCACGACGACGTCGAGCCGCCCGAGCTCGCTCGCCGCGTCGACGGCGGCCTGCACCTGCTCGGCGTCGGTGACGTCGGTCGGCACGAAGACGGCGCGGTCGCCCCACTCGTCGGCGAGCGCGGCTCCCGGAGACTGGGGCAGGTCGGCGATGACGACCGAGCTGCCCGCGGCGAGCATCCGCTCAGCCGTCGCCCGGCCCAGCCCCGAAGCGCCACCGGTGATGAGAGCGGTGCGGCCGGTGATGTGCATGGATGTCCTCCGAGAGCTCTTCCGAGCGCCGACGACGATGACGGCGCGGCTTCCATGCCTACCACGGGGGTGCGCCGCGTAGGGTTCTTCTGCACCCGCCGCCGTCGACTGGAGTCACGCATGAGCACTGTCCCGTTCCGCATCGGCTACAAGGCCTCGAGCGAGCAGTTCGCTCCGCGCGAGCTGCTCGACTACGGCGCGCTCGCCGAGCAGGCCGGCTTCGAGTCGGTCTTCATCAGCGACCACCTCCAGCCGTGGAAGCACACCGACGGCCACGCGCCCGCCGCGATCGCCTGGCTCGGAGCCCTCGGCGCGAAGACCGAGCGCATCGTCATGGGCACCTCGGTGCTGACGCCGACCTTCAGGCACCACCCGGCGATGGTCGCGCAGGCGTTCGGCACGCTCGGGCAGCTGTTCCCGGGCCGGGTGATCCTCGGCGTCGGCACGGGCGAGTCGCTCAACGAGGCCCCGCTCGGCTTCGTCTGGCCCGACATCAAGGAGCGCTTCGCTCGCCTCAAGGAGGCGGTGCAGCTCATCGAGCGCCTGTGGGACGAGGAGCGCGTCAGCCACGAGGGCGAGCACTACCGCACCGAGAACGTCACGATCTACGACCGGCCCGAGGTCAAGGTGCCGATCTACATCGGCGCCTCCGGCCCCGCCGCGACGCGCCTCGCCGGCCGCATCGCCGACGGCTACATCACGACCTCCGGCAAGCCGCGCGAGCTCTACACCGAGAACCTGCTTCCCGCCTTCCGCGAGGGCCTCGAGAAAGGGTCGCGGGCTCCCGGGAGCGTCGACACCCTCATCGAGATGAAGGTCTCATTCGACACCGACAGGCAGCGCGCCATGGAGGACACCCGGCACTGGGCCGCCCTCGCGCTCAGCGGCGACGAGAAGATGGGGGTGGAAGACCCGCGCGAGATGGAGAAGCTCGCCGACGCCCTCCCGCTCGAGCGCGCCGCCTCGCGCTGGATCGTCTCGACCGACCCCGACGAGCACGTCGAGCGCGTCATGGACTACGTGCGAATGGGCTTCCGGCACCTCGTCTTCCACGCTCCGGGCCCGGACCAGGCGCGGTTCCTCGAGCTGTACGGCACGGAGGTCGTGCCGCGCCTGCGGGCCGCGGTCGCCGCGTTCGACGCGCAGGGCTCGTCGGAGACCCAGGGCTAGTCGCTCATGCCGTTCTGGAGCAAGAAGGAGTTCGGCGACCCCGCCCTGCCCAAGGACGACCGCGGCAAGGGCTCGTTCGACGACTACGCGTACGACCTGCTGCCGAAGAACCGCGAGATCACGATGCGCCTCGCCGACGCGACGTCGCACCAGGACGAGATCGCCGCCCTCGCCGGAGAGGACCCCGAGGCGCTCGCGACGGCGACCCCGGCGCGCAGCCTCGATCAAGAGCGGGTGGATGCCCCCATCGAGGTGCGCGTCTTCTCAGGCAGGCGCGTCTCGGGTGTCGTGGGCGTCGTGCCGCGCGGGCTGGAGAGCGTCTACGACGAGGCGGTGCGCCGACTGGATGGCCGCGGCGACAAGCCGCGCATCCCCGTCGCCGTCGTGCAGACGAAGCAGGGCTGGCGCGTCGACCTGCTCATGGGCCGCACGAAGTAGCGCGCTAGGTCCGACCCGCCGCGCGGCCTCAGCCGAGCAGCTCGCCGAGCTCCAGCCAGCGCGTCTCGAGCTCGTCGCGCTGATCCTCGAGGCGGCGCACCTGGTCGTGCAGCGCGCCGATCCCCGTGTAGTCGCTCGTGTCGTGCTCGGCGAGCGCGACGTGCAGCCGGTCGATCTCGCCCTGCAGCTTCGCGATGCGGCGCTCGATCGACGCGAGCTCCTTCTCGGCGTTGCGGCGCTCGGCCCCTCCGAGCGAGAGCGCGGCAGCCGCAGGGGCCGCCGAGCCTGCACCGGCCGAGCCCGACGACGAGGCACCGGATGCCCCGCCCGCGCTCGTGACGGACGCGACCGTCGCGCGCCCGGCATCCGATACCGACCCTGCCGATGCCGCGGCGAACCGCAGGTACTCGTCGACGCCGCCCGGCAGGTGCCGCAGGCGCCCGACGCCGTCGGAGCCCGGCAGCACCGCGAACTGCTGGTCGGTGACGCGCTCGAGCAGGTAGCGGTCGTGCGACACGACGATGAGCGTGCCCGGCCACGAGTCGAGGAGGTCCTCGATCGCGGCGAGCATGTCGGTGTCCATGTCGTTCGTCGGCTCGTCCATGATGAGCACGTTCGGCTCGTCGAGCAGGATGAGCAGGAGCTGCAGGCGGCGCTTCTGGCCACCGCTGAGGTCCTTGATCGGGGTCGAGAGCTGCGCCGACGTGAAGCCGAGCCGCTCGAGCAGCTGGCCGGGCGTGAGCTCCTTGTCGCCGGCCACGTAGCTGGTGCGCTTCGTCGCGATGACCGCCGAGACGCGCTCGTGCTCGACGGCGCTGAGGTCGCCGAGCTGCTGATCGAGGGTCGCGACGACGACCGTCTTGCCGCGCTTCACGCGTCCGGTCGTCGGGGCGAGCGAGCCGTCGATGAGCTTGAGCAGCGTCGACTTGCCGGCGCCGTTGACGCCGAGGATGCCCGTGCGCTCACCCGGCGCGATGCGCCACTCGATGTCGTGGAGGATCTGGCGGTCGCCGTACGAGACCGACACGTCGAGCAGGTCGATGACGTCCTTGCCGAGGCGGGCGGTCGCCATCTGCGCGAGCTCGATCGGGTTGCGCAGCTCCGGAACGTCGGCGATGAGCGCGTTCGCCGCCTCGATGCGGAACTTCGGCTTCGCCGTGCGGGCCGGGGCTCCGCGGCGCAGCCACGCGAGCTCCTTCTTCATGAGGTTCTGGCGCTTGGCCTCCATGGTCGCGGCCTGCCGGTCGCGCTCCATGCGCTGCAGCACGTACGCCGCGTAGCCGCCCTCGAACGGCTCGACGATGCGGTCGTGCACCTCCCACGTGTCGAGGCTCACCTCGTCGAGGAACCACCGGTCGTGCGTCACGACCAGCAGCGCGCCCTGCCCCGCCGGCCAGCGGCGCTTCAAGTGCTCGGCGAGCCACGCGACGCCGCCGATGTCGAGGTGGTTGGTGGGCTCGTCGAGCACGACGATGTCCCACTCCTGGCTCAGCAGCGCGGCGAGCGCGACGCGGCGCCGCTGGCCGCCGCTGAGATCATCGACGAGCGTGTCGCCGGGGATGTCCGCGATGAGTCCCGCGAGAACGTCGCGAACGTTCCGATCGCCCGCCCATTCGTGCTCGGGCCGTCCGCCCACGACCGTGTCGAGCACCGTGCGGCCGGTCGCCAGCTCGTCGCCCTGGTCGAGCATCCCGAGGGTGACGCCGCGGCGGCGCGTGACGCGACCGCCGTCCGGCTCCTGCTTGCCGGCGAGGATGCGCAGCAGCGTCGACTTGCCGTCGCCGTTGCGGCCGACGACGCCGATGCGGTCTCCGTCGCCGATGCCGACCGTCACCCCGTCGAGCACGACGCGGGTGGGGTATTCGACGCGGAGCTGCTCGGCTCCCAGGAGGTGGGCCACCCGTCGAGCCTACGGCGCGCGGGCCGGGCGGCCGGACGGGGCAGGGGCGCGGACCGGGCAGAATGGTCACCATGTCCTCGCCTGATGGTCCCGCCGTGCCCGCCGACGAGGAGCGCGCGACCGCGCTCGACAACCCCGCCGTGCGGGCGCGCATCCGCCGCGTGCTGCCGTGGACCCTCGTGCTCGCCGCCGGCATCATCCTGCTCGACCAGGGCTCGAAGTTCTGGGCCGAGGCGACGCTCGAGCGCGGCGTGGGCGTCCCCGTCATCGGCGAGCTCATCCAGTGGCGGCTCGTCTACAACCCGGGTGCCGCGTTCGGCATCGGCGGCGACTACACGTGGATCCTCACGCTCGTCGCCGCGCTCGCGGTCATCGGGCTCGCGGTCTTCGTGTCACGCCTGTCGAGCATCCGCTGGGCGATCGCGGCCGGGGCGCTCTTCGGCGGGGCGATCAGCCACCTCGGCGACCGGCTCTTCCGCGAGCCCGCGTTCGCGCGCGGCGAGATCGTCGACTTCATCGACTACGCGGGCTACTTCATCGGCAACGTGGCCGACATCGCACTCGTGCTCGGCGCCGTCGGCGTCGTGCTGCTGAGCCTGATGGGCGTCAGCCCGCGACGACCCGAGCCCCGTGAACCGGACCCGTCGCACGGATGACCGTGTGACGCCCCGCGCTCAGCTCGACCTGCAGCTCGAGCGCGGCGTCGGCGTCAGCGACGAGGAAGGCGACGGTCGGGCCCGAGCCTGACACGATGCCCGCGAGGGCTCCGGCCTTCTCACCCGCCTCGAGCGTGCGGGCGAGCCCCGGCTCGAGGTGCAGCGCGGGAGCCTGCAGATCGTTGTGGAGGTACTCGGCGAGCTGGTGCGGGTCACCCGCGCGCAGCGCCTGCAGAACCTCGATGTCGACGGTCGGCTGCTCGGGGGCGGGCGCGATGTCGTTGACGTGGCGCTCGCGGTGCCGGTCGAGCTCGGCGTAGACCTCGGGCGTCGACAGCCCCGCCTCGGAGAGCGCGAGCACCCAGTGGAACGTGCCCTGCGCGAGGGCGGGCGAGAGCGCGTCGCCGCGGCCCGTGCCGACGGCGGTGCCTCCCATGAGCGCGAAGGGCACGTCGGCGCCGAGCTCGGCGGCGAGGGAGTGCAGCTCCTCCCGCCCGAGGCCCGTGCCCCACAGGTGGTCGCACGCGAGGAGGGTCGCGGCGGCGTCGGCCGAGCCGCCGCCCATGCCGCCCGCGATGGGCACGTTCTTCTCGATGTCGAGGTGCACGCCGCCGCGGTAGTCGGCGACGCGAGCGAGGAGTCGCGCGGCCCGGATGGCGAGGTTCGAGCCGTCGGTCGCGAGCGCGCTCGTGTCGATCGAGCCGGAGAAGCTCACCGAGAAGTCGTCGGCCGGGCGGGCGGAGACCTCCTCGTAGAGCGAGATGGCCTGGTACGCGGTCGCGACGTCGTGGTAGCCGTCGCCCATGAGGACGCCGACCTTCATGAAGACGTTGATCTTGCCGGGCGCCCGCACGTGCACTGCGCGCGAGGCTCCGGTGGCGACCATGAGAACACCTTATGGGAGCCCGGGAGTGCGTTCGTGCGCTCTCTCCCGGGCCCCCGTGCTCAGTTCCGCGCGCCGCGCGGGGCGGTCGCGACGTCGTCCTCCTCGGTGAGCAGCAGCTGACCCTCGGCGAGCGACTCGGCGGGGATCTCGTGCTCGATGCTCGTCGAGAGCGGACGCTCCACGATGAAGAGCAGCGCGATCACGGCGGCGACCGCGAGCGGCGCGATCACGAGGAAGATCGGCATGAGCGCGTCGTTGTAGGACTCGATGATGGGGATGCGCAGGGCGTCCGGGAGCTCCTGCACGAGCGCGGGAGTGAGCGAGCCGGTACCGCCCTCGCCCGGCGCCGCGGGAAGCCGCTCGGCGAGCAGGTCGCCGAGCCGCGTCACGAACACCGAGCCGACGACGGCGGAGCCGAGGCTGCCGCCCACCTGACGGAAGAAGTTGTGCGCCGCAGTGGCCGTGCCGACCTCGCGATGCGCGAACGAGTTCTGCACCACGAGGGTCATGACCTGCATGCTCGTCCCCAGCCCGATGCCGATGACGGCCATCCAGGCGCAGACGACCGCCACGGGGGTGTCGACGGTGACGCTCGAGAGGCCGACGAGGCCGCCGGCGAGGATGGCCGTGCCGACGATCGGGAGGCGCTTGTAGCGGCCCGAGCGCGAGATCATCGTGCCGGTGATGATCGAGGTCAGCAGGAGCGAGGCCATCATCGGGATCATCAGCAGACCCGCCTCGGTGGCGCTCGCGCCGACCGACATCTGGAAGTAGGTCGGCAGGTAGCCGATGGCGCCGAACATGGCGACGCTCACGAGCAGTCCTGCGACGGTGGCGAGCACGAAGTTGCGGTCGGCGAACAGTCGCAGCGGGATCACCGGCTCGCTCGCCCGGCGCTCGACGAGGACGAAGAGGATGCTCACCACGACGGTGCCGATGGCCAGTCCGATGATCTCGGCCGAGTTCCAGGCGTACTGCGAGCCGCCCCACGTCGCGATGAGCACGGCTCCCGTCGTCGCGGCGGCGAGCAGCGCCATCCCGAGCGCGTCGATGCGCGGACGCGCGGTGAGCTCCGGCCGGGGGATCCGCATGAGCACGAGGATCGCGACGATCGCGAGGAGCCCGAGCGGCACGTTCATCCAGAACGTCCAGCGCCAGCCGGGGCCCTCGGTGAACCAGCCGCCGAGGAGCGGGCCGGCGACCGACGAGAGGGCGAAGACGCCGCCGAGGATCCCCATGTACTTGCCGCGCTCGCGCGCCGGGACGACGTCGGCGATCGCGGCCTGCGACAGCACCATGAGTCCTCCGCCGCCGAGCCCCTGCACGGCGCGGGCGGTGATGAGCGCGGTCATGTCGGTCGCGAGGCCGCCGAGCACCGAGCCGACGACGAAGAGCACCACGGCGGCGATGAGCATGGGCTTGCGGCCGACGAGGTCGCTGACCTTGCCGTAGATCGGCATCGTCACGGTCGAGGCGAGCAGGTAGGCGGTGATCACCCACGAGAGGTGCTCGACGCCGTCGAGCTCGCCGACGAGGGTCGGGAGGGCGCTCGAGAGGACCATCTGGCTGAGCGAGGCGAGCAGCATGACGATCATGAGGGTCGCGAAGAGCAGCACGAGAGTGCGGCGCGCGTGCGCCTGGTCGCGCGCGGTGGGCGATGCGGCGGACGCTCCGGTGGGGGCGGATGACGCGGTGGGGCTGGATGACGCGGTGGCGGTCATGATTCCTTCCTGAGGAGATCGCGGAACAGGTCGAGCGCGGCATCGAGCGCGGGGCGCTCATCGCCGGCGGCCACCTGTGCGAGGTCGGTCTTGTAGGCGAAGCGCACGATCGTCGTCGCGAGCATGAAGGTCGCGGCGGCGCGGCGCTGGTCGGGGTCGCGCTCGGCGGGGGCGTCGAGGGGGACGTGGTCGGTGGCGAGCTCGTCGGCGATGTTGGGCGCGACGAGCGACTCGAGCATTCCGGCGAGGGCGTCGAGCCGTCCGCGCAGCTCTGGGTGGGCGCGCACGAGCGCGAGCCGCCGTCCGCCGGTGCTGGGCAGATCCGTGGATTCGTGGATCGCCGCGATGATGAGGGCGACGGTGCGGTCGAGGAGGGTCCCGTCGCCGCCGCGGAACGCGGCGACCGCCGCATCGGTGAGGCGCGGCTCGCGGAATCCGAGCATCGCGTCCTCCTTCGTGCCGAAGTAGTTGAAGAAGGTGCGCTTGCTCACGCCCGCGCGCGAGGCGATGTCGTCGACGGTCACGGCGCTCGGTCCGCGCTCCTCGGCAAGCGAGGCGGCGGCCTCGTAGAGGGCGGACCAGGTCTCGCGCCGGTTGCGCTCGCGCAGGCTCACGGCGGCCCCGACGGGATGCTCGACAGAAGTTTGCACTGGTGCATCTTATGCACTGATGCAGGTTGCAGCCTGAGCGTTAGCCTGGGGGCCCATGCAGTGCTCCTACTTCGACGCCGGACTGTGCCGCTCGTGCACGCTCATGGGCACGCCGTACGCCGAGCAGCTGGCCGTGAAGGAGGCGACGGCGCGCACGCTCCTCGCCGCTCATCCTGAGGCCCGCTGGCTCCCCGCGGTCGCGAGCGAGGAGTCCGGCTTCCGCGCGAAGGCGAAGATGGTCGTGGGGGGCTCGAGCACCGCGCCGACCCTCGGGATCCTCGACGGCCGCGGGCGGGGCGTCGATCTGCGCGCCTGCGGGATCATCGCGCCGGGCATCCGCGCCGTGTTCGACCAGCTCGCCGAGGCGATCACGCGGTCGGGGCTCGAGCCGTACGACGTGCCGTCGCGGGCGGGCGAGCTCAAGTACCTCATCGTGACCGAGTCGGCCGACGGCGAGCTCATGGTGCGGTTCGTCGTGCGGTCGCGCGCGTCGGTCGCCGCCGTGCGGGCGGTCGTTCCGTGGCTGACGGATGCTGTGCCGCAGATCGCCGTCGTCTCGGTCAATCTGCACTCCGAGCACAAGGCCGTCGTCGAGGGAGCGGAGGAGGTCGTGCTGACTTCGCGGTCGACGTTGCCGATGCGCGTGGGCGACGCGACGCTGCAGGTGCGGCCGCAGAGCTTCGTGCAGACGAACACGGCGATCGCGGGGGCGCTCTACCGCCAGGGCCGCGCGTGGATCGACGCGGCTCAGGCGGCGTCGGTCTGGGATCTCTACTGCGGAGTCGGCGGGTTCGCCCTTCACGCCGCGGCGCCCGGGCGGCAGGTGCTCGGCGTCGAGCTCTCCTCCGACGCGGTCGCGAGCGCGCGCATCGCCGCCGCCGCGCTGCCGGCCGGGCCCGATGGGCGGATGCCCGCGGTGCGCTTCGAAGTCGGCGACGCGACGAGCGCCGCGACCGCCCGGGGTCGCGGCGCGGGCGCTCCGCCGCCCGACCTCGTCGTCGTGAACCCGCCGCGGCGCGGACTCGGGGAGTCGCTCACGAGCTGGCTCGAGCGGTCGGGGGTGCCGACGGTCGTCTACTCGAGCTGCAACGCCGCGTCGCTCGCGCGCGACCTCGAGTCGATGCCGTCGTACCGCGTCGTCGAGGCGCGGCTGTTCGACATGTTCCCGCAGTCGACGCACTCGGAGGTCATGGTGCTGCTCGAGCGGTGATCTGCCTGCGGCTCAGCCCTGCACGCGCGCGAGCGCCAGGAAGTCGCGCATGACGAGCTGCTCTCCGCGGGCGGTCGGGTCGAGCCCCGCCGCCTCGAGCGCCGCCGAGGCGGCCGCCGATGACCCGAAGAGCTCCGCGAGCGCCTGCCGCAGCATCTTGCGGCGCTGACCGAACGCGGCGTCGACGAGCGCGAACATGCGCAGCCGCTCCTCCTCCGTCCCCGGCGGCGCCGTTCGCGCCTTCATCCCGACGAGCACGCTGTCGACGTTAGGCACCGGCCAGAACACCTGCCGGCTCACGACGCCCTCGAGCCCCCACTGCCCGTACCAGGCGGCCTTCACGCTCGGGCTGCCGTAGATCTTCGAGCCCGGCCCCGCCGCGAGCCGCTGACCGACCTCCGCCTGCACCATGACGAGCGTGCGCGTGATCGACGGGACGTGCGCGAGCAGGTGCAGCAGCACCGGCACCGAGATGTTGTACGGGAGGTTCGCGACGAGCGACGTCGGCTCCCCCAGCGTCTCCGGCAGAGACGTGACGCGAAGGGCGTCCGCGTGCACGACCTCGAGGCGCGCCGACGGCTGCAGCTCGGCGACCGTGAGCGGCAGCTGGGCGGCGAGCCGGGCATCCAGCTCGACCGCGACGACCGGATGCCCGGCCTCGAGCAGGCCGAGCGTCAGGCTGCCCAGCCCGGGCCCCACCTCGAGCACCGTCGAGCCCGGCGGCAGGGCGGCCGTGGCGACGATGCGGCGGACGGTGTTGGCGTCGTGGACGAAGTTCTGCCCGAGCTTCTTCGTGGGCGTGACGTCGAGCAGCGCGGCGAGGTCGCGCACCTCAGCAGGGCCCAGGAGCCCCGCCACTCAGGCCCCGCCCTGCTCGGTCGTCAGGTCGTCGGCACGGCCCGGCAGAGCGTCGCGCTCGGGGTGATCGGCATCCGGGCGATCGGCCCAGGGGTCGCCGGGGGCGGTGACCGGCTCGGCATCCCACGTGCCGTACACCGTCTCGGTGTTCGAGCTGATCTGCGCCGCGAGCATCGACACGTCCGTGCCGAGGTGGTCGGCCATCGCGCGGAGCGTCCACGGCAGCAGGTACGGCGAGTTCGGACGGCCGCGGAACGGGTGCGGGGTCAGGAACGGCGCATCCGTCTCGACGAGCAGCAGCGCGCGCGGCAGGACGTCGAGCGCGTCGCGGAGGTTGCGCGCCGTCTTGAACGTCGCCGTGCCCGCGAACGAGGCGTACCAGCCGTTCTCGGCGAGGATCGACGCGAGCTCGACGTCGCCGCTGAAGCAGTGGAAGACCGTGCGCTCCGGCGCCCCCACCCGGCGCAGCGTCGCCACCACGTCGTCGTGCGCGTCGCGGTCGTGGATCTGCAGAGCGAGGCCGTGCTCCTTCGCGATGCGGATGTGCTCCTCGAAGGCGTGCAGCTGAGCGTCGCGTCCGGTGCCCGACTCGGTGCGGTAGTAGTCGAGGCCCGTCTCGCCGATGGCGACCACGCGGGGCTGCGCGGCGAGCTCGTCGATGACGGCGAGAGCGGCATCCAGCTCACCCGCCGCCGCGAGCGTCGCGGCCTCGTTCGGGTGGATGGCCACGGCGGCGAGCACGCGCGGCTCGCGCGCCGCGATCGCCGCCGACCAGCGCGAGGTCGGCACGTCGGTGCCCACCTGCACGACGCCGCGCACGCCGACGGCCGACGCGCGGTCGAGATGCTCGCGGTAGTGCATCGGGTTCTCGCCGTCGGCGATCTCGAGGTGCGTGTGGTTGTCGTACACCGGAACGACGAGCGCCTCGGGGCTCGGCGGGTAGCTGAGGTCGCGCGACGAGTCCTCCATCGCGGCGCGGGAGCGCACGTGCGGTGCCATCTCGTCGGTCATGTCGCGCCCCTTCTAGGCGGTGGCCTCGTGCTCGATGCGCGGGAAGAGAGCCTCGAGCGCCTGGGTGCGGGCGCCCGCCGGCAGCTGCTCCCACTCTCCCGCATCGGGGATGCGCTGGTCGACCAGTGCTCCCAGGTGCGGCTCAGCGCCGAGGGCCGTCCACAGCTTCTGCGTCGCCTGCGGCAGCACCGGGCTCAGCAGCACCGCGAGCGCCCGCAGCCCCTCGGCCGCCGTGTACAGGATCGTGCGGAGGCGCTCGGTCTGCGACTCGTCCTTCGCGACCTTCCAGGGCTCCTGCACCGTCAGGTAGCCGTTGAGCTCGTCGACGATCGACCACACGGCCGCGATCGAATCGTGGATCGCGAACCGGTCGATCGCGGCGGTCGCGGCGACCACGGCATCCGCCACCGTTCGCTGGATGCCCGCCTCGGCCTCGCCGAGCGGGCCCGCCTCGGGAACGACCCCGTCGCAGTACCGGCCGACCATCGCGACCACGCGCGAGGCGAGGTTGCCGAAGCCGTTGGCGAGCTCGGCCTGGTAGCGGGCGGCGAGGTCCTCCCACGAGAACGAGCCGTCCTGGCCGAACGCGATCGCGCGCAGGAAGTAGTAGCGGAACGCGTCGGAGCCGAACACGTCGGTGATCTGCGACGGCGCGATGCCGGTGAGCTTCGACTTCGACATCTTCTCGCCGCCGACGAGCAGCCAGCCGTGACCGAAGACGCGACGCGGAACCGGAAGGTCGGCCGCCATGAGCATGGCGGGCCAGATGACGGCGTGGAAGCGCGCGATGTCCTTGCCGACGATGTGGTTCGACGGCCAGAAGCGGTCGAACAGCTCGCCGGGCTGCTCCGGGTTCCAGCCGAGGGCCGAGATGTAGTTGATGAGCGCGTCGAACCACACGTAGACGACGTGCTTGTCGTCCCACGGCACGCGCACGCCCCAGTCGAAGCTCTGCCGCGAGATCGACAGGTCGTCGAGGCCGCGCCGCACGAAGGACACGATCTCGTTGCGGAGGCTGTCGGGCTGGATGAAGTCGGGCTGCGACTCGTACAGGTCGAGCAGGCGCTGCTGGAACCGGCTCATGCGGAAGAAGTAGTTCTTCTCCTTCAGCACCTCGACCGGGCGGCCGTGGATGGGGCACACGTACTGGCCCTCGAACTCGCCCGAGCCGTCGACGAGGTCGGACGGCTGCTTGTACTCCTCGCAGCCGACGCAGTAGTAGCCCTCGTACTCGCCGTCGTAGATGAGGCCGTCGTCGTAGAGCTTCTGCAGGAACTGCTGCACGACCGACTCGTGGCGCTCCTCCGTGGTGCGGATGAAGTCGTCGTTGGCGATGTCGATCGTCTGCAGCAGCGGGACCCACGCGTCGGCGACGAGCTTGTCGGCCCACTCCTTCGGGGTGACGCCGTTCGCGACCGCCGTGCGCAGGATCTTCTGCCCGTGCTCGTCAGTGCCCGTGAGCGACCAGGTGTCGACGCCGCTCTGCCGGTGCCAGCGTGCGAGAACATCTGCCGCGACCTCGGTGTACGCGTGCCCGATGTGGGGAGCGTCGTTCACGTAGAAGATCGGGGTCGTGACGGAGAAGGAGTCGCCTGCGGCCATAGCGCACAAGTCTACGGGCGGGGTCGCGTAGCGTTTTCCGCGTGAGCAGACCTCCCCACATCATCGTCCTCCCCGGCGGCGGGTACTGGCGTCATGCCGACCACGAGCGCGCCCCCGTCATCGAGTGGCTCGAGTCCCTCGGCCTCGAGGCGAGCGAGCTTCTGTACCCGGTGAAGACGCAGCACCCTGCCCCGCTCGATGCCGTGCGGGCGCGAGTGGACGAGCTGCGCGCGCGCGGCGTCGAGCGCCTCGGCATCATCGGGTTCTCAGCGGGCGGGCACCTGGCGGGGCACGCCGCGGTGTCGGGGCTCGTCGACGCGGCCATCCTCTGCTACCCCGTGGTCTCGATGGAGACGGAGACGCACGCCGATTCGCAGCGCTGGCTCGCCGGAGAGAACGCCGCTGACGAGCGACGCCGCGCTCTCTCGATCGACCGACTCGTCACCGCGGCGATGCCGCCCACCTTCGTCTGGCACACCGCGGAGGACGCCTCGGTGCGCGTCGAGCATGCGTACCGCCTGGGTGCCGCCCTCGCGGAACATGAGGTTCCCCACGCGCTGCACGTCTATCCGCACGGGAGGCACGGCCTCGGGCTCGCGCATGGTGAGGGCGCGGCCGCGCGGTGGTCTGAGGAGTGCGCGGGCTGGTTGCGGGAGCTGGGCTGGGTCAACTGATCTCGAGCGCGCGCGAGGCGTGCCGAGATGGCTGAGGGGGTGCGCCCAGGCGCGCACCCCCTCAGGTCTGTCATCGACCGGGACTGCGCCAGCGGAACCAGTCGAATCGGGCATCCGTCGGCGAGGCGGCGGTCGCGCCGTGGATGGCGACCGGGCCGATCGTCGCCAGCGGGAGCTCTTCAACCGGAATCCGTCGACCCATCGGAGTGAAGAGCACGCCGTCGTGCGAGATGCTCGCGGTGATGTAGCGCTCGTCGCTCGACAGTCGCAACCAGAATCCGGCAGCCGTGCCCGAACCCGGTCCTCGCGTGTCGACCGACGTCGACGGCCGGTCGACTCCTTCGTGACGCCAGGCGAAGTCGACGACGAGCCCGGCGCTCGCGCGACCGAGCACGAGCTTCGCGTAGTCATCACCGTCGCTCCTCAGCAGAAGCCCGCCCTGCTGGAACGGCTGCGTCGGGTCGATCTGGATGCGCGTGGTCACCGCCCACGGGGCGCTCGCCGGGACCGGCTGCGCCAGAAGCGGCGCACCGGAGATGCCCGCCGCGACCGTCGGCATGACGAGCTGGCCGTTCTCGAGCCGGTAGGTCGACGTCGACGGTCGGATGGGCCACGTCGAGCTCGACAGCGATGCTGCGGCGAATTCGTCGGAGCCGCTGCCCGCGCTCGCCGCTGTCGGCCCGCCGAGCGCGCACGCGTCGCGCTGCGCATCGGACGGCGTGAATCGCGCCCAGCGGAACGACGCCTCGGTCGCTGCGCCGCCCGTCGCTCCCTGCAGTGCGACCGGGCCGATGCGCGTCGCGGCGACCTCCGCGAGCGGTACCGCGCCGCCGAGCGGCTGGAAGCGATCGCCATCCGTCGAGTAGCGCGCTCGCACGGACGAGCCGTCGCTCACGAGGCGCAGCCACACGGGCTCGCCCGCGATGTCCTCCGATGGAGCGAACCCCACCCCGATGGATTGCTCGGTCCCGTTCTTCCTCCACGTGAATTCGAAGCGCTCGCCGCTCGAGCTCTGCGCGAGTGCGAGCTTCGCGTAGGTCGAGTCAGTTCCGTGCAGGAGGATTCCGCCCTGCTGATACGCGGTCTGCGGGTCCACGCGGACCTCGGCCGTGTACTCCCACGCTCCGCTGGGCAGCGAGCGCTGCACGAGCGGGGCGCCCGCGACGCCGGCCGCATAGGTCGGGATGACGAGCTCGCCGCCCTCGACGCGATGGGCTGTTGCGACGCCCGCGCGATTCGTGACGGTCCAGCTCGACCCGAGCGCCGACCCGCGGAACTCGTCTGACCCTGTCCCGGGGCAGCTGTCGTGCAACGGCGCCGACGGATCGAGCTTCGCCCAGCGCACGGTCTCGTTCGTGCCGGCGCCACCCTGATTGCCCGTGTAGAAGAGGTAGGTGCCGGTCTCATCGGTGATGATCTCGGGCGACTTCACGCCACCGACGTCTCCGCTGATGCCCGTGGACTCGTGGAGCACGATCGGCTCGCCGATGTCGGTGAAGGTGGAGTTCACCGTCCGGGCGATCGTCTTGCCGTTGGACCCGTGGTAGACGACGTAGTTCTGACCGTTCCAGGTCCAGAGGTTGCCGCCGGAGACCTGCGCGCCTGCGACCGAGTCGCCGGTGATCACGAAGTCTGGTCGCACCGTCCAGTTCCGACCATCTGCCGACTCGGCAAGGCGGACTCGCCTCGTGTAGGTCGGGTCACCGCGGTGGTCCATGTAGAGCATGCCCCACTTCACCTGGCTGGTCGGCGCGGGGTGGATGAACACCCGGCCGTACGATCGCTCGGTGATCGTCTCGCCGACTGCGACGCCGTTCTTGATGATCGTGTTGCCGTCCTGGGAATTGAGCGCCTCGCCGCCGTAGGTGAAGGTGATGCCGTCGCTCGAGGTCGCCCACCGCGTGGTGTAGTTCTCGCCGTGGAAGTACAGGTACATCAGCCCGTCCGTCGGGTTCCAGATGGGATCCGGACCCGAGACGTGATCCACGTCGTAGTAGACCTGGCCCGAGCCGTCGTTCTTCTCCCATCGATTGTCGATCAGCGGGGTCGAGCCGTACTGCGTCCACGGGCCCTCGAGGGAGTCGGAGTAGAGCAGGATGATGCCGCCCGGCCTGTCGTGCGGCGCCGTGTAGAGGTAGTAGCGCCCAAGCGGATTCTCGAGCTCGGTGGTCTCGATGACCCCCGGGAAGATGTACTCGTAGTTCGTCGGGTTGGGCTTCCACTTGATCGTCACGGGATCGGTGATCACTCCCCCGTGACGCCACGAGGGCAGCGGGTCGGCAACGGTCGGGGCGGGTGGGTGCGTGGCACTCGCGGGCGGTCCGCCGGGAACGACGGTGGCAGCGAGAACGATCGCGATGGCCGCGGCGACGATGCGCCCGGTTCGCTCTCGACGGGACGATGGCATGACGGTCTCCTCATGAGGCGCCGCGGCGACATCGTCGTCGCCCCCATACGGCGGCCTCTCGAGAACCGGAGCGAATCTCCCGAACGCTAATGCGCATTAGCACCCGATTCGAGATCACGGTAACCCGAGTGCCGGGTCGAGAGCAAGCGTCGCGGAAGTCGGACTGGACAGGAGTGGTAATGCGCATTAGCATCACCTCAACGCCCCGCTAATACGGATTAGCACCCTCCCCACGAAGGATGACCCGCGCATGACCGCCCCCGGCAAGACCAAGATGACCCAGCGCCGCATCGCCGAGCTCGCCGGCGTGAGCCAGGCGACGGTCTCCCTCGTGCTCAACGGCAAGGCCGACAGCGACGCACGCATCCCCGAGGCGACGCGACAGCGCGTGCTCGATGTGATCGCCGGCACGTCCTACGTCGCCGACCCTGCCGCTCGCCGGCTTGCCGGGGTGGGCAACAAGATCCTCGGCGTCTTCACCTACGAGCCCGCCTTCCCGAGCGGAAGCATCGACTTCTACACACCGCTGCTGACCGGCATCGAGGCCGAGGCCGAGCAGCACGGCTGCGACCTCCTCGTCTTCACGAGCGCTCCCGTCGAGAACGGACGACGCCGGCTCTTCCACGAGAACAACCGCCTCGGGCTCGCCGACGGCGCGCTGCTGCTCGGACGCGAGATGGACCCGGTCGAGCTCGAACGACTCGTCGACATGCAGTTCCCCTTCGTCGCGATCGGTCGCCGCGACGTCCCGGGCGTGCCTTACGTCGGCGTGGACTACGCCGCCGGCACGGCCGAGCTCGTCCGCCGAGCCGTGGCGCTCGGCCATCGACGCCTCGCGCTGCTGCACCTCGACTCGACGGCCGAATCGGTGCTCGACCGGCAGCGAGGATTCCGCGAGGAGGTGGCTGCGCACGCGGACATCCGGGTCTGGAGCGGCCCGACCCGCGGCGACGATCTCGTCGGCGCCTGGACCCGCATCCGCGACTTCCGCCCCACCGTGCTGTTCGTCGAATCGCCCGACCACGCCGCCGAGCTCCGGCGGATCGCCATCGATGACGGCGTCGAGATCCCTCGCGAAGTGTCGATCGTCGTGCTCGGCGAGGTCGCCGTACACGACGCACTCGCGGTCGACTTCACCCGATTGAGCCCGCCTCGCGTCCAGCTCGGCGCCGACGCCGTCGCGCTGCTCACGCGCATCCTCGACCCGGACGACGAACCGACCGACGCCGACCTCCGCCGCCTGCTCGACTGCGACATCACCGACGGCTCGACGCTCGTGGCGGTGGTCGAATGAGCCACCGCACCCTCCGCTGCGACGTGCTCGTGGTCGGCGGCGGCATGGGCGGCGTCGCCGCCGCGCTCGCCGCGGCGAGCGCCGGCCGGAGCGTCGTGCTCACCGAGGAGTTTGCGTGGCTCGGCGGCCAGCTCACGAGCCAGGCCGTCCCCATGGACGAGCACACGTGGGTCGAGCAGTTCGGCGTGAGCGCGACCTATCGCCGACTGCGCGAGGGAATCCGCGACTACTACCGCCGCAACTATCCGCTCACCGCGCGGGCTCGCGCCGATCTCGCCCTCAACCCCGGCGCCGGGCTCGTGAGCCGCCTCTGCGCCGAGCCGCGCGTCGGCGCCGCCGTCATCGACGAGCTGCTCGCCCCGTGGCGCTCGTCCGACCGGCTCACCGTCCTGCAGCCGTACCGGCCGATCGAGGCTGCCACCGACGGCGACGATGTGCGATCGGTAACGCTCGAGCACCTGTCGACGGGTGATCGCATCGAGATCGAGGCCGCGTACATCCTCGACGCCACGGAGCTCGGCGACCTGCTGCCGCTCACGGGCACCGAGTACGTGACCGGGTTCGAATCGAGCGCCGAGACGGGCGAGCCGAGCGCACCCTCCGAGGCGCAGCCCGACAACCAGCAGGCCATCAGCTGGTGCTTCGTCGTCGACCACGTCGACGGCGACCGGACGATCGATCGACCGCACGACTACGACCACTGGCGATCGCTCCAGCCCGAGTTCTGGGGCGCGCCGATGCTCTCCCTCACCGGGCCCGACCCGCGGACGCTCGAGCAAGTCACGCGCACCTTCACGCCGAACCAGCACGACGACCCGGACGGCATGATCGCCGACCAGCGGGCGAGCGGCGGTGACCGCGAGCTCTGGACCTTCCGCCGCATCGCCGCGCGGGCGCAATTCACCGGCGGCCTCTACCCGAGCGACATCGTGCTCGTGAACTGGCCGATGATCGACTACCTCGGCGGCACCGTCATCGACAACCCCGACGCCGAGCGGCACTTCGAGGGCGCCAGGCGCCAGTCGCTGTCGATGTTCTACTGGCTGCAGACCGAGGCCCCGCGCCCGGATGGCGGCACGGGATGGCCGGGCCTCCGCCTGCGCGGCGACGTGACCGGAACCGATGACGGATTCGCGCAAGCGGCGTACATCCGCGAATCGCGTCGCATCCGCGCCCAGGTGACGGTCCGCGAGCAGGATCTCTCGATCGCGATCAGGGGCCACGGCCGCCCCGCGCGATTCTCCGACTCGGTCGGTGTCGGCATGTACCGCATCGACCTGCACCCCTCCACGGGAGGGGACAACTACATCGACGTCGCTTCGGCGCCGTTCGAGATCCCCCTCGGTGCGCTCATTCCGGTTCGGACCCGGAATCTGCTCGCCGCGGGAAAGAACGTCGGTACGACTCACATCACCAATGGAGCCTTCCGACTCCATCCGGTGGAGTGGAGCATCGGCGAGGCGGCGGGCTGGCTAGCGGCCTTCTGCCTGGACCGTGCGGTGGATCCCCGCGCGGTCCGCTCCACTCCTCGACTGCTCGAGGAGTTCCAATCCCTTCTCCACCGCTCCGGCGTCGAGCTGCACTGGCCCGACGTCGAGGGCTACTGACACCCAAGAGGAGCAACTCATGAGATCAGCGAAGATGCTGACCATCACCGGCGTGCTGGCCGCGTCGGCGATGACGCTCGCCGCGTGCGCCGCGGCCGAGCCCACGGCCGTCGAGCCGGAAGGCCCGGTCGACCTGCGCATGACGGTCTGGACGGCCAACGAGGACCACCTGGCCCTCTTCGACTCCATCGCCGAGGCCTACATGGCCGAGAACGAGAACGTCACGTCGATCACCTTCGACCCACTGCCGTTCGAGGACTACACCACGACCATCACGACGCAGATCGCGGGCGGCAACGCCCCGGACCTCGCGTGGGTGCTCGAGAACGCCGCGCTCGACTTCGTCGGCAGCGGCGCCCTGCTCGACCTCGCCCCGACCTTCGAGGAGGCGGAGGGCTTCGACTACGACGACCTCACCGACTCGGCGACCGGGCTGTGGCGCGACGGAGAGGGCCTCTACGCCTACCCGTTCTCGACCTCGCCCATGGCGATCTTCTCGAACACGACCCTTCTCGCCGAGGCGGGCGTGCCGAGCGCGAGCGAGCAGGTCGCCGCCGGCGACTGGAACTGGGAGGAGGTCGCCGCGAACGGCGCCGCCGTGAAGGCCGCGACGGGCAAGGCCGGCTTCATCGTCCGCGACTTCGAGTACCAGCAGTGGGATCTCCTCTCGACGGTCTGGAACGGCTGGGGCGCGCAGCCCTGGAACGACGAGCGCACCGAGTGCACGATGGACTCCGACGAGATGGTCGACGCGTTCGAATTCCTGCACGAGGCCGCGTTCGAGACCGGCGCGATGCCCGGCCCCGGCACGACCGCCGACTTCTTCGCCGGCGAGGTCGCCTACACGGTGACCCAGATCTCGCGGGCCGCGCTGCTCGGCGAAGCCGGGTTCGAGTGGGAGCTCCACCCGCTGCCGGCGGGCCCCGCGGGCGAGTACTCGGTCTTCGGGCAGGCGGGCATCGGCGTCATCGCCGACAGCCCCAACGCGCAAGCCGCAGCCGACTTCCTCGCGTTCTTCACCAACCCGGAGAACTCGCGCCAGCTCGCGCAGTACTTCCCGCCGCCGCGGGCGTCGCTGCTCACCGGCGAGACGCTCGCGCAGACCAACCCCCTGCTGAGCGCCGAGCAGCTCGACGCGGTCGTCGTCGACGGCATCGCAACGGGTGTCACTCGCCCGACGATCGAGGGCTCCGCCGAGATCCAGCAGGCGGTGCGCGCCCAGCTCGACGCGCTCTGGACGCCGGACGCGGACATCCCCGCGGTTCTGACGTCGGTGTGCGACGCGATGCAGCCGCTCATCCAGGGCTGACCGTGACCCTCACCGCTGTTCGCGCGCTCCCGAGCCGGGCTCCGGCCCGGCCCGGGGGCGCGCCCCGGCGGCGGCCCCACCGGCATCGCCGGCAGGATGCGCTCGTCGGCTACCTCTTCATCGCCCCGCAGGCGCTCGGCATCGTCGCCTTCGTGCTCGTGCCGCTCGGCCTCATCGCCTACTACAGCGCCCACGAGTGGAACGTGCTCGCGGGCACCTTCCGCTTCGTCGGCACCGAGAATTTCGAGCGCCTGTTCACCGACCCGCAGCTCGGTGGCGTGCTCCAGGCCACGACGATCTTCTCGATCGCGCTCGTCATCGCGAATCTCACGCTCGCCCTCGTACTCGCCCTCCTCCTCAACCGGCGGATGCGCGGGGTCGGATTCTTCCGGACGGTGTTCTTCTCCCCCGTCGTCGTCTCGCTCGTCGCCTGGACGATCGTCTGGGGCTTCCTGCTGCAGGCCGACGGAGGCATCAACGGGATGCTCGCCACGATCGGCATCGAGGGCCCGAACTGGCTCCGCGAGGGACCGACGGCCATGGCCAGCGTCGTCATCGTGCAGGTGTTCAAGAACGTCGGCCTGAACATGGTGCTGTTCCTGGCCGCGCTGCAGGGCGTGCCTCACGAGCTCTTCGAGGCCGCTCGCGTCGACGGTGCCCGCCCGTCCACGATCTTCTGGCGCATCACCTTCCCGATGATCTCGCCGACGATCCTGCTCACCGTCATCATCACGATCGTCGGCTCGCTGCAGGTGTTCGCGCAGATCGCCGTGCTCACCCAGGGCGGGCCGGGCACCTCGACGACCGTGCTCGTCTACTACCTCTTCCAGCAGGCGTTCCAGTTCGGCAAGTTCGGCTACGGCTCCGTCCTCGCCATCCTGCTGTTCCTCATCGTGCTCGTCCTGACGATCGTGCAGTGGATGCTGCGCCGGAAGTGGGTCTTCCATGAGAACTGAGACGGCCCCCGACGTGAGCCGCGCCTCCCGCCGCTCGCGTCGCCGCACCCTGTCGTATCTCGCGTTCTACGCGACCATGACCGTGCTCGCCGTGCCCTTCGTCTTCCCGACCTGGTGGATGATCACCTCGAGCTTCAAGCCGATCACCGAGATCTTCGCCTTCCCGCCGACGCTCGTGCCGGAGAACCCGACGATCCAGCCCTTCCTCGACGTGTTCGCACTTCAGCCGTTCGCCCAGCAGTACTGGAACTCGGCCTACATCGCGATCGTCGTCACGATCGGCACGATGCTCGTGTCGTCGCTCGCCGGGTACGCGTTCGCGCGCATCCAGTTCCCGGGGGCCAACGCGATCTTCCTCGTCGTGCTCGTCGGGCTGCTGATCCCCGCCGAGGTGACGATCGTCCCGCTGTTCCAGATGTTCAACGGCCTCGGGCTGATCGACACGCACTGGCCGATCATCCTCGTGTCGACTTTCGGCGCACCGAGCGTGCTGACGACGTTCATCATGCGCCAGTTCTTCCTCTCGCTGCCGGTCGAGCTCGAGGAGGCAGCGCGCCTCGACGGGCTCAACCGGTTCTCCATCTGGTGGCGGATCGCCATGCCGCTCGCTCGGCCCGCCCTCGCGGCCGTCGCGATCTTCTCGTTCCTCCACGTATGGAACCTGTACCTCGAGCCGACCGTGTATCTGCAGTCGACCGAACTGTTCACGCTCCCCGTCGCGCTCACGCGATTCACCGACGCCTACGGCGGAGCGCTCTGGAACGTGCAGCTCGCGGCGGCGACCATGACCGCGGTGCCCGTGCTGCTCGTCTTCATCGTCGCGCAGCGGCAGTTCGTCGAGGGGCTCGCGCACACCGGGCTCAAGGGCTGAGCCGACGGTCGGGGCGAGCGGGGTCGCGTAGCGTTCTGAGCGTGAGACGCGACCCGACCCGCCCGGCCCGGCCACGGGCATCCCGCGCGATCGCCGTCGGCGCGGTCATCGCGACCGTCGCGGTGCTGGGCGGATGCTCGGGCCCGCCTCCTGACCAGAACGCCGAGCTGAGCGGGTGCCTGGTCGGCGATCGCGGCACCCTCGCCCTCGGAGTGACCAACTCGGCCGGCGAGCCGCTCGAGATCACCGGGGTCGAGCTCGCCGAGGCCGAAGGCGTCGCGGTCGTCGACCGGTTCATCGCGATCGACCCGGAGGCGCGGGCGACGCCCGTGCTGTTCGAGTCGGAGGGGCGCGGTGGGTTCGACGGCGTCGACCTCGCCGACGCGAGCATCGAGCCGGGCGCCGCCGCGTTCGTCGGCATCGAGGTCGAGCGCACGGGCGCCGCCGAGGGCCGCGTGAACGGCGTCGTCATCACGACGGACGAGCGCGAGACGATCGCGCCCGTGCGCCTCGTGCTGCTCGACGACTGCGGGTAAGCGCGAGGCGCGGGCGCGGCCCGTGCGAGCCGTGCGAGCCGTGCGAGCCGTGCGACCCAACGATGCGCCGGATTGGTGAGAATGCGCGGGATCAATGTGGCGCATCGTCATCAAACTGACGCATTGTCAGAGGGGTCGGTGCGGGACAGCGCGGGGGCGGCGGGGGCGGGACAACGCGGGGGCGGCGGGGACGGGACAGCTCGGGGGCGGCGGGCCCGGGCGCGCGGCGCGGAAGCCGCGCGCCCGCGCCTACCCGCGCCGGGCCGCCAGCGCGGCCTCGTAGAGCTCGCGCGTGCCGAGCCCGGTGGCGGCGGCGACGGCCGACGCCGCATCCTTCAGCCGCTCGCCAGCCGCCGCACGCGCGACGACCTCCGCCACCGCGCCGGGCAGGTCGCCCGACCGCGCGGGCGCGCCCTCGACGACGACGACGATCTCGCCGCGGGCTCCGTCGGCGTAGCGGTCGGCGAGCTCGGCGAGGGTGCCGCGTGCGACCTCCTCGAACCTCTTGGTGAGCTCGCGGCAGACGGCGGCGCGGCGGTCGGCTCCGAAGGCGTCGCGCAGGTCGGCGAGCGCCGCTCCGATGCGGTGGGGCGCCTCGAAGAAGATGAGGGTGCGCTGCTCGGCGGCGAGCGCCGCGAGCGACCCGGCCCGCCCCTTGCGCGGCAGGAACCCCTCGAACGCGAACCGGTCGGTCGGCAGCCCGCTCAGCACGAGCGCCATGAGTACGGCGCTCGGCCCAGGCAGGGCGGTGACACCGACCCCGGCTGCGATCGCGGTCTCGACGAGCACGTAGCCGGGGTCGCTGATGCCGGGCATGCCCGCGTCGGTGAGCACGACGACGTCGGTGTCGCGGGCCCGCTCGACGAGCTCGGCGGAGCGCGCGCGCTCGTTGTGCTCGTGCAGGGCGAGCAGCTGCGGCCGGTTCTCGATGCCGAGGGCGCGCAGCAGGTGGGCCGTCGTGCGGGTGTCCTCCGCGACGACGAGCTCGGCCGCCTCGAGGGTCTCGATGAGCCGCCGCGACGCGTCGCCGAGGTTGCCGATGGGGGTGGCGGCGAGCACGATCATCCGGTCATCCTCCCACTCGAGCGCCCGGGGCGGCCCGGAGCGGGCGGGGTCCTGCCCGGGGCGGGCGCGGCTAGCATGAGCGCGTGACGCGAGCCGAACCCACGACCGCACCCTCGGGGGTCGGTGGCGGGATGCCCGGCTCGCGCCTCGACGAGCGCTGGGCCGCGGCATCCCCCGCCGCCCGCCGCGCGGTGCGCATCGCCGCACCGACGCTCGTGCTCGGCGTCGCGGCCGCCACGCGCCTGATCGGGCTCGACGAGCCGCGGACGCTCGTGTTCGACGAGACCTACTACGTGAAGGATGCGCTGAGCCTGCTGCAGCTCGGCTACGAGGGCCGCTGGCCGGAGGGCGCGAACGAGGCCTTCGCGGCGGGCGAGCCCGGCGCGGTGGGCCCGGAGGCGGCGTTCGTCGCGCACCCGCCGCTCGGCAAGTGGATCATCGCGCTCGGCCTCGCCGCGCTCGGGCCCGACTCGCCCGTCGGCTGGCGCATCGCGACGGCGCTCGCGGGCGTCGCGGTCGTCGGGATCGTCATGCTCATCGCGTTCCGGCTGTGGCGGTCGGTGGGGCTCGCGAGCCTCGCCGGGGGGTTCGTCGCGATCGACGGCAACGCGATCGTCATGAGCCGCGTCGCGCTGCTCGACGGGCTGCTGACGCTCGTCGTGCTCATCGCGGTGCTCTTCGTGATCCTCGACCGGCGCGGGAGCCATCATCGGCTGCGAGAGTGGCTCGCCCGACGACGATTCGAGGGGCGTGCGACCGACTGGGGGCCCGTGCTGTGGGGGCGGCCCTGGCTCATCGCGGCCGGCGTCGCGTTCGGCATCGCCGTCTCGATCAAGTGGAGCGCCCTCTACCTGCTCGCCGCGTTCGCCGTGCTCACCGTCGCCGCCGACGCCCTCGACCGCCGCAGCGCGGGCGTCGCGCTGTGGGCCTCGGGCACGCTCCTGCGGCAGGCTCCGGCGAGCGCGCTGCTCGTCCTGCCCGCGGCGCTCGCCGCGCATCTGGTGACGTGGACGGGCTGGTTCCTGTCGAGCGACGGTTACGACCGGCAGTGGATCGCGTCGGGCGGCGAGCGATGGTCGGGCATCCTCGCCTGGGTGCCCGACGCGGTGCAGAACCTGTGGCACTACCAGGCGTCCGTGTACGGGTATCACGTGGGCGAGTCGAGCCCGCACGCGTACGAGGCGCCCGCGCTCGGCTGGCCGCTGCTACTGCGCCCCACCTACATGCACTACGTCGATCAGGGCGACGGCACGGCCGTCGCGATCACGGGAATTCCGAATCCGCTGCTGTGGTGGGCGTCGGTCGCGGCCGTGATCGTGCTGGTGATCGGATGCCTCCTGGCGGCCGTCGCGGCGGCGCGCGGAACCGGCGCCCGCGCCGCGATCGCGCCGTTCGGCTCCCCGTGGGCCCTCGCCGTAATCCTGACCGGGGTGGCGGCGGGCTGGCTGCCGTGGCTGCTCTACCCGGAGCGCACGATGTTCTTCTTCTACACGGTCGTGCTGACGCCGTTCCTCGCGCTCGCGCTCGTGGCGGTGCTGCGTGCGGTGCTCGGCGGGCCCGCCGATCCGGCGCCCCGACGCCGGCTCGGCATCGCGGTCGTGGCCTCGCTCGTGGTCGCCGCCGTCGCGCTCAGCGTCTTCTTCCTGCCGCTGTGGACGGGCTCGCCCGTGCCGCTCGACTTCCTGCGCCTGCACTACTGGCTGCCGGGCTGGATCTGAGCTTCCGACACCCGAGGATCCTTTTCGCGACACCGTCTTCCGTGTGACCCGTTCGGGGGTTAGGTTGTCTGTACCCACCCGCCGCAGAACCTGGCAGACGCCCACCCCGCGTCGACGCCTCAGCGGCGATCCCCTCCTCGCGCCGTGCGCGGGGGCCACGATGTGACGCGATCCTGCCTGCCTGCCCCGAGGGTGCGGGGCGGTGGGGAGCTCGCGTTCGGGGGCGGGCGGAGTCGATCCGCCCGGGCGGTGCTCGATCGCGGTGGGGATCGCCGATCGAGCACCGCCGAACCCGCCCCGCGCACGCTACGGATTGTGACGCCGCCGACCGCCGCCGCACCCCGCCGCGACGTAGCCTGACTCCATGGCCGACCGCGACTATGGCTTCCGCACGCGCGCGCTCCACGCGGGCAACGTCCCCGACTCGGCGACCGGCGCTCGCGCCCTGCCGATCTACCAGTCGAGCGCGTTCGTCTTCGACGACGCCCAGGACGCCGCCGCGCGCTTCGCGCTGCAGAAGTACGGCAACATCTACAGCCGCCTCGCCAACCCGACCGTGGCGAGCTTCGAGGAGCGCATCGCGAGCCTCGAGGGGGGATTGGGGGCCGTGGCGACCTCCAGCGGGCTCTCCGCGCAGTTCGTGACCTTCGCATCCCTCGCCGGCGCCGGCGACCACATCGTCGCGAGCGCCAACCTCTACGGCGGATCGATCACGCAGCTCGACGTCACGCTGCGCCGCTTCGGCGTCGAGACGACCTTCATCGCGAGCGACGACCCGGCCGACTACGCCGCCGCGATCATCCCGGGGCGCACGAAGCTCGTGTTCGCCGAGACGATCGCGAACCCCAGCGGCGACATCGCCGACATCGCCGGGCTCGCCGACGTCGCCCACGCCGCCGACCTGCCCCTCATCATCGACTCGACCGTCGCGACGCCGTACCTGTGCCGCCCGATCGAGTGGGGAGCCGACGTCGTCGTGCACTCGGCGACGAAGTTCCTCGGCGGGCACGGCACGACCCTCGGCGGCGTCGTCGTCGAGTCGGGCCGCTTCGACTGGTCGAACCACAACTTCCCGCTGTTCGAGGAGACGGTGCCGCACTACGGCGGGCTCACCTGGTACGGCAACTTCGGCGAGTACGCCTTCCTGACGCGCCTGCGCGCCGAGCAGCTGCGCGACATCGGGCCGGCGCTCGCGCCGCACTCCGCCTTCCTGCTCGCCCAGGGCGTCGAGACCCTGCCGTACCGGATGCAGGCGCACGTCGACAACGCGCGCCGCGTCGCCGAGTGGCTCGAGGCCGACCCGCGCATCGAGCAGGTGCGCTGGGCCGGGCTGCCCTCGCACCGCCACCACGACCGCGCGGCGAAGTACCTGCCGATCGGGCCGAGCTCGGTCTTCTCGTTCGACGTCGCGGGCGGTCGCGCCGCGGGCGAGGCGCTCATCGAGAACGTGCAGCTCGCGAGCCACCTCGCCAACATCGGCGACGCGAAGACGCTCATCATCCACCCCGGCTCGACGACGCACGCGCAGCTCACCGAGCAGCAGCTGCACGCCTCGGGCATCGGCCCCGGCCTCGTGCGCCTCTCGGTCGGCATCGAGGACGTGGACGACATCATCTACGACCTCGATCAGGCGCTCGACGCGGCGCAGAAGGCGGTGTGACATGAGCGAGACGACGACGGATGCCGGGGGCGCGACGCCGACGGCGACGGCGACGGACAGCACCGAGACCGTCACCCTCGCGAACGGCCTCACCTGCGCGATCCCGGCGAGCTCGCCGCTCGCGAAGCTGCTGAAGTCGCAGCGGACCTGGGTGGGCCCGTCCGCGAAGGAGCGGCTGGGCATCCTGCGCCGGGCCAGGAGCGTCGCGATCGTCGGAGCCTCGCCGAACCCGGCCCGCAGCTCGTACTTCGTCGGCACCTACCTGCAGCAGTCGAGCGACTACCGCGTGTACTTCGTGAACCCGAACGCGACCGAGATCCTGGGCCGGCCCGCCTACCCCGACCTGGCGTCGCTGCCCGAGGTGCCCGACATCGTCGACGTGTTCCGGAAGGCGAGCGACATCCCCTCCGTCGTCGACGACGTCATCGCGGCGGGCGCCTCGACCATCTGGGTGCAGCTGGGCATCTGGAACGAGGAGGCCGCGATCGACGCCGAGAAGCGCGGGCTCACGGTCGTCATGGACCGCTGCATCAAGGTCGAGCACGCGCGCTTCCACGGCGGCCTGCACCTCATGGGCTTCGACACGGGAGTCATCAGCGCGAAGAAGCAGGTGCGCTGACGCCGATCGTCGGCGGGTCCGGTGGCGGCGCAGGCGCGCCGCATCGACGCGACCCCTAAGATCACGGCCATGACCGCTCTCGCCGCCCTCGCCGCCGCCCCGCTCGCTCGCCCCACAGAGGGCGGAGGCGTCTTCGATCTGATCGGCGGCCTGCCGGTGCACCCCCTCGTGGTGCACCTCGCCGTCATCGCGCTCCCCGTCGCCGCCCTCGGCCTCATCGTGGCCATGGCGTTCCCGCGGGTCCACGCGGCCGTGCGCTGGAGCGTCGTCGGCGCTCTCGCGGTCGGCGCGGTGTCGGCGTGGGTCGCCTCCGAGTCGGGTGAGGCGCTGTCCGAGCGCGTCGGCGAGCCCGAGGTCCATGCGGAGCTCGGCGAGAAGCTTCCCGTGATCGCGGGCATCGCCCTGCTGCTCGGCATCGTGTGGGCGGTCATCAGCCACCTGATGGCCCGGGCCGCGCGGCGCGGCGCGACCCCCGTGCGCGCACTCGCGATCGCGCGCATCGTCGTCTCCGTGATCGCGGCCGGCTGGATGATCTACACCGTCTGGTACACGATCCTCGTCGGGCACTCGGGCGCGGAGTCGGTGTGGATGTCGCGACTGGGCGGCTGAGCGCACGACGCGCACGGGCGCCGCTCCGCGCGACCCCGTGAGCGGGTGCCCGACATCGGGGACGTGTTCCGCAGGGCGAGCGACATCCCCTCCGTCGTCGACGACGTCGTCGCCGCGGGCGCCTCGACCATCTGGGTGCCGCTGGGCGTCGGGAACGAGGAGGCCGCGATCGACGCCGAGAAGCGCGGGCTCACGGTCGTCATGGACCGCTGCATCACGGTCGAGCACGCGCGCTTCCACGGCGGCCTGCACCTCATGGGCTTCGACACGGGAGTCATCAGCGCGAAGAAGCAGGTGCGCTGAGCCCGGCGGTCGAGCCCTCGCCGCCGACCGCACCCTGACCTCGCGGTCGACGCCTCATCCGGCGCACGCGTCGGGCGTTCCCTCCACCGCTGTCATCGTGAAGGTGAGGTTCGCCGGGAACTCGAACTCCTGTCGGCCGAGCGGCGTCTCGTAGGCGGTCGTGCCCGTGCCGTCGGTCGTGAGGCGGCCCGTGAGCCCGTCGGGCTCGAGGGCGATCGTGTACGTGCCGCGCGCATCCAGCTCGATCAGGCCCTGCCCGTAGGTGCCGTCGTCGACGTACCGGAAGGTGCCGCTGCGATCATCGTTCGGCGAGAACGTCGTCACAGTGCCGGTGCCGACCAGATCGAACGAGCGACCGCTCGAGAGGTCGCAGATCACGCCCGAGGCGTACACGTCGCCGTTCGTGCCCTCGACGAAGTACGCGCGGCCGCCGGTCGAGATCGTGATCTCCTTCGTCGCAACGCCGCGACGTGACGCCGCCCGGAAGAGGATCGTGCCCTGCGTGCCCGCCTCGCCCGCCACGAACGTGACCGAGCTCGTCGATCGGAACGAATCGGGTGACACCGAGTCACTGCCGGTGAGCGCGGCCGTGACGGAGGAGCTGAACTCCTCAGCCGAGAGCTTCGAGCGCACGACGACCGGGATCTCGGTGCCGGACCGGGGCGGCGCCGTCTTCGGACCCGTCGCCTCGATGCCGACGCAGCCGTTGTTCCACATCCCCGTCACGGAGCCCAGTGCCGAACCCCACGACAGCGCACCGAGGCGTGCGGCCGCGCGACTGGCGATTCGACGAACGTCGGCACTCGTCGCACCGCTCGAGGAGCGGACGAGCTGCGCCGGCTGCTGGCTGACCAGGACGACGTTGAGGATGTTCGCCTCCGGCAGCGTCTGCCGCGTCTCGACGTAGATCGGCTGCTTGCCCGCGGGCGCCTCCCGGGTCGCCTGGGTGGCGTCGATGGCCATGGACTCGGGATAGCCGTCCTCACCGAGCCGCCCCGTGACGCGCACGGTGAGCTCCTCCCGCACCGTGTCGCCCCCGGGGCCGGTCACCTCGCGATCGAGCTTCACGGTGAAGTCGAACTCACCGTCATCGCTCGGGCAGACCTTCCCCTCCTGCGTGAGTCGGTTGCGCGTCGTGACGCCGTTGGCGGACGTCGACTCCTGCTGGATCGCGACCGACAGCTCATTCGCGCCGACGCGACGCACCTCCGTCTCACCGCTGCTGCGTGCGGCGGCGGTCTGCGCGTCGCCGATGCGCCCGCTCGACTGGCCGATCTGCAGGTCTCTCGCCCACCACGCGCCCTGCATGGCGGGCACCAGCAGGCCCGAGCTGAGCATGCCGACCACGAGCGACTCGCCCGCTCCGCCGGACTCGGTGGGTGAGCGAAGCAGCGGCCCCACGAAGGCGAGCTGCGCGGTAGCGGCGGGCCGGGCGTCCGCCGCCGTCAGGCTCGGATCGAAGAGCGCGACTCCCGGAGGGCTCCCGGTCGCTGCCCCGGCCTCGGGCTGCGCGTCGGGGTCGGGCTCGTCGAGTGCGGCGCGCAGCTCCTCACCGGCGAGACGCTCGGCCTCGAGCAGCCCGGCGACATCGACCGTCTCGCCGGTGAGGGCGATGTAGTCGCCGAGCGGCTCCGCCGTGGCGAAGTAGATGCCGCCCGGGTCGTCGGGCAGCGGTGGTGCCGCGTCGGGCACCGCGACGGGCGCCACGTCGAGCTCGATGATCTCGACCGCCTCGATCGGCCCCGTCGGGCCGCAGCCGACGAGGGCGCCGACCATCGCGATCGCGAGAGCCGACGCGAGCATGCGCACGAGCGCGATGCTAGACCCATCGACTCAGGGTGACAATACCTCGAGGGCGGACGCCCCTCCCCCTGTCAGCCGTCGGCGTCGAGCTCGGCGACGCTCGCGACCGGCAGCCGGCACACGAAGTCGGTGCACGCGAACGCGGTGCTCGCCGACCCCTGCGGCTGCCGGTCGTCGAGCAGCGCGAATCCCGCGCCCGCCCAGGCCGACGCCGCGGACGCCGTGAGGGCGATGGCGAGCGTCCCCTCCCGCTGCGGCCCGCGGGCGCGCGCCTCGAGCTCTCCGGGCGCGGCGCCATCGGGTCGCACGACGACGAGCTGCCGGGCGGGCGCCGCGAGCGCCGACGCGACGGCGAGGGTCGCCCCGAACGCCATCGGCCGCTGCCGCGCGAGGGGGGCGAGCGCGGCGACGAGCGCGTCGGCGGAGAACCGGTAGCGCGGCTCAGCGGTGAGCTGGTGCAGCAGGAAGGCCGCGCGCGCGATCGCCGCCTCGCCGCTCGGGGCCGAGCCCTCGTTCGGATCCTCCCCCGCCGCGAGGCCCTGCGCCGCGAGCACGGGGTCGCCGCCGCCGGGCACCGCGGCGGTGATCGGCCGCCCGGACGCGACGGCCTCGCGGTCGCCGGCGACGAGGCACGCGTCGACGAGCTCGCGCGCCACGGTCGCGTAGCGATGCTCGCCCGTCGTGATCGCGAGCTCGAGCAGGCCGACGGCGAGGTCGCCGTAGTCCTCGAGCGCCGCGCGGGCGGTCGACGGGCGCCCGTCGCGGCTCGCGCGCAGCAGTCGCGGCGCCCCGTCGTCATCACTGCCGTCGTCGACGCGGGTCAGGTGCGCGGCGACCAGCTCGTCGGCGAGCCCGGCCGCGAACGCCGCCCACTCGGGCTCGTCGAGCAGCCGCGAGGCGACGGCGAGCGCGCCGATCGCGAGGCCGTTCCAGCCGGTGAGCACCTTCGCGTCGAGAGCGGGCGGCGGATGCTCCGCGCGGGCCGCGGCCGGCAGCGCGTAGTACCCGCCCTCGCTCCGCTCTCCGTCGATGAGGCTCTCGCTGTCCTGCCCCGAGGCGAGGCCGCCGGAGACGCGCAAGATCTCGCGGAGGAACCCCACGACCCCGGCCGCGGTCTCCCGCGCCCCGGCGCGCGCGGCGACCTCGAGCAGCAGGGCGTTGTCGTTGAGCATGCGCTCGTAGTGGGGCTCGCTCCAGTCGCGCCGGGTGGCGTAGCGGAAGAAGCCGCCCTCGACGGGGTCGCGCAGGTCGCTCGCGGCGATGCGCTGCAGCGTGCGCGCGGCGAGGGCATCGGCATCCGCATCACCGGCGGAGCCGCGCGCCTGCAGGAACAGCAGCGCGGGCGCGACCGGGAACTTGGGCGCGCCTCCGAAGCCGCCGTGCAGCTGGTCCTCGAAGCCCGCGAGCTCGGCGACGATCTCGGCGAAAGCGTCGGCGTTCGGCAGCGCGCCGGGGTCGCGGCGGCTCGCGGCGGTGATCGCGTCGCGCAGCCCGTCGGCGCTCTGCAGCACCTCCTCGCGGCGGCTCGTCCACGCCTCGAGAACCGCGTCGACCACCTGCCGGAAGGACGGCACCCCCGAGATGGGCTGCGGAGGCAGGTACGTCGCGGCGTAGAACACGCGCCCCTGCGGGGTCGCGAACACGGTGAGGGGCCAGCCGAGCTGGTCGCTGAACGCGCTCGCCGCGGTCATGTACGCGGCGTCGACGTCGGGATGCTCCTCCCGATCGACCTTGATGCTGACGACCCTCTCGGCGAGCCACGCGCCCACCTCGGGGTCGGAGAACGTCTCGCGCGCCATGACGTGGCACCAGTGGCACGTCGCGTAGCCGATCGAGATCATCACGGGCACGTCGCGGCGCGCGGCCTCGGCGAAGGCCTCCTCGCCCCACGGCCACCAGTCGACGGGGTTGTCGGCGTGCGACTGGAGGTACGGGCTGACGGCGTTCTCGAGTCTGACTGCCATACATTCGAGCCTATGAGCCTCCCCTCCGACTCCCCCGCGTCTCCCAGCCTCCACCCGGCCTCGCCGGTCGCCGTCACCGTCGTCGGCGGGCCCACCGCCCTGCTCGAGTGGGCGGGTCTGCGCCTGCTGCTCGACCCGACGTTCGACCCGCCGACCGTCTACGGCCCCGGACCCAACGACCTCACGAAGACCGACCCGCCCGCCGTCGCCGCCGCCGACCTCGGCCGCATCGACGTCGCGCTCGTCTCGCACCATCACCACGAGGACAACCTCGACGTGGCCGGCCGCGCCGTCTCGCTCGGGCTGCCGCTCGTCATCACGACCTCCGAGGGCGCGAGCGAGCTCGCCGCCCGCTGCGAGGCCGGTGAGGGCACGGCGACCGTCATCGGACTCGACGAGGACGAGTCGCTCGCCCTCGACAGCGCGGCGCTCGTCGGCGACGCGGTCGCCGAGCACGCCCCGGCCGGCGCGCGCGTGATCGCCGTCGCGGCGCAGCACGGGCCGCTCGAGGTCGCCGATGAGCTCGGCCCCGTCATCGGCTTCGTGCTCACCGCTCCGGGCGAGCCGACGATCTACGTGTCGGGCGACAACTCGTCGGTCGACGTCGTGCGCGCGATCGCCGCTCGCCACGGTGCGGTGGATGCCGCGATCCTGTTCGCGGGCGCGGCGCGCGTCCCCGCGATCGATGCGGCCCTCACCCTCACCGCGGCGGACGCGCGCGCCGCCGCCCTCGCGCTCGCCGCCCGTCGAGTCGTGGGGCTGCACGTGGACCAGTGGACGCACTTCAGCGAGGGTCGCGACGCCCTCGAGCGGGAGTTCGCCGGGCTCGAGTCTCCCGCGGGCGGCGCGCTCCTCGCGGCGACGCCGCTCGGCGAGCGCACCGAGCTCGTGCTCTAGCTCAGCGCGAGCCGGGCATCCGCCCCGCCCCTAGAAGTCGGTGTTGAGGGGGTGGGCGCCGACGCGCTGGTCGCGGTCGGCGGAGGCGATCGTCGCCATCTCGTCGGCCGAGAGCTCGAAGTCGAAAACATCGGCGTTCTCGATCATGCGCTCGCGCTTCGTGGTCTTCGGGAAGACGATGATGCCCTCCTGCAGGTGCCAGCGGATCGCGACCTGCTGCACGCTCTTGCCGTGACGCGCGGCGATCTCGGCGAGACCCGGCAGCTCGGCGAGCTCGTACTTGCCCTGGCCGAGCGGGCCCCAGGCCTCGGTGAGGGTCCCGCGGGGCTCCTGGAAGGCGCGCAGCTCGCGCTGCTGGAAGGCGGGGTGCAGCTCGACCTGGTTGACGACGGGCACGACGTCGGAGACCTGCGCGAGGTCGTCGAGGTGCGTCTGCATGAAGTTCGAGACGCCGATCGACCGCGCCTTGCCGCTCTCGCGCAGCTCGACGAGCGTCTGCCACGACTCGACGTGCTTGCCGTACTTCGGCGCCGGCCAGTGGATCAGGTAGAGGTCGACGTAGTCGAGCCCGAGCTTCTCGAGCGAGGTGTCGAGCGCGGCGCGGGCCGAGTCGGTGCCCTGGTCGCTGTTCCAGAGCTTGGTGGTGATGAAGAGCTCCTCGCGCGGGATGCCGGACTTGGCGACCGCGCGACCGACGCCCTCCTCGTTCTTGTAGATCATCGCCGTGTCGATGTGACGGTAGCCGACCTCGAGCGCGTCGGAGACGATGCGCTCGGCCTCGGCGGGGTCGACGAGGAAGACTCCGAGCCCGAGCTGCGGGATCGTGCGGCCGTCGTTGAGCGTCAGGTGGGGGGTGGGAATCGCAGAAGTCATTGCCCCATGCTGACTCACGAAACCGTGAGGTGCCGCTCGTCGGGGCCGTTGTACGCGCTCAGCGGACGGATGAGCGCGTTCGAGGCGAGCTGCTCGCGCACGTGGGCCGTCCAGCCGGTGACGCGCGCGGCGATGAACAGCGGCGTGAACATCGTCGTGTCGAAGCCCATCAGGTTGTAGGCGGGGCCCGACGGGTAGTCGAGGTTCGGCTTGATGTTCTTCGCCTCGACCATCGCGGTCTCGAGGGCGTCGTACAGGTCGAGCACCTCGGGCCGGTCGTAGTGCGCGACGAGGGTCTCGAGCGCGGCCCTCATCGTCGGCACGCGGGAGTCGCCGTTCTTGTACACGCGGTGGCCGAAGCCCATGATCTTGCGCTTCTCGGCGAGCGCCGTCGCGAGCCACTCGCGCGCGCCGTCGGCCGAGCCGACCTCGTCGAAGGTGTGCTGCACGGCCTCGTTGGCGCCGCCGTGCAGCGGACCCTTGAGCGCGCCGATCGCGCCGACGACCGCCGAGTAGACGTCGCTGAGCGTCGAGGTGATGACGCGCGCGGTGAAGGTCGAGGCGTTGAACGAGTGCTCGGCGTACAGGATCATCGACACGTCGAACGCGTCGACGACGACCTTCTCGGGCACCTCGCCGAAGGTCATATGCAGGAAGTTCGCCGAGTAGCCGAGGTCGTCGCGGGGCTCGACGAGGTGCTCGTCGCGCAGGCGGCGCTGCGCGTAGGCGACGATCGCGGGCAGCTGGGCGAAGAGGCGGATGCTCCGCTCGAGGGTGAGGTCGAGATCGATCCACGTCCGGTCGGTCGTGAGCGTCTCGTCGAGGGCGCCGATGACGCTCACGGCCGTGCGCACGACGTCCATGGGGTGGGCCGAGAGCGGCAGGGCGTCGATCGCGTCCTTCACCGTGGGGTTCAGGCGTCGGTGCGCCCGCTCGAGGGTCTCGAACTCGGCGAGCTGGGCATCCGTCGGCAGCTCGCCGTGCCAGAGCAGGTACGCGACCTCCTCGAAGGTGCAGTTCGCAGCGAGCTCCTGCACGGGGTAGCCGCGGTACAGCAGCGAGTTGGTGTCGGGGTTCACCTTGCTCACGGCGGTGCGGTCGACGACGACGCCGGCGAGGCCCTTGCGGATGTCTTCGGTCATGGTGGCTCCTTGGGGGTGCGGGGTCAGTGGCCGGTGTACGTGAAGATGCTGTCGTCGAAGGCGTTGTAGGCCTCGTAGTCGAGCAGCTCGTAGAGCCTGCCCCGAGTCTGCATGCCCGCGACCTCGCCGTCGAGAGTGCCGGTCGTGAGCAGGGTGTCGAGCCCGCGCTCGATGGCTCCGAATGCGATGCGCAGGAGCGACACGGGGTGGATCACCATGTTGACGCCGACGTCGGCGAGCTGGGCGTGCGTGAACAGCTGGCTCTTCCCGAACTCGGTCATGTTGGCGAGGATCGGCACGCTCACCGCCTTGCGCATCTGCTCGAACTCTTCGAGCGTGCTCATCGCCTCGGGGAAGATCGCGTCGGCGCCCGCGTCCTGCAGGGCCTTCGCGCGGTCGATCGCGGCGTCCATGCCCTCCACCCCGCGGATGTCGGTTCGCGCCATGATCACGAGGTCGCGATCGCGGCGGGCGTCGACGGCCGCACGGATGCGCTTGATCGCCGTGTCGGCATCCACGACCGCCTTGCCGTCGAGGTGACCGCAGCGCTTCGGGTTGACCTGGTCCTCGAGGTGCAGGCCCGCGACGCCCGCGTCCTCGAGCTCGTGCACCGTGCGAGCGACGTTCATCGGCTCGCCGAAGCCGGTGTCGGCGTCGACGAGCGTCGGCAGGTCGCTCATGCGGCTGATCTGGTGCGCGCGCTGCGCGACCTCGGTGAGCGTCGTGAGGCCGATGTCGGGCAGGCCGAGCTCGGCGGCCATGACGGCTCCCGAGATGTAAGCGCCGTCGAAGCCCTTCTCCTGAATGAGGCGGATGCTCAGCGGCGTGAACGCGCCGGGGAAGACCTGCAGGCGGTCGCTCCGCAGCCCCGCCCGGAAGGCCTGGCGGCGCTGACTGGGTGTCGTCGTCGTGGAGAGCATCAGAAGAGTCCCTTCGGGGCGGCGGGCACCGGGCTGATCGGCGTGACGGTGAGGCCGCCGAGCTCGTCGGCGCTCAGGCCGGGCAGGCGAGCGGCGAGGGCGAGGAAGCGGTCGACCTCCTCGTCGGCCAGCACGCCGTCGGCGAGGATGCGCAGCTTGTGCTCGTACTCGGCGCGGCCGAAGGGCCGAGCGCCGAGCGGGTGGGCGTCAGCGACGGCGATCTCGTCGATCACCTTCTCGCCGTTGGTCAGCTCGATCTCGATGCGACCGCCGAACGCCTTCTCGCTCAGGTCGAGCGAGTGGTAGCGGCGGGTCCACTCGGCGTCTTCGGTCGTCGTGATCTTCTGCCACAGCGCGACGGTGTCGGCGCGGGCGGCACGCTCGGGGGCGTACGAGTCGACGTGGTGCCAGCGGCCGTCCTGCAGCGCGACGGCGACGATGTACGGGATCGAGTGGTCGAGCGTCTCGCGGCTCGCGGTGGGGTCGTACTTCTGCGGGTCGTTGGCGCCCGAGCCGATGACGTAGTGCGTGTGGTGGCTCGTGTGCAGCACGATCCTCGCGATGTTCGCGGGGTCGCGCAGCTCGGGGCGCTCGGTGCCGAGGCGTCGCGCGAGGTCGATCCACGCCTGCGCCTGGTACTCGGCCGAGTGCTCCTTCGTATAGCTGTCGAGGATGCCCGTGAGCGGCTCGCCGCTGTCCGGCAGCGGGACCTCGTACCGGGCATCCGGGCCGCTCAGCAGCCACGCGATGAAGCCGTCCTCGCCCTCGTAGATGGGGCTCGGGCTCGTCTGGCCGCGCATGGCCCGGTCGACGGCCTCGACGGCCATCTTGCCGGCGAAGGCGGGGGCGTGCGCCTTCCAGGTCGAGATCTCGCCCTTGCGCGACTGGCGCGTGGCGGTCGTCGTGTGGAGGGCCTGGCCGATGGCCTGGAAGATCGTGCTCTGGTCGAGTTGGAGAAGCGTTCCGATGCCGGCGGCGGCGCTCGGGCCGAGGTGGGCGACATGGTCGATCTTGTGCTCGTGCAGGCAGATCGCGCGGACGAGGTCGATCTGGATCTCGTAGCCGGTGAGCAGGCCCTTGAGGAGCTGTGCGCCGTTCTGGCCGGTGTGCTGCGCGACGGCCAGGATCGGCGGGATGTTGTCGCCCGGGTGCGAGTAGTCCGCGGCGAGGAAGGTGTCGTGGTAGTCGAGCTCGCGCACGGCGACACCGTTGGCCCAGGCGGCCCACTCGGGGCTGACGCGCTGCTGCTGGGTCAGCCCGAAGACGGTCGCGCCGGGGCTGTACGGGTGCGCCTCGGCCTGGCCGCGCGCGCTGACGACGGGGGCGCGGCCGATGCTCGCGGTAGCGACGGCAGCGTTGTCGATGATGCGGTTGATGACCATGTCGACGGCGCGGTCGTCGAGCGGGCGGTCCTGCTCGGCGGCGAGCGCCGCGAGCTTGCCGGCGAGCTGGTTCTCTGCGCTCAGGGGCTCGCTGCTCTTGTAGGTGCGGACGGTGTGGACGGTCGTCATGGTGTCTCCTGGTTCTGGCCGGCGCCGGGCGGCAGGTGGCGGTGGATGCTCGTGAGAGCCTCGTGCAGGTGCAGCCGGGTGGCGGCGGCGGCGCGCTCGCCGTCCGCGTCGGCGATCGCGCGGGCGATGGCGCCGTGCTCGGCGGCGCTGGCCGCGAGGCGGGCGTCATCGTCGCGGGCGAGGCGCCGCACGCGCGCGAGGTGGACGCGCGTGCTCGCGATCGCGGCCGCGAGGTAGGGGCTGCGGCTGAGCGCGTCGTCGAGAGCGGCGTCGAACTCGGCGACGAGGGCGTAGTAGCCGTGGCGCTGGGGATCGTCGTCGGCGAGGGTCGATGGGGTGACGGCGCGGAACCGGTCGGCGAGGTTGGCGAAGGCAGCCGCGGTGTGCGGGTCGGCGGACGCGCGGGCGGCGGCGAGGCGGGCGGCCTGCTCGTCGAGCGCGCGGCGGAGGTCGAAGAGCGCGGCGACGTCGGCCGCGTCGATGTCGGAGACGACGAGGGAGCGCGGCCCGCGCTCGGTCGCGAGCCCGGCGGCGATGAGCCGGGCGAATGCCTCGCGCACGGGCGTGCGGCTCACGCCGAGGCGCGTCGCCTGCTCGACCTCGGCGAGCGGGGCGCCGGGCGCGAGCTCACCCTCGACGATCTGCGTGCGCAGCGTCTCGAACGCGCGGTCGGCGGAGGTGAGGGCGCTCGCCCGCTTCACCGCCGCATCCATCGCCATGCCCTCAATGTATACATTGAGGGCATCGGGCGCTAGCGATTCTGCAGATAGAGGCCCCGTCGTATACACCAGCAGCGCGCGACGTCTTCCTCGGTGTCGAACGTCGGCGGCGGCTCCCAGCCGATGTCGCGGTCGCCGCCGTCCAGGTCGAGGTCGTCGTACTCGGTCGCCGCTCGTAACTGGATCAGGTGGGCGACGAGACCGTCGAGGGCCCCGATGACGCGAGGGCTGAGCCGGTAGATGCGGTTGTTCATGTCGATGCGGATCTCGACGAGGCCCGCTCGGCGGAGGCGGCCGAGGTGCTTGGAGACCGCCTCGCGTCCGACGCCCCGCATCGACTGCACCGCGTCGGCGAGCTGCCCGGCGCTGTGCTCGCCGCTCGCGAGGATCTCGATGAGGCGCCACCGCAGCGGGTGCGCCAGCAGGAAGAGAGTTTCCATTTCGCGAGTGTGCCCGCCGCGGCACATGCCGCGGGGCGCCTGCGTCGGATCAGTCGAGTGCGCCGGGCCCCTCCCGGTTGTGGACGACTACGGCCAAGCGCGGCACGTGCCGCGACAGGCACACTGGCGAAACAGAAACCGCAGTCGGTCGGCGTGGCCGCGGGCCGGCTCGGCCGGCGGTCCGGCGGGCCGGCGAGCGGGGCGGGCTGGGCGGGCGGGGCGGGAGGGGCGGGCTGAGCGGGCTGAGCGGGCTGAGCGGGCTGAGCGGGCGGGCGAGGCCGCAGGTGCGGGAATCTAGACTGGAGGGCTCATGACCGCGCAGCCCGAGACCACGCCGGCCGACTCGTCGGCGCCGTCGGCGACCGCGGACCGCGCCGCCACCTCTCCGGCGAGCGCCGCCCCCCTGCGCATCACCTACCCCGAGGACCTGCCGGTCAGTCAGCGACGCGACGACATCGCCGCAGCGATCGCCGCGAACCAGGTCGTCATCGTCGCAGGCGAGACCGGGTCGGGCAAGACGACGCAGCTGCCGAAGATCCTGCTCGAGCTCGGCCGGGAGCGCATCGCCCACACGCAGCCGCGCCGCATCGCCGCCCGCACGATCGCCGAGCGCGTCGCCGAAGAGCTCGGCACCGAGCTCGGCGGGCTCGTCGGCTACAAGGTGCGCTTCACCGACCAGGTCGGCAAGACCACGCGCGTCACCCTCATGACCGACGGCATCCTGCTCGCCGCCCTCCGCGGAGACCGCGAGCTCAGGAACTACGACGCGATCATCATCGACGAGGCCCACGAGCGCAGCCTCACCATCGACTTCCTGCTCGGCTACCTCAAGCAGCTCCTCCCCCGCCGCCCCGAGCTCAAAGTCATCATCACCTCCGCGACGATCGACCCCGAGAGCTTCGCCGCCCACTTCGCCGCCGCCGACGGCACGCCCGCCCCCATCATCGAGGTCAGCGGGCGCACGTTCCCGGTCGAGGTGCGGTATCGGCCGCTCGTCCCGGACGGCGTCGACACCGACAGTCTGACCGACCCCGACCCCGACGATGACGAGGCCGACGGCCCGTCGACCCCCGGCGAGGCCATCGACATGATCGACGGCGTCATCGCCGCGGTCGACGAGCTCGCGCGCGAAGGCAGCGGCGACGGCGACGTGCTCGTGTTCTTCAGCGGCGAGAACGAGATCCGTGACGCGACGGATGCCCTGCGCGGCCACCTGGCCCGCCAAGCTCCGCGCGGCGCAGGCACCGAGGTCCTGCCGCTCTACGGTCGGCTCAGCGCGGCCGAGCAGCACCGGGTGTTCGAGCGGGCGCCCGCGGGCATCCGTCGCCGCATCGTTCTGGCGACCAACGTCGCCGAGACGAGCCTCACCGTGCCGGGCATCCGCTACGTCGTCGACACCGGAACGGCCCGCATCAGCCGCTACTCGGCCCGCGCGAAGGTGCAGCGGCTGCCCATCGAGCCAATCTCGCAGGCGAGCGCCAACCAGCGCTCGGGCCGTTCGGGGCGCACGAGCGACGGCATCGCGATCCGGCTGTACTCCGAGCTCGACTACACGAAGCGTCCCGAGTACACCGACCCCGAGATCCTCCGCACGAACCTCGCCGCGGTCATCCTGCAGATGATCTCGCTCGGGCTCGGCGACATCGAGCGCTTCCCCTTCCTGCAGCCGCCCGACAAGCGCGGCATCAAGGACGGCCTCGACCTGCTGCTCGAGCTCGGCGCGATCGTGCCGGCGAATGGCGAGAACCGCATCACCCAGCTCGGCCGCGACCTCGCCCAGCTGCCGCTCGACCCCCGCTACGGCCGCATGGTGCTCGAGGCCAGGAAGCACGGCGTCGTGCGCGAGGTCATGGCGATCGTCGCCGGGCTGTCGATCCAGGATCCGCGCGAGCGACCGGCCGAGAAGCGCGAGCGCGCCGACCAGCTGCACGCGCGATTCCGCGACCCGAACAGCGACTTCATCAGCCTGCTCAACCTCTGGAACCACCTCCAGCAGCGCCAGTCCGAGCTCAGCGGCAACCAGTTCCGCAAGGAGGTGCGCGCCGAGTTCCTCAACTACCTCCGAATCAGAGAGTGGCAGGACGTCTACCGCCAGCTCACCCGCCAGGGCCAGCAGCTGCGGCTGCTCACCAAGGAGGAGGCTCGCCGCCCGGCCGAGAGCGGCGCCGACGGCGACGCCATCCACCGCTCGCTGCTCGCGGGCCTTCTCAGCCATCTCGGAATCCGCGACGCCGAGAAGCGCGACTACCTCGGCGCCCGCCAGCGCCGCTTCGTCCTCTTCCCCGGCTCGGGGCTCGCGAAGAAGCAGCCCGCCGCGATCATGGCCGCCGAGCTCGTCGAGACGAGTCGCCTCTTCGCGCGCACGATCGCGGCGATCGACCCCGCGTGGGCCGAGCCGATCGCCGGCGATCTCGCCAAGCGCCAGTACAGCGCGCCGCGGTGGGAGAAGCGGCAGGGCGCCGCGGTCGCCGACGAGAAGGTGACGCTCTACGGCGTGCCGATCATCCCGCGGCGCCGCGCGCAGCTCGCCCGCATCGACCCGGCGCAGGCGCGCGAGCTGTTCATCCGGCACGCCCTCGTCGAGGGCGACTGGGATGTCTCGCGCATCGACAAGCGCCTCACCGCCTTCCTGCGCGACAACCAGCGCACCCGCCGGGAGCTCGAGCAGCTCGAGGAGCGCACGCGCCGCCGCGACATCCTGCTCGACGACGAGCGCATCGTCGACTTCTTCGACGCGCGAATCCCCGCGGACGTCACCGACGTGCGCCGCTTCGAGAAGTGGTGGCGGGATGCCCGGCGCGAGCATCCCGACCTGCTGACCCTTACGCGCGACGATCTCGTCGAGGCCGACGAGATCGCGGTCGACGACGACGCGTACCCGACTCGGCTCACGCTCGGCGACCAGACCCTGAGTGTCGGATACCGCTTCGACCCCGGCACCGCCGACGACGGAGTCACCGTCACCGTGCCGCTGCCGCTGCTGCCGCGCCTCGACACCGCGGGATTCGACTGGCTCGTGCCCGGGCTGCGCCTCGAGCTCGTGACGGCGCTGCTCAAGACGCTGCCGAAGGCGATCCGCCGCAGCGTCGTGCCCGCCGCCGACTGGGCCGCGAAGCTGCTCGCCGCGGTTCCCGAGGGCGCCGATCTGCGCGAGCTGTCGATCACGGAGTTCCTCGCGCGTGAGATCCGGCGGCAGACGTTCACGCCCGTCGAGCCCGACGACTTCGACCTCGAGCGCCTGCCCGCCCACCTGCGCATGGGCTATGCGGTCGTCGACGAGCGCGGGTCGCGCCTCGCGCGCGGCACCGACCTCACCGCTCTGCAGGCCAAGCTCAAGGAGCGCACGCGCGACTCGGTCGCCCGCGTCGCAACCGCCGCGACACGCAGTCCGATCGAGCGCGGCGGCATCACGGCGTGGGACGACTCGATCGGCGCCGGCTCGGGCGCGCCCGCCGGCACCCTCCCGCGCGCGCTCGACTCGCGGCGCGGCGAGACGACCATCCGCGCCTACCCCGCCCTCGTCGACGAGGGCTCGAGCGTCGCCCTGAAGCTCTTCGCGACCGCCGCCGACCAGGAGCGCGCCCACCGCGGCGGCGTCCGCAGACTCGTGCAGCTCGGCGTGCCCTCTCCGCTGTCGTACGTGCAGGAGCACCTCACGACGCCCGAGAAGCTCACCCTCGCCGCCTCACCGTACCGGTCGACCGCGGCGCTCATCGACGACGCGCTGCGCGCCGTCGTCGAGGCCGAGATGGATGCGGCGGGCGGCATCCCCTGGGATCGCGCGTCCTTCGAGGCCCTCCGCGATCGCGTCAATGCCGGACTCCCCGACCGCCTGTTCCGGATCGTGGCGACGTGCGTCTCCGTGCTCGCCGCGGCACGCGAGGCCGACGTCGCGATCGGGCGCGCCTCGTCGATGTCGCTCATGGCGCCGCTCGCCGACGCGCGCGAGCACCTGAACCACCTCGTGTTCGACGGCTTCCTCTCACGCACGGGCCTCGATCGCCTGCCGCGCCTCGCCGTCTACGTGCGCGGCATCACCCACCGCGTGGAGCGCCTCGCCGACGACGTCGGCCGCGACCGCCAGCGCATGACCGAGCAGCAGGAGGCGACGACGCTCTTCACCCGCGCGGGCGGCTCGCTGCCGCTGCCGCCCGACGCGCGACCCGACCTCGTGACCGCCCGGTGGATGCTCGAGGAGCTCCGCATCTCGCTCTTCGCGCAGCCGCTCGGCGCGCACGGGCCGATCTCGGTGCAGCGCATCCGCAAGGCGCTCGGCGGGTAGCGCTGCTGCGGTCTGCGCCGTGAATCGAATCGCCGAGGGGTATCGCCGCTGGGCGGAGATCGAAGCCCGCGGTTCCAGTGACATCTACGAGGCGTGGGCTGTGGCTGTCTCAGAGTCGGACTCTCGGCTTCCGCTGATTCGCGCTCGGCCTGACGGGAACCGGCAGCCGAACCCGGGTGGCGCCTGATTCCGGATCGCTACGGCTATCGATTCACCCACGGACGGACGACACGCACGCTCGGACCTGCCGATGACGGTTCGCTGGTGATCGAGTGTGCCGTCGAAGGCACAGAGGCCCCTGCGCGGATGCCGGACATTGTCTGGCGTGCGGGCCTTGATCTGAATCCGGTCGATCTCTCAGACGCTGACGAGCGCTCCTGGATGGAGACGCTGATCTGGCCGGAGCACGCCGCGAGACGGGATCGATTCCGTCGCGCGGTCGACGTGCTTCGCGAAGACCCGCCAGCCATCTTTCACGGCGACCTCGTGACCGAGCTTCCCGCCCTCGTCGCGAGAGCCCCGTCTGACTCGACAGTGGTGATCATGCACAGCGCAGTGTTCGCGTACCTCGATGAGTCGGCGCGGGCGGCCGCGGAATCCGTCATCTCACGACGTGACGCGCGACGCGTGAGCCTCGAAGGGGTCCTGGCGCTCCCCGATGTCGCCGCCCGGCTCCCGAGCAAGCCTGTGGCCAAGGATGGCGACTTCGTACTCGCCCTGGACGGGGTACCGCTCGGTTACGCGGCCCCGCACGGCGGACGATTCGCCGCCCTCTGATCTCTCGCCGCCTATCGGCTCGCGACTGGTGCGACGGACAGTGCGCTCGGAGGGATCGGTGCGGGCTTCTTGCGCAGCTCGACCAGCTCGAGGGCGTGCCGGTCGAGGCGGCGGTCCTCCTCCGACTCGAGCGGCAGCGGGGCGATCGTAAGCGCACGTCCGCTGTCGCCGCGGTCGACGAACACCGTCATGCACGTCGTGGTGAGAGGGAGCTCGTGCGGGCGCGTCGGGCTCCCCGCCCGCACGTGCACGGCGATGTGCATCGATCGCCGCCCCGTGTGGATCAGTCGCGCCTCGACCTCGACGAGGTCGCCGATGCCGATGGGGCTGGCGAACTGGATGCCGCCGGAGTACACGGCGACGGCGTGCTCGCTCGACCAGCCGGCCGCGCACGCGAAGGCGGCCTCGTCGATCCAGCGCATCACCGTGCCGCCGTGCGCCTTCCCGCCCCAGTTCGCGACCGACGGCGCGGACAGGAAGCGGAACACCGTTCGCGGCGCTGTCCCCGCGTCCGAGTAGACCTGAGCGAGCATCGCCTCGCGGATCTCCCGTCGCACGAGGATCCGCTGCTCGGCGCTCGCCCTCAGCTCACGATCCTCGTCCGTGCGCGGTCGCCACTCCGGCACGGTCGTCGTCGAGCCGTTCGCGTCCACCGCGACGAAGACGAGGATGCAGTGCGTCGCGATCGAGAACTCGCGCGTGCGCGGGCTCGCCGACTCGATGACGACGAGCACCTGCATGCTGGTGCGACCGGTGTGCACGATGCGGGCGTGCGCCTGCACGAGGTCGCCCGGGGCGATCGAGCGGGTGAAGTGCACGTTGCCGACGTAGGCGGTCACGCAGTATGACGCGCTCCATCCGACGGCGCAGGCGTAGCCGGCCTTGTCGATCCACTCCAGCACGCTGCCCGCGGCGACCGTCTTCCCGCCGACGGCCGAGTCCATCGGCTCGGCGAAGAACTGCAGCGTGATGCGGTCGGCGGGAGGCTTCATGGCTCGATTGAATCACCCCGTGAGGGGGCGCCCCGTCAAGGCTGCGAGAGAAGCTCGCGGCGTCGCGCCGTGAGGAGCAGAGCCCCGAGCGTCAGCACGAGCAGCGCCGTGCGGATGAGCGGGTCGACGCCGGCCGAGCCGGTCGCGGCCAGCGCGGGCAGGATTGTCACCCCCGTGAAGACCGAGCCCGAGGCGGCGCCGCGCACCTCGATGCGGTGCGCACCGGCCTCCGTCCCCGCCGGGATCCTCACTGTGGTCGCGAAGGTCCCGTCCAATTCGGCGACGCCGGTCGCAAGCAGCACGGGAGTCGAATTGAGCCAGACCTGGAGCCGCTCGCCCGGGAGGAAGCCGGACGCGTTCACGGTGATCGTGCCGCCGGGCTCGATACTGGTCGCCGACGTGTCCACCGCGGTGGGCGGATCAGGAGTGGGCGATTCGGGTTCCATCGGAACCGACGGGTCGACGGGCTCCACGGGCTCGACGGGGTCAACAGGATCAACAGGGTCGACCGGGTCGACCGGCTCGACCGGGTCCACCGGGTCCACCGGGTCAACCGGATCAACCGGATCAACCGGAGGCGTGACCTCGGCCGGGTCGACGGTGAGCGCAGCCTGCGCCGTGAGGTCGCCGACCGTCGCGGTGACCGTGTGCACCCCCACCGGCCCGCCGCACTTGGAGCCCGTGCAGCCGCCAGCACTCGTGATCGAGAAGCTCGCGATCGCGGTCAGGTCCCCGAGCGAGTCGCCATCGCGATCGAAACCCTCGACGGCGAAGGTGGCGGCCGCGGGGAACGTGACGACGCTCGTGGCGGGGCTGATCGCGATGCTGGCGATCGGCACCGCGTAGCTGATGCTGACGGATGCGGTCGTGGACGCGTTCGCGGCGCCGCTCACGAATGTCACGCCGTCGGCGAGATAGCTCGAGCCTCCACCGCCACCGCCGCCGTTGCTCGCACCGCTGCCCGTCCATGCGCCGCCGCCGCCACCGCCGTAGTAGCCCGCCCCGCCGCCGCCTCCGCCGTTACCGCCGACGCCGCCCGCACCGCCGATGCCGAGCAGGCCTGCACCGGCGTTCGACACTCCGGCCGCGCCGCCGGCGCTGCAGGTCGCGCCGCCGCCGCCCGTGCCGCTGCCGCCTCGCGTCGGGTTCGTCGAGGCGTTCGTTCCGGCAGCACCCGGCGCGCACGGCGCCGAGCCGTCCGGCACCCCGGCCGCCCCGCCGAGCCCTCCGGCACCGGCGTAGCCCCCGGCGCCGCCGCCCGCGCCCACGACGAGCGCGGTCGTCAAGTCGACGCCGGTCCGCACGTCGGACGCGCCGCCGCCACCGGGCGCGCCGCCATTGGCCCCGACCGTGACGGTGAGCTGCTCGCCCTCGATGACGGGCACGAGGGCGGTGACGGTGGCCCCTGCGCCGCCGGGCATGATCCAGTTCATCGCGCCGGCCGCGCCGCTCGCGACGACGGTGAGCTGCGTCACCCCCGACGGCACCGTGAAGCTCGCGCTGGTCGTGAAGTCGCAGACGGCGACCGGCGCTCCGGTCGAGAGATCGAGCCGGCAGTCGGCGGGCACCGCCGCGCTCGCGCCGATCGCGGGAACGACCGCGAGGGCCGCACCGAGCCCGAGAGCGACTACCGCGACCGATGAGACGGCCTGCGTCGCGACGCGAGGTCGTCGCGCGCCGATGGGAGTCTCTCGACGGGGTGCACGTGCAGTGAGGAAGCCCATGGGCAGGTCCGATCGATCCGGGGGAGGAAGCAGCACGCAGTGGTCGACCGTCGCGCCCCGCCGGATCGCGATGAAAGCGATTCGAATTAGAGGGGCATCCGAGCTTGCGATGACAGTACTGCACTCCGGAGGGCACGGAGGACGCCACGCCAACGCCGGGAGCGCAGGATTGACTTGAGCCCCCGGTTACGGGATGACCGATTACGGAGCGGCAGAACCCGGCGCTCAGCCGAAGACGCGGCGGCCCGCGATCCACGTGCCGACGGTACGGGCGGCGTGGATACCCGTCGCCTCCCCCGCGAACGGGTCGCGGTCCGTCGCGGCGAGGTCCGCGATCGCGCCCACCGCGATGACGCCCGCGACCTCGGCGTCGCCCGGCCCGCGCCCGGTGATCCACGCCGAGCCCGCGGTGTACGCGTCGAGAGCCTCGGCGAGCGTGAGCGCCTCGTGCGGGAGCAGCGCCTCCGGGTCGAACTCCGGGTCGTCCTCCGGCAGGCGCCGGTTCACCGCGACGTGGATCGCCTGCCACGGGTCGGGGGTCGAGACGGGCCAGTCGGAGCCGGCGCACAGCACCGGGCGAGCATCCATGCCGGTGTCGGAATGCATGCCGCCGCGGGCACCCGACGAGCGCAGGATGCTCGCGAAGGGGTACTGCGTCGCGGCGCGCGCCTCCCCCACGAACGGGACGGTGAGCTCGCGCATCTGCGGCTCGTAGCAGGCCCAGAGGGCCTGCATGTTGGCGGTCACGCCGAGCGCGGCGAAGCGGGCGACGTCGTCGGGGTGGACGAACTGGAGGTGGGCGAGGTGGTGGCGCCGGGCATCCGCCGGATCGCGCTCGGCCCAGCCGTTCGCGGTGCGCGCCGCCTCGAAGCCGTCGAGAGCGTCGCGCGCGGCGCGGTCGCCGATGACATGCACGTGCGCGCTGAACCCGGCGGCGTCGAGGGCGACGATCGCGTCGATCAGCTCCCGTCCGCCCACGAACGCGATGCCGCGCGGGTGCTCGGTCTCGCCGAGCGGCCCGAGGTACGGCTCGAGCATGGACGCCGTGCCGTTCTCGACGACGCCGTCGGCCATGATCTTCACCGCGGGGAGGCGGAAGCGCGCGTGCGGGCCGAGGTCGGCGGCGAGCGCATCGCGACGGGCGACGAGCTCGGGCACCTGCTCGACGCCGCGATCGCGGTCCCACCAGAGCGCGCCGGTGACGTCGACGAGCAGTCGGCCGTCGGCGAGCGCACGCCGATACACCTGCGCGGTGTCGGCCGAGCCGAAGTAGTCGCCGACGATCGCATCCTGCCAGCCGGTGATGCCGACGCTGAGCGCGTACCGCTGCGCCTCCAGCAGCGCCGCGTGCACGTCGTCCGGGCTCGGCGTCGGCGCGAGGTCGGCGACGAGCTTCGCCGCACCCTCGTGCAGGGTCCCCGAGGGCGATCCGTCGGGCAGCCGCTCGATGCGCCCGTCGGCCGGGTCGGGCGTCTCGGCGGTGATGCCCGCGAGAGCGAGCGCCGCCGAGTTGGCCCACGCGCCGTGGTGATCGCGGTTGTAGAGGAGCACCGGCCGGATCGGCTCGACCGCGTCGAGCTCGGCGGCGGTCGGTGTGCCGCCGGGGAAGGCGCTCATCGCCCAGCCGCCCCCGGTGATCCAGGAGCGGGAGGCGTCGCATCCCCTCGGCGGGTTGAGCTGCGCGTAGGCGGCGATGAGCTCGAGGTACTCCTCGCGCGTCGAGCCCTCGCTCAGGTCGCACGCGAGCCGCTCGAGGCCGCCCTGGATGGGGTGGATGTGGGCGTCGACGAACCCGGCGTGGAGCATCCCGCCCGCCAGATCGACCACGTCGGTCGCCAGCCCGCGCCAGGCGCTCAGGTCGGCGTCGACCGCCGCGATGCAGCCGTCGAGCACCGCGACCTCGAGGGGCTCGGGAACGACGGAGCGGCCCGCGCCCCGGTAGACGACCCCTCCGATGAAGAGGAGGTCTGCCGGGAGCACGGGCCGCACGTCGGGAACAGCTAGGCCGAGGTCTTCGCGTTGACCTCGTACGACGTGTTCGTCGACTCGAAGAAGTTGACGAGCTGCAGGGTGTCGTTCGCCGTCGCCATCCACTTCGCCGGGTTCGACACGTTGTACTCGGGCTCGAAGCCGAGCTCCTCGAGGCGGCGGTCGGCCAGGTACTTGACGTACTGGTTGATGTAGTTGGCGTTGAGGCCGAGGATGCCGTTGGGAAGCAGGTCGTGGTTGTACGCCGACTCCATCTCGACGGCGTCGAGGATCATCTGCTTGATCTCGGCGGCGAACTCCGGCGTCTGCAGGTCGGGGTTCTCCTCCAGCACCGTGAGGATGAGGTTGATGCCGAACTTCAGGTGCAGGCTCTCGTCGCGCACGATCCAGTCGACGAGCGAGCCGAAGTTGCGCAGCAGGTTCCGCTGGCGGAACGACAGGGCGACCATGAAGCCCGAGTAGAACCAGATGCCCTCGAGGATCACGTTGTACGCGACGAGGTTGCGGATGAAGTCCTGCTTGCCCTCGGTCGTCGTGATGTCGAGCGTGTCCTCCGTCATGCGGCGGATGAACTTGACCTCGAACTCCTCCTTGCGCGCCATCGACGGCACGTCGATGTGGCTGTCGTAGGCCGCGGCGCGGTCGATCGGGAAGGTCTCGAGCACGTACTCGAAGCTCATGCAGTGGTTGGCCTCCTCCCACATCTGCTTCGCGAGGTAGAGGTGCGCCTCGGGAGCCTTGACGTAGGGGTAGACGCCGAACGCGAGCGCCTTGTTGACGAGCAGCTCGTTCGGGTTGAAGTAGCTCATGAGGAACGTGATCGCGTGGCGCTCCTCGTCCGTCATCTTCTTGAAGTCGGCGATGTCCTCGCCGAGCTGCACCTCGTTGGGGAACCAGGTGTTGGCGACGGCCTGGTCGTAGAGATCCATCGCCCACTTGTACGTGACGGGCTTGAGCAGCAGGCCCTCTTGGATGCCGGTGCCGAGAATTCCCATGATCTGTCGTTCTTTCTGTTCGGGAGGAGGGGAAGTGTGGGGTGGATGGGTGGAGCGGTCGTGCGAGCGCTGCGCCTACTGGCAGCTCTCGCAGTGCAGGTCGTCCATCGGATCGGTCGGGACGTAGTAGCCGCCGACGGTGTCGACGGTGGAGTCGCGGGGGTCCATCACTCGCCGCCCTTCGCGACGCCGCCGAAGCCGAAGCCCTTGCGCGCGGGGGCCGCCGCGGCGGGCTCGGCCGCCGGCGCAGCGGAGCCGCCGGCCGCGCCGAAGCCCTTCTTGGGCGCGCCGCCGCCGGCGTTGATCGTCTCGGCCTTGTTGACCTTGACCGTCGACTGCTCAGCGGTGTGGCGCGGCTTCATGTGCAGGTAGTAGGTCGTCTTCACGCCCTTCTTCCACGCGGCCGAGTAGATGTCGACCATCTCGTCGACGTCGCGCGTCTCGAGGTACATGTTGCGGCTGATGGCCTGGTCGATCCACTTCTGGGCGCGCGCCGCGACCTCGAGGAAGGCGTACGGCGAGAGCTGGAAGCTCGTCTTGTACGTCGCCTTGATCTCGTCGGGGATGAGCGCGATGCCCTGGATGTCGCCCTGGCTGCGGAGGATGTCCTCGCGGACGCGCTCCCACAGGCCGTGCTCCTGCAGCGTCGCCACGAGGTTGCGGTTCACCTCGAGGAACTTGCCCGAGCTCGTCGAGCGGCTGAAGATCTGCGAGAACTGGGGGTCGAGGCCCGGCGTCGTGCCGGCGACGAGGCCAATGGATGCCGTGGGCGCGATGGCCATGAGGGTCGCGTTGCGCATCCCGCCCCTGACCTTCGCCCGCAGCGCGTCCCAATCGAGACGGCTCGTGCGGTTGACCTGCACCTCGAGTCCGCGGTCGGCCTCGGTGAGGTCGATCGTGTCGAGGGGCACGAGGCCCTGCGACCAGCGCGAGCCCTCGAAGTTCGCGTACGAGCCGCGCTCCTTCGCGAGCTCGGTCGACTCGTCGATCGCGGCGTACGAGACGTGCTCCATGATCTCGTCGATGAGGTCGAAGGCCTCCTCCGAGTCGTACGAGAAGCCGAGCTTCTCGACGACGTCGGTGAACCCCATGACGCCGAGGCCGATCGCGCGGTTCTGCTGGTTGGCGAAGTCGGCCTCGTCGACGCTCGAGACGGTGATGTCGATGAGGTTGTCGAGCTGGCGGACGGCGAGGCGGGCGCTCTCAGCGATCTTCGCGAAGTCGACGACGCCGTTCTCGACGTGACGCGAGAGGTTGATCGAGGCGAGATTGCAGACGGAGATGTTGTCGCGGTCCTGCGGGAGGCAGATCTCGGTGCAGAGGTTGGAGAGGTGGATCGTGCCGGTGTTGTTGTTGATCGCCCGGTTGTTGATCGTGTCCTTCCACGTGAGCCACGGGTGGCTCGTGGACTGCAGCGAGATGAGGATCTGCTTGAACTGCTCGCGCGCCCCGAGCTTCTTGAACATCTTCAGCTCGCCGCGCTCGGCCATCGCCACGTACTCGGCGTACCGGGCGGAGAAGGCCTTGCCGTAGAGCTCGTTGAGGTCGCTGACCTCGAGCGGGTCGAAGAGGTACCAGTCCTCGTCGTTCTGCACGCGCTTCATGAACTCGTCGCTGATCCAGACGGCGGTGTTGGCCGTGCGGGTGCGGCGGTAAGGGTCGCCGGAGTTCTGGCGGAGGTCCAGGAACTCAGGGAAGTCCATGTGCCAGTTCTCCATGTAGAAGCACAGGGCGCCGAACTTCTTGCCGCCGCGGCTGACCGCGCGCAGCACCGAGTCGATCGTGTGCATGAAGGGGATCGGCCCGGTCGAGGTCGTGTTGTTGGAGCGGATGGGCGAGCCCTGGGCGCGGAGCTTCGTGACCGAGAGGCCGATACCGCCGGTGCCCTTCGTGAGCCACATGACGTCGCGCACGCTCTTGGCGATGTGCTCGATGTCGTCCTGCATCTCCATGACGAAGCAGTTCGACAGCTGCGGGTAGCTCGTGCCGGCGTTGACGAGGGTCGAGCCGGCGGCGAGGTACTCGAGCGTCGACATCTTCGAGTAGAAGGCGATGGCGTGGCTCGTCGGGTCGGCCTCGTTGAGCGACAGGCCCATGGCGACGCGCATCCAGAAGTACTGCGGGACCTCGAGCGGCTCGCCGTTGCGGGCCTTGATGCCGTAGCGGTTGTTGAGCGTGACGACGCCGATGTACTTCAGCAGCTCGTCGTTCGCGGGCTCGAGGGCCGCGGCGAGCTTCTCGAGGTCGAAGAGCTCGGTGAAGCGCGAGTCGAGGAGGACCTCGTCGACGCCGCGGCGGACGTAGGCGGCGAAGTGCTCCCGGTGCAGGCCGCGCAGCTCGTCGGCGGAGGAGTAGTCGCCGAGCACGCGCTTGTAGATGGTCTTGAGGAGGAGTCGCGCGGCGACGATGTCGAACGCCGGGTCGTCCTTGATGTTCTGCAGGGCGACCTGGATGACGGCCTCGTCGAGCTGCTGCGTCGTGATGCCGTCGAAGAGCGTGAGCTCGAGCTCGCTCGCGATCTGGGTGACCCACGTGATGCTGGGGTCGAGGCCCTCGGCGGCGCTCTCGATCGCCAGGTTGATCTTGTTGGCGTCGTAGGGCTCGCGGGTCCCGTCGCGCTTGACGACCGTGATGCTGCTCACGTGGCTCTTCTCCTCTTCGCGCCAGCGGCGCGGCTCTGCGGTTCTCTCTCGCCCGAATCGGCGTGGTTATCGCCTGTCGGCGAGGGCTCCGACCCCCGATCGGGGGCCACCGAGCGATGCTCCGGTCCGGCGGTTCCGCCACTATATATCGGGGCACTGACAATGCGCACACCCCACATGTAGTGGGCGTGTCGTCCACAGCTGTGCATAAGTCCGCCGCCTTATCCACAGTCTGGGGGTAACCGCCGACACCCCGGCGGATGGACGCAGACCGGCGGATCCTCGCGCCTCCCCCGGCCCTCCGACAGTGTCGTCGGGCTCCCCTAGGCTGGGCTCTCGTGAGCGGATACGGCGACCTGTTGAGAACCCGGGGGGTCGCCCGCATCATCGCGGCGCAGCTCACCGCGCGGTTCCCCAGCGGGATGCTCTCGCTCGCGTACCTGATCCACGTCGAGGGCATCTTCGGCTCGTACGGCGCCGCGGGGCTCGTGCTCGCCGCGACGAGCGTCGGGCAGGCCGTCGCCGGCCCGCTGACGAGCCGCTGGATGGGAGTGTGGGGCATGCGCCCCGTGATCGCCCTGACCATCGCGGTGTGCGCGTCCAGCATGGCCGCGATCGCCTTCGTGCCGATGGAGCTCTGGGGCTACATGCTCGTCGGGCTCGTGGGCGGCCTCGCCTACCCGCCGATCCAGCCGGCCGTGCGCACGATCTACCCGAAGATGGTGAACTCGCGCCAGCTCACCCCGCTCTTCGCGATCGACGCCTCCGCCCAGGAGATCATCTGGATCGCCGGCCCCGTCATGACGACCTTCGTCGCGACCCAGGTCTCGACCGTCGCCGCGATCGCCCTCGCGGGCGCGTTCCTCCTCGGAGGCGGCGTCTGGTTCCTCGCCTCCCCCGAGCTCGGCCGCGTGCGGATCCCCCGGTCGAAGCGCTCGTTCGGCGCGGTCCTCGCGCGCCCGCCCGTGCTGCTCGCCACGGTCGTCGGCTTCCTTCTCGTCGCCTCGTGCGCCGCGATCGAGGCCGCGGTCGTCGCGAACTTCGGCAAGGAGGGTGTCGAGGCGGGCGTCATCCTCGCCATCTGGGCGATCGGCTCGCTCGCCGGCGGCCTCGGCTTCGGCCAGGTGCCCATCGGCCCATGGGCGCTCGCGCGGCGCATGGCCGTCGTGTTCGTCGGCGGCGCCGCGGCGATGTTCTTCCTCGACTTCTGGGGGCTCGCGATCACGCTGCTCATCGCCGGCGCCGGCATCGCCCCCGCGCTCGCGGTCATGTTCGCGATCGTCTCGGCGAGCGTGCGGTTCAGCGACACCGCCGAGGCCTACGGGTGGGTCGGCACCGGCCAGCTCATCGGCGCCGCGCTCGGCTCGGCCGCCGCGGGCTTCCTCATCGACGGGTTCGGCGCGAGCGGCGGATTCGCCGCGGGCGCCGCGTTCGCGTTCGCGGGCATGCTCATCGCGATCGTCTTCCGGCGCGCCCACCCCGACCTGCGGGGGCGCGACGCGAGCCCGCTGCCCGACACCGAGCCCGTGCGCCTTCCCGTCAGCTGAGCAGGCAGGGCGGCTGAGCAGGCGGCTCAGCGCAGCGGCGTCAGCGCCTCGGCGGTCTCGATCAGCTGCGTCGTCATCGCGGCGACCGTGCCGGCGAGCTTGTCGTCGCCCTGGAAGACGCCGTCGACCATCTTCGAGCCGATGAAGTTGATCTCCGGGTTCGCGGCGATCTTCACGAGCCCCACCGTCGAGAGCACCGGGTCGAGAGCCGCGACGCCGCGCGTGCCGGCCGAGGCGCCGCCGTAGCTGACGACCGCGACGGGCTTGTGCGCCCACTCGGTGAAGAGGAAGTCGATCGCGTTCTTCAGCGCCGGGCTGTACGAGTGGTTGTACTCCGGGGACACGAGCACGATCGCGTCGGCGGCCGAGACCCGCTCGCTCCACGCGACGGTATGCGGCTTCGTGTACTGCTTCTTCACCGGATGGTGCGGCTCGTCGAGGAACGGCAGGTTCAGCTCGGCGAGATCGACCAGGTCGATGGATGCCGCGTCCCCTCCCCCGTGCCTGTCGCGTTGGACGGTCTCCTGGACGCGATCGCGGACCCACTCCGCGACGGAGAGGCCGACTCGGCCGGGGCGGACACTGCCGACGATGATCATGATGCGGGTCATGTCTCCATGCAACCGCATGGACCGCGCGTCCATTCCGCGCGTCCAGCCGACTCCCACCGCGCGCACTGCCGACGCGGAGATCCAGGGTCGGCGACGATACTGGAGCGATGACCGACAGCATCCTCCCCGCGATCGGCCCGACCATCCGCCTCCACGACGGCGCCGCCATCCCGCAGCTCGGGCTCGGCGTCTACAAGGTGCCCGAGCCGCAGACGGCCGACCTCGTCGCCGGCGCGCTGCGCCGGGGGTACCGGCACGTCGACACCGCGGCGCTGTACCTGAACGAGCGCGGCGTCGGCGAGGGCATCCGTGCCAGCGGACTGCCGCGCGAGGAGGTGTTCGTCACGACGAAGGTCTGGAACGACGCGCACGGGCTCGACGAGACGCGCCGCGCGTTCGACGCGAGCATGGCGCTGCTGGGGCTCGAGACTCTCGACCTCTACCTCATCCACTGGCCCGCGCCGACGCAGGACCGCTACGTCGACGCGTGGCGCGCCATGATCGCGCTGCGCGACGAGGGCCGCGTGCGCTCCATCGGGGTGAGCAACTTCGAGCCGCACCACGTGCAGCGCCTCGTCGACGAGACCGGGGTCGTGCCGGTGGTCAACCAGGTCGAGCTGCACCCGCATCTTCCGCAGACGGCGGTGCGGCAGGCGAACGCGGCTTTCGGCATCGTGACGGAGAGCTGGAGCCCCCTCGCGCGCGGTCAGATGCTCGCCGAGGGCTCGCGCGATCTCGCGGTGCTGTCGGCCATCGGCGAGCGGCACGGCCGCTCAGCCGCGCAGGTCGCGCTGCGCTGGCACGTTCAGCAGGGGCTCGTAGTGATCCCGAAGTCGACGTCGCTGCGACGCGTGGAGGAGAACTCCGCCCTGTTCGGATGGGAGCTGACGGTCGAGGAGATGGCCGAGATCGCGACGCTCGAGACCGGCGCGCGCACGGGGCGGCACCCGGACGACCTGGACTGAGCAGGACCCGCCTGCCGGCCGCGGCGCCACGCGCCTCAGTCCGCGCGCCGCTTCCAGTAGCCCTTCGCGACCGCGTGCTCGACATCGATGCCCCAGGCCGCGAGGAGCGCCCGCGCCGGGGCCAGCAGCGACTGCTCGCCGCACGCGAAGATGAAGACGTCGGGGGAGGCTGCGGGCGGCGGCTCCCCCGCGAGCGCGGCGAGCTCAGCCGCGAGTGCAGCGCTCGGGCGCGCGGGGTCGGGGGCAAGCACGCGCAGCTCGACGCCCGGGCCGACCGCGACTCCGAGGGCCGCGGGGTCGAACGCGGTCTCGAGCAGCACGAGGCCGGGGGTGCCGGCGCCGAACATCCCGAGATAGCGGCGGAGGGCGGGGATCGCGGAGTCGTCGCCCGCGAGGACGAACGCGACCGGGGCGCCGCCGAGGACGACCGAGCCCTTCGGGTCGGCGAGCATCGCGGGCGAGCCGAGCGGTGCGCGGGCGGCCCACGGGCCGATGAGCCCCGCGTCGCCCGTCTCGTCGGCGGCGTGCACGAGGATGTCGAGGTCGACCCAGCCGGCCTCGGCGTCGAACGCGACGATCGTCTCGGTGCGCGACGGCGCGGTCGGATGCCCGGCATCGTCGACCGCGACGCTCGCCCACTCGGGGGCCTCGGGCACGAACACCCGCAGATGGTCGCCCGCTCCCGGAGACGTGAAACCGTCGAGCGGCACCCCGCTCTGCAGGCGGATGCGGATGAACCCGGCGCCGTCGGCGGCCCGCGGCACGAGGTCGGTGCGCGCGGCGAGGCGCACCTGCCGCCGGCGCGGCGGGAACGGGTGGCGGGTCAGCGTGAACGGCATGGGCTCATGCTCGCAGACGGTCGCGCCGCGGGTCAGTCGGCCGCGGGCACGCCCGGCGGCTCGCCCGGCGGGAGCGTGCCGATCGCCCCGGTCTCGGCGGGCGGCTCGTCGCCGTTGTCGATCGTCTCGGGGTCGGGCAGCGTCGTGAGGAAGCGGTAGAAGACGAGGGCGAGGACGGTGAGGGCGGCGCCGCCGACGATCCACGGCACGGCCAGGCCGAGCAGTGCGAGCCCGCCGCCGAGCAGCGAGCCGAGCGGCATCGAGCCCCACAGGAGGGTGCGCCAGGTTCCGTGCACGCGGCCGAGGAGGCGACCGGGGATGATCGCCTGCCGGAACGACATCATCAGGATGTTCCAGATCGTGACCGCGCCCGAGCCGATCGCGAACATCACGACCACCCAGATCGGCTGCGGCCACACGCCGATGAGGAGCGTCGTGACGCCGCACAGCAGGTTCATGGCCGCCATGACGCGGCCCAGGCCGAAGCGCGCCTGCAGGCGCGAGGCGACGACCGAGCCGAGCAGACCGCCGATCGCGCCCGCGAGAAGGAACCCGCCGAACGCCGCCTCCGGCACGGCGAGCGTGTCGAGGACGAACAGCACGAGCGTGGCCGAGGCCGCCGAGAACAGGATGGCCGTGCCGATGGAGAAGAACCACAGGGTGCGGAGCATCCGGTTGCCGATGATGAACCGCCAGCCGTCGGCCAGCTGCCGGCGGAAGGGGACCGCCGCCTCGTCCTTCGGCGCGTGGAACTGCCTGCCCGACGCGACCGCGGGCAGGAAGGCGGCGAGGAGGGCGGCGAGCCCGAACGCCGCGACGAGCCCGCCGACGGGGATGAGCACGGCGACGGCGAAGAGCACCGAGGTGAGCGGGGCCGCTGCGAAGTTCTGCACGACGAGCTCGGCGCCCTCGATGCGGGCGTTCGCACGCGGCAGCTTCGCCTTCGGCACGATGCTCGGCACGACAGCGCGGATCGCCCCGTCGTAGAGGGTCTCGCACGCGCCGTAGACGAAGATCACGAGGTACAGCCACCAGATCGTGAGCGCGTCCGTCGCGACGAGCACCACGAGCCCGACCGCGAGGGCCGTGCGCACTCCGGCCGCGAGGGCGAGGGCGCGTCGACGATCCATCCGATCGACGAGGATGCCCGCCGGCAGCGCGAAGAACAGCCACGGGAGCATCGCGACCGCCGCGATCCCGGCGATCAGCAGTGCGTCGTCGGTGAGCCGCGCCGCCAGGAGCGGCGAGACGGTGCGGGCGATGCCGTCGCCGAGGCTCGACGCGAGGTTCGCGGTGAAGACCGTGCCGAAGGTGCGGCCGAGGCCCGACCGTGCCGGTCGCCCTCCGCCGCTCTCCTCGCCCGCGGCCGGCCCGGCCGCCGCCGTCACCAGCGCTCGTGGATGGTCGCGCGGAAGTACTCGTCGTAGAGCGCGACGACGCTCTCGTGGAAGCTCGGCGGCAGGTCGGCGACCTCGCCGGCGGCGGCGTTCGCGCGCGCCTGCTCGGGGCTGCGGGCTCCGGGGATGACGGTCGAGACGCCCGGCAGCTGCGCGAGCCAGGCGAGCGCGGCCGTCGCGGGCGCGAGGTCGTGCTCGGCGGCGAGCGCGGAGAACCGCTGCGCGGCCTCGACGCCCGTCGCGTAGTCGACGCCCGAGAAGGTCTCGCCGACGTCGAAGGCCTCGCCCTGGCGGTTGTAGGTGCGGTGGTCGTCGGCGGCGAAGGTCGTGTCGCGCGTGTACCGGCCGCTCAGCAGGCCCGAGGCGAGCGGGACGCGCGCGATGATGCCGACGCCGGCGGCCTGCGCGGCGGGCAGGACTTCGTCGAGCGGCTTGAGCCGGAAGGCGTTGACGATGATCTGCACGCTCGCGACGTTCGGGCGCGCGATCGCGGCGAGGGCCTCGTCGACGCGCTCGACGCTCACGCCGTAGTGGCGCATCCGCCCCTGCTCGACGAGGGCGTCGAGGTCGTCGAAGACGCGGTCGATGCCGTACACGGCGGTCGGCGGGCAGTGCAGCTGCACGAGGTCGAGCGTCTCGACGCCGAGGTTGTCGAGGCTGCGGCGCGTCCAGGCGTCGAAGTTCTCGGCGGAGTAGTTCTCGGGCTCCTGCGGCAGGCGGCGGCCCATCTTGGTCGCGACGAAGACGTCGAGCTCGGGGCGATCGTGCAGGTAGCGGCCGATGAGCTGCTCGCTGCGCCCGTCGCCGTACACGTCGGCGGTGTCGAAGACGGTGACGCCGGATTCGACGGCGGCGTCGAGGACGGCCCGGGCATCCGACTCGCTGACGTCGCCCCAGTCGGCGCCGAGCTGCCAGGTTCCGAGGCCGATGGAGGAGACGGTCGCACCGGTGCGGCCGAGGATCGAAGTGCGCATGAGGCCAGCCTACGCAGGGCGGGGGACAGCCGGGGACAGCCGCAGACGCAGCGAGGGGGCCGATCTCTCGGCCCCCTCGTCCCTCGCGTCCACCCCTGAGCGCGCAGGCTGTCAGAGCGGCGACGGATGCTCGGACCGCCGTCCATCAGGCCGATCCGGTGCGCATCCCCACCGCGCTGAGTCGACCGTAGCGGGGCGTCGAGGGCCCTCGAGCCGTTCGAGGCCGACGCTCAGATCACTCTCGGATCACGCCCAGGTCACGATCGCGTTGCACCGGTCTTCGGACCCTGGTGCGGGCGAGCGGGCCGGGTCTACCGTCAGCCGCATGAGCACCCAGGATGCGGCGGGAGACCCGGTCGGGACGATGCGCGGGGCGGGAGTCGCGGCTCGATCCGGGCCGACGGCCGACCACCGGTCGCGCCTCCGACGACGCGGCCGCGCGGCGCTGTCGCTCGCGGCTCTCGCCGTCGTGGTCGCGCCGCTCCTCGCCGGATGCGGGGCGATCGGCGCGCGCGACGAGTCGAGCGGCGCGGGCGGCGAGCCCGGCGTCGTCGGCGAGGCTCCGGTCCAGGACGGCGGCGACCTGGGCGGCGAGGAGTCGGGTGGCGGCGATGCTCCCTCGGAGGATCGCGAGCTCGTCATCACGGGGTCGCTCTACGTGACGGTCGAGGATCCGCTCGAGGCGGCGGACGAGGCGGCGCGCATCGTCGAGCGCGCGGGCGGCCGGGTGGATGGGCGGCGGGAGTCCGCCCCGCGCGACGCTGGGAGCGGCGACGGCACCTCGTCGGGCGGCGGCACTGAGTTCGCGCCCGACTACTCGGTCGACGAGTACGGCGGGTACAGCGGCTACTACTCGTTCGGGAACGGCGGCGGCGCGGTTCTGGAGCTGCGCATCCCGAGCACGCGGCTGATGGAGACCCTCGACGAACTGGAGGCGCTCGGCGAGCGCGAGGAGCTCGTACTCTCGAGCGACGACGTGACGTTCGAGCGGCGCGACCTGACGGCGCGCATCTCGGCGCTCGAGTCGTCGGTCGCGCGCCTGCTGGCCCTGCAGGATGCGGCCGCGGACCTGGACGATCTCATCGCCCTCGAGTCGGCGATCAGCGACCGGCAGGCGGAGCTCGAGAGCCTGCAGGCGCAGGAACGCTATTACGAGGACCAGGTGTCGCTCTCGACGATCACGCTCACGCTCGGGTCGGAGGACGTCGCGCCCGTCGACGAGCCCGACTCGTTCTGGTCGGGGCTGGCCACCGGGTGGGATGCCCTGCTCGCCTTCCTCGGCGGCGCCCTCGTCGTCGCGGGCGTGCTCCTGCCGTGGCTCATCGCGCTCGGGGTGCTCGCGCTCGTCGCGTGGGCGATCCTGCGGCGCGCATGGACGCGGCGGTCGAAGGCGACGAGCGACGCTCAGCCGGTGAGCGCGAGCGCCGGCTCCGACGCGTAGGAGCGGCCCGACGGCGCACGCCACCGCAGCACTCCCCCGTGCTCCTGAGCCACGGTCCAGCCGGTCTGGTGCTTGAGCCGGTGGTGCTGTCGACACAGGTGGGCGAGGTTGTCGTGGCTCGTCGTGCCGCCGTGCTGCCAGTCGCGCGTGTGGTCGAGGTCGCAGCGGGCGGCGCTGCGCGCGCAGCCCGGGAAGCGGCAGGTGCCGTCGCGCACCCGCAGCCAGGTCTGGAGGTCGGCAGGGACCCGGTACCGATCGCGCCCGACCGAGAGGACGACGCCGGTCTCGGGGTGGGTCAGCAGTCGCGTGAAGCTCGGGGCCGTCGCAGAGAGCCGGCGAGCGGTGTCATCGTCGATCGGGCCGTAGCCCTCGAGGGTCGCGGGCGCACCGCCGCTCTGCCCGAGCAGCGTCAGAACCGGTACCGTCACGTGCACCTCGGCCCGCACGCCGACGCCGAGACCGCCCGCGTCGATCTCTCCGGCGATGAGCAGGTCGGCGAGCACGTCGGCGCGACGGTTGCCGAGCGTCCGGCGCTCGATGCCGGAACGGGCCGGCGCGCCGACGCCGAGGTCGTGCTCGTCCTCGAGCGACTCGGCGATTCGCGTGAGCCGCCGATAAGCGCCGTAGGCCTTCTCGGCGGGCAGGAGCGCGCTCAGCCACGCCATGCCGTCGGCTACAGGGTCCACGAAGACATCTCGCGCCGCCATCGCCTCCGCCTTGCGCGCGGCGATGGACTCGGGGTGCATCCGCTCGCGGAGGATGCGCGCACGTGACGTCAGCCGGGAAGGGTTCTGCGCTTCCGCGCTCGGCAGGATCGCCAACTCGAACTCGGCGCGCGAATCAACAGGAAGAGCGTCAGCGGCATCCGCGATGACGGCGGCATGCGCGAACGCGACCCGCCCGTCCCGCAGCGCCTCCATCGTGACCGGCAGCGTCGTGATGAGCGTCGCCGCCCGAGCAAGAAGCGAGTCCGCCGTGCGGGAGGTGATGCGCAGTGCGCACGCGAGCTCCGCCGACGCGCTCCGTCGAGCGATGACGCCGGGATCCCAGTTCGCGCCGGTCGACACCGGGGCCCCGTGCTCCCGTTCAGCCCGCTCCTTCTCGACGCGCTCCTGCTCGACCCGCAGCTCGTGCACGAGCTCGAGCCGGCGCGCGGCGATGCGGGACGCGCGCACCTCGCACTCGACGAGCGCCTCGAGCAGGGCATCCGTTCGCGACGATGCGAGAGTAACGCTGATCTCCGCCGTGAGCTCGTCGAATTCTGCAGCGGCGATGAGTTCGTCGAACGCGCGACGCAGGTCGGAGTTGCAAGGACTCTCCCCCGGTGCGGGCGGTTCGATCGGGCTCGTCATGCATCCCACTCAACACCCCACCGCCGACATTCGAACGTCGCCGAGCTTCAGCGCCGAATCGATGGGGAACGCCCCCTGACCTGGGCAAATGTGGACGAGCGGCGAACCGGGGGCCGCTGTGCGACCAAGGAGCACGTGCGACGCGAGGGCGGCGACGGCAGCGAGGACGGCCAGGACGAGGGCGGCAGGGCGAGGGCGGCAGGACGAAGGCGGCCACCAGGACGCCCCCGACAGCGCGCCCTACGCCCCGACGCCGTCCACCCGCGCCCCCGCAACAGCCGCCTCCAGCGCCGCGAACAGCGGATGCCCCGGCTCGACCCCCGTGACCGACTCCACGAGCTCGGCCGACGGGCTCTCCGACCCCAGCCGCTCCTGCAGCTCGACGCTCTCGGGGTCGTCCGGGACGCGGAACCGCAGCGCGGCCGCGATCACCGCGAGCAGTCCGACCGGCTCGACCCCCTGCTCGGCGAGCGCCGCGGCCGGCTCGATCAGCCGCTCGTGCCGCGAGAGCTTGCGCAGCGGTTGCCGCCCGACGCGCTCGACGCCGTCGTGCAGTGCCGGGTTCGCGAAGCGCGACAGGGCGGTCTCGCGGTACGCGTCCTGCACCTCGACCGGGAAGCCGTGTCGCGCGACGAGCAGCCGCGACGTCTCGCGCAGCGCCGCCTCGACACCGGAGCGCACCGCCGGCATCCCGATGGCCTCGTCGACCGTGGTGGCGCCGGCGAGCCGCCCCAGGTACGCGGTCGCCGCGTGCCCGGTGTTGACGGTGAAGAGCTTCCGCTCGATGTAGGGGGCGAGGTCGTCGACGAGGTGGGCGCCCGGGATGACGGGGGGCGAGTCGGCGAACGGGCCCGCCTCGATCGCCCACTCGCAGAACGGCTCGACGCGGACATCCAGCTCACGACCCGCCTCGGGCTCCTGGATCGGGACGATGCGATCGACGGCCGTGTTCGCGAAGACCGCGCGGTCGAGCACGGACGGGTCGTCGACGAGCAGCTCGGCGAGGTGGGCGCGCAGCAGGTCGGTGGCTCCGAGCGCGTTCTCGCACGCCATGATCGGCAGAGGGGCGCGGCCTGCGGGGCGGGCGCGCAGCCCGGCGGCGATGACGGGCGCGATGAAGCGCAGGATGCTCGGGCCCACGGCCGTCGTCACGACGTCGGCCGAGGCGACGGCCGCCGCCGCGCCGTCCGGGTCGGCGGACGAGTCGATGCCGGTGAAGCCGGTGACGGTGCGGATGCGCTCCTCGCCTCCGATCTCGATCACCCGGTACGAATCGGCGGCCGCGATCGCGGCGATGAGCGGTGCGTTGACGTCGACGAAGACGAGCTCGTGGCCGGCGTCGTGGAGGAGCAGGCCGATGAACCCGCGGCCGATGTTGCCGGCGCCGAAGTGGACGGCGGTCATCGCGCCGTCACTCCGCGACGGCGTCGTTGACGTCGCCGAGCATCGCGAGGACGGTCTCGGCGTCGGGCGCGACGAGCAACCGCTCGACGGCCTCCTCGTCGCTGAAGACGAGGGCGAGGGCCGAGAGCACGCTCATGTGCTCGCCGTTCTTGCCGGCGATCGCAGCGACGACGCGCACGGGGTCGCCGTCCCAGTCGATGGGCTCGGCGTAGCGGACGATCGTCATCGCCGACGCCTTGATCGCGTCCTTCGCGTCGTTCGTGCCGTGCGGGATGGCGAGGTGGTTGCCCATGAAGGTGGAGGTGAGCTCCTCGCGCGCGAGCATCGCGGCGTGGTACTCGCTCGTGACGGCCCCGGCGGCCTCGAGCAGGCGGGCGCCCTCGGCGATGGCCTCGTCGCGCGTGCGCGCGGTGCCGTCGAGGACGATGCGGTCGGTGGTGAGCACGGTGGCGGTCATGGGGTCGCCGGTCCTTCCTGGGAGTCGGCGCGCGGGGACGGGCGCCGGAGTGCGGGGGCCCGGGGGCGGCCGCCTGGACGACCGCCCCCGGGTTGCGGCAGAGACTAGCCCTGCTGCCGCGGCGACTGCTGCGACGTCAGGAGTCCGACCACGACGTCGTACTGCGGGCTCGCCATGAAGTTCTCGACCGAGACGTGCTGCGCGTGCGGAGCCTGCTCGTGGGCCCTGGCCGTGAGGTCCTGGTGCGTGATCACGAGGTCGGCCTCGTCGGTGAGGTTGGTGATCGCCTGGTTGGTGACCGTGACCCCCTCGATGCCCGCGTCCTTGAGCTTCTTGCGCAGGACGGTCGCACCCATCGCGCTCGACCCCATTCCGGCGTCGCACGCGAACACGATGTTCTGGATGCGCGTGGCCGTCGCCGTCGCCGCCTCCTGGCCCAGGAGGCCCGCGACCTTCGAGTCGCCGCCCTTGTTGGCCGCGTTCTGCGAGACGGCGCCGGTGAACCCGTCGGCACCCGCCTCGAGCGAGGCCATGTCCTTCTTGCGGCTCGCGCGGAGGATGACGCCGGCGATGAGGAAGGAGACCGTCGCGGAGAGCACGACCGAGAGGATGACCCCGAGGTAGCTGTCGTTCGCCGTCTGCAGGAGCACCGCGAAGATCGAGCCGGGCGAGGCGGGAGCGCGCAGACCCGACTGGAAGATCAGGTTCGTCGCGATGCCGGTCATGCCGCCGCCGATCATGGCGACGATGAGGATCGGCTTCATGAGCACGTACGGGAAGTAGATCTCGTGGATGCCGCCGAGGAACTGGATGATGATCGCGCCGGGCGCGGTGGCGCGCGCGATGCCCACGCCGAAGACGGCGAACGCGAGCAGCAGGCCGAGGCCCGGGCCGGGGTTGGCCTCCAGGAGGAACAGGATCGACTTGCCCTGCTCAGCGGCCTGCTCGATGCCGAGCGGGGTCAGCACGCCCTGGTTGATGGCGTTGTTGAGGAAGAGCACCTTGCCCGGCTCGATCACGAGGCTCGCGAGCGGCAGCAGGCCCGTCTCGGTGAGGAACTTCGCGCCGGCGCCGAGGGCGTCGCTCACGACCGTGAACACGGGCGAGAGGCCGAAGAACGCGAGGATCGCGAGGCCGAAGCCGAGGATTCCGGCGGAGAAGTTGTCGACGAGCATCTCGAAGCCGGCGCGGATCTTGCCGGCCCACAGCGCGTCGACCTTCTTCATGAGCCACGCCGCGAGCGGGCCGACGATCATCGCGCCGAGGAACATCGGCACGCTCGTGCCGACGATGACGCCCATCGTCGCGATCGAGGCCACGACGCCGCCGCGCGTGCCGTAGACCATGCGGCCGCCGGTGTTCGCGATGAGCAGCGGGAGCAGGTAGACGATCATCGGGCCGACGAGCTTCTCGAGGTCGGCGTTGGGAGTCCAGCCGGTCGGGATGAAGAAGGCCGTGATGAAGCCCCACGCGATGAAGGCCGCGATGTTGGGCATGATCATGCCGCTCAGGAAGGTGCCGAAGCGCTGCACGCGCACGCGTGCGGAGCTGGCGGGAGGGGCTGACGTCGTCGTCATGGGTGTCGCTCCTTGTTTTCTGGGGTTCGGGGTGTTTTCGGAGTGCAGGTGTGCGATTGCCGGGTGGTGCGGTGGATGCCGGGGTGCGGGTCAGATGGCGGGCGGGGGCCAGGACGCGATGCGGTCGGCGACCGCGGCGCGGGCCGACTCGGCGCTGTCGGCGCCGAGAGCGAGGGCGGCGAGCTCGGTCGCCTCGTCGAACGTGCGCAGCGCGAGCTCGGCCCGCACGTCGGCGATCGACGTCGACGACATCGACAGGCTCGTCGCACCGAGTCCGACGAGCACGAGGGCGAGCCGCGGGTCGGCGGCGGCCTCGCCGCAGATGCCGACGGGCACGTCGTGCTCGGCGCCCGCGCGGCCGACCTGCTCGATGAGCCGGAGGACCGCCGGGTGCCACGGGTCCTGGAAAGCCGACACCGTGCCGAGCAGGCGGTCGGCGGCGAAGACGTACTGCGTCAGGTCGTTCGTGCCGATCGACAGGAAGTCGGCGTTCGCCGCGACGTGGTCGGCCATGATCGCGCACGACGGCACCTCGACCATGACGCCCGCGACGGCGATGCCGAGCTCATGGGCCAGGTCGCGGAAGTACTTCGCCTCGGCCGCGGTCGACACCATCGGCGCCATGACCTGGACATGCGCCTCGCTCGAGGCGGCGGCCGTCGCGAGAGCCGTGAGCTGATCGCGCAGCACCTCCTCGTGCGCGGCGAGCGCGCGCAGCCCGCGGCGGCCGAGCGCGGGGTTCTCCTCCCCCTGGTCGGTGAGGAAGGCGAGCGGCTTGTCGGCGCCGGCGTCGAGCACGCGCACGACGACCTTCTGCCCCGGGAACTGCGCGAAGACATCCCGGTAGGTCGCCGCCTGCTCGTCGACGCTCGGCGCCGTCTCGGCGCCCAGGAAGAGCACCTCGGTGCGGAAGAGCCCGACGCCCTCGGCGCCGCGGGCGGCCGCCTCGCGCGCCGACTCGGGCGAGCCGATGTTGGCGAGCAGCGGCACGGCCCGGCCGTCGGCGAGGCGCCCGGGGCCGCTGCTCGCGGCGCGGATAGCCTGCAGCGTGGCGGTGCGCTGGCGGGCGAGGTCGATGCGCTCCTGCGCGGGGTCGAGCTCCACCGTGCCGTTCTCGGCGTCGACGAGCACGAGGTCGCCGTCGACGAGCCCGGCCGCGTCGGAGGCGCCGACGATCGCCGTGATGCCCTTCTCGCGGGCGAGGATCGCCGTGTGCGAGGTCGGGCCGCCGTCGGTCGTGATGAGCGCGAGCACGCGGTCGAGGTCGAGGGTCGCCGTGTCGGCGGGGGCGAGGTCGCGCGCGACGAGCACGAACGGAGTCGCCGATTCGGGGATGCCCGGTGCCGGCAGCCCCTGCAGGCGGGCGATCGCGCGGCGCGCGACGTCATCGAGGTCGCCGGCCCGCTCGCCGAGATAGCCGCCCATCCCCGCGAGGAGCTCGCGGAAGGTCGTCATCGCGGCGTGGATCGCGAACTCCGCGGTCGCGCCGTCCTCCGTGCGGTGCTGCACGTCGGCGGCGAGCGCGGGGTCCTCCGCCATCATGGCGAGGGCGTCGAGCACCTCGGCGGCGGTGCCGCCCGCGGCCTGACCGCGCTCGCGCAGGTGGGAAGCCGTCGCCGCGAGCGCCTGGGCCGCGCGCGCCTGCTCCTCCGCCGGCGCGAGGGTGCTCGGCCGGTCGCTCGGCTCGGGCACGGGGTCGGGCATGCGCAGCACGGGGCCGACGGCGGTGCCGCGACCGATTCCGATGCCGCGCATGAGGGCCGGGCGGGTCGAGGTGCCGCTCACGCGTCGTGGTCCTGCTCGAGGAAGGAGGTGAGCTCGGCGAGCACGCGCTCGTCGTCGTCGCCCGTGACGGTCAGAGTCACCTCGTCACCGTGCTCGATGCCGAGCGAGACGACGCCGAGGATGCTCGCGGCGTTGACGCTGCGCTCGCCCTTCCGCAGCTGCACCGCGCAGCCCGACTCGGTGACCGACCTCACGAACAGCGCGGCGGGGCGGGCGTGGAGCCCGTGGGCGGATGCGACGACGAGGGTGCGGTCAGCCATGGTGCTCTCCTTCGGAGGGGGCGGTGGTGGACGAGGCTGCGGAGGGGGCGGCGGTCAGGTGCGCGAGGGCCGACGCGACGGCGTCGGGCCCGGTGCCCGGGGCGTCGAGAACGACGGACGGTGCGCGACCGTCGAGCGCCGAGGTGACCGCGTCGACGCCGGCGGCGAGGTGCTGCCCGACGATCACGAGATCGAGGTCGTCCGCGCGGTCGGCGAGCTCGTCGACCGAGAGCGGCTCGACGCGCCAGTCGAGCGAGCGCTCGGCGATCGCGCCGCGGAGCCCGCGGGCGAGGAAGGTGCTCGAGACGCCCGAACCGCAGACGACGGCGACCGTGCGGGTCATGAGCGCCTCCTCGCGATCGTGTGCGGAACGTACTCATGCTCGCCCGCGGGCCGCCCGCGGCTCCAGCAGACTTCCTTCCCACCCCTGCGGAAGGCGCGCCGGGCATCCGCGCCGCTGCGACCGTCGGCCCGCGCGACGGGCTGGTCTACAGTGAGCCGGACATGGCCGACAAGTACGAGCGGATGCTCGAGCTCCTGCTGCACGCCGACGACTGGGTGACCGCCACCGAGCTCGCCGAGCGGCTCGGCGTGACGACGCGGTCGGTGCGCAGCTACGTCGCCGCCGCGAAGACCGCCGCGCACCCGCTCGTCATCGTGACCGCGTCGACCGCCGGCTATCGACTGAACCGCGAGGCCTACGCCGAGTTCCTCGCCGCGGGCCGCGGTCGGGGCAGCGCCGCCGAGACCCCGCAGGCGCGCGTGCACCACCTCGTCCGCCGCCTGACGGACGCCGACGAGGGACTCGACGCCTACGAGCTCGCCGAGAGCCTCTACGTGAGCGACTCGACCCTCGAGGCCGACCTGCGCAAGGTGAGGGCGCTCGCGGAGGAGAGCGGGGCATCCCTCACCCGACGCGGCAGCACGATCGCGCTCGCCGGGTCGGAGGCCGCGAGCCGCCGCCTGCTCAGCCGCCTCCTGCAGAGCGAGAGCGCGCAGGGCGTGCTCGAGCTCGACGCGATCGAGAGCGAGTTCGGCGTGGGCGGGCTCGGGGCGTTCAAGACCGAGCTGATCCAGGCGCTCGACGCGGACGGCTTCTTCATCAACGAGTACGGCATCGACGCCGTCATCCTGCACGTCGCGATCGCGGTCGAGCGCGCGCGGCGCGAGCGTCACCTGCCGCCGACCGCGACGGCCCCGACGGCCGCGAACCGCGCCGCCCCCATCAACGCGACCCTGCACCGGCTCATCCCCGACCACTTCGACGTCGCGGTCACCGAGGCCGACGTCGAGTACCTCGCACGACTGCTCACGACGCGCGTCATCGCGCCCGGCGCCGGGTCGGAGGGCGCGCCGCACGTCGACGAGGCCGACCTCGGCACCGTGCGCCGCATCGTCGACCTCGTGGCCGAGGAGTACCTCGTCGACTTCCGCGACGACGCCTTCATCGCCCGCCTCGCGCTGCACCTCGGGAACCTCGTGACGCGCGCTCGCGAGGACGCCCGCTCGCGGAATCCGCTCGCGCGCTCGATCAAGAGCTCGTACCCGCTCATCTTCGACATCGCCGTCTTCATCGCCTCGATCGTGCAGCGCGAGCGCGGTATCACCGTCGACGACGACGAGATCTCGTACATCGCCCTGCACCTCGGCTCGCACCTCGAGCGCGTCGCCCGCCGCGAGGAGCGCGTGACCGGGACGATCATCTGCCCGAGCTACTACGACCTGCACGCGATCCTGCGCAGCCGCATCGAGCGCGAGCTGGGCGCCGACCTGTCGATCGAGTTCGTCGTCACGCGCACCGACGTCGACCCGCGCGAGCTCACGAGCGACCTCGTGATCTCGACCATCCCCTCCCCCGCGCTGCGCGAGGGCGTCGTCGTCGTGCAGCCCTTCCTCACCGACGACGACATCGACGCGATCCGCCAGGCGATCTGGCGCGTGCGCCGGCAGCGCCGCCGCCAGCGCATCACCGACGAGCTGCTCGAGTACTTCGACGCCGAGCTCTTCTTCGCCGAGCCCCCGGGCGACGACCCCGAGTCGATCATCCGCGGGCTCGGGGCATCGCTCGTCGCCGCGGGCATCGTCGACGATCGCTACGTCGAGGGCGCCCTCGAGCGCGAGCGGATGTCGTCGACCGCGTTCAGCGAGACCCTCGCGATGCCCCACGCCATGGGGCTCTCGGCCGCGCGCACCGCGATCGCCCTCGCGCTGTGCCCCACCCCCGTCGCGTGGGGGGATGCCCGGGTCTCGGTCGTGGCTCTCATCGCGTTCAGCCCCGAGGGCAGGGCGCGCTTCCAGCCCCTGTTCGATCAGTTCGTCGACGTGTTCGCCTCGCGCCGCGAGGTCGGCGAGCTCGTGCGCGCGGGCGGCGACTTCGCGAGCTTCATCGGCGAGCTCGCGCAGCTCATCGAACGCCGCTAGCCCGGATCGACGGGCGTCCGAGTCGCCGCCGGGCTCACCGGCCGCGACGAGTCGAGCACGCGCGCGACCGCCTGCGCGAGTCGGGGGCGGAGGATGTGCGCGACGCCCGAGACGCGGTGGGCGGTCACGTGGCGCAGCTGCTCGACGATCCCGATGCCGCTCGGCGCGAGGAACGGATCGAGCGCGCCGTAGACGAGGTCGATCGGGACGCTCACGCGCGCGAGATCGGCGAGGGTCGTCTGCGACTCGATCGCGTTCTGCAGCGAGAGCATGAACGGCGTCCAGTTCGTCTCGGTGAGCTCGAGGACGTTCTTGATGGGCGCGATCGCGGCGAGCGCCGCCGCCGTGCGCGTCGTGAAGCGCGGGTTGGAGCGCAGGAACTCGTAGACGGAGAAGTAGGCGCCCATGCTCGCCCGATCGACCGGGTCGCCGATGAGCGCCGGAGGCAGGTAGATCGGCGACCCCACGAGCACGAGGCGCGAGAGCACCCTGCGGTGCGTCGCGGCGTAGCGCGCGGCGATGAGCCCGCCGAGCGAGTGCCCGACGAGGATGACGTCGCGCCGGAGCCCGAGCGATCGGAGCGTCGCGTGCAGCGAGCGCTCGTGCTCCTCGAGCGTGTACGTCGCTCCCTCCGGCGCGGGCGAGGCGCCGAAGCCGAGGATGTCGAGGGTGATGACGCGGAAGTGCGGCTCCAGGAGCGGCACGAGGTGATGGAAGGTGACCGAGGAGGACGCGATGCCGTGGATCATGACGACGACCGGGCCGCTCCCGGAGTCGTTCGTGACCGCGAGAAGCGGAGCGCCGCGCCACGGCCGGGGTGCCATGGCCCGATTATGTCGGACCGGGATGGCCGGGGCCCGACGGTCGGGCCGCTACGGGCGCCGTCTCACTCGTAGACCTTCACGACGAGCCAGCGCGAGGGGTCTCCGCCGTCGCGGAGGTCGAGGATGCAGCTGCGCCCGTCGTCGGCCGTGGCCTGCAGGCGCCAGCCGGTGCACTCGCGCGGCGCCCGATCGAGAGCGAGGGCATCCGGATCGAGGCGGCGCCACCACGCGACCGGCTCGGTGATGACCGTGGGGCGATCGGTGACGCGCCACCGGGAGCCCTGCCAGATCAGGCGGATCGGGCGGCCATCGGCGTCGCTCCAGACGACGGCGGGCTCGAGAGCGGCGGCGCGCTCGGCGGGGAGCACGGCGGGTGACGGGGTGGGAGCAGGAGCCGGCACGGCTGCCTCCTTCATCGGCTCGTGCGCTCCGGCCCGCGCGACTGATGGGATCACTCGAACATACGTTCGAGTGCCGACAGTACGCCTCGCGCACGCGACACGCCAAGAGGCGTCCGTCGGCGTTAGCCTCGAGTCATGCCGCTGACCGGAGAGTACGCACCCAGCACGTCCGAGTGGGCCCGCGAGCAGGCGGAGCTCTACGAGCGCACGAACGGCCTGGAGGGCAACGACCTCCGCGGCCGGCCCATCATCGTCCTGACCACGCTCGGCGCGTCGACCGGCAAGCTGCGCAAGACCGCGCTCATGCGCGTCGAGCACAAGGGCGACTACCTCGTCGTCGCGTCGAAGGGCGGAGCCCCCGAGCATCCCGCCTGGCACGGCAACCTCGTCGCGCACCCGCTGTGCGAGCTGCAGGACATGGCCGAGAAGCGCGACTACCGGGCCCGCGAGCTCGCCGAGGGCCCCGAGCGGGCGCTGTGGTGGGAGCGCGCCTGCGCCGTCTGGCCCGACTACGCCGAGTACCAGAAGAAGACGGAGCGGCGCATCCCGATCTGGGTGCTCGAGGCCGTCGAGGGCTGAGCCGCGCCTAGCGGCCCTCGCCCGCGCGCCGCACGAGCAGGTCCTCCGCCGCGACCCACGCGAGCATCGCGCACTTCACGCGCGCGACGTACTTCGAGACGCCGCTGAGCGCCGCCGCGTCGCCGAAGCGCTCCTCGTCGAGGGCGATCGCCCCGCGCGAGCGGAGCGCCTCGCGGAACTCCGCGATGAGCGCCGTGAGCTCCTCCGGCGTCCACGCCGCGCCCTCGGCGGCGCTCTCCTCCGCGAGGGTCGCCAGGAGCGAGGCGCTCGCCTGCGAGATCGAGCACCCGCTCCCCTCCCACGCGACGTCCGCGATGCGATCGCCCGCGGCATCCCACCGTAGGGCGAGCGTCACCTCGTCGCCGCAGACGGGGTTCCGCTGGTGGCTCGTCTTCTCGCCCGCGGCGAGGTCGGTGCCGTGCGGGTGCTTCGCGTGATCCATGATGATCTGCTGGTACAGCTGCTCGAGACCGCTCATGCTCCCGCCCCCTCGCCGAGACCGAAGAACGGGCGGATGCCCGCCACTGCGTCGATCGCGCGATCGAGCTCGTCCTCCGTCGTGTGGATGCCCGCGCTCAGCCGCAGGCTCGCGCTCACGCCGAAGCGCCGGTGCAGCGGCTGCGCGCAGTGGTGGCCGACGCGGGCCGCGATGCCGCGGTCGTCGAGCACCTGGCCCGCATCGTGCGCGTGCACGCCGTCGACGACGATCGAGGCGAGGGCGACGCGCGGCGCGGGGTTGTCGGCGCCGAGGATGCGCACGCCGGGCACGCGGGCGAGGCCGTCGAGCAGACGCGCGGCGAGCACGTGCTCGGTCGCCGCGATGCGCTCCATCCCGACCTCCTCGACGAAGCGGATCGCCGCGGCGAGCCCGACGGCCTGCGAGAGCCGGGGCGTCCCCGGCTCGAAGCGGTGGGGCGCGGGCAGGTACTCGGCGCGCTCCATCGTGACGGTCGTGATCATCGACCCGCCGTAGAGGAACGGGGGCAGCGCGTCCAGCAGCTCGGCGCGGCCGTAGAGCACGCCGATGCCGGTCGGCCCGTAGAGCTTGTGGCCGCTGAAGACGGCGATGTCGACGTCGAGCTCGCGCGGGCGCAAGGGCAGGTGCGGCGCCGACTGGCACGCGTCGAGCACGACGAGCGCGCCGACCGCGCGGGCGAGCGGCACCAGCCGGTCGAGCGGGGTGACGCCTCCCGTGACGTTCGAGACGTGGGTGACGGCGAGCACGCGCGTGCGCTCGCCGATGATGCGCGCGGCGGCCTCGGGGTCGAGCCCGCCGTGGTCGAGCGCGGGGATGTACCGCAGCGTCGCGCCGGTGCGCGCCGCGAGCTCCTGCCACGGGATGAGGTTCGCGTGGTGCTCGAGCTCGGTGACGACGATCTCGTCGCCCTCGCGCAGGGCGAAGGGTGCCGCACCGGGGTGAGATCCGGCGCCGCGGCCCGGGCTCGACGCGCCGATGCTCGCCGTGCCGAGCGAGTACGCGACGAGGTTGAGCGCCTCGGTGGCGTGGCTCGTGAACACGATCTCGTCGTCGTCGACGCCGAGGAAGCGCGCGATCGCGCCCCGGGCATCCTCGTACGCCTCGGTGGCCTCGCCGGCGAGGGAGTGCGCTCCGCGATTGACGGCCGCGTTCGAGGTGCGCAGGAAGTCGCTCTCGGCGTCGATCACCGAGTCGGGCTTCTGCGCGGTGGCCGCCGAGTCGAGGTAGACGAGGGGATGCCCGTTGACCTCGCGACGGAGGATCGGGAACCGCGCGCGGATCCCCTCGATCTCGGCGGAGGTCAGCGGGGCGGCGAGCACCCCTCCAGGGTAGGCCGTGCCGCCGGGGAGCCGCTGCGCGGGGCGACTCCGCCGAGGTCGGTAGCGTGTTCGCTGCATGCCCTATCCGAGCGATTTCGTCAATCCCTACCGACGGAACATTCCATATGCTCGGATGACAAGGATGCACCGGCGGACAGCACCGCCCCGAACACCTTGAGAGACGATCCATGACGAGAGCCGCCTGCGTCGGCCCCGCCCCCCTCCCCGCGACCTTGCACCTCCCGACCCGATGAGGGAGAGCGACCTCCTCGACTGCCTCGCCGAGCTGGCGCGCATCTGCGCGAACCGACCCGACCGCGCGTCGTTCGCGTGCTCGCTCGTCCTCCAAGTGCTGCGACCCTTCGAGGCTCGGGCTGCAGGGGTCGGGATCGTCGACGGTCAGGGCTATCTGGACATGCGCACGATGTACGGGTTTCCTGCTGGCGCGCTGCGCGACGGCCCCCGCTATCTGCTGGACGACGATTACCCGCTACCCGATGCGGTGCGTCGCGGCGTCGCCATCGAGGGGACTCTCGATGACCTGGTCGACAGATACCCCGCGATCGGTCCTCTCGAGCTTCGGGGCAGGCACATGCTCCTCACTCCGCTGCTGTTCCGTGGGGCCACGATCGGCGGCATGGCGATCCTCATGGATGCCGCGCCCCGCCATGAGGAGAACCGCGTGTTCTGGAGCGCCGTGGCCGATCTGGTGTCGGCGACGATTTCGAGCGATGACCCCGCCCCCGTCGCGCCGCGCGACCGCCAACGCCGGAGCGCTCCACTGAGCGCCCGGCAGCGCGAGATCCTCGGGCACATGCAGCAGGGCCGCACGAACGGCCAGATCGCCCGCGCGATGAACTTCGGCACGTCGACGATCGGTCATGACATCATGCGCATCTTCGACGCGCTCGGGGTCGAGTCGCGGCGCGAGGCCGTGGCGGCCGCCGAGCGCGCGGGCATCCTCGCCCCGCGCGAGCAGCCGTCGCTCTGACTCGCTCGGATGCGACGACGCGCGGGGCTCCTACCACCGGAAGCCCCGCGCGTCGTCCGTCTGCGGGTGAACGTGCGATGCGGCGCTACAGCGCCTTCACCGCTCCGAGCACCTTCGTGAGCGATTCCTTCGCGTCGCCGAACAGCAGGGTCGTCTGCGGCTCGAACAGGAGGTCGTTCTCGATGCCGGCGAATCCGGGGCGCATGGAGCGCTTGAGGAAGACGACCTGGCGGGCCGAGGCGACGTCGAGGATGGGCATCCCGTAGATCGGCGACCCGGGGCTGGACTTCGCCGCGGGATTCACGACGTCGTTGGCGCCGACCACGAGGGCGACGTCGGCCGTCTTGAACTGCGGGTTGACCTCGTCCATCTCCTGCAGCACCTCGTACGGCACGTTCGCCTCGGCGAGCAGCACGTTCATGTGCCCGGGCATGCGGCCCGCGACGGGGTGGATGCCGAAGACGACCTCGATGCCCTTCGCCTCGAGCGTCGTCGCGAGCTCGGCCATCGTGTGCTGCGCCTGGGCGACCGCGAGGCCGTAGCCGGGCACGACGATGACGCGCTGCGCGTAGCCCAGCAGGATCGCGACGTCCTCCGCGCTGGAGGAGCGCACCGGGCGGTCGGAGGCGACCGTGGAGCCCGCCGTCGAACCGCCTTTGAAGGCCCCGAACAGGATGCCCGCGACGCTGCGCCCCATCGCCGAGGCCATGGCACGGGTCAGGATCGTGCCCGAGGCGCCGACGAGCGTGCCGGCGACGAGCAGGAGCGTGTTGCCGAGCACGAGGCCCGACGCTGCGACCGTCAGGCCCGTGAAGGCGTTGAGCAGCGAGATGACGATCGGCACGTCGGCGCCGCCGACCGGCAGCACGAACAGCACACCGAGCGCGAGGCCGAGCGCGAGCAGCACGTACGCCGCCGTCGGGTCGCTCGTCACGACGAGCCAGACGGCCGCGGCGAGCGAGGCGATCGCGACGATCGCCATGACGACCGGGCCGCCGGGGAAGACGATCGGCCGCGTCGGCATGAGCTCCTGGAGCTTCGCGAACGTGATGACCGAGCCTGAGAACGACACCGCGCCGACGAGCACGGTGAAGGCGACCGCGATGACCGCGCCGATGCCCTCGACGTGCGTGAGCTCGAGCAGCGCGACGAGCGCCGCCGCACCGCCGCCGACGCCGTTGAACAGCGCGACGAGCTGCGGCATCTGCGTCATGGCGACGCGGCGCGAGATCGGGGCGGCGATCGCCGAGCCGACGAGGATCGTCGCGATGATGAGCGCGACGTTGTCCAGCTCGGTCGACAGGAACACCGTGACGAGCGCGATGACCGCACCGGCGGCGCCGATGAGGTTGCCGCGGCGCGCCGACTTCGGCGAGCTGAGGCCCTTGAGGGCGAGGATGAAGCAGACCGCGGCGATCAGGTAGAGCAGCGCCGTGGCTTCGATCGAGAGGATGCTCATCGCGCGCCCTCCTCGGTGGTCGCCTTGGCAGGCTGCTTGCGCCCGCCGAACATCTCGAGCATGCGGTCGGTGACGACGAAGCCGCCGACGAGGTTGACCGTCGCGAGCAGGACGGCGATGAGCGCGACGATCAGCAGGCCGACGTTCTCGGCCTGGCCGGCGACGATGATCGCCCCGACGAGGATGATGCCGTGAATGGCGTTGGCGCCCGACATGAGGGGCGTGTGCAGGGTGCTCGAGACCTTCGAGACGACTTCGAAGCCGACGAAGACCGAGAGCACGAAGAAGGTCAGCAGGGTGATGGGGTCCATCAGTGCGCTCCCGTCGTTCCGGTCGAGGAGGTGGCGGCGGCCGCGATCGCGGCGGCCGTGGGCTCGTGGCGGACCTCGCCCGCGTGGGCGAGGCAGGCGCCCGCGACGACCTCGTCGTCGAAGTCGGGCGCGATGGCGCCCTCGACGGTCATGAGGCCGATGAGGTTGGCGATGTTCTGGGCGAGCAGGCGGCTCGCGTCGAAGGCCATGGTCGAGGGGGCGTCCTTCATGCCCACGATCGTGACGAACCCGCCGGGGACCTCGACGCGGACATCCTCGCCCGCGACGGCGCCCTCGACGTTGCCGCCGGTCTCGGCGGCGAGGTCGACGATGACCGAGCCGGGCTTCATGCCCTGCAGCATCGACGCCGTGATGAGGCGCGGCGCCGGCCGGCCGGGGATGGCCGCGGTCGTGATGATGACGTCGGCGTCGGCGACGTGCGGGGCGAGCAGCTCGCGCTGGCGGTCGGCGCGGTCGGCGGCGAGCTCCTTGGCGTAGCCGCCCGCGGCGTCGGCCGCGGCGTCGAGGTCGAGGTGGATGAACGTGCCGCCCATCGAGCGGACCTCATCGGCGGAGGCCGAGCGCACGTCGTACGCCGAAACCTTGGCGCCGAGGCGCTTCGCGGTCGCGATGGCCTGCAGGCCCGCGACGCCGGCACCGAGCACGAGCACGCGCGCGGGCGGGATCGTGCCGGCGGCGGTCATGTAGAGCGGGAAGAAGCGCGGGAAGCGCATGCCGGCCTCGAGCACGCAGCGGTAGCCCGCGATGAGCGACTGAGAGGTGAGGGCGTCCATCGACTGGGCGCGCGAGATGCGCGGGATGAGCTCGAGCGAGAAGGCGGTGACGCCCTGCGCGGCGAGCGCGGCGACACCCTCGAGCTCGGAGGCGGGCGATCCGAATCCGACCGTGACCGCGCCGCTCGGCAGCGCTCCGATCGTCGCGGCGTCGAGCGGGCGCACGTGGGCGAGGACCTCGACGCGGCCCAGGTCGACCGCGTCGACGAGCGTCGCGCCCGCGGCCTCGTAGTCGGCGTCGGCGTAGCCTGAGGCCTCGCCGGCCCCTCGCTCGATCGTGACGGTGAGCCCGTTCTTCAGATACTGCGCCGTCGAGGCGGGTGTGGCCGCTACGCGGCGCTCCCCCTCGATCGGTTCGCGGCGGACGGCGATGTCCATGCAGCTCCCTCGGTCGATGTGCTCGTAAAGCACGGTGGTGTTGACGAACTGTATCCACGCCGAGCGCACTTCTGGGCGTTCATTCTGGCTGAACAGCGTGAAGGAACGGCGGATCTTTCGGAAATGAGAACGCCGCGCGGTCTCCGGTGCGCGTCGTCAGCGGGCGACGTACTCGGCGAGGTGCTCGCCCGTGAGCGTCGCGCGGGAGGCGACGAGGTCCGCCGGCGTGCCCTCGAACACGACCCGACCGCCGTCGTGACCCGCGCCGGGGCCGAGATCGATGATCCAGTCGGCATGCGCCATGACCGCCTGGTGGTGCTCGATCACGATGACCGACGTGCCCGCGTCGACGAGCCGGTCGAGCATGCCGAGCAGCTGCTCGACGTCGGCGAGATGCAGGCCGCTCGTGGGCTCGTCGAGCACGAGCACGCGGCCGGTGTCGGCCATGGCCATCGCGAGCTTGAGCCGCTGCCGCTCGCCGCCCGAGAGCGTCGAGAGCGGCTGGCCGATCGTGAGGTAGCCGAGTCCGACGTCGACGAGTCGCTGCAGGACGGCGAGCGCCGCGGGCACGCGCGACTCCCCCGTCACGAAGAAGTCGACGGCCTCGCTGACGGGCATCGCCAGGACGTCGGTGATGTTGGCGCCGTTCAGGCGGTACTCGAGCACGGACGACTGGAAGCGCCGGCCGCCGCAGTCCTCGCACGGGGACGACACCGTGGCGAGCATCCCGAGATCGGTGTCGATCACGCCCGCTCCCTTGCAGGTCGGGCACGCGCCCTCGGAGTTCGCGCTGAAGAGCGCGGGCTTCACGCCGTTCGCCTTCGCGAAGGCCTTGCGGATCGGCTCGAGCATGCCCGTGTAGGTCGCCGGGTTGCTGCGCCGCGAGCCGCGGATCGCGCCCTGGTCGACCGCGACGACGCCCTCCCGCGGGCCACCGCCGTCGCGCACGACCGAGCCGTGGATGAGCGAGCTCTTGCCCGAGCCCGCGACGCCCGTGACGACGACGAGCACGCCGAGCGGCACGTCGACGTCGACCGACTGCAGATTGTGATCGGATGCTCCGCGCACGGCGATCGCCCCCGTCGGCGTGCGCACGCCGGCCTTGAGGGCCGCGCGGTCGTCGAGGTGCCGGCCGGTGAGCGTGCCGCTCCTCCGCAGCTCGTCGACCGTGCCCTCGAACACGATCTCGCCGCCCGCGGTGCCGGCGCCCGGGCCGAGGTCGACGACGTGGTCGGCGATCGCGATCGCCTCGGGCTTGTGCTCGACGACGAGCACGGTGTTGCCCTTGTCGCGCAACCGCTGCAGGAGCCCGTTCATGCGCTGGATGTCGTGCGGGTGCAGCCCGACGGTCGGCTCGTCGAAGACGTAGGTGACGTCGGTGAGCGACGAGCCGAGGTGCCGGATCATCTTCGTGCGCTGCGCCTCGCCGCCCGACAGGGTGCCGGCAGGCCGGTCGAGGCTCAGGTAGCCGAGCCCGATCTCGGTGAACGAGTCGAGCGTGCGGCGGAGGGTCGTCACGAGCGGCGCCACGCCGGGATCGTCGATCGCGGCGACCCACGCGGCGAGGTCGCTGATCTGCATCGCGCACGCCTCAGCGATGCTGACGCCCGCGATGCGCGACGATCGCGCGGCCTCGCTCAGGCGGGTGCCGTCGCACTCGGGGCACGTCGTGAAGGTGACCGCGCGCTCGACGAAGGCGCGGATGTGCGGTTGCATCGCGTCGACGTCCTTGCTGAGCATCGATTTCTGGATGCGCGGCACGAGGCCCTCGTAGGTCATGTTGATGTTGGAGACCCGGACCTTCGTCGGCTCCTTGTAGAGGAAGTCGGCGAGCATCTCGGGGCTGAAGTCGCGCACCGGGATGCCGCCGTCGACGAAGCCGGACTCGGTGAAGATGCGCACCATCCACCCGTCGGCGGTGTAGCCCGGCACGGTGATCGCGCCGTCGGCGATCGAGCGGCTGTCGTCGACGAGCTGGCTGATGTCGATGTCGGTCACGCTGCCCATGCCCTCGCAGCGCGGGCACATGCCGCCCAGGTACACCTCGTTCTCGATGACCGTGCGCTCGCCCGTCGAGCTCTCGCGCTCGCCGCTCACGCGCGTCGTCGGCACATTGAACGAGAAGGCATTGGGCGGGCCGATGTACGGCTCGCCCAGGCGGCTGAAGAGCACGCGCAGCATCGCGTTCGCGTCGGTCGCGGTGCCGACCGTCGAGCGGGAGTTCGCGCCCATGCGCTCCTGGTCGACGATGATCGCGGTCGTGAGCCCCTCGAGCACGTCGACATCGGGGCGGGCGAGGCTCGGCATGAAGTTCTGCACGAACGCGCTGTAGGTCTCGTTGATCATCCGCTGCGACTCGGCCGCGATCGTCGCGAAGACGAGACTCGACTTGCCGGAGCCCGAGACGCCCGTGAACACCGTGAGGCGCCGCTTCGGGAGGTCGACGCTCACGTCGCGCAGATTGTTCTCGCGCGCGCCCTGCACCCGGATCAGATCGTGACTGTCGGCGGGATGCTGCGCTGCGGTCATGGCGCGAGCGTAGTCCTGCACGCCGGCACGGGGCAGGGGTACCGTGTGCCCATGTCGCGCCTCGTGTACTCGGTCGCCTGCTCGCTCGACGGCTACAACTCCGATGCCGACGGAGGGTTCGAGTGGGCCTTCCCGAGCGAGGAGGTCGTCACCGCGATCAACGACGACATGGGCTCGGTCAGCACCTTCCTCTACGGACGCCGCATGTACGAGACGATGTCGGGCTGGGAGACCGAGCCGGCATGGGCGGACACCCCCGAGATGGTCCGGTTCGCCGAAATCTGGCAGCGCGCGGAGAAGGTCGTCTTCTCGCGCACCCTCGACGGCGTCGTCACCACCCGGACCCGGCTCGAGCGCGAGCTCACCGCGGAGTCGATCGCCCGCGCGCTCGACTCCGCGGCCGGGGACGTGACGATCGAGGGTCCGACTCTCGCGGCCCTGGCCTTCAGGCTCGGTCTCGTCGACGTCGTGCAGCTGCTCATCTGCCCCGCGGTCGTCGGCGGCGGCATCCGCGCCCTCCCCGATGACGTCCGCCTCGACCTGCGGCTCGTGCGCGAACGCCGCTTCGAGAACGGCATGGTGCAGGTGACGTACGAGCGCGCCTGACCGGCTGCGAGAGCGGCGCGGCGCGAAGCCGCTCGATGATGAGGCCCGCCCTCGCGACGCGAGCGCCTGCAGCATGACGATCTGTGACGCCGGATGACGGCGCGTAACGCCCCGCCTGGATCCCGCTCCGAAGCGCACGTAGCGTCTCGTCCACCCGCCTCTCCGATCGACGCCCGGGGCGCAACCGCTATCGACAGGAGCGAGCATGACCACCGACACCACGACCTCCACCATCGCCGACGAGATCGCCGCGTTCCTGCCGGGCTTCAGCGGCGCCATCGGACCGGAACTCTCCGCGGTCTTCGAGGGCGAGCAGGCCGACCTCCGTGCCGCGGGGGCACCGGCGGAGGCCGCTGTCGTCGGCGCCCCGCTGCCTCGAGTCTCGGTGCTCGACGCCGATGGCACTGCTCACGACCTCGACGACCTGCTCGGCGACGGAGTCGCGGTTCTCGTCTTCTACCGCGGGGCCTGGTGCCCCTTCTGCAACATCACGCTCAGGCACTACCAGCAGACGCTCGCCCCGGCGCTCGAGGAGCGCGGCGCGCGACTCATCGCGATCAGTCCCCAGAGGCCGGAGGGCACCGGATCGGCCGTCGAGAACGGAGAGCTCGGGTTCGCGGTCGTCTCCGACCCCGGCAACGCCCTCGCAGGCGCCCTCGGCATCGTCACGGCGCCGAGCGAAGAGGCCCAGCGCGCGCACACCGCCCTGGGGTTCGCCGTGAAGGACAGCAACGCCGACGACTCGCCGGCTATCCCGTACCCCTCCGTGATCGTGGTGGACGCCGATCGGCGCATCGCGTTCGTCGACATCAAGGCCGACTACACGCAGCGCACCGAGACTCCGGACATCCTCGCCGCCGTCGACGCGCTCTGACGAGAGCTCGACGCCCGGGACTCCGAGACGATCGGGTCCTGGGCGCGACCGTCGCTTCAGCCGGCGAGCAGCAGGACGGCCGCGATGACGGAGAGCACGGCGATCACGAGCGCGAGCGCGATGAGCACGACGTGCACGCGGAAGAACGCCGTGCGGCGCCCCGCGGCGTTCCTCGATCGCGGATCGGAGGCGATCCGCGGGTAGAACCGGGGCCAGGCCACGGCGTTGAACAGAGCGCCGAGCAGCAGCACGACCACGGCGGCGATCGAGGGGGCATCCATCGCCTCGAGGCTAGCCTGCGCGACCCTCGTCCCGCGTCGATCCGACGACAGGCCTCGTTCAGGACGATCGGGCTACCGTGGGGACGTGACCCGGGACGCAGATCTTCCTGACCGCGCGCACCTCAGCCGCGTCGTGCGCTGGTGGGTCCCCGCCGCCGCGACGGCGGTGCTCGCCATCGTGCTCATCGGTGTCGTCATCGGGCTCGTCCGGCCGCCCGGTCCGCTCGACGACCCGCGACCCGCGTACCAGCGCGACGGCATCCTCCGCGATGGCCCCGTCCTCGCGCGCGAGGTCGCCGGGGTGCCGTTCGGCGAGCGCACGGTCGTCCTGCTGTTCGAGCGCGACGCGCCCACCGGAGCGGAGTGGGAGGAGTGGCGGCAGGACGTTTCGGACGACGGCGTCGATCTCGTGCTCGTGCCCGCCAGCGTCGACGGGGCGAGCGCCCTCGCGGCGGCGGTCGGGATGCCCGTGCCCGTCGACGGCGGACCGCCCGTCGGATACGCCGTCGTCGACCCCGATCGCCAGGTGCGCTACGCGACGCTCGACCCGAAGTACCTGCTCAACGCCTTCGAGGTCGACGTCATCACGGGAGCGGTCTCGTGAGCGCGCGCGACCCGGGGTCGACGACGACCGCGCGCTCGTGGCATCCCCTCTCGCTCTCGATCCAGCTCGCCGTGCTCGTGCTCGCCGAGATCGCGCTGTTCCAGACGTACGGCGCGCACGACGCGCGGTTCCACTGGGCGGCGCACTTCCTCGTCGCCGTCGCGACCGCGGCCCTCGTCCTGCTCGCCGTCCTGCTCGTGCGCGGCTCGCCCGGGCGGTACCCGCTCCTGCTCGTCCTCGCCCTGCACCTGTTCGCGATGGCTCCCGACCTCATCTTCCGCGCCGGGGCCCCGCACGCGCTCTGGATGGACGTCTTCCTCGGGCACATCTCGGTGCACTACCTGCCGGGCGGCGACACCGCGGGGCTCGCGATCGCGCTCGTCGCGGTCGGCGCCTACGTCGTAGCGCTCACGCGCTGGCTGCGGGCCACCCGGAACCCCATGTGAGTGGTCGCCGAGTCGGTGGTCTGCCGGGTCCGCGCCGCCGGTCGGTAGCGCAGGCAGTACTCGGGGGCGCACAGGTGGGAGCCGCCCTTGGCGACGCGATCGTCGGTGCCCGGCGCGGCCGCGGGCGAGCATCCGCAGCTCGATGACGACGCGGGCGGCACCGCCTCGTGACGGTCCGTCCAGCGGGTCGACGTCCACTCCCAGACGTTGCCGGTCATGTCGAGCAGGCCGAATCCGTTGGGCGGGAAGCTGCCGACCGGCGACGTGCCGACCCAGCCGTTCGCGCCGGTGTTGCGCCACGGGAAGTCGCCCTGCCACGTGTTGGCCTTGAGCGCGCCGACGTGCTGCGGCTCCTCGCCCCACGCGTAGGTCGCGCCGTCGAGGCCGCCGCGCGCGGCGAACTCCCACTCCTCCTCGGTGGGCAGGCGCACGCCGGCCCAATCGCAGAATGCGAGCGCGTCCTCGAACGAGACCTGAACGACGGGATGCCCGTCGAGCGCCGCCGCCGGCGCCTCCGGCCCCCGGGGCGCGCGCCAGCTCGCTCCCGGCACCCAGCGCCACCACTGGCGCCAGTCGCGCAGATCGACGGGGCCGTCGGTCGGCGTGAACACGAGCGAGCCGGGCGTCGTGTCGAGATCGACGGCGCCCGGGAAGTCGGCGGGGTCGAGGGGCCGCTCGGCGGTGGTGACGTAGCCGGTCGCGGCCACGAACGCGGCGAAATGAGCGGTGGTGACGGGAGTGCGGGCGAGAGCGAAGGGGCCGACCTGCCGCCTCACCACGGGGCCCTCCTCCGGGTAGAAGTCCGTCGAGCCCATCGCGACGACGCCGCCATCGAGAGCGACGAGGTCGAGGTCGATTCCGAGGTCAGTGGCCACGGCCGCGTCTCCTTTCGATGCTCTCCGAAACTACAGGGAGGCGGCGGGATGCTCGGCGATCAGCCGGGGCATCGGCTGCGACGAGTGCGGCACGTCGCCGAGCGAGGCCTGAAGCCGCCACATCGCCGCGTCGAGCTCGTCGCGCACGTCTGCGTACTCGGGCTCGTGGGCGACGTTCCGCAGCTCGTCCGGGTCGCGTTCGAGGTCGTAGAGCTCCCATTCGGGGTCGTAGACGCGGGGGCCTGCGCCTGGCAGCCCGAGACCGTCGTTGTAGTAGTAGATGAGCTTGTAGCGGTCAGTGCGATAGCCGTAGTGGGCGGGCGCTCGATGGTGCGGGTCGTCGTGCTCCCAGTAGCGGTAGTACATGCCCTCGGCCGGTGGTTCGGGGTCGACGCCGGTGAGGTCGCCCCAGAAGCTGCGGCCCTGCATGCGCGGGTGGTGGGCCACGCGGGCCGCGTCGAGGAGGGTCTGGGCGAAGTCGACGTTCGTGACGATGCCGTCGTGCACGCGACCCGCCGGGATGGCCGCGGGCCAGCTGAGCACGAGAGGCATCCGCAGCGACTCCTCGAACATCAGGCGCTTGTCGAACCAGCCGTGCTCGCCGAGGAAGAAGCCCTGGTCGCTCGTGTACATCAGGAGAGTGTCGTCGAACTCGCCGCGCCCGCGCAGCCAGTCGATCAGCCGACCGACGCTGTCGTCGACGGAGGCGACGCACGCGAGGTAGTCCTCCATGTACCGCTGGTACAGCCAGATCGCGCGCTCCTCGTAGTCGAGGCCCTCCGGCGGGGTCCGCTTGACGTCCTCGATCGTCAGCTGCTCGGCGATGCGCATCGCCGCCCGACGGACGCTCGCCGATCGGGAGCGGTAGTCGTCGTCGAACGTGGCGGGCACCGGCAGATCGGTGAAGCGGCCGCGGTGCTTTTCGTCGGGCTCCCACGGTCGGTGCGGAGCCTTGTGATAGACCAGCACGCACCACGGCGCATCTCCCTCGAGCGACTCGACCCAGTCGATCGCGAGCTCCGTGATGATGTCGGTCGCGTACCCGGGTACCGTGCGCAGGCCGCTCGGCGACAGCAGGCGCGGGTCGTGGTACTCGCCCTGATCGATGAGCACCTCCCAGTGGTCGAACCCCTGCGGATCGTGGCCCTCCCCGTCGCCCATGTGCCACTTGCCGATGATCGCCGTGCGGTAGCCGGCTTCGCGCAGCTGCGTGATGAAAGTCGGCTGACCGGAGTCGATCGGGGTCGCGAGCGTCGTCACGCCGTTCACGTGGCTGTGGGTGCCGGTGAGGATGCTCGCCCGGCTGGGCGAGCACAGCGCGTTCGCGGCGAAGCAGTTCTCGAACCGCCACCCGAGCTCGGCGATCTCGTCGATGCGCGGGGTGGTGTTCACGACCGAGCCGTAGGCGCCGATCGCGTGGGCGGCATGGTCGTCCGACATGACCAGCACCATGTTGGGGCGGGTGCTCACGATGCCGGCGCCGCCGGGGCGTAAGTGGACTCGTCGAGCCCGCTCATGGTCGGGTCGTGGTCGACCTCGCCGACCTCGTACATCGAGGTCATCCAGTGGAAGAAGTTGTCGCCGCGCTCGACGAGGCAGCGGTACAGCCGCCGCATCAGCCGGGCGCGCACCTCGACGAGGGCGGGGTCGAGGTATCGGTTGGTCATCTCATCGGGGTCGGCCTCGAGGTCGTAGAGCTCGTTGACCGAGTCGGGGTTGACCACGAGCTTGTAGCGGTCGGTGCGCAGCATCCGCTGCGGGTAGGGGAAGTGGTGGCCGTGGAACTCGCACACGATGTCCTCGTCCCACTCGACCTCCTCGCCCGCGACGAGAGGCACGAGGCTGCGCGAATCGGTGGCGAACCCCGCGTCGAGCCCGGCGATCTCCAGGATCGTGGCCGTGCAGTCGACGAGGCTGACGAATTCATCCCGCACCTGCCCGGGCGCGCCCCCGGGCATCCTGATGATGCCGGCGGTGCGGTAGATGTCCTCGTACATCGCCGGACCCTTGTCGTGCAGACGATGCGACCCCGTGAACTCGCCGTGGTCGCTGGTGAAGAAAACGGTGGTCGAGTCGGTCAGACCGAGACGATCGAGCGCGGTCATGACCCGGGCGATCTGGTCGTCGATGAGCGCGACATAGCCGTGGTAGATCGCGATGAGCTTGCGCGAGATCTCGAGCGGCATCGTATCGAAGGTCCAGTGGGCGCTGTAGTTGGCCTGCACCGGAGGCTTGCCTTCGAAGGTCTCGGCGATCGAGGCCGGCAGCTCCACCTCGGACGGGTCCACCAGGTCGAAGTACTCGTTCGGCAGGATGTAGGGCAGGTGCGGACCGTAGAAGTTCAGTGCCAGGAAGAACGGGCGCGCACCGCTGCGGTACTCGTCGGCGTACTGCTCGAGCAGTCCGATGGTGCGCTCGGCCAGGAAGTACTCGAACGTGGCCTCGACCGGCTGATGAAGGCGAGCGGCGAGAAGATTGCCCGGCCCTCCGTTGGGCAGGACGCCCCGGATGCGATCGCTGATGGCGTACGGCGGGAGGTCGTTCGCGGCGAGGTGCGCCACGTACTCCTCGTGGTCGATCGGGTTGTGCCAGCCCGGCAGGTCGGGCCCGTCGAACCCGAAATCGGCGGCGGGGCGCAGATGCCCCGCGTGCCACTTGCCGATGAGGCCGCAGTTGTAGCCGGCCTCGGTCAGCGCCTGCGAGAAGGTGAAGGCGGAGCGGGGAACATCCTCCAGATAGCCGACGTTGCGCTCGTGATTGGCGAGCACCCGGTGGCGGAACGGCGCCTGACCGGTGAGCAGACTCACCCTCGCGGGCGTGCAGATCGCGGTCGGCGTGTACCACCGATCGAACCGGGTTCCCCCGGCCGCGAGAGCGTCGAGCGCGGGCGTGCGCCCTGCCGTCGCCCCGTATGCGCCGAGAGTGTCGACCCGGTGCTGATCGGTCATCAGGAAGAGGATGTTCCCCGCCATCGTCTACTCGCCCGCTCCCAGGAAGAGGTCGCCGGTGTAGAAATCGGCCGGGTCGGCGGGCTCGGTGAGCTTGCCGGCTCCGACGAAGTAGTCGACCATTCCCGACAGCCACGTGTTGACGGTGCCGTCCTCGGTCAGCTCGTCGAGCTCGGCGAGCGACATGATCTGCACGTTGCCCGCGTCTGCCGCAACCTGCTCCTCGCTGATGGCCAGGAAGGCGGCAGTCAGCGCGATCGCATCCTCCGGGTTCGAGGCGCGGTAGTCGATCGCCTCCCGCAGCGCGGCGAGCACGCGCTGCACCTTCTCGCCCTCGTTCGCCACGACGTCGTTGCCGGCGACGAAGGCGGTCGGGAAGGCGATCTGGTCGACGAAGTCGGTGTTCTGGGCGAGCTCGACGAGGTCGGGCACGTTCTCCTTGACGGTGGCGAGGCCGGGGTACCAGAAGCCGGCGCCCTGCACCTGCCCCGATGACAGCGCGGCGACGATCGCCGACGGCTCCATCGGAACGAGCTCGATGTCGTCCTTCGTCATGCCCGCCTCGGCGAGCGCGAGGGTGAGGATCATGTCTCCCGAGGTGCCCTCGGGAACCGCGACCGTCTGTCCGCGGAGGTCCTCGATGGAGTCGATGCCGGGCTGGGCCACGACGCGATCGGCCTTGCCGAGAGTGTTGATCGCGACCACCTTGGCCTGCCCCGAGGCGGGGAGCCACATGGCGCCGGGGCCGATGTAGCCGAAGTCGAGGTCGCCCGTGCCGAGCGCCTGGATCTGGAGGGGGCCGTTCGTGAAGCTGAGCGTCTCGACGTTGAGCGCGTACTTCTCCCAGATGCCCTGGTCCTCGGCGATCGCCAGCAGGCTCGTGCCGTTGAAGTCGGGGATGTAGCCGAAGTTGACGTCGATGGGCTCGAGCGCCTCTGCGCTCTCTCCCGCCTGGGGAGCGGCGGGCTCGGCGGCCGGGCTGCTCGCGCAGCCCGTAGCGACGAGAGCGGTGGCGAGCCCGAGGGCCGCAGCGCTCCAGATCCGTGATGACAACACCATTGTGATCCTCATTTCTCGGTGGGGGTGGTCGTCGACGACGACGCGGTCGCGGCGTGGGTGCCGGCGGTCTGGTGATAGACGGAGGTCCAGACCCGATTTCGCAGCTGCGCGAACTCGGGGCTCAGACGCACGTCCTCGGTTCGGGGGTAGGGCAGGTCGACCTCGACGATGTCGTAGATCCGACCGGGCCCGGCTGCCATGACGACGACGCGGTTGGCGAGGAAGACGGCCTCGTCGACGTCGTGCGTGATGAACATGACGGTGCGCTTCTCCTTGCTCCAGGTGTCGAGCAGCTGCTCCTGGAGAGTGACGCGCGTGAGAGCATCCAGCGCCCCGAACGGCTCGTCCATGAGAAGGATCGACGGATTCACGGCGTAGGCGCGGGCAATGGCGCAGCGCTGCTTCATGCCGCCGGAGAGCATCTTCGGCAGCGCATCCGCGAACTGCTCGAGACCGACCATGCGGATGAAGTGGTCGGCGCGCTCGCGGCGCTCGCGGGCGGCCACCTTGCCGACCGAGAGACCGAACTCGACGTTCTGACGGACGGTCAGCCAGGGGAAGAGCGCGTACTGCTGGAAGATCACGCCGCGCTCGGGGCCGGGACCCTGGACCTCGGCGCCGTCGACCAGCGCGGAGCCGCCCGAAGGGGTCTCGAGGCCCGCGAGGATGTTCATGAGCGTGCTTTTGCCGCAGCCCGACGGGCCGACGACGGTGACGAACTCGTTGTCCTCGATCTCGAGCGAGACGCGATCGAGGGCGACGAACTGCTCGTCCTTGAGGGGGAACACCTTGGAGACCTCGCGGACGGAGATCTTCGCGGCGCTGCCGTCGACGCGCGGCGCGGGGGTGGGGATCGTGGCGGTCATCGACGCTCCTGCCATCCGGTGAGCTTGGTCTCGGCGAGCAGGAGGAGGCGGTCCATCACGAGGCCGAGGATCCCGATGAGGACGATGCCGACGAAGATTGTCGCGAGGTCGTAGTAGAGCTGCGCGTTCTGCATCCGATAGCCCAGGCCCGCCTGAGCTGCGAGAAGCTCGGCGGCCACGAGGGTCGCCCAGGAGGATCCGAGCCCCACCCGCATGCCGACGAGGATGAACGGGGTCGAGGCGGGGACCACGACGCGGACGAAGATCGTGCCGTCCTTCGCGCCGAGGACGCGGGCCGCGTTGATGAGCGTCTTGTCGACCGTGACCACGCCCTGATAGGTCGAGATGACGCACGCGAGGAACGCCGCGAGGAAGATCACGAACACCTTCGGGACCTCTCCGATGCCGAGCAGGACGAGCACGAGCGGCAGCAGAGCGAGCGGCGGGATGGTGCGGAAGAACTGGATCCACGGCTCGAAAAGCCCGCGCGCGACCGTGTACCAGCCCATGAGGAAGCCGACCGGGATCGCGAGCGCGGAGCCGAGGAGGAACCCGCTGAGGACGCGGCCGAGGCTTGCGAGGATGTCCTCCTGGAGGATCCCCGCGTTCCACAGCGCCATCGCCTTCATGACGACCTCGTCCGGCGTCGGGAACTGGAAGCCGTTGAGGGCGAGCACCCACCAAATGGCGATGCCCGCGGCGACCGATATCGCGTTGAGCACCAGCAGGAACCTGCGCGTGGATCTCCGGCGGGGGCGCGGCGGTGCCGTGAGCGTCGCGGCAGGAGCGGTCAGGACGGCCATATCGTTCCTCCTCGGTCGGGGGTGGTCGCGGGGATCATGCGAAGCTCCTTCTGCTGTCCGCGGCGCGCGGGGCGGTCTCCCGCTCGGGGTAGTCGATGAGAAGCGGCGAGGCGTGGAAGAGCGCGGCGATCGCACCGCGAGATCCCTCGTCGCCCGAGTAGGCCGCCTGGCGCAGTTGCGGAGCAGCGGGGGCGGTGGACGACAGCTCGTACGTCATCGTGTCGCCGATCGCCCGCATGATCGCGGGCGCGTGGTGCGGCACGTCTCCACCGACCACGACGATCGCGGGGTTGAGCATGAGCGTGGCCGCGGCGAGCACGCGGCCGACCGCGACGCCCGCTTCGCGCACGACCTCGTCGACGATGGGGTGCGCGACCGCGACCGCGGCACGGAATTCCTCGATCGAACCGAGCTCCAGCCCGCGCGCCGCGCAACCCGCGAGCACGGCGGGCATGGACGCGATCGTCTCGAGGCACCCGGTCTTCCCGCATCGGCACAGCCGCCCGCCCTCGGTGGCGCGGATGTGCCCGAACTCGGCGGCCAGACCGATCGAGCCGGACACGAGTCGGCCACCGACGACGAGTCCGCCGCCGACGCCGTCGCCGAGCCGGATGTAGACGACGTCGCCCGGCTCGTCGCCCGTGGCGTGCTGCGCCTCGGTGAGCGCGGCGAACTGGGTGTTGTTGTCCAGCAGCACCCGTGCGCCGAATCGCTCGCTCAGCTCCGCCTCGATCGACCGGCTCTCCGAGAGTCGTCCCCAGCCCTCGCCGGGCGCCCACTCGGCAGTCACGAATGGGCCGGGAACGCCGACGCCGATGCCCTGGAGGGACTCGAGGTGGATGCCAGTCGAGGTCTGCAGGTCCTCGACGAGCGCGTAGAGGGCGGCCAGGCGCTCGGGCCAGCGCGCATCCTCCGCGTAGGCGACGGAGCCGGAGGCGATGACGTCGTGCGAGGCGTCGGCGATCGACACGTGCACGCGGCGGTGCCCGAAGTCGATGCCGAGGAACTGCCCAGCCGCTGGGTCGAGGGCGAGAAGCTCCGCGGGACGACCGCTTCCCGTGCGCCCGCTCGCGTCGGTCGCGACGACCACGATCGAACGGCTCGCGAGGAGGCCGCCCACGATATCGGAGACGGTCGTCCGTGAGATGCCCGTGCGAGCCGCGATCTCGCCGCGACTGAGGGCGCCGTCGCGCTGGAGCGCCCGCATGACGCGGTCGACGTGGGATCGCCGGACGAGGGCGTGCACTCCGATGGGCTCGAACACGAGAGCGACGCTACGGAGGCGATTTTTTTCCGTCAGTATTCCGACAGAAAGAAGTTCTCATTCCCTCGCACCGCGGACATATCCTCGCGGTCTCGACGCCCTCGGCGGGCGCAAACGAGTGAACCCCGGCCGCGGGGCCGGGGTTCTCTCGTGCTCAGCGATGACGCTGATGCTGCTCGGTGGACCTGAGGGGATTCGAACCCCTGACCTCTTCATTGCGAACGAAGCGCGCTACCAACTGCGCCACAGGCCCGTGAACGACGACAACACTATCACTGCCGACGAGGCCGATCGCACCCCGCTCAGCCGGCGGCGCGACGGCGCTCGAGCACCTCGTCGAGGTCGGGCGCCGCGGTCGGCAGCCCCTCGAGCAGGCCCATCCGGGCGAACCGGCTGACCGGTTCGGAGGAGCTGCCCCCGGTCGCGTCAGCAGCGGGGACGGCGACCGGAGCGGCAGGAACAGGGGCGGTCTCGGCCGCGGCCGAGTCGGCCGGCGTGGGGGCGGCGGATGCGGCGCTCGCGACCGCGGGCGCGCTCGGCGCCGTCGCGGCCCGCTGCGCCCGCTCGGCCTCGGCCGCGGCGGCGGCCAGCACGGCGGCGTGGTCGATCGCGCCGAGGCCCGGCCGGCCGGAGCTCGCGCTCGGCACGGCGAGGTAGCGCGGCTTCGGCAGGGGCACCGGCGTCCAGTCGCGCGGCTCGGCGGCGCGGGACCCGCGGTCGGCGTCGGCGGCGAAGTCGACGAAGCGCTGCGCGCGGCGGGGGACGACGGCGCCGGTCGAGCGGCGACGGCTCGCACGCGCGAGCCCGACCAGCAGGGTGACGCCGCTCACGACGATGAAGGAGGCGAGAGCCGTCCACGCCCAGGCGCCGGCGACGGCGGAGACGACGACGCCGACGAGGGCGAGGAGCGTGAGCAGGGAGGTGGCCGCGCGCGAGCGGCGAACGCGCGCCTGGCCGCGCTGGGCGGCGTCGACCTCGGCGGCGAGACCGGGGGCGGTCTGCTGCAGACGCTCGCGGACGGCGCGCTGCGCGGCGGCCTCACGAGCGCGGGCGATGGCCTGCTCCTCCCGCTGACGGGCGGCGAGGGTGCGCTCCTGGTTGGCGACTTCGCGCGCCGTCATCTCGGCGCGCACCGCCTCGGGGAGCTCGGCCGTCTGCGCCATGATGCGCAGCGTCTGCTGCAGCCGCAGAGCGTTCCGCTCGGTCGACAGGTACTCGGTGCGGCGGCGCCACATCGGCACGAGGTAGACGAGCCAGAGCCCTGCGGCGAGAGCGATGAGGATCGCTGTTCCACCGCCTGTGAACTCCATGGCGGCAACGGTATGCCCGAGCGGACGCTACGGCAGGGCGATCCCGCGGCGCGCCGCGATGAGGTCGACCTCGGGGATGCTCGCGGCCGTCGCGGGGGCGCGTCCGGCCCGCCAGCGCTGCAGCACGCCCTGCGGCACCTCCTCGACGGTGAGGGCGAAGCAGAAGTGGTCGCGCCAGTCGCCGTTGATGTGGATGTAGCGGCGTCGCAGCCCCTCGTAGCGGAAGCCGAGCTTCTCGACCACGCGCAGGCTCGGGCCGTTCTCGGGGCGGATGCAGATCTCCATGCGGTGCAGACCGAGGGTGAAGAACACGTGATCGGTGGCGAGCGCGACGGCGGTCGGGGTGAGCCCGCGCCCGGCGAAGCGCTCGCCGACCCAGTAGCCGATGGTCGCCGAGGCGAGCGAGCCGTAGGTCATGCCCGAGACGTTGAGCTGGCCGGCGAACTCGCCCTCGCTCTCGATCACGAACGGCAGTCCCGACCCGGTGCGCGCTGCGGCGAGCAGCCCGCGGATGCTCCCGCGCGTGTCCCACGAGACGGGGGCCACGGGGCTCGTCGCCTCCCACGGGCGCAGCCAGGCGCGGTTCACGAGCAGCTCGCGCTCGAGGGCCCTCGCGTCGCGCACGCGGATGGGCCGCAGGGTGGTCGCCCCGTCGCGCAGGGTCGGGATGCTCGTCGCCACTGCCGGTCAGTCGAGGTTCGCGGCGAAGTCGCGCAGCCAGGGGCGCAGGTCGGGGCCGAGGTCGTCGCGCTCGACGGCGAGCTGCACGATCGCCTTGATGTAGTCGAGGCGATCGCCCGTGTCGTAGCGGCGCCCGCGGAACACGACGCCGTAGACGCCGCCGGAGCTCTCGTCGTTGGCGAGCTCGAGCAGCGCATCCGTCAGCTGGATCTCGCCGCCCTTGCCCGGCGCCGTGTGCTCGAGGACATCGAAGATCTCGGGCTTGAGCACGTACCGACCGATGATGGCGTAGTTCGAAGGCGCCTCGCCCTGCGGGGGCTTCTCGACGAGGCCGGTGATGCGGACGACGTCGTCGTCCTCGGTCTTCTCGACCGTCGCGATGCCGTACATGTGCGTCTGCGAGGCGGGCACCTCGAGCAGGGCGACGACGGTCGCATCGCGACGCTCGTGCACCTCGGTCATGCGCGAGAGCAGCGGGTCGCGCGGGTCGATGATGTCGTCGCCGAGCAGGACGGCGAACGGCTCGTGACCGACGTGCATCCTCGAGCGGAGGACGGCGTGGCCGAGGCCGAGCGGGTCGCCCTGACGGACGTAGTGGACGTCAGCGAGGTCGGTGGAGTACTCGACCTTCTCGAGCTTCTCGTGGTCGCCCTTCGCCTCGAGCGTGGACTCGAGCTCGTACATGCGGTCGAAGTGGTTCTCGAGCGCGGCCTTGTTGCGCCCCGTGATCATGAGCACGTCGTGCAGGCCTGCGCCCACCGCCTCCTCCACCACGTACTGGATGGCGGGCTTGTCGACGACGGGCAGCATCTCCTTGGGCATCGCTTTGGTGGCCGGGAGGAAGCGCGTTCCGAGTCCGGCGGCGGGAATGACGGCCTTCGTGAGTGCGGGAGTCATGCCCGCAACCCTAGCGAAGGGGCCCCGACAGGCCTCCTGCGAGCGCCCGGCGAACTCTAGGATTGCCCCATGCCGAGCGACGCCGAGCACGCCGCCCACGCCAAGCGCGCCCTCCGCGCCGAGCTGCGGGAGCGCCGGCGCATCCGGCCCAGGCACGAGCGCGAGACCGTCTGCGAGCGGCTCACGGGGCAGCTCATCGAGCTCGTCTCCGCGCTCGCCCCGCAACGGCTCAGCTGCTACCTCTCGAAGCCGGACGAGCCGCCGACCCGCGCCTTCCTCGAATGGGCGAGCGATCGCGGCATCGAGGTCCTGCTGCCCGTCTCGCGCGATGACGGCCTGCTCGACTGGGCGGCGCTCCCGCCTTCGGGGGCGGATGCCCTCGCCGAGCTCCTCGACGCCGCCGGCATGCCCGTGCCGGACGCCGAGCTGCTGAGCCCGCTCGCGATCAACGACGCAGGTCTGATCCTCGTCCCCGCCGCCGCCGTCGACCGCTCCGGCATGCGCATGGGCTGGGGTCGCGGCTACTTCGACAAGACCCTCGGGTCGATGGACCGCCGCCCGCCGGTGTTCGCGGTGGTCTTCGACGACGAGCTCGTCGACGAGCTGCCGAGCGAGCCGCATGACCAGCGCGTCGACGGCGTCGTGACGCCGAGCGGCACCGTCCGCTTCGGCTGAGCGGTCGGGGCCGGGAGGGTCGACCTGGTCCGGAACGACGCGCGGTCGCCCGTATCCTTGTCCAGGAGGATCGCCATGCCCACGTACTCGTACCGCTGCACGGAATGCTCGACCGCGTTCGACATCCAGCAGGCGTTCACCGACGACTCGCTCACGGAGTGCCCCGAGTGCGGCGGTCGGCTCCGCAAGCTGTTCTCGGCGGTCGGAGTGACCTTCAACGGCTCGGGCTTCTACCGCACCGACAGCCGCGCGAGCGGATCGTCGTCGGGCGGATCGTCGTCGGGCGGATCATCGTCGAGCGGATCATCCGAGACGTCATCGGGCGGATCGAGCGCGCCCGCTCCCGCGAGCTCCTCCGCTCCGGCGAGCACCTCCGCGGCCGCGAGCTGATCGATTCCGGCTCGGTGGGGCGCCCGGGCCGCACCGCCGATTAGGCTCGAGGCACTGTCAACCACCTCACCCCCGGGAGTCCCCGTGTTCAGCGGCTTCAAGGCATTCATCCTGCGCGGCAACGTCATCGAGCTCGCCGTCGCGGTCGTCGTCGGCACGGCGTTCACCGCGCTCGTCAACGCCATCGTCTCGGCGGTCATCAACCCGGCGATCGGCGCGCTCTTCAGCGCCGAGAGCCTCAGCACGGCGCTCGTCGTGGAGATCCCGACCCTCACGGGCGGCGAGCCCGCGAAGCTCATGTTCGGCGCCGTGATCGCCGCGCTCCTGAACTTCCTCATCGTCGCGGCCGTCGTGTACTTCGCGCTCGTGATGCCCATGAACGCGCTGGCGAAGCGCGCCGAGGCGGCGCGCCAGGCGGGGCAGCCCGTGACGGCGGCCGACGAGCCGCCGACGGAGATCGAGCTGCTCGGGGAGATCCGCGACCTCCTCGCCCGCCGCGACGCCGCCGAGCCGAAGGAGTAGCGCGGCGCGCACCCGCTCTGCCCGCCCACGCGCGCGCGTCGGAGCTTGCACCCGCGCCTGTGCGGGCGACGGCTGAGCCCTCTATCGGTCAGTCGTTGCGGACGCTCGCGCGGCCGCCCGCAACGAGCGGCCGATAGACGGTCCGCAAGACAGCGGCGCCGTCGCCTGGTGCTCGACGAGACGGCGGAACGCGGTGGACCGTCACCGCTCAGTAGTGGGGCGGCTTATCGGCGGTGAGGCGCGCGTCGTTCTCGTCGAGGCGGTGACGCTCCGGCTCGCCGACCGGGGTCGGGTCCGAGCCCGGCGGCGGCGGGGTCGTCGCGCGTCGGCGAGCGCGGGGTCGTCGCGGCGGTGCGGACGGCCGCTGCTCCGAGTCCGCAGGCTCGGGATCCGAGGGGAGATCGCGCACCGGGCCTACCGCGGCATCGGCGGCAGCACGTCGATCGGCTGCGTCTCGGTGAGGGCCGCGCGGTGCCGGGCCGCCGCGGCCTCGGTCGCCGCCGAGGGGCGACCCGTCGTCCCCGCGCTCGCTCCCGCCATGGCCGCGATACGGTCGGCGACCGCGTCGGGCTGGCTGAAGAGTTCGAAGACGTGGACGCGCGCGTAATGCCAGCCGAGGCGGCGCAGGAGATCCGGTCGCAGGCGCAGCGACTCGCGCAGGCTCATGTCCATGAGCGAGGCGTCGGTGTCGACGGCGATGCAGTAGCCGCCGCGGCTCGCGACGAGGCGGAACTTCCCGCGGTGCCCGAGCGAGACGCGGAGCCCGCGCGCCTCGAGGCGCCGAGCGAGGTCGATGAGCATCGGGTCGCTGTCGTCGGGCAGGTCGACGCGCGAGCGGCGCGCCTCGATGTCGGCGAGGAGGTCGGCGAGGGCCCGGGCGCCGTGCGACATGCGGTCGTCGTCGAGGTCCTCCGCGCGGACGCAGCTGACGATGCGCACGAAGCGGCGGGCGCGCGTCATCGCGACGGCGAGCAGGCGGTCGCCGCCCGGTCGGCCGAGCGCGCCGAACTCGCTCAGGACGCGGCCGTGCGGTGTTCGGCCGAAGCCGATCGAGAAGATCACGCGGTCGCGGCTCTGGGCGACGGCCTGCTCGATCGTGAGGACGGCGAAGGGCTCCGGGCGATCGCCGAGCACGAAGTCGTGCAGGTCTGGCCGCGTGCCGATCGCCTCGAGCACGGCGGCGTGCACGCGCGAGGCGTGCTTCGTGCTCGCGGTGATGACCATGAGCGACTCGTGCGGGCGGGCCGTCGCGTGCTCGAGCACGAGGTCGACGACGCGCTCGACCTCGATGTCGACGCTCTCGACCGCCCCCGACTCGTCATCGGGCATGCCGTGGCCGTCGAGGTGGTCGACCGCGATCGAGGGGTGGCCGAGGAAGGACCCGGCCCACGGCAGCGAGTCGATGCGCCCGGCGTAGAAGCGTCGGTTGACGAGCTCGGCGAGATCCTCCCCGCCCGCGCGGTAGGAGCGGGTGAGCGACATCGAGGGAAGGAGCTCGGCGAGCTGGAAGAGCGCCGAGGCCGCGTGCCGGGCATCCACGTCGGTGTCGCCCTCGGTCTCGTCGGCGTCGAGCGCGACGGTGAACGGCGACGGGCTCTGCGTCACCGGGTCGCCGACGGCGACGACCTGCCGGGCCCGACGGATGGCTCCGGCGACCTCGGGGATCGTCACGGCACCCGCGTCGAGCAGGAACACGGTGTCGAAGGGGATGTCGTCGCTGATGCGGTGCACGTCGTACGGCGAGGCGAGCCAGACCGGGGCGATCGGGCGGCTGAGGTGCGGAGCGCACTTCTGCAGGTCGCCCGAGGTGAGCATGCCCGCCTTCAGCAGCGCCTTGAGCGCGGCGGCCTCGTCGGGCCAGTCGGTGATGCCGATCGACCAGTTCTCCGCCAGCTGCCACCCCAGCAGCGACGCGGTTCCCGCGGCGTGCGCCTCGTCGACGAGACGGAAGTCGGCCTCGAGGCGGTCGAGCACGGCGGTGTCGGCGCCGAGCAGCGCGCGATCGCTCTGCAGGAGCGCGTCGAGGGCCGAGCGCCACCAGGCGAGCTCGAGCTCGGCGGCGACCTGGTCGTGCGGGACGTGACGGGCCGACAGGTCGCTCAGCAGCGGGCCGACCTCCCAGCGCTCCATCTCGCGCAGCAGCTCGGTTCTCTCCTGCAGGTTGTTGAGCACATCGCTCTCCGCGGCGAGCGCCTCGACGAGCTCGACGAGGTCGGCGATGCGGCGCTGGCGGAGCAGCTCGGGCTTCGACTCGTGGCCGAGCGGGGCATCGAGCGCGTCGAGATCCTGCTCGACCTGCTGGAAGGCGTGATGGACGTCCGCGATGCCGACCGGCACCTGGGGGGTGATGCCGACGGGCACGAAGCGCTGCCACAGGACGCGCTGCTGCTGGATGCGCGTGAGCGCCTCGTGCAGGTCGCCGACGTGGACGCCGGGGCGCAGGTACTCCTTCGCGAGCGACTTCAGGCGCCGCCGCGTCGCCGCGGGCATCGACGAGCCCTCGCGCCGGGGCGCGGTCGCCGCGATGAGCTCGCTGAGCGACCGGTCGAACACCGACGGCTGGAACTTGTCGAGCGTGTCGCGGATGTCGATGAGCAGGCGCAGGTAGATGCCGAGCTCGGCGACCGACTCGAAGGGGCGCATGTGGGTCGAGCCGACGAGGGCGTTGGCGCGCTCGAGCAGGCGCGGCAGCAGCTCGCGGTGGAGGCGCTTCGCCCGCTCGTGAGCGCGCTCCGCTTCCTGACCGGTCGCGAAGCGGGCGCCGTACCAGGGCGAGTCGTCCGGGCCGTACTTGAACTGCCCGAGCTCGGCGGCCTGCACCATGACGGAGCTCGCGTGGGCGCGATCCTTCGCGAGCAGCTCGACGGCCTGGCGGCTCAGGCGCGCGCGGGTCGTCGGGGGCGTCGGGAGCAGCGCGAGGCGGCTGAGCTCGGTGACGCAGTCGTAGACGCTGATGCCGAGCGCCGCATCGGGCCGGGCGAGCGCCTCGCGGTAGTCGACGAGCACGCCGCGCAGTCGGGCGAGCGCCTCGTTGACGTCGGCGACCTGGGGGCGGGATGCCTTCTCGTTGCGGGAGATCGCGCGGATCACGTCGCGCCGCAGCGAGCGCGCCGTGACCGCCATGCCCGGCAGCCCGATCTCGGCGAACCGGCTCGCGACCGAGCGCACGCTCGCGCGGCGGGGGCTCACGACGAGAACGCGCTTGTTCTGGGCGACGAGGGCTCCGACGGCGTTGACCACGGTCTGGGTGCCGCCCGTGCCCGGCAGCGTCTTCACGACGAGCGAATTGCCGGCCGCGATGCTCGCGATCACCTGCTCCTGCTCGGCGTCGGCGTCGAGCAGCAGGAGGTCGGTCTCGGGCGGGCGCCTGTCGGCATGCACGAGCTCGACCGGGGTCGTGCTCTCGCGCACGGCCCAGCGGGCGCTCTGGTTGCCGGCGAGGGCGTCGAGAACGGGATGCGCGAGGTCGTGCGCATCGGCCGCCATCGGGGCGCCGATCTCCGCGAAGGTGCTCACGACGAGGCGCGGCGCGATCGTGAACCCGTCGAGGTGCGCGGTGAGCCCGCGGAGCCGGTCGAGGGGCGGGTTCGGCTTGAAGGTCCCCTCGTCGTCGGTGAGGGCGACGAAGGCGTGCGTGTCGAGGTGCACCGAGAACTGCTGCGAGAGGGCGCGGACCAGGGCGGGGTTCACGGCGACCTCGCCGCGAAGGGTGAGCTCGACATCCCGACCCCGACGGCGCAGCCGCAGGGGGCGCAGCAGGAGGGGGGCGCGGTGGTCGACGCCCTCGTGGTGCCAGGCGACCATGCCGATGCCGAGCGCGACGGCGTCGATTCCGCGCACGCTCGCGAGCTCGAGCCCCTTGTCGGCGATGCGCTCGGCGGCGAGGCGCGCCCGGCGCAGAGCGACGTCGTCGCGCACGAGGTTGCTCAGCAGGGTGGGGCTCCCGGCGATGAAGCGGGCGAGCCCGCCCGGGTGGCTCGTGCCGAGCTCGATGCGGGTGCGGTCGGAGTCCTCGAAGTGCAGCAGGGGCGAGCGCCCGCCGAGAGCGGCGAGCTCCTCGCGCCAGCGCTCCCACACGGGGGTCGCGATGTTGCCGACGCTCACCGTCGGATCCCCGATCGAGAGCGCGCTCGCGCTCGTGCCCCCGGATGCGGCGGTCGCGGGGGCGTCGTCGTCAGCGACATCGGGATCGTCGTATCGGTCGGCACGCCACACGCCGACACCCTACGCGCGGTGCGGTCCGACTCGGGGCATTGCGCCCCGTTCGGCGGCAAATCGGGCGCGCGCCCGCCGAGTCACGCGACCTGGAGGACGACGACGCTCACCGCGATCGTCACGGGCGTCGGCTCGGGCCATCCGGCGAGCCGGTCGACGAGCTCGGAACGATCGTGATGGAAGGCGTTCGGCCCCATCATCACGAGGTCGAGGAGCTCCTCGCGGCCGAGCTCGTGCACCGCGCTCACCCGCGTCGACGACACCACGCGGGCGCCGGGGATGCTCGCCGCCGCCTCCTCCGCCTTGCCGGCCGGCACGCGCAGCAGCCCGAGGGCTTCGACGAGCTCGCGGTGGTGGTCGGCCTCGGGCACCACGATCACGACGCGCGCCCCGGGGGCGAGGATCCGCTCGAGCTCCGCGGCTCCGCGCTCGCCGCCGCCCGGCGCGAAGACGCGGAGCGCGACGTCGACGCCCGCATCCCCCACCGGAATGCCGCGCCAGACGTCGCTCCCGACAGCCGCGAGGCGCTCGTGCGCGCGGGCCGCGCGGCGCAGGGCGGGCACGGAGGCATCGAGCACGACACCGCGCAGCGCGGGTCGAGCGACGAGGGCGCGGGCGGCGTGCCACCCGGTGCCGCCGCCGAGGTCGACGAGCCAGCGGGCGTCGGTCGGAACGGCGTCGACGACGGCCGCCGCGATGGCGTCGTGCACACCGGAGGCCTGGACGCGCTCGCGCGCCTCGACCATGGGCACGGTATCGCCCGTCGCCGTCGAGGCGCCCCCGCGCAGGCTCGCATAGCCCTGGCGCGCGACGTCGAAGTGGTGGCCCGCCTCGCATCGGACTCCCCCGTCGACGCGCTCGAGCGCCTCGCGGCAGAGCGGGCACTCGAGGATCTCGAGGGCTGCGGTCAGAGCATCGGGGTCGTGCGGCGGGGCCGGGGTCACGCCGCTACTGTACGGGCGCTCACTGCTGTGCGGGGCGCTCCAGGGCGCACCAGACGACCTCGCCCCGCTCGTCGTGCGTGACGTGCTGGGCCACGAAGCCGACCTTCGCGGCGACGCGCAGCGACGCGGCGTTGGTCGCCGCGATCGTCGTCCAGAGCCTCTCGCGGCCGGTGCGCCACGCGGCGGCCACGAGCGCGCGGGCCGCCTCGGTCGCGAGCCCGTGGCCGTGCACGGCGGGCAGTAGCTCCGAGACGAGCTCGGGCTCGTCGACGGTCGCCCGCCCCGGGACGAGCGCGACGTAGCCGACGGGCCAGCGCTCGCCCGCGAGCCGGATCATCCGCAGCCCCAGTCGGTGGTCGGCGAGCTGGCCCTCGAGGGCCGGGATGCGCGCGAGCACCTGCTCGGCCGAGGCGGGCTCGCCGCCGCGCGCCGTCCAGATCGCGGCGTAGGCGACGGCGTCCTCCGGCTGGAAGGGCGTGAGTGTCAGCCTCTCGGTCGCGAGCTCGGCGTCGAGCGGCCGGTACGGCAGGGGCGCGCTCATGTGGGGGCTCCCCCGCGCTCGAGCCGGGCATCCCGGCGCCTGCTCACGATGCGGCCGATCGCGCGCGCTCCGATGATGACCTCGACGACGGCGGCGGGGCGCACCCACGCCGAGCGCGGCAGGTCGACGACGCCGCCGCGCGCGAAGCTCACCGCGGCGAGAGCCGCCACGGGCGCGGCCCACGCGGCGAACGTGATGGCGCGCCAGGCGGTGCTCGGCTCGTGCGTGACGACGAACCACGTCCAGAGCGCGGTGTCGGAGAGGTAGTCGCCCTGCGTGCCGAAGCGCGTGACCGTGCCCGTGCCCCGGGCGAGCTTGCCGTCGACGAAGTCGGTCGCGAGCGCGAGCACGGGCACGGCGCCGCCGAGTCGGGCCGAGGCCGCGGGCAGATTGGCGCGGGCGATCGTGAGCAGATTGGGGGCGCCGAGCGTGCGGCGCTCCTCGAGCATCCCCAGATGGGTGACCGTCATGAGCCAGCTCGTGAGCACCCAGGCGCGGCCCCGCGGGTGCGCGAGGGCGGCCATCGCGAGGTGCACCGCGGTCGCCTCCACGACCGCGCGCGGCCGCTTGCGGGCCTCCAGGATGCTGCGGGCCGTCGTGTCGACCGCGAACCTGCCCCAGGCGGCCGGCCCGAATCGCCCCTCGCGAAGCCCGTCGAGGAGGGCGTTCGAGGCCGCACGGCTGTCGTCGCCCGCGAGGGCACGACGACGCGCATCATCGCGCGCGCGCGTTCGGGTCATGCGCACCTCCTCACCAGAGGTTAAGCGGAGCGCGAGGAGAACTCGATACCCGCGTCAGGGTGCCATGCGTCGCGCAGCCGCGCGCGGAGGGGCGCGACGAGCTCGCCCGCGCCGTGCTCGCGCAGCCAGGCCTCGGCGTCGAACGCATCGAGGAAGAGGTGGAGCTCGCCCGTGACCCGATCGAGCCAGGGCCCGAGCTCGCGGTTGGAGCGCCACGGGTCGTGCGGGCGCGGGTTCTCGCGCAGGTGGAAGTTCGTCGCGATGACGGCGAGCCAGTAGTCGTTGACGATGCCCGCGCGCATGACGCCCGCGAGCTGGAGGAGCATCGCGGCGATGAGGCCCGTGCGGTCGCGGCCGCCCGCGCAGTGGATGAGCACGGCGCCGTCCGCGGGCGCCTCGGCGATCGGGCGCAGAGCTCCGATGACGAGGTGCGGCCAGCGGCGCAGGACCTCCGGGTAGTAGCGGGGCGAGTTGAGGTGCTCGCCGTAGCGGGCCATGAACTCGGCGTCGCCCTGATCCTCGATGGGGGCGCGGTGAACGGTGATGGCGGCCGGCGCCCCGGTCGTGCGGACCTCGTCGTCGTTGCGGAGGTCGACGACGGTGCGCACGCCGGCCTCGAGCAGGGCATCCCACCCCGCGTCATCGAGAGCATCGAGCTGGGGCGACCGGTAGAGACGGCCGCGCACGGTGTCGCCTCGGGAGTCGTCGAGCGGGAGCCCGCCGAGATCCCACGCGTTGTGCAGGCCGGTGATGGGGAGCGCGCGCGTCATGGAGTCATAAGACCATGAATCCTCAGCTTGTGCGAGTCCGAGTGCGAGGGGTCGGCCGGGCGACCGGTGTCGGCTACGCGAGCGCGCTCGGTCGGGTCTATGCTCAACCGCCGTGGGAGACATCCAGCCGCACCTGACCTCGAACGTCGAGCAGTTCAGCCAGCGAATCAAGATGCGCGACGATGTCGACCTGCCGCGCGAGGTCGAGCACTTCGCCAACTTCGCCGCCATCAAGGACGCCCGGTCGGCCGCGCGCGACCTCCAGGCGCTCGGCTACGAGGTCGCCGTCACGCGCCGGATGGTGTTCCGCGCGACGCTGCGCGCCACCAAGCAGTCCACCGTCGACATCGAGACCGCCGACGCCATGGTCGAGGAGGTCTTCGGCGTCGTCGAGGCGCGCCGTGGCGACTACGACGGCTGGGGCGCGCCGGTCATCCAGCGGTAGGCGCGGGCTCGGGCCTCTGCTCCTGGGCGGGCTGCTGATCCAGGGCGGGCTGCGGGTCCTGGACCGGCTGCGGCTCGGGCGCCGACTCCGGCTCGGTGCTCACCGGACCCTCGAGCTCGATCTCGTGCGGCTGGGCCAGAGGGCCCTCCGGCTCCTCCCTGACGCCCGACAGCTCGCGGAGCTGCGCGGTGATCGCATCGCGCAGCGGCTGGTGCCCCGGCTTGTACTCGTGGAGCTCGTCCGTCCAGTGCGTGTCGCGGTACTCCCAGACGGGGCGCTCGGCCTTCGGCCCCTCCCACTCGTAGCGGGGGAAGACGTGCGCGTGGACGTACGCGTCGGTGTTGCCGAGGATCTCGATGTTGACGCGCCGGAAGGCCGGGTCCTTCTCGATGCACGCGCGTTCGACCGCGATCGCCAGAAGGTCGAGGTCGGCGAGGAACTGCAGCCGCTGCTCGCGCGTGAGCTGGCTGAGCATCGCGGCGTCGCGGTGCTTGCTGATGAGCAGCGAGTAGCCGGGGAGGAACTGGGTGTCGCCGATGACCGCCCAGCCGCTCGAGAGCTCGAGCATGACCATCGGGTTCTCGCCGCGGGCGCTCGCCCCGACGCGGTCGTCGCGCCACGAGATCGCGGAGTCCTCCGAGGAGGAGGCGCTGCCGGCCGGGGCGGAGGCCGGGGCGGCCGGAACCGCGGGGTCCGCGTCGGCCTTCTTCGAGAAGAGGTTCATGGAGCGACCCTACTGAACAGGATTCAGCCGCGCGCGGGGGTTGCGTGCGCCGGTCCTGCGTGCACCGCCGGGTGCTGCGCCGCGGGCCGCGCGCCGTGCTGCGCGGCGTGCTGCACCGCGTGCTGCGCGATGCGCGTCACGAGGTCGAACGGGATGGGCTTGGAGTAGAGGAGGTTGACGGTGTCCTTCGCCGATCGGTACTCCGCGATCTCGGCCTCGAACGCATCGTCGCCGCGCGGCACCGGGTAGATGCCGATGTGGTTCTTCCACCCCGCGAAGTGCAGCCAGTAGCCGCCGTCGAGCGGGATCGCCGGCATCCCGTACCGGATTCGCTCGTCGCCCGCGGGGGCGGCGCTGCGGATCGCGCCGCGGACGCCGCGCAGGATGGACTGGACGTCGGCCGGGAACCGCGCGATGTAGTCGTCGACGTCGCTCATGGTGCCGCCAGCATCCACCCGGAGCGAGGGAAGGTCAAGAGTCGGAGGCCATCACAGCTCCGGCGCCCGCGGAGCGGGCGAGCGGGTCGACCCGAGCGCCGAGCCCGCCCGGTTCGCCGACGCCTCGAACGCCGCCGCGAGAGCGAGGAGGCGCGCGTCGTCGTAGGCGCGACCGGCGAAGGTCAGCCCCACGGGCATCCCGATATCGCTCATGAGCCCCATGCCGACCTGCACGCACGGGATCCCGAGGTGGCGCGGCACGAGGTTGCCGTTGGCGACCCACGTGCCGTTGCGCCAGGCGAGCTCGGCGCTCGCGGGGTTCACGTCGGCGTCGGCGGGGCCGGCGTCGGCGACGGCGGGGAAGACGACGGCGTCGAGGCCGAGGTCGTCCATCCACTGCTCGAGGTCGAGGCGGCGCGCCTCCTCGAGGCCGCGCAGCCCCGCCTCGAGGTGCGGGATGTCCGCGAGCGCGGGCACGCCCTCGCGGCGCGCGCGGTGCACGTAGTCCTCGAGCGGCACGTCCTCCGGTGCGAACCGGCTCAGATGATCGTCGTACCGGCCGGGCAGCGACCCGGGCGGGGTCGGGAAGATGAGCTCGGGCTCGACGTCGACGAGGCGGTGCAGGTGCGGGTCGCCGTTGGCCTGCAGGAACTCCTCCCACCCCCACATCGACAGCTCCCACAGCTCGGAGTCGGCGAAGCCCTCCGGCACGAGGCCCCGCACGGTGAGCGAGCGGTCGTCGGCGCGCCCGCGGCTCTCGTAGTTCGTCACGACGGGGAGGTCGACCTCGATGACCTCGGCGCCCGCGGCCTCGAGGTCGCGTCGGGCGAGCTCCCACTGCGCGATGACGGTCGCGCGCGTCTCGATCGGGTCGTCGGAGTCGGGCTCGGCGCCGATGTACATGCGGGGCACGCCGACCCGGGCTCCCCGGAGCGCGGCGTCCCGGGCCGCGGGCGCGCCGATGGCGGCGTACGAGAGCGGGCGCACGGTCGATGCGGCGGGGATGCCCACCCAGGGCTGCACGCGCCAGAAGTCGCCGCGCGTCTCGAGGTCGTCGGCGACGATCTGATCGAGCACGAGGAGCAGCTCGTCGACCGTGCGCGTGTAGGGCACGACGACATCCATGGTCGGAACGAGCGGCCAGTTGCCGCGCACCGAGATGACGCCGCGGCTCGGGGTGTAGCAGACGAGACCGTTGTTCGAGGCCGGGCCGCGGCCGCTCGACCAGGTCTCCTCGGCGAGGGCGAAGGCGCACAGGCTCGCGCCCGCGGCGGTGCCCGAGCCGTTCGACGACCCCGAGCCGAACGGCGCCGTCAGGTAGTCGGCGTTGTAGGGGCTCTCGGCGCGACCGTAGAGCCCGCGCTGCATGCCGCCGTTGGCCATCGGGGGCATGTTCGTCAGCCCGAGGCAGATCGCTCCCCCGGCGCGCAGCCGCTCGATCGTGAAGGCGTCGCGCTGCGCGACGAGGTCGGCGAACGCGGGCGAGCCGCTCGCGACCGTGAGGCCGCGCACCATGTAGCTGTCCTTCGCCGCGTACGGGATCCCGTCGAGCGGGCTCAGCACCTCACCGCGGGCGCGTCGCTCGTCGCTCGCGCGGGCCTCGGCGAGAGCATCCGGATTCATGACGACGTAGGCGTTGAGAGTCGGGCCGGCCGCGTCGTAGCCCGCGATGCGCTCGAGGTAGCCCTGCACGAGCTCGACGGCGGTGAGGCGGCCGTCGTCGAGCGCGCGGCGCAGCTCGCCGATCGACGCCTCGACGAGGGGGATGCTCGTCACCGGTCGCCCGCGCCCGCCGCGTCGCCGCCCGCGAGCGTCGCGAGCCCCGCCCGCGGCTGCTGCTGCGTGATGCAGTGGATACCGCCCCCGCGCGCGAAGATCTCGCGCGCGTCGACCGTCACGACCTCGCGCCCGTACGCGTCGCGCAGGATGTCGCGAGCCCGGGCATCCGCCGCGTCGTCGCCGAAGCCGCACGCGATGACGCCGCCGTTGACGACGAGGTGATTGACATAGCTGTAGTCGACGAAGCCCTCCTCGTCGCGCAGCTGCGCGGGAGCGGGCAGCTCGATGAGCTCGAGTGAGCGGCCGCGCGCGTCGGTCGCGGCGCGCAGGGCGTCGTGAATGGCGGGCATCACAGCGTGGTCGGGGTGGGCCGGGTCGTGCTGCGCGTGCACGAGCACGCGGCCCGGGCTCGCGAAGGTCGCGACGATGTCGACGTGCCCGCGGGTGCCGAGCTCGTCGTAGTCGCGCGTGAGGCCGCGCGGCAGCCAGATGGCCGTCTCGACGCCGAGCGTGCGGGCGAGCTCGGCCTCGACGCGCTCCTTCGTCGCCCAGGGGTTGCGGTCGGGGTCGAGCTGCACGGTCTCGGTGACGAGCACGGTGCCCTCGCCGTCGACGTGGATGCCGCCGCCCTCGTTGACGAGCAGGCTCGGCACGCGCGCGAGGCCGAGCTCGTCGAGGATGCGCGCGGCGATGAGCGCATCGTTCTCGCAGTCGGCGCCCTGGCCCCAGGCGTTGAAGATCCAGTCGACGCCGCCGCGCTCGCCCGTGGCGTCGTCGATGACGAAGGTGGGGCCGAAGTCGCGCATCCAGAAGTCGTCGAGCGGGGCCTCGACGATGTCGATGTCGGCGCTCAGCATGCGGCGGGCGCGCTCGCGCTCGCTCGGGTCGACGACCATCGTGACGGGCTCGAAGGGGAGGATCGCGTGGGCGACGGTCGTCCACGCGTCGTAGGTGGCCTCGCGGGCGGCCGAGCTGTCGCCCATCACCTCGCCCTCGCGCGGGAACGCCATCCAGATGCGGTCGTGCGGAGCGGTCTCCGCGGGCATGCGCCAGGCCATCGTCGGCTCCTCGTCGTGTCGGACGCCGCCGCCGCGACCGCGGCGCGGCATCTCTTGTTGATCAGGCGATCAATATCTAGACTGCTCGAAAGCTACCGAGGCGGGGGTCGGCGTGTCAACAGCGAGCAGCGGGGCGGATGCCCGCCCCCGCGCCCCCCGGACCTCGCCCACTGAGCGCGCCGCCCAGATCGCCGCCGCCGCGGAGGCCCTGGCGCTCGAGGAGGGTCTGCACGCCCTCACCCTGCGCGCCGTGGCCGCGCGCGCCGGAGTCGCCTCGAGCCTCGTCGCGCACTACGCCCCGAGCATGGAGCAGCTCGTCGCCGACGCGTTCACATCCATCGTCGCCTCCGAGCTCGCCGAGGTGCGCGCGCACGCGAGCGTCGTGCGTCATCCGACCGCCCGGCTGCAGGCGCTGCTCGCGACCCTCCTCGACGGCAGCCGCGACGACGTCACGGGCGTGTGGGTCGACGCGTGGAGCATCGCGCGCCGGTCATCCCCCCTCGCCGCCGCGGTGCGCGAGCAGATGACGGCCTGGCACGCGGCCATCGTCGAGGTGCTGACGCAGGCCGCGCCGGCGTCGATGCCCGCGCGCGAGCTCGACCGGGTGGCGGCGCACGTGCTCGCGATGGTCGACGGGCTCAACGCGCACGGGCTCGTCGGCTACGGCCCGACCGGCCCGGGCCTGGCCCTCATCGCGCGCGTCGTCGAGCGCGAGCTGTCGCTGCCCGAGGGCGCGCTCACCCGCTGAGCCCGGATCGGGGGCGCCCGGGACACTGAGGCGCACCCGATTGCGCAATCGCATGCGCACGGGCATGATCGAGGGGTGGATGTCCGTGCCGACCAGGAGAGGAAGGAACGCGTCGTGCGAGATGACGGGCCGGCAGCAGAGCGCCTCGGCGCCTCCCCGCGCGGCGACCTCGTGCCGGAATCGACGATCGGCGAGCTCGCCGACGACCTGCTGGCGATGGCGCGGCAGTCGGGCCATCGCGTCATCCTCGGGATCTGCGGGGCTCCGGGCGCGGGCAAGTCCGTCCTCGCCGACGCGCTGGCCGCCCACCTCGCGCGCGACACCGCGGTCGTCGTCCCCTTCGACGGCTTCCACCTCGCGAGCAGCGTGCTCGAGGGCACCCCGCTCGCCGCCCGTCGCGGAGCCCTCGAGACCTTCGATCTCGGCGCCTACCGCTCCCTCATCGAGCGACTGCGCCGCCGCGACGAGGCAACCGTCTACGCGCCCACCTTCGTGCGCGGCCTGGAGGAGCCGATCGCCTCGGCGATCCCCGTTCCGCGCGAGACGCCCCTCATCATCACCGAGGGCAACTACCTGCTCTCCGCCGACCCGATTCTGCAGGAGGTCCGCGGGCTGCTCGACGCCGTGTGGTACCTCGACACGCCGCCCGAGATCCGGCTCCCCCAGCTCGTGGCGCGCCACATGGAGTTCGGCAAGCCCGCCGCCGACGCGAGGGCCTGGGCCACCGGCACCGATCAGCGAAACGCCGAGGAGGTCGAGGCGACCCGCGCGTCGGCCGATCGGATCATTACTGTGAGGCGCGCGCCCACGCGCGCGGAACCCCCGCCCGAGCACCCCTGACACCCCGCACCCCAGGCACGCGAACGGAGAACCCCATGGTGACGATGTCGGACGTCGCGCGAGTCGCCGGCGTCTCCGCGACGACGGTCTCGCACGTCATCAACAAGACCCGCAAGATCGAGCCGGAGACCGAACGGGCCGTCCTCGCCGCGATCGCCGAGACGGGCTACCTCAATGACCGGGTCGCGCGCTCGCTGCGCACCGGCAAGACGATGACGATCGGGCTCGCGATCTCCGCCATCTCGAACCCCTACTTCGCGGACGTCGTCCACGCGATCGAGAGGACGGTCAGTGCCAACGGCCACTCCCTCCTGCTCGCCGACACGCACGACGACCCCGAGCACGAGCTGCGCGCGGTGACCGACCTGCTCGCCCATCGGCCCGACGGCATCCTCATCGCACCGTCCTCCGACCCGCAGACGGCGCTCGACCGGATCGCGAGCCGGCGCATCCCCACCGTCCTCATCGACCGCGTGCACCCCGAGATCGACAGCTGGCCCTTCGACGCGATCGGCGTGGAGAACGTCGAGCCCATGGCCGAGCTCGTCGAGCATCTCGTCGACCAGGGCCATCGGCGCATCGCGATGGTGGCGGGCAAGAAGGGCCTGCAGACGACGATCGAGCGCATCGAGGGCTTCCATCTGGGCATGAGCCGCCGCGGTCTCGCCAGCAGCGAGGCGGACGTCGCGCACGGCGCGGAGGACGCCGGTGCGGCGGTGGATGCTCTGCTCGCGCTCCCCGAGCCTCCGACCGCGCTCGTCATGGGCAACAACCAGGCCACCATCGATTCGATGCGCCGCCTCGCCGAGCGGGGCATCCGCATCCCGGAGGACCTGGCGCTCGCCTGCTTCGACGACTTCCCGTGGGCGGACCTCTTCCACCCCCGCCTCACGGCCGTCCGCCAGCCGGTCGACCTGCTGGGCTCGCGCGCGGTCACGATGCTGTTCGATCGCATGGCCGCGCCCGAGCTCGCCGCACGCCAGGTCCGCCTCCGCACGGAGCTGATCGTGCGCGACTCCGGAGCCCTGCGCCGCTGAGAGAGAGGAGCGCCCGCACGCTCGACGAGCGCGCGGGCCCCCTCGAGCTCAGGAGCGCGCGGCGCCCGTCATGATCGCGACGGCGTCGGTCATGCTGTGCGACTGCGGGGTGATGACGGTCGCGCGCTTGCCCAGCCGCTGGATGTGGATGCGATCGGCGACGTCGAACACGTGCGGCATGTTGTGGCTGACGAGGATCACTGAGACCCCGCGCTCCCGCAGCCGCCCGATGAGGTTGAGCACCTGGTTCGACTCGCGCACGCCGAGCGCGGCGGTGGGCTCGTCGAGGACGACGACCTTCGACCCGAACGCCGCCGCTCGAGCCACGGCGACGGCCTGCCTCTGGCCGCCCGAGAGGTTCTCGACCGCGACGGTCACGTCCTGCAGCGTGGTGATCCCGAGCTCGGTGAGCTCCTCGCGGGCGCGCCGCCGCATCGCCGGCGTGTCCATCATCCGCAGGATCGAGCCGAGCGGCCCGGGCCGCCGCAGCTCTCGGCCGAGGAAGAGGTTGGAGGCCACGTCCAGCGCGGGCGAGACGGCGAGGCTCTGGTAGACGGTCTCGATCCCGAGCGCGCGCGCGTCCTGGGTCCGGGAGAGCGTCACCTTCTTCCCGTCGAGGTAGATGTCGCCCTCGTCCGGGATCTCGGCGCCCGTGAGGCACTTGATCAGGGTCGACTTCCCCGCGCCGTTGTCGCCGATGACGGCGAGCACCTCGCCCGGCATGAGCTCGAAGTCGACGCCGTCGAGGCCGACGACGCGGCCGTAGGTCTTGACGAGGCGCTCGGCCCGCATCACGGGTTCACGGTCAGTCATCACTTCGCCTTCCGAATCCAGTGGTCGATCGAGACCGCGGCGATGACGAGCACGCCCACCGCGAAGGTCTGGTAGAGCGAGTCGACGCCCGCGAGCGAGAGCCCGTTGCGGAAGACGCCGACGATGAGCGCGCCGAGGAGGGTTCCCCAGATGATCCCTCGACCGCCGAACAGGCTCGTGCCGCCGATGACGACGGCGGTGATCGAGTCGAGGTTGACGTCGACCGCCGCGTTCGGTCCGGCCGCGTCGCTGCGACCGATCTGCAGCCAGGCGGCGATCGCGAGGATCGCCCCGGCGGTCAGGTAGACGCTCATGAGCACGCGGGTGACCGGGATCCCGGCGAGACGCGCGGCGTCCTTGTCGTCGCCGACCGCGTAGACGTGGCGGCCCCAGGCCGTCTGTCCGAGGACGAAGGCGAGGACGAGGTACAGGACGACCATGATGAGCACGCCCGTCGTGATGCGCACGCCCGCGATGTCGATGATCGAGCCCGTCCAGGTCAGCAGCTCGGGCAGGTCGGCCCCGATGATCGTCTGGCCGCCCGAATAGAGGAGGGTCAGGGCGATGAAGATGTTGAGAGTGCCGAGCGTCGCGATGAACGGCGGCAGCTTGAGCCGCGTGACGAGCGCCCCGTTGAGGGCCCCGGCGCCCACCGCGGCCAGGAACCCGACGACGAGCGCGACGGCCGCGGGGAGCCCGCCGGCCTCGGTCGCGAGCTGCGCCATGACCATCGACGAGAGCACCATCGCGGCGCCGACCGACAGGTCGATGCCGGCGGTGAGGATGATGATCGTCTGCGCCGCGGCGACCGTCCCGACGATCGCGACCTGCTGGACGATGAGCGAGAGGTTGTTCGGCAGGAGGAAGCGCTCGTTGAGCAGGCCGAAGATGATGACGGCGATGAGCAGCACGATCGCCGGGCTGAGCGCCGGGTACCTCAGCAGCAGATGGCGGATCCGCGACGCCGGCGTGGACCTGTCCAGGAACTCGGTGGCGAGATGGATGCCATCCGTGGGCGGATTCGATGTCATGTCGATGGCCTTTTCGTTCGTCGCGGATCAGGATGTGCGGCGTCGGCCCTGAGGGTGACCCCAGGGCCGACGCCCGTGGTGGATCCGGTGCCGTCTAGCCCCAGCAGAGCTCGCTGGCCTCGGCGGTGTCGATGCTCTCGACGCCGTCGACCGGGTCGTCCGTCACGAGGGCGACCCCGGTGTCGAAGAAGTCCAGTCCGTCGGTGACCTCCGGGGCCTCGCCGGTCTCGACGAGCTCGACGATGGCCTCGACGCCGAGCCGCGCCATGTCGACGGGGTACTGCTGAGCCGTGGCGTCGATGATGCCATCGGAGACGTACTCGACGCCCGCGCATCCGCCGTCGACCGAGACGATCAGGGCGTCGTCCTCGCGTCCTGCCGCCTCGAGGGCCTGGTAGGCGCCGAAGGCGGCCGGCTCGTTGATCGTGTAGACGATGTTGATGTCCGGGTTCTTGGACAGCAGGGTCTCCATCGCTGCGCGGCCGCCGTCCTCGGCGCCTCCGGTGGCCTCGTTGCCGACGATCTCGTAGTCGCCGCCCGAGTACGTGCCGGTCGGCGCCTCATCCCCGTTGAGGTTCGGGTCGGCGACGTCGATCCCCATCCCCTCGAGGAAGCCCTGGTCGCGGTTGTAGTCGACGCTCACGATGCGGTCGTCGAAGACGTCGAGCAGGGCGATGACGGCCTTCTCGCCGTCGAGCTGCGCGGCGGCCCACGAGCCGATGAGGTTGCCCGCTCGACGGTTGTCGGTGGCGAAGGTGATGTCGACGACATCGGCCGGGTCGGGCGCGGTGTCCAGCGCGATCACGTACAGCCCCGCGTCGCGGGCCCGCTCGATCGCGCTGTTGACGCCGGGCCCGTTGAGGGCGATGAGGATGCCCTCGTCGCCGCGGGCGATCGCGTTCTCGATGGCGGTGATCTGGCTCGCCTCGTCGCCGTCCTCGCTGCCCGCGGCGAAGGTCAGCTCGACGCCGGCCTCCTCGGCGGCCGCCTCGGCGCCCTCCTGCATCGCGACGAAGAACGGGTTCGCCTCGGTCTTCACGATCAGCGTGACGCCGATCGGGTCGTCGCCCTCGGTGCCCTCGGTCGCGCCGCTGTCGGCGGAGGCGGCGCATCCGGAGAGCAGCAGGGCAGCGGACGCGAATGCGGCCGTCGCCGTGGTGATCCGTCCGAAGCGCGGTGCTCGTGCAGTCTGACTCTTCATTGAATCCTCCTTGGAATCGGTCATCCCCCGTTGGTGCCGAAACACAGTCAAACAGCTCCGCATGCGATTGCGCAACCGTATACGCAGACGAATGCGCGAGCGTGCATCAGGTTCGGCGGGCGTCCGCGCGTGAGGTGCCGCGCAGGAGAACGCCGACCAGGACGGGGCACGGCGGCACGACGCTTCCGAGCAGGGCTGCTCGCGGCCGCCGGGGCGCAGGCGTCGGGCGCGCCGGATCGCTGGCCGCAGTCGGCCGTCGCTGGCCGCCCAACGCTGCGTCCGACCGACCCCACGAAGGATGCAGTGCGCGGTGTCGCGATGCCCACGCAGCGTCCTTGCTCGTCCTCCTCCGCTCGCGTCAGGCGCTGCGGGACGGAGACCGGGATGAAGGTCGGTGCGTCGAGCGTCGTCGCGATGACGGCGACCGGCGTCGACTCGTCGGGTGCGACATCCGTCAGACCGCGAGCACCCCGACCGCGGACGCCGCGCGCGCCCGCTCGACGCGCTCGACTGCGAGGGCCTCGGCCGCCGCGAGCGGCGTGACGCCCTTCGCGCGCGCCGCGCACAGGATCTCCGACAGCGTGTCGCCGATGCCGCGCAGGCGCGCGTCGATCGCGGCGGGCGAGGCGCCGTCGCCGGTGAGCGCGAGGTGGATGACGCCGCCCGCGTTGACCACGAAGTCGGGTGCGTAGAGGATGCCGCGGGCCGCCAGGTGCTCCGCTCCCGACCGGTAGGCGAGCGGGTTGTTGGCCGGGCCGACGACCGCGCGGACCGGCAGCGTCGCGATCGTCGCCGGGGTGAGCACCCCGCCGAGTCCGGCGGGCACGAACACGTCCGCGGGGGTCGTGAGGGCGGCGTCGACGTCGATCCAGGTCGCGCCGAGGTCAGCCGCGAGGGCGCGCTTCGACTCGGCGATGTCGGTGACGAACAGTCGCGCGCCGGCGCGGGCGAGCCGCTCGGCGAGGCGCGAGCCGACCTGGCCGAGACCGGAGATCACGAACGAGCGGCCGACGAGCGAGCCGGAGTCGAAGAGCTCCTCGATCACGCGCTCGATCGAGACGTACACGCCGAGAGCGGTGCCCTCGGCGGGCTCCCCCGCCCCGCCGTTCGCGGCAGGGAGGCCGACGACGTGCTCGGTGCGCTCGCGCACGACGAGCATGTCGTGCTCGGTGGTGCCGACGTCCTCGGCCGTGCGGTAGCGCCCGCCGAAGGTCTCGATGAGGTCGCCGAGGTCGAGCAGCGCGGCACGGCGGCGCTCGTCGTCGACGACGTCGTCGGGGCCGAGCGCGATGACCGACTTGCCGCCGCCCGCGCCGATGTCGGCGAGCGCGTTCTTCATCGTCATCGCGGAGGCGAGGCGCATCGCGTCGGCGACCCCGTCGATCCACTGCGGGTAGCGCCACATGCGGCAGCCGCCGAGCGCCGGCCCGATCGCCGAGGAGTGCAGAGCGACGGTGATCGCGAGGCCCGAGCGCTCGCCGCGCACGGTCGAGACGCGCTCGTGGGTGAACTCGGGCAGGGGTGCGGTCGGCATGATGACTCCAGGGAGATCGGTGCGGTCGTGGGCGGGATCGATCCGGCGCCCGCGCGGGATCGCCGCTCGCGCACCGGTGCGCATCATGACCAGTGAGTCAACGCCGTCTGCGCGTTCTGCGCCAGTGCGCCTGCGACAAGTGGTCGATCCGACCATGATGAGCGCGTACTGTGAGCGCACCATGGTCAATTCGCCCAGACTCCTCGATCGGTCGAGCCGGCGCATCCTCGCCGCTCTCGATCGCGACCCGCGCGCGACGGTCGGCTGGCTCGCCGAGGCGCTCGGCCTCGCACGCGGTACGGTGCAGAACCGCATCAGCCAGCTCTTCGACGGCCGCACGCTGCGCCCGCACTCGATCACCGCGCATCCCGAATCGCTCGGCTACGCGGTCCGCGCGATGGTGACCGCCGAGGTCGATCAGCACCGCTTCGACGACGCGATGGTCGCGCTGCGCGAGATCCCAGAGATCATCGAGTGCGTCGCGATGTCGGGCGTCGACGACCTGCTCATCCAGGTCGTCGCGCGCGATGCCGACCATCTGTACGAGGTGGGCCAGAAGATCCTGCGGTGCCCGGGCATCCGACGCACCGCGACGTCGCTCGTGCTCAAGGAGCTCATCGAGCACCGGATCGCCCAGCTGCTCGTGGACTGACCTCGATCGCGGAACGTCGAGCGAAGGTCGCGGGGCCTCGGGGAAGGACGAGCAGACGCTCAGGTCGCTCGACAGGGGCTTGCGGCCGGCGGTGAGCGCGCATCCAGAGACGCGGCGTACCGTCGGCATCAGCACGGCGGCCGTTCGCGCCGCCCTCTCCGAAGGGACTCCCCGATGCGCAGCTCCTCCTCCGCCGGCTTCGACCTCCGCGAGGCCGTCGACGGCCTCCGCGACGCGTTCTCGCCTCGCTCCGGCGGGCGCTCCTCCACGACCTCGGGCCACGGCGACATCCGGGTCGCCGTGCTCTCCGCGCTCTCCCGCGAGCCGATGAACGGCCACCAGGTCATGCAGACGATCGCGGCCGCGAGCGGTGGGGCGTGGACGCCCGGCGCGAGCGCCGTCTACCCGATGCTGCAGCAGCTCACCGATGAGGGGCTCCTCCACACGCAGAACGACGGCGAGCGCACGGTCTACTCGCTCACCGAGACGGGTCGCGCGGCCGCCGCCGAGGCGACCGCCCATGCGGCCGCGGCCGCCGACGCGCACGACCACGAGCACGCCCGACGCGACGAGCACGACTGGCGCCTGCCCCGCTGGGACGAGACCTCCGCCGCCGTGCCGCGCGCCGGCGCCCGCCTCGCCCAGGCCGCGGCGCAGGTCGCGCAGTCGGGCTCGCGCGAGCAGAAGGAGCGCGCGGCCGCCCTCCTCGACGAGACGCGGCGCAAGCTCTACGCCCTCCTCGCCGAAGGCTAGGAGGGTGCCGACACCCGGCGACGAGACGCTCTCCGCCGAGGTCCAGCGCAACCCGGCTCTTCGCGCGCGCTACCGGCGGATCATGCGCTTCGCGGCGCGCGCGCTCGTGCAGGCGTGGTGGTTCGAGCTCGTGCTGCCGCGGTTCGGCCTCGGCCGGCTCGCAGCGCGCGGGCGCATCCGTCGCCTGCAGCGGCTCTCGCGCCGATTCCACGACCTCGCCGCCGATCTGGGCGGGCTCATGATCAAGGTCGGCCAGTTCCTGTCATCGCGGCTCGACGTGCTGCCGCCGGAGATCACGCGCGAGCTCGAGGGGCTGCAGGACGAGGTGGCTCCCGAGCCGTTCGCGGCGATCGTCGCGCAGGCCGAGCGCGAACTGGGCATCCCCCTCGATCGCGCGTTCGGGTTCGTCGACCCGACGCCCATCGCGGCCGCCTCCCTCGGTCAGGCGCACCGGGCCCGCCTGTCGCCCGGCATCGCCGCCGACCTCGGCTTCGAGGACGTCGTCGTGAAGGTCCTGCGCCCCGGGATCGAGCAGATCGTCGAGGTCGACCTCGCCGCGCTGCGCCGTGTCGGCCGCTGGCTCTCGCGCGTGCGGCTCGTCAACCGGCGCACCGACGCCCCGGCGCTCGTGGAGGAGTTCGCGACGACGAGCCTGGAGGAGATCGACTACGTCCACGAGGCCGTCAACGTCGAGCGCTTCGCCGCCGACTTCGCCGACGATCCGCGCGTCGGCACCCCCGTCGTCGTGTGGGAGCGCAGCGCCCGCCGCCTGCTGACGCTCAGCGACGTCACGGCGATCAAGATCACCGACATCGCCGCGCTGCAGGCCGCCGGCATCGACCCGAACGCCGTCGCCGCCGAGCTCGCGCGTGCGACGTTCGAGCAGATCTTCGTCGCCGGGTTCTTCCACGCCGACCCGCACCCCGGCAACATCTTCGTCACCCCCGCCGCCGGCGGCGACCCGGGCGGCTTCGCGCTCACCTTCATCGACTTCGGCATGATGGGCGAGATCGACGACGAGCTGCGCGACGGCCTGCGGCAGTTCATCTTCGCGGTGGCCGCCCGGGACGCCCGCGGCTGGGTCGCGGCGACCCAGCGCCTCGGCGTGCTGCTGCCGTCGGCCGACACGGTCGAGCTCGAGCGCGCGATCTCGGCCCTCTTCGACCGCTTCGGCGGCATGGGCGTCGCCGAGCTCACGCGCATCGACCCGCGCGAGCTCGAGGCGTTCGCTCGCCAGTTCAGCGAGGTCATCCGCACGCTCCCGTTCCAGCTGCCGGAGAGCTTCCTGCTGCTGATCCGCACCATCTCGCTCATCTCGGGCGTCACGAGCGCCCTCAACCGCGACTTCAACATGTGGGACGCGGTCGACCCCTTCGCCCGCACCCTCCTCAACGGCGGCGGCGCGTCGACGGCTCGATCGCTCGGTCGCGAGGCCGTGTCCATCCTGTCCGCGCTCGCCCGGCTCCCCCAGCGGGTGGATGCTCTCGCCACGCGCCTCGACCGCGGCGAGCTCGCCGTCCGCAGCCCCGAGGTCGAGCAGCGCCTGCGCGTCATCGACGCGAGCGTGCGCCGCACGACCTCGGCGATTCTCGCGGCGGGGCTGCTCATCGCGGGCGCGATCCTCCGCCCGGGTGACGAGGTCCTCGGCACGGTGCTGGTCATCGCCGCCGCGCTGCCGGCCCTGCACGCCGTCGCTCCCTGGCGCCTGCGGTAGAGCGGAGGTCGCGATACCCTGCGGTGACATCTCGGCGTGCCGGGCGGAGCGACGGAGGAGTACCGGGAGTGACAGAGACGGCCGCGAAGAAGCCGGGGGCGCTGCGTCGCTTCCACGAGAAGTTCGTCGTCGAGGAGCGGACGGTGCGCCCGTCCGCCCGACGGAATCTGTACATCATCGCCGGGTCGCTCGGCGCGATCGGGCTCGTCGCCTTCCTCGTCATCCTCGACTCGGTCCGTGAGAGCGATGGGCTGTCGGTCATCGATCAGCCGATCCAGGACTGGCTGCGGAGCATGGAGTCGCCGGGTCTCACGATCGTCATGACGATCATCGCGAACGTTTTCGGCCCCATCGCGATGCCGATCATCGTCCTCGTCACGACCGTGTGGTGGGGGTTCGCCGCCAAGCACGCCTGGCGACCGTTCGTTCTCGCCGGCGGCATGATCGTCGGCGTGGCGATCGTGCAGACGCTCGCCCCGATCATCGGCCGCGACCGCCCGCCGATCTCCCTCATGCTGCTCGACGCGGACTACACGCCGTCGTTCCCCTCCGGGCACGTCATGGGCGCGACCGACTTCCTGCTCATCACGACCTTCCTCGTGTTCTCGCGCCGCCGGTACCCGATCTCGACCGTGATCGCGTTCCTCGTCGCGATCGTCCTCGTGGCCGCGACGGCGGTGTGCCGGGTGTACCTCGGCTACCACTGGCCGACCGATGCGCTCGCGTCGATCTCGCTCTCGCTCATCGTGCTCGGCGGCGTGATCGCGATCGACACGTGGCGGACGGTCCGGGTGGGCACTCCGCAGCCGTGAGGCTGCGGCAGGTGTAGCTTCTCCGTCATCGGCGTCGTCGCCCGCACGGTCGCCACCCGTATCGGAGGTCTGTGATGACGAAGTACGTGATCTCGCTCCCGAGCGGTGTCATGCAGGTGCCCGACGGCCAGTGGCAGCAGGTCGTCGACGATTCGCACCAGGTGATCCGCGATCTCAAGGCCGCAGGCGCCTACGTCTTCGGCGGAGGCATCGACGAGGGCGTCGAGCCGGTCACGGTCGCCGCGGACGGCGCCGTGAGCGCGCCGATCTACCCGCCCTTCGACGGCGGCTTCACGATCATCGAGGTGCCGACGCGGGAGGAGGCGCTGCACTGGGCGCAGCGGATCGCAGCCGCGTGCCGGTGCCCGCAGGAGCTGCGCGAGTTCATGTACGACGAGGAGTCGTAGCTCGGCTCCGGCCGTGGCGGGCGCCTACTCCTCGGTGATCCGGATGACCACGCGCTTCTCGCGCTCGGAGCCCAGGGAGCCCTCGAGCCGCATGACGAGGGGGTACTCCAGCGGCATCTTGGCGCGCAGCAGCGCGGTGACGCGATCCACGGCCGTCTGATCGTCCTGGAGGCGTCCCACGGCGCGGACGGCTCGACTGCCCCGCCGCGGCCGCCCGAATCGTCCGCACGCCGTGAGCTCCACCTGCGCGTCATTGCGCAGTCGCTTGACCTTGCCCGAATCGCGCGGCGTGGAGACGAGGAGAGCGTCACCGTCGCGCGCGACCCACACGGGTGTGGAGACCGCGGCTCCCGTCCGGCGATACGTCGTCAGGAGCAGGAAGCGCTGATCGCCCAGCGAGAGGAGCGAGTCGGTCATGCCCCCACCCTAGGCCCGTGCGGATCCGAACCGGCCGACGCCGCCTCGATCAGGCCTTCTCGAGCACGAGGAACAGGAAGCACAGGAAGGCCGACTTCTCGCCGCTGCGGATCTTCGGAGGGAGCAGCTCCGGCGGGGCGAGGGGCGACACGGGCGGCTCGGCGAGCGCCGCGATCCGGAATCCGGCCGAGATGACCGCGTCGGTGACCGCGTGGAGCGGTCGATGCCAGTAGGTCAGCGTGCCCGCCTGCCCGGCGAACTCGTACTCCTCAGAGAATCGTCGCGTGACGAAGTAGTCCTGATCCGGGTAGTTGATCATGTAGACCGTCGGGTGGTTGACGGAGACGATCAGACGCCCGCCCGGTGTCAGCACGCGACGCAGCTCGGCCAGCGGCCCCGACCAGTCCTCGAGGTAGTGCAGCACGAGCGAGGCGACGACGACGTCGAACGACTCGTCATCGTACGGAAGCGGCTCGGCGAGATCCGCCACCTCGAGCGGTACGCCGTCGCCCAGCCGCCGGCGCGCGAGCTCGATCATCGCGGGGCTGCCGTCGAAGCCGGACATCTCGGCGCCGCGCTCGCGCAGGGCGGCCGAGAGCGGGCCCGATCCGCAGCCGGCGTCGAGGATGCGCCGGCCGCGGACATCCCCCGCCAGCGCGATCATCGCGGGCCGCTCGTAATGGGCGTTGACGAGACTCGAGGCGTTCTCCGCGTCGTAGGCCTCGGCGAAGGAGTCGTAGTGGTCTGTCCTCATGGGGTCCTCTCCGAAAGACGGCGGTGGCGCCCGCACGAACCTAGAGGACTCAGCGTGCGGGGGGCGTCGCGTTCTCCACGTCCGCCACTGCCCGGCCCATCCGCACCGTCTCGCCTCGCGGCTGCGGTCGGATCGCCCACCAGCACACGGCCAGCCACAGCGGCGCGAAGAGGAAGCTCGCGAGCACGTCGCTCGGGAAGTGCATCCCCTGGTACATGCGCGCCCACGCGACCAGCAGCGGGAGCACGATGGCCGCGGCGACGGCCACGACGCGCACCGCGCCGCGCGACCAGGCGAGCACGAGCAGGGCGATGCAGCCGTAGGTGACGATCGTCGCCGCGACGTGCCCGGACGGGAACGACGACGTCGCCGGCTCGCCGGCGAGCTGCTCGACATCCGGTCGCGCCCGACTGATCGCCACCTGGGTCGCGAGGAAGATGGAGGTCTCGCCCGCCGCAGCGGCCACGACGACCAGCGCCGGCGCCCAGCGCCGCGTCAGCGCGTGCGCGACGGTGGCCGAGATGACGACCATCGCGATGATGCCCGGCGTGTTCCCGATCTTGTCGCCGATGTGAGCGAGCGCGGTCAGCGGATCGGTCCGGCTCTCGACCAGGCGCTCGATGATGGCGACGTCGAGGTCGCGCACCGGCGCCAGGACGGTCGTGATGAGCGCGCCCATCCCGATGAGCAGCCCCCAGAGGGCCGCGGCGGCGCCGACGAGACCGACCGCACGCTGCCAGGCCGGGCGAGTCGCCGCGGTGCGGGTCGAGCCGGCCGTGGTCTCGATGCGCGTGACGCGTCGCGCGATGAACCACAGCACGGCTGCGACGGGAAGCGCCCACCCGATCTCGGCCGCCACTCCGGCGAGGAACTCGATCATGGACGCCGCCTCACTGGCCTCGGTGGAGGACCCTACGACCACGGCAGGACCCTGTCCCCGCGCATGGTGCCGTGCGTGGGGGGTTTGCGGAATGAGCCCGCCCTCCGCGCTTCAGGCGAACCACAGGCGAACTTCGGGCACATATCCGCAAACGAGATCGATGACGATCCCACGCTGTGGCTACAAAAATCCCATCGCTGACCGTAGCGGGGCGACACCGCGACAACAAGGTGAATCACCGGCACCCCCGATGATCAGGAGCTGACGAGCCGCGGCTCCACGATGGTTCGACGGTCAGTGGAGGTCGTGCGATCGGCCCGCTTCTGCAGGCTCCAGCTGGAAGGTCGAGTGGCCGATGGCGACAGAGAAGTGTTCTGCGACGCAGGTTTCGAGCGCCTCGGTGATTTCGGGAGCGTGGCCATCGTGGAAGCACCCGTCCTCGACGATCACGTGTGCAGTGAGAACCGGCAGGCCTGTCGCGATCTGCGTGATGTGCAGATCGTGGACGTCGACCACGTGTTCCTCGTCGAGGAGGTGCTGCCGAATGGCTTCGAGGTCGACCCCTCGTGGCACAGACTCCAGCAGCACGTCCACGGCATCACGGAGCAGTCGCACCGTGCGCGGGATGATGAGAACACCGACGAGAAGCGCGGCGATCGAATCGGCCTGCTGGAAACCGGTGGTGGCGATCACGACAGCCGCAACGATGACGGCCACCGATCCGAGCGTGTCGTTGAGAACCTCGAGGAACGCCGCCCGCATATTGAGATTCTCGCGCCGTCCCCCGGCCAGCACGACGACCGCGGTGAGGTTGGCCGCGAGCCCGATGACGCCGAAGACGAGCAGCTCGGGCCCCCCGACCTCTGCCGGGTCGCTGAGACGCTGGATCGCCTCGATGGCCACGAAGAGCCCTACCCCAAGAAGCACCGCGGACTGCGCCGTCGCTGCGAGGACCTCAGCGCGACGAAACCCCCACGTACGGCGCGAGGTCGCCGGGCGCACCATGAGTCGAGCCGCCAGGAGAGCAACAAGAAGGCCGCCAGCGTCGGTGAGCATGTGGGCTGCGTCAACCAACAGAGCAAGCGAACCGGTGACGATTGCGCCGATCACCTCGGCGATGAAAACGCTGAGCGTCAGCCCGAACGCAATCGCTAGGCGCCGAGGAGAGCTACTCGCGGTCCCATGACTGTGCGGCTCTTCGGTCATACGCCGGCTCCGCGGCTGGAGATCGCGTCGCCGCCATCGGCATCTGGATCCTTGTGCTCCATCAGCTCGCCGATCGCGGTCGAGCACGTGTCGCCGTTCCACGCTTCAATACCCTCGCGGATAGCGAAGGCGCCGATCACGAGAGCGGCGACGGCATCCGCCCATGCCCATCCGAGCGTCGCGTTAGCGACAAGACCCAACAGGACCGCCGCCGACAACAGGGAGCAGATGAGGGTCTGCTTGGAGTCGGCCACGACAGTCGCTGATCCAAGCTCTCGTCCGGTGCGTCGCTCGATCAGAGAGAGGACGGGCATCACGACGACACTGATGGCGGCGAGCGCGATCCCCACGCCGCTGGACTCGGGCGTGCTCAACCCAGTCAACGACAGGGTCGAGCCGACGATGGTATACGCGGCCAGAGCGAAGAAGGCGAACGCGATCACCCGAAGCACCGGCTTCTCATACCGTTCAGGGTCTCGTCTGGTGAACTGCCAGGCCACCGCGGTCGCGGAAAGGACCTCGACGCCGGAGTCCAGCCCAAACCCGATGAGCGCTGCCGAGTCGGCGGCGGCCCCGGCGATGAGAGCGATGACGCCCTCCACGACGTTGTAGACGATGGTGATGGCAACAATAATCTTGACCCTTCGACGCAGCGCCGATCTCCGCGCGACGTCCGGCGCGACGGTGGTTGGGAAGGTCATGCGGGCACCGATCCGGCGTGGACATCACAAGCGTCCTCGGGGTCGACGGCGAGCACGACGCCGACGAGATCCTGCAGCGCGTGACGGAGACGAGCGTCGGAGATGTCGTATAGAACCCGTCGGCCTGCCGGCTCGGCAACGACGATGCCGCAGTCGCGAAGGCAGGCGAGGTGGTTCGACGCGTTCTGTTTGGTGATCCCAAGCTCATCGACCAGATCAGCCGGATAGCGGGGTTCGTCGAGCAGTGCCAAGAGAATCGCCGCGCGCGTCGGGTCGGCGAGGGCCTTCCCGATGCGGCGAATGGCGTCGAGGCGGGACAAGGACATAGAGGTCATGGCAAAACTGTACATCGGACGATGTACTGTTCGCACCGGGGCTGGCATTTCTGGTTCGGTCTGCCGCCCGCCAGCGGAGTGGGTCCAGCACGACTGGTCCCACCCCGCCGGCACTGCGGATCAGAGAGCGACGATCAGGTTCCAGGTGGTTCCGCCGTCCACTGAATGCATGACCTGTGTGGTGTCCGCCACGATGATCGCACCGGTCATGCCTACCGAGATGGCGGCCGGCTCGAGGGGGACAGCCCCGACCGCCTCCCACGTCAGGCCGTCGGTCGAGCGGTGCAGGACACCCTGAACGTCGATGCCGACCATGGTGAAGGTGTCGGACTCCGTCGGGCTCGACGCGAGAAGCACGAGGTAAGGAGCATCCGGAACCGCCTCGAAGCTCTGCCCTCGATCCCGACTCACGACCAGGCCGTTAGATGTCGTGGCGAGCAGCGCCGAAGCATCGGCATTCCACGCCACTGACGCCGCTGCGATGGCGGCGCCCTGCTGCCAGCCAGCTCCGCCGTCCGGGCTGACCATCACGCGCCCGGAGATGGAGTCCACACCGGCGAGCATGGACATCCCCGGACTGGTGCCTCCCGCTGCGAGCGAGTGAAAATCGGCCTCGCCTTCCAGGCTGATCGCTGTCCACTCATCGCCGGAGAGGTCGGACTCGCGGAGCCCGATAGCGCCCGGCCCCTCCTCAGTCGGTCCAGGGTGCCCCGAGACGAGCAGACGATCGCCCACTCGAACCAGCCCCATCGCATCGCCTCGCCAGTCTCCGAGGGGATTCGCCTCTGAGACGGTCTCGCCATCGTGCGGCATGCCCGCAAGAAGGATGCCCTCGTGGGTGGCGATGTGGACGAATCCGGTCATCTCGTCGAGGTCGATCGCGTGGACATGCGATACGCCAGCTTGGAACTCCGGCGCGGGCACCTCCTCCCGGTTGCCCTCAGCGTCCGGCGCTGTACACCCAGCGATGAACAATGTGAGGGCGGTCACGACCGCTGCGAGTGCCGCCTTCGGCGCGATCATGAGTCGAGCATCGAGCGCATCAGCTCGATCTCGGCTGCCTGATCGGAAATGATCTGGGTCGCCAGGTCGAGGACGTCCGGGTGGCGGCCGTCATCCAACACGTCCTGCGCCATGACGATCGCCCCTTCATGGTGCACGATCATCAGCTCCAGGAACAGGTCACCCGCCTCGGGGCCCGGCGCTTCCTCCAGAGCCTGCATGTCCTCCTCGGACATGCCCATCATCGAGCCCATGCCAGAATCTCCGTGATCCATGCCGCCCATGCCCTCGGCGGGCATCGAGTCCCACTCCTTGAGCCAGGACTCCATCAACTCGATCTCAGGCTCCTGCGCTGCCTTGATCGCCTCGGCAAGCTCGATCACCTCCGACTCGACGCCGTCCTTCTCGAGGAGCATGTCGGCCATCTCGACGGCTTCTTCATGGTGCGGGATCATCATGCCGACGAACATGACGTCGGCGTTGTTCGGCTCGACCGAGGCGTCGGGGGCGGAGGATGCTGTCCGGTCGGAGTTTCCGGCGCTCATGTCCATGTCGGAGGGCATCGCGCAGGCCGTGAGGGTCGCCGCCACGGCGAGGGTCAGGGCGCCCGCGAGGGCGCGCCGCATTGCATTGGTGGTCATCATTGGTCCTTCATCTGTCGGTGTTGTCTGGTGAGCAGTGGAGTCGGCGGGAAACCGAGCTCCGCGCATCACCTGCGACTGATGCCGAGCGAGAGAAGGTTCGGGGTCGCTGCGCCGACGGCAGCAACAGCCGTCTGCGCGACCAGGAGGCCGATCGCTTCCGCAGCTCGGTGGATCGATTCGCGCCACCGGGGCATGAGCAGCAGCGTCACCGCGGACATGATGAGAAGGCCGCAAACCGTCAGCACGTGCATCTGCCCCTCAGTGAGGCAGGTCGAACACGTGTCTGTGGGAGGGACTTCGCCCGGGTTGGCAGTGAGCGCCGAAGATCCGGCGTGGTGGCTGGATGCAGGCGGCGCCTGAATGCTCGAGTGAGTGTCGATGGTGAGAGCGGCGGAGAGCGTGTGCTCGTCGTGGCTCGCCGATCCCGCGCCGTGCCCTGCCATCAGCGCTCCGAACAGGGCAAGTGCCAGCGCGATGAGCAGACTCATCGCGCGCGCGCTCGTCGTGCTCAGGCCGATTCTCACGCGGCAATAGTGCCACGAGGTGGTGCGGAATGACTGTGTGTGAGCGGGTCGCGGGGCAGCAGAGGCCCGATCTCGGCTCATCTGTCCACGCCGCCACGGTCGATGGTGCCAGCTTCGGGAGCTTGTGATCGAAGCCATCGCGTTAGCGCGACGACGTAGCCGGTGATCGCGGTCACGGCGATGACGAGCCATGTCGTGTCACCTCCCGGCATGTAGTGCGCAGATACGTGCCCGAGGAAGATGTCCATCCATGCAGCGTGAGGAGCTCCTGCCCGGAACAGCAGGTCCGGCGCCATAGCGAAGACGTGAAGCCCGAGGACGAGCATGAGGAGGAAACGCGGACCCGGTGCCTTCCGCACGCGGAGGTAGATCGCCATGACGATTATCGCCACGATCACGGCGACGAGGAAGTGGGTCGCCCAGTGGAATCGGGCGTCGTGGACGCTGTAGCTCAGGAACAGCAGGACCTCAACGACTAGCAGAAGCGCCAGCTGGATCATCAATGAACGCGGATGGAGCGCTCGATAGCTGGACGCGCCGGGCCGATGCTCTGCTCTCATTCCACGGCCCCGCTGATGACGTCGACTTCGAAGGCGTTCTTGAGGTACTGGGGGTCGATCGTTGCGTACCGCACCTGGCGGCTCGAATCGACCACCGCGTAGCCGATGGGCGGCCCGCCATCGACCGGTGCGGGCATGCCGATCGCGTCCACCAACGATCCGTGGGCAACCTGAACCGGCGTCACGACGACCAACGCGGCGCCACCCGAAGTCACGTCCGCGGACCACTGGTCCCACGTTCGGCCTTCGGGTTCCTCCCGCTCGAAGAGCACGATCACAGTGCGCTCCCCGAATCGAACACCCGCGACGTCGGCATCGAGTACCGGTCCATCACGGAGAAGTCCATCCCGCTGGAACGCTGGCCGAGGGTCATCGAGAGGCCCCGGCGGCCGCACGAGGATGGCGACTACCGCGATCAGGAACAAGACCAGCAGCGCCGCAGATGCGGCCGGCACCCACCATCGCATTGGCGGAAACAGGCTGCCGCTCTTCGCGGATCGGTCGGACTCCTCGGCTGCAGCCTGCACGGCGCCACGTTATCCCGTCCTTGTCAAACCTGACCCCGCATCCAGACGGTATCGCCGTTCCCCTCAGCGCGACAGCTGGCTCGCGACTTCCGAGGCCCGTCGTTAGGACGCCGATCCGTGGCAGGCAAAGTGGGAGCCGCTCCACGCTCGCTTGGCACCGCGAGGCTGGTAGATCTTCTCGTCGCGGCGCGACCTTCGCCCACGCTGCTTGTCCCGAGCGCGAGACGTGCACGTCCGATGTGGCGAGACACCACGGGACAGGTGTGTCCTCCGAATGTCCGCGCTCTGTCCTTCGGGGGGACATGGATGTCCGATGTCATCGTGACGCGTATGGGTCGGGCGCGCGACTCTCGAAGCCCTGTCCGATCTCCCGGTCGATCAGCCAGTCGCCCATGATCGTTGCCGCCTCCCCCAGTCCGTGGAGCTCATCGAGCGAGCTCCAGCGGGCCCACCGCGGCGTCGCAACGTTCACGCGCGGGAAGTGGGCAGCACCGAGTCGGACAATCTGACTTGTGGTCCATCGCCAGCCGACTTCGACGACGAACCCGCGGTCCACACGTCCGCATGCCTGGGCGATGGCAGCCGGATCGTCCACCGGCCAGGTGGTCACCCATGCCCACTCCTCCGTGTGGCCCACCCGGCCAAGCAGATCGACGAGCGTCAGCAGGTTCGAGCTGTAGTGCGACTCGCCTGATCGGTTCCTCCACCCGAAGAGGAAGGGCTGGAAGTCCGTTTCAGCGACAAGCTGGAGCCTACGGGCGGTGGCCATCCGGTTGAGGGTCGGGTGCTCGTGGACAGGCAACGATCGGGCCTGCGGGGCGGCAGTGTGCATCGGGGCTCCTCCATTGTCGGGGGTAATGGCGATAGTAATCACCATGTCCGACACGAAGCTGCTGGAGAGCACGCTGCGCCTGTATCAGGCCAAGTCTTCCGCCTCGGAGTGGACAACCATCGGGCCCTTCGTGCTGGAGACAGCCACGGCAGCGGCTCCCCTGGTCAGCTACCCACCGCGTCGAATCATCCATGCGCTCTGCAACCTGGCCAGGGCGTGTGTTGAACTCGGCTGGCCGCTCGAGACAGCCACGGCGCTCCGGCGCGAGGTCATCGACTTCGCCGTGTCGAATCAGATGCCGAATCTGTCCGCTGGCAGTCGGACGTGTGTCCGCCCGATCCTGCTGAGGATCGCGGAAGCGATCGGCCCCGAGGGGACGCCTCGTCGACTCGCAGCGCTCCCTGGCTCCGAACCGAGTCGGCCGTACACATCCGAAGAGCTGGGCGAGCTCGCCTGGTGGGCGCGAACCCAATCCGGCCGGTGGAGGTGCGGGAGCGCTCTCGCTCTGGTCTCGCTCGGGGCGGGCGCAGGTCTCACCTCGTCGGAACTGCTCCACCTCCGTCGCGGCGACCTCACGCGCGAACCGGGTGGGACGACGGTCGAGGTCCGAGGGCCGAGACCGCGGCGGGTTCCGCTACTGGCATCGTGGGAATCGCCATTGGCCGACGCGTGCGTTGATCTCGATGACCGCGACTGGGTGTTTCGGCCGGGCCCCCGCGGCCACCACCTGAACCTGGTGACCAACTTCATCGCGAAGTCTGCGGGAGCCCCGAGCGCCCGGCCGAACATGCAGCGGTTGCGCGCCACATGGCTCATCCGCCACATCAGCGCTGGTACGCACCTCATCGCGCTGTCCCGCGCAGCAGGGTTCAGCTCGCTGGAATCACTGAACCGCTTCATGCCCTTCGCCGACGCACCGATGGACGAGCTTGCCGACGCGGAGCTTCGACATGCCATGTAGCGGGGGCCAGGTGAGGCTCACACTCCGGCCGATCCGAACAAGCCCGCATAGGGCTTTACATGGAATCCAACTCACTCGTCCCCGCGGGGCCACAGCGCCCTGCCGAGACCTCGCTCCAGACGGGCGACAGTCCACATGTCCGGCCACAGCTGGCCTTCGATGATGCGCGACAGACTCGCATGCCCCACGCCGGTGGATTCGGCGACGCTGCGCAGACTGCGATCACCGATCGCCTCGATGAGGTTCAGCGTGAAGCCTCGCGCGATCTCCCCGATGGGATCGCCGGAAGCGACTCGCGGCCAGTCGACGGCCAGCTCCCGAGGCGTCGGACGGGTGGTTCGAGCCATGGCGCGAGCGTACTCGACAGTGCGTCTGGCGGAGGCCCCATGGCCGACCGCGAGCAGCGCTGGCGCAAGCAGCTCCATGACTACTCGCCGCGGATCGATGGCGAGGCGTGGGCGATGATCCGACCGCGACTCCTGGAATGGATGGAGCAGATCGGGCCCGCGCCTGTCGCGCTCACGAAGGACCTGCTCTTCAACCTGACACGACTGGCGGCCCACTGCTGGGAGCAGGGGTGGGACCTGACCCCCGAGACGGTGCTCTCCGAGGCAGTCGTCGAGCATCACATCGCGCTTCGGGTGAGGAAGGGCCACGCGGACAACCCCCACGCGCGGACCACACTCCGCCAGGCCCGTCTGACGCTCGTCGACAGCGAACCGCTCGGCGTGCGTTTCACGCGGCCTCAGCGCCACCGCTCTCCCGCGCCGTTCGATCCGTCGGACTACTCCCTTATCGAGTCGTGGGCCAAGTCCCGACGCGATGCGAACCACCGACGGACTGCCTGCGCCATCGCCGCGCTGGGGATGGGAGCGGGGCTTCGCGCTGCAGAGATGGCGGGCGTGAGGCGCGCAGACGTGCTGCACCTGCCGGGCGGCCTGAGCGTCAACGTGACGGTCGGCCATCCTCGAACCGTTCCGCTTCTCCACGACTGGGAGCCGCTTCTCCACCTGTCGCTGGAGGAGGCCGGAGAGACCGATCATCTCGTCGGCGTCACGGGCGAGGTCTCCGGCGGAAACTACGTCGGCGATTTCACGACCAAGTCAGGCGGGCCCGACTCACGACGGATGCGAGTGACCTGGCTCGTCACTCACCTCCAGTTCGGAACACCGCTGGACCTTCTGCTCGCCACAGCAGGGAACACCACACTGGACTCGTTCCAGCGATACCTCGATCACGTCCAGCGAGACAGCGAGTCAGCCGACAGACTCATGCGCGGGTCAGGGGCTGTCCGATGAGCGCCAAGGGACTGGGACCCAAGAACCCGCCCCGTAAGGAGATCAGCCTGCGCCTCGCGCACGCCGGAGAGGCGACTCTCGACGGGGAGAAGCTCCTCATCTTCGGCCCGAACGGCGAGTACGCCGAACTGCACAACATCGGAGGGGTGTCTGACGTCGCCATCGACCGAGCGATCGCCTTCATCGACGGATCCGGTGTCGTGCCGCAGCTCGAGGTGTGGGCTGAGGAGTACCGGATGAAGCTTCGCGGAGCGCGAGGTCGCGCCGGACGGCGCAGCGAGTTCACCATCCGGCACATCTTCATCCTGATCCTCGTCACCCTGTTCGACGAAAAGCCGATCCTCATGACCCGGATCGACGAGCTGGTAGGACGCTTGACCAGCGACCAGGTCGCTCGGATCGGCATTCCCGAGCACGCCATCCGGGAGGAGGGTCGATGCACCCGGATCCGGCGAGCCTTCGACTCCTGGATCGAGAGCATCGATCCCTTTCCGTCCGAGCGGCGCACGCGGGTGTCCGCAGAGGAGCACCAGCGACTCACGGATGAGGAGAACGACGATCCGAACGTCGAAGTGATGCTTGCGCGCCTTGACTGGCTGGCCAACCATCTGCTGGAGGCCAGTATTCGGACTCTGCCGGCGGTCTACCGCGACCAGTGGAAGGGCAACATCGCGGTCGACGCGACGCTCTTCGACGCCTTCGCGCGGCAAACCACCAACATCCACACCGGACGGTCCTCCTCCGACAGAGACGCCGGCCCATACGTGCGAGAGGGAGACCACGACGGCGACAACGCGAAGAAGGGCAAGCTCGTCAACGGCTACGAGGCCACGCTCGCGATCTGGCTGCCGAACTCTCCGTTCGACGAGCCGCAGTTCCCCGACCTGGCCGCCGGGATGTCATTCCACCGCCCGGGCAAGGCGTTCGCGCTCGAGGCAGTGAACTGCACTGCGTCGATTCGCGATCGGGGTCATCCGGCCGGCTACTGGATCGGTGATGCCGCCTACACGCAGGCTCTTCCGGAGAAGCTCCGGTACCCGATCATCGCCATGGGCTACGAGGTCATTTTCGATCTCCTCCCGGAGACCCGCTCCGACGGGACGAAGGTGCCGGGCAAGACCGGGGTTCAGGGGGGATCTGGTGGCGGCCTGCAACTGGTCGGCCGCCACTTCTGCCCGGCGACGCCCAAGGCGCTGCTCGAGGAGCCCTTCAACACGGCGGTGGTTTTCCAGGACCGTCAGCGTCCTAGCGAGGAGAGAGAGCCCGCGAAAGAGCGACTCGTCCGGGCCGTGAACGCGCTGCGGCCGTACGAGCTGAAGCAGAAGCAGAAGCCCAAGCCCGGCGGCGCTCTGGTCATCACCTGCCCGGCGGCCGGACCGAACGCCACGGTCTCCTGCCCGCTGAAGCCTCGGAGCAGCGCAGTCCCCGAGGGAAAAGTGCTCCTGCCGATCCTGCCCTCGAACCTTCCTGACCACCCCGGCAAGATCTGCACGAACGAGGAGTCCGTGTCGATCCCGTTCGAAGAATGGGCCCGTCATCGGCAGGGCCTGATCTGGGGCTCCGAGGAGTTCCTCATCCAGTACGCCCAGCGGACGATCGTGGAGGGCTACAACGGCTACCTGAAGGAGAACACGCCCGAGCAGGCTGGCCGGAGCAGCCGCCGGCGGCTCCGTGGCCACGCGGCGCAGTACGTCCTTGCGGCGTTCCTGGTCACCGCGAGCAACCTCCGCAAGGTCCGTACCTTCCTCATCGATCCTCCGAAGCCTCCGCGCGTGGTGAAGAAGCCTGTCGTCCAGGAAGTTGCGGCCGGGACGACCTGGGCGGTGACTCCGACGTTGATGCCTCTCTCGGAGGCGGAGATGAGCCGCCGGCGTATCATCGCGGATCGTCGTCGTGGCGAGGACGTCAAGGCCGCGCGTCGGATCGGCGACATGGAGGAGGTCGCGAGACTGGTGGCAGCCCGCGAGCAGCGCAGACGGAAGAGGCGGCGCCTCTCTCGACTGCAGGCTCTCAAGCTCGCTGGTTAGGCAATCAACTCGGCACCGACCCGCCCTACGAGTTCTCCACAGCGTTGTCCCCATTTTGGAGGACACGGTGAGGACAAGCGGGGCCGGCTCCATCAGTGGCGGGGATTTCGAGCGAGGCCCCTGTGGAGAACTCAAACCACAAGATATGCACAGCTGTGGAGGACACGCCCACTAGATGTGGTGTCGCTTCGATGTCTGTAGGCGGACGTACCGTTGTGGTGCTCGGGCGACCGTTCGGGCACCACAAAGAAGGTCCGGCTGCTAAGCCGGCCAGGAAGGAGCATGAGATGCGCCGCATCCCCGCCCTGATCGTCACCTGTCCGTACTGCCACTTCAGGCACGAGCTCCCCGGCGTACGCCTGCGCACGCCGGGGCTCGTGTCCTGCTCGCGGTGCCGCAGGGCGTTCAATCTCCGGTAAGAGAATCAACGGCTAGCTGTACTAGCAACGCCCCCGGTGGATGTTGGCGCATCTGCCGGGGGCTTCTTCGTTGACGTAGGTCGAACGTATGTCGCCCTGACGTCCTACGCAACACACAGCCCGATCGGGCGTGTCGGAGCAGCGCCTGCCGGGGTGGACAGCGGCCGGTCAGATCGCCACATTTCCGCAATCGAGATCCGACATTTCCGCAATCGGCCCTGCGTGCCCCTGGAGGGACTCGAACCCCCAACCCTTTCCTTAGGACGGAACTGCTCTTCCATTGAGCTACAGAGGCTGACGCCTCCACTCTAAACCGCGGGCGTCGGCACGGCACCGCGGTCGCGGCCCCTTCCCGCCGGCGCCGGCCTCTGCAACCATGACCGGATGCCCGACTCGAGCCCTGAGCATCCGCTCACCGGTTCGATCGCTGCGGCCCCGCACCCCTCCCGCGACGTCCTCGCCGGCTGGTACGCTCGCGCGCTCGAGCTCGAGCCGCGCGCCGCCGAGGGAGTCTCGTACGGCATGCCCGCCCTGCGCTACCGCGGGCGTCCGCTCATCGCCGTCGCCGCGACCGCCGCGGGCTACTCGGTGTACCCGTTCAGCCCCGCCGTGATCGTGGCGGTCGCGCCGCTGCTCGGCGACCTGAAGCGATCGAAGGGCGCCGTCGCGTTCACGGATGCCCGGCCGCTGCCGCGCGAGGCCTTCGACGCGATGCTGCTCGCCCGGCGAGACGAGATCGACGCGGCCCTCGACCACTGAGACGCGGAGTCCGCGCGGGTCTGCCTGGGCGCGAGCACGAAAGATCGCCCCGCGCCGCGACATAAGCAGGGTGTGAGCACCTCGACCGATCGCGAGCGGCGGATGCGCGCCCTCGTCGACCTCGTCGCCGACCCGGTGCGCCGCTATCTGCATCGCCGCACCGACGCCGCGACCGCCGACGACGTGCTCGGCGACGTGCTGCTCGTGTGCTGGCGGAGGCTCGACGAGGTCCCTCCCGCCGAGGCCGACGCGCTGCCCTGGGCGATCGTCGTCGCCCGCCAGTGCCTCGCGAACGCCCAGCGCGCCGAGCGCCGCCGCACGCGCCTCGTCGGCCGCATCATCGCGATCGACCCGCCGCCGATCGACGCGCCCGACGCCGCGGCAGACGACGATGACCCCCATGGTGACGACCACGTCCGGCTCCGCGCCGCCCTCGCCCGACTGCGCCGCGACGACGCCGAGATCCTCCGCCTGTGGGCGTGGGACGAGCTCACGAGCCCGCAGATCGCAGTCGTGCTCGGCATCAGCGCGAACGCCGCGTCGATCCGCCTGCACCGCGCGAAGGCGCGACTGAAGGCCGAGCTGTCGGACGAGTCGCACGCCGCGCTGAAAGCAGCCGCTTCATCTGGACATGTCAGGGAAGAGGAAGGGAGCATCGATGTCCGACGATGACCGCGAGCTGCGCCAGCAGCTCGGCGCCGCCGACCCGGCGCGCGCGCTCGCTCCCCTCCCTGCGACGTGGCTCGACCACAGGATGGAGCAGCTCATGACCGACACCAGCACCGCCACCGCCCCCGAGTCGGCGACCCACGCCCGCTCGCGCATCCCCCGCTGGATGCCCGTGGCCGGCGCCGCCGCGGCCGTCGCGATCGCCGCCGCGATCGTCGCGCCCCTCGCCCTCGGCGGCACGCAGCCCACCGTCGAGCAGCTCGCCGCCCCCGAGGGCGGCGGACTCGCGAGCGGCAGCTGCCTCGCCCTCGACCCCGCGACGATCGCCGCGCAGGATCAGGCCTTCGCCGCCACCGTGCTCGAGGTCGACGGCGGCACCGTCACCCTCGAGGTCACCGAGACGTTCGCCGGCGAGGTCGCCGATCGCGTCGAGGTGCCGCAGATCGACGCGACCTCGTCCGACTACTCGGGCGTGCCGTTCACGGTCGGCGGCGAGTTCCTCGTCGGCGCCCTCGACGGCATGATCACGGGCTGCGGCGTCACGGGCGAGGACTCCCCCGAGCTCCGCGCGCTCTACGACGCGGCCTTCGCGGGCTGACCGCCGGCTGGGGCGGGCCCGCCGGTCGGCGACGACCGGCGGATGCCCGCCCTACGCCGCGAGCGGCGCGAGGTACTCGTCCCACGCCGGCTGCGGGCGCTCGATGCCGCGCACGAGCCAGGCCGTCCCGTGCGGGGCCTTGGGCTGGACGCGCAGGCGCCACCCCATCTCCGCCGGGGTGCGGTCGCTCTTGATGTTGTTGCACTTCAGGCAGCAGGCGACGAGGTTCTCCCACGAGTCGGCGCCGCCGCGCGAGCGCGGCATGACGTGGTCGATCGTCGTGGCCGATGACCCGCAGTAGGCGCAGCGGTTGCCGTCGCGACGCAGGACGCCGCGGCGCGTGAGGGGCACCTGCCGCGCGTGCGGGATGCGCACGTAGCGGCGCAGGACGATGACGCTCGGTCGCTCGAAGGCGTCGTGGATCCCGATGACGGGGTGCGCGTCGTCGCGCGCGAGCACCACGGCCTTGCCGTTCATCACGAGCACGAGGGCTCGACGGAACGAGACGACCGCGAGGGGCTCGTATCCGGCGTTGAGAACGAGAGTGCGCATCCGCTGACCTCCATGAACGGAGCCCGCATGGCCTGCGGGCTGTCCTTGCGTCCCGGTGCCGCCGCGGGCGGGAGGTTCAGCGCGCCCGCGGTGACGGGCACAAAAAAAGCACTGCAGTCAGACTGCAGTGCTCGATCGCGCGCGGCCCCGACAGGGCAGGGCCGTGCGAACGCTGTGCCGTATGCGGAAGACGGCGCGCGCATCCACGGTTTGGATGTCGCGTCGCTCGCACATGGCCTCTCCCGGTTATGTCCTCTGATGGCGCCGAGGGCATCAGGCTAACCCAGAATCGGCGCACCCGCCTGAGCGGGCACGCCGATTCATGGTCTGTTCACCGGAGTGCGCGGTGACGCCCGAGGCGCTCAGCCGATGCGGACGATGTAGTACGCGTCGGTCCAGAGCGGGCGGGCCTGAACGGTCTTGCCGGGGTAGGGCGCGTCGAGGATCGCGCCGTTGCCCATGTAGATGCCGATGTGGCTGTGGTCGTTGAGCACGACGAGGTCGCCGGGCACGGCATCCGCCCGCGAGATCCTGGTGCCCATCGAGGCCTGGCCCGACACGCTGTGCGGGAGGGCGATGCCGACCTGGGCGAAGACGTAGGCGGTGAAGCCCGAGCAGTCGAAGCCCGCGGGCGTCGTGCCGCCGTACTGGTAGGGCGTGCCGACGTACTGCAGGCCGATGTTGACGACCGCGCTCTGGCTGTACGAGGCGGGCGGCGCGGCGAGGAAGTCCTGCGCGGTCGGCCCGCTGTACGCCGTGTAGCTGGCGGCGAGCTCGGCGCGACGCTCGGCGGCGGCCTGCGCGGCCTGGGCGGCGGCGAGCTCCTCCTCGCTCGTGGCGGTGAACTGGTCGCGCGACACGGTCTGCGCCGTCTCGGACTCGACGGTGAGGCTCTGCGACTGCGTCGCGCGCAGCTGCGCCATGGCCTCCGCCGCCTCGACGCCGTCCGCGTTGGCGGCGGGATTCACGGCGTAGCCGGGAAGGGCGAGGGTGGCGACGATTCCGGTGGCGACGGCCATGACGGTGACGTTGAGCGCCGTGCCGCGCAGGGAGGAGCGGCGTGAGCGGGTGGTGCGGGGGGTCGAGCTGCCGGTGTCCGTTCGGGCGACGGAGCCGGAATCAGTGCCTTGGATCAAGAGTGTGACCTCCTGCGCCTCGCCGCTCCTTGGGGCGGCCCGTCCTCTTTCGTGTATTCCACGGTCCCCGCGCGGGACGGGCGAGCGAGAGCGCCGCGCGAAGAGCCCTTGCCGGCTGGGTGGCCGTGTCGGACTGTGCGAGTGTACGCGAGGTTACGAGAAGGTCACAATCAGGACACGAACACTAGATGTTGTGTAAATACGTCAGTCGCCGACGTAAATGTGCCGCGCGACCTCGAGCGGCAGCTCGATCCCCTCGGCCCGACCGTCGATCTCGACGCTCACGTAGCCGGAGGACTCGCCGCGGATCGTGGCCTCCGCACCGGGCAGGACCCCTGCCTCCTGGAGCTGGTGGAGCAGATCGGGATCGAACTGCACGGGCTCGGCCAGGCGCCGGATCGTGCAGTGCCGGGTTCCCGCGGCGACCGCGGTCGGGAGCGAGATGACGCCGTCGAGGAAGGACTCGGCCGCGGGGCCGCCGATCTCCTCCAGGCCCGGGATGGGGTTGCCGTACGGCGACTCCGTCGGCGACTCCAGCAGCGTGAGCAGGCGGCGCTCGACCTGCTCGCTCATGACGTGCTCCCACCGGCAGGCCTCGTCGTGCACGAGCGACCAGTCGAGCCCGATGACGTCGGCGAGCAGGCGCTCGGCCAGGCGGTGCTTGCGCATGACGCCCACGGCCTTGCGCCGGCCCTCAGCGGTGAGCTCGAGATGACGGTCGCCCTCCACGCTCAGCAGCCCGTCGCGCTCCATGCGCGCGACCGTCTGCGAGACGGTGGGGCCGGAGTGCCCGATGCGCTCCGAGATGCGGGCCCGGAGGGGGATGATCCCCTCCTCCTCGAGGTCGAGGATGGTCCGCAGGTACATCTCGGTGGTGTCGACCAGATCGGTCACGCGGTGCCTCCTCGTCGCACTCCGGATGGTGAGGCTAGCCTAACGGGAACGCCCGACGGCGCTCCGTCGCACCCGACGTCGGTAGGATCAGGGCATGGCCGAGACCGTGATCCCCGCCGACCTCCTCCCGCGCGACGGGCGGTTCGGCTGCGGCCCGTCGAAGGTCCGCCCCGACCAGCTCGCCGCGCTGGCCGCGGCCCACGATCTGCTGGGCACCTCGCACCGTCAGGCTCCGGTGAAGAATCTCGTCGCGAGCGTGCGCAGCGGGCTCTCCGACCTGTTCCGCCTCCCCGACGGCTACGAGGTCGTCCTCGGCAACGGCGGGTCGACCGCCTTCTGGGACGTCGCAGCGGCCGGCCTCATCGAGCAGCGCAGCGCCCACCTCGACTTCGGCGAGTTCGGCAGCAAGTTCGTCGCCTCGGCGAGCGCGCCCTGGCTCGAGGCCCCGCACGTGGTCAAGACCCCCGGCGGCACGCGCGGTTCGCTCGATGTCGTCGACGGCGTCGACGTCTACGCCTACCCCCACAACGAGACGTCGACGGGCGTGAGCGCTCCGGTCACGCGGATCGGAGCATCCCCCGACGCCCTCACGGTGGTCGACGCGACGAGCGCGGCCGGCGGCATCGACTTCGATGTGACCGAGACCGACGTCTACTACTTCGCCCCGCAGAAGAACTTCGCCGGCGACGGCGGGCTCTGGCTCGCCGTCATGAGCCCCGCCGCGATCGAGCGGGCCGAGCGCATCGGCGCGAGCGGGCGCTGGATCCCGCCGTTCCTCTCCCTCACCGCCGCGATCGACAACTCGCGCCTGCAGCAGACGCTCAACACCCCGGCCCTCGCGACCCTCGTCATGCTCGACGAGCAGGTGCGCTGGATCAACGGCGAGGGCGGCCTCGCCTGGGCGAGCGCTCGCACCGCCGAGAGCTCGAACCACCTCTACGCGTGGGCCGAGGCGCACGCGCTCGCGACCCCCTTCGTCACCGACCCCGACCACCGCTCGCCGGTCGTCGTCACGATCGACTTCGACGACTCGGTCGACGCCGCCGCGGTCGCGAAGACGCTGCGCGCCAACGGCATCGTCGACACCGAGCCCTACCGCAAGCTCGGCCGCAACCAGCTGCGCATCGCGACGTTCGTCGCCATCGAGCCCGACGACGTCCGACAGCTGACGCGCGCGATCGACTTCGTCCTCGAGAGCACGGCGGGCTGAGGCGTGCGGCTGTGGGTGCGCAGCGACGAGCGCCGGGCCGACCCGGCGCCGCTGCGCACCGATGACCGGCTCGCGTTCACGATCGGCATCGTCGGCTGGATCATCGCCGGCATCGTGACGGTCGGGATGCTCGTGCTGACCGATCGCGAGGCGAGCGTCGGCGCCCTGGTCACGATCGGGGTCGGGCTCCTGCTCGGCGTGGCCGGCTGGGTCGTCTCCTCCCGCCGGACCTAGCCCCTCCCGGACGGGGTTCGGGGCTCAGAGGCCCGAGTCGTCCTCGTCGTCGTCGTCGTCCTCGTCGTCGTCCTCGTCGTCGTCCTCGTCGTCCTCGATGCCGTCGTCGTCGATGTCGTCGTCGTCATCGTCGTCCTCGTCGTCCTCGTCGTCGAGGTCGTCCGCGTGCAGGTCGATGTCGACGCCGTCGACGTCGTCATCGAGCTCGTGGTCGTCGTCGTGGTCGTCGTCGTCCGACTCGTCGCCCTCGCCGGCACCCGCCTCCGCCTGCTGCGCGAGGTAGTCCTCGAGCCGGTCGGACCACGGCACCCAGTCGGGCGCGACGAGTGCGCCGTCGCCCGGCATGAGCTCGGTCTCGAGGATGGCGGGCTCCATGCCGGGGTTGACGGCGATGCTGACCGTCCAGGCCCAGCCGGGGTAGCCGCCCTGGGTGGTCGAGAAGCGCACCGTGGCGACGTCATCGGCGATCGTCACGTCGCGCAGCGCTCCGACGTGCTTGGGGTTCGTGATCTCGCCGAGCGCCGCACGCGCGAGCGGCTCGAGGGTCGCTCGGTCGATCGTCGAGCCCTCGGGCGACTCAGGCATCCAGCTCGTCCGCGACGCGGCGCAGCACCGCGGCGATCTTGGCGCCGTGCTCGCCATCGGGGTAGCGCCCGCCCTTGAGCCGGCCGCCGACGCCGTCGAGGAGCTTGATGAGGTCCTCCACGATGATCGACATCTCGTCGGCAGGCTTGCGGTGTGCCTTCGCGAGGCTCGGCTTCGCGTCGAGCACGCGCACCGAGAGTGCCTGCGCACCGCGCTTGCCGTCGGCCACGCCGAACTCGAGGCGGCTGCCGGCCTTGACGACCGCCCCCTCCGGCAGCGCGGAGGCGTGCAGGAAGACCTCGGAGCCATCGTCGCCGCTGATGAACCCGAAACCCTTCTCCTGGTCGTAGAACTTGACCTTGCCGGTGGGCATGCGCTCACTCCTCGCCTGTGGATGATCCAGCCTTCGAGGATACCGCGAACCCGCGGCCCCAGGATCGGGGGTACTGCCGCGTCGGCGGCGGCACCTATCCTGGTGACGTGCCAGAAGAATCCGTCGTGATGACCAACCGCGTGGAGCGCATCCTGGCTTACATGGTCGCCGGCATCATCGTGCTGAGCCTCGCGAGTTTCGTGGCCGTCATCATCGCGACCGCCTCCGGACTCGAGCGCGGCGACTTCGCCGTCGGCATCTGGCCGGCCGTGACCGTCCTGCCCCTCATCGGCCTGCCCATCGGGTTCGTCCTCATCATCACGCTGCTCGTCGTGAGCGCCGTGCGCCGGGGGCGGGCCGCGCGGGATGCCGGGCACTAGCGCCGCCTCCCTGGCCCTGGCCGCGCGGCTGCGCGACCGGGATGACGCGAGCCTGGCTCGCCTGATCCGCGACCGCGGCGTGAGCCCCGCGGGGCTCCGCGACGTCTTCGACCTCGCCGAGGCGCTGCTCGACGGCGGCACCGTCGCCTCCTCCCTCGCCGCCCTCAGCCGGCGCGCGCTCGCCGCGATCGCGACCGCCGCCCAGCACTCCGATGGCGTGCCGCTCTCGGACCTGGCCTCCGGGCTCGACCGCGACCCTGCCGCCGTCCTCCACGACCTCGTGCCCGCCGAGCGCGCGGCGCTCGTGGCCCTGGGCGAGGCGGCCGACGGCCGGACCGAGCCCACGGTCGCCGGCGACCCGACCGTGCTCGTCTGGCCCTCCGTCGCCGCCGAGCTCGCGAGCTGGCCGGCCCGAGGACTGCCGAGCACGGAGGCGCTCCGCGACGACCCCGCTCCCCCGGCGCTCGAGCCCGTCGACGACTCCGACCGCCGATTCCTGGACCGCGGCGCCGCCGAGAAGGCCTACACGACCGTCACGCGCGTCACCGAGCTGCTCATCGCCCTGCAGGACAGCCCCGCGCGCCTCCTCGCGAAGGGCGGGCTGTCGCTGCCCGAGGCGAAGCGCCTCGCGGCCGCCGCCGACGCCGACCTCGACGAGGTCCCCGTGCTGCTCGACCTCGCCGTCCTCGCCGGGCTCGTCGACGACGCGGCGGGCCACACGCGCCCCCTGCCTGCCGTGGACGCGTGGCGCAGCCTCCCCGTCGCCGACCGGTGGGCCGCGCTCGCCGACGCCTGGGCATCCGCCCTGCCGGAGGAGCTGCGCGAGCTGCTCGCCGACCGCGTCGACGCCCGCTGGGGCGAGGGCATCGCCGACTTCGTCGACTGGCTGTACCCGGCGGGCGGGGATGCCCTCCTGCGTCGCCTGCACCGGCGCGGCGCCCAGGGCGATCGCCTCGGCATCGCGACCGACGGCCGCCCGTCGTCGATCGGTGCGGCGCTCGTGACCTCCGGGGCCGCGGCGGCCGCCGAGGTGCTCGCTCCGCTCATCCCGCCGGCGGTCGACAGGGTCTACCTCCAGCACGATCTCACGATCGTCTCGCCCGGACCGCTCGAGGGTGCGCTCGACGAGCGGCTGCGCCGCGTCGCCGTCATGGAGGCCGCGGGGCTCGCGGGCCGCTACCGCGTCACGCAGGAGTCGGTGACGCGCGCGATCGCGCTCGGCGAGACCGCCGACACGCTCGTGACGTTCCTCCAGGAGATCTCGCTCACGGGCGTGCCGCAGCCGCTCGAGTACCTCGTGCGCGAGACCGCGCGGCGCTACGGCGCGGTGCGCGTCGGCGCGCTCGACCACGACGAGAGCACGGCGCTCGGCGCCCGGACGGCGGTGCGCAGCGATGACGGCGTCATGCTCGAGGCCGTCCTCGTCGACGCGGCCACCGCATCCCTCGGTCTGCGCCGCACCGGGCCGCACCGGCTCGTCAGTCGCGTCGAGCCCGCGATCGTGCTCTGGACCCTCATCGACGCCCGCTACCCTGCAGCTCCCGACGACGGGGCGCTCCCGCCGGAGCGCCCGCGCTCCAGCTCGGCCCGCCCGCCCGCCGCTCCGACGGAGGATCCGGTGCTCGCCGCAGTCGCCCGCCTGCGGCACGCCGCCGCCTCGACGAGCAGCGAGTCGGGCGCGGCGTGGGTCTCGCGGCAGTGGGAGCTCGCGGTGCGCGGCAGGCTCGGCGTGCGCGCGACGATCGCGATGCCCGACGGCACCGAGCGCGTGCTCGAGCTCGAGCCCACGGGCATCGCCGGCTCGCGCGTCCGCGGCCGCGACCTGCAGGCCGACGTCGAGCGCACCCTGCCGATCTCGAGCATCACGGCGCTCGAGCCTCTCGAGTAGGGCGCGCCCGCCCCTCTCAGCCGGCGCACCTAGACTGGCCCGTTATGAATCCCGAGGGCCCGCTCATCGTCCAGAGCGACCGCACCGTGCTGCTGGAGGTCGCCAACCCGCTCGCCGACGAGGCCCGCCACGCGCTCGCCGTGTTCGCCGAGCTCGAGCGCGCGCCCGAGCACGTGCACACCTACCGCATCACGCGCCTCGGCCTCTGGAACGCCCGAGCCGCCGGCCACGAGGCCGCCGAGATGCTCGCCGTGCTCGAGAAGTACGCGAAGTTCCCCGTGCCGCAGTCGGTGTCGATCGACATCACCGAGACGGTGGGCCGCTACGGCCGCCTGATCATCGTGCGCGACGACGAGGGCAATCTCGTGCTGCGATCGACGGATGCGGCGGTACTGACCGAGATCGCCCACAGCAAGCGGGTCGCCCCGCTTCTCACGCGGCGCATCGACCACTCCGCGTTCGAGCTCGCCGCCTGGGCCCGCGGCCAGGTCAAGCAGGAGCTCGTGAAGATCGGCTGGCCCGCGGAGGACCTCGCCGGGTACACCCCGGGCACCCCGCACGAGATCGACCTCGATCTGAGCGGCTGGAGCATGCGGCCGTACCAGCAGACCGCCGTCGACCACTTCTTCGAAGGCGGGTCGGGAGTCGTCGTGCTGCCCTGCGGCGCGGGCAAGACCCTCGTCGGCGCCGCCGCGATGGCCGCGGCCGACACCACGACGCTCATCCTCGTGACCAACACGGTCTCGGCCCGCCAGTGGCGCGACGAGCTGCTGCGCCGCACCTCGCTCACCGCCGACGAGATCGGCGAGTACTCGGGGCAGCTGAAGGAGATCAAGCCCGTCACGATCGCGACGTACCAGATCCTCACGGCCAAGAGGAAGGGCGAGTACGCCCACCTGGCGCTGCTCGACGCGCTCGACTGGGGTCTCGTCATCTACGACGAGGTGCACCTGCTGCCGGCCCCGGTGTTCAAGCTCACCGCCGAGCTGCAGGCCCGCCGGCGCCTCGGTCTCACCGCGACGCTCGTGCGCGAGGACGGCCGCGAGGGCGACGTGTTCAGCCTCATCGGGCCCAAGCGCTTCGACGCGCCGTGGAAGGAGATCGAGGCGCAGGGCTACATCTCCCCCGCCTCCTGCTACGAGGTGCGCGTCGACCTGCCCGCGACCGAGCGGCTCGAGTACGCGGCGAGCGCCGACGACCAGAGGTACCGGCTCGCCGCGACGGCCCCGGCGAAGCTCGAGGTCGTGAAGCAGCTGGTGGCCCAGCACGAGGGCGAGCGCATCCTCATCATCGGGCAGTACCTCGACCAGATCGACGAGCTGAGCGAGGCGCTCGGAGTGCCGCAGCTGACCGGCTCGACGCCTGTCGACGAGCGCGAGCGGCTGTTCCAGGAGTTCCGCGTCGGCGAGACGCCCGTGCTGGTCGTGTCGAAGGTCGCGAACTTCTCCGTCGACCTGCCCGAGGCCACGGTCGCGATCCAGGTCTCGGGCTCGTTCGGCTCGCGGCAGGAGGAGGCCCAGCGCCTCGGGCGCCTGCTGCGCCCGAAGGAGAGCGGGCTGCCTGCGCACTTCTACACGCTCGTCGCGCGCGACACCGTCGACCAGGACTTCGCGCAGAACCGCCAGCGCTTCCTCGCCGAGCAGGGCTACAGCTACACGATCATGGACGCGACCTCGATCGGAGCCGCCGCGTAGGAGCGGCCGCGGAGGAGCCGCCGCCCTCGCTACCGCGCGGGCCCGACCGCGGCGAGGATGCTCTCGCCGAGGGCGACGGGACGCGTCAGCTGCGGCCAGTGCCCGGTCGGCAGCTCGACGACCTCGAGCACGTCGAGTCGCGCGAGCTCGTCGGCCCACGGCGCCCCGCGCTCGATCGCGCCCTCGAGGTCGGACGCCGGGAACTCGCACGCGATGACCGTCGCGGGGATGCGGTACCTCGACTCGTTCGTCAGACGCAGCGGATCGCGGGCCACCCCCGCCGGCTCGGCCACGGCGATCGCGCGGAAGCGCGACCGCAGCTCGTCGTCGAGATCGCGCAGATCGGCCTCCTCGAAGACGTCCCACGCCGGGAGCGGCACCGAGTCGCCCTCGACGGGCAGCTCGTCGTTGACGACGCTGCCGTCACCGAGGGGGAAGGCGTCGACGAACACCAGTCGGGCGATGTGCTCGGGTCGGGCGTCCGCCGCACCCCACGCGATCGCCGCCCCGCCGCTGTGCCCGACGAGCGCGACGGGCGTCGAGCCGGCTGCCGCGAGCGCGTCGAGCTCGGCGACCACCGCATCGATGTGCGTCCCGAGGCCGATGCCGGCGTGCGCCGCGGGGTCGGCCTCCTTGCCGGGAAGGGTGAGCGGATGCACGCGGTGGCCGGCGGCCGCGAGCGGCGGGGTCACCGTGCTCCACGAGTCGCCGTCGAGCCAGAAGCCGGGGATGAGCACGATGTCCATGGGGAGAATCTACGGCCGGGCACCGACACCGTCGCCCCGCCGGCTCGCAGCGCGCTCCGGCCCGGGTCGGGCATCCCGTTCTGGCCGCATCGGCGCGGCATTCAGGAAACTCGCAACGGACGCGCAGATACTAAGGCCATGGCTGACGGTCCCAAGATCCTCATCGTCGATGACGAACCCAACATCCGCGACCTCCTCACCACGTCGCTCCGCTTCGCGGGGTTCATGGTGCGCGCGGTCGGAAACGGCGCCCAGGCGATCTCGGCGGTGCTCGAGGAGGAGCCCGACCTGATCATCCTCGACGTCATGCTCCCCGACATCAACGGCTTCGGCGTCACCAAGCGCCTCCGCTCGAGCGGGTACACGAGCCCCATCCTCTTCCTCACCGCCAAGGACGACACCGACGACAAGATCATGGGTCTGACCGTCGGCGGCGACGACTACGTCACCAAGCCGTTCAGCCTCGACGAGATCGTCGCGCGCATCAAGGCCATCCTCCGCCGCACCATGCAGGAGGAGGACGACGCGATCATCCGCACCGGCGAGCTCACCATGGACCAGGACACCCACGAGGTCACCGTCGGCGACGCCGTCATCGAGCTCAGCCCCACCGAGTTCAAGCTGCTGCGCTACCTCATGCTCAACCCCAACCGGGTGCTGTCGAAGGCGCAGATCCTCGACCACGTGTGGGAGTACGACTTCAACGGCGACGCCGGCATCGTCGAGAGCTACATCTCGTACCTGCGCCGGAAGCTCGACCAGCACACCGACGAGCCGCTCATCCAGACCAAGCGCGGCTTCGGCTACATGCTGAAGGCCGCGAAGGCCTAGACCGTGCCGACGGGCGCCGTCGTGCGCGATGCATGAGCAGCTGAGCCAGTGGTGGGAGGGCATCTCCCTCCGATCGAAGATCACGGGCGTGACCGTCCTCGTGGTGACGGTGGGGCTGCTCGTCGTCGGCATGGGCACGCTCACCGTGCTGCAGCAGACCCTCGTGGGCGAGGTGGACCGGCAGCTGCGGCAGGCCGCGACGGAGCTCCCCCAGGCTCCCGACCAGCTCTCGATCGACGACTTCGACGACTTCAGCGACCTCACCGGCTCGGTGTTCTCGAGCCCGTTCTACTTCGCGGCCGTCGACGCCGACGGCGACGTGCTCGTCGACAACGTCGACGCGAGCCAGCTGCGGCAGGCCCCGGACGTCAGCCGGCTGACCTTCGACACGATCGACGGGCGCTACGGCGAGGGCGTCACCGTCGCGAGCGCCGACCGCACCGCGCAGTGGCGGCTCGCCCCGTTCTCGCTCACGCTGCGCGACGAGGAGGACGGCGAGCCCATGCGGGCGACCCTCGTCATCGGCGCCAACCTCGCCGAGACCAACGGCATCATCGGATCGTTCGCCTCGATCTTCCTCGGATTCGGCATCGTCGCGGTCATCATCAGCGCCGCCCTGACGCGGCTGCTCGTGACCTCGACCTTCCGCCCCCTGCGCGACGTGGAGGCCACGGCGGCGCGCTTCGCCGGCGGCGACTTCAGTCAGCGACTCGGCGGCGCGACGCCGAACACGGAGGTGGGGCGCCTCAGCCGCTCGCTCAACACGATGCTCTCCCGCATCGACCGGGCCTTCGCCGACCGCGCCGCGACGATCGACCAGATGCGCCGCTTCGTCGGCGACGCCAGCCACGAGCTGCGCACCCCCCTCGTATCGCTGCGCGGCTACGCCGAGCTCTACCGCATGGGCGCCATCCAGAAGCCGGAGGACGTCGCCCAGGCCATGGAGCGCATCGAGAAGGAGGCGATCCGCATGGGCGCGCTCGTCTCCGATCTGCTCGAGCTCGCGCGCCTCGACGAGTCGAAGCCGCTCGAGGCCGGCCCCGTCGACCTCGTGCCGCTCGCGCGCGACGCCGCCCTCGACGCGATGGCCGGCGCCCCCGATCGCGAGGTGACGGTCGCGGTCGACGAGGCCGCCGCATCCCCCGCGACGCCTGCGACGGATGCCCGGCCCGAGCCCGCACGGAATCCCGAGCCCGCCACCACCTCCTCACTGAGCACCGCGGCCATCGCCGCGATCGCCCGCCTGCGCGGGCGACGGAGCCGCACCGCCGCCGCCGCGGCCGAGCCCGTCCTCGAGCTCGCGGTGCCCGAGCTGCCCGCCGCGGAGGCCGTCGTGCTCGGCGACGAGAACAAGATCCGCCAGGTCGTGACGAACCTCGTCGGCAACGCCATGCGCTTCACCCCGGCCGGCTCGCCCATCGAGCTCGTCGTCGGCATCGACCGCGCCCGGAGCATGGGCACGATCTCGGTCGTCGACCACGGGGAGGGGATCCCCGCGGCGCTCAAGGAGAAGATCTTCCAGCGCTTCTTCCGCGCGGACTCGTCGCGCACCCGGGACACGGGCGGGTCGGGGCTCGGCCTCGCGATCGTGGCGTCGATCGTCAACCAGCACGGCGGGCGGATCGACGTGCTCGACACCGCGGGCGGCGGCGCGACGTTCATGGTGTCGCTGCCGCTCCTCCCCAGCCCGCGTCGCGCGACGCTCTCCGCCGCGAGCGGCACCGCGGCGCGCCGCACCGCCTCGGCCTCCTAACCTGCTCGCGTCGGCGGGGGCACGCCCGCCGCACCGAGCTCAGGAGGCACTCATGACCCGGTACCAGGTCGACAGCGACGCGATCATCAGCGCGACGGGTGCGGCCCGCGCCTCGATCGGGCGCCTGCAGGCGGAGGTGGCCTCGCTCAGCGGCCAGCTCGGCGCGCTGCAGGGCTCGTGGCAGGGTTCGGCCGCGACGGCGTTCCAGTCGCTCGTCGGTGAGTGGACGGCCACGCAGCAGCGCATCGAGCAGACGCTCGCGGCCCTCACCGAGGCGCTCGGCAGCGCCGGCCAGCACTACGCCGAGATCGAGCAGGCGAACGCGCGGCTCTTCGCGCGCTGATCGTTCCGGCATCGACCGGCTCGTGGCCGTCGCGCGACCCGACGCGCGACGCTCTCGAGCCGCTCCGGCACGAGAGGTCGGCTCCCCCCACCGGCTCCCGCGCCCGGACACGCGGAACGGGGCGGCTCCCCGAAGGGAACCGCCCCGTTGTCGTGTCGTACGAGCGAGACCTAGAAGTCCATGCCGCCCGACGGGTCGCCCATGGGGGCGGGGTTCTTCTCGGGCTTATCGGCGACGACGGCCTCCGTGGTGAGGAAGAGACCGGCGATCGACGCAGCGTTGAGCAGGGCGGAGCGCGTGACCTTCACCGGGTCGGCGATGCCGGCGCCGAGCATGTCGACGTACTCGCCGGTCGCGGCGTTGAGGCCGTGGCCCACCGCGAGGTGGCGCACCTTGTCGACGACGACGCCCGGCTCCATGCCGGCGTTGAGGGCGATCTGCTTGAGCGGGGCGTCGATCGCGACCTTCACGATGTTCGCACCCGTCGCCTCGTCGCCGACGAGGCCCGTGAGGGCGTCGGACTCGAAGGCGAGCTTGCCGGCCTGGATGAGCGCGACGCCACCACCGGCGACGATGCCCTCCTCGACGGCGGCCTTCGCGTTGCGGACGGCGTCCTCGATGCGGTGCTTGCGCTCCTTGAGCTCGACCTCGGTCGCGGCACCCGCCTTGATGACGGCGACGCCGCCGGCGAGCTTGGCGAGGCGCTCCTGGAGCTTCTCGCGGTCGTAGTCCGAGTCGGTGTTCTCGATCTCGGCACGGATCTGCTTCACGCGACCGGCGATCGCGTCGGCCTCGCCGGCGCCCTCGACGATCGTGGTCTCGTCCTTGGTGATGACGACCTTGCGGGCGCGGCCGAGCAGGTCGAGGGTCGCGTTCTCGAGCTTGAGACCGACCTCCTCGCTGATGACCTGGCCGCCGGTGAGGATCGCGATGTCCTGGAGCATGGCCTTGCGGCGGTCGCCGAAGCCGGGGGCCTTGACGGCGACCGACTTGAAGATGCCGCGGATCTTGTTGACGACGAGCGTCGCGAGGGCCTCGCCCTCGACGTCCTCGGCGATGATGAGCAGCTGCTTGCCGCTCTGGATCACCTTGTCGACGACGGGGAGGAGGTCCTTGATCGCCGAGATCTTGCCGTTGACGATGAGGATGTACGGGTCCTCGAAGACAGCCTCCTGGCGCTCCGGGTCGGTGACGAAGTACGCCGACAGGTAGCCCTTGTCGAAGCGCATGCCCTCGGTGAGCTCGAGCTCGGTGCCGAAGGTGTTCGACTCCTCGACGGTGACGACGCCCTCCTTGCCGACCTTGTCGATCGCCTCGGCGATGAGCGCGCCGATCTCGGGGTCGGCGGCGGAGATGCTCGCGGTCGCGGCGATCTCCTCCTTGGTCTCGACCTCCTTGGCGTTCTTGAGCAGCTGCTCCGAGACGGCCGCGACGGCCTTCTCGATGCCGCGCTTGAGGCTGATGGGGTCGGCGCCGGCCGCGACGTTGCGCAGGCCCTCGCGGACGAGCGCCTGGGCGAGGACGACCGACGTGGTCGTGCCGTCACCGGCGACGTCGTCGGTCTTCTTGGCGACCTCCTTGACCAGCTCGGCGCCGATCTTCTCGTACGGGTCGTCGAGCTCGATCTCCTTGGCGATCGAGACGCCGTCGTTGGTGATCGTGGGGGCGCCCCACTTCTTCTCCAGCACGACGTTGCGACCACGGGGGCCGAGCGTGACCTTGACGGCGTCGGCCAGGATGTTGAGGCCGCGCTCGAGGCCGCGACGGGCCTCCTCGTTGAAAGCGATGATCTTAGCCATGTGTGTCTTTCGTCCCTCCCGGACGCAGTACGTACGGTAGCTTCTGGCACTCGCAGAACCGGAGTGCTAACAGCGATTCTGGCACTCTCGTAGGCCGAGTGCAAGCCGAGGGCCCACCGAGGAAGCGGCGGCGAGCGAGCCTCGTCAGCCGATGGCGACCGAGCCCGCGTTCGGCACGAGCTCGACCCAGGTGTTGCCAGGGGCGAGGCGCACCGCGAGCCCGTTCGCGTCGACCAGGCGAACGGGGGAGCTCCGATCCGCCTTGCTCCAGGTCGCCTTCAGGGCCTTGCCCGCCTGCAGCACCCAGGCCTCGCCGCTGCCGATCATCTGGGTGGTCGGGATGTCCTGGATCACGTCGACCGGGACGCGCACGATCACGAGGTTGACCGCCGACAGCCGCGCGCCCCCGGCCGCGACGTCCGGCGCGCCGCCGGTCATGGTGCGCAGCCACGTCGCGGACCCGGCATCCCACGCCCACGAGGGCGTCGCGAGCGAGCCGAAGACGAGCGCGGCGCTGGAGGCAGGAGCGCCCTCGCGCGCGGCGGTCGCGGACGCCGCTTCGGCGGCGTAGCCGAAGTGCTGCTGGGGCGGCGCGAGCTCGGAGTGCTGGGCGATGAGCTGCGGGGCGCGGACGATCACGTTGTGCGGCGCGGGGGCGCCGCCGCCCCGGTACATCACCGCGTCCGTGTCGGCCTGCCCGTGGATGGCGTTGTACACGTCGGTGGCGCGCATCATGTCGACGAATCGCTGCTGGCCGCCCGAGTAGGCGACGATGCCGCGCAGCGGCGAGATGATGTCGGGGTCCATGGGGCGGATCGACCGGATCGGGCCGATCTCGGCGGGGATGTCGGAGTGCCAGACCGCGACGTAGCGCGTGAGGCCGCCCTCCACGAGCTCCTCGAACACGATGTCGGCGCGGTCGATCCCGATCTGCGGTCGGGCGCGCGGGTGGTTGTCGATCTTGGCCGCGAGCGACGGCGCGGCGAGACCGCCGACCGCGATGCGCTCGCCCGTGAGCGGGGCGAGATCGAAGTCCTCCGGAGCGACGTAGGTCGAGGTGAAGGCCGGCTCGGGCGTCGCCTCGGGGGCCGCGCTCGTCGAGACGGGGTCGGGCTCCGCCGCGCCGGTGCACCCGACGAGCAGCGCCGCCGCGGCGCCGAGCGCGATCACAGCGGTCGAGCGGCGGCGGGCGGGGCGATCCATGCGGTCACGATAACCCGGGCGCGCGGACGGGCGGCGCAGGGGGATCGGGCGCGCCGCGCTCCGTTCGGGGGCGCGCCCCCGAACGGAGCGATGGGGGCCCCCTCGAGCACCCCAGGGGCGGCTCAACCGGCGGCGTCGGCCCCGACGACGATCGTGATCGGGGCCCCGGGGAAGGCGTCGGAGAGCTCGATCGTCCCGAGCCCGAGCAGCTCGACCATGCCCAGCGCGATCCCCTCGTCCGCGGGGTCCGAGTAGTACACGGTGGTCGTCTCGATGTCGTCGGCCGCGGCGTTCGTCACGGCCCCCACCGGCCAGCCGGCCGCGATGAGCGCATCGGCGCTCGACTGCCCGAGCCCGTCGACGCCCGCGCCGTTGAGCACCGTGATCGTGAAGCCTTCCGGCAGCTGGACGGTCGAGGGGTCGGTGACGGGTGCGACCTCCGGCTCGGGCTCGGCCGAGGGCTCGGAGACGGGCGGCGGTGCGCCGAGATCGAGACCGCTGTCGATGGCCTGGAGGGCCAGCAGGCCCAGCCCTACGAGAATCCCCGTGGCCAGCGCGATGACGCCCGCCGCGACCCATCCGCGCGAGGGCGGGACGGGGGCGCGGTGCGCCCCGACGCGGCCGAGCTCGGCGGGCACGTCGTCGAAGCGATCGCTCGGGTACTCGGCCATGCTGTCGGCTGCCTCCGGGGCGGGTGGGCGAGGGGTCGGTCGGAGCGGGGAGGTTCGGCGGCGCTCAGGCGGCCCCGGTGCCGGGGCGCCGCGTGCGGCGCAGCTCGGCGCGGGTGGCGCGCACCTCGCGCAGGCGGCCGACGAGCACGGGGTCGTACCGCACGGCCGCCTCCTCGTCGAGGAGAGCGTTCAGGACCTGATAGTACCGGGCGGGGCTCCAGCCGAACTCCTGGCGGATCCTGACCTCCTTGCGGCCCGACGCGGCCCCCCACCAGCGCCGCTCGAACTCGAGCACGCTCGCGATGCGGTCGGCGTCGGGCACGGTGGTCACGCTCGCATGGTAGGCCCGCGGCGGCCCGTCGTCGCTCGTGACGCGCGCTCCCGACTCAGTCGCGAGCGGCCCACCTGTCGATGCGCTCGCCGTGCGGGCTGACGACGGCGAGCGGATGCCCGTCGCGACTGAGCAGGAAGTCGCCGTCGGCGCCCGGCAGGCTCTCGTCGGCGCGCTCGCCCACCCCGGCGAGCACGCGCCGGCCGTCGAGCGAGATCCAGTTCCCGGGAAGACCCGCGACCGTGCGCGCGAAGCGGTCGCGCTCGGCGGGCGCGAGGTACACGAGCACGGCCGGGCTCCACACCACGAGCGTCGCGTCGGCGGGCGCGTGGGCGGCGAGCGCGGCGACCCCGTCGACCGCGTCGGCGGCGACGAGATGCGGCGGATGCTCGCGCGCGATGCCGATCGCCGCGTCGAGCTGCGCCGCTCGCGCCCGCTCCTCGGGCCACACGAGGGTGCGCAGCCAGCGCTCGTCGTCGGCGCGATCGAGGCGGAGGGGGCTGCGGTCGAGACCGGCGCGCCAGACGATGTCGGGCATCCGTCCCGGGAGCGGCACGCCCGCGCCGAGCTCGCACCGCAGCTCGAGGCTCGACGGACCGTCGAGCGGGTCGATGCGGCGCTCACCGGACGGCCCGGCGAAGACGTGGCTGTAGCGATCGGCGAGGAGGCCGAGCCCCGCGGAGGCTCCGACCTCGAGGAGCGCGATGGGCCCGGAGATGCCCTGCAGCGCCGCGATGAGCGGGCCCGTGCGCCGCGGATCGTTGGTCTGCGTCGCGCGGGCGCGGGCGACGGCGGCGACGGCGTCCCACTCCCCCTCGAGCCACGTGCGCACGTCGCCGCGCGGGCTCAGGCCGGTGAAACGTGCCGCCGTGAGCACGAGCACGGGCTGCCGATCGGCGACGGGCAGCGTGTCGATGAGGGCGAGAAGCTCGTCGTCGCCCGCGATCGCCTCCGACCACGCTGCGTAGATCGGCGAGCGCGGAGCGGCCTCGCGGGCGAAGCGGCGGTACCTCTCGGCGGTCGAGATCACGCTCGAATCCTGGCAGATGCGGCGCGATCAGGCGGTCGGCGCGCGCCGCATCCCGATGTGCGGGATGCCCGCCTCGAAGTGCTCGTCCTGTAGGGTGCGAAGCCGCCCGCGGCGGTCGGCGCGGGTGACGACGCGGCCGATCAGGCGCCGGGCATCCGCGTCACCGGGACGGGGCTCGTCGTTCTCGAGCACGCGCAGAGAGCTCGCCACCCCGGCGTCGTCGCGGATCCAGACGTGCAGCGTGGACTCATCGCGGTCGCGCGCGTCGAGCTCCTCCTCGTCGATGCGCTGCTCGAGGGAGAAGACGCTCGTGCGCAGAGCGACGATCTCGAACGCGTCATCGGGCGTCATCTGGCTCCAGGAACGCTGGATCGGGGAAGAGTCCGCCGCGGCGTCGAGTTTAATGAGAGGTGACGTACCGCCCTGCGGGGCGAGGAGGAGAGACACGATGACCGAGCAGCAGACCGGCACGTACGCCGTCCAGAAGACCGAGGAGCAGTGGCGCGAGGAGCTCGGCGAGGAGCGCTACCAGGTGCTGCGGCAGGCCGGTACCGAGCGCGCCTGGACGGGAGAGCTGCTCGACGAGAGCCGCTCCGGCATCTACACGTGCGGCGCCTGCCACGCCGAACTGTTCGTCGCGGGCACCAAGTTCGACTCCGGCTGCGGCTGGCCGAGCTTCTACGAGTCGGTGCGTCCCGAGGCGGTCGAGCTGCTCGAGGACACATCGCTCGGCATGGTGCGCACCGAGGTCCGCTGCGCCAACTGCGGCTCGCACCTGGGCCACGTCTTCCCCGACGGCTTCGGCACGCCCACGGGCGACCGCTACTGCATGAACTCGCTCGCGCTCGACTTCCAGGCGAACGACGAGGCGTAGGAGCGCCCAGGAGTCGCGGACCCGCCCCTACCGCTCGACGGTCGCCGGCGCGGCCCGACCGCGGCGTCGGCGGGCGGGGATGGCGGCCACGAGCACGCCGACGAGGGTGAGGGCCGCGCCGATCGCCGTCGAGGCGGTCGTCGGGACGCCGATCGGGGCGACGAGATCGAGCACGAGGGCGCCGATGAGCTGGCCCATGACGAGGCAGAGCCCGAGCACGAGCACGCCGATCCGCGCGACCGTGATCGTCTGGATCGCGATGAAGCCCGCCCCGATCGCCCCGCCGAGGTAGAGCACGGGGTCGGTCGGCAACGACGCGGGCAGCCCCGAGATCAGCAGGTGGACACCCGTCACGACCGCGAGCGCCGCGGTGCCGACGATGAAGTTGATGGTCGTCGCGGCGATCGGCGAGTCCGTCGCGACGCGGACGCGCCCGTTGACCGCGGCCTGGGCGCCGACACCGAGGCCCGCGAGGAGCGGCAGCACGAGAGCGGCGACGGGGACCTGGCCGCCGATCTCGGGCGCGACGGCGACGACGACCGCGGCCAGCGTGAGAACCGTGCCGATGAGCCGCTGCGGCGTCACGGGGGCGCGGCGACCCCCCGCGAAGCCGGTGGCGTCGATCCAGAGACCCATCGCCGTCTGACCGGTCACCGTCGCGACCGTGAAGATCGCGACCCCGAGGATGCCCGCGACAAGGCTCTGGCCGAGCACCAGGAATGCTCCGCCGAGCCCGCCCAGGAGCATCCACCCCCGCAGCTCGCCCGACGCGACGAGCGGACGGATCGCGCGGAAGGCGGCGCGAGCGCGCGGTGAGGCCGCCGAGGCGACGAGCAGGATCACGAGGCCGGTGGAGAAGGAGATGATCGCGGCGGTGAACCCGTCGCCGATCACCTGGCCGAGCTCGCCGTTGACGCGGTGCTGCGCGGCGACGCCGAGTCCGGCGATCACCGTGGCGACGCTGGCGACCGCGACGAGGAGGGCGTGGCGGGGCTCAGTCGACATCGGGGTCCTCCCCCGCGAGAGCGCGGGCCGCGAGCGACTCCTCGCCGGCCAGCCGCCACACCTCGAGAGCGGCCCGGCCGTTGAGGGCGATGATGAGCGCCCCGAGCACGATGTCGGGCCAGCCCGTGCCGACCGCGAGCGTGATGAGCGCCATGAGGATGATCGCGAGGTTGACCACGACGTCGTTGCGCGCGGCGAGCCACGCGGCGCGGCCCATCGCGCCCGAGGAGGCGCGGATGCGGGCGAGCAGGAGGGCCGCGATCAGGTTCACGACCGCCGCGCCGGCCGCGGTGAGGATGAGGGGCACGACGCCCGGAGCCTCCGGCTCGCCGACCTTCAGCACGAGCTGGACGACGACGGCGACCGCGGGGATGAGGATGATGACCGCGAGCGCGCGGCCGACCGCCGCTCGCGCCGCGAGCGTCCAGCCCAGGGCCAGCGCGATGAGGAGGTTGACCGCGGTGTCCTCCAGGAAGTCCACGCTGTCGGCGAGGAGCGAGACCGACCGGATGGCCACGGCGATTCCCCCCTCGACGAAGAAGTACGCGAGGTTGAGGACCGCGACGGTCAGCACGGTCCGGCGGAGGGCCGAGACCGGGGTGCTCGGCGGGTCGGACGACGCCCTCGACCCGATGCCGGCGTCGTCCTCACCCTGATCCACTGTCCCATCGTCGCGCATCGGGCGGCCGCTCGCGGACGCGGCTCCCGTCCACCCCCCTTCGGGGGGCTGCGGGTTCCGACCGCGAGGCGGCGAGCCCGGCGGCGGCGAGGCGGAGTACGACGCGTTCCACCCGAACGCGACCGGCCACGCGCAGGGCTGCACCGTCGCACTGCGAGCGATCGCGGTTCCGATCGCGAGCGGGCCGGAGCTGGATGGGAGGTGGGGCCGCCTGTGGGAATCGAACCCACGACCTATTCATTACGAGTGAATCGCTCTGCCGACTGAGCTAAGGCGGCGTGCACGGCTCTCACCGGGACACGGCTATGGAGTCTAGCCCATCCGGAGGGCGCCGTTCGCACCGGGCGGCGCCGTGGCGGCGGGGCGAGCGGCAGCTCGGTGCGCTCAGCCCGCGCAGACGGGATCGCGCGCGGGCACCGCCCCAGTCACGAAGTAGTCGTCCACGAGCTCGTTGATGCACGGGTCGCCCTCGTCGTAGGCGATGTGGCCCTCGCCGTCGTAGGTCAGCAGCACGCCGCTGTCGAGCTGGGAGGCGAGCGCCTCGGCCCAGACGTAGGGGGTCGCGGGGTCGCCCGTGGTGCCGACGACGAGGATCGGCGGGGCGCCCTCGGCGCTCACCGGACCGAGCTGCCCCTCGAAGGCGAACGGCCACCTCTGGCACACCACGTCGCCCAGGATGCTCGGGTCTGAGGTCACGGGAGCCGCCTCGGCGATCGCGGCGTTCTGCTCCACGATCGTCTCCGGGTCGCGCTCGACGGGGTAGTCGAGGCAGTTGATCGCGATGAAGGCCTCGAGCGAGTTGTCGACGTACTCGCCGTTCTCGCGCCCGTAGTAGAAGTCGGCGAGGAGGAAGCCCGTCTCGACGACGCCCGTGCGCAGCTCGGTGAACATCTGGCTCAGGAACTCCCACGAGGCCTCGTCGTAGAGGGCCGTGGCGACCGCGATGTCGAGCACCGAGTCGGTGAACAGGCGCCCGTCGGCGGCCGGGATGGGATCGGCCTCGAGCTGCTGGTACAGCTGCTCGACGATCGCGAGAGCGGCGGTCGTGTCGGTCGGGAACGGGCAGCTCGCCGCGGCGGAGCACTCGGTCAGGTAGGTCGTGAGCGCGGCCTCGAAGCCGATCGACTGGGCCAGGACGACCTCGAACTGGGTCGTCGTCGGGTCGGTGGCGCCGTCGAGCACCAGCCGGCCGACGCGATCGGGGAAGCGGTCGGCGTAGCGGGCGCCGATCTCCGTGCCGTACGAGTAGCCGAAGTAGTTGAGCGCCTCGTCGCCGACCACCGCGCGCAGCATGTCGAGGTCGCGCACCGTGGAGTCGGTGTCGACGTGCTCGAGCAGCGGGCCGGTGTTCTCGGCGCACGCGTCGACGAAGCGCTGCGCGCTCCGCTCGACCTCGGCGACCCACTCGGGGGTCTCGGGCTCGGCCTCCGGCACGCCGTAGATGAACTCGTCCATGTCGGCCGGGTCGGTGAAGCAGGTCACGGCCGAGGAGCGTCCCACGCCGCGAGGGTCCCACCCGATGACGTCGAAGTTCGCGCGCAGGCGCTCGCTCACCGCGAAGTCGACGCTGTCGCGCACGAAGTCGAAGCCCGAGGCGCCGGGGCCGCCGGGGTTGACGAAGAGCGACCCCTGAGCCTCGTCGGTCGCGCGGTAGCGCACGAGCGCGAGCTCGATGTCGTCGCCGGCGCCCGGGTCGTCCCAGTCGAGAGGGGCGATCGCCGTCGCGCACTGCGCCCCGCCCCCGCAGCGCTCCCAGACGAGCGCCTGACGGTAGTAGGGCTCGAGCGCGGCCTCGACCTCCTCGCCGGTGGGCGTCGAGGTGTCCTGGCCGGTGAGGCCGCTCAGCCAGGTCGGCACGCAGCCGGAGAGCGCGAGAACCGCGACCAGAGGGAGGGCGACGGCGGATAGGCGGGTTCGGGTCCTCACGCGGGCGAGCCTAACGCGGGCACCCGCCCGCTGGCCGTGATCAGCATGGCCTCGAGGGCGAGCACCGGCGGGGTGTTGCCCTCGACCCGACGGCGGGCCTGCCCGATGGCGTCGAGCGCGGCGAGCGACTGCTCGGGCGAGCTCGAGCGCGCGGCCTCCTCCAGCCGGGCTCGCTGCGACTCGTTGACGAGCTCGACGCCGGCCTCCAGCTGCAGCAGCAGCAGGTCGCGGTAGAGCGAGAGCAGGTCGACGAGGACCCGGTCGATGCCGTCGCGCACCGAGCGGGTCGCCCGGCGCTTCTGGTCCTCCTCGAGCGCCTTGAGCGCCCCGCGCATGGCGGGAGGGATGGCGCCGCCGGGGTCGAGACCGAGCGAGCGGAGGGCGGCATCGCGCTCGAGGGCCTCGCGCTCGGCGGTGAAAGCCTTAGCGTCGTCGGTGGCGAGGGAGACGAGCTGCTCCGCCGCGAGCACCGCGCGGGAGACGCTCGACACCCCGAGCGCGAGCTCGAGGGTGCGGGCCCGCCGCTCGCGGGCCTCGGCGTCCGTCGCGAGGCGGAGGGCCATCCCGATGTGGCTCTGCGCCTCGCGGGCGGCGCGCTCGGCGAGCGCGGCGTCGACGCCGTCGCGGCGCTCGAGCAGGTCAGCGACCTCGCGCACGCTCGGCACGCGCAGGCGGACCGCGCGCACGCGGGAGCGGATGGTCGGGATGAGGTCGGCGGCGCTCGGCGCGCAGAGGATCCACACCGTGCGCGGCGGGGGCTCCTCCAGCGCCTTGAGCAGCACGTTCGAGGTGCGCTCGCTCATCCGATCGGCGTCCTCGACGATGATCACGCGGTAAGGGGCGACGCTCGGCGAATACTGGCTCTGCGAGACGAGCTGGCGCACCTCCTCGATGGAGATGATGACCCGCTCGGTCGCGAGCACGGCGAGGTCGGGGTGCGTGCGCGCCGCGACCTGGGCGGCGGTCCTCGCCGCGGCCGAGGGCTCGGGCGTCAGGAGCTCGGCCGCGAAGGCGAACGCGAGGTTCGACCGACCGGAGCCGGGCGGCCCTGTGATGAGCCACGCGTGCGTCATCGACGCAGGGTCGCTCGCCGCCGAGCGCAGCAGCGCGATGGCCGCCTCCTGCCCGGTGAGGTCGTCCCAGCCCGTCATGCGGTCAGGGTATCGAGCACATCGGACACCCGGGCACGGATGCGCTCCTGCAGCGCCTCGACCGCCTCGGTCGCGTCGAGCACGAGGAAGCGATCGGGCTCGTCTCGCGCGAGGGCGAGATACGCGTCGCGGACGCGCTCGTGGAAGACGGCGGCCTCGGCCTCGAGCCGGTCGTACCGGGTGCGGCTCGCGTCGAGCCGCTCGCGCCCGCGCGCGGGGTCGAGGTCGAGGAGCACCGTGAGGTGCGGCAGCAGCCCCTCCGTCGCCCAGAGCGACAGGTCGCGGACCTCGGTCGTCGAGAGCACGCGACCGGCGCCCTGATAGGCGACCGAGGAGTCGAGGTAGCGATCCTGGATGACGACCTCGCCGCGCTCGAGCGCGGGCCGCACGACGGTCGCGATATTGTGCGCGCGGTCGGCGGCGTACAGCAGCGCCTCGGCCCGCGGCGCCATGTACCCGCGCCGGTGAAGGATGATCTCGCGCAGCTCGAGCCCGAGCTCGGTGCCCCCGGGCTCGCGCGCGTGGACGACAGTCTCGCCCCGCCCGGTCAGCCATTCGGTCAGAAGGGCGGACTGCGTGGACTTGCCCGAGCCGTCGCCGCCCTCGAACGTCAGGAAGAGGCCGGTCATGCCGGCTACTTCTTCTTGGCGGCGGTCGTGCGCTTGGCGGCGGGCTTCTTCGCGGAGGCGCGCTTGACGGGCTTCTTGGCCGGCCCCTTGGCTCGCTTGTCGGCGAGCAGCTGCACCGCTCGGTCGAAGTCGACCGCCTCGACGTCCTCGCCGCGCGGGATGGTCGCGTTCGTCTCGCCGTCGGTGACGTACGGGCCGAAGCGGCCGTCCTTCACCTTGATCTGCTTGCCGCTCACGGGGTCGGCGTCGAACTCCTTGAGCGCGCTCGATGCGCGACGGGCCCCGTACTTGGGCTCGGCGAACTTGGCGAGGGCGCCGTCGAGGTCGATCTCGAAGATCTGATCCTCGCTGTCGAGCGACCGGGTGTCGGTGCCCTTCTTCAGGTACGGGCCGTAGCGGCCGTTCTGCGCGGTGATGGGCTCGCTCGACTCCGGGTCGATCCCGACCTCGCGCGGGAGGGCGAGGAGCTTCATCGCGGTCTCGAAGTCGACCGTCGCCGGGTCCATGTCCTTGAAGAGGGATGCCGTGCGCGGCTTCTCCGCAGCGGCCTTCTTCTTCGCGGGGGCGCGCTTCTTGGGCGGCTCGACGACCTCGCCCGTGGCGGGGTCGACGACCGGCTCGGCGGCCGCGGGCTCGGCGGGCACCTCGGGCTCGGGGTCGACCTCGGTCACGTAGGGGCCGAAGCGGCCGTCCTTCGCCACGACCTGCTTGCCGTTCTCGGGGTTGATGCCGAGCACGCGGTCGCCGACGACGGGGGCGTCGATGAGCTCCTGGGCCTTGGCGGGGGTGAGCTCGTCGGGGGCGAGGTCCTCCGGGAGGTTCACGCGCCGGGGCGTCTCGGATCCCTCCTCGGCGACCTCGAGATAGGGGCCGTACTTGCCGATGCGCAGGGTGATCGCATCGGTGATCGGCATCGAGTTGAGGGTCTTCGCGTCGATGTCGCCGAGGTTGTCGATGACGGGGCGGAGGCCCGGCTGGTGGGCGTCGCCGAAGTAGAAGCCCTTCAGCCAGTCGGTGCGGTCGGCCTCGCCGTTGGCGATGCGGTCGAGGTCGGCCTCCATCTCGGCGGTGAAGTCGTACTCGACGAGGTCGGCGAAGTTCTCCTCCAGAAGGCGGACGACCGAGAAGGCGATCCAGTTCGGCACCAGGGCGGTGCCGCGCGGCGTGACGTACCCGCGGTCGACGATCGTCGAGATGATCGCGGCGTAGGTCGACGGGCGGCCGATGCCGCGCTCCTCGAGCGCCTTGACGAGGCTCGCCTCGGTGTAGCGCGGGGGCGGGCTGGTCTCGTGGCCCTTGGCCTCGACGTCCTGCACCGTCAGGTTCTGGCCCTCGACGAGCGGCGGCAGCTTGGCCTCGGCGGTGTCGGAGCTCTTCTCCGCGTCGCGCTCCTCATCGCGGCCCTCCTCGTACGCGGCGAGGAAGCCGCGGAAGGTGATGACGGTGCCGCTCGCCGCGAACTCGGCGAGGGCGCCGGCCTGCGCCGGAGCGGAGAGCGGGCCCGCCTGGATCGCGACCGACGCGGTCTGGCCGCGGGCATCCGCCATCTGGCTCGCGATGGTGCGCTTCCAGATCAGGTCGTAGAGCTTCCAGTCGTTGCCGCGGAGCATGCCCTCGAGCGCGCTGGGCGTGCGGAAGGTGTCGCCCGCGGGGCGGATGGCCTCGTGAGCCTCCTGCGCGTTCTTCGACTTGCTGGCGTAGACGCGGGGCTTGTCGGGGATGCTGTCGGCGCCGTAGAGCGACGACGCCTGCGAGCGGGCGGCGGCGATGGCCTGCTGCGACAGCGACGAGGAGTCGGTGCGCATGTAGGTGATATAGCCGTTCTCGTAGAGCGACTGCGCGACCGACATCGTCTGGCGCGCGGTGAAGCGCAGCTTGCGCGCGGCCTCCTGCTGCAGCGTCGAGGTCGTGAACGGCGCGGCTGGACGCCGCGTGTAGGGCTTCGACTCGACCTTCGTCACCGTGACCGCGACGTCGGGCGCGCGGAGGGCCTCGGCGAGCGCCGTCGCCGTCGCCTCGTCGAGCGCGACCGTGCCGGAGCCCTTGAGCGCACCGCGGTCGTCGAAGTCGCGGCCGCTCGCGACCTTATCGCCCGCGAGGCGCGTGAGACGCGCGGTGAAGGCCGTCTCGGCCCCGACGGGGCAGAGGGTGGTGTCGAGGTCCCAGTACTGAGCGGCGACGAACGCGAGGCGCTCGCGCTCGCGGTCGACGACGAGTCGCGTCGCGGCCGACTGGACGCGGCCCGCGCTGAGCCCGGGGCCGACCTTGCGCCACAGGACGGGGCTGACCTCGTAGCCGTAGAGACGGTCGAGGATGCGCCGGGTCTCCTGGGCGTCGACGAGCGCCGTGTCGAGCTCGCGGGTGGACTCGGTCGCGCGCGCGATCGCCTCGGGGGTGATCTCGTGGAACACCATGCGCTTGACCGGCACGGAGGGCTTGAGCACCTGGAGCAGGTGCCACGCGATGGCCTCGCCCTCGCGGTCCTCATCCGTGGCGAGGAAGAGCTCGTCGGCGCTCTTGAGCGCCTTCTTGAGGTCGGCGATGACGCGCTTCTTCTCGTCGGAGACGACGTAGTAGGGCTCGAAGCCGTTGTCGACGTCGATCGAGAACTTGCCAAGCGGGCCCTTCTTGAGCTCGGCCGGGAGGTTCTTCGGCTCGATGAGGTCGCGCACGTGGCCGACCGAGGCCTGCACCTCGTAGCCCTCGCCCAGGTACTTGCCGATCGTCTTCGCCTTCGCGGGCGACTCGACGATGACCAGCTTCTTCGTGCTCGGCACGGTACTCCTCGATCTCGGGGGCGTCCGGGGGGATGTCTCCGCACCCCGGCGGTCGCTGCGGCTCGCATGCCGCGGTCAGGCACACCATACACAGGTTGTCGAGGCCGTCGCCCCACGGGCGGCCGCTCACGATCGCGGCGGCCCGGCGCGCGCGGACCTCTGGACGGGGATCCCCGCGGTCGTTCCGGAGACCGAGACGACGATCTCGAGCCCCTCGACCCGGCACCCGGACAGGCCTGCTCCGTTGGCCTCGGCGACGCGCTCGGCGACGGCGCACGGCGGCCCGGGCACCCACCCGAGGAGCGCGTCCCCTCCCCCGAGGGCCGCGGCGTCGGCGACGCCCGCGAGCCGTTGCGACTCGGCCAGGGCGGTGCTCGCGAGCGTCATGCCCCCGCCGCCCAGCGCCACGACCGCGAGGAGGCCGACCACGAGCGGCGCGCCCGCCATCAGCGGCCCCCGGCGAGCGCGCACGATCGGGCGTCGAGCGCGATCGGGACGCCGAGGATGCGCGGGCGCACGACGACCGTCGCGCAGACGAGATCGCCCGAGAGCTCGGTCCTGAGCCGTCCGCCCGGGAGCGCGCCGACGACCTGGCCCGCGGCCGCCGCCGCGGACTCGCCCCTCGCGACGGATCGCGCCGCGTCCGCCGCCGCATCCTGCGCGCGCATCAGGGTCGTCGCGGCGGTGAGCCCGTGGATCGAGGCGACGAGGACGAGGACGACGGCGGGGAGGGCGATCGCGACCTCGGCGGTCACCGCTCCGCGATCCCGGCGCGTCCGGGTCATCCGCCGAAGGTCAGGGCGGTGCGCACCATGTCGGTGAGGATGCCCCGCACCTCGTCGCTGCGCATGATGACGACCAAGAGGCTCGCGAATCCGACGGCGGCCATCGTCGCGATGGCGTACTCGGCGGTCGCCGCGCCGCGATCATCGGCGATCGAGAGCGCGCGCGGCGCGCGGTCATCGGAGCGGAGCGCGGCCGCGAGCGACGCGCGCTGCCGCGCGGGCGAGCGGAGCCCCGACGCGCGGTGCGGCGGGATCGCGCCGCCCGCGGTCGTGAGCTGCATAAGAGAGGAGTGGCTGCGGGACATGGTGGTCGCGCCTTTCGGGTCGGTGCGATCACCGTGAGAGGTGATCGCGGTCGGGGGCACGAACCGGAACCAGTGTGCGGCGAGCGCCGCTCGCTCGGCGGCCCCGAGCGGCAGAACGGCGAAGCTCATGACCCCGCCCCCGCTGTGGAGGAGAGGAGTCCGACGAGCATCGGCACCACGCCCAGGCAGAGGAAGGAGGGAAGGACGCAGACGCCGAGCGGGAGCATGAGCCTCACGGCCAGCTCCTCCGCCGATCGTCGTGCCCGAGCGCGCTCGGCGGCGCGGGCCTCCGCGGCTTCGGCGCGGGCGAGCGCTCCGAGCGGCGCGCCGGACCGGCGGGAGAGCTCGACGAGCCGACCGAGCGCGTCGGCCTCCTGCGCGCGGTCGCCTCGCGGCGGGAGGAGCTGCGCCTCGACGAGCGCCCGCAGCACGGTCTCGCGGGCGGCCTCGGGCGAGCCGCCTCCGGCGGCCGCGACGGCGAGGAGGTCGAGGGGCAGGCCGATGGTCGGCGGAGGCGGCGAGGCCGCGCGGAGCATCCGTCTCATCCAGACCCGTGCGAGCACCCCGAGAGCGAGACCCGTCGCGATGCTCGCGACACCGATCGGATGCGCGAGGCTCGCCGCGAGGTCGGCGCCGGCCAGCAGGGCGAGACCGACGGCGACGAGGGGCAGGGCGAGGACGATGCGGGCGGTCGCCCGCGGGCCGGCGAGCGCCACCTCGATGTCGCGCTGGGCGGCCGTGCGATCGCGCACGGCCTGGGCGAACGCGGTGAGCGCCGGAGCCAGCGGCGCGCCGCTGATGGACGCGACCGACCAGGCCGCCGCGAGCGCCCGCCACCTCGCTCCGTGCTCGCGCGCGACCGCGGCGAGAGACTCCGACAGCGGCGCGCCCGCGTCGACGCCGTGCACGATCGCGTCGAGTGCCCGGTCCGGCGGGTGGGCCGCACCGGCGACGTGCCTCCACGCCGACGCGGGCGCGATGCCGGCGCCGACGAGGACCGCCAGTCGGTGGACATGGCTCGCGAGGGCGTCCGACTCCTCCGTCATGCTCTGACCCCGGCTGGATCGGAGAGCTGCCGACGAGAGAGCGGCTCGGGCGGGAGCGGCTCGATCGCGAGGCGCTCCCGCCCGTCCAGCCGGAACCGGCCGAGCTCCGCGGTCCGCGCGCCTCCGAGCGCGCGCGCGAGGTGCACGACCAGGTCGATGCCGCTGAGCGCCTGGCGCGCGAGGGCGAGCGGGTCGAGGCCCGCGATCATGCCCACCGCCTCGAGACGGCTCGGCACGTCGGCGAGAGAGTTGGCGTGGAGGGTCCCCGCCCCTCCGCGATGCCCGGTGTTGAGCGCGGCGAGGAACTCGCGCACCTCCGCACCCCGGCACTCCCCCACCACGAGCCGATCGGGGCGCATCCGGAGCGCCTCGCGCACGAGCCGGGCGAGATCGACCTCGCCGGCACCCTCGAGGTTCGCCTGCCGGCACTCGAGACCGACGACGTGGGGGTGCCGGATGCGCGCCTCCGCGACGTCCTCGATGACGACGATCCGCTCGGTCGGGGCGGCCTCGGAGAGCCAGGCCGCAAGCAGCGTCGTCTTCCCGCTTCCGGTCGCGCCCGTGACGAGCACCGTGCGGCGATCGGAGAGCGCACCGCGCAGGGCGTCGACGACCGCGGGGGCGAGCCCCGAGTCCGCCAGGGTCACCGGACGCGATCGCGGCAGCCGGATCGACAGCGCCGGCCCCGCCCATGCGATCGGCGGGAGTGCGGCGTGCACGCGCATGCCGTCGCCGATGCGCACGTCGGCGCAGGGCGTCGCCTCGTCGATGTGCCGTCCGCCGTGCTCGATGAGGCGGACGGCGAGCTCCCTGGCCGCCGTGGCATCGAGGCGGATGCCCGGCACGCGGTGCACGCCCGCCCCGGCATCGCGCCACACCGCCCCGTCGCCCGTGACGAAGACGTCGGTCGTCGCGTCGTCCTCGACGGCGCGGGCCAGGGGGCCGAGGATCGCGCGCAGGTCCGCGTCGAGCTCACGGGGGATCGGGACAGGTCCGGAAGGGCCCTCCCCCTCTGTCGGGCGACGAGGATCTCGGGGGACGAACGGCGCGCGGTGCATCGCCCGATCCTCGCCGGACGCGCGACCGCGGAGGCCGGCTCCGACCCGCACGAGGGGAGAAAGAACGAACGGCTCCTCGTGGGGAGGAGCCGTTCGTCGAGCTGTGTCGTGCGGAGTTTGGGGGGCGGCGCCCAACTTTGGGGGGAAATGGGCGCCGCCTCAGCAGCACGCGATTGGGGGGAATCGTAGCCGTGCTGCTCAAGTCAGTCTTGCTGCTGACAGGGATCAGTCTACGACAGCGCACCCGTGCGTCAAGAGTTTCCGACCCCGAATTGTCCCCCAAAGTGCCGACCCCCGGTCGGGGGCACGATCGGGCCCCCGACCGACGGGAGCCGCAGCCCCGATCGGTGGAGCTCGCGGACCGGGACGAGCGGGGATCGGAGGCGCGGATGAGCCCGCTCGTCGCCGGATCGCGCGCGTTCGTCGCAGGACGGGCCCGAGCCGTGGCGACCGCCTCGCCGGTGAATAGGATGGCGGTCGACCACCTCAGCGTTGCGGCAGTCCAGGCCTGTTACGCACATCGACCAAGGATGACGATGTCCACGACTTCGATCGACAGCCTCCTGCACGAGGAGCGGCGCTTCGCGCCGGACCCCGACTTCACCGCCCACGCGGTCGCCGGCCCCGAGCTCTACGAGCGGGCGCGGGCGGACCGCCTCGGCTTCTGGGCCGACCAGGCCCGCGAGCTGCACTGGCACACGCCGTTCACCCAGACCCTCGACTGGTCGAACCCGCCGTTCGCCCGCTGGTTCCACGACGGCGAGCTCAACGTCGCCTACAACTGCCTCGACCGTCACGTCGAGGCGGGCAACGGCGACCGCGTCGCCATCCACTGGGAGGGCGAGCCGGGCGACAGCCGAACCATCACCTACGCCGAGCTCACGGCCGAGGTGAAGCGCGCCGCGAACATGCTCGCCGACCTCGGCGTCGGCCAGGGCGATCGCGTCGCGATCTACCTGCCGATGATCCCCGAGGCCGTCATCTCGATGCTCGCCGTGGCCCGCCTCGGCGCGATCCACTCCGTCATCTTCGGCGGCTTCAGCGCCGAGAGCATCCGCGCCCGCGTCGAGGATGCCGACGCCAAGCTCGTCATCACCGCCGACGGCGGCTGGCGCAAGGGCAAGGTCTTCCCGCTCAAGCACGCCGTCGACTCCGCCCTCGCGGCCGCCGAGACCGACGTGACGACGGTCGTCGTCGTGCGGCGCGGCGAGAACGAGGTCGAGTGGCAGGACGGCCGCGACCTCTGGTGGCACGAGGCGATGGCCGCGGCATCGCCCGAGCACGAGGCGCAGGGCTTCGAGGCCGAGAACCCGCTGTTCATCCTCTACACCAGCGGTACCACGGGCCGTCCCAAGGGGATCCTGCACACCAGCGGCGGCTTCCTGACGCAGACCGCCTTCACGCACCGCAGCGTCTTCGACCTCAAGCCCGAGACCGACGTCTATTGGTGCACCGCCGACGTGGGCTGGGTGACGGGCCACTCGTACATGGTCTACGGCCCGCTCGCGAACGGCGCGACTCAGGTCATGTACGAGGGCACTCCCGATACGCCGCACCCGGGCCGGTGGTGGGAGATCATCCAGAAGTACGGCGTGACCATCTTCTACACGGCGCCCACGGCCATCCGCTCGTTCATGAAGGCCGGCCGCGAGATCCCGCTCGCCTACGACCTGTCGAGCCTGCGCGTGCTCGGCTCGGTCGGCGAGCCGATCAACCCGGAGGCGTGGATCTGGTACCGCGAGATCATCGGCGGGGGGAAGACCCCGATCGTCGACACCTGGTGGCAGACGGAGACGGGCGCCATCATGATCAGCGCGCTGCCGGGCGTCACGACGACCAAGCCCGGGTCGGCGCAGGTGCCCATGCCGGGCATCTCGATCGACGTTCTCGACGAGGACGGCACCCACGTCGGCAAGGAGGCGGGCGGTCTGCTCGTCGTCACCGAGCCCTGGCCGAGCATGCTGCGCGGCATCTGGGGCGACCCCGAGCGGTTCCAGGAGACCTACTGGTCGAAGTTCGGCGACAAGTACTTCGCCGGCGACGGCGCGCACCTCGACGCGGACGGCGACGTCTGGCTGCTGGGCCGTGTCGACGACGTCATGAACGTCTCGGGCCACCGGCTGTCGACGATGGAGATCGAGTCGGCGCTCGTCTCGCACCCGATCGTCGCCGAGGCGGCCGTCGTCGGCGCGAGCGACGACACGACCGGTCAGGCGGTCGTGGCGTTCGTGATCCTCCGCTCGAAGAAGGCGAAGGACATCTCGGCGACCGAGGCGAGCCAGCAGCTGCGCGCGCACGTCGCCGAGCAGATCGGGGCCATCGCGCGACCGCGCGAGATCTTCGTCGTCGCCGAGCTGCCGAAGACGCGCTCGGGCAAGATCATGCGGCGGCTCCTGCGCGACGTCGCCGAGGGTCGCGAGATCGGCGACACGACCACGCTCACCGACTCGACCGTCATCACCGTCATCACGGACACGATGCGCTGAGACCGTCGGCGGCCGCGCGGCCGCCGATCACGACGAACGGGGCCCCTGCCAGGCGGGGGCCCCGTTTCTCGTCGTGGGCGCCGCCTAGGCGAACTCGACGACGAGCTCGACCTCGACGGGGGCGTCGAGCGGCAGAACGGCGACGCCGACGGCGCTGCGGGCGTGCGCGCCGATCTCATCGCCGAAGATCTCGCCGAGCAGGGTGCTCGCGCCGTTCAGCACGGCGGGCTGGCCGGTGAAGTCGGGGGTCGAGGCGACGAAGCCCGTGACCTTGACGATGCGCGTCAACCGGTCGAGCGAGCCGATGACGCTCTGCACCGCCGCGAGCGCGTTGAGGACGCACCGGCCGGCATAGCCGGCCGCATCCTCTGCCGAGACCGCGTCGCCGACCTTGCCGGTCGCCGGCAGCGCGCCGTCGACGAACGGCAGCTGGCCGGCGGTGAAGACGAGGTGACCCGAGATCGTCGCGGGCACGTAGGCGGCGACCGGCTTGGCGAGGGCGGGGATGCTCAGCCCGAGCTCGGCGAGACGCGCGTCGATGCGGCTCATCTCACGCCGCCTTGGGGCGCTTGAGGTAGGCCACGAGACCGCCCTCGGGGCCGGTGACGATCTGCACGAGCTCCCAGCCCTGCTCGCCCCAGTTGTTGAGGATCGCGGTCGTGCTGTGGATGAGGAGCGGAGTGGTCGTGTACTCCCATTGAGTCATCGTCGGGTCCTTCGGTCTTCCTCATAGGGTCATCGCGTACCCTTGAGTCTATGTCTGCCCAGAATCGCCCGGTCTCGACGCGGGCCGGATCCTTCATCGGGATGCTCGGCCTCTCGGTCATCGCCGGCGTGCTCGCCACCGTCATGGTCACGCCCGCGATCGCGCTGACGGGGATGGCCGCGAGCAACACCATCGGCATCTTCGACAGCCTGCCCGAGTACATCGAGATCAACGAGCTCCAGCAGCGCAACACGATCTACGCGCAGAAGACCGCCGACCCCGCCGCGGGGTACACGGCGATCGCCACGGTCTTCGCCCAGAACCGCGAGGAGGTGGCGTGGGAGGAGGTCAGCGACTTCGTCAAGGACGCCACTCTCGCCGGCGAGGACCGCCGCTTCTACGAGCACAACGGCGTCGACGTGCAGTCGGTCATCCGCGCCGCCGTCGGCAACGTCGTCTCCGGCGGCATCGAGTCCGGCGCCTCGACGCTCACCATGCAGCTCGTGAAGAACATCTGCATCCAGGAGTCGCTCAAGCTCCAGGGCACCGACGAGGAGGCGTTCCGCGCCGAGTACGACTCGTGCCAGGAGTCGAGCCTGGAGCGCAAGCTCAACGAGGCGAAGCTCGCGATCAACCTCGAGAAGGAGTTCACGAAGGACGAGATCATGCTCGCCTACCTGAACATCGCGGGCTTCGGCGGCAACACGTACGGGATCCAGGCCGCCGCGCAGGAGTACTTCAACACGACCGCCGCCGATCTCACCCTGGCCCAGGCGGCGAGCCTCATCGCGATCGTCCAGGAGCCCGGCGCGCGCTCGCTCAAGACGCCGGACAACTACGCGGGCAACCAGGAGCGCCGCGACGTCATCCTCGGCAACATGCTCGCCTACGACATGATCACGCAGGCCCAGTACGACGAGGCGGTCGCCATCCCCGTCGATGAGGCCTTCGTCACCCCGACCCCGCCGCGCAACGGCTGCATCGCGGCGAACGACTACGCGCGGTTCTTCTGCGACTACGTCGTGCGCAACGTGGCCAACTTCGAGTCTCTCGGCGCCGACGCCGAGTCTCGGCTGGACGCCTGGAAGACCGGCGGCATCGACGTCTACACCACGCTCAACATGTCCCTGCAGCAGGTCGCGTACGACGCCGTGCTGCGCTACGCGCCCGCCAGCGAGACGCGTCTCGAGCTCGGCGCCGTCGCCGTGTCGGTCGAGCCCGGCACGGGTCGGATCCTGACGATGACGCAGAACAAGCTCTTCGACAACAGCGAGGTTCCTCCCGGGCCCGAGTACACGGCCGTGAACTTCAACACCGACCGCGCCTACGGCGGCTCGAGCGGGTTCCAGCCGGGCTCGACCTACAAGATGTTCACCCTCATCGAGTGGCTCAACCAGGGGCGCGGGCTGCGCGAGGTGGTGGACGCCTCGACCTTCCAGTATCCGTTCTCGGCCTTCACCGACTCCTGCAACGGCGTCGACCCCGGCCAGACCTTCAAGTTCGGCAACGACGAGGGCGCCGCGGGCTCCATGGACCCGATCCAGGCGACGCGACGCTCCGTGAACTCGGCCTTCGTGTCGATGGCGACGCAGCTCGACCTGTGCGAGATCCGCAACCGCGCGGCCGACCTCGGCGTGCATCGCGCCGACGGGGGCGAGCTGCAGACCAACCCCTCCTCGGTGCTCGGCACGAACGAGATCGCCCCGCTGACGATGGCCGCCGCGTACGCCGGCATCGCCAACGGCGGCCAGTACTGCGAGCCGATCATGGTCGACCGCTTCGTCACGCGCGAGGGCGAGGAGCTCCCGGGGCAGACGCCGAAGTGCGATCAGGGCATCGACCCCGAGGTCGCCGCAGCCGCTTCCTTCGCGATGGGGTACACGATGGTCGACGGCGGCACCGCGGTCGCGAGCAACCCGTTCGACGGCACGCCGATCATCGGCAAGACGGGGACGACGGACCAGTCGAAGGACACCTGGGTGATCACGTCGACGACCGAGTTCGCCACGGCGGTCTGGGTGGGCAACATCGTCGGCAACGCCCGGATCCGTCAGTACCAGAACCCCGAGGGCTTCTGGGGCGGCGAGCTGCGTCACCGCATCATGCGCGAGATTCTCGGCGCCGCCAACGCCCAGTACGGCGGCTCGGCCTTCCCGGAGCCGCCTCAGCGTCTCATCCGCGGTAGCGGCATCGAGCTCCCGAACCTCATCGGGCAGTCGCCGTCGCAGGCGCGCGCCATCCTCGAGGGCCTCGGTCTGCGCTACGGCGAGGGCGACACGATCGACTCGGCTCAGCCCCAGGGAACGGTGGCCGCCACGTCGCCTGCGCCCGGCTCCGTCGTCGGCCGCGGCCTGATCGTGCGCGTGCAGCTGAGCAACGGCAACCTCGCCACGGTCCCCGACGTCACGAGCGCCGGCTACGACGAGGCCCAGGCCCGCGCGGCTCTGCAGGGCGCCGGCTTCAGCAACATCGCGACCTCCTGCGTGCCGATCAACGGCGGCGCCGACCCCGCGCGCGAGGGCATCGTCGAGTCGCAGAGCCCGGCCGCCGGCACGTCGACGAGCCGCAGCACGCTCATCACGCTCGGCGTGGCGAGCGACAAGTGCGGCAACGGCGGCGGAGGCGGGGGCGGCGGCGGCTCGCCGACCCCGACCCCGGACCCCGGTGGCGGGTAGCGCGCGGCTCGCGGCCGTCGCGGCCCTCGGGGCCGCGGCGGCCGTCGCCGTGTACGCCACCGCGGTCGAGCGCCGCGCCTACGGCCTCCGCCGGGAGACCGTCCCCGTGCTCTCCCCGGGAGCCGACCCGATCCGGATTCTGCACCTGAGCGACCTCCACCTTGCACCGTGGCAGTTCGACCGCATCGACTTCGTGCGCTCGCTCACCGACCTGAGGCCCGATCTCATCGTCAACACGGGCGACAGCATGGGCCACGTGGATGCCCTCCCCGCGCTCGAGGAGGCCCTGTCGGTCTTCGACGGCGTGCCCGGCGTCTTCGTCCACGGCTCCAACGACTACTTCGGGCCGACCTTCAAGAATCCGCTCGCGTACCTGACCGGCCCGTCGGGCTCGCGGGACGCCTCGGAGCCCACCCGGCTCGACATCGATGCCCTCGAGCGGCTGTACGTCGACCGCCTCGGCTGGCACTCGCTCAACAACGACGTCGCGCAGCTCACGATCAACGGGTCGATCCTGGAGTTCATGGGCACGAACGACGCGCACCGGGGCTGGGACCGCCTCGATGTGCTCCCGGGTCTCGTGGATGCTCTGCGCGAGCTCGACGAGGACGACAGCGACGACCCCGCGGTCATGATCGGCGTCACGCACGCTCCGTACCAGCGCGTGCTCAACGCCTTCACGACGCAGGCCGCCGACGTCATCTTCGCCGGCCACACCCACGGCGGTCAGGTCGCGCTGCCCGGTTTCGGCGCGATCGTCACCAACTGCGACCTTCCGCGCGAGCGAGCGCGGGGCCTGAGCATGTGGCATCACGCGCATCGAGCCGCCTTCCTGAACGTCTCGGCGGGCCTCGGGCACTCGATCTTCGCGCCCTTCCGATTCGCCTGCCCGCCCGAGGCGGTGCTCGTGACGCTCGTGGCCGACGACATCGGCTATTCTTGACGAGGTGCCGCTCGCGCGGCGCACCGGGGTATGGCGCAGCTTGGTAGCGCGCGTCGTTCGGGACGACGAGGCCGCAGGTTCAAATCCTGTTACCCCGACTGAATGAGAAAGGGACCGCCCAGAGGGCGGTCCCTTTCTCATTGGGTCTGGGGTATCTCGGACGCGAAGCTGCACCCAGCAGGTGGGCCCACGTCGCCCGTAATGGCGCAGCGCGCAGCGCTGTGCCGTCGGTGCGATGGGGACAAATCCGGTTGCGCGAGCAGGAGTGTCGCGGGCCCGCGCTCCGAAGCCGCGCGCAGCGGACGGCGGCCGCATCGCGGCAGCCGCCCCGCAAAGCAGGACGACGACCTACGCGAAGTCCGGATCCGGCCCCAGCTCCGAACTCCCGAGCGCCACCGGCGCCCGCCACCCCGAGGCGAGCGAGTCGCCCGACTCGTCGAGGTAGCACGCTCCGCACAGGCTCTCGTACGTGACATCCGCGCCGTCGATCGCGACCTGGTCGCCGTCGAAGACGAACACGCCCCCGATGGTGCGGGCGTTGAAGACGGCCTTGCGGCCGCAGCGGCAGATGGTCTTGAGCTCCTCGAGCGAGTGCGCGACCTCCAGCAGGCGTCGGCTGCCGGGGAACGCGGCGGTCTGGAAGTCGGTGCGGATGCCGTAGGCGAGAACGGGGATGTTCTCGCGGATGGCGATGCGCAGGAGGTCGTCGACCTGCTGGGGGCTCAGGAACTGGGATTCGTCGAGAAGGAGGCACGCGACGTCGCGGCCGGTGGAGCGGATGACGGCCTCGCGCTCGCGCTGGAAGAGCGCGTAGATGTCGTCGTCGGGGCCGATCGTGAAGTCGACCTCCCGCGTGACGCCGAGCCTCGACACGATGAGCTGGTCGCCCTTGGTGTCGATGCGGGGTTTGGCGAGCAGGACCTTCTGCCCGCGCTCCTCGTAGTTGTAGGCGGCCTGCAGCAGAGCGGTGCTCTTGCCGCTGTTCATCGCCCCGTATCGGAAGTACAGCTTCGCCATCAGCGCAAGTGCCCGTCTTCTGCTGCTCGTCGGATGAGGTCGGTCTTGGAGCTCGCGGGCCTGCCGGCGCGCGCGTACTTCTCGCGCACGCGGCGCAGGTAGGTCTTCGCAGTCTCGTACTGCACGTGCATCTGACGCGCCACCTCGGCGGTCGAGTTGCCGTTGACGTAGAGCACGAGCGCCTCGCGCTCGCTCGTGGAGAGCTTCGGGCGCGCCGCGTGCTGGGCGCCGGAGGGCAGCGGCCGCCAGTCGCGCGACGGCTCGCCGGAGGACTCCATCCCCATCACGCGGCGCGCCGTCTCCATGACCTCGCCGAGCGGGAGCGCCTTGGAGAGGAACGCGGAGGCGCCGGCGTCGAAGGCGCGGTCGCGGTCGTCGGCGGTCTCGAGGCTCGACAGCACGATGACCTTCGCCCCCGCCGCGCGGCAGGTGCGCACGCGCGCCTCGATCGAGACCGGCTCCTGCAGCTGGAAGTCGATGAGCACGAGGTCGGTCGGGAAGCGGTCGCTCTGCACGAGCCCGAACCACGTCGACGCCGTGAGCACGAGGTCGAAGTCGGGAGCGTTGGCCGAGATCCAGGAGGCGATGCTGTCGAGCAGGAGCTCGTGGTCGTCGAGGATCGCGAGCCGCACGGGGGTGCGCGCGCTCGGGTCCATGAGTCGACTCTAGAACCTCGGCCGCGCCGCGCGGGTGCAGTGCGCACGTCGGCGCCGTTCCCGTCAGAAGAGCGTCGGCGCGCCGGCGGTCAGGGGCGCGCGCTCGCCCGGCGATCGCGCGGCGTCGGGCTGCAGCGCGCGGCTGCGCACCGTGCCGGTCGCCGCGTCGAGCGGGCGCGAGGAGAGCCCGTGCCGCGCGCGCAGCTCGCGGACCCGCGCGACGAGCCACTCGCGGTAGCCGGCGGGCGCGTACGGCCCGGCCGCGTAGAGCGCGCGGTAGCGGGCGACGAGCTCCGGATGCTCGCGCTCGAGCCACGCGAACCACCACTCGCGCACGCCGGGCTTGAGGTGCAGCGCGGAGGTCATGACCGTGGTCGCTCCGGTCTCGCTGATGCGGGCGAACGCCTCGTCGAGGTGCGCGCGGGTGTCGGTGAGGTGGGGCAGCACGGGCATGAGGAACACGGCGGGGTCGAGCCCCGCGGCGACGGCGGCGGCGACGGTCGCGAGCCGGGCATCCGTCGAGGGGGTGCCCGGCTCGATCGAGCGCTGCAGGGAGTCGTCGTAGATGGCGATCGACATCGCGACGTCGACGGGGACGAGCTCGGCCGCGCGCGCGAGCAGCGGCAGGTCGCGGCGCAGGAGCGTGCCCTTGGTGAGGATGCTGATCGGCGTGCCGCTCTCGGCGAGCGCCGTGATGATGCCGGGCATGAGCGCGTACCGGCCCTCAGCGCGCTGGTAGGGGTCGGTGTTGGTGCCGAGGGCGACCGGATGCCGCCCCCACGATGCGCGGCGCACCTCGCGCGCGAGGACGTCGGCGACGTTGATCTTGACGACGATCTCGCGGTCGAAGCCCTCGCCCGTGTCGAGGTCGAGGTAGGCGTGCGTGGGGCGCGCGAAGCAGTACACGCACGCGTGCGCGCAGCCGCGGTACGGGTTCACGGTGTGGCCGAAAGGCAGCGCCCCTCCCCCGCCGGGCACGCGATTGAGCGCCGACTTCGCGAGCACCTCGTGGAAGACGAGCCCCGAGAACTCCGGCGGTCGCACCGTGCGCTGCAGCCCCGACAGGCGCGCGATCGCAGCCGTGCTGCCGAGCTCGGGCAGCGCGTCGGGGCTCGTCGCGCTCGCCGCCTGGCCGCTCCACCGCATGGCCGATATTCGAACACATGTTCGACTCGCGCGCAAGGCTCGGATCCCGGGGCGCCCCGCGTCGTAGGCTCGCAGCATGCCCGCGATCGACCTCAACAGCGACCTCGGCGAGTCGTGGCTGCCCGACGTCGTGGGCGACGACGAGGCCATGCTCGCTCTCGTCTCGAGCGCGAACCTCGCCTGCGGAGCCCACGGCGGCGACCCGACCACGATGGCCGCCGTCTGCCGCTCGGCGGCCGCGCGCGGAGTCGTGATCGGCGCGCATCCCTCGTACGACGACCGGGCGGGCTTCGGCCGGCGCCACGTCGACGTCGCCCCCGAGGCGCTCGACGCGCAGCTGCGCGAGCAGGTCGCGCGACTGGCCGGGGTCGCGGCGGCCGCGGGCGGCGCGGCCCGCTACCTCAAGCCGCACGGAGCCCTCTACAACCGCATCGTGCGCGACGCGGAGCGCGCCGAGGTCGTCGCGCGGGTCGCGGCCGCGGCCGGGCTCCCGGTGATGGGGATGCCCGGGTCGGCGATCGAGCGCGCCGCGCGCGAGGCGGGCATCCGCTTCGTGGCGGAGGCCTTCGTCGATCGCGGGTACCGGCCCGACGGGTCGCTCGTGCCGCGGTCGGAGCCGGGCGCCGTGCTGCACGACGTCGCGCTGGTCGCCGCGCGCGCCGTGCGGCTCGCGGTCGACGGCTCGGTCGTCGCGGTCGACGGGTCGATCGTGCGCGTCGAGGCCGAGTCGCTGTGCGTGCACGGCGACACTCCCGGCGCTGTCGCGATGGCGCGGGCCGTGCGGGAGGCCCTCGCGGAGGCCGGGGTCGACGTGCGACCCGTGCTCGGCGCGCCGTGAGCGACGGGGCGGCGGCAGGCGCGGGAACGAGCGCGAGGTCGGGCGCGAGGTCGGGCGCGGGGCTCGCGGCGCGCATCCTGCCCTGCGGCGATCGCGCCCTGCTCGTCGAGGTCGACGCGCTCGAGCAGGCCCTCGCGGCCCATGCGGCGCTCGCGGAGAGTGCGCCCGCCGGAGTGCTCGAGCTCGTGCCCGCCGCGCGCACGGTGCTCGTGCGGCTCGACCCGCGCGTGCTCGGTCTCGCGCACGCCGAGCACTGGGTGCGCGAGACGCTCGCCGAGACCGACCCGGATGCCGCGCTGCCGGACGGCCCCCTCGTCGAGCTGCCCGTCGTCTACGACGGCGACGATCTCGCGACCGTGGCCGACCACTGGGGATGCGAACCGGTCGAGGTCGTCGAACGACATGCGCGCACCGAGTGGCGCTGCGCCTTCGTCGGCTTCGCGCCCGGATTCCCGTACCTCCTACCCGTCGATGCTGCCCTCGCACCGCCGCCCGTGCCGCGTCGCGCGACCTCGCGCCCCGCCGTTCCGGCCGGCGCCGTCGCCCTCGCCGCCGAGTACACGGGGGTGTATCCGCGCTCCTCCCCCGGCGGGTGGCAGCTCATCGGCCGCACCGACGCGACGCTGTGGGATGCCCGGCGCGACCCGCCCGCGCTCGTCGCGCCGGGTGCGCGCGTGCGCTTCGTCCCCGTGCCCGAGCTCGGTACGACGCGCTCGCGCGCGAGCTCCGCGCCCGTCGCCCCCGCGCCTCCGGCCGCCCACGGTCGCGCCATCGAGGTCGTCGAGCCCGGCCCGCTCCCCCTCGTGCAGGACCTCGGGCGCCCCGGCCGCGCCGCCATCGGCGTGGGCGCCGCGGGCGCCTTCGACCGCGCGGCCCACCGGCTCGCGAACCGGCTCGTCGGCAACGACGAGACGGCAGCCGCCCTCGAGGTGCTGCTCGGCGGGCTGACCCTCGCGCTTCCGGAAGGCGCCTGGGTCGCGGTCACGGGCGGTGTCGGCGCCGTGACGCTCGACGGCGCGAGCCTGGCTCCGCGCCTGCCCGCGCGCGCGGGCCGCGAGGGGGCGCTCCTGCACATCGGCCGCCTCGAGCACGGCCTGCGGGCGACCGTCGCCGTGCGCGGGGGGCTCGACGCCGCCGCCGAGCTCGGGTCGCGATCGCGAGACACGCTCTCGGGGATCGGACCGGCGCCGCTCGCAGCCGGGAGCATCCTCAGCATCGGCGACGCCGTCGAGGGCCCCGTTCCGACGATCGACCTCGTTCCGCTCGACGCTCCCGACGACGGCCCGGTCGAGCTCGCCGTGCGGCCCGGCCCCCGGCACGACTGGTTCACCGAGTCGGCTCACGAGAGCCTGCTGAGCACCGAATGGCGAGTGTCGCCGCGCTCCGACCGCACGGGCGTGCGGCTCGAGGGGCCCGGACTCGACCGCACCGCCGAGGCGACGGGCCGCGAGCTGCCGAGCGAGGGCATGCTGCCCGGCAGCATCCAGGTCTCGCCCGACGGCGCCCCGACGATCCTGGGCCCCGACGCGCCGGTCACGGGCGGCTACCCCGTCATCGCGGTCGTCACGGATGCTGCGCTCGACTCGCTCGCGCAGGCCCGCCCCGGGCAGACGGTGCGCCTGCGCCTCGCCACGGGTCGACCGTAGCGTCGAGCCGGCCGCGTCGCCCGCCGACACCGCTCGACACCCGCGCGCGACACACGCGTGAGCGTCAGAGTCGCACCACGCGCTCCTCCCACCGCGCCCGGAGCCACCGGTCGTGCGAAGCGACGACGACGGCGCCCGGATACCCGCCGAGGGCCTCCTCGAGCTCGCCGGCGAGCTGCAGCGACAGGTGGTTGGTGGGCTCGTCGAGCAGGAACAGGTGCGGCGGGCGCGCGATGACGAGGGCGAGCGCGAGACGGCGCTGCTGTCCCGTCGAGAGCGACCCGACCGCGCGATCGAGGTCGCGCGGCGCGATGAGCCCGAGCCCGGCGAGCGGCTGCGTCTCGGCTCGGCGCTCGCCCGCGGCTCGCTCGTAGAGCGCGCGCGGGGTCGCGCTCGGGTCGGCGAAGCGCACGTCCTGCGCGAGCAGCTCCACGCGCAGCCCTCGCCGCGCGGTGCGCCGTCCGCCGTCGAGCGCGAGCGCCCCCGCGATCGCCGCGAGCAGGGTCGACTTGCCCGCGCCGTTCGCGCCCGTGACGAGCACGCGATCGGCGCCGCCGATGCGCAGAGAGACAGGGGCGAGCCTGGAGTCGATCCGAGCATCCGTGAGCTGCACGAGCGTCGCGTCCGCGAGCGCCGTCGACCCGGTCGGGATGCCCGCGAAGGTCAGCACCGCTGGCGGCGACGATAGGCGCGACGCCTCGAGCTCGGCCACGAGCTGCTCGGCGGCGCGCACCCGGCGACTCGTCGCGCTCTGCTGCCGACCGCGCTTGAAGTTCTTGACGAACTTGTCGTTGTCGCGCGGAGGGCGATCGGGCCCGTCGAGCGCTCTCGCCGAGCCCGTGAGGGCGCCCCGCGCTCGCGTCAGCTCGCGCTCCTCGGCCGCGACGCGCTCCTCCCACCGCTCGCGCTCGAGCGCGCGTTCGATGAGGTAGTCGCTGAATCCGCCGCCGAAGCGCGTGAGCATGCCGCCGCCGTTCTCGCCCGAGGCCGAGCGACGGCTCGGGTCGAGGTCGACGAGCCCCGTGGCGACGTCGTCGAGCAACGCGCGGTCGTGGCTCGCGAGGAGGACCGGCCCCGACCACGCGCGCAGCTCGCGCTGAAGGAGGGCGACAGCCGCGTCGTCGAGATGGTTCGTCGGCTCGTCGAGCAGCAGCGCATCGGGCCGGGCGAGCAGGAGAGCGGCGAGCGCGAGTCGGCTGCGCTGTCCGCCCGAGATCGACCCGAGCGGCGTCTCGAACGGAATGCCCGCGACGCCGAGCCCTTCGAGGAGGGCGTCGCGGCGTGACTCCCAGCTCCAGAGATCGAGCGCCTCGGCCTCGTCGAGCGCGGCCGCGTAGGCGGCATCCGCACGCGGGTCGACGGCGAGAGCGGAGGCCGCCGCCTCGAGACGTCGTTCGAGCGCTCGCAGCGGCGCCACGGCATCCTCGATGAGGCTCGAGAGCGGCGCGGCCGCGTCGTGCTCGACCTCCTGCGGCAGGTAGCCGACCCTCGTCGGGCGCTCGATCCGACCCGCGTCGGGCGCCTCGACCCCGGCGAGAACGCGCAGGAGCGTCGACTTGCCCGCGCCGTTCTCGCCGATCAGGCCGAGGCGCTCGCCCGGCGAGACGACGAGGTCGACGCCGTCGAGCACCGGCGCGCGATCGTAGGTGCGATGGATGCCCGTCGCGACGAGCGGACGTGTGACGGATGCGCGCGTCGAGCGCGCGGAAGACAGAGATGCAGGTGCCAAGAGCGAGTGCCGATCGGCTCGCAGGACCCCGCCGGGCTGAGCCTCGGGCGCGGGACGGACTGCGTCATCTCTTCATAGCGGGGTCGGCGATACGTCAGCTCCTGCCGACGGTCAAGTGCGTGGTGAGCCTCGTCGGCGGGGTCGCGCACGAGCGGCCCCGCCGACGAGCTACAGACCCGCCGCGCGCTCCGCCGTCTCGACGACGTTCGCGAGCAGCAGCGCGCGCGTCATCGGCCCGACCCCGCCGGGGTTCGGTGACACCCAGGCCGCGACCGAGCGCACGTCGTCGGCGACGTCGCCCGCGATGCGCGACTCGCCCGTGTCGGCGTCGGTGATGCGCGAGACGCCCACGTCGAGCACGATCGCGCCCGGCTTGACGTCGGCGGCCGACACGATGCCCGGCACGCCCGCGGCGGCCACGATCACGTCGGCGCGACGCAGGTGCGAGGCGAGGTCGGTCGTGCCGGTGTGCGTGAGGGTGACCGTCGCGTTGTACTCGCGTCGCGTCAGCAGGCTGCCGATCGCGCGACCGACGGTGACGCCGCGACCGACGACCACGACATCCTTGCCCGCCCACGACAGCCCGTGCCGCTCGACGAGCTCGATGACGCCGCGCGGCGTGCACGGCAGCGGAGTGTCGATCGCGCGGTCGACGCGCAGCATGAGGCGCCCGAGGTTCGTCGGGTGCAGGCCGTCGGCGTCCTTCTCCGGGGCGACGCGCTCGAGGATCGCGTCGGTGTCGAGGTGCTTCGGCAGCGGCAGCTGCACGATGAAGCCCGTGACGGCCGGGTCGGCGTTGAGCTCGTCGATGACCGCCTCGAGCTCCTCCTGCGTCGTCGACGCGGGCAGGTCGCGGCGGATCGATGCAATGCCCACCTCGGCGCAGTCGCGGTGCTTGCCGCCGACGTACCAGCGCGAGCCCGGGTCGTCGCCGACGAGCACGGTCGCGAGGCCCGGCACGATGCCGCGCTCACGCAGCGACGACACCCGCGTCGTGAGCTCGGCCTTGATGGCGCGAGCGGTCGCGGTGCCGTCGAGGAGCTGAGCGGATGCGCCGGCGGGCCGGGGATCCGTCACGCTCACAGCCCCGGGTAGAGGGGGAACGCGGCGGTGAGCGCGTCGACGCGACCGCGCAGGGCGGTGATGTCGGGGCTCGGCATGAGAGTGCGCGCGATGATGTCGGCCACCTCGGTGAACTCCGCCTCCCCGAAGCCGCGCGTCGCGAGCGCCGGGGTGCCGATGCGCACGCCGCTCGTCACCATCGGCGGGCGCGGGTCGAAGGGCACGCCGTTGCGGTTGACGGTGATGCCGACCTCGTGGAGGAGGTCCTCCGCCTCCTGGCCATTGATCGGCGAGGTGCGCAGGTCGACGAGGGCGAGGTGAACGTCGGTGCCGCCGGTGAGCACGTTGACGCCGGCGGCGATCGCGTCGTCCTGCGTGAGGCGATCGGCGAGGATGCGCGCGCCCGCGATCGTGCGCTCCTGGCGCTCCACGAACTCCGGCAGGGCCGCGAGCTTGAACGCGACGGCCTTCGCGGCGATCACGTGCATGAGCGGGCCGCCCTGCTGACCGGGGAAGACGGCCGAGTTGAGCTTCTTGAACAGCGACTCGTCGTTGCTCAGGAGGAGACCTGAGCGCGGACCGGCGAGGGTCTTGTGCACGGTCGAGCTGACGACGTGCGCGTGGGGCAGCGGCGAGGGGTGCAGGCCCGCGGCGACCAGGCCGGCGAAGTGCGCCATGTCGACCCAGAGCTTCGCGCCGACCTCGTCGGCGATGGCGCGGAAGGCCGCGAAGTCGAGCTGCCGCGAGTACGCCGACCAGCCGGCGATGATGACGGTCGGCTTGACCTCGAGGGCCTTCGCGCGCACGACGTCCATGTCGACGAGCATCGTCTCGGGGTCGACGCCGTAGCTCGTGGCGTTGTAGACCTTGCCCGAGAAGTTGAGCTTCATGCCGTGGGTCAGGTGGCCGCCGTGGGCGAGCTCGAGGCCGAGGATCGTGTCGCCGGGCTGCGCGAGGGCGTGCAGCACGGCCGCGCTCGCCGAGGCGCCCGAGTGGGGCTGCACGTTGGCGAACTCGGCCCCGAAGAGCTTCTTGGCGCGCTCGATCGCGAGGTTCTCGGCGATGTCGACGAACTCGCAGCCGCCATAGTAGCGCTTGCCGGGGTAGCCCTCGGCGTACTTGTTGGTGAGCACCGAGCCCTGCGCCTCGAGGATGGCGCGCGAGACGAAGTTCTCGCTCGCGATCATCTCGAGGGTGTCGCGCTGGCGGCCGAGCTCCTGCTCGAGCACGGCGGCGATCTCGGGGTCGACGACGGAGAGGGGCTCGTTGAACGAGCTGGGAAGTGCGGACACGGGATGCTCCTCGGTACGGGGCGGAGGCCAGCGGCCCTCGCAGGTCGGCCGGACGAGCGGCCCAGGCGGACGGCAGCTCACCGTGTCGGTCGCTCCCTGATGGTTCACCATCTCAACGCCAGTCGCGACTGCCCCCAGTCTACGTCGCGATCTGCGAGGATGCGCCCATGCCGTCGCCGCCCGGATGGGGAATCCGAACCGACCTGCTCCGCCGCGCCGATCGGGAGCGCGGCGAGCGCGTGGGCTTCGTCGAGCTGTTCTTCGATCTCGTGTTCGTGCTCGCGCTCACCCAGGTCGGCGCCGTCGTCGCGACGGTCGCCACGGGGCTCCACGCCCTCCACGCCGTGCTCGTCCTCGTCGCGGTCTGGTGGCTGTGGATGCACACCACCTGGGTCACGAACTGGCTCGACCCCGCCCGGCTCCCCGTTCGGCTGGCGATCATCGCGCTCGCGGGCGCGGGCCTCGTGCTCTCCACGGCAATCGTGGAATCGCTCGGCGACCGCGCGCTCGCCTTCGCGATCGCCTACGTGGGTCTGCAGCTGGCCCGGACGGCGTTCATGGTCGTCGCGGCCGTGCGGCACGACGGCAGCATCGCGACCGACTTCGCTCGCATGCTGCTGTGGTTCGCTGCGAGCGGCGTCCTCTGGATCGGCGGGGCCGTCGTCGGCGCGCAGGCGGGCGCGGGCGCTCTCCTCGCCGCCTGGACCCTCGCCGCGCTCATCGACCTCACGGGGCCTGCGATCTCCTACGCGCTGCCGGGCCTCGGGCGGGGCCGGCTGGAGGGGTGGGATCTCTCGGCGCACCACTTCGCCGAGCGCGCCGCGCTGTTCGTCATCATCGCGATCGGCGAAGGGTTCCTCGTGAGCGGCTTCGCCTTCGTCGGCAACCCGAGCGGCGGCGAGCGGAACGCCGCCCTGGCGAGCGCGTTCGTCGCGGCCGCCGCGCTCTGGTGGCTCTACTTCGACCACGGCGAGAAGCGGGGCGAGGAGCGGATGGAGCACGATCCGCGCGCGGGCGCCATCGCGCGGGCCGCGTACGCCTACGCGCACATCCCCGTCATCGCCGGGGTCGTGATGATCGGCGCCGCCGACAAGACGATCATCGCCGAGCCGCGGACGTCGAGCCCGCTCGCCATCGCGCTCGTCCTCGGCGGGCCCGCGCTCTTCGCGCTCGGCATCGCGCTGTACCGGCGCATCGTCGGAGCCCCCGGCGTCGGCATCGTCCTCGCCGCGGCCGGGGCCTGCGCGGCGTTCGTGCCGTTCTCGGGCGCGCTGGAGCCGTGGGTCCTGTCGTGCCTGTCGACGGGGGTGCTCGTCGTCGCCTGCGTCGCCGACACCCTCCTGCGCCGACGCCGCGGGGCGCCATCGCTCGGCTGATCGCGCCCGGGCGGGACCGAGGGGCGGCGCCCCCGCGCTCAGGCGTCGCGGTCTGCGGTCGGGATCGGCCCGGTGAGCGGCGAGCCGAACTCGAGCTCGCGGGGGGCGTCGGACTGGTCCCCCGCGGGCGCGGCGCCCGGCTCGCGCCGCGATCGCGCATCGGCGATCACGAGCACGAGGATCGCGAGCACGATGACCGAGGCCTCGACCACGGGCAGCACGAGCAGACCCGCGCCGTCGAGCAGGAGCCCCCCGATGAGCGCGCCGCCGCCGATCGCGATGTTGAACGACGTGGTCAGCAGCGCAGCGCCGAGGTCGCGCACGCGCGGCGAGGCGACGTGCAGCAGCCGCGTCTGGAGGAGGGCAGGGATGCCGCCGAACGCGACGCCCCAGACCACGATCGCGACGACGACGATGACGGGGATGCCCGGCGCGGCGGCGAGGACGGCCACCGACAGCGCGACGCCCGCGAGCATCCCGTACAGGCCCGCGCGCGGGAACCGGCTGCCCACGACGCCCGCGAGGACGAGGCCGATCGCGCCCGCGCCGCCGTAGAGGAAGAGCATGACGCTCACCGAGTCGCGCGGGAAGCCCGCCTCGTCGATGATGAACGGCGCGATGTAGGTGTAGAAGACGTTGTGCCCCATGACGATGATCACCACGAGCAGGCACACCAGCAGCACGCCAGGGAAGGTCGGGTCGCGGCGGGCCGGGACGGGGATCTCGCCCGTCGCGAGCGTCACGCGGTGATCGACGGGCGGCAGGAAGCGCAGCACGAGCAGGGCGAGCAGCACGACGGACGCGGCGATGATGCCGAACGCCGCGCGCCAGCCGAGCGCCTGACCGATCGCGGTGCCGACCGGCACGCCGAGCACGAACGCGGTCGTGCCGCCGGCGCTCGTGACGGCGACCGCCCGCGCGATCTGGTGGCGGGGCACCAGGTGGCCGGCGTAGGCGCCCGCGATCGCCCAGAACAGGCCGTGCGCGAGACCGCCGAGCACTCGAGCGCCGATCAGCAGCTCGTAGCTCGGTGCGATCGCGGCCAGCAGATTCGCGAGCGCGAAGACCCCGAGCACTCCGATGAGCAGCCACTTGCGCGAGTAGCGGTGCGTGAGTGCGGCGAGAGGAGCGGTCGACAGGGCGACGGTCGCGGCGAAGATCGTGACGAGCAGCCCCACCTGGGAGGGGCTCACGCGCAGGTCGGCAGCCATGTCGGGCAGGAGCCCGGTGGGGAGGAACTCGCTCGTGACGAGCACGAAGATCGCGGCGGCGAGCGTCAGCAGGCCGATCCACGGGAAGGGGCGCTCGGCGCCCGGCTGGGGGGAGGTCATGCGGCTGGTGGGGCTTTCGCGGTCGGCGTGGCGGGCCGACGCATCCGGGGATGCCCGGCAGAGCATCCGCCTCTACGCTAACGCCTCCGCGCTCGGCCCATAGGCTGGGGGCCGTGACCGACACCCCCCACCACTGGATCGTCACCCTCGTCTGCGACGACCGGCCCGGCATCGTGCACGCCGTCACGGGCGCGATCGTCGAGGCCGAGGGCAACATCACCGAGCTGCAGCAGTTCTCGAGCCTGGAGTCGGGGCGCTTCTTCCTGCGACTGCAGACCCAGACCCTTGCCGACCACGATCGGCTCTCCGCCGCCCTCGCCCCCGTCGTCGAGCGGTACGGGATGGACTGCCGCATCGACCGCGTCGGCCGACCGCTGCGCACGCTCGTGCTCGTGTCGAAGGCCGCGCACTGCCTCAATGACCTGCTCTTCCGCCAGCGGGCCGGTCAGCTGCCCGCCGAGATCCCGCTCGTCATGGGCAACCACCCCGAGCTCGGCGAGCTCGCGAGCTTCTACGGCGTGCCGTTCGAGTCGCGGCCCGTCACGACACCGGAGGAGAAGGCGGCGTTCGAGGCGCGCATCCTCGAGGTCGTCGAGCAGCACGACATCGAGCTCGTCGTGCTCGCGCGGTACATGCAGATCCTCTCCCCCGAGCTGTGCGCGCGCTTCGCCGGCCGCATCATCAACATCCACCACTCCTTCCTGCCCGGTTTCAAGGGCGCGAACCCATACAAGCAGGCGCACGCGCGCGGAGTGAAGCTCATCGGGGCGACGGCGCACTTCGTCACGAGCGACCTCGACGAGGGCCCGATCATCGAGCAGAACGTCGTGCGGGTCGACCACTCGCGCAGCCCCGCCGAGCTCGTCGCGATCGGGCAGGACGAGGAGAGCCGCACCCTCAGCCAGGCCGTCACCTGGTTCGCGGAGGACCGCGTGCTGCTCGACGGCCGCCGCACCATCATCTTCAAGTAGGAGGAGCCCGCGTGCCGAGGACGCTGCTGCAGGGGGCCGAGCTGCTCGACGCGAGCGGCCGCCGACCCGGCTGGGTGCTGCTGGACGGCGACCGCATCGCCGCCGTGGGGGGCGGGGCGGATGCTCCTCCCGCCGCCGACGCGAGCCTCGACCTCCCCGGCCGCACCCTGACCCCCGGGTTCATCGACCTCCACGGCCATGGCGGCGGCGGCGGCGGCTTCGACGACGGCGCCGAGAGCATCGCCGCGGCGATCTGCGTCCACCGGGCGCACGGCACGACCCGCTCGGTGATCTCGCTCGTCGCGAACCCCGTGGAGTCGCTCGTCGAGAGCCTGCGGCTCATCGCGCGCGTCGCCGCCGACGACCCGACGATCGTCGGCGCCCACCTCGAGGGCCCGTTCCTCGCGCCCACTCGCCGCGGCGCCCACGCCGCCGAGCACCTCCTCGCCCCGGACGAGGACGTCGTCGAGATCCTCCTCTCGGCCGCCGCCGGCGCGCTCGTGCAGGTCACGATCGCGCCCGAGCTGCCCGGGGCGCTCGACGCGATCCGGCGACTCGCCGGCGCGGGCGTCGTCGCCGCGGTGGGCCACACCGACGCCGACGAGGACGTGACGCGCGCGGCGTTCGACGCGGGGGCGACGATGCTGACGCACGCGTTCAACGCGATGCCGGGCATCCACCATCGGGCCCCCGGCCCCGTCGCGGCCGCCTTCGACGACGAGCGCGTCGTGCTCGAGCTCATCCTCGACGGCGTGCACGTGCACCCCTCCGTGGCGCGAATCGCCTTCCGCTCGGCGCCGCATCGCGTCGCGCTCGTGACCGACGCGATGGCCGCAGCCGGCAGCGCCGACGGCTTCTACCGGCTCGGCAGCCTCAACGTCACGGTCAAGGACGGCATCGCGGTGCTCAACGGCACCTCGACGATCGCCGGCTCGACGCTCACCCAGGACGTCGCCCTGCGCACGGCCCTCGCCGCGGGCATCGACGAGTCGGCGGCGATCGAGGCCCTGACCGCGACGCCCGCGCGCGCGCTCGGCCGGCAGGGCGAGTGGGGGATGCTCGCCGCGGGCTTCGCCGCCGATCTCGTGGTCCTCGACGCCGACCTGCGGGTCGAGCGCGTGTGGGCCGCCGGCGAGCCGGTCGCGCTCTAGATCTGCTGCCAGGCCGGCTTGTGGGCCCACGCCTGCCGGTAGTAGTCGAGGAATCGCAGGCGCGAGGCGGCGGCCGCGTCGACCACCACGGTGGCGTGCGGGTGCAGCTGGATGGCCGACGCGGGCAGAGACGAGGTGACCGCTCCCTCGACGGCGCCGGCCACGGCATCCGACTTCGCCGCCCCGAAGGCGAGCAGCACGAGGTGCCGTGCGCGCAGGATCGTGCCGAGACCCTGCGTGATGCAGTGCTGCGGCACCTCGTCGGGCGAGGCGAAGAACCGTGCGTTGTCGCGGCGAGTGCGCTCGGTGAGCGTCTTGACGCGCGTGAGCGAGGCGAACGACGACCCGGGCTCGTTGAAGCCGATGTGGCCCGTCGCACCGATGCCGAGCAGCTGCAGATCGACGCCGCCCGCTGCCGCCAAGGCTTGCTCGTACCGGTCGCCCGCGGTAGCGAGGGCGAGCTCGTCGGCAGCCGGGCCACCGCCGAGACGCGCGCTCTCGGCCGCGATGTCGTCGCCGGGAACACGGACGCGCGCGGGGTCGAGCCCGAGCGGCCCGACGACCTCGCGGTCGATGACGGCCCGGTACGACTCCGTATGACCGGCCGGCAGCCCCACGTATTCGTCGAGTGCGAATCCCCGCACGCGCGCGAGAGCTCGAGCGTGGGGGCGCAGCGCTTCGTAGACAGGCAGCGGCGTCGACCCGGTCGCGAGGCCGAGTACGGCGTCGGGCCGATCGGAGACGAGGCGCAGAATGGCGCCCGCGACGAGCTCGCCGGCCTCGCGGGGCGAGCCGACGACGATGACCTCGGTCACGACGCGGGCACTGCTGCAGGCTGCGGCGCGCGAGCGACGACGGGCAGCGCGCGCTCACCCACGAGCGCCGCGCCGACGGCCGCGACGGGTGCCCCGGGCGGCGAGAGCAGCACGCGGCTCGAGAGCGCGAGCGAGGCGAGGAACGGCGAGCGGGCGGCGTCGGCATCGAGCTGCGACCGCAGCCGGTCGAGCAGCCGGGCGCCGCTCGCGCTCACGCCGCCACCGATGACGACCGCGTCGACGTCGACCGTGAGGGCGAGGATGCGCACCGCCGCGGCGATGTTGGCCACGAGCTGCTCGGCCACCGCCGACGCCCGCGCGTCGCCGGCATCGGCGGCGGCGAGCAGCGCGCTCGCGGGAGCCCCGTCGCCCTCGGGCCACAGCCGCGCGATCGCCGACCCTGAGGCCATCGTCTCGAGGCAGCCCCGCTGCCCGCACGGGCACGGCTCGCCGGCGGGGTCGATCGGAATGTGCCCGATCTCGCCCGCGGCCCCGCGCGACCCGCGCCAGAGGGCGCCGTCGAGCACGAGTCCCGCGGCGAGTCCGGTGCCGAGGTTGAGGTACGCCATCGACCGCGCTCCGACCGCCGGCCCGAGCAGGTGATGGGCCCCGAGCGCGGCCGCCGTGACGTCGTTCTCGACCGCGACGGGGCGACCGAGGCGCGCCGCGAGCAACTCGCCGAGGGCGAGCGACTCGACCGCGAGGTTGACGGCGTGCGCGACGTGCCCGGTGGCGCCGTCGACGGTGCCGGGAATGCCGACCCCGACCGAGCGGAACGCCGCGAGCGGCGCGCCGAGCCGATCGGCGATCGCCTCGGCCGCGGCGAGTGCGGCGGCGACGACGGCCGCATCCCCCTGCCCGGTCGCGCCCCGCCACTGCGCGATCACACGCCCCTCGGTGTCGAGCGCGACTGCGTGGGTCTTCGTGCCGCCGATGTCGATGCCGATCCTCACGAGCGCTCCTCCTGCTCCTGGAGCCACGCGAGCAGCGCCTCCCCCATGGCGCGCGAGGCGCCCCACGTCACGATGTCGGCGTGCGCACGATCCGACGACGGCCAGCCCATCTCGACGACGACCGCATCCGGATGCTCGGAGCGCACGGTCGCGATCGCGGCCCCCACCCAGTCGTGGCGATGGTTGCCCTGCCCGATGAGCACCGGCTGCGCTCCGGTGCGCGGCGAGATCGACTCGCCCTCGTGCACGACGCGCACGGTCGCGCCCGCAGCGGCTGGCCCCCACGGCGCGGTGCCGACGGCGATGTTGACGGTCGTGGCGAGCACGATGAGCTCACGATCCTGGGCGATGCGGATGCCCGGCCTCGCCTCGATCGCCGAGCGCAGCATCCCGCCCTCGACGACGGACGCACCCGCACCGGTGCCCTCCGTCGCGACGGGTCGCGCGGCCGCGAGCGCGGCGGATTCCTCGGCGAGCGCCGCCACCCGGCGCGCCGCGTCGGCGAGCCGCGCGGGGTCGAGCTCTGCGCTCGCACGAGCCGCCTCGACCGCCGCCTCGATGTCGTCGAGCTGCTGCTCGGTGCCGTTCGTGCCGAGGCACAGCAGGTCGCAGCCCGCCGCGAGAGCGAGCGCGGCCGCGGCGGGGATGCCTCGACCCGCGCTCGCGCCGGCCATGTCGAGCGCGTCGGAGACGATGACGCCGTCGAAGCCGAGCTCGTCCCGCAGCAGGCCCGTGAGCACGCGCGGCGAGAGCGTCGCGGGCCGCTCGGCGTCGAGCGCCGGCAGCAGGATGTGCGAGGACATGACGGTTCGGACGCCCGCCTCGACCGCGGCGACGAAGGGCGCGAGCTCGCGCCGGTGCAGGGTCTCGAGGTGGGCGCTCACGACGGGCAGTGCAAGGTGCGAATCCTGCGCCGTGTCGCCGTGGCCCGGGAAGTGCTTGACGCTCGCCGCGACGCCCGTCGACTGCAGGCCCCGCACCCACGCGGCCGTGTGGCGCGCGACGAGCCCGGCGTCGGCGCCGAAGGAGCGCGTGCCGATGACGGGATTGTCGGGGTTCGAGTTGATGTCGGCATCGGGGGCGAGGTCGAGGTCGATGCCGAAGCGTCGCAGCTCCCACCCGACCGCGCGCGCGACGTGCTCGGTGAGCGCCTCGTCGTCGAGTCGCCCGAGCACCGCGTTGCCGGGGTAGGGCGAGCCGACATCGTAGTGCAGTCGGGTGACGTCGCCGCCCTCCTCGTCGATCGCGATGATCGCGCGCGGGTTGGCGGCGCGGATCGCCGCGACGAGCTCGGCGACCTGCTCGCGCGAGACGATGTTCGCCCCGAACAGGCACACGCCCGCGAGCCCCGCGCGCAGCCGTCGGTCGAGCCACTCGGGAAGGATCGGGCCGTCGAACCCGGGCAGCAGCACGCTCGCGGCGGTCATCCCTTCACCGCCCCGGCGACGAGCCCGCTCGTCATGCGCCCCTGCACGATGAGGAAGAAGATGATGACGGGGATGGCCATGAGCGTCGAGCCCGCCATGATCGCGGCCCAGTTGGTCGTCTGCGTCGCCTGCTGGAAGGTGCGCAGCCACACCGGCAGCGTCATCATGTCGGGGCGCTGCATGATGACGAGGGCGAGCAGGAACTCGTTCCACGCCTGGATGAAGGCGAAGACGCCCGTCGCGACGAGACCCGGAGCGAGCAGCGGGAAGGTCACGCGGCGGAAGGCCTGCATGCGCGTGCAGCCGTCGATCATCGCCGCCTCCTCCAGCTCGATCGGCACGCCGCCGACGAAGCCGCGCAGGGTCCAGATCGTGAAGGGCAGCACCGTCGCGACGTAGACGATCGTGAGTCCCGCGATCGTGTTGAGCAGCTGCCAGCCGTCGAGCACGCGGAAGGTCGAGACGATCATCGCCTCGCCCGGGATCATCTGGATCAGCAGGATCGCGATGATGAACGACCGGCGGCCCGTGAATCGGAACCGCGTCACGGCGAGCGCGGCGAGGAACGCGAGCAGCAGCGCCGCGGCGACCGTGATGAGCGTCACCGTGAGCGAGGTCATGAGCGCGGGGAGGAAGGGCGCGCGGCCCCCGTCGCCGAGCACGGTCTCGTAGTTGCGCAGCGTGAACTCGTCGGGCCAGAAGTGCGGCACCGGGCCGCGAATGGCGTTGTTCGGCAGGAACGACGAGTTGAGCATCCAGTAGACCGGGAAGACGCTCGCGACGAACACGACGATCGCGATCGCGCTGAGAACCACGGTCGAGACGCGGCGGCGCACGAGGGCGGGGGTCACAGCTGCTCCTCCTTGATCGAGGCGCGCACGTAGTACGCCGAGATCGCCATCATGATGACGACGAGGATGACGGCGATCGCGCCGCCCGCGGCGAAGTCGCCCGAGCCGACCGAGACCTGGTAGATGTACACGCCGATCGTCGACGTCTGCTCGCGAATGCCGCCGATGCCCTGCAGGGCGTAGATCTGCGTGAACACCCGCATGTCCCAGATGACCTGCAGGATCGTCACGACGAGGAAGATCGACTTCAGGTACGGGAAGACGATGAAGCGGAAGCGCGCGAACCCGTTCGCGCCGTCGAGCTGCGCGGCCTCGAGCACCTCGGTCGGCACCTGCGTGAGGCCCGCGTAGATCGTGAAGGCGACGAAGGGCACCGACTGCCACGTGATGATGACCGTCGCGACGCCGAAGAAGCTCAGCGGATCGATGAGCCACGAGTGGCCGATCATGTCGACGCCCGGCAGCTGGCTGAGCAGGTAGTTGATGACGCCGAACTGGGTGTCGAACATCCAGCCCCAGACGACGACGGCCGTGAGGGCCGGCATCGCCCACGCGAGCAGGAGGCCGACCGAGACGAGCAGGCGCAGCGCGCGAGCGAGGCGCGTCATGAGCAGCGCGACGAGCGTGCCGAGACCCATGGCGAGGATGACGTTGGCGGCGGCGAAGAGGATGCTGCGGCCGAGGACCTCCCAGAAGGTCGCGTCGCCGAGCACGTCGGCGTAGTTGTCGAAGCCGACGAACGGAGCGGGAGCGCCGAAGACCTGGGCGCGGCCGAACTCCTGGAACGAGATGACGAGCAGCTGCACGAGCGGCCAGCCGATGATGACGAGCAGCACCGCCGTCGCCGGAATGAGCAGCATCGCCGGGGTCAGGGCGACGACGCGGCGGCCGCGGCGATCGCGGCGAGCGATGCGGTCGCGGTCGCGGTCTCGCTCCCGGTCGCCGGGCAGGTTCGCGGGCGGTCCCGCGGTCGCGGAGGTCGGCGCTGCCCGCGTGCCGAGGGGTGCCACAGCCATGGGGGCTCCTTGTAGATTGAGCGGGTGCCGTCACCGTCCTAGGGCGATGGTCACCGTCCGGTGGTGGCCAGGGGCAACTGGCCACCACCGGTGGGGCGAGGGCTGCGGCGCGAGCTCCGGGGCAATGGGCCCGCGCCGCCGCGGGATTACGGGTTCAGGATCTCCGCGATGCGGGCATCCGTCTCGGCCGCGAGGTCGGCGACGTCGCCACCCTGCGCGATCTTCACGAAGAAGTCCTGCAGCACGCCGGAGGCCTCGACCTCGGCCCACGCGGGCGAGGCCGGCGTGAGCTTGGCGTTGCTCGCCGCCTGCGCGATCGCCTGCGCGGTCGCGTCGGTGCCCACGGTGTCGCCGAGGCTCGTGAGCGCCGGCACGAGGCCCGCGCCGCCGAGGATCGACTGGTACTCGTCGCTCAGCATGATCGCGAGCGCCTTCTTCGCGAGCTCGGGGTTGGCCGAGTTGGCCGAGACCGCGATGTTCGAGCCGCCCGCGAAGACCTGGGCGGGGCCGCCGTCGAGCCCCGGGAGGGCGAAGACGCCGAGGCTGGCCTCGCGCTCGGGGCAGCCGGGCGCCTCGGCGTCGGCCGGGGCGAGGATGCTCCACTTGAACCAGCTCGGAGCGCTCAGGTGCCCGATCTGACCGGCGCAGTACGGCACCTGCGCCTCGGCCTCGTTGCCGTCCTTCGGGGCGACGGAGGCCGTGGTCATGACCTCCTGCACCATCTCGAGACCCGCGATCGAGCCGTCGGTCGAGAGGGCCGGAACCCACTCGTCGCCGTCGAGCGTCGCGATGTCGCCGCCGTTCTCCCAGATGTACGGAAGCGCGTTGTACCAGTCCTGGCCGGGGAAGTAGATGCCCGAGACGCCGGGCTTCGCCTCGGCGATCGCCTGGCCGTTCGCGATGTACTCGTCGAGCGTGGTCGGCACCTCGAGGCCGAGCTCCTCGTAGAGCGCGGTGTCGTAGAACACGACGCGCGCACCCGAGTAGTACGGAGCGGCGAAGAAGGCATCGCCGACCGAGCCGGCCTCGACGAATCCCGGCAGCAGGTCGTCGCCGCCGAGAGCGTCGTACTCGTCGGTGATGTCGAGGAACGCGCCCGCCGTCGTGAAGGCCGCGGCCTGCGTGTTGCCCACCTCGACGACGTCGGGGCTGTCGGAGCCCGAGAGAGCCGTCGTCAGCTTGTCGACGAGACCGCCCCAGGCCTGCTCCTCGATCACGAGGGTGCTGCCGGGGTTCTCGTCCTCGAAGGTCTCCTTGAGGTAGTCGCGCGCCTCCTGGGGAGTGTCGGCCCCGACGAGCCAGACGCGGATCTCCGCGCCCTCGGCCTCGCCGTCGGAGCCCGCGGGCTCCGCGGCGGCGCAGCCCGCCAGGGCGAGTGCAACAGCCGCACCGAATGCGACGATGCTGATCTTCCTCATCACTGTGTTCCTTTCCTAGGGCGATGGTCGTGCCGGGCGCGGGGGCGCTCGACACCCTTGGTGCGGGGGTCTACGAGACCCCGAGTCGCGCGGAGAGCACCATGACGGCAGCGCCGCGCATCACGATGTCGGCTCCGAGCGTGGTCATGCGCACCGTCAGGTCGCCGTGGAACTGGTCCATGGTGCGCTGACGGAGTGTCTCGACGGTGGCCTCGGCGAGGTCGCCGTCGAGCAGCTCGACGGGGCCCGAGAGCACCACCTCGCTGAGATTGAGGGCGCCCACCACGGGCGCGAGGGCGATGCCGAGGCGCTCGCCCGCCTGACGAAGCACGTGCTCGCGCGGCTGCCCGGCCGCGATGCGCGCCTGCAGCCGAGGAACCGCGAGCCAGGTCTCGAGACAGCCGCGCTTGCCGCACGCGCACGCCTCGCCGCCGTCGGTGCCGACGACGACGTGACCGATCTCGCCCGCCGCGAAGCGGGCACCGAAGATGGGGCTGCCGGCGATGAGCAGGCCGGCGCCGACGCCGTACCCGACGGCCACGAGCATGAGGTCGGCCGAGGCGCCCGCGAAGCCGTACTCGGCGAGAGCCGCGGCGTTCGCGTCGTTGCCGACGATGACGGGAAGGCCGAGCGCCTCCTGCAGCCGACGCTGCAGCGGCTCGTCGATCCAGCCGCGATTGGGCGCCGACAGCACCGTGCCGGCGAGGTCGACGATGCCGGGCGATCCGACGCCGACGCCGAGCACCGGGCGGTCGGCGCTCGCGGCGAGGCCCTCGGCCAGCGTCAGGGCCGCTGCCGTGGCATCCGCCCCCGTCAGCCCGACGGCGGCGACCTCGCGGCGCTCGACGATGCGGCCATCGAGGTCGATGAGGGCTCCGCGGAACACGGCGGTATCGCTGAGGTCGAGGCCGATGATGCGGTGGCCGTCGCGGTCGAGGTCGACCAGGATCGCGGGCTTGCCGGGGCGGGTCGGGTCGACGCGCGCGCCGAGCTCGAGGGCGAGACCCTCGCCGATGAGGCCGCCGACGAGGTCGCCGATCGTCACGCGCGTGAGCCCGGTCTCGCGCGCGAGATCCGCGCGGCTGAGCGGGCCCTGGCGGTAGAGCGTCTGCAGCACGAGCGAGCGGTTGTGCGAGCGCGCCTGCTCGGGGAGCACCTTGGCGCTCGGGCGCAGGGTGCGCTGCGCGCCGCCGATCTGCGTCGTCGGCGAATGCGGGTCGCGTCCCTGCGAGCTCATGATTGTTAGTACACCTTACGAACAATCAATGCGCAAGCATTTTCTCCGATCTCACCCCGTCGCGGTCCCGGCCGCGCATGACGACGGCCCGGGCCTCCTGAACAGGACCCGGGCCGTCGTGGTCTCACTGCGCTACGGAGTCGGGACGACTCCCGTGTCCACGGTCACGACCGTGAACGCGCCCGTCTCGCCGTAGTTGACCAGACCGAGGTAGCTGGAGTCGGGCTCGAGCCCGCTCCACGACGCGGTGTAGGTCGTCGGGATTCCCTGCTCGCCCGCCAGGACCGCGGGGTCGAGCGCGAGCTCGGCACCTCCCGGCACCACCGAGGTGACGGTCAGATCCCAGCCGACCGTGCCCGACGCCGAGTAGACGTCGGCGAGGACGAGGTACTGACCCGCCTCCGGCGCCACGAGGTCGACGCGCTCGTCGGCCGCTCCCGTCGCCGAGGACCAGACCGCGATCGGAGTCCCCGTCTCATCGAGCTGGTACACGATGAGGTCGAGGTCGGCCGTGTCGTCGAGCGAGTCGAGGTCGAAGCGCGCCATCGCGGCTCCCTCCGGGACCTCGACCGTGTACTCGCCGGTGAAGCCGGTCGCGCCGCTGCCCGAGAGCACCTCGCCCGCCGACAGCCCCGTCGTCGACAGGGCGATGTCGCCCGTGCCGCCCGGCGTCACGCTGATCTCGACCGAGCCGTCGACGCCCTCGCCGGCGACCTCGGCCGCGGCGATGATCGTGACGGGCTTGGCCGCGAGCGGCGAACGCACCGTGGTCTCGCCCGCGGTCCACGTGAGCGAGCCGGTCGCGTACGCGTCCAGCGGCGCCGTGGTGCGCGCGAAGGTGACCGTGAACGTCGCCGTCTCGCCGGCCGCGCCGAAGCTCAGCGTCGAGGGCTCGACCGTGACGTCCATGCCCGCCATGCCCTGCACCGAGGCGGTGAAGGTGCCGGCCTGCGTCGACGTCACCGTGCGGGTGAGCGTCTGCGGTGCGGTCATCTCACCGACGGTGAGCGAGGCGAGGTTCAGGTCGCTCGCGTCCACCGGGTCGACGCTGTCGCCCAGCTCGTAGCCGATGCCCTCGATGTAGCTGTACCAGTCGCCGAGGCCGTTCAGGTAGAGCAGGCCCGGCTCGAAGAACCGCGTCGGGTCGGCGTGACCGGCGCCCTGCGTGAAGGGGTCGGTCATCGGCGAGCCGTCGACCTTCTTCGTGTCGTAGGCCGTCGTCATGAGCGCCGACTTGACCTCGGCCGGCGTCGCGTTCGGACGCTCGCCCAGGTAGAGCAGCGCGAGACCCGCGATGTGCGGAGCCGCCATCGACGTGCCGCTGAGGAAGTTGAACGTCGGAGCGTTCCCCTCGCGGTGCGACGTCGCGGCGAGGATCCCCACGCCGGGCGCCGAGATGTCGGGCTTCAGGATGTCGCTGCCGTCGGCGAGCACGGGGCCGCGCGACGAGAAGCCGGCCACCTGCGGAACGGCCGTCACGACATCCGTCGAGTTGCCGAACGCGAGGCTCGCCGTGGCACCGGGAGTCGCCGCGTAGGCGCGGACCGCGTCGCGGTACTGGCTGTTGAGGTGGATGCTCGGCACCGAGTGCGCGTCGGCGTCGACCGAGCCCGGCGTGACGTTGACCATGATCATGCCGATGCCGCCCACGCGGGCGACCTCGGCCGACTTCGCGACGCGGTCGTACACGCCGCGGTCGCAGACGATGATCGTGCCCGCGGCGACCTTGCTCGCGTCGAGCGAGTTCGGGGCGCAGAGCTTGACGTCCGCGGCGGTCGCGGTCGCGGCCCCGAGCACGTCGGAGAGCACGAGCGCTCCGGTCGTGGGCTCAGCGCCCTCGGTCATGTCCACGGTGATCGACGCGCCCGCGAAGGCCTGTCCGTCGCCGAGCGTGGCCGTGGCCTCGTACGAGGGGATGGTGCTCGCGGCGACCGTCGTGATCCACGGGCTCGCGTTGTCGAGCGTCGAGGCGTCGGGGCCGGAGTTGCCGGCGGACGCCGAGACGAAGATGCCCGCAGCGGCAGCGCCGAGGAAGGCCTGGTCGATGATCGACACCGTCGAGTCGGCGGCGCCGCCGCCGATCGAGTAGTTGATGACGTCGACGCCGTCGGCAGTCGCCGCGTCGATGCCCGCGAGCAGGTCGCTCGTCGCGCATCCGTCATCGGCGGTCGAGGCGGCGTCCTTGCCGTTCCAGCAGACCTTGTACGCGGCGATCTTCGCAGCGGGCGCGACACCGGAGATGGTGCCGAAGTCGATGCCCGAGACGCTCGCCTCGACGAGGTGGTTGCCTGCCGCGGTGCCCGCGGTGTGCGAGCCGTGGCCGTCGCCGTCGCGCGGCGAGAGGAACTCGCCGGGGCCGGTCTTCACGCTGCCGATGTTCTTCGAGCCGAAGCCGTCGACGAAGTAGCGGGCGCCGATGACCTTCGTCGAGCAGTCGTCGACCGAGAACTGCGTGCCCGTCTGGCAGACGCCGGCGAACATGCCGCCGTCGGCCTTCTCGAACATGATCGAGGTGCCCTTGCGGTAGGGGGCGTCGCCCGGGGACTTGCCGAGCTTGTCGCCGGCGAAGGACGGGTTCTCGGGGGCGATGCCGGTGTCGAGCACGCCGATGACGATGCCCTCGCCGGCGGTCTCGGCGCCGCCGACCTGCTCCCAGACCCCGCCGGGGCCCTCGAGACCGAGGAACTCGGTGCCGGGGACGGAGGTGATCTTCAGCAGCTCGTCGGGCGCCATCGCCACGACGCCGCGCTGCGCGGCGAGCTTCGCCGCCTGCGCCGCGGTGAGGTCGGCGGTGAAGGCGTTGACCGCGGTCGTGTACGACGCGCCGACGGCGGCGTCGACGGTCGCGGCGATCTCGCTCTGCTGCTGCTTCAGGTACTGGCGGTACTTCGCGACGGCCGAGCGGTTCGAGTCGAGCTGCTCGCCCTTCTTCGGCGCGGTGCGCGCGAGGCCGGCGACGCCGCCCTCGTAGGTGGCGACCGCGTCGTCGGCGAGAAGCACGACGTAGCGGCCGTCCTCGAACGAGGCGACCGATGCCGCGCGATCGGCGGGGGCCGCGGTCGACGTCATCGGCGCCGCGAGCACACCCGCCGCGACGAGCGCGGTACCGGTGGCGAGAGAGAGGAGGGAACGGATGGGATGGTGTGCCGAGGTACGGCGTGCCCTAGGTGTCACAGCGTTGTGCATCCTTCGTGTGGAGGTGGGCGCTGCAGAGAGTCCTGCAACCGTGGATTCGCTCACCTTATGTCCCGCGAAGGGGGGTGGACAACCTTTTCTGTCTCGGTCGTGCTGCGGCCCGGGGCTCTTCGATCGGCGAGCATTCATGCGCCGTGGAGCAATCGTCCCGGCCGACTACAGCGAATACCCATCGAGCCCCAGGATGCTGGTGTCCGCCCACGCGCTGACCCACCGCCGCTCTCCGCTCCGCCCGCCCACTCGACCACCGTCGCCCGGAGACACCATGACCCGCACGTCCCGCCTCCTCGTCGCCCCGCTGTACGCGTCGGCCGCGGCCGCGACCCTGCTCGGCACGCTCAGCGGATGCGCCGCGGGACCCGTCTCCGGCGCCCCGGCCCCGATCGAGCCCGCGACGGGAGCCGACGCCGACACCTCGGCCGTCTACGAGGACGGCAGATACGCCGCGACCGGCGAGTACCAGAGCCCGAACGGCGGCGAGAGCATCATCGTCGAGCTGACGCTCGAGGGCGACATCGTCACCGACGTCGTCGTCACGACCAACGCCAACAACCCCACGACCGAGCGCTTCCAGGGCGAGTTCGCCGGCGGGATCGCCGCCGAGGTCGTCGGAAAGGACATCGACACCCTCGACGTCACCCGCGTCGCCGGCTCGTCGCTCACGAGCGGCGGATTCCGCCAGGCCCTCGAGACGATCAAGGCGGATGCCCTCGTCGGCTAGCGCTGGCGACGCCTGGCTCTTCGAGGCGATCGGCACCGCCTGGCGCATCGATGCCGACCGACCCCTCGACGAGTCCGACCGCTCCGCCGTCGCCGAGCGCGTCGAGCGCTTCGACCTCGACTGGTCGCGCTTCCGACCCGACTCGCTCGTGTCCGCCATCGCCGCCGCGGGCGACGGGGGGACGTGGAAGCTCCCCGACGACGCCGCGCCGCTGCTGGGGCTGTACGCGCGGCTGCACGCGCTCAGTCGCGGGCGGGTGAGCCCGCTCGTCGGCGCCTCCCTCGAGCGGCTCGGCTACGACGCGGCCTACCGGCTGCGGCCCGCGGGCGAGCCGCTGCCGGCGCCGGCGTGGGAGGAGCTCCTCGACCTCGCGACGGACGACGCGGGCGCCGTGCGACTCACGACCATGCGGCCCGTGCTGCTCGACGTCGGCGCGGCCGGGAAGGGCCACCTCGTCGACATCGTCGGCGACCTGCTCGCGGCCCGCGGCGCGACCCAGACGGTCGTCGACGGCAGCGGCGACATCCGTCATCGGGGCGGAGCGGGCATCCGCATCGCTCTCGAGAACCCCGCCAACCCGTCGAAGGCGGTGGGCGTCGTCGAGCTGCGCGATGCCGCGCTGTGCGCGTCGTCGCCGTCGCGCCGCACATGGGGCGAGGGGCTGCACCACATCATCGACGCCGTCACGGGCCGGCCGGTCGACGACGTCATCGGCACGTGGGCGATCGCGCCGACCGCGCTCGAGGCCGACGGTCTCGCGACCGCGCTCTTCCTCGTCGACCCGCGCGAGCTCGAGGGCGCGTTCGCATTCGCGTGGGCGAGGATGTTCCGCGACGGCCGCCTCGAGGCGAGCGCGAACTGGGAGGGCGAGCTGTACCGATGAGAGCGACCGTGGATGCCCTGACCGGCCGTGTGAGCATGTACCGCCTGGCGACGATCACCCTCGCCGCCGTGCTCGCGATGGGCCTCCTGCTCGGTGCTCTCGACATCATCGGGGCCGACCCGATCGGACTCCTGGGCACGCTCGGCGTCGTCGGCGTCGCGACGCTCGGCGCGAACGAGATCGCCGCCCGGGCGGCGCGCGTCGTGCCGCATCGCGAGTCGAGCGTCATCACGGCGCTCATCATCGTGTGCCTCGTGCCGCCGTCGGTCGCGACGATGGATCTCGTCGGCGCCGCCGCCGCGGGCGTCATCGCCGCGCTGTCGAAGTACCTGCTCGTCTGGCGCGGACGCCACATCCTCAACCCCGCGGCGACGGGCGTGTGGGTCGCGGGCCTGTTCGGCCTCACGGTCGGCATCTGGTGGATCGCGACGCCCGAGATGCTGCCGATCGTCGCGCTCGGCGCCCTCGTGCTGCTCGACCGCACGCGGCGGCTCGACGTGGGCGTCGTGCTCGTCGTGCTCACGGTCGCGATCATCGGCACGCGGCTCGTCCTCACGGGCGCCACGCCGCTCGACGCCTACCTGTCCGTGCTCGTCGTCTACCCCGTCGTATTCCTCGCGGGGTACATGCTCTCCGAGCCCCTCACCCTGCCGCCGCGGCGCTGGCAGCAGTGGCTCACGGCGGCCGTCGTCGCCGTCGCGTTCTCGATCCCGTTCTCGTTCCCGCTGGGCCCCGTGCTCATCTACACCTCGCCCGAGCTCGCGCTCCTGCTCGGCAACGTCGTCGCGTTCGCCGTCTCGCGCCGCCCCGGGTTCGCGCTGCGCCTCACGGGCTCTCGCGCGCTCTCGCCGACCGCGACCGAGTTCCGCTTCGCCCCGACGCGGCCCGTGCGGTTCGCGGCCGGCCAGTGGCTCGAGCTGCACCTTCCGCACTCGGCCGACGTCCGCGGCACGCGCCGCGTCTTCTCGATCGCCTCGGCGCCGTCGGCGGCGGTCGGCGACGCCCCCGAGATCGCGATCGGTCTCCGAATGCCCGAGCAGGGCTCCTCGTTCAAGCGCGCGCTCGCCGCGCTCGAGCCGGGGTCGCTCGTGCGCGTGACGCAGGTGAGCGGCGACTTCCTCCTCCCGCGTGACCCGACGGAGCCCATCGTCCTCGTCGCCGGCGGCATCGGGATCACCCCGTTCGCGAGCCAGCTGGACGAGCTGCGCCGCCTCGGCGACGAGCGCGACGTCGTGATCGTCGTGATCCCGTCGGGCGAGGACGAGTCGCTCTACGCGGACGTGCTCGAGGCGTCGGGCGCGCGCGTCGTGACGCTCGCGCGCGGCGCGCTCACCGCCGAGGGCCTGCGCGGGGCCGTGCCCGACATCGCGAGGCGGCGCGGCTACGTGTCGGGGGCTCCGGCGCTCGTCGCGGCGGGCCGCACGGCCCTGCGCTCGGCCGGGGCGAAGCGCGTGCGCACCGACTACTTCGCGGGGTACTGAGCCGGCTCGTCGTCGACGAGTGACTCTCGCGCCGCGGCCGGGCGCGCCCGCGGCGCATCGTCGAGACCGGGCACGGGCGCCGCTCCGGCCCGCACGGCGCGCAGCGCGCCCAGGATGGCGACGAGGTCGACGACCTCCTGCAGCGCGGCTCCCGCGATCGCGGGCAGGAGCCCGATCGACGCCACGATCATGAGCCCGATCGAGATCGCGATGCCGAGCCAGATGCTCTGCAGGGCGATGCGCACCGTGCGGTGCCCGATGGCGACGGCGCGCGCGACGCGCGAGACGTCGTCCAGCAGGATCACGACATCCGCCGACTCGCTCGCCGCAGTCGAGCCCTTCGCCCCCATCGCGATGCCGACGTCGGAGACGGCGAGGACGGGCGCGTCGTTGACGCCGTCGCCGACCATGACGACGGGGCGCGGGCGGGCCTCTCGGATGAGCCGGACCTTGTCCTCCGGGAGGCACTCGGCGTGCAGCTCGTCGATGCCGAGCGCGTCGGCGATCGGCCGCGCGGTCGCCTCGACGTCGCCCGTCACCATGAGCGTGCGCGTCACCCCGAGGCGGGCGAGAGCATCGAGCGTCGCGGCGGCGTCGCCGCGCACGCCGTCACGCAGCACGAGGGTGCCGGCGAAGCGCCCGTCGATCGCGGCGTAGACGACGGCCTCGCCGCTCGCCGTCGTCACCCGCTCGAGGTCGGGCGCGTGCTCGGCGACGAAGGCCGGCTTGCCGACGACGACGCTGCGGCCGTCGACCGTCGCCGTGACTCCGAAGGTCGCGACCTCGCGGGCGTCGGCCGACTCCGCGAGTGCGAGGCCGCGCTCGACCGCGGCCTGCTCGAGCGAGGCGGCGAGAACGTGCGACGAGTACCGCTCGGCCGAGCCCACGAGGCGCAGCAGCTCGTCGGCGGCGAGCCCGTCACGGGGGTGGACGCCGACGACCTCCGGGCGGCCCGCGGTCAGCGTGCCCGTCTTGTCGAAGGCGACCGTGCGGGCGCGCGCGAGCTTCTCGAGCGAGGCCGCGCTCTTCATGACGATGCCGCGCTTCGCGGCGCTGCTCATGCCGCCCATGAACGCGACGGGCGCGGCGATGAGCAGGGGGCACGGGGTCGCGACGACGAGCACCTCGGCGAAGCGCACGGGGTCGCCGCTCAATGCCCATGCGACGCCCGCGATGCCGAGCGACACGGCCGTGAACGGCAGCGCGTAGCGGTCGGCGAGCCGCACCAGCGGCGCCTTGCTGCTGGAGGCCTCGCGGACGAGCTCGACGATGCGCTGGTACTGGCTGTCGACCGCGGCGGCCGCCGCGACGACCTCGAGCGCGGCCGAGCCGTTCACCGACCCGCTCAGCACGAGGTCGCCCGCCGCCTTCTCCACGGGCAGGCTCTCCCCCGTGAGCGACGACTCGTCGAACTCGCCATGCGCGCTCGTGAGCTCGGCGTCGACGGGCACGATCTCGGCGGGCCGCACCAGCAGGCGGTCGCCGACCCGGACATCCGCCGCGGGCACGTCGGTGATCGCGCCCGTAGAGTCGATGCGGTGCGCGAGCTGCGGAACGCGGTCGAGCAGCGCGCGCAGCTCGCGCTGGGCGCGACCGGCCGCGGCGAGCTCGAGCCCCTCGCCGCCGGCGAGCATGAGCACGATCACGAGGCTCGCCCAGTACTCGCCGACGACCACCGTGCTGACGATCGCGGTGACGGCGAGGATGTCGAGACCGAACTGCCCGGAGAGCAGCCCCCTGATCATGCGGACCGCCTCGATCGCGGCGACGGTCAGCGCGAAGATCGAGATGCCCCACCGCGCCGCGGGCTCCGCGCCGGCGGCGAGAAGCCCGAGCCCGATCGCGCCGATGACGAGCGCGAGGGCCACGAGGGGCATGCGGCGGGCGAGGTCGAGGACGCGGGTCACGCTCCCAGGTCTATCGTGCCGAGGGGGCGGGCGCCAGAGTCGTCCGTCCCGGACCGGGCAACCTCGTGACGCGCACCGTGCGCGTCAGTCGCAGGTGCAGCGCTGCTCGGCGGGGACTCCCTCGAGCGCCTGCTCGATGTGCTGGCCGCAGCCGGCCCAGGTGGTCTTGCCGCAACGGTCGCAGCGGGCGGGAGAGCACATGGTGGTTCCTTCCGGTGGAGGGGGCGTCGGTTCGGCCCGTGGCGTCAGAATACCCCGGGGGGTATATGCGCGCAAGTCGCCGCAGACGACGGATGCCCGTGGCACGCGGCCACGGGCATCCGGTCGTTCTCGGTCGGCTAGGCGCCGAGGCGCTGCTTCAGGTTCTCGTCGAGGGCCTCGAGGAAGTCCTCGGTGGTCATCCACGCCTGGTCGGGGCTCACGAGCAGCGCGAGGTCCTTCGTCATCTTGCCGCTCTCGACGGTCGTGATGACGACGTCCTCGAGGGTCTCGGCGAAGGTGATGAGCTCGGCGTTGCCGTCGAGCTTGCCGCGGTGCATGAGGCCGCGCGTCCACGCGAAGATCGACGCGATCGGGTTCGTCGAGGTCGGCTTGCCCTGCTGGTGCTGGCGGTAGTGGCGCGTGACCGTGCCGTGGGCCGCCTCGGCCTCGACGATCTTGCCGTCGGGCGTCGTCAGCACGCTCGTCATGAGGCCGAGCGAGCCGAAGCCCTGCGCGACGGTGTCGGACTGCACGTCGCCGTCGTAGTTCTTGCAGGCCCAGACGTAGCCGCCCTCCCACTTCATGGCCGAGGCGACCATGTCGTCGATGAGGCGGTGCTCGTAGGTGATGCCGGCGGCCTCGAACTGGTCCTTGAACTCGGCGTCGTAGATCTCCTGGAAGATGTCCTTGAAGCGGCCGTCGTAGGCCTTCAGGATCGTGTTCTTCGTCGAGAGGTACACGGGGTAGTTGCGCGCGAGGCCGTAGTTGAGCGAGGCCCGGGCGAAGTCGCGGATCGACGCGTCGAGGTTGTACTGCACCTGCGCGATGCCGTCGCCGGGCGACTGGTAGACCTCGAACTTCTGCGGCTCGGAGCCGTCCTCCGGCGTGAACTCGACCGTCAGCGTGCCCTTGCCCTTGAAGAGGAAGTCGGTCGCGCGGTACTGGTCGCCGAACGCGTGGCGGCCGATGATGATCGGCTTGTTCCAGCCGGGCACGAGGCGCGGGATGTTCGAGATGATGATCGGCTCGCGGAAGATGACGCCGCCGAGGATGTTGCGGATCGTGCCGTTGGGGCTCTTCCACATCTTCTTGAGGCCGAACTCCTCGACGCGCGCCTCGTCGGGCGTGATCGTCGCGCACTTCACGCCGACGCCGTGCTTCTGGATGGCGTGGGCCGCGTCGATCGTGACCTGGTCGTCGGTCTCGTCGCGGTGCTGGATGCCGAGGTCGTAGTACTCGAGCGTCACATCGAGGTACGGGTGGATGAGGCGGTCCTTGATGAACTGCCAGATGATGCGGGTCATCTCGTCGCCGTCGAGCTCGACGACGGTGCCTTCGACCTTGATCTTCTGCACAGGGATCCTTTCGCACGTTCACGGGCGTCGAGGTGGTCGACGGCCCGGGGCCGCGATGGCGGCCGATCGGGGGCACGGTGAGGCCCGGCTCGATCCTACCGCGTCGGGTCATCTGTCTCGACGTCGAGATAAATCGGTCGGATGCTCGGCGCACGTTCTGACTACCCTGGGGTCATGGGCGATCTGAGACTGGAAGAACTGTCGGCGAAGACCATCGTGGCCGCGAACGGCCTGACCCTGCGGCCCGGGCAGGAGCAGTTCGTCACTCCCGTCTCGTACTCGGCCGCTGACGCGTACCTCAACCCGACCACGACGTGGGCGCGCGTCGTGCTCGACGGGGAGGAGGTCGTGGGCTTCATCCGCGGCAACTTCGACCCCGATCACGAGAAGCCCGAGTTCCGCAGCTGCATCTGGCGCATCAACGTCGACGCCACCAAGCAGGGTCGCGGCGTCGGGCGGTTCGCAGTGCGCGAGCTCGCCCAGGAAGCCCGCTCACGCGGCTTCGAGACCGTGACCGTCATCTGGGAGACCGGCGAGGAGGGCCCGGGCGAGTTCTTCCGCCGACTCGGATTCGAGGAGGTCGGCGAGACGGAGTACGGCGAGAAGATCGGGTCGCTGCCCGTCTGATGCGCGAGACCCGCCCGATACGCGCGGACGCCCTCTCCCGGCCCGAGCGCGGTCGCACATGAGCGAGTCGCCCCTCGACTTCGCGGCGTTCGTGCACGTCATCGTCGGCGACATCCCCGCCGGTCGGGTCATGACCTACGGCGACGTCGCCGCCGAGCTCGGCTCGCTGGGCGCCCGAGCGGTCGGGCGCATCCTCGCCACCTCCGACGGCACCGGTCCCTGGTGGCGCGTCATCGGATCCGACGGCCGCCCGCCCGCGGGCCACGAGGTCGAGGCGCTCGAGCACTACGAGCGCGAGGGCACTCCCCTGCGCTGGGTCGGGGACCGCGGCGAGCCCGACGCCTACCGCATCGATCTCGCGCAGGCGCGGCACCGCTTCAGCTGAGCGGCGCGATGGGCGGGATGCCCGGCGCACCGTACACTCTGTGCAAGCGCTTGCAGACTGCACGAAGGAGTGTCCCGATGCGCCGCACCCGACCCGCTCGACCTCCGGCCGCCCGCCGCCGCGCGCGCACCGCGCTCGCGGGGCTCGCCGCCTCCGTGCTGCTCGTGCTCGCGGCCTGCACCCCGGCCTCGCAGCCGCCGGAGCCGCAGGATCGGCGCGATGCGGGCATCCTCATGTTCCAGTGGACGTGGGATGCGATCGCCGCGGAATGCCCGGCCCTGGGCGAGATCGGCATCGACTGGGTGCTGACGAGCCCGCCGCAGGAGCACGTCGTCGGGCCGCAGTGGTGGGTCGCGTACCAGCCGGTGTCGCACCGCATCGAGTCGCGGCTCGGCTCGCGCGAGCAGTTCGCGGCCATGGTCGAGTCGTGCGGCGAGGCCGGCGTCGATGTCGTCGCCGACGCCGTCATCAACCACATGTCGGGGCAGGACGACCCCGGCGTCGGCTGGGCGGGCAGCGCGTACGAGCACTACCGCTACCCGGGGCTGTTCACGCCTGCGGACTTCCACTCCTGCACCGAGTCTCCGACGGGCGACATCATCGACTACCGCGACCGCGCCGAGGTGCAGCGCTGCGAGCTCGTGAACCTCGCCGACCTCGCGACCGAGACCGACCGGGTGCGCGAGCGGCTGCGCGCCTACCTCGACGACCTGCTGTCGCTCGGCGTCGCGGGCTTCCGCATCGACGCCGCGAAGCACATGCCGCCGGAGGACATCGCCGCGATCGTCGACGGCCTCCCGGAGGGCACGCGCGTCTACCAGGAGGTCATCCGCGGCCAGGGCGAGCCCATCCAGCCGGAGGACTACGCAGCGACCGGCCCCGTATGGGAGTTCGCCTACGCCCGCACCCTCACGAGCATGATCGAGACCGGCGCGCTCAACCCCGAGGTGCGCTTCGGCCCCGAGGGCCGCACCCTGCCGAGCGAGCAGGCGATCGCCTTCGTCGACAATCACGACACCGAGCGCAACGGCGAGACGCTCTCGTACAAGGACGGCGAGGCGTACGCCCTCGCGACGGCGTTCCTCCTCGCCCACCCGTACGGAACGCCGCAGCTGACCTCGGGCTACGCCTTCGAGGGGCGGGATGCCGGGGCGCCGGCCGACGACTCCGGTCGCGTCATCGACGCCTCCTGCGCGGAGGCCCCCGCCGAGCCGCGTCCGCGCTACGAGCCCGGCACCTGGGTGTGCCCGCAGAGCTGGGATCTCGTGCGCGGCATGCTCGCCTTCCGCGCCGCGGTCGGAGACGCTCCTCTCACCGACGCGACCGAGTTCGAGGCGCGCGAGCTGCGCAGCGTCACGGCATTCGGCCGCGGCGCCTACGGGTTCGTCGCCTTCAACGCGGGCGCCACGGGCGCGACGGCGAGCTTCGACACGTCGCTCGTGGCCGGCCGGTACACCGACGCGGTGTCGGGCGAGGTGATCGAGGTCGACGGCGAGGGTCGATTCACGGCCGAGGTGCCGGGGCTCGGCGTGGTCGCGCTGCACGTCGGCGCGGTCGAGCGCTAGCGCGACCGCGCCGACGGAGCGCGCCGACCGCGCCGCGCGACTCGCCTTCCGCAGAGCCCCTAGACGAGCGACTCGCGCCAGGCGGCGTGCAGCTGCGCGAACTTCCCCGACCCGGCGATGAGCTCGGCCGGCGTGCCGTCCTCGATCACCTCGCCGTGCTCCATGACGAGCACGCGGTCGGCGATCGCGACGGTCGAGAGCCGGTGCGCGATGATCACCGCGGTGCGGTCGGCGAGCAGCGTCTGCAGGCCGATCTGCACGAGCCGCTCGCTCGGGATGTCGAGCGACGCCGTCGCCTCGTCGAGGATCAGCACGACCGGGTCGGCGAGGAACGCCCGCGCGAACGAGATCAGCTGCCGCTGCCCCGCCGAGACGCGGCCGCCGCGCTTGTTGACGTCGGTGTCGTACCCGTCGGGCAGCGACTCGATGAACTCGTGCGCCCCCACCGCGCGCGCCGCCGCGACGATCTCGTCGCGCGTCGCCTCGGGCTTGCCGAGCGCGATGTTGTCGGCGACGGTGCCGGAGAACAGGTACGCCTCCTGCGTGACCATGACGATCGCGCGCCGCAGATCCTTCGGGTGCAGCTTCCGCAGGTCGACGCCGTCGAGCGTCACCGCGCCCTCGCTGGGGTCGTAGAAGCGCGCGATGAGCTTCGCGAGCGTCGACTTGCCGGCCCCCGTCGTGCCGACGAGCGCGATCGTCTGCCCGGCCGGGATGGTGAGCTCGAGGCGCGGCAGCACGACCGAGTCGTCGTTGTACGAGAAGCGCACCTGGTCGAAGTGCACGGCTCCGCGCGCCTTCCACAGGTCGATCGGCGTCGTGGGGTCGGGCACCGACGGCTTCTCCTCGAGCACGCCCGAGATCTTCTCGAGCGCGGCGGCGGCCGACTGGTACGAGTTGTAGAACATCGCCATCTCCTCCGCCGGGTCGAAGAACCGACGGGTGTAGAGAACGATGCCGAGCAGCGAGCCGATGAGCAGGTCGCCCTCGATGATCCGGAACGCCCCGACGAGGAGCACGGCCGCGACCGTGATGTTGCCGATGAGCACGAGCCCGGGATCGAAGATGCCGAAGACCTGGATCACGCGCGCGTTGGCGTGCCGGTAGTCCTCGACGAGTCCGCCGAAGTGCTCCTCGTTGCGCTTCTCCTTCCGGAACGCCTTGACGGCGCGGATGCCCGTCATGGTCTCGACGAACTGGACGATGAGGCGCGCGGAGGCCACGCGCGTCTGCCGGAAGAGCTTCTGCGATCGCACCTGGAACCACCGCGTGAGCGCGATGAGCGGGATGAGCGCGACCGCGAGCACGAGGCCCGAGGTGGGGTCGAGCAGCACGAGTGCGGCGGCGGTGAAGCCCATGTAGAGGGCGCCCGAGACGAGCTGCGTGAGCCCCGCATCGAGCAGCTCGCGGATCGAGTCGAGGTCGCTCGTCTGCCGCGCGATGATGCGCCCCGAGGTGTACGACTCGTGGAACTCGAGCGACAGCCGCTGGGTGTGCAGGAACACGCGCTTGCGCAGGTCGAGCAGGATGGCCTGGCTCAGCCGCGCCGCCATCACCTGGAACAGCGCGATGAAGCTCGCGCCGGCCACGCCCGTCAGAACGTAGGCGGACACGATCAGGACCACGGGCATCCAGTCGCCCTGCCCCTGCAGCGCCGGGAGTCCTCGGTTGATGCCCGCCGCGATGAGAGCGGGACCGGCCACCTGCAGCGCGATGGACAGCACGATGACCGCCATCGTCGCGATGGCGCGACCGCGCACCGGGCGCACGAGCGACCCGAGCAGGCGCAGCGATCGCCGACGCAGGGCGCGCGACTCGGCCTTCGAGAAGTCGTCCCTCTCCTCGCCCTCGACACCGGTGACGCTCATCGCTTGACCTCCCCGTCGCGCTCGATGACGCGCGACTCGCGATCGACGGCCTCGCGGCGCCGACCCTCTTCCTCCGCGAGCTTGAGCTCGCGATCCTCGCGCTCGGTCTGAGCGAGCTCCTCGTCCTCGAGCGACGAGATGACGTAGCGGTAGTGCTCGTTGCGCCTGAGCAGCTCGCTGTGGGTGCCGACGTCGGTGATGCGCCCCTCCTGCAGGAGGGCGACGCGGTCGGCCATCTGCACGGTGGAGGGTCGGTGGGCGACGATGAGTCCGGTCGTCGTCGCGAGCACGCGCCGCAGCGCCGCCTCGACGAGCGCCTCGGTGTCGACGTCGAGCGCCGAGAGCGGGTCGTCGAGCACGAGCACCGCGGGGCGCGCGGCGACCGCGCGCGCGAGTGCGAGGCGCTGCCGCTGGCCGCCGGAGAGGCTCAGCCCCTCCTCCCCCACGGTCGTGTCGACGCCGTCGGGCAGCCGGTGCACGAAGTCGGCCTGGGCGATCTCGAGCGCCTCGGCGAGCACGCGGTCGGCCTCGGCGCGCACCGCGGGGTCGTCGCCCTCGAGCTCGGGGCGGCCGAGCAGCACGTTGTCGCGCACGCTCGCCGAGAACAGCGTCGCGTCCTCGAAGGCCATCGCGATGTGGCGGCGCAGCTCCTCGCGCGACAGGTCGCGGATGTCGACGCCGTCGAGCAGAACGCGCCCGCTCGTGACGTCGTACAGGCGCGTCGCGAGCGCGGTGAGCGTCGTCTTGCCGCTGCCCGTGATGCCGACGAGCGCCATGGTCTCGCCGGGCTCGAGGGTGAGAACGAGCCCCGCGAGGGTCCCGGGGCGGTCGGCAGGGGCATCCTGGTACCGGAACCCCACGTTCTCGAACGTCAGCCGCCCCTCGGGCGCACCGATCGTGGCCGGATGCGCGGGGTCGACGATCGCATTGACCTCGTCCATGACCTCGAAGTATCGGTCGGTCGCCGACCGCGTGTCGTAGGTCATGGCGAGCAGGAACCCGATCGACTCGACGGGGAAGCGCAGCACCGTCGCCGTGGCGAAGAAGGCCAGCAGCTCGCCCACGCTCAGCTCGCCCGCCGCCGCGAGCCCCACGCCGCCCAGCAGGCACAGCGCGAAGGCGACGTCGGGGATCATGATGAGCCAGAAGTAGATGCCGGCGACGGAGCGCGCCTTCTCGATCTCGGTCGAGCGCAGCAGCTCGGCCTGGTCGGCGAACTTCAGCAGCGAGTGCTTGCCGCGACCGAACGCCTTGAGCACGCGGATGCCGTGCACGCTCTCCTCGACCGCTGTCGCCAGGTCGCCCTGCTGGTCCTGCGCGCGGCGCGAGATGACCGAGTACTTCTTCTCGAAGACGTAGCCGTAGATCCAGAGCGGGGCCGAGCACACGAGGAACAGAAGTCCGAGCCAGAGGTTCCAGTACACGAGCACGCCGAAGCCGATGACGATCGTCACGACGTTGACGACGAGCAGCACGAGGCCGAACGAGATCCAGCGGCGGATGAGGTTGAGGTCGCTCACGGCGCGCGACAGCAGCTGGCCCGACTGCCACCGGTCGTGGAAGGCGACGGGGAGGTCCTGCAGCTTCGCGTAGAGGCCGTTGCGCATGCGCGCCTCGATGTGGGTGCCGGGCGTGAGCACGAACCAGCGGCGCAGGGCGATCATGACGGCCTCGAGCACGCCGAGCACGAGGACGAGCACGACGGCGGGCACGATCGCCTCGGACGAGCCCGACGACAGCGGCCCGTCGACGAGCTGCTGCAGCACGAGCGGGATCGCGAGCGCGACGACTCCGGCGAGCAGCGCGGCGACCATGCCGAGGTAGATGCGCGGCATCGCCGGCTTCGCGTACGGGTACAGCCGGGCGATGGCCCTGGCCGTGCTCAAGCGGGGTCGGTCGTGCTGCGTCGTCGACATGGTGGTCCTCTGGCGGCGCGCTCCGATCGTGTCGGGGCGCGCATCGAAGCGGCGGATGCCGCAGTCAGGTGGCGGATGCTGGTGGCTGCTGGTGCGGTGCCGGGCTGCGACCGCCCCCGATCGGGAGCGGCGCAGCGTAGCCTTCCAGCTTAGACCCGGAGCGGAGGGATTGTCGACACCGGTTCCGGGTCGGCGCCTAGTGGAAGAAGTGCCGCTCGCCCGTGAGGTACATCGTCACGCCGGCCGCCTGGGCCACCGCGATGACCTCCTCGTCGCGCACCGAGCGGCCGGGCTGCACGACCGCGCGCACGCCCGCGTCGATGAGCACCTGCAGGCCGTCGGCGAAGGGGAAGAACGCGTCGCTCGCCGCGACCGAGCCGCGCGCCCGGTCTCCGGCGCGCGACACCGCGAGGTGGCACGAGTCGACGCGGTTGACCTGGCCCATGCCGACGCCTACCGAGGCGAGGCCTGCGGCGAGCAGGATCGCGTTCGACTTCACGGCGCGGCAGGCCCGCCACGCGAACTCGAGGTCGGCGAGGGTCGCATCGTCGGCGGGCTCGCCGCTCGCGAGCGTCCAGTCGGAGGCCGGTGCGAAGCGGTGGTCGGCCTGCTGCCGCAGCATCCCGCCGCTCACCTGGCGCAGCTCGACGCTCGGCACGGCGAAGCCGGCGGGCAGCTCGAGCAGGCGGATGTTCTTCTTCTCCATCAGCAGCTCGAGCGCCTCGGGCTCGAAGCCGGGAGCGACGACGACCTCGGTGAAGATCGGCGCGATCGACGCGGCGGCCTCGGCGGTGATGACGCGGTTGGCGGCGATGACGCCGCCGAACGCCGACACGGGGTCGCACGCGTGGGCGGCCGCGTGGGCCTCGGCGATGCTCGACCCGACGGCGATGCCGCACGGGTTCGCGTGCTTGATGATCGCGACGGCGGGAGCCTCGTGGTCGTACGCGGCGCGCACGGCGGCGTCGGCGTCCACGAAGTTGTTGTACGACATCTCCTTGCCGTGCAGCTGGCGCGCGTGGGCGATGCCCTGCGCGCCGTCGACGCGGTAGAGCGCGGCGGCCTGGTGGCTGTTCTCGCCGTATCGCAGCACCTGCTGCAGCGTCGCGTGCACGTCGATCGTCGCGGGGCTGCCGCCGGCCGCGGGATGCTCGGCGCGGATGCCGAGCGAGTCGGCGAACCAGCCGGCGACGGCGGTGTCGTACGCGGCGGTGTGCGCGAACGCCTTCGCGGCGAAGCGCTGGCGCTGCGCGAGCGTCGTACCGCCGAGCGTCACGGCCTTGCTGATCATGACGTAGTCGGCCGGGTCGACGATGATCGCGACGTTGGCGTGGTTCTTCGCCGCGGCGCGCACCATCGCGGGGCCGCCGATGTCGATCTGCTCGACGACCGCGTCGCCCTCGGCGCCGCTCGCGACGGTCTCGACGAAGGGGTAGAGGTTCACGACGACGAGGTCGAAGGCGGCGATGCCGAGCTCGGCGAGCTGCCGCTCGTGGCTCTCGAGGCGCAGGTCGGCGAGAACGCCCGCGTGCACGCTCGGGTGCAGGGTCTTCACGCGCCCGTCGAGCGCCTCGGGAAAGCCCGTGACGCTCGAGACCTCCGTGACCGGATGCCCGGCCGCCGCGATCGTCGACGCCGTCGAGCCCGTCGACACGATCTCGACGCCCGCGCTCGCGAGAATCGCCGCGAGCTCGAGCAGCCCGGTCTTGTCGCTCACGCTCACGAGCGCGCGGCGCACGGGCACGGCGTCGCGGTGGCGGTACGAGGCGGGGTCGTGGGCGGGGCCGGCCATGGGGGTGCTCCTCGAGTGTGGGGTGGTGGGGTGCGGTTCTAGAGGGCGGCGAGGTCGATCTCGCCCGTGGCGATGCCGCGCACGGTCTCGATCAGCAGGCGCCGCTCGACGGGCTTGATGCGCTCGTGCAGGCTGTGCTCGGTGTCGCCGGGGAGGACCGGAATGCGCTCCTGCGCGAGGATCGGCCCGGAGTCGACGCCCGCGTCGACGACGATGACGCTCGCGCCGGTCTGCTCGACACCGGCCGCGAGCGCGTCGCGCACGCCGTGGGCGCCGGGGAACTCGGGCAGGTAGGCGGGGTGCGTGTTGATGATGGTCGGGGCGAGCGCGTCGACGACGGTCGCGGGCAGCAGGCGCATGAGCCCGCTCAGCACGACGAGGTCGGGCTCCCACTCGCGGATCGTCGTCAGCAGCTCGTCGCCCCAGGCCTCGCGCGAGGGGAACGACGAGTACGGCACCGTGAAGCTCGGGATCCCGAAGGCCTCGGCGTGCGCGAGACCGTCGGCCTCGCGATCGGCGCCGACCGCGACGATGTGCGCGGGGTAGTCCGCGTGCGCCGACGCCTCGAGCAGAGCGCGCAGGTTCGACCCGCCGCCCGAGATCAGAACGACGACCCGCAGCACGCTCCCAGGCTACTCGCTGCGCGGATGAGCATCGGACGCCCGAGGGGCCCACGGCAGGCGCACTCCCCCGGCGAGCAGGCCGAGTGCGGCGCCGACGAGCGTCTCGACGAGCATCCAGACCCCCACGGCGACCGGGTCGGGGCCGACCGTCGCGAGGCGACCCGGGCCCGCCGCGCCCGCGGCGATCCAGGCCGAGAAGGCGGCGAGGATGCCCGCGGCGAGCGCCGCCGCCCCCGCCGTCGCGAGCGCCCAGGGCTCCGGTCGCCGGTCGGGGCCGAGCGCGGCGACGAGCCGCGGCCGCACGAGCACGCCCGCGACGAAGGCCGCGAGCACCGGCACGAGCACCACCACGAGCCCGGGGCTCGCATCGCTCGTCGGCAGGGCGCCGAGCAGCGGGACGGCCGGGAGCGGCCCGACGACGGTGCCGAGCGGCGAGATCGCCGAGCCGGTGCCGATCGCGAACCCGGGGCCGATGAGCCACGAGGCCGTCCAGAGCACGACGGTCGGGATGAGCGCGAGCTGCCCGACCGTGAGGGCGATGCCGCCGAGCACGTCGGCCTGCACGCTCTCGTACAGGGCGATGACCTGCCCGTAGCCGAGGACGAGCGCGGCGGCCGTCACGACGCCGGCCGCGCCGACGACGGTGATGACGGCGCCGGAGCCGAGGCGCAGCGCCGAGCCGATGATGCCGCGCGCGAGGGAGGGGAGGCGCTCGAGCAGGGCATCCGCCCGCTCGCGCCACGGACCGCGCGCGTCGAGCGAGGCGACGCCGAAGCCGAGAGCGAAGACGAGGGCGGGGAAGATCGCGGTCTGCCCGCGCGCGATGAGAGCCGCGGGGTGGGTCGCGCTGAGCGCCGCGAGACCGCCGATGACGAGGATGCCCGCGATCGCGACCGCGCCGCCGAGCGCCCGGTGCGGCTCGCCCAGCGATCGCCGGCCCATCTGCCACCCGGCGAGCAGCGTGAGCGCCGCGAAGCCCAGGAGGGCGAGGGAGACGAGGAACGGCTCGGCCGCCGCGTCGGCGCCGACGGCCGCGGCGGTCACCGGGTCGAGCGTGAACGTGACGTCGGCGCCGTGGCCGAGCGCCCAGATGTCGACCGCGGCGCGCCAGAACGGCAGCCAGTCGAGCTGGAAGCCGAACTGCACCGCCCACATCACGGTGAGGATCGACAGCGGGATGCCGATGCCGATGCCGACCACGAGGAACGCCTCGAGAGCGGAGAAGAGGACGGTCGACCGGCGGTTCATCGGGGGCGAGCCTACCGGCGGGGCTAGCTGGCCAGGGCCTCCCGCGCCGCCGCTCGGGCCGCCGCCGGATCGGTCGCCGCGCACGCCGCCTCGGCCGCGGCCCGGCACTGCGCGAGCGTCGCGGAGGACACGATCGCCCCCACCGCGGTGATCGCGCGCGCCGCCATCGACAGGCTCGTCACGCCGAGCCCCACGAGCACGGGCGCGAGCGCGGGGTCGGCGGCGGCCTCGCCGCACACCCCGACCGGGGTGCCCGACCGGGTGCCCGCCGCGCCGATCAGGCGGATGGCGCGGAGCACCGCGGGTTGCCACGGGTCGGCGAGGTGGGCGAGCTCGCCCGACATGCGGTCGGCGGCCATCGTGTACTGCGAGAGGTCGTTGGTGCCGATGCTCACGAAGTCGACGGCGGCGCACAGCTCGTCGGCGACGAGCGCCGCGGCCGGAGTCTCGATCATCACGCCGACCGTGGCGTTGCCCGCGGCGCGGGCGCGCGCGGCGAACTCGGTCGCCTCGGCGACGGTCGCGATCATCGGGGCCATGACCCAGGCATCCGCCCTCTCGGCGCCGGCGGCGCGCGCGATCGCGCGCAGCTGCGCGTCGAGCACCTCGGGGTCGCGGCGGGAGGTGCGGTAGCCGCGGACTCCGAGCGCGGGGTTCGGCTCGTCGTCGGAGGTGAGGAACGGCAGGGGCTTGTCGCTGCCGGCGTCGAGGGTGCGGACGACGACGCGCGCACCGGGGAAGGCCGCGAAGACCTCGCGGTAGGCCGCGATCTGGTCGTCGACGCTCGGCTCGCTCGTGCGGTCGAGGAAGCAGAACTCGGTGCGGAACAGCCCGACGCCCTCGGCCCCGCGCTCGACGGCGCGGCGGATGTCGCGGGGGGCGCCGACATTCGCCCCGAGCACGACGCGGTGCCCGTCGGCCGTCTCGCCCGGGCCCTCGAAGGGCGGCAGGGTGATGACGCCCGTCGCGGTCGCGCGCGTGCCCTCGTCGGGCTGGACGATGAGCTCGCCCGTGTCGCCGTCGACGAGAACGACGGTGCCGTCGGCGAGCGCCGTCGCCCCGGCCGCGCCGACGATGGCCGGCAGACCGAGCTCGCGCGCGAGGATCGCCGTGTGCGAGGTCGGACCGCCCTGCTCGGTGACGATCGCGAGGCAGCGCTCGGGGTCGAGGCCGACCGTGTCGACGGGGGCGAGGTCGTCGGCGACGAGGATGAACGGGTGGTCGCGCTCGGGCACACCCGGCCGCTCGACGCCCGTGAGACGGGCGATGATGCGGTCGCGCACGTCGACGAGGTCGGTCACGCGCTCGGCCATGCGCCCGCCGAGCTCGCGGTACTGCGCGGCGGTGCGGCCCAGCTCGACCCAGACCGCGCGCTCGGGCGTGAGCCCCTCGTCGCGCACGAGCGACTCGGCCGCACGATGCAGGGCCGGGTCGGCGGCGATCGCGGCGGTCGCGACGAGCACGTCGCGGCGCTGGCCGCTGAGGGTCTGCGCCGTCGTGTGCATCTCGCCCGCGACGGCGAGCATCGACTCGCGCAGGCGCGTCGCCGCGCCGCGCCGCTCGTCGGCGGGGATGCGCGCGGCCGCGTCAGGCTCGTCGGCCGCGTGCACCATGACGGCGACGGGGCCGACCACACGGCCGGAGCTCACGCCCAGGGGGTGGGACAGGGCGGCAGGGCGCGCGGGGGCGACGGGGGCCGAGGCGGCGGGGGCGGCGGCCGGGGCGGCGGGTGTCGCAGCGGCGCCGTCGAGCTCGGCGAGCTCCTCGCCGAAGCCCGACTCGATGAGCGCGCGCACCTCTTCGACCGCCTCGGCGGCGCCCGCGCCGCTCGCCGCGATGCGGACGATCGTGCCGGGGCCCGCGCCCAGGATGGCGATGCCGATCGGGCTCGTCGCGTCGACCGGGCCCTTCGACCCGGTCGCGAGAGTGAGGGCGACGCCGCGCTCGGCCACGAGACCGGCGATCTCGGCCGCCGGGCGGGCGTGAAGGCCTGCCACGTTGCGCACGACCGCCTCCGCGATCGCGGGCGGGGGTGCGGCCGACGCGAGGTCGTCGACGGGGGCCGGCGGGGCATCCGCCGCGTTCGTCGCGTCGGCGGTCGCGGAGTCCCCACTGACGACGGGCGCGTCCCCCAGCTGCTCGCTCTTCGGACGCAGGGCGCCGAGCGCCTCGGTGGCGACGGTGTCGAGGTCGGCCCCGCCGGCCGCGCGGACGACGGCCGCGAGGAGGCCCTCGACGAAGGGCGCCGAGACGAGGCGCACGCGGAGATCGGGGTCGGCCACGAACTCGAGCGCCATCTCGGCGCTCATGACGGCCGAGCCGAGATCCATGAGCACGACGACGCCCGCGCCGCCCGCGCCGACCTCCACGATCGCCTCGGAGACCCGCACCGCATCGGTGCCCGTGCCGCCGTCGGCCGTGCCCGCCGCGATCGCGATGGGCGGCGGATCGCCCGCGACCATCTCGAGGGCGAGGGCGACGGCCGCCTCGGCGAGGGGTCGACTGTGCGAGACCGCGACGATGCCGACGCGGGGGGCTTCGACGCTCACGACGCCGTGACCTCCGCGAGGGCGTCGAACAGCAGCGCGGTAGAGGTGGCGCCGGGGTCGAGGTGGCCGGCGCTGCGCTCGCCGAGATAGCTCGCGCGACCCTTGCGGGCCACGAGCGGCTCGGTCGCGTCGCGGCCGGCTTCGGCGGCATCGCGGGCCGCGGCCGTCGCCTCGGCGAGGGATGCGCCCGAGGCGATCGCCGCATCCATCGCCTCGAGCGCGGGCGCCATCGCGTCGAACATCGTCTTGTCGCCCGCCTCGGCCTTGCCGCGCGCGACGACTCCGTCGAGCCCGGCGCGGAGGGCGGAGGAGAGCGCCGCCGCATCGCACTCCGCGACCGCCCCGGCCGTCATCCCGAGTCGGAGGAAGAAGGTGCCGTAGAGCGGCCCGCTCGCCCCGCCCACCGACGTGACGAGGGTCATCCCCACCGTCTTGAACAGCTCGTCGGCGGTCGTGGCGGGCGAGGCGCCCACCTTCTCCATCACGGCGGCCATGCCGCGGGCCATGTTGGCCCCGTGGTCGGCGTCGCCGATGGCCGAGTCGAGCTCGGTCAGGTACGACCTGTGCTCGGTGACGCGGTCGCGGAAAGCGGCGAGCCAGGCGGTGAAGCCCTCGATCGTGATGGTGTCGGTGGTGCTCATGGTTCTCCTCGGTCTCGGCGTCGGTGCCGGGGTGGCAGGCGGTGCGGGGTGCGGGTGGTCGCGGCGGCGCTCTCGGTCAGCGACCCCAGCGGAGACCGCTCGTCTCCACGGGGGCGTCCCACAGCGAGACGATCTCGTCATCGGCGCGCAGCACCGTGACCGAGCAGCCCGCCATGTCGAGCGAGGTGATGTAGTTGCCCACGAGGCTGCGGGCGACCGTCACGCCGTGCTTCTCGAGGATCGCCGCGACCTCGCCGTACATGAGGTACAGCTCGATGAGCGGCGTGCCGCCCATGCCGTTGAGCATGACGATCGTCGGGGAGGAGCCGAAGTCGAGGTCGCCGAGGATGGGCTCGACGAGCTGCTGGGCGATCTCGCTCGCCGTGCCCATCGGCACGCGATGCCGACCGGGCTCGCCGTGGATGCCGATGCCGATCTCCATCTGGTCGTCGGGCAGGTCGAACGTCGGCTTGCCGGCCGCGGGCACCGTGCAGCTCGTGAGCGCCATGCCCATCGAACGGCCGTCGCCGTTGACCTTCTCGGCGAGCGCCACGATCTCGTCGAGGCTGCGGCCCTGCTCGGCGGCGGCGCCGACGATCTTCTCCAGCAGGACGGTGAGCCCGACGCCGCGGCGCCCCGCGGTGTAGAGCGAGTCCTGCACGGCGACGTCGTCGTTGACGACGACGGTGCGCACCTCGACGCTCGCCTCCATGGCGGCGAGCTCGGCGGCCATCTCGAAGTTCATGACGTCGCCCGTGTAGTTCTTGACGATGTGCAGAACGCCCGCGCCGCGGTCGACGGTCTTCGTCGCCTCCTGCATCTGGTCGGGCGTCGGCGAGGTGAACACCTCCCCCGCGCAGGCCGCGTCGAGCATCCCGAAGCCGACGAAGCCGCCGTGCAGGGGCTCGTGACCCGACCCGCCGCCGCTGACGAGGGCGACCGTGCCGTGGTCCTTCGGGGTGGCGCGGTAGATGATGCGGTTCTGGTGATCGACGCGGAGGTCGGCGTGCGCGGCCTCGATGCCGCGGAGCGCGTCGGCGAGGACGTGATCGGGGTCGTTGATGAGCTTCTTCATGACGAGAGGGTTCCTTCCTTCTTCGCAAGGGTTTCCTTGAGGCCAGTCTTGTCGCCTTCAGTGTGAGCCAACAGGGCGAATGCGAGTGCGGCGAGTGCACCGGCGAGCAGTTCGGCGCCGACGTACACGGGCCACTGCTCCCACGCCACCTCGCCGCCCAGCAGCTGCTGGACGAGCATCGGCCCCGTCGTGCGGGCGGGGTTGATGGATGCGCCCGTGGTCGGGGCGACCGGGATGATCGCGGCGAACACCACGAAGCCGATCGCGAGGCCCGCCCAGCCCGGCGCCGCGCGGCGGTAGATCACGCCGAAGACCGCGAACACGAGCAGGAAGGTGCCGACGAACTCGGCGAAGAACGCCTGGTACCAGGGCACGGTCGCCGCATCGTAGGCGGCGACGCCGAGGCCGACCTCGCTCGCGCGGGCCCCGAGCACGCCGACGATGGCGAACGAGCCGGCGATCGCGCCGGCGACCTGCGCGGCGAGGTAGGCCGGGACGTCGCGCCACGGGAACTTGCCGCTCACCGCGAGGGCGATGGTCACGGCCGGGTTGATGTGGTTGCCCGAGATGTACCCGAACACGTAGACGGTGACGACGACGATCGTCCCGAACGCGAGCGAGATCATGCCCAGGTCGGCCATCGTGAAGGGCGCGTCGCCGTTCACGATGAGGGTGGCGGGCACCGAACCCACCCCGACGAAGACGAGGAAGGCGGTGCCGAGGAACTCGGCGGCGAGCTTCTGCCACTGCCGGTTGTCATCCATATGTGCTCCTTCGAACATGCGGATCATCGATGGCGATGGGCGCCGAGTGAGCCGGGTTTTCCGGAACACCTTTCGATAATGTCGAATATGCGACGAGAATGCGGGTGCTGTCAAGAGCGAATCGCTGAGGGGTTCGGCAATTGCGGATGGCGAGGCGCACAGCACGCATAATGGGCGGAGACCGAGGAGGTTCGACGATGATCCAGGCGATCGATCGCGCCGCGCGCGTGCTCACGTCGCTGCAGGGCGCCCGGCACCTCGGCATCACCGAGCTCGCGGCGATCCTCGAGCTCCCGCCGTCGACCGTGCACGGCATCGTCAAGTCGCTGCAGGCCCACGGCCTCGTGGCGAAGGAGCCCGGCAGCCAGCGCTACATGCTCGGCCCTGCACTGCTCAAGCTCTCGAACGTCTACCTCGACACGCTCGACGTTCGCGCGCGCGCGATGCGCTGGACGCGCGAGCTCGCCCGCCGCACCGGGCTCTCCGCCCGGCTCGGGGCCGAGCTGTTCGACGAGGTCATCATCATCCACCACAACCGGCGCCCCGACGGCAGCCAGCAGATGCTCGAGACGGGCCTCACCATCCCCTCCCACGCCTCGGCGCTCGGCAAGGTGCTGCTCGCCTACCACCCGTCGGCGGCCGACGAGCTGCTCGCGAAGCCCCTGCGCAGCCTCACGGGTGACACCATCACCGACCCGGCGACGCTCCGCCTCCAGTTCGCACAGATCGCTGAGCGCGCCCTCGCCTTCGAGGAGGACGAGGCGGTCCTCGGCGAATCGTCCGTCGCCGTGCCCGTCGCCGACCGCAGCGGCTCCGTCATCGCCGCGGTCTCGGTCGTCATGCCCTCGAGCGAGTGGCCCCCCGAGGCGGGGGTGCTCAACGACCTGCGCGAGACGGCGCGCAACATCTCCCGCGAGCTCGGCTCGTCGAGCTGGCCGCCCGCGGTGAGCCCGCGCGACGACGACTGACCCGGCGGAGCGCGGCCTCGGTCGACGATCGGGTCCGGGCGAGCATCCGCTGATTCGGTGCGCCCGCCGGGGCATGCGAACGGCCCCGCCGCTCACGAGGAGCGACAGGGCCGTCGATGGTGCGGATGCCCGCTAGAGCCCCGCGATGATCTCTCGCATGAGGGCGGCGGCCTCGCTCGGCGTCTTGCCGACCTTCACGCCGGCGGCCTCGAGCGCCTCCTTCTTGGCCTGCGCCGTGCCGGCCGAGCCGGAGACGATCGCGCCCGCGTGGCCCATCGTCTTGCCCTCGGGGGCCGTGAAGCCCGCGACGTAGCCGACGACGGGCTTGGTGACGTTCGCCTTGATGAAGTCGGCCGCGCGCTCCTCGGCGTCGCCGCCGATCTCGCCGATCATGACGATCGCCTTCGTCTCGGGGTCGGCCTCGAACGCCGCGAGGGCGTCGATGTGCGTCGTGCCGATGATCGGGTCGCCGCCGATGCCGATGGCGGTCGAGAAGCCGAGGTCGCGCAGCTCGTACATCATCTGGTAGGTCAGCGTGCCCGACTTCGACACGAGGCCGATCGGGCCCTTGCCGGTGATCGTCGCGGGCGTGATGCCCACGAGCGCCTCGCCGGGCGTGATGATGCCCGGGCAGTTCGGGCCGATGATGCGGGTCGTGCCGCCCTTGGCCTTCGCGTGCGCCCACAGCTCGGCCGAGTCGAGCACGGGGATGCCCTCGGTGATGATCACGAGGAGGGGCATCTCGGCGTCGATGGCCTCGATCGCCGCGTCCTTGGCGAACGCCGGCGGCACGAACGCGATCGAGACGTCGGCGCCCGTGGCCGACATCGCCTCGGCGACCGTGCCGAAGACCGGGAGCTCGACGGTCGAGCCGTCGGCCGCGGTGTGCGAGACGGTCGTGCCGGCCTTGCGGGCGTTGACGCCGCCGACGACCTGGGTGCCGGCCTTCAGCATGAGCGCCGTGTGCTTGGTGCCCTCGCCGCCGGTGATGCCCTGGACGATGACCTTGGAGTCCTTGTTGAGGAAGATCGACATGTTCGCGTCCCTTACTTCGCAGCCAGCTCGGCGGCCTTGTCGGCGCCCTCGTCCATGGAGCTCGCGATCGTCACGAGCGGGTGGTTCGCGTCGGCGAGGATGCGGCGACCCTCCTCGACGTTGTTGCCGTCGAGTCGGACGACGAGCGGCTTGGTCGCCGTGTCGCCGAGGATCTCGAGGGCCTTCACGATGCCGTTCGCGACGGCGTCGCACGCGGTGATGCCGCCGAAGACGTTGACGAACACGCTCTTGACCTGCTCATCGCCGAGGATGACGTCGAGGCCCGCGGCCATGACCTCGGCCGAGGCGCCGCCGCCGATGTCGAGGAAGTTGGCGGGCTTCACGCCGCCGTGCGCCTCACCGGCGTAGGCGACGACGTCGAGCGTCGACATGACGAGCCCGGCGCCGTTGCCGATGATGCCGACCTCGCCGTCGAGCTTGACGTAGTTGAGGTCGTGCTCCTTGGCCTTGGCCTCGAGCGGGTCGGTCGAGTCCTTGTCCTCGAGCGCCGCGTGGTCGGCCTGGCGGAACGAGGCGTTCTCGTCGAGGGAGACCTTGCCGTCGAGGGCGACGATGTCGCCGGCGCCGGTGAGCACGAGCGGGTTGACCTCGACGAGCGTCGCGTCCTCCTTCACGTACACGTCGTACAGCGTCACGAAGACGGGGGCGACCTTCTCGACGAGCTCGGTCGGGAACTTCGCCTCGACCGCGATCTCGCGCGCCTTGTCCAGGTCGATGCCGCGACCCGGGTCGACCTCGACGCGCGCGAGCGCCTCGGGGCGCTCCTCGGCGAGCTGCTCGATCTCCATGCCGCCCTCGTAGCTGCACAGCGCGAGGTAGCTGCGGTTCGCGCGGTCGAGCAGGACGGAGAAGTAGAACTCCTCCTTGATGTCCGCTCCGGCGGCGACCATGACGCGCTTGACGACGTGGCCCTTGATGTCGAGGCCCAGGATCGCCTCGGCCGCGGCCTCCGCGTCCTCCGGCGTCTTGGCGACCTTGACGCCGCCGGCCTTGCCGCGGCCTCCGGTCTTGACCTGAGCCTTCACGACCGTGACGCCGCCGAGCTTCTCGGCCGCGGCGCGGGCTTCCTCAGGGGTGTCGGCGACGATGCCGGCGAGCACGGGAACACCGTGCTTCTCGAACATGTCCCGTGCTTGGTACTCGAAAAGATCCACGCTCTGCTCTTCCCATCCACGTGCGATGTACGTCGGAACCGGCCGGCGGTTCTCGGTCTCGAGGTGGTTCGACGTCGAGAGATCTCTCGATATCGAGAGAAACGGCCTCGTCCAGGGTACTCCCGCCGAGAGGCATCGGTGACACTCGTCAGCGAGCCCGACGCCCCCGCCGATCCCGCGGGCGGAGCTCGGCGAACGCCGCGTCGACGCTCGCGTGGGGCTCGAGCACGCGATCCAGGCTCGTGAGCTTGAGGACGAGGAGGACCTGCTCGGAGGCCGCGGCGATCCGCAGGTCGCCGCCCGCCTGACGCGCCGACTTCAGACCGGCCACGAGCGCCCCGAGGCCGGAGGAGTCGAGGAACGTGACGCCGCTCAGGTCGACGACGAGACGGGTGCGCCCGTCCCGGACGAGGCTCGAGACCATCTCACGCAGGTCCGGGGCTCCGACCATCGTCAGACGCCCCGACGGCGACACCACCGAGATGCCGTCATCCGTCATCCGCTCACTCAGCTCCATGGGCCTCTCCTCTCTCATCGCCGACGCGCGCGCGGAGATCGCGAGCGTCGGCGGCATCCTCCGGCGCCTCCGCACCGTCACCGTCGTAGCCGTCGTACCGCAGCGCGGGGATCAGCACGCTCAGGATCACCAGGTCGAACACGACCCAGGCGAGGTTCACGGCGGTCCCGATCCACTCCCCGACTCCGAGCGCCAGGCGCACGATCCCCACGACGGCCGCGACGATGAGGACCACGGCGACCACGAGCTGCCAGCGCACGAGCCGCCATCCTCCGGAGGTGGACTGGCGGCTCTTCGCCGTGACCACGAAGTCGAGCGGGCGGCCCGCGAGTACGTTGCCCGCGGCGCTCACGACGGCGCGGATCCACACGGGGAAGAGCGCGAGGCTGTACTGCTGCCCGCGCCAGGTCGAGACCCCGCGGCTGGCCACCAGGAACATCAGCTGGTTGAGCACCATGAAGGGCAGGAAGCGGAGGAAGAACTCCGCGGCCGTCGTGTCCACGGGGAGGATCCCGAAGAGGAGGAAGACGACCGGCGCCGTGAAGTAGACCACGGCCGCGAACCCGCTGAGGTAGCTCCACATCGTCGAGAAGTACATGAGGCGCTGCGCGAGGCTCAGGCCCCGCTTGACCAGAGGATTGTCGCGGAGCATGACCTGGACCGTCCCCTGCGCCCAGCGAAGGCGCTGCTTGAGCATCGTGCCCAGATCGTCCGGCGCGAGACCGTCGGCGAGCGTCTCGTGGTGGTACGCGCTCGACCAGCCCAGAGCGTGCAGGCGCATCGACGTCGCCATGTCCTCCGTCACCGAGATCGTGGCGAGCGGCATGAGGGGCTGCGCCTCGTCGTGACGATCGACGTCGATCGAGCGGATGAGCCGCTGCACGGATTCGATCGCGCCGAGGGGGCTGAGCTGCTGAGCCGTCAGGCGGTCGATCGTCAGGTCGATGTCGGAGACCGTGTCGACGGTCTCGTCCGACTCCATCGGGAGCTCGCGCAGGGCATCCAGATCGGAGCGGATCAGTCGGAGGTCGGACTCGACGAGGCGGCTCGAGATCTCGCCGACACGGCTCTGGAGGTCGTAGGTGACGCGCCCGAAGGCCTGACCCGCGGCGAGCGCCTGCCGAGCGTCACGCAGGGCGGCCTGGACCTCGTCGAGCGCCTCCGAGACCCCGGGGTGCGCCGCCGCCGGATGACGGCGCGCGCGACGGATGACGCTGCGCGCCCCGCGGAGCGCCCGGACGAGCGCCTGCTCGAGCTCGACGACGTAGCGCGTGACGCCGAGCTGCATGAGCGCGTCGCGCCGCAGGACGGCGTTGGAGCCGCAGAAGAATGCGGCGTTCCAGCCGTCCTTGCCCTGCTGGATCGGACCGTAGAAGAGCGGAGCCTGACTGCCCAGAGGGTCGCCCGACGCGACGTTCGAGAAGCGCTGCGGGGTCTGGACCAGCGCGACCCGCGGATCGTCGAAGTAGCCGAGCGTCCGGTCGAGGATCTCGGGACGGGGGATCTGGTCCGCGTCGAGGATCAGGAGGAACTCGCCGTCCGTCTGCATGAGGGCGTTGTTGACGTTGCCCGCCTTCGCGTGAAGCGGCTTGTTCTTCCAGTCGGGCGTGCGCGTGATGTATCCGACTCCGAGCGCCTCGGCGGCCTTCGCCATCTCGGGCCGGGCGCCGTCGTCGAGGATCCAGGTGCGATGCGGGAAGCTGATCCGCCGCGCCGCGGCGGCGGTGGCGGAGACGAGCTCGACGTCCTCGTTGTAGGTCGTGATGAAGACGTCGACCGTCGCGCCATCGGGGGCGGCGGGCGGCGCCGGCCGCCGCCTGGCCCTCCACATGGTCATGCCGAAGAGAGCCACGTCGATGATGCTGTAGGTCTCCGCGACGACGAGAGGGATCGCGATCCACCACGCGTCGAAGTTCAGCGAGGCCGTCCATCGCCACGAGATGTAGACGAGCCCGGAGGTGAGCGTCAGCAGGACGAGGATCCGCAGGAGCAGATGGCGACGCGCGGAGGTCTCCGGCGTCAGGTCGTTCTCCGGGCTCACACGTCTCTCCGGACGACGAGGACGGTCACGTCGTCGGGGGCCACGCCTCGCGCACGCGCGCGCATCGCATCGACGATCTCCGCGGCGCTGTCGGCGAGCAGGGTGAGCGTCGTGACGCTCTCGAGCGCCTCGGGGACGCCGTCGTAGAGATCGAGCACGCCGTCGCTCACGCTGATGAGCGCGTCGCCGGGCTCGATCGTCACCGTCTGCGGGATCCACTCGGTCTCGATGTCGATCCCGAGGGGAGGCGATGTCGATTTCAATCGTTCAACCGTGCCGTCGGCCCGCGCGATGAAGGTCAGACCGTGGCCCGCATCGACGAAGGTCAGCTCGCCCGAGTCCATGTCGAGACGACCGTGGAAGAGCGTGACGAACAGGCCCGTCGAGTCGAGGTCGCCGGTGAGGGATGCCGCGGCCGCGTCGACCGCGCCGGCGACGTCGCCGAATCGCGCCGCCGATCGCAGCACGGCTCGCACGGTGGCGGCGATGATCGCGGCCCCGATGCCCTTGCCCATCGTGTCGGCGAGCGTGAACGCCGCGCCCTCCCCCACCGGGTACCAGTCGAAGAAGTCGCCGCCGACCGCGCGCGCGGGCAGGCACATGCCGGCGATGTCCCACCCGGGCATGCTCAGCAGCTGCTGCGGCAGGAGGCCCTGCTGCACCTCGGCGGCGCGGCTCAGCTCCTGGCTGACCGACAGCTCCTGCTGCACCCACGCGGCGAGGTCGCGCAGCATCGCGGCCTCCTTCTCGCTGAAGTGCCGGGGCTTCGCGTCGTAGACGCAGAACGATCCGATGCGCTCGCCGCCCGGAGCGTAGAGCGGGTGACCGGCGTAGAACTCGAACTCGCCGGGGATGGCGATGAGCTCGAAGCCGGGTGCGGCCGTGAGGTCGGCGACGACGAGCGTGTCGTCCGACTCGATCGTCACGGCGCACGCCGAGTTCTCGCGCGGCACTTCGGTGCCGAACGGCCCGACCATCGACTTCGACCACTGCCGGTCGCGGTCGATGAGGTTGATCGCAGAGCCCGTCACGCCGAACAGCTGCTGCGCGAGGCGGGTCACGCGGTCGAAGCGCTCCTCCGGGGCGGTGTCGAGTATCGCGAGCTCCTCGAGCGCGCGCTGCCGTGCCATCTCGTCGATGACGCCGCTGATCGAGACCGAGGGGAGGCCGCGGGCCGGGGTCAGGACGTCGCGCGAGGCCTCGCGCGCGCGCACGAGAGTCCAGTGGTTGAAGCCCTCGACGCGGCGGTGCTCGACCGAGTCCACGAGCGCCTGGATCATCGGGATGCCGCGGCCGTGCTCGGCCATCGGCTCGGGCATCCCGCGGTCGTGGAGGCCGACGTCGTCGACCTCTCCCCCGTCGCTCAGCGTCGCCTCGATGCGATCGTCGTAGACGACGATCGTGAGGGCGAACGAGACCGGGTTTCCGCGATTGGCGTACTGGATGACGTTCGCGGTGAGCTCGATGACGGCGGTCTCCACGGACATCCGGTCGGTGGGGTGCACGTCGGGCACGACCGCCCAGACGGATTCGAGGGCGGAGTGGACGGTGTCGACGGTGTCGGGCGGGGAGGTGATGCGCAGAGTGCGCGCCACCATGTCAGCCATGCGGGTAGGCCTCGGCGACGCTCGTGAACGACCGCAGGGTCGCGTTCATGTTGGTCAGGTCGAGCACGAGGACGACCTGCTCGGTGGGGTTCACGAGCACGAGGTCGCCTCCGGCCTCGCGGGCGGCCTTGAGGCCCCAGACGAGGGCTCCGAGACCGGAGGAGTCGAGGAACGACGTCCTCGACAGGTCGACCGCGATCGAGGCGCTGTTCGCCACGATCGCCTCGTGGATGGCCTCGCGCACGCGCGCGGCGGTGACCATGTTCAGGCGGCCGTCGAGGGTGAGCTCGGTGACTCCGCCGGGGTGCTGGATGGACACGAGATCCATGGTCGTCTCCTTCATCGGATGATCGTCGTCACCCATTCTGGTGCGTGCGGGTCGGCGTCGCTCGCACGCCGCACGGGCCAGGACGTTCACACGGGCGTCTCGGGACTTACAGCTTCTCTATGGGCGCGATCTTGATGAGGAGCCTCTTCCGCCCCGCCGACTCGAACTGCACCTCGGCGATGCTCTTGGGCCCGATGCCCGTCACGGCCGTCACGCGCCCCTCGCCGAAGTCGACGTGACGGATGCGGTCGCCGGCGGCGAGGGTGAGGTCGCCGTTGTCGCGCACGGTCGCCGTCACCCGGTTCGCCCACTCGGTCTTCGGCTTGCCGGGCGGGAGCGAGGTGCCGTAGCTGAACTGCTCGCGCCCGCTGCGGGTCGTGCCCAGCGCGCGCTGGCTCGAACCCGATCGATTGCCCATGCCGGGGGCATCGCGCCAGTCGATGAGCTCGGCGGGGATCTCCTGGAGGTACCGGCTGGGCGCGGCGACCTGGGTGTCGCCGAAGGTCGAGCGCGTCATGGCGAGAGAGAGGTGCAGCCTCTTGCGGGCGCGCGTGATGCCGACGTAGAACAGGCGCCTCTCCTCCGCCGGGCCGCCGGGCTCGCTCGCGCTCATCTGGTGGGGCAGGAGGTTCTCCTCCACGCCCGTGATGAAGACGGCGTCGTACTCGAGGCCCTTCGCGGTGTGAAGCGTCATGAGCGACACCGTGCCGCTCGAGTCGTCGAGGTCGTCGGCGGCCGCGACGAGCGCGACCTCGGTGAGGAAGTCGATGAGGCGACCCTCGGGGTTGTTGCGCTGGAACTCGCGGGTCACCGCCACGAGCTCCTCCACGTTCTCGGCGCGCGCCTCGTCCTGCGGGTCGCGGCTCGCGCGCAGCAGCTCGACGTACTTCGTCCGCTCGAGGATCGCAGTCAGGATGTCGGGCACGAGCGCGGTGTCGACCTTCGCCGAGGCGCCGTCCAGAACACCGGCGAGGTCGAGCATGGCCGCGGTGACTTTCGGTCCGAGACCGAGAGCCGCGGCATCCCCCAGCGCATCGCGCATGGTGCCGCCCAGCTGGTCGGCGTGGAGGGCGAGGGCCGTCTCCGTCGCCGGCCCGATGCCGCGCTTCGGGGTGTTCAGGATGCGCCGCAGCGCGAGCGCGTCGGCGGGGTTCGCGACCGCGATCAGGTACGCCATGACGTCCTTGATCTCGGCGCGCTCGTAGAACTTCGTGCCGCCGAGCACCCGGTACGGCAGCGCCGAGCGGATGAAGATCTCCTCCAGCGCGCGGGTCTGCGCATTGGTGCGGTAGAACACGGCGATCTGGTTGTACGGCACACCCTGCTCGTGCAGCTTCTGGATCTCGTCCGCGACGAACTGCGCCTCGTCGTGCTGGCTGTAGCCGGTGAAGCCCGTGATCTTGTCGCCCGCGCCGACCTCGGTGAAGAGGTTCTTGGCGATGCGGTCGAAGTTGTTGCCGATCACGGCGTTCGCGGCGTCGAGGATCGTCTGGGTCGATCGGTAGTTCTGCTCGAGCAGGATCACCTCGGCGCCCGGGAAGTCGCGCTCGAACTCGACGATGTTGCGGATGTCGGCGCCGCGGAACGCGTAGATCGACTGGTCGGAGTCGCCGACGACCGTGAGGGCCGCAGCGGGGATGCCCCCGGTCGCGTCGGTCTCGATGCGGGTGTCGGCGGGCACGTGCTGCGGCTCGACCGCCCGCGTCAGCTCGCGGATGAGCGCGTACTGGGCATGGTTCGTGTCCTGGTACTCATCGACCAGGATGTGCCGGAAGCGGCGCTGGTAGAGCGCCGCGACCTGCGGGAAGGCGCGGAACAGGTAGACCGTCTGCGCGATGAGGTCGTCGAAGTCGAAGGCGTTCGCCCGGGCGAGCTCGGCCGAGTAGCGGCGGAACACCTCGAGGAACATCACCTCGGTCGGATCGTTCGGGTTGAGCTGGCGGCTGTAGCCCTCCGCGTCGATGAGCTCGTTCTTCAGGCGCGAGATCTTGCCGGACGCAGCGCTGACCGTGAGCCCGAGGGTGTCGGCCTGCAGGTCCTTGACGATGCGCTTGATGAGGGCGCGCGAGTCGGCGGAGTCGTAGATCGTGAAGGCCTGCGTGAAGCCGAACTGCTGGGCCTCGCGGCGCAGGATGCGCACGCACGCGGAGTGGAAGGTGGAGATCCACATTCCGTTCGCGGCCTCGTGGCCGATGAGCTGGCCGACCCGCTCGCGCATCTCGCCCGCGGCCTTGTTCGTGAACGTGATGGCGAGGATCTGGCTCGGCCACAGCTCGCGATCGCGCAGCAGGCGCGCGATGCGCCGGGTCAGCACGCTCGTCTTGCCCGAGCCCGCGCCCGCGACGATGAGCAGCGCCTCGGCGCGCGACAGCACGGCCGCGCGCTGCTGCGGGTTGAGGCCCGCGAGCAGGGGGTCGTCGGTCGCGGCGGCGGGGGCGGTTTGTGCGGCGGCGGGGGGCTGCGCACGCGGCGGCGGCGTGAGACCGGGGATGTCGAGGGACTCGTCGGGCAGGAAGGACATGACCGCCCAAGTCTAGGTCGCACCCCCGACGCCGCCCGCCGAGCGGGAGCAGAGCATCCGCGCCGCCCGCCGTCGCCCTCACCCCCCACCCCTCGCCCCCGGGATCGACCAAATGAAGGGAGTGCGGGCGCGCCCGGCAGGGCTGGTACGTGCTGCCCGGCACCGCCGCTCCCGCGCTCCAGGCCGTGCGCGTCGGAGGCGTGCTCACCTGCTCACGGGCGCTCGAGGCTCACGACCTATGGAGCGTGCAGCGGAGCGGCGTGCACGTTCGCGTGCACCACACCTCGTGCCGGCTGCGCACGACTCGGGACTCGCGCGAGCGCCTCTCCGAGCATCCCGACGATCGCGCAGTCGTGCACTGGTCACCGAGCTCGACCGACTCCTCGCGCCTCCTCGCCGGCCCGCTCGACGCACTCGACGACTACTTCTCGTGCATCGAGCGCGACATCGCGCTCGCGGCGCTCGATTCGCTGATCCGGCGGGTGCCGGAGCAGGCTTCCGAGCTCCGTCGGCGCTTCGGGGTCGACGAGTGGGAAGGCGTGGATGGACGCCGCGACTCCGGCACCGAGACGGTCTTCTCCGTGCGGATGCTCCGCCTCGGTATCGCGCCGCTCCGGCAGGTCCCGCTGCCGGGAGTGGGACGCGTCGACTTCCTCATCGGGCGCAGGCTCGTCATCGAGGTCGATGGACGCGGCTATCACGATCTCGCGGACCAGTTCGAGCGGGATCGCGCACGCGACGCGGCGATCAGCAGCGGCGGCCGCCGGGGTCTGCGGTTCAGCCACGACCAGGTGCTCCACCGCTGGGCCGAGGTCGAGCACGCCGTACTCGCCGCGATCGAACGCGGCGATCACCACTGACGCGGTGATCAGCAACCGCGCTCACGCCCCGGCCGTCGACCAAATGAAGGGAGCAGGACGCCGCTCCGCGGCGTGTCGAGCTCGACACGCCGCGTTCGCGCGCGTCGCTCCCTTCATTTGGTCGAGCACTGCCGCGCGGGGAGCGCGGGGCGGGCCGGGAGGATCGACCGCGCGGGCAGGCCGCGGGCGGGCGCGCAGCCGGTCAGCCCGCGGCGAGCGCCGCGCGCGCCTCGAGCGCCAGGTCGGGATGGTCGGCGAAGACGCCGTCGAGGCCTGCCCGCATGAGGGTGGTGAACCAGGTCATCCAGTCGCCGTGCGCCGCGGCGCTCGAGCCGATCCGCAGCGAGCCGGGCAGGAAGCGGTTCTCGGGGCGCAGGGTCCACGCGAACACGGAGAGCCCGGCGGCGTGGGCGCGGTCGACGAGGTCGCTCACGACGACCGGTCCGCCCCGCGTGGCCGGTCGCGCGACGAGCGCGGTGTCGACGCTGATCCCGTCGACCTCGCGCGCGAGCCGCGCGAGTCCCTCATCCGTCAGGTGGCCCGCGTACGAGAGCGACGCGGCGCCGTACCGGGCGACGAGGTCGGCAGGCGACCCGCTCTTCTCGAGCAGGAACACGTACCGCGCCGGCAGCCCGCGCGCGCTGAGCTGCCGCAGCACCGACTGCTCGAACGACTCCACGACGAGGGGGGCCGCCGGGCTCCAGCCGGCGACCTCGGCGGCGAACAGCTCGTCGAGCGGAAGGCCCAGCGCCGCGAAGTGCGTCGCGTGCTTGATCTCGGCGACCATGCCGACGGGCCGGGGCGCCGCATCCAGGATCGCCATCAGGTCGCGCAGGCGCAGGATCGGGTACCGCCCGTCGAAGCGCGTCGACGCCTGCCGCGTGCCCGGCAGCCGCTCGCGCGCGCGCAGGGTCGACAGCTCGCCCCACGTGAAGTCCTCGGTGAACCAGCCGGTGAGGCGCTCGCCGTCGATGACGCGCGTCGTGCGCCGGTGGGCGAACTCGGGGCGGTCGGCGACGTCGGTCGTGCCGCTGATCTCGTTCTCGTGCCGCAGCACGAGCACGCCGTCGCGCGTGGCGACGATGTCGGGCTCGATCGCGTCGGCGCCGAGGGCGATCGCGAGCTCGTACGCGGCCCGCGTGTGCTCGGGCCGATGCCCGCTCGCTCCGCGGTGGGCGACGATGAGCGGCAGCGCGCGCGTGGGCTCGATCACGGCGACCACCCTACGGGGTAGCCTGCCGAGCATGATCGACGGGATGCCCGGCCCGAGCCCCGCCGCGACCGACGTCGCCCCGCTCGCGCCGCCCGCTCGCGCCGCCCGCCTCAACCCGCTCGCCGTGCTCGCCCTGATCCTCGGAGTCCTCCTCAGCCCGCTCGCCGCCCTCTTCGGCCACCTCGCCGCCGGTCAGGTCGCCCGCTCGTTCGGCGCCGAGCGCGGGGCCGGAATCGCCTGGGTCGCCGTGGGCCTGGGCTGGCTGTGGTTCCTGCTGCTGGTCATCGCCGTGGGCGCCGTCTGGGTGGCCCTGAGCTCGTGAGCGAGAACGCGCCCCGTCGCGAGCCCGACGCGCCCCCGGCCTCCCGCGTTCCGACCCCATGGGTCGAGCCCGCCGCGCGCCTCCCCCTGCGCTGGGGCAGCTACCGCGACCGCTGGGTGCTGGGCCTGCTCCTCATCGCCGGCGGCCTGCTGCACCTGCAGTCCTCCGACACCGGCAACCTCATCCCGCTCATCACGGGCTCAGCCGCGCACGTCCTCGGCTGGCTCATCATGCCCGCCGCCGGGTGGCGACGCATCGTCCCGCTCGGACCGTCGACGCTCGTCGTCTGGCTCCTCCTCACCGGCCCGTCGTCCATGTGGACGCTGACCGTCCCCTTCCTCTTCTGGCTCCTCGTGCGGCACCGTCCGTGGCGCAGCGCGCTCGCCGTCGGCCCCGTCCTCCTCAACGGCGTCGTCTGCGCGACCCTCTTCACCGAATATCGCTGGATGCCCGTGGCCGTCGCCCTCTCGGCCGCCGTCCTCGTCGCGTCGGCCTGGGGCGCTCGGGCTCTCGCCCGGCCCGTGGCGAGCATCCGCCGCCCCGCCCGGGGCCCGGAGGCCGCGACCGCGCCCGATACGCCCACAGCGAGCGCATAGGGTTCCGCGTTCCTTCGCCGAGCATCCCTCTCTACACTGGGGGCAGTGCCGACCGGGGAGCCTCCCCGCGGCCGACACGTCGAAGAGGAACCCATGGCAACGTCCAATCCCGCTTTCTCGAACTCCCCCGCCTTCACGCAGAGCGCATCGAAGGCCGTCCAGTTCTCGCAGACGCCGAGCGCCGAGCAGCTCGACGAGCTCTACGGCCGGCCCGCCGCCACGGCGGAGCAGACCGACCGCATGACGTACGAGAACACGATCCAGAAGATCGTCGGCTCGTTCGCCGTCCTCCTGGCGGGTGCCGCGGTCGGCTGGTTCGTGCCGCTGCTCGCGATCCCGGCCGCGATCGCCGCGTTCGTCATCTCGCTCATCCTGATCTTCAAGAAGAAGCCCAGCGCGCCTCTCACCCTCGCCTACGCCGCCCTCGAGGGAATCTTCGTCGGCGGCATCTCGGCGATCTTCGAGTCGCAGCTCGACGGCATCGTCGGTCAGGCCGTGATCGGCACCATGGTCGTCGTGGGAGTCGTGCTCGTCCTCTTCCGGAGCGGCAAGATCCGCGCGTCGAAGAGGGCGACGAAGGTCTTCCTGGTCGCGATGATCGGATACGGGGTCTTCTCCCTCATCAACCTCGGCCTCATGGTCTTCGGCGGGACGGACGGCGACTTCGGTCTCCGCAGCGCGCCGAGCCCGCTCTTCGGAATCCCGTGGGGCGTGCTGATCGGCATCTTCGTCATCCTGCTCGCGTCGTACTCGCTCGTGCTCGACTTCGACTCGATCCAGCAGGGCGTCCGCCGCGGCGCCCCCGCCGCCTTCGGCTGGACCGCCGCGTTCGGCATCATGGTCACGGTCGTCTGGCTCTACGTCGAGATCCTGCGCCTCCTCGCGATCCTGCGCGGCGGCGAGTAGCCGCACCTCTTGCACGAACGGGCCGCCCCTCGGGGCGGCCCGTTCTGCGTTCCGGGTGGGTGGAGGCGGGTGCTCAGCGCCCGCGGATCGTGGCGACCTCCCGCACCGCAGCAGCGTAGGCGGCGTTGCCGGCGGCGTTCGGGTGGAGACTCTCGACGGGCGGGCCGAAGGCGATCCACGGGTCCGACGAGCCGATGCCGTGGGCGGCGAACCGCGCGGTGACGTCGACGAGCGAGACGCGCGACTGGCCGCTCGCGACCACGGCGCCCGCGATCACTTGGTTGAGGGCGTCGGTCGCGCCGTTCACCGTGGCCGCCGTCACCGGGTCGGGGAACCCCGGGTCGAACAGTCGCGGATACGTCAGCACGTGGATGCGCGCGCGGGGGAACGCGGCCGCGACGGCGGCGTACGTTCCGGCCAGCCTCGTGCCGACGTCCGGCAGGTTCTCCAGCGCGGTGCCGAACGCGGCCTGGCACGCGAGCGACTGGGCGTCCTGCCCGCACGCCGCGACGATCGCCGCGACGCCCGCGTCGATGCCGCCCACCGTGATCGTGACGAGCGAGGCCTGGGCCGCGACCCTCGGGTCGACCGACGCGATCTGACCGGGGATGCTTCCCGTGCTGGCCGCCGAGCATGCGGCATTGATCGTCCTGTCCCGATAGCTGCTCGTGCTCGCGAGGATCGCCGGGTAGCTCTCGGTCGCGCTCCGGAGGCACGGATCATCGAGCGAGGGCGAGGCGCCCTGCCCGGCGGTGAACGAGTCGCCGAGCGCGACGTACGAGCCTCCGACCGAGTTGCCGACGGAGGCGCCGGGCGCCGCGGAGGTGGGGGCGATCCCTGCGGCGACCACGAGGCCGAGCGTGAGGATCGAGACGGCGCTGAGCCGTGACAGGAAGCGCATTCGGGTGTGCGGGGTTCGTGTCATGGTGGGACGGTACGCCTGCCCCGAGCGCGCGCACAGTAGACCGGGCGGTTCGTGCACGTGCTCGCGTTATCCGCGGGTGCGACCTCGCCCTGCCGCTCGACCCACTGCGTTCATGCCGCGCTCACGCAAGGCTCTGCCGGCGGGGGCGCTGGCAGGAGTAGTTGCACTGGAAGGCCTGCCGGCCTTCCAGAACGTGCAACTACTCCCATTCGATCGTGCCCGGGGGCTTCGAGGTGACGTCGAGCACGACGCGGTTGACGTCGGGCACCTCGTTGGTGATGCGGTTCGAGATGCGCGCCAGCACGTCGTAGGGCAGGCGCGTCCAGTCGGCCGTCATGGCGTCTTCCGACGACACGGGGCGCAGCACGATCGGATGCCCGTACGTGCGTCCGTCGCCCTGCACGCCGACCGAGCGCACGTCGGCGAGCAGCACGACCGGGCACTGCCAGATCTCGCCGTCGAGGCCGGCCGCCGTGAGCTCCTCGCGCGCGATCGCGTCGGCCTGGCGGAGGATCTCCAGGCGCTCCTCGGTGACCGCGCCGATGATGCGGATCCCGAGGCCCGGGCCGGGGAACGGCTGACGGGACACGATCGCCTCGGGCAGCCCGAGCTCGCGGCCGATCGAGCGCACCTCGTCCTTGAAGAGGGTGCGTAGCGGCTCGACGAGCTCGAACTCCAGGTCCTCCGGGAGACCGCCGACGTTGTGGTGGCTCTTGATGTTCGCCGTGCCCGTGCCGCCGCCCGACTCGACGACGTCGGGGTAGAGGGTGCCCTGCACGAGGAACCTCACGGCCTCGCCCTCGCCCTGCGCCTCGAGCACGAGCGCCTCGGCCGCGCTCTCGAAGGTGCGGATGAACTCGCGCCCGATGATCTTGCGCTTCGTCTCGGGGTCGGTGACGCCCGCGAGGGCGTCCATGAACTGCTGCCGCGCATCCACCGTCACCAGGCGGATGCCCGTCGCCGCGACGTAGTCCTCCTCGACCTGGCGGCGCTCGTCGGCGCGCAGCAGGCCATGGTCGACGAACACGCACACGAGCTGGTCGCCGACCGCCTCGTGCACGATGGCCGCGGCGACCGCGCTGTCGACGCCGCCCGACAGTCCGCAGATGACCCGGGCATCCCCCACCTGCTCGCGGATGCGCTCGACCTGCTCGGCGATGACGCTGCCGCTGTTCCAGTCGGGGGCGATGCCGGCGGCGCGGTGCAGGAAGTTCTCGAGCACGCGCTGGCCGAACTCCGAGTGCTTGACCTCGGGGTGCCACTGCACGCCGTACATCTTCCGCTCGTCGCTCGCGAAGGCGGCGACGGGGGTGTCGGGGGTCGAGGCGAGCACCTGGAAGCCCTCGGGGGCCTTCGCGACCGAGTCGCCGTGGCTCATCCAGGTCGTCTGGGTCTCGGGCTGCTCGGTGAGGAGCGCGCCGCCGTCGCCGAGGATGGTCGTCGTCGTCGCGCCGTACTCGCGGCGGCCGGTCCTCGCGACCTCGCCGCCGAGCTGCTGCGCCATCACCTGGAACCCGTAGCAGATGCCCATCACCGGCACGCCGAGCTGCAGGATTCCCGGGTCGAGGGTCGGCGAGCCGGGCTCGTAGACGCTCGACGGGCCGCCGCTCAGGACGATGCCGACGGGGTTCTTCGCCGCGACCTCCTCGGCCGTGATGGTGTGGGGCACGATCTCGCTGTACACGCTCGCCTCGCGCACGCGGCGCGCGATCAGCTGCGCGTACTGAGCGCCGAAGTCGACGACGAGAACGGGGCGGTGGACGGTCTCGCTCACGCGGCGGCCTCCTGGGTCGTGGGGTGCTGGTCGAGCTCGGCGACGATCGCCTCGACCTCGCCCGGCACCCGCCGCTCGAAGAAGAAGGAGAGGAAGGGGACGATGCCGCCCATGGCGATCCAGAGGAAGCGCAGGAACGCGTTCGAGCGCGCCCCCTGGTAGGCGACGCGCCACAGGACGAAGTCGCAGGCGAGGTACACGACGTAGAGCCAGCCGTGCACGGTGAGGAGCACGATCGAGAGGTTCACGCCCGTCAGCTGATCCTTCGGCGTGAGGGCGAGGAACCCGTCGGGGCCCATCAGCTCGATGTCGCGACCGAAGCCGTAGCGCGTGACCATCATCACGACCAGGCCGAGGAGGAAGACGCCCGTGACGATCGACGAGACCTTGAACACGGCGAGCGTGCGCCGGATGAGAGGGATGTCAGAGGGCTGAGGGCCGAGCGCCATGCCTCAAGTCTAGGCGGGCTCGCTGGAGGCTTCGGCCGCCGCCTCGACCTCGGCGAGCGCCGCCTGCTCCTTCTCGAACTCGTCCCTCACCAGGCGCCACCAGAGGTACACCGCGAAGCCGCCGAAGAGCGCCCACTCGATCGCGTAGAAGAGGTTGAGCAGGTTGAGCTCGACGTCGGCCTCGGGCGGCGGGGCGGCGATCTCGGCGAGCCCCGGCGGAGCATCCGCCACCGCGAGATAGCCCGAGTAGACGAGGTCGACGTCGCGCCACAGGTTGATGAGCTCGGCCACCGCGATCGCGCGCCGCTCGCCGGCCTCGAAGTCGGACTGCTGCGGCGACTCGCTCGGCACGTAGCGGCCGACGAGGCTCGCCTCGCCGAGAGGCAGGTCGGGGATGCCCGCTCCGGGAGCGACGTACCCCACGACGACCGCGAGGCTCGCCCCATCGCTCGTCTCGAGGTGGCGGACGACCCAGTCGCCGGGCTCTCCCCCGCTCTCGCGACCCGTCACGACGACCTCGTCGCCCTCGACCCAGGTGCCCTCGACCGTCACGGTGCGGCCGCTCGCGTCGGAGGTCATGACCTCCTGCGGCTCGGCGATGCTCGCCAGCGGCACCGGCGTCTCGGTGTCGCGCTCGACGACCGTCGCCGCGTCGATCGAGCGCTCGAGCTGCCACTGGCCGAGGGCCGCGAAGGCCGCGGCGACGCCGAGCGCGAGGAGGAGCGCCGCGATCCACCTGGGGCGGCGAGCGATGCGCCACACGGTCGGCTAGTGCCCCTGGTAGGGCGCGACGACGACGTCGACCCGCTGGAACTCCTTGAGGTCGGAGTAGCCGGTCGTCGCCATCGAGCGCCGGAGCGCACCCATGAGGTTGACCCGGCCGTCGGCGTGCGAGCTCGGCCCGAACAGCAGCTGCTCGAGCGGCGCGAGCTGGCCGACGTGCACGCGGTTGCCGCGCGGGAGCTCGGGGTGGTGCGCCTCGGCGCCCCAGTGCCAGCCGCCGCCGGGCGCCTCGGCGGCGCGCGCGAGGGTCGAGCCGAGCATGACCGCGTCGGCGCCCATCGCGACCGCCTTCACGATGTCGCCGCTCGTGCCGAGGCCACCGTCGGCGATGACGTGCACGTACCGCCCGCCCGACTCGTCGAGGTAGTCGCGTCGGGCGGCGGCGACGTCGCTCACCGCGGTCGCCATCGGGGCGTGGATGCCCAGGCTCAGGCGCGTCGTCGACGCGGCCCCGCCGCCGAAGCCGACGAGCACCCCGGCCGCACCCGTGCGCATGAGGTGCAACGCGGCGGTGTAGGTGGCGGCGCCGCCCACGATGACGGGCACGTCGAGCTCGTAGATGAACTTCTTGAGGTTGAGGGGCTCGCTCGAGTTGGACACGTGCTCGGCGCTCACGGTCGTGCCGCGGATGACGAAGAGGTCGACGCCGGCGTCGACGACGGCCGCGTGATGCTCCTGCGTGCGCTGGGGGCTGAGCGCAGCGGCCACGGGCACCCCGGCCGCGCGGATCTCGGCGAGGCGCGCGCTGATGAGCTCGGGCTTGATCGGCTCGGCGTAGATGCGCTGCATCTCCGCGGTCGCCTCGTCGCCGTCGAGCTCGCGGATCCGGGCGAGCTGCGCCGGGGCATCCTCGTATCTGGTCCACAGCCCCTCGAGGTCGAGGACTCCGAGGCCGCCGAGCCGCCCGATCGCGATCGCCGTCTCCGGGCTCACGACCGAGTCCATCGGCGCCGCGATGACCGGGATGTCGAACTTGAGGGCGTCGATGCTCCACGCGAGCGACACGACCTCGGGGTCGCGCGTGCGCCGACTGGGCACCACCGCGATGTCGTCGAAGGAGTAGGCCCTCCGGGCGCGCTTGGCCCGCCCGATCTCGATGTCCGTCACGCTCCCAGCCTACCGGCGCGCCGCCGAGCGGCCGAGCGGCTACCGGCGGTAGTTGGGCGCTTCGACGACCATCTGGATGTCGTGGGGGTGCGACTCCTTGAGGCCGGCGGCCGTGATGCGCACGAACTTGCCGCGCACCTTGAGGTCGTCGATCGTGCGCGCGCCGGTGTAGAACATCGACTGCCGCAGGCCGCCGAGCAGCTGGTACACGACCGAGCCGACGGGGCCCCGGTAGGGCACCTGACCCTCGATCCCCTCGGCGATGAGCTGCTCGTCGCTCGGCACGTCGGCCTGGAAGTACCGGTCGCGCGAGTACGACGTCTTCTTGCCGCGCGTCTGCAGTGCGCCGAGCGAGCCCATGCCGCGGTACGACTTGAACTGCTTGCCGTTCACGAAGATGAGGTCGCCCGGGCTCTCGTCGGTGCCCGCGAGCAGCGAGCCGAGCATGACGGTGTCGGCGCCGGCGACGAGCGCCTTCGCGATGTCGCCCGAGTACTGCAGGCCGCCGTCGGCGATGACCGGCACGCCCGCGGCGCGCGCGGCGAGCGACGCCTCGTACACCGCGGTGACCTGGGGCACGCCGACGCCCGCGACGACGCGCGTGGTGCAGATCGATCCGGGACCGACGCCCACCTTGACGGCGTCGGCACCGGCATCCACGAGGGCCTGGGCCCCCGATCGCGTCGCGACGTTGCCGCCGATGACGTCGATGTGGGCGAAGGCGGGGTCGGCCTTGAGGCGCGCGATGATCTCGAGCACGCCGCGGCTGTCGCCGTTCGCGGTGTCGACGACGATGACGTCGACACCGGCGTCGCGCAGGCTGCCCGCGCGGTCCCACGCGTCGCCGAAGAAGCCGATCGCCGCGCCCACTCGGAGGCGACCCTCCTCGTCCTTCGTGGCGTTCGGGTACTGCTCGCTCTTGTCGAAGTCCTTCACGGTGATGAGGCCGTGCAGACGGCCCTCGTCGTCGACGAGAGGGAGCTTCTCGATCTTGTGCTGGGCGAAGAGCGCGAGCACCTCGCCCTGCGAGATGCCGACGGGCCCGGTGATGAGCGGCGCCGGGGTCATGACGTCGCGGACGAGCGTCGTCGCGGCCTCGAACGGCGAGACGAAGCGCATGTCGCGGTTGGTGATGATGCCGACGAGGCGACCGTCGCCCTCGACCACGGGCAGACCCGACACGCGGAACTGGCCGCACAGGGCATCCACTTCGGCGACCGTCGCATCGGGCGTCGTCGTGACCGGATTCGAGATCATGCCCGACTCGGAGCGCTTGACCTTGTCGACCTGCTCGGCCTGCTCGTCGATCGAGAGATTGCGGTGCAGGATGCCCATCCCGCCCTGGCGCGCCATCGCGATCGCCATGCGGCCCTCGGTCACGGTGTCCATCGCGGCCGAGAGCAGCGGGGCGTGGACGCGGATGCGGCGCGAGAGCCGCGAGCTCGTGTCGGCCTCGGAGGGGATGACGTCGGTGTGCGCCGGGAGGAGCATCACGTCGTCGTAGGTGAGTCCGATGAAGCCGAACGGGTCGGGCTGGTCCATGAGTCCCCTTGGTCGAGAGAGAGGTCGAGAGCGCGGCCGTGAGCGAGTTCGCGAGCCGGAGGTCCCCGGATGCCGCATCGAATGCCGGTGCTTCATCTTAACGAGTTAGGCCCGTGAGTATTCCGCGGTCATAATGGGGGACGGTCGGGAGGCTGGGCGCGGAAACACGCGTGCAACATCCCGTCCGTATCGTCACCGTGGACGAACTCGGGCTACCCGCCCGCGGGGCAGAGCGCCTCACCCGAAACGACCTGGAGGTTTCGTGGCTCACGCTGCTAGCAGACCACGCGCGCGAAAGGCCCCGCGGTTCCTCGCCGGCCTCTTCGCCGCCGGATTGGCCGCACTCTCGCTCTCGATGGCGTCACCCGCCGTCGCCGACGAGGTCGGCCTCGACGACTACGACTTCCGCATCTTCGGCATCGTCGAGCTGGCCGACGAGCCGCTGGAGGATGTCCGGCTCGTCATCACCGGCAGCGGGTTCGAGGTGGAGGTCGAGACGGACGCGGAGGGCCGCTGGGCGGTCGGAGTCCCGGACAAAGCGGACTACAACGTCACCCTCGACGAGGAGAGCCTGCCCGAGGGCATCGCCGTCATCGATGAGGAGGACGAGACCCCGAACGTCCGCGAGGTGAACGTCGGCCAGAGCGGCAGCACCGTCGCCAACTTCTTCATCGGGCAGGGCGAGCGCAACACGACCAGCTACCTCGACCAGGTGGTCGACCGCATCTTCAACGGCCTGAACTTCGGCCTGCTCCTCGCGCTCGCGGCCATCGGGCTCTCGCTGATCTTCGGCACCACGGGGCTGAGCAACTTCGCCCACGCCGAGCTCATCACCTTCGGCGGCCTGATGACGCTGCTCTTCAGCGTCTTCCTCGACGTGCCGATCTGGCTCGCCATCCCGATCGCGGTCGTGCTGAGCGGCGCCTTCGGCTGGCTCAACGACGCCGCCCTCTGGAAGCCGCTGCGCAAGAGGGGCGTGGGCCTGATCCCGCTCATGATCGTGAGCATCGGCCTCTCGCTCGCCGTCCGCTACGTCTACCAGTACTTCATCGGCGGCGGCACCTCGCAGCTTCCCGGCGCGACCGACACCTCCGGGTCGATCGGCCTCTTCGGCCTCACCTGGGTCGACGTGGGCAGCATGGCGCTGTCGATCGTCGTCCTGCTCGGCGTCGCGTTCTTCCTCCTGCGGACGCGGATCGGCAAGGCCACCCGCGCGGTCTCCGACAATCCGGCCCTCGCGGCCGCGAGCGGCATCGACGTCGACCGAGTGATCCGCATCGTCTGGGTCATGTCGGGCGCTCTCGCCGGCCTCTCGGGCATCCTGTGGGCGTACTTCCGGCCGGGCGTGAGCTGGGACATGGGCTTCCAGATCCTGCTCCTGACCTTCGCCGCGGTCACGCTCGGCGGTCTCGGCACGGCGTTCGGCGCCCTCGTCGGCTCGCTCGTGGTCGGCATGTTCGTCGAGATCTCGACGCTGTGGATCCCGTCCGACATGAAGTACGTCGGCGCCCTCGTCATCCTCATCATCGTCCTGCTCATCCGGCCCCAGGGAATCCTCGGCCGCAAAGAGCGGATCGGCTAGGAGCGCATCATGATCGACTGGCTTCTCCTCTTCTCCAACGCCGCGCAGGAGATCATCTCTCCCACGACGGCCGCCTACGCGCTCGCGGCTCTCGGCCTCGCGATCCACTTCGGGTTCACGGGCCTGCTCAACTTCGGTCAGGCCGGCTTCATGGCCCTCGGCGCGTACGGGTATGCGATCGCGACCCTGACGTTCGGCTTGCCGGTGTGGGGCGCGGTCCTCTTCGGCATCGTCGCCTCGATCGTGTTCGCGCTGATACTCGGCGTGCCGACGCTGCGGCTGCGCGCCGACTATCTCGCGATCGTGACCATCGCGGCCGCCGAGATCCTCCGCCTGCTCTTCACGACCAACACGTTCGAGCCCGTCACGGGCTCGGCGAACGGCCTCCAGGGCTACAAGGGCGGCTTCGAGGATCTGAACCCCATCCCGGAGGGCACGTACGGCTTCGGCCCGTGGGTCTACAACGAGTACGACTGGTGGGTCCGCATCTTCGGCTGGGGTCTCGTCGTCATCGCCGCGCTCATCACGTGGCGCCTCATGAAGAGCCCCTGGGGCCGCGTGATCAAGGGCATCCGCGAAGACGAGGATGCCGTGCGCGCGCTCGGCAAGAACGTCTACTTCTATAAGATGCAGTCGCTCGTCATCGGCGGCGTGTTCGGCTCCCTGGCAGGCATGATCTTCATCCTTCCGCGCGCCGTGGTGCCCTCGAACTACCAGACGTCCTTGACGTTCTTCATCTACGCGATCCTGCTGCTCGGCGGGGCCGCGACGGTGCTCGGGCCCATCGTCGGATCCGTCATCTTCTGGGTGCTCCTGTCGTTCTTCTCGGGCTTCATCGCCCGCGCCGTCGAGGCGGGCTGGCTGCCGTTCATGTCGAGCGTCCAGGCAGGTCAGCTTCGATTCATCCTCGTAGGAATCGCGATCATGGTCATCGTCATCTATCGACCACAGGGCATCCTCGGCAACAAGAAGGAGCTGGCCTTTGTCAAGTAGCGCCGGCGCCAACGGCGCCCCCGTCAAGTCCACCGGCCTGCACGTCGGGGAGCCCGCTCCCGGCGTCAAGAAGGTCGACCCGATCATCGTCGCCGACGGCATCAAGCGTCAGTTCGGCGGTCTCACGGCGGTCGACGTCGACCACCTGGAGATCCCGCGCGGCGCCATCACGGCGCTCATCGGGCCCAACGGCGCCGGCAAGACCACGCTGTTCAACCTGCTCACCGGGTTCGACAAGCCGAACGAGGGCACCTGGACCTTCGACGGGCAGTCGATCTCGGGCGTGCCCGCCTTCCGGGTCGCCCGCAAGGGGCAGGTGCGCACCTTCCAGCTCACGAAGGCCCTCGGCCTCCTCACGGTGCTCGACAACATGAAGCTCGGGGCGAAGGGGCAGTCGGGCGAGAGCCTCGCCCGCGCGATCTTCCCGTGGTTCTGGCGCAAGGAGGAGGAGGCGATCGAGGCACGAGCCCTCGACCTGCTCGCCCGCTTCAAGCTCGACGCGAAGAAGGACGACTACGCCGCGAGCCTCTCCGGCGGCCAGCGCAAGCTGCTCGAGATGGCGCGCGCGCTGATGAGCGAGCCGACCCTCGTCATGCTCGACGAGCCGATGGCCGGTGTGAACCCCGCGCTCACGCAGTCGCTGCTCGACCACATCCTCAACCTCAAGAAGGAGGGCATGACCGTGCTCTTCGTCGAGCACGACATGCACATGGTGCGGCACATCGCCGACTGGGTCGTCGTGATGGCGGAGGGCCGCGTCGTCGCCGAGGGCGACCCTCACGAGGTCATGGCGAACCCCGCCGTGATCGACGCCTACCTGGGCTCGCACCACGACCAGGACCTCGGCGACCCCGACACCGGCGTGGTGACCGCGATCAAGGAGCTGGCAGATGACGATGCCGACGAGTCCAAGCACTGAGGCCGGCGCGTCCGGATCGCCCGCGGCGGAGACCCGCGACGTCGTCGTCCACGTCGACACCGTGACGGCGGGCTACCTGCCCGGCATCAACATCCTCAACGCGTGCTCGCTGACCGCGCGCGCGGGCGAGCTCATCGGCATCATCGGCCCCAACGGCGCCGGCAAGTCGACGCTGCTCAAGGCGATCTTCGGCCTCGTGAAGGTGCGCGAGGGGAAGATCACGCTCTACGGCGAGGACATCACGAACCTGAAGGCGAACAAGCTCGTCGCCAAGGGCGTGGGGTTCGTGCCGCAGACGAACAACGTCTTCCCGACGCTGACGATCCGCGAGAACCTCGAGATGGGGATGTTCCTGAAGCCCAAGGAGTTCGAGCACCGCCTCGACTTCGTCACGGGCATCTTCCCCGAGCTCGGCAAGCGCCTCCCGCAGCGCGCCGGCTCGCTCTCGGGCGGTGAGCGGCAGATGGTCGCGATGAGCCGCGCGCTCATGATGAGCCCCGAGGTGATCCTGCTCGACGAGCCGAGCGCCGGCCTGTCGCCCGTGCGCCAGGACGAGGCGTTCATCCGCGTCCGCGAGATCAACAAGGCGGGCGTGACGACGATCATGGTCGAGCAGAACGCGCGCCGATGCCTGCAGATCTGCGATCGCGGCTACGTGCTCGACCAGGGCACGGACGCCTACGAGGGCACGGGTCGCGACCTGCTCAACGACCCCAAGGTCATCGGGCTCTACCTCGGCACCCTCGGCCAGGAGTAGCCCCGCAGCACCGCTGATCGGCCCCGAGCGCACCGCGCTCGGGGCCGATCAGCGTCTCTCCGAGCCCTGTCACGACCAAATGAAGGGAGCCGCGGGTCTCCGCGCGGCGTGTCGTGCCGACACGCCGCTGCAGCGAACCGCGCTCCCTTCATTTGGGTCGACAGGTCGTGAGTGGCGTACGGGCCCCGCCCGGCTCGGCGGCGGTGGCTGCGCAACGGGCATCCGGACGCACGGGAAAGGGCCCCGGCGCGATGCCGGGGCCCTTTCTCTGCCGCTCTCGCGAGAGCTAGTTGATGCGGGTGTAGGTGTTGTCCGCGCCGTACTGGTAGACGCCGATGGTGGCCTCGGTCGGGTCGCCGTTCTCATCGAACGTGATCGGACCGGACGCGCCGTCGAAGTCGACCGTGCCGCCGTCGAGGATGATCTGCGCGGCCGACGCGAAGTCGGTCGCCTGCTCGCCATCGCCGGAGCCGCCCGAGACCTCCTGGAGGTACGACGCGATGTCGGCCCCCTCGGTCGAGTTCGCCGCGAGAGCGGCGAGCGCGATCAGGATGACGGCGTCGTACGACTCCGCCGCGTAGGAGAAGTCGTCGAGATCGGGGTTGACCTCGAGCAGACGGTCGCGGAAGTCGTCCTCGATGGCCGGGCCGGGGAGGGTGCCCTTGGCGCCCTCGATGAGGCCCGCCTCGAAGTCGGCGCTGTAGTCGGCGAGGTTTCCGTCGACGAAGTACAGCGAGTCACCGGGGTAGCCGGTGCCGACGAGGGCGGGGACGACGACCTTGGCCTGGTCGAAGGTGATGACCGCGATCGCGTCGGGCGCGGCGGCCGTCAGCGAGGAGATCTGAGCGTCGAAGCTCGTGTCGCCCTCGTTGAACAGCTCCTCCGCGACGACCTCGCCGCCGGCGGCCTCGAACGACTCCTTGACCGCGGCCGCGAGGCCGGTGCCGTAGGCGTCGTTGAGGACGAGGAGGCCGAGGGTCGACTTGCCATCACCGGCGATGACGTTGCCGAGGACCTCGCCCTGCAGCAGGTCGGAGGGGGCGGTGCGCCAGTAGAGCCCGTCGTCCTCGTAGGTGGTGAAGTCGGGCGAGGTGTTCGCCGGCGAGAAGTGCACGACGCCGGCGCCCGTGATCTGGTCGATGACCGTGAACGAGACGCCCGACGAGGCGGCGCCGACGATCGCCGAGACGTCCTGCGAGAGGAGGTCGGTGACCGAGACGGTCGCGGTGTCGGTCGTGGTGTCGCCGGAGTCGCGGTGGACGACCTCGACCTGGATGCCGAGGTCGGCCTCGTTGATCTCCTGAGCAGCGAGGTCGACGCCCGCGATCTCGGGCGGGCCGAGGAAGGCGAGGGTGCCGGACTGGGGAAGGATCGTGCCGATCGTGAGAGTGAGGTCCTCGCGGGGGCCCTGCGACTCCTCGGGCTCCTCCGCGGCGGGCGCAGCGCAGCCGCTCAGGATGAGCGCGCTGGCGCCGAGCAGCGAGAGGCCGCCGAGCGTCGCTGAGAGGGACCGCGAGCGGCCGGCCGAGGCCGTGGTGAATACGCCCATGTTGCTCCTTGCGTAGTTCGAATGTGTTCAGGAAGACGACAGCGCGCATGCGCCATCGCCGTCCTGCCACGGTAGGTGACGGAGCGGGCGCGCACAATACATTGGGGTTACAGCCCTGTAACGCCCCGAAACGAATTCACGGCGGATGCTCGACGGCGGTTTTCGCAGTGGTCGCGCTTTCCGGCGACGGATTCCGCAGGTCCGACCCGCCGGGTCGTGCGGCGCACCGCCGTTGCTCGGGCGCAGCGGCGGGGGCCGCGCGGCTCAGCCCCCGAGCACCCCGTCGCGCTCCGGAGAGCCCGCCGCGGAGTATCGGAAAAGCGGGAGGAGTGCATCCACCACATCGCCCGCGTCGTCGATCGTCAGGGGGCCGCTGATGCCGTCGTAGTCGGGCTCGCGGTCCTGCGCGATGACGTCGAGGCAGGCGCCGATGCTCGTGCACGGAACCCCGCCGGCCGCGGCCGCGCGCAGCGAGCCGGCGATCGAGGGCCCGCCGTCGTCGCCCGCGAGCTCCGCGGCGAGCGCCGCGAGCATGACCGCGTCGTACACCTCGGCGGCGAGGGCGAACGAGGGGATGCCCGGGTCGGACTGCCGCAGGATCGTGCGGAAGCGCTCGCTCGCGTCGGCGCCCGCGCGCACGCCGTGCGCCCCCTCGAGCGCTCCGGGCTCGACGACCGTCGTGTAGTCGACGAGGCTGTCGCCGAGGAGCCACAGGCCGTCGGCATCGAGCCCCGCATCGACGAGCGCCTCCAGCACTGCCGCGGTCGGGGGCGCGAGGTCGGCGCTCGTGGCGACGATGACGGCGTCGGCGGTCCGCGGCGCGGGCTCCTCGCCGTCGCCCGCCTCCGGCTCGAGCAGCGCGCGCGCGAGGGCCGGGGCGCGGGTGGACGCCGTGAGGGGCTCGGGCACGACGACGTCGACGTCGACGCCCTCGAGCGCGGTGCGGAGCGCCTCGGCGAGCGCGCTGCCCTCGTCACCCTCGGCGGTGAGCAGCGCGATCGACTCGGCACCGCCGGCGGCGAGCGCCCGACCGACGGCCGCGACCTGCGCGGTGAGCGGGGGCGCGATGCGGAAGAGCACGTCGGCGGGGTCGGCCGCTCCGACGGCCGCGCCGCCGGAGCCGGGGACGAGCATCGTGACGCCGGCCTCCGCCGCGAGCGGGGCGAGCCGCAGCACGAGGCCGGGATCGGAGGGACCGATGACGACGTCGATGCCGCGCTCGACGAGGGCGGCGAGGGACGCCTCGGCCGTCGACGTCGCGGGGTCGCCGACGTCGCGGTGGACGACCTCGACGGCGGCGCCGAGGATGCCGCCCGCGGCGGCGATGTCGCGCGCGGCGATCTCGACGGCGGCGACCTGGACGGGGCCGCGCGAGGCCGAGGGGCCGGTGAGCGGCGCGAGGGTGCCGATGCGCAGGACGCCGTCGCCGCTCGGCGGGATCGGCGTGGGTGTTGCGGTTCCGGGCGCGGGGGTGGGGACGGCGACCGGCGCGGCCGGAGTGCACCCCGCCAGCGCCCCGAGCGCGATCACGACGACGAGGGCGGTCGCGGCACGACGGCGCATGGGGATCCTTCCGGGGTGCAGGGCTCGGCGGAACCCTACCCGGCCGCGACCTCCGGCAGGCGCACCGCCCCGGTGCGCCGCCGGTGCCCGACGGCGTCGACCGTCAGGACGACGAGGGCCAGCCAGACGAGACCGAATCCGACCCACCGCTCGAACGGCATCGGCTCGCCCATGACGGCGACGCCGAAGGCGAACTGCAGCAGCGGGGCGAGGTACTGGATGAAGCCCATGACGGTGAGCGGCAGCCGTCGGGCGGCCGCGGCGAAGAGCAGCAGCGGCACCGCGGTCACGACTCCGGCGAGCCCGAGCAGCACGGCGTGGCCGAGACCCTCGCGCCCCATCGTGAGATCGCCCGCGCTCGTGATCGCGACGAGCACGATGAGGGCGATCGGCGTGAGCCAGGCCGTCTCGAGCGTGAGCCCGGCGACGGCGGTCACGCGGGGACCCATGCGGTTCTTCAGCAGGCCGTAGACACCGAACGACGCAGCGAGCGTGAGCGCGACCCACGGCGGCTGCCCGTAGCCGATGGCGAGCACGAGCACGGCGACGATGCTGATGCCGACCGCGGCCCACTGCCAGGGCCGCAGCCGCTCGCGCAGCACGAGCACGCCGAGGGCGACGGTGACGATCGGGTTGATGAAGTAGCCGAGGGCGGCCTCGACGATGAAGCCGTTGGTCGAGGCGTAGACGTAGACCGTCCAGTTGACGGCGATGAGGATGCCGGCCAGGAGGCTCAGCACCATGATCCGCCGGTCGCGCAGCATGGCCGCGAACGGCCGGAACGCCCGCGTGAGCGCGAGCAGCGCCACGCAGAAGACGAGGGACAGCACGACCCGCCAGGCGACGATCTCGACGGCACCGCTCGGGGTCAGGAGCAGGAAGTAGGCGGGCAGGAAGCCCCAGAGGCCGTAGGCACCGACCGCGAGCGGCAACCCGCTGCGGGACGAGCGAGAGTCGGGCACCGGGTCAGTGTACGCCCGGGCAGCGGCCCGTTCGGACGCGAACGGCCCCCGCCCGCCGAGGCGAGTGGGGGCCGGAGCGCAGCGTCGCGACTAGCGGACGATGACCGCGAGGATGTCGCGGGCCGAGAGGACCAGGTACTCCTGGCCGTCGTACTTGACCTCGGTGCCGCCGTACTTCGAGTAGATGACCTTGTCGCCGACCGCGACGTCGAGCGGGACGCGGTTGCCGTTGTCGTCGATGCGGCCGGGGCCGACCGCCACGACCTCGCCCTCCTGGGGCTTCTCCTTGGCGGTGTCGGGGATCACGAGACCCGAAGCGGTGGTCTGCTCCGCCTCGACCTGCTTGATGACGATGCGATCTTCGAGCGGCTTGATGGAGACCGACACGGTTGACCTCTTCTTTCCTAAGACGTTGAGGGGATTGGCACACTCGCCCTGCGAGTGCCAGGAACCACTGTACCCAAGCCGTTAGCACTCATGCAATCCGAGTGCCAGCGCTCGCCGCGGGAGGGCGTGGGAGGATCGGACGATGGACGCGTCCGAGGTGCGGGAGCTGCTGACGGCGGAGGCGCTCGAGCTGCTCACGAGCCTGGCGCCGAGCGACTCGGCCACCGATGCCGTGGCTCTCGTCAGCCGACTGCGGTCGGCCGGGCATCCACCCGCTCGCGTCGCCGCCGTCCTGACGCAGTACCGACTGCGCAGGCGGGCCGTCGCGAAGTTCGGCCCGTTCGCCGAGCGGATGCTCTTCACCGAGTCCGGGCTCGAGCAGGCCTCCCGGCTCGGAGTGGCCGCGCAGCACGCCGGCCGGTTCGCCGCCGCCGGGCTCGCGCGCGTCGCCGACCTCGGCTGCGGCATCGGCGGCGACGCGATGGCCCTCGCGGCCCTCGACCTCGAGGTGCTCGCCGTCGAGCGCGACGAGCCGACCGCGGCGATCGCCGCCTACAACCTCGCCCCGTGGGAGAGCGCGACCGTCGAGCTCGGCGACGCGGAGGCCGTCGACGTCAGCCGTGCCGACGCCGTGTGGCTCGACCCCGCACGACGCACGGGCGCCCGACGGCTGTCCTCCCCCGACGACTGGTCGCCCTCGCTCGACGCCGCCCTCGCGATCTCGCAGCGGCGGCCCGGCGGCATCAAGCTCGCGCCCGGCATGGATCGCGCGCTCATCCCCGAGACGCACGAGGCGCAGTGGGTGAGCGACGGCGGCGAGGTCGTGGAGGTCGTGCTGTGGAGCGGCGCGCTCGCGCGGCCGGGCGTCCGGCGGGCGGCGCTCGTGCTCGGCCCGAAGGGGGCCGCGGAGCTCGTGGCGGCCGAGGATGCGCCCGACGTCGAGGCCGGCCCCCTCGGGGAGTACGTGTACGAGCCCGACGGGGCGGTCATCCGCGCCCGCCTCATCGGCGACCTGGCCCGCTCGCTCGAGGGGCGGATGCTCGACGGCACGATCGCGTGGGTGACCGCCGATCGGCTCGCCCCGACGCCGTTCGCACGGGCGTTCCGCGTGCTCGAGCGGTGGCCGCTCGACGCGAAGCGGATCGCGAAGGCGCTCCGGGAGCGCGGCATCGGCACGATCGAGATCAAGAAGCGCGGCGTCGACATCGACCCGGCCGTCTTCCGGAAGCAGCTGAAGCCGCAGGGGCCGAACGCGGCGACGCTCGTGCTCACGCGGGTCGCGGGCGAGCGCGTCGCGCTGCTCGTCGAGCGCGTCGACTGAGCGGCGCCCTACCCGCCGATGGTGGAGAGGCTCGCGAACAGCCCGACCGCGAAGAGCGGGACGAGCACCGAGGCGAGCAGGATGACGCCCCAGATCACCGAGATGCCGAGCCCCGCATAGCCGCAGGCGAGCCCCGCGATCGCCATCGAGCGCCCGGTCGGCTCGCGCCGCAGGCCCAGGTGGCTGAGGATCACGCCGACGAGCGCGAACACGAGGCCCACGGCGGCGAACGAGGCGAGCAGCCCGACGATGCCGAACACGAGACCGAGCACGCTGAGCGTCTGCGCGCTCGCGGCGGCGGGCGGGTGCGGCGCGAGGGCCGGGAGCTCGGCGGTCGACCCGGGCTCGGCGTCGGGCTCGGTCGGTGCGGGCATGGGTCTCCTCGGGGGCTGGGCCTGCTCCAGCGTACGCACGACGGCCCGCCGGCGCTGAGCGCGGGCGGGCCGTGGTGCGACGCGGATCAGTAGGTCGTGTAGCTGTTGACGCCCGCGACCGCGAAGAGGCCGATCCACAGCACGGCGAGCAGGATCCCGCCGACGATGCCGAGGTAGCCGACGACGAGGCCCGCGATCGCGAGGCCGCGCCCGTTCTCGCCGGTCTTCTTGATCTGGTTCATGGCGATGTGGCCGCAGATCACGCCGGGGATCGAGATCCAGAGGATGGACAGGACGAGCGACACGATCGCGAGGACGTTGGTCTTCTGCGCCGGGGCGGCCGCGTAGGGCGTCGACGAGGCGTAGGGGTTCTGGCTCGCGTAGGGATTGGGCTGCGCGGGCTGGGCGGACTCGGCCGGCTGCGCGGGGTAGTCGGGCGAGGGAGGCGGCGGGGCGTCGGTCATCGGGGTCTCCTGGTGGGGTGGAAGGACGACGGTGCAGTCCGCCGGCGGCGCAGGGCGCGCGCATCCGCCACTGTGCCAGGGGGCTGAGGAGGTGTCAACGAACCACGCGCGACCTCACGCCTGGACGACGGTCACCGGGAGGGTCGAGTCGGCTCCGACGCCGAGGTCGGAGGGGCCGTGACCGGCCATGATGCGCTGGGCGGCGATCGCGGCGATCATCGCCCCGTTGTCGGTGCAGAGCGACAGGGGCGGGATGCGTAGGCTCACGCCCGCGGCGGCCGCGCGCTCCGCGGCGAGGGTGCGGACCCGCGCGTTGGCGACGACTCCCCCGCCGAGCAGCAGCCGCGGCACGCCGAGATCGACGCAGGCGGCGATCGCCTTGGCGGTGAGCACATCGGCGACCGCCTCGCGGAAGCTCGCCGCGACATCCGCCACCGGGACGGGCTGGCCCGCGTCGCGCAGCCTCTCGACGTGGCGGGCGACGGCCGTCTTGAGGCCGGAGAAGGAGAAGTCGTAGCGGTGCGCGACGAGATCCTTCGGCAGCGTGAGGCCGCGCGGGAAGCGGACCGCGGTCGGGTCGCCGTCGACGGCGGCGCGGTCGATCTGCGGCCCGCCCGGGTACGGCAGGCCGAGCAGCCGCGCGACCTTGTCGAAGGCCTCGCCCGCGGCGTCGTCGATCGTCTCGCCGAGCAGCTCGACGTCGTCGGTGAGGCTGCGCACGAGCAGCAGGCTCGTGTGCCCTCCGGAGACGAGCAGCGCGATCGTCGGCAGCTCGAGCTCGCCGCGATCGTCGGCGCCCGGGGCGTGGAGGATGTCGGCGCCGACGTGACCGACGAGGTGGTTGACGGCGTAGAGCGGTTTCCCGAGCGCGAGCGCGAGCGCCTTCGCCGCCCCGACGCCCACCATGAGCGCTCCGCTGAGGCCGGGGCCGCTCGTGACGGCGACGGCGTCGAGGTCGGTGAGCGCGATGCCGGCCCGCTCGACGGCGGCGAGCAGCGTCGCCTCGAGCGCCTCGAGGTGGGCGCGCGCCGCGATCTCGGGCACGACGCCGCCGAAACGGGCGTGCTCGTCCATCGAGCTCGCGATGACGTTCGCGAGCAGCTCGGTGCCGCGCACGATGCCGACGCCGGTCTCGTCGCAGCTCGTCTCGATGCCGAGGACCAATGGCTGCGCGCTCATCCCTCCCCCTCCCATCGCATGACGATCGCGTCGACGTCGTCGGGCTGGTAGTAGTGGGGCCGCACGCCGATGCGGACGAAGCCGTGCCGGCGGTAGAGCTCCTCGGCGCCCGGGTTGTCGGCGCGCACCTCGAGGAACACCTCGCTCGCCCCGCGCACCTGCGCCGCCCCGAGGAGCTGCTGCATGAGCACCGTGCCGATGCCGAGGCGCCGATGCGTCGGGTCGACCGCGATCGTCTGGATGTCGCCCTGCCCCGCCCCGGCCGGCGCGCTCAGCCCGGCGTAGGCGACGACCTCGTCGCCCGACTCCACGACCACGTACACCGTGTGCGGGCTCGCGAGCTCGGCGGCCATGAGGTCGCGGCTCCACGCGTCGCCGGGGAAGGTCGCGATCTCGAGCGCCATGATCGCGTCGAGATCGGCGAGCTCCGCATCGCGCACGCGGATGGCGGGGGCGCCGCCCCCGCTCCCGGCCGCCCCGCGCGTGCTCGCCATCAGCTCACCCGCTTCGGCGTCGACAGCGTGACGTCGGGGGCGCGCAGGTACAGCGGTTGCGCCTCCGGGAATGCGACCCCGGTCGCGAGGCGCGCGAGGGCGGCGTGCGCCAGCGCGGCGGCGGGGATCTCCTGCGCCTCGAACGGCGTGACGCCCTCGGCGGGCGCGAACGCGGCGCGGGCCACCAGGTGCGCGGACTCGACCTCGGCGGGGAGGGGGAGCTGCGCGGCGAAGACGGTGACGGCGACCTCGCGACGGCGGGCATCCGTGATGACCGCGAAGCGGCCGGCGGCGACGCCGCCCTCGGTCAGCCGCAGTGCGACCGCCTCGTGGCTCGGCACGGCCAGCAGCGGGATGCCGCGGGCGATCGCGACCGCGCGGGCGGCGGCGATGCCGACCCGCAGGCCCGTGAACGGCCCGGGCCCGATGCCGGCGACGACGTGCGTGAGGCGTGCGTCGTCGACCTCCGCGGCGGCGAGCACCTCGGAAAGGAGCGGCCCGATGACCTCGGCGTGACGGCGAGTGTCGGCGCTCGAGCGCTCCGCGATCACGCGGCCGTCGTCGGCGACGATCGCGACCGCCGTGCCCGCGGAGGTGTCAATCGCGAGCAGCATGGACCCAGCCTAGGTCGGCCCAGCGCGCGCCCGTGCCCGCGACCGTGACGGTGCGCGGCTCGACGGGGGCGTCGTCCGGGTCGTCGATCTCGTCGGCGTCCGATGCACCATCGGGCGCGGATGCTCCGCCTCCCGTCGGGCGCTCGATCACGATCGACAGCCACTCGTCGACGAGGTGCTCGACGAGCCCCGCGCCCCACTCGACCACGACGATCGAGCCCGCGAAGTCGATGTCGAGATCGTCGAGCTCGGCCGCGTCGGCGAGCCGGTAGGCGTCGACGTGCACGAGCGGCGCCCCTCCCTCGCGCGGGTGGGTGCGGGCGAGGACGAAGGTCGGGCTCGTGACGGCGCCGCGCACGCCGAGCGCGGCGCCGAGCCCGCGCGTGAAGGTCGTCTTGCCGGCGCCGAGCTCGCCCGTGAGCAGGACGACATCGCCCGCGCGCAGCTCGGCCGCGACGCGCGCGCCGAAGCGCTCCATGGCCTCGGGGTCGGCGATGACGAGGCGCTTCCCTCCGCTCACGCGTGGGCCCTCACGGTGGTGCGCGTGACGCGGCGGCCGAGGCGCGTGACGACCTCGTAGCCGATCGTGCCGGCCGCGTCGGCCCAGTCATCGGCGGTCGGCGCCCCCGACGCGGGATCGCCGAACAGCACCGCGCGATCCCCGACGGCGACGCGGCGGTCGCCGACGTCGACCACGAGCTGGTCCATGGCGATGCGCCCGGCGACCGGGAAGATCTCGTCGCCGATGAGCACGCGGGCCCCGCGCGCGTGTCGCGGCACCCCGTCGGCGTAGCCGAGCGGAACGAGCGCAAGCGTCGAGGCCCCCTGGGTGCGGTGGAGGTAGCCGTACGAGACGCCGCTGCCCGCCGGCACGCGCTTGACGCTCACGACGGTCGCGCTGAGCTCCATCGCGGGCCGCAGGCCGATCGCGCGGTGCTGGGGCGCGGGGGCGACGCCGTAGACCGCGATGCCGGAGCGCACCATGTCGAACCGCGTCTCGGGCAGGTCGATCGCGGCGGCGGAGGCGGCCAGATGACGGATGCCCGGCTCGAGGCCGACCGCGTCGACGGCGTCGAGGAACCGCTCGAAGACCTCGCGCTGCGCACGGTCGTCGTCGGTGCTCGTGTTCGACAGGTGGCTGAAGACGCCGTCGAGCCGGACGTCCCCGGAATCGACGAGCGCGGCGAGCCGCTCGAGGAGCGCGCCCCACTCGGACTCGACGACGCCGTTGCGCGACAGTCCCGTGTCGACCTTCACGTGCACGACAGGGCGGTGGCCGGCGGCGGCGGCGCGCTCGAGCTCGGCGAGCGAGCTCACCCCGAGCGCGATGCCCGCCTCGGTCGCGACGGACAGGTCGGCCGCGGGGTCGTGGAGCCACGCGAGCACCGGAGCGTCGATGCCGGCGCGGCGCAGCTCGAGCGCCTCCGTGACGTCGGCGACGCCCAGGTGATCGGCGCCGGCCTCGAGGGCCGCGCGCGCCGCCGTCACCGCTCCGTGCCCGTAGCCGTCGGCCTTGACGACCGCCATGAGGTGCCGGCTCGGCGCCAGGCGGCGCAGCAGCTCGACGTTGTGCGCGATCGCGTCGATCGCGACGCGGGCCTCGCGGAACGGTCGGTCGCTCACACCGACTCCGCCACGACGAAGGCCGTCGCGATGCCCGCGTCGTGCGACATCGACACGTGGATGCGGCCGATGCCCCGCCGCGCGGCGATCTCGGCCGCCCGCCCGCTAAGGGCGAAATCGGGGTTGCCGTCGGCATCCGTCTCGATCGCCATCTCGACCCAGCGGATGCCGTCGGTCTCGCCGAGGGCCTTCATGAGGGCCTCCTTCGCGGCGAAGCGTCCGGCGAGCGAGCGCAGCGGCAGCGCGCGCTCCGGGTCGGCGAAGAGCCGCTCGCGCAGACCCGGCGTGCGGCCGAGCGCCCGCTCGAAGCGCGCGAGGTCGACGACGTCGACGCCGATGCCCACGATCACGACCGCACCGCGCAGCCCCGGCTACTCGACCGTGACCGACTTGGCGAGGTTGCGCGGCTGGTCGACGTCGAGGCCCTTCGCGGCAGCGAGCTCCATGCCGAAGATGTGCAACGGCACGACGGCGAGGAGCGGCTCGAAGAACGGCGAGGCGAGCGGGATGCGGATGACCTCGTCGGCGTGCGGGAGGACCGCCGCGTCGCCCTCCTCCGCGATGGCGATGACGCGGGCGCCGCGCGCGCGGATCTCCTGGATGTTCGAGACGACCTTGGCGTGCAGCGAGTTCGGGTCGCGCGGGCTCGGCACGATCACGAAGACGATCTGACCGGGCTCGATGAGGGCGATGGGCCCGTGCTTGAGCTCGCCCGCCGCGAAGCCCTCGGCGTGGATGTACGCGAGCTCCTTGAGCTTGAGCGCGCCCTCGAGAGCGACGGGGTAGCCGACGTGGCGGCCGAGGAAGAGGACCGACTGCGTATCGGCCATCCACTTCGCCATCTCGCGGATGCGCTCGCCCGAGCTCAGCACCGCGGCCAGCTTGTCGGGCACGGCCTGCAGCTCGCGCACGAGCCCGCGCGCGCGCTCGGGCTCGAGCGTGCCGCGGACCTGACCGAGCTGGATGCCGAACAGGTACATCGCCGTGATCTGCGCGACGAAGGCCTTCGTCGACGCGACGGCGACCTCGGGGCCGGCGTGCGTGTAGACGACCGCGTCGGACTCGCGCGGGATCGTCGCGCCCTGCGTGTTGCAGATCGACAGCGTGCGCGCACCCTGCTTGCGGGCGTACTTGACGGCCATGAGGGTGTCCATCGTCTCGCCCGACTGGCTGATCGAGACCACGAGCGTGCGCGCGCTCAGCACCGGGTCGCGGTAGCGGAACTCGTGAGCGAGCTCCACGTCGACGGGCACGCGGGCCCACTGCTCGATCGCGTACTTGCCGACCATGCCGGCGTAGGCGGCGGTGCCGCACGCGATCACGACGACGCGGTCGATGTCGCGGAGCGTGTCGGCGTCGAGGCCCTCGAGCTCCGGGATGCGCACGAGCCCGTCCTCGACACGACCGATGATCGTCTTCGCGACGGCCTCGGGCTCCTCGCTGATCTCCTTCGCCATGAAGCTCGACCAGCCGCCCTTGTCGGCCGCCGACGCGTCCCAGTCGACCTCGAAGGTCTTCGTCTCGACGGGCGCGCCGTGGAAGTCGACGACCTCGACGCTGTCTGGGCGGATCGTGACGAGCTGGTCCTGCCCGATCTCCATCGCCTGCTTGGTGTACGCGACGAACGCCGCGACGTCGGAGCCGAGGAAGTTCTCGCCCTCGCCGAGACCGATGACGAGCGGCGAGTTGCGGCGAGCGCCGACCACGACGCCCGGCTGGTCGGCGTGCACGGCGAGGAGCGTGAAGGCGCCCTCGAGCCGGTTCACGACCTGCAGCATCGCGCTCGTGAGGTCGCCCGTCTCGCGGTACGCGTCGCCGACCAGGAGGGCGGCGACCTCGGAGTCGGTCTGCGAGCTGAACTCGTGGCCGCTCGCGAGGAGCTCGTCCTTGAGCTCACCGAAGTTCTCGATGATGCCGTTGTGGATGAGCGCGAGCCTTCCGCCGTCGCCGAGGTGCGGATGCGCGTTCTCGTCGGTCGGGCCGCCGTGGGTCGCCCAGCGAGTGTGGCCGATGCCTGTCGTGCCGTCGGCGAGCGGCCTCGCTCCCAGGTCGTCGGTGAGCACCGCGAGCTTGCCGGCGTGCTTGCGCGTACCGAGGTGCCCGTCGGCGTCGATCACGGCGACACCCGCGGAGTCGTAGCCCCGGTACTCCAGCCGCTTGAGCCCGCCGATCAGAACGTCGACGCTCCCCCGGGTTCCGACATAGCCCACGATTCCGCACATGAGATCGAGTCTATTGCCCGGTCGGGCGGGGGGTGGCCGGGCACTACTGTGGAGCCGATGTCCGAGGCGAGCGCAGCGCGCGACAACTCCCCCTTCGTCGAGCTCGATCGACGCCGCTGGGCCGCGCTCGCACCCGCCACTCCGCAGCCGCTCAGCGAGACCGAGCTCGTCCAGCTCCGCGGGCTCGGCGACCAGCTCGACCTCCAGGAGGTCGCCGAGGTCTACGTGCCGCTCAGCCGGCTGATCTCGCTCTACGCCGTCGGCGCGCGACGCCTGCACGACTCCACGCGCGAGTTCCTCGGCGCGCCGGGCACGAGCACGCCCTTCGTGATCGGCGTCGCAGGCTCCGTCGCGGTCGGCAAATCGACGATCGCGCGCCTGCTGCGGGAGCTGCTCTCGCGCTGGCCGGACACCCCCCGGGTCGAGCTCGTCACGACGGACGGCTTCCTCCTCCCCACCGCGGAGCTCGGGCGCCGAGGCATCCTGCACCGCAAGGGTTTCCCGGAATCCTACGACCGGCGGGCCCTCCTGCGGTTCGTCTCGCGCATCAAGGCCGGGGCCGACGAGGTGCGCGCCCCCGTCTACTCGCACATGAGCTACGACATCGTGCCCGACGCCGAGATCATCGTGCGCCGGCCCGACATCCTCATCGTCGAGGGCCTCAACGTGCTGCAGCCGCCCGGGCCGGGCGCCGCGCTCGCCGTGAGCGACCTCTTCGACTTCACGATCTACGTGGATGCCCGCACGAGCGACATCGCGCAGTGGTACGAGGATCGCTTCCTCGCCCTCCAGCGCGGCGCCTTCGCCGATCCGCGCAGCTACTTCCACCGCTACTCCGCGCTCAGCCACGAGCAGGCGGTCGCGAAGGCGCGCGAGATCTGGCGCGAGATCAACGAGCCGAACCTCGTGCAGAACATCCTGCCGACGCGAGCGCGGGCATCGCTCGTGCTCCGCAAGGAGAGCGATCACGCCGTCTCGACGGTGCTCCTCCGCAAGATCTGACGAAGGGCGCCGCGGCGAGCCGGGTCAGGCCGCGAGCTGCTCGCGAACGACCTCGGCGAGCCGCTCGGCCATCGCCTGAGCGGTCTCCTCCGTCGCGGCCTCGACCATGACGCGCACCATCTGCTCGGTGCCGCTCGCACGCAGCAGCACGCGCCCGGTGTCGCCGAGCTCGGCCTCCACCTCCGCGACGGCGGCCGCGATGCCCGCGTGGCCCGCGAGCCCCGTGCGGTCGACGCCGCGCACGTTGATGAGCACCTGCGGGAAGACCGTCATGACGCTCGCGAGCTCGGCGAGGCTCTTGCCCGTACGCGCCATCTCGGCGGCGAGCTGGATGCCCGTGAGGATCCCGTCGCCCGTCGTCGCATGACGGCTGAAGATGATGTGGCCCGACTGCTCGCCGCCCAGGCTCAGCCCGTGCTCGGCGAGGGCCTCGAGGACGTAGCGGTCGCCGACGCCGGTCTCGATGATGCGGATGCCCCGCTCGGCCATCGCGCGCTTGAGACCGAGGTTGCTCATGACCGTGACGACGAGCGTGTCGTCGACGAGCAGCCCGCGCCCGTGCTCGGCGACGGCGAGGACCGCCATGATCTTGTCGCCGTCGACGACCTGGCCCCGGGCATCCACCGCGAGGCAGCGGTCGGCGTCGCCGTCGTGGGCGATGCCGAGGTCGGCGCCCGTCTCGACGACCGTGCGCTGCAGGAGCTCGAGGTGCGTCGAGCCGACGCCGTCGTTGATGTTGAGGCCGTCGGGGTCGGAGCCGATGACCGTGACCGTCGCGCCGGCGTCGGCGAAGACCTGCGGCGAGATGCCCGCGGCGGCCCCGTGCGCGCAGTCGATGACGACGTGCAGACCGTCCAGGCGCGTGTCGAGTGTGCCGAGCAGGTGCAGGACGTAGCGGTCCTCCGCATCGGCGAAGCGGCGGATGCGCCCCACGCCGCCGCCCGTGGGCGCGAGCTTGTCGCCCGCCATGGCGGCCTCGATGCGGTCCTCGACCTCGTCGGGCAGCTTGACGCCGCCGAAGGAGAAGAACTTGATGCCGTTGTCGGGCGCGGCGTTGTGCGAGGCCGAGATCATGACGCCGAAGTCGGCGCGGATGTCGCTCACGAGGAACGCGGCGGCCGGCGTCGGGATGACGCCGGCGTCGAGCACGTCGATGCCCGACGAGGCGAGGCCCGCGGCGACCGCGGCGCCGATGAACTCGCCCGAGACGCGAGGGTCGCGCGCGAGAACCGCGCGCGGGCGCTTGCCCGCAGCCCGCAGCTCGTCGGCGTGACGGCCCTGCGTGAGCACGAGTGCGGCGGCCTGGGCGAGGCCGAGGGCCAGGTCAGCGGTGAGATCACCGTTGGCCAGCCCCCGGACCCCGTCCGTGCCGAAGAGTCGACCCATGTCGATCGGCGAGTGGTGAGCAGCCGGAGCGCGTTAGCGCTTCGAGTACTGGGGCGCCTTGCGGGCCTTCTTGAGACCGGCCTTCTTGCGCTCGATGACGCGCGCGTCACGAGTGAGGAAGCCCGCCTTCTTGAGCGTCGCGCGGTTGTTCTCGCGGTCGATCTCGTTGAGCGCGCGAGCGATCGCGAGGCGAAGCGCGCCCGCCTGGCCCGAGGGGCCGCCGCCGGTGATGCGCGCGGTGACGTCGTACGCGCCGCCGAGCTGCAGGATCGTCAGCGGGTCGTTGATCAGCTGCTGGTGCAGCTTGTTGGGGAAGTAGTCCTCCAGGGTACGGCCGTTCACCTTGTAGGTGCCGGCGCCGGGGACGAGGCGCACGCGGGCGATGGCCTGCTTGCGTCGACCCACGGCCGCGCCGGAGACGGAGAGGACGGCGCGGGGCGCGGCCTGGGCCGGCGCCGCGGTGGACTCGGTCGTGTAGCTCTCGGGAGCTGCGTCAGTGGTGGTGTCGTTCGCCACGGTATCGATCCTTAAACGTCGTCAGGCGGTCGCTACTGGGCGACCTGGTCGAGGGTGAAGGTCTTGGGCTGCTGAGCAGCGTGGGGGTGCTCGGCACCCCGGTAGACCTTGAGCTTCTTGAGCTGGGCGCGACCGAGGCTGTTCTTCGGCAGCATGCCGCGGATCGCCTTCTCGACGGCGCGCTCGGGGTTCTTCTCGAGCAGCTCCGAGTAGGAGGTGGCCGTGAGGCCGCCCGGGTAGCCCGAGTGGCGGTAGGCCTTCTTCTGCGCGAGCTTCGACCCGGTGAGCGCGACCTTGTCGGCGTTCACGATGATGACGAAGTCGCCCATGTCCATGTGCTGGGCGAAGGTGGGCTTGTGCTTGCCGCGGAGGAGGGCGGCGGCGTGGCTGGCAAGGCGACCCAGGACAACATCGGTTGCGTCGATGATGACCCAGTCGCGCTTGACGTCAGCGGGCGTGGGGCTGAACGTGCGCGTCACAGTACGTGCTTTCTTGTCGAGGTGTTCGTGAATCCCGCTCCGGTGGGTGGTTTCGTGCGGATCGCACGGGAACGTCCCGGTGGAGGGCTCAACTGGATGACCGTCGGCGACGGACACCAAGGGGCAAGCCTAGATCACCGCGGTTCTGCGGTCAATTCGCGCTTCGCCCGCGTCTGCTCGGCCCGCGCGGCCAGCGCCGCGTCGTCGGGGTAGCCGACCTCCATGAGCGTCAGCCCCTTCGCGCCGAGCACGGGGAAGTCGCTCGTTCGTGCTGCGCCGTCGCGGATCGCGACGAGCCGCTCGGCGTCGAGCCGGCCGAGCCCGACCGCGACGGCCGCCCCGACGAGGGCGCGCACCATCGAGTGGCAGAAGGCGTCGGCCCGCACTGCGGCGACGAGCACGCCGTCGTCATCCCGTGCCCAGGTGTAGTCGAGGAGCGTGCGGATCGTCGTGGCGCCCTCGCGCGGTCGGCAGAAGGCCGCGAAGTCGTGGAGTCCCTCGAGAGCGCGCGCCGCGGCATCCATCGCCCCGCCGTCGAGAGCGGCCGGGTACCAGAGGGTGTGACCGCGGCGGCGGGGGTCTCGGCTCGCGACGGCATCGGCGAGCCGGTACTCGTAGCGGCGCCAGACGGGCGAGAAGCGCGCATCGAACCCGGCAGGGGCGATCGAGGCGCGGTGGACGACGAGATCGCCCTCCGCCCCGGCGATGCCGTTCAGGCGTCGGACGAGCGAGGACTGCGGGTCGTGCTCGTCGGCGGCCGAGCGGCGCCGTGCGCTCACCGCGCCCCACTGCTCCGCCGAGAGGTCGAGATGCGCGACCTGACCGGTCGCGTGCACGCCCGCATCGGTGCGGCCCGCGACCGTGAGCGTCGGGGTCGGCTGGTCGGGTACCGCGCGAGCGACGATCGTCGCGAGCGCGGCCTCGAGCTCGCCCTGGACGGTGCGGAGCCCCGGCTGGCGGCTCCAGCCGGAGAACTCGGCGCCGTCGTACGCCAGGTCGAGGCGCAGGCGCACGGCGGGCTCGGGTGTCACGAGCGACTCGGAGGTCACGAGCGGCAAGTCTACGGCGCGTCCGTTTTGACGGCGCGGCCTCGACCGGCGAGCCTGGAGGGGACATGAGCTCCTCCACCGCCGTGTCGAGCGCGCGCGAGCGGCTCCCCGGTCTCGACGGGATCCGCGCCCTCGCGATCGTGCTCGTCCTCAGCTATCACCTGTTCCCGGGCCTCGCGCCGGGCGGGTTCGTCGGCGTCGACGTCTTCCTCGTCGTGAGCGGCTACCTCATCACCGCGCTGCTGCTCGCCGAGCACGAGCGCACGGGCCGCATCGCCCTCGGCCGCTTCTGGCGCCGCCGCGCCCGACGTCTGCTGCCCGCCCTCGCGCTCGTCGTCGGCGTCTCCGCCACCGCCGCCGCCCTCATCGGCGGCGACGTGCTCGTCGGCGTCGGCTGGCAGATCCTCGGCGCCGCGACCTTCTCCAGCAACTGGCTCGCGATCGCCCAGGGGGCGAGCTACCTCGAGCAGACCAGCCCCGAGCTGCTGCGCCACGCGTGGTCGCTCGCCGTCGAGGAGCAGTTCTACCTGCTCTGGCCGCTCGCGCTCATGGCCCTGCTGCTCATCCCTCGGCGCGCCCCGCGCGTGCTCGCCGTCGCCGCGCTCGCGGTCGCCTCGGCCCTCGCCATGGCGCTCGTCGCGGGCGACCCGGCGGCGGATCCGGCTGCCGCGTCGACGGCGTACTACTCGACGCTCACGCACGGCGGGGGGCTGCTCGCGGGGGCGGCGCTCGCGATGGCGCGGACGCCGCTGTCGAGCGGGAGGGCGCGGACGCCGCGCATCCCCGCCCGGGTCGCCGATGCCGCCGCGGCCACCGCCGCGATCGGCATCGTGCTGGCAGCGAGCGCCCTCGCGATCGACGCGGCGCTCGCCTACCGCGGCGGGATGGCGCTCGTCGTCGCGCTCACGGTCGTGCTGCTCGTCGCCCTCGACCACCCGGAGGGGCGAGCCGCGGCGGTGCTCGACGCCCCCGTGCCCCGCTGGATCGGCGAGCGCTCGTACGGCCTGTACCTGTGGCACTGGCCGATCATCGTGCTGATGGGGTCCGCGCTCCCGGCCGTCGAGCGGGCGGGCACCGGCGGGTGGATGCTCGGGGCCGTCGCCCTCGCCGCGAGCGTCGCGCTCACGGCGGCCTCGTACCGCTGGCTCGAGCAGCCCGTGCGTCGCAACGGGCTCGGCCTCCTCCGGCGCCCCGAGCGGCACGTCGGGCGCCTCGCCCTCGCCGGCGGGGTCGCACTCGCGGTGACGGTCGGCGCCGGCGCCGCCGTCGTGCGCTCCCCGGGCGCATCGAGCGCCGCGGCGGCCATCGCGGCGGGCGAGGCCGCGCTGCGGGCGCCGACCGACGCGCCCGCGGCGTCGGTGCCGCCGCAGCCGATCATCACCACGACGCCCACTCCTCCGCCGAGCACGCCGCCCGGCGAGGATGTGCTCGCGATCGGCGACTCCGTCATGCTCGCCTCCGCCCCCGCGCTCACGGAGCGCTTCCCCGGGATCGCGATCGACGCCGCCGTGTCGCGGCAGATGCGGCAGGCTCCGGAGATCCTCCGCGGGCTCGCCGAGCGCGGCGAGCTGCGCCCCGTCGTCGTCGTCGCCCTCGGCACCAACGGGCCGATCGAGGCGGAGACCCTCGACGAGGTGCGGAACATCATCGGCCCGCAGCGCGAGCTCGTGCTCGTCACGACCCAGGCGCCGCGCAGCTGGACGGACGGCGTCAACAGCACCCTGACCGCGTTCGCCGAGCGCTACCGCGCGGTCGAGCTGAGCGACTGGCGGGCGGCCATCCAGCCGCGCCTCGACCTGCTGGCCGGCGACCAGATCCACCCCGGGCCGACCGGCGGCGAGGTCTACGCCGAGGCTCTCGCGGCGCCGCTCACCCGGCTCGCCTCGCTGCCGCGCGTGACGGACTACCTGCCGGATCCGCTCGACCAGCGCTGAGCGCCGGAGGGCGACCGCCCGCGGGGCCGCCGGTCAGCGGGCGATGCGGTAGGAGACATCCCGCGATGTCGCCGTGAAGCCGAGCCGCGTGTACACGCCGAGCGCGCCCGTGGGGTTCTCGGCATCGACGTCGAGCACGACGCGCTCGAGGCCCGCGTCGCGCGCGGCGCGCATAACCTCGGCCAGGAGTGCGCTCGCGAGCCCGCGCCCCCTCCACGCGCGCACCGTGCCGACGAGGCCGATGTAGCAGCCGGTGAAGCCCTGGCGCTCCCAGTCGTCCTCCGTGATCTCGGCGAGCACGAAGCCGACGACCTCGTCGCCGACGAGCGCGACGCGGCTGAGCTCGGGCCGCGCGCTCGGCAGCGCGAGCATCGAGGTCCAGCCCTCGACGGTCGCCGGCTGGCTGCCCCAGTGGTCGGCGAAGCTCGCGTTCTTCGCCAGGCGCACGCGCTCCGAGAGCTCGGCGCTCATGGGCTCGACGCGGACGCCCTCGGGGAGGGTCCTCTCCAGATCGGCGCCCTCGAGGACCGCGACGAGGCTCGTGAACCAGCGGGCCGGCTCGAACCCGGAGCGCTCGAGAAGCCGCCCGTGCTCGGGAGCGCGATCGGGCGCGTACGACAGCACCCACGCCGGCAGGATGCTGTCGCTGCGCGACAGGCGCTGCTCGGCCCGCGCGCGCTGCCAGGCGAGCAGTCGCCTCCCGAGCCCGCGGCCGCGCCGCTCGGGGTGCACGCCGCCCGGCAGGATGATCCGCAGCAGCGACTCCGGCTCGGGCATCTCGACGACGAGGCCCCACGCGACGAGGGCGCCCCCGGCGTCGTGGCCCAGCACGCTGTCGTGCGGAAGGTCGACCCACGAGTGGCTCAGCTCGTCGACGACCTCCGCCAGCGTCTCGCTCCACTCCGGGTGGTCGCGGCGGCTCATGGCCTCCAGGAGCCCGGTGACGGCCGGCGCGTCGTCGATGGTCGCGGGCCGCCACGTGACGCCGTCGATCGGGTCGGGCAGGCGCACCTCCAGCGGTGCGGGGACACGCTCGCGGAGCGGCGGCAGGGGCTCGGCCTCGGTCATGCCAAAAGAGTAGGGCCCCGTCCGAACGGACGGGGCCCTGCGTTCGCCCGGGAGCGAACGGGACTACTTGGACTCGGCGTCGCCCTCGGTCGACTCAGCCTCGGGGGCCTGGGTCTCGGGGGCCTCCGACTCGGCGGACTCCTCAGGAGCCTCCTCGACGACGTCCTCGGCGGGCTCCTCGACGGGGGCGGCGGGCGCCTCCTTCGCGGCGGACTTCTTCGCCGACTTCGGCTTCGGGTTCACGGGCTCGAGGACGAGCTCGATGACCGCCATGGGGGCGTTGTCGCCCTTGCGGTAGCCGACCTTCGTGATGCGGGTGTAGCCGCCCTCGCGCTCGGCGACGAGCGGAGCGATCTGCGTGAAGAGCTCGTGCACTGCGCTCTTGTCGCGGATGATCGTCATGACGCGGCGGCGGGCGTGGAGGTCGCCGCGCTTCGCGAAGGTGATGAGACGCTCGGCGAGCGGGCGGAGGCGCTTGGCCTTCGTCTCCGTCGTCGTGATGCTCTTGTGCGTGAACAGCGCCGTGGCGAGGTTCGCGAGGAGCAGGCGCTCGTGGGCGGGGCCTCCGCCGAGGCGCGGACCCTTGGTGGGCTTAGGCATGATCAGTGTTCTCCAGTGTCAGGTGCTGCCGGGGCTGTCGGGGACGACGGGCCCTTAGATGTAGTCGTCCTCGTTGCCGCCGTAGTAGTGGGCGCCGTCGAATCCGGGAACCGCGTCCTTGAGCGAGAGGCCCATCTCGACGAGCTTGTCCTTGACCTCGTCGACCGACTTCTGCCCGAAGTTGCGGATGTTCATGAGCTGCGTCTCCGAGAGGGCGACGAGCTCGCTGACCGTGTTGATGCCCTCGCGCTTGAGGCAGTTGTAGCTGCGGACCGAGAGGTCGAGGTCCTCGATGGGCATCGACAGCTCGGTCGAGAGCACGGCGTCGACCGGCGCGGGGCCGATCTCGATGCCCTCGGCCTGCGTGTTGAGCTCGCGAGCGAGACCGAACAGCTCGACCAGCGTGCGGCCGGCCGACGCGATCGCGTCGCGCGGGGTGATCGCGGGCTTCGACTCGACGTCGACCACGAGGCGGTCGAAGTCGGTGCGCTCACCGGCGCGCGTCGCCTCGACGCGGTAGGTGACCTTGAGCACGGGCGAGTAGATCGAGTCGACGGGGATCTGGCCGGCCTCGCTGAACTCGCTGCGGTTCTGGGTCGCCGACACGTAGCCGCGGCCGCGCTCGATGGTGAGCTCGAGCTCGAACTTCGCGTTGTCGTTGAGCGTCGCGATGACGAGCTCGGGGTTGTGGATCTCGACGCCCGCGGGGGCCGAGATGTCGGCCGCGGTGACCTCGCCCGAGCCGGTCTTGCGGAGGTAGGCCGTGATGGGCTCGTCGTGCTCGCTCGAGACGACGAGGTTCTTGATGTTGAGGATGATCTCGGTGACATCCTCCTTCACGCCCTGGATGGTGCTGAACTCGTGCAGCACGCCGTCGATGCGGATGCTCGTGACGGCCGCTCCGGGAATCGAGGAGAGCAGAGTGCGGCGAAGCGAGTTGCCGAGGGTGTAGCCGAAGCCCGGCTCGAGCGGCTCGATGATGAACCGCGAGCGGAAGTCGGAGACGCTCTCCTCGGTGAGGGTGGGACGCTGTGCGATGAGCACTATGGATTCCTTTCGGCAAAGTGTCCGCCATATGACACTTGTTTGCGACGAGTGGCTGGCTCGTCGAGTGTGTTGAGTTATGCGCGGTGGAGCTAAGGGCGATGCAGCGCATCGCCGCGACCCCAGCGCCGACCAAGGCTCAGCCTTGGTCGGTCACCGGGGACGGAAATCGCGGTTAGACGCGGCGGCGCTTGGGCGGACGGCAGCCGTTGTGCGCCTGCGGCGTCACATCGCTGATCGAGCCCACCTCGAGGCCGGCGGCCTGCAGAGAGCGGATCGCCGTCTCGCGGCCCGAGCCGGGGCCCTTGACGAAGACGTCGACCTTCTTCATGCCGTGCTCCTGCGCCTGGCGCGCCGCCGACTCGGCGGCGAGCTGAGCGGCGAACGGCGTCGACTTGCGCGAGCCCTTGAATCCGACTCCGCCGGACGACGCCCAGCTGATGACGGCCCCACTGGGATCGGTGATCGAGACGATCGTGTTGTTGAACGTCGACTTGATGTGGGCCTGGCCCACGGCGATGTTCTTCTTCTCCTTGCGGCGCGGCTTGCGAGCGGCCGACTTGGGTGCTGCCATGTTTTTCTCTCTCCGTGTGAGTTCGTGGCGCCGGGCGAGCTCGTGCCCGGCAGTCGGCTACTTGCGGCCGGCCTTCTTCTTGCCGGCGACGGTGCGCTTCGGGCCCTTGCGGGTGCGAGCGTTGGTCTTGGTGCGCTGACCGCGCACGGGCAGGCCGCGACGGTGGCGGATGCCCTCGTACGAGCCGATCTCGACCTTGCGGCGGATGTCGGCGGCGACCTCGCGGCGGAGGTCTCCCTCGACCTTGTAGGTGCCTTCGATGTGGTCGCGGAGCTGGACGAGCTGGTCGTCGCTGAGGTCCTTGACGCGCGTGTTCGGGTCGATGCCCGTGGCCACGAGGGTCTCGACGGCGCGAGTGCGACCGACGCCGTAGATGTAGGTGAGGGCGACCTCGACGCGCTTATCGCGCGGGATGTCGACTCCGGCAAGACGGGCCATGACGGCTCCTTCGGATGAATCGGGGAGGTGTGGAGCAGTTCCGGTGCCCGCGCCTCCCGCCCGGGGTGTCCGCCGCGTGCGCGGCTTCTGGAACTGCCAGTTCGTCTATTCAGTTATGAGCTCTGGCGCTGGCGCTGATCTGAGCTTGCTCATATCAGCCAATAAGCACTGGGCTGGCCGCAAGCAGCGGCAAGGCGTCAGCCTTGGCGCTGCTTGTGGCGGGGGTTCTCGCAGATGACCATCACGTTGCCGTGGCGGCGGATCACCTTGCACTTGTCGCAGATGGGCTTGACGCTGGGGTTGACCTTCATGGTTCTTCCTTCGGGGGTTCGCTGGCCTCGTGCGCCGGGTGGAGTCCCGGGCCGTTCCTTGTGCAGCGAGATCCGTTACTTGTAGCGGTAGACGATCCGGCCGCGGGTCAGGTCGTACGGGCTCAGCTCCACGATCACGCGGTCCTCCGGGAGGATGCGGATGTAGTGCTGGCGCATCTTGCCCGAGATGTGGGCGAGCACCTTGTGACCGTTGGTCAGCTCAACGCGGAACATCGCGTTGGGCAGAGCTTCGATCACCGCGCCCTCGATTTCGATGACACCGTCTTTTTTGGCCATAGCCTCTTCGTCGCTAAAAGTTGGGGATTTCGCTGGTCGTGCGCATACCGGCACCCGTGGAAGTCCGCGTCGACTGCACAAGCGACGCGCCACGTCGACACGCCGAAGGCGTGCCATGAGCACCAAGGGTCTAGCTTAGGTGGTAAAGGCGCCCACTGGCAACTCGACGGCCGCTCAGCCGGCGACGACGACACCGCGCTCGGCGAGAGCCGAGGCGATGCGGGCCGTCACCTCATCGATCTCGCCGATGCCGTCGACCTTCACGAGCATCCCGCGACCCTCGTAGACGTCGACGAGCGGCGCGGTCTGCTCCCGGTACACCTCGAGGCGGTGACGGACGACGGACTCGTCGTCGTCGCTGCGCCCCTGGTCGATGGCCCGCTTGCGGAGCCGCTCGACGACGACGTCGGGGTCGGCGACCAGCTCGACCACGACATCCATCGCCGTGTCGTGCTCGGCGAGGAAGGAGTCGAGGTACGCGACCTGGTCGAGAGTGCGCGGGTACCCGTCGAGCAGGAAGCCCGGTGCGCAGTCCTGCTGCTCGAGACGATCGCGCACGAGGTCGTTCGTCAGGGAGTCGGGGACGTTGTCGCCGGCGTCCATGTACGCCTTGGCCTTCACGCCGAGCGGCGTCTCGTCGCGGACGTTCGCGCGGAAGATGTCGCCGGTCGAGATCGCGGGCACCTGCAGCATCGCCGAGAGGCGGACCGCCTGCGTGCCCTTGCCTGCGCCGGGCGGGCCGATGAGGAGGAGGCGGGCGCTCACTTCAGGAGCCCCTCGTAGTGACGCTGCTGGAGCTGGGCGTCGATCTGCTTCACCGTCTCCAGACCCACGCCGACGATGATCAGGATGCTCGCACCGCCGAAGGGGAAGTTCTGGTTTGCATTGACCGTGGCGAGGGCGATGAGCGGGATGAGCGCGATGAGGCCGAGGTAGAGCGACCCGGGCAGCGTGACGCGCGTGAGCACGTAGTCGAGGTACTCGGCCGTCGGGCGGCCCGCGCGGATGCCGGGGATGAAGCCGCCGTACTTCTTCATGTTGTCGGCGACCTCCTCGGGGTTGAAGGTGATCGCGACGTAGAAGTAGGTGAACCCGACGATGAGCAGGAAGTACACGATCATGTAGATCGGGTTGTCGCCGGAGACCAGGTTGTTCTGGATCCAGACGACCCACTCGGGCGCCGTCTCGCCCGCCTGCGGCTGGTTAAACTGCGCGACGAGCGCCGGCAGGTAGAGCAGCGAGGAGGCGAAGATGACGGGCACGACGCCCGCCATGTTGACCTTGATGGGGATGTAGGTATTGTTCCCGCCGTAGGTGCGGCGACCGACCATGCGCTTGGCGTACTGAACGGGGATGCGGCGCTGCGACTGCTCGACGAAGACCACGGCCGCCATGACCACGAGGCCGAGGGCGAGGACGAGGAGGAAGATGTCGAAGCCCTGCGCCTGGGCGATGGCCCACAGCGCGGAGGGGAACGTGGCGGCGATCGAGGTGAAGATCAGCAGCGACATGCCGTTGCCGATGCCGCGCTCGGTGATGAGCTCGCCGAGCCACATGATCAGGCCGGTGCCGGCGGTCATCGTGATCACCATGAGCAGGATGGCGTACCAGCTCGAGTCGGTGATGAGCTGGCTGCACTCGGCGACGCCGGAGGTCGTGGGGAACAGCGCGCCCGCGCGGGCGACCGTGATGAGCGTCGTGGACTGCAGCACGGCGAGCGCGATCGTGAGGTAGCGCGTGTACTGCGTGAGCTTGGCCTGACCGGCCTGACCCTCCTTGTAGAGGGTGTCGAAGTGGGGGATGACCACGCGCAGCAGCTGCGTGATGATCGACGCCGTGATGTACGGCATGATGCCCAGCGCGAAGATCGAGAGCTGCAGGAGCGCTCCGCCGGAGAAGAGGTTGACCAGCTGGTACAGCCCGGTCGCGTCGGCATTGCCCTGGAGGCAGATCTGGACGTTCTCGAAGTCGACGAACGGCGCAGGGATGAACGAACCCAGACGGAAGAGCGCGACGATTCCGAGGGTGAAACCGATCTTCCGGCGGAGGTCGGGCGTGCGGAAGATCCGCCCGATAGCTCTGAACACGAGACCTCCCGTACTAAACAGCATGAGCATCTCGCGCACGACGGCTCGAGATGCTGTGGCCCGGTTGGGCCGGAAGCCGGGCGGCCCCCGGAGGGGCCGCCCGAGCGGCTAGTTGATCGAACCGCCGGCCGCGACGATCTTCTGCTCCGCGGAGCGCGAGACCTTGTCGACGGCCACGTTCAGCTTAACCGCAATGTCGCCATCGCCGAGAACCTTGACCTTCTCGTTCTTGCGAACGGCGCCCTTGGCCACGAGGTCGCCGATGGTGACGTCGCCGCCCTTCGGGTACAGCTCGGCCAACGTCGCCAGGTTCACGACCTGGTACTCGACGCGGAACGGGTTCGTGAAGCCGCGCAGCTTGGGCGCGCGCATCACGAAGTTGAGGTTGCCGCCCTCGAAGCCGGGGCGCACCGAGTAGCGGGCCTTGGTGCCCTTGGTGCCACGACCGGCGGTCTTGCCCTTCGAGCCCTCACCGCGACCCACGCGGGTCTTGTCCTTCTTCGCACCGGGGGCCGGGCGGAGGTGGTGGACCTTGAGGACCTGCGGGCGCGCGACCTCGGTCGACTCCGCCTTCTTGGCCGGGGCCTTCTTCGCGGGAGCCTTCTCGGCCGGAGCCTTGTCGGCAGCGGCCTTCGCCGGAGCCTTCTTTGTCGGCAGCGGCCTTCGCCGGAGCCTTCTTCGCGGGAGCCTTCTCAGCAGCCGGCTTGTCGGCAGCGGCCTTCGCCGGAGCCTTCTTCGCGGGARCCTTCTCAGCGGCGGCCTTGGCAGGCGCCTTCTTCGCCGGCGCCTTGTCGGCGGCGGCCTTCTTCTCTTCAGCCATTAGTCAATCTCCTCGACCTTGACGAGGTGTGCGACCGCACGAACGTACCCGCGGTTCGCCGGGCTGTCCTCGCGGACGACGACATCGCCGATCCGCTTGAGGCCCAGGCTGCGCAGGGTGTCGCGCTGGTTCTGCTTCTCGCTGATAACAGACTTGATCTGGGTCACCTTCAGGCGCGAGGCCATCATGCACCTGCCTTTCCGGCCGCGGCCTGGGCCGCGAGGGCCTCGGCGCGGACGAGACGGGCCGGGGCCACGTCCTCGAAGTCGCGACCACGACGGGCGGCGACGGCACGCGGCTCCTCGAGCTGCTTGAGCGCCTCGACGGTCGCGTGCACGATGTTGATCGTGTTCGACGAGCCGAGCGACTTGCTCAGCACGTCGTGGATGCCCGCGCACTCGAGCACGGCACGCACCGGACCACCGGCGATGACACCGGTACCGGCTGCGGCGGGGCGCAGGAGCACCACACCGGCGGCCGCTTCGCCCTGGACGGGGTGCGGGATCGTCGCGGCGACGCGGGGGACGCGGAAGAAGTTCTTCTTCGCCTCCTCGACGCCCTTCGAGATCGCGGTCGGGACCTCGCGCGCCTTGCCGTAGCCGACGCCGACGAGCCCGTTGCCGTCACCCACGACCACGAGGGCCGTGAAACTGAAGCGACGGCCGCCCTTGACGACCTTCGACACGCGGTTGATCGTCACGACGCGCTCGAGGAAGGGGCTCTTCTCGGTCTCGCGCGCACCGCGGTCGCGGTTCGGGTTGCGCTCGCGGCTGCCACGACGGGCCTCGCGGGGCTCCGTCGACGGCTCCGACGATGCGGCGGTCTCCACGGGGGCCTCTGCCGCCACGGTCTGCTCCTTCGCGCTGTTGTTGATGTCTGCCTCGCTCACAGGCTCAGCCCTGCCTCTCGCGCTCCATCGGCGATCGCGGCGACGCGACCGGCGTAGCGGTTGCCGCCGCGGTCGAAGACGACCGCCTCGACGCCGGCCTGCTTGGCCCGCTCGGCGAGCAGCTCGCCGACCTTGCGCGCCTTGGCGGTCTTGTCGCCGTCGAACGTGCGGAGGTCGGCCTCCATGGTGGAGGCGCTGGCCACGGTGTGACCCTTTGTGTCGTCGACGATCTGCACGAAGACGTGACGGGCCGATCGCGTGACGACGAGGCGCGGACGCTCGGGCGTGCCGGCGATGCGCTTGCGAAGACGGGCGTGACGGCGGCCCTTGGCGGCCGTCTTGCTCTTGCCTCTAGTTCCGAGACCCATGATTACTTACCACTCTTTCCGGCCTTGCGGCGCACGATCTCGCCGGCGTACCGCACACCCTTGCCCTTGTACGGCTCGGGCTTGCGGATCTTGCGGATGTTCGCTGCGACCTCGCCGACGGCCTGCTTGTCGATGCCGCTGACGGTGAGCTTGTTGTTGCCCTCCACCGTGAAGGTGATCCCGGCGGGCGGGGTCACGGTGACGGGGTGCGAGAATCCGAGCGCGAACTCGATGCTCTCGCCCTTGGCCTGCACGCGGTAACCGGTGCCGACGACCTCGAGGCCCTTGGTGTAGCCCTGGGTCACGCCGACGATGTTGTTGGCGATGAGCGTGCGGGTGAGGCCGTGGAGCGAGCGCGAGGCGCGCTCGTCGTCGGGACGGGTCACGACGACCTGGTTGTCCTCGACGGAGACCTCGATGGGGCTCGCCACGGTGAGCGCGAGCTCGCCCTTGGGGCCCTTGACGGAGACGGCCTGGCCGTCGACCGTGACTGTGACACCACCGGGGATGTCGATGGGCATGCGTCCGATACGCGACATCTCAGATCACCACACGTAGGCGAGGACTTCCCCACCCACGCCCTTCTGCATCGCCTCGCGGTCGGTGAGAAGACCCGAGGAAGTCGACAGGATGGCCACGCCGAGGCCGCCGAGGACGTGCGGGATCTCGGTCGACTTGGCGTACACCCGGAGGCCGGGCTTGGAGACGCGCTTGATGCCGACGATCGACCGCTCGCGGTTCGGGCCGTACTTCAGCGACAGCGTGAGGGTCGAGCCGACGCGGGCGTCCTCGACGGCCCAGTCGGAGATGTAGCCCTCGCGCTTGAGGATCTCGGCGATGTTGGTCTTGAGCTTGCTGCTGGGCAGCGAGACCGACTCGTGGAAGGCCGAGTTGGCGTTGCGCAGTCTGGTCAGCAGGTCTGCGACCGGATCTGTCATCGTCATGATGATGTTCCTGTTCTCGTCCGGTTTCCGCGCCCGTTACACGAACGCGGACCTGTCCGATCGGGGCCCCGAGAGGGGCCGGTGTGGAGTGCCTCGGTCTAGGAGGCGTCGGCCGACTTGAAGGGGAAGCCGAGCGCGCGCAGCAGGGCGCGACCCTCGTCATCCGTCTTCGCCGTCGTCACGATGGTGATGTCGAAGCCGCGGACGCGGTCGATCTTGTCCTGGTCGATCTCGTGGAACACGCTCTGCTCCTGGAGACCGAAGGTGTAGTTGCCGTTGCCGTCGAACTGCTGATCGCTCAGGCCGCGGAAGTCGCGGATGCGCGGGAGCGCGAGCGACAGCAGGCGGTCCAGGAACTCCCAGGCGCGGTCGCCGCGCAGCGTCACGTGGGCGCCGATCGGCATTCCCTCGCGCAGCTTGAACTGCGCGATGGACTTCCGGGCCTTGGTGACCTGCGGCTTCTGGCCGGTGATCGCGGTGAGGTCCTTGACCGCACCGTCGATGACCTTGCTGTCGCGCGCGGCCTCGCCGACACCGGTGTTCACGACGATCTTCACGAGACCGGGAACCTGGTGCGGGTTGGCGTAGCCGAACTGCTCCGTCAGCGCCTTGGTGATCTCAGCGCGGTACTTCTGCTTCAGGCGCGGCTGGATTCGGCCAGCCTGCGCTGCAGTGGTCGTCGTCATTAGAGCTTCTCACCTGAATTCTTGGCGTACCGCACGCGCACGGTCTTCTTGACGCCGTTCTTCTCGACGGTCTCCTCACGGTGACCGACGCGCGTGGGCTTCTTGGTCTTGGGGTCCACGACGGCCACGTTGGAGATGTGGATCGGGGCCTCGTGGGTCTCGATGCCGCCGGTCTTGGTGCCGCGCTGCGTCTGGCCGACGCGAACGTGCTTGGTGACGAGGTTGATGCCCTCGACGACCACGCGGTTCTTCTCGGCGAGCACCTCGATGACGCGACCCTGCTTGCCGCGGTCTCCGCCGCGATCCTGCTTGGCGCCGCTGATGACCTGCACGAGGTCACCCTTCTTGATCTTCGCCATGGTTACAGCACCTCCGGGGCGAGCGAGACGATCTTCATGAACTTCTTGTCGCGAAGCTCACGACCGACCGGTCCGAAGATGCGGGTACCGCGAGGGTCCCCGTCGTTCTTCAGGATGACGGCGGCGTTCTCGTCGAACTTGATGTACGAGCCGTCGGGGCGACGGGTCTGCTTGCGCGTGCGGACGATGACCGCCTTGACGACGTCGCCCTTCTTGACGTTGCCGCCGGGGATCGCGTCCTTGACGGTGGCGACGATGACGTCACCGAGACCCGCGTAGCGGCGGCCGGAGCCACCGAGCACGCGGATCGTGAGCAGCTCCTTGGCGCCGGTGTTGTCGGCGACCTTGAGCCGGGATTCCTGCTGAAGCATTTCTCTCTCCTATAAGGGCAAGCAGGCGAAGGCCTACTTGGCCTTCTCGAGGATCTCGACGAGGCGCCAGCGCTTCGTGGCGGACAGGGGGCGGGTCTCGGCGATGAGCACGAGGTCGCCGATGCCGGCGCCGTTCTGCTCGTCGTGCGCCTTGACCTTCGAGGTGCGGCGGATGACCTTGCCGTACAGCGGGTGCTTCACGCGGTCCTCGACCTCGACGACGATGGTCTTCTCCATCTTGTCGCTGGTCACGTAGCCGCGACGCACCTTGCGGTAACCGCGGGCGCTCTCGTCGCGAACGTCGTGCGCGGCCGACTCGTGGCCGGCAGCGGCCTTCTTCTCGGCAGCCATCAGTTCTTCTCCTCCGTCTCGGCAGCGGGAGCCTCAGCGGCCTCCGCCTTCTTCGCCGACTTCTTGGCCGGCTTCGCCGGGGCCTCCACCGGGGCGGGCGTGGCACGGATGCCCAGCTCGCGCTCGCGGATGACCGTGTAGATGCGAGCGATGTCGCGCTTCACGGCGCGCAGGCGGCCGTGGCTCTCCAGCTGGCCGGTCGCGGCCTGGAAGCGCAGGTTGAACAGCTCTTCCTTGGCCTTCTTCAGCTCGTCGACGAGTCGCTCGTCTTCGAAGGTGTCGAGCTCGACAGGTGCGAGCTCCTTGGATCCGATCGCCATTACGCGTCGCCCTCCTCGCGCTTGATGATGCGTGCCTTGAGGGGCAGCTTGTGAATGGCACGGGTCATGGCCTCGCGAGCGAGCTGCTCGTTGACGCCCGCGACCTCGAAGAGGACGCGACCCGGCTTGACGTTGGCGACCCACCACTCCGGCGAGCCCTTACCGGAACCCATGCGGGTCTCGGCGGGCTTCTTGGTGAGCGGACGGTCGGGGTAGATGTTGATCCAGACCTTGCCGCCGCGCTTGATGTGACGGGTCATCGCGATACGCGCCGACTCGATCTGGCGGTTCGTGACGTACGCGGGCGTGATGGCCTGGATGCCGAACTCGCCGAACGAGACCTCGGTTCCACCGGTCGCGTGCCCACTCCGCTTGGGGTGGTGCTGCTTGCGGTACTTGACCTTGCGGGGAATCAGCATTGTTCCTAGCCTTCCGCTCCGGCCGCGACGGGCGCCGAGGCTTCGGCCGGACGGCCGCCGCCGCGACGGGGACCGCGGTCCGAGTCACGACGCTCGGGGCGCGACGACTTCTGAGACGCCTGCTCGCGAGCGAGTTCCTTGTTGGTGATGTCGCCCTTGTAGATCCAGACCTTCACACCGATGCGACCGAAGGTGGTCTTGGCCTCGTCGAAGCCGTAGTCGATGTTGGCGCGGAGCGTGTGCAGGGGCACGCGGCCCTCGCGGTAGAACTCCGAGCGCGACATCTCGGCGCCGCCGAGACGGCCGGAGACCTGGATGCGGACGCCCTTGGCCCCGGCGCGCTGAGCGCCCTGCAGCCCCTTGCGCATCGCGCGGCGGAAGGCCACGCGGGCGCTGAGCTGCTCGGCGACGCCCTGCGCCACGAGCTGAGCCTCGGCCTCGGGGTTCTTGACCTCGAGGATGTTGAGCTGGATCTGCTTCGAGGTGAGCTTCTCGAGGTCGGCGCGGATGCGCTCGGCCTCGGCCCCGCGGCGACCGATCACGATGCCCGGGCGGGCCGTGTGGATGTCCACGCGGACGCGGTCACGGGTGCGCTCGATCTCGATGCGGGCGACGCCGGCGCGGTCGAGGCTCGTGGTGAGCATCCGCCGGATCTTGACGTCCTCGGCCACGTAGTCGGCGTAGCGCTGACCGGGCTTGGTGCTGTCCGAGAACCACCGCGACACGTGGTCGGTGGTGATGCCGAGACGGAAACCGTACGGGTTGACTTTCTGACCCATGACTACTTGCTCGCCTTCTTCTTCGTGCCCGAGCCCGCGACAGCGGCCTCATCCGGCGTGGCGAGCACGACGGTGATGTGGCTGGTGCGCTTGTTGATGCGGAACGCGCGGCCCTGCGCTCGCGGCTGGAACCGCTTGAGCGTGGTGCCCTCGTCGACGAACGCGCGGGCCACGTAGAGGTCCTGCTCGTCGAGGAAGGCGTTGGCAGCGTCCGCCTTCACTCGAGCGTTGGCCATGGCCGACGCGACGAGCTTGTAGACGGGCTCGCTCGCGCTCTGGGGCGCGAACTTCAGGATGGCAAGGGCCTCCATGGCCTGCTTGCCGCGGATCAGGTCGACGACGCGACGAGCCTTCTGAGGCGTCACGCGGATGTGTCGCACGCGGGCGATCGACTCCACCATGTCTGTACTCCTCTTCACGCCGCCGGGTTACCGGCGACGACCCTTCTTGTCGTCCTTCTCGTGACCGCGGAAGGTGCGGGTGGGCGCGAACTCGCCGAGCTTGTGCCCGACCATGGTCTCGGTCACGAACACGGGGATGTGCTTGCGACCGTCGTGCACGGCGATCGTGTGCCCGAGCATGGCGGGGACGATCATCGACCGGCGCGACCAGGTCTTGATGACGTTCTTCGTGTTGGCCTCGTTCTGCGTGAACACCTTGCGAAGCAGGTGGTCGTCGACGAACGGGCCCTTCTTGAGACTGCGAGGCATGTTTCTCGACTCCTACTAGCGCTTCTTACCGACGGTGCGGCGACGGACGATGAGCTTGTCGCTCTCCTTGTTGGGGCGACGGGTGCGGCCCTCGGACTTGCCCCAGGGGCTGACCGGGTGGCGACCACCGGAGGTCTTGCCCTCACCACCACCGTGGGGGTGGTCGATCGGGTTCATCGCGACACCGCGGACGGTCGGGCGGACGCCCTTCCAGCGCTTGCGGCCGGCCTTGCCCCAGTTGATGTTCGACTGCTCGGCGTTGCCGACCTCGCCGATCGTGGCGCGGCAGCGGGCATCCACGTTGCGGATCTCGCCCGAGGGGAGACGCAGCTGGGCGTAGGGGCCGTCCTTCGCGACGAGGCGCACGGAGGCGCCGGCCGAGCGGGCCATCTTCGCGCCGCCGCCGGGGCGGAGCTCGATGGCGTGGATGACCGTACCCACGGGGATGTTGCGCAGCGGGAGGTTGTTGCCGGGCTTGATGTCGGCGGAAGCGCCCGACTCGACGATGTCGCCCTGCGACAGCTTGTTCGGCGCGAGGATGTAGCGCTTCGTGCCGTCCACGTAGTGCAGGAGCGCGATGCGCGCCGTGCGGTTCGGGTCGTACTCGATGTGCGCGACCTTCGCGTTCACGCCGTCCTTGTCGTTGCGACGGAAGTCGATCATGCGGTACTGGCGCTTGTGGCCACCACCGATGTGACGGGTCGTGATGCGACCGGTGTTGTTGCGGCCACCGGTCTTCGGCAGCGGCTTCAGCAGCGACTTCTCGGGCGTCGATCGGGTGATCTCGGCGAAGTCGGCGACCGACGAGCCGCGACGACCCGGGGTCGTGGGCTTGTACTTGCGAATAGCCATTGTTCTGTAGTCTCCGTTGCCTAGCCGACGGCCGTGAAGATGTCGATGGAGCCCGACTTCAGGGTCACGATCGCGCGCTTGGTGTCCTTGCGCTTTCCGGTGCCGAAGCGGGTGCGGCGGGTCTTGCCGGGGCGGTTGAGCGTGTTGATCGAATCGACCTTGACGGCGAAGATCTTCTCGATGGCGAGCTTGATCTCGGTCTTGTTCGCACGCGGGTCCACCAGGAAGGTGTACTTGCCGTCGTCGATGAGCGCGTAGGACTTCTCGCTCACGACGGGCGCGATGATGATGTCGCGCGGGTCCTTGTTCTGGGCGACAGCGTGGATGCTCATGCGCCGACCTCTTCCTTCTTCGTCTTCGCGTTCACGAAGGCGTCGTAGGCGCCCTTGATGAACACGATGTCGTCGCTGACCAGCACGTCGTACGCGTTGAGCTGGTCGGGGGTGATGACGTGCAGGTTCTTGAGGTTGCGGACGCTCTTGAGGTTGACCTCGTCATCGCGCTCGATCACGACGAGCACGTTGCGGCCCGCGGTGAGGGAGAGGATGACGGAGGCGGCGGCCTTCGTCGAGGGCACGTCGGTGCCGAACGACTCCACGATGTGGAGGCGCTCGCCGCGCGCGCGGTCGGAGAGGGCGCCGAGCAGAGCCGCGGCGATCATCTTCTTGGGCGTGCGCTGCGCGTAGTTGCGCGGGGTCGGGCCGTGGACGATGCCACCGCCGCGGTGCTCGGGGGCACGGACGGAGCCCTGGCGGCTGCGACCCGTTCCCTTCTGCTTGAACGGCTTGACACCGGAGCCGGAGACCTCGCCGCGACCCTTGGTCGAGTGAGTGCCCTGGCGGGCGGCGGCGAGCTGGGCCACGACCACCTGGTGGAGCAGCGGGACATTGGTCTGCACGTCGAAGACGGCGGCGGGCAGGTCGACCGAACCGGTCTTCTTGCCGGCGGCGTCGACGACGTCGAGCGAGTTAGCCATCGCGGTTACGCTCCCTTCACGGCGTTGCGGACGAAAACGAGGCGGCCACGAGCGCCGGGGACGGCGCCCTTGATGAGCAGCAGGCCCTTGTCGAGGTCGACGGCGTGGACCTTGAGGTTGAGAACGCTCACGCGCTCGCCACCCATGCGGCCGGCCATGCGCATGCCCTTGAAGACGCGGCTGGGGGTCGACGAGGCGCCGATCGAGCCGGGCTTGCGGTGGTTGCGGTGCGAACCGTGCGAGGCCGAGACGCCCTTGAAGTTGTGGCGCTTCATGACACCGGCGAAGCCCTTGCCCTTGCTCGTGCCGACGACGTCGACGAGCTGGCCCGCCTCGAAGATGTCGACGGCGAGCTCCTGGCCCGGGGTGTACTCGGACGCGTCGGCCGTGCGCACCTCGGTGAGGTGGCGGCGCGGCGTCGAGCCGGCCTTCTCGAAGTGGCCCGTGAGGGGCTTCGTGACCTTGCGCGGGTCGATCGCGCCGTAGGCGATCTGCACGGCCGCGTAGCCGTCCTTCTCGACCGTGCGCACCTGCGTCACGACGTTCGGGGCGATCTCCACGACGGTGACGGGAACGAGCTTGTTGTTCTCATCCCACACCTGGGTCATGCCGAGCTTCGTGCCCAGCAGACCCTTGGTCGTCTTGGTAGCAGACATAGAGGGGTTCCTTAGAGCTTGATCTCGATGTTGACGTCGGCGGGAAGGTCGAGGCGCATGAGCGAATCGACCGCCTTCGGCGTCGGGTCGATGATGTCGATGAGCCGCTTGTGCGTGCGCTTCTCGAAGTGCTCGCGGCTGTCCTTGTACTTGTGAGGCGACCGGATGACGGCGATGACGTTCTTCTCCGTCGGCAGCGGCACGGGGCCGACCACGGTTGCGCCTGCACGCGTCACGGTGTCGACGATCTTGCGCGCCGATGCATCGAGACCAGCGTGGTCGTACGACTTAAGCCGGATGCGGATCTTCTGTCCCGCCATGCTCAACTCTCTTCCTTCTTGGACGTGATGAACCCTGACGGGCACATCTGCGCGGAGCGCTCTCGCTGTCGCACCACTGTTCTTCTGTCAAACATCGATCTGCTGCCGCACGCGGGTTGGACCTCTGCTCGTCACCGACCCCCGCGCTCGGGCGTGTCGCCCTCGCCAGGCACAGAGATATCCCCTGTGCGAGTTGGTTGTCGATTTAAGTCGTGTTCTTCTGCCTGCGGCCTAGGCTCATCGCCACCCGCACCTGCGGGCTGCTCGTCCTATGCACTGCCTGGCAGTGAACCGCGCACGATAGCGCGGCGTGTGGAACTAGAAGAGTCTGCCACAGGCGAGAGAGTGCTGCAACCCGGGCGTGTCGCCTCAGAGTGGGGGCCATTTCTGGTGGGCGAGGGCGGCGCTATCTCACCCCACCCACGACCTCGCGCACGAGCGGCACCCCCACCCGGTACGCCAGCCACGTGTGCGACGGAGCATCGAGCACGACCACTCCCCCGCTCGCACCCACGCGCACCTCCCCCACACCCGAGCGCCGCAGCGCGCGAGCCCCGCCGACCGTCGCCGCTTCGAGAGCCTCGAGCGGACTGACCCCCATCTCCCGCACCGCGAGAGCGAGGGCGAGCGGCATCGACGACGAGTAGTTGGAGCCGGGGTTGCAGTCGGTCGCGATCGCGACGGAGACGCCCGCGTCGATCAGGCGCCGGGCATCCGGGTACGGCTGCCGGGTCGAGAACTCGACGAGGGGCAGCAGCGTGGCGACGGTGTCCGAGCAGGCGAGGGCGTCGATGTCGGAGGAGCTCAGGTGCGTGCAGTGGTCGACGCTCGCGGCGCCGAGCTCCACGGCGAGGGCGACTCCGCCGTCGGCGGCGAGCTGCCCGGCGTGGACGCGGAGGCCGAGTCCGGCATCCCGCCCCGCCTGGAGGATGATCCGCGCCTCGTCGACGGTGAAGGCGCCCGAGTCGATGAAGACGTCGACCCAGCGGGCGTGCGGCGCGCAGGCGGCGAGCATCTCGCCGCGCACGAGGTCGACGTAGGCGCCGCGGTCCTCGGCGTACTCGACCGGCACGACGTGCGCCCCGAGGAAGGTGGTCTCGTCGGTCACCTCGCGGGCGAGGCGCAGGGCGCGCTCCTCGTCGGCGACCGTGAGGCCGTAGCCGCTCTTGATCTCGAGGGTCGTCGTGCCCTGCGCCCGCGCCTGGGCGACGAGCGCGGCGAGCCGGGCGCGCAGCTCGTCGTCGGTCGCGGCCCGCGTCGCCGCCACCGTCGAGCGGATGCCGCCCGCCGCGTACGGCCGGCCGGCCATCCGCGCCTCGAACTCGGCCGCGCGGTCGCCCGCGAAGACGAGGTGGCTGTGGCTATCGACGAATCCGGGGATGACCGCCCCGCCCGCCGCGTCGACGCGGGCGTCCGCGGGCGGCGCGTCCGCATCGTCGCCCACCCACTGCACGACGCCGTCGACGAGCACGACCGCCGCGCCGTGCCGCACGGGGCGCTCGGGCTCGAAGGTCACGAGCTCGCCGATGTTCGCGACGACGACGCTCGTCATGCGCGCTCCTCCGCCGCCGGAATCGGCACGGGTCGCGTCGCGAGCCCCGCGAGCGCCTCGAGCACGCACAGCGCGGCGAGGCGCACGGTGCGCTGGTCGGCGCTGTCGCGCGCTGCGTCGAGCTCGGTGAGATCGATGCTCGTGACCGCCGGATGCGCCCCGGCGAGCCGCGCCGCGGTGCGCAGCTCGATCGCGCTGAGGCCGCCGGGCACGCTCGCCGGGCAACCGGGCGCGACGGCTCGGTCGCACACGTCGAGGTCGAGGTCGACGTGGACGGGGCCGCCCGCCGACGCGGCGCGGTCGAGCGCAGCGGTCACCGCGGCGTCGATCGGGGTGCGTAGCAGCTCGGCCCGGGTGACTACGGAGATGCCGTGCGCGGCGGCCCGCGCCGCGTAGACCCGCGAGTTCACGAGCGGCTCGATGCCGAGCTGGCTCACCCGCGCCCCCGCGAGCCCGGCCTCGAGCAGCCGTCGCACCGGCGAGCCGTTGCTGATTCCGTCGCGCAGGTCGTGGTGAGCATCCAGCGTCACGAGGCCCGCGGTCGCGATGCGCGCGCCCCACGCTCCGAGCGCGGCCGGCACCGTCGCGGCGTTGTCGCCGCCGAGCACGATGACGAGGGATGCCGCGGCCGCCACCTCGGCGACGCGCGCGGTCGCGGCCGCCTCCCCCGCACCGTCGGGCTCGACCGCGTCGCCGGCGTCGAGCACGACGAGCGGCGACCCGTCGGCCCGAGCCAGCGCGTCGGCGCTGCAGTAGCGCAGGGCATCCCGGATCGCCGCGGGGGTCGTGTGCGCCCGCCCGGGCGACAGCGACGTGCGCCAGGTCGGGATGCCGACCACGACCGCATCCGCCCGCGCGCCCGGCGTCCACGCGGTCCAGTCGCCCGCGCGGGGCCAGAGCGGGTCGTGGCTCAGCACGCTCAGCCCTGCTCTCGCATGGGGATGCGCACGCCGAACTGCTCCACGACGCCCTCGCCCTCGGTGTAGCCGGCGTCGATGTGCCGGATCACGCCCATGCCGGGGTCGTTCGTCAGTACGCGCTGAACCTTCTGGCCGGCGAGCGCCGTGCCGTCGGCGACGACGACCTGCCCGGCGTGGATCGAGCGGCCGATGCCGACGCCCCCGCCGTGGTGGATCGACACCCACGTCGCCCCCGACGCGGTGTTGACGAGCGCGTTGAGCAGCGGCCAGTCGGCGATCGCGTCGCTGCCGTCATTCATCGACTCGGTCTCGCGGTACGGGCTCGCGACGCTCCCCGAGTCGAGGTGGTCGCGCCCGATCGCGACGGGGGCACTGAGCTCGCCCGACGCGACCATGTCGTTGAACCGCTCGCCCGCGACGTCGCGCTCGCCGTAGCCGAGCCAGCAGATGCGCGCCGGCAGGCCCTGGAAGTGCACGCGCTCCTGCGCGAGCGGGATCCACCGCTGCAGGCTCTCGTTCTCGGGGAAGAGCTCGAGCACCGCGCGGTCGGTCGCCGCGATGTCCTTCGGGTCGCCGCTCAGCGCCGCCCACCGGAACGGCCCCTTCCCCTGCGCGAACAGCGGGCGGATGTACGCGGGCACGAACCCGGGGAACGCGAACGCGTCGGCGAATCCAGCCGCCTTCGCCTCCGTCCTGATGTTGTTCCCGTAGTCGAACACCTCGGCGCCGGCCCGCTGGAAGCCGACCATCGCCTCGACCTGCACGGCCATCGACGCGCGCGCCGCAGCCGCGAAGCCGATCGGGTCGCGCTCGCGCGCGGCGCGCCAGTCGTCCATCCTGTGCTCGAGCGGCAGGTAGGCGAGCGGATCGTGGGCGCTCGTCTGGTCGGTGACGATGTCGATGGGGGCGCCCATCTTCAGCAGGGCGGGGAAGACGGCCGCGGCGTTGCCGAGGACTCCGATCGAGAGCGGGCGGCGGGCATCCCGCGCCTGCGTCGCGAGCGCGATCGCATGATCGAGCGAGTCTGCCTGCACGTCGAGGTAGCGGTGCTCGATGCGGCGGGCGATGCGCGAGGGGTCGACGTCGACGCAGATCGCGACGCCGCCGTTCATCGTCACCGCGAGGGGCTGGGCGCCGCCCATGCCGCCGAGCCCGCCGGTGAGGGTGATGGTTCCGGCGAGGCTCCCCGCGAACCTCTGCGCGGCGACCGCCGCGAAGGTCTCGAACGTGCCCTGCAGGATGCCCTGGGTTCCGATGTAGATCCACGAGCCTGCCGTCATCTGGCCGTACATCGTGAGGCCGAGCTGCTCGAGCCGCCGGAACTCGTCCCAGTTCGCCCAGTCGCCCACGAGGTTCGAATTGGCGATGAGCACGCGCGGCGCCCACTCGTGCGTCTTCATGACGCCGACCGGCCGGCCCGACTGCACGAGCATCGTCTCGTCGCCCTTGAGGGTCGCGAGCGTGCGGGTCAGCGCGTCGAAGCTCGCCCAGTCGCGCGCCGCCTTGCCCGTGCCGCCGTAGACGACGAGCTCGTCGGGGTGCTCGGCGACGTCGGGGTCGAGGTTGTTCTGCAGCATGCGCAGAGCGCCCTCCTGCTGCCAGCCGAGCGTGTGCAGCTGCGTGCCGCGGTGGGCGCGCACGGGGCGGGGTCCGGATGCCGGGCGCGCGTCGCCGGCGGCGGTGCCGGCGTCGGGGCGGTGGGTCGCGATGCTCATGAGAGGCCTTTCGTGCGGTGCGGGTCTAGACGAGCTCGGGGACGACCGAGCGGGCGGCGGCGAGCAGCGCGCCGCTCTGGGTGAGGGCGACGGCGCGCTCGATCTCGGGCGCGAGGTAGCGGTCGGGGCCGGGGCCCTCGACCTCGGCGCGCAGGGCCGCGATGACCGCTGCGGTCACGGGCGACGGCGCGATGCCGCGCAGGTCGATGCCGCGCGCGGCCGTCAGCAGCTCGATCGCGACGACGCGGCCGAGCCCGTCGATCGCGCGGCGCAGCTTGCGGCCCGACGACCAGCCCATCGACACGTGGTCCTCCTGCATCGCGCTCGACGGGATCGAGTCGACGCTCGCCGGATTCGCGAGCCGCTTGAGCTCGCTCACGATGCCGGCCTGCGTGTACTGCGCGATCATGTGGCCCGAGTCGACGCCGGGGTCGTGCGCGAGGAACGGCGGGAGCCCGGCGTTGCGCGCCGGGTCGAGGAAGCGGTCGGTGCGCCGCTCGCTCATGCTCGCGAGATCGGTGACGGCGATCGCGAGGAAGTCGAGCACATACGCCACGGGCGCCCCGTGGAAGTTGCCGTTCGACTCGACCCGCCCGTCGAGCGTCACGACGGGGTTGTCGATCGCGCCCGCGAGCTCGCGGCTCGCGACGAGGGCGGCGTGGGCCATCGTGTCGCGCACCGCGCCGTGCACCTGCGGCGCGCAGCGCAGCGAGTAGGCGTCCTGCACGCGCGTGCAGTCGTCCGTCCTGTGACTCGCGACGATCGCCGAGCCGGCGAGCACGGCGCGCAGGTTCGCGGCGCTCGTCGCCTGACCGGGGTGGGGGCGCAGCTGCTGCAGATCCGAGGCGAACACCCGGTCGGTGCCGAGCTGGCCCTCGACGCTCAGGCCCGCGGCGAGGTCGGCGGTGGCCACGAGGCCGTCGAGGTCGGCGAGCGCGAGGCAGAGCATCCCGAGCATGCCGTCGGTGCCGTTGATGAGGGCGAGGCCCTCCTTCTCCTCGAGCTCCAGGGGGCGGATGCCCGCCGCGGCGAGCGCACTGCCTGCGGACACGAGGTCTCCCGCGGCGTTCCGCACCGAGCCCTCGCCCATCGCGGCGAGAGCGCAGTGCGCGAGTGGCGCGAGGTCGCCCGAGCAGCCGAGGCTGCCGTACTCGCCGACGACGGGGGTGATGTGTGCGTTGAGCATCGCTGCGTACGTCTCGGCGACGACGGGGCGGGCGCCCGTGCGGCCGGTGGCGAGCGTCGCGAGGCGCAGGAGCATCGTCGCGCGGACGACCTCGCGCTCGACCTCGGCTCCCGAGCTCGCGGCGTGCGAGCGCACGAGCGAGCGCTGCAGCTCGGCGCGCTTCGCGAGCGGGATGTGCGTGGTCGCGAGGGCGCCGAACCCGGTCGAGACGCCGTAGTGGGGCACGGTGTCGTGGGCCAGCCCCGCGATGAGCGCACGCGTCTCGCCCATCGCGACCAGGGCATCCGCGTCGATGACGACCTCGGCGTCGTGGCGAGCGAGCGCGACGACCTCGTCGCGAGTGAGGGTGCGGGAGCCGACCGTGATGCGCATGGCCCCAGTGAACCGCTCGCGCACGACCGCGGCATCGGCCTCTCGCGATAAAGTGTCTGAGATTTCAGACGATGTTCATGAGAGCGGGGGCCGCACGATGCCGGATGTTCCCGCAGCGCGCGCGGCCCTGCGCATCGTCACGCACCTCGCCCACCACAGCGAGCCCGTGCCCGCCTCGACGATCGCGCGCGAGCTCGGGCTGCCGCGCTCGTCGACGTACCAGCTGATCCGCGTGCTGCAGGAGGAGGGGTACGTCGTCCACTACCCCGAGCTGCGGGCCTACGGGCTCGGCGGGGTCGTCGCCGAGATCGGGTCGAGCGTGCTGCAGGCCAGTCGGCTCGCGCGGCTCGCGAACCCGCTCATCGAGCGCCTGGTCGCCGAGGCGCCCGTGCCCGCGGTCGCGCAGCTCGCGGTGCTGAGCGGGTCGGATGTCTCGTACGTCGGCCAGGCCTCGGCGCCGCGCGCGCCGACGACGGTGGCCCGGCTCGGCGTGCGCCTGCCCGCGCACCTCACGGCGACCGGCCGGGCGATGCTCGCGGCTCTGCCCGCCGCCCAGGTGCGCGCGCTCTACCCGCACCGCGACGCGCTCATCACTCGGCACGGCATCGGGCCGGCGACCCTGCGCGAGCTCGACGGGATCCTCGCCGAGACCCGCGAGTGCGGCTGGGCGGGCGAACACGGCGAGATCACGCCCGACTACTCCTCCGTCGCCGCCGCGGCGACCGACCGCACCGGCTACCCGAGTGCGGGCATCGGCCTGACCTATCGGGGCGAGGCGGTGGATGCCCGGACCGAGGGCGCGCTCGCCCGCGCGGTGCGCGCGGCGGCCGACGCCCTGACGGCGCGGCTCACGGGGCGCTGACCGCGCTCAAGCCGCGGCGGCTCCGCCCGTGGCGCCGCCGGGCGCCCGTCGCTCGAGGCGACGTGGTCGCACGATCAGCAGCTCGGTGACGAGCACCCCGATGATGGCCGCGACGAGGAGGACGGCGCCCGCGCCGAGCGCGATCGCGATGATGAGGCCCGACCAGCCGCTGTCGGCCGGGCCGGCGACCAGCGCGAGCAGGCCGGTGTTGACGCCGACCGCGATGACCGCGCTCAGCAGGTGGACGCCGATGCGGACGCCGACCGGGCGGTGCCGCAGCGCGACGGACCCGGCGATGAGCAGGAGTGTCCAGAGGCCGAGAGCGATGCCCGTCGCGCCGAAGAGGAACCGGGCGGCGTTCGGCACGATGTCGCCCGGCGCCGCGGCGTCTTGCCCGGTGACGATCGAGAGCCCGACGAGGGCGAGGACGATCGTGATGCCGAGGATCGATACGACCTCGGTGAGGATGCGCCTGGACATCCGTGCCGCCCTTCGCCGGGCATCCGCCTCATGACGGACGCTCTGCCGCGACTGTAGCGCCCCGCGTGCCGGAACGGTGCGCGACGGGAACGACGAAGCGGGGGCCGGGCATGCGCCCGACCCCCGCTCGCTGTGCTGCGAAGAACTACTTGATGATCTTCGTGACCGTGCCGGCGCCGACGGTGCGGCCACCCTCACGGATGGCGAAGCCGAGGCCCTCCTCCATGGCGATGGGCTGGATCAGCTCCACGACCATGTCGGTGGTGTCGCCGGGCATGACCATCTCGGTGCCCTCGGGCAGCGAGATGACGCCGGTGACGTCGGTGGTGCGGAAGTAGAACTGCGGGCGGTAGTTCGTGTAGAAGGGGTTGTGACGGCCACCCTCGTCCTTCGAGAGGATGTACGCGGTGCCCTCGAAGTTCGTGTGAGGGGTGACCGATCCCGGCTTCACGACGACCTGGCCGCGCTCGACGTCCTCGCGCTTGGTGCCGCGGAGGAGGAGACCGCAGTTCTCGCCGGCCCAGGCCTCGTCGAGCTGCTTGTGGAACATCTCGATACCGGTGACCGTGGTCTTCTGCGTCGGGCGGATGCCGACGATCTCGACCTCGGAGTTGATGCCCAGCGTGCCGCGCTCGGCGCGGCCCGTGACGACGGTTCCACGACCGGTGATCGTGAAGACGTCCTCGATGGGCATGAGGAACGGCTTGTCCTTGTCGCGCACCGGGTCGGGGATCGACTCGTCGACCGCGTCCATGAGCTTGACGATCGACTCGGTCCACTCGGGGTCGCCCTCGAGAGCCTTGAGGCCGGAGACGCGCACGACGGGCGCGTTGTCGCCGTCGAAGCCCTGGCTCGAGAGGAGCTCGCGGACCTCGATCTCGACGAGCTCCAGGATCTCCTCGTCGTCGACCATGTCGGACTTGTTGAGCGCGACGAGCAGGTACGGCACGCCGACCTGCTTGGCGAGAAGAACGTGCTCGCGCGTCTGGGCCATCGGGCCGTCGGTCGCGGCGACCACGAGGATCGCGCCGTCCATCTGCGCGGCACCCGTGATCATGTTCTTGATGTAGTCGGCGTGACCGGGGGCGTCGACGTGAGCGTAGTGACGCTTGGGCGTCTCGTACTCGACGTGCGAGATGTTGATCGTGATGCCGCGCTGGCGCTCCTCGGGAGCCGAGTCGATCGACGCGAAGTCACGCTGCACGTTCGTCGCCGAGGGGTACTTGTCGGCAAGCACCTTCGAGATGGCGGCGGTCAGGGTGGTCTTGCCGTGGTCGACGTGACCGATCGTTCCGATGTTGACGTGCGGCTTGGTCCGCTCGAACTTGGCCTTACCCACTGTGGGTCCTCCTCAGGACTCGGTTGCAGGCATCCATGGTCTCGGATGCTCTGCGGTTTGGTGTGTGTTTATCGTAGCGAGGCTCGGGGAGCCCCACCCAGGTCGAGTGCTTACTCGCCCTTGGTCTTCTGGACGATCTCGTCGGCGACAGCCTTCGGGACCTCCGCGTAGCTGTCGAACGTCATCGAGTAGACGGCGCGGCCCGAGGTCTTCGAGCGCAGGTCACCGACGTATCCGAACATCTCCGACAGCGGGACGAGGGCGCGGACGACCTTCACGCCCGTCGCGTCCTCCATCGACTGGATCTGCCCACGACGGGAGTTCAGGTCGCCGATGACGTCGCCCATGTACTCCTCAGGGGTGCGCACCTCGACCGCCATGAGCGGCTCGAGGAGCACGGGGCTCGCCTTGCGCGCGGCCTCCTTGTAGGCCATCGAGCCGGCGATCTTGAACGCCATCTCCGAGGAGTCGACGTCGTGCGCCGCGCCGTCGAGGAGCGTCGCCTTGACGCCCACCGTCGGGAAGCCGGCGAGCACGCCGACCTGCATCGCGTCCTGGATTCCCGCGTCGACCGAGGGGATGTACTCGCGGGGCACGCGGCCGCCCGAGGTCGCGTTGACGAACTCGTAGCTCGTCTCCGGCGTGACGTCCATCGGCTCGAGCGAGATCTGGACCTTCGCGAACTGACCCGACCCACCGGTCTGCTTCTTGTGGGTGTAGTCGTACTTCTCGATGGTCTTCTTGATCGTCTCGCGGTAGGCCACCTGGGGCTTGCCGACGTTGGCCTCGACGTTGAACTCGCGCTTCATGCGGTCGACGAGGATGTCGAGGTGCAGCTCGCCCATGCCCTTGATGACGGTCTGGCCGGTCTCGATGTTCTGCTCGGTGCGGAACGTCGGGTCCTCCTCGGCGAGCTTCTGGATCGCCGTGCCGAGCTTCTCCTGGTCGGCCTTCGTCTTGGGCTCGATGGCGACCTCGATGACGGGCTCGGGGAAGGTCATCGACTCGAGGACGACCTGGTGCTGCGGGTCGCACAGGGTGTCGCCCGTGGTCGTGTCCTTGAGGCCGATGACGGCGTAGATGTGACCGGCGGTGACCGAGTCGACCGGGTTCTCCTTGTTGGCGTGCATCTGGATGATCTTCCCGATGCGCTCCTTCTTGCCCTTGGTCGAGTTGATGACCTGGGCGCCGGAGTCGATCTTGCCCGAGTAGACGCGCACGTAGGTGAGGCGACCGAAGAACGGGTGCACCGCGACCTTGAACGCGAGAGCCGCGAACGGCTCGCTCGCGTCGGGGCGGCGCTCGATCTCCTTCTCCTCGTCGCGCGGGTCGTGCGCCACGGTGGGCGGCACGTCGAGCGGGCTCGGGAGGTAGTCGACGACCGCGTCGAGCATGGGCTGCACGCCGCGGTTCTTGAACGCCGAGCCGCAGAGCACCGGGTAGATCTCGGAGGCGATCGTCATCTTGCGGATGGCGCCCTTGATCTCGGCGACCGTGAGCTCCTCGCCGCCGAAGAACTTCTCGAGCAGCGCGTCGTCGCTCTCGGCGACGGTCTCGAGGAGCTGCTGGCGGTACTCGTTCGCCTTGTCGACGAGATCCGCGGGGATCTCCTCGACCTCGTACTTGGCGCCCATGGCGACGTCACCCTTGGAGTCGCCGCGCCACGTGAGCGCGCGCATCTCGACCAGGTCGACGACGCCCTCGAAGGTGCTCTCGAAGCCGATGGGGAGCTGGATGACGAGCGGCTTGGCGCCGAGTCGCTTGACGATGGTCTCGACCGTGAAGTAGAAGTCGGCGCCGAGCTTGTCCATCTTGTTGACGAAGCAGATGCGTGGGACGTCGTACTTGTCGGCCTGGCGCCAGACGGTCTCGGACTGGGGCTCGACGCCCTCCTTGCCGTCGAACACCGCGACCGCGCCGTCGAGGACGCGCAGCGACCGCTCGACCTCGACCGTGAAGTCGACGTGACCGGGGGTGTCGATGATGTTGATCTGGTGCTTGTTCCAGAAGCACGTCGTCGCGGCCGACGTGATCGTGATGCCGCGCTCCTGCTCCTGCGCCATCCAGTCCATCGTGGCGGCGCCGTCGTGGACCTCGCCGATCTTGTGCGTGATGCCCGTGTAGAACAGGATGCGCTCGGTCGTGGTGGTCTTGCCGGCGTCGATGTGCGCCATGATGCCGATGTTGCGGACCTTGTTCAGGTCGGTGAGCACGTCCTGTGCCACAGGGGGTTCCTCCGGTTCGATAAAGAGTGCGGGTGCGAGCAGGGGCGAGGGGCGAGCCCTCGGCCCCCGCTCGCGAAGCCGGTTGCTACCAGCGGTAGTGCGCGAAGGCCTTGTTGCTCTCGGCCATCTTGTGGGTGTCCTCACGGCGCTTGACCGCGGCGCCGAGGCCGTTCGAGGCGTCGAGGATCTCGTTCATGAGGCGCTCGGTCATCGTCTTCTCGCGACGAGCCTTGGCGTACGAGGTCAGCCAGCGCAGCGCGAGCGTGTTCGCGCGGTGCGGCTTGACCTCGACGGGCACCTGGTAGGTCGAGCCTCCGACGCGGCGGCTGCGGACCTCGAGAGTCGGGCGCACGTTGTCGAGCGCCTTCTTCAGGGTGACCACGGCATCCTGGCCGTTCTTGGCGGCGACACCCTCGAGAGCGCCGTAGACGATGCGCTCGGCGAGGCCCTTCTTGCCGTCGAGGAGGATCTTGTTGACGAGCTGGCTGACGATCGGTGCGCCGTAGACGGGGTCTGCGACGACGGGGCGCTTCGGCGCCGGTCCCTTACGAGGCATTACTTCTTGTCCATCTTCGCTCCGTAGCGGCTGCGCGCTTGCTTCCGGTTCTTGACCGCCTGGGTGTCGAGCGCGCCGCGCACGATCTTGTAGCGCACGCCGGGGAGGTCCTTCACACGACCGCCGCGGACGAGCACCATCGAGTGCTCCTGCAGGTTGTGGCCCTCACCGGGGATGTAGGCCGTGACCTCGGTACCGTTCGAGAGCTTCACGCGCGCCACCTTGCGGAGCGCCGAGTTCGGCTTCTTGGGCGTGGTCGTGTACACACGGGTGCACACGCCGCGCTGCTGCGGGTTGGCCTTCAGGGCGGGCGCCTTGGTCTTGACGACCTTCGGCGTGCGACCCTTGCGGACCAGCTGCTGAATAGTGGGCAAAGTTGCTCCTTGGAAATGCTGCACGGTGACAGCGGTTGCGGTTTGTTGTTCCCCGTCTGCCAGTGGCGGTGACGGGCTCACGCGAGGTCCGACGATGATCGCGAGCGATCGGTGGCGGACATGCCGTGGGGGTGTGTCTACTGCGCGATTCGGCCCAGGGCCGGGTGCGCTCTCATCAGTGACCCTCGTGCGGATGCTCCGCCTCGCGCCGACCGGACCGCTCTCGCGGCACAGCACAAGCGCGTGCGAATGCACACACGCAGTCAAGAATACGCGCGGGGGCCGCAGGGGTCAAACGGCGGGGGTCGGGGCGCCCTCCCGTGGGGCTCCGGCACGCGCGGCCGCGAGCTCGCGCTCGTACTCCGCGCGGGCCTCGGCGTTGCGGGCCTTCGCCGCGCGCCCGTGGCGGGCCACGAGCCCGCCCACCCAGATCGGCACCTCGCGCGCGGCGATCGCCGCGGACCAGCCGAGCGGGTTCGTGATCTGCAGCAGCAGGAAGCGCTGCAGGTCGGCGGGGCTCGCGCCGGTCGCCTCGGCGCTCAGGACGGTCGACCCGATGAAGACGACATAGACGAGCGCGGCCACGAGGAAGCCCCCCAGCACGTGCGCCCACCAGCCGGCGCGATTGACGATCAGGACGAGGACGACGTAGCCGACCGCGAAGGCGATGACGGGCATCCAGAAGCTGGGCGTCGAGGCGAAGGCCTGCACCTGCTGCGCGAGGCCCGGCCCGCCCGCGCCCAGGCCGATGAAGATGAAGAGCGTCGCCAGGACCGCGTAGAGGATCGTGAAGACGAGGCTCGAGGCGAGCGCGACGCCGACGCCGAGCCTGCGCGAGCCGTGGCGGCGCGGAGGCTGCGGGGCCGGGACGTAGACGATGCGCTCGGGCTGGGGCTGCTCGGCCGGCGCGGGCGGGGCGGCGACAGTCGGCGCCGACGGATGCACGGGCTCGGGCTGGTCGTCCGGGCGGGGATGCTCCGCGATGGCCGCCGGTTCCTCGGGGGCCGCCGGCCGATGGTGATCGGTGTCGGCGGCCTCCGGGGTGGAAGCCTGGTCGTCGGTGCGGTCGTGCTCGGTCATCGTCGGCCCTTCGTCGTCAGCGCGATCCTCCCACGCTACGGTGACGGGCTGGCACTCGGCTCGGCGCTCGGCGCCGCGCTCGGGTCGGCGCCGGCGGCGCCCTCCTCGGTCGGGAGCACCGCGCCCTCCTCGGGCAGGACGAAGATGATGCCCTCGAGCGTGACGCGGCCGGACTCGGCGTCGTCGCCCGTCGAGAACCGCCCGACCCACATCAGGCGCGGCCCGAACTGGGCGGCCTTGAGGAACTGGGCGAGGCTCTCGGGAGCGCCGAGCGCACTGATGCGGACGGGGATCCCGACGAGGTCGGTCACGCCCACGGGCTCGAGCAGCGCCGCCGGCACGAGCTGCGGAGGCTCGGTCGACACCTCGTTGAGCGCGACGCCGGACGCCACCGCGAGCTCGTTGAGCTGGCCGAGCAGGTCGGGCAGCTCGGGCTCCTGCGGGATCTCGACGCGGATGGCATCGAGGTCGCTCTGGAGGGCGGGGAGGTTGTCCGACAGCTCGCGGAGCTCCACCAGGACTGCCTCGTACTGGTCGTTGACCTCCGACACACCGGCGCGCTCGGAATCGGCGGCGGTCGCCTCGGCCAGTCGCGGCTGGATTCCGAGGAACCACCCGGCGAGCAGGATGAGCACGGCGACGAAGGCCGAGCCGATGACCCACAGTCTCAGGATCGACATGATCAGTCCTCCTCCTCGGCGTCGGCCGTCTCCGGCGCGTAGCGCCCGAGGAACGCCTCCTCGTTGAGGAGGAACTCGATGGTCACGGTGTAGCTCGCGCCCTCGCTGCCGACGACGGACGTCGGCGGGGCGATCCCGGCGAAACCGGTCACGCCCTCGAGGTCGGCGAGCCAGGCCTCGACGTCGGGGACGGTCGGGCTCGTGGCGTTGATGCGGATGCTCGCCACCGAGTCCTGGCGGAGGGGCTCGGGCTCGGGGTCCGCTCCATCGGCGGTCTCCCCCGAGTCGGGGGCGCCGCCGTCGGTGATCTCGCCATCCACCGAGACCAGCAGGACGCCGGCGGGCAGCGTCGAGCGCACCTCGGCCAGAAGCGCCTCCCAGTCGATCTCGGCCGAGGTGACGGCGCGTCGGGAGTTGGTCGCCTCGGTGAGCGCCGCGTCGATCGCCCGGGCGTCGGCGAACTCCTGCTGCTGGGCGAGGAGCGTCTCGGAGCGATCCCGCTCGGCCTGGAGCTGCGCCTGGGCGATGAACGCGAGCACGGTGGCGCCGGCGACCGCGAGAACGGTCACGAGGGCGAGCAGCCCGACGGCGAGGACGAGCCGGCGGACGATCGGACGACGACGGATCGCCTCGCGCGCGGACGCCGGAAGCAGGTCGGCGCGCGGCGTGCCTCCGAGCTGCAGAGTCTCGGTCTGCTGCTTGCTCATGACTGGACTCCCATCGCCAGACCCACGGCCGCTCCGGCGCGAAGCGCCTCGGAGACGCCGAAGCCGTTGAGCGACTTGGGCATCCGGACGCGCTCGAACGGCGCGGGCGCGACGAGCGTGATCCCCGTCGACTGCGCGAGGGCTGCGGGCAGGCCGCGCAGCCGGGCTCCGTTGCCCGTCAGCACGAGGGATTCGACGCGCGCGTTCTCGTGCGTCGACGAGTAGTAGCGCAGCGTGTTGATGACGCTCGTCATGAGCTCGCGCGTGGTGTCGAGGATGATGCCGGCGCTCTTCGCGTCGTTCGGCGGCACGATCTCGGGGTGGAGGCCCTGCGCGACCTTGAGCTTCTCGGCCTGGTCGCGCGGCACCTCGAGCTGCGTCACGAGCGCCCGAGTGGCGTCGTCGCTCCCCGAGGGGATGATGCGGACGAAGTCGGGCACCCCGTTGCTCGACACGACGACGTTCGTCGTCGTCGCGCCGATGTCGACGATCGCGCTCACGCCCTCCGACTGCGCGCCCACCGCGCGCTGGAGCGCGAAAGGCACGAAGTCGACTCCGACGACCCGCAGGCCGGCCCGCGCGACGGCCTTGACGTTCGTCGACACCGCGTCGGCGTAGGCGGCGATCAGGAGCCCCCGGACCGTGGGTCCCTCGTCCGACGGCGCGCCATCGGCCACCGGGTAGAAGTCGATGATGGCCTCGGCGACGGGCATCGGGATGAGCTCCTGGACCCGCAGCGGAAGCAGGTCGCGGATCTCCTTCTGGGACAGCTTCGGCATCACGAGGTCGCGCGCGACGACCTTCTGGTCGCCCATGCCGAGCAGGACGTCCTTCGTGCCGAACTTCGCGTCGACCCACATCTTCTTGAGGATCGTCGCGACCGCGGTCGGTTCGACGATCTCGCCGTTCCGGACGGCGCCGTCCGGCAGCGCCGCCTCGTGATACGCCCGCACCTCGATCGGCCCGTTCTTCGACGCTTTCGCCTCGACGGCCCGGATCGCGGTCTGGCCGATGTCGACCCCCACGATATGACTGCTCATGATTTTGCCCCCCTAGACAAGTTCAATTCCGAACAATGACAGATAGGAGGCCGCGATGGATGCCCCCAAAACGAGTCCCACCCACGAACCGGCGATCATCCACGGGCCGAAGGGGATCCCCCCCTTGCGCGAGACGCGCTTCAGCAGCAGGAGGGCGATGCTCACGAGGCCGCCGAGAACGAAGGCGCCGAAGGCGCCGACAGCCAGGGCGGCCCATCCCGAGAAGCCGAGGAACGCCCCGAGTACGCCGGCGAGCTTGACGTCGCCCATCCCCATCCCGCCCGGCCAGGCGACGGCCATGACCGCGTAGGCGATGAAGAGGATGCCCGACCCGGCCGCCATGATGCCCAGCCGCTCGAGATCTCCCGCGAGGATCGCGGGCACCCCGAGGCCGATCGCCGCGACCGCGTAGCCCGGCAGCACGATGACGTTGGGCAGTCGATGGGTCTCGAGGTCGATCGCCGTGAGGGCGATGCTCACGGCGGCGAGCCACAGGTAGGCGACGAGCATGAGCGCGCCGGCCAGCAGGCCGAGCGCACCCGCCGCCTCGACGACGGCACCAGCGGGGCTCAGCGGCGAGAGCATCCACGCCGCGACGAGAGCGAAGGCGAGCGACGTGCCCGCCTCGATGAGCGGATAGCGGGCGGAGATCGGCTCGGAGCAGTCACGGCATCGGCCGCGCAGGACGAGCCAGGAGACGATCGGGATGTTGTCGTACGGCCGGATCCGCGTGCCGCAGCCCGGGCACGCGCTGGGCGGGTGCACGACCGACTGCCCCGCCGGGACGCGGTGGATGACGACGTTGAGGAATGAACCGATGAGGGCGCCGAGCACTGCTGATCCCCCCATCAGCAGCGCCGCCGCCGCGTCACCCACCGGACGCGACCTCGCGGATGCTCAGGCGGTCGCCGAGGTAGGCGCCCACGAGCTGGAACACGGGCGGCAGGCTCGCGCTGAAGTCGACACCGGGGGGCGACGTGGGCACGTAGGTCATCTGCGCCTGCTGGTCGAAGTCGATCACGCCGCCGTAGAGCTGGCCGCGGAGACCGTTCCGGTCGGAGATGATCTCGCACGGCGAGTAGAGGAAGGCGGAGACCGTCGACTGGATGTCGGCCTCGTTCGTCAGGTAGATGTTGCCCGCCTCGCCCGTGCAGGTCGGCAGCTCATCCGCCGTGTTGTCGGGCACGACGAAGTACAGCTTGCGGTTGACCGATGGCACGGACGACGCGAAGTAGAGCTTGTTGAACGTGAACTTGTCCGCGATGAAGACGATGTTCGTGGAGAGACCGATGTTGGGGCTCAGGTTGTTGTTGGTCGTGACCCCGCCGATGCACCCGGTCGCGTCGATCACTGTCGGCGTCGTGTACAGCGACAGCGCCACCCATCGCGGGTCGAGGCTGCCCATCGTGCAGCTGCCTGTCCAGGTCACGCGGTTGGTGAAGCCCTGCTGGTACCAGGTGGTCGCCTGGAACTGCGTCGCGTTCGTCACGGCCCAGGGCATGTCCACCCAGTTGGGGACGCGCGGGGCGATGGGCGCCTGCAGCCCGGTGACCGCGGTGGACTGCGTGCCGCTGATCGTCCCGTTGCGCTGGATCGTGCCGGAGCTGAGGACGTTGCCGCCGATCGTCGACCCGTTGGCGACGATGACCTTCGTGGACGTGTCGCGGGTGGCGGTGACGTTGCCGAGCACCTGCGAGCCGGAGCCGCTGAGCACGCTCACGTTCCCGCCGGCGAACACGTTCCCGTTGACGCGGGTGCCCGCCTCGATGCGGACGGTCGGGTTCGTGCCGGTGATGCCGTCACCGCCGGCGATGACGTCGCCCGTGACGAGACTGGCCCCGTCGATGCCCGCCCCCTTCGTGACGTGGAGGGTTCCGGCGATCGTGCACGCCGTGAGGTCCGCTGCGCCGTTGGCGAGGATGACGTCCCCCGCCACCGAGGCGTTGTTCGAGCACTCGAAGTCGCCCGTCTTGATCTGCACGTCTGCCGAGATCGTGAAGTCGGCGGAGTCGAGGACGAACTTCTTCAGCACGCCGTCGATGGAGTAGGCGTACACGGCCGGGTCGATGTCGGGCACTTCGACGTACTCGGGGATGTACTGGTACACCGCCTCGACGACGCGCTCGCCTCCGATGTCGCTCGCCCCGAATGTGGGGCGCTCGGCGAGGCCCGTCGAGACGAACCGCACCTGCGTCGCGGTGTTGGGCGGGCACCCGTCGGACCAGCCGGAGCCGGTGTCGTGCTGGATCTCGACCGTGTAGGCGGGCGCCGTCGTGCGAGTGATCGTGCCCGAGGACGGGCAGCCGCCGGCGCCGCGGAGCGCGAGCTCGGCGGCGTTGATGCCGGCCTCGGCGGCCCCTCGGGCCTCGACGGACGCAGCCGCTCCGTTCGTGGTCTGCAGGGAGCTGACGCTCACGGTGCCGACCGTGACGGCGATGACGCCCGTCACGCCCAGGAGGGCGATGACGCCGATGAGCGCGCTGCCGCGGTCGTCCCGACGGGTGTTCAGGAATCTGCTCAGAAACATGGTGCGGTGACCTTCCCCGTGGCGGGTATGGGTTGCTTCGAGATGATCGTCGTATCGAGCGTGACCGGAATGCCCGATCCATTCGCGACGGTGAAGCCGACCGCGAGAGACCGCTCGTCCGCCGCCAGAGAGAAGATCGGGTCGGTGCCGATGGGAGCGACGCCCTCAGCCACGAGTAGCCAGGATGCGACCTCGGCGGCGGTAGTGGGCACGGGGATAGCAGCATCGGAGCGAGTCGTGCGGAGCTGGCCGTCGACGACGACCCACGCCTGGCATTGCCACACCCCCTCGGAGGATGAGTCGAGCGATCTGGTGCGGACTACTGCAACATCCGCAACAGGTGCCGACACCTCAATCGCGCTCGCGTTGTGGATTCCGCGGTTGAGCGACTGCGCCGCAAGTTGCGCGGTGTCGGTGGCCTCAGCGGAAGTCCGGACGGTGTTCTCCGCGCGAAGCGAGTTGATAAGGATTGCCGCGATGATTGTGAGCACAATGACCGCAAGCAACATGTATATGAGGAGCTCGATCAAGCTCACCCCCTCGTCGCGATCGCGCAGGCGATGAATCATCAGTTGGCGCTCTCGATGATGACCGTTGTCGTGGACTCGACTATCAGACCCGGCTGGCTGTCAGCGGAGACGGAGACAGTCACTGCGACGGAGAGCGGATATCCCGACGAGGGACAGGTCGCCGCGTTGCGCGTTGCGGTATAGATCGTGCCCCTCTCGTCCGTGACTGTAGGCACGGTCGCCCCCTCGAAGGCGGCCAGGGCGGCGCACGTGCGCGAGAGCAAGCTCACCGCGTCAAGCTGCTCGCTGACGAGCTGAGTCGCCGTCGCCGTCGTCGCGTTGCGGACAGTCGTCCGCAACGAGTCAACGAGCAGAGGAAGGAAGGCGACTGCGAGGAGGGCCAGGAGGAACATGGAGATGACGATCTCGACCAGTCCGAACCCAGCGTCATCGTCCCGCTCACTTCGTTGTTCACTGCAGTTCGTGTTCATGTCCCACCCCCTCCTCGCTTGGATGTGTTCGCCACTCCGATTGAGCGGCCGGACCTGCGCAAAGCCCGAGGACGGGGCGCCACGCTGTGCGTGGCACCCCGTCAGGAAGTCCGATCTAGAGGCGGACTAGGCGGCAGGCGTTGCGACGTTCGAGACGCAAGTGCCCTCGATGACGCCGCTCTTGTCATCGGCGGCCCAGCTCTTGCCCGTCACCTCGTCGTGGGTACCCGAAACGCAGAAGGCTGCCGCAGTGCCCGCGATGGTGATGTTCACCAGATCGCTCCCTGCAGCTTCGGTGGCGATGGTGCCAAGCTGCGTGGTGTCCGGGAAGGTGCCGTTCTCGACAACGAAGGCCACGACCTGGGTCTTGGCATTGGTGACGGCTGACTCGACCGCGCTGCCCTTCGCCTGCTCCTGCTGCCCAAGGAAGATCGGGATGGCGATCGCGGCGAGGATGCCGATGATGATGACGACGACGAGGAGCTCGATGAGCGTGAAGCCCTTCTCGCCCTCTTCGCGGGCCGCGCGAACCTGCGCGAGCTTGTCGTGAAGCTTGATCATGATGTTGTTTCCATTCCTGTTCAGGTGAACTGAGTGACAGGCGGGCCCCCAATGAAACTGCCCCCTTGAGAGAACTCTCATATTTTTCGTGCGCCTTGCCCATTCCCCAGTAGGGGGGTGACGCGAACGAGGGTCGGCCTTTCTGGGGACCGCCGGCCGGCGGCCCTACTTGACGAGCGTGAAGATGTTGAACACGGGGAGGTAGAGCGCGACGATCATGCCGCCGAGGAGCACGCCCATGAAGGCGATCATGAGGGGCTCGATGAGGGCGGTCAGCTGCTCGGTCGTCGATTCGACCTCGGCGTCGTAGAAGTCGGAGATCTTCTCGAGCATCATCTCCAGCGAACCGGAGTCCTCGCCGACGGAGATCATCTGCGTGACCATGGACGGGAAGACCGGCTCCTCGGCGAGCGGTGCGGCGATGCTCTTGCCTTGCCGGACGCTCTCCTGCACGTTAACGAGCGCCTTCTCAATCACGAAGTTCCCCGACGTGGCACCCACGATCGAGAGCGCCTGGAGGATGGGAACACCGGACCTCATCATCGTGCCGAAGTTGCGAGTGAAGCGCGCGATGGCGATCTTCTTGGCAAGTTGCCCAAACACCGGCGCCTTAAGCTTCATCGGGTCGACCACATTGCGCACTTCAGGGCGATGCTTGTTCTTGCCCCACCAGATACTGAACGCGATCAGTCCGATAATCAGGACCGGAAGCCAGAAGGGAGCGCTTTCCGACAGCACGACGAGGAATTGCGTCGGAAGTGGCAGCTCACCACCGAGTCCCTCGAACATCGCTTTGAATACCGGAACGATGAACACGATCATGCCGATCATGCCGACCACTGCCATGACGAGCACGACGACGGGGTAGGTCAGCGCTGATTTGATCGTCCCTCGAAGCTTGACCTCCTTTTCGTAGTTCTCCGCGACGGACTTGAGCGACTCCTCCAGGAAGCCACCGGTCTCGCCGGCGCGGACGAGGTTGATGAAGAGGGGTGGGAACACCAGAGGGTGCTTCGCGATCGCATCGGAGAGCGACAGGCCGCCCTCGACCTCCTTGCGCACCTCGTCGATGGTGTCGCGCAGTTTCGGATTCTCGCTCTGCTCCGCCAGGATCGACAGCGCCCGCATCAGCGCGAGGCCCGAGGAGATCATCGTGGCGAGTTGCCGACTCATGACGGCGAGATCCTTCAGTCCTACCTTCTTCTGGAACAGCCCGCCGAGCGAGATCTCCTTGTTGATCCCGGTCCCGGCCTGGCGCACCGTCTCCGGCTGGATCCCCATCGACCGCAGCCGCATCGTCGCGGCGGCCTCCGAGGCTCCGTCGACCGAGCCGCTGACCTTCTTGCCGGCGGCATCCTTGCCCCGATAGGTGTAGGTGAGAACGTTCGTCATGACTGGCCTCCTGCAGCCTGCATGCGGTCGAAGTCGGCAGCCGGGTCGAAGGCGGCGCCGTCCTGCCGCGTCACGAGGCGCTGCAGCGTGTCGTGGTCGTGCGCCTTCTCGCGCGCGGCCGTGATCGTGATGGTGCCCGCGTTGACGAGCTCGGCGAGGTGCTGGTCCATCGTGTGCATTCCGGACCCGCGGCCGGCCTGCATGGCCGAGCCGATCTGGTAGGTCTTGCCCTCGCGGATCAGGTTCGCGATGGCGGGCGTCGCGACGAGCACCTCGGTCGCGACCGCTCGGCCCTGCCCGGTCGCCCTCTTGACGAGGGTCTGGCAGACGACGCCCTGGAGGGTCGCGGCGAGCTGCTGCCGCACCTGCCCCTGCTGGAAGGGCGGGAAGACGTCGATGATGCGGTCGATCGTCTGCCCGGCATCCTGCGTATGGAGCGTCGCGAACACGAGGTGACCGGTCTCGGCGGCGGTCAGCGCCGTCGAGATGGTCTCGAGGTCGCGGAGCTCGCCGATCAGGATCACATCCGGGTCCTGCCGCAGCACGTGCTTGAGCGCGTTCTGGAACGAGTGCGTGTCGGCGCCGACCTCGCGCTGGTTGACGAGCGACTTCTTGTTCTTGTGCACGAACTCGATCGGGTCCTCGACCGTCATGATGTGGTCGGCCCGGGTCTCGTTGACGAGGTCGATGAGCGCGGCGAGCGTCGTCGACTTGCCCGAACCGGTCGGCCCCGTCACGAGCACGAGGCCGCGCGGCAGGGTCGAGAAGCGGCCGACCACCTCGGGCACGCCCAGATCGTCGAGCTTCTTGATGTCGGTCGGGATGAGACGGAAGGCCGCACCGATCGTGCCGCGCTGGCGGTAGAAGTTCACGCGGAAGCGCGACTGCTCGGTGAGAGGGAAGGCGAAGTCGAGCTCCTGCTTCTCCTCGAACTGCGCCATCTGCGCGGGCGTCACGATCGAGTAGAGGGCGCGGGCGACGCGATCGGCGTCCCAGATGCCCGTCGACTGCACCGGCCGCAGCGTGCCGTCGATGCGCACCATGGGCGGCGCGTTCTTCGACACGTGCAGGTCGGAGCCGCGCGTCGCGACGAGCTCGTGCAGCGCCGCGAGCAGTTCGGGGTCGCCCTTCGGGTCGCCGTGACGGATCGGCGCGGCGGCCGAGGCCGGCGCCGACGTCGTCGGGGCGGGCGCGGAGGCCTCCCACTCGGAGGGGCTCCATTCGGCCCGGGACGAGCTCGCGGGCAGCGGCACGACCGGCTCGACCCGCGGGGTGGATGCTCCGCTCGGCACGATCGGAGGCGCCGAGGCCGCGACGGGCGGGGGTCCGCCCACGGGCCCGGGCGTGCTGACGGGTGCCGGCGCACCGACGGGCGGCGGCGCTGAGAGCGGCGCGCCACCCACCGGCGGCGGAGCCGACAGCGACGAGGACGCGAGAGGCGACGACCCGACGGGCGGCGGCGCGCTGAGCGGCGAGCTCGCGGGCGGCGGCGCGTTGTAGGGCGCGGTGGAGCCGGGCGGCGGCATCGTGGGCGGCGCGCTCGGCGGAACCCCGGGCATCCCCGTCTGCGTGACGTTGAGCGGCAGGGCGCTCGCCGAAGCGACGACGTCGGCGGCGCTCGGCACCGCGCTCGGGGCGCCGGACGGGCCCGCTCCTGCGGCGGCGGCGAGGGCATCCCAGTCGGCGGGCGAGACGCGACCGCCCGCCGCGGCGGCCCGGCGCAGGAAGGACAGGTCGGAGTCCTCCGGGTCCATCGGGATCTCGTGGATCGGTCGGTCGGTCATGAGTGCTCCTTACGGCGGCGTCGGGTCGATGGGGCGGGGCTCACGCGACCACGCGCATGATCTCGTCGACGGAGGTGAGGCCGAGCTTGGCCTTCTCCCAGCCGTCCTGGCGGAGGGTGCGCATGCCCTGGGCGAGCGCGACCTTCTGGATCTCGGCGGCCGAGGCGCGCGCCACGGCGAGGCGCTCGATCTCCTCCGTCACGGCCATGACCTCGTGCAGGGCGAGGCGGCCGCGGTAGCCGGTGTTCGAGCAGGCCGAGCAGCCGACCGGCTTGTAGAGCGTGGGGCCGGAGGCGAACGCGAGGGCCGTGCCGGCCGTGCGCTCCTCGCCGTCCTCGGTCGTGAAGCCCGTCTCGCCGAAGGCCTGCGCGAGGCTCACGCCGAACGCCATCTGCTCGGTGTCGCCCTGATACGGAGCCTTGCAGCGGTCGCAGAGGCGGCGCGCGAGGCGCTGGGCGACGACGCAGTCGAGGGCCGAGCCGACGAGGAAGGGTTCGATGTCCATCTCGATGAGTCGGGTGATCGCGCTCGGCGCGTCGTTCGTGTGCAGGGTCGACAGCACGAGGTGACCCGTGAGCGAGGCCTCGATCGCGATCTGCGCGGTCTCCTTGTCGCGGATCTCACCGAGGAGCACGACATCCGGGTCGGATCGCAGGATGCTGCGCAGCGCGCTCGCGAACGTGAGGCCCGCCTTCGGGTTCACCTGCACCTGGTTGATGCCGGCCATGCGGTACTCGACCGGGTCCTCGACGGTGATGACGTTGATCTCGGGCTTCGCGACCGCGTGGAGGGTCGTGTAGAGCGTCGTCGACTTGCCCGAACCGGTCGGACCGGTGACGAGGATCATGCCGTAGGGCTTCGTGTACGAGTTCTTGAAGACCTCGAAGTTGTACTCGAGCAGCTGCAGCTCGCTCATGTCGCGGCGCGTGGCGTTGTTGTCGAGGATTCGCATGACGACCTTCTCGCCGTACACCGTCGGCAGGGTCGCGACGCGGAGGTCGATCTGGCGGCCCCCATGGCTGACCGACATGCGGCCGTCCTGCGGCTTGCGGCGCTCGGCGATGTCGATGTCGCTCATGATCTTCAGGCGCGAGATGACGCCGTTGGTGACCGAGCGGGGCGCGGCCTGCATCTCGTGGAGGACGCCGTCGATGCGGTACCGCACGCGCAGCTCGTGCTCACCCGGTTCGATATGGATGTCCGAGGCGCTGTCCTGGATCGCCTGACCGATGATGAGGTTCACGAATCGCACGATCGGCGCATCGTCGGCGTCGGCGTCGCGCAGCGCGACCGCCGACAGGTCCTCCGGCCTGTTCTCCTCCTCGAGCACGTTCGACAGCTCGTTGAGCTCGCTGTCGGCCCGGTGGAACTTCTCGACCGCCTCGACGAGGTCGGTCTCCTCCGCGACGATCGGCACGATGCGCATGCGGGTCGCGGCGCGGACGTCGTCGAGGGCGAAGACGTCATCGGGGTTGACCATCGCGAGCGTGAGCATCTCGCCGGCGATGTGGATCGGCAGGACCTTGTGCCGCTTGCAGAGCGCGGCCGGCACGAGCGCGACGGCCGTGCGATCGATCGGGTACTCGGAGAGCTCGACGAACGACAGGCCCATGACCTCGGCGCGCGCGGAGGCGATCTGACCCGGGGTCACGCGCCCCTCATCCATGAACATCTGGATGATGTGGGCCTCGGCGAGCGGATCGTCGCTCATCACGTCGAGCGTCTCGATGGGCATGATGCCGCGGATGATGAGCACCTCGGTCAATGACGGCACTGCGGCTCCCCCCTCATGCGCGATCGCAGGGACGCCAATACCGTTGCCGCCCCCCACCGGGACGCTATGACACGCGCCCATTGGTGAGTAGTCCCCCGTTCGGGGACGCGACTCCTCCCCCACGAGCAACACGGGCCCCGCGAGCGATCGCCCGAACCGTGGACCCGCGTGACGGCGAGTCAGCCGGGCGGGACGAGGACTCCGCTCGGCGCGCACGTGCCGTTCTCGACGATGCCGCGGGAATCGCTGATCGCCCAGGTGCTCGTCACCGCGACGTGCTCGCCCCACAGGCACCAGCCGTCGGCGTCGCCCGTGCGGCCGAGCGTGATCGCGGCGTCGCCGTGGGCGGCGAGGATCTCCGCGATCCGGTCGTCGTCGAGGCTCACCGGGTCCTCCTCGGCGGTCGCGACGATGATCCCGAGCTTCGCGTGGGCGAGGGCCGACTGCACCGCGCTGCCACGCGCCTCCTCCTGGTACCCGAGGTACACGGGGACGGCGATCGCGGCGAGGAGGCCGATGACGGCGACGATCACGACGAGCTCCACGAGCGTGAAGCCGCGATCGGCGGGACGGATGCGGGTCATGAGGACCTCCGGGTCGAGGTCATTCGAGTGAAGCGGAGCGGCGCGAAGATGGGCATACCCAGAGCGGGGGGCGCGGCGGCGGCCTCTCCGCCGACACGACGACGGGGAGGGCATCGATGCCCTCCCCGTCGTGCGGCGCACCCGGCGCGCGGCCGGTGCGGTCGATGCGGCTCAGTTGCCGGCGAGCTGCCGATCCGTGTCCTGGATCGCCTGCATCATCTTGCGCAGCGACTCGCCCATCTCGCGGATGCCGTCGATCGCGTCCTCGAGGCCGCTCGTGAGCTCGCTGTAGCCGTCGCCGAAGCGCCCCGAGGCGTGCTCGGTGACGAAGTCGCTGCCGAGCAGCGAGTCGACCTCGGTCTTGAGCCGGCGGAGGATCTCGGCGATGTCCTCCTTGCCGCTCTCGAGTCGCGTCGACATGCGCTCCATCTCGCTGTACGTGGCCTTGAAGTCAGCCATGATCGCCCTTCCTCTCCTGGGAGGCCCGCCCCTGCGAACCATGTTCCTCCACGCTAGAGAGGTGCTGGGTATCCCTCAATGGGGAGGACTCCCCAGTCACCGGCCCCGACGCCGATCGGGTGCCGGCCCGAGCAGCGGGGGGCGCCGCGCGAGTCGCAGGCGGGCGTCGACCTCCGCCCGGGACGCCTCGGTCGCATCCGCCCCGTCACGATCGGCGACCGCGCGGATGGCCGCGAGCTCCAGGTCCAGGAGGCGGTCGCGGTCGGCCGGGCTGAGCGCGAGGAGCACGGCGGAGGCGCGAGTCTCGGCGACGACGCCCCTCCCGAGATCGGCGGGGCCGCTGCGCGCACGCGGTGCGGTCGCTCGCACGACCGCTCGACGCGCGCGGCGATGACGGTCGCGCGCCCGGGCCCCCAGAGCGAGCGACGCGGACGCGAGCGCGGCACTGACGAGAATCACGATCGGCGGGAGAAGAGCGGCGGAATCGAAGGGCGACTCCCCCGCGCGAACGGCGATCAGGACGGCGGCGATGAGCCAGGCGGCGGCCCACGTCGCATGCAGGGCGGCCCCGACGTGCGGGTAGTCGGCCGGCGGTCGACGCTCGCGGTCGCCCTCGGCGACCACGGCGAGCAGCAGGGCGAGGGCGGCCGTCGCGGCGGAGATCGGCGCAGCCGTGCGCACGTCGTCGATCACGAGATCACCCCGCCACGCGGCGACGACGCCGATGGCGACCGCGGCGAGGATGCTCGACGCGATCGAGAGCGCGGGAGGTGCGGATCGGGCGGTCCCGGCCGCGGGGTCGCGTTCGCGGCGGTGCTCGTCGATCGCGACGGCCCGGAGCTCCTCCGCATCGTCGCGCGCCACGACGGCGAGCGCGGCGAGGTGCAGCGAGTCGGCCGCAGCGCGGAGGGATCCGCCGCGCGGAATCGCATCGACGAGGGAGGCGACGGCGCCCCGATCGGGCTCGCTCACTCCAGCTCGTCCTGGTGCGCCCACGGCTCGATGCCCGCGAGCAGCTCCTCGATGGCGTCGACGCGGGCGCTGAGAGCTGCGGGATCGGCGTCGTCGCTCAGCGCGAGCACCGCCCAGTCGTCGCGGACCGCGACCCACTCCGCGGAGGCGAGGACCCCGGCGTCCGCGTCGTCCGCCGCATCGACGCCGCCGACCGCGCGCAGGCTCAGTCGGCGGACGACCGAGTCGAAGGGTTCGATCATGAGATCCACCGTGACGGGGTCGACGATGGCGCCTCTCGGTTCGGGGATCAGCGACGCCGCGCTCGCGCCGCCGGCGACCCGCTCAGCGGCGATGTCGACCCACCCGCCCGGTCGCCCGTCGATCGGGTAGTGCCACAGCCGAGCGGAGACGCCCGAGCGGTCGAACTCGGCGACGGCTCGGGCCAGCGGCGCGATCTCGATCGCCTGCTCGGCCGCGAGAGGCCTGCCGCGCGTGAGCTCGCCGGCGACACGGTCCGCCCACTCCGCGGGCGTCGCGCCGTGCCGGTCGGGGTAGCGGACCGGCACGGCGATCCAGACGTCGGCGTCGAAGTGGACGGGGAAGATCCTCACGACGGGCTCCAGCGGAAGGTGACGAGCATGATCCGGCCGATGTCGAGCAGGGTCTCGATCGCGTCCTCCTCCTCGGCCTCGGCCGCCCCCGCCGAACCGCCGCGGGTCGCGCCGAGGGCGGTGAAGGTCAGCACGATCGCGCGTCGGTCGTCCGAGGCCGGGACGGGAGCGATCGCCAGCAGCGTCCGCTCGACGAGCTCGTCGGCGTCGCCGTGCCGCCGCTCGTGCTCGATGACGTGGAGGCGCTCGCGCGCGCCCTCGAGCTCGATCACGGGGCGCCCGCGCGCGATGCGGGCGAGGGCCTGCTCGAGCGTCGTGCCCGCCGGCAGCGCGAGCGGAGCGACGCTGAGGGTGGCGGGGGGCCGCACTCCCTCCTCATCGGAGGGGGCGACGTACACCTCGGTGACCCCGTGCGTCCGCAGCGCCGTCCGCGCGCTGTCGAGCATCGTGTCGAGCTCCCTCAGCAGATCGGTACGGCCCGCGCGGGCCGCCTCGGCTCGGAAGCGGGACGTCGCCTCCTCCCCGATGAGCTCCTCCGGGCTGACGCGGCGCCAGCCGGGAGGGCAGAGGATGCGATAGCGCGCCGGCGGCGGCGCGACGCCGAGTTCGGAGCGCAGGTCGGGCATCCGCTCGGCGCTCAATCGAGACGCCCGGTGCGGCCCGCCATCGAGGAGACGGTCTCGGGAGCCTGGTAGGCGGTGACGCCGGCGTTGACCACGTTGAGGACCTGGTCGCCCCTGCCGGTCGCGTTCGACGCCGCCCAGCTGAGCGACCGCTGGCCCGCCTCGCCGCCGGCCGCCCAGGAGCCGCCGCGGATGCCGCTCGTCAGGCGCAGGAGCTGCGCATCGGTCGCCGAGCCTCCCGACCGGATCGCCGCCCACATGCGGGGAAGGCCCTGAGCGCCGGCGGATTCGATGAAGTCGTCGGCGAGCGCGCCGGCGGTCGACGAGCGGGAGGCGCGGTTGCCCGCGGCGGCCGCGGTCGAGGCGCGCGACGGCCAGGTGCGCAGGTCGAGGGTCAGGGCGTTCCTGCCGCTCGCGATGGCGCGGGCGGAGTCGTCGCCGAGACCCAGCGCGGCCCGCGTGGCCGCCCCGGCGCCCGAGCCTGCGCGCACGGCGCCGGCGAACGCCTTCCCGAAGGGGATCACGGCGAGCGCGCTGAGGGCGAGGTCGATCGTCGACACCCGTCCGGAGCCGTTCATGTACAGGATGAGCTGCGCGGCCAGGACGATGAGACCCGCGATCGCCGCCGCGGCGATCATCCACGGCGCGCCCACGATGATCGCCGCGACCGTGAGCACGAGCCCGACGAAGCCCGCCAGATCGGCGAGGCCGTCGAGGAAGTCGTCCCAGCGCGAGTCGTTCACGTCGGAGACCTCGATCGCCGTCGTGATGCGGCTCACGGCGGTGTCGTACGCCTCCTCCCAGACGCTGACGGCGCCGTCGAAGGTGCCCCACAGGGCGGTGAGCTCCTGCTCGGCGTCGTCGAACGCCCCGTCGGCCGCATCGAACTCCGCCTCCGCCTGCTGCTTCTCGGCGTCGGTCGCCTCGTCCTCCCAGAAGCGCGTCGTCTCGAGGTCCCTGACCTCGCCGCGGGCCTCGTCGAGTCGAGCGCTGGCCTGGTTCCTGACCGTGTCGGCCGTGGAGATGCTCGCGACCAGATCGGGCGTGACGATGCCCTGGACGGTCGCGAGCGCCTGCCCGTAGTTCAGCAGCGCTCGGCCGGTGCCGACCGACCCGTCGCTCGTCGTGTAGCGCCGGGCGACCTTCTCCAGATCGCGCGCTGCCGTCCGTGCCGACTCGCGGATCTCGTCGAGCGCGAGGGCCCGGTAGGACTTGTCGCCGTCCGCGATCCTCTCGAGCTCGCGCGCCGCCTTCTCCATCAGCTGGCCGAGACGCGAGTAGCGCATCCCCGCATCGATGATCGCCTGCGCGTCGCCCTCGACCGTGAGGCACCGGCGCTGCCCGGGGGAGCGGAGGAGGAAGTCGCCGGTCGTCTCTCTGAATGCCATGATCGCTCCTCGTTACGACGCGGTCGGCGCGTCGGCCGGGGCCGCGAGAGCGGCGTCGGTCTCACTGAACCCGTCGATGACGTTCTTCAGGTGGTCGAGGACGGCCTGGAGGTTCTCCGCGATCTTCTCGCGGTTGTCGTTCCAGTTCTCCTCGAAGTCCTCGACCGCGTTCTTCAGCTCGCCGCGATCGTGCGGGCGGCCGATCGCGGACTCGGCCGCCTCGGCGGCGCTGGCCGCGTCCTGGAACTCGGTGAGGATGACCTCGAGCCCGGTGGCGAGCTCGAGCAGGTGCTCATAGTTCAGATCGATGTCGTGCCCGCTCATCGGAGCCCCTTCCTTCGAGTTCCCCTCAGGGTAGACAGAGCCCCCGCGTCCGCGCGATGGGGAGCGCTCCCCAGAGCGGGAGCCCTCACGCCTCCTCGCCCACGATCGGCAGCTGCACGATCACGGCGCGACCGTTCTCGACGAGCATGCCCCGCCCCTCGGGGAACTCGTGGCGCTGGACGCGCGGGAACGCGAGCTTGAAGATCGCCTCGCCGTCGTAGGTGTCCGGCTTGAGGACGATGCCCCGGCGGCCGGCCTTGAGCTCGCCGACGAGACCGAAACCGGAGGAGAGCTGGTTCACATCGCCGTCACCGAAGAGCACGTGCTCGCTGCGGTTGATCGCCTGCAGGAGCTCGCGGAGCGGCCGCTCGGCGTCGGTGTCGGAGTACTCAGCGATGCTCTCGGCGACGATCACGATGCGTCGCGAGAGCGACTCGTCCGCCACGATCGGGGCGAGCTCCTTCGCGAGCGCGCGGACGTCCTCGACGCTCGAGGCCGCGCGCCGCCAGGGCCGCTCATCGCGGAGACCGGCACGACGACCGCCGATGTGGAAGAACTCCGCGTCCGGGTCGAGCGCGGCGACGCTGCGGACGAGCCAGCGCAGCGCGGTCGTCTTCCCGCTGCGCGGAGGCCCCGCGACGACGAACGACCCGATGGGCTCGAAGGTCCGCGGGGCGAGCGAGTCGTCCGCGATGCCGATGACCGGCTGACCATCGATGCTCGCCGGCAGCTCGGACGGGAGAAGGCGGGTCGGCAGCGCGCCGATCCCGGGAGCCGTCGCCGCGCCCGTCGCGACGAGCCGCTCGGCCGCCCGGTCGAGGGCCGCGGTCTGCTCGGCGACGTTCGTCGTGCCCCCGATCGACGCGAGCTGGGTCTCGAAGCCGTCGACCACGGCCCGGCCGGGCGCGCTCCGCTCGCTCAGGACATCCTTCGCCGCCCCGAGCATGCCGTAGGAGTTCTCGTCCGCCATGCGCAGCACGATGCGCCGCGAGACGTTCGCGCTCACCGCCGTCGGCACCGACCCGTACCGATCGGCCGTCGCGATGGCGTGCACGCCGAGCGGGCGGCCCTCGCCGAGCACGCGCATGAAGATCGCGTATAACGGCGAGCGGGCGGCGCCCGCATCCCACTCCTGCTTGAAGGTGCCGAACCCGTCGATGATGAGAAGGATGCGCGGCTCGGGCTCGCCGGTGATGGCCCGGTACTCGCTCAGCGTCGAGGCGTTGACCGCCGAGAATCGTCGCGCGCGGTCGTCGAGCATCGACCGGATCATGCGCAGGAGCCGCTGGACCCGCTCCGCGTCCTCCCCGGAGACGACCGCGCCGACGTGCGGCAGGGTCTCGAGCGAGCGCAGCGAGCCCGTCCCGAAGTCGATCGCGTACACGTGGGCCGCGCCGCGATCGGGCCGGGCTCCGACGGCGAGGGCCATCGAGCGGAGCAGCGTCGACTTGCCCGCGCCGCTGGTGCCGTAGACGAGGAGGTGGCCGTCGGTGTCCGGGGAGAAGAACACGGGCTCCTGCAGCTGACGGTCGGGCAGGTCGGCGATGCCGAGGGGGATGCTCGCGTCGCCGCTCATCGGCAGCGCGAGCACGTCGACCGTCGTCGGGAGATCCGGCAGCCACGGGCGGCGCGGTGCGGGGATGGCCGCGCGCTCCGCGGCGCCGATGATCGACGCGACGAGACGCTTCTGGTCGTTCGGGCCCAGGTCCTCCTCGTGCGTGTCGGACTCCGCGTCGCCGTCCACCTCCCAGACGATCGTCGCGCCGAAGCGGAGCTCGGCGACGCGGACGGTCGCGCGCTCCGGCTCGTCGCTCGTCCAGCCGCCGGCGTACCCGGACTGGAAGGGGACGAGCCGGCCGGGCCCGGTCTTCGCGATGCCGCGCCCGGGGATCGACGGGTCGAAGGACCCGGCGACCGGGTCGCCGACGACGTCGTTGGAGTCGGAGCCGTCGGCCATCCGCAGGGCGATGCGGAGGTTCGTGTTCGCGCGCAGGTTGTCCTTGATGACGCCGGCGGGGCGCTGGGTGGCCATGATGAGGTGGATCCCGAGGGAGCGGCCCCGCTGGGCGATGTCCACGACGCCGTCGACGAACTCGGGCACGTCGGAGGCGAGGGCGGCGAACTCGTCGATGACGAGGACGAGCGCGGGCGGAGCATCCGGGTCCTGCCGCTTCTCCAGCTCGATGAGATCCTTGGCCTTCTTGCGGTTGAAGAGATGCTCGCGATGGTGCAGCTCGGCGCGCAGGCTCGTGAGGGCCCGGCGGACGAGGTGCGGGCTCAGGTCGGTGACGAGTCCGACGCAGTGCGGCAGGTCGACGCAGTCGGCGAACGCCGACCCGCCCTTGTAGTCGACGAACAGGAAGGTGACGCGATCCGGGCTGTACTCCGCGGCCATGCCGAGCACCCACGCCTGGAGGAACTCGCTCTTGCCGGACCCCGTGGTGCCGCCGACGAGCGCGTGCGGGCCCTGGGTGCGAAGGTCGAGGGTCATCGCGTCGGGGCTGCTCTGCCCGATGAAGGCCGTGAGCGTGCTCGCGCGCTTGAGCCGCGGGCGCGGCCCGCGCGTGCGGTCGAGCACCGAGTTGTTCTGCCGCCATCGCTCGATGACCGCCTCGGGCTGCTCCGCGGTGTCCGGTCCCAGGAGCGACAGGAGCGCCACGCTGCGCGGAAGGTCGCTCGCGTCGGGCACGTGCGAGCTCGCGTCGATGACGGGCGCGATGCGCTTGGCGAAGACCTCCGCGTACTCGCGCGAGACCCCCTCGACGCGCACCCCCTCGTACGCCGCGCCGTCTCGGACGTAGCCGACCCGGGCCGAGTCGAGCCCGTCGGTCGCGTCGATGAAGGTCCGGCAGGTCGCGGGCAGCGACTCGACGGTGGGGGCGAGGAAGATCGTGTAGATCCCGGCATCCGGCCCCCGCTCGATGAGCTGCGCGAGGCGGGGGCGATCGACGGGTGCGTCGCTCGAGACGAACAGGACGAGCGCGAGGTCGCCGTCGATCGAGGATGCGGCGCTGGAGGACTCGCCCACGCGCGACCCGAGGGCGTTCGCGGTCTCCTCGGTGCGCAGCGGTCCGCGACGCGTGGGCGTCCCGGAGAGACGCTCGAGGATGGCCTCCTCGAGTCCGTTGAGGAGCGCGCTCGCGGCCGACGGGCTGTCGGCGAGGGCGTGGTCGGCGAAGGGCGATCGCGGGCTCGAGGTGTGCGGCAGCCACTTCATCCAGTCGAGCTCGGAGGCCCAGGGCCGGCCGACCATCGCCGCGGTGACGATCTCGTTGGGCGCGTGCAGACCGAAGAGCTGCACGGCGAGGCCGCGCACGACGTCGGCCGCGAGGTGCTGCGGGCCGGCGATGCCGATGGCTCCCGAGTTCGTGAGCAGCTCGATGAGCGGAACGTCGTCGATCGTCTCGTGCCGTTCGCGCAGCTCGTCGACGCGACGGACGAACGAGGGGATGCCCTTCGGATCCTGCCTGCCCCCGATGGTGTTCCTGCTCGGCGCCGTGCTCACGCCGAGGCGGAGGGAGAGGAAGTTCCAGTGCTCGGGTCGTCGGGTCCAGAGAAGCGGGCCGAGCCGGACGGACTCGTCGTAGACGTCGGCGACCGCGGGCGCCTCGGCGTGGCGTCGCTCGCGCTCGACCTCGACCTCCTCCGCGAGCCTCATCTCGAGCTCGTCGAACTGCTCCTCGAAGATCTCGATCTCGCGCTGGAGCTTCTTGCCCTGCTGCGTGCGCTGCCCGACGAAGTTGCCGAGCATCATGAGCGGCGTCATCGCGATGATGAACAGCGCCCGAGGCTGGTTGGTCAGGGCGAAGAGGGAGAGCCCGAGGAGGATCGGCGCGACGAGCATCGGCCACGGGAACAGGCGCGGATCGGCCTCGCTGGGGATGGCGGGGTGGGCGTGCTCCGTGCCGGGGTAGCGGAGCTCGACCCGCGGGGAGCGGTTGAAGAGCAGGGCTCCGCCGCGCTCGAGAACGGCGGGCGCCGACGCCGTCGCCGACGCCGTCGGCTCGATCGAGATCTCCGTGTCCCCGATGAGGATGCGGTGGTGCGGCTGCACGCGGATGCGAGGCAGCCGTCCGCCGTCGAGCACGAGCCCGTTGGCGGAGTTGAGGTCGACGAGCTCGACGCTCTGGCCGACCTCGATCCTCGCGTGCCGCTTGGAGACGAGCGGGTCGCCGAGCAGGACGTCCGCTCCCTCGGAGCGGCCGAGCACCGAGTGGCCGGGGGCGAGCGCGAACTCCCGACCGGCATCCGGCCCGGAGTGCACGCGGAGCACCGCGGCGGCCGCGCCTCCCCTCCGCGGGCGGGCGTGCGCGGTGTCGGGCACGACCCGCGCGATGAAGCCCGACCCGATCGGCGCGTCGCCGATGAGCTGATCGGCGGGCAGCGGCGCGAGCTCGCCCCCGACGGGCGGGGCGACGGAGAGCGTGACCCCGGCCCCGGGGGTGCGCGCGTGATGGTGGGCGAGCGGGTCGGCCGCGGCGATGGTCGCGGCGACGTCGGCGACCGTCGCGGTGGAATCGGCGGTGACGACGATGTCGACGTGATTGTCGACCTGGCGCTGGAGGGAGAGCTTGAGCTTCATGCCGAGTCGGTCCGTTCGATCGTGATGCGTCGCCCGCCGAGCTCGACGATCGACCCGGGGGCGAGCGGAGCGGGCGTCCGCGGAGCCACGAGCTCGCCCCGGCCGTCATGCCCCACCACGCGGACGCCGTTGCGCGAGTCGCGGTCGACGACGATCGCGCCCGGGCCGTCGAGGGCGAAGAGCGCGTGCGTCTTCGACAGCTGCATGCTCGGGTCGGTGAGCGCGATGAGCTCGTCGACCGACTCCCCCGGCTCGGGCGCCGGTGCCCGACCGATGAGCACGCGGCCGACGAGCGCGAGGCTCGTGCCGTCGTCGAACCGGAGGCGGATGCCGCCGAGCGGCGCGGCGACGGAAGCAGGAGCAGGATGCGCCGGGCTCGGGGCGATGATGGCGGGGGGCGCCCACTCGGTTCCCGCGCCCGCGGAGACGACTCCGGCGCTCGAGCGATCGGTGGGCACCTGCAGGCTCGCGCGGGCGTCCCCGGAGTGCAGCGGTCTGGCGTCGCCGACCCGTCGGCGCGGAGCCTCGCGGATCGCGCGACGAGCGATCCGCATCGCCTCCTTGTCGAGCGGGTCGAGGCCCCGTCGGGAATCGATCGCCCACTCGCGCGCGACGCGGTCGAGGAGCCCCCGGCCTCGCCTCTCGCCATCCCACAGGGGTGAGGCGAGCAGGACGGCCGGTCCGATGATCGGCAGGAGAGTGGCCGCGGCGCCGAGGACGACAGCGCGGAGGAGCGCCCGTCCGAATCCGGGAGCGCGCCATCCGTCGATCGCCACCGCGCGGATACCCGTCATCCAGCGACCCGCGGTGCGGCCGCGCAGGCCGTGCGCGATCACCTGACCGAGCGCCAGCGCGCCCGCGAGCGCCGATCCGACGATGAGGAGGATCACCTCCGTGCTCGACAGGTCGAGAAGGGCCACGGGCCCCGAGTCGACGGCGCGCAGAGCGATGCCGACGACGGCCGCGCCGGCCGGACTCACCGCGAGGAGCATGACCGCCCCGTCGATCGCGGAGGCTCCGACGCGGCGGCCGACCGGGGCCGTGCGCAGGCCGAGGGACTCGGCCGACTCGGTCGACGCCTTGATCGCAGTCACGCACTCCCTCTTCCCACGACTGACCAGCCAAGCGCACGGGTCGGCGCGCGTCGATGGGGAGCGCTCCCCCGGGCCCTGCACCACCGTACCGTTTCGCGCGGAGTGCTCAGCTTCCGCCGCGCGCCGGCAACGGCAGAGGGCCCCTGCCGTGCGGCAGGGGCCCTCGTGCGGTGCGGTGCGACCTAGTTGTAGGTGCCCGGGGTGAAGTCGTCGCTCGAGAACGAGTCGAAGTCGACGAACGACAGGTCCGCCTCGCTGAACGACGAGTCGTCGGCGAAGATGCGGTTGGGGTACCGCTCGGCCTTCGCCTCCTCCGTCGCCTCGACCGAGACGTTCCGGTACGCGGGCAGGCCTGTTCCGGCCGGGATCAGCTTTCCGATGATCACGTTCTCCTTGAGGCCAAGCAGCGGGTCGCGCTTGCCCTCCATGGCGGCCTGCGTGAGCACGCGGGTCGTCTCCTGGAAGGACGCGGCCGACAGCCACGACTCGGTCGCGAGCGAGGCCTTGGTGATTCCCATGACCTCCTGGCGGGCCGAGGCGGTCTTCTTGCCCTCGGACAGCGCGGCGCGGTTGATGTCGTTGTACTTCGAGCGGTCGACGAGCTCGCCGGGGAGCAGGTCGGTCTCGCCGTGGTCGACGACGGTCACCTTGCGGAGCATCTGACGGACGATGACCTCGATGTGCTTGTCGTGGATCGGCACGCCCTGCGAGCGGTAGACGCCCTGGACGCCCTCGACGAGGTGCTGCTGCACGGCGCGCACGCCCTTGACCCGCAGGACCTCCTTCGGGTCGACGGGACCCTCGAAGATCTGCTGGCCGAGCTCGACGTGCTGGCCGTCCTCGACGAGCAGCTGCGAGCGCTTCGAGACGACGTACACGACCTCCTCGTCCCCGTTGTCGGGGGTGAGGATGACGCGGCGCTGCTTCTCCGCGTCCTCCACGACGATGCGACCGGCGCTCTCGGCGATGGGGCTCGCGCTCTTCGGGGTGCGGGCCTCGAAGAGCTCGGTCACGCGGGGAAGACCCTGCGTGATGTCGTCGGCCGAGGCCGAGCCACCGGTGTGGAAGGTGCGCATCGTGAGCTGCGTGCCGGGCTCGCCGATCGACTGGGCCGCGATGATGCCGACGGCCTCGCCGAGGTCGACGCGCGTACCGGTCGCGAGCGAGCGGCCGTAGCAGGCGGCGCAGACGCCGACCGCGGACTCGCACGTCAGGACCGAGCGGACCTTGATCGTGCCGACCCCGGCCGCGACGAGCTCGTTGATGAGCACGTCGCCGACGTCGGAGCCGGCCGCCGCGACGACCTCGCCCGAGGCGCTGACGGCGTCGGCCGCGAGAGTGCGCGCGAACACGAGGTTCTCGACGTTCTCGTCGCGGACCCACGTGCCGTCGACCTCGTGGGCGATCGGGAACTCGAGGCCCTTCGTCGTGCCGCAGTCGTCCTCGCGGATGATGACGTCCTGGGCGACGTCGACGAGTCGACGCGTCAGGTAGCCGGAGTCGGCCGTGCGGAGGGCGGTGTCGGCGAGACCCTTGCGGGCACCGTGCGTGGCGATGAAGTACTCCGCCACCGACAGGCCCTCGCGGTACGAGTTGATGATCGGACGGGCGATGATCTCACCGCGCGGGTTCGAGACGAGGCCTCGCATACCGGCGATGTTTCCGACCTGCAGCCAGTTGCCTCGGGCGCCCGAGGTGACCATGCGGTTGATCGTGTTGTCGGTCGGGAAGTTCGCCCGCATCTCGTCGTTGACCGCCTTGGTGCCCTCGCTCCAGAGCGCGACGAGCTCGCGACGACGCTCCTCGTCGGTGATGAGACCCTTCTCGAACTGGACCTGGATCTTCGCCGCCTTCTTCTCGTAGTCGGCGACGATCTCCTTCTTGCGCGGCGGCGTGAGCACGTCGCTCAGCGCGACGGTGACGCCCGAGCGGGTCGCCCAGTAGAAGCCGGCGTCCTTCACCTTGTCGAGGGTGGCCGCGACGACGACCTTCGGGTAGCGCTCGGCGAGGTCGTTCACCAGCTGCGAGATGGCGCCCTTGTCGGCGACCTTCTCCATGAACGGGTAGTCCTCGGGCAGGAGCTCGTTGAAGAGCGCACGACCGAGGGTCGTCTCCTTCAGCTCGCGGCCGCCCTCGAACTTCTCGCCGAAGAGGCGGATGCGCACGGTGGCGTTGAGGTGCAGCGAGTGCTGGTCCATCGCCATGATCGCCTCGGAGACCGAGGAGAAGGCACGGCCCTCGCCCTCGGCGCCCTCGCGGACGGTCGTGAGGTGGTGGAGGCCGATGATCATGTCCTGCGTGGGAACCGTCACCGGGCGGCCGTCGGACGGCTTGAGGATGTTGTTCGACGCGAGCATGAGGATGCGTGCCTCGGCCTGGGCCTCGACCGACAGCGGCAGGTGCACGGCCATCTGGTCGCCGTCGAAGTCCGCGTTGAACGCGGCGCAGACGAGCGGGTGCAGCTGGATGGCCTTGCCCTCGACGAGCTGGGGCTCGAACGCCTGGATGCCCAGGCGGTGCAGGGTCGGCGCGCGGTTCAGCAGGACGGGGCGCTCGCGGATGATCTCCTCGAGGACGTCCCACACCTGCGGGCGCGAGCGCTCGACCATGCGCTTGGCGCTCTTGATGTTCTGGGCGTGGCCCAGGTCGATCAGGCGCTTGATGACGAAGGGCTTGAACAGCTCGAGCGCCATGAGCTTCGGCAGACCGCACTGGTGCAGCTTCAGCTGCGGGCCGACGACGATGACCGAGCGGCCCGAGTAGTCGACGCGCTTGCCGAGCAGGTTCTGGCGGAAGCGACCCTGCTTTCCCTTGAGCATGTCGCTCAGGGACTTCAGGGCGCGGTTGCCGGTGCCCGTGACGGGGCGACCGCGGCGGCCGTTGTCGAACAGCGCGTCGACGGCCTCCTGCAGCATGCGCTTCTCGTTGTTGACGATGATCTCGGGTGCACCGAGGTCGAGAAGGCGGCGCAGGCGGTTGTTGCGGTTGATCACGCGGCGGTACAGGTCGTTCAGGTCGCTCGTGGCGAAGCGGCCGCCGTCGAGCTGGACCATCGGGCGCAGCTCCGGCGGGATCACCGGGACGACGTCGAGGACCATCGCGGCGGGCGAGTTGCCCGTCTGCAGGAACGAGTTCACGACCTTGAGGCGCTTGATCGCACGGATCTTCTTCTGACCCTTGCCGCCGGCGATCTGCTCGTGGAGCAGCTCGCTCTCGGCGGCGAGGTCGAAGGCCTCGAGGCGCTTCTTGATCGCCTCGGCGCCCATGTGCGCCTCGAAGTACAGGCCGTAGCGGTCCTGGAGCTCCTGGAAGACCGAGTCCTCCGGCTTGAGGTCGCCGACCTTGAGGGTGCGGAAGTCCTCCCACACGCGCTCGAGCTGCGCGATCTGCTCGTCGAACGACTTGCGGATCTGCGACATCTCCTTCTCGCCGGCGTCCTTGACCTTGCGCTTCTGGTCGGCCTTGGCGCCCTCGGCCTCGAGCTCGGCGAGCTCGCCCTCGAGGCGCTGCAGACGGTCGGCGATCATCGAGTCGCGCTGGCCCTCGAGGGTCTTGACCTCGAGGCGGAGCTCGTTCTCGAGTCCGGGGAGGTCGGCGTGGCGCCCCTCCTCGTCGACCGAGATGACCATGTACGCGGCGAAGTAGATGACCTTCTCGAGGTCCTTCGGCGCCATGTCGAGCAGGTAGCCCAGGCGGCTGGGCACGCCCTTGAAGTACCAGATGTGCGTGACCGGGGCGGCGAGCTCGATGTGGCCCATGCGCTCACGGCGCACGGACGACTTCGTGACCTCGACACCGCAGCGCTCGCAGACGATGCCCTTGAAGCGCACGCGCTTGTACTTGCCGCAGGAGCACTCCCAGTCGCGCGAGGGGCCGAAGATCTGCTCACCGAACAGACCGTCCTTCTCGGGCTTGAGGGTGCGGTAGTTGATCGTCTCGGGCTTCTTGACCTCGCCGTGCGACCAGCGACGGATGTCGTCAGCGGTCGCGAGGCCGATCCGGAGCTCATCGAAAGTGGTTGCGTCGAGCAATTGATTCTTCTCTTTCGTAAACAGTCGTCAGTGTCTCGGGAGAGACCCGGATCAGATCTCGTCGATCGACGAGGACTCGAAGCGGGAGGAGATGTTGATGCCGAGCTCCTCCGCGGCGCGGAAGACCTCGTCATCCGTGTCCTTCAGGCTCACCGCGGTGCCGTCGGCCGAGAGGACCTCGACGTTCAGGCACAGCGACTGCATCTCCTTGATGAGGACCTTGAAGCTCTCGGGGATGCCCGGCTCCTGGATGTTCTCGCCCTTGACGATCGCCTCGTAGACCTTCACGCGGCCGAGGATGTCGTCGGACTTGATCGTCAGGAGCTCCTGCAGCGCGTAGGCGGCGCCGTAGGCCTCGAGCGCCCACACCTCCATCTCACCGAAGCGCTGGCCGCCGAACTGGGCCTTACCGCCGAGCGGCTGCTGGGTGATCATCGAGTAGGGGCCCGTCGAGCGCGCGTGGATCTTGTCGTCGACGAGGTGGTGGAGCTTCAGGATGTACATGTAGCCGACCGAGATCGGGTCCGGGAAGGGCTCGCCGGTGCGGCCGTCGAAGAGACGCGCCTTCCCGGTCGAGTCGATCAGCCGGACGCCGTCGCGGTTCGGGGTCGTCGAGTCCAGGAGGCCGGCGATCTCCTCCTCGCTCGCGCCGTCGAACACGGGCGTGGCGACCTTCGTGCCGGGAGCGGCCTCGCGGGCGACCTCGGGCAGACGGTTCGCCCACTCGGGCTTTCCGTCGACCTTCCAGCCGCGCGACGCGGCCCAGCCGAGGTGGATCTCGAGGACCTGGCCGAAGTTCATGCGGCCGGGGACGCCGAGCGGGTTGAGCACGATGTCGACGGGCGTGCCGTCCTCGAGGAACGGCATGTCCTCCACCGGCAGGATCTTCGAGATGACGCCCTTGTTGCCGTGGCGGCCGGCGAGCTTGTCGCCCTCGGAGATCTTGCGCTTCTGGGCGATGTAGACGACCACGCGCTGGTTGACGCCCGAGCCGAGCTCGTCGTCGCCGTCCTGAGCGTCGAACACCTTGACGCCGATGATCGTGCCCTGCTCGCCGTGGGGGACCTTGAGCGAGGTGTCGCGCACCTCGCGCGACTTCTCGTTGAAGATCGCGCGCAGCAGGCGCTCCTCGGCCGAGAGCTCGGTCTCGCCCTTGGGCGTGACCTTGCCGACGAGGATGTCGCCGGGGCGGACCTCGGCGCCGATGCGGATGATGCCGCGCTCGTCGAGGTCGGCCAGGAGGTCCGGGCTGACGTTGGGGAGGTCGCGGGTGATCTCCTCCTTGCCGAGCTTCGTGTCGCGGGCGTCGACCTCGTACTCCTCGATGTGGATCGACGACAGCGTGTCGTCCTTCACGAGGTTCTGGCTGAGGATGATCGCGTCCTCGAAGTTGTGGCCCTCCCACGACATGAACGCCACGAGGAGGTTCTTGCCGAGCGCGAGCTCGCCGTTCTCCGTCGCGGGGCCGTCGGCGATGACCTCGCCGGCCTCGACGCGGTCGCCCGCGTTGACGATGACGCGGTGGTTGTAGTTCGTGCCCTGGTTCGAGCGGTCGAACTTGCGCAGGAAGTACTGCTGGGTCCCGCCCTCGTCGAGCTGGACGGTCACGGCGTCGGCCGAGACCTCCGCGATGACGCCCGCCTTCTCGGCCGTGATGACGTCACCGGCGTCGATCGCGGCGAAGCCCTCCATACCGGTGCCGACGAGCGGCGACTCGGAGCGGAGCAGCGGAACGGCCTGGCGCTGCATGTTGGCGCCCATGAGCGCGCGGTTCGCGTCGTCGTGCTCGAGGAAGGGGATGAGCGACGTCGCGACCGACACCATCTGGCGCGGCGAGACATCCATGTAGTCGACCTGGGCGGAGGGCACGAGCTCGACCTCGCCGCCCTTCTTGCGGATGAGCACGCGCTCCTCGGCGAACGAGCCATCCTTCTTCAGGGGCGCGCCGGCCTGGGCGACGACGTACTCGTCCTCCTCGCTCGCGGTGAGGTAGTCGATGTGCTCGGTGACCTTGCCCTTGACCACGCGGCGGTACGGCGTCTCGATGAAGCCGAACGCGTTGATGCGCGCGAACGACGCGAGCGAGCCGATGAGGCCGATGTTCGGGCCTTCCGGGGTTTCGATGGGGCACATGCGGCCGTAGTGCGAGGGGTGCACGTCGCGCACCTCGACACCGGCGCGCTCACGCGACAGGCCGCCAGGCCCAAGAGCACTGAGCCGGCGCTTGTGGGTCAGACCCGCGAGCGGGTTGTTCTGGTCCATGAACTGCGACAGCTGCGAGGTGCCGAAGAACTCCTTGATCGCGGCGACGACCGGGCGCACGTTGATCAGGGTCTGCGGCGTGATCGCCTCGATGTCCTGCGTGGTCATGCGCTCGCGGACGACGCGCTCCATGCGGCTGAGGCCGGTGCGCACCTGGTTCTGGATGAGCTCGCCCACGGCGCGGATGCGTCGGTTGCCGAAGTGGTCGATGTCGTCCACGTCGAGGCGCAGCTCGACGGGCTTGCCGTCGCGCTGGCCGGGCATGGTCGTGCGGCCCTCGTGCATCGACACCATGTAGCGGATGGTCGCGACGATGTCCTCCACCGTCAGCACCGAGTCCGTCAGCGGGGCGTCGACGCCGAGCTTGCGGTTGACCTTGTAGCGGCCGACCTTCGCGAGGTCGTAGCGCTTGGGGTTGAAGTAGAAGTTGTCGAGGAGCGCGCGCGCGGCCTCGGCGGCGACCTGCTCGCCCGGGCGGAGCTTGCGGTAGATGTCCTTGAGCGCCTCTTCCTTCGTCAGGACGGCGTCCTTCTCGAGGGTCTGCTCGATCGAGTCGAAGCCGGCGAAGGCCTCGCGGATCTCCTCGGTGGTCATGCCGAGGGCCTTGAGGAAGACGGTGACCGACTGCTTGCGCTTGCGGTCGATGCGCACGCCGACCTGGTCGCGCTTGTCGATCTCGAACTCGAGCCAGGCGCCGCGGCTGGGGATGATGCGGGCGGTGTAGACGTCCTTGTCCGAGAGCTTCTCGAGCGTGCGCTCGAAGTAGACGCCCGGGCTGCGGACGAGCTGCGAGACGACGACGCGCTCGGTGCCGTTGATGATGAACGTGCCGCGCTCGGTCATGAGCGGGAAGTCACCCATGAAGACGGTCTGGGTCTTGATCTCGCCCGTCATGTGGTTCATGAACTCGGCCTCGACGTACAGCGGGGCGGCGTAGGTCTTGCCGCGCTCCTTGCACTCGTCGATCGAGTACTTCTGCTCCTCGAGGTACGGGTTCGTGAACGAGAGCTGCATCGTCTCGCCGAGGTCCTCGATGGGGCTGATCTCCTCGAAGATCTCCTCGAGGCCGCTGCGGCCCGGGACGTCGGTGCGACCGGCGGCCTCGGCCTCGGCGACGCGCGCCTTCCAGGCGTCGTTCCCGACGAGCCAGTCGAAGCTCTCGGTCTGCAGCGCCAGCAGATCGGGGACGGTCAGCGTGTCGCTGATCTTGGCGAACGAGAGCCGGGATGCGTTCCGGCCGTTCTGGGGGGACTGGGAATTCTTAGCGGTGCGCGAAGCAGCCAACGAACTAACCTCCGTGGGCGTCGAAGCCCTAATACCGTCGCCGGAGCGACAGATGAACACGGTCGAGTGATCACGCCAGAAACCCATTGAGGGCCCGTGCTCGGGCCCACCCCGCCGCTATACTCGGGGCACGTCAGCCGACCGCCATTTGACGGCTGAAGTTGTCGGGGAGCGCAAACCTCAATACTAGGCGCGCCCGCCCCGCCGTGTCCAGTCGGATTCTTGACCGATCTGCCCCTCTGCGCTATAACCGCGCCGGCCCCCGCCTCGGGCTGTGGCACGCTAGCGGTCATGTCCTCCCCCGTCGCCGTCTCGCGGCAGCTCTCGAACGGCATGCGGGCGGTCATCGAGCCCGACAGATGGTCGCCCGGCAGCTGGAGCCTCATCGTCGACGGCACGCCCCAGTCGCACGTCGATCTCGACGACCCCAGCCGCCTGTTCTTCGAGTACGTGCAGCGCATCGGCCACGTGATCGACGAGTGGGGCGAGGCCGGTCAGCCCATGACGGCCCTGCACCTCGGGGCCGGCGCGCTCACCCTCCCCCGCTACATCGAGTCGACGCGCCCGGGCTCGCGGCAGCAGGTCGTCGAGCTCGAGGAGGAGCTCGTCGCCTTCGTGCGCGAGCACCTCCCGCTGCCGCGCCGCGCGAGCATCCGGGTGCGATACGGGGATGCTCGAGCGACGCTCGCGCGCCTCCCCGCAGCCCTGCACGGCGCGGTCGACCTGATCGTGGTCGACGTCTTCAGCGGCGCGCGCATCCCGGCCCACGTCACGAGCCTCGAGTTCCACGAGGAGGTGCGGCGCTTCCTCGCTCCGAACGGCATCGTCGCGGTCAACGTGGCCGACGGGCCCGGGCTCGCCTTCGCCCGAGCCCAGGCGGCGACGCTGCGGATGGCCTACCGCGACGTCGCCGCGCTCGCCGAGACGGGCATCCTCAAGGGGCGCCGCTTCGGGAACGTCGTGCTCATCGCCTCGACGAGCGAGCTGCCGCTCGACTGGATGCCGCGGCTGATGGCCCGCGGACCGCACCCGGCCACGGTGACGAGCGGCCGCGACCTCGTCAACTGGATCGCGGGCGCCCCGGTCGCGACCGATGCGACCGCCGTGCGCTCGCCGGAGCCGACCTCCGGGCTGTTCTCGCGGCGCGACTGATCCTCCGCCCGGCGGCTCTGGGCGGGGAGGCGCTGCCGACGGGTCTCAGCCGGAGCTCTCCGGCCCGCCGAAGACGGGCGCGCCGGGCGCCACCGAGACGCCGCGGCTGACGATGTCGGCACGCAGTCGAGACAGTCGTCGCAGCACCGTGCGGCGGTCGACGGCGGGGACGTCGGCGGCCTCGAGGGTCTCCCTCATGACGCGGAGGAAGGCGTCGAACTCCGCATCGCCGAGCCGGAACGGGCCGTGCGCCTCGGCGACGGTCTTGCCCGTGTACGAGTGCTGCCCGCCCAGCAGGGCGGAGAGGAACATCGAGCGGTGCCGATTCAGCGCCGCCTCGTCGACATCGCGGAAGTACGGGCCCATGAGCGGGTCAGCCTTCACCCGGGCGGAAAGCTGGTCGACGAGAGCGGCGACGCCCTCGTCGCCACCGAGCCGGCGGATCAGCGGCATGTGAACTCTCCTCACGCTCAGGGCGAGCGTAGTCGCGCGGCGAACGCCGCACACCACTAGAACGCTCGTCCGTCGCGGGTTCCGCATTCGCTAAACGAACATACGGCGGGTCGCGGCGCGCTGGGACGCGCGGAGCGCCCGTGTCGGCGGCGGCTCGTAGCCTGGAGGCATGAGCGAGCTCGAGCGCGTGCGGGTGTGGGCCGAGGCCCTGCTGCGCCTTCACCTCGATGCGACGTGGAGCTTCGGGTTCGACAACGCGACGCGGCGGGCGGGCCTGTGCAACTACACCGACCGCCGCATCACGGTCTCGCGCCACCTCGCCGCGCGCTTCGAGGACGACGAGATCCACCAGATCCTGCTGCACGAGGTCGCGCACGCGCTCGCCGGGCCCGGCACGGGGCACGGTCCCGTCTGGCGCGCGCTCGCCCGCGGGCTCGGCTACGAGGGCGGGCGCACCCACGACGGCCCGATCGCCGATGAGCGCGCGCGCTGGCGCGGCCGCTGCCCGAACGGGCACGAGTTCGTCCGGTTCCGCAAGCCCGCGAAGCCTCTGTCGTGCGGGCAGTGCGCGCGCGGGTTCAGCCCGCAGCACCTGATCGACTGGGTCGATCAGCGCGCCGCGTAGCCGACTCGTCCGCTACGCGGAGACCTGCACCTCTTTCCAGAACGCGACGTAGTCCGAGTAATCGGTTCCGACGCGGTCGAAGGATGCGGGGTACGGCGTCGGGTAGCTCCAGGCGCGATCCTGCAGCTTCTGGCCGTCGACGACGACGGTGAAGTACTGGCACTCGCCCTTCCAGGGGCAGGTGTACGGCGTGGGGCTCTTCTCGAGGAACTCGCTCTTCACGCTCGACGGCGGGAAGTACCAGTTGCCCTCGATCTTGACGAGCTGCTCCTCCGGAGCCTCGGCGATGACGGTGCCGTTGACGTGGGCCTTCATGGTGGGTCCTCCCGGGTCGGTGCCAGACGTGGATCTCTGACCGGGAGGAACGCTAGGCGGAGTGGCTGAATTCCCGCAGGATGACGAGCGCCGACTCCTCGAGGCGCGCGCGGGCGGCGGGAAGGGCATCCGCCCCCTGACTCTCGGCGAGGGCCCGCCCGGCGACCGACGCGGTCAGCATGTGACCCACGGCACCGCGGAGCCCCTGGAAGGCGGCGGCCGCCGCGGCCGCCTCGGGGCTCGTCGCATCGATGCCGACCGCGCCCAGCGCGTCGATGACGGCGCCGGCGAGCAGGACGTCCCCGACGGGGAACCCGTCGGGGCTCTCGAGCGGGGAGCCCGCGGCGACGACGGCGACCATCGTGCGCTCGCCGCGCGCGACCTGCAGCGCGAGGAGGCGCTGGGCGATCGCGGAGGCCGCGCCGAGACGGGCGTCGACGACCTCGAGGCGGTGGGGCAGGGCATCCACCGGAACCTGCTCGGTCGCGATCGCATCGCACCAGACCAGCAGGTGGGCCGAGCCGCCGATGCGGCGAGCGCCGTCGAGCCCGACGTCGAAGCGCACCTGGTAGCGATCCTGGGTGGCGGGGTCGGCGGGTTCGGTGCTGGCGCGGTCGGTCACAGGTCGATGGTAGCCAGGGGGAGCACACTGGTCGCATGCCCGTGACGCTCGATCTCGTTCTCGACTGCCCGCCCGACGCGGCGTGGGAGGCCGTGCACTCGCCGGCCGTGTTCCGGGCGGTGTCGGGGCCGTGGACGACCGTCGAGTCGCTCGAGCCCGGCGGGTTCCCCGAGCGGTGGCCGGGCGGCGAGCACCGCGTGCAGCTGACGCTGCTGGGCGTCGTGCCGATGGGCGTGCAGGTGATCAGGCTGAGCGATGAGTCGCGGATGCTCTCCGACGGCTCGACCGAGCGCATCGTGCACGACGCGGGCGGGCCGGTATCCGGTCCGATGCGCGTCGTCCGCTCGTGGCACCACCGCATGGCGATCTCGGTGGCGCCGGGCGGGCGCACGCGCTTCCGCGATCGGCTCGACGTCGGCGCGGGCATCCTCACCCCCGTCGTGATGATCGGCTTCTGGGTCTTCTGGCAGCTGCGGGCGCGGCAGATCAAGCGCCTCGCCCCGGGCTGGCGCACGCAGTTCGCGAGCCGCCCGTGAGCGCCGGCACGCTCTCGGCCGCCGGCGTCGCGCTCGACACGGTGAGCTGGCGCCGCGCGGTCTTCCGCCTCTACGAGAAGGTGCGGCGCGCGACCGATCTCGAGGCCGCCCACGACGTGTGGCGTCGCGAGCGCGACCGCCTCTTCCTCGAGCACCCCGCCTCGCCGCTGCTGCCCGCCGATCGCGAGCGCTTCACCGGGCTGCGCGTGAAGCCCTACGACCGCGCGTGGCGGTTCGAGTGCGTGATCGCGGATGCTCCTCCCGCGTCGCTCGACGTGCCGACCGGCACCGACGGGGTCGTGCCCTTCGAGCGCATCGGGGTCGTCGACGTGCCCGGCGTGGGCCCGCTCGACGTGTGGCGGCTGCGGTCGTACGGTGGCGGGCTGTTCGTGCCCGTCCGCGACGCGCTCTCGCGCGCCGAGGGCGGCACCTACGGCGGCGGACGCTACCTCCTGGACACCGTCAAGGGCGCCGACCTCGGGCCGGGGCGCGAGCCCGGGTCTCTCGTGATCGACTTCAACTTCGCCTACAACCCCTCGTGCGCGTACGACCCCGCGTGGGCGTGCCCGCTCGCGCCGGCGGGCAACGTCGTCGACGTGGAGATCCCGGTCGGCGAGCGCTACGGGGACGGGCGGGCGGTGCTCGCGTAGCGCGGCTTCCGCGGCGCCGCGAGAGGCCCGACAGACCGACCTGCTACGGTTGAGGCATAGGCACGGCCATTGATGGTCAGCCTGCGTCGTAGAACGCTTACTCATCCCGCACCTCGCGCACCGACTCGCGCACCGCGGTTCGATACTTTCTCACGGCGAACGATGTCGGCCACTGCCGCCGTCGCCACTTCGATTCCCGACTGCGTGCGCCCATGGCGCGCGCTCCGCATCCTGACCGCTCGGTCGCGGATGCCGGGAATCGCGCATGCTCGAAAGGCACCACCCCATGACCGAAACCACCTTCAGCGCGCTCGGCGTGCCGTACCCCCTCGTCGAGGTCCTGACCGCTCAGGGCAAGACCGAGGCGTTCCCCATCCAGGTCGACACCCTGCCCGACACCCTGAACGGGCGCGACGTGCTCGGCCGCGGCAAGACGGGCTCGGGCAAGACCCTGGCCTTCTCGATCCCGATGATCGCGCGCCTCGGCACGCGCCTCGCCGGCGGACCCCGCCGCCCGGGCCGCCCGCTCGGCATGGTCCTCGCCCCGACGCGCGAGCTCGCGACGCAGATCAACGCCGTGCTCGAGCCGCTCGCCAAGGCGTACGGCCTCACGACGACCACGATCTTCGGCGGCGTCTCGCAGAGCCGCCAGGTCAGCGCGCTGCGCGCCGGCGTCGACATCATCGTCGCGTGCCCCGGCCGCCTCGAGGATCTCATGCAGCAGAAGTTCGTCTCGCTCGACGCCGTCGAGATCACCGTGCTCGACGAGGCCGACCACATGGCCGACCTCGGCTTCCTGCCCGGCGTCACGCGCATCATGAAGGCGACGCCCTCCGACGGCCAGCGCCTGCTGTTCAGCGCGACGCTCGACAACGGCGTGGACAAGCTCGTCAAGCAGTTCCTGCACAACCCGGCCACGCACTCGGTCGACGAGGCCAACTCGCCCGTCGCCGCGATGACCCACCACGTGTTCGAGGTCTCGGGCGTGGACGAGAAGAAGCGCCTCGTTTCGGCGCTCGCGTCGGGAAGCGGCCGCCGCATCCTCTTCATGCGCACCAAGCACCAGGCCAAGAAGCTCGCGAAGGCGCTCACGGCCGAGGGGATCCCCGCCGTCGACCTGCACGGCAACCTCTCGCAGCCGGCCCGTGACCGCAACCTCGCCGCGTTCGGCGACGGCAGCGTGCGCGTGCTCGTCGCGACCGACGTCGCCGCCCGCGGCGTGCACGTCGACGACATCGAGCTCGTCATCCACGTCGACCCGCCCATGGAGCACAAGGCGTACCTGCACCGCTCGGGCCGCACCGCCCGCGCCGGCGCCGAGGGCGACGTCGTCACCCTCGTGCTGCCCGAGCAGCGTCGCGACACCGCCGCGCTGCTGAAGAAGGCCGCGATCTCGGTGCAGCCGCAGCAGGTGACCGCGGGCTCGGATGCCGTGACGCGCCTCATCGGCGACGTCGCGCCCCGCGTCGCCGCCGACGCGCTCCCGGCCGTGCTGCGTCCGCCCGTCCAGGGCGGGGGCCGCTCGCAGGGCGCCAACGCGCAGCGCAAGCGCTCGACCCGCGAGGGCTCGGGAGCGGGCCGCTCCGAGTCGGGCCGCTCGGGCTCGGCTTCGGGCTCGGGCTCCGGCCGTCGCGGCGGTCACTCCGGCGCCGCCGGTTCGACGGCCTCCGGCGCCGTGTCGACCGGTGGGGGCGCTCGCGTCCGCACCGATCGCCCGCGCACCGACGCCGCCCCGCACCGCTCCGATGCCGTGCGCCACACCGATGCTCCCGCCGCGCCGCGCACCCGCCAGGGCTCGCGCCGCGCGTCGGCGCCCTCGGGCGGCTCGGGCTCCGGTGCCGGCGGGATCCGCGTCGGCCAGGTCGTCCGCTCGAACAGCTCGGGCGGGCAGCGCCGCGGCCGGTAGTCCGCCGCACCACGCATCGAACGCGCGCGTCTCCCGTTCTCGGGGGCGGGCGCGTTCGCGTTGCCGACATCCGCTGGGTGCTGACGAATCCTCTAGCGTGGTCGGATGACGACCGAGATCCGCCCCGCGACCCCCGACGACGCCGACGCGCTCGGCCGCCTGCACATGGCGTGCTGGCGCGAGGCGTACGGAGAGCTGCTGAGCGCCGAGTTCTTCGGCAGCGCGACGCCCGAGTCGAGCGCCGAGCGCTGGGCGACGACGATCCCGCGCATCGCGAGCGACGGCGGGGTGGTGCTCCTCGCCGAGGAGGACGGAGAGCTCGTCGGGTTCTCGAGCGCGGGCCCGGGCCGCGGCGAGGCCCCGCCGCGCGCGCTCGAGCTGTACGCGATCTACGTCCGAGCATCCGCCTACGGATCGGGACTCGGTCAGCGCCTCCTCGATGCGGCGATCGGCGACCGGCCGGCGTCGCTGTGGGTGCTCGAGCGCAACCCGAGGGCGCGGGCCTTCTACGAGCGCAACGGATTCACCCACGACGGAACCACTGAGCTGCTGCCGAGGTTCGAGAACCTCGTCGAGCTCCGGCTGGTGCGCTGAGCCCGCGCGGGGAGCGCGTCCGCGGCCGACAGGCTCAGGATGCAGAGGAGTGACGTAATCGCATTTCGACACTCCTCCACATCGTGAGCGCCGCCGAAGTCGGGCTCGCGGCTGCCGACCATCGCCCTCGGCCCACCTCCTACCGTTGTTGAGGAGTGTCGAAATCGATTTACGTCATTCCTCAACAACGGTAGGGCGGAGGGGGCGGGCCGACTGTCGGCGGAGCGTGGGAGCACGAGGGAACGCCGAGCCCGCGGGTTCTAGGCTCTCGGGGTGCTCGAGTTCCGCATGCGCCCCGCGACGGTCGCCGACGCTCCCGCGCTCGGCCTACTGCACCGGCAGTGCTGGCTCGAGACCTATGCCGGGGTCCTGAGCGAGCGGTTCCTCGCTGCGGCGAGCGCCGACTCGCTCACCGACGAATGGGCCGGGATGCTCGCCGCGGGCTCGGCCGACGCCACCGTTCCTGGCTCGAAGGCGCTCGTCGCCGAGCTGCTCGACCCGTCAGCCGGGCCGAGCGGCACGTCGCCGGCGCTCGTCGGCTTCGCGCGGAGCGCCCCGAGCGACGATCCCGAGGCCCCGCGGTCGACGAAGCTCGACTCGCTCTACACGCTCGCGAGCACGCACGGCTCCGGGCTCGGCGCGCGCCTGCTCGACGGCGTGCTCGGTGACCGACCCGCCTACGCGTGGATCGTCACGGCGAACGAGCGGGCGCGCCGCTTCTACGAGAAGCACGGGTTCGCGCTCGACGGCCTGGGGCATCCGTACGCGCCCTGGGACGACGCCCACTGCTCGCGGATGGTGCGCTGAGACGCAACAGTTCTACGGCAGCACGCCCACCGAGGCGAGCGCGGCCCGCAGCAGCACCCCGCGGCCGCCCTCCATCTCGGCCGAGACGCGCTCCGACGCGGCCTCCTCGGGCGTGAGCCAGGTGAGCTCGAGGGCATCCTGCCGCGGGTCGCACGTGCCCGTCACCGGGACGACGTAGGCGAGGGCGACCGCGTGCTGGCGGTCGTCGCTGAAGCGCGAGACGCCCGGCAGGGGGAAGTACTCGGCGACGTGGAACGGGTTCGGCGACGCCGGCAGCTGCGGGAACGCCATGGGCCCGAGATCCTTCTCGAGGTGTCGGAAGAGCGCGTCGCGCAGCGTCTCGCCGTACATGACGCGGCCCGAGACGAGGGTGCGGGTCATCGACCCGGAGGTATTGACGCGCAGCAGCACGCCCACCTCGGTCACCTGCCCCATGCCGTCGACGCGCACCGGCACGGCCTCGACGTACAGCAGCGGCAGTCGACGGCGGATCTGCTCGAGCTCGTCGTCCGACAGCCATCCGGGGTTGGGGTCGGGCGTGCGCGTGTTGGCCATGCCTCATTCTTACCCCAGGCGGGCGAGGAGCCCCGTGGTGTTGACTCGAGGCATGACCGGGATGCAGCTCATCGACGACTCCGCGATCATGTGGTCGGCCCCCGAGCACGAGCGCGCCGAGCGCCCGCTGCTCGTCCTGATGCACGGCTACGGCTCGCACGAGGGCGACCTCTTCGGCCTCTCGCAGTACCTGCCGCTGCAGCCGGTCATCGCGAGCCTGCGCGGCCCGCTGCGCTCCGGACTCGGGTACGCCTGGTACGACATCACGGATGACCGGGGCCCGCAGGCCGACGCCGCCGCGCGCGGCATCCTGCACTGGCTCGACCGGCAGCCCGCGACGAGCGTCGGCCTGCTCGGCTTCAGTCAGGGCGGGTCGATGGCGATCCAGCTCCTGCGCCACGCGCCCGAGCGCTTCGACTTCGCCGTGAGCCTCGCCGGCTTCGTCGTCCCCGGCCCCGCCCCCGCCGACGACCGGATGCTCGACCAGAGGCCGCCCGTCTTCTGGGGCCGCGGCACCCTCGACCAGGTCATCGCGCCCGCCCTCATCGAGCACACCCACGACTGGCTTCCGCGCCACGCGACCGTCACCGACCGCATCTACGAGGGCCTCGGGCACGCCGTGAGCGAGGCCGAGCTCAGCGACGTCCTCGGCTTCCTGCGCCCGTTCTACGCCGCGCCCTCCGACCCGACTGCGGGCTGAGAACCGGCCGGGGATGCTGTCGGCCGTCGCGTGCATGATGAACAGATGACCTCCCCCGACCTCGATCGCGTGCTCGGCCGGTTCGCACCGGCGACCCGCACGTGGTTCGACGGCGCCTTCCCCGAGCCGACGCCCGCGCAGCTCGGCGCGTGGGAGGCCATCTCGAGCGGCCAGCACGCCCTCGTCGTCGCACCGACCGGCTCGGGCAAGACCCTCGCGGCGTTCCTCTGGTCGATCGATCGGCTCATCGCCGAGCCGGCCGCCGGCACCGCCAGCACAGCCGCAGCCGCAGCCGACGAGCCGCGGCGCACGCGCGTCCTCTACATCTCCCCCCTCAAGGCGCTCGGCGTCGACGTGGAGCGCAACCTGCGCTCGCCGCTCATCGGCGTGACGCAGACCGCGGCGCGGCTGGGGCACCCGGCGCCGACGATCACGGTGGGCGTGCGATCGGGAGACACGCCGTCGGCGGAGCGGCGGGCGCTGCAGAAGACGCCCCCGGACATCCTCATCACGACCCCCGAGAGCCTCTACCTCATGCTCACGTCGAGCGCGCGCGAGTCGCTCGACAGCGTCACGACCGTCATCGTCGACGAGGTGCACGCCGTCGCCGGCACGAAGCGCGGCGCGCACCTCGCGCTGAGCCTCGAGCGGCTCGACGCGAGGCTCGCGACGCCCGTGCAGCGCATCGGCCTGTCGGCGACGGTGCGGCCGGTCGAGGAGGTCGCTCGGTTCCTCGGCGGGCGCAGCCCCGTGACGATCGTGCAGCCGCCCGCCGCGAAGACCTTCGACCTGCGCGTCGTCGTGCCCGTCGACGACATGACGCAGCCGCCCCCCGTCGGCCCCGTCGACGACGAGGGCTCGGCCGCGGGCGGAGCGGCGAACCCGTCGATCTGGCCGCACGTCGAGGAGGACATCGTCGACCGCGTGCTCGCGAACCGCTCGACGATCGTGTTCGCGAACTCGCGGCGGCTCGCCGAGCGGCTCACGGCGCGGCTCAACGAGATCTGCGCAGAACGCCTCGGAGAGGGCGCGGAGCTGCTCGCGCGCGCCCACCACGGCTCGGTCAGCAAAGACCAGCGCGCCGAGATCGAAGACGCCCTGAAGTCGGGCCGCCTGCGCTGCGTCGTCGCGACGAGCAGCCTCGAGCTCGGCATCGATATGGGCGCGGTCGACCTGGTCATCCAGGTCGAGTCGCCGCCGAGCGTCGCGAGCGGCCTGCAGCGCCTCGGCCGGGCCGGTCACCAGGTGGGCGAGATCAGCCGTGGCGTCATCGTGCCGAAGCACCGCGCCGACATCCTGCACGCGACGGTCGCGAGCGAGCGGATGCTCTCGGGCCAGATCGAGCAGCTCAGCGTGCCCGCCAACCCGCTCGACGTGCTCGCCCAGCAGACCGTCGCGCACGTCGCCCTCGAGCCCGCCGACATCGACGAGTGGTTCGACGCCGTGCGCCGCAGCGCCCCGTTCGCGACCCTGCCGCGCTCGGCGTACGAGGCCGTGCTCGACCTGCTGAGCGGCCGCTACCCGAGCGATCGCTTCGCCGAGCTGCGCCCCCGCATCGTGTGGGATCGCGTGAGCGGCCAGCTCTCGGGCCGCCCCGGCGCGCAGCGGCTCGCGGTGACGAGCGGCGGCACGATCCCCGATCGCGGGCTCTTCGGCGTGTTCCTGGCGGGCGAGGGAGCGGGTCGCCGCGTCGGCGAGCTCGACGAGGAGATGGTCTACGAATCGCGCGTCGGCGACGTCTTCGCGCTCGGCGCGACGAGCTGGCGGATCGAGGAGATCACGCACGACCGCGTCGTCGTGACCCCCGCGTTCGGCCAGCCCGGCAAGGTGCCGTTCTGGAAGGGCGACGGCCTCGGGCGCCCGGCCGAGCTCGGGCGTGCGCTCGGCGCGACGACCCGCGAGCTCGCCGCCGCCTCGCCGGATGCCCGGCGCGACCGCCTGCGCGCCGCCGGTCTCGACGACCGGGCCGTCATGAACCTCGACGCGCTGCTCGCCGAGCAGGTCGCCGCGACGGGCCAGCTGCCGACCGACTCGACGCTCGTGATCGAGCGGTTCCGCGACGAGCTCGGCGACTGGCGCGTCATCCTGCACTCCCCCTTCGGGCTCGGCGTGCACGCGCCCTGGGCGCTCGCGATCTCGGCGCGGCTGCGCGAGCGGCACGGCTTCGACGGCGCGGCGATCGCGGCCGACGATGGGCTGGTCGTGCGGCTGCCCGACACCGAGGCCGAGGCGCCGGGAGCCGAGCTGTTCCTCTTCGACCCGGCCGAGCTCGACGCGCTCGTGACGAGCGAGGTCGGCGGCTCGGCCGTGTTCGCCGCGCGCTTCCGCGAGTGCGCGCAGCGCGCCCTCCTGCTGCCGCGCCGGAATCCCTCGCAGCGCTCGCCGCTGTGGCAGCAGCGCCAGCGCGCGAGCCAGCTGCTCGAGGTCGCGCGCGAGTTCCCGAGCTTCCCGATCGTGCTCGAGACGATCCGCGAGGTGCTGAGCGACGTCTACGACCTTCCGGGCCTCACGGCGATCGCGACGGCGATCGACCAGCGCGAGCTGCGCATCATCGAGGTCGAGACCCCGAGCCCCTCGCCCTTCGCCCGGTCGCTGCTGTTCGGCTACGTCGCCGCCTTCCTCTACGAGGGCGACAGCCCGCTCGCCGAGCGCCGCGCGGCCGCCCTCAGCATCGACTCGACGCTCCTCGCCGAGCTGCTGGGCCGCGCCGAGCTCCGCGAGATCCTCGACCCCGAGGTCATCGCGCAGACCGAGGCCGAGCTGCAGCGCCTCGCCCCCGACCGCCGCGCGAAGGACGACGAGGGCGTCGTCGACCTCCTGCGCATCCTCGGCCCGCACTCCGTCGACGAGCTCGCCGCGCGCGCGGTCGAGGGCGCGACCGTCGAGGAGTGGCTCGTCGCCCTCGCCCGCACCAACCGGGTCTTCCGATTCGCCGTGCGCGACGCGGGCGGCGCGAGCGCCGAGCGCTGGGCCGTGGTGGAGGACGCCGCGCGCCTGCGCGACGCTCTCGGTACGCCCATCCCCCACGGCGTGCCGAGCGCGTTCCTCGATCCGGTGCCCGACCCGCTCGGCGACCTCGTCGCGCGCTTCGCCCGCACGCACGGCCCCTTCACGGCGCACGACGTCGCCGACCGGCTGGGGCTGGGCATCGCGGTCGTGACGGATGCCCTGCGCCGGCTCGCGAGCGACCGACGCGTCATCGAGGGCGAGTTCCGGCCCGGGTCCTCCGGCACCGAGTGGGTCGACGCCGAGGTGCTCCGCCGCCTCCGGAGCCGCAGCCTCGCCGCCCTGCGGGCCGAGATCGAGCCCGTGAGCGCGGGCGCGCTCGGCCGCTTCCTGCCCGCGTGGCAGCACCTCGGCCGCGGGGGCGGCACGGGCGGCGGCGCGCTGCGCGGCATCGACGGCGTGCTGCAGGCCGCCGAGCAGCTGCAGGGCGTCGCGCTGCCGGCCTCGGCGTGGGAGACCCTCGTGCTGCCGAGCCGCGTGCGCGACTACTCGCCCGCGTGGCTCGACGAGCTCATGGCGAGCGGCGAGCTCGTCTGGTCGGGCGGCGGGTCGCTGCCGGGCAGCGACGGCTGGCTGAGCATCCACCTGCCGCACCTCGCGCCTCTGAGCCTCGCCGAGCCGACCGCCCTCGAGGCCGACGCCGGCGCGACCGAGCGGCAGGAGGGCATCCTCTCGGTGCTCGCGGGCGGCGGCGGGTTCTTCTTCCGCCAGCTCGCCGACGCGACCGGAGCGACCGACGACGCGCGCCTCGCCGACGACCTGTGGCAGCTCGTCTGGGCGGGGCTCATCACGAACGACACCTTCGCGCCGGTGCGCGCGATGCTCGGCTGCTCGAAGCGCCCGACCGCGGCACGGGCGCCGCGACCGCGCGCGTACCGCGGCTACGCCCGCCCGACGATGCCCGCCCGCTCGGGCCCGCCATCGACAGCGGGTCGCTGGTCGCTCCTGCCCGACCGCGACCTCGACCCCACGCGCCGCGGCGCGCACCTCGCCGACAGCCTGCTCGAGCGGTACGGCGTCGTCACTCGCGGTGCCGTGCAGGCCGAGAACGTGCGCGGCGGCTTCGCGCTCATGTACAAGGTGCTCGCGCGCATGGAGGAGGCCGGGCGCGTGCGCCGCGGCTACTTCGTCGAGCACCTCGGCGCGGCGCAGTTCGGCACGCCCGCGACGGTCGACCGGCTGCGCACCTTCGTGCGCGATCAGGATGCGGCCCCCGCCCTGGCGCCGCTCGTCCTCGCCGCGACCGACCCCGCCAACCCGTATGGCGCGGCCCTGCCGTGGCCGGGCGCCGCGGACGACCCCGTCGTCGGCACGCCCGCGCACCGGCCCGGGCGCAAGGCCGGAGCCCTCGTCGCCCTCGTCGACGGGCACCTCGCCGCCTACCTCGAGCGCGGCGGCAAGAGCGCACTGACCTTCACCGATGAGCCCGCGTCGCTCGCGGCGGCCGCGACCGAGCTCGCCGCCGTCGTGCGCGCCCGCCTGCGCTCGCTGCGGATCGAGCGCGTCAATGGCGCGAGCGTCTTCGGCACCCCGTTCGCCGAGGCGCTGCAGGAGGCGGGCTTCGTCGCGACGCCGCAGGGCCTGCGGCTGCGGATCTAGGCCGGGCCGGGGAGGAGGCGACGTGCCCGAGGGCGATACCGTCCACCGCGCCGCGCGGCGCCTGAACGAGGTGCTCGCGGGGCGCGAGGTGACGCGGTGCGACATCCGCGTGCCGGCGTTCGCGACAGTCGACCTCAGCGGGCAGACCGTGCATGAGGTCGTCGCGATCGGCAAGCACCTGCTCATGCGCATCGGTGAGACGACCGTGCACTCGCACCTCAAGATGGAGGGCTCGTGGCACGTCTACCGGCCCGGCAGCCGGTGGCGACGACCGGCGTTCGAGGCGCGCATGGTGCTCGAGGTGGGCGCGGCGCCCGACGGCGCCAACGAGACCGGCTGGCAGGCCGTCGGCTTCGCGCTCGGCGAGCTCGAGCTCGTGCCCACCCGCGACGAGGAGTCGATCGTCGGCTATCTCGGCCCCGACCCGCTCGGTCCGGCGTTCGACCGCGACGAGGCCCTCCGCCGCCTCACCGCCGACCCCCAGCGGCCGATCGGCCTCGCTCTGCTCGATCAGCGGAACGTCGCCGGGCTCGGCAACGACTACCGCAACGAGGTGCTGTTCCTCCGCGGCATCCTTCCCGAGACTCCGATCGGGCAGACGGATGCCGGGGCCGTCCTGGACCTCGGCGTGCGTCTCATCCGCGCCAACCGCGACCGCGTCGAGCGCGTCACGACGGGCGACACCCGCCGCGGCAAGCGGGTCTGGGTCGCGCATCGCGAGCACGAGCCCTGCCGGCGGTGCGGCACCCGCATCCGGATGGGGATGCTCGGCGACGACGCCCTGACCGAGCGGCAGACGTTCTACTGCCCGACCTGCCAGCGCTGAGCCGCCGCCGGCTGCGCTGCTGCCAACCGACCTATTGCGCGTCGGGCTCGAGCGTGCGGTACCCCTTCGGCCGCCATGCCGCGATGCGCAGGCACGTCGCGGCCACGAGCGCGAGCACGCCGCCCGTCACGAGCGGCCCCGAGAGCTCGCTCGCGATCGTCGGGAGGACGAGCGCGGCGCGGTCGAAGCCCGAGGTGCTCGCGTCGAGGAAGGCGTTCTGCGCGTAGAGGATCGCGCCGATGCCGAGCAGCAGCGTGGCCCCGCCCACGATCCACAGCGCGCGGAGCCACGGGTTGCCGACGACGACGAGCTCGAGCGAGCGCTCCGGCTTCTCGGCGCGCGCCGCGACGCTCGGCGCCGCCTGGCCGCGCGGGCCGGGAGCGGCGCTCGGCGCCACCATCCCCTCATCGAGCACGGGGCGGGGGTCGGCGGCTCGGGCGGGCGCGCGGCGGACCGGGGCGGTCATCGGCGCGTCGGCGCCCGCGCGCTGGTAGACCTCGGGGAATCGCGGGTCGATTCCGGGTGAGCGGTCGTCGGTCACGGCGGGTCCTTCCGTCGGCGCCAGCATACGTCCGGCCGCGTCGATGTCGGATGCGCCCCGGTAGCCTCACAGCGTGCCCCGCTCCTCCGCCCTCGCGCTCGCCGCGCTGCTCGTGCTCGGCTCGCTCGCGGGCTGCTCGCCCCTCCCGGTCGAGCTGCGCGAGCCGGACCGCGGGGTGCCCGGCGCACCGGGCACGGGCACGGGCGGCGGGTCGGGCGGCGGCTCGGGCTCTCTCGGCGAGCCGACCGGCACGGGCACGATCGCGTCGATCACCGACGGCGACACCGTGCGCCTGCGCGTCGGCGGCGACGAGCTGCGCGTGCGGCTCATCGGGCTCGACACCCCCGAGGTGCGCGACCCTCTCGAGTGCTTCGGGCCGGAGGCGACGGCCGCGCTCGAGGCGCTCGCGCCCGTCGGCAGCGAGGTCGGCTACGCCTACGACCGCGACCCGCAGGACCGCTACGAGCGCGAGCTCATGTACCTCTACGCCGCCGACGGCACGCTCATCAACCTCGAGCTCGTCGCGCAGGGCTACGCCGAGGCGCTGCGCGTCGAGCCCAACGACCGCTACTGGCCCGAGCTGCAGGCCGCTGAGCGAGAAGCGCGCGACGCCGGCCGCGGGCTGTGGTCCGCCTGCCCCGCGCCCTGATCGCGCCTACAGCGGGTTGAGCGGTGCGATGAGCTCGGGCCCGTCGCCGCGCAGCGGCGCGACCTCGTGCACCGCGAGCCGCTCGATCACGGGCTGCGACGCCGCGACCGCGTGCTGCACGAGCGCGTGGTCGCCGGCGATCGTGGGGTCGAGCCAGGTGTCCCACTCCGAGCGCGGCAGCATCACCGGTATCCGATCGTGGATGCGCGCCGCCGGCCCCGCCGCCGCCCGCGTCAGGATCGTGGCGGTCAGCATCCACGGCTCCGGCTCGGTGCCCTTCGACCCCTCGGCGACCGGCGGCCGCCACCACGAGTACAGCCCCGCGAAGGCGAGCTCGCCCTCCTCCGGGTCGGTGACGAAGTACGGCGTCTTGGTCTTCCCGACCGTGAGCCACTCGTAGTAGCCGTCCGCCGGGACGATCGCGCGGCTGCGCACGACCGAGGATCGGAAGGTCGGCTTCTCGGCCGCGGTCTCGCTGCGGGCGTTGAAGGTCGGGTACTTCGACGCGAGCTCCTTGGCGAACCGCGGCACGAGCGACCAGCGCGCGGTCGTCACGCGGCGAGCGACCGGCGCGTCGGCGCCCGAACCGGCCAGATCCTTCGGCACCGTGTCGACGACGACGAACACCCGCTGCGTCGGCGCGATGTTCCAGCTCGGCGGCAGGCGCACCTCGTCGACCTCATCGGCCTCGAAGTAGCGGCCGAGCTCCTCACCGCTCTTGGTGTTCGCGTACCGACCGCACATGCTCGCTCAGTCCCGTCCGGAGCTCAGAGCCCGGGGCTCAGAACTCGTAGTCGACGCACGATTTGTCGGCGACGACGCTCCGCACGAACGGGCCGACGGCGACGTGGTCGGGGTGCGCCTGGTAGGCGGCGAGCGCCTCGGCGTCGTCGTGCTCCGAGACCAGCACGACGTCCCAGTTCGCGTCGACCTGGCCGATGTCGCCGCGCACGACGAGCGACCGCAGCCCGGGGATCACGCCGACGAGCGGCTCGAGCCGCGAGCGCATCCCCTCGATCGCGGCGGCCCTGCCCTCCGCGTCGGGAGCCTGCAGAGTCCACGAGACGATGTGCCTGATCACTGATCCTCCAGAAGTGCGGAACGGAGGCGGGTCTCGTCGACCCGCCAGATGGTGTGCACGGCGTCGTCGATGAGCACGACCGGGATCTCGTCGCGGTAGCGCTCCAGCAGAGCTTCGTCGTCGAGGATGCTGCGCTCCTCGAATCCGACGCCGCCGACCTCCCCGACGACGCGGGTCACGATCGCGCGCGCGTCGTCGCACAGGTGGCAGCCGGGTCGGCTGAGCAGCGTCACGGTCGTCGCGGGCACCAGCCCAGCCTACGGCCGGACGTATGCTGGCAGGGATGTCCACCTCGCCCGGCAGCGCCGCCGACTCCCCGTCGCCGACGCCCATCCTCGCGTTCTTCGACATCGACAACACGCTCATGCGCGGCGCGAGCATCTTCCACATCGGCACCGCCGCGTGGCGCGAAGGCTTCATCCGGCTGCGCGATGTGCTCGGATTCGTCTGGGCGCAGGCCCGATTCATCGCCGTCGGCGAGAACACGCGCCACCAGCTCTCGGTCCGCGAGCGCGCTCTCGCGCTCGTCGCCGGCCGCACGGAGGGCGAGCTCACGCGCCTGGCCGTCGACAGCTACGAGCGCTCGATCCACCAGCGCCTGATCCCCGAGACGGTCGCGCTCGCGCGCGAGCACCGGGCGAAGGGCCACGAGGTGTGGCTGCTCAGTGCGACCCCGGAGGCGATGGCGAGCGTGATGGCGCAGCGGCTGGGCCTGACCGGGGCGGTCGGCACGCGCATCCGCAGCCGGGGCGGCGTGTTCACGGGCGAGCTCGACGGAGCGATCATGCACGGCGCGCGCAAGGCCGAGGTCGCGGAGGCGCTCGCGGCCGAGCGCGGGGCGAGGCTCGCCGACTGCTGGGCGTACAGCGACAGCCGCAACGACATCCCCCTGCTCGCGCTCGTCGGCAACCGGGTCGTCGTCAACCCCGACACCGCACTGTCGCGACACGCACGGGCGCACGCCTGGCCCGTGCTCACCGCCGGAGCGGCGAGCGTCCGCGCGGCGCGCAAGCGCATCCGCCGCGAGGCCCGCGCCGTGCTGCGCTCGGGCCGCCGAGACGATCGGCGCGAGGCGCAGGGAGACCCGCACGAGGACGAGCCCGGCGACGGCCGGCGCGCCTGACTGGTCGCGCAGCGCCGGCGTCAACGCGAAAGCGCCCGACCCGAGGGTCGAGCGCTTGCGGTGAGCGGATGCTCTACTTCTTGTTGCGACGCTGGTGACGCGTCTTGCGCAGCAGCTTGCGGTGCTTCTTCTTCGCCATCCGCTTGCGGCGCTTCTTGATGACAGAACCCATGAAAAACCTCTGATCTTCAGCCTGAACGAACCGGTGGCCCGTTCAGACCCGGTCATGTACCGCAGAAGTCTAGCGCAGGCACCAGGCGCGCCGTGCGGGCGGGCGGAGACGCGGCGGGATGGCGAGGAGGCGGCGGGCGGGCGATCGCCCGCCCGAGCTCAGCCGACGTCGGCGACGGGCGGGCGCACGGCCGCGGCGACGGCCGACTCGGGAATGCGGAAGGAGCGCCCGAAGCGGATCGCGGGCAGCTCGCCGGCGTGCACGAGGCGGTAGACCGTCATGGTGGAGACGCGCATCATGTCGGCCACCTCGGCCACGGTGAGGAAGCGCACCTCAGAGAGATCACGGGTCATCCGCTGTGTCCTTCGTCCACGCGCGAGCCGCCGGGCTGACGGGGTCGCGCGTTGAAACTGTAGGGGCTGGTGTGGCGGGTGTAAAGCGACCCGAACGGGGGCTGTCTCAGCGCTCGTCGCGGCGCCACTGGAGGCGGCGGGTGACCTTCTCCTGCACGTCGTGCAGCTGCTCCTGCACGTCGGCGAGGCGCCCCTGGGCCCCCTGGATGGCCGAGCGCGCCCGGTACGAGGCATCGGCGGCGGCGCGGCCGACGGAGCTGCCGGCCTGCTCGACGTCGGCTCCGGCCCACGCGGCGAAGATCGGGACGCTCGCGCCCGACTCGGCGTCGTCGAGAGCCAGGAACGGCAGGAGGAAGTCCTCGACCTCCTCCAGGGGCTCCACATCGATGCGGTAGTAGCGGTGCTGACCCTCGTCGCGCACGTGCACGAGACCGTGATCGCGCAGCACCTTCAGGTGCTTGGAGACGGTCGGCTGCGTCGCGTCCATCCGGTCGACGAGCTCGCCCACGCTCAGCTCGCCGCTCGAGGAGACGAGCGCCGCCTCGCGCAGGTGCTCCAGCAGCTCTCGACGCGTGGCGTCGGCGATCACATCGAAGATGTCGGCCATGGGTCAAGGCTAGTCAGCCCGGCGCGGGAGTACCATGACACCGGCCCGCGGGCCGAGGGGAGATGAGGATGTCCACTGCGACCCGGTCGGGCGTGCGCCGCGATGACGGGGTCGGCCCGCTGCGAGCGCTGCGGTCCGCGCTCGCGAACGTCACGACATCCTCGCCCGCCCGATTCGCGATCGTCGTCTTCACAGCGCTCATCCTCATCACGACCGCGCTGCTCTCGCTGCCGATCGCCCGCGTCGGCGAACGGGAGTGGACCCCCCTCGCCGACGCCCTCTTCACCGCCGTCTCGGCGATCTGCGTGACGGGGCTCACCGTCGTCGACATGTCGTCGCACTGGTCGATCTTCGGCAACGTCGTCATCGTCCTCGCGATGCAGATCGGCGGCATCGGCGTGCTCACGATGGCGAGCATCCTGGGCCTCGTCGTGGCGAAGCGCATGGGGCTCCGGGCGAAGCTCGTCGCGGCCTCCGACACGAATCCCTCGCGCGTGCACGCGGGGCCCGTCTCCGAGTCGCAGGCCGTGCGCCTCGGCGAGATCGGCACGCTGCTCGCGACCGTCGCCGCGAGCGCGATCATCATCGAGCTGGCGATCACCGCGCTCGTCGTGCCGCGCCTGCTCATCGAGGGGTTCGACGCGTGGTCGGCGATCTGGATGGGCTTCTACCTCGCGCTCTCGGCCTTCACCAACACCGGTTTCGTCCCGTTCCCGCAGGGGATGGAGATCTTCGCGAGCGACATCTGGATGCTGTCGGTCCTGTCGATCGCCGTCTTCCTCGGCGCGATCGGGTTCCCCGTCATCTTCGCGCTCGCGCGGTGGGTGAAGTCGCGCGCCCGCCTCTCGGTGCATGCGAAGCTCACGCTCACCACGACCCTCATCCTCCTCGCCCTCGGCTGGATCGCGATCGGTCTGCTCGAGTGGGGCAATGAGGGCACGCTGGGCGGCCAGGACCCGTGGAACCGACCGCTCACCGCGGGGTTCATGTCGATGATGACGCGATCGGGCGGCCTCGCGACCGTCGACGTCGGCGCGATGAACGGCTCGACACTGCTCGTCATGGACATGCTGATGTTCGTCGGCGGAGGCTCTGCCTCGACCGCGGGCGGCATCAAGGTGACGACGCTCGCGGTGCTGTTCCTGGCCGCGCTCGCCGAGGCGCGGGGCGTGAAGGACATGGAGGCCTTCGAGCGCCGCATCCCCGTCGACGTCCTGCGTCTCGCCGTGAGCGTCGTGCTGTGGGGGGCGACGATCGTGTCGGCGGCGTCGATCGCGGTGCTGCACATCACCCAGGCTCCGCTGGATCTCGTCCTGTTCGACGTCATCTCCGCCTTCGCCACGTGCGGGCTCTCGACGGGCCTGACGGGCCCCGAGCTCGCCGAACCCGCGAAGTACGTGCTCGCGGCCACGATGTGGGCGGGGCGCGTTGGTACAGTGACCCTCGCCGCGGCGCTCGCCGCGAGCCACCGCCGGCAGCTCTATCGCCGCCCGGAAGAGAGGCCCATCGTTGGTTGAGCGCATCCGCCACGACGCCCCCGTCCTCGTGATCGGGCTCGGCCGCTTCGGCGCCGCGACCGCGGGGCAGCTGCAACGGCTCGGCCGTGAGGTGCTCGCCGTCGACGAGGACCCGAACCTCGTGCAGAAGTGGGCCGAGCGCGTCACGCACGCCGTGCAGGCCGACGCCCGCTCGATCGACGCCCTCCGGCAGATCGGCGCGCAGGACTTCTCGATCGCGGTCGTGGCGACCGGGTCGTCGATCGAGTCGAGCGTGCTCATCACCGCGAACCTCGTCGACCTCAAGATCCCGCAGATCTGGGCGAAGGCGATCAGCCAGTCGCACGGCAAGATCCTCGCCCGCATCGGCGCGAACCACGTCATCTACCCCGAGGCCGAGGCCGGCGAGCGCGTCGCGCACCTCGTCTCGGGCCGCATGATCGACTTCATCGAGTTCGACGACGACTTCGTGCTCGTGAAGATGTACCCGCCGAAGCCCATCCGCGGCCTGTCGCTGACGGAGTCGGAGGTGCGCTCGAAGTACCGCATCACGGTCGTCGGCGTGAAGAGCCCGGGCAAGCCGTTCACCTACGCGACCGAGCAGACGGTCGTCTCGAACCACGACCTCATCATCGTCTCGGGCACCGAGGCCGACATCGACCGGTTCGCCTCGCTCGACAGCTAGACCCCTCTACGCGCCGGCGGCGAGCTCGCGGGCTCGAGCGAGCGCCGCGGCCGTCGCCCGCTCGAACATCCCGGCGAGGTCGGCCTCCTGCATGACGGCGATCGCGCGCTCGGTGGTGCCCTTGGGGCTCGTCACCCGGCGGCGCAGCTCCTCGGGGTCGGCGCCGGTCGACTCGAGCAGGAGGGTGGCGCCGAGGAAGGTCTCCTGCACCATGAGCCGGGCGACGTCGTCGTCGAAGCCGAGGGACTGCGCGGCGCGGGTGAGCTCCTCGATGAGGAGGAAGACGTAGGCCGGGCCCGAGCCCGATACGGTCGAGAGCGCGTCGATCTGCGACTCGGGGAGCTCGATCACAGTGCCGACGGTGCGGAAGAGCGCGGTCGCGAGCGCGAGCTCGGAGCGATCGGCGCGGGACCCGGCGCTGATACCGGTCACCCCGCGGCCGATGAGCGACGGCGTGTTCGGCATCGCCCGCACCACCGGGTTCGCGACGACCGCCTCCATCGCCGCGGTCGTGACGCCCGCGGCGACGCTCACGACGAGCGCGCCCGGGTCGAGCGCGGGCCCGACCTCGGCGAGCAGGCCGGTGATCTGCACGGGCTTCACACCGAGCACGACGACCCGGGCGCCCTCGACGGCCCAGTCGTTCGCCGCGCTGTCGTGCTCGATCGCTCGGGCCTCGACGCCCTGCGCGCGCAGGGCGGCCGCGGAGGCCTCGGTGCGCGTGGTGACGCGCACGCCCTCGACCGCGACCTCGGGACGGCGGAGTCCGGCGAGGATCGCGCCTCCCATCGAGCCGGTTCCCAGGATGGCCGTGGACGGCAGTGGCGAGCTCATGCCACGAGTGTAGGTTGGAGGACCTACGGCAAGCGGCGGATCGACCGATGGAGGGCGAAGGCATGAGCGCGACCGGAGACAGCACGACGGCCCGGGGAGTCGCGGCGCAGGGCGCCGGGAACGGCACCTCGGCGCAGGGTGTCGACCCGCGCGAGGCCGCCGCGATCCGCGAGGTGCTCGTCCTCACGCCGGGCGTGCAGAGCGTCGGCGAGGTCGTCATCCACCGTCACGGCAGCGGCGCGCTCGTCACCGCCGTCCTCGGCTTCGGGCCCTCCACGCCGGTCGCCGATGTCGTCGCCGTGCTGCGCGAGGTGAAGGCGGGCATCCGCGCCGCCGCCCCCACCATCTCGGCGATCGTGCTCGAGCCGGACGTCGCGGGACCGCGCGACGACATGGACACGCCGACCGACGTCATCGTCATCCGCGGCGCCGACTAGCGGCTCTGCCAGGATCACGTCATGGAGTTCCTCTACTCGTTCCTCGTCGTCGGCCACGTGATCGGTCTCGCGGCGATCATCGGCCCCTTCCTGCTGCAGATGCGAAGGAACGACGGCTTCGCGATCACCGCCGTCCTCGGCGGGGCGATCACGCAGCTCGTCACCGGCATCCTCCTCACCGGTCTCGCCGAGGGTCTCGACCGCGACCTCGACTACGCGAAGATCATCACGAAGCTCGTGATCGCCATCGTCGTCTTCGTCGCGGCGCTCCTAGGCTGGCGCAAGGCGCGCTCGGGCAGCAACGACCGCTCGATCAAGCCGTTCTTCCACGCGGCGGGCGGGCTCGCGCTCGTCAACGTCGTCCTCGCCGTCTTCTGGTGATGAGGACGCGATGAGCGCCTCGGGAGGCTCGAAGGCGATCATCGCCGCACTGCTCGCCAACACCGGGATCGCGGTGACCAAGTTCATCGCGTTCCTCGTCTCGGGCTCCAGCGCGATGCTCGCCGAGAGCGTGCACTCCGTCGCCGACGCCGGCAACCAGCTCCTGCTGCTGATCGGCGGGCGCCGGTCGCGGCGGGAGGCCGACACCGAGCATCCCTTCGGCTACGGGCGCGAGCGGTACGTCTACGCGTTCGTCGTGGCGATCATCCTGTTCTCGGTCGGCGGGGTCTTCTCGCTCTACGAGGGCATCGCCAAGCTGCGCGAGCCGCACCCGCTCGAGAACGCGTGGCTGCCGATCGTCGTGCTCGTCATCGCCATCGCGCTCGAGAGCTTCTCGCTGCGCACCGCGGTCCGCGAGTCGAACCAGGTTCGCGGCGATCAGTCGTGGGTGCAGTTCGTCCGTCGGGCGAAGTCGCCCGAGCTCCCGGTCGTCCTCCTGGAGGACGTCGCCGCGCTGCTCGGCCTGGTTCTCGCCCTGATCGGCGTGGGGCTCACCATCCTCACGGGCGACTCCCTGTGGGACGCGATCGGGACGATCATGATCGGGCTGCTCCTCGTGCTCGTGGCGATCGTGCTGGGCATCGAGACGAAGAGCCTGCTCGTCGGCGAGGGCGCCTCCCGGGAGGACGACGCGCGCATCCGCGCCGTGATCTCCGGGCACGGGGCGGTGTCACGCCTGATCCACATGAAGACGCTCTACCTGGGGCCGGACGAGCTGCTCGTCGCGGCGAAGGTCACGTTCGACGGCGGCGAGCCGATCGAGCAGGTCGCCGAGTCGATCAACGCCCTCGAGGCCGAGCTGCGCGAGGCCGTGCCGCACGCGCGCGTCATCTACATCGAGCCGGGGCTCAGCGCCGCGCCCGGAAGAACTCGCTGAGCAGAGCCGCGCTCTCCTCCGCGAGCACCCCGCCCACGACCTCGGCGACGCGGATCGGCAGGCTGCGGTCGCGCAGCACGTCGAGCACGCTCCCGGCCGCCCCGGCCTTGTCGTCCCACGCGCCGAAGACGACGCGCGGGATGCGCGCCGACAGGATGGCCCCGGCGCACATGACGCAGGGCTCGAGAGTGACCACGAGCGTGCATCCGCTCAATTGCCAGTCGCCGGATGCCGCGGCCGCTTCGCGCAGGGCGACGATCTCAGCGTGGGCGGTCGGGTCGGCGAGGCGCTCGCGCTCGTTCCGCCCCCGACCGATGATGCGACCCTGCGCGTCGAGCACGACGGCTCCGACGGGGACGTCGGCGGTGGCGAGCGCCGCGCGGGCCTCGACGAGCGCCGCGCGCATGGCCTCGCGGTCGCGCTCGGACACTGCGGTCATCGCCACCTCCGTTAGATTGAGCCTATGCGAGTGCACGTAGCCGACCACCCTCTGATCACCCACAAGCTCACGGTGCTCCGCGACGAGCGCACGCCCTCGCCGACCTTCCGCGCGCTGACGGAGGAGCTCGTGACCCTCCTCGCCTACGAGGCGACGCGCGACGTGCGCGTGGAGGAGGTCACGATCACGACCCCCGTGACCCAGACCGTCGGCCTCGCGATCGCCGAGCCGCGACCGCTCATCGTGCCGATCCTGCGCGCGGGCCTCGGCATGCTCGACGGCATGGTCAAGCTCGTGCCGAGCGCCGAGGTCGGGTTCCTCGGCATGGTGCGCAACGAGGAGACCCTCGAGCCGAGCGTCTACGCCGAGCGCCTGCCCGACGACCTGTCGAACCGGCAGTGCTTCGTCCTCGACCCCATGCTCGCGACGGGCGGTTCGCTGCTGTCGGCCATCGAGTACCTCTTCGACCGCGGCGCGCAGGACGTCACCGCGATCTGCCTGCTCGCCGCCCCCGAGGGACTCGCCGCGATCGAGAAGGCCGTCGAGGGCCGCGACGTGACGATCGTGCTCGGCGCTCTCGATGAGCGCCTCAACGAGCACGGCTACATCGTGCCCGGTCTCGGGGATGCCGGCGATCGCCTCTACGGAACGGTCGGCTGAGCGCCTCCCGCTCCTTCGATCGCGAACCGCGCTCGCGTGTGTCGTCGTGTGTCGCGGTGGCGGCGGGGCGCCTTGACCGCGCGCGAGCGCGGCGAGGATACTGTCGGGCATGACCGTCCACGCGCTGCCCCCGACCTCCTTCGAGGCCCCTGGGAACGCCGGCATGATGCCGCGGCGCACGGACGATCGTCGTCGACCGCGCGCGTGACCGCCGCCCGCCCGCCGCTGATCGCCTCCCGCATCGGACACCGATGACCGACCGACACGACCCCCGCCTCTCCGCGAGCGCCGAGCCCTTCGACTCCGCCGAGACCGCCCGGCCCGCGACCGGTGACGCCTCGCGTCAGCGCGCGGTGCCGTCGGGAACGGAGGCCCGCGGCTTCGTGCTCTACGTGGGCCTCGACGAGCGCAAGGCCGCCGCGGCCGGCATCGACCTGGGTCGCCTGGTGAGCGAGCTCAAGCGCGTGACCGCCGAGCTCGCCCCGAGCGCCGAGACGCACGCCGCCGTCGCTCTCGCCCCGACCGGCGCGGGCGGCCGCGACGTCGAGGTGGTGCGCCTGGCCCTGCAGGATCCCGCGGCGCTCGCCCGCTATCGCCGCACCGAGTCGCCCACCGAGCGCATCGTGCCCGGCGTCGTCATCGACATCTCGCGCAAGCGCGTGGTGCTCGATGGCGAGACGGCGTCGCTCACCTACAAGGAGTTCGAGCTCCTGCAGTACCTGGTGCTCCGCGAGGGCCGCACGATCGACCGCAGCGAGCTCATCTCGTCGCTGTGGTCTGAGGGCTCCGATGAGGACGGGGACGTGCCGAACGAGCGCACGATCGACGTGCACGTGCGCCGCCTGCGCTCCAAGCTCGGCGGCTACGAGGACATCGTGCGCACAGTCCGCGGCGCCGGGTACCGGTTCGACCGTCACGCCGACGTGTCGATCACGTACTCCTCGACGCCGTCTCCCGACTTCTTCTAGAACGCGTTCGACCGCCGCGGGCGCGCGATGGTGGGGCACGATCGCGCCGAGCGCAAGCCCCTGCCCGCGCCCCCCGTCCGGGGGCCAGTCTCGACGAGCACCGCACTCATCGAAAGGTTTCTTATGAATGACGTCAACGTCATCGTTCGCGACGGGCTCGCGAATGTCATCGACTTCCTGCCCAAGCTCCTTCTCTTCATCATCATCCTCGTCGTCGGGCTCATCATCGCGAAGCTCATCGCGAAGGGCCTCGACAAGCTGCTCGAGCGCGTCGGCTTCGACCGCCTCGTCGAGCGCGGGGGCGTGAAGAAGGCCCTCGACCGATCCAAGTTCGACGCGAGCGACATCATCTCGAAGATCGTCTACTACACGCTCGTCCTCTTCGTCCTGCAGTTCGCCTTCGGCGTCTTCGGGCCGAACCCGGTGAGCGACCTGCTCGAGGGCATCATCGCCTTCCTGCCGCGCGTCATCGTCGCGATCATCATCGTCATCGTCGCCGCGGCGATCGCGGCCGGGGCGAAGACCCTGATCCAGGGGATGCTCGGCGGCCTCTCGTACGGGAGGGTCATCGCGAACATCGCGAGCATCTTCATCCTCTTCCTCGGGATCACCGCGGCGCTCAACCAGGTCGAGATCGCCACGACCGTCACGACGCCCGTGCTCATCACGGTGCTCGCGATCATCGGCGGCGTCATCGTCGTCGGAGCCGGTGGCGGCCTCATCAAGCCGATGCAGGCGCGCTGGGAGGGATGGCTGTCGAAGGCCGAGGCTGAGGCGCCCCGGATCAAGGAGGAGGCGAGCTCGAGCCCGAGCGCGAAGGAGCAGCTGCGCGCTAAGGCCGACGAGCTGCGCTCCGACTCGTCGAGCAGCACGACCGCGACGCGTCCCGCCAAGAGCACGTCGACCGCGGGCAGCGCAGACCCGACGCAGAAGCTCCCCCCGGTGCCGGGTTCGAGCGACCCGAACCGCCCCCCGCAGCGCCCCTGAGCCGCTCTGGGTGATCTCGCAGAAAAATAACGAACAGATAACTAGACACCGTTACCTCACCGTTATACATTGATCGAGCGTTAGTTGTTTGCTGTGGCAGCGAACGCGGAATGTGATTGCAGGACACTCTTGGTGCAAGGGAAAGGCCCGGTCGCTCGCCTCGGCGGCCGGGCCTTTGTCATGTCATCGACCCGCACGAGCATGCGTGTGCATAGAGTAATGCCATGACCGACAAGTCGCTGGCCATCGACGCCTGGGAGGCGCTGTTCCGCGCCCAGGTCTCCGTGCTGCGGCAGCTCACGGCAGAGTTCCCGACGACCGAGATCTCGTTCACCGAGTACGACGTGCTGCTCAACCTCAGCCGGGCGCCCGAGCGTCGGATGCGCATCCGCGACCTCATCCCGCACCTCCTGCTCAGCCAGCCGAGCGTCTCGCGGCTCATCGACCGGCTGGCCGCGCGCGGGCTCGTCGAGAAACTCCCCGACGAGTCCGACGCCCGCGGCACGATCGCCGCCCTCACCGACGAGGGCTGGGAGCTCTTCAAGCGGGTCGCGGTCGTCCACGCCGACTCGATCGCGCGCCGGGTGGGCGGCTCGCTCGCCCCCGCGGAGCTCGCCCAGCTCGCCGATCTCTGCCGCCGACTGCGCGGCTAGCCGAACAGGTCGTTGGCGCTCCGGAGCACCGGCGCGGCCGTGAGCAGCGTCGGATCGATGTCGCCCTGCACGGCGACTTCGAACGTCGCGCTCTCGCCGGGAATGAGAGACACCATCGATCGATCGACGGTCGCCGTCGACTGAATGCGGTCGGGGAACAGGCAGAGGTCAACGATGAGCTCAGCCGCCGTCACCGTCACTCGGTAGCCGTTCGCCGTCCGATCAACGTGAGTGGTCATGCGTGGTGCGGACAGATCGATATCGACGGGTTCTCCCGCGAGCCGGAGATCTCCCTCGAGCTCGTCGCTGCGGAGGGCGACCCACCCCGAGCCGCTCGGGAGCGGCATCCGACGCACCGACCGCGCCCCGAGCGAGACCGTCACGGACTCGCGTCCGGTCGCACGGACGACCTCGATCGTCGTGTCGAGCGGCTCTGCGCTGTCGTTGATCGCGACGATCTCGTCGCCGCTGATGATCGCGATGCGGTCGGCGTAGACCTCCTGAAGCGCGAACCACAGCGGTTTGCGCACGCCGTCACCGTCAACCGCCGCCCACGACACGACGGGCCAGCAGTCGTTGAGCTGCCAGACGATCGAGCCCTGATTGTACGGGGCCAGGCTGCGGAAGTGGCGGATGCCGAACCGCACAGCCCTAGCCTGATTGAGCTGCGTTGCCCAGTGCCAATCGACGAAGTCGCGGCCCGGGGGAAGATGCGGGGCGAGGCCGCGCGCGAGCTTGGCCTGGCCGTCGTCGGCCTTCTGGTGCGAGAGCAGCTGTGGCCCGTCGAGTCGTAGCGGCTCGTCGTGGACTGCGCGCGTGAGCGTCGACCAGGCCGGAGGTCCCTGAAACCCGAACTCGGACACGAATCGCGGGCTGTGGTCGGCGTATGCGGTGTAGTCGAGGTCGTTCCAGACGTCCCAGAGGTGGCAAAGGCCGTCGGAGGGATCGTTGGGGTGGTTCTCCGAGTTCCACGAGAAGGGGCTGTTGGGGACGTACGGGCGGTCGGTATCGAGCGCCGCGACGATGCTCGGCAGCAGCTCGAGGTAATAGCGCTCGCCCCATGTCCGACCGTCGAGTTGCGTGTCCCAGTCGAGGTCGACGTGCTGCCAGATGTTCTCATTCGCTCCGTTCCACAACGCGATCGAGGGGTGCGAGGCCAGGCGGTCGACGGCGTCGCGGGCCTCGGCCGCGACCTCCGAGTAGAGCGGCTCCTCCTCCGGGTATGCCGAGCAGGCGAACAAGAAGTCCTGCCAGACGAGGACACCGCGCTCGTCGCACTCGTCGTAGAAGTCGTCGTGCTCGAACGTGCCGCCGCCCCAGACCCTCAGCAAGTTCATGTTCGCTTCGATCGCGTCGGTGACGCGCGCCGCGATGCGGGCCCGACCGACGCGGCTCGGGAAGGCGTCGTCCGGGATCCAGTTGGCGCCGCGCACGAACACGGGTTCGCCATTGACCAGGACGCCGAACGCGCCGCCCGCGGAGTCGATCTCCACGGTGCGGAACCCGACCCGCTGGACGACGCGATCGTCATCCGTCTCCACGACGAGGTCGTAGAGCGGCTGGGCGCCGTGCGACCGCGGCCACCACAGCTCAGCCGACGACACCGCGAGCTCGACCGAGCCGCGCCCCGTCGCGCTCACGCCGGCGATCGTCGCGGTGAAGTCGCCGTCGCCCTCGAGGTCGACCGTCACGGTCGCCGTGCGATCGGCGCGCGCAGAGGCTCGCACGGCGCTGATCCGAGTGCCGTTCCAGCTCTCGATCGCGATCGGCCGCCAGATTCCGGCCGTGACGACGTCGAGCCCCCAGTCCCACCCGAAGTTGCACGCCGACTTCCGCAGGAGCGAGAAGGGGTGGGGGAACACCGGCGGACGAGGAGGATCGCCGACCCGCCGCGCCTCTTCTTCCACGATCTCGAGCGCCGAATCGAACTCGATCTCTAGCCGGTTGGCGCCGCTCACGAGCACGTCGGCCAGGTCGAAGCGGTATCGCCGGTGCTGATTCGCGACGCGGCCTAGCTCCACGCCGTTGAGTCGCACCACGGCGCTCGTGTCGAGCCCGTCACACGCGAGGTCATGACGGCGCATGCCGTCATCGTGCCAGTCGAAGTCGAGGCTGTAACGCCAGCGGCTGCGGCCGATCCACGTGAGCTCGTGCTCGTTCATCCCGAGATACGGGTCGGGGATGAGTCCGGCGGTCAGGAGGTCGGTGTGGACGACGCCCGGCACGCTCGCCGGGATCGCCCGCCCGGCGATCGAGGACGGGACGGGCCCGCCCGCGGAGCGCAGCATCCACCCCTCATGGAGCTCCCGGCGGATCACGCGAGCGCCCGCGCGAGGCCCCGGACGGCCCGCTCGTCGTCGTCGTGGCCGCCGCCGTCGTGTCCGTTGTACTCCCAGAGCGCGATGTCCTTCGCGCCGCGGAGCTCGTGGAAGGCTCCGTAGACCGTCGAGGGCGGGCAGGTCGGATCCATGAGCGCCGCCGACAGGAACGCGGGAGCGTCGATCCGGCGCGCGAACGAGACTCCATCGAAGTAGGCGAGCGTCGCGAACACCCGATCGGCCGACCCTCGATGCACCGCGAGATACTTCCCGAGCTCCTTGTACGGCATCGCATCGGTGATGCGGCTGGCTCGCCGGATGTCGCAGAGGAAGGGGACGTGCGCGACGACCGCGGCCACGTCGTTTCGCAGTCCTCCGACGGCGAGCGCGAGCCCGCCCCCCTGGCTGCCGCCGACGACCGCGACTCGCGCGGCATCGACGCGCTCGAGCGCGCGTGCGGCATCGACGGCGCGAACGGCGTCGGTGATGAGGCGCCGATAGTAGTGGTCGTGCGGGGCCTCGAGCCCGCGCGTCATGACTCCCGGGGTGGTCGGGCCGTTCGTGCCGACCGGGTCGCCGGTTGCTCCGGCGCTGTACCCCGCGCCCTGGCCTCGTGAGTCCATGCTCAGGTGCGCATAGCCGGCGGCCGACCAGAGCAGCGACTGGTAGGCGTGCCCTCGGCCCCCGCCGTAGCCCTGGTACTGCACGACGGCGGGGAGCGGGCCGTCGATGCGCGGCAGGTGCAGCCACGCGCGGATGCGGTGGCCGCCGAACCCGCTGAAGGTCACGTCGAACACATCGACGGTTGCGAGCCCGACCTCGACCTGCTCGACGACGAGGTCGAGCGGATGACGCTGCGCGTCGTCCAGGGTCTCGGCCCAGAACGCGTCGAAATCGGCTGGGTCGGTCACGGCGCTGCGATATGCGAGCAGCCCCGCTTCATCGAGGTCGGTGAGCACGGTGGTCCTCTCAGGCGGGGTTGGCGGCGGGCTGGGGAACGTGGTCGAAGCTCTCCGCACCGGTGCGGATCTCCTCCGGCCAGGCGAGCGTCGCACCGAGCGTGTCGGAGAGCAAGCGCTGAAGGGCGCGCAGCTCGCTGCTGGACTCACGGACCTGCCGAGGGGTGAGGCGGGAGTCGAGCGCTCGGACGGCCGCCGCTCCTGCGGCCTCCCCGATCGACCACTCGACCGGGTGCAGGCGGTAGGCGCCATTCGTGATGTGCGTCGTTCCGATGTTCTTCGCGGCCGCGAGCAGGTTGTCGCAGTCCGCCGGGATGAGCGCCCCGAGCGGGATCTGGAAGGGGAAGCAGGCGATGTCGACGTAGTTCCGGCCCGAGGTCGACGGGTGCAGGTCGATGCGGTAGTAGCCGACACCGACGCTGTCGTCGAAGATCTCGCTCCCGGCTTCGTCGCCTCGCATCTCCCGACCGATGTGGCCCTCGGTGATGGTGAAGAGGGCGCGGATGCGGCGCGACTCGCGGATGTAGGCCTCCTTGGCGAGCCCGTCAGACGTGCCGGTGAGGTCGCCCCGGAGGCGCAGCTCCGGGTACCCGATGCCCCCGTCGTGCCGCGGAGCCGCCGTCTGCATCCAGTGCACGAGGCTCAGCGTGAGGTCGCGGGCGCCGTCGATGGCGCGCGCGCGGGTCTCGGCGTCGACGCCGATGAAGGGCAGCTCCCAGTAGTCGACCTGCGGCCAGTTGATGATGGTGACCTCGCCGCCGGGGAACTCATCGCGGAGAACCGCCTTGGAGACGACGCGCCGATAGTGCCAGAGGTCGTCGGCGCGCTCATGGACGGCGCGCTCGGGCGAGTCGGCGAACATCGGCCTGACGCGCTCCTCCAGGGTGTGCGGGACGACATCCGACCACGAGAGCTGCGGGCCGGGCCAGCGGGGGTCGACCGTGGTCAACCAGTGCTGGTAGCCGGCCGGCTCCGGGATGGTGTGATTCTCGCCGGCGCGGTACTCGACCGCTGCGCACCACGTGACGGCCTGCTGATCCATCGGATCGGCCCGCTCAGGTGCGTGCAGCTCGCCGGTCTCAGCTCGCGCCTCGGCGCCGACCACGAACGGCAGGCCGGCGAGCTCGAGGAACTCCCCCTCTTCCGTCGCGTCGATGACCATCGCGCCAGTCAGCTCGACCTCGTCGTTCCCCCGACGGACGATGACCGACTCGATCCGTCGCCCGCGCGTGGTCACGCTGCTCGCCTCCCAGCCGTGGAGCAGCGTGATGAGCCCGGAGGAGATGTGGGGCGAGAGCATCTCGTGCAGCACGAGCGCTGCGATGCGGGGTTCGTGGCAGAGACGCGAGACATTGCCCATGCCGGGATTGAGGGTCTCGCGAGTGCGCGCCTCCTCGGTGAGCGGGAAGAAGCGTCGGTAGTGCTCGCGGATCCGGTCGCGCAGCTCGCGGTAGCTCTCAGAGCCGAGCTCGCTCTCGACCCATGGGTGCTCATCCGGCGGGACCGCCTGGGTCGTGAGCTGCCCGCCGAGCCAATCGCCGCGCTCGACGAGAATCACCGTGCGGCCCAGTCGGGCGGCGGTGAGCGCGGCGGCCGTGCCGCCGAGGCCGCCGCCGAGGACGAGCAGATCGGCAGACCGGGGTGCAGTGAACATGGGTACCTCTCTCACGGGGCGATCAGCCCTTGACGCTGCCGTCGGCCAGACCGGACACGAAGGCTCTCTGGTTGAACAGGAAGAGGATGACGACGGGGATCGTCGCGAGGACGGCACCGGCCATGAGCGGCCCGTACTGGATGTTGCCCGTCGCGAGGAAGCGCGCCAGAGCGAGCTGGACGGTCTGCGCCTCAGCGGAGTTGGTCACGACGAGGGGCCAGAGGAAGTCGTCCCACACGCCGACGAAGGAGAAGACGGCGACGACCGCGATGAGCGGCCGGGCGAGCGGGAGGTAGATGCGCGCGAAGATCGCCCACTCCCCTGCTCCGTCGATCCGAGCTGCCTCCGCGAGCTCGGTGGGCGCCATGGAGAAGTACTGGCGCGCCAGGAAGATGTTCATCGGCAGCACGAGGTAGGGCAGCATGACGCCGGCGAGGGTGTCGAGCAGTCCGCTGCCGCCCTGGCCGAAGATGTCGTTGCCGCCGGCCAGAGGGATCCCTCGCGCCATCAGGAACAGTGGGATGAGCGTGACCGAGACGGGGATGGCCGTCGTCGAGATGATCGTGACGAAGACCGCGAAGCTGCCGCGGAAGGGCAGCATCGCGAAGGCATAGCCCGCCATGACGGCGATGACGCTGTTGCTCAGGACGACGGTCAGCGCGACGATCGCCGAGTTGGTCATGGCCCGGAAGATGTTCGCGTCGATCCACGCCGTCTCGAAGTTGCCCAGGGTCGGGTCGGTCGGGATGAGCGCCACCTGCCCGAAGGCCTGCTCCTCGGGCGTGAAGGCGATGCTGATCATCCACATGAACGGGACGAGCACGAGGAACGACAGCAGGTAGAGGAAGATCATGGACGGCACGCGGGACGTGCCCCGTATCCGGCGACGGCGTCGCACTGATCGCACCGAACTGCTCCTGCCTGCCGCGGTGGCGGTCACTTCTGCCTCCCGACGAGCGAGCGCACCGAGAGCACGGAGAACCCGATGATGAGCGCGAACAGCACGAACGCCATCGCGGATGCTGAGCCGAAGTCGTTGTACTGGAAGGCTTCGGTGTAGATGAGGTAGTTCACCGTCGTCGTCGACCCGAGCGGCCCTCCCCTGGTGAGGATGAAGATCTCGGCGAAGCCCTGCGACAGGTAGATGATGTCCATCACGACGACGTAGACGAGCATCGGTCGAAGGCCGGGAAGCGTGATGTACCGGAAGAGAGCCCAGCGTCCTGCTCCGTCGACGCGCCCCGCCTCGTAGAGCTCGTTCGGGATGGACTGGAGCCCGGCGAGCAGGAGCACCATGTTGCTGCCGAGTGCCTTCCAGATGCGCATCGCCGAAGCCGCGTTGAGCGCGGATTCAGGGTCGAGCAGCCACAGCTGGTCGGTGGCGCCGAAGAGGTTCAGCACCTCGTTCACGAGCCCGTTCTGCGAGTACATCCAGAGCCAGACGAGACTCACCGAGGTGAGCGAGACGATGTGGGGAAGGTAGAGGGCCGACCGGAAGATGCCGACGCCGCGGAATGGGCGGTTCACGAGGAGCGCGAGGATGAGTGCGATCGCGACGGTGATCGGCAGCACCGTGAGGACGTATCGACCGGTGACGAGCAGGGCATTGCCGTACTCCGGGTCGGTGAGCAGCCCTGCGTAGTTCTCGAGGCCCACGAAGTCCGGGCCCCCGCGCCGGAGCGGCGTGTAGTCGGTGAAGCTCAGCACGAGCCCGTAGATGACCGGGACGAACTGGAAGGTGAGCACGTAGAGCGCGGCAGGAAGAACGAAGAGCATCCCGACGACGTGCTGTCGCTTCCAGCGCCGACGCGGCAGGGGCGGGCGGGCGCCCCCCGCCGCGACCGTGGAGGTCGCGGCGGGAGGCACTGAGTTCACTGACATGGTGGGTGAAGCTCCTAGCGAGCCGACTCGAGGATCGAGTCGATCTCCGGGCTGGCCGCGGCGAGCGCGTCCGCTGCCGACGTCACGCCGTTGAGCGCCTGCTCGAGGTACTTGTCGAGTGCGTCACGCACCTGCACCCAGCCGGGCACGTTCGGGTTCGGCAGGAAGTTCGAGCTGTTGGCGACGAACGCTTGCAGCACCGGGCTGTTCTGCACGTAGTCGGTGTCGGCGGCCGAGGCCCGGGTGGGGACACCGCCGATGCCCTGGACGTACTCGGCGCTGATCTCGGGCGAGATCATGTACTCGATGAAGGCCCAGCCGAGGTCCTTGACCTCGCTGTCGGCGTTGAGGATGAGGCCGGGGCCCGAGCCTCCGAGCGTGTAGCCCTCGTCGACGCCCTCGAACGGAACCGCATCCATGATGCGCAGGTCGAGCTCGGGAGCGGCCGCGATGATCTGGTTCGCGCCGTTGGGCGTCTGCATCGTCATCGAGGCGGTATCCAGCACGAGCGGCTGCTGCGCGGCAGGAGCGTTGATGTAGTCGGCACCGAGCGGGTACGAGACGGCATCGTCACCGCTGAACAGGCTCGTGTAGAACTCGAGCGCCTTCTCGCCTTCCGGCGAGGCGAACGCCGACTCGAGGTCGTCGCTGGTCAGCTGGCTCCCGCCGGCGGACGCGAGGAGCGCCGCGAACGACTGCTGGCGTCCGATGGGCTGGCTCGGCAGGAGCAGGCCCGACCGGGTGATCGTGCCGGAGGCATCGCGGACGGTGAGCGCCTCAGCGGCCTCACGGACTTCCTCCCAGGTGGTCGGCGGCGCATCGGGGTCGAGGCCCGCCTCCTCGAAGTCGGCTGCGTCGTAGACGATGAGGTTGCCCTGCATCGAGAGCGGCATGAGGTACTGGACGCCGCCGACGGTACCTCCGGGCAGCGCGGCCGAGAGGTCGTCGATGTCGTCCTGCTCGAGGCCCGCAATGTAGTCGTCGAGCGGCTCGAGACGCCCGTTGATCGCGAAGTCGGCGACCGCCGCAGGGCCGTGGCCGAAGACATCCGGTGCGGTCCCGGCGGCGAACCCGGCGTTGAGCTTCGTCGACAGGTCGCCCCAGTCGACGAAGGTCACATCGAGCGTCGCGCCGGTCTCAGCCTCGAACTTGTCCTTGAGCGGACCGGTGACGAGGTCGATCTCGACCTGGTTGGTCCCGGGGAACCAGACCGTGAGCGTCTGACCCTCGAACCCTTCCTGGGCCGCTTCTGGCTCGGCCGCGGCGGCGCAGCCGCTGAGCACGATGGCGCTCGCGGCCGCGAGACCGACCGCCGCTCGTGCGGAGGCTGAGCGGGTGAATACCTTCATTGGTGTTCTCCTTTTTCGTAGTAGTAAATGAGGAAGTCGTGATGCTGTGTGTGGTGCGGGATGCGCAGGCTGCTACCCGTCGATCCGGGTTGCGGAGGTCGGGGCCGGGCGGGGCCGGGCGATCGTCGCGAAGGATGGCGGCGTGACCGGCAGCAGCTCGTGGTGGTCGTTGGTGATTCGGCCGTCGAGCAGGTCCATCAGCAGTGCGACGGCTCGACGGCCGAGTTCGCGCCGCGGCACCTGGATGTGGCTCCAGTTGTCGACGGCGAGGCTTCGCGGGCCGATGTCGAGACACACCATCGACAGCGAACCCGGGATGGCGATGCCCGCGGATGCGGCGGCATCGCTCAGCGCGACGGCGAGCTCCCAGCTCTCGACGAGCACCGCAGTGACGTCGTCCTTGATGAATTGGGCGACTCGGTCGGTGTCGAGATCGGCCGGCGAAAGGAACTGCGGTGTCGTCGTCGGAATCTCGAGGAGTTCGGCATGGCGAGTGAACGCCGTGAGCCGGTCTTCCTGCGGATTGTTGCGCATCCGGTTCCCGACGTAGGCAAGCTTGCCGTGACCGACATCCTTGAGCTGCGTGACGACGTCGCGCAGCGCGCTGTCATAGTCGGGGACGACGTAGGGCATGAGCGAGCTGACCGTGTCGCGGCGGCCGATGAAGACGAAGGGATACCCCTCGCTGGCGAGCCGCTCGAGCTCGTCGTCGTTGCGCTCGACGCCGAGAAGCACAGCGCCATCGGCGAGACGAAGGCGGTTGGCCCCGCTGCCGTAGATACTGCGCGTGCCGTCGGCGCCCTGCGTCGAGGCGAAGAGAACCAGGTCGACACCCATCTCGACAGCCTTCTCCTCGATGCCGACGAGGAACTCGTTGTAGTAGTCCTCGCTGGTGACCGGGAAGACCGCTTCGTAGGTATGGACGCCGATGAGTCCGTTGCGCCCGCCGCGGAGCGATCGGGCCGCGGCGTTCGGTACGTAGCCGAGCTCGCGGATCGCGGCCATGACGCGATCCTGGGTGCTCTGCGGGATAGAGTTCTCGCGAGCGCGGCCGGTGAGGATGATCGACACCGTGGTCTGGCTGACACCGGCGAGGCGCGCGATGTCGCTCTGCCGTGCCGTTCGGCCCTCTTTGGCCATGGTGTTCTCCTTCGTTGGAGCTCGTGTAGTAATTCGTATCACCACTTTTTCGTAACAGTCAAGCTTCTCTGACACATTCGTCGCGGTGCAGCGGCGAGTCGGAGGGGCCGACCACCAGCGGCCGGACGCCCCGGTAGAGGAAAGCGATCGCCGCCGGCGGTGAGCGCCACCGATGCACCGCCTTCACCGATCAGTGCCGGATGAGCACTTCGTTCGCCGCTCCGCGCGAGTAGCCCATGCGAAGTCCCACTGCTCCTGCCGGGTAAGCGTTGATCGTGTCCGTCCAGCTGACGAGCTTGTCAGGACCCACCCAGACGTCGACGGACGGCCCACGGACTTCCACGCGCAACGGCACGTACTCACCGATGCCCGCATAGTAGGCCGACGATCCCAGCAGCGTCATCACCCCGCTTTGCTTCTTGTAGAGCTCCACCTTCTGAGTCTGATGGTTGAAGCGCGCGGTCAGGAAGTTCGACGGGCTCGTGTACCGCACGATCACGCCGGCGTTGCCGTTCGCGTTGCTCGCGGCCACCGAGCTACTCACCGAGTAGTCGGTCCACGAGTTCGATCCCGCCACGGCGATCCCTTCGGCCTGGATGTCGGTCTGCAGAGCCGCGCCCACGGCCGCGCCGCTCGACCAGGTGCCGCTCACGGGCGTGAATGCCCCGAGTCCGCTTGCGAACTCCGAGCTCTCCATCGACGGTCCGGCCGGCGTGCCCTCGACCGCGCCCCGGTCGATTGACGTGGTCGGCAATGGTCGGCCAGCGATGTCGATGCCGCCGTTATCGGGCAGGACCGCAGCGCTGTCGCGAGACGCTGAACCTGCGCCAAGCGCATAGGCCGCGATGGCGCTGAGGAGATCTGTCGCACCACCGGGCAGCGCGAACTGCGGGTCGGCGACGGATTTCGACGGATCTCCGGTCACGGTCGCGGAGGAGTTGCCGAAGAACGTGTTGTTGGCGTACGTGGCCTTTGGTCCGTTCTCGTAACCGCCACCGGCGAGGTTGTAGAAAATGTTGTTCCGGTAGTCCACCTGCGTCTTCGTGTTCGCGACCGTCAGCGGGTTGTACTGGCCCTGGGACCGGTAGAAGACGTTGTTGTAGACCGCGAGGTCTCCCGTGGCTGCCGGGTCGATGCTGATGGCTCCCCGATGCCGATCGAAGTCGTTCTGCGAGATGTTGTAGCGGAAGACGTTGCCGGATGTATCGGGCAGAACGAGCAGTGCGCCGCCCTCGTTGTTGAAGCTGTAGTTGTACTGGTACACGCTGTCGTAAACCCCGTAGTCGAAATCCCACGCCTGCCCGTCGCCATCGAGCTTGCGCGTGTTGGACGCGGTGTTGAACTGGAAGACACCGCGATCGACGAAGTACATCCACTGCGCCGCGACGAAGCCGATGACTGGCAGGTAGTTCACGACCGATGCGTTGACGTCCGTCTCCCGACCGATCTGATCCGTCGTGTTGTATTCGACGAGGGGCCGGTTGCTGGCGCGGACGAGAATGCCGTCGCGGTGGATGCGCGTCACCGTGTTGCCTCGGATCAGCAGGTTCCTGAAGGCATCGCGCTGATGCACCCAGCCCGGGGCCCCGGTGAGAGCGTCGGTCATGGTCTGGATCCCGGTGTCGGAGACGTTGTCGACCGTGTTTCCCTGGATGAGCACCCCGCGCCACGTGCTCTCTCCGCCGCCGCTGACGTTGCGGGCATGAAGGTTGATGCCCCCACTCCGGCGATCGCTGCCGAAGATGTCGCGGACGACGTTGTTGACGATCTTGATCTGCGAGAAATCGCCCCCACCAGGGCCCTCCCCGACAACAAGAATTCCGTTGCGCCGCATGGCCGTCGCGTGCTGTCCGCTCGTGATCTCGAGGTTGTTCACCTCCCAGTGCGATCCGTTCCTGATTCGGACGCCGAAGCCCTCGTTCCCTACCGAGGTGTTCCCGAAATCGATGAGCGGGCGCGCTCCCGCCCCGTACCGATCAACGACGATCGGCGCGCCGAAGGCGCCCGAACCCGTGAGGTCGAGGTACTGATTCGCGAAGACTGAGCCCGCCTTCAGCAGAATGCGCGACCCTGCGGTCAATGTCACGGTGTTGACTTTCGTCAGCGTCTTCCAGGGTGCTGACGAGACTGTGCCGACATTGGTGTCACTTCCGGCGACTGAATCGACGTAGTAGGTGGAGCCGACTGCCGCCGCCGGGGCAGCGGGGCTGGAGACGATGATCGTCGCCAGCAGACTGGCCACCAGAGTGATCGCGGCCGTTTTTCGGAACCTCATTGCGCACTTCCCTCGTCATTGAGCAGATGTTGCGGTTTTGGGGTAATTCGTATCACTACTACTTCGTATCAGCAAGACCACGGACCAAATCCACTGGTAGGCCAGCCGGTACTCGGCATTGCACTCGGCGAGCTCGCCCCGCTAGCCCGCCTCTGCCGTCGCCTCCGGGGCTAGGCCCCGCCCGCACGCAGCAATCGGCGTCGCGCCCGCCGCGCGCGCAGGATGTACGCCGCCGCGCCGATGATCTCGCTCGGCAGTCGGCCGAGGACCCACCGGCGGGCGAGCGACACGTCGCGCGTCACGTGGCCCGGATAGCCGGGGCTCGACTCGATCGCGCGCAGCAGCAGTCGTGAGAGAACACCCGCGCCAGGGATCCCGAAGCGAGCGCGGGCGTAGTTCTGCGACGGCAGTCGGGTGGCTGCGGGCGGCAGCCCCAGGCCGTCGAACAGACGGCGCATGACACCCTCGGCCCCCACGCCACGAACGAGGCGAGGCAGCCGCTCGAGCTCGTCGTTCGTGATGAGCGCGGCGAAGCGGTCGATGAGCGGGCCGGTCTCCGACTCCGGTCTCGGGGCCGCCGCGCGCGGGCCGAGATTGTCGTGGACCGACAGCACCATCGTGAGCAGCCGGTCGGTGATCGGCACGCGGCGGTCGAAGACGATCATCTCGCCGCGGTACCCCCACGCGTGCTCGAAGACCGTCTGCGGATCGGTGAAGAACCCGGGGACGAGCGGGAAGAGGTTCAGGAGCGTGCCGGACCGCGGATCCTGCAGGGAGATGACCGCGGGCGGCAGGATCCCGAACCAGCGCACACGAGCCGCCGCCCACCCGCGAGCGAGGAGCGCCTCCGCGAGCTCGAGGCACCTCGACGGGTCGACGAGGAGGTTGAACGCGGCCCGCAGCTCGGGGGCGCCGAGCCCGTTCGGCGGGAAGACGATGTTGCCGGCGAGCAGTGCGCGGGTGCCCAGCTCATCGATGAGGTCGATCACCTCGGTCATGCACGCATGCCGCGCGGCGAGTTCCGCGGTCTCGGGCTCGGGATACCGGTAGACGCCCGGTCCGCGCTCCCCTCGACCCGGCTCGCTCAGCGGCCGCTCGTCAGCGGAAGCGCCCGGGGAGGGCGGCGTTTCTCGAACCATCGGTGACCTCTCAGTGAGGCTATCCTGCCTCCCCCTAGCCTGATCACCATGTCAGGCGCTCCGAGCATCGTGTGGTTGCGCGACGACCTCCGCATCGCCGACAACCCGGCGCTCACGGCGGCCGTCGAGCGCGGCCGGCCCGTCATCGTGCTCTACCTCCTCGACGAGGAGTCGCCCGGCGTGCGTCCGCTCGGCGGGGCGAGCCGGTGGTGGCTGCACCGCTCGCTCGAGCGGCTGGACGAGGAGCTCGCCGGCCTCGGCGGCGCGCTGACCCTGCGGCGCGGGGCAGCCGAGCCGAGCATCCGCGCTCTGATCGAGGAGACCGGCGCCGACGCCGTCTACTGGAACCGCCGCTACGGAGCGGCGAAGCAGACGGATGCCGCTCTCAAGTCGCGCCTGACCGACGAGGGCGTCGAGGCGACGAGCTTCCAGGCCGCGCTGCTGTTCGAGCCGTGGACCATCACGACCGGTGCCGGCGGCCCCTACGGCGTCTTCACCCCCTACTGGAAGGCGTGCCTGAATCGCCCCGAGCCGCGCGAGCCCCTGCCGGCTCCGACGCGCATCGATGGCCTCGCGCCCGGCGGCGACGCACTCGAGACGTGGACTCTGCTGCCCACCCGCCCCGACTGGGCTGAGGGGCTGCGCGAGACGTGGACCCCCGGGTCGGCGGGGGCGCACGACCGGCTCGAGGAATTCGCCGAGGACGTGCTCGCCGACTACCACCGCCGCGACGAGCCCGGCCTGCGGGCGACGAGCATGCTGAGCCCGCACCTGCGCTTCGGCGAGATCAGCCCCTTCGAGGTGTGGCACCGCATGCGGCACGGCCTCGGCGCGGCGGCGGCGAAGAACCGGGAGAAGTTCCTGAGCGAGATCGGCTGGCGGGAGTTCAGCTATCACATCCTCTTCCACCACCCCGACCTGGCGACGCGCAACTACCGGGCGGACTTCGACGCGTTCCCGTGGACGACGCCCGGGGACGACGAGCTGGACCGGTGGCGGCACGGGCGCACGGGCATCCCGATCGTCGATGCGGGGATGCGGCAGCTGTGGCGCACGGGCTGGATGCACAACCGCGTGCGGATGATCACCGCGAGCTTCCTCACGAAGAACCTGCAGGTCGACTGGCGCACGGGCGAGGAGTGGTTCTGGGACACGCTCGTCGACGCCGACGAGGCGAGCAACGCCGCGTCGTGGCAGTGGGTCGCGGGGTCGGGGGCCGACGCTGCGCCCTACTTCAGGGTCTTCAACCCCGAGCTGCAGGCGAAGAAGTTCGACCCGCGCGGCGAGTACGTGCACCGCTGGGTGCCCGAAGCCGGCACCGACGACTACCCCGAGCCCATGGTCGACCTGCGCGAATCGCGGCAGGCGGCGCTCGACGCGTACGAGGCGGTCAAGGCCGCCAAGCAGGCCCGGGGTGCGGCGCGCTGACGGCGCGCACCGATCGGCGACCGCGCCCGGTCGATGAGAACCCTCTCACCTCCGCCTCCTTCCCGTCTCATCCGCCGCCTCGAGTCTTGAGTCATCGGGAGGGCGGCCCCCTCCCCCTCAGACCGAATACCGGATGAAGGAGAGCACCATGCAGCAGAAGACCTGGATCGCCGTCGGCGCCGCCTCAGCCCTCGGACTCGGCGTCATCGCCGGAGGCGCGGTCGCCTCGGCCAACGAGATGGCCCTCACGAGCGACGACACCCGCCTCCCCGGCCTGTCGACCACCGACGACGTCTCGACCGGCAGCGGCAGCGCCGACGTGACCTTCGACGTCACGAGCGACAGCATCGTCACCCCGTCGCCCGCGACGACCGCGAGCCCCGTCTCGCCGATCTCGCCCGTGACGCCCGCCTCGGTCGCGTCGCCGGTGAGCATCCCCTCGCCCGTGACCCCGGCCTCGCCCGTGAGCGTGCCGTCGCCCGCGTCGCCCGCGACGCCCGCCTCCGTCCCGAGCGCCGTCTCGGCGGCCAGCGCCGGCTCGGCCGACTGACGCGCGACCGACGCCGACCAGCGTCTCTCCCATTCGGGTGGGAGAGACGCGCCCCCCCGGGCCGTGCCGCTCCGTCACCGGAGCGGGGCGGCCTTCGGCATACTCGGGGAGTGACGACTCCCGCGCGGCGCCCGCGCCTCGGCCCGCTCCCGCTCGCCATCGCCGCGATCGTCTCGGTGCAGTTCGGCAACGCGCTCGCCGGAACGACCTTCGCCGAGGTCGGCGCTCTCGGCGCCGCATCCCTTCGCCTGCTCTTCGCGGCGGTGATCCTCCTGGTCGTCCTGCGGCCCTCGGTGCGCGGCTGGACCCGCCGCGTGTGGATCGGCGTCATCGCCCTCGGCATCGGCCTCGCGGGCATGAACAGCCTCATCTACCTCGCGATCGAGCGCGTGCCGATCGGCGTCGCCGTCGCGGTCGAGCTCATCGGCCCGCTCGCCGTCGCGGTCGCCGGCACGCGCCGACCGCGCGACCTCCTGTGGGTCGCCCTCGCGGCCGTCGGGGTGGGGATGCTCGCCCTCGACTCGCAGGGGGCCCTCGCGATCGCGGGCATCGTCCTCGCCGCGGGGGCCGCCGCCTTCTGGGCCCTCTACATCCTCGCCTCGGCCAGGCTCGGAGCGACGAGCGTGCGCGGAGTCGATGGGCTCGCGGTCGCGATGGTCGTCGCGGCGGTGATCGTCGTGCCGTTCGGGGCGGTGTCGGCGACGGCGGCCGTCGCGGCCGAGCCGGTGCTGCTCGCGGTGTTCGCGGGCATCGCGCTCATGACCTCGGCGCTGCCGTACGCGCTCGAGTTCATCGCGCTCAAGACCATGCCGACGCGCGTCTTCGGAGTGCTCTCGAGCCTCGGCCCCGTCGTCGCCGCGCTCGCGGGGCTCATCGTGCTCGGGCAGGTGCTGTCGTTCCTGCAGCTCGCCGCGATCGCGCTCGTCATCGCCGCGAGCGCGGGCGCGGTCGCGTCGGCGCAGCGGCGCTGACCGCGCGGCGCTGCCTGCGCTGCGCTGCCTGCGCGGCGCTGCCTGCGCGGCGCTGCCTGCGCGGCGCTGCCTGCGATTGAGCCGATACGTCGCATGTGAGCCGGAAGGTTCGGGCTCACATGCGATGAAACGGCTCAAGCGTGCGACGTGCGACTACGCGCGGGGCGGCCGGCCGCCGATGCGGCTCACGGCGATCGCGGCGACGCGCTGACCCTCGCGCGCGGCGTGGGCGAGGTCGGCTCCGGCGAGGCGCGCGGCGAGGAAGCCTGCCGTGAACGAGTCGCCGGCCCCCGTCGGGTCGACCGTCGGCACGCGCTCGGCGTCGAGCGACGCGACCCGCGCACCCTCGCCGGCGCGGCGCTCGGCGATCGTCACGCCCGCGGCCCCGCACGTGAGCACGACGGCCGGCGCGAGGTCGAGCAGCGCCTCGGCCACGAGCGCGGGCGGTGCGCCCGCGTCGAGCCCCGCGAGCAGCCGCCCCTCGTCGAGGTTCGGGCGAAGCACGTCGACGCCCGAGATCGCCGACCGGAACGCCGCGACGCCGTAGTCGGCGATGAACCCGGTCGAGCTGGGGTCGAGCGAGACGCTCGCGCCCTGCGCGTGAGCGCGGTCGACGAGCTCGCGCAGCGCGCGGGCCGAGAGGGCGTCGACGAGCGAGTACCCGGTCAGATGCAGGATGCCCGCGGTCGCGAGCAGGGCATCCGTCACCTGGGAGGGGTCGAGCGTCGCATTCGCGCCCCGATCGGTGAGCATCGAGCGCTGCTGCCCCTCGACGAGGATGACGATCGTGCCGGTCGGCCGGTCGGGATCCTCGTGCAGGTGCGCGGCGACCCCCGCGGCGGCGAGCTCGCGCGCGTGGCGGTCAGCGTCGCCGGCGCCGACGCGGCCCACGAAGTCGACGCCCGCTCCGAGCCAGCCGAGCCACGCGGCCGTGTTCGCCGCGCTGCCTCCCGGCTGGCGGGTGATGCGCGAGGTCGTGTCAGTGTCGGGCCGGATGGGGCCGGAGGGCACGACGATGATGTCGTCGATGACGTCGCCCACGAGGAGCGCGCGCGACCCGGTCACGGCGGAGGCCCGGCCGCTCAGGCCGACTGCCGCGCGGCCCAGGCCGTCGCGATGCGGCCGGCGACCCGCACGTTGTTGCGCGCGAGGTCGAGGTTGACCTCGAGGCTGCGCCCGCCCGAGAGCTCGACGATCGTGCCGAGGAGGAAGGGCGTGACCGCCTTGCCCGTGACGCCCGCGGCGTCGGCGAGCGCGAACGCCTCGGCGAGCACGCGGTCGTGCTCGGCGGGCTCCCAGGCCTGGTCGGCGGGCACGGGGTTCGCGACCACGATGCCCTGACGGTGCCCGAGCGCGTCGTGCGCGGCCATGACGGCGGCGACCTGGGTCTCGTCGTCGACCGACCAGTCGAGCGTGAAGGCGCTCTCGCGCAGCCAGAAGCTCGGGAAGACCGTCGTGCCGAGCCCGATGACCGGCACCGAGTAGGTCTCGAGCCGCTCGAGCGTCGCGGCGATGTCGAGCACGCTCTTCACTCCCGCCGAGACGACCGTGATCGGGGTGACGGCCAGGGTCGACAGGTCGGCCGATTCGTCGAACGTCTCGCTCGCCCCGCGGTGCACGCCGCCGAGCCCGCCCGTGGCGAAGACGCGGATGCCCGCCATCGCCGCGAGGTGCGCGGTCGCCGCGACGGTGGTCGCCCCGCTCGCGGCGCGGGCCGCGAGGATGGGCAGGTCGCGCACGCTCGCCTTCGCCATCTCGTCGTCGGAGATGCGGCGCACCCCCTCGGCGTCGAGCCCGACGCGCGCGACGCCGTCGAGCACCGCGACCGTCGCGGGCGTGACGCCCTGGTCGCGCAGGATGGCCTCGAACTCGAGCGCCGCCTCGTGGTTCCGGGGGCGCGGCAGGCCGTGGCTGATGATCGTCGACTCGAGGGCCACGACGGGGCGCCCGGCGGCGAGCGCCGCGGCCACCTCGTCGGAGAGCTGCAGGGGCTGGGTCACCGGGTCAGGCTATCGGGCGGCGCGCATCGGGCGTGATCGAGGCCGCTATCAGAACACAGGGGCGGATGCTCGAAGCCGACTCCCAGCATCCTTCTCGATCACTGCGCGCTCGCCCGAGATCTCGCGGCAGAAGGCTCTCAGGAACTCACAGCGAATCGTGCCGGCATCCCCCTCGAACGGGGGGTGCGGGGGGACGGCCGCAAACCGAAGCGGTCCACGCTCCGGATGCCCCAGTGTGCCGGGCGGACCGCCCCCGATCGGGAGCGGCCCGGCACGGATACGGACACGAAAGGGGTTCATCCCATGAACGCATTCACCTCCAGGAAGACCATCGTCGGCGCCTCCGCCCTCGCTGTCACCGGACTCGTGACCGCGGGCTTCGCCGCTCCGGCGTTCGCCGACCACGCTGGCTCGACCACGTCGACCACCGAGTCGACCTCGACGGTCACCGAGGGCCAGCTGACCAACGACCTGCTCGGCGACATCACGGGTGAGACCACGATCGCCGACCTGCTCGACGGCTCGGTCGACGGCCTCATCGGCGACATCTCCGGCGGTAGCGCGAGCACCGGCGGCATCGGCATCGACGGCCTGCTCGGCGACATCACCGGCGGCGACGTGACCGGCGGCGACGCGGCAGTCGGCTCCATCGGCGGCGACACGGCGATCGGCAACGGCGACATCAGCAACGAGAGCCCCGTGGTCGTGGCCCCCGAGGTCGGCGACGTCGCCTCGGGCAACGCGATCGGTTCCGGCAACGACGTGAGCGCCCCCATCGGCTCGGGCAACGAGACGAACGTCGACCTCGGTGACGTCGTCGACGTGAACGACCTGGTGGACGTGAACGACATCGTCGACTCGACGCTCGACGAGGTTGACGTCGACGGCATCGTCGACGACGTCATGGGCGAGATCGACCTCGACTCGTTCTTCGACTGATCCCCCTGCAGCACGACCCGGACGCGGGGCCCGCCAGCGCATGGCGCGGGCCCCGCGTTCGCTGCGTGACGCCGCATGACGCCCCGACCTGCGGCGGTCGCGCGGGCCGCCTAGCGTGGAATCCACGATGAGCTCGCGCGAAGCACCCGCCCCCGTGCCCTCCACCACGGTGCACGACTCCCGGCGCTTCCCTCCCTCCGCCGAGTTCGTCGCCCAGGCGAACGTCACGCCGGCCGACCTCGCGGCGCTGCCCGTCGATCCGCTCGCTTTCTGGGAGCAGCAGGCGCACCGCCTGCCCTGGGCCCGGCCGTGGGACTCGGTGCACCACTGGGTGCCGCCGAGCGACGACGACCCGGCGAGCCCGCGGGCCACCTGGTTCGCGGGGGGCGCGCTCAACGCGAGCGTCGTGTGCGTCGACAGCCACGTCGACGCCGGCCGCGGCGAAACCGTCGCGCTGCACTTCGAGGGAGAGCGCGGCGACCGCGAGAGCGTCACCTACGGCGAGCTGCAGCGCCGCGTCGCCCAGGCGGCGCACGCGCTCGAGGCGCTCGGCGTGGAGGCCGGCGACCGCGTCGTCATCTACCTGCCGGTGCTCGTCGAGACGGTCGTCGCGGCCCTCGCGGTCGCGCGCCTCGGCGCCGTACACTCGCTCGTCTTCGGCGGGTTCTCGGCGGAGGCGCTGCGGTTCCGCGTCGCCGACACCGGCGCGAAGGTCGTCATCGCGAGCGACGGGCAGTTCCGCCGCGGCTCCGCGGTCGGCGTCAAGGCCATCGTCGACGAGGCCGTCGCGGGGCTCGACCACGTCGAGCACGTGCTCGTCGTCCGGCGCACCGGCGACGAGACCCCGGGCACGCCCTGGGTCGACGGGCGAGACGTCTGGTGGCACGAGGCGGTGGATGATCAGCCCGAGGAGCACGTGGCTCCCGAGCTCGACGCCGAGCATCCCCTCTTCATCACGTACACGAGCGGCACGACCGGGCGGCCGAAGGGCGTCGTGCACACGACCGGCGGCTATCTCGTGCAGGCGAGCTGGTCGCACTGGGCGGCGTTCGATGCGAAGCCGGACGACGTGTACTGGTGCACCGCCGACCTCGCGTGGGTGACGGCGCACACGTACGTGCTCTACGGTCCGCTGTCGAACGGCGCGTCGATCGTCATCGCCGAGGGCTCGCCCGACCACCCGGCGCCGACGCGGCACGCCGAGATCATCGAGCGGCTCGGCGTGACGGTCTACTACACGGCGCCGACGCTCATCCGGACGTTCATGGCGCGCTTCCCGGACGGCTTCCCGTCGACCTTCGACCTCTCGACCGTGCGGCTGCTCGGCACGGTCGGCGAGGCGATCAACCCCGAGGCGTGGGTGTGGTTCCACGTGGCTCTCGGCGGCGGCCGTGCGCCGATCGTCGACACGTGGTGGCAGTCGGAGTCGGGCGCCGCGATCGTCTCGACGCTGCCCGGCGTGCACGAGGGGGTTCCGGGGGCGGCGGGCGTCGCGCTGCCGGGTCTCGCCGTGCGCGTCGTCGACGAGCAGGGGGCGGATGTCGCGCCCGGCTCGAGCGGGTACATCACGATCGAGGGGCGCTGGCCCGCCATGGCGCGCACCGTGTGGGGCGACCACGACCGCTACCGCTCCGCCTACTGGAGCCGCTTCTCCGCGCAGGGCCTCTTCTTCGCCGGCGACGGCGCGACGATCGACGAGCGCGGGTACGTGCGCCTCCAGGGCCGCGTCGACGACGTCATCAACGTCTCGGGGCACCGGCTCTCGACGATCGAGATCGAGTCGGCGCTCGTCGCGCACCCGCTCGTCGCGGAGGCCGGCGTCGTGGGCGTCGCGGACGCGGTCACGGGGCAGGCGGTCGCGGCGTTCGTCGTGCCGGTGGTGCGGCCGGGGTCGGACGCCGCGGACGCGGGCGCCGGTAGCGCGGGTGCTGGCGGCGCGGAGGGCCCCGCTCTCGACGCCGCCGCGTGGCGCGCGGCCGCGGCGGATGCCCGGGCCGAGCTCGCCGCGCACATCGCGCGGGTCATCGGCCCGGTCGCCAAGCCCAAGCACGTGCTGCTCGTGCCCGACCTGCCCAAGACCCGGTCGGGCAAGATCATGCGCCGGCTGCTCGGCGACGTGCTCGACGGGCGCGAGCTCGGCGACACGACCTCGCTGCAGGACGAGTCGGTCGTCCCGGTGATCGCGGCCATCGCGCGCGGGTAGGCGCGCGGATCGGGGTCGGCGGGCGCGAGTGTCGCCCGGTGGCGATGCGCAACTCAGGAACCGCGGAAGCCGATCCGCACTTCTCCGGGCCTGCCGGCCTCGAACCCGTCGATATTCCTGAGTTGCGCATCGGGTACGGCGGGCCAAGAGCCGCCGCCCGGCAGCCGCCCACCGCGCACCCCCGCGACTACGCTCGAGTCGTGCCCGAGCCCCTGCCGATCGACCCGCTCGCCGAGGCGCGTCGGCAGTGGATCGCCCACGGCTGGAGCGACGCCGCCGACGGCATGACCCTCGTCACCTCGATCATGCGCGCCCACCAGCTGCTGCTCGCCCGCGTCGAGGGCACGCTCAAGCGCTTCGACCTCTCCTTCGCGCGCTTCGAGCTCCTGCAGCTGCTGAGCTTCACGAAGGACGGCATCATCCCGATGGCGAGCGCGACCGCCCGACTGCAGGTGCACCCCACGAGCATCACGAACACCGTTCAGCGCCTCGAGCGCGACGGCCTCATCGCGCGCGAGCCGCATCCGCGCGACGGCCGCGCCTCCATGCTGCTGCTGACGGATGCGGGCCGGGCCGTGGCGGCGCAGGCGACGGCGGCGCTCAACTCAGAGGTCTTCACCGAGCCGGGGATGCCGCGCGACGACGTCGCGTCGATCGTGCGCGCGCTCGCCCGCTTCCGGGAGAGCGCGGGCGACTTCGTCACCCCACCGCCGGCGCCCGATCCGCTCTAGCGACCTCGGCCGCCGGCCTGCCCGCGCGTGCAGCCCCGGCAGCGCGGCCGACTACCGGTGCTCGAACCGCGCCTCGCGCTTCTCGACGAAGGCGGTCATTCCCTCCTTCTGGTCGGCGAGGGCGAAGCCCGCGTAGAACAGCTGCCGCTCGACGCGCACGCCCTCGGCGAGGGACGACTCGAACGCGGCGTTCACCGCGGCCTTCGCCGCCTGTGCGACGGGCTTCGACTTCGACGCAACGATCTCGGCGAGAGCCATCGCCTCGTCGAGCAGGGACTCGGGGGCGACCACGCGCGCGACGAGACCGGTGCGCTCGGCCTCGTGGGCATCCATCATGCGGCCGGTGAGGATGAGCTCCATCGCCTTGGCCTTGCCGATCGCCCGGGTGAGGCGCTGCGTGCCGCCGATGCCGGGGATCACGCCCAGGTTGATCTCCGGCTGGCCGAACGTCGCGGCCTCCGAGGCGATGATGAGGTCGCACAGCATTGCGAGTTCGCATCCGCCGCCGAGGGCGAATCCGTTGACCGCCGCGATGACGGGGGTGCGGACCGCCGCGAGGGCGTCCCACCCGGCGAAGAGCCGCTCGCGCGCGACCTGCTCGTAGGTGGCGCTCGCCATCTCCTTGATGTCGGCGCCGGCGGCGAAGGCCCGCCCCGCGCCCGTGATGACGATCGCGCCAATGCCGGGGTCGGCATCCCACGCCTGCGCCTGATCGACGACCTCGGTCATGAGCTGCGAGTTGAGCGCGTTGAGCGCGTCGGGGCGGTTGAGGGTCAGCAGGCCGACGCGTCCGCGCTGCTCGGTGAGGATGGTGCTCGTGCCGGTCATGAGGCCCCTTCGCCGCGCTCGCCTGAGCCGTCGGTCGTCAGGCTGCGCTCTCGGATGTCGGTGATGATCGCCGAGAAGTCTCGCATCGCTCCGTCGCCCTCGGCGAAGCGCGCGTAGATCTGCGCGGCGAGCGAGCCGGCCTCGGCGTGCACGCCGGTCGACGCGATGGCCTGCGCGGCGAGGTCGAGATCCTTCGCCATGAGGGCGCTCGCGAAGCCGGGCTGGTAGTCGCGGTTCGCGGGGCTCGCCGGCACGGGGCCGGGCACGGGGCAGTTCGTCGTGAGCGCCCAGCACTGGCCGCTCGCGTTCGCGGCGACCTCGAAGAGCGCGTTGTGCGTGAGCCCGAGCCGCTCGCCTAGTACGAACGCCTCGCTCACGGCGATCATCGACACCCCGAGGATCATGTTGTTGCAGACCTTCGCGGCCTGGCCGAGGCCCGGCCCGCCGCAGTGCACGACGCGGCGCCCCATCGCCTCGAGCAGGGGCCGCGCCTCGGCGACGTCGGCGTCGGCGCCGCCGACCATGAACGCGAGCGTCGCGGCCTCGGCGCCCATGACGCCGCCCGACACGGGGGCGTCGATGCTCCGGTGGCCCGCGGCGATCGCGAGGTCGTGCGCCTGCCGCGCGTCGTCGACCGCGATCGTCGAGCACTCGACGAAGAGCGTGCCGGGGGCGGCCATCGCGAGCAGGCCAGCGTCTCCGCGGCCGTCGCCGTCGCCGCTGCCGCTGTAGGCGCTGAGGACGTGCCGCCCCACGGGCAGCATCGTGATGACGACGCGCGCCCCCGCGACGGCCTCGGCCGCCGACGCCGCGATCGGCACGCCGGCCTCGCGCGCGTGCGCGACGGCCTCGGCCGACAGGTCGAACCCGCGCACGTCGACGCCCGCGCGCGCGAGGTTCGCCGCCATCGGCGCCCCCATGTGCCCGAGCCCGATGAACGCGACCGGCCCGGTGGCCGCCGCCCCGCCGACTGCTCCGTCACGCGCGCTGCCGACCGCGCCGTCGACCCCGCCGGATGCTCCCTCGCTCGTCATGATGCCTCCCACTCCCCCGTGCCGAATCTGACCCGCTCGGCCTCGTCGAGCGGAGCGAATGCCGCCTCGACCGCGGCCGGATCGACCTCGGAGAGCGTCGGCGGGCTCCACCGCGGCGAGCGGTCCTTGTCGATGACCTGCGCGCGCACGCCCTCGGCGAAGTCGGGCGCCGCGAGCGCGCGCAGCGCGGCGCGGAACTCGAGCGCGAGCGCCTCCTCGAGCGACCCCGCGCGCGCGGAGCGGCGGAGCGCGGCGAGGGTCACCGCGATGGCGCTGGGCGAGCGGGCGGCGAGTGCATCGGCGGCGGCGTTCGCCGCCTCGTTGCCGGATGCGCGCATCCGCCCCATGATGACGCCCGCGTCGTCGCTGGCGTACGCCTCATCGGTCCACGCGCGCTCCTGAAGCAGCGGGGCCGCGCCCGCCGGCTCGGCGAACTCGGCGATCGTCGCGTCGACGGCGGCCGCGGGGTCGCCCTCGACGGCCGGGTCGAGGAGCTCGAGCGCGGCGACGAGCTCCGCCAGCGAGCGGCTCGGCACGCGGACGTCGGCAAGGCCGACCGCGATCGCGTCGTCGGCGCCGATCATCGTGCCGGTGAGGGCGAGGTGGGTGCCGAGCTCGCCGGGCGCGTGCGAGAGCAACCAGGTTCCGCCGACGTCGGGCACGAAGCCGATGCCGGTCTCGGGCATGCCGATGCGCGAGCGCTCGGTGACGACGCGGTGCGAGCCGTGCGCCGAGATGCCGACGCCGCCGCCGAGCACGATGCCGTCCATGAGCGCGATGTAGGGCTTGGGGTAGCAGGCGATCGCGGCGTTGAGGCGGTACTCATCGCTCCAGAATGCGGCGGCCGCTGCGCCTCCCCCTGCACGCGCGTCGGCGTGCAGCGAGACGATGTCGCCGCCCGCGCACAGCCCGCGCTCGCCCGCGCCGACGACGGCGACGGCGAGCACGTCGTCGCGGCCGGCCCACTCGTCGAGCGCGGCGCGCATCATGACGACCATGCCGTGCGTGAGCGCATTGAGGGCGCGGGGCCGGTTGAGGGTCAGCAGGCCGAGCGAGCCGCGCACCTCGACGATGAGCTCGGGCTCGCCGCCGTGCGAGTCGGAGACGTCGCTCACGAGACCTTCTCGAGCACGCTGCGGCCGATGATGAGCTTCATGATCTCGTTCGTGCCCTCCAGGATCTGGTGCACGCGGAGGTCGCGCACGACCTTCTCGATACCGTACTCGGCGAGGTAGCCGTAGCCGCCGTGCAGCTGCAGGGCGGCGTTCGCGGCCGTGAAGGCGACGTCCGTCGCGAAGCGCTTGGCCATCGCGCAGTGCGCGGCGACGTCGGGATGCCCGCTGTCGATCGACTGCGCGGCGCTGCGGAGGAGCAGGCGGGCGGCCTGCAGCTCCGTCTCCATGTCGGCGATCGTGAACACGAGCGACTGCTGCGTCGACAGCGGAGCTCCGAACGCGCGCCGGGTCGAGATGTGGCGCACCGCGCGGTCGAGCGCCCACTGGGCGCCGCCGAGCGAGCACGCGGCGATGTTGAGGCGGCCGCCGTTGAGCGCCTTCATCGCCATCGTGAAGCCCTCGCCCTCGGCGCCGAGCCGGTCGGCGGCGGGCACGCGCACGCCGTCGAGGATGACGGGGCGGGTGGGCTGGGCGTTCCAGCCCATCTTGACCTCGTTGGGCCCGAACGACAGCCCCGGTGCGTCGGCGGGCACGATGAACGCGGTGATGCCGCCGGGCCCCGCCTCGCCCGTGCGGGCCATGACGATGTAGACGTCGGTGCTGCCGGCCCCGGAGATGAACTGCTTCACGCCCGTCAGGATGTAGTCGTCGCCGTCGCGCACCGCGCGGGTCGCGAGCGCGCCCGCGTCGGAGCCGGAGTCGGGCTCGGTGAGGCAGTAGCTGCCGAGGTGCTCCATGCTCGCGAGCCTCGGCACCCAGCGCTCGCGCTGGTCGTCGTCGCCGAAGGTGTCGATCATCCAGGCGACCATGTTGTGGATGGAGATGTAGGCCGCGATCGTGACGTCGCCCTTCGCGAGCTCCTCGAAGATGAGGGCGGTGTCGGCGCGCGTGAGCTCGGTGCCGCCGACGTCTTCACGGACGTAGATGCCGCCGAAGCCGAGCTCGCCCGCGGCGTGCAGCACGTCGAGCGGGAAGTGCTTCTCGCGATCCCACTCGATCGCGTGGGGCTCGAGCTCCTGCTGGGCGAAGTCGCGCACCATCTCGACGAGCGCCTGCTGCTCGTCGCTCAGGCCGTGGGCGGGCGCCGCCATCGGGGCGTCGTTGAGCAGGGTCATCGGGTGACCTTTCCGGTGAGGGAGGCGACGGGTCGCAGGAGGACGGGCCGGGCGAGGAACCACGCGGCGACCATGACGACGATCGAGGCGGCGAAGACGCCGAACCCGATCCACGAGTCGTCGTCGCGCGCGGCGTACATGTGGTTGAGGTTGCGCAGCGCCCCCGTCGAGAGGACGAGGGCGACGTGGACGACGATGAACGCCAGGAAGACGAGCATGACCGGGAAGTGCACCGCGCGCGCCCACTCGAGGGGGAAGGCGCGATTGCGGCGAGGCGCGTTCGCGGGCCACGCCCCGGACATCCGGAGCCCCGTGATGATGGCGAGCGGCGTGACGACGAAGACGATCGCGAAGTAGCTCAGCTGCTGGAGGCTGTTGTAGTTGACCCAGCCGTTCTCGACCGGCCAGGTGAGCGAGAGGTACTGCAGCAGCGCGGAGGCGGCGTTCGGCACGACCTCCCACGTCGTCGGCACGATGCGCACCCAGTGCCCGGTCGCGAAGGCGAGCACGAGGAAGACGATGCCGTTGACGACGAGCAGCGCGTCGAGGGTGAGGTGCAGCCAGAGCTCGAGCGTGATCTTCTTCGGCGGATTCTTGGTGCGCAGGGGGCCGGAGTTGTTGCGCGTCCAGTGCCCGGCGGGGCGCTTCGCGGTGCGCACCTGCCACCCGGTGCGGATGATGAGCAGCAGGAACAGGCTCGACAGGAAGTGCGTCGCGTTGAGCCACACCGGCAGCCCGACGGGTGCGCCCTCGGGCAGCTCGGTCTCGCCGGGGTAGCGGGCGATGAACTCCTGCACGGCGGGGAGCTCGCGCAGCGCGCGGGCGGCGACGACGAGCAGGGCGAGGCCGACGATCGCGATGAGGATGCTCACGACGAGCTTCTTCGGACGGCGCGGCCCGCGGCCCTGCGTGCCGCGCGCCGTGCTCGGGCGTCCGGTGGTGGTGCTCATGCTCGTCTACCTCCGCGACTCGAGGGCCGACAGCAGCTGCGGCACGACCTGGAAGACGTCGCCCACGATGCCGAAGTCGGCGACCTCGAAGATCGGCGCCGAGGCATCCGTGTTGATCGCGACGATCGTCTTCGCCGTCTGCATGCCGGCCTTGTGCTGGATGGCGCCGGAGATGCCGAGGGCGATGTAGAGGTCGGGGGCGACGGTCGTGCCGGTCTGGCCGACCTGCGCCGTGTGGTCGATGTAGCCGGCGTCGACGGCGGCGCGCGAGGCTCCGACGGCGCCGCCGAGGGCGTCGGCGAGCTGCTCGACGAGGGCGAACCTCTCGGGCGAGCCGAGGCCGCGACCGCCGGCGACGACGACCTTCGCGGTGCGCAGCTCGGGGCGGCCGGAGGGGCGCACGGGCGTCGATGACTCGATCGTTGCGACCGCACCCGTGACCTCGACGGCGAGCGTCTCGACCGCGGGGGCGTCGACGGCGGCGGCGCGCGCATCGATCGCACCCTGGCGCACGGTGACGATCGGCAGGCCGCCCTCGACCGCGGAGGTCGTGGAGTAGGCGCCGCCGAAGACAGAGTGGGTCGCGACGACGCGGTCGCCGTCGAGCGCGACGGCCACGGCGTCCCACGCGAGAGCGCCGCTGACGCGGACGGCGAGCCGGCCGGCGACGTCGCGGCTCTCGATCGAGTGGGCGAGGAGGACGACGCCGGGCTGCTCGCGCTCGACCGCGGCGGCGAGCGCCGAGACCTGCGGGGTCGCGATGACGGAGTCGACCTCGGCGGCCTCGGCGATCAGCACGCGCGTGGCGCCGAGAGAGCCGAGGGCTCCGGCGAGCGGGGCGGTGTCGGCGCCCGGGCCGACGACGACGAGCGCGACGGCCTCGCCGAGGGCGGAGGCGGCGCCGAGAAGTCCGGCGGCCGAGTCGGCGGGGGCGCCGTCGGCGGTGAGCTCGATGTGGACGAGTGCGGTGGTCATGGCGGCCTCCTAGACGAGTCGCTGCTCAGCGAGACGGCGTTCGATCAACCAGCCCGCGAGCTTCGTGCCCGCGTCCCCCTCGTCGACGATGGGGTCGGCTCCGGTGCGGCCGGGGCGCTGCTCGCAGGTCAGCACGACGGAGGAGGCGCTCGAGCGCGACCCGGCGAGCGCGGGCTCGAGGTCGGCGAGCGGGTGGGAGGCGACGGGCTTCTTCTTGGCGCCCATGATGCCCTTGAACGACGGGAACCTCGGCTCGGGCATCCCCTCGGTGATCGACACGATCGCCGGAAGCGGTGCGCTCACGACGCTCGTCGCGGTCTCGGTGGCGCGCTCGCCGCGCACGCGGCCGCCGTCGATGCTGAGCTCGCTGACGAAGGTGAGAGCGGGGAGGCCCAGGTGCTCGGCGAGCATCGCGGGGATCACGCCTCCGCGGCCGTCGGTCGACTCGTTGCCGGCGATGATGAGGTCGGCGCCCGCATCGCGCAGGGCGGCGGCGAGGGTCGCGGCGGTCGTCATCGCGTCGGCCCCGGCCAGCGCGTCGTCGACGAGGTGGATGCCCGAATCGGCGCCCATGGACAGCGCCTTCTTGATCGCGCCCGTCGATTCGCTCGGACCCATCGTCAGCGCGACGACCTCGATCGACTTGTCGCGGTCCTTGAGCGCGAGGGCCGCCTCGAGGGCCCGCTCGGTGATCTCGTCCACGACCCGTTCGCTCGCGGAGCGGTCGAGCCGCCCGGTGACGGGGTCGAGCACGCGCTCCTCCCAGGTGTCGGGCACGTGCTTGATCAGGACGATGATCCTCATGGGAACTCCCTCGTTCTGCGCTCTCGCGAGCGCGGCGCCTTGTGGGCGACCGCCACGATACTCGGGCGGCAGAGGAAATGCTAGGGGTTCCTTGTATCTGCGCCGGGGGCAGGAACGAGAAAAGCCCCCGCCGAAGCGAGGGCTCTCGTGCTGATGTCAGCCGATCTGCGCGCCCGAAGGGACTCGAACCCCTAACCTTCTGATCCGTAGTCAGATGCTCTATCCATTGAGCTACGGGCGCACTGTCACTTTCGCGACTGAGCGAGCATATCAGCGACGCGGAAGGGTCGCGAATCGTGGGGTCCGCCCGAGCGTCGAGCACTCCTCGAACCCGCCCGACCCCTACGCTGGGCGACGCACCGACGAAGGAGAACGGGTGACCGCGACCACCGATGGCCCCACGCTCGACGACCGGCCGCTCGTCAGCCCGCGCTACACGGCACGGCTGCTGCAGGGCACGTTCGCGCTGCTGTTCGCGCTCGCCTCGATCATGGTGCTCGCCCTGGAGCCCCAGATCGTGCTGCAGCCGCTCTACGCGATCGGCGCGAGCCTCATCGCCGCCGCCACCGCACTCCCCTTCCTGCCCGCGTTCCGCGCCTCCTACTACCGGCCGTGGATGCTCGCCATGCCGCTCCTCGACTTCGCCGGGTTCCTCTTCGTGCGGCTGGAGGGCACGGGCGGCGTGGCGAACCCGATGGTGATGATGCTGGCGCTCCCCGCGGTCTGGGTCGGGCTCGTCAAGTCGAAGGCCGCGCTCGCCGCCCTCGGGCCGGCAGTCGTGGTCGTGATCGTCCCCGACCTCGTCCTCCTCGCCCGCGGATCACTCGATGAGGAGCTTTCCGATCGCGCCGTGATGCTCGTGGCGATGTTCCCCATCGTGATGATGTTCGCCGCGGGCGCCTCGTACGCCATGTCGTCGATCCTCGCCGACCGCCAAGTCGATCTCGCCGCCGAGCAGAGGCGTCGCGCGGAGGCCGCCGCCGATGCCGAGCGGGCGCGGAACCTGCTCGACGCGGTGCTCGACACCATCCCGGTGGGGGTCGTCGTGATGACCCCGGATGGCGGACGCGTGCTCATGAACCGCCGCCTGCGCGAGAGCCCGGAGCTGACGGCCGATGGCGCCGACCCGTGGGAGTCGATCCAGGACGTCCGCGCCCTCATGGTGGACCGCGTCACGCGGATCGAGGAGTCAGAGTCGGCGTTCCAGCACGCTGCGCGCGGCGAGACCGTCACCGACCGACTCATCTGGGTGGGGCTCCCCGGGCAGCAGCAGCACGCCCTGTCGGTGTCCGCGGGCCCCGTGCACGCCGACACCGGCGAGCAGCTGGCCAACGTGCTCGTCGTCAGCGACGTCACCGACTTCATGCATGCCCTCGAGGCGAAGGACGCCTTCATCGGCACGGTGTCGCACGAGCTGCGCACCCCGCTCACGACCCTCTCGGGCTTCGTCGAGCTCCTGATCGAGCGCGAGCACGAGTTCGGCGACGACGTCCGCTCGTGGCTGCAGGTCATCGATCGCACGGTGCGGCGCCAGCACATGCTCGTGCGCGACCTCCTCGCCGCCGCAGCGTCCCGCACCGCACCGATCGTCATCGACCGGCAGCCGAGCAACCTCGCGGCCATCGCGCACGAGGCCGCTCTCGCTCTTCGCAGCGAGGCCGAGCAGAAGAGCATCTCGATCGAGGTCTCGGGCGAGGCGACGGGGAGCATCGACGCCCTCCGCATGGCGCAGGTGGTCGAGAACCTCCTCACGAACGCCGTCCGCTACACGCCGGAGGGCGGCAGCGTTCACGTCTCCGTCGCGGAGGACGCCGAGCACCTGCACCTCGTCGTGAGCGACACCGGTCTCGGCATCGCCCCGGAGGATCAGGAGCGGCTGTTCGAGCAGTTCTTCCGCGCGGCCGAGGCGCGGGCATCCGCCATTCGGGGCATCGGGCTGGGGCTCGCGATCGTCAAGACGATCGTCGACGCGCACGGCGGCGACGTGGCCCTCGAGAGCGAGCCGGGCCGCGGCACGACCGTGACGGTCCGAATCCCCCACCCCGCCTAACCGGGCGGAGCGGGCCGGCGGCGCAGTAGACGCGGACGGAAGACTGCCCGACCCCGTCATGAGGCGTCTCGCCGCAGAAGCGGCGGCGAGACAAGATGATACGGCGCGGAGACGGAGGGATTTGAACCCTCGGTCCCCTAAACGGGGACTCCACCTTAGCAGGGTGGTGCACTCGGCCGGACTATGCGACGTCTCCTGGCGTGAGCCTCCACCACTATAGCCCGTGCGGGGCGGATGCTCGTCCTCAGTCGTTCGCGGCCGAGCAGCGCCGATCGGCCGCCGTCTGACCCGGCACGTTCTCGAGCACCTCGGGCGTCGGCGCCGCGCTCGGCGAGCCTGACGGTGCCGCCGACGGGTCGGCCGATGCGGACTCCGACGGGGCCGGCTCGGCCGTCGCCTCGCCCGAGGGGCTCGGGGCGGGAGCGGGCGCGTTCGGGTCGGCGACCGTCCCGCTCTGCGGCTCATCGGGGATGAAGCGCTCGTCGCTCTCGATGAGGCGCATGAGCTCGGCCGCCTCGTCCTCGAGCGGCAGCACGCGGCCCTCGAGCTCGCCCGAGAGCACGATCTCGCCGGGGTACTGCACGAAGACGATGTTCTCCGTCGGCATGTCGGCGAGCACGCGCGCCATCGCGACCATTGTGTCGAGCGGCCGCAGGCTCGTCGAGAGCTGCATCGACTCGGTCGTGACCTTCGCGAGGCCGTAGAGCGCACCGAGGTCGGTGAGGACGCCGTCGCTCTGCACCTTGCGGATCATCGACGACAGGTAGACCTGCTGGCTGGAGATGCGGCTGAGGTCGCCGCCGTCGCCGACTCCGTAGCGCGTGCGGAGGAACGCGAGGGCCTGGTATCCCTCGACGGTGTGGGTGCCGGCCGTGGGCAGGTCGAGACCGGTGTACGGGTCGGAGATGGGGGCGTCGATGCAGACGTCGACGCCGCCGACGGCGGAGGACATCCGCGCCACCCCGTCGAAGGAGATCGTGCCGGCGTACGGGACCTCGAGCCCCGTCAGCTGCTCGACGGTGTCGACGACGCACGGGAGCCCGCCGAGCCCGTAGGCGGAGTTGATCTGCGCGAGCTCGAGGGGGCCGCTGGTCGTGCCGTCCTCCGCCTCGCACGCGGGGATGGGCACCATGAGGTCGCGCGGGATCGACACGGCGACGGCCGACTGCTGATCCTCCGCGACGTGCACGAGCATGTTGACGTCGTTGAGGGTCGTCTCGCGCTCGGCGGCGTCGGCCTGACCCGCGGCGTTGTCGACGCCGACGATGAGGACGTTGAAGCCGCCCTCCCACTCGCCCACCGTCGGCACCTCGCCGCCGAGGTCGACCGATTCGATCCCGCTGTCCAGCTGGTAGGCCGCGATCGCGGCGACGGATGCTCCGCTCACGAGCACGACGGCGAGCACCCCCGCCACCGCCGACAGGGCCGTGCGCCACCCCGATGAGCGCTTCAGGCGGCCGTGGCGGACCTCGGCCGCCTCGGCCCGGAGGCCGGAGCGGTCGCGACGTCTCGACTCGGTCATCGTCGCGACCCGCCTCAGTTCGCGACCGAGCAGGTCTGCTGCGCGGCGGTCTGGCCGAGCACGCCCTCGAGCACCTCGGCCTCGGCGGGCTCCTCGCCGGGCAGCGGCGGGACGGTCGGGGAGGCGCTCGGCGCGGGCTCGGCGGTCGCGGTCTCGCTCGGTGCGGGCTCGGGCGCGGCGGGCGCGTTGGGGTCGAGCGCGGCGCCGTTTCCGGTGGCGTCCTCCGCGAGCAGGAACGGCTCGTCGGCGCGGATCTTCTCGAACAGCTGCTCGGCGAGGTACTCCACGGGCGCCGCCTTGTTGGCGTACACCCCGTCGAGGCCGGTCGTCGCCGGGTACTGCACGAAGGTGATGCGCTCGGTCGGGATGTCCTTGAGCACGAGGGCCATCGAGACCATCGTGTCGAGGCTCGCGAGGCTCGACGACAGCGACATCGCCTTCGTCGCGACCTGGGCGAGGCCGTAGAGCTTGCTCGGGTCGGTGAGCGTGCCGCCGCTCTGCAGCGTGCGCATGAGCGAGGACATGTAGACCTGCTGGCTGGAGATGCGGCTGAGGTCGGAGCCGTCACCGACGCCGTGCCGCGTGCGGAGGAACGCGAGCGCCGTGTAGCCCTCGACCGTGTGGGTTCCCGCGGTCGGGAGGTCGAGACCGGTGTACGGGTCGTCGATGGGCGCGTCGATGCACACGTCGACGCCGCCGACGGCGGTCGACATCATCGCGACGCCGTCGAAGGAGATCGTGCCGGCGTAGGGGATCTCGAGGCCCGTCAGCGCTTCCGCCGCGAGCACGACGCAGTTGAGGCCGCCGACGCCGTACGCCGCGTTGAACGGCTGCGCGCTCATCGCGTAGGAGGTGCGCCCGTCGGGCAGCGGGCACTCGGGGATCGGCACGACGAGGTCGCGCGGGATCGACACCGCGACGGCGGACTGCTGGTCCTCCGCGACGTGGACGAGGATGTTGACGTCGTTGAGCGTGGCGCCGTCGCGCTCGGCCTCGTCGCGCTGGCCCTCGGCGTTGTCGACGCCGACGATGAGGACGTTGAATCCGCCCTCCCACTCACCGACCGTGGGGATCACGCGCTCCTCGCCGTTCGCGCCCGTCAGGACCACCTCGTCGATGTTGGCGTCGAGCTGGGTGAGCGTGATGGCGGCGACGGAGACGCCGCTGACGAGCACGATCGCGAGCGCGGAGGAGATGACGGCGAGCGCGGTCCGCCACGCGGACGACCGGCGCAGGCGCCCGTGACGGACGTGCGCCGTCGGCAACGAGCGGATCGACCGATCCCGCACTCGCTCCGTCATTCGCACTCCCCCTGGCACGGCGCTGACGCCGTCGCGGCGGAGGGCGTGGGATTCGAACCCACGAGACATCTCTGCCCACTGGTTTTCAAGACCAGCTCCATCGGCCGCTCGGACAGCCCTCCTTGGACACCAAAGTGCGATTCTAGCCCGAGACCGGCTAAGAATCGCCTGGTCGGTCTGCTCCCGAACGAGGGGCACCCGCGGAGCGCAGGCTCGCGAGGGCGCGAGCGAGCCCGTCGGCGGTGTCGCGCTCGGTGACCTCGGAGGCCGCCTCGACGACCTCGGGCGGGGCCTGACCCATGGCGACGCCGCGGCCGCCGAGACCCGCGGCCCACGCGAGCATCTCGATGTCATTGCGGCCGTCGCCCACGGTCATGACTCGCTCCCCGGGAATGCCGAGGGCATCCCGCACGCGCTCGAGGGCCGTGGACTTGTTGACGCCGTCGGGCGCGATGTCGAGCCAGGCCGTCCAGCCGACGTTGTAGCTGACCTGATGCAGGCCCATGAGCTCGACGGCGGCGAGGAACTCCGACATCGCGTGGCCGGGCGAGATCACGACGACGCGCGTCGCGGGCTCGGCGCAGAGCTCCTCGAACGGCACCTCATGGCTGATCGCACCGAGCGCGCCGTCCGGGAACCAGCCCGTGTAGCGGTAGACGCCCGTCTCGTCCTCGACGGCGTAGTTCGCCTGACTCAGATGCGGGCGGATGCGCGTGAGGACGTCCGTCGCATCGAACGTCTCGACGCGGTGGCGCCGGTACCCCGTGGGGGCCTCCGGGTCCCGCCGGAGCGTGATCGCTCCGTTGGAGCACACGACGTAGTCGGGCGCGATGTCGAGGCGCTCGAGCACGGGCAGGGTCATCGCGACCGAGCGGCCCGTAGCGAGCATGACCTCGTGGCCGGCGTCGCGCACGCGGTGCACCTCGCGCCGGACCGCCTCCGACAGCGTGCCGTCCTCGTGCAGGACGGTGCCGTCGATGTCGAGCGCGACGAGCCAGCGGTCACCGGCGGGGATGCTCGCCGCGGGGTCGCTCGTCGCCGCGCTCACGCGGTCGGCTCCAGAACGGCGAGGCCGCCGAGGTAGGGCTGCAGCGCCCCGGGCACGGCGACCGACCCGTCGGCGCGCTGGTGGGCCTCCAGGATGGCGACGATCCAGCGCGTCGTGGCGAGCGTGCCGTTGAGCGTCGCGACGGGGGCGGTCCTCCCGTCCTCCTGACGGAAGCGGGTATCGAGGCGTCGGGCCTGAAAGGTCGTGCAGTTGCTCGTGCTCGTGAGCTCGCGGTACGCGCCCTGCGTCGGCACCCACGCCTCGACGTCGAACTTGCGCGCGGCGCTCGTGCCGAGATCGCCGGCCGCCGTGTCGATGACGCGGTAGGCGAGGCCCAGCGCCTGGAGCATCCCCTCCTGGAGCGCCAGAAGGCGCTCGTGCTCGGCCTCCGCCTGCGCGGGGTCGATGTAGGTGAACATCTCGAGCTTCTGGAACTGGTGCACGCGGATGATGCCGCGGGTGTCGCGCCCGTAGCTGCCGGCCTCGCGGCGGTAGCAGGTCGACCAGCCGGCGTAGCGCAGCGGCCCGGCCGACACGTCGATGATCTCGCCCGCGTGGTAGCCGGCGAGCGCGACCTCGCTCGTTCCCGTGAGGTAGAGGTCGTCGGCGGGCAGGTGGTAGATCTCGTCGGCGTGCGCGCCGAGGAACCCGGTGCCGCTCATGATCTCGGGCTTCACGAGCGTCGGGGTGATGAGGGGCGTGAAGCCGGCCTCGAGCGCCCGGTCGAGGGCGAGGTTCATGAGCGCGAGCTCGAGGCGCGCGCCGACGCCCTTGAGGAAGTAGAAGCGCGAGCCGGAGACCTTGACGCCGCGCGGCACGTCGATCGCGTCGAGCAGCTCGCCGAGGGCGAGGTGGTCGCGCGGCTCGAAGTCGAAGACGGGTTTCTGCCCGACCTCGCGGAGGGTGACGAAGTCGTCCTCCCCGCCCTCGGGCACGCCGGGCAGCACGACGTTCGGGATGGATCCGGCGATGCGCGTGAACGCCTCGTCGGCCTCGGTGGCGGCGAGCTGGGCGGCCTTGACGCGCGCCGAGAGCTCCTGAGCGGCGGCGACGAGCGCGGCCTTCTCCTCCTTGGGCGCCTGCGCGACGCGCTTGCCGTGCGCGTTCTGCTCGGCCCGCAGCGCCTCGAAGGCGGTGATCGCCTCACGCCGGGCGCGGTCGGCGGCGACGGCCTCGTCGACGAGCTCGACCGACGATCGCCTCGCCCGCTGGGAGGCCGAGACGACGTCGGGGTTCTCACGCAGCAGCTGGGGGTCGATCACTCCCCTAGTCTGGCACGCGCTCGGCGCGCGACCCCTGCGCCCACCGGGCCCCGATGCTCTAGCCTGACGACCATGAGCACCCCTCGCGCCGATTCCGCGCGCGCCCGCGCGGCCATCGTCTACAACCCGATCAAGATCGATGAGGATGCCCTGCGCACGGCGGTCGCCGCCGCCGAGTCCGAGCACGGCTGGGCCGCATCGCTCTGGATCGAGACCAGCGTCGACGACCCGGGTGCGGGGCAGGCGCGCACCGCCGTCGACGAGGGCGTCGACGTCGTGCTCGCCGCCGGAGGCGACGGCACCGTCCGCGCCGTGGCCGAGGGGCTGCGCGGCACGGGCACCCCGGTCGCCCTGCTGCCCGCCGGCACCGGAAACCTTCTCGCCCGCAACCTCGACCTGACGCTCAACGACCTCACCGGCTCGGTGCAGACGGCCTTCGCGGGCGCCGACCGCGCGATCGACGTCGGGGTCGCCGACATCGTCGACGGCGACGGCGAGGCCTCGACGCACGTGTTCGTCGTCATGGTCGGCGTCGGCCTCGACGCCAAGATGATCGCCGCGACCAACCCCGAGCTGAAGAAGAAGGTGGGCTGGCTCGCATACGTCGAGGCGGTCGCGCGCATCTTCAAGGACGTCAACGCGCTGCGCGTCACCTACTCGCTCGACGGCGCGACGAGCCGGTCGACGACCGTGAGCACCCTCCTCATCGGCAACTGCGGCATCCTGCCGGGCAACGTGCCGATCCTCCCCGACGCCAAGATCGACGACGGCCTCATCGACATCGTCGCGATGCGCCCCAAGAACGTCCTCGGCTGGATCCGCATCGGCACGACCGTCATCTGGGAGAACGGCGTCCTGCGCAAGACGCGGTTCGGTCGCCGGCTCATCGCCGCCGACAGGAGCGTCCGCCCGCTGCGCTACTTCCAGGGCCGCCGCGGCGACCTCCGCTTCCGCGGGCCGGAGGAGTTCGAGATCGACGGCGAGGAGATGGGCAGCATCGTCCAGCTCGCCGTGAGCGTCGACCCCGCCTCGCTCATCGTGCGCGTTCCGCGCGACGCCGACGTGCACTCGGCCAAGCCCGACGCCGAGGCGGAGGCGGAGGCGAAGCAGATCGAGGTCGAGCACCAGGGCCGCGCCGCCGCCGCCGACGTCGGCGAGCCGCAGCGCTCCGACTCGGGCGTTCCCGCGACGCTCGGCGAGGACGTCTAGGCCGGGGCCTCGCCGCTGAGGATGCCGCGGAGCCAGCCGCGGGCATCCGTGAAGACGTCGTCGCCGTACTGCGAGACGACCTCGATCTGCTGCTGGTCCGCGCGCGGGTAGGAGCCGAGGAACATCACGTTCGGGCTGAACCGCTTGAGACCGAGCAGGGCGTCGGCGACGCGCTCGTCGCGCACGTGCCCGTCGAGATCGATGACGAAGCGGTAGCGGCCGAGGGCGTCGCCGATCGGCCGCGACTCGATGAGGCTCATGTTCACGCCGCGCGTGGCGAACTGCTCGAGCATCTCGAGCAGCCGGCCAGGCGCGTTGTCGGGCAGCTCGACGATGACGCTCGTCTTATCGGCCCCGGTGCGCTCGGGCAGGCCGAGCGTGCGGCTCACGAGCACGAAGCGCGTCACGGCGTTAGGGTTGTCGCCGATCGACTCGGCGAGCACCTCCAGATCGTGATGCTCGGTGATGCCGGGCGGCGCGACGGCGGCCTCGGCGAGCGCCGACTCCAGCAGTCCCGCGGCCGCGGCGACGTTCGAGGCGGCCGGGATGTGCCCGTGACTGGGGATGGCCGATTCGAGGAAGCGACGGCACTGCGCGTAGGCGACCGGGTGCGCGGACACGACCCGGACATCCTCGATGCGGGTGCCCGGCCGGGCGACCAGCACGAAGTTCACGGGCACCAGGTACTCGCCGATGATGCGCAGGCCCGGGATGGTCGCGAGCGCGTCCTGGGTGGCGCTCACCCCGCCCTCGACGGAGTTCTCGATCGCGATCATGGCCGCGACGCTGCGCCCCGTCATGACGTCGTCGAACGCCTCGCCGACGTTCGCGACGCTGCGCCACACGGCGCCCTCGGCCTCGGGGACCTGGCGGAGGGCCTCCCACGTGAACGTGCCGACGGGGCCCAGGTAGCTGTAGGCGGGCGGGCTGTCGGGGGCGGCGCTCATGCTCCGCAGTCTACGGGCGGGCTCGCAGGCGGCCGCGCGGGCGGCGGTGCCGATCGGGGACGGGGTCGGTCGACGAGGCGGATGCCGAGGGCCCCGGCGGATGCCGTGGGCCGCGGCGAGGGTGCTCACGCCCGGGCGCCCTTCATTTGGTCGACGGGGCGCGACTGCGAGGAGCCCGCGAGACACTGTGCCCGGCGCCGCCCGCGGTGGTTGGATGAGCGCATGACCCGCGCCGGAACCCCCGCCCAGTCCTCCGACCTCGTCGACGTCGACGCGCTGCTCGCGGCGTACCACGATCGGGTCCCGGACCTCGACGACCCGGCGCAGCGCGTGGTCTTCGGCACGAGCGGTCACCGCGGCTCGAGCCTCGACGGCGCCTTCACCGACACCCACATCGCCGCGATCACGCAGGCGATCGTGGAGTACCGCGCGACCCAGGGCACGAGCGGGCCGATCTTCGTCGGCGCCGACACGCACGCGCTGTCGATCCCGGCGCAGCGGACGGCGCTCGAGGTGCTCGCCGCCAACGGCGTCGCGGCGTTCGTCGACGCGAACGACGGCTACGTGCCGACCCCCGCGCTCAGTCACGCGATCATCACCCACAACCGCAGCGGCCTCGCCGACGCCGACGGCATCGTCATCACGCCGAGCCACAACCCGCCCCGCGACGGCGGCTTCAAGTACAACCCGCCGCACGGCGGCCCGGCCGACTCCGACGCGACGAACTGGATCGCCGACCGGGCCAACGCGATCATCGCCGACGGCTCGCGCGACGTGAAGCGCGGTGCCGCGATCGAGACGCACGCCTACGACTACCGGCTGCACTACGTCTCCGACCTCGCGTACATCCTCGACATCGATCGCATCCGCGAGGCAGGCCTGCGCATCGGCGCCGATCCGCTCGGCGGCGCGAGCGTCGAGTACTGGCAGTTCATCGCCGAGCACTACGGCCTCGACCTGACGGTCGTGAACCCGTTCGTCGACCCGGCATGGGCGTTCATGACGCTCGACTGGGACGAGAAGATCCGGATGGACCCGTCGAGCCCGAGCGCCATGTCGAGCGTGCTCGCCCACCGGGACGACTACGCGGTGCTCACCGGCAACGACGCCGACGCCGACCGGCACGGCATCGTCACGCCCGACGGCGGACTCATGAACCCCAACCACTACCTCGCCGTCGCGATCGAGTACCTCTACACGCACCGGCCCGAGTGGCGCGCCGACGCGGCGATCGGCAAGACGCTCGTCTCGAGCTCGATGATCGACCGCGTGGCCGCCGGTCTCGGCCGCCGACTGCACGAGGTGCCGGTCGGCTTCAAGTGGTTCGTGCCGGGCCTCATCGACGGCTCGGTCGCGTTCGGCGGCGAGGAGAGCGCGGGCGCGAGCTTCGTGCGCCGCGACGGCAGCGTCTGGACGACCGACAAGGACGGCATCCTGCTCGCCCTGCTCGCGAGCGAGATCACCGCCGTCACCGGGTCGACGCCGTCGCAGCTCTACGTCGGGCTCACCGAGAGGTACGGCGCGCCCGCCTACCAGCGGGTGGATGCCGCGGCCACCAAGGAGCAGAAGGCGAAGCTCTCGAAGCTGTCGGGCGATGCGATCGCGGCCGACGAGCTGGCCGGTGAGCCCATCACGGCCCGCCTGTCGGAGGCGCCGGGCAACGGCGCCGCGATCGGCGGCGTGAAGGTCGTCACCGAGAACGCGTGGTTCGCGGCGCGGCCGAGCGGCACGGAGGACGTGTACAAGATCTACGCTGAGTCCTTCCGCGGCGAGGATCACCTGCGGCAGGTCCAGAGCGAGGCGAAGGCGATCGTCGATGCCGCCCTCCGCTGAGTCGGCCGGTGCGGGCCTGCACCGCGCCGAGCCCCCCGCCCCGGCCCTCGACCCCGCGCTCGCCGCCGAGCGCGCGGCGCTCTTCGCGCGGTGGGATGCGCTGACCCCCGACGAGCTCTCCGCGCGCGGCGGCATGAAGTGGTCGATGCACCCCGGCACGGTCGGCGCGTGGGTCGCCGAGTCGGACCTCGGCACGGCTCCGGCCGTGGCATCCGCCCTGCACGCCGCGATCGACGCGGGCCAGCTCGGCTACCTGCCGCCCGCGATCGGCCGCGAGATGTCGCGCGAGACGGCCAGGCTGATGCGCGAGCGCTTCGACTGGAGCGTGCCGTCGAGCCGCGTGCACCCGATCGCCGACGTCATCAGCGGCCTCGAGCTGACGATCGAGCACTACTCGCGGGCGGGCTCGGCGGTCGTGGTGCCCACCCCGGCGTACATGCCGTTCCTCACCGTGCCGATCGCGCTGGGCCGGGAGGTCATCGAGGTTCCGCTCGCCGCGCACGCAGGCCGGCAGACGCTCGACCTCGTCGCGATCGAGGAGGCTCTCGCCGACGGGGCAGGCGTGGTCGTGCTGTGCAACCCGCTCAACCCGGGAGGGCGCGTGTTCGAGCGCGCCGAGCTCGAGGCGCTCAGCGAGGTCGTCGAGCGGCACGGAGCGACGGTGTTCGCCGACGAGATCCACGCGCCGATCGTCTTCGACGGCGCGCATCACGTGCCCTACGCGAGCATCTCGGAGGTCGCCGCCGGGCACGCCGTCACGGCGGTCTCGGCGTCGAAGGCCTGGAACCTGCCGGGCCTGAAGACCGCGCAGCTCATCACGTCGAGCGACGCCGCCGAGAAGACGTGGGAGGCCCTCGGGCCCCTCGCGAGCCACGGCGCGAGCACCCTCGGAGTGATCGCCAACACGGTCGCCTACCGCGACGGGCGCGACTGGCTCGACCACACCGTCGCCTACTACGACCGCAATCGCCGCGTGCTCGGAGAGCGCCTGGCCGAGCTGATGCCCGAGGTCGGCTACCGCGCTCCGGAGGGCACCTACATCGCGTGGCTCGACGTGCGCGCTCTCGGTCTCGGCGATGAGCCCGCGACGCGGCTGCGCGAGCGCGCCGGCATCGCGCTCACCGACGGGCGCGCGTGCGGCGAGGTCGGTGCCGGCCATGTGCGCATGATCCTCGCGACGCCCACACCGATCGTCGAGCTCATCGTCGAGCGGATCGCGGCCGAGGTCCGCTGAAGGTCGGCAGGGCGCCTCGGCAGGTGGCGAACCTCACGCCACCGCGGGAATGTACGGCTCGAGCCACTCGAGCGTGCCGTTCCTGACCGGCACGGGCGCCGAGTCGGTCTCGCCCTCGACGGTGAACGTGAGCTCGATACGAGCGCCGGGTCGGTCATCCGCGGTGTCGAGAACGACGACGTTCTCTTGGAAGGCGAACTGCTGGCCCGGCAAGAGCATGAAGCCGGTGGAGTCGTCGGCATCCGCAATCGTGACGTCGATGGTCTCGTTGGAGAAGTTGGTCAGCACCCCCATCAGTCGCGCAGGCTCGCCCTCGCCGCGCGTGACGACGAGCATGTTGTCGAACGACACGGGCCCGACCTCGGCATTGGTGCCGAGGTTGACCGCCTCAAGATCCTCGAGGCGCTCCGAGACGTCCGGAGCGCAGCCGGCGAGCCCGAGCAGCGATGCCGTCATAGTGCCCGCGATGAGCATTCGGTGATGGGTTCTTGTCGTAGCCATCGGGCGAGCGTAGTCAGCTTCGGCTGACGCGAACGAGGTCGTTGCGGGACTGTGATCGGCCGGTCACCCCGCGTAGTCGGGCGCGGCCGGCAGGCCGAAGAACTCCTCGAGGGTGCGGATGCCCGTCTCGTGCAGCTCGGCCGCGAGCTCGGGCCCCACGTACCGGTAGTGCCACGGCTCGAACTCGTACCCCGTGACGGGCGTCGCTCCCTCCGGGTAGCGCAGGTGGAAGCCGAAGCGCCGGGCGTTCTCGGCGAGCCACCGCCCTTGAGCGGTGTCGGCGAAGCACTGGTCGAGCGTGCAGCCGGCCGGCACCGCGCTGAAGTCGATCGAAAGCCCCGTCTGGTGCTCGCTGTGGCCGGGCCGGGCGCTCGTCCGGTCGGCGGCCTCCTGCCCGAGCTGCGCGACCCAACCGGCGTAGACGCGCTGCTGGCTCGCGTAGCTGCGGTAGCTGCTCTGCGCGGCGAGGGCGATGCCGTCGGCGGCCGCCGCGGCGACGAGCTGCTCGGCCGCGGTCGCGGCCTCGTCGCGCAGCACCGGCTCGTACACGTACGGGATCTCCGCCGTGCGCAGATCGCCGGGCGCGAAGTCGAGCGGCTGCAGCGGGCGCCGCTTGTTGGCGACGACCCACAGCGACGCGGGGTCGTCGATCGAGCGCGCGGCGCGATCGAAGGCGGCCGACGGCTCCGGCGTCGGCGTCGGAGCAGCGGTCGCCGTCGGCGACTGCACCGGTGCGGGGATGCCCGTGGCCGTCGCCGACGGCCCCTCCGCCCCCGGGCCCGCGCCCTGCGCGCACCCGCTCAGGGCGACCGCGACGGCGAGCACGATGACCCCCTGACGGGCGCGGACGGAGGGGTGGCGCGGCATGCGCCCGAGTGTAGCCGCGGCCGCGACACGCCGACCGCGGCGTCGCGGGAGGAAGCCCTCTGACCAGGGATTTCACACGCATCCCAGAATCGTTGTTGACATCTCTGCAACGGCGGGCCTACGGTGGCCGCAATTGTGAGAGCGCTCTCACGCCCTGCTGATGAGAGCGCTCTCACCACCCCGCCCCACCCGCACGCACAAAGGAGTGACCGTGAAGATCTCACGACGCCGCAGCACCGCGGCCGCCGCCCTCGCCGGCGCGACGGCCCTGACCCTCATCGCCACCGGCTGCGCGAGCACCGGCGACGCCGACCCCGCCGGCAGCGGGAGCGACGGTGAGATCACCCTCACCCTCGCGACGTTCAACGACTTCGGGTACACCGACGAGCTGCTGAAGCAGTACGAGGACGAGAACCCCGGCGTCACGATCGTGCACAACAAGGCCGCGACGTCGAACGACGCCCGCGACAACTTCTTCACCAAGCTCGGAGCGGGCTCCGGTCTCGCCGACGTCGAGGCGGTCGAGATCGACTGGTTCGCCGAGATGATGCAGTACTCCGACCTGCTCACCGACCTCTCGAGCGACGACGTCGCCGACCGCTGGGTCGACTGGAAGACGGACGCCGCCACCGACGCCGACGGCCGCCTCGTCGCCTACGGCACCGACATCGGCCCGGAGGCCGTCTGCTACCGGAGCGACCTCTTCGAGGCCGCCGGCCTCCCGACCGACCGCGCCGAGGTCGCCGAGCTCCTCGACGGCGACTGGGACCGCTACTTCGAGGTCGGCCAGCAGTACGTCGACGCGACCGGCGCGGCCTGGTTCGACTCGGCCGGCGCGACCTACCAGGGCATGATCAACCAGGTCGAGTTCGCCTACGAGCAGGAGGACGGCACGGTCATCGCGACCGAGAACGACGAGGTCAAGGGCATCTACGAGCAGGTCCTCGAGGCCAGCGCCACGCAGTCGGCCCACCTCGGCCAGTGGAGCGACGACTGGTTCGCCGGGCTCGCCAACGGCGCCTTCGCGACGATGCTCTGCCCGGGCTGGATGCTCGGCGTCATCTCCGGCAACGCCCCCGACGTCACGGGCTGGGACGTCGCGAACGTCTTCCCCGGCGGCGGCGGAAACTGGGGCGGCTCGTACCTGACCGTCCCCGCCCAGGGCGAGAACACCGAGGCCGCGGCGAAGTTCGCCGCCTGGCTCACCGCGCCCGAGCAGCAGCTCGCGGCCTTCGAGGCCGCCGGCACCTTCCCGAGCCAGGTCGACGCCTACGAGAGCGACACCCTGCTCGCGGCGACCAACCCGTACTTCAACGACGCCCCCGTGGGCGAGATCCTCATCGAGCGCTCGCAGGCGATCGACGTCGCTCCGTTCAAGAGCGTGAAGTACTTCCCGATCAACGACGCGATGCAGAAGGCGCTCACCCGCGTCGACTCCGACAAGACCCACACGATCGAATCGTCGTGGGAGCAGTTCGTGGCCGACGTGAGCGCGCTCGGCTAAGCCGAGCCGCATCCACCCCCGGGGGCCGCGCGGCGCACCGTCGCGACGCGCGGCCCCACCCCTCGACTCACCCCTCGGGAGCATCCCCCATGACGACGACCGCCCCGCGCCCGACGCGCACGGTCCTGAGCCCGCCGCCGGCAGCCCGCCCGGCCCGCTCGCCCCGGCGCATCGCCTTCTCGCACACGCTCTCGCGGTGGGACTTCAAGCTCTCGCCGTACCTCTACATCTCGCCGTTCTTCATGCTCTTCGCGATCGTCGGGCTCTTCCCGCTCGTCTACACGGCGTGGGTGTCGGTGCACGAGTGGAACCTCATCGGCGGCCAGGGCGACTTCGTCGGCTTCGAGAACTTCGCCTTCGTGCTCGCCCAGCCCCAGTTCTGGATCGCGCTGCGCAACACCTTCTCGATCTTCCTCATCTCGGCCGTGCCGCAGGTCATCGCCGCCCTGCTCATCGCCGCCGTGCTCGACCGCAATCTGCGCGGCAAGACCTTCTGGCGCATGGGCGTGCTGCTGCCCTACGTCGTCGCCCCGGTCGCTGTCGCGCTGATCTTCAGCAACATGTTCGGCGACCAGTACGGCCTCATCAACAACATGCTCGGCCGCCTCGGGCTCGACCCGATCGGCTGGCACTCCGAGATCCTGCCGAGCCACCTCGCGATCGCGACGATGGTCAACTTCCGCTGGACGGGCTACACCGCCCTCATCCTGCTCGCGGCGATGCAGGCCATCCCGCGCGACTACTACGAGGCCGCCATGATCGACGGCGCCGGCATCGTGCGGCAGTTCTTCTCCATCACGATCCCCCAGCTGCGCCCGACCCTCATCTTCGTCATCGTGACCTCGACGATCGGCGGCCTGCAGATCTTCGATGAGCCGCGCATGTACGACCAGTTCGGCCAGGGCGGAGCATCCGGTCAGTGGATGACCATCACGATCTACCTGTACAACCTCGGCTGGGGCCAGCTGAACTTCGGCCGCGCCGCCGCCGTGGCCTGGCTGCTGTTCCTCATCATCGTCATCGTCGGGCTCATCAACCTCGCCATCACGCGCTCCATCGCGAGCAACGACAGCCCCGAGAAGGTTCTCGCGCGATCGCAGCGCCGCGCCGCCCGGAAGGAGCTCGCCCGATGAGCGCACCCAGCATCCCCCTCGCCCCTGTGCCCGATGATGCGGATGCTCCGCGCGGGTCCTCCCCCGCCGAGCGCTCGGCCGCCCGCCGTGCCGGCCGCACGCCTCGCCGTCGTCGGCTCGTCAACGGTCAGCGCCCCGGGTGGATGGCCTACGGCTTCCTCATCGCCGTGCTGCTGGGCTCGGTCTTTCCGCTCTACTGGTCCTTCCTCATCGGATCAGGCGACGCCTCGACCATCACGCGGCAAGACATCGTGTGGTGGCCGGGCGGCAACTTCCTCGCCAACGCCGCCGCCGTCATCGAGAACGACAGCGTCAACTTCTGGAAGGCGATCACCAACTCGATCATCGTCTCGACGGTCGTCGCCGCCTCGGTCGTGTGGTTCTCGACGCTCGCGGGGTTCGCGTTCGCGAAGCTGCGGTTCCGCGGCCGCAATGGCCTGCTGATCTTCGTCATCGCGACGATGGCCGTGCCGACGCAGCTCGGCGTCGTGCCGCTGTTCATCGCGATGAGCCAGCTGCAGCTCGCGGGCACGCTCAGCGCGGTCATCCTGCCGGCGATCGTGAGCGCGTTCGGCGTGTTCTGGATGACGCAGTACCTCAGCCAGGCGCTGCCCTACGAGCTCATCGAGGCCGCGCGCGTCGACGGCGCGAGCATGATCCGCACCTTCTGGTCGGTCGCGCTGCCCGCCGCCCGCCCCGCCGCCGCGATGCTCGGCCTGTTCGTCTTCATCTCGACGTGGACCAACTTCTTCTGGCCCTTCATCGTCCTCGACCGGCAGAGCCCCACGCTGCCCGTCGCGCTCTCGCTGCTGCAGAGCAACTACTTCGTGGACTACTCGGTGGTGATGGCCGGCGTGATCCTGTCGACCATCCCGCTGCTGATCCTGTTCGTCGTCGCCGGCCGCCAGCTGGTCAGCGGCATCATGCAAGGAGCTGTCAAGGGATGACCCTCTCGACCCCGGCGCCCACCACGGCGCCTCTCGCCGGCGTGCGCGCCTTCCCCGCCGACTTCCGGTTCGGCGTCGCGACCGCGGCGTTCCAGATCGAGGGATCGACCCACGTCGACGGCCGCACCGACTCCATCTGGGACGCGTTCGCCCGCGTGCCGGGAGCCGTCGTGAACGGCGACGACGGCGAGCCGGCGTGCGACCACTACCGCCGCTCGAGCTCGGACGTCGCGATGATGCGCGAGCTGGGCATCCAGACCTATCGCTTCTCGACCTCGTGGGCGCGCGTCCAGCCCGACGGTCGCGGCGTCAACAAGGCGGGCCTCGACTTCTACTCGCGCCTCGTCGACGACCTGCTCGAGGCGGGCATCCAGCCCTGGCTGACGCTCTACCACTGGGATCTCCCGCAGGCGCTCGAGGAGGCCGGCGGCTGGCCCGCGCGAGACACCGCGCACCGCTTCGTCGAGTACGCCGGCCTCGTGCACGACGCGCTCGGCGACCGCATCCGGGCCTGGACGACGCTCAACGAGCCGTGGTGCAGCGCCTTCCTCGGCTACCTCGGCGGCGAGCACGCCCCCGGCCGGCAGGACCCGCAGGCCTCGATCGACGCCGCGCACCACCTGCTGCTCGGCCACGGGCTCGCCGTGCAGGAGCTGCGCCGCCGCGACTCCGAGCTGCAGCTCGGCATCACGCTCAACCTGACGGTCGCCGACCCCGTCGACGCGAACGACCCGGCCGACCTCGACGCGGTGCGCCTGCTCGACGGGCAGCACAACCGGTGGTTCCTCGACCCGATCTTCCGCGGCGCGTACCCGGCCGACATCGTCGACGACCTGGCCGGCATCGGCGTCACCGTGCCCGTGCACGACGGCGATCTCGCCGCGATCGCCACGCCCATCGACGCGCTGGGGGTCAACTACTACCGCGGCGAGGCGGTGAGCGGGCATCCCTACACGGGCACTCCGCTCGCCCCCGCCGCACCCTCCGAGCGCCCGAAGCGCTCGCCCTTCCCGGTCGATCAGGGCGTGCACGGGCACCCGCGCGGACTGCCCGTCACCGCGATGCAGTGGGAGGTGCAGCCCGAGGGTCTCACGCGCCTGCTCGTGCGCGTCGACTCCGAGTACGCGAAGCCGGCCGGCACCGTTCTCTACGTCACCGAGAACGGCGCCGCCTACGACGACGTCGTCGGCCCCGACGGCGAGGTCGACGACCTCGAGCGCGCCGACTTCCTCGAGCAGCACCTCGCGGCGATGCTCGACGCGATCGACGCGGGCGTCGACGTGCGCGGCTACTTCTACTGGTCGCTCATGGACAACTACGAGTGGGCCTGGGGCTACGACAAGCGCTTCGGGCTCGTGCGCGTCGACTACGCCACGCAGGAGCGGACGGTGAAGTCGAGCGGGCGCCTCTACCAGCGCGTCATCGCCGAACGCGGGGTGCGCGGGCACGACGCCGCCCCTCAATAGACTGCGGAGCATGACGATCGAGACGGGTCAGGCGCGCACGGCGCCGACCCTCGAGATGGTGGCCGCGGAGGCCGGCGTCTCGCGCGCGACGGTGTCGCGCGTCGTGAACGCCTCGCCGAAGGTCAGCCCGGATGCCGTCGAGGCCGTGCAGGCCGCCATCCTCCGACTCGGCTACACCCCCAATCGCGCCGCGAGGTCGCTCGCGAACCGGCGCGCGATGGCGATCGCGCTCGTCGTGCCGGAGGACACCGCGCGGTTCTTCGGCGACCCCTACTTCGCGGCGGTCGTGCGCGGCATCAGCCGCGTGCTCGACGCCTCGGACTACGTGCTCAACCTGCACCTCGCCAACCCCGGCCCCTCGCAGAAGACCGTCGACTACCTGCTCGGCGGAAGCGTCGACGGCGCGATCGTCGTCTCTCACCACTCGAGCGATCGGTTCCTCGAGAAGCTCGGCGGAAGCATCCCCGTCGTCTTCGGCGGCCACCCCCTCGGATCGGACGCCGACGCGGGCGCCTACTTCGTCGACGTCGACAACGCCGCCGCCGCCGAGGCGGGCGTGCGCTACCTGATCGAGCACGGCCGCACCCGAATCGCGACGATCACCGGACCCACCGACATGCCCGCCGGCATCGACCGGGTCGAGGGCTGGCGCCGCGCGCTCGACGCCGCGGGGCTCGAGCCGGGCCCGAGCGCGGTCGGCGACTTCACGATGGTCGGCGGATCGCGCGCGGCGCGCGAGCTGCTCGACGTCGGCGGCTTCGACGCGATCTTCGTCGCGAGCGACCTCATGGCGCTCGGCGCCCTCTCGGTGCTCGCCGAGCGCGGCGTGCGCGTGCCCGACGACATCGCGGTGCTCGGCTTCGACGACAGCCCCGCCGCGCTCGCCGCGGGCGTGCCGCTCACGACCGTGCGGCAGCCGAGCGAGGAGATGGGCGAGCAGATGGCGCGGATGCTCCTCCAGCGCCTGCGCGGCGAGGAGACCAGCCGCACGGCCATCCTCCCCACCGACGTCGTGGTGCGCGCGAGCGCGTAGCCCGACCCGCGCAGTTGAAGGTACAAACTCAAGAAAAAGAAGTGGCCCAGTCGAAGACTGGGCCACTTCTAAAGAGGTCGGGCTATAGGCCAAAGGGCCACACCCGGAGTGTTTAGTGTACCACTAGGTCTCCCGACTCAGAAGACCCGTCCCATCGACCATGACCGTACAGCTGGACACTATGAGGTCCTTGCCGCCAACCACTGAGCAGGCTGTCGACGCCGAGAACGTCACGCACGTATTTTGCAAGAGCGCCCTTGTCGCTTGTAGCTGAGGCCAGGCCCGCGTTAGCGCGAAACTCGAAGACTGCTGCAGACGTGAGCAAGTCCACGATTTGTAGCCCGTCCGTGGATTTTGAGTCAAGTCGGACGACGTTGAGCACAGCCAGCCTGTTCAAGCGCCGGTTCACGCCGGCCCGCAGTTCCTCCTCGAAGAGGATCTCATCTGGAGTGCTGTAGTTGTCGGCGAGTACCGAGACGATAGTCGGACTCTGGATGCTCGCGAGGACCAGTTGCTCTACCATCTTCTCGTAGGCGGTCGATCGATCACGAAAGCGCACGACGGGATCTGCCTGAGTCCGGTCGGCGATGAAGCGATAGAAGCTCAGGTCGCTGGAGCCGAGACAGAGATCGACCACCTTCTTGTAGATCGGCAAGGTACCCCGAGTGACCTCGCCAAAGTGGAACTCTTTGTACCAGTGTTCTCAATCGCGTAGCTTTTGGATCCCGCGGAGAACTGGAGATGGGTTTGACATCACGACAAGCCCCACCCCGAAAAAGCGATCGGAAGAGATTGACCCGGTCTCATCCAGGAACCGGATGCCGACCGGGTGGTCCTTAGGCAGACGCCTGCGAGCGGCGGAGTTTTCTTCAGGCACAGGCGAATCATGCCATCAAACGGAACCCCGGCGGCGCGGGTAGGGTGCCCGTCATGAGCCTCACCGTCACGCACGAGCCCGACGCCGACCGCTACGTGGTGCACGACGCCGCCGGAGAGCTGCAGGGCTTCATCGTCTACGACGCTGCGCCAGGGCAGCTGCGACTGATCCACGCCGAGGTGCCGCCGTTCCTGCGCAACAAGGGCGTCGGCGGCGACATGGTGCAGGCGATCCTCGACCACCTGCGCGCCGAGAGCACCGACCGCATCGTGCCCTCGTGCCCCTTCGTGGTGATGTGGATGCGCCGCCACCCCGAGTACGCGGACCTCGCGACCCGCTGACGGTCGCCCGTGATCGCGGCGCGCGACTCGGTGCGCTAGCGGTCGGCGGAGACGTCGATGCGGAGGCGACCCGAGTATCCGGGGGCGTCGGCGGGAGCATCCACGATGCCCTGGGGCCCGTCGCCGGGGGTCGGAGCCGGCGCGGGCAGGATGGTCTGGCGATCGAGCTCGACCTGCGCCTCGTGGCGGGTCGGGTGGAAGACCTCGTCGCCGATGCCGAGCACCCCGGGGCCGGAGCCGCCGCGGCGCGACTTGTCGCTCAGATCGATCCATCCTCGGGCGTGAGCGAGGATGGACACGGCGACGGCCGCGCCCACGAGAAGAACCCACCCCCACACCGGCACGAGCCCCAGAATACCCGGGGGGTCGGCGAGGGCTCGTGAACGCTCGGTGAATGCGGAGGCGGCGCGCCCGGCGGGAGGCGGGGAGGATGCCCGGCTGAGGCCCGATCGAGCGCCCCGCTCACGGCACGCGGTAGAGCCACTCCTCGGTCGAGAACTTCTCCGCCACGAGGGCGTCGATGCGCTCCATCTCCTCCGGCGTGATGGCGCTCTCGGTGAGCCCGTTGCGGGCGCGGAAGGTCGCGACGAGGCGGTCGATGATCTCCTCGCGCGGCAGCCCGGTCTGACTGCGCAGCGGGTCGACGCGCTTATTGGCGCTCTTGACGCCCTTGTCGCTGAGCTTCTCGCGGCCGATGCGCAGCACCTCGACCATGCGGTCGCCGTCCATGTCGTAGCTCATCGTCACGTGGTGCAGCACGGCGCCCGATCCGAGGCGCTTCTGGGCGGCCCCGCCGATCTTGCCCGCGGGACTCGTGATGTCGTTGAGGGGCTGGTAGCTCGCCTCGATGCCGAGGCCCTTGAGCCCCTCGATGACCCACTCGTCGAGGAAGGCGTACGACTCGGCGAAGCTCATGCCCTGCACGAGCTCGATGGGCGCGTAGAGCGAGTAGGTGATGACGCTCCCGGCCTCCATGAACATGGCGCCGCCGCCGGAGATGCGCCGCACGACCTCGAAGCCGTAGCGGTGCGCGTTGTCCATGTCGACCTCGTTCCGCACCGACTGGAAGGAGCCGATGACGACGGCGGGGCGCTCCCACTCCCAGATGCGGAGGGTCGGACCGCGGCGGCCGTCGCCGACCTCCTCGGCGAGCACCTGGTCGGCGGCCATCTGCTGCTGCGGGGTGAGCGGTGGGCCGACGACGAGGCTCCACTCGTAGTCGGTGAACGCGGTCGCCTCGGCGAGCGCGCGGCGGATGGTCGTCGCGACCGCGTCGGCGCTGAATCCGAGCATGACCGTGCCGGGAGGGAGGGCCGCGGAGATCGCGCGCGCGAGGGCAGCGTGATCGGCGTCGGCGGGCATCCCGATCACGGCCGCCTCGATGGCGGGGATCGCCTCGTCGGGCTCGACGAAGAAGTCGCCCGCGAGCCGGAACGCGGTGATCAGGCCGCCGTCGACCTCGAGATCGACGACGACGAGCTTGCCTCCGGGAACCTTGTACTCACCATGCATGAGGCCAGCCTAGGCACCCGTCGCGAGGGGCCGCTGGGGGTCGGCGGCGTACTGCGACCACGAGCCCGGGAAGAGCCGGCCGCGACCGAGGCCCGCGTGCTCGAGGACGAGCAGCTCGTGGCACGCTGTCACGCCCGAGCCGCAGTAGGCGATGACGTCGGAGCCCGGTTCGGCGCCGCCGGGGATGAGGCCGAGCTCCGCGAAGCGGGTGCGCAGCTCGTCGAGGTCCTTCAGGCGACCGTCGGCCGCGATGTGATCGCGCACCGACAGGTTGCGCGCGCCCGGGATGTGGCCCGCACGGGCATCCACCGGCTCGGTCTCGCCGGCGAAGCGGTCGGCGGTGCGCGCGTCGAGCACGAGGGCGCTGCCGTCGGCGGCGCGCGCCTGCGTCTCGTCGATCGAGGCGAGGGCGGATACCGGCCACGGCTGGGCGGTGGAGGTCGCGTCGGCGCGCGGCGCCGCGCGACGCCCGGCCACGGTCGCGCCGGCTCCGAGCTCGCCCGGCCAGGCCGTGATGCCGCCGTCGAGCACGGCGGCGTCGTGGCCGAGGGAGCGCAGCATCCACACCAGCCGCGCCGCGATCACGCCGCCCGCGTCGTCGTAGGCGACCACCGTCGTCCCGTCGCCGATGCCCGCCTCGCTCATGCCGCGGGCGAAGCGCTCCGGGTCGGGCAAGGGGTGCCGGCCCTCCGCGGCGCTCGGCGGGCCGGCGAGCCACTCGTCGAGGTCGACGAAGACGGCTCCGGCGATGTGGCCGGCGTGGAAGGCGTCGCGGCCGGAGCGACCGTCGAGGTACCAGCGCACGTCGGCGATGACGAGGCGGCGCTCGTCGCGGCCCGCCTCGGCGATGAGCGACTCGAGGTCGGCGGAGGAGACGAAGGGAGGCAGTGTCGTCGGCATCAGGCCAGGCTACTCAGCACGCTCGCCCAGCGGGCGGGCGGCGGCGTAGGGTGCGGGGCATGGACTCCCTGGCGCACGACCTCGACCGCCTCGCCGACCACCTGCTCGAGCAGGCGCTCGCCTCGCCCGAGGGGAGGGCGACGCTGACGCTCGAGCTCGGCCAGTCGACGCTGCGGCACATCGCGATGGCCTTCGACACCGGCGGCGGGCTGCCCGAGCACGGCAACCCGGGCGAGGCGACGCTGCGCGTGCTGCGCGGCGAGGTGCGGCTGTCGTGGTCGAGCGAGACGGGCGAGCACGCCATCGAGGCGCGGCCCGGAATGCTCGTGCGGATCCCCGGCGCGAAGCACCGGGTCGAGGCGCTCGAGCCGAGCGTCATGCTGCTCACCGCGGTGTCGCTGCCGGGAGCGCAGGGGCACTAGGGGGTCGGGAACAGACGGTCGTTCATCCACTCGATGAGGTCGCGGCGCACGTCCTCCTGATTGAGCTCGTTGAAGATCTCGTGGCGAGCCTCGGCGTAGACGGAGAGCTCGACGTCGGTGAGTCCCCCGCGGCGCACGTACTCCTCGACGAGCCGGACCGCGCCGGGCTCGCCGCCGAGCGGGTCGTCGTCACCGACCATGACGAGCAGCGGGATGTCGCGGCCGAGGCGCTTCGGGCGGCCGAAGAGTCGCAGCCCGTCGCGCACGCCGAAGAGCTTCAGGATCTTCGCGTCGAAGGTGAGCGGGTCGGCGCGGAAGAGCCGGTGAACCTCGGGGTCGCGACTCAGCCATTCCACGCCGGTGTCGCCGAGGTGGGCGTGCTGGGCGTTGAGGTCTCCGGAGTTCATGTAGCCGGGCATCCGGTAGCTCGTGCCGGTGAGCACCGCGGCGTCGTAGTCGGCGGCGTGGTCGTTGAGGATGATCTGCGCCATGAGCGAGCCCCACGAGTGCCCGAGGAGGACGAGCGGGAGCTCGGGGTGGTCGGTGCGGATGATCGCGCTCAGGTCGCGGAGGTCCTGGATGGTCGCGCGCAGTCCGCCCGGGCCGAGGCGCCCCATCTTCGAGGAGTCGCCGTCGGTCATCTCGACGCCCGTCATGCCGTGGCCGCGGTGGTCGTCGGCGTAGACGGCGTAGCCGGCGTTGACGAGCTCCTGCGCGAGCGCCTCGTACCGCAGCGCGTGCTCGCCGACCCCGTGCGCGAGCTGCACGACGGCCTTCGGCCGGCCCGGCGCCCAGACGTAGTAGTGGATCGTGACGCCCTGAGCGTCGACGAAGGTGCGGTGGTCGCGCTCGGCGATGAACTTCACCATGATTCGGGCCTCCCTGCGTTCATCGTAGGGGCGCGGGGAGCGCGGCGGCAGGTGCGGCGAAGGCGGACGGAATAGCCCGCAGCCGCAACTCGTTAGCAAGGGTAATGACCTATGCTAAGGATGCCATGACGATCACGAGCGACCCCGACGAGGACCTGCGGGTCCTGATCCAGAAGGTGGCCAGGCGCATCCGGGCCGAGCGGGGCGGCGAGGGCGTCACCGACACGCAGCTCGGGGTGCTGTGGCAGCTGGAGACCCACGGCCGGACGACGCCCGGCGTCATCGCCGAGCGCGAGCGCGTCAGCCCGCCCTCGATGAATCGCACCATCAACGCCCTCGAGGCGAGCGGCCTCGTCCGCCGCGAGCCGAGCGAGACGGATGCGCGCCAGGTCTGGGTGAGCCTCACCCCGGCGGGCGAAGAGCTCATCGCCGAGACCCGACGACTGCGCACCGCCTGGTTCCACCGCCAGCTGGACGCGCTCGAGCCCGACGAGCGCGCCGCGCTCGAGGCCGTGCGCCCCGTGCTGCGGAAGCTCGCCGACTCGTGAGGACGATGTTCCGCAGCCTCGGGCTCCTGAACTACCGCATCTGGTTCGTCGGGGCGATGGTGTCGAACATCGGTGCGTGGATGAACCGGACCGCGCAGGACTGGCTCATCCTCACCGAGCTCACGAACGAGGACGCGGCCGCGGTCGGCGTCGCCATGGCGCTGCAGTTCGGGCCCGCGCTCGTCATCGGACCCTACGCGGGCATCATCGCCGATCGCTTCGCGGGTCGGAAGCTGCTCGCCGCGACCCAGGCGCTGCAGGGGCTGCTCGCGCTCGGCCTCGGGCTCATCGTCATCCTCGACATCGCCGAGCTGTGGATGGTCTACCTCTTCGCCCTCGGCCTCGGCATCGCCACGGCTCTCGACGCGCCGGTGCGGCAGACGTTCGTCGGCGAGCTCGTCGGGCCTGACCAGCTGCCCAACGCCGTCGCGCTCAACTCGGCGTCGTTCAACGTCGCGCGACTCATCGGCCCCGCCGTCGCGGGCCTCCTCGTCGCCGCGATCGGCGCCGGCTGGGTCATCGCGATCAACGGGATGACCTACGCGGCGACCCTCCTCGCCCTCGCGATGCTGCGCGGCGACCAGCTGCACCCGCTCAAGAAGGAGAAGAAGGGGCGCGGGCAGCTGAAGGCGGGCATCCAGTACGTGCGCCGTCGCGGCGACCTCGTCGTCGTCTTCACGATGGTGTTCCTCGTCGGGACGTTCGGCTTCAACTTCGGCATCTTCACCGCGACGATGGCCCGGGTCGAGTTCGGGAGGGGCGCCACCGAGTTCGGACTCCTGTCGAGCATCCTCGCCATCGGATCGGTGGCGGGCGCCCTTCTGTCGGCCCGACGCGAGAGGCCGCGCCTGCGGGTCATCGCCCTCGCGGCGCTGGGCTTCGCGTTCAGCACGGCCGCGGCGTCGCTCATGCCGACCTTCGAGACCTTCGCCGCCGCGCTCGTGCTCGTCGGGTTCACCTCGCTGACCATGATCACCTCGTCGAACGCCTACGTGCAGACGACGACGCGCCCGGCGATCCGTGGGCGGGTGACGGCGCTCTACCTCACGATCTTCATGGGAGGAACCCCGATCGGCGCCCCGCTGCTCGGGTTCATCGCGAACGAGGCGGGGCCGCGCTGGGCCCTCGTCGTCGCCGCGCTCTCGGGCTTCGCGGCCGCCGCCGTCGCCGGGCTGTGGATGCGCTCGACCCGCAACCTGCGGCTCGGGCGCGACGGCGGGCCGTGGTGGCGCGTGCGCGTGCGGTACGACGGCGACGACTACGACCTCGAGACGGCGACGCGCGAGATCGCGATCGTGGAGGCGTCGGCGCGCAAGGGGTGAGCCGCGCGCGGTCGGCTCGCGGACGCAGGCCTTTCGGCCGGTGCCCGGCGCGGGTCGCGAGTGGGAGGATCGACCCATGGTCGTCTCGAAGCTTCCGAACCCGTGGGCGGGTCAGCCCGGCTTCTGGGCCGCCGTCAACCGGTTCTTCTACCCCATCGCCGGTCCCGCCGCGGTCGGCATCGGCCGCCCGGAGGAGCCCTACGTCGCGCCCGTCGACCCGACCTGCCCGCTCTGCGGAGCCCTCATGGCCGACCACGTGATCGAGCGCGGCGTCGGCACCACCGCGACGCGCCTGCACTGCCCGCCCGCCGCGGTCTGAGCCGGGCTACTCGAGGGCGACGAGGATCTCGCGCGTCGCCTGCTCGACCGCCGCGTGCAGGGAGCGGAGAGCGGATGCCCGGCGCGCCCGGGCGCGATCCGCTTCGGCGGGCGCGGGGCTCGGCTCGACTGCCGCGCTCGCGGCCGCGTCGACGAGGGCGCTGAGCTCGGCCGCGGCCCGGCGGCTCGCGGCGAGGCCGCTCGCGCCTCCGCCGACGTCGAGCGCGCGGAGGCTGCGCTCGGCGTGGACGAGGCCGTGCGCGACCGAGCGCGGGAAGCGCTCGTCGAGGGCGAGGAGCTCGATCGCGGTCGCGGCGGTGGGCGCTCCGCGGTGGGCGCGCACGTGCGCCTCGTGGGCTCCGGCGCTGCGGAGCACGAACATCCACCCGGGGTCGGCGTCGGCGTCGTCGGCGTGGGCGACGAGGAGGCGGGCCGTCGCGGCCGCGCGCTCGAGGCGGCGGCCGAGGGCGATGAGCTCGAACGCGCCGTCGCGCGCGACCGCCGACTCGATGAGCCCCACGGCGAGCGCCGAGCGCTCGCGCACCCAGGCGAGGAAGTCGCCGACGCGGGGCTCGACGACCTTCCGCGGCAGGCGCGCACGGGTGGCGACGAGCATGTCGTAGAGCTCGGCGGGCAGCGACTCCCGGGCGAGGCGGGCCGCATCGCGCGCCTCCACGAGCGCGTGCGCGATCGACGCGGGGTGGGAGCGGTCGGCGGTGAGCAGGTCGATGGCGGCGCTCCGGCCGAGCCGGGCATCCGCCGCATCGTCGGCACCGCACGCGCGGAGGACGAGGCGCGCGTCGGCGGCGTCCGGGAGGGGGTGATCGCGCGCGAGGAGGAGGTGCGCTTCGAGGATGCGGGCGGTCGCGTCGGCCCGCTGGACTCCGCGACCGAGGGCGAGGAGGTGCGCGGGCGCGCTCGCGGAGACGCCCGCAGCGCCCCGGACGAGGGGCTCGCCGATGCCCGCCATGCCGGGGAGCCTAGGCGGGCCGTGTTGCGCGAGTGTTTCGGCCGGGTGACGGCTCTAGAGCCAGCGGCGGGCGCGGAAGATCGCGAAGAGCCCGACGCTCGTGGCGAGCATCGCGACGAGCGCCGCCGGGTATCCCCACGGCTCGTCGAGCTCGGGCATGACGCGGAAGTTCATGCCGTAGATCGTGCCGACGAGCGTCGGGGCGAAGAGGATGGCCGCCCACGACGAGATCTTGCGCACCTCGTTGCTCTGCACGAGCGAGGCCTCCCCGAGCGCCCGCATCTCGGCGTTCTGCCGTTGCGTGACGAGTGTGGAGTTCACCTGCAGCGCGTTCTGCAGCACGGCCCGGAAGGTGTCGACGCGGTCGCCGACGCGCAGGGCGTGGTCGAGCACGTCGGCGAAGGAGTCGCGCAGGCGACCCTCGGGCGCGTCGACCGAGAGGCTGCGGATGATGCCCGGGAGCGGCTGCACCGCGCGCTGCAGCTCGATGACCTCGCGCGAGAGCTCGTAGATGCGGCGGCTGACGGCGTCGTCCCCGGCGAAGAGCTCGTCCTCGATCTCGTCGATGTCGTTCTCGAGACCGGCGATGACGGGCGCGTACTCGTCGACGACCTCGTCGAGGATCGCGTAGAGCACGGCGCGCGGGCCGAGGGCCAGCAGGTCGGGATCCGCCTCGAGGCGGCGGCGCACGCTCGCGAGGTTCGGCGACTCGGCATGGCGCACCGTGATGACCGCGTCGGCGGCGACGAAGACGTGCAGTTCGCCGAGCTCGACGCGCTCGACGTCGTCGACGTAGCGGGCGGGCTTGAGCACGATGAAGTCGCCGGCGGAGTGCCGGTCGAGCTTCGAGCGCTGGTGCCCGTGATGCGCGTCCTCGACGGAGGTCGCGTTGAGCTCGAACTCGTCGGCGACACCGGCGAGCTCCTCCGGGGCGGGTCGGTACATGCCGATCCACGCCATGCCGCCGCGCTCGCGCGCGAGGTCGGCGACGACGTCGAGCGCGGGAGGGTCCTCCGTGCGGGCGCCGTCGACGTAGACGGCCGTGTCGATCACGGGCATGGGCCCTCCTTCGCGTCGCCGCCGACTCTAGCGGCGGGCGTGACGTCGGCGGCGGATGCCCGGCGCGCGCTCGGCGGCGGGCTCAGCCGCGCGCGGCGAGCAGCTGCGCCTCGAGGCGCTCGACGTCGTCGCGGTGGCAGAGCTCGGTCGCCTCCGTCATCGCGGTCGCGGTGCCCGCCGCGACGCCCGCCCGGAAGGCGGCGTCGAGGTCGCGGCCCTGCGCGAGGCGCAGGACGAGCGCGGCGAGGAACGAGTCGCCCGCGCCAACGGTCGAGTGCACCTCGACGGGCGGGACCTCCAGGCGCGTGACGCCGTCGGCGGTGACGAGCACGGCGCCATCGCCGCCGAGAGTGAGCGCGACGACCTCGGAGGCGCCCCGGGCGACGAGCTCGCGCGCGGCATCCACGCGCGACTCGAGGTCGGGCAGCGCGCGGCCGACGAGCTCGCCGAGCTCGCGCGCCGACGGCTTCACGAGGTGCACGCCCTCGCGGAGGGCGGAGGCGAGCGCCGGCCCCGAGGCATCCACGATGCAGCGCGCCCCGATCGCTCTCGCCGACCGCGCGACACGCGCGTAGAAGTCGTCGGGCATGCCGGGCGAGAGGGATCCGCTCGCGACGACGTAGCCGCCCGGGGTCATGGCCCGTTGCGCCGCGGCGAGGCAGGCGCTCCACTCGTCCGTGGTGAGGTGCGGGCCCTGCAGCACGAAGCGGAACTGGCGGCCAGTCGAGAGCTCATCGATCGTGACGTTCTCGCGCGTCGACCCGTCGATGGGGATGGCGCGGCCGATGATGCCGTCCGCCTCGAGCAGCTGCCGGTAGGCCTGACCGGTGGGCCCGCCGACGGCGTAGATGGCGATCGACTGCCCGCCCAGGCGGTGGATGACGCGGCTCACGTTGACGCCGCCGCCGCCGGCGTCGGTGCGGCTCGGCCCGCAGCGCAGCTTGTGCTCGGGCTCGACGCGCTCGGTCGAGGTCGAGACATCGAGCGCCGGGTTCACGGTGAGAGTCACGACGGGCGCGCCCTGCGCGGGATGGACGACGTTCACGGCGGGCGTGCGGTCGGCGGGCGCTGTCATGCCGCAGAGCCTAGGCCTCGGCGGCGACCTGCAGGAGGGATGCCTCGTCGCGGCGCTTCTGCCGGCGGTAGTTGAGCACCTCGATGAGCACGAGCACGCCGACGAGCAGCACGGTGAAGAGCGCGGCCTCGAGCGGACTCCGCGTCGCGAGCTCGGCGATCGCCTCGTAGGTGGCGACGCCGACCACTCCCCAGATGAGCGCCCACGCGAGACCGCCGACCGCGAGGGCGGGGATGTACGCGAGGAGGGGCATCCGCAGTACGCCCGCGGCGAGGTTGGCGAGCGTCTGGAAGCCGACCGTCAGGAAGGAGGCGGCGACGACGGGGGCGCCCCAGCGCTCGACGATGCGCTCGGCGCGGCGGAAGCGCGGCGTCTCGAGCCGCGCCCTGAGCCGCGTGCGGCCGGCGCCGCCGCGCGCGCCCCGCCCGAGCGCGTAGTTCGCCCCGCCGCGCAGCAGCACCACGACGTAGAAGAGGCCGACGGCGAGAGGGAGCGGCAGGCCGAACGCGGTGTCGAACGGCTCCATGCCCTCAGCCTAATGAGCGGTGTTCGAGGATGCCCGGGGCGAAGGTCCCGGTTCGGTCGCGATCGGGGGCGGTCGCCGCCCGGTCGCACGAGCCGCTGCCCGGGCCGAGGCTCTCGATCAGCCCGCGAGCGAGGCGATGTCGATCACGAAGCGGTAGCGGACATCCGAGCGGAGCACGCGATCCCAGGCCTCGTTGACCCGGTCGGCGGTGATGACCTCCACGTCCGGGGCGACGCCGTGCTCGGCGCAGAAGTCCAGCATCTCCTGCGTCTCGCGGATGCCGCCGATCGTCGAGCCGGCGAACGAACGGCGGTTCGTGAACAGGCTGAAGACCGTCACCGGCATCGGCTCCCCCGGAGCACCCACGCTGATGAACGTGCCGTTGAGAGCCAGCAGGCCGAAGTAGGCGTCCAGGTCGATCGACGCGCTCACGGTGTTGAGGATGACGTCGAAGCGGTTCTTGAGCGCGACGAACGTCTCCGGGTCGCTCGTCGCGTAGTAGTCGGTCGCGCCCATCGCGAGACCGTCCTCGCGCTTGCCGAGCGACTGCGAGAGCACCGTGACCTCGGCGCCGAGAGCGACGGCGAGCTTGACCGCCATGTGGCCGAGCCCGCCGAGGCCGACGACCGCGACCTTCGAGCCCGGGCCGACCTTCCAGTGCTTGAGCGGCGAGTACGTCGTGATGCCCGCGCACAGCAGCGGCGCGACGCGATCGACGGGGATGGCGTCGGGGATGTGCAGCACGAAGCCCTCCGTGACGACGATCTCGGTCGAGTAGCCGCCCTGCGTGACCGTGCCGTCGCGATCGATCTGGCCGTAGGTGCCGATCGAGCCGTTCTCGCAGTGCTGCTCCTCCCCCGCGAGGCAGTTCGCGCACTCGCCGCAGGAGTTCACGAGGCAGCCGACGCCGGCGCGGTCGCCGACCGCGAAGCGTGTGACCTCGGCGCCGACCTCGACGACCGTTCCGACGATCTCGTGACCCACCGCGAGCGGATAGTGCTGCGGGCCCCAGTCGCCGCGGACGGTGTGGATGTCGGAGTGGCAGATGCCGGCCCACTCGATGCTGATGCGCACGTCGCGCGGGCCGACCTCGCGGCGCTCGATCGTGGCCACCTCGAGGGGAGCCTCAGCGGATCGGGCGACGATGGCGGGGATGACGGGCATGGCTGCTCCTCGTGTCGTGTCGTGGGTGAGGCGCGGAGGCGCAGAGTCACGCAGTCACGCGAACGGGGCGCGGCGAGAACGACGTGATCGTGCACTGCTCGGCGACGAGCCTCCGCACGTCCTCCAGGGTTCCACGCGGGCCCTGGGCGCGAGCTTGGACGAGCACGTTGCCGAGGGCCGTCGCCTCGACGGGGCCGGCGAGCACGGGCATCCCGGCCCGATCAGCGGTCAGCTGGCAGAGGAGGGCGTTGAGCGCTCCCCCGCCGACGAGGTGGATGACCGACACCGGTCGGTCGGCGAGCGCCGAGGCGGTGCGCACCGCCGACGCGAAGGCGAGGGCGAGGCTTTCGAGGATCGCGCGGGCGAGCTCGGCGCGAGAGGCGGGGGCCGCATCCCCCTGCTCGGTGATGAGCGCGGCGATCCGCGACGGCATCTCGCCCGGCGCGAGGAGTCGCGGGTCGTTGACATCGAAGGTCGGCACCGGTCGGGTGACGGTCGCCGCGTCGGCGAGCAGGGGACCGAGGTCGACGCGACCCGACTCGGCCTCCCACGATCGGATCGTCTCGCTCAGCAGCCACAGCCCCATCACGTTGTGGAGGAACCGCACTCGGCCGTCGACGCCGCCCTCATTGGTGAAGTTGGCCGCGCGGCCGGCATCGGTGATGACGGGATTCTCCAGCTCGAGACCGACGAGCCCCCACGTGCCGCAGCTGATGTACGCGGCATCAGGTCGAGTCATCGGAACGCCGACCACGGCCGAGGCGGTGTCGTGGGATCCGACGGCCGTGACCACGAGCCCCACGGGCGCCTCGAGCGCGGCAGCGACCTCGGGGATGAGTGCGCCGATCGTCTCGCCGGGTCGGACGAGGGGTGGGAGCAGCCGGCGCGGCAGCCCGAGCCGCTCGATGAGCGCCTCGTTCCACTCGCCCGTGCGCGGGTCGAGCAGCCCGGTCGTGGAGGCGTTGGTCGACTCGCAGATCGTGTGTCCGGTGAGCCAGAACGCGACCAGATCCGGGATGAGCAGAAGCGTCTCTGCCTCCGCCAGGCGCACGGGAGACTCGGCGGCGAGCTGGAACACCGTGTTGAAGGGCAGGTGCTGGATACCGGAGGCGCTGTAGAGCTCGTCGGGCGGCACGACGGCGTGCACCCTCGCGACACCGCGGGCTGTGCGCTCGTCGCGGTAGTGGAACGGCTCAGCGAGCATCCGACCCCCCGCCATGAGGGCGTAGTCGACGGCCCACGAGTCGATGCCGATCGAGGTGATGAGCGGGTCGTCGGCGAACGCCTGACGCAGGCCCTCCATGATGTGTCCGCGCAGTGCCTCGATGTCCCAGTGCAGGCCGTCGGCGCGCTGGACGGGGCCGTTCGGGAAGCGCGCCACCTCCACCATGTCGATCGAGCCGGCGTCGACGACGGCGCGCATGACGCGACCGCTCGTGGCCCCGAGGTCGACGGCGGCGACGTGGATGGTCATGCCGGCTATCGCAGGAACGCCGCGGCGACGCCCGCGTCGACGGGGATGTGCAGACCGGTCGTGTGCGAGAGGTCGGGCCCGGTGAGCACCGCGACCGCGTTCGCCACGTGCTCGGGCAGCACCTCGCGCTTGAGGATCGTGCGCTGCGCATAGAACGTGCCGAGATCCTCTTCCTCGACGCCGTAGGTCGCCGCACGGTTGGCTCCCCAGCCGCTCGCGAAGATGCCCGAGCCACGCACGACGCCGTCGGGGTTGATGCCGTTGACCTTCACGCCGTGCTCGCCGAGCTCGACGGCGAGCAGCCGCACCTGGTGCGCCTGATCGGCCTTCGTCGCCGAGTAGGCGATGTTGTTGGGCCCGGCGAACACCGAGTTCTTGCTCGAGATGTATATGACGTCGCCGCCCATCCCCTGCTCGATGAGGATGCGCGCGGCCGCCTTCGCGACGAGGAACGAGCCCTTCGCCATGACGTCATGCTGGAGATCCCAGTCGGCCTCGGTCGTCTCGAGTAGCGGCTTGCTGAGCGACAGGCCCGCGTTGTTGACGACGATGTCGACCCCGCCGAACGCGAGCACGGCCTCGGCGAGCGCCGCGTCGATCTGCGCCGCATCCGTGACGTTCGCCTGCACGCCGATCGCGACATCCGTGCCGCCGAGCTCGGCGGCGGCGGCCCGCGCCTTCTCGAGATCGAGGTCGGCGATGACGACGCACGCGCCCTCGGTGGCGAGGCGCGTCGCGATGGCCTTGCCGATGCCGCTCGCCGCGCCCGTCACGAAAGCGACGCGCGTCGCATGGCTCTTCGGCTTCGGCATGCGCTGCAGCTTGGCCTCCTCGAGCGCCCAGTACTCGATGCGGAACTTCTCGGCATCACTGATCGGCGCGTAGGTGCTGAGCGCCTCAGCCCCGCGCATGACGTTGATGGCGTTGAGGTAGAACTCCCCGGCGACGCGCGCCGTCTGCTTGTTCGCGCCGAAGCTGAACATGCCGACGCCCGGCACGAGCACGATGAGCGGGTCCGCCCCGCGTATAGCGGGCGAATCGGGGGTCGCGTGCGCCTGGTAGTAGGCGGTGTAGTCGGCGCGGTACTGCTCGTGCAGTTCTCTCAAGCGCTGGATGCTCGCCTCGACGTCCGCGTCGGCCGGCAGGTCGAGCAGCATCGGCCTGACCTTGGTCCGCAGGAAGTGGTCGGGGCAGCTCGTGCCGAGCTCCGCGAGCGCGGGAGCCTTCTCGCTCGCGAGGAAGGCGAGGACGCGCTCGTCGTCGCTGAAGTGGCCGACCATGGGTCGGTCGTGGCTCGCGAGGCCGCGGATCGTCGGGGCGAGGGCGGCGGCCTTCGCGCGGCGCTCGCGCTCGTCAGCGATCGCCTCGAAGCCGGTGCGCACGCCACCGAAGGGCTCGGCCGCGCCGTGCTCGTCGATGTGGGCCTGGGCGGTGTCGATGATCCAGCGCGAGTTCGCCTCGCACTCATCGGAGGTGTCGCCCCACGCGGTGATGCCGTGCCCGCCGAGGATGCACCCGATCGCCTGCGGGTTGGCGGCTTTCATCTCGGCGATGTCGAGCCCGAGCTGGAAGCCGGGTCGGCGCCAGGGCACCCAGACGACCTTCTCGCCGAAGATCTCGGCGGTGAGCGCGGGCCCGTCGACCGCGGTCGCGATGGCAATGCCCGCGTCGGGGTGGAGGTGGTCGACGTGGGGCGCATCCACCAGACCGTGCATCGCCGTGTCGATGCTCGGGGCCGCACCGCCGGAGCCGTGCAGGCAGTAGTCGAAGGCGGCGACCATCTCGTCCTCGCGGTCGACGCCCGGGTAGACGTTCACGAGCGCGCGCATGCGGTCGAGGCGCAGAACCGCGAGGCCCTGCTCGGTAAGCGTGCCGAGGTCGCCGCCCGAGCCCTTGACCCACAGCAGCTCGACGGGCTCCCCCGTCACGGGGTCGGTCTCGGTGCCCTTCGCGGAGGTGTTCCCACCGGCGTAGTTGGTGATGTGCGGCTCGGCGCCGAGGCGGTTGCTGCGGGCGAGGAGCTCGTGCTTCGTGGTCATTCGGCTGCGCCCTCCAGCTGGTCGGACAGATTGAAGACTTCGGGCAGTCGGCGCGCGGCCTGATCGGCACGGGCGGAGAGGCTCACGAAGAACCGGCTCATCTCCGACTCCCACGCGGCGGCGACCGGGCTCGCCGCGAGGGACGCCTGAGCAGCCGCGTCGTCATCGACCTCGTAGTAGCCGAACAGCGAGCCGTCGGTCTCGTCGAGGAAGAGCGAGTAGTTGCGGCGACCGCTCGCGGCGATCGTCTCGAGCATCTCGCGCCGAACCGGAGAGTGCACGCGGCGGTACTCGTCCAGCAGCTCGGGACGGACCTGCAGGCGGAAGGCGACCCTCACGCGCCCCACCCCGCCTGCTGGCCGCCGACGCGCTCGGCGACGATGCGCTCGCGGTAGCCGCTCCCGGCGTACGCCGCCATGGGGTCGGCGGGAAGGCCGCGCGACTCGCGCCAGGCGGCGAGGTCGGCACGGACATCCGTGTAGAAGGCGTCCATGAGGATGCCGTTCGCAGCGAGGACGTCGTTCGCGCGCTGGGCGGCGTCGAGAGCCTCACGATCGACGAGCAGCGCGCGCGCCGTCATCTCCTGGACGTTGAGCACGCTGCGGATCTGCCCCGGGATCTTCTCCTCGACGTTGTGGCACTGGTCGAGCATGAAGCCGACATCGCTGCCCTCGTCGTACGCGCCGCCCCGAACGACCTCGACCATGATCCGGAAGAGCTGGAACGGATCGGCCGCGCCGACGATGAGGTCGTCGTCGGCGTAGAAGCGCGAGTTGAAGTCGAACGAGCCGAGCCTGCCCAGGCGCTGCAGCTGCATGACGATGAACTCGATGTTCGTGCCGGGTGCGTGGTGGCCGGTGTCGAGGCACACCATCGCGCGGTCGCCGAGGGCCGCCACCTGGGCGTATGCCGTCCCCCAGTCAGGAACGTCGGTGTGGTAGAACGCCGGTTCGAAGAACTTGTACTCGAGGACGAGCCGCTGGTCGTCGCCGAGCCGCGCGTAGATCGCGGCGAGGCTCTCGGCGAGGTGGTCCTGCCGGCGACGCATGTCGTCCTGGCCGGGGTAGTTGGTTCCGTCGGCCAGCCAGATCTTGAGGTCGCGCGAACCCGTAGCGTGCATGACCTCGATGCAGGCGAAGTGGTGGTCGATCGCGCGCTGGCGGGCCGCGGGGTCGGAGGCGGCGAGCGAGCCGAACTTGTACTCCTCGTCCTGGAAGGTGTTGGAGTTGATCGTGCCGAGGGCAACCCCGTGCTCCTGCGCGTGCGCGCCGAGCGCCTCGTAGTCGGCGACGCGATCCCAGGGGACGTGCAGCGCGACACTCGGGGCGAGACCCGTGTGACGGTGAACCTCGGCGGCATCGGCGATCTTCTCGAAGGGGTCGCGAGGAGTGCCGGGCGTGGTGAAGACCCTGAATCGCGTGCCCGAGTTTCCGAACGCCCACGAGGGAAGTTCGATCGCCTGACGCTCGAGGTGCGGCGCGATCGAATCGAATGTCGTCATGAAGGGGAGTCGCTCTCTTGTTCGACCGTTTTTGAATCGTTTCACAAGAGTATGTCTGAGCCGAGCGGACGTCAAGTGAATCGATTCGACTAGCCTGGCCGCATGGCTCCGATCGGCATCAAGGACGTCGCGCGGCACGCCGGGGTCTCCGTCGGCACCGTGTCGAACGTGCTAAACCGTCCCGCGCTGGTCAGTGCTGAGACGGGCGTGCGCGTTCGTCGGGCGATCGACGAGCTCGGCTTCGTGCGCAACGACGCGGCACGTCAGCTCCGCGTGGGTCACAGCACCACGATCGGGCTCGTGGTCCTCGATATCGGCAACCCCTTCTTCGCCGAGATCGCGCGCGGCGCCGAAGACGCCGCCGACTTGGCGGGCCACTCGGTGATCCTGGGCAATAGCGACGAGAACGCGAATCGCGAAGGCGCGTATCTCGATCTCTTCGAGGAGCAGCGCGTTCGCGGGGTGCTGATCTCGCCGATCGGGGATGTCACCGATCGGCTCAGCCGACTTCGGCGACACGGCACGCGAGCCGTGCTGGTCGACCGCAGCGGCGAAGGCACGGGCGTGTCGTCCGTCTCCGTCGACGACGTCGCCGGCGGCTATCTGGCGGTGAAGCACCTACTCGAACTCGGACGCCGTCGAATCGCCTATCTCGGTGCCCAGTTCGAGATCCGGCAGGTCACAGACCGACTCGACGGCGCGCGTCGTGCCGTCGCCGAGGTGCCGGGGGCGTCGCTCGAAGTGGTGACTGCCAGCGGTCTCTCGGTGGTCGACGGTCGGGACGCCGGTGAGCAGCTGGTCCAGCGGCCTCCGCGTCAGCGCCCGGATGCCATGTTCACGGCCAACGACGTGCTCGCGGTCGGCGTGCTGCAGGCCTTCGTCATGACGGGCAGGGTTCGCGTGCCCGACGACATCGCCCTTGTGGGGTACGACGACATCGACTTCGCGTCGGCCACGGTGGTGCCCTTGACGTCGGTGCGGCAACCGAGTCGACTGCTCGGCGAGACTGCGCTGCAGATTATGCTCGAGGAGCTCGGTGACCCCACGTTGGCCCCGAGAAACGTCGTCTTCACTCCCGAGCTCATCGTGCGATCGAGCACAGTGTCACCGACGATGTCGCACTCGCCCGACCCTCACGAAGGCGCAAGGTCATGACCTCCCGGCGGCCACCGAGATCTGCCACGCCCGGCGACGACCCCATCGCCATGGAGCAGACATGCTCGTGCGGAGTGGCTCGCACTGAGGTGGGAGGAGGAGGGGCCGAGACTCGGCACCCTCGAGCCCGGCCCGAGCAGAACTCGGGAGGCGTGCACGATCTCGAGCAAGCGATCGTCCCTGCCGGCACGTTCGCGATGGGGGACTCCTCCGGTGACGCCAACCTTCAGGATGGTGAATCGCCCGTGCACACCGTCGCGCTCAGCGCCTTCTCGATCGACGCGACAGCGGTGACGAACCTCGCGTTCGCCGCCTTCGTCGAATCCACGGGCTACCGCACCGAGGCCGAAGTGTTCGGATACTCCGCGGTCTTCCACCTCGCTCTCTCAGCACCCGAGGTCGACATCATGGGCGTCGCCGCGGGGTCTCCGTGGTGGCGCGGAGTCCGAGGTGCGCAGTGGCGCCGCCCCGGCGGTTCCGGCTCGTCGATCGAGGGCCTTGAGGATCACCCCGCAGTTCATGTCTCGTGGAACGATGCGACGGCCTACTGCGTCTGGGCGGGTCGACGCCTTCCGACGGAAGCGGAGTGGGAGTACGCGTCTCGCGGAGGCCTCGACGCGTCCAGATACCCGTGGGGCGACCAGCCTCCCGACGAGGGCGGGCGGTGGCGAGCCAACATCTGGCAAGGTGACTTCCCGGTGACGAACACCTCCGACGATGGATTCATCACGACGGCGCCCGTGAAGGCCTACGCCCCGAACGGCTACGGTCTATGGCAGACGGTCGGCAACGTCTGGGAGTGGTGCGCCGACCGGTTCGATGCTTCGTACTACCGATACAGCCCCGATCGTGATCCGCAGGGCCCGACTTCCGGCGACACCCGCGTGCTGCGAGGCGGAAGCTACCTGTGCCATGACTCGTACTGCAATCGCTACCGCAACTCGGCGCGCACTCACAACACTCCGGACTCGTCCACGGCCAATACGGGATTCAGAACCGTCGCGGTGTCCGGCGCCATGGGCTCCCGAGCTTCAGTGGAAATGCAGCCAATCGATCCCGACTGACCCGCCAGCCGGAGTCCACCGGACCACGATGCTCTCGAGGTCGTCGAGTGGCTCGACCGCCAGAGTGAGCTCGGCCAGTCCCTCCTCATCGAGCATCACGGCGCCCCGAGCGATCGTTCCGTCATCGCTACGGCGCGAGAGGATGACGTCGGCCGAAGCCCGGGGAGTGCCAGCCGCGCCGATCGCCACGGAAGTCGACCCGAGGAGGCCCTCGATGTTGGGGAACTCCACACGCGCGTCCGTCCCGTGACACCCCATCACCACGAAGTCGTCAGTGTGCCGATCGAGCTGGAGCTTTTCGGCGCCGAGCACTCGGAAGTACTCCGCGGCGCGGATGCGACCCCGGCGGGCCTCGTACCGGCCGACCCCGGTCAGATCGACGCGGATCGGCGCGATCGTGCCGTCAGACCGGTAGTGGACGTAGCTGATGAACGTGTCTCGGAAGTAGCGGTTGCCGGTTTGCGAGATGTCGCAGTAGGCGAAGTAGGTCTGCCCGTGCCAGGAGAAGAACGAGCCATGGCGACCCTGCGCGGGCCCGAGAGGCCACGTCGGCTGGTCGAGGCCGGTCGGGAAGCTCGAGTCGTCGATCACGCAACCGCGATACGTGTACGGCCCGAACAGCGCGAGTGACGTCGCATAGAAGGCACCCCACGACAGGTAGTACAGGTCGCCTTCGCGGTGCAGGAACGGCTTGTCGTCCGTGCCCCTGCCCTCGAAAGGACTGCCCTCCGCGTACGTGTACGGTCCCTGCGCATCCTGGATGCGCAGCTGACGCGGCGGCTCGGCCAGGGAGACCATGTCCTCGCCGAGCTCGGCGATGAAGTAGTCCCAGGCACCGAACACGATGTACCGCCGACCGCCCTCGCTGAAGATGCCGGGGTCGTAGTGCTGAGTCGATGTGAGCCCCTCCGCGAGAAGGGGAGCGCCCAGGGGGTCAGACCAGGGGCCCACCGGCGTCGGACCGGCGACGACGCCGACCCGGGCATCCCCCTCGGAGAAATACCAGAAGTACCGACCATCTTTCTCGGCGGCGTCGGTAGCCCAGGCTGACGTGAACTCCACCGCTCCGCGCAAGTACGTATCGTCGGGCGAGAGTGTCGAAGCATGCTGCCAGTGCACCAAGTCGAGCGAGCTCCACACCTGCCAATCCGCCATCACGAACGAGTCGTTTGACGGGGACAGATCGTGCGATGCGTACAGGTACGCGGTGTCGCCGAAGATGCGGATGTGCGGGTCGTTCACTCCCTGGTTCGGGATGACGGGGTTACCCGACATCACTCACCGTCCCAGGATTCCCGGACCACGAGCGTCGCCGCGTCGGGATCGAGCTCGAGCGAGGCCAGGGCGGCGAGCCCTCGGGCATCGGCCGGCGCGCCCAGCCGCAAGGTCACGTTGCTCGACAGGGCGTCGAAATCGACGTCGGCGAGATCGGCGAAATGCTCGCACGCCTCGGCCCGCAGCTGCTCGAGCGTCGCTCGCGTGCGGACGTTGTACGCCAAGTTCATGGATTCCTTACCGCTTCGCCTGTCGATCAGGATTTCCCGCTGATCCGGCGCGGACCAGATGTACTTCCACAGTGGCGTGATGACTGCGTACATGCCCATCACCCCAGCCTGGTACTGGCCGTAGACGTGGCGGTCGTTGAGGGGGTCGGCGAGCGACAGTCCTTCGCGTTCGGCCGACTTTCCCGCGGCCGCGGCGATCGTCGGGTACACGTCGATGAGGCTCACAGGAGATTGGACGACCGAGCCGGCGACGAAGCCAGGGCCGCGAACGAGCAACGGCACTCGCGCGGCCGCATCGAGGAAGCTCCGCTTGCCGAAGGTTCCATAGTCGCCCAGGAACTCGCCGTGGTCCGCGGTCAGGATCACGAGTGTGCTCTCGGCGAGGCCGCGGTCGTCGAGCTCCGTGAGGATACGGCCGATCTGCGCATCGACGTGCGCCACCGACGCGTAGTAGTACGCACGGATCAGTTGCAGGAGCCGGCGATCGCGTCCGCCATCGCGATACTTGTAGCGCTCCTGGAGGCGGTTGTACACCGTCATGAGGGCTTCCCCGCCCTGCGGCTCGAACGGCTCGGGGAGCAAAGAGGGGGCGAGACGGCGGTGCCATGGCGCCGGCGGAGCGAATGGCGGGTGCGGCGCGATGAAGCTCGACCAGAGGAAGAACGGCGCGTCGTCGTCGCGTTCCTCGATGAAGGCAATGGAGCGGTCCGCGACCCAGTGCGAAAAGTGATGCTCCTCCGGAACCGGAGACAACTGCGGGATGTAGTACATCTCGTCTCGGAGTCCGTGAGGATGCTCGACGTAACCGAACCCGACCTCCTCTAGATACGCGAGATAGTCGTCATCGTCGACGGTTCCGAATTCCTCGCCCGTATCGCGTGAGACGAAGCCTCGAAGTTCCTGGCCGTCGGGCGTGAAGTGCATCTTCCCCACCCCGTGAGTGACGTACCCGGCGTCGGTGAGCAGATCCATGACCGTCGAGGTGTCGGGCATCGGCATCTCGTTCTCGTAGCACGCATTGGTCTGCGGCTCGTTGCCGGTGATCAGGGATGCGCGTGACGGCACGCAGACGGGAGACGCCGTGTAGGCCGACGTGTATCGGGCCCCTTCCCGAGCGAGCCGATCCATGTTCGGAGTGGGAACGATGGTGCCGCCGTAGGCGCCGATAGCGTCTGCGCGCAACTGATCGCACATGATGAGCAGAACATTGGATGGAGTCACTGGAGCGTCTTCCTCGTGGTCTGGCGAACGGGCCCGAGTCCGTGCGGCACATCGGCCGAGATCGGTGCAGACGAGCCGGAGCCGACGAGGGTGAACTCGCCGGCGAAGTGGCAGGCGACCCCATGCTCGGCCTCCGGATCGGCAGTCGGCTTCTCCGTGCGGCAGATCTCTCGGTCGGTGCGCATGGTGGGGCCGATCGGGCACCTCGTGTGGAATCGGCATCCGCTCGGCGGGTTCAACGGTGTGGGCACTTCTCCTTGCAGGATCACGCGTTGTCGCGACAGCGCAGACGGGTCCGGATCCGGCACAGCGGAGAGCAGGCTCACCGTGTAGGGGTGCTGAGGATTGCCGGTCACCTGCTCGGCAGTGCCCTGCTCGACGATCTGACCGAGATACATGACCATGATCCGGTCGGCGATGTGACGGACGGTGGCGAGATCGTGTCCGATGAACAAGTAGGACAGCCCGAGCCTGGTCTGCAGCTCCTTCAGCAGGTTGATGATCTGCGCCTGTAGCGACACGTCAAGAGCTGCGACTGCCTCATCGCAGACGATGAGCTGCGGGTCGACCGCCAAGGCGCGCGCGATGACGAGACGCTGGCGCTGCCCGCCCGAGAACTCGTGCGGGAACCGATTGGCGATCGACGCATCCATGCCGACGAGTTCGAGCAGAGCGTCTCTGCGGTCGCGCAACTCCTGGCCGCGCATCCCTTGAAGCGCCAGCGGCTCGGACAGCATGCTCCCCACGGTTCGTCGCGGGTTCAGAGCCGACATCGGATTCTGGAAGACGATCTGCACATTGCGGTTGTACCGGCGCCGTGCGGCGGCACTGAGCACGGTGGAATCCTGGCCGGCATATCGGATCGAGCCGCCGGTGGGCGACTCGACCCCGAGCACGAGCTTCGCGATCGTGGACTTCCCGCACCCTGACTCGCCCACGAGGCCGAGCGTCTCGCCCTGATGGACATCGAACGTTACGCCGTCGACGGCTCGAACCTGCTGCCTGCGCCCGAACGCGCGCGCGCGCGGGCCGTCGAACTGCTTGGTGAGATCCGCAACCTGCAGAAGCGCAGCGCCACGGGGCGCGGCTGCCCTCGGCGCCTGGTCGATCTCGAGTCCCAGCTCGGGGCGCGGTGGCAGCGACGTCGTGCCGTCGCTCACCCAGCATGCGTGGCGCCGCGCTCCTTCGCCGGGTTCCAGAGCGGGTGCCTCGACGAAGCATCGAGCAACAGCGAGGGGATCGCGCGGAGCGTACGAGCATCCGATGATGGGCTCGCGCATCGTCGGCGGGCGACCCGAGATCGCGACGAGGGGCACGTCGCGCGGCTGCGAGAGCTTGGGCGTCGCGGCCAGCAGGTCGCGCGTGTACGGGTGCTGAGGGTTCGCGAACACCTCGGCGGTCGGCCCGGTCTCGACGATCTTTCCGCCGTACATCACCGCGACGCGCTGGCAGAGCTGGGCGACGACACCGAGGTTGTGGGTGATCAGGATGACAGCGGTGCCGCGGTCGCGGTTGAGTGTGTCGAGAACGTCCAAGATCTGGGCCTGGACCGTCACGTCGAGTGCGGTGGTGGGCTCGTCGGCGATGATGACCTCGGGATCATTGGCCAGTGCCATGGCGATCATGACCCGCTGCGACATCCCCCCGCTGAAGGCGAGCGGATAGTCACGCAGCCGTGCCTCCGGATCGGGGATTCCGACCTGATGCATGAGCTCGATCGCCCGCGCGTTGGCCGCCGACGCGGAGATCGCGCTATGGGCTCTGATCGCCTCGCCCAGCTGATCCCGAATACGCATCAGGGGGTCGAGGGCTGCCACAGGGTCCTGGAAGATCATGCTCATCGCGGCCCCCCGCATCTGGCGGAGCTCGTCTCGCGACTTCGCGAGAACATCGACCCCCTTGAACGTGATCGACCCGCTCTCGATGCGGCCGGGCGCACGCACCATATTCATGAGTGAGGTCGCTGTGACCGACTTGCCCGACCCGGACTCGCCCACGATGGCGAGTGTCTCGCCCGCAGACAGATCGAATGAGACTCCTCTCACCGCCTGAACAGGGCCATCGGAAGTGTGGAACGTGGTGACGAGGTCTCGAACGGAGAGCAGCGGGATCATGAAGGCGCCTAGGTTCGGGCCGGTGCTACCGGCGAAGGAGGCGGCGGTTGAGACCATCGCCGATGACGTTGAAGCAGAGAACCAGAGCAGTCAGGATGACCATGGGCGCGATTGCGTAGAGCGGTGCGATCGCCAGGAAGCTGCTGCTGCTGCGGAGGAGTGATCCGAGCGACGGCTCGGGCGGCCTGACGCCGATGCCGACGAAGCTCATCGCGCCCTCGATGAACACAGCGATCGACAGGCTCAGGGCAGCCTGCACGATGAGCGCGTCGACGGCGTTCGGTAGCACGTGCCGGACGAGCACTCGGATCGGCCCCGCCCCGGTGACCCGAGCTGCAGTGACGTAGTCGCGAACCTGCTGCGAGCGAACCGCGCTCCGCGTCAGGCGCCCGAACAGAGGGACGTTGACCAAGGCCACCGTGATTAGGACCGCCTCGATACCGGCGCCGACGATCGCGGCCACCACGATTCCCATCACAAGGCTCGAGAAGGCGAGCGAGACATCCAGGATCCGCTGCAGCACGGCATCGAGGATTCGGTTCAGACCGCTGGCGAGACCGAGCAGGATGCCCATGAGTGCGCCTATCGGCACCGCGATCACACCCACGAGCGCGTCCTGGCGTATGCCGAACAGCACACGACTGAACAGATCGCGTCCGAACTCATCGGTGCCGAGCCAGTGCTCGGCGCTGGGAGGCGCGAATGCCTGACCGCCCTGGAGATAGGGCGACTGCAAGGGCAGGAAGGGCGCGAGAAGTCCGACCGACACGAAGATGATGACGATCACCGTCGCGATGAACACCCCAGGGTCAGCCAAGGTCCCTCGCAGCGCGGACGGGAGTCGTCGGGATCGTGCTGGGGAGAGCTCGGGAATGGCGGTCATCGGATTCCCATTCGAACGCGCGGATCGAGAGCCGCGTCGGCCAGGTCGGTCAGCGTTTGCATGACGACGAATACGGCCACGGCGAGAAGCAGCAGCACTTGGGTCAGGAGGTAGTCACGGGTGATGACGGACTGCAAAATCAGTTGGCCGACCCCGGGCCAGGCGAAGACGACCTCCACGATGATCGCGCCGGCCAGAAGCTGCCCGATCTGGATGCCGAGGACGGTGAGGACCGGCGGCAGGGAGTTGGGAATGACGTGACGGGCGAAGAGCGTCGTCGTGGTGAGCCCCTTCGCGATCCCAGCCTGCACGAAGTCCTCCTCCCTCTGGCGTCGCATCGATGCGGCCAGGAACCGGGCGATGGTGGCTCCGGTTGGAAGCGCCAGCGTGACGGCGGGGAGCAGGAGATACGGAATGGCGCCGACTGGGTCGCCGAGCCCGGGACCGACACCGCCCGAGGGAAGCACGCCCAGATAGATCGAGAAGACAAGGGTGAGGAAGACGCCCGTGACGTACGGAGGAACAGCGAACGCCACTGAATTCGCTGCCGTGAAGACGCTGTTGACCGCGCGCCGACGACTGACGCCGAGGACGATCCCCACGACAGCGCCACCGACCAGAGCGAGGAGCAGAGCGCCGCCGGCGAGGAAGACGGTGTTCGGCAGGCTGTCGCCGATGAGTTCGGCGATCGGTGCGCTCAGAATGAAGCTGTCTCCGAGATTGCCCGTCAGAATCCCGCCGAGCCACGAGGCGTACTGCTGCCAGAGGGGCAGGTCGAGACCCAGTCGCGTGCGGATCGCATCGATCGTCGCCTGGTCGGCATCGGCGCCCGCAAGCGCGGCTGCCGGGTCGCCCGGCGCGAGCCTCAGGATGAAGAAGATCACCACGGACGCGACGAGCAGCACGATCAGGCCCGACAGCACCCTCTTCGCGGTGAAGATCAACACTGATTCATTCCTTTCGATCCGGTGGGGTCGGCTCGATCGAGCCGACCCCACCGTTCTCCTGCCAACCGGTCCTAGTCGAGATACACGCGATCCAGGATCGGGTAGTCGAGAATCGTCGTTTCGAACCCGTTGATCGACGATGAGATCGCGTACGTGTGGTAGCTGCTGATCAGGTCGGAGACGAACTGCTCGTCGAGGAAGAACTCATTCAGCGCCGCGATGTTCTCCGCGGCGGCCGCTTCATCGGTCTCGACCCGCACCGCGTTCGCCAGATCCTTATAGGTCTGGTTGTCGAACTGCGAGGCGTTGCCGTTGGCGTTGAAGGGGAAGGCGCCCGTGACGAGTGTCGCTGGCGAGAGCTGACCGAAGCCGTGGACATTGATGAAGAGCCCGTCCAGTTCGCCATTGCGCAGGCGCGTCAGGAAGTCCGCAGTCTGGAGCGGTTCCGCCTGCGGCTGCAGTCCGGCCTGTTCGAGATCGAAGATGACCACCTGGGCGATGCCCGTCATGATGCCGCTGTTGGCGTCGTAGAAGACCTTGACGGGCTCACCTGCAGCGCCGGCCTCCTCGAGTGCCGCGGTCGCCGCGTCCACGTCGTAGCTGTAGAAGTTCTGCAGGGACTCGTCGAAGGCCGCGGAGGATGGCGTCCACGGGATCGAGCTCACGATGCCGTTGCCGCCAAGCACCTGGTCGAGGATTCGCTCTCGGTCGATCGCGGTCGCGATCGCCTGGCGGACCTCCTTGGAGCTCAGGAGCGGGACGTTCACATTCGACGCGACGTAGTACCCCGCGTCGGCGGCCGGAGCGTTGAAGACCTCGAAAGCAGGATCATCGCGGATGGCCGTCGCGTCGAGCGGCGCGAGGTCGACGGCAACCTGCGCCTGACCAGACCGCAGCGCCGTGAGCATCGCCTGCGAGTCGCGGACGGCCGTGACGGTCACGCTGTCGAGATAGGCCACGTCGCCCCAGTAGTCGTCGAAGCGAACCATGTCCACTCGCTGACCGGGGGTGTAGTCGTCGACCAGGAAGGGCCCGGTGCCGTTGAAGTTCTCACCGAGCAGCAGCTGGTCCACGGTCGCGTCATCGATGATCGGCATCATCTCGAAGAGGTCGAAGAGGTTCGTCACCGCGTACTCGAGCGTGATGGTGAGCTCGGTGTCGGAGACGGGGTCCATCTCCGTCACGAGGTTGGCGACGGACTTCACCTGCGACGGGATGCCCTCGGTGCGCAGGGTTTCGATGCTCGCGATCACGTCGGCGCTCGTCATCGGCGTTCCGTCATGGAAGGAGACGTCATCCCTCAGCACGAAGCTGATGACGGTGTCGGCGTCGGTGAGCTCCCACGACTCCGCCAGGGAGGGCTGCGGCTCGCCAGTCGCCACGTCCATCTGGATGAGCGAATTGAAGAGCAGGCGCTGGATGCCCAGATTCGGCTGAGTCTGCCCGAACCAGCCGTTGAGCTGGATGTCCGAGCTCTGCACGATGTTGATTGACCCACCTTGCGTCGGCTCGCTGGACGGTTCGTCCGGCCCGCTGGCGGGCGCCGCCGCAGTGCATCCTGCGAGGAGCGAGAGTGCTGCCGTCGCTGCAAGGGCGGCAGGCAGGTGACGTGGGCGCGTCATGCTGCGGCGCGAATGGGTCTGATGCATGTGACTTCCTTGTCTTGGCAGGGACCCTGACCGGATAACAGGGCCAGTGTAAATCGATTGATACGTTTCAATCGATTGAAACGCCAACTTACCTCGCGCTTATCGGTCGCGCAAGACGGATCGTCGACACGCCGCCTCTCAGATGTAACGTTTCAATTACGTTGCACGGGGAGAATCGTGGAGTGGATCAAGAAGGCCCCGTGACGATGCAGACGGTCGCGGACGCGCTGGGCCTGTCGCGCGCCACGGTCTCCCTCGCGCTCCGCGACGCGAGCAAGATCGCCGAGGAGACGCGGCTCCGCGTCCAGGCCGAGGCCGCACGACTCGGGTACATCCCTAACCGCAATGCCGTTCGTCTCCGAACCCAGCAGCGGAACGTCATCGGGCTGGTCGTCCCCGACATCACGAACCCCGTCGTCGCTGAAGCGGCGATCGGAATGCAGATGGGGCTCGAAGACCGAAGCATGATCGTCCTCCTGTCGAACACCTTCGATGACCTCACGATGCAGCGGCATGTGCTCCGCCAGCTGGTCGAGGAGCAGGTCGCGGGCGTTCTGCTGCTGCCAGCGTTGGGAACCACGGCCGTCGAGCTCGAGCGCCTGCGGGCAGCGCGCATACCCGTCGTCCTCCTCAACCGAGCCGTACCCGAGTCGGATCTTCCCATCGTCCACGTCCTCGATGCCGAAATCGTCGGAATCGCGTTCGAGCATCTCGTCGTGGAGCACGGGGCTCAATCCCTGGGGTACTTCGGCGGAATCGGTGATGCTGGTCCGCGCATACAGCGCATGGAGTCATTCAGCCGGCTGTGCGCGGCGGAGGATGTGCGCGTGATGGAGGCCTGGTCCGCCCCATCGCCATCGAGCGCCATCGCGGCGCGAGAACTCGCTCACCGGCTGCTCGGCTCGGCCGAGCCGCTGCCGGATGCCCTCATCGTGCACAACGACATCATCGCCATCGGTGTCCTCAGAGCCTTGAACGAGTTCTCGATCTCGCCGAGCGAGCTCCGGGTCGTCAGCATCGACGACGTGGAGCTCGCGTCGATCACCACACCGAGTCTCTCCTCCGTCTCGATTCACCCCCGTGACCTCGGCCGAACCGCAGGACATCGGCTCCTCGCCGCTCTCTCCGGTGAGGTATTCGACGGAGCGCTGGAGGCGCCCTCGTTGGCACGACGAGAGTCGTGCGGTTGCGGGTCGGCACCCGTGGCCGTCGGATAGTCCGCATCCCTGGTGCCTGGTCCCCGCAGAGACGAGCACGCTCTCGCGAAGGTGCGTGTACTTGTATGACAATCTGATAGCTTCTCCCCCGTGAGCATCGACGCCCTGGCCGTCACGTCGGTCCCCGAGGCCGTATACGAGGCCCTTCGGGAGCGGATTCTCACTCAGCGTGAGGCCCCGGGAGCCGCCGTCACCGAACAGGCCGTCGCTGACCGCTTCGGGGTCGCCCGCCCGACGGCGAAGGTCGCGCTGGAGCGACTCGTCGCCGAAGGGCTGCTGCGGCGCACGGCGCACAAGACCGCGCGAGTGCCGCAACTGTCGCGCGACGACATCGTCGACCTGTACGCGAACCGCGCGATCGTCGAGGAGGCGGCGTTGCGCGCCCTCGCCACTCGCGGCATCGTGCCGTCGGAGGCGCTCGCAGCGCAGCGGATGCTCGCCGATGCCGCCAGGGCGGCGCACGCGCCCGCCGGGTCGGCCTCCGATCGCGACGCCACGGCCCCGCTGGCCCGAGCCGACATCGCCTTCCATCGCGCGCTCGTCGAGGCGCAGCCGTCTCCCCGACTCGCACGCATGCATGCTCTGCTGATGGGCGAGATCGAGTTGTGCACGGGCCAGGTGCAAGCGCACCGCCTCCTCGCGCTCGCCGACGTCGTCGAGCAGCACCAGCGCATCCTCGATGCCGTCGCCGGCGGCGACCCCGAGGCCGCGGGCAGGCTCACCCGCGCCCACATTGAGGGTGCCCGCGACCGCCTGCTCGCCCGCTACGACGCGACGCGCAGCGCTCCGAACGACGAACCGACCGACGAGAGAGACTGACTATGGTGCAGCGCCGATTCCCCCGGCCGAGCGAGCTCGCCCCGCTCATGAAGTTCAAGACCCCCGAGCTCGACGGCAAGAAGCGCCGCCTGCAGAGCGCACTCACGATCCACGACTTGCGCGCCATCGCGCAGCGCCGCACCCCCAAGGCGCCGTTCGACTACACCGAAGGCGCGGCCGAAGGCGAGATCTCGCTCGGACGCGCCCGCCAGGCGTTCGAGGACATCGAGTTCCACCCCGCGATCCTGCGCGATGTCAGCCGCGTCGATACCGGGTGGGAGGTGCTCGGCGAGAGCGTCGAGCTGCCGTTCGGTATCGCGCCGACCGGCTTCACCCGGATGATGCACACCGAGGGCGAGATCGCGGGGGCGACAGCGGCGGCCGCCGCGGGCATCCCGTTCGCGCTGTCGACGATGGGCACCACGAGCATCGAGGGCGTGCGGGATGCGGCGCCGACCGGTCGGAACTGGTTCCAGCTCTACATGTGGAAGGACCGCGAGAAGTCGATGCAGCTCGTCGAGCGCGCCGCCGCCGCGGGCTTCGACACGCTGCTCGTGACGGTCGACGTGCCCGTCGCCGGAGCGCGCCTGCGCGACAAGCGCAACGGGTTTTCGATCCCGCCCGCGCTCACGGTCGGCACGATCGCCAACGCGATCCCCCGCCCGTGGTGGTGGTGGGACTTCCTGACCACCGAGCCGCTCGCGTTCGCGAGCCTGTCGAGCTGGGACGGCACGGTCGCCGAGCTGCTCGACTTCATGTTCGACCCCACCGTCACCTACGAGGACCTGGCGTGGATCAAGGAGCAGTGGCCCGGCAAGCTCGTCGTCAAGGGCGTGCAGACGGTCGCCGACGCCAAGCGCCTCGCCGACCTCGGCGTCGACGGCATCACCCTCTCGAACCACGGCGGCCGCCAGCTCGACCGCGCGCCGATCCCGTTCCACCTGCTGCCCGAGGTCGTGCGCGAGGTCGGCCGCGACACCGAGGTGCACCTCGACACGGGCATCATGTCCGGTGCCGACATCGTCGCGTCGATCGCGCTCGGGGCGCGGTTCACCCTCATCGGCCGCGCCTACCTGTACGGCCTCATGGCCGGCGGGCGCGAGGGCGTCGACCGCGCCATCCAGATCCTCGGCGACCAGGTGGCCCGCACGATGCGGCTGCTCGGGGTCAGTTCCCTCGACGAGCTCGAGCCGGGCCACGTGACCCAGCTTCAGCGGCTCGTCCCGCGCGGCTAGAGCCCGACCCCGCGCGAGCGCAGGTCCTCCGCGAACGCGCGGCGCAGGTCGTCGTCGACCGCGAGCGCCGACGCGGCGATCGAGTCGAGCACCGACTCCACGCGGGTCGAGCCGATGACGGGCCACGCTCCGGGCATGGCGTCGAGCATCGCGGCGAGCGCCGCACGATGCACCGAGGTGCCGTGCGCCGTCGCGGCGGCGGCGACGCGGGGCACGCGGGTCGCGAGCGGCTCGGCCTTGGGCCCGCCGAACGGCGCGTAGGCGAGGAAGGGGATGCCCGCCTCGACGCAGTAGCGGTACTCGGTCGCCGGGTCGACGCCGAAGCCGAAGCGGTTCTCCACCGCGTCGATCTCGGCGATCGCCCGGGCGCGGTCGAGCAGCTCGACCGAGGCGTTCGAGAGGCCGATCGCCTCGACCACCCCCTCCTCGCGCAGGGCGGCCAGCTCGCGCACCGACGCGTCGATGTCGTCGACGCGGTCGGCGCGGTGCAGCAGCAGCAGGGACGGCGGGGCGCCGAGCACCTCGCGGCTGCGCAGCGCGTCGGCCCGGACGCGCTCGGGCGACCCGTCGACATCCCACGCCGCCCGCGCGACGCGGAAGTGGCCGGCCTTCGTGATGATGGGGATGCCCGGGGCCTGCGCGCGCGCCGCCTGCGCGATGCGCTCTCCCGCGGCATCGTCGTCGACCGTGGCATAGGCGCGTGCGGTGTCGATCGCCCGCACGCCCGCGTCCACGGCCGCGCGGACGACCTCGAGCGCCCCGTCGATCGTCGCGCCCTCCTTGAGCACCAGGGAGGCGACGCCGAGCACGACGCCGCCGGGCGGGAGCGAGAATCGCGTCATCGCGCGCTCACGGTGCTCGCGCGGCCGCATCGTCGCGTCGTCGGGGTCATGCCTCCACCGTAGGGCTCTGACGGGTCTCCCGTCGCCCCCGCGCCCGGCGCTCGTGCGCGCGGAGCACGCGCGGCGCCGCGTGCCGCACGGCCCGGATACCCCCGGTCAGCCGGCGAGCTCGGCCTCGACGCGCCGCAGGTGCCCCGCGTAGCCGCCGGCGGTGCGGCCGTCGAACCGCGCGGAGGTCTCGACCTCGCACGCGTCGCTCGCGACCTCGTCGACGCCGAGAGCGCGCAGCCGGGCGACGAGGTCGACGTCCTCGTGCTCGTCGAGCCCGGCGAAGCCGCCCGCCGCGCGGTACGCGGCCGCCGAGACCCCGAGGTTCGCACCGTGCACGTGCCCGTTCGGGAAGCCCCGGCGGTGCGTCGCCGTCCAGTGGGCGACGTGCGCGGGCGAGAGCTCCGCGAAGCGCGGTCGCACGGTGCCGATCATGAGCGCGCGACCCTCGCGGTGCAGCCGCCACTGCTCGGCGAGCCAGTTCTCGGGCACGGTCGAGTCGGCGTCGGTGCAGGAGATCCACTGGGCGCCACGGTCGAGCACGGCCGAGACACCCCGCGCTCGCGCGAGGCCGACGCCGACGGGCGCGAGCTCGACGACCTCGACCCCGGCGAACCCGCGCGCGACGTCGGTGGTCGAGTCCGAGCATCCGTCTGCCACGACGACGACCACGACGGGAACCGTCACGAGCGCGGAAGCCCGCGCGATCGAGGCGAGGCAGTCGCCGATGAGATCCTCCTCGTCGCGGGCCGGGATGACGACGCCGATGCTCATGCGAGCCCCTCGCGCTCGGCGACCGAGCGGCCGTCGCGCGCGTACACCTCGAGCACGAAGTCGCGTTCGACGTGACTGACCGTTCGCTCGAGCGACGACCGTGCGAGGCGCGCGTGCACGTCGTCGCCCCGCAGCGGGTAGTCGGCGACGGGATGCCGCCAGTGGCAGGCGACGAGCGCTCCAGCCGGGTGCAGCGCGGCCTCGATCGCGACCACGAGCCGGTCGAGGGCGTCGAGGTCGGCGTAGTAGCCGACCTCGGAGAGCACGATGAGGTCGAACACGCCGTCGGGGAGGGCGCGGAGGGCGTCGCGATGCTCGATGCGGACGGCGGCGGACGACGCGTGGTGGGCGAGCCGCCGTCGGGCGAGGGCGACGGCCTCCTCGGCGATGTCGACGGCGAGCAGCGCGTCGCACCGCTCGGCGAGGCGCTCGGTCAGCAGCCCGATCGAGCAGCCGATCTCGAGCGCCGAGGAGTACCGCTCGGCGGGCAGAACAGCCATCGTCGCGTCGCGCTTGCGCCGCTCGTACCAGCGCGAGGCGAGCCGCCACGGGTCGTCGCGGCGGGCGTAGAGGGCGTCGAAGTAGTCGGCGCCGAGCGGGGCCGCGGGCGGGGCGGCGGCGGGCGCGGCCTCCTCCACCACGAACAGCTCGATGCCCCCTCGGAAGTTCTCGAGGAACCGCGCGTGCAGCATCGGCTCCTCCCCCGCGTGCTGCGAGGAGTGCGCGTCGATCGCGGCCGACTTGCGGCGCGCGTCGATCGCCAGCGCGCGCATCGACTCCCACGGCACCGCGGCGTGGTCGGGGTCGGCCCAGTGGCGCATCCAGATCGGGTAGGCGAGCAGCGTCAGCCAGGCGGCGTCGCGCGCGACGAGCTCGCGCACGATCTCGCCGACGACGCGGTGGTCGCGGTGGCCGTCGCCCGTCCAGGGCGCGGCGACGAGGATGCGGCCGGGCGCGCCGGCCGTCGTGCCGTCGGGCTCCTCTCTGACGACCGCTTCGAGCACCGCGGCGAGCGCCGCCGCGATCCCCTCGCGGTGCTCGCGCGTCCCCCCGTCCGGGAACCCCAGCAGCACGGGCGCCGTCGTCACCCCGAGCAGGTCGAGCGCTACGAGCAGCTCGCCCGCGCGTCGACGCCCGATGCGCGCGTCGTCGGGGTGCGACCCGGCGCCGTCGGTCACGACGACGACCGTCACGGGCAGGCCGCGCTCCGCGCACGTAGCGATGAGCCCGCCGGCGCCGAGCGTCTCGTCGTCGGGGTGCGCGGCGATGACGACGAGGGCGGTCGCGCCGTCGAGGTCGAGGGGCGGACGATCGTGGGTCCGGGCATCCGCCGCCCACACGGCCGCGCTCGTGCCGGGGGCCGCCGCATCGAACGTCACCATGGCGCCTCGCTCGCGGTCAGCGCCTCGCCGAGGGAGGCGAGGTCGCGCTCGGCGTGGTGCTGGCGCACGTAGAGCTGGAGGTCGGCGACGCGCTTGGCGTGCTCGGCGTCGAGGGCGAGCGGGGCGGGGCCGAGCGCGCGGGCAGTGCGGGCGAGCACGTCGTCGCACGTGCGGGCGACGGTCGCGCGCACGCGCTTGGCGAGGATGCGCGCCGTCGCGCGGTCGGCTCCGGGGGCGCGGCGGGCCGCGTCGGCGAGGACGAGGCGGGCGGCCTCGAGCTGCTCGTCGATCGCGCCGAGATGCGCAAGACCGTGAGCGTCCGCGCGGGCGGCAAGTGCCGAATGCAGGGAGCGGGCGAGACCGACCGCGCCGCCGAACCAGCACGCGGCGACGCCCGTGCCGCCGATCGCGAAGCCGGGCCGCTGCAGGTACCAGCCGTCGGCGCCGACGGGCTCGGCCGCGACGTCGGCGAAGCGCACCGGCCCGCTCGGGATCTCGCTCAGCCCGCGTGCCGCCCAGGCTCCCTCGGCGACCGCGACGCCGGGGGCGCGCAGGTCGACGGCGAAGAGGCGCCGGGTGCCCGCGTCGTCGAGGTGGGCGGTCACAAGGGCGCGATCGAGGATGCCCGCGAGCGAGCACCACGGCTTCACCCCGTCGAGCCTCCAGCCGTGGGCGGTCGGCCGCGCGCGCAGGGGCTCGTCGCCGCCCTCCGCCGCGAAGACGCCCCAGACGGCGGCGGGGTCGCGGTCGAGGGACCCGGCATCGGCGGTCGCGGTCGCCTTGGCCTCGGCGAGGATGCTCAGCGCATCGAGGTGCGGCTCAACGACCCGCGCCGCGCCGAGGTCGACGGCCCCGAGCGTCGCGAGCGCCTCCCACCGGTCGAGCAGCGCGTCGCCCGCCGAGGCCGGCGCCGGACCGGCTGACCGTTCGCGGGCATCCGCGCCGACATCGAGCGCACCGAGGTCGCGCGCCGTGTCGATCGCGTCGGGCACCGAGCGCGGAGCGAGCCGCTCGGCGAGCAACGTGCGGGGCCCTGGCGCGCGGGACGCGGGGTCGGAGGCCAGGCGGACACGCATTCCCCGACGGTAGCCAAGGGAGGCGGGTGACGCGCGGCGCCGGTCAGGCTCCTCTCAGTCGGCGAGCGCCGCCGCGACCGCCGCACGGGCCTGGATGCGCGTCGTCGGGTGGACGGCGACGTCGACATCGTCGGCGCCGACGAGCAGCTCGATCTCCGTGCAGCCGAGGACGACGCCCTCGGCTCCGCGCTCGACGAGGCGCTCGACGACCTCGCGGTACGCCTGCCGCGACTCCTGACGCACGACGCCGTGCACGAGCTCGCCGTAGATGATGTCGTGCACGACGGAGCGATCGCCCTCCTCGGGCACGATCACGGTGATGCCGCGCGCCTCCAGGCGCTCGCGGTAGAAGGCCTTCTCCATAGTGAATCGGGTGCCGAGCAGCCCGACGGCGCGCTGACCGCCGGCCTGGATCGCGTCAGCCGTCACGTCGGCGATGTGGAGGAAGGGCACGTCGACGGCGCTCTCGATGCGGTCGGCGACCAGGTGCATGGTGTTCGTGCACAGCATGATGAGCTCTGCGCCCGCCCGTTCGAGCGCCTGCGCCTCCCGCGCGAGGACCGCTCCCGCGGCATCCCAGTCGTCGGCAGCCTGCAGCGCCTCGATCTCGGCGAAATCGACCGAGGTCATGACGGCGCGTGCCGAGTGGAAGCCGCCGAGACGGTCGCGCACCTCCTCGTTGATGAGCCGGTACGAGAGCGCCGAGCTCTCCCAGCTCATGCCGCCGATGAGGCCGATCGTCTTCATGGGCGAACGCTAGCAGTGGCACAACGGGCCGGAACGGCTGCGGCTGCAACCGCGTCGCTATGAGCAAGATCTTGTTTCCTGCACTAGTTATTGCAAAATCTGGGGCGATTTTTTACATGAACTGACGACGTGCATCTAATCTTTCACTATGGTCTGGACGCCGAACAGCCCCTACAACGATCTGCCGGATCTGCCTCCGCCGATCGATGTCGAGTCAAAGCGCATCCTCAAGCAGGTCGCAGAGGCGAGAGCCGCTCTTGCCTCGCTCGACCAGGCGGCTCGACGCATCCCGAACCCGAGGGTTCTGCTCAACTCCATTCCACTTCTCGAAGCGCAGGCGAGCTCTGAGATCGAGAACATCGTCACAACCGCCGACGAACTCTTCGCGGCCGATCAGCTCGACGAGGATTCGACGCGACCCGAGGCGAAGGAAGCGCTCCGATACCGCGTGGCGCTGCTCGACGGAGTTCGCAGAGTTCGTGATAGACCACTGTCGGCGACGACGTTGATCACCATCTGCTCCACCCTTCAGGCCCGCGAGATGAGGGTGAGAGACCTTCCGGGGACGTTCATCGGAAATCCGGCCACCCGCGAGGCGATCTATACACCTCCCGATGGCCAGCGCCTCCTCATGGAGCGGTTGGATGCGTGGGCGCGCTTCGTCCACACCTCGACCGCCCTCGATCCGCTCGTCGTCATGGCGCTTGCTCACTATCAATTCGAAGCAATCAACCCGTTCTCGGACGGCAACGGGCGTACTGGACGGATTGTCAACATCCTTCTTCTCATCGACCGTGGGCTGCTGAGCGAGCCGATCCTGTACCTCTCTCGCTACATCGTCCAGAACAAGGCGGAGTACTACCGGCTGCTTCTCGCCGTGACCGCCGAGGCGGCATGGGAGGACTGGGTCGAGTTCATGCTGGAAGGTATTCGGCAGACCGCTCTTTCGACGATTGAGAAGATCGACGATATCCAGGCGCTCTATCGCGAGATGCAGGGGGAACTGCGGGCCGTGCTCCCCAGTGGAGCGAACGCGGACCTTCTGGACGTGCTGTTCGAGCAGCCCTACTGCCGGATCACGACGGTCATGGAGAGATGCGACGTCACGCGACCGACGGCGACAAAGTGGCTCAAGATCCTGACCGAGGCCGAGGTTCTCATCTCCGTCAAGGCCGGCAGAAGCCTCGTCTTCATCAACCGCACGTTCTTCTCCCTTTTGACTCGCGCTGAGCGAGCGCCGGAGCCCGCGCCCACACTCTTCTAGGCTCGACGTACCGCCGCACTCCAGGAGGAGCATCCATGCAGTTCTGCGCGTTCACCGAGCCCCAGCAGGGCGCCGACTACGAGACGCAGCTCGCCCACGCGCAGCGCGCCGAGGCGCTCGGCTTCGACGGCTGGTTCCGCTCGGACCACTACCACGTCATGGGCGACGGCGACGGGCTGCCCGGCCCGACCGACGCGTGGACGACGCTAGCCGGCCTCGCGCGCGAGACCTCCCGGGTGCGGCTCGGCACGCTCGTGTCGTCGGCGACGTACCGGGTGCCTGGCATCCTCGCCATCCAGGTCGCGCAGGTCGATGGCATGTCGGGCGGCCGCGTCGAGCTCGGCCTCGGCACCGGCTGGTTCGCGAAGGAGCACGCGGCCTACGGCATCCCCTTCCCCGAGAAGCGATTCGGGATGCTCGAGGAGCAGCTCGCGATCGTGACGGGCCTCTGGGCCACCCCCGACGGCGCCACGTTCTCGTTCGAGGGCGACCACTACTCGCTGCTCGACGCGCCCGCACTGCCGAAGCCCGCGCAGCGACAGATCCCCGTCATCGTGGGAGGCGGCGGCCCCCGCCGCACCCCCCAGCTCGCCGCCCGCTACGCGACCGAGTTCAACATCGGCTTCGTCGACGAGGCGACGGTCGCCTCGACGTTCGCCAACGTGCGCTCGGTGTGCCTCGAGGAGGAGCGCGATCCCGACACGCTCGAGCTGTCGGTCGCGCTGCCGACGATCGTCGCGGAGGACGCGGCGACGCTCCGCCGGCGCTGCGAGGCCGTCGGCATCGACCCGGAGTCGCCGCACGACGCCCGTCTGGTCGGCACGCCCGACGAGGTCGCCGCGAAGACCGAGCGGCTGCGGGGCCTGGGCGCATCCCGCATCTACCTGCAGACCGTCGACATGACCGACCTCGACCACCTCGACCTCATCGCCCGCGACGTCATCGCGCGCGTGCGCTGACCGGCGCCGTCACCACAGGAGCAGCCCATGACCCGCACCTTCGGCCACGCCATCGACTGGATGCGCGCCCGCGTCGACTCCGGCCAGCTGCCCACGGGCGTGCTCGGCGTGTGCTCGGCCGACGGGGTGCTCGCACTCGAGGCGTTCGGCTCCGACGGCGGCCGCACCGCGACCGTCGACGACCGCTACGCCCTCTACTCGGTCACGAAGCCGCTCACGGGCCTCACGATCGCGCGCGCGATCGAGCGCGGTCTGCTGACGAGCGAGACCCCGCTGCGGGATGCCCTGCCGCAGGCCCCCGCGGGCGCCGCGACCCTCGGCCGGCTGCTGAGCCACACCTCCGGCATCGTCGACCACGAGCTCGGCGGCGGCTCGGGCGGGCCGGCGTCGCTGCGGGAGGCGCTCGCGACCGCGCTGCTCGAATCGGTGCCGGGCACAGTGCGCCGCTACAACAACCTCGCCTTCGAGGGCGCCGTCGCCATCCTCGAGCACGCGACGGGCGCCGAGTTCGTCGACCTCTTCACCGAGATGGCGGATGCGGCCGGCGCCGGCACGCTCTCGTTCGACCCGGCGGACGCGCACGAGATCCACGACGCCGACCTCGCCGGCCACGACCCGTCGCTCGTGTTCGCCGCCCGCCACCCGGCGGCCGGCGCGGTCGGAACGGTGCACGACCTCTTGGCGATCGGGCAGTCGCTGCTCGCCGGTGACGGGCGCGTGGTGGCGCCCATCACCCTCGGAGCGATGCTGCGGCCGCGCACCTCGGGCCTGCCGGTGCTCGACGAGGACCCGATCAAGCGCTTCGAGGACTTCGGTCTCTCCTGGAACCTGCCGCACCGACCGGGGCTCCTCGACCACTCGCTGTTCGGCCACACGGGCTGGACGGGCACGCAGTTCTGGATGTCGCGCGACGCCGGCCTGTGCGTCGTGGCGCTCACCAACCGCCTCGACTCGTGGCGGCCCGAGGTCGGCGTCGACTGGGACCAGCTGCTCAACGCGGTGATGAGCGCACGATGACCGCCTCAGCCGATGGTCCGCGCACGCACGTCGTCGTGCTGCCGGGCGGCGGCTATGCGCGCCTCGCCCCGCACGAGGGCGAGCCCGTCGCCGAGTGGCTGCGCGGACTCGGGCTCGAGGCGAGCGTGCTCGAGTACCCGGTGCGGACGCGGCACCCGGGGCCGTTCCACGCGGTGCGGCGGCACATCGGCGAGCTGCGGGCGCACGGTGTGGAGCGCATCGGGGTCGTCGGGTTCTCCGCCGGCGGGCACCTCGCCGGGCACGCCGCGGTCAGCGGGCTCGTCGACGCGGCCGTGCTCGGCTACCCCGTCGTGTCGATGCAGCTGCCGACCCACCGCGGCTCGCGCGAGCAGCTGATCGGCCTGCGCGCCTGGCCGTGGGCGCGCCGCGCTCTGTCGATCGACCGGCTCGTGACGCGGGGAGCGCCGCCGATGTTCATCTGGCACACCGCGGCCGACGAGCCCGTGCCCGTCGAGCACAGCTACCTGCTCGGGCGGGCGCTCGCCGCGCACGACGTGCCGCACGCGCTGCACGTCTACCCGCGCGGCCGGCACGGGCTCGGGCTCGTCGACGGCATCGACGGCGAGGAGGAGGCCGGGATCGCCCGGAACTGGACGCGCGACTGCGCGGAGTGGCTGCGCGAGCTCGGCTGGATCGACTAGCGGCGCACTGACCCGGGCGCCGTCGGGGCGGGGTGCCGAGCATCCGTCGCCCTGATGACGATGACGGATGCCCACACCAGCGCGACGCCGACGACGCACCCGATGACCAGCAGCGTGAGGCCCGCGGCGCCCGCGCTGATGCCGACGCCGACGAGCGCGTAGGTGACGGTCGCGGCGTAGACGATCGACGCGCGCGATCCGAGCACGAACGCGACCGCGAGTCCGCTCGCGGCGAGCAGCACGAGCAGCTGCCAGGTCTGACCCCACGCGGTGTCGACGGGCGCGCCCGACCCCTGCACGACCGTGCCGATCTGCACGAAGAACGCCATCGACGTCCAGCCCGAGTAGGTGCCGAGGAGGCCGTAGAGCAGGCCGCGCTCGAGCGGGTTCCAGGCGGCGAGCTCGTCGCGGGCGCGAACCACGCGCGTCCAGGCGACGACGTGCGCGCTGATGATCACGATGAACACGACGAGGCCGAGCGGGTTGTCCTGCCCGAGCGCGGCGGTCGCGAGCCACAGGCCGAAGCACGCGAAGACGACGCCCAGCGGCCCGGCGACGCGGTCGCGGATGCTCGGCAGCGCGGTGAGCGTCGACGGCCGGGCCTGCGCGAGCGCGTAGGCGAGGCTCAGCAGGATGATCACGCCCCAGATCGCGAACCAGGCCCCGGGCGGGACGAGCGGAGAGAACTCCGCCCCCGACTGCAGCGTCGTCGGTGAGAGCCAGTCGAACACGAGCGACGACACGGGCTGGCCGACCGCGAGGACGACGAGGAGGGAGCGGAGGAGCATCCGCCGCTTCTCATCGGTGCCGCGCGTCGTGCGGGGCGGGATCGACACCGATCCGGTGTCGGTCAGGGATGCTGTGCGCACGGTCCAGAGACCTCCTCCACGACCGCACGGGAGCCTCGCGCGCCTCGCACGAGCTTCGTGCTCCGCCGGCGCGCGGTCGTTGCACGGCCAGGGTAGACCCGCGGCGCACAGGTCGCACGACCCCTGTCGGGGTGTCGGATCGCGGGTCGGACTGAGGTCAGCCGGCGAGTCGCTCGGCCATCAGGGCGCGCAGCTGCTCGCGGCTCGGCCGGCCGCGGAGCCCCGCCTCGGTCAGGTAGACGCGGCACGCGAGCTCGCCCGTCGGTTCGCCGTGCGGGAACGGGTCGTCGCCATCGAGGAGGATCGTCGGCGAGCCCGCGAAGCCCGCGGCGAGCGCCTCGTTCCCGGTCGTCACGCGTCGCACGACGACGGCGAGGTCGGCGCGGCCCAGCTCGGAGAGCACGGCGCGGAGGTCCTCCGCGGTCTCCGCCCAGTTCGGGCACTCGTCGATGTGCACGACCTCGATGGTGATCTGAGCGGTCACGGCTGCTCCTCCCTCTCACGACTCATTCGGACGTTCGTCTCTCTGCGCCGCGATCCACTCGAGCGCGGCGGCCGCGCGACGCAGGATCGAGATGTGGCCGTCGTCGGGCGTGAGATCGATGACGGCGTGCGGGATGCTCCGCGCGAGCTGCGCGGAGTGCGCGGCCGGCACCATCCGATCGAGGCCGCCGTGCACGAGCCGCACGGGCGAGCGGATGCTGCTCGGCGCGAAGCCCAAGTCGCGGACGTACGCGAGGTCGTCGTCGATGAGCGGGGCGGGGCCGGCGGCGAGGGCGGGGCGGACGACCTCCATGATCCAGCCCCACTCGCCGTCGAAGGCCGCGCCGTCGGCGGCGATGAAGCCCATGTCGCCCTCGTGCTCGACCGACTCGTACTCCTCCTTCGCCGCGCGACCCGCGACGGCGGCGCGCAGCGAGGCGGCGCCGAGATCGCTGAACCCGGCGAACCAGTCGGCGTCGCGCGTGGGGTCGTAGGGGGCGAGGCCGGAGATGCTGACCGCCGCGACGACGCGATCGGGAAGGAGCGCGGCGCAGGCGAGGGCGTGCGGGCCGCCGCCGGAGTGGCCGAGGACGGCGAAGGGGCGGCCCGGCCGCGCGCCGGCCGCGTCGGGGGCATCGAGCGCGTCGACGACGTCCGCGGTGTCGGCCCCCGCGCTCGCTACGGTGCGATCGGGGCGCGGAGTCGAGCCGCCGTAGCCGGGCCGGTCGTACCCGACCAGTCGCAGGCCCAGCCGGTCGGCGTGGTCGAGGAGGGGCCGCGGCGGCGTGCCGATGTTCGGGGTTCCGTGGTGCCAGACGACGGGCAGGGCGTGCGCGCCGCCGGTGCCGGAGTCGTATGCGTGCAGGACGCCGCCCCCGATCGTCACGTCGAACTCGCGCATGCTCAGACTCCCGTCTACGACCAGGCCGGCGCGCGGCCGTCGTCGTCGGTCGGCAGAGCGAGGCCCGCGTAACGAAGCCCGTCGTCGACGAGCTCGACGCGCTCGAGGCCGGCGACCTCGTCGAGGGCGAACCAGCGCACGTCGTCGGTCGTGCCCTCCTGCTCGACGGCGAGCGCGCCACCGACGATCGTGCAGCGGTAGACGATGCGCAGCCCCTGCAGGTCGCGGCCGGGGCCGGGGATCCGCTTCGCGCCCGGGATGATGATCGACCCGACGCCGAGGATCCCGTCGACGCGCACGTCGAAGCCCGTCTCCTCCTTCACCTCGCGCACGACCGTCTGCTCGGGGTGCTCGCCCGGCTCCATGCCGCCGCCCGGGAGGGTCCAACCGCCGTAGGCGCCCTCGCGCCAGTGGGCGAGCAGCACACCGCGCTCGTCGTGGACGATGCCGTAGCAGCCGACGCGCAGGTCGACGCCGGCGAGGGCCGCGGCGGGGAGGTCGGTGGGCTCGACGTCGGGCGCGTCGCGATCAGAGGGTGCGGCGCTCACGGCAGCGGCCCCAGCAGGTCGGCCGCGACCGTCGCGTGCACGCTCTCCGGGTCGCTCGGGTGGTAGATGCCGGCGAGCACGTCGCGCTGCAGGCGGCTGAGCTCGTCGCCCGCGCGATAGGCCCCACCCCCGGCGATGTGCATGCACTGGTCGACGACCTCGCGCGCGGTGACGACGGCGCGCTGCTTGAGCCCCGCCAGGTCGCGGAACCACCGCGCACCCCGGTCGAGACCCGCGTCGCGATCGCGGCAGACGGCCTCGATCTGCGGGGCCAGCGCGTCGAGCGCGAGCGCGGCATCCGCCACCCGCCATCGGATGTCGGGGTCGGCCGACTGGGGCGCTCCCCCGTTCTTGAGGCTCGTGCGCCGGTGGGCGGACTCGACGGCGAGCTCGAGGGCGCGGTCGGCGAGCCCGGCGTAGACGGCGGCCATGAGGGTGAGGAAGTTCGCCGAGATCGCGAGGAGGAACGGGTCGAGCGTGGGGCCGACGGGCAGGATGCGCGACACGCGCTCGTCCGGGATGAACGCCGCGTCGAGCCGGGTCGTCCAGCTCTGGGTCGCTCGCATGCCGAGCGAATCCCAGTCGGGGGTGAGCGCGATGCCGGGTGCGGGGTGCAGCTCGAGGCGGTCGGGGGTCGAGACCGGGGATTCGCGCAGGAGGAAGCCGTGGACGATCGCGGGATCGGCGTCGGCGGGGTCGTGACGGCCGAGCACGCCGAGCCTCGTCCACGCCGGGCTCAGGCTCGTGATGATCTTCGTGCCGGTGAACGACCAGCCGGCGCCGGAGCCGTCTGGTGCACCGGGCACGCGGTCGACGCGCGTCACCGAGTCGGTCATGACGCGGTCGTTGCCGGCCTCGCTGATCGCGAAGGCGAAGAGCTCGCCCGCCTCGCAGTCGCGCGCGACCCACGCGAGGCTGTCGTCGCCGGCGGCGGCGAGGTCGCGGGCGACGCCCATCCAGACCAGGTGCATGGTCATGCCGAGCGCCGTCGCGGGAGCGTGCGCGGCGAGCATCCGCTGGTCGCGGGCCGCGGCCGTGAGGCTGCGCGGTCGGAGGTACCCGGCCTCGCGCAGCGCGGTCAGGTCGTCGAAGAAGAACGAGTTGCGAGCGTCGTGGTCGGGGGCGCGATCGCGGATGCCGTGCAGGAGCTCGGGGGACAGCACGGTCTGCTCGCTCACCGGGCCAGGCTACGCCCGACTCCCGACGGTCGGCCGGGAGCGGTGGGGAGAACGACGAGACCTCACGATGTCGCCGGCCAGGAGTAGCATCCGCGCATGCCGTTCATCGAGGCGAGCGACCTCGTCAAGACCTACACCCCGAAGGGCGCCCCGGTCGTGCGCGCGCTCGACGGGCTGTCGCTGCAGGTGCCGCAGGGCACCGTCACCGCCCTGCTCGGCCCCAACGGCGCCGGCAAGACGACCACCGTCAAGGTGCTCACGACGCTCATCAGCCCCGACTCCGGCTCGGCGGTCATCGACGGCGTCGACGTGCTCGCCGACCCCGAGCGGGTGCGGCGCATGATCGGCGCGAGCGGCCAGTACGCCGCCGTCGACGAGAACCTCACGGGCTTCGAGAACCTCGAGATGGTGGGCCGGCTCTACCACCTGGGCGCGAAGCGGGCGAAGCAGCGGGCGCGCGAGCTCATCGAGCTCTTCGACCTCGTCGAGGCGCAGAACCGCGTGGTCAAGGGCTTCTCCGGCGGCATGCGCCGGCGCATCGACCTCGCGGGCGCGCTCGTCATCAACCCGCCGGTGCTCTTCCTCGACGAGCCGACCACGGGCCTCGACCCGCGCAGCCGACTGGCGCTGTGGGATGTCATCGAGAGCCTCGTGAGCGGCGGGACGACCGTGCTCCTCACCACGCAGTACCTGGAGGAGGCCGATCGTCTCGCCGACTCGATCTCGGTCATCGACGAGGGCCGCGTGATCGCCGAGGGCACCGCCGACGAGCTCAAGGCGTCGGTCGGCGGGCAGCGCGTCGCGCTCACGCTCGTCGAGGCCGACGAGACGGAGGTCGTGCGCGGCATCCTCCAGCGCTACGGCGCGGGCGAGGCGGTGCCGTCGAACGAGGGCAAGACCTGGGTCGTGCCCGTCGAGGACGGCCCGACCGCCCTCAGCCGCATCGTCGGCGAGGTGACCGCCGCGGGCATCGCCCTCCACGACGCGGGCATGCGACGACCCACGCTCGACGACGTCTTCCTTCAGCTCACCGGGCACGCGGCGGAGGATCCGGGCGAGGGCGGGAAGGGGGCGGCATGAGCACCGTGAGATCGAGCGGGACGGCCGGCTCGACGGGCGGGCTCGGCGCGCGCGGAGCATCCGCGACCCTGCAACCGGAGCCGGGGACGGCGATCGGGAGGTTCCTCAGCGACGGGTGGGTCGCCACGCGCCGCAACCTCATGAAGATCATCCGGGTGCCCGACATCCTCGTGTTCACGCTGCTGCAGCCGATCATGTTCGTACTGCTGTTCACCTTCGTCTTCGGCGCCGCGATCGACGTGCCCGGCGGGTACACGTCGTTCCTCATGGCGGGCATCTTCGCCCAGACCGTCGTGTTCGGCTCGACCTACTCGGGCTCGGCGATGGCGCAGGACCTCAAGGACGGCATCATCGACCGCTTCCGCACCCTGCCGATGAGCGGTGCGGCCGTGCTCGTCGGGCGCACCAACGGCGACCTCGTCATCAACGGGCTGTCGATGCTCGTCATGATGGGCACCGGCTTCATCGTCGGCTGGCGCGTCGAGTCGTCGCTCGGGGGGTTCCTCGCCGGGGTCGCGCTCCTGCTGCTGTTCGCCTACGCGTTCTCATGGCTCATGGCCTTCCTCGGCATGAGCGTGCGCAGCCCCGAGATCATCAACAACGTGTCGTTCCTCGTGCTCTTCCCTCTCACGTTCATCTCGAACGCGTTCGTGCCCACCGAGAACCTCCCCACCCCGCTGCGGATCTTCTCGGAGTGGAACCCCGTCTCGGCGCTCGTGCAGTCGGCGCGCGAGCTGTTCGGCAACGTGCCCGCGGGAACGCCCGTCGGCGACGCGTGGACGGCCCAGAATCCCATCCTCACCGTGCTCATCGGCATCGCGGTGCTGCTGCTCGTGTTCGTGCCGCTGTCGATCGCGAAGTTCGCGGCGCTCGGGAAGAAGTAGGGGCGCGGCCTAGGAGGGAATTTCGTCCGGCAACTCCCCGGAATTGCGCTTCCTCGGCTTCAGCAGACTGGCGACACTCTTGATCTTTGAGAGCGCCTGCGGTTCGTCGGGGATTCCGTCGCCGTCCAGGTCGACGCTTCGGAACGGTCGAGAAACAGTGCCCGCGGCCACGGCCATTCCCGCCCCTGCTGCCGCCACGCCGGACGACACTCCGACTCGAACCGTCCCGGCTGCGTCGACGAACCAAGTGCCCGTTGCTCGCGCGGCGTCCTCGAGCGCAGCGATGGCTCGATTTCCTTCACCGTCGTCATCGCCGACGGCTTTGGCTGCCTCGAGGGCGAGATGCGCCGGAAATTCCTCCGGCGGCTCTGCGAATGCTCTCCTCGACTCCTCGATGACATCCCTACCGAATACGAAGCGCGTCACTCCCCCTGCGAGCGCCCAGACTCCGTATTCGACAGCTGCTCTCTGCTTTCCGGACAAGTTCTCCTGCACTCCCTGAAGCTCGCCCGTCTGGATGGTGCGAACGAGGTTTTGGGCCGCCCCGCCGGGAAGAGCGTCGGCGAGCGTGCTCGCCCAATGGGACCAATCGTCCTTTCCCGCGCTGATTCGACGGCTCGTCTCGATAACCCCGGTTGTACCGGAATCGGCGACATCGGAGGCCATCTGAGCAATCTGATTACTGTTCACCCGCCCATTGGTGAGCCCGTAGACGAGAGCGTGCGATTGATCCTGATCAAGCGTCATCCCGTGGATATCGGCGAGCCCAAGAGCGAAGACAGCAGTGATCTCGAACTGGAGTTGCTCGTCCCCCGCTGGGAGCAGGGCCGCAGCCTGTTTCGCACCGGACTTCGCGGCGCCGAGGGCCAAATTCTTCGCCGCGACCTTCACAGCTTCCTTCCCCGCCTTCTTCGCGGCCTGCTGGCCAGCACTCTTCACTCCTACTGCCGCCGCGCCCGCCACCGGGATGAGCGCAATTCCGACATCGGCTGCGATCGCACCGGCCGCGATCATCGCTCCCGCCGCACTAATCGATGTGCGGTAGTGACGCTCCAGCATGGCGATCACTTCAGTGGGAGTCGCCTCCGGATTGCGCCGCCTGAGCCGCAAGACATACCGACGAGCGATCGAGTGCCGAGCACTAACGGCTTTCGCGATTTCCCCTGCTGCCTCGTCGGGGGGCAGCTCGGTTTCGAGTCGGACGATCTCGACGTCAGTCATTTGAGTTCCTCGCTCTCGGCCGAGATGGGCAACCTATTGCCGCCCGGGACGCGTCGCCGAATAGACACTCATTGTTGTTGGTGACCGCCGACAATCGCAGTCGGCACGAGGACTTCTTGTATTTCCAACCCCGCGGGGCGGCTCAGTCGGCGAGCGCCGCCGCGAGCGCCCGGATGCCCCGCTCGACCTCCGCGAAGCTCGTACTCAGCGGCGACAGCCCGACGCGCACCCCGCTCGGGTGCCGGAAATCGGGAATGACGCCCTCGGCCCAGAGCCGCTCGACGGCCCGCCGAGCGTTGGGGTGGTCGACCGTGATGTGGCCCCCGCGACGCGCGGGATCGCGCGGCGAGGCGACCACGGCATCCGGGATCAGAGCGTCGACGAGCGCGATCGCGTACTCGGTGAGCGAGACCGACTTCGCCCGGACCGCGGGCATGCCGGCCGCCTCGATCTCGTCGAGCATGTGGGCGATCGGCTGCATGCCGATGATGGGCGGGGTTCCGCTGACGAGGCGACGGATGCCCGGCGCGGGCTCGAACCCGGCCGTCATGCTGAACGGCTCGGCCGCGCCCAGCCACCCGGGGATCGGGTTGCGCAGCTGCGCCTGGTGCCGCGCGGCGACGTAGGCCCAGGCGGGGGCGCCCGGGCCTCCGTTGAGGTACTTGTACGAGCATCCGACCGCCATGTCGACGCCCCACGCGTCGAGCTCGAGCGGGACCGAGCCGACAGCGTGCGAGCAGTCCCAGATGACGAGCGCGCCGTGGGCCTGCACGACGCCCGTGACGGCGGCCATGTCGGCCCACCACGCGCTGCGGTAGGCGACGCCGCCGAGGAGGGCCGCGATCGTGCGCTCGCTCACGACCTCGGCCGCGAGCTCGGGGGTGATGCCACCGTCGTGCGCGGTGTCGACCCAGCGCACCGTGAGCCCGTGGTCGTCGGCGAGACGCTCGACGATGAATCGGTCGGTCGGGAACTCGTCGCGCGCGATCACGAGCTCCGTCCTCCCGGGGCGCGCGGCGATCGCGGCGCGCAGCAGCTTGAAGATGAGCACCGTGGTCGAATCGGCGACGATCGTCTGACCGGATGCGGCGCCCAGGCACGCGGCGCCGATGCGGTCGCCGAGGCGCTCGCCCAGCGACAGCCAGCCCTCGTCCCAGCCGCGGATCAGTCGCCCGGCCCACTGCGTGCGCACGAAGTCGGGCAGCGCGTCGAGCGTCGCCCGCAGCGGCCTCCCGAGCGAGTTGCCGTCGAGGTAGGCGACGAGGTCGTCGCCCGGCACGAAGCGGTCGACGACCGCGGCGAGCGGGTCGGCGGCGTCGAGCGCGGCGGGGTCGGGCAGGGGCGCGGCCGGGTTCGGGAGGGGCGCGGCGTCAGTCACCCGGTCAGCCTAGGCTCGCGCGACTACGCCGGCACGGGGAACGCGAGCCCCGGCCGCTGCACGGCGAGGCGGAGGTCCTCCCCCACCTGCGGCAGGTCGACGGCCGCCATGCGCATGCGCACCGTGAGACCCGCGGTGAGATCGCAGCTCAGCATCGCGTCGTGGCCGGCGTACGAGATCGAGGCGACCCGGGCATCCGCCCCCGCAGCGGCGTGCGCGAGCAGGTCGGGGCGCGGGACGATCCACTCGGGGCGCAGCATGAGCCGCACGGTGTCGCCGTCGGCGGGCGTGAAGCCGACCGCCGCCGCCTCGACGTTGCCGAGTGCGCAGGTCACGCGGCCGCCGCGCCAGGCTCCGTCGAGCTCGACGACGTCGCCGACGAATCGGGCGACCCAGTCGCTCGCCGGCTGCTGGTAGATCTCCTCCGGCGTGCCGAACTGCTCCAGGTGCCCGTCGCGCAGCACCGCGACGCGGTCGGCGAGGGTCAGCGCCTCCTCCTGGTCGTGCGTCACGAGGATCGAGGTCGTGCCCTGGGCGCGCAGCAGCTCGGCGACCTCTCGGCGCAGGACCGTGCGCAGCTGGGTGTCGAGCGCGGCGAACGGCTCGTCGAGCAGGAGGACGTCGGGCCGCGGGGCGAGGGCGCGGGCGAGGGCGACGCGCTGCGCCTGCCCGCCCGAGAGCTGGTTGGGGGCGCGGTTCGTGAGGGCGCCGAGGCCGACGAGCGACGCGAGCTCGGCGATGCGCTCGGCGCGGGCGCGCCCGCGAGCACCGGCGCCGCCGCGGCCGCCCGGAACGGCGAACCCGATGTTCTCGCCGACCGTGAGGTGCGGGAAGAGCGAGGCCTCCTGCGGCACCCAGCCGATGCCGCGCTTCTCGGGCGGCACCGTGCGGCCCGGGCGCGACAGCTCGCGCGAGCCGATCGCGATCGACCCGTCGCGGAGGGGAAGCAGGCCGGCGATCGCGAGCAGCAGGGAGGTCTTGCCGCAGCCCGACGGGCCGAGCACGGCGACGAGCTCGCCCGAGCGGATCGTCATCGACACGTCGTCGACGGCGAGCGTCGACCCGTGGGTCACGCTCGCGCCGGACACGACGAGGTCGCTCACAACTCCTCCTTGGCGGTGCTGCGGATGCCCGAGAGCACCATGGCGGGGACCGCCGCGATCAGGACGAGCACCGCGGCGTAGGGGGCGGCGGCGCCGAACTCGAACACGACCGTCCTGTTCCACAACTCGGTGGCGAGCGTCTGGATTCCCGTCGGCCGCAGCAGCAGCGTCGCCGGCAATTCTTTCATGGTCGCGATCGCCACGAGCAGGGCGCCGATGCCCACGCTCGGCAGCGCGAGCGGCACCGTCACGCGCCACCACGCCCGCAGCGGCGAATCGCCGAGCGTGCGCGCCACCGACACGAGCGCCACCGGCACGTCGGCCAGCCCCGACCGCATCGTGCCGATCGCCTTCGGCATGAACAGCACCGCGTACGCGAAGACGAGCACCGCGACGCTCTGGTAGAGCGCGGGCAGCACCGCGAGCGAGAAGAACACGAGCGACAGGCCGACCACGATGCCGGGCAGCGCGTGGCCGAGATAGCCCACCGACTCAATGGCCGAGACGAGCCGGCCGCGGAAGCGGGCGGCGAGCGCCGCGATGGGCAGCGCGAGGACGACCGCGAGCGCGGCAGCCGCGAGCGCGACCCCCACCGTCGAGCCGACCGCCGCGAGCAGGCGCGGCACGTCGAGCTCGCGTAGCGTCTCGGCCTGCACCAGTCGCGTCGCGAGACCCAGGAGCGGGATCGCGACGCCCACGACGGGAGCGGCGGCGACGACGGGGAGCAGCGACAGGAGCATCCCCCGCCCGATCGTCCGGGGGGCGACGGCGCGGGCCGCCGCGCGCGGCACCCGGCCGCGAGCCGTGCGCTCACCGAGCACGACGAGCAGCGCGAGCACGACGAGCAGCAGGGCGAGGATGGCCGCCTGCGCCCGGTCGAAGCTCGCCGAGTACGCGGCATTGATGCCCCACGTCAGGGTCGGGAAGCGCATCATCGCCACGAGACCGAAGTCGCTCAGCGCGTAGAGCGCGACGAGCAGCCCGCCCGCGATCGCCGCCGGCCGCACCTGCGGCCACGTCGCGACGAAGAACGCCGAGAGCGGCCCGCGGCCGAGCGTGCGCGCGACGCCCTCGAGGTCGCCGGATGCCCCGCGCAGGGCGGCAGCGACCGGCAGCGTCACGTACGGCATCGTCACCGCCGACAGCAGCAGCCAGCTCGGCACGAACCCCTGCATGCTCGGCGCCAGCACGAGCCACCCGTAGCCGGCGAGGAACGACGGCACCGCGAGCGGCAGCGCCGAGGCCAGCAGCCACAGCCTCGGGAACGGCACCCGCAGCCGCGACAGCGTGAACGCGACCGCCGTGCCGAGCACGAGCGCGGTCGCCGTCGTCGCCGCCGCGAGGCCGAGCGAGTTCGCGGCGTACTCCAGCACGCGCCCGCGGGTCAGGGTCTCGACGATGCGGTCGAAGCCCGACTCGCCCCCGCGCACCACCAGATAGACGAGGGGGATGCTCGCGGCGAGGGCGGCGAGCGACGCGAGCACCTCGAGCCAGAGCGGCGGCCGAGTCGCGCTCGACGCGTCTCGGGCATCCGCCCTCGGGTGCGGCGGCGCCGCGGTGGCCGCCGGATCGGGGGCCGCCGCGGTCTGCGGCGCGAGCGTCATGGGGCTATTCGACCATTCGGTGGGTGGGAGCCGGCAGGGTCGAAAGCCCCGCGGCGGCCGGTTCGAGGGGCTAGATGAGGCCGACGCGCGACAGCAGCTCCTGCGACTGCTGGAGCGAGTCGAGGTCGCTGAGGTCGAAGTCGGGCGTGACGAGCGACTCGAGAGCGGGCAGACCCTCGGCGGCCTCGATGCCGGGCACGAGCGGGTACTCGAAGGTCTCGTTCACGAAGTACCCCTGGCCCGCCTGCGACACGAGGTACTCGATGAAGGCACGGGCGTCCTCGTTCTCGGCCGCGCCGCTCAGGAGGCCAGCGCCCGTGACGTTGACGATCGAGCCCGCATCGCCCGGGGTGAGGAACTTCAGCTGCGCGCGCATGTTGTCGGCGCCGACCTCGGCCGCCTGACGGAACCAGTAGTAGTGGTTGATGAGGCCCGCCTCGAGCGCTCCGTCGTTGACCGCGGTGAGGATCGGCACGTTCGACTCGAAGATCTGCGGGTCGTTGTTCGAGAGCGCCTCGGCCCACTGCTCGGCGGCGTCCTCCCCCTCGATGACGCGCAGCGCGGTGATGAACGACTGGAAGCTCGCGTTCGTCGGCGCGACGCCCAGTCGGCCCCGCCACTCATCGGTGACGTAGCCGTCGATCGAGTCGGGCAGCTCGTCGGCGCTCAGGCGCTCGCCGTCGTACACGACGACGCGCGCGCGACCCGTGACGCCCACCCAGCTGCCGTCGGTCGAGCTGAACTCGGGGGTCACGGCGCCCGTGATGTCGTCCGGGAGCGTCGCGAACAGCTCGGCGTCGCTCAAGGCGCCGAGCGCGCCGGCGTCCTGCGAGAGGAAGACGTCGGCGGGAGTCGCGTCGCCCTCCTCCAGCAGCAGCGCGGCCATCTCCGGGGTGTTGCCGTAGCGCACGTCCACCTGGATGCCGGTCTCCTCGGTGAACGCGTCGATGAGCGGCTGCACGAGGTCCTCATCGCGGCCGGAGTACAGCGTGAACGCCGCCTCCTCCTCGGCGGGGGTCGCGGCGCAGCCGGCGAGCAGCAGGCCGGCGACGGGCAGGGCGAGCAGGGCGAGTGGGCGGGACGAGCGCATGGAAGGACTCCGGAGGAGAGGGAGGGGAGGAGGTGCAGGACACGGCGACGCTGCCACAGGTAAGGCTAGCCTTACCAATCGGGAAACGCCACCCGCGCCGGCGAACTCACGGCGGCGCAGCATTCGTGCGTGCGGATGCCCCGCCGCGCCGCCGAGTCGCCTACCGTTAGCCCATGGACGCCATCGATTCGCGCATCATCGATCAGCTGCGTCAGAACGCCCGCGCCGGCTACGGCGACATCGGCGACGTCGTCGGACTCTCCGCCTCGGCCGTCAAGCGCCGCGTCGACAAGCTCGTCGCCGAGCGCGTGATCCGCGGTTTCACCGTGCAGGTCGACCCGGCCGTCGAGGGCCTCGCCGTCGAGGCGTACGTCGAGCTGTTCTGCCGCGGCACGGTCGCGCCGGAGGAGCTGCGGCGCATCCTGCTCGCCGTGCCCGAGGTCGTGGAGGCCGGCACCGTCACGGGCGACGCCGACGCGATCGTGCGGCTGCGGTCGCGCGACATCCCGAGCATGGAGGAAGCGCTCGAGCGCGTGCGGTCGGCGCCCAACGTCGACCACACGCGGTCGGCGATCGTGTTCTCGCGGCTCGTCGACCGCGCGCACGAGTAGTCGTACGCGCGGTCGACGGGGTCCTACGCGGCGCGCGCCTCCTGCTGCTCATGGCTCGCCGGCGCGGCCTCGGCCGGCTCGACCAGGTACCGCGTGTAGCCCGGCACCGTGAGGAAGGTCGGGAAGTCCTCGTGGAGGGTCACGGTGCGGAAGAGCTCCTCCGCCTCGGCCAGGCGGCTGCCCGGCGCGTGCGGCAGCGAGGCGAGCACCTCGGCGAGCATCCCCTCGACGAGGCCGCGCGTGATCGTCTCGCCCTCGACGGTGACGTGATCCTGGTGGATCCACTGCCACAGCTGCGAGCGGCTGATCTCCGCGGTCGCGGCGTCCTCCATGAGGTTGTCGATCGCGGCGGCGCCGATGCCGCGCAGCCACGAGTCGAGGTACCGGATGGTGATCGCGATGTTCGCGCGCACGCCAGCGAGGGTGACCTCGCCCCCGGCCGAGCGCACGTCGAGCAGGTCGCGCGCCGTGACGTGCACGTCGTCGCGCTGCCGGTCGAGCTGGTTCGGGCGGTCGCCGAGGACGGCGTCGAACTCGGCCCGCGCGACGGGGATGAGGTCGGGGTGCGCGACCCACGAGCCGTCGAAGCCGTCGCCGGCCTCGCGGCGCTTGTCGGCGGCGACGCGCTCGAGCGCGCGCTCCGTGACCTCCGGGTCGCGGCGGTTCGGGATGAACGCGCTCATCCCGCCGATCGCGTGAGCGCCGCGCTTGTGGCACGTCTTGACGAGCAGCTCGGTGTACGCCCGCATGAACGGCAGGGTCATGAGGATGCGGTCGCGGTCGGGCAGCACGAACCACTGGCCCCGACCCCGGTAGTTCTTGATGATCGAGAAGACGTAGTCCCAGCGGCCGGCGTTGAGGCCCGCGCAGTGGTCGCGGAGCTCGAACAGGATCTCCTCCATCTGGAACGCCGCGGGGAAGGTCTCGATGAGCACCGTCGCGCGGATGGTGCCGTGGTCGAGCCCGAGGCGCTGCTCGGTGAAGGTGAAGACGTCGTTCCAGAGCCGGGCCTCGCGGTGGTTCTCGAGCTTCGGCAGGTAGAAGTACGGGCCTCGGCCGCGGGCGACGAGCTCGGCCGCGTTGTGGAAGGCGTAGAGCCCGAAGTCGACGAGGCTCGCGCTCGCGGCGAGGCGCAGCCCCGAGCGGTCGGTGTACTCGATGTGCTTCTCGACGAGGTGCCAGCCGCGCGGGCGCATCACGATCGTGGGCGTGCGCTCGGCGGTGACGCGGTACTCCTTGCCGGGGGCGCCGTCGACGCCGGGGGCGGTGAACTCGAGCCGCTCGCGGATCGCGTCGAACAGCGACAGCTGCCCTTCCACGATGTTGCCCCACGTCGGGCTCGTGGCGTCCTCGAGGTCGGCGAGCCAGACGTTCGCGCCCGAGTTGAGGGCATTGATCGTCATCTTCGGGTCGGTCGGGCCCGTGATCTCGATGCGCCGGTCCTCCAGGCCGGGGCCTGCTCCCGCGACGCGCCAGGAGTCGTGCTCACGGACATCCGCCGTCTCAGGCAGGAAGCGCAGGTCGCGCCCGTTGCCCAGGTCGTACCGGGCGCGCATGCGGTCGGCGAGCCGCTCGTGCCGCGTGCCCGCGAAGCGGCGGTGCAGCTCGGCGACGAACGCGAGCGCCTCGGGGGTGAGGATCTCGTCGTAGCGGGGGCGCATGGGGCCCGCGATGGTCAGCTGGTGGTCGGCGATGGTGGACGTGGTCATGATCGTCTCGTCTCAGATGAGTCGTGTCGGTGAAAGAAGGGGATGCCCGGCGCAGGCCTAGTGGAACTGCTGCGCCTCTGTCGAGCCGACGAGCGCGAGCGTCGCGCTCTCGGGGTTGAGCGCCGTCGCGATGCGGTCGAAGTAGCCGGTGCCGACTTCGCGCTGGTGCTTGGTCGCCGTGTAGCCGCCTGCCTCGGAGGCGAACTCGGCCTCCTGCAGCTCGACGTAGGCGCTCATCTGGCGCTCCTTGTAGCCGCGCGCGAGCTCGAACATCGAGTGGTTGAGCGAGTGGAACCCGGCGAGGGTGATGAACTGGAACGCGTAGCCCATCGCGCCGAGCTCGTTCTGGAACCTGGCGATGGTGTCGTCGTCGAGGTGGCGCTTCCAGTTGAACGACGGCGAGCAGTTGTACGCGAGCTTCTTGCCGGGGAACTCCTTGTGGATGCTCTCGGCGAAGGTGCGCGCGAGCTCGAGGTCGGGCTCGCTCGACTCGACCCACAGCAGGTCGGCGTAGGGGGCGTAGGCGTGGCCGCGGGCGAGCACGGTCTCGATGCCGGGCCGGGTGCGGAAGAAGCCCTCCTCGGTGCGCTCGCCCGTGAGGAACGGGCGGTCGCGCTCGTCGATGTCGCTCGTGACGAGGTCGGCGGCGAGCGAGTCGGTGCGCGCGACGATGATGCTCGGCACCCCCGCGACGTCGGCCGCGAGGCGCGCGGCGTTGAGGGTGCGGATGTGCTGCTGGGTGGGAATGAGCACCTTGCCGCCCATGTGGCCGCACTTCTTCTCGCTCGCGAGCTGGTCCTCCCAGTGCACGCCCGCGGCGCCCGCCTCGATCATCGAGGTCATGAGCTCGTAGGCGTTGAGGGGTCCGCCGAAGCCTGCCTCGGCGTCCGCCACGATCGGGGCCAGCCAGTCGATGCCGCCATCCGCACCCGACGAGGTGCCCTCGGCGGCGGCGATCTGGTCGGCGCGGCGCAGGGCGTTGTTGATGCGCTTGACGACGGCGGGCACCGAGTTGGCCGGGTAGAGGCTCTGGTCGGGGTAGGTCTGGCCCGAGAGGTTGGCGTCCGCGGCGACCTGCCAGCCGCTGAGGTAGATCGCCTTGAGGCCAGCGCGGATCTGCTGCACTGCCTGGTTGCCGGTGAGGGCGCCGAGGGCGTTGACGTAGTTCTCGGTGTGGATCAGGTTCCACAGGTTCTCGGCGCCGCGTCGGGCGAGCGTGTGCTCGACCTGTACGGTGCCGCGCAGCGCGATGACGTCCTCAGCGGAGTAGTCGCGCTGCACGCCCGACCAGCGGGCCTCGGTCTTCCACGCGGTCTCGAGCTCGGCGGCGGTCTGCGTCTGGTCGCCGGTGCGGTGCTGGGTGCTCATCGGGGCTGCTCCTTCGGTGTGCCCGCGTGTCGTGCGGGGCTGGTCGGGGCGGGCTGTCTGCCGCCGTGAGTCCACGCTCGCCGAAGAACGGGCCCTCGAGCCCCGAAAGATCGACTGAAATTTCCTGCTTTTTCGGTTGGCCCGAAAAGCGGGGCGTGGGATGCTCGTCGCATGCTCGACCGCGCTCAGACCCCCGGCCACGCTGAAGAGGTGCTCGATCCCCTCACGCTCGGCCGCCGCATCCGCCAGCTCCGCTCCGACGCCGGGCTGACCCTCGCCGAGCTCGGCGAGCGGATCGGCGTCGCGACCTCGCACGTCTCGGTGCTCGAGAACGGCAAGCGCGAGGCGAAGCTCGGCGAGCTGCAGGCGATCGCGCGGGCGCTCGACGTGAGCCTCGAGAGGCTGCTGAGCTCCGAGGCTCCCACGGGGCGGGCGGCGCTCGAGATCGCGCTGACCCGGGTACAGGAGGGTCCGCTGTTCGCGGCCCTGGGCATCCCGTCATTGCCGGTGCGCAAGTCGCTCTCGGACGATGCGATTCGCACGATTCTCGCCCTGCATGCCGAGCTCGAGCGGGTGCACCGCGAGCGCGCGGCGACGCCGGAGGAGGCGCGACGCGCGAACGCAGCGCTGCGCGGCGAGATGCGGGCGCGCGGCAACTACTTCGGCGAGCTCGAGCAGACCGCGGCCGACCTGCTGAAGGCCATTGGGCACGCGGGCGGTCCGCTCTCGCAGCGCCTCGCCGCCGAGCTCGCCGCGCACCTCGGCTTCACGCTGCACTACGTCACGGACCTGCCGCCGTCGACGCGGTCGGTCACCGACCTCGAGAACGGGCGCATCTATCTGCCGGTGCAGAACGCGCCGGGGCGCGACCCGCGCACGAACCTGCTGCAGGCGCTCGCGGCGCACGTGCTGCAGCGGCCCGAGCCGACGTCGTACGCCGAGTTCCTGCGGCAGCGCGTCGAGTCGAACTACCTCGCGGCGGCGCTGCTCGTGCCCGAGGGCGACGCGGTGGCGTTCCTGCAAGCGGCGAAGGCGAAGCGCGAGCTCGCCGTGGAGGATCTGCGCGACCGGTTCGCGGTGTCGTACGAGACCGCCGCGCACCGGTTCACGAACCTCGCGACCGAGCATCTGGGAATCCCGGTCCACTTCCTGAAGGTGTCGGCGTCGGGCGTGCTGTCGAAGGCGTACGAGAACGACTCGGTGCGCTTCCCGACCGACGCGCTCGGCGCCGTCGAAGGCCAGTCGGTGTGCCGCAAGTGGTCGGCGCGGCAGGTGTTCGAGGAGCCGGACCGCTTCAGCCCGTTCCACCAGTACACCGACAAGCCGACGGGCACGTACTGGTGCACGTCGCGCATCGAGTCGGGGTCGGCCGGCGAGTTCTCGATCTCGGTCGGAACCCCCTTCGCGCACGTGAAGTGGTTCCGCGGGCGCGAGACGACGCGGCGCGGCGAGTCGACCTGCCCCGACCCCGCCTGCTGCCAGGATGCTCCGCCGGAGCTCGCCGCCCGCTGGGCCGGTGCGGCCCGCCCGCAGGCGCGCATCAACTCGTCGCTGCTCGCCGCGCTCCCGCGCGAGAGCTTCCCGGGGGTCGACCGCACCGAGGTGTACGGGTTCCTCGAGCGGCACGCGGGAGTGTAGGCGCGGCGGGCCCTGCCATGTCCTCCCGTCCTCGCGCTTGAGCCGGAATGTGGCGGTTGGGCCGAAATGTTCTAGCTCACTCGCCACATTTCGGCTCAACCGCGGAATGCCGCGCGGGTAGCCTCGGCTCATGATCGTCACGATCGATCCGCGCTCGGCGACCCCGCCGTTCGAGCAGCTGCGCGTGCAGGTGCGCGACGCGGTCGCGTCGGGGGCGCTGGCGGGCGGCGCGAAGCTGCCGACGGTGCGCGCCCTCGCCGAGGAGCTCGGCCTCGCCGTCAACACCGTCGCGCGCGCCTACCGCGAGCTCGAGGCCGACGGCATCATCGAGACTCGCGGTCGCGCCGGCTCGTTCGTCGCGCTGCAGGGCGACCCGACCGAGCGCCAGGCTCAGGATGCTGCGCGCCAGTTCGCCGACCGCATCCGCCGCCTCGGCCTGCCTGACGACGCCGCACTGGCTCTCGTGCGCGCCGCGCTGCGAGCCTGAGCCGCCGCGCCTTCGCTTCGCTCAGCGCCCTCGACCTCGCGCCCAGGCGCTCGCGGCGGGGGTGCCGGCCCTCTGCGCTGCAGACTTCTGACAGTGCGGAGCGGCCGACCGCGATTCACCCCATCCGCACTTCTGGAAGGGCGCGTGCACCAACTCCGGAGTTCCGGCTTGCGAGGCCCGCACCGCCACAGAACGGCGGGGGCGCGGCCCCCGATCGCCGGAGTCAGTGCACACGCACCGGGCGGAAGGACCTGCTCGCAACGAAGCGGGCGCGGCAAACGACGCGAGGCGTCGTCGACCGCGGCGCGGCCGTGCGCGCGACCGCCCTACAGCGGCAGCTCGGCGAGCGCGGGGTACGGGTTGCCGAAGCGGTGCGCCGTGACGCTCACCGACTGCTCGCGCACGAACGGCAGCAGCTCGACCCGACCCGCGGCCGTGATGGGGCCCGACCAGATCGCGACGTCGGGGTCTCCGTCGAGGGCGGCGAACAGCTCGCGCGCCTGATCGGCCGCACCGCCGTCACCACCGATGAGGCGGATGCGCGCCGGCCGCTCGGCGACGACGCGCTCCGTGAACGCCGCATCGCTCTCGATCACGAACGAGGCCGCGGCGAGCGGCGAGTCGAACTCCTCCGCGAGCGACAGCAGCGCCGACGGCAGCGCGATCGGCGTCGACACCGCGACGGGCGCCCCCGCCCGCACCGCGGCGAGCAGCACGCGGACGAGCGAACCTGACGACCCGCCGGCCGCGAGCCGTACGACGACCGGCTCGGTCGGCACCCGATAGCGCAGCACGTTGCGCTCGACCCCGAGGTCGCTCACGTCGCGCGAGACTCCGAACTCGTCGGCCCACGCGCGCTCGTCTGAGAGCGCCCCTGCGCGCGCAAAGTCGAACCCCGCGAAGTCGAGCCCCGGCTGCGCCGCCTCGAGCACGCGGCGCACGGGCGCGCTCAGCCCTCGGAAGCTCAGGTTCTGCTTCGGCGAGCGCGCGACGGGCATCCACGTGCCGAAGCCCGCGACGTACGACGGCCCGCCGGCCTTCGTCGAGCCGCCGACGCTCGAGCGCTTCCAGCCTCCGAACGGCTGGCGGCGCACGATCGCGCCCGTGATGCCGCGGTTGACGTAGAGGTTGCCGGCCTCGACGTGCTCGGCCCAGTGGTCGACCTCAGACACGTCGAGCGAGTGCAGCCCCGCCGTGAGCCCGAACGGCGTCGTGTTCTGCAGCTCGAGCGCCTCGTCGAGGTCGCGCGCGCGCATGAGCCCCAGAACGGGGCCGAAGTACTCGGTCGTGTGGAACTCGCTGCCCGGCGCGACGCCCAGCCGCACCCCCGGCGACCAGAGCCGACCCGACTCGTCGAGACGCTGCGGCTCGATGAGCCACTCCTCGCCCGGCGCGAGCTCCGTCAGGGCGCGCAGCAGCTTGCCCGACGCGGGCTCGATGAGCGGGCCGACGACCGTGGTGGGGTCGAGGGGAGAGCCGACGCGCAGCGTGCGCACAGCATCCACCAGCTGACGGCGGAACGCCGGCGAATCGGCGACCGACCCGACGAGAATGCCGAGCGACGCCGCCGAGCACTTCTGCCCCGCGTGGCCGAACGCCGAGCGCGCGAGGTCGGCGGCGGCGAGATCGAAATCGGCCGAGGGCGTCACGATGATCGCGTTCTTGCCGCTCGTCTCGGCGAGCAGCGGCAGGTCGGCCCTCCACGAGCGGAACAGCGCCGCCGTCTCGAAGGCTCCCGTGAGCACGACGCGGTCAACGGCCGGGTGGCTCATGAGCTGCTGGCCGAGCGCGTTCTCGGGCACGTCGACGAGCCTGAGAACCGAGTGCGGCACGCCCGCATCCCACAGCGCCTGCACCATGACCGCGGCGCAGCGGCGCACCTGCGGCGCGGGCTTGATGATGACGGCGCTGCCCGCGGCGAGCGCCGCGAGCACTCCCCCGGCCGGGATCGCGACGGGGAAGTTCCACGGCGGCACGACGACCGTCAGCCGCACCGGCTCGAACCGCGCCCCGTCGACGCGCGCCAGCTCGCGCGCGCTCTCGGCGTAGTAGTGGGCGAAGTCGATCGCCTCGCTGATCTCGGGGTCGCCCTCGGCGAGCGTCTTGCCGGCCTCGGCGACCATGACCTCAAGCAGCTCGGCGCGACGCGCGGCCATCATGCGGCCCGCGGCGTGCAGCACGTCGGCGCGGTCGTCGGCCGAGCGAGAGGCCCAGGCGGATGCTGCGGTGCGGGCATCCGCGATCTCGCGCTCGAGGGCCGAGGGCGTCGCGATCGCGGCGGCGGCCACGGCGTCGGCACCCAGCTGCGAGTCGGCGGCGCGCGCGAGGATCGCGCGGCCCCACTCCCGGTTGGCGGGCAGCGCCGGGTCGGTGTCGGGCTCGTTGTCGAAGTTGTCGCGCACACCCACGCTGGCAGCAGTTGCGCCGAGGGGCAGCTCGCGCGCAGCATCCGCCCCCGTCAGCCGGTTCTGCACGCGGTGCGGTTCGGGCGCGCCCGGGTGGTCGATGAGGTCGGCGAGCGAGGCGAGGAAGCGGCTCTGCTCGCGCGCGAAGATCTGGTGCGAGTTCGCGAGCTCGAAGGCTCCGGAGAGGAAGTTCTCGGTGCTCGCGTTCTCCTCCAGGCGGCGGATCAGGTAGCTGATGGCCGACTCGAAGTCCTCGGTGTGCACCACAGGCGTGTAGAGCAGCAGCGAGCCGACCGTGCGGCGCACCGCCTCGGTCTGGTCGGGCGCCATGCCAAGCAGCATCTCGAACTCGACGCGATTCGAGACGCCGCGCGAGCCGGCGAGCAGGTGCGCCCAGGCGATGTCGAAGAGGTTGTGGCCCGCGACGCCGATGCGCACGGCGTCGACGCGGTCGGGGCGCAGGGCGAGCTCGAGCACGCGCTTGTAGTTGGCGTCGCTCGCCTGCTTGCTCGGCAGCACCGCGACGGGCCAGCCGTGCACGGCGGCGTCGACCCGCTCCATCGCGAGGTTCGCGCCCTTCACGACGCGCACCTTGATGCCCGCACCGCCCAGGGCCCGGCGGCGCTGCGCCCACGCGGTGAGCCGCTCGAGCGCCGGCACCGCCTCGGGCAGGTAGGCCTGCAGCACGATGCCGGCCTCGTACTGCTGCAGCGAGGGCCGGTCGAGCAGGCGCTCGAAGACGGCGATCGTGAGGTCGAGGTCGCGGAACTCCTCCATGTCGAGGTTGAGGAACGTGCCGCTGCGGGCCGCCTCCTCGTAGAGCGGCACGAGCCGCTCGACGACGCGCGCGACCGTCTCGTCGAACGCCCACATCGACAGCTGGCTGACGATCGACGAGACCTTGACCGACACGTAGTCGACGTCGTCGCGAGCGACGAGGGCGTGGATGCCCGCCAGGCGCTTGTCTGCCTCGGCGTCGCCCAGCACCGCCTCGCCGAGCAGGTTGATGTTGAGTCGGTCGCCGTTCTCGCGCAGGTTCGCGAGCGTCGCGCCGAGCTTCTCGGGCGTCGCGTCGACGATGAGGTGGCCGACCATGCTGCGCAGCACGCGGCGCGAGATCGGGATGATCGGGTTCGGCAGGAAGCGCGCGAACCCGCCGCCGACGGCGATGAGGCCGCGCAGCGGGGCAGGCAGAAACTTCGGGATGCGCTCGCTGAGCTCTTCGAGGTTGCGGGCTGCGACACGCAGGTCTTCGGGCCGCGCCACGCGGTCGACGAAGCCGATCGCGAAGTGCAGGCCGTCGGGGTCTTTCAGCAGGCCGGCGAGGCGCGCGGCCGCGGCGTCGGGCTTGGCGTCGCCGGCCTCGTCGAGCCAGCGGCGCACGAGCGCGACGGCCTCGTCGGCGAGTGGAGTGAGGGCGTCGAGGTCGCGGTCGACGTCGTGCACGGCGCTCTGCACGGGGGCGTCGGGCCGCGTCATACCGGCGCCAGTGTCGGTGCCGCTGTGGGTGCCGTCGTCGGCGCCGTCGCGTGAGCTGTCGAGCGGGTGATCGATCGGGGTGCTCATGGTCATCAGCCTGTCAGCCTCCGTGCTGAGGGGCCTGGCCGTGCGCACACCGCACGGCGCCGCGGGGCCCGCTGAGTCTCAGTGTGCGCCGGGCGGCGCGTCGAGAAAAGCGAGCATTTGCGCACGGTACTGTTCGGCATACTCGAACGATTGACAGGAGGCCCTTTGCTTGATCTGCGCCGCCTGAGCCTGCTGCGCGAGGTGCAGCGCCGCGGCAGTCTGCACGCCGTCGCGCGCGCCCTCTCGTACAGCCCGTCGACGATCTCGCAGCAGCTCGCGCAGCTCGAGCTCGAGGCGGGGGTTCCCCTGCTCGAGCGCGTCGGCCGCGGCGTGCAGCTGACGCCGCAGGGCGAGCTGCTCGCCGAGGGTGCTGGCCGCGTTCTCGACGAGATGGAGCGCCTCGAATCGGCGCTCGGAGCATCCGTCGCCCTCGCCGCGGACGAGCCGCTGCGGGGCACCGTGCGGCTCGCGGTGTTCCAGTCGGCGGCGCTCGGCATCGTGCCCCGGGCGCTGTCGCTGCTCGAGGCGGAGCATCCGTCGCTGCGGGTCGAGGTGACCCAGCGCGAGCCCGAGAGCGCGCTCGACGAGGTGTGGGCGCGCGAGTTCGACCTCGTCATCGGCGAGCAGTACCCCGCGCACGCCGCCCCGCTGCGGCGCGAGCTCGACCGCGTGCCGCTGCATCGCGACGCCCTGCGGCTGGGCGTGCGAGCGGATGCTCTGCTCACGTCGCTCGCCGACGCGGCCGACGCCGCCTGGGTCATGGAGCCGCGCGGCACCGCGTCGCGCCACTGGGCCGAGCAGCAGTGCCGGCTCGCCGGATTCGAGCCCGACGTGCGCTTCGAGACCGCCGACCTGCAGGCGCACGTGCGGCTCATCGAGGCCGGGCACGCGGTCGCGCTGCTGCCCGACCTGCTGTGGATGGGCGGCCGCGCGCCCGTGCGGCTCGTCGACCTGCCGGGAGCGCCCTCGCGCGAGGTGTTCACGGCCGCGCGCCGCTCGGCCGCCTCGCGGCCCGCGATCGTCGCGGTGCGCGAGGTGCTCGCGCGCGCGGTCGCGCCCTGAGCGCGCCCGCCCTCGCCGTCGTAGGCTGACGAGACCCGACCCGCGACGCCGCGGGTCCGCACCGCCGCGAAGGAGCCCGAGCCCGTGACCCCGCCCACCGAGCGCCGCGACGTCGTCATCATCGGCGGAGGCCACAACGCCCTCGCCGCCGCCGCCTACCTGAGCCGCGCCGGCCTTGAGGTCGAGGTGCTCGAGCGCCTCGACGTGCTCGGCGGCGCCGCTGTCTCGGCCCAGGCCTTCCCCGGCGTGGATGCCCGGCTCAGCCGCTACTCGTACCTCGTGAGCATGCTCCCCCAGCGCATCATCGACGACCTCGGGCTGAGCATCCGCCTCGCGCCGCGTCGCTACTCGTCCTACACGCCGCTGCCCGGAACCGACCGCGGCCTCCTCGTCGACAACCACGACGCCACCGCGACCGCCGCATCCTTCGCCGCCCTCGAGGCGACCGCCGACGCCGAGGCGTGGGGCCGCTTCTACGAGGGCACGCAGCGCCTCGCCCGCGCACTCTTCCCGACGGTGACCGACCCGCTGCTGACGCGCAGCGAGGCGCGCGCGGCCGTCGCCGACAGAGCGGCATGGGATGCCCTCATCGAGCGCCCCGTGGGCGAGACGATCGAGCGCACCTTCGCAGACGATCTCGTACGCGGGGTCGTCTCCACCGACGCGCTCATCGGCACCTTCGCCCCGAACGTGGATGCCACCCTCAACGCCAACCGCTGCTTCCTCTACCACGTGATCGGCGGGGGCACGGGCGACTGGAACGTCCCCGTCGGCGGCATGGGCGCCGTGAGCGGCGAGCTCGCCCGGGCCGCGCGACTGGCCGGGAGCATCCTCACCACGAACGCCGACGTGACCGCGCTGAGCCCCGATCGCATCGTGACGGTGCGGCAGGGCGGGGTCGGCGGCAGCGGCGGCGACCAGCACGAGCGCAGCATCGCCGCCGACCACGTCCTCGTCGGCTGCTCGCCGCAGGAGCTCGCGCGCCTGCTCGCCGCGGGCGGCGCCGACGACGAGTTCGGGGCGGCCGCGCCCGACGCCGAGGGCGCCCAGGTCAAGGTGAACATGCTCCTGACCCGCCTGCCGCGCCTGCGCGACGCGAGGATCGACCCGGCGGCGGCGTTCGGCGGCACCTTCCACATCAACGAGACGTGGTCGCAGCTGCAGGCGGCCTACGATGCGGCGGCGGGCGGCTCAATACCCGACCCAATCCCCGCCGAGATCTACTGCCACTCGCTCACCGACCCGTCGATCCTGTCGCCCGAGCTCCAGGCCGCGGGAGCCCAGACCCTCACCGTCTTCGCCCTGCACACCCCCGACCGGCTCCTGACCGAGCGCACGAACGACGACATGCGCTCGCGGTTCGAGCGCGGCGTGCTCGACTCGCTGAACTCGGTTCTCGCCGAGCCCATCGAGCCGCTGCTCATGACCGACGGTGACGGCAACCCGTGCCTCGAGACGAAGACGACGCGCGACCTCGAGCACGCGCTGCGCCTGCCCGCCGGCAGCATCTTCCACGGCGACCTGTCGTGGCCGTTCGCGGAGGACGGCGCCGACCTCTCGACCCCGGCGCTGCGCTGGGGCGTCGACACGGGCCTGCCGGGCATCCTCTTCTGCGGGTCGGCCGCCCAGCGCGGCGGCGCGGTCTCCGCGATCGGCGGCCACAACGCGGCGATGGCGGTCCTCGAGAGCCGGTAGCGGTCGGATGCCCGGCGCGGCCCGCGCGCCGACGCCGGCTGCGACGCCCTACCCGTCGACGAGCGCGTAGGCGGCGAGCGCGACCCCGAGCAGCCCGGTCATGCCGAGCACGATGGCGCCCCGCACGATGTAGGCGTAGGGGTGGCGGTCCCCCGGGCGATGGCGGGAGACACGCGGAGTCGTCGCGCCGACCAGCAGCCCGACGAGCGCGACGACGCCGGCCGCGATCGCGACGCCCGGCTCTCCGAGCCGGAAGGCGGTGAAGGCCGCGAACATCGCGACGAGCGCGGCGGCCGCCGACGTGCGCTGCCACGACAGCGAGGTGCGATTGGCCGGGCTCGCGCGGCGCACGAAGCCCGTGTCCGTCGAGGGCTCGCGCGCGACGGCGCGCTGCGCGTCGTCGGCGGGATCGGGCTCGCGCCGGGCATCCGCCGCCGTCATCAGACGCCCGTGAGCGCCTGGTACGCCGCGAATCCGGCGAGGAAGATCGCGACCGCGACGACGGCGCCGACGAGCCACGGCAGCGCGGAGGGCGGCGGAAGCGGCTCCTGGAGCCGCAGCGCTCGCTCGGTGCGACGCCAGCCGACGAGCGACCACACGGCGAGGAGGCCGCCGCCGAGGCTCGCGAGGCCCGCGATCGCGACGATGACGACGGGCAGGTCGCCGAAGCTCGCGAGCGTCGCGAGCGCCACGCCGCCCGCGACGAGCGCGAGGCCCGTGCGGATCCACGACAGGGCGGTGCGCTCGTTGGCGAGGCTCGCCTGCACGTCGGGCTCGGCGCCGACGCCGTAGACGGAGCGCGGCTTCCGGTCGTCGGGCTCGCTGCTGCGCGGGGCGCTCTTCTCGGGTTGGCTCACCCTCGAACCGTAGCGATCGGGCGGCGCCCGAGCCACCCCCTCGCCGGGCGGGCTCTCAGTCCCAGACGCTCGGCGTCGGCTCGCGGCGCGGCGGCAGGCTCGCGGCGGCGCTCCAGTGCGCGAGCCACTCGGGCAGCGGGTGGTCGTCGGGGTCGAGGCCGAAGAGCTCGGCGAGCTCGGGGATGGGCACGATGCCGCCGGACCTCTTGAGGAAGCGCGCCTTGATGACGCCGCGCGCGCACACCTCGCCGTCGCGCACGAAGCGCTGCTCGACGTAGCCGGCGACGTCGTCGAGGCCGACGATGCGGCTCTCGACCGTGAACCGCTGCCACGGCTCGAGCGAGCGGCGATACGTGATCGTCGAGCTCACAACGACGGGGTAATACCCGCGGCGGCGCAGCTCGGGCCACACGCCCGACCGCGCCATGAGGTCGATGCGGCCGAGATCCATGATCGACAGGTACACGCCGTTGTTCATGTGGTTGAGCACGTCGAGGTCGGTGGGCAGCACGCGGAAGGCCGTGCGCGCGACATCGGTGGGGGCGAGCCGGGGCCCGAATCGCGAGCGGATGCTCAGCAGGAGCAGGCGGACGATCATGTTCACCCGGCTGACGCTAGACCTCGCGCGGCCGGGTGTCGCGCGGGCTGTGGCACCTCCACAGCCCGGGCCCGCGCTCAGTGCCGGCGGTGGTCCTGAATCGTCATGCGCGCCCCCTGCCGGGGTGCCGTCGAGCCGAGCGTCGCGATGAGCCGCACGATCCGCTGCCGGTGACCGGAGAACGGGGCGAGCAGCCGCACCATGCCGGCATCGTCGGTGCGCTCGCCGGTGAGCGCGTACCCGACGAGACCGGCGAGGTGGAAGTCGCCGACGCTGATCGCATCGGCGTCGCCGTGGGCGCGCTGGGTGATCTCGGCGGCGGTCCACTCCCCCACGCCCGGGATCGACGTGAGCGCCGCGGCGACCGCGGGCCCGCCGCGGCCGAGGGCGAGGGTGCGCTCGAGCGCGGGAGCCACGGCCGCCACGCGGCGGATGGTGCGCATCCGCTGCGGGCCGACCCCCGCGGAGTGCCAGTCGTGGTCCGGGATGCTCCGCCACCGCTCGGGGCCCGGTATGACCCGCATGCCCTCCGGCGCGGGCCCCGGCGCCGCCTCGCCGTGCTGCCGGATGAGCGTGCGCCACGCGCGTCGGGCCTCGACCCCCGTGACCTTCTGCTCGAGCACGGCCGCGACGGCCGAGTCGAGCACGATGCCCGTGCGCAGCAGCCGCAGCCCCGGGTGACGACGCCGCACGCGCGCGAGCCCGGCCACGACCTCGGGACCGATCGGGCTCGCGCCGGCATCCGCGCCCGCGCGGCCGGCGAGCGCTCCCGGCTCCAGCAGGGCGTCGAGCGCGCTCCAGTCGTCGCCCTCCCCGAGCAGCTCCGGCGCCTGCCGGAGGGACCACGCGGCGCCGGGGCCCCACGCCGCGAGCTCGACCTCGGTGGCCGCGATGCTCCCGGCGGCCGCCGCCCCCGCCCCGCCGGCGCCGGAGTCGGGCGCGGCCGAACGGCGGGCGAGCATCCGCACCAGGGCGATGCCCTCGGGAGTGCGCTGGGTGCGCCACGCGGCGCCGTCGGGCGTCCACTGGAGGGTCGGGTCGGCGTGCCCGCGGCGCAGGGGGAAGAGCGTCTGCCGCGGGTCGACCGGGCGACCCGGCGCGTAGAGGCCGGTCGCGTCGGGGGCGAGAGTCATCCCTGCGTGATGCGCAGCACGACCGAGGATCCGGCCGAGCGGCCCCTGACCTTCTGCAGCGCGCGGATCGCGGCGTACGCGGCGCCGTACTTCTCGCGGTACGCGCGGTCGAGCCGCTCGCGGGCCTCCGCGCTCTCGTCGACGATCGCGCGCCCCTCGACGACGGGAGCACCGGGGGTCGGCGCGCCGACGCGGTCGCACGCCTGCAGCGTGACGCGGGGCGTGTGACGGATGCGCTTGGTCTTCCCGGCGGACGCCGCCGTCGTGACGATGAGCGCGTCGCCATCGCGGCCCACCCAGACCGGGGTGGCGACGTCGACGCCCGACCGGCGCGTCGTCGTGAGCAGGACGTACTGCTCGTCGGCGAGGGAGAGGAAGGACGCGGCGTCGGTCATGGGGCGAAAACTAGCGGGGGCGGCTGAGCGCACGGTGCGCACGGCCGCCCCCGCGGGGTCGATGGAGCCTACGGGCAGTCGTAGGTGACGCCGTCGACCTCGAACGTGCCGGAGCCGAGCCCGTTGCAGGCCTCAGCGAGGCCGCCCACGAGAGCGAAGCCGCCCGCGATGAGGACGATCGCGAGGATGATGCCGAGAATCATGAACACGATGCTCAGCCAGATCGCGGCGGTCGCGAAGCCGTTGGAGTATCCGGCCGCCTTCGACTTGTTGCGCGCGATGATGCCGACGACGAGGCCTGCGATCGACACGAAGAAGGCGAGGATGAGCGCGACGATGCCGAGCGTGCGCCCCGGGTCCTCGCCGCTCGCGGCGCCGGGCGCCGGGTAGGGAGCCGCGGCGGGCGCGGGCGGAGCCGGCGGATACGTCGCGGGATTGCTCGAACCGGGGCCGGTCGAGTCGGGGGTGCCGGGGGTCGTGGGGTCGGTCATGCGCGTCTCCTGTCGCAGGCGGGGTGGCGGGCAGGAGCGCTGAGGCTCCCTCAGCGCGAACCCTAGCGGGCATCCGCCCCCTGCGACGGGGACTGTCGGTCACTGCTCGTTTTCGCACCGGGCCCGCTGACGCACTTAGATAGAGCTCATGCGTATTGGAATGCTCACCTCCGGCGGCGACGCTCCCGGCCTCAACGCCGTCATCCGCGGAGCCGTGCTCGTCGGCACGACCGTCCACACGCACGAGTTCGTCGGCTTCAAGGACGGCTGGAAGGGCCTCGTCGAGAACGACACTCTCCCGCTGTCGCGCCACGAGGTCAAGGGCATCAGCAAGCAGGGCGGCACGATCCTCGGTACGAGCCGCACGAACCCCTTCGAGGGCCGTGGCGGGGTCGAGCGCATCAACGAGGTCATGGCCGAGAACGGCCTCGATGCGCTCATCGCGATCGGCGGCGAGGGGACCCTCGCGGCCGCCAAGCGGCTGACGGATGCGGGGGTCAGGATCGTGGGCGTGCCCAAGACGGTCGACAACGACCTCGACGCCACCGACTACACCTTCGGCTTCGACACGGCCGTCGGCATCGCGACCGAGGCGATGGACCGCCTGCGCACCACGGGCGACGCCCACAACCGCTGCATGGTCGCCGAGGTCATGGGCCGCCACGTGGGCTGGATCGCCCTGCATTCGGGCATGGCCGCCGGCGCGCACGCGATCCTCATCCCCGAGCAGAAGACGAGCCTCGACCAGGTGGCCGAGTGGGTGCAGAGCGCCTACGACCGCGGGCGCGCGCCGCTCGTCGTCGTCGCCGAGGGCTTCACGCTGCCGGAGGACGACGAGCCGCACTCCGAGCGCGGACTCGACGCGTTCGGCCGCCCTCGCCTCGGCGGCATCGGCGAGCGCATCGCCCCGCTCATCGAGGAGCGCACGGGCATCGAGACGCGTGCGACGACGCTCGGGCACATCCAGCGCGGCGGCACCCCGAGCGCGTTCGACCGCGTGCTCGCCACGCGCCTCGGCATGGCCGCGATCACGGTCGTCAACGAGCACCAGTGGGGTCGCATGGTCGCCCTCCGCGGCACCGAGATCGTTCCTGTGCCGTTCGAGGAGGCGCTCGGGACCCTCAAGACGGTGCCGCAGTCGCGCTACGACGAGGCCGCGCTGCTCTTCGGCTAGACGCCCTCCTCGCGGTATCGAAAGCGAGAATTCCTCCGTCGGCATTCTCGGCCTTTGTTAGGCTGATCGTTCGTGTGCGCAATCGTGTGCGTGCGCCAACAACCAAGGAGAAACGTCATGTCCGACGAGATTTATCAGATCGGCGCGATCGTCATCTATTTCGCGGTGATGCTTGCTATCGGTTACTACGCGTACAGGAAGACCGAATCCCACGAGGATTACCTGCTGGCCGGTCGGAAGCTTCCGCCCTGGGCCGCGGCGCTCAGCGCGGGCGCTTCCGACATGTCGGGGTGGATCATGCTCGGCCTCCCCGGCGCGATCTTCGCCGTCGGTCTCATCGAGGGCTGGATCGCCGTGGGCCTCACGATCGGCGCGTACCTGAACTGGAAGTTCGTCGCCCCGCGTCTGCGCGCCTACACCGAGCGCTCGCGCAACTCGATCACGGTGCCGAGCTTCTTCGAGAACCGCCTGCGCGATACGAGCCGCGTGCTCCGGATCGCGTCAGGTCTCGTGATCCTCGTCTTCTTCACGTTCTACGTGGCGTCGATGATGGTCGCCGGCGGCGTCTTCTTCGAGCAGTCGTTCGGATCGACCTACCTCACCGGCATGATGATCGTCGCCGGCGTCACCCTCGCCTACACGCTGTTCGGCGGGTTCCTCGGCGCGTCGCTGACCGACGTCGCGCAGGGCCTGATCATGCTGATCGCGCTGATCCTGCTGCCCGTCATGGCGGTGGTGACGATGGGCGGGCTCGGGCCGACCGTCGACGAGCTGACTCGCGTCGCCCCCGATCACCTGTCGCTTCTCGGTGGCTCAGCGCTCACCGGCGCCACCGTGATCGCTCTCGTCTCGTCGCTGTCCTGGGGTCTGGGCTACTTCGGCCAGCCGCACATCATCGTGCGCTTCATGGCGCTGAAGGACGTGGCAGCCGTCACGCCCGCTCGCCGCATCGGCATGAGCTGGATGATCCTCTCCCTGGTCGGCGCCGTGGCCGGCGGTCTCGCGGGCCTCGCCTTCTTCTCGAGCCGCGGAACCGTAATCGACGATCCCGAGACGGTGGTGCTGATCCTGGCCCAGACCCTGCTGCACCCCCTCGTCGCGGGCCTCGTGCTCGCCGCCGTGCTCGCCGCGATCATGAGCACGGTGTCGAGCCAGCTCATCGTGTGCTCGTCGGTGCTCGTCGAAGACCTCTACAAGGTCGTCGCGAAGACCGAGCCCTCGTCTCGGTTCCTGGTCATGATGGGCCGCGTGTGCGTGCTCCTCGTCGCGGCCATCGGACTCGTGATCGCGCTCGACCCGGAGGGGACGATTCTCGAGCTGGTCGGCTTCGCGTGGGCCGGCTTCGGCGCCGCGTTCGGCCCGCTCGTGCTGCTCTCGCTCTTCTGGCGCAAGCTCACCAACTGGGGTGCGCTGAGCGGCATGATCGTCGGCGCCGCCACGGTGTTCATCTGGGACGCCCTGGGCTTCGAGCTCTACGAGATCATCCCGGGCTTCATCGCGAGCCTCGTGGTCACCGTCGCCGTCAGCCTCGCCACCTTCCGCTCGAACGCGGAAGTCATCGAGGAGTTCGACGACGCGGTCGCGATGACCGCGTCGGTGCCGACCGTCAGGGCCGGCCAGCGGTAGGCCGCATCGAGCGTCGGGGGCCGGGCGCGCGCCGCGCGCTCGGCCCCTCGTCGCGAGGTCTCGCGCGACGAGGGGCCGAGCGCCTCGTCGGCTAGCCTCGCGGGCATGACCCCGTTCAGCGCCATCGGCCTCATCGCGGCCGTGCTCGCCGCCGCCCTGCACATCGGATTCTTCGTGCTCGAGTCGCTCGCGTTCTCTCGCCCGAGGGTCCGGCGGATGTTCGGCGTGCGGGTCGAGGACGACTCCCGCCCGTTGCGGCTCTTCGCCGCGAATCAGGGCGTCTACAACCTCGCGCTCGCGGCGGCGGCGGTCGTCGGCGTCGGCACCGCCTGGAACGGCGACCTCGCGCTCGGCGTCGGCATCGCGGCGAGCGCGCTCGCCGTCATGGTCGTCGCGGCTCTCGCGCTCGCGATCTCGGCGCCGCGATTGTGGGCCGGGGCCGTCATCCAGGGCGCGCCCGCCGCGGTGGGTCTCGCGGGCATCCTCACGCTGCTGCCTGCCTGAGCGGGCTCCGCGTCGCGGACGCTACGGGATGACGGGCGGTCGGCGGTCGTCCGGGTCCATCGCGAACTCGGCGAGCGCCCGGATGAGCGCCTGCGCGGAGCGCTCCTCGGCGATGCGGTCGACGCGCAGGCCCGCCGCGCGCGCATCGAACGCGGTGCGCGGCCCGATGCAGACGACGACCGTCGACTCCGGCAGCGGGGCGAACTGGTCGGCGATCTGACGCGCGACGCTGCCCGAGCTCACGAGGAGCGCGCGGATGCGCCCCTCGGCGACGTCCTCCACGACGGATGCCGGGGCCGAGACCCCGACGGTGCGGTACGCGCTCACGAACCGCGCCACGACCCCGCGCTCGCGCAGTCCGCTGACGAGAGTCGGCTCGGCGATCTCGGACTGCGGCACAAGCACCTCGCCGTCGGTCGCCTCGCCCGGCCACTCCTTGACGAGACCGCGCGCCGAGTGGTCGCTCGGCACGAAGTGCACGGGGTACCCGGCGAGCTGCAGCGCGTTGGCCGTCGTCTCCCCGACCGCGGCGACGCGCGTGGTCTCGGGCAGACGGACTCCCTGGCTCATGAGCACGTCGACCGTCGTGGCGCTCGTCACGACGAGCCACGCGTAGCCGCCCTCGCGGAGGCGGTCCAGCTCGGCGGCCAGCTCGTCGGGGTCCTCGGTGCCGGCGAAGTTGATGAGCGGCGCGATGACCGGCGCGGCACCGAGGGCGCGAAGCCCGGCGGAGATGCCGTCGCCCCATTTGCCCCCGCGGGGCACGAGCACGCGCCAACCGAGCAGGGGTTTGATCACCGGCAGCGCACCGGTGGGGGTGCGGTCGATGATGGTCGCATCTCGGGCTGAGGAGGACATCTCTTTCATTGTCACCCCAACCCGCGATGCGACCTAATCGACCATCGCGACGCTCAGTCGTCCGAGAAGATCGCCCACGCGACGAGGCCGATGACGCCGACGGCGACCGCGGTCGCGCCGATGATCCACGGCACGGGGTTCTCCTCGTACGAGCGCTGCACGCGCTCGGCGACCTCGTCCGTGCGCTTCTTGACGTCGAACTTGTCCTCGATCGCGTCGAGGGTCTGCTCGAGCTTGAGGCGGGTCGCCTCCACGGAGTCGGTCACGGCTGCCTTCGCATTCTCGAGCGCACTCGGGTCGGAGCCGACCGGAGCCGCGCTCGCCGGCGTGGTGTACGGGGTGGCGGTGGTGGGGTTCGTGGAATCAGTCATGATGCTCCTCTACTTCCTCTGTCCGCGCACCGCGCGGACGTCATCCTTGACACTCTCGATGGTGTCGGTGGGGGTCGGGGGCATGCCCCGTTTGAGACTGCGGATGCCGGCTGCGGCGACGATGGCGGCGATGATGAGCAGCACGACGCCGATGATGAGGGCCGCGGCCCACGGGGGCAGCACGAGCGAGAGCGCGAGCACTCCGGCGGCGATGAGCACGAGCGCCGCGAAGAACGCGACGACGCCCGCACCGACCAGCAGGCCCGCGCCGATGCCGGCGGCCTTGAGCTTGCCCGCGATCTCGGCCTTGAGCGACGCGATCTCCGCGCGCACGAGGTCGCCGATGAGCCGGGGGACGTCAGCGATCAGCGCGAACAGCCCGCGGCGCTCGGCGGCGGGGGACGGAGTCGTGCGGGGGGTCGTCATGGGCGCACCTCCGCCGGGGTCAGGACGAGCTCGACGAGCCCGAGCTCGAGCTGGTCGAGCCGGTCGACGACGAGCCGCTCTTCGAGGCGGCCGAGCCGCTCTTCGCCGTGGTCGCGCCGCTCCTGCTCGCGGTGGAGCTCTTGCGGCCGGTGACGGTCGAGGCGGCCTTCTTGGCGTTGCCGCTGACGAACTCGGCGACCTCGGGGGCCTTCTCCTTGACGAAGTCCTCGACCTGGTCGACGCGCTCCTGCACGCGAGGGTCGTTCCAGAACTTCGCGGCGGTGCGGGAGATCTGCTCGTACTTCTCGCGCCCCGCCTTGGTTCCGAACACGTAGCCGACACCGAGGCCGGTCAGGAACAGGATCTTTCCGCGCATAGTCGTACTCCTCTTTCTCCACTGGGCCTGCGGGCCGGATTCGGGGCCCGCGGGACCTCCCCAGAGTAGTCGGGCGCGGTCGGGGCGTGAAGGAGACATGGAGCCCATTCCCAGACGCCGTCTCGCGCCGCAGCCCCCGACGCTGCCCCCGACGCTGGTCGCGCGGTCGCCCGAGCGCGCTGGAGCGCGGGCCGGGCCGCGGCGGCCGCGCGCGCCGGCGGCGCCGCCGCGCGCGCCGCGGCCCGCGGGCAGTCGGGCGCGATGCGCAACTCAGGAACGTCGGCCCGACGACGCCGTGATCGCCGGCTGCCTGACGGCCCCCGCCTCGCCCGTTCCTGAGTTGCGCATCGGCGACGCGAGCGCCGCTGGTCGCACGGTCGCGCGCGACAGCGCAGGCCGGGCCGCGCTACAGCGCGGGCGTCGCGGCCGCGGCCGCGCGCGCCGCCGGCGTCGCCGCCGCGAGCACGCGCTCGACCGCCGCGTCGTCGTGCGCCGCCGAGACGAACCATGCCTCGTAGACGCTCGGCGGCAGCGAGACGCCGTGCTCGAGCATCGCGTGGAAGAACGGTCCGAACCGCCAGGTGTCCTGCGCCTGCGCCTCGGCGTAGTTCTGGGGGGCGGTGTCGCGGAAGAAGATCGAGAACTGCGAGCCCGCCCAGGCGACGGTGTGGGCGACGCCCTCCGCCGACAGGGCGCTCGACAGCCCGTCGGCGATCGTGCGGGCGACGCGCGGCAGGTGCTCGTACACCTCGGGGCCCGCGCCGCGCAGCATCGCGGCGCCCGTCGCGACAGCGACCGGGTTCCCGCTCAGCGTGCCCGCCTGGTACACGGGCCCGAGCGGCGCGAGCAGGTCGAGGATCTCGGCGCGACCGCCGAGGCCCGCGAGCGGCAGGCCTCCGCCGATGATCTTGCCGAACGTCGTGAGGTCGGCGTCGTAGGGCGTGCCCTCGGCCTCCTCGAGCCCCCACCAGCCGGCGGCCGTCGACCGGAAGCCCGTCATGACCTCGTCGGCGATGAGCAGCGCGCCGTGCGCGTGCGCGGTGTCGGCGAGCAGCCTGTTGAAGCCGGGCTTCGGCGGCACGACCCCCATGTTGGCGGCGGCGGCTTCGGTGATGACCGCGGCGATGCGATCGCCGTGTGCGGCGAACACCTCGGCCAGGGCATCCTCGTCGTTGTAGGGGATGACGATCGTCTGGGCGGCCGTCTCGGGGGTGATGCCCGCGGAGCCGGGGATGCCGAGCGTCGCGATGCCGGAGCCCGCCTCCGACAGCAGCGAGTCGGAGTGCCCGTGATAGTGCCCCGCGAACTTCACGAGCAGCGGTCGGCCGGTCGCTCCGCGTGCGAGTCGGATCGCCGTCATGGTCGCCTCGGTGCCGGTCGAGACGAGGCGCAGCTTCTCGATGCCGCGGCGCTCGGGGCCGTCGGCCGGGGTGAGCGTCAGCCGGTCGAGCACGAGCTCGGCGAGCTCGACCTCGCCGGTCGACGCGGCGCCGAATCCGAGACCCCGGTCGACGGCCGCGTGCGCGGCGGCGATGACGTCGGGATGCGCGTGGCCGAGCAGCGCCGGACCCCACTGCCCCACGAGGTCGACGTACTCGGTGCCCTCCACATCGGTCACGTAGGGCCCGTGGCCGCTCGCGAGGAAGACGGGCGTGCCGCCGACGGAGCGGAACGCGCGCACGGGCGAGTTCACGCCGCCCGGCGTCACGACGAGCGCGCGCTCGAAGGCCTCGGCGTTGGTGGTGGGGGTGCGGCCCGAGATGAAGTGGGTCATGAGATGAGTCCCTTCTCGGCGAGATCGAGCGCCGCGTAGCTGAGCACGGCGTCGGCGCCCGCCCGGCGGATCGAGGTGAGTGCCTCGAGCTGCGCGCGGTCGCCCTCGATCCAGCCGTTCTGCGCGGCGGCGGCGATCATCGCGTACTCGCCCGACACCATGTACGCCCAGACGGGCACGGTCGAGACGTCCGCGACCTGCCTCAGCACGTCCAGGTAGGCGAGGGCGGGCTTCACCATGACGATGTCGGCGCCCTCGTCGAGGTCGAGCAGCGCCTCGCGAAGCCCCTCGCGCCCGTTGGCGGGGTCGAGCTGGTACGTGCGGCGGTCGCCCTGCAGCTGCGACTCGACCGCGTCGCGGAACGGCCCGTAGAACGCCGAGGCGTACTTCGCCGAGTAGGCGAGCAGGGCGACGTCGGTGAAGCCCGCCTCATCGAGCGCGGCGCGGGCGACGGCGGTCTGGCCGTCCATCATGCCGCTCAAGCCCAGCACCTGAGCGCCCGCCTGCGCCTGCGCGACGGCCATGTCGGCGTAGCGCTCGAGCGTGGCGTCGTTGTCGACGCGGCCACGGGCATCCAGGACCCCGCAGTGACCGTGGTCGGTGAACTCGTCGAGGCAGAGATCGGTCTGCACGACGAGGGCGTCGCCGACCTCGGCGGCGAGCGCGCGCGCGGCGACGTTGAGGATGCCGTCGGGGTCGGTCGCGCCCGACCCGATCGCGTCGCGCACGGCGGGAACGCCGAACAGCATGACGCCGCCGAGCCCGGCCTCTGCCGCGCGCACGGCGATCGCGCGCAGGCTGTCGAGCGAGTGCTGCTCGACGCCGGGCATCGAGGCGATGGGCTGCGCGTCCGTCGCGCCCTCGCGCACGAAGAGCGGCAGCACGAGGTGACGGGGCCGCAGATCGGTCTCGCTCACGAGCCGCCGCATCGCCGCGCTCTGCCGCAGACGGCGGGGGCGGATGCTCGGGCCGAGATCGCTCACTTGTCGCCTCCGAGAGGGGCGAGTTCCGCTGCCCCGTTCGCGAGCAGCTCGTCGGCGACGCGCGCGGCGAGATCCTCGGCGGGGTCGTCGGCGTCGTCGATGTAGAGCGCGTGCGCGCTCGAGACCTGGTCGCCCTCGGGCGAGTAGACGCGCGAGGCGAGGAACATCATGTCGCCGTCGATGAACGCGTGGGCGCCGAGCGGCGCTGAGCAGCCGGCCTCGAGGCGGCGGAGCACCGCGCGCTCCGCCTCGACCGCGAGCCGCGTCGAGCGGTGATCGAGAGCGAGGAGGGCCTTCTTGAGCGGGCCGCTGAGATCGCGACGGGTCTCGACAGCGAGGGCTCCCTGACCGGGCGCGGTCGGCCATCCGTCGATGCCCAGATATTCGGTGACGACGTCGAGGTGCCCGAGGCGCTCGAGCCCCGCGGCGGCGAGGATGACCGCGTCGAGGTCGGCCGTCATGGCCTCGATCGGCGAGCCGTCGGCGGCGGCTCCGGCCTCGCGGCCCAGGACGCGCGCGAGTCGAGTGTCGACGTTGCCGCGCAGCTCGACGACCTCGAGGTCGGGGAACCGGCGGCGCAGCTGGGCCTGGCGGCGGGGCGAGCCCGTGCCGACCTTCGAGCCCGCGGGCAGGTCGGCGAGTGCGATGCCGTCCCGCACGATCGCCGCGTCGCGCGCGTCGGCCCGCTTCGGCATCGCCGCGACCATGAGCCCCGGGTGCGGTGTCGTCGGGAGGTCCTTGAGCGAGTGCACGACGACGTCGCACTCCTCGGCGAGGAGCGACTCGCGCACGGCGGCGACGAACACGCCCACCCCGCCCATCGATGCGAGCGGCGCCGTCGAGACGTCGCCGTGCGTCGTGATGCGCACGAGCTCGACCTCCTCCCCCGTGCGGGCCGCGATCGAGTCGGCGACGCGCTGCGACTGCGCGAGCGCGAGTGCGCTGCCGCGCGTGCCGAGCCGGATCACGGCTGCAGGCCCGAGATGGCGGGCTTGAAGCCCGCGCGCACGTTCTCGCAGCAGCCGGGGCGGCACACGTCGTACCAGGGGCCGAGGGTCGTCTCGCGCACGCGCTCGTTCTTCGCGGCGCCGCGCAGGCGCTCCTCGACGAGGTCGATGAGTCCACTCACGTAGACGGGATCGACGCCGGGGGTCGGCACGCGGAGGGCGCGCAGCCCCTGCTCCTCGCACGTCTCCATCGCCTCGGTGTCGAGATCCCACATGACCTCCATGTGGTCGCTCACGAACCCGACCGGCACCATGACGATCGCGGTCGCGCCGGCGGCGGCGTGGTGGAGAATCGCGTCGTTGATGTCGGGCTCGAGCCACGGCTGCGTCGGGGGGCCCGATCGGCTCTGGTAGACGAGCTGCCAGTCGACGTCGGGGATGTCGGCGCCCTCCGCGCGCAGCTCGGCGAGCGCCTTGCGCATGATGACCTCGCTCACCGCGAGGTGCTGCGCGGCGTAGGCTCCGCCCTCGCCCCAGTCCACGTCGCGCGGGCCGCTGCGCTCGGCGTCGGAGGTCGGGATGCTGTGGGTCGCGAACAGGACGCGGGTCGTCGCGAGGTCGGCGCCCTCCGCGAGGAGCGTGCGCAGGGCATCCACGACACCGGTCACGAACGGGGCGACGAAGCCGGGCGCGTCGAAGAACTGGCCGACCTTGTCGATGCGCACCTGGCCCCAGAGGCCCGTCGCGTCGAGGGCCTTCGCGAAGTCCTCGCGGTACTGGCGGCAGCTCGAGAAGCTCGAGTAGGCGCTCGTCGCGAGGCCGAGGATCGTGCGGTGGCCGTCGTCGAAGGCCTGCTGGAGGGCCTCGGGGAGGTAGGGATCCCAGTTGCGGTTGCCCCAGTAGATCGGGATCCCCAGGCCGCGGCGGTCGGCCTCGGCCTGCAGCGCCGCCTGCAGCTGACGGTTCTGCTCGTTGATCGGGCTCACGCCGCCGAAGTGGCGGTAGTGGTGCGCGACCTCCTCGAGGCGCTCGTCGGGGATCCCGCGGCCGCGCGTGACGTTGCGCAGGAACGGGATGACGTCGTCCTGGCCCTCGGGGCCGCCGAAGCCGGCGAGGATGACGGCGTCGTAGGCGACGCCCTCCTCGACGTGGCCGGGCACGGCGTACTTCTGCGCGGTGTCGGTCGCCGCGCGGGCGAACTGCTCGCCCTCGTAGCGGCCGTCGGTCAGGTCGACGACGACGGCGAGGCCGTCGGGGCCGAGTCCGTTCGTGATGGTCATCGCACTACCTCCATGATCTGGGCGTCGAGCTCGGCGTCGTCGAGGCGACGGCCGGTGTAGAAGGGGACCTCCTCGCGCACGTGGCGGCGCGCCTCGGTGTAGCGCAGGTCGCGCATCATGTCGACGAGGTCGAGCAGCTCGTCGCTCTCGAGGCCGAGCAGCCACTCGTAGTCGCCGAGCGCGAAGCTCGCGACCGTGTTGGCGAGCACGCCCGTGAACGCGCTGCCCTTGCGCCCGTGCTCGGCGAGCATGTCGCGGCGCTCCTCCTCCGGCAGCAGGTACCACTCGTACGAGCGCACGAAGGGATAGACGCAGAGCCAGCCCTTGGGCTCCTTGCCGTACATGAACGCGGGCGCGTGGCTGCGGCTGAACTCGGCCTGCACGTGCACGCCCATCGCGTTCCATGTCGGCAGCAGCGTCGACAGCAGCTCGGCGCGACGCAGGGTGCGCACGGCGGCCTGGATCCGCTCGGGGTCGGGCCCGTGAAGCCAGAGCATGATGTCGGCGTCGGAGCGCAGCCCGCTCACGTCGTAGACGCCGCGCACGGTGACGCCGTCCGCGGTGACCGCGGCGACGGCCTCCTGCACGCCGCCGCCGCTCGCGGGGCGGTGCGGGTCGCGCCGCAGCACGACGTAGACGGTGTAGGCGAGCTGATCGCTCACGATGCGGTCCTTTCAGTGGATGCTGCGGGGTCGGTGCTGCTGCCGGCCGCCGCCTCGGGGGCGGGCGGGCCGATGATCTCGGCGAGACGGTGGGCGTGGTCGATGACGCTCGCGAGCCCCGTGCCCGACACCTGCTCGCCGGTGATGGGGATGCCCGGCGCGGCCTCGAAGCGGCCGGCGCGCAGCCAGGTGGTCGCCTCGGCCGCGACGACCGCGATCTCGGGGATCCTCACGCCGAGCAGCAGCTCGGCGTCGCGCCGCGCGCGGTCGGCCGTCGGCGGGCTCTCGTAGCTGAGCCGCACGACCTCGCGCCCGGCGGCCGCCTCGCGCACCCACGCCCACTTGGCGCTCACGTGCGTGAGGGCGCGGGCGGTGACGTCGGTGCCGCGGGCGACGAGCACGCCGGTGCCGCGCGGGTTCGCGGCGAGGGCGCGCGCGGCGTCGGTGCCCGCCTCGATCACGAGGGTCATGAGGTGCGTCGCCGTGCGGGTCGCGGCGCGGCCGTCGGCGGGAGTCACGAGGCCGGGGGCGGCGACGACGACGAGGCCCTCGCGGATCTCGCCCTCCGGCTCGGCGTCGGGATCGGCGGCCGCTTCGTCCGGGTCGACCGCGAGCACGACGCGGTCAGGGTGGACCTCGGCAACGCGGACGCCGTACTCGACGGTCACGCCGTAGCGGTCGAGCTCGGCGAGCAGGGCGTCCACGAGCATCCCCATGCCGCCGTCGAGGCCCGCGACGAGCGATCCGGCGGGGGCGTCGGTGCGCAGTCGCGCGACGGCGCGGGCGAGCGAGTTCTCGCGCAGCAGGTGGTGCACGAGCCCGGGGGCGACGCTCACGGGGAGCTCGTCGGGGTGCTTGGAGTGGATCCCCTCGACGACGGGCGCGACGAGCTGCTCGAGAATTCCGTCGCCCATGCGCCGCCGCACGAGCTCGCCGAGCGTGGCCGACTTCGCGCCGACGGGGCCGGGGAGCAGGGCATCCGTCATGCCGCGCCAGGCCGCCCGGCGGCCGACGACCGCGACGACGTCCTCGGCGAGCGGCGCCGACGGGATGCCCAGGAGGCTCACCGCGGGCAGCGGCACCGTCGTGCCCGTGCGGGCGTGCAGCCACGCGGGGGCGTCGAGCGGAGCGACGACTCGATCGGCGATGCCGAGGCGCTCGAGGTAGGTGCGCACGGTGCCGCCGCGCGTCGCGAACGCCTCGGCCCCCGCGTCGAGCGGGATGCCCGCGATCGTCTTCCGCAGGAGCTGGCCGCCCGCGCGGTCGTCCGCCTCGAGCACGCGCACGCGGTGTCCCTGCAGCACGAGCTCGCGCGCCACCACGAGGCCCGCGATGCCGGCGCCGACGACGAGGGTCTCGCGCATCAGTCGGACTGCTCTCCGTGGATGTAGCGCACGAGGCGCGTGAGCACGTCGGGGTCGGTCTCGGGCGGGACGCCGTGGCCGAGGTTGACGACGTGCGCGGGGGCCGAGCGGCCGCGGTCGAGGACGGAGTCGACGTGCGCGCGCAGCGTCGGCCAGGGTGCGCCGAGGAGGGCCGGGTCGATGTTGCCCTGCAGCGGGACGTCGCCGCCGAGGATCTCGGAGGCCTCGTCGAGCGGCAGGCGCCAGTCGATGCCGATCGCGTCGACGCCGAGGCCGCGGATCTCGCGGAGGATCCGGTCGGTGCCGAGGCCGAAGTGCACCTGCGGCACGTCGAGGCCGCGCAGGTGGTCGAGCGCGCGCTTGGAGTGCGGGGCGACGCGACGCAGGTAGTCGTTCTGCGACACCGAGCCGATCCACGAGTCGAAGAGCTGCGCGGCGCTCGCGCCCGCCTCGACCTGGGCGCGCAGGAACTCGCCCGTGACGTCGGCGCACCAGTTGAGGAGCGCCGCCCACGTGTGCGGGTCGCTGTGCATGAGGGCCCGCGCCCGCATCTGGTCCTTCGACGGCCCGCCCTCGACGAGGTAGGCCGCGAGCGTGAAGGGGGCGCCGGCGAAGCCGATGAGCGGCGTCGAGCCGAGCTGCTCGACCGTCAGCGCGACCGCCTCGCGCACGGGGTCGAGCGAGGCGGGGTCGATCGGGCGGAGCTTGAGCACGTCGCTCGCGGTGCGGACGGGCTCGTCGATCACGGGGCCGCGACCGCCGACGATGCGCACGTCGACGCCCGCGAGCAGCACGGGAACGACGATGTCGCTGAAGAAGATGCCCGCGTCGACGCCGTGGCGCCGCACCGGCTGCAGGGTGATCTCGCTCGCCATCGCGGGCGTCAGGCAGGCCTGCAGCATGTCGCCGCCGGCCCGCAGCTCGCGGTACTCCGGCAGGGAGCGGCCGGCCTGGCGCATGAACCAGACGGGGGTGCGCTCGGGGCGGTCGCCGCGGTACGCGCGGATGAGCGGAGCGTTCGCCGTGCGACCGTCGACAAGAGGATGGGAGGGGCTCAACGGCACCCGTCAAGGATAGGCGCTGGAATCCGAGAGTCCTCCGGGCGGAGGCGCGGTCGGCGCCGACGGGCGGCGCCCCCGCCCCGGCGGTTCACCCAGCCGACGCGCCGTAGAATCGGGTCGTGCTCCTGTGCGTCACCGCCAACCATCGCAACACGCCGTTCGAGGTCCTCGAGCGGCTCGCGGTCGACGCCCAGGCGCTCACAGGGGCCGTCCGCGGTTCCGACCCCGCCGTCCGCGGGGCGATCACCGTCGCGACCTGCAACCGCCTCGAGGTCTACCTCGACGTCGACGCCCCCGCCGACGCGACGCCGGAGGACGCCCACGCGATCGCCCGCGACTCCGTCTCGCGCGCCCTTCGCTCTCTCGGCGAGGATGCCCCCCACGAGGTCTCCGCGACCGCCGAGGTCCTCGACTCCCCCGCCGCCGTGCACCACCTCTTCGCCGTCTCGGCCGGGCTCGAGTCGGTCGCCGTGGGCGAGGAGGAGATCGCCGGGCAGGTGCGTCGAGCCGCTCAGGCGGCGCGCGCGAGCGGAGCATCCACCGGTCGCCTCGATCGCGTCTTCCAGGAGGCGATCCGCACCGCCCGGGCCGCGCGCGCGCAGGGCGATGCGAGCCGCACGGGCCGCAGCCTCGCCCGCCTCGCACTCGACCTCGTCGGCAGCCGCCTCGCCGACTGGAGCTCGGCGCGGGTCGTGCTCGTCGGCACCGGCCGCTACGCCGCCACGACGGTCGCGGCGCTGCGCGACCGCGGGGCTGAGCGCATCACCGTCTACTCGCCGAGCGGTCGCGCGCAGGTGTTCGGCACGCGCCACGGCCTCGACTGGACGAGCGACCTCACGACCGCGATGAGCGGGGCGGATGTCGTCATCACGTGCACGACGCGGCTGAGCCTCTCCGCGGCGGACGTCCCCGCCGAGGCGCCCGCGTACGTCGTCGACCTCGGGCTGCCCCGCAACGTCGACGCCGCGGTCGGCGAGATCGACGGCGTCACGCTCCTCGACCTCGAGACGATCCGTCTCCACGCGCCCCTCGTGCATTGGTCGGCGGAGGAGGAGGCGCGCAGCGTCGTCGCCGAGTCGGCCCACGCCTTCGTCACCGCCGCCGCCGTGGAGCCGTCGATCGTCGCGCTTCGTCAGCACGTCCTCGGGCTCGTCGACGAGGAGATCGAGCGGGCCCGCCGCCGCGGCGATGCCGACGGCCGCGTCGAGGAGGCCCTGCGCCACCTCACGAGCGTCTTCCTGCACACACCCTCGACGCTCGCGCGCCGGCACGCGGTCGCGGGTCGCGGAGTGGATGTGGCCGCCGCGATCGAGACCCTCTTCGGGATCCCGGTCGCGCGACCGGCGACGGCCGCGGGCTCGCTCGCGTCGCCCGTCGCGCCCGCGGTCGCCGCGCCGATCGCCTCGCCGGCGCAGCACCACGACCTCGGGTCGGCCGCGACGGCGTAGCCCGGCCCGATCGGCCGAGGTTCAGGCGGTGACGCGCTCGAGCATCGAGAGCAGCGCGAGCCCGTAGGCCTCGGGCGCCGACACGCTCGCGAACGCCGACTCTGCGCCATCCCCGTCTCGGAGCACCACGCGATACTCGTCGCCCTCGCGCTCGAGGCGCACGAACGCTCCGCGGAGCAGGTCGCGCAGCTGGTCCTCGCGGGGCAGCCACAGCGCGTCGTCGAGCGCCACGGAGTCGAGCGCCCACTCGGTCGTGCCGTTGAAGCCGAGGACGGTGCCGGTGGCGTACTCGTGGGGCTCGATAGTGAGGTCGCTGACGGTGAAGACCTCCGCGTCGAACTCGGAGCGGTCGATCTGGAAGCGGTCGCCGGAGGCGGGCTTCCAGCGCAGGCCCGCGTCGCGCAGCAGGCGGGCGAGGGAGGTGCTGATCACGCGGTGATGCTGACACGCAGAACCGGGTGCCGCCTGAGCGGCACCCGACAGCCTCCCGGCGACGAGCGACCACGAGACCGGTACCGGCCATCATGATCAGGATCGCGATGACCCCCAGACCACCCAGCGCGTTGGACGCACCGGTCAGAGCCAGGGTCGGCAGGCAGTCATCCGCAGCCTCGAAGACGAGGTTCCAGAGGGTCTGCTGCGCCGGGTTGCTCCAGCCGAAGCCGGTCGGGAACTCCTCGCTGGCGGGCTCGAGGCTCGCAACGATGCTCGGAGTCGACCCGACGGCCGCCGTGTACTTCGTGTTGCCGGCCACCACGACGCCGTCGACGGTCCAGATCACTCCGGGCTCGTTCGTCAGCGTGTAGCTGCCGGGGTTGCCGAGGCAGTCGGCCTGCGTCCACGTCACCGACGCGGTCGTCACGGGCGCCGTGGGCAGGCAGTCCTCGTCGAACGCGTAGGTGTACTCGAACGGCTCGTAGCCCTCATCGAGGAGGTATCCCTCGTCGGGGGTCGCGGTGACCGTGATCGTGTCGAACGGCGACGCCTCGTAGGTGACTGAGTCGCCCTCGCCGAAGCTCACGGGGAGCTCCAGTCCGTTGACCGTTCGCGTGTACGTCACGCCCTCGACGTCGGTGATCGTGTACGACTGCTCGAAGCAGTCATCCACCACGACGATCGGCGGCACGATGACCTCGGGGCACAGCGCCTCGTTCGGGCCGTCGAGCGTTCCCGTGAAGGTCAGCACTGTCCCGTCCTCGGATACCGTGCGGCCCTCGACCGGCTCGTCCGTCTGGAAGAACTTGGTGTCCTCCCCGATCGTGACGAACACGACCTCGTAGTCGAGCCCGTCGTACGTCACGCTGTCGAGCGCCGCGAGCTCGGAGTCGAACACGAAGCTCTCCTCGTCGAGCGACTGCGGGTCGAGGCACGTGGCGTCGATGAACGCGATCGAGGCATCCGTGATCGGCAGCACGCAGCCGTCGCCATTGGGGTCGGCGGCGTCGAGCGTTCCGGAGAACGTCCTCGTCGTGCCGTCCTCGCTGACGCCGTCGAGCGACGTGTCGAAGCGGTAGCCGTAGTCGGCCGTGAAGACGACCTCGTACTCGCGGGTCTCGGCGTTGTAGACCGTGATCTCGTATTCGGCGTTCTCCGACGTGAATCCGTCCTCATCGAGCGTCGAGTCGAAGAAGCAGTCCGCGTCGGTCACGGCGATCGCCGCGACAGCCTCGAGGCACAGCTCCGTGTTCGGGCCGGCGAGGTCGCCGGTCACGGTCAGGGACTGCTGGTCACCGGCGAACCGGTAGCCCTCGTTCGCGGTGAACTCGATCTCGTACGTGCCCGACTCCGAGCCATCGTCGATGACCTCGAACGTCGCGTTCTCGGCGTCGATGCCCTCCACGTCCAGGCTCTCGCCCAGCTCGCAGGTGGCGTCGATGACCGGTGCGACGTAGGTCGCCTCGAGGCAGAGCTCGGGGTCACGGTCGGCGAGATCGCCCGAGATCGTGAGCGAACCGGAAGCCCTCCAGCGCCGTGAACTCGACCTCGTAGCTGCCCGACTCAGATCCGTCGTCGATGACCTCGAAGGTCGCGTTGACGCCGGAGATCTTCTCCAGGTCCACGCTCGCACCGAGCTCGCACGTCGGGTCGATCAGCGGAACGCTCCCCGACGCCTCCTCACAGAGCAGCGGGTCACGATCGGCCAGCTCGCCCGAGACCGTCAGCGTCGTCTGGTCATCGGCGAACCGGTAACCCTCATCCGCCGTGAACAGCACCTCGTACGTGCCCGACTCAGAACCGTCATCGACAACGACCCAGGTGGCGTTCTCCGCATCGATGCCCTCGACGTCCAGGCTCTCGCCCAGCTCGCAGGTGGCGTCGATCAGAGGAGCCACGTAGGTCGGCTCGAGGCACAGCTCGGGGTCGCGGTCAGCGAGGCGAACCGGAAGCCCTCCAGCGCCGTGAACTCGACCTCGTAGCTGCCCGACTCAGATCCGTCGTCGATGACCTCGAAGGTCGCGTTGACGCCGGAGATGTTCTCCAGGTCCACGCTCGCCCCCAGCTCGCAGGTCGGGTCGATGAGCGGAACGCTCGCCGACGCCTCCTCGCAGAGCAGCGGGTCACGATCGGCCAGCTCGCCCGAGACCGTCAGCGTCAGCTGGTCACCGGGGAACCGGTAACCCTCCAGCGCCGTGAACTCGACCTCGTAGCTGCCCGACTCCGTGCCGTCATCGACGACCACGAACGTGGCGTTCTCCGCGTCGATACCCGCGACATCCAGGCTCGCGCCGAGCTCGCAGGTCGGGTCGATGACGGGAACCACGTAGGTCGGCTCGAGGCACAGCTCGGGGTCGCGGTCGGCGACATCGAGCGTCACGGTGAGCGTCTTGGAGAACGTCATCTCCCCGTCGACCTCGATCACGAACACGGTCGCGCCGGTCGCGAGGAACTCGATCGAGACGGTCTGGGTCTCCGGGTCGAACATCGGCTCGCCCCACAGAACGCCGGCATCGGCGACGATGATCGGGTTCTCCCAGTCCTCGCCGACCTCGCACGTGGCGGGCGGGAGGGTGAAGGAGGCCTCGACGACGATGCACAGGCGCTGGTCCTTGGGGTCGAGCGTTCCGGTCACGGTCAGCGTCTTCTGGTCACCGGTGAACCGGTAGCCGTCGTTCGCCGTGAACAGCACCTCGTACGTGCCGTCCGTCGAGCCATCGTCGATGACCTCGAAGGTGGCGTTCGTACCGGCGATGTTCTCCAGGTCGACGCTCGCCCCCTGCTCGCAGGTCGGGTCGATGATCGGGACCGAGCCCGTCGCCTCAAGGCACAGCAGCGGGTCGCGGTCAGCGAGCTCGCCCGAGAYCGTCAGCGTCGTCTKGTCGCCGGCGAACCGGAAGCCCTCCAGCGCCGTGAACTCGACCTCGTACGTACCCGAGACGGAGCCGTCGTCGATGACCTCGAAGGTCGCGTTGACGCCGGAGATGTTCTCCAGGTCCACGCTCGCACCGAGCTCGCACGTCGGGTCGATCAGCGGAACCGTGCCGGTCGCCTCCTCGCAGAGCAGCGGGTCACGATCGGCCAGCTCGCCCGAGACCGTCAGCGTCAGCTGGTCACCGGGGAACCGGTAGCCCTCGTCCGCCGTGAACTCGACCTCGTACGTGCCCGAGACGGAGCCATCATCGATGACCTCGAAGGTCGCGCCGATCACGTCGATGCCGCCCTCGTCGAGGCTCTCGCCGAGCTCGCAGGTGGCGGGGTTGATCGGCACCTCGACCGTCGCCTCCTCGCAGAGGCTCGGGTCGCGGTCGGCGACGTCCAGCGTCACCGTCAGCGTCTTCGAGAAGGTCGGCTCGCCATCCACGTCGATGACGAAGATGTTCGCGCCGGTCGCGAGGAACGTGATCGAGACCGTTCCGGTCGCCTCGTCGTACATGGGCGCGCCAGGAACGACGCCGGCGTCGGCGACGATGATCGGGTTGGCCCAGTCCTCGCCGACCTCGCACGTGGCGGGCGGGAGGGTGAAGGTGGCTGTGACCACGAGGCACAGGCGCTCGTCGTTGGGGTCGAGCGTGCCGGTGTAGGTCAGCGTCTTCCGGTCGGTCGAGACGCCGTCGCCGACGGCGAAGAGCGCGTCGCCGACCGCGGTGAAGACGACCGTGTACTCGTTGCCCACGACGTCGGCCGAGGTCAGCGTCGCGTTGACGGTCTGGAAGGCACCCTCGTCGAGCTGCTCGTCGTCGTTGCAGGTGGGGTCGATGAACGCGATCGACGCGGTCGCGACCGGGCAGAGAGTCAGGTCCGGCGGGTCGAGCGTTCCTGTATAGGTCAGTGTCGTGCGATCCAGCGACACGTTCTCACCGGCGGCGAACAGCGAACCAGGGGTCGCCGTGAACACCACGGTGTAGACGCCGTCGACGACGCCCGAGGACGTCAGGGTCGCACCGGTCATCTGGTAGCCGCTTTCGTTCAGCTGCTCACTCGTGGTGCAGGTCGGAGCGGTGAAGTCGATGGAGGCCGTGGCGACCGCGCACTTGGTCAGATCAACCCCGTCCAGCGTGCCGGTGAAGGTCAGCGTCGTGCGGTCGTCCGAGACGCCGGTACCGGCGGCGAACAGATAGCCCGACTCCGCGGTGAAGACCACGGTGTACACGCCGTCGACGACGGTCGACGACGTCAGTGTCGCGCCGGTCGCCGCGAATCCGTCGGTGTTCAGCTGCTGGCCCGTGAGGCACGTGGCGTCGGTGAAGGCGATGGATGCGGTCGCGAGGTCGGCGCAGAGCACCGGATCGACGGGGTCGATGACGGCCACCGGATCGTAGAACTCGTCATCGAGGATCGCCGGTGAGACGGCGGTCGGTGTCACCGTGTACGTGCCGGGAGGCAGGTTGGTCAGCTGGTCGTTCGGGATGACCACCCCCGAGGAGTTCGTGACGACGTAGATGATCCACTGCGAGGTGGCAAGAGTGATGGATCCGCCGCTTTCGCACGTCTGATCCGTGACCGTGTACCCCGGGATGGGGAGCTGCGGACGCGGACAGTCCTGAAGGGTCGGAGGGACCGGGAAGGTCGCGGTGTAGCCGAGAGAGTACGAGCGGCCCTGGCTGTCCGCGAAGTACCCGGTGCCGGTCACGGGGTCGAACCCGCTGCTGCTGTCGATGGTGCTGACACTCACCTCGATGGGGTTCTTCCCCTCCTTGTACTTCTCGTTGACACCGGGGGTGCCGGAGTACTTGCAGACCCAGACCTTGGTGTCTTCCTGAGGGGGGGCCGCAGTGGCCGCGCTCGCCCCGCCCGCGGCCATGCCGAGTGCGAGGAGGGTGGCGGTCGCCGCGGCAAGAATGCGCGTGCGCAACATGGTGTGCTCCTGGGGGTCGGAGCCGAGCGAACCAGCGGACTGGTACCGCTCAGTGTTCGGGTAATCAGAGGTCGCATGACCGAGCTCGGGGATATCTCGGACGTGCGTTCGGTCGTCGTCGGGAAACGGTGACCGTCGGGTGATCGGTGGTTCGGGTTCTTCGGGTGATCCGGGTTCTTCGGGTGGTTCGTCGGTGTGATGGAAAGAGAAGGAGCGAGACCGGGGCGACGACGCGTTTTCGGGTCGCATCGCCGCCCCGGCCCCGCAGGGCCGGGTACTAGCACAGCCTCCCGGCGACGAGCGACCACGAGACCGGTACCGGCCATCATGATCAGGATCGCGATGACCCCCAGACCACCCAGCGCGTTGGACGCACCGGTGATCGCCAGGGTCGGCAGGCAGTCCTCCGCAGCCTCGAAGACGAGGTTCCACAGGGTCTGCTGCTCAGGATCGCTCCAGCCGAAACCGGTCGGGAACTCCTCGCTGGCGGGCTCCAGGCTCGCCGTGATGGTCGGAGTCGACCCGATCGCCGCCGTGTACTTCGTGTTGCCCTCGACAACCACACCATCGACGGTCCAGATCACTCCGGGCTCGTTCGTCAGCGTGTAGCTGCCGGGGTTGCCGAGGCAGTCGGCCTGCGTCCACGTCACCGACGCCGTCGTGACGGGAGCCGTGGGCAGGCACTCCTCGTCGTACACGTAGGTGTACTCAAACGGCTCATAGCCCTCAGCGAGGAGGTAACCCTCATCGGGGGTCGCGGTGACCGTGATCGCGTCGAACGGCGCGGCCTCGTAGGTGACCGAGTCGCCCTCGCCGAAGCTCACGGGGAGCTCCAGCCCGTTGACCGTCCGGGTGTACGTCACGCCCTCGACATCGGTGATCGTGTACGACTGCTCGAAGCAGTCATCGACCACGACGACCGGAGGCACGACGACGGCCTCGTCCTCGCAGAGCTCCGTGTTCGGTCCGGCGAGGATTCCCTCGAATACGAGGACCTTGCCGCCCTCCTCCACGGTGCGACCCTCGACCGGCTCGCCGCTCTGGAAGAACTGCGTCTCCTCCCCGAGGGCCTCGAAGACCACCAGGAAGTCACCGTTCTCCTCGACCTCGACGATCGTCAGCTCCGCGAGCTCCGGGTCGTAGGTGAAGTTGTCCGGGTCGAGCCGCTGGGGGGCGTCGCAGGTCGGGTCGATGAAGGAGAGGAACGCGTCGGTGATGGGCAGCACGCACTCGTCGCCCTCGTTGGGGCCGTCGAGCGTCCCGGTGAAGGTCAGCTCGGTCTCCCCGCCCGCGAACTCGAAGCCGTCCTCCGCCGTGAAGACGACTTCGTAGGTGCCGTCCTCCGAGCCGTCGTCGACGATCACGTAGGTGCTGTTGTCGCCGCCGAAGCCGCCCTCGTCGAGGGTCTCGCCGAAGAAGCAGTCGGGGTCGGTTAGGGCGATCGACGCCGTCGCGACACCGGGCTGCTCCTCGCAGGACGGGTCGTCGCTCGGGCCGGCGAGCGTTCCGGTGAAGCTCAGCTCGGTCTCACCGC
>NZ_LMCX01000001.1:0-649051 GCF_001425665.1 Yonghaparkia sp. Root332 | reverse complement strand
CACCGGGCTGCTCCTCGCAGGACGGGTCGTCGCTCGGGCCGGCGAGCGTTCCGGTGAAGCTCAGCTCGGTCTCACCGCCCGCGAACTCGAAGCCRTCCTCGGCGGTGAAGACGACCTCGTAGGTGCCGTCGCCCGCACCGCTGTCCACGATCACGTAGGTGCTGTTCGTGTAGGTGAAGCCGCTCTCATCCAGCATCGCGCCGATGTAGCAGTCGGGGTCGGTCAGGTCGATGGCGGCGGTGGCGACGCCGGGCTCAGCCGGGATCTCGCACACGATCACGTGGCTGATGCTGTCCTTCTCCGGGTGGACGAACGAGTCGCCCGGGGTGAGCGCTCCTCCCATCGAGTCGGTGGTGTACACCGCGTTCTCGTTGGTGACGCTGTTGCCGCTGCTGCCTGCCTTGACGATCACCTTCGAGTACGTGTACCCGGGGGTGTTCGCCGGGAGAACGTACGGGGGCGTCACGGGCTCGACCTTGTAGCAGACCTCGCCGGTCAGGGTCTCCCAGTTGTCGGGGTCGTTGGTGTTAGAGGGATTGCCGCCGGCCAGCGCGGGGCTCGCTCCGCCCGCGGCCATGCCGAGGGCGAGGAGAGCGGCGGTCGCCGCGGCAAGAATGCGCGTGCGCATCATGAAGAGCTCCTGGGGGGTCGGAGCCGAGCGCGCCAGCGGGCCGGCAGCGCTCAGTGTTCGGGTATTCGGGTAGCGCACGATCGGGATCGGGGGAGATCACGGTCGAGCGGTCGGCCGTCGTCGGGGAACGACGACCGTCGGGTGTTCGGGTGTTCGGGTACTGCAGGTATTCGGAACAGTACGACTCTGAGACTGATTCGCTCGACGGGGTAGTCAAGGAAACGCCAGGTGTGTACTCTCCCAGCCCGCGCGAATCGACGAACGTCGGGTGAGCCGATTCCGCAGGCGAGCCCGACGATATTCCCCTCAGAGTGACGAAAGCAAGACTGGACCGTTCCGTCTACCCCTCAACGGGGGTGCGAGCAATGCTCAGACGTTCCGAGGGCCCCGCCGCGCGTCAGTGCACGAACTCCAGGAGGTCGAGTCCGAAGACCCGCAGGGCGTCGAGCACGCGCAGCCGGCTCGCCAGGTCGCGCTCCTCGAACTGCACCGAGACGGCGTAGGCGAGGCCGCCGCGCGGCCCGCGGAGGATCCCCGACTCCGACCGGACCCCCGCGTCGCATCCCGTCTTGTTCACCATCCAGGTGCTGTGCTCGACCCCGCGGTGGGCGAGCGGGTCGCGACCGAACGCGCTCGCGACCATCGAGAGGTCGGTGTTGAGCGACAGCCAGCCGAGCACGCGCTGACTCGTCGTCGGATCGATGATGTGGCCGTGGGCGAGGGCGTAGAAGAGCCACGCGAGCTCCGCGGTCGAGCCGACGGAGAGCTGGGGCGCGTCATCCGGCCCCCGGCTCTCACGGACGACGTCGAGCAGGGCGGTGCGCACGAGGCCGAGCGACTCCGTGCGCGCGCGCACGGCATCCAGCCCGATATGACGGAGGAGCGCATTCGTCGCCACGTTGTCGCTCGTCGAGCCGACGAGCGCGGCGAGGTCGGAGAGCGGGAGGGCCGGCGCCTGCAGGTGCTGCCAGAGACCCGAGTCGGCCACCGAGTCCTGCACCGACCGATCGACGATCGAGAACTCCGACAGCGACCGGTCGGTCATGCGCGCGCTCACCTCGATGAGCAGGAGGATCTTGCCGATCGACGCCGTCGGCAGCACGATGCGCTCGTCGACGGCGAAGACGCTCTGCCCCGACTGCAGATCCACCGCCGCGACCGAGACGCGCGCGCCCTCGTACGCGAGGGCGCCGAGGGCGCGGAAGGAGGGGCGGAACGAGGGAGAGCGCTCGAGGGCCCGACGCCGCGCTGACACCGGAGCCGCCAGGCGGGCGCTCCGGTCGCGCAGCATCGGGGTCGTCACCAAATGGACACGCGCTCCGTCTCGTCCAGCCACAGGGCGTCGTCGGGAGTGACCGAGAACGCCTCGTAGAACGCTCCGATGTTACGCACGATCTGGTTGCAGCGGAACTCGTTCGGCGAGTGCGGGTCGATCGACAGCAGCCGCAGGGCCTCCTCCGGCCGGATCGCGAGCTGCCAGGCCTGCGCCCACGAGAGGAAGAACCGCTGCGCACCGGTGAGCCCGTCGATCACCGGGGGCTCCTCGCCGTCGAGCGACAGCAGGTAGGCCTTCCAGGCGATTCCGAGCCCGCCGAGGTCGCCGATGTTCTCGCCGATCGTCAGCGCGCCGTTGACGTGGTGGCCGGGCGCCTGACTCGGCTCGAGCGCGTCGTACTGGGCGATGAGCGAGCCGGTTCGCTCCTCGAACGCGGCCCGGTCGGCCTCCGTCCACCAGTCGCGCAGGCGCCCGTCGCCGTCGTAGCGCGAGCCCTGGTCGTCGAATCCGTGCCCGATCTCGTGGCCGATGACCGCGCCGATCGCGCCGTAGTTGGCCGCGGCATCCCGCCCCGCATCGAAGAACGGGAACTGCAGGATCGCCGCCGGGAAGACGATCTCGTTGAAGCCGGGGTTGTAGTACGCGTTGACGGTCTGCGGCGTCATGAACCACTCGTCGCGGTCGATCGGCCGGCCGATCTTGCCGAGCTCGCGCTGGAACTCGAACTCCCCCGCCGCCCGCACGTTCGCCACCAGGTCATCCGCGACGACCTCGAGCGAGGAGTAGTCGCGCCACCTCACCGGGTAGCCGATCTTCGGCGTGAACTTCGACAGCTTGTCGAGGGCGCGCTCGCGGGTCTCGGCGGTCATCCACTCGAGCTCGCTGATCGACTGCCGGTACGCCTCGATGAGCATCGCGATGAGCTCGTCCATCGCTGCCTTCGCCTCCGGCGGGTAGTGCCGCGCGACGTAGACCTCGCCCACGGCCTCGCCCATGGCGCCCTCGACGAAGCTCACGCCGCGCTTCCAGCGGGCGCGCTGCTCGGGGGTGCCGGTGAGGGTGCGACCGTAGAAGTCGAAGGTCGCGTCGACGAAGTCGCGCGAGAGGTACGACGCCATCGAGCGGATGACCGACCAGCGCAGCCAGTCCGTCCACTCCTCGAGGGGGCGGTCGGCGATCGCGGCCGCGAGCCCGGCATGGAACGAGGGCTGGCGCAGCACCACCTCGGCGAGCTGCTGCTCGGTGATGCCGAAGGCGTCGCGCCAGCGCGCGAGGTCGAGGCCGGGAGCGGCCTCCTCCCACTCGGCCCAGGTGCGCAGGTTGTAGGTCGCCTGGCTGTCGCGGTTGCGCACCTTGTCCCAGTGGTGGCTCGCGAGGTGCGTCTCGAGGGCCATGATGCGCACCGCGCGCTCGGCGGGGGCCTCCAGGCCGGCGAGGGCGAGCATCCGCTCGAGGTGGGCGAGGTAGGCGTCGCGCGTCGCCGCGTGCGCGTCCTCGCGGTAGTACGACTCGTCCGGCAGACCGAGCCCGCCCTGCTCGACGAAGACGAGGTAGCGCTCGGGGTCGCCGGGGTCGTTGTCGACGAAGAGCTGCGCGAACCCGCGGGCGCCCTCGCGCTCGAGGCGTCCGATCTCGCTCAGCAGGGAATCCTTGTCGTCGATCGTGTCGATCGCCGCGAGGTGCGGGGCGAGCGGGGCGGCGCCGAGCGCCTCGATGCGCTCCTCGTCTATGAAGCTCGCGTAGAGGTCGCCGACCTTGCGCTCGAGCGTGCCCGGCTCGGCCGACTGCGCTTCGACGATGATGTCGCGCACGGCCTTCTCGGCCTCCTCGGCGAGCACCATGAATGAGCCGTAGCGGGCCTTGTCGGCGGGGATCGGCGTGCGTGCGAGCCAGCGCGCGTTGACGTGGCGGTACAGATCGTCCTGCGGGCGGATGCCCGGCTCGAGCTCGTCGGAGAGGATGCCGCTGCTGAGGGTGTCGGTCACCCGACCGAGCCTAATGAGGCGGCGGGGGGTCGCGCCTGCGCATCCGCCGAGGGTCGCGCGCCGCGTGAGAGGGCGAGCGCGGCCCCGAGCGCGAGGAGGGCGACGACGGCGAGCACGGCGGTCGCCGCGGCGGGCCCCGCGGCCGACCCGACGAGGCCGGCGATCGGGTACGTCACGGCGTACCACGCGTGGGAGCTCGAGAACCGCGCGGCGAAGACGGCGGGCCGGTCGTCGGGCTCGACCTCGCGGCGGATGATCCGCGCGCTCGGGGTGCTGATCGCCGAGCTCGCGGCGCCGAGCACGAACCACAGGACGATGACGAGCGGCAGCGTGAGCGCTCCCGTGAGCGCGAGCGCGGCCGTCGCCGCGAGCGCGACGGGAACGATCGCCGCGCCCGTCGCCATCACCGCGCCATCGCTCCCCCGGTCGAGGATGCGCGGCAGCAGCAGAGCCACCGCGATCGATCCGGCACCGAACGCGACGAGCGCCACGGCGAGCGGCCCCGACGGGTCGCCGACGTCGGCGGCGCCGATGACGACGAGCAGCACGACCGTGGTGACGAGCACCGTCGCGTAGACCGTGGCCGTGACGGCGTCGAGGACGGCGAGGAACCGCAGCGCGGGTATCCGCGTCATGAGGCGCAGGCCGCGCGTGAGGCGCGACGCGAACGGCTCGCCCGCCGCGCCGGCGCGCTCGCTGATGCGCGAGAGCCCCACGGCGAGCGCCGAGAGCGCGAAGCCTGCCGCCGTCACGGCGAAGAGCGCGCTGGGCGGCAGGACGAGCACGAGCAGCGCCGCGAGCACCGGGCTCAGCAGCGACTCGAGGTCGTAGGCGAGCCTCGAGAGCGACTGCGCGGAGGTGTAGTCGCGCTCGTCGGGCAGCACCTCGGGGATGACGGCCTGGTACGTGGGCGTGAAGACGGCCGACGCCGAATGCAGCAGCAGGATCGCGACGTAGAGGTGCCAGGCCTCGGTGGCGAGGACGAGACCTGCCGCGATGACGACGCGCGCCGCATCCGCGCTGATGAGGACGGCGCGGCTCGACCGACCGGCGACGAGCGCGCTCGCGATCGGCGACACGACGACGTAGGCCGCGATGCGGATGGTCAGCGCGATGCCGATGATCTGCGCGGCCCCCTCTCCCGCGATGCGGACGGCGACGAGCGCGAGCGCGACGGTGAGCACGCCCGTGCCGACGAGCGAGGCGACCTGCGAGGCGAAGAGCGCGGCGAAGCGCCGGTGGCGGAGGACCGTGAGCATGCTCAGTGCTCCCCGTGGTGGCGCGGGAGATCGGACACGGTGTGCTCGGCCTGCCGCAGTGCCTCGACGACGAGTCGGCGCGGGTGCTCGTCGCGGAGCCGGTAGAACGCGCGATTGCCCTCCTGTCGAACGGTCACGAGCCGTGCGAGGCGAAGCTTGGCCAGATGCTGCGACACGGCGGGCGGCGGGCGATCGACGATGTCGGCGAGGTGATTGACGGAGAGCTCATCGAGGTCGAGCGCGAGGATGATCCGGACGCGCGTGGGGTCGGCGAGGAGCCCGAACAGCTCGGCCACCACGTCGACCAGCGGCGATGAGGGATCGAGGTCTTCCTGATGCGTATCTGCATGCATACGCAGATAGTAAGGCAGGCGCGATGCGCTCGTGCGCGGGCCGTAGCGTGGAAGCGTGCGCCCCCGGCTGCGAGCGATCGACCGCGACATCCTGCGCCTCGCCGCGCCCTCGCTCGGCGCCCTCGTCGCCGAGCCGCTGTTCGTGCTGACCGACACGGCGATGGTCGGCCATCTGGGGGCGGATGCCCTGGCCGGGCTCGGCGTCGCCTCGACGGTGCTCCAGACCGCGATCGGACTGCTCGTCTTCCTCGCCTACGCCACCACCCCGGCCGTCGCGCGGCGCCTCGGAGCCGGTGACAGGGCCGGCGCGCACGCCGCGGGCGTCGACGGGCTCTGGCTCGCGCTCGGCATCGGCGTCGTCCTGCTCGGGGTGCTGCTGCCGACCTACCCGGCGATCGTGGGCGCCTTCGGCGCGGCCGCACCGGTCGAGGCGGCCGCGCTCGAGTACCTGACGATCGCGTGGTGGGGCGTGCCGGGCATGCTGCTCGTGCTCGCCGCGACCGGGGTGCTGCGGGGCCTGCACGACGCGCGCACCCCACTGGTCGTCGCGGCGTGGGGGTTCTGCGCGAACATCGCGCTCAACGCGATCCTCATCTACGGTCTCGGTCTCGGCATCGCCGGCTCGGCGATCGGCACCCTCATCGCGCAGTGGGCGATGGCCGCGGTGCTCGTGACGGTGGTCGTGCGGGGCGCCCGTGCGGAGGGCGCCGCGCTGCGCCCCGGCCCGGCGGGCCTCCGCGCCGCGATGGCCGCCGGCTCGTGGCTGCTGCTGCGCACGGTGTCGCTGCGCATCGCGCTGGTCGCGACCGTGCTCGTCGCAACGGGACTCGGCACCGTCGAGCTCGCCGCGACGCACGTGTGGTTCGCCGTCTACAGCCTGCTCGCACTCGCCCTCGACGCGCTCGCGATCGCCGGGCAGGCGCTCGTCGGACACGGACTCGGAGCCTCCGACGTCGAGCGCGTGCACCGCATCACCCGCCGGCTCGTCCGCTGGGGGGTGCTCGTCGGCACGATCCTGGCGGTCGTCGTGGCCGCGTCGGCGCCGCTGGTCCCGATCCTCGTGACCTCCGACGAGCGAGTGCGGGATGCCCTCCCCCTCGTCCTGCTGATCCTCGCGATCGGGCTGCCGCTCGCCGGGCTCGTGTTCGTGCTCGACGGCGTCCTCATCGGAGCCGGTGACGGGCGCTACCTCGCCGCCACGGGCATCCTCAACCTGATCGTCTACCTCGTGCTTCTCGTGCTCGCCGCCGGTTCGGGACTGCCGGCGCTGCTCGCGTCGTTCACCTTCGGGTACCTCGGGGCGCGCGCGGTGACGCTCGGGGCGCGGGCGCGCGGGGATCGCTGGATCGTGACGGGCGCCGGATCGTGACGGGCGCGCGCTAGCGGAGCTGCCCGAACCCCTCGGCCATGCGCGTGGGCCCCGCGACGAGCACCGTGTCGCCCTCCCGGACGACGGTGTCGGCGTCGGCGTTGCACCAGGGCTGCCCGTCGCGCTGGACCGCCATGACCGTGACGCCGTGCTCCTGGCGGAGGTTCGTGTCGCCGAGCCGGCGGCCGAGCAGCACCGAGTTGGGCTGCATCTTCACGATCGCGTACGCGGAGTCGACCTCGATGTAGTCGAGCGCGGCCCCGCGGACGAGGTGCGCGACGCGGCGACCCATGTCCTTCTCGGGGTAGATGACGTGCTCGACCCCGAGCTGCTCGAGGATCTGCCCGTGCGCGTCGCTCGTGGCCTTCGCCCAGATCTGGGGGATGCCGAACTGCAGCAGCACGGACGTGGTGAGGATGCTCGCCTGGATGTCGGAGCCGATCGCGACCACGACGCGGTCGAACTCGTGCACGGCGAGCTGGCGGAGCACCTCGGCCTTCGTGGAGTCGGCGCGGACGACCTGGCTGAGCTCGCCGTTGAGGCCCTGGACGATCTCCTCGCTCGCGTCGATGCCGAGCACCTCGGTGCCGGTCGCCATGAGCTCGAGGGCGAGCGACTGGCCGAAGCGGCCCAGGCCGATGACGGCGACGGAGTCGGCCTCAGCGATGCGCGAGGTGCGGGTGCCGGAGAACAGGCGCAGGTTAGCCAATGACGGGCCTTTCTTTCGGGAGCTCGTAGAGCAGCTGGCGCTGGCGCAGGACGAGGGCCGTGCCGAGCGTGAGCGGGCCCAGGCGGCCCAGGAACATGAGGACCATGAGCACGATCTGCCCGGCCGCCGGCAGATCGGCGGTGATGCCGGTGCTGAGACCGACGGTGCCGAAGGCCGAGATCGCCTCGAACAGGAGCACGTCGAGCTCGAGGTCGGTGACGAGCATGAGGATGACCGTGGCCGCCATGACCGCCGCGAGCGACAGCAGCGCGATCGTGATGGCCTCGCGGTGCACGGCGCGCGAGAGGCGCTTGCCGAAGATGTTCACCGCGCCCTGCCCGCGCAGCTCGGTGAGGATGATGAAGAGCAGGACGGCGAAGGTCGTGACCTTGATGCCGCCGGCCGTGCCCGCGGGCCCGCCGCCGATGAACATGAGCACGTCGATGCCGAGCCAGGTCTCGCTCGTCATCTCGCCGACGTCGACGCTGTTGAAGCCCGCGGTGCGCGCTTGGACCGAGTGGAAGAAGGCGACCAGCACGCGCTCCGCCGGGGACATCCCGCCGATCGTCGCGGGGTTGCTCCATTCCAGGACGGCGATGTACGCCGTCCCGATCACGAGCAGGAGGCCGCTCATCGCCAGGACGATGTTCGTGTTCATCGTCCAGTGCAGCGGACGGCGGAACTCCTTGCGCAGCTGGCGGAGGACGGGGAATCCGAGACCGCCGAGGACCGTTGCGACCGCCATCGGCAGCACGATGACGGGGTCGGTCGCGAAGCCGACCATGTTGTCCGAGTACGGCGCGAAGCCCGCGTTGTTGAAGCTCGACACGGCCAGGAAGACGCCGTGCCAGACCGCGTCCGCTGCGCCCTCGCCGTAGTGGAGAGCGAGGCGGAGGCCGACGATGATGGCGACGGAGGCCTCGATGAGGAGGCTCGTGGCGAGGATGCCCTTCGCGAGTCGCGCCGCGTCATCGGCCGTGACGGCTCGGTTCTCGGTGCCGGTCAGGGCTCGACCTCGCAGCGACAGGCGTCGAGCGAGCGCCAGCCCGATCAGCGAGGCGACGAGCATGATGCCGAGCCCGCCGAGCTGGATGAAGACGACGATGATCACCTGGCCGGTGAGGGACCAGGCGGTCGCGGTGTCGACGACGACATGGCCCGTCACCGAGACGGCCGACACGGCCGTGAACGCCGCGTCCAGGATCGTGATCGAGTCGTCCCGCGGGTGGGAGAAGGGAAGAGCGAGGAGGCCCGTCGCCGCGAGGATCGCCCCGAGGAAGCCGAGGACGACGGCCTGCGGGGGGCTCAGTCGAAGGCGGCGGGTGCGGCGAGGCGCGATCGCCCCCGTGTTCGGCACTCGCGCAAAGGTACTCCTGTCGCCGGGGTTGTCAAGCGCAGTCGTGAAGCGCGGTCGTCACGCGCGCGCCGAGGCGGCGGGGCACGACGAGAGCGGGCGCCCGACCGTGAGGTCGAGCGCCCGCCGGGGCAGTCGCGGCTACCTGGAGGCCGCGGCTGTCGTGGGGGGTCTCAGCGGAGCGCGTCCTTGACGTCGTCGCCGGCCTGCTTGAGGTTCGCCTTCGTCTGGTCGGCGCGGCCCTCGGCCTCGAGACGCTCGTTGTCGGTGACCTTGCCGACGCCCTCCTTGATCTTGCCGCCGAGCTCCTCGCCCTTGTGCTTCGCTTCGTCGTTCATGACGGCTCCCTTCGTCGCGGTGGAGTTACGACGGTGCCATCTCCTCCGCGGCGGCGTCACGGGGTTGACTTCCTCGGCGTCCAGTGGGCGTCCAGGGTTGGTGATGCGAGAGCTCAGGCGCTGCGCGGAGCCGCCGTCGTGTCGCCGATGCGGAGCTCGGTCGTGAAGGCGACGTTCTCGACCGGCTCGCCCGCGAGGGCCGCCAGGGCCAGTCGTGCGGCGGCGCGGCCCTTCTCGAGGGTCGGCTGCACGACCGTGGTCAGGCGGTGGCGCGAGAGCCCGTCGATGCGGGCGCCGTCGAAGCCGGCGACGCTGATGTCCTCCGGCACGCGGAGGCCGCGCTCCTCAGCGGCCTGGATGGCGCCGAGCGCGAGCAGGTCGCTCTGCCCGACGATGGCGGTGAGGGCGGGCTCGGCATCGAGGAGCGCACGGGCGGCGATGAGCCCCTCCTCGATGAGGCTGCCCGCGGCGACCTCGGCGGGGGCATCCGGGAAGACGTCGCGCACCCCGGCCAGCCGCTCGAGGCCCGTGTAGGCGACGGATGCGTCCTGCCGCACCTGCGTGAGCGGGCCGCGGGCGTGGCCGCGATCCATCGGCAGCGTGATGACGGCGACGCGCTCGTGCCCGAGTCCGGCGAGGTGCTCGGCGAGGCGGCGCATGCCCGCGCGGTTGTCGATGTCGACCATGGGCAGGCCCTGGCGCGGCTCGGCCTCGACGCCGATGAGCGGCACCTGGCGCTGGCTCAGCACCCGCACTGCGGGGTCGAGGTCGGTGCTGCAGCCGAGCAGGAGCGCGGCATCCATGGGCGCATCGCGCAGGCCGCCCTCGGCGCGCTCGAGGCTGTCGGTCAGCAGCAGGAGGCTGTAGCCGGCTCCCCCGATCTCGTCGGCGATGCCGTCGAGGAGGGTCACCGCCACCGGGTCGCCGAAGGCGACGCTGATGCGGTCCTCCATGACGACGGCGATGATGCCGCTGCGGCCGGTGCGGAGGCTGCGGGCGCGCGGGTCGGGGCCGCCGTAGTCGAGCTCGCGCGCGGCGGCGAGCACGCGCTCGCGCGTCTCGTCGGCGACGGGCCCGGCTCCGCTGAAGGCGAGACTCGCCGTCGAGGCGCTCACCCCGGCGCGCGCCGCGACCTGCGCGAGCGTGGCCCGCGAGCCGTCTCCAGGGTGGTTTGCCGGGTTCGCCATCGGCTGTTAGCGTAGTCGAACTCGGGCATCGAATCGATTCGACTCCCCCGGCATCCGCGTTTCGAAAGGCCGTCCGTGAGCTCGCCCACCACCGCTCCCCGCCTCGCGCCCTGGCGCTTCGCCGTCTTCGCGGTCTTCGCACTGAGCGGCATCACGATGGCGACCTGGGTGGCGCGCACGCCGGCGATCCGCGACGCCCTCGACGTGCGGACCGACGAGTTCGGCCTCCTGATCTTCGGCATGGCCGCAGGGTCGATCGTCGGCCTCATCGGATCGAGCCACCTCATCGCCCGCCTCGGCACGCGCCGGGTCATCCTGCTCGGCGTCATCGCCACCTCGCTCGCGCTCATCGGGCTCGGCGTCGGCGCTCAGACGCTCGGGAGCTACGTCGTCGTGCTCGGCTCGCTCGTCGTCTTCGGCGCGGGGGCCGGCATCACCGACGTCGCCATGAACGTCGAGGGCGCGGGCGTCGAGCAGGCGCAGGGCCGCGCGATCATGCCCTGGTTCCACGCCTCCTGGAGCATCGGCACCGTCATCGGGGCGGCCGCCGCCGCCGGCGTGGCCGACCTCGGCGTCGGCGTCGACTGGCACGCCGGCGTCGTGGGCCTGCTGCTGATCGTCGCGGTCGGGTTCGTCGTCCGGCTGCTGCCGCGGGACGAGGCGCTCCCCGGCCTCGACGACGAGGGCGCGGGGCCGGCGCGCACCACGTGGCAGGAGCGACTGTCCATCTGGCGCGACCCGCGCATCCTGCTCATCGGACTCATCGTGCTCGGCATGGCCTTCGCGGAGGGCTCGGCCAACGACTGGCTCGCGCTCGCCGTCGTGGACGGCCGCGGCGTCGACGAGGCCACCGGTGCGCTCGCCTTCGGCATCTTCGCCGTCGCGATGACCACCGGCCGCATCGCCGGCGTGTGGGTGCTCGACCGCTTCGGTCGCGTGCCCGTGCTGCGCGGGTCGGCCGTGCTCGCGGCCGCGGGGCTCGCGACCGTGATCCTCGTCGAGCAGCCGGTCATCGCCGCGCTCGGCATCTTCGCGTGGGGGCTCGGCTCATCGCTCGGCTTCCCCGTCGGCATGTCGGCCGCCGCCGACGATCCGCGCCGCGCCGCCGCAGCCGTCGCCGCCGTCGCGACGGTCGGCTACTTCGCCTTCCTCGTCGGTCCGCCCGTCATCGGGTTCCTCGGCGAGCGGATCGGGCTGCTGAACGCGCTGTGGGTGGTGCTCGTGCTCATCCTCGTCGCGGCCGTCGCGTCGGGCGCGGCGCGCGAGCGCGGGGCCGCGGCGGGCGCACCCGGCTCGCAGGGCGCTCCCGGCTCGCAGGGCACTCCGGGAGCGCCGGGCGCTCCGGGAGCGCCGGGCGCGAGTGAGCCCGCTGCCGCGTCCCGTGACGCCGACGCTGCGGGCTGATCTCCTCCGCGGCGCCTCCACCGGGATGCGCAGCTCAGGAACTCCAGGGCGCACGCACCCTGCGATCCGCACGTCTTCGCCCGACCGGGCCGTGGGTTCCTGAGTTACGCACTCGCCCCCGCGGGAGCGGGCCGCGCCGTAACCACATGCAGGCACTGCACGTCGGGCTCCGCGTGCTTGAGCGGTCGGCACGCGAGCCGCGGCCACGAGAGACAGCATTCGATGCGAGTGCGGCGGCAGGATGAGCGCATGAGCTCATCGACCTCCCCCACCCCGCACCACGCCCTCCCCGCGTCGCTCGACCTCTCCGGCCGGACCGCGCTCGTCACGGGGTGCGGCTCGGCCGAGGGCATCGGCTTCACCACGGCCCGCGAGCTCGCCGGGCGCGGCGCCCGCGTCGTCATGACCGCCACGACCGACCGCATCGAGCAGCGCGCGCAGGAGCTGCGGGACGCCGGGCACGACGCCGCCGGCGTCGTCGCGCGGCTCGAGACCGAGAGCGCGGCGCAGGCCGCCCTCGCGGCGATCGGCGCGCTGGGAGCCGAGCCGGACATCCTCGTCAACAACGCCGGCATGGTCGCTGTCGGCGAGGAGATGCCGCGCGGCGACATCGGCATGAGCGTCGACGAGTGGCGCAGCGCCGTCGACGTGAACCTGACGAGCGTGTTCCTGGTGACGCGCGCCGTCATCAGGCGGATGCGCGAGCGCGAGTGGGGCCGCGTCATCACGGTCGCGAGCACGACCGGGGCGGTGCAGGCGGCGCGCGACGACCTCGGCTACGCGACCGCGAAGGCCGGGGTGCTGGGCTTCACGCGCGGGCTCGCGATCGACGAGGCGCGGCACGGGATCACGGTGAACGCGGTCGCTCCCGGGTGGATCGCGACGGCGTCGCAACTGGAGCAGGAGGCCGTCGAGGGCGGGCTCGTGCCGCTCGGGCGCAGCGGTCGCCCCGACGAGGTCGCGAGCGCGATCGCGTGGCTCGCCTCCCCCGGTGCGAGCTACATCACCGGGCAGCTCGTCGTCGTCGACGGCGGCAACTCGGTGGCCGAAGAGCGGCGGCCCGGGCTGTGGGGGTGAGCTCTGCCCGCCGCACCTAGACTCGACCCTCGTGCGCCTCGTGATCGCCCGCTGCTCCGTCGACTACGCCGGGCGCCTCAGCGCGCACCTGCCGCTCGCGACGCGCCTGCTCATCCACAAGAACGACGGCAGTCTGCTCGTGCACTCCGACGGCGGCTCGTACAAGCCGCTCAACTGGATGAGCCCGCCGTGCACCCTCACGGTCGAGGAGCCCGACGACGACCAGCGCGAGGCCGGCGTCGTCGAGCTGTGGCGCGTCACGCACGCGAAGACCGCCGACATGCTCGTCGTGAGCGTGCACGAGGTGCTGCACGAGACGGCGCACGACCTCGGGCTCGACCCGGGCCTGCAGAAGGACGGCGTCGAGGCGCACCTGCAGAAGCTGCTCGCCGAGCAGATCGAGCTGCTCGGCTCCGGGCACGCGCTCGTGCGGCGCGAGTACATGACGGCGATCGGACCCGTCGACATCCTCGCGCGCGACGCCGACGGAGGCTCGGTCGCGGTCGAGATCAAGCGCCGCGGCGGCATCGACGGCGTCGAGCAGCTCACCCGCTACCTCGAGCTCATGAACCGCGACCCGCTGCTCGCACCGGTCGCCGGGGTGTTCGCCGCGCAGGAGATCGCCCCGCAGGCGCGCACCCTCGCGGAGGACCGCGGGATCCGCTGCCTGCTGCTCGACTACGACGCGATGCGCGGACTCGACGACGGCATCCCGCGGCTCTTCTGACGTCGCTCGCCTAGGCTCGAAGCATGCTCCCCGCACCCCGCCCACCGTTCTCGGCGATCCTGCTCGACCTCGATGGCACGATCACCGACTCCGCGCCCGGCATCACCGACACGCTCGCCTACACCTACGAGCAGCTCGGGATGCCCGTTCCGGCATACGAGGAGCTCCTGCGCTGGGTGGGCCCGCCGATCATGGACTCCTTCCGCGACCTCGCCGGCATGGATCGGCCGACCGCGGAGCGCGCGCTCGAGATCTACCGCGCCCGCTACCTCGACCGCGGCGCCTACGACGCGACCCTCTACCCGGGCATGGGCACCCTCGTGCGGGGGATCGCGGCCGCGGGCATCCCCCTCAGCCTCGCGACCTCCAAGCCCGAGCTGCCGGCGACCCTCATGCTCGAGCACTTCACGATCGCGCACTGCTTCACCGTCATCACCGGCGCCTCGGCCGACGAGACGCGCAGCGAGAAGGCTGACGTCGTCGAGGAGGCGCTGCGGCGTCTTCGCCTCGGCGACGTCGATCTGTCCAACGTCGTCATGATCGGCGACCGCATCCACGACATCGAGGGCGCGGCCGAGCACGGAGTGCCGACCATCGCGGTGACCTGGGGCTACGGTACGGATGCCGAGCGCGCCCACGCGCAGCTCGTCGCGTCCTCGACGGACGAGCTGCGATCGCTGCTCGGGCTGCCGGCCGCCGCCGAGCCCGCCGCCTGAGCCGCGCCGCCCGCGTCGCAGCCCCGCCCCGCCCGCCCCGCACCACTCCACCCCACCCCGCCCGCCGTGACCAAATGAAGGGAGCGGGCTGCCCGATGGCGGCGTGTCGCGGCGACACGCCGCGACGTGAGCCGCGGCTCCCTTCATCTGGTCGAACCCTGTCGCCGGGGGGTCTGCACCCGGAGAGGTCAGCGCCAGGGGGGTCAGCGCCGGGCGCTGCGAGCGGCCGCTACCGCGCGAGGCGCTCGACGATCGCGCCGAAGAGCCAGGGCATCGCACGGGCTGCCGGGACGATCGCCGGGCGGGCGGGCGAGCTCGCGAGCCGGACGAGCCCCTCGGTCAGCAGCCGGAAGTCGCGCGTCGACCGCGACCACGCCCGCTCGTAGGCGGGGAGGTCGTCGCGCGCGAGGCAGTCGGCGAGCGCCTCTGCCTGCGCGAAGCCCACGCGCATCCCCTCGCCGGTGATCGCGTCCACGTACCCGGAGGCGTCGCCGACGAGGGCTATGCGCCCGGTCGTGCGCGTGACCGTGCGCTGCCGGAGCGCGCCGGCTCCGCGCAGCTCCGAGGCGACCTCGACGCCCTCGAGCCGATCGCGCAGCGCCGGGTGCGCGGCGATCGCGGTGTCGAGGTCGACCCCCTTCGGCCCGAGCACCGCGACCCCCACCGTCGAGTCGTCGACGGGTGTGACGTAGAGCTCCCAGTCGGGGCCGTACGTCACCTCGACGACGTCGCTCCACGGCGGAGTCGCGTAGTGCCGGCGGAGGCCGAACCGCTTCATGCCCCGATCGGCATCGTCGAGTCCGGCCTCGCTGCGCACGCGCGAGTGCAAGCCATCGGCCCCGACGAGCCACCGAGCCCGCAGCCCGTTGACCGAAACCCCCAGCTCGTCGTGCACGAAGTGCTCGACCCTCTCGGGCCGCAGCTCGATGCCGCGCCGGGCGACCGCCTCGCGCAGGCTGGCGCTCAGCGCGGTGCGGCGCACGCCGCGTCCCTCTCGAGACCGGTAGCGGTGCGTGACCGCGCCTCGGGCATCCTCGTACCGTATGCCTCTGATCGCATGACCCGGCGGGTCGACGTCGAGGCGGTGCAGCGCGGCGAGCCCGCCCGGCATGATGCCCTCGCCGCAGGCCTTGTCGATCTCACCCGTGCGCGGTTCGAGCACGACGGCCTGCAGGCCGCGCCGCTCGAGCTCGAGTGCGAGCACCAGGCCCACCGGTCCACCGCCCGCGATGACGACGTCGACGTCGGTCGGGATCATCGGGCCTCCGCCCGCAGCACCGCGAGCGCGCGGTTCTCGACGGGGATCCGGAAGCCGAGCAGCAGCACCGCGTTGAGCACCGTGAAGACGAGGGCCGTCACCCAGGCGGTGTGGGCGAGCGGGAGGGCGATGCCCTCGATCGCGACGACGAGATAGTTGGGGTGGCGCAGCCAGGCGAAGCGGTACGGCCCGCGGGTCACGCGCGTCGCGCCCGGCACGACGATGACGCGGGTGTTCCACTGCTCGCCGAGCGAGGCGATCACCCAGTAGCGGCCGGCCTGGCAGAGCAGGGCGATGACGAGCATCGGCCATCCGAGCGCGCCGATGAACGGGCGGTCGAGCAGTATGACCTCGGCGACGCACGCGACCAGCAGGCCCGTGTGCAGCAGCACCATCCACGGGAAGTGCCGTCGGCCGTGCTCGACGCCGCCCCGCGCGAAGGCCGCGGCCGCGTGGCGCTTCGAGATGACGAGCTCGACGAGCCGCTCGACGCCCGTCGCGAGCACGAGCAGCGCATACAGGATGACGCTCATGACCACTCCAGGAGGACGAGCTCGGCGGTGACGCCGGGGCCGAGGGCGAAGAGCACGGCGCGCGTGCCGACGGGTTGGTCGCCGACCGCGGCGAGCACGTGCAGCACGGCCGCCGACGACAGGTTGCCGGTGCGCGACATGACCTCCCACGAGGCGTCGAGCGCGGCGGGCGGCAGGTCGAGCGCCGCCGTGAACGATTCGAGGATGCGCGGCCCGCCCGGGTGGGCGATCCACGCGTCGACGTCGGAGCGCTCGATCCCGGCCTCGGCCAGCAGCGCGTCGACCCCGGCGGCGAAGTGCCCGTCGATGAGGGCCGGGACCCCGGCGGCGAGCATGAGCGTGAACCCGGTCGATCCGATCTGCCAGCCGATCATCTCGGAGCTGTCGGGGTACAGCGCGCTGCGGCTCGCGACCACACGGGGCCGCGTCGAGCCGGCGGCGACGGCAGCGGGGTGCGCGTCGCCGGTCATGACCACGGCGGCGGCCCCGTCTCCGAAGATGCCCGTGCCGACGACGTTGGCCATCGACTGGTCCGACCACTGCAGCGTGAGCGAGCACAGCTCGACGCTCACGAGAAGGGCGACCCCGGTGGGATGCCCGGCCAGGTAGTCGGCGACGCGCGCGATCCCGGCGGCGCCGGCCACGCATCCCAGCCCGAAGCTCGGCACGCGCTTGAGGTCGGACCGGAATCCGAGCGACGTCGCGAGCATCGCATCGAGCGAGGGGGCCTGGACGCCCGTCACGGTCGTGAAGAAGAGGTGGTCGACGTCCTCGACGCGGAGCCCCGCCTCGGCGAGCGCCGTCGTGACCGCCCTCTCGACGAGGGGCAGGGCGAGCTCGGCGAACAGGGCGTTGGTCTCGCTGAACGAGTCGAGGTCGCGGTACCGCTCGAGGGGCAGTGCGAGGTGCCGGGTCTTGATGCCGCTCGCGGCATGCACCCGCTCGAGCACCGACCGGGCCGCCGTGTCGCCCGTCAGCCGGCTCGCGAGCTCGGCCGTGATCTCGTGCTGCTCGTGCACGTTATCGGGCAGCACGGGCGCGACGGCGAGGATCCGGGGCATGCGCGCATCATTCCACGCGAGGCTCCGGGTGCGCCCAGCCGCCGTGTGCACTCCCGGCGACGGGCGCGAACCGCCCTCGCGACGTGCGCGCTCAGGATGCAGAGGGGTGACGAAATCCTGTTACGTCACTCCTCTCCATCGTGAGGGTGCGGGCCCCGACCGTCGTAGTCTCGAAACTATCCGCGCGCGACGATGCCGCGGAGGAAGGGGTCGCCGTGACGAACGCCCATGCGCCCGCCGCACACGAGCCGGCTCTCGCGCTCTCCGCGCATCAGCGCGCCCTCCCCACAGCCCTACCGACCGCCCTCGAGGCCGATCTCACCGCCCTCCGCCGCGGAGCCGCCGCCTGGGTCGCGAGCGACCTCGCCGACAAGCGCGGTCTGCTGCCCGAGCTGCGTCGCTCGACACTCGCCGCCGCGACCGACTGGGTCGTCGCCGCGTGCGCGGTGAAAGGCATCGACCTGAGCTCCCCCGCCGCCGGCGAGGAGTGGTCGAGCGGCCCCTACGCCGTCATCACCGCGACGAGCGCCCTCGAGTCGACCCTTCGCACCCTCGAGCGGGGCGGCACGCCTCTCCCCGACCGTCGCGTCGGCCGCGCGCCGCAGGGCCGCGTCGCCGTCCGCGCCTTCCCCTCCCTGCCGAAGGACGTCGTGCTCGCCGGCTACTCCGCCGACGTGTGGCTCCGCCGCGGCGTGAGCATCGAGGATGCCCGTGCGGGCATCGCGGGCGCCGTCCGCGATCGCGATCGCGCGCCCCTCGTCACGGCGGTGCTCGGCGCCGGGAACATCACGGGCATCCCCGCCCTCGACGTGCTGACGGCCCTCTACCAGGAGGCGAGCGCGGCGATCGTGAAGCTCAACCCCGTCAACGCGCGCGTAGGCGACGCGCTTCGTGCGGCGTTCGCGCCCGCGATCGAGCGCGACCTCGTGCGCATCGTGGAGGGCGACCACGAGGTCGGGCAGTCGCTCATCCACCACCCGGACGTCGACCGCATCCACATCACCGGCAGCCGCTCGAGCCACGACACGATCGTGTTCGGCGCCGGCCCCGACCGCGAGGAGCGCCGACTCGCGCGGCGGCCCATCCTCGACAAGCCGATCACGAGCGAGCTCGGTGGCGTCGGGCCCGTCATCGTCGTCCCCGGCGGGGCCGACGGCGCGCGCGGCCGCGACCGCTGGACCGACGACGACCTCGACACCGTCGCCCGCGGCATCGCGACCGAGCGCCTCCACAACTCGGGCTTCAACTGCATCGCGACGCAGCTGGTGGTGATCCCCGCCGACTGGGAGCACGCCGACTCCCTCGTCGCGAAGCTCCGCGGGCACCTGGCGGCCGCACCCGCGCGCACCGCCTACTACCCGGGCGCGGCCGAACGGCGCGACGCCGCCGTCGCCGGGCACCCCGACGCGGTGAGCCTCGGCGGAGACCCCGCCGCGGCCCGCGCCCTCGTCGACCACCTCGACCCCGCCGACGCGAGCGAGCCGCTCTTCACGACCGAGGTCTTCGGCCCCGTGCTCGGCGTCGTCCGCCTTCCGTCGCCGCCGACCGGCGACGCCGACGTCGACCCGGCGGCGTTCCTCGACGCCGCGGTCGCGTTCTGCAACGCCCGCCTCGCGGGCACTCTCGGCGCCGGCATCATCATCCACCCGCGCACGCGCCGCGCCCTGGGCGGCGCCCTCGAGGCCGCGATCGCGACCCTCGAGTACGGCACCGTCGGGGTCAACTGCTGGGTCGGCCCGCTCTTCGGCATGCCGGGTGCGACGTGGGGCGCGTTCCCTGGGCACGAGGTGCACGACGTCGGCAGCGGCATCGGCGTGGTGCACAACGCGCTGCTGCTGGACCCCGCGCACGTCGAGCGGACGGTCGGCCACGGTCCGTGGCATCCGACCCCCACCCCGCTGTGGTCGGTCGACAACCGCACCGCGCACGTCACCGCCGAGCGACTGACGCGCTTCGCCGGCGACGATTCCGTGCGCGCGCTTCCCGCGGCGGTCGCCACGATCGCCAGTTACGTGAGGGGCTGAGGATGCTCGACGCACGCCCGACCGCGCCCGAGCCGCGCGACCGCACCGCACCCGGGTCGCACGCCCCCGACCACCTCGACGTCATCGTCGTCGGCTCCGGCTTCGGCGGCTCGGTCGCCGCCCTGCGCCTGGTCGAGAAGGGCTACCGCGTCGCGGTGCTCGAGGCCGGTCGCCGCTTCGCGGACGACGAGTTCGCGAAGAACTCGTGGAGCCTGAAGAAGTTCTTCTGGGCGCCCGCGCTCGGCCTGCTGGGCATCCAGCGCATCCACCTGCTCGACGACGTCATGATCCTCGCCGGGGCAGGCGTCGGCGGCGGCTCGCTCGTCTACGCGAACACGCTCTACCGACCGGCGAGCGACGCCTTCTTCACCGACCGGCAGTGGGCGCACATCACCGACTGGAAGGCCGAGCTCGACGCGTACTACGACCAGGCGAGCCGCATGCTCGGCGTCGCGCAGAACCCGACGATCACGCCCGCCGACGTCATCATGCAGAAGGTGGCCGCCGACCTCGGCGTCGCCGACAGCTTCCACCTCACCCCCGTCGGCGTCTACTTCGGCGAGGGCGCCGACGTCGAGGCCCCCGACCCCTACTTCGGCGGAGCGGGCCCCGCTCGGCGCGGCTGCCTCGAGTGCGGCGAGTGCATGACGGGCTGCCGGCACAACGCGAAGAACACGCTCGTGAAGAACTACCTGCACCTCGCCGAGTCGGCGGGTGCGGTCGTGCAGCCGCTCACGACGGTGACCCGCGTCGCGCCTCGACCCGGCGGCGGCTACACCGTCACCACCCGCGCGACCGGCAAGGGCCGCCGCACCGAGCGCACGCTCACGGCCGATCAGGTCGTCGTCGCCGCGGGAGCCTGGGGCACCCAGCAGCTGCTGCACCGCATGAAGGCCGAGGGGCATCTGCCGGGCATCTCCGACCGGCTGGGCGAGCTGACCCGCACGAACTCCGAGGCCCTCGGCGGAGCATCCACCGCCCTGCGCCACGCGCGCGGCGTCGACATGACGCGCGGCGTCGCGATCACCTCGTCGATCCACCCCGACGAGCACACGCACATCGAGCCCTGCCGCTACGGCCACGGATCCAACGCCCTCGCGCTGCTGGCGACGCTCGCCGTGCCGGGCGGTCGCCGCACGCCGCGCTGGCTGCTCTGGATCGGCCAGCTGCTGCGCCACCCCTCCCGCGTCGCGTCGATGGTGTTCGGCCTCGGCAGCTGGAGCGAGCGCACCATCGTCGGCCTCGTCATGCAGAACCGTGACAACTCGCTCACGGTGCGCGCGGGGCGCGGGCTCTTCGGGCGCTTCCGGCTGCGGTCGAGCCAGGGCCACGGCGAGCCGAACCCCACTTACCTGCCCGAGGCGAACGAGGCCTACGGGCTCATGGCGCAGCACATGAACGGCTTCGCGCAGTCGGGCATCAGCGAGGTCTTCGACGTGCCGATGACGGCGCACTTCCTCGGCGGGTGCCCCATCGGCGACTCCCCCGCGACCGGCGTCGTCGACCCGTACCACCGCGTCTTCGGGCACTCCGGGCTGCACGTCGTCGACGCCGCGGCGATCTCAGCGAACCTCGGCGTCAACCCGTCGCTCACGATCACCGCGCAGGCGGAGCGCGCCTTCGCCCTATGGCCGAATCGCGGCGAGGCGGATGCTCGACCGCAGCTCGGCGCCGCCTACCAGCCCCTGCCGCCCGTGCCCCCGCGCTCGCCCGTGGTGCCGGTCGGCGCGAGTGGCGAGCTGCGCCTCCCGAGCGCGCCGGTCGCCCTGCCGATGCCGCGCGTGCGAGCGGCGGAGCTGACGACGCCCGTCGACCCAGCCGCCTAGTACTCGTCCCCCAAAGTGCCGACTATCCCTCGAGTTAAGGCTGCGTTTACTGTCTGCCTATGAATCCGAGAGCAATACTTGCGTCGGTCGGCCTTCTTCTTATATCGGCAATTGGCACCAGCCAACCGGCCGCCGCCCAGGCGAAGGAGAGCCAACCCGACAGGTTCGTCTCGACTAGCCAGCTGATGTTTGACGGGTTCGATATTCCGCGGGCCGTTGACAACGGATATAAAATTCGTACAGATACTGCTGGGTGGCAATATGCCGTCCCGGTCGGAACTCCCAAAGGCAGTCTTGTTGGCGCCTCATTCAAATTCAATCCAACGACAAAACAAGTCAAGCCGACTTCAATTGTGACCCAAGGCACAGTAAGTGGCAACTGCGGGTCCGCAACGCTCACTCTCTATACCAAGACCTCGGGCTACACGTCTTACAGCCTGAATGGCCTCTACGGCGGGTCGGTCTATCACCAGTGGAGCATCTCTTTGTCTGCCCGAACTGGTAACACCATCGTGAATAGGGATGGATTCCCGCCCTTCCCAGGGGCACTCAACTGGGGGACGAATTTCTCCTATAACGTGGGGGCGGCCGCCACAAACGCTTCGGTAAGCGGAGTAGCCAGCGGCATCGTCACGACGACTCTCGGAACCTGCAGCGGGCTCCTGCCCCGAGACACGATCTAAGAAAGAGGCTCTCGATGACTGTGCCTTCCGACCGAACTGTTGCTCTTGAGCGCGCCAGAGAAGAACTCCGTTCGCAATCCTCGCTCGCCGACGGTCGCCGGTTCTATATCAGCCGAGATCAGCATGCGGCATTGTTCGGCATCTCATTTCTCGATCTGTACGTGGAATCTCACCAGGTCGACGAAAATTCGCTGCATTATCGTGTTCCAAGAACGATCAGTGTGCGAACTTATGCGATCAGCGATCACCAACCTGAAATGGATTTTCTACATTTCTCGGAGTATTGGATCTCTCAGAATTCAGTAGAAGCCGCTGCAGACCCTGGCTCAACTTTGCGGGCGCTCGAAGACTCTTTCGGCTCATCGAGATTGGACTTAAAGAGCTTCAATATAGGTGAACATACGTATCGTGGTCACAGCCGGCATGTTCGGGACACCCACTTCTGCCGGTTCGTGATAGGCGACCGCGATCTCGTCATCACAGCTGCCGGGGACCCTAAGCTCGTCAGGGCGGGGTTCACCGAGAATCCGAGTCCCGGGACTGCAATGTGAGCTCGCGAAACTCGGCCCATTCGGAACTGCCGACACGCTTGAGTCCTTCTCCGCCGTCGCCTTTTCTCACCTGAATAGTGGGGTGCGCGCGGCGAGAGCGCACCGAAGGCCCCCCTCGGGACCTCTTGCCGACGTAGCCCTTTGCCTGCAGTGTCTCCGCGTGATGCCGTCGTAACTGTGGAAATGGGTTCCCCGTTTTCGTCATCAGCGCGACCTACGGCTCTGCCCGCGTCTTGAACCGACGCGTCCACAGCGAGTTCGTCTGAGGAAGACGCTCGAGAACGCCTTGACGAGCCCCTCGAGCAGCGGGGTGAGAATGCCCAGCATCTCGTCATGCAGAACCGCGACAACTCGCTCACGGTGCGCGCCGGACGCGGGCTCTTCGGGCGATTCCGGCTGCGGTCGAGCCAGGGTCACGGCGAGCCGAACCCGACCTACCTGCCCGAGGCGAACGAGGCCTACGGGCTCATGGCGACGCACATGAGCGGATTCGCCCAGTCGGGCATCACCGAGGTCTTCGACGTGCCGATGACGGCGCACTTCCTCGGCGGATGCCCCATCGGCGACTCGGCGGCGACCGGCGTCGTCGACCCGTACCACCGCGTGTTCGGGCACTCCGGGCTGCACGTCGTCGACGGGGCGGCGATCTCGGCGAACCTCGGCGTCAACCCGTCGCTCACGATCACCGCGCAGGCGGAGCGCGCCTTCGCCCTGTGGCCGAATCGCGGCGAGGCGGATGCTCGCCCGCCGCTCGGCGCCGCCTACGTTCCCGTGCCGCCCGTGACCCCGCGGTCACCCGTGGTGCCGGTCGGCGCGGCGGGGGAGTTGCGCCTCCCGAGCGCGCCGGTCGCCCTGCCGATGCCGCGCGTGCGAGCGGCGGAGCCGCGGCCCTAGCCGCCCGCCGCGTCGCCCGCACCGCCGCTCTCCTCTGCCCGCACCGCCGCTGCCCGCCACTCGGACCGCCGCCTCAAGGACCCCTCTGCCGCGCGCGCTTCGATATGTGCGGATCGGGCGAATCGCGCTCACCCCGTCCGCAATCATCGAAGCGCGGCGGGCCCGCATCGTCGCCCCTTCCAGAACTACGGAGCGCGTGAGTCCGATTCGCCCGATCCGTACTTCTGGAAGGGCGGACGGCCCGAGCGGCAGGTGCCCCGCGCCCGACCCGCCGCCCGGCGCACGGCACCCGCCGCCCGAACGCCCGACCCGCGAAGGCCGCAGCCCGACCCGCGTATCCCTACGGCCGCGGCAGCGGCCTGAACCCGCGCAGACGCAGCGAGTTCGTGACGACGAACACGCTCGAGAACGCCATGGCGAGCCCCGCGAGCAGCGGGTTGAGCAGCCCGAGCATCGCGACCGGGATCGCCGCGACGTTGTACCCGAACGCCCAGAACAGGTTGCCGATGATCGTGCGCAGCGTGCGCCGCGCGAGGCGGATGCCGTCGGCCACGACCAGCAGGTCGCCCGACACGATCGTGAGATCGGAGGCTGCGATCGCGGCGTCGGTTCCGCTGCCCATCGCGATGCCCAGGTCGGCCGCGGCGAGCGCCGCCGCATCGTTGACCCCGTCGCCCACCATCGCGACGACGTGCCCCTGAACCTGAAGCTCGCGGATCACGTCGAGCTTGCCCGACGGCGTCACGCCTGCGTGCACCTCGCCGATGCCGAGCCGGTCGGCCACGGCCGAAGCCGCACCCTCGTTGTCCCCCGTCAGCAGCACGACATCGAGCCCCAGATCGCGCAGCCGCGAGATCGCCAGCTCCGCCTCCGGCTTGAGCGTGTCCGCGAGCACGACGACGCCCGCGAAGGCTCCGTCGACCGCGACGGCGATGGGCGTCGCCCCCTCCGCCTCGAACGACGACAGCGCGTCGGCCGGCATCGAGATGGCCCACTCCGACGACAGCCACGCAGCCCGACCGATCGTCACAGCGCGACCGTCGACGACCGCGGTCACACCCAGACCAGCGTGCGACGCGAAGCCCTCAGCCGCAGGCAGGGCGACTCGGGCCCCGCGCGCGTGATCGACCACCGCGCGAGCGAGCGGGTGCTCGCTGCCCTCCTCCGCGGCCGCGGCGAGCGACAGCAACGACGATGACGAGAACCCGTCAGCCGGCACGACGGCCGTCACGGACATCCGCCCCGTCGTCACGGTGCCCGTCTTGTCGAGCACGATCGTGTCGATGCGGCGGGTGCTCTCGAGCACCTGGGGCCCCTTGATGAGGATGCCCAGCTGCGAGCCTCGCCCCGTGCCGACCATGAGCGCCGTCGGGGTGGCGAGGCCGAGCGCGCACGGGCACGCGATGATGAGCGTGGCGACGGCCGCGGTGAAGCCGAGCTCGATCGAGCCCGTGAACAGCACCCAGCCGAGCAGCGTCAGCAGCGACAGCGCGATGACGACGGGCACGAAGATGCCCGAGACGCGGTCGGCGAGGCGCTGCACCTCGGCCTTGCCGGTCTGCGCCTCTTCGACGAGGCGGCCGAGGCGCGCGAGCTCGGTGTCGGCGCCCACGCGCGAGGCCTCGACGACGATGCGCCCTGAGACGTTGACGGTGCCGCCGACGACGCGCGAATCCATCTCGACGTCGACCGGCACCGATTCGCCGGTCAGCAGCGACGCGTCGACCGACGACGCACCCTCGACGACGACGCCGTCGGTGGCGATCTTCTCGCCCGGGCGCACGACGAAGCGGTCATTGACCTGCAGCTGGTCGACGGGCACCTTCACCTCGACGCCGTCGCGCAGAACCGAGGCGTCGCGCGCCGCGAGGTCGAGCAGGGCGGCGAGCGCCGCCCCCGACTCGCGCTTGGCGCGCGCCTCGAGGTACCGCCCGAGCAGGATGAACACCGTCACGGCGGCGGCGACCTCGAGGTAGATCTCGTGCGCGCCGGTCTCGGGAGTTCCGAAGAGCTGCAGCGTCATCGTCATGCCCGGCATGCCGGCCTCGCCGAGGAACAGCGCGTACAGCGACCACAGGAACGCCGCCGAGACGCCGAGCGAGATGAGGGTGTCCATCGTGGCGTTGCCGTGCCGCGCATTGACGGCCGCCGCCCGGTGGAACGGCCACGCCCCCCACACCGCGACGGGCGCCGCGAGCGTGAGCGCCAGCCACTGCCAGTAGGTGAACTGCAGCGGCGGGATCATCGACATCAGCAGCACGGGCACCGTGAGCACGGCCGAGATGATGAGGCGCTGGCGCAGGGCGGCGAGCGCGTCCGGGCGGGCCTCGCCGGCGCCGCCGGCAGCGCCCGATGCGGCGGCGGATGCCCCGCCCGCCACGCGCGGCGCCGTCACGCTGGCCTGGTACCCGGCCTTCTCGACCGCCGCGATGAGCACCGAGGCGTCGAGCTGCCCCTCGGCGTCCGGGGCGACGCGCACGGTCGCCTTCTCGGTCGCGTAGTTCACGGTCGCCTCGACGCCCCGCACCTTGTTGAGTCCGCGCTCGATGCGGTTGGCGCACGAGGCGCACGTCATGCCGACGAGGTCGAGCTGCAGCTCGGGCGCGCTGGTCGCGACCGGCGCGGAGGTGGTGGGGTTCGTGACTGTCATGGGTGTCGCTCCGGGTCAGCTGCGGTCGGCGATGAGGTCGCGCATGAGGTCGATCTCGACCTGCTGGGTCTCGATGATCGTGTCGGCGAGCTCAGCCACCTCGGTCGATTCGCCGTCGTCGAGCACGTCTTGCGCCATGTCGATCGCGCCCTCGTGGTGCTCGATCATGCCCTCGAGGTAGAGCAGCTCGGCCTCGTCGCCCTGAGCGTCCTCGATCGCGTCGAGGTCGTCGTCGCTCATCATGCCGCCGGGGCCTCCGTCGCCATGGCCGCCGCCGTGGCCGGCGCCGGGCATGCTCGGCACGCCCCAGTCGTCGAGCCAGTCCTCCATGAGCTCGATCTCGGGATCCTGCGCGGCGATGATCTCCTCGGCGAGCGCGACGATCTCGGGGTCGATGTCGTCGCGCCCGAGCACGAGCTCGCTCATCTCGACGGCCTGCTCGTGGTGGGGGATCATCATCATCGTGAACATGGCGTCGGCCTGGTTGACGCCGTCGGGCAGGTCGCCCATGGGCATCCCGCCCGGGCCGTTCGAGCCGCCCGTGTTCACGGTCACGCACCCGGCGAGGGCGAGCGCGAGTGCGGCGGCGCCGGCGATCGCGGCGGCGGCGGATGCGCGGCGGCGAGCGGGTCGAACGATGGTCGTGCGAGTCATGGTGGGCCTCCCTGTCGCGACGAGTATTGCATACCCCCGGGGGGTATCACAACCCCAGTCGGATGAATGCCGACGGCCCTCGTTCCGCGGCCTGCGAGGGCGCGGCGCGAGGGCCGGTCGTGAGGGCGATCAGGCGAGCTGGTAGCCCGCCTCCTCGACGGCGGCGCGGATCTTCGCCTCGTCGATCGGGCCCGCCGACTGCACGGTCACGCGCGAGGCACCGCCCTTGACGAGCGCGACCTCCACGGCCTGCACGCCGTCGACGGCGCCGACCTCCTCCTTGACGCTCGCGACGCAGTGGCCGCACGTCATGCCGGTCACGAGGTACTCGTTCGCGTCGACGGCGGCGGTCGCGTCGGCCGTCGTGGGGGCCTCGGCCGCGCCGTGGCCGCAGCCGCACGCGCCGCCGCCGCAGCATCCGCCGCCGCTCGCCGTCGCGGAGTCGCCGAGCAGGTTGAGTCGAGTCATGTCGTTGGTCTCCATACGACCAGTGTCGCATACCCCACGGGGGTACGTGAAGCCGCTCGGACGGGCGACCCGCCGAACCGGGAGCAGACGGTCAGTCAATCGGCATCGAACCCGCGGCGAGCATCCAGCAAGCGTGCTTAGCGTCGCGATGTCGGCACCAGCCCCGGGTGCCGTTTCTCTTCGAGCGACGGAGCCCGGATTGCCTCGCACGCGCGCGTACGACGCCGACCTCGTGATCCTCGGCGCGGGCTGCGCGGGGCTCGCGCTCGCGGCGCGGCTCGCGGAGGGCGACTCGGGGCTGCGGGTGATCGCGGTGGATGTCCGCACCGACTACTCCGACGACCGCTCGTGGTGCTTCTGGGCCGACGACGCACACGACCTGCGCCCGATCGTCGCGCACGAGTGGCGCGACTGGACGTACCAGGCCGAGGGCGGCCCGGGCGTCGCGCACCACGTCGACGGTGAGACCTACCAGTACGTGCGCGGCGCCGACTTCTACGCTCACGCTCGCGCGCTCATCGAGGCGAGCGACCGCGTCGAGCTGCGGCTCGGCGTCGCGGCGGGCGAGGTGCGCGCGCTACACCCCTCGATCTCGCGGCCGGCCGGCGAGGGCGTCATCGTCAGCACGTCGGCCGGCGACCTCACCGCCCGCTGGGTTGTCGACACGCGCCCGCGCCGCACGGCGGCGATGCTCTTCCAGTGCTTCTCGGGGGCCGAGGTCGACCACGGCGGCTCCCTCGACCTCGCCGCGCTCGGCATCGCCCCCGGCGCCGCGGGCCTCATGACCGGGATGCGCGCCGACGCCGACGGGCTCGGTTTCGTCTACGTGCTGCCGCTGTCTGACTCCACCGCGCTCGTCGAGTGGACGCGCTTCTCGCCCTCGCCGCTCCGCGCCTCCGAGGTGCGGGCGGGGCGCGACGCCGCTCTCGCCGCGCTCGGCGCGCCTCTCGGGGCGCCGCACGTGCGCGTCCTCCGCGAGGAGGCCGGCGTGCTGCCGATGGGGCGCGTGCCGAGCCCGTCGGCTGACGCGACACCGAGCGTCCCCGGCGTCGTCGTCGCCGGTGCCGCGGGCGGCGCGCTCCGCGACGCCTCCGGCTACGGGTTCGCGCGCATCCAGGCCTGGGCCCGCGACTGCGCCGACCGCCTCGCGCGCGGCGAGGCGCCGATCGGCCACCCGCCCGAGCCGTTCATCCGCCGCCAGATGGACCGCATCTTCCTCCAGGCGCTGCGCGCGCACCCCGAGCGCACGGCCGACTACTTCGCGGCGATGGCGCGCGGTGTCGCGCCCGCTCGCCTGTTGCGCTTCCTCACCGACCGCGCGCGACTGAGCGACCTGCTCGCGATCATCGCGAGCCTGCCGCTGCTGCCGTTCCTCGCGCAGCTGCCCGACCGCTCGCGCGCGCTCGCCACGAGCTCGGCGCGGCGCCCCGACCTCGTGCGGGCGCTCCCCCCCGTGCGCCGCGCACCCGCGCCGCAGCGCGAGCCGCAACCCCAGCCCGAGACGGCCGACCAGGTCGCGTGATGCGCCGCCCGCCGCTCGAGACCTACCTCTTCACCGGCGTCGCTGTCGCGACGGTCCTCGCGTTCCTCCTCGCCGATCCCGAGCCGCCGCTCGTCGTGCAGATCGCCGCGATCGCGATCCTCGCAGCGCTGCTCGGCATACCGCACGGAGCCCTCGACCCGCTCGTCGCCCGCCGCCTCGGCCTGTGGCGCGGGCCCGTCGGCTTCGGCGTGTTCAACCTCGTCTACACGGCCGCGGCGGTCGCCGTCATCGGCCTGTGGCTCGTCGCGCCCCTGCCGAGTCTCGTGCTGTTCCTCGTCGTGTCGGCCGTGCACTTCGGCGGCGACTGGATGCGCGAGCGCTCCCCCTGGCTGCGGTCGCTCGCGGGAGCGGCGCTGCTCTCGCTCCCCGCTTTCCGCGATGAGGATGCGGTGGCCGGCCTTTACGCGACCCTTGCGGGAGAGGGCGCCCGCTCGGTCGCCGCGGCGCAGGCCGCGATCGGACTGCCGCTGCTCGTCCTGCTGCTCGGGCTCGCGGTTCTCGCGGCCCGCCGCGCCCCGCACGAGGCCGTCGAGCTCGGACTCGTCGCGCTGCTCGCCCTCACGACGCCGCCCCTGGTGTTCTTCATCGTCTACTTCTGCACGCTGCACAGCGCCCGCCACTTACGTGAGGGCTTCGTCGAAGAGCGCGCGCAGCCCCGCCGCCTGACGGCGCTCGTCGTCGTCGCGTACACGGTCATCCCGCTCGCGGCCGCGGCGCTCTTCCTCACCGCGACCGCCGGAACCGCGAGCCTCGACGACCAGCTGCTCCGCGTCGTCTTCATCGGCCTCGCCGCGCTCACCGTGCCGCACATGGCGCTCATCGCGCTCGGCGACCGGGCGCTGCGGCGCGCAGCCGCGGCCGCCGCAACCGACGCCGCCGACGCCAGCGAGCCGGAACGCGCCCCTCAGCCGATGAGCTCGGGCAGCTGATCCCCGTCGCTCGGCTCGCGCCGAGCATCCGCTGCCTCTCGGCGACCGCCGCGCTGGGCCGCCGCGCCCGCCGTGACAACGATCGCAATGCCGACGAGCTGCACGATCGACGGCGACTGGGCGAGGATCAGCAGGCCGAGGATGAGTCCGATCGCGGGCTCGACCGACATGAGCGTGCCGAACGCCGTGTGGGTCATGCGCCGCAGGGCGAGCATCTCGAGCGCGAACGGCAGCACCGGCAGCAGCACCGCGAGCCCGAGAGCGATGAGCAGCACTGTGCCGTCGATCTGACCCCACGCCTGCGGAACCCCGACGACGGCTGCGGCGAGCGCCGCCACCGGAATCGTGAGCGCGAGCCCCTGGATGCCGTCGAACCGGTCGCCGATGCGCTGCGTGTAGAGGATGTACGTGCCCCAGCCGATGCCGGCGAGCGCCGCGAAGCCCACGCCGAGCAGGTCGATCTCGCCGAGCCACGGCTCGGTCAGCAGCACGACGCCGACGAACGCGACGATCGGCCACACGAGCGCGCGACGACCGCCGCTGCGCACGGCCGCGACGGTGAGCGGGCCGAGGAACTCGATCGCCACCGCCGTTCCGAGGGGGATGCGCTCGAGCGCCGCAAGGAAGAACACGGTCATGAGACCGGTGGCGACCCCCAGTGCCAGCAGCGGCAGCACGTCGGCGCGACGGATCGCCGACAGCCGCGGCCGCGCGATGAGGAGGAACACGATCGCCCCCATGCTCAGCCGCAGCCACGCCGTGCCCGCCGCGCCCACCTCGTCGATGAGCCCGACCGAGAGCGCCGAGCCGAGCTGCACCGAGAGCATGGCGAGCACCGCGTAGCTCCACGGGGGCACGCGCGCCGCGCGCGTCACGGCAGCGATTTCTGGAAGTGGTACGAGCTGATGCGGTAACCCTCACTGAAGTAGAGGCGGTGCGCGGCCTGCCGCTCGGGCTGCACGCCCGAGTCGAGGTGCACCTCGACGATGCCCTCCGCCGCCGCGAGCGCGTCGATCCGCCGCAGCAGCGCCGTGGCCGCACCGCGACCGCGCCCCTCGGGCAGCGTCGACAGGTCGTCGATGTAGACGTGCCGCCCCCACGCGAGCTTCTCGTCGATGCGGAACCCCGCGACCGACACGGCGTGCTCGTGCTCGCCGTCGAACGCGCCGATCAGCCGGTAGCCCTGCGCGAACTGGCTCCGCACGCGCTCGACGAACGAGGCCTCGTCGCCGACCTGCGGCCGCAGCTCGCGCATCGCCGCATGAGCGAGGCGGCAGTCGTCATCGGACAGTTCGCGGACATCCATGCGACCACTGAACCAGAAACCGCGTCAGGCGAGCGGATGCTCGTGGATCACCGTGCTGAACGTCGACCCGTTCAGATCGAGGTAGAGCTGCTGCTCGGTGACCGACACCGTGAGGGTGTTGCGGCGCTCGAGCGCGCCCGTCGCGTCGTCGATGAAACCGGGGTCGAAGCTGTAGAGGCTGATGCGCTCGGACTCGTGGATCTTCTTGCCCGCCCACAGCGCGAGCACCTTCGCGGGGTCGCGGTGCGTGTAGATCGCCGTGCGCTCGGCGAGCTTGCTCCCGCGGTGGAGCCGATCGGCGTCGGGTGCGCCGACCTCGATCCAGCCCGTCAGCCGTCCGGTGCGGTCGCGGATGACCACCGCGGGCTCGTCGACCGCCGAGACGCCCTCGCTGAACTGAGCGCCCTCATCCCATTCGAGGCAGAAGGCCAGCACGCGCACGAGCATGTAGGAGTCGGTCTCCGACGGGTGCCGCGCCACCCGCAGCGAGAGCTCCTCGTAGACGCCCCGGTCGACGTCGGCGAGCGACCCCGTGAACGTGTGCATCACTGCGCCGGTAGCCATGGTGCTCGAGCCTACGGGCGCTGCCCGGGGCTGTGTGACCGCGTTACGGGATCGGCCACTCCGATGCCGCGGTCGTGTCGCGCCGCGCCGGACTCGAGCCACACCGCCCAGAGTGTCGCGACCCCAAGTGCGAGCGCGACGAGCGCGGACGGGATCGAGCCAGCACTCACCGCGCCGAGCAGCGTGACGATGGCGAGCGCGGACGCTCCGGCGCGTCCGCCTCGGACGCCGTGGACGAGCGCGTAGATGACCGCGCCGTGCACGCACATGATGATCGTCACCATCATCAGGGCCACAGTGACGCCGCCTACCCATTGGCTTTGCGGTCTGTCCTCAGCGCTCGCCAGATCAACCGTCAGCGCAATCGCGCGGGCAGAGGCATGGACAGCCAGCACCAGGACAGAAGCGCGCAGCCATGGCGAGGACCCTTCTCGCGCGGTCGGTGAACAGTCGCGCGTCCGCCTCTTCAACGTGCTCTTCACCGACGACCCCTCCGCTGCGTTCATTGGTGACCACTATCTCGAGAGCTTCCCTCGGCGTCCACACCCGCCGGTGGACGACGGGCGACCGAGCCGCCAACGCAGGTAGAAACTGAGGCCAATTGCGACGCTCCTCAACATCTGCAGTGCCAGCAGCGCGCCCCAGCTCGGTGGGTCCGTTGGGCCCGGATCGGGTGCCCGACGCCGAACGCGGACCCCGGAAACGCGAAACGGCCCCGATCCGAAGACCGGGGCCGTTCATCCGCGCACCGAACCTCTCGAGGAGAGAGGGCCGCGTGGGGTGTTCAAGAAACCCCATGAACCGCGTGACACGTGACCTCTAGCGGTACGCCCGATGTCCTATTCCCGCGTTATCGGGGAAGTCATCCCCCAAACAAGTATTCGTTGCCCAACTCGTTCAAAAGAAGACTTCACCCGAGTCATCAGCATCATCGACGCCCCTCGTCACCCAAACCAGACTCAAGGTCCTCGCCAGCGACAGCGGAGAAATGACGGGGTTCAGGGCATCGCGTCAGCCCAGGCCCGGCCCTGCGCCGCCGCTGTCTCCTGCAGTTCGTCCCAGGTCGGTGGGCCCGCCTCTACGGCGTCCAGAGACTGAGCAAGTGCCTCGAGCACCCCCTGGACGATCTCCGATGCCAGAATCTGCGACTCCGCTCCGGGTTCGTTCAGGTCAAGTTCCGAGCTGCCGTGTAACACGGCATAGTCAGCTAGCTCGTAGACCTGTCGCGCCGCCCACGCCGCCTCCTGCGCGTCGTCGGTCAGCCATGTCCTGATGGCGTATGCGGCAGCAGCGGCCGCGTTTTGTCCATAGCCCATCTCAAAGGTCCAGCCGTCGCGGTGTGAGGGCACCATCGCCTCCGCCTCGGCTTGGAGCGCACTTACGTCAGCACCCGAACCGGAGGCGACATCCCACGCCGCTGCCACGACGTTCCCCAGCCGCGCGCCCAGCCCCGGGTCGCCCGTTGACTGCGCGTAGCGCTCGAACAGCGGCAGCAAGCGCTGCGCACAAGATGCCGCAAATGCAGTCCTTGAACGACGCTCTAGCCGAGCGAGCCGATCAAGCACGGATTGCTCGTCATATGCGCGGTGACTCACCAGAACCACCACGCTCTCGTCGGACGCGTGATCGTTGCGCCCGCCTCTTCGAGAAAGGAGATACAAGCCGGGCAGATCGGCCGATTCGGCTCACGGACCCAGCAGATTCATCGCAACGGATCCTCCCATAACGCGAATTACACCAAAGTCACCCTCGATTTGGACAACCTCGTGGTCCGCCTGGAGTAAATCAATCGATCCGTAGTCAACCTCACCCTTCGCGTCCGTTGCAGGCCGGAAGCCCGCAGGTTTCCACTCAAAAGTCGCGAAGTGTTCGAACGAAAGATCGCCTCGGCGGTAGGAGTACATCTCCCCATGTTGCGGTTTTCGATATGCCGGGTGTGTTGGCAGGAGAACGAACTCCACGCGCATGGTGAAGGAATCTGGCCGGATCGTGAATCCCAAGACCCAACTGCCTTCGAGATACACGTCGCGGAGCGCCGGAATGCCATAGCCCTTGTCGGTCACGGCAGGTCCCAACTAATCGGCGTGTGGTTCCCTAGCGATGTGCGAGTTACGCGAATTGCGTCAAACCTCAGCTCCTGCTTCATCAACAACCAGGGGTGCACGACAATTCGCGGATTTTTGATCACACTCAAGGCCCTGACGATGTCCATCTGTTCGAGACACCCTCGATTTTGTCCGCACTCTCGATTAGCACGAGCGACAATGGGACAAAGTGCGCAAAGTTTTGGCCAAGCCATTCAGACTCTGCTGCATCGAAACGAACGACTCGCCGCATGATGCGGGTGAAAACATGAAACTCGCTTTCGCTCTCCTCATCAGTAAGCAACATCGACGACTCTGAAATGACTACAGTGAGCGACTTTGCCTCGATCATCCATTCACCTACGTCGTGCAGGCATTCATCGAACGCGTCCCAGTTGTGGCCGAAGTACCATGGGAACTGCAATGCGGCGGAGAACTCGTTGAAGAGACCTGCCCTGGTTTTGCATTGTGCACCTCTCACTAGTCGAACCTCATCGGGTGGCAGCAGGTGCATCAAAGGCTGAGTATGCAGAATCGAATTGTCTAGGAACGCGATGTCTCTTGGAGTGAATTCGTGAGCCCCACTTGCAGTCTTCATTATTTCGCCGACCCACGGATCATGAAGAAGGAACCATAGTGATCATTCGTGTAATAGGCCGACCCGTTTGATCCGGTGACTAGTCTGTCAGCGTTACGCGAGAAGCCAGGGATTCGCGGGTCTACGTCCCATTCACGATATGTCACGGCATTCCCATCTGATGTCCTATTTGGAAGTTGCGAGCGATCATTTCGCCAGATCCTTCCCCCACTGGTGTTAGGAAACGGGGCCCCAACGGAGTCGACGCGATCAAGGGTTTTCGCCACCTTTTCTGGTGCCGGGCCAAAGGGAATTTCGCTACCGCCGCAATTGTGCACCAGCGTAGGCGCATCCCCCACCACCACGAAGTACGTGTGGAGATCCGCCACCGTCAGGTTCCGCACCGTCGCCGGCTGCACCACCTCGGCCAGAGCAGTCACCACACTCGTGCCACCGTCAGCCTCGAGCACAGCATCCCCGACCTCAAGGTCTCCCGCGTCCACCCACGCCGCATCCGACTCGCTCCAGAACGGATGCCCCGCCGTGGCGACCACCGACCCATGCTCGGTCGTGACGGTCACGAGCTCCTTCACACCCGTACCCTCGATCAGCGCCGTCACCGGCCGCGACCCGAACTCACCCGTCTCAGGATCCGCAGCCAGCACCGTGTCGCCGAGCCGGACATCCTCAATCGGCTTGGCCTGACCGTCACCCATCAGCACCAACGTGCCCGGAACGAAGCTGTTGGTCCGGCAGGAGGCACCTGCCGACGACATGCCCGACGGCTTCGACCCACCACCAGCCATGGCAGTCGGCCGCACGGGCGCCGCCGACGGACGGAACGACGGAGCGCGGCTGAGAGCGTTCTGCACCGAGCTGCGCGTTGCCGCGATCGCCGCAGCACCTGCACCGGTGCTCGTCACACCGCGCACCGCAGCGCCCAGAACCGGCCCGGCCGCACCGCCAAGGAACCCGGCCGCGCCCCCGATGAGAGTGTCGCGGGCGAAGGAGCCCGCATCGAACGGCCTGCCGCTCTCGGTCTGCTTCATCACGTTCGTCACGGCACCCGCTGCGGGACCACCGGGCGGACTTCGCGAAGGCGACCGGAAAGTGAAGCGTGTTACGACACTCCTCTACATCGGTAGTGCCCGCGAGGCGAAGCCGTCCACGCTCAGCCGGCTGCGGCCGCCCCGTCGGCCCCGCCCCACTGACCCCGGAAACGCGAAACGGCCCCGATCCGAAGACCGAGGCCGTTCATCCGCGCACCGAACCTCTCGAGAAGAGAGGGCCGCGTGCGCGAGGGGGGACTTGAACCCCCACGCCCGTAAGGGCACTGGCACCTGAAGCCAGCGCGTCTGCCAATTCCGCCACTCGCGCGAGTCGGGGTCGGAACCCCGCCAGCCCAGCGAGATTATCACAGCGCGTGCCGGCGAAAAGGCGCGGTGGGGGCGCCGTTCAGAGCACCCCACTATCCTCAGAGGGTCAACTGCCAGGGAAGGACGCTTGCCGTGGGGCTTCTCGACAGCTTCGAGCGCGGTCTCGAGCGCGCCGTCGGCGGTGCGTTCGCCAAGACCTTCAAGAGCGGCGTGCAGCCGCTCGAGATCTCCGCCGCGCTCCGACGCGAGCTCGACACGAAGGCCGCCGTCGTCTCCCGCGACCGCATCCTCGCCCCCAACGACCTCACCGTCCGGCTCTCCCCCGCCGACAAGCAGCGCATGGATTCGCTCGGCGAATCGCTCACCGACGAGCTCACCCAGCTCGTGCAGAAGCACGCGACCGCGCAGCGCTACACCTTCCCCGGCGGCATCCGGATCACCCTGCAGGCCGACGACAGCCTCTCCGAGGGCGTCATCCAGGTCGACTCGCACACCATCAAGGGCGCGGTGGTCTGGAACCCCGTCCTCGACATCGACGGCAAGCGATACCCGCTCATGACCTCGCGCACGATCGTCGGCCGCGGCTCCGAGGCCGACATCACGCTCGACGACTCCGGCACGAGCCGCAAGCACATCGAGATCCTCTGGGACGGCACGCGCGGCCAGGTCAACGACCTCGGCTCCACCAACGGGTCGCTCCTCAATGGGGAGCCGTTCACCCAGGCGGCCCTGCCTCCCGATAGCGTGATCCAGATCGGGCGCACCCGCATCCTCTTCCGGGTGCTCGCCCAGTCCGAGCCGCCGAGAGGCGGAAGCACCCGAGGAGGACCACGTTGAGCGAACTCACCCTCCTCATCCTCCGCATCGGTTTCCTCATCCTGCTGTGGGCGTTCGTCTTCGCCATCGTCTACGCCCTGCGCAGCGACCTCTTCGGGCAGAAGGTGCGCCGACTGCCCGCGCAGAACGGCGCGAGCGCAGCATCCGCCCCGCCCGCCCCCGCACCGGCCCCCGCTGCCGCCGGAAGCGCGACCGCCCGCACCGAGGCGATCGCGCCCCCCGCCGCCGCGGCCCCGGCGCCCACCGCGCAGCAGGTCGCCGACGAGCCCGTCGCCCGCCGCCTCGTCATCACCTCCGGCGCGAAGGAGGGCATGGAGCTCGAGCTCGGCGAGGACCAGCTCACGATCGGACGCTCCGCCGACTCCGGCCTCGTCATCCGCGACGACTACACCTCCACCCACCACGCGCGCCTCATGCTCTGGAGCGACCAGTGGATGATCCAGGACCTCGACTCCACCAACGGCACCTTCCTGAACGGCAAGCGCGTCAGCATTCCGACCCCCGTGCCCCTGAACACCCCGGTCAGCATCGGGACGACGACGTTCGAGCTGCGACGGTAGGTCGATGACGAGCCGCACAGTCGCCCTCTCGCACGTCGGAAAGATCCGAGCCAACAACCAGGACTCGGGCTACGCCGGCGAGCACCTCTTCGTCGTCGCCGACGGGATGGGCGGCCACGCGGGCGGTGACGTCGCCTCGGCGCTCGCCATCCAGGCGATCGCGCACACCGATCGGGCGTACGACTCGGTCGAGGAGGCCGAGCAGGTGCTCAGCCAGGCGCTGCTGGAGGCCAACCAGGAGCTCGCCGAGACCGTCTTCGAGCACCCCGAGCTCACTGGCATGGGCACGACCGTCAGCGGGCTCATCCGCGTCGGCGACAAGGTCGTCATCGCTCACATCGGCGACTCGCGCATCTACCGCTTCCGCGAGGACTCGCTCGAGCAGATCACCAAGGACCACACCTTCGTGCAGCGCCTCGTCGACAGCGGCCGCATCACGCCCGAGGAGGCCGCCGTGCACCCCCGGCGCTCGGTGCTCATGCGCGTGCTCGGCGACGTCGACCTCAACCCCGAGATCGACACGATGGTGCTCGACACCCTCCCCGGCGACCGCTGGCTCCTCTGCTCCGACGGACTCAGCGGGTACGTCACCGAGGAGAAGGTCGCCGAGATCCTCGCCGAGCAGCCCGACGCCGCCCTCGCCGGCCAGGCGCTCATCGACGAGAGCCTCGATCACGGCGCCCCCGATAACGTCACCGTCGTCCTCGTCGGCGTCGACGACGGCCCCTCGAGCGCGACGAGCCAGCCCGTCATGGTCGGCTCGGCCGGCGCGCCCCTGACCTTCGAGGTCGACACCTCGCGCCGCGGCGTGCGCCTGCCGGCCCTGCTGCTGCACCCGCTCATGACGAGCGTCGCCGAGGACGAGCACTTCGAGCCGGAGAGCGAGGAGTTCCTGCGCGAGCTCATCGCGGAGGACCGTCGCCGTCGCATCCGCCGCCGCATCACCTGGTCGGTCGGCATCCTCCTCATCGTCGCGCTCATCGTCACCGCTGCGGTCGCGGGCTACCGCTACACGCAGTCGCGCTACTTCGTCGGCGTCGTCGACGGCAACGTCGCGATCTTCCAGGGCGTCCAGCAGGGCATCGGGCCCATCCCGCTGTCGAGCGTCTACCGCGAGACCGACATCGCGCTCGACGACCTCCCGCCGTTCAGCCGGCAGACCGTCGAGGCGACCATCAACGCCGACGACCTCCAGGACGCGCTGTCGATCATCGAGAGGCTCGAGCGTGCCGCCGACTGACAGCCTCCCCACCTTCACGAAGTCGATCGCGATCACCGTTCGGCAGCCGTCGAAGCTGCGCAACCTCGAGCTGTTCCTGCTGCTCGTCGCGATCGGCATCAGCGGCACCGCCTTCGTGCTCGTGCAGCTCGGCGTGAACGGCGAGATCGACCCCGGCTTCCTCCTCCAGGCGGCTGCGCTCGGGATGCTCGCTCTCGGCATGCACGTGGCCATGCGCGTCGTGGCGCGCGACGCCGACCCGTTCATCCTCCCCATCGCCACGACGCTCAACGGCATCGGCATCGCCATGATCTACCGCATCGACCTCGCCCGCGGCCTCAGCGGGTGGGAGGGTCAGGGCGTCCGGCAGATGGTGTGGACGGGCCTCGCGATGGTCATCGCCCTCGGCGTCATCATCGCCATCCGCAACCACCGCGTCCTCGCCCGCTACCGCTACGTGGCGATGTTCGTCGGCATCGTCCTGCTCCTGCTGCCGATGCTCCCCGGCATCGGTCTCACGCTCAACGGCGCGCGCCTCTGGATCCAGATCGCGGGCTTCACGTTCCAGCCCGGCGAGATCGCGAAGATCGCGCTCGCGGTGTTCTTCGCCGGGTACCTCGTCACCGCGCGCGACTCGCTCTCGCTGGTCGGGCGGCGCATTCTCGGCCTGCAGCTGCCGCGCGCGCGCGACCTCGGGCCCATCCTCATCATCTGGGTGGCCGCGATGGGCGTGCTGATCTTCCAGCGCGACCTCGGCACCTCGCTGCTCTACTTCGGCCTCTTCGTCGTCATGATCTACGTCTCGACCGGCCGGCTCAGCTGGGTGCTCATCGGTCTCGGCCTGTTCCTCGGCGGCGCCGCCATCGCGAGCCGCACCCTCACCTACGTCGAGGGCCGCTTCGCCGCGTGGCTCGACTCGTTCAACCCCGCGGTGTACGACGCGCAGGGCGGCAGCTACCAGCTCGTGCAGGGTCTGTTCGGCATGGCGCACGGCGGGCTCGTCGGCCGCGGCCTCGGCCAGGGAGACCCCACGATCACCCCGCTCGCCGAGAGCGACTACATCATCGCGAGCCTCGGCGAGGAGCTGGGCCTCGTCGGTCTCTTCGCCATCCTCGGCCTGTACCTGCTGTTCGTCGCCCGGGGCTTCCGCATCGGCTTCAACGGCACCGACGACTTCGGTCGCCTCCTCGCCGTCGGCCTCTCGTTCGTCATCGTGCTGCAGGTCTTCGTCGTCGTCGGCGGCGTCACCCGGGTGATCCCGCTCACGGGCCTCACGACGCCGTTCCTCGCCGCGGGCGGCTCCTCGCTCGTCGCCAACTGGATCATCGCCGCCCTCCTGCTGCGCCTCTCCGACGAGGTGCGGCACCAGCCACGACTGGTGGTGGACGAATGAACAAGGAGCTCCGCCGCGTCAGCATCGTCGCACTGACGATGTTCCTGGCCCTGTTCGTCTCGACGAGCGTCATCCAGGTCTTCGCCGTCGACGAGCTGCGCGCCGACGGCCGCAACTCCCGCACCCTGTACGAGAGCTACTCGGCCGAGCGCGGCCCCATCCTCGTCGACGGCACCCCCATCGCCGAGTCGGTGCCGGTCGACACCCAGTACGAGTTCCTGCGCACCTACACGCAGCCCGAGCTGTACGCCGCGATCACCGGATACTTCACGCTCAATCAGGGCACGACGGGCATCGAGGGCGAGCTCAACGACTTCCTCTCCGGAACCGCGAACGAGCAGTTCCTCGACCAGCTCGGTGCGCTCGTCACGGGTCAGAGCCCGCGCGGCGCGGCGGTCGAGCTCACCGTCGACCCCGTCGTGCAGCAGGCGGCGTGGGATGCCCTGGGCGACCAGCAGGGGTCGGTGGTCGCCATCGAGCCGTCGACCGGGCGCATCCTCGCCATGGTCTCCAAGCCCTCCTACGACCCCAACCGCCTGGCGGCGCACGACACGCAGGCCGTGCTCGCGGCGTACGAGGAACTCATCAACAACCCCGACGACCCGCTCGTCAACCGCGCCATCGCCGGAGACCTCTACTTCCCGGGCTCCGTCTTCAAGGTGCTCATGGCGTCCGCGGCGATCGACAGCGGCGAGTTCGAGCCGGAGTCGGAGTTCCCGAACCCGCCGACCCTCGAGCTGCCGAACTCGTCGAGCGTCATCTCCAACTCCGAGGGCGGCGCATGCGGCGGCGGCGACACCGTGACGATCGCCACGGCGCTGCGCCTGAGCTGCAACATCCCCTTCGCGCAGCTCGGTCTCGCTCTCGGCGAGGACACGATCTCGGAGTACGCGCAGGCCTTCGGCTTCGGCACGCGCGTCGAGATCCCGATGCGGGCGACGGCGAGCACGTTCCCGAGCGGCCTCGACGACGCGCAGCTCATGCTCTCGAGCTTCGGCCAGTACGACGTGCGCGTGACGCCGCTGCAGATCGCGATGATCAGCGCCGCGATCGCCAACGGCGGCAACCTCATGCAGCCCACGCTCGTCGAGCGTGTGATCGCGCCCGACCTCTCGATCGTCCAGGAGGACGAGCCCGTGCTGCTCAGCCAGCCCATCAGCCGCGAGACGGCCTCGATCATGACGCAGCTCATGGTCGACGGCGTCGCGAACGGCGCCGCGAGCAATGCGACAATTGAAGGAGTCGCGGTCGCGGGCAAGACGGGCACCGCCGAGAACGGCGGCGAGGCTCCCTACACCCTGTGGTTCACCGGGTTCGCCCCGGCGGACGACCCGCAGGTGGCCATCGCGGTCGTGGTCGAGGATGGCGGCGGCTTCGGCCAGACCGCCTTCGGAAACCGCGTCGCGGCTCCGATCGCGAAACAGGTACTTGAGGCGGTGCTGAACAGATGAGACCCACGAGCGGGCTCACCTTCGGTGGGCGGTATCAGCTGCTCTCCCGGATCGCGATCGGCGGCATGGGCGAGGTGTGGCAGGCGACCGATCTCGTCATCGGGCGCACCGTCGCGATCAAGATCCTCAAGGACGAGTACCTCGGCGACCCGGGCTTCCTCGAGCGCTTCCGCGCCGAGGCCCGCCACGCAGCGCTCGTCAACCACGAGGGCATCGCCAACGTCTACGACTACGGCGAGGAGGAGGGCAGCGCCTTCCTCGTCATGGAGCTCGTCCCCGGCGAGGCCCTGTCGACCGTGCTCGAGCGCGAGCGCGTGCTCTCCACCGACCAGGTGCTCGACATCGTCGCGCAGACCGCATCCGCCCTGCACGCCGCCCACCAGGCCGGCCTCGTGCACCGCGACATCAAGCCCGGCAACCTGCTCATCACGCCCGACGGCCGCGTCAAGATCACCGACTTCGGCATCGCGCGCATCGCCGACCAGGTGCCGCTCACCGCGACCGGCCAGGTCATGGGCACGGTGCAGTACCTGTCGCCCGAGCAGGCGAGCGGGCATCCCGCATCGCCGTCGACCGACGTCTACTCGCTCGGCATCGTCGCCTACGAGGCCCTCGCCGGCCGCCGCCCCTTCACGGGCGAGTCGCAGGTGGCGATCGCGATGTCGCACATCAACGACCAGCCGCCCGAGCTTCCCGTCACGGTGCCGGAGCCCGTGCGCAACCTCGTGTTCTCCGCGATCGCGAAGAAGCCCGATCAGCGCCCCGCCTCCGCCCAGCACTTCGCCCGCGCCGCCCAGGCGCTGCGCCGCGGCGACGTCGCGGGCGCCACGGCGATCGTCGCCGGCATCGGCGGAGTGGCCGCGGCCGCCGCCGCGACCGCCGCGACGCGGGTCATGCCGTCGGCGGCGGACGGCGCCACGCGCGTGATGCCCTCGACCGCGGGAGCCGCGGGCGCATCCGCCACCACCGAGACGACGACGACCGAGACCCGGCGCTCCCCCTGGACGTGGCCGCTCATCGCCCTCATCGGCCTGCTGCTCGTGCTCATCGTCGGCGCGCTCATCGCGATCTTCGTCGCGCCTAACGACGAGGACCCGGCAGGGACCCCCTCGCCGACGCCGACCGTCACGACGCCGAGCACATCGCCCTCCGCGACGCCAACCCCGCAAGCGGTCATCATCACCGAGGAGGAGTGGGTCGGCCTCACCCGCGCCGCCGTCGAGGACAAGATCGCCCAGCTCGGCCTGCGCCTCGATGCGGTCGACGGCAACATCGCCCCGAGCGGCGACCAGGTCGGGCTGTCGTACCGCGTGAACCCGCGCGGCGAGGTGCAGCCCGGCACGCTCATCACCGTGTACTTCTACACCGACATCCCGACGCCGCCGGCCCCGTCGAGCCTCGCGATCGACCCGGGCTCGGGGCCGTACCCCGGCGGAGAGGACGTCACGCTGAGCTGGCCGAGCTACACCGGCTGCCCCGCCGGCTACTCGCTCACCGGGTACAACTTCACGATCGTCGGCGGCTCGCCCGCGCAGGCGAACCCGCTCCCCGCGGAGGCGACGTCGCTCGTCGTGACGCTCGCCGACAGCGGGCAGCTGCGCGTGACCTACACGGCCCTGTGCGGCGATCTGCAGTCGGAGCGCTCCGCCGAGCTCGCCGTGCCGATCGAGCCGGCGGCGGCGCCGCCGGTCGAGCCGCCGCCCGCCGAGGGCTGACCCTCCGCCTTCGCGGCGCTCGCGGGTACGCCCCGTACACTGGGGCCCGACCGCACCAGGTGACAGCAAGGACTCCCACAGCATGATCGACGGAACGGCTCAGAGCGCGCGCCTGCTCGCGGGCCGCTACCAGCTGGGCTCCCTCATCGGTCGCGGCGGCATGTCCGACGTCCACATCGCGACGGATGCCCGGCTCGGCCGTCGCGTCGCCGTCAAGCTCCTGAAGTCCTCCCTCGCGAGCGACCCCGTCTTCCGCACCCGCTTCCGCCAGGAGGCCCAGGCCGCCGCGCGCATGGCGCATCCCACGATCGTCCGCGTCTTCGACGCCGGCGAGGAGTCGGTGACCGAGCCGGGCGGCGGCGAGACGATCTCGCCCTTCATCGTCATGGAGCACGTCGAGGGCCGGCTGCTGAAGGACGTCATCGCCGACGGTCCCGTCGACCCCGCCGAGGCGACGCGCATCATCGAGGGCGTGCTCACCGCGCTCGAGTACTCGCACCGCGCCGGCGTCGTGCATCGCGACATCAAGCCGGGCAACATAATGATCACGAACTCCGGCCAGGTGAAGGTCATGGACTTCGGCATCGCGCGCGCGGTGTCCGACTCCGCGGCGACGGTCGCCCAGACGAGCACCATCCTCGGCACCGCGCAGTACTTCTCGCCCGAGCAGGCGCGCGGCGAGACGGTCGACGCCCGCAGCGACCTGTACTCCACGGGCGTCGTGCTCTTCGAGATGCTGACCGGGCGCGCGCCGTTCCGCGGCGACTCCCCCGTGGCCGTCGCCTACCAGCACGTGAGCGAGGCGCCCGTCGCGCCGAGCACGATCGTGCCCTCGATCTCGCCCGCGCTCGACGCCGTCGTGCTGCACGCCCTCGCGAAGGACCGCTTCGAGCGCTTCCAGACCGCCGCCGACTTCCGGTCGGATGTCGCGGCGGCCGCCGCGGGCCAGGTCCCGCCGAAGCGCGTCGACGCCCCCACCGATTTCAGCGCCACGCTCTTCGGGGTCAACCCGCAGGCGACCGCCGACACCGAGGCGGCCATGCGGCAGCTGAGCGTCGATGACGAGGAGCGCCGCACCCGCACGCAGAGCCGCCCGCCGGTCGCCTGGATCTGGGCCGGGATCGCGGTCCTCGCCGTCGTCGTCGCCTCGGTGCTGTTCTGGGCCTTCAACCTCGAGCGCACGCAGCTCGCGCCCTCGATCTCGGTGACGGTGGCGGATGTCACCGGCCAGGCCTACGAGGACGGCGCGCAGCGGCTCGTCGACGACGGCCTCACCCCCAACCCGTTCCGCGAGGCGAGCGCCGACGTCCCCGAAGGCGACATCCTGCGCACCGTGCCGGCGGCGGGCGTCACCGTGTCGCCCGGGCAGGAGGTGCGCGTCTACGTCTCCACCGGGCCGCCCACCGTCCAGGTGCCCAACATCGACCGCCTGTCGCTCGCCGACGCGCAGGTCGCGATCGAAGCGGTGGGCCTGCGCGTCGGAACGATCACGGCCGAGAACTCGCCGAACATCCGCAAGGACATCGTGATCCGCACCGACCCGGCGGTCGGGGCGGAGGTCCGCGAGGGCGACACCATCGCGATCGTCATCTCGTCGGGGCTCATCACCGTGCCCGACGTGCGCAACCTGCCGATCGGCGACGCGACGGCGCAGCTGAGCCCGCTGCAGCTGCAGATCCGGGTGCAGGGGAACAACGGCTGCTCCGGCGGGCTCGTCACGAACCAGTCGCTCGCGCCGGGCGATCAGCCGCAGAACTCCGAGATCACCCTCACCTGGTGCTCGGGCGTCGCCGGTGGCTCGACGGGCGACACCACGGGCACGGACGGCACCGGCGGGCCGGGCAACGGTCGCGGGAACGACGGCTGAGCGGCGACGCCGGCAGCGGCGACCGCGAGGCCGCGGTCGCGGCGGGCTCTAGCTCGTGCGGACGCTCGGCGAGACGAGCGGGCTGAGCGTCGAGGCCGCTTCGCGCGCGCCGGGGAGCCCGGCGTCGGCGAGCCAGTTGCCGAGCATCCGGTAGCCGCCCTCGGTGAGGACGGACTCGGGGTGGAACTGCACGCCGACGACCGGGGCGTCGCGGTGCCGCAGCGCCATGATGACCCCGCCGGGCGTGCGCGCGGTGACCTCGAGCTCGGCGGGCACGGTGCCGTCGACGACGGCGAGCGAGTGGTACCGGGTCGCGCGGAACGGCTGGGGCACGTCGGCGAAGAGCGAGCTGTCGTCGTGCTCGATCATCGACGTCTTGCCGTGCATGAGCTCCTCGGCGTGCGTGACCGTCGCACCGAGCGCCTCGGCGATCGCCTGGTGCCCGAGGCAGACGCCGAGAAGCGGCGTCGAGGTCGCGATCGCCGCGCGCACGACCGCGACCGAGATGCCCGCGTCGGCGGGCGTGCCGGGGCCGGGCGAGACGAGCACGGCGTCGTAGCCGGCGATGAGCTCGGCCGCCCGCTCGGGAGCCACGACGTCGTTGCGGACCACCTCCGTCTCGGCCCCGAGCTCCTGCAGGTAGCCGTCGAGGGTGTAGACGAAGCTGTCGTAGTTGTCGATGACGAGAACGCGCACGGCCCTACTCTTCCACGGTCACGTCTTGAGGAAGCAGGACGTCCGCCGCCCACGGGAACACGACGTACGCGAGGGCCCACAGGATGCCCGCGAGAAGCACGAGAACGATCAGCACTCGCAGCCACACCGGCCCGGGCAGGGCGCGCCACAGCGCCGCGTACATCAGGCCTCCCCCTGGCCGAGCTCGCTGAGCTCGGCGGGCATGCCGCCCTCGCGCGGGTACCACGCGGTCATGACGGAGTACGCGACCGCGCGCTCGGCGGTCGAGAACAGGGGGTTGCACGTCGTCATCGTCAGGATGCGCTCGGCCGGGTCGGCGCCGGCATCGCGCGGGACGGGCGCGATGACGTCGACCTGGGTCGGCGCCACGTACTCGAGGCCGCGGAAGGTGTACTCGTACCAGCCGTCGGCGGTCTCGACGTAGACGTGATCGCCGACGCGGAGATCGACGAGGCGGCCGAAGGGTGCGCCGTTCGCGTTGCGATGAGCGGCGATGGCGAAGTTGCCGAGCTCGCCGGGCATCTGAGTGCCCGGGTAGTGGCCCACTCCGGTGCGCCGGCTGTTGAGCACGTCGCGGACGTCGATGCCCTGCCCGATCGTGCGGGCGTAGTCGGCACCGAATCGCGGGACGATGAGCGTGGCGAGGGCGTCGTTCACGCCACCGGGCTCGGCGCGCACCGGGGCGGCGTCAGGACTCTGGCCCTCGTACACCGGCGGAGGCGGCGGGGCGTCCTCCCCGCGCTCGCCGCGCGACTGCTCGGCCCACTGCTGCTGCAGCTCCACCGCGGCCTGCGTCTGCTCGCCGCCGACGATGATGTCGTTGAGCCAGACGTACCAGCCGATGAAGAGCAGCACGAGCACGCCGACGGTGATGAGCAGCTCGCCGAGAACCCCGACGACGCTGAGGCGTCGGGGCGCACGCGGGCGCGGCGGAGGCTGCTCGGGCATGCGGTCATTGTAGGCCGCACCGTTAGACTGTCCCCCATGGCCCGTGGAACCACTCGCAACGCAGAGAACCCCGAGACCCCGAGCGGCAAGGACGCCCCCAACCCGGTCTGGTTCAAGCCCGTGATGTTCGGCTTCATGCTCGTCGGTCTGCTGTGGATCATCGTCTACTACCTGAGCCAGACCTCGTGGCCCGTTCCGGCTCTCGGCCCGTGGAACATCATGGTCGGCTTCGGCATCATGTTCATCGGCTTCCTGATGACCACGCGCTGGCGGTAGCCGGCGCCATCCGTCGACCTCCCGTTCACCGTCCGGTCATCCCCCGAAGAGGGGGTGGAACTACAACGGTGTGACTATCCCCAGTGTGGAATCACCTGTGGATAACTTCGCGGGCTAGATCAGCGCGAATCGGGCGATCGTCGCGAGGACGAGCACGGCGCCGAGCCCGATGAGCAGCACGCTCTGCGTCCGCCGCTCGTCGATGCGCCGCGTGCGGACCATGATGAGAGCCGCGAGCGCCCCGACCACCAGACCTCCGACGTGCGCCTGCCACGAGATCCCCGGCACGATGAAGCCGATCGCCAGGTTGATGCCGATGAGGACGATGAGCTGCGCGCTCCGCCCGCCGAGACGTCGCTGGATGACGAAGAAGGCGCCGAGCATCCCGAAGATCGCTCCGGATGCCCCGACGACCGCCTGCGCCGGGTCGAGATAGAGGACGGCGAGCGAGCCGCCGAACGCCGAGAGCACGTACACGGCGAGGAACCGCGCCCGACCGATGAGCCCCTCGAGCAGCGGGCCGAGCACGAACAGCGAGTACATGTTGAACAGGATGTGGAACAGCGACCGCTCGCTGTGCACGAGAGCGGCCGTGAGCATCCGCCACGGCTCGGTCGGCGTGAGCGGCGGCCAGTAGAGCAGCAGCTGGGTGACGGCCCCGCCGGTCACCTGCTGCAGGAGGAACACCGCGACCGTGACCGCCAGGATCGAGTAGGTCACGACGGGCGTGCGGGATCCGGGACGGAAGGCGCGCGCGATCGCCGATCGCGGCTTCGGGGCGGATGCCCGTGCCGCGGCCGTGCACTCAGGGCAGTGAACCCCGACCGCGGCCGGGGTCTGGCACTCGCCGCAGACCACGCGGCCGCAGCGCTGGCAGCGCACGAAGCTCCGGCGATCTCCGTGCCGGTAGCAGACGCTGACGCCCGCCTCCGGCGCGGAGCCGCCGGGAGCCGCGTCGCTCATCAGACCTCGACGACCTCGATGCCCGTGATCACGACATCGGTGAGGGGCTTGTCGCGGCCGTCGGTCGGCACGGCCTCGATGGCCTTCACGACGGCCTTCGAGTCCTCGTCGGCGACGGCGCCGAAGATCGTGTGGTTGCCGTTGAGCCACGGGGTGGGAACGGTCGTGATGAAGAACTGCGAGCCGTTGGTGCCGCGACCGCCGCGCTTGCCCGCGTTCGCCATGGCGAGCAGGAACGGCTCGCCGAACTGCAGCTCGGGGTGGATCTCGTCGTCGAACTCGTAGCCGGGGCCGCCGATGCCCTGGCCGAGCGGGTCGCCGCCCTGGAGCATGAAGTCCTTGATGATGCGGTGGAAGATCACGCCGTCGTAGAGCGGGTCGGTGGTCTTCTGGCCGGTGGCGGGGTGGGTCCACTCGAGCTGGCCGGTCGCCAGACCGACGAAGTTCGCCACGGTCTTCGGGGCGTGGTTGCCGTAGAGGTTGATCGTGATGTCGCCGAGCGTGGTGTGGACGGTCGCGACTGCGGTGTGGATCGACATAGCGGTCATTCTTCCACGGTGCGCGCCGGGCGCTTCCTGAGCGTTACGTCTGCGCGGGTTGGGGCCCCGGAGCCGCAGTGCCAGGATGGGAGGCGCACGCTACCGATCGCACCCCTGGGAGGACCGCATGGAGCTGTCACGCAAGCGGCGCCGCGAGCTGAAGAAGCTGCGCGGCGCGGCCGAGAACGTCTGGAACGAGCAGCGCGAGGTGCTCGATCACGCGTCGAAGGTGCTGCGGGATGCGGGCCGGCAGGCGTCGGTCGTCGCCCGCAAGGACGTCGGTCCGCGCGTCCGCGACTCGTACGAGCGCCGGGTGCAGCCCGGCATCGACGCGAGCGTCGACGCCGTCCGTCACGCGACGCACGCCACGAAGTCGACCGTCACCGACGACATCCTGCCCGCGATCTCTGGTGCGCTCGGGTCGGCCGTGGCCGCCGTCGAGGTCGCCCGCGACAAGCACCTGCGCGAGGCGATCCGCACCGCGTCGCGCACGAGCACCGAGATCGCGACGAAGGCCGGCCAGCGGCTCGGGCTCGTCGAGGTCAAGCGCTCCCCCGGTCCCGGCACCTTCGTGCTCATCGGGCTCGGCGTGGTGGCGGCCGCCGCGATCGCCTACGCGGCGTGGCAGACGTTCCGCCCGGACGACGACCTGTGGGTCGAGGACGACCTCGACGACGACCTCGGGTCGGCGACCCCGGAGGAGACCTCCACGGCGATGTGACCCGCCGCACCACCGCACCAGCGAAGGGCGCCCCGCGACGGGGCGCCCTTCGTCGTGCGCGGGGTCAGAGATCGAGCACGAGCTCCGCCGAACTCGCGCGCGACACGCACGGGTAGACGACGCCGATCTCGTCCTTATCCGCGTCCGACATCACCGAGTCCCGGTGGTCGGGCACCCCGGCGACGACCCTCGTCTCGCATGTGCCGCACACACCCGTGCCGCACGAGGTGGGCACCGCGACGCCCGACCGCTGCAGGGCATGCAGCATCGACTCGTCGGCCGGCACCCGGAGGATCCGCTGCGAGCGGGCCAGCCGGACGGCGAACGGCGTCGAGGGCCGCCCCGAGCTCCGATCGACGGCGACGAACCGCTCGAGGTGCAGGCGATCGGCGGGAACGAGGCGCTCGAGCTCATCGAGGAGGCCGGTCGGTCCGCACGCGTAGACCTCGGCGTCGTCCGCGAGGATCTCCGTGAGCGGCAGCCGGCCCTCGCGCTCGTCGCGCGCGACGACGCGCACCCGACCGGGGTGGGTTCGCTCGAGCTCGTCGGCGAAGGGCATGCTCGCGCGGCTGCGACCGACGTAGACGAGCCGCCAGTCGCGCTGCGGGGGCACGGCCGCGATCATCGCCTTCAGCGGCGTGATGCCGATGCCGCCGGCGATGAACAGGTAGCGGTGCGCGGGTCGCAGGGGGAAGGTGCAGCGCGGCCCGACGACCTCGAGCTCGTCGCCCGGCGCGAGCGTCGAGTGGATCCACGCGCTGCCGTGCCCGGCCGGCTCCACGCGGCGGACGGCGATGTCGAGATGGTCGCGGTCGGCGGGGTCGCTGCAGAGGGAGTACTGCCGTTCGACGCCGTCCGGCAGCACGACGGTGATGTGCGCGCCGGCCTCCCACGGCTCGATCGACGAGCCGTCGGCGGGAGCGAGGCGGATGCGGCGCACACCGTCGGCGATGTCGTCCAGCGCGACCACGCGCATCCGCGTTCGCGTTCGGGGATCGATCGGATGCGACGGCGCGGGCCGCTCGCCCGACCGGCGCCCCGCCATGATGAGGCGGACGATCGCGGCGAGCACCGTGGCCGTGATGAGCACGGTCGCGACCGCCTGGTACCACCAGGTGCCGCGATCCGTGCCCGCCGCTCCGGCGTGGAAGGCGACCGCGAGCACGGCGACGTAGCTGGAGAGATGGATCCCGCGCCACACCCGCCGCGGCAGGCGGTCCTTCAGGAGGGAGCTCGACTGCACCGCGACGAGAACGTAGAACGACACGATGCCGAGAGCGACGGGCAGGGGCTTGAAGTCGCCGACGAACGGCACCAGAGCCTCGAGCGGAGTGAGCGAGAGCCACGGGTCGAGCATGAGCGAGACCGCGTGCAGGATGGTGAGCACCACCGCGGTTCCGCCGAGGAACCGATGGAGGTCCTGGAGCCACGCGGGGTTGTCGGCGCCGCGGAAGATGCGGGTCGACAGGACGATCCCCCACAGCACCGCGATCGTCATGACGATCCAGGCGAGCATCGCGCTGATGCGGGTGACGTACCACCACAGGTGCGGGTCGGTCATGAGAACTCCTGCCATCCGGTCGTGGTCGACCGCGCGCCCGCGGCGTCGATGAGCATGCCCTGGGCGCCGAGCCCCTCGAGCCATGCGAGGTACGCGCCGGGCTCGCGCACGAACGCCGGCTTCGTGAGCACCTCCGCGGCCGCGGCGGTCGCGGCGATCACGGTCGCGGACTGGACGGACGAGTCGGCGCTTCCACCGGTGCGCGGGTCGATGATGTGGTGGCGCTCGACGCCGTCGGCCCCCCGGAAGCGTCGACGGCGCTGGCTCGAGGTCGCCACGGCGCCCTCGACGATCCGGACGAGCGCCGCGTCCGTCCGGGCGTCGACGGGGTCGGCGACGCGGATGCGCCATGCCGTACCGTCGGGAGACTCGCCTCGCGCCCGCACATCCCCTCCGATCTCGACGAGGGCACCCCGTGCCCCCGACTCGATGAGCCGCTCCGCGACGAGGTCGGCGGCGAGGCCCTTGCCGATCCCCCCGGGGTCGAGAGCCATGCCGTGCGGGAGCGCCACGGCGTCACCCTCGATGCGGATGAGGTCGAGATCGTGCCGCGAGCGCGCACCGTGCGGCAGCGACGGCGCGGGCGCGCCGTCGACGAGCGAGCGGTCGTAGCCGATCCCGAGCAGGGCGGGCAGAACGCTCGGGTCGAAGTCTCCACCGGTCGCGTGCCAGCCGTCCCGCATCGCCGTGATCAGCGCGACCGTCGACGGATCGACGGCGTGCGCCGCCCCCGCGCCGAGGGCGAGCCGCATGAGATCGCTGTCGGCGCGGAAGCGCGTCCAGCGCGCCTCCAGGCGGGCGATCTCCTCGACGGCCCCCGCCGCGACCTCCGCCGGTGCGCCGACGACGACGACCGAGCCCTGCGTTCCCATCGCCCGGAACCTCCGATGGATCACATCGTCGCGCCGGCTCGCGGGACGAGCGTCGGCGATCACGGCGGTCATGATCCCTGACTCGTCGCGTCGGCCGGCGCCCGCGGCTGCGGGGCGGGCGCGCGCGGAGGGGTCGCCGCGACAGGCGCGCGAGTCGGCGCGGGCGCGGCGATCGTCGGAGCGCTCGCCACCGAGGGGGCGGCTGCCGCCGGCGACTCGCTCGAGCTCGGCTCGGCCCGACCGGGTGCCCCGATGATCGTGGTCTGCGTGATCGCGCGCTCCTTCAGCGCCGAGGCCTGGCCGTCGGCCTGTGCCGCCTGATCCTGCAGCTGCAGGCCAGCGACGCCGACGATGAGCAGCGCCGTGGTCGACACGGCGACGATGCGCCGGGCCGCTGCCGCGGGGTGCCGCTCAGTCGTCGTCGCCGAGCTCATCGTCGTCTCCCGCTTCGTCCTCGTCCGCCCGGTCCCCCGACTCAAGGGCGTCGTCGGCCTCGTCATAGTCGTCGTCCGCGAAGACGCCGGGGCCGGCGTCCGTCGCGGTCGCTCCCGACGAGGGGATGCCCGGCGAGGGCGTCCCCGGCACGGTCTTCTGGTGGGGGACGATCACCGCGGCGGTCTCGGTATTGCCGATCGTCTCGATCGACGGGGAGGAGAGCACGGCGGTGTTGACCGCGTAGGCGCCGCCCGCGGCGAGCAGAACACCGGCGATGGAGAGCAAGAGCGAGGTCTTCATGCCTCCACGCTAGGAAGCCGCGATGGCACGATCGGCGCGCGGTCATCCAAGATTCGTCCAAGAACCATCGCGCGATCGACGCGCGCCGATGATCCCACCGCTCCCGTGGCAGCAGAATGAGCCCATGAGAGTGCTGCTCGTGGAGGATGACGACGCCGTCGCGGACAGCGTCGTCGACGCGCTCTCCACCCGCGCGATGGATGTCGTCCGGGTGGCGACGGGGGACGAGGCGCTCCGCGCGATCGAGAGCGAGGAGCCGGACGTCGTGCTCCTCGACCTCGGCCTGCCGGACATGGACGGGACCGAGCTGTGCCGTCGCGTCCGCGCCTCGAGCGAGCTGCCGATCATCATCGTGAGCGCGCGCGACGACGAGATCGACCGCGTCGTGGCGCTCGAGCTCGGAGCCGACGACTACCTCGTGAAGCCGTTCGGGATGCGCGAGCTCGTCGCCCGGATCGGCGCCGTGCGTCGCCGCTCCGCGTCGGCCGCGCGGTCCGCCGCGCCGGTGGAGCCCCCGCCTGCCGGCTCGAGCCGACTCGCGATCGATCGACGCACGCGCCGCGTGCGGCTGGACGACCGCGAGATACTCCTGACGCCGAAGGAGTTCGACGTGCTCGAGTACCTCGACCGCGACCGCGGGGCCGTGTGCCGGCGTTCGGACCTGCTGCGCGACGTGTGGGAGACCGACTGGTTCGGAACCGCCAAGACGCTCGACGCCCACGTGGCGGCCGTGCGGCGCAAGCTCGGAGACCCCGCCTGGATCGAGTCGGTCCGCGGTGTCGGATTCCGCCTCGGCGAACCCTCATGAAGTGGCACTTCATCGGCGTGGTCATGGCGATCACCGGCATCGTACTGCTCGTCCAGCTGCTGCCGCTCGCGAGCTACCTGCAGCAGGTCGAGCGCGATCGGCTCACGACGAGTCTCGAGCGCGACGCGTTCATCCTCGCCGGTCGCAGCGAGGAGGCGCTGGAGAGCGGCGTCGGTGCCGATGCGCTCGGGGAGGCCGCGCACGAGTACCGGGAGACGAGCGGCGCCCGAGTCGTGGTCGTCGACCGCGACGGTCGCGCGATCGTGACGAGCGACGACGACCAGTCGAGCCTCGGCGGCGACTACAGCACGCGCCCCGAGATCGCCGATGCCCTGGGTGGCTCCGTCGCGACGGGATCCCGAGACTCGGAGACGCTATCCACGTCGCTGCTGTACGTCGCGGTGCCGGTCATCAGCGCCGACAGCGTCGTCGGAGCGGTGCGGCTCACATATCCGTCCGCGGTCATCGACGAGACGGTTCGCGGTCGGCTCGGCGTGATCGGCTCCGTCGCGCTCATCACCCTCCTGATCTCCGGCCTCGCGGCGTTCGTCTTCTCCGCCTCCGTGACCCGCAGACTCACCGCCCTCACGGCCTCGAGCGAGCGCCTCGCCGATGGGGACCTGTCGGCGCGGGCCGACCCGATGCTCGGGGCGCCCGAGATCCGCACGCTCGCGAGGTCGTTCAACCGGATGGCGGAGCGCGTCTCGACGCTCATCGAGCAGCAGCGATCGTTCGCCTCGGATGCCTCGCATCAGCTCCGCACGCCGCTCACGGCGCTCCGTCTCCGGCTCGAGCGCGCACGCGAGCTGATGGCGAACGATCCCGAGGCGGCCGCCGACCGGATCGCCGCCGCCGAGGCGGAGACCGACCGTCTGGTCGCGATCGTCGAGGGGCTGCTCGCGCTCGGCCGGGCCGAGCGCCGCGACGACCTGGTGATCACGGTCGACCTCGCCGCGATCGCGCGCGATCACGTCGAGCAATGGCGCCCGCTGTGCGCCGAGCTCGGCGTCGACCTCCGGGTCGCGGTGCCCGCTCAGCCGGCGATCCCCGTGCGCGCCATCCCGGGAGCGGTGGAGCAGATCGTCGACAACCTCGTGGACAACGCACTGGAGGTGAGCCCCCCGGGGTCGACCCTCGAGGTCCGGGTCGATGGCGGCGCGAACCCGACGCTGCGCGTGCGGGATGACGGCCCCGGCCTCTCCGATGACGAGATCGCCCGCGCCTTCGACCGCTTCTGGCGGGGCCGATCGGCGACACCGGGCGGAACGGGTCTCGGGCTCGCGATCGTGCAGGAGCTCGCCTCGTCGAGCGGAGCGCGCGTGCGGCTCGGTCGTCGAGCGGAGCGCGGGCTGGACGCGACGGTGGAGTTCCGCCGCGCCCAGCCGTAGAGCTCAGCCCCGGACAGCGACGTCGACCCACACCAGGCGGTGGTCGCTCGTCGGGAAGGGGAAGACCCCGGTGAGCGACGAGAGCGGGTCGGCGAGCACGGGCCAGAAGACGCCGGAGCCCGCGACTGCGAGGCGGCGCGAGGGCAGGACGTAGTCGACGCGGAGGTCGCCCGGTGCCGCGTCGGCGAAGTCGGCGGTGTCGAGCGAGGGGTCGCCCTCGTGCGCGAGGTTCGCGCCGCCCTGCAGCCCCGATGCCTCGACCGCCCCCTCGGATCGCGGTGCCGGATCGACGATGAACGGATGCCCGAGCAGCTGGTCGATCGCGGCGTCGACCGAGTCGCCGTCGAGCGGGTCGGCGTTCTGGTCGCCGGCGACGATGAAGGGGCTGCCCGCGGGAAGTCCGCCGCGCCGCCCCGCGTCGTCGACGATGTAGCGGGAGGCGCTGCCGGGCGTGATGTAGTCGGCCCAGAAGCGGATCTCGTCGTGGTTGCGCCGCCCGTTGCGGTCCTCCGGCCCGTCGAAGGTGGGAGGAGTCGGGTGCGAGGCGAGGAGGTGCACGGTCGTGCCGTCGACGTCGATCGGCACATCCCAGTGCGACTTGCTCGACAGCCGGACGACGTCGAGCTCCGAGGGCGAGAACCAGTCGCTCGGCGCGGCAGTCGCCGGGTCATCCGGCAGGAGTGCGCCCGGCATGTCCTTCCAGAGGAAGTTCTGGAAGGTGCGGACCGCGTCGAGCTCGATGGGGTGCTTCGAGAGCACGGCCATCCCGTACTGCCCCTCGAAGACGCCGAAGCCGAAGGCGTCGTCGCCCCCGCCGATCCGGCCGTCGTTGTTGAGGTCGGCGCCGCTGGGGACTCCGGTGTTGGACGGGGCGACGAGGGCGTACGGGTACGTCACCGGCTCGGCGCCGTCCTGCCCGACCTCGAGGTAGTTCTCACGGAAGAGGTCGATGGCGGCGCCGTCGGCCACGTAGTCGAACTCGTTGAGGAGCACGACGTCGGGGTCGGTGCGCTGGATGACCTCCGCGACCGCCTGCGCCTGCGCGTCGTCGGGCGTCGACAGGTCGGCGACCAGCTCGCCGGCCGCGGCCCGGTTGAGGGACGCGTTGTAGGTGGCGACGCGCAGCTCGGTCGGCCCGGCCGGGTCGTGCGGCGCCGCGCTCGCGGCGAGCGGGGCGATGCCGAGAGCGACGGTCGTCGCGGTCGTGAGCGAGAGGATGCGGATGAGAGGGCGCTTCGTGCGCACGGGGTTCCCCTTCCGTCGGGCGACTGTGCCCGGTTCGGCGGCGTCGCGGGACTCCCACGCTAGGTGCGCCGGGCATCCCCCGGGAGAACGGAGAGCGTCCGGTGGACAACCAGACCGCGCTCGCCTGGCAGACCCGCAGCACGTGGCGACGCGCTATCACCGTCGCGGGAAGCGCGGAGCGTCGCGACCGCGCTCCTGACGCGGAGCGGAAGCGCGCCACAGGAGCGGCGGCGCGCCAGAGAAGCACAGTGGAGCCTAGGGGAATCGAACCCCTGACCTCCTGCTTGCAAAGCAGGCGCTCTACCAATTGAGCTAAGGCCCCGATCGACGACCAGCGTACCCGTCGCGGCGGTGCGGGCACGAAAAAGGCCCCGCCGAAACGGGGCCCGATCGCGTGGGGATACGAGGACTTGAACCTCGGACCTCTTCGTTATCAGCGAAGCGCTCTAACCGCCTGAGCTATATCCCCTCAGACCGGATATGACTGTACACGACCCGGTCACCTTCCCCGAAATCGGGGCGGATGCTCGCCGATCAGTTGTTCGTGAAGCCCACCAGCAGCCCGCCGGTGACCTTCACCGAGAGGTTGTAGAGCAGTGCGCCGATGGCGCCGAGCGCGGTGCCGCTGACGACGTTGAGCACGCCGACGATGATCGCGAAGAGCATCACCTGGCCGAGCGAGAGGATGGAGGCGAGGCTCGCGGCGTCGTCGCCGAGGATGTCCGCGAAGACCGAGTCGATGTCCTCGATGATGCCGATGGACTGCATGACGAGCCAGATGAAGAACGTCGCGACGATGAGCACGATCGCGCCGCACATGGCGATGAGGAACGACAGCTTAACCGCGGACCAGAAGTCGATGTAGACGAGCTTGAGGCGGACCTGCTTGGTGGGGGTGGATCGCTGCGACTTGCGCTGCAGCTTCTCGGCGACCGTGCTCACAGGGTGTCTTCCTTACTTCCCGGCCTCGGCCGCGTCAGCGGTCTCGGTTCCGTCGGTGGCGGCGTCATTCTCGGCGTCCGCCGTGTCGGCGTCTGATTCTTCCAGGTTTCGCTCACTGTTGCGCGCGATCGCGATGATGCGGTCGTCGTCGTCCGGTCGGGCGAACACGACGCCCATCGTGTCGCGACCCTTCGCCGGCACCTCCGACACCGCCGAGCGGACGACCTTGCCGCCGGCGAGCACGACGAGCACCTCGTCGTCCTCGGCGACGATGATGCCGCCGGCGAGTCCGCCCCGGTCGTCGTTGAGCTTGGCGACCTTGATGCCGAGGCCGCCGCGGCCCTGCACGCGGTACTGGTCGACCGCGGTGCGCTTGGCGTAGCCGCCCTCCGTGACGACGAAGACGTAGCCGTCGTCGTGCACGACCGAGGCCGACAGCAGGTGGTCGTCGCCGCGGAAGCTCATGCCCCGCACGCCCGAGGTCGAGCGGCCCATGGGGCGCAGCGCCGAGTCGCTCGCGGTGAAGCGCACCGACATGCCGCCGCGCGAGATGAGGAGGATGTCGCTCTCCTCCTCGGCGAGCATCGCCGAGACGAGCTCGTCGCCGTCGCGCAGGTTGATCGCGATGATGCCGCCCGAGCGGTTGGTGTCGTACTCGGTGAGCGCGGTCTTCTTCACGAGACCGTTGCGGGTCGCGAGCACGAGGAACTTCGCCGCCGCGTAGTCGCGGATGTCGAGGATCTGCGCGATCTCCTCCCCCGGCTGCAGCGCGAGGAGGTTGGCGACGTGCTGGCCCTTCGCGTCGCGACCGGCCTCCTGGATCTCGTACGTCTTGAGGCGGTAGACCCGCCCGGTCGTGGTGAAGAAGAGCAGCCAGTGGTGGGTCGTCGTGACGAAGAAGTGCTCGACGACATCGTCGGCGCGCAGCTGCGCGCCCTTCACGCCCTTGCCGCCGCGGTGCTGCGAGCGGTAGTTGTCGCTGCGCGTGCGCTTGATGTACCCGCCACGGGTGACGGTGACGACCATCTCCTCCTCGGGGATGAGGTCCTCCACGCTCATGTCGCCGTCGAAGCCGAACATGATCTCGGTGCGGCGGTCGTCGCCGAACTTGTCGACGATCTCGGTGAGCTCGTCGGCGACGATCGAGCGCTGTCGCACCGGGCTCGCGAGGATCTCCTGGTAGTCGGCGATGAGCCGCTCGAGCTCCTCCGCCTGCTCCTGGATCTTCTGCCGCTCGAGCGCCGCGAGGCGGCGCAGCTGGAGATTGAGGATGGCCGTGGCCTGCAGCTCGTCGACGGCGAGGAGCTGCATGAGCCCTTCGCGAGCCTCCTCCACCGTGGGCGAGCGACGGATCAGGGCGATGACCTCGTCGAGGGCATCCAGCGCCTTCAGGTAGCCGCGCAGGATGTGGGCGTCCGCCTCCGCCTTCTTCAGACGGAAGGCGGTGCGCCGGACGATGACCTCGATCTGGTGCGACACCCAGTAGGTGATGAACCCGTCGATCGGCAGTGTGCGGGGCACCCCGTCGACGATCGCGAGCATGTTGGCGCCGAAGTTGTCCTGCAGCTGGGTGTGCTTGTAGAGATTGTTGAGCACGACCTTCGCGACCGCGTCGCGCTTGAGCACGATCACGAGGCGCTGGCCGGTGCGGCCCGACGACTCGTCGCGGATGTCGGCGATGCCGCCGAGCTTGCCCTCCTTGACGAGGTCGGCGATCTTGATCGCCAGGTTGTCGGGGTTCACCTGGTACGGCAGCTCGGTGATGACGAGGCACGTGCGGTTCTGGATCTCCTCCACCGTCACGACCGCGCGCATCGTGATCGAGCCGCGGCCCGTGCGGTACGCGTCGTGGATGCCCTTGACGCCGAGGATCTGCGCGCCCGTCGGGAAGTCGGGGCCCTTCACGCGCTGCATGATCGCGTCGAGCAGCGTCTCGCGGTCGGCCTCGGGGTTCTCGAGGTGCCACAGGGCGGCCGAGGCCACCTCGCGCAGGTTGTGGGGCGGGATGTTCGTGGCCATGCCGACCGCGATGCCGACCGACCCGTTGACGAGCAGGTTCGGGAAGCGCGAGGGCAGGATCGCCGGCTCCTGCGTGCGGCCGTCATAGTTGTCCTGGAAGTCGACGGTGTCCTCGTCGATGTCGCGGACCATCTCCATCGCGAGCGGCGCCATCTTCGTCTCGGTGTACCGAGGGGCGGCCGCGCCGTCGTTGCCGGGCGAGCCGAAGTTGCCCTGTCCGGAGGCGAGCGGGTACCGCATCGACCACGGCTGCACGAGGCGGACGAGCGCGTCGTAGATCGCCGAGTCGCCGTGCGGGTGGAACTGGCCCATGACGTCGCCGACGACGCGCGAGCACTTCGAGAACGCCTTGTCGGGCCGGTAGCCGCCGTCGTACATGGCGTAGAGCACGCGGCGGTGCACGGGCTTGAGGCCGTCGCGCACGTCGGGCAGCGCGCGCCCGACGATGACGCTCATCGCGTAGTCGAGGTACGACCTCTGCATCTCCAGCTGCAGGTCGACCTGGTTCACCCGGCCGCCGGGGCCGGGGGAGGTGTCGTCGACGTCGGTGATGTCGTCGGCCATGGTGTCAGTCCTTCAGATTCGTGTCGTCGTGCGGGTCGGCAGTGCGGAGGGTGCGGGGCTCGATCAGATGTCGAGGAACCGCACGTCCTTCGCGTTCTGCTGGATGAAGTGGCGCCGCGATTCGACGTCCTCGCCCATGAGGGTGGAGAAGACCGAGTCGGCGACCGCCGCATCCTCGAGCGTGACCTGCAGCAGGGTGCGCGTCTCGGGGTTCATCGTCGTGTCCCACAGCTCCTGGTGGTTCATCTCGCCGAGACCCTTGTAGCGCTGAACCCCGTTGTCCTTGGGGATGCGCTTGCCCGCGGCCACGCCGGCCTCGAGCAGCGCGTCCCGCTCGCGGTCGCTGTAGACGTACTCGTGCTCCGAGTTCGTCCACTTCAGCCGGTAGAGCGGAGGCTGCGCGAGGTACACGTAGCCGAGGTCGATGAGCGGCCGCATGTAGCGGAACAGGAGCGTCAGCAGGAGCGTCGTGATGTGCTGGCCGTCGACGTCGGCATCTGCCATGAGCACGATCTTGTGATATCGCACCTTGTCGGGGCTGAAGTCCTCGCCGATGCCCGCGCCGAACGCGGTGATCATCGCTTGCACCTCGGCGTTGCCGAGCGCGCGATCCAGGCGCGCCTTCTCGACGTTGAGGATCTTGCCGCGCAGCGGCAGGATCGCCTGCGTCTCGGGGTTGCGGCCCTGCACGGCCGAGCCGCCGGCCGAGTCGCCCTCGACGATGAAGATCTCCGACAGCGACGGGTCCTTCGACTGGCAGTCCTTGAGCTTGCCGGGCATGCCGCCCGACTCGAGCAGGCCCTTGCGGCGGGTCTGCTCGCGGGCCTTGCGGGCGGCGAGGCGGGCGGCCGCGGCCTGCAGCGCCTTGCGGATGACGTCCTTCGCCTGCGCGGGGTTGCGCTCGAACCAGTCGGAGAGGTGCTCGCCCGTGACCTTCTGCACGAACGACTTCGCCTCGGTGTTGCCGAGCTTCGTCTTCGTCTGGCCCTCGAACTGCGGCTCGCCGAGCTTGATCGAGATGACGGCGGTGAGGCCCTCGCGCACGTCGTCGCCGGAGAGGTTCTCGTCCTTCTCCTTGATGAGGCCCTTCTCGCGCGCGTAGCGGTTGACGAGCGTCGTGAGCGCCGCGCGGAACCCCTCCTCGTGCGTGCCGCCCTCGTGCGTGTTGATCGTGTTGGCGTACGTGTGCACCGACTCGGAGTACGCGGTCGTCCATTGCATGGCGACCTCGAGCGCGATGCGCCGCTCGGTGTCCTCCGACTCGAAGCTGATGATCTCGGGGTGGACCACCTCGATCTTCTTCGCCGAGTTCAGGAACTCCACGTAGTCGACGAGACCCTGCTCGTAGAGGAACTCCTCGTGGCGCGGCGCCGTGCTGACGCCCTCGCCGGTGTCGGCGGAGTGGTCCGGCTGGCGCTCGTCCGTGATCGCGATGCGCAGGCCCTTGTTGAGGAAGGCCATCTGCTGGAAGCGGGTCCGGAGGGTGTCGTAGTCGAAGTCGACCGTCTCGAAGATGTCGGCGTTCGGCCAGAACGTGATCGTCGTGCCGTTCGAGCTCGAGGCCTCGCCCTTGGCGAGCGGGGCATCCGGGACGCCGTTCTGGTAGCTCTGCCGGTAGACGTTGCCCTGACGGCGGACCTCGACATCGAGCTTCGTCGACAGCGCGTTGACGACCGAGCTGCCGACGCCGTGCAGACCTCCGGAGACCGCGTAGCCGCCGCCGCCGAACTTGCCGCCCGCGTGGAGGATCGTCAGGACGACCTCGACGGTCGACTTCTTCTCGACGGGGTGGATGTCGACGGGGATCCCGCGGCCGTTGTCGACGACGCGCACGCCGCCGTCGGCGAGGATCGTGACGTCGATGGCGTCGCAGAAGCCCGCGAGCGCCTCATCGACGGAGTTGTCGACGATCTCGTAGACGAGGTGGTGCAGGCCGCGGGGGCCGGTCGAGCCGATGTACATGCCCGGACGCTTGCGGACCGCCTCGAGCCCTTCGAGAACCTGGATGTGGCTGGCGCCGTACGCCTCATCCGACGCAGGGGTTGAGGGGGTGGTGGCCATAGGGGATAGCGCTCCTGCCGAGTAGACCGATCGTGCTGGCACGGGCCGAAGAACAGGCCCCGCAGCGACGTGACAATCCTAGCAAAAATCCGGCCCTCAGCGGGCCTCTGACGCCCCTCAGGGGCGATTTCTCGCTCTGGGCGGAGTGATTCGCTATCTCAGCCGTAGGTATCGCGTGGGCCGCGCCCGGGAATCGACCGGGGGCCGCGCTTCCAGCTCGGTGCGCCCGGCCCGTCGAAGCGGATCGATCTCACGCCCGCATCGGGGTAGCGCTTCAGGATGGAGGTCAGGATATCGGCCCGCATGAGCCGCAGCTGCGTCGCCCACGCCGTCGAGTCGCACTGCACCGTGAGCACCTCCTCCTCGATGCCGACGGGCGTCGAGTGCGCAGCGGTGTCCTCCCCCACGAGCTCGGGCCACGACAGCAGCAGCTCGCCCTTCGCGAGCGGCGACGTCCAGCCCATCCGTGCGCTCATCGAGTCGATGACGTCGCCGAGGCCCGAGGGGTCGCGCCCGATGCCGAAGGGCACGGATGCCCCGCGGGCGACCGTGGACCGCTTGCGGGCATCCCCCGATCGCTTCGCCGGGTCGCCCATGAGCCGGCGCAGTCGCAGGTACACGGCCGCGGCCTCGGACTCGGGCTGCTCGCGGGCCGGCATCAGTCCTCGTCCTCCACGACGGCGCCGGCCGCGATGCGGACGGTCGTCGCGCGCAGCCGATCGGGGACGTCGCCGCCGACCGCGGCGGTGATGAGCACCTGCTCGAAGCCCTGCACCGCGTCGGCGAGACGCTCCCGCCGCCCCTCGTCGAGCTCGGCGAAGACGTCGTCGAGCACGAGGACGGGGTCGCCGGCGACGGCGTCCGTGCGCAGCACGTGCGCCGAAGCGAGCTTGAGCGCGAGCGCGTACGACCAGCTCTCGCCGTGGCTCGCGTAGCCGCGGGCGGGGAGCCCGTTGAGCTCGAGCACGAGGTCGTCGCGGTGGGGGCCGACGAGCGTGACGGCGCGCTCGAGCTCGGCCCGGCGGCGGTCGGCGAGGACGGAGCGGAAGCGCTCGCGCGTCGCCTCGGGGTCGAGCGGGGCATCCGCCGCATCGTCGTCGAGGTGCGGGCCGACCGCGTCGCCGTCGATCGAGTGCTGCAGGCCCAGGCGGGTGCGGTGGTCATCGCCCGCGACCGCGCGATAGGCGTCGGCGACGTGGGGGCGGAGGGCGGCGACGAGCTGCCAGCGCGCGACCATGAGCTCCGTGCCGAGGTCGACGAGGCGGTCGTCCCACACGTCGAGCGTCGTCAGTGCATCGGCGGCGATGCGCGAGGCGCGCGCCGACTTCAGGAGGGTGTTGCGCTGCCGCAGCACTCGCTCGTAGTCGGAGATCACACCGGCGAAGCGAGGGTTCCGCTGGACGACGAGCGTGTCGAGGAAGGTGCGGCGACCGCCGGGCTCGCCGCGGACGAGCGCCAGATCCTCCGGCGCGAACAGCACGCTCGAGAAGTAGCGCGGCAGCTCGCGCACGCGGATCGCTCCGCGATTGACCTGCGCCTTGTTGGCGCCGGTGCGATTGAGCTGGATCTCGATGACGAGCGCTCGATCGTCGTGCTGCACGCGCATCCGCACGATCGCGGACTCGGCGCCGAATCGGATGAGAGCCTGATCGGTCGAGACCCGGTGGCTCGAGACCGTGCTCGCATAGCCGATCGCCTCGACGAGATTGGTCTTGCCCTGGCCGTTGCGGCCGACGAACAGGACGGGACCGGGTGCGAGCTCGACCTCGGCGCGCGCGTAGTTGCGGAAGTCCGCGAGCGAGAGGTGGGTGACGTGCACGCCGCGAGCGCTAGCGCAGCAGCAGGTTCGGCTGCAGCAGGTAGCGGTAGTTGTCGGCGCCCGGCTGGTCCTTCGACGACTGGCTCGTGATGAGCACCGGCCCCGGCTTGTTGGGGTTGTCGGTCTTCGTGAACGAGATGCGCACGAACTCGCTGTGCACCGCGGCGAGACCGTCGATGAGGAACTGGGGCTTGAGCGAGACGACCGTGTCGCCGCCGACGAGGTGCGCGTCGATCGTCTCGGAGGCCTGCGCGTTCTCGCTGCCGATCGCCTCGAGAGTGAGGCCGTCGACCGAGAAGCTGTAGCGGAGGGCGGCGTCGCGCTCGAGCACGAGGGCCACGCGACGGGTGGCCTCGATGAGCTCGGCGGTGTTCATGACCGCGTAGTTGTCGACCGTCTCGGGGAAGAGGCGCTTGACGGGCGGGAAGTTGCCCTTGATCAGCAGCGAGGTGACGGTCTTCTTGTCGGCTGAGAACGCGATGAGCTCGCGGTCGCCGCCCGTGACGATCGTGACCTCGATCTGCGCGGAATGGCCGAAGATCTTGCCGAGCTCGGCGAGCGTGCGCGCCGGCACGAGAGCGGTGACGCCCTCGGCGACGGCGGAGGACTCCCAGTCGATCTCGCGCACGGCGACCCGGTAGCGGTCGGTCGCGACGAGCGAGAGGCGGTTCTGGGCGATCTCGAGCTGCACGCCCGTGATGACGGGGGTCACGTCGTCGCGCGATGCGGCGACCGAGACCTGGCCGACGGCGTCGGAGAACGCGTCACCGGGCAGAATTCCGGCGGGGCCGTCGACGATGGGAAGGCTCGGGTACTCCTCGACGGGCATGCTCGAGAGGGTGAAGCGCGCCGACCCGCAGCGGACGGCGATCTTGTTGTCCTCCGTCGTGAACTGCACGGGAGCGTTGGGAAGCCGCGAGGCGATCTCCGACAGGAGACGGCCGGAGACGAGGACGGTTCCGTCCTCCTCGATGTCGGCGGTGATCGCCGTCTGCGCCGAGACCTCGTAGTCGAACGACGACAGCGTCAGGGTGTCTCCCTCGGCCCGCAGCAGGACCCCGCTGAGGATCGGGAGGGTGGTGCGCTGAGGCAGCAGTTTCACGGCGAACGACACGGCATCGGCGAAGACGTCGCGATTGACCTGGAACTTCACGGGCTCCCTCTCGGTCGTGAATGCTGCGGATGCTGCTGCCCCGGTTGCGGGGGCTTCAATACTGGCACAGCGCTGATGCGGCGCGAACAGCGCGGATTCCTGTCGTTCGAGCCCGGAAGGGTTATCCCCCTCGCTCATTCATTGAGAAGAAGTTCTAACACCGTTAACCGCTGTGCACAGTGTGGATAACTCGGTGGGAAACGCGGAATCAGGCTGAACCACATTCGTGTGATTTGTGGATGATCGGGTTCCGAAGTCGTGAACGTCCGGGGACGGATCTCGGCCGGCATCCGCGTCTCCTCACATGTTTCGGGGCGGACTCCACAATCCGTGCCCCCCTCATCCCCGGGTTATCCACAACCTCTCCCCAGTGTGCGAAACCCCCTCTGAAACTGGCAGAAAGCTGTGTGAAGACGCGAAAACGGCCCGGGCGCATGCCCGGGCCGCATCCCGGATCGCCGTGATCAGGAGGAGGGAGGAGAGCGGTGCCGCGTCAGCTGTAGCGGTGGTTCTGCTTGATGCGGCTCGTGAGCTCGGTGACCTGGTTGTAGATCGAGCGGCGCTCCTTCATGAGCTCGCTGATCTTCTTGTTGGCGTACATCACGGTCGTGTGGTCGCGGTTGCCGAACAGCTGCCCGATCTTCGGGAGGGAGAGGTTCGTCAGCTCGCGGCACAGGTACATCGCGATCTGCCGTGCCGTCGCGACCGCCTGCGAGCGGGATGAGCCGTAGAGGTCGTCGACCGTGAGCTTGAAGTAGGCGGCGGTGTGATTGATGATGTCGACCGGCGCGATGACGTTGTCCTCGTCGAGCGTGATGAGGTCCTTCAGCACCGTCTGCACGAGCTGCATGTCGACGGGCGTGCGGTTGAGGTTGGCGAACGCCGTGACGCGGATCAGCGTGCCCTCGAGCTCGCGGATGTTGCTCGACACCTTCGATGCGATGTACTCCAGCACGTCGTCGCGCACCTGCAGCTTGTCGTTCTGCGCCTTCTTGCGCAGGATCGCGATGCGCGTCTCGAGGTCGGGCGCCTGCACGTCGGTGATGAGGCCCCACTCGAAGCGACTGCGCATGCGGTCCTCGAAGCCCGTGAGGTGCTTCGGCGGCAGGTCGCTCGTGATGACCACCTGCTTGTTGTGGTCGTGCAGCGTGTTGAAGGTGTGGAAGAAGGCCTCCTGCGTCGAGTCCTTCCCCTGCAGGAACTGGATGTCATCGATCAGCAGGATGTCGATCTCGCGGTACCGCGACTGGAACAGGCTCGCACGGTTGTTCGCGATCGAGTTGATGAAGTCGTTCGTGAACTCCTCGGAGCTCACGTACCGGACGCGGATTCCGGGGTACAGGCTCTCGGCGTAGTGGCCGATCGCGTGGAGGAGGTGCGTCTTGCCGAGCCCGGACTCGCCGTAGACGAAGAGCGGGTTGTACGCCTTCGCCGGAGCCTCGGCCACGGCGACGGCCGCGGCGTGGGCGAAGCGGTTCGAGCCGCCGATGACGAAATTGTCGAAGCTGTACTTGGGGTTCAGCCGGCTGTCGCTGCGGCGGTCGCTCGCGTTGACCGGGGTGGAGGCCTGCGGCTGCTCGATATAGGGAGTGGGCTCGATCTTCTCCACGGGAGCGTCGAAGCCGTCGTTCTGGATCTCGGGGTTGACGACGATCGCGAAGCTCGTCACGGCCTCGCCGGCGACGCCCGACAGAGCATTGAGAAGAGGCAGACGGATGCGCTGCTCGAGCATGCCGCGCGTCAGCTCGTTCGGCACCTCGAGGTAGAGCGTTCCGGCCATGACGCCGCGCGGCTCGACGAGGTTGATGAAGCCGTGCAGCTGGGGGGTGATGCGCTCGTCGGCGGTGAGGACGCTCTTGACCGAGTTCCACAGATCGACGGTGGAATCGGACTCATCCGTCATCGCTGGACTCCTCGGGGGTGAGTGGCACCGGTTTCAGCGGCAGCACGGTTCACCGCGGCGCGCCATAGCCCTCCACTGTAGACGGGAGCGGCGCGTCGTTACCAATGGTCCCGGCGGGTGGTGGTGATAATGCGGAGCTGTGCTCGCGCGGTTTGACCGCGGGCCCCGGCCACCGTACTGTTAACCGGTTGACTTCTGTCCGGGTCGGTTCTGCGATGTCCGGGCACCGCCCGTCGTCGCCGCCCTGCAGTGGCCGAGGAGATAACCATGAGCAAGCGCACGTTCCAGCCCAACAACCGCCGTCGTGCCAAGGTGCACGGCTTCCGCCTGCGCATGCGCACCCGTGCCGGCCGCGCCATCCTGGCCGCGCGTCGCCGCAAGGGTCGCACCGAGCTCTCGGCCTAAGACTCCCGGTGCTCGGCCGGGCCCACCGGGTCACGCACCCGGATGACTTTCGCGCCGCAGTGCGAAAAGGTCGTCGCGCCACCGCCGAGCACGCCGTGATCCACCGACTGCGCTCCCCATCTGCTGACGGACCCCGTTTCGGGGTCATCGTCTCCAAGCAGGTCGGGAGCGCTGTCGTTCGCAACCGGGTTCGTCGGCGCATCCAGGCCGTCTGCGCGATGGCGATCGCCGACATCCCCGTCCCGCCCACGGACCTCATCGTCATCCGCGCCCTCCCAGGAGCCGGAGAGATCGACTGGGATACCCTGCGGGCGGAGATCGACGGCGGCGTTCGACGGGTGGTGACGGCATGACGATGCTGCGCAGCACTGCGGTCCAGACCATCGTGCTTCTGCCGCGCAACGCGGTGATCGCCCTCCTGCGGGTGTATCGGGCGGTCGTGTCGCCCCTGTACGGCGATGTCTGCCGCTACTACCCGAGCTGCTCGGCCTATGCCCTCGGGGCCGTGCAGGAGCACGGCGTCGCGCGCGGCAGCTGGCTCACCGCACGACGACTCGCTCGCTGCCACCCGTGGGCCGAGGGCGGCATCGACGACGTACCCGTCCACGAGCACTCCCCCTACCGCCGCACGCGGTTCGGCTTCGTGGCCACTCAGAGAAAGGGATAATTCCCCTCATGGACTTCTTCAGCCTCATCCTGTGGCCCATCAAGTGGGTCATCGAGGCGATCCTCGTCGGCTGGCACTCGCTGCTCATGCTCGCGGGCATGGACGCCGCCTCCGGCGTGACCTGGGTGCTGTCGATCACGGGCCTGGTGCTCGTGGTGCGCGCTCTTCTCATCCCCGTCTTCGTCCGGCAGATCAAGAGCCAGCGGCGGATGATGGAGATCGCGCCGCAGCTCAAGAAGATCCAGGACAAGTACAAGGGCAAGCGCGACCAGTTCTCCCGTGAGGCCATGTCGCGCGAGACGATGGAGCTCTACAAGCGGACGGGCACCAACCCGCTCTCCTCGTGCCTGCCGCTGCTGCTGCAGATGCCGATCTTCCTCAGCCTGTTCTACACGCTGCAGAACGCCTACCAGGAGAAGCCCGGTGTCGGCCTGCTGAGCGAGGAGCTCTCGCGGCAGTTCGGTGAGGCCAACCTCCTCGGCCTCGCTCCCCTCGGTTCGTCGATGATCACCTCCGAGGGCAACGTGTGGGTGATCGTGATCGCCGTCGTGCTCGTGATCCTCATGACGGCGTCGCAATTCATCACGCAGCTGCAGATCATGTCGAAGAACCAGTCACCGGAGATGAAGGCCTCTCCGATGTACAAGCAGCAGCGCATTCTGCTGTACCTGCTCCCCCTGGTTTTCGCGTTCTCGGGCTTCGCCTTCCCGCTCGGCGTGATGTTCTACTGGTTCGTCTCCAACATCTGGACGATGGTGCAGCAGTTCATCGTCATCCGGAACATGCCGACGCCCGGCTCGGAGGCGGCGCTCGCTCGCGAGGCCCGACTGGCGAAGAAGCGCCAGCGCCGCGGTCTCCCGACGATCGTGGAGGATGCCCCTGAAGCGGCGCCCGAGGAGCCCAAGAAGACCCAGCGCCAGCAGCCGGTCGGCAAGAACCGCGCCAAGAAGAAGACGGGGAAATGACCATGACCGATGTGAGCGAGCAGGACCTCGACCAGACCGAGTCGAGCGGGCAGACGCTGCACGACGAGGGAGACATCGCGGCGGACTACCTCGAGGAGCTCCTCGACCTCGCCGACCTGGACGGCGATCTCGAGATCGAGTCGCGCGCGGGTCGCGTCTATCTGTCCGTCGAATCCGAGAGCCCGGATGACCTGCGCCTGCTCTCGAAGCCGGATGTCGTCTCGGCTCTGCAGGAGCTCACTCGACTGGCCGTCCACGCGCGCACGGGCGAGTTCTCCCGGCTGATCCTGGACATCGGCGGGTCGCGGGATGCGCGTGCGCAGGAGCTCTCGCTCCTCGTCGATCGCGCGGTCGAGCGGCTCGAGGCCGGCGCGTCCTCCGCCGCACTGCCCCCGATGTCGAGCTACGAGCGCAAGCTCGTGCACGATCTCGTCGCCGACCGCGGCTTCACCTCGGAGTCCGAGGGCGAGGGCGCCGACCGTCACACGGTCATCCGTCGCGGCTGAGCACTCCGTTTCACGTGAAACATCCTGAGACCACTCCCCCGAACGTGCCCGGCGACGCCGAGTCCGTCGTGGCTGTCGAGCTCGACGCTGTCGACGGCGGCGTCAGCACGACCGACGCCGGGGCCGTCCGCGATGCGAGCGGTCTCGTGGCGCTCGAGGCGGAGCCCGCCGCGGCGCCGATCCTCTTCGGCGAGCGGATCGAGATGGCTCGTCGTTTCACTCGCGATCTCGCCGAGCACGGCGAGACCCTCGGTCTCATCGGGCCCCTCGAGCCTCCGCGACTCTGGACGCGCCACGTGCTGAACTCCGCAGTGCTCGCTCCGCTCATCCAGGAGGGGGCTCGTGTCGGAGACATCGGGAGCGGGGCCGGGCTGCCCGGTCTCGTCCTGGCGATCGCCCGACCGGATGCGCGCTTCGTGCTCATCGAGCCCATGGAGCGGCGCTGCGACTGGCTCCGCTCCGAATCCTACCGCCTGGGCCTGGAGAACGTGACGGTCCTCCGCGCTCGGGCCGAGGAGGCGTTCTCCGCGGCGCCTCTCGACCAGGTCACGGCGCGCGCGGTCAGTGCACTGCGCACCCTCATCCCCCTCGCGGCGCCGCTCGTGCGCCGCGGCGGCGAGCTCATCCTGCTGAAGGGCGCACGCGTCCACGATGAGGTCGAGGCCGCGCGCAAGCAGATCGCGAGGCACCGGCTCTCGTCGATCGCGGTCATCGAGCTCGGCGCCGGTCTGGTGCCCGAAGCGACGCGCGTCTTTCGGGCTACAGTGGACGCAGCGTCCTGAGCCCGTCGGCTCGGCCGCGACCGGCGGGCGTCGATTCGACGCCCGTTTCACGTGAAACATCGAATCGGGAGGCTCTCCGATGACTGCGGGCGGCAGCTACGACGAGTCCACTCCCCTCGCACGGGAGATCGCGGACATCACGCGTCGTCGCATGGCCCTGCAGCAGAAGGATCTTCCGCTCCCCCCGGCTCCGCGCGTCTTCACCGTCTCGAACCAGAAGGGCGGTGTCGGGAAGACCACGACCACCGTCAACCTCGCGGCGGCGCTCGCGCGGTCGGGCGCTCGCGTGCTCGTGATCGACCTCGACCCGCAGGGCAATGCGTCGACCGCGCTCGGCGTCGAGCACCGCGCCGACACCCCGAGCGTCTACGACGTGATCGTCGGCGAGGCCGAGATGGACGACGTCGTGCAGAAGAGTCCCGAGTTCGATCACCTCTACTGCGTGCCGGCGACCATCCATCTCGCGGGCGCCGAGATCGAGCTCGTCTCGCTCGTCGCGCGCGAGCAGAGACTGCGCACCGCGCTCGACACCTACCTGCAGGAGGTCGACGAGCCCGTCCACTACGTTTTCATCGACTGCCCTCCCTCGCTCGGCCTCCTCACGATCAACGCCTTCGTGGCCGCGCGCGAGGTCCTCATCCCGATCCAGTGCGAGTACTACGCGCTCGAGGGCCTGAGCCAGCTGCTCAACTCGATCAAGCTCATCGAGAAGCACCTCAACCCCGATCTGCGGGTCTCCACCATCCTCATGACGATGTACGACGGCCGCACGAACCTCGCCCAGCAGGTGGTCGCCGACGTCCGCGAGCACTTCCCGGACCTCGTGCTCTCCACCCTCATCCCCCGTTCCGTGCGGATCAGCGAGGCGCCGTCGTTCGGGCAGAGCGTCATCAGCTACGACCAGTCGTCCGCCGGCTCCCTCTCGTACCTCGAGGCCGCCGCGGAGATCGCTCAGAGAGGGGCGGGGCAGTAATGGCCACCAAGCGCACAGGACTCGGACGCGGCATCGGCGCGCTCATCCCCATGAGCGACGGCGATCGGGATCGCCCGGTCGACGTCTTCTTCCCGCCCGCACCCGACTCCGCCGAGCTCGCCGCCGTCCCGGGTGCGCGTCTCGCGGCCATCGCGCCGAGCGACATCGTGCCCAACCCGCAGCAGCCGCGCACGGAGTTCCGCGAGGAGGAGCTGTCCGAGCTCGTGCACTCCGTGCGCGAGTTCGGGGTGCTCCAGCCCATCGTCGTCCGTGAGCGCGCGGGCGCCCAGCAGGGCGAGCCGCAGTACGAGCTCATCATGGGCGAGCGTCGGCTCCGGGCATCCACCATCGCCGGGCTCGAGACGATCCCCGCGATCGTGCGCAACACCGCCGATGAGGACATGCTGCGGGATGCCCTGCTGGAGAACCTCCACCGCGCCCAGCTGAATCCGCTGGAGGAGGCGAGCGCCTACCAGCAGCTGCTGGAGGACTTCGGCATCACCCAGGAGCGTCTCGCCGAGCGCCTCGGCCGCTCGCGCCCGCAGATCAGCAACACGCTGCGACTCCTGCGCCTGCCCGAGGCCGTCCAGACGCGGGTCGCCGCTGGCGTGCTGAGCGCGGGGCACGCGCGCGCGATCCTGTCGACCAACGAGCCCGAGCTCATGCAGCGCCTCGCCGACAAGATCGTCAACGAGGAGCTCTCCGTCCGCCAGGCGGAGGCCGTCGCACAGCAGTTGAGCGGTGCGGCGGGCACCCGCAAGCAGAAGAAGCCGGCCCCCGGGGGGCGCCAGGCGCAGCTCGCGGAGATCGCCGAGCGGCTCGGAGACCGGCTCGACACTCGCGTGAGCATCTCGTTGGGCGCGAAGAAGGGCTCGATCGTCATCGACTTCGCGACGATCGGCGACCTCAATCGCATCCTCGGCGAGCTCGGCGACGACGGATTCCGCTAGCCGTCAGCGGAGGCAGAGCTGCTCAGTAAAACCGCTCTGATCAGGACTTTCTCGACCCGACCTCGTCGCGGATGGCCGCCTGGGCGAGCTCGGCGTAGACCCACCCGACGTCGTGGCCCGCGGCCTCGAGCGCGAGCGCGATGGTCGAGGTCTCCGTGAGCCCGGGCATGACGCTCGCCTCGAGGAACCACGGAGTTCCGGCGCCGTCGACGATGAGATCGATGCGGCTCAGATGGCGGAGGCCGAGCGCCTGGTGCGCCGCGAGGGCGATCGCGGTCGCCCGCTCCGCGACGTCGTCGGCGATGCGGGCGGGGGCGTAGAAGCGGGTCTCCCCCGCGTTGTAGCGCGCCTCGAAGTCGTAGACGCCCGAGAGCGGCTCGATCTCGACCGCGGGGAGGGCGACGGGGCCGTCGCCGGTGTCGATGACGCCGATCGCGATCTCGGTGCCGCGGATGCGCTGCTCGATGATCGCGACGTCGCAGTACGTGTACGCCTGCACCATCGCGCGGCGCAGCTCATCGTCGGTCGCGACGAGGCTCACGCCCTGCGCCGACCCGCCCTGGGCGGGCTTGACCGCGAGCTCCCCCGGCAGCTCTCCGCGCACGACGGCGAGCACGCTCTCGGCGCCCAGCTCGCGGAACGCGTCGCGCGTCAGGGTGATCGAGTGCGGGGTCGGGACGCCCGCGCGCTCGACGAGGGTCTTCGCGGCGGGCTTGTCCCACGCCAGGCGGGTCGCCGCGGCGCGCGAGCCCACGTAGGGCACGCCCAGGAACTCCAGGAGGCTCCGCAGAGCGCCGTCCTCCCCGCTCGCACCGTGCAGCGCGGGCCAGACGACGTCCGGTCGGTCGGCGAGGAGGGCCGGGAGGAGCGTGGCGTCGGGATCGCGCAGCTCGACCTGCAGCCCGTGCGAGGCGAGCGCGTCGGCGACGCGGCGCCCGGAGCGCAGCGAGATGTCGCGCTCGTGCGAGATTCCGCCGGCGAGCACGACGACGCGCTGGGCCGGGGGATCGAGGGGGGGTCGGGTCATGCGATCGGGCTCATCCCAGGTTCGGCGGCGGGCTGATGACGTGCGGCTCCGGCAGGACCAGATCGACCGGGCCCGTGGGGTGGAAGGTCGACAGCAGCTCCTGCTCGCCGCGCACGACGCTCGCGAGGCGGCGGACCCCCTCGCGAATCTCGCTCGGTGGCGGGTAGCAGTACGACAGGCGCAGGTTGGCGCGCCCCGAGCCGTCCGCGAAGAACGCCGTGCCCGGCGTGTAGGCCACGAGCTCCTTGACCGCGCGCGGGAGCATCGCCTTCGCGTCGAGGCCGTCGGGCAGGGTGACCCAGACGTAGAAGCCGCCGTTCGGGTTCGTCCAGCTCAGATCGGGCAGGTAGTGCTCGAGAGCGTCGATGAGGGCATCCCGCCGCTCTCGGTACAGACCGCGGAAGGTGTCGATCTGCCCCTTCCAGTCGGCGTTCGCGAGGTAGTCGCTCACGACGAGCTCGTTGACGGCGCTCGGCGAGAGGATCGCCGACTCCGCCGCCAGCACGAGCTTCTCGCGGATCGCGTGCGGCGCGAGGGCCCAGCCGATGCGGAAGCCCGGCGCGAGGGTCTTGGAGAACGAGCCGAGGTACACGATGCCGTCGGTCTCGACCGAGCGCATGGCGTGCGGGGCCGGACGATCGAACCAGAGCAACCCGTAAGGGTTGTCCTCGACGATCAGAACGCCCTCGCGACGCGCGATCTCGATGATCTCGAGCCGGCGCTCCCAGCTGAGCGTCACCCCGGCCGGGTTGTGGAAGTTCGGGATCAGGTACAGGAACTTGATGCGGCGCCCCGCGGCCCGCAGCGACGCGATGCGCTCGACGAGCGCGGCCGGGATCATGCCGTCGGCGTCCATCGCGATGTGGCTGACCTCGGCCTGGTACGAGCGGAAGATGCCCATCGCGCCGACGTACGACGGCGACTCGGCGAGCACGACGTCGCCCGAGTCGAGGAAGAGCTTGGCGATCAGGTCGAGCGCCTGCTGCGAGCCGGTCGTGACGACGACGTCGTCGATGCCCGCGCGGACCCCCTCGAGCGCCATGATCTCGAGGATGTGCTCGCGCAGCTCGGGCGTCCCCTGCCCCGATCCGTACTGCAGGGCGCGGGCCCCCTGGTCGCGCATGACGCGCTCCATCGAGGTGCGGATGCTCTCCAGGGGCAGCGCGCTGACGAAGGGCATGCCGCCCGCGAGAGAGACCACCTCGGGGCGCGAGGCGACCGCGAACAGGGCTCGGACCTCGGAGGCGCTCAGGCCGGCGGTGCGGTCGGCGTAGAGGCCGTACCAGGGGTCGAGATTGGTTCCTTCGCGGGGAATCACGCCGTTTCACCACCCATCACGCGGCTGCCCGATGCGGCAGTGCCTTCCAGGATACGGCCGGAACGACGATCGGCCCGCCCCGTGGGGCGGGCCGATCGTCGCATCCCGAACAGAGGGATGCGCGGGGCGGGGCGGACTACGCCAGGAACTCGGCCAGATCGGCCTCGAGAGCCGGCTTGGGCTTCGCGCCGATGACGGTCTTGACGACCTCGCCGCCCTTGAAGACCTTCATCGCGGGGATCGAGGTGATCTGGTACTTCATGGCCGTCTGGGGGTTGTCGTCGACATTGAGCTTGACGATGTCGATCTTGTCGGCGTTCTCGGTCGCGATCGCGTCGAGGATCGGCGAGACGGCGCGGCAGGGGCCGCACCACTCGGCCCAGAAGTCGACCATGATCGTCTTCTCGCTGTTGAGGACCTCGGCCTCGAAGGTGGCGTCGGTGACGTCGCGCGTGCTCATGAATCTCTCCTAGGGGTTGCGGGTTCTGCGGTTCAGACGGTCGCCGACGCGGTCTCGCGCGCGGCGTCGTGCAGGGTCTCGAGGTAGTGCTGGGCGTCGAGCGCCGCGACCGTGCCGCTGCCGGCGGCCGTGATGGCCTGGCGGTAGGTCGGATCGACGACGTCGCCGGCGGCGAAGACGCCCTCGACGCTCGTGCGCGAGGAGCGACCCTCGACGGCGATCGTGCCGTGCTCGGTGAGGTCGAGGACGCCGTGCACGAGGTGCGTGCGCGGGTCGGCGCCGATCGCGATGAAGAGGCCGGAGACGTCGAGCGTGGTCTCCTCCCCCGTCACCGTGTCGACGAGGCCCACGCCCGTCACGAGGTCGCCGCCGTAGATGTGCTCGACGGTCTTGTTGAGCACGAACTCGATCTTGGGGTCGTTCTTCGCGCGGTCCTGCATCGCGGCGGAGGCGCGCAGGGTCTCGCTGCGGTGGATGACGTAGACCTTGTCGGCGAAGCGCGTGAGGAAGGTCGCCTCCTCCATCGCCGAGTCTCCGCCGCCGACGACCGCGACGGTCTTCTGGCGGAAGAAGGCGCCGTCGCACGTGGCGCACCACGAGACGCCGTAGCCGCTGAGGCGCTCCTCGTCGGCGATGCCGAGCTTGCGGTAGGCCGAGCCCGTGGCGAAGATCACGGCGTGCGCCTCGTGGCGATCGCCGTTGCCGAGCGTGACCGACTTGACGGGGCCCTCGAGCTCGAGCGACACGACGTCGTCGTAGACGATCTCGGCGCCGAAGCGCTCGGCCTGCTGCTGCATCTTGACCATGAGGTCGGGGCCCATGACGCCTTCGGGGAAGCCGGGGAAGTTCTCGACCTCGGTCGTCTTCATGAGCTCGCCGCCGAACTCGACCGAGCTCGCGATGACGAGCGGCTCGAGGTTGGCGCGCGCGGCGTAGATGGCGGCGGTGTAGCCCGCGGGGCCGGAGCCGATGATGATGACGTGGCGCATGTCGTTCCTCACGAGGTGGGTGCCGGGCGGGTGCCGCTCCGACACGGGTGACAACCCATCCTAGGTCGGGGGTATTCCGGCGGTCGGCGCGTTCACCGGCCGTTCACGCGTGCCGACCCGGTCGCCCGTCAGCGCCCGAGCCGCCCGCGCACGAGCGCGAGCGTGCTGACCGCCTCCGGTACGCGCATCGCGAGCAGCGCTCCGCCGTAGGCCAGCACCATCGGCACGGCGATCGCGACGATGGTCACGATCGCTCCTCCGACGCTGGCGCGCGCGACGCCGTCTCCGACGAGACCGCCGCCGAGCGTGCCCAGGGCCGCGCCGATGCCGAGGCCGATGAGCAGCGCGGGAACGGCCGCGACGAGGAACTGCGTCATGCGCCGGGCGATGAGCGGAGCATCCAGGCCCCCCAGACGTCGGCGCAGGACGACGCCGCCGAGCACCATCTGGAAGGCCCCCGCCGCGGAGGTCACGAGGCCGAGCCCGGGGACGATCCACGCGGTCGGCAGCAGCGTGCACAGCAGCGCGCCCGTGATGAAGAACGCCGTGTGCGCCGCCTGCAGCCAGAACGCCGTGCGCGTGTCGTCGAGGGCGTAGAAGACGCGCTGCATGACGAAGTACACGCTGAAGGGCACGAGCCCGACGACGAACGCGATGAGCACGGTCGCGATCTCGTCGACGGCGTTCGCCGCGAAGAGGCGCGCGAACGGAACCGCGACGGCGATGAGCCCGATCGTCGCGAGCGTCATGAGCAGGCCCGTGATGCGGATCGCCTCGGTCGTGTCGATGCGCACGGCCTCGAGATCCTTGTCGCGCGCGTGGGCGCTCATGCGGGTCAGGTAGGCGGTCACGAGAGACACGACGACGACCGAGTGCGGAAGCATGAACAGCAGCCACGCCGTGCGCATGACCATGAGCGAGGCGTCGTCGGCCGTCGCGGCCTCCGAGGCCACGCGCGTCTGCACGATGCCGCCGATCTGCATCACGACGATCATCGCGAAGATCCAGCCGGCGGCGCGGCCGGTCGCGCCGAGGCCGACGCCGCGCCAGGTGAAGTCGGGCCGGTAGCGCAGGCCGGCCCGACGCCAGAAGAGCACGAGCACGAGCGCCTGGGCCGCGACGCCGAGGGTCGCCGACCCGCCGAGCACCGCGATCATCTCCGGCGTCCAGGCGGATGCCCGCGTCACGTCGGCGTCGAACATCGCGCCGAACGCGACGAGGCCCGCGACCGCGACCACGTTGTTGATCGCGGGCGCCCACGTGAACGGCCCGAACACGCGGCGCGCGTTGAGCACCTCGCCGAAGAGCGTGTAGAGCGCGTAGAAGAGCACCTGCGGCAGGCACCAGTAGGCGAAGGCCGTCGCGAGGGCGATCTCCTCGCCCGTGAAGCCGCGACCGCCGCCGTCGGAGGAGGCGGCGTAGAGCGAGACGAGCAGCGGAGCGGCGAGCGTCGCGACGACCGCGGCGGCGAGGAACACCACGAGCCCGAGCGTCACGAGCCGGTTGATGAAGCGCTCGCCGCCGTCGTCGTGCACGCTCGCCCGCACGATCTGCGGCACCAGCACGGCGCTCAGCACTCCGCCCGCGACGATCGCGTAGATGTTGTTCGGCAGCTGGTTGGCGAGCGCGAAGGTGTTGGCGCCCGACCCGAGCGCACCGATCGTCGTCGTGAGCATGACCGCGCTGACGAAGCCGAGCAGGCGCGAGACGATCGTCCCGGAGGCGAGCACGAGGCTCGCACGACCGATGCCGCCGGAGCGGTCCTCCGGCACGTCGCCGGGCGCTCCCGGGCGGGGCTCGTCGGTCACGCCGCCTCCTCCTCGCCGCGCCGGGCGCGGAGCCGACGGCGGATGTCGCGCGAGAGGCCGAACGCGAGCAGCCCGCCCACGAGCACCGCCATGACGACGATCGCGGCGGTCTCCCACCCCGCCTGCAGGTTCAGCAGCACGCTCGTCGGCTGGCCGACGGTGCGGTCGGCGGCATCGCTGAGCGACACGGTGATGGGCACCTCGCCGTTGGTGAGCGACTGCACCGGGACGAGCGCGCGCGTCTGCGACTGCGGCTCGACGATCGTCTCGACGAGGCGATCCTCGACGAGCAGGCGACCCGTCGAGCTGTCGACGCGCACGAAGACCCGGATCGCCACGTCGAGCGCGTTCTGCACCGTGACGGGCAGGGACGTGCGGTCGGAGAGCAGCGTGATCGTGCTGCCCTCGACGATCTGCACGGACGAGCGCAGGTCCGCCGACGCCTCGACGTACCGATCGGCCGCAGCCGGCGCCTCCTCGTCCCAGCCGAGCGACAGGGCGGCGAGCAGCTCGAGGCGGCGCTCATCGGTGATGAGGGAGGGCTGGACGGCCACCTCGGCGAACGCGCGGTCCAGGGTCTCGGCGTCGAGCATCCGCCCGACGTCGACGAGTCGCTCCTCGGAGATGGTCGCGTCGACGACGCCGACCTCGGGGCCGGATGCGGCGCTCGCGGTCGCGAGGCCGCCTCCGCGCGCCCACGGCAGCGCCTCGATCGCGCCGAGGAGGTCGAGCAGGCGCAGCGAGTTGCCCAGCCGCTCGCGGTCAAGGGTGATGAACGGCACGACGGAGGCGTCGGCCGCGCTCGAGGCCGCGATGAGGGCCGAGACCTGCGCGGCGGCGCTCTGCCACTCCTGCTCGGTGGTCGCCGCGACGGCGGCGCGGGCGGCGCGGGAGAGGGCGTCGTCGCTGCGGAGGATCCGCAGGTCGCCGACCCGGGCGACGAGTCCGCGGCCGCCGTCGAGGTTGGCGCTGCCGACGATGGCGGTGCCCACGCCCGAGGCGGCGAGCACGCCGAGCGCGCTCGCGGTCGCCGTGCCCTCCTGCGGCCAGACGATGTCGGTGAGGTCGTGCGGCCAGGCGCTGAGCTCGGCGAGGGTCGGCGGCTCATCGCCCGGGTCGGGGGTCGCCGAGGGCGAGGCATCCGGGTCGCCGGGCGCGGCGGACGGGCTCGGATCGCCCCCGTCGCCTCCCCCGCTGGGGTCGGTACTGAGCACGCTCGGGTCGAGCGCCGCCCCCGCGCCCTCGACGGGCGGCAGCGGGATGCCGCGGGCGTGAGCCGTGGCGAGCGGATCCGCGTCGGCCCAGGCGAGCGCGAAGGTGTCGTTGGGCACGAGCGCGAGCCGGTCGAGGAACGCCGTCGCCGACTCGGGCGCGGTCGTGCCGAGGATGCGGATGGAGGCGATGATGCGCGGATCGACGCCGATCGCGACGGCGCGGCCGGCGACGGCGTCGAGCGTGCGGACGAGCAGCCCGCCGGGCGCGGTGAGCACGGCCAGATCCTCCGCCGGGATGACGGCGCCCTCGAAGCCGGGTGCGGTGAGGGGCACGGCGGCGACCACGGTTGCGGTCGGGGGCGTCGTGCCCTCCGGAACCCAGACGACGGCGGAGCGCGCGGCGCCGAGGACGCGGCCCTCCCCCTCCGCCGCGATCTCGATCACCCGTGGGCCCCAGGCGCCGGCGAAGCCCGCGGCGGCGGGCTCGACGCGCAGCTCGACCGCGGTGCTCGATCCGGGCTCGAGCGCGGCGATGGCCGCCGTCGCGACCGGGACGGGGCGGACATCCGCATCGCTCTCGCCGAACCAGGAGGCGAGCGTCGCGGAGTCGGCGGGAGCGCCGGCCGCGACGGCGATCGTCACGGTGCCGGCGGGCGTCGCCGCGGTCGAGAGATTGGTGGCGACGACCCGCACCGCGAGAGGGGAGTCGGGCTCGACGATGCCCGAGCCGAGCGGGGCGACCGTGAGCTGCAGGCCGCTCGCGCTCGCGACGTCGCTCGTCGTCGCGAGAGTCGCGGAGGTCGACGGAGCCGGCACGGCGGAGGGGGCCGCAGCGGCCGGCGCGGCGGCGGTCGGACCGGCGAGCAGCAGCAGGAGGAGCGCGGAGAGCAGTGCGCGAAGCGGGGTCGCGGGCGCGGCAGAACCCCCCCGCACCCGCTCGGCCGACATGCTCGGAAGTCTAGACTCTGGTGACTATGCAGAGCGTGGCCGAGGCCCTCGACCGGCTGCGGGCACTCGCCGCCGCCGAGCCCCTGGCGACCCTCGCGGCGCGCTTCGAGGCCGCGGGCCACGAGCTCGCCCTCGTCGGCGGGCCCGTGCGCGACGCGTTCCTCGGCCGGCCGGTCAACGATCTCGACCTCACGACGAGCGCGCGCCCGGAAGACATCATCCGCATCGTCGCGCCGGTCGCGAGCGCGCACTGGGACATCGGGCGCGCCTTCGGCACGATCGGCGCGCGCATCGGCGCCGACACGGTCGAGATCACGACGTACCGCTCCGATGCGTACGAGGCCGACTCGCGCAAGCCCGAGGTCGCGTTCGGCGACACGCTCGACGGCGACCTCGAGCGCCGCGACTTCACCGTCAACGCGATGGCCCTGCGCCTGCCCTCGCTCACGCTCGTCGACCCGAGCGGCGGCTTCGACGACCTGCTGGCCGGGCGCCTGCGCACGCCGATCTCGCCCGAGCGCTCCTTCAGCGACGATCCGCTGCGCATGCTGCGGGCGGTGCGGTTCGCGGCGCAGCTCGGCCTCGACGTCGACGACGCGACGCTGCGGGCGATCGAGGGGATGCGCGATCGTCTCGGCATCATCTCGGCCGAGCGCGTGCGCGACGAGCTCGTGAAGCTGCTCTCGACCTCCTCCCCGCGTCGCGGTCTCGAGCTGCTCGTCTCCACGGGCCTCGCCGACCTCGTTCTGCCCGAGCTGCCCGCCCTCAGGCTCGAGATCGACGAGCACGCTCACCACAAGGACGTCTACGAGCACTCGCTCACGGTGCTCGACCAGGCGATCGAGCTCGAGGCCTCGCGCGGTCCGGGGGCGGATGCTCCCGCCGACGTCGTGCTGCGCCTCGCGGCCCTCCTCCACGACATCGGCAAGCCCGCGACGAAGAGGGTCGAGCCGGGCGGGGCCGTGACCTTCCACCACCACGACGCCGTCGGGTCGAAGCTCGCCCGCAAGCGGCTCACGGCGCTGCGCTTCGACAAGGACACGATCGTCGCGGTCTCGCGCCTGATCGAGCTGCACCTGCGCTTCTTCGGCTACAGCGACGCCCCATGGACGGATTCGGGCGTGCGCCGCTACGTGCGCGATGCGGGCGAGCAGCTCGAACGGCTGCACATCCTCACGCGCGCCGACGTCACGACCCGCAATCGCCGCAAGGCGGCGCGGCTGCGGGGGGCCTACGACGAGCTCGAGGCGCGCATCGCCGCGCTCGCCGAGCAGGAGGAGCTCGCGGCGATCCGCCCCGACCTCGACGGCGAGCAGGTCATGGCGATCCTCGGCGTCCGGCCCGGCCCCGTCGTCGGTGAGGCCTACCGCTTCCTCCTGGAGATGCGGCTCGACGAGGGGCCCCTGGGGGCGGAGGAGGCCGAGCGACGACTGCGGGCGTGGTGGCAGGAGCGCGGCGGCGCGTCCTGAACTGGCGCCGGTCATCCGTCATCGACTACGCTGTGCAGGTTGCCCGGAGCCCTGTCTCCAGCGGGTGACTGATGCCATACCCTCCTGCTGCAGATCGTCTGCAGCCGTTCGAGTCCGAAGGAGGTGGGTGAGTCATGCATCAGTACGAAATGATGGTGATCCTCGACCCCGAGATCGACGAGCGCACTGTCGCTCCGAGCCTCGACAAGTTCCTCAACGTCATCCGCAATGACGGTGGGAACATCGAGAACGTCGATATCTGGGGCCGTCGTCGCCTCGCATACGAGATCCAGAAGAAGACCGAGGGCATCTACGCCGTCGTCAACTTCACCGCGAACCCCGCGGCCACGCAGGAGCTCGACCGCCAGCTGAAGCTCAGCGAAGCGGTCATGCGCACCAAGGTGCTGCGTGCCGAGGAGGCCGTCGCTCGCGTCGCCGCCTTCGAGGCGAAGGCCGCGGAGAAGGCCGCGTCCAAGTCCGCGCGCGACGCCGCCAAGGCCGCCGCGCCCAAGGCCGCGGAGTAGTCGTGGCCGGCGAGACGATCATCACCGTCGTCGGCAACCTGACCGCCGACCCCGAGCTGCGCTACACGCAGAACGGGCTCGCAGTGGCGAACTTCACCATCGCGTCCACCCCCCGCACGTTCGACCGTCAGGCGAACGAGTGGAAGGACGGCGAGGCGCTGTTCCTGCGCGCGAGCGTGTGGCGTGAGTTCGCCGAGCACGTCGCCTCATCGCTGACGAAGGGCTCGCGCGTCATCGCGCAGGGTCGCCTGAAGCAGCGGTCGTACGAGACGAAGGAAGGCGAGAAGCGCACGAGCATCGAGCTCGAGGTCGACGAGATCGGCCCGAGCCTGCGCTACGCCACCGCTCAGATCACCCGCACGTCGGGTGGTTCGGGCGGAGCCATGGGCGGAGGCCGCGGCGGCAGCGCCCAGGTCGCCGACGAGCCGTGGGGCGCTCCGGCGCAGAGCTCCGGCTCCTCCAACGCCGGGGACGTGTGGAACACGCCCGGCTCCTTCTCCGACGACACCCCGTTCTGATCCGGTCCGACGACCGGCAGCTGATTTCGTAAAGGACAACCACTATGGCTGGCAAGAGCAGCGGCGACCGCCGCAAGCCTCGCGGCGGCAAGGGCGCGAAGAACGCCGCCCCCGCGAAGGCGATCAAGGTTGGCATCATCGACTACAAGGATGTCGCCACCCTCCGCAAGTTCATCTCCGAGCGCGGGAAGATCCGTGCTCGCCGAATCACCGGTGTCTCCGTGCAGGAGCAGCGCCTCATCGCCCGCGCCGTCAAGAACGCGCGCGAGATGGCTCTGCTTCCGTACGCCGGCGCTGGCCGCTAAGGGGGCCGTGATGTCGAAGCTCATCCTCACGCAGGAGGTCACCGGTCTCGGTGCCCCCGGCGACGTCGTCGAGGTCAAGAACGGGTACGCCCGCAACTACCTCATCCCCCAGGGCTACGCCGTGGCGTGGACCCGCGGTGGCGAGAAGCAGGTGGACCAGATCAAGGCCGCCCGCAGCGCCCGCGAGCACGCCACGATCGAAGAGGCCCAGGACCTCAAGGCCCGCCTCGAGGCCAACCCCGTCAAGCTCGCCGTCAAGGCGGGCGCCGAGGGCCGGCTGTTCGGCTCGGTGAAGACCGCTGACGTGGCCGCGGCCGTCGAGAAGGCCGGCATCGGCTCGATCGACAAGCGACTCGTCGAGCTCGTCTCGCCGATCAAGTCGGTCGGCACGCACGAGGCGATCCTCAAGCTCCGCGACGGCATCGTCGCGACGATCACCCTCCAGGTGGTCGCCGCGAAGTAGTCGCGAGCGCGCAACGGCAGCGCCCCCGGGGTCTCGATCCCGGGGGCGCTTCGTCGTCCCGCGGCCCCCGGTCAGGCCGCGCCTTAGCGGGTCGGCGGCGGTCTGCGCAAGAGCTTCGAGCGTCGTTCTGTGCACAGGTGAGCATTCAGAACGGCAACCCTGAAGCGGCACTTGAACCCTGTTTCCCCACACATGGTGTGGAAACAGAAAACCCAGGTCATCGCCGCTTTCTGCGCGAAGCAATGGGGGAATGCCACAGATCTGTCCACAGGCTGTGCACACGGTCCCCGGCGTTTCTCGACTGCTCTCCACATCGTTATCCACAGGGCCGGTTGAGGGTCGCGCTCGGCCGTCCCTAGGGTGAGGCCGTATCCCGCCGCGCACGCAGCCCGTCGCGTGTCATCGCTCCGCTGTCCGTGGTCGGCGGTACACCTGAAGCACTCAGCGATCCGCTCGCAGATTAGGAGGCCCTGTGTCCCTCGCGCACATCGGCAGCGCCCTCGACGCTCGAGGCGGCTCCGACAACCGCGGGTCCGACAGCCGGGGCTCAGACGGCCGTCACTCCGAGCGCACGCCGCCGCACGACCTCCTCGCCGAGCAGAGCGCGATCGGCGGCATGCTCCTCAGCAAGGACGCCACCGCCGACGTCATCGAGGTCGTCCGGGGCATCGACTTCTACATCCCCAAGCACGAGGTCATCTTCGAGGCGATCCTCTCGCTGTACTCGCGCGGCGAGCCGACCGACGTGATCGCGGTGACGGACGAGCTCACGAAGGCGGGCGACCTCTCGCGAGCCGGCGGCGCCGACTACCTGCACACCCTCACCGGCATCGTGCCCACCGCCGCCAACGCCGGCTTCTACGCCTCCCTCGTGGCCGAGAAGGCGGTGCTCCGTCGCCTCGTCGATGCCGGCACGCGCATCGTGCAGATGGGCTACGCGAGCGAGGGCGAGGTCACCGATCTCGTCAACAACGCTCAGGCCGAGATCTACGCCGTCGCCGGTGGCACGCAGTCGGAGGACTACGTGCCCCTCACCGAGGCGGTCAACGAGGCGATCGACGAGATCGAGGCGGCGCGCGGTCGCGACGGCTCGATGACGGGCGTGCCGACGGGCTTCGCCGACCTCGACGCGCTCACGAACGGCCTCCACGCCGGCCAGCTGATCCTCATCGCCGCGCGCCCCGCCCTCGGAAAGTCGACGGTCGCCCTCGACTTCGCTCGCGCGGCCGCCATCAAGCACAACCACCCGACCGTGTTCTTCTCGCTCGAGATGGGGCGCAGCGAGATCGCGATGCGCCTGCTGTCGGCGGAGGCCTCCGTGCCGCTGCACGCGATGCGCAAGGGCACGCTCGAGTCGCGCGACTGGACGACGATCGCGTCGACCCGCGGGCGCATCAACGACGCCCCCCTCTACATCGACGACAGCCCCAACATGACCCTGGTCGAGATCCGCGCCAAGTGCCGACGCCTCAAGCAGACCGTCGGGCTCAAGATGGTCATCATCGACTACCTGCAGCTCATGACGAGCGGCAAGCGCGTCGAGAGCCGCCAGCAGGAGGTCAGCGAGTTCTCGCGGGCGCTCAAGCTCATGGCGAAGGAGCTCCAGGTTCCCGTCGTCGCCCTCTCGCAGCTCAACCGAGGCCCCGAGCAGCGCGCCGACAAGAAACCCGCCCTGAGCGACCTGCGCGAGTCCGGCTCGCTCGAGCAGGACGCCGACATGGTGATCCTCCTCCACCGCGAGAGCGCCTACGAGAAGGAGAACCCGCGCGCGGGCGAGGCCGACTTCATCGTCGCCAAGCACCGCAACGGCCCGACCGACACCATCACGGTCGGCTTCCACGGGCACTTCTCGCGCTTCGCCGACATGCCGCGGGTCTAGAGCGGGCGCCCTCAGCCCGTTCCCCGCGGGCGCGGCGTTCGCTCGGCCGCCGCGCCGTAGGCTGGGGCCGACCACTCGCTCCTCGCCGGAAGGACCCCATGGCGTCGGCCGCCTCCCCCGAACCGCGCGCGATCGCCCGCGCCGTCCTGCTGCGCGCCGCGCCGCTCCTCATCGCGGGCCTCGTGATCACCTTCACCGCGGACCACTCCCCGCGCCTGGGCCTCCTCGCGCTCGGGCTGCTCGGCGCCGCCCTCGGCGCCGCCGTCGGCCTTCCCGCGCTCGGGCTCCCCCGCGACGAGCCGCTCCGCGGCTTGCACGCGATGCTCGCCGGCCTCGCCCTCGTGACCGGAGCGCTCGCGCTGCTGCGACTCGACGCCGGCCTGCCCTTCCTGCTGGTGATCGCTGGCGGGTGGGCCGTGCTCTCGGGCGCGGTCGAGCTCGTGTGGGGCATCCGCCACCGCACCCACCACCCGTTCGCTCGCGACGCGATCGTCGTCGGCGGCGCCACGCTCGTCCTCGCCGTCGTCCTCGCGATCGTGGCCGACTCGATCTCGGCCGTCGGGTTCCTCGGCGCCTACGCGATCCTCGTCGGCGTCTTCCTCGTCATCGCCGCGCTCAGCCTCACCCGGGGCGCCTCGCAGAAGGAGCACTCCCCGTCATGACCGAACCCCGTCGTCGCGAGCGCCTGCGCCCCGCCGAGCTCCTCGGCTTCGCCGGCATCATCGCCCTCTTCGCCGGGGGCACGATCTTCGCCGTCACGCGCGACCTCGCCTTCGCCGCGATCGTGCTCGGCGCGACCTTCGTCATCGACCTCATCGCGATCTCGATGCTCATGCTCGCGATCACGCCCAACAAGCCGATGGACGGCGAGCTGCCGCCGGACACCCCGCACGACTGACGGGTCGCGATCGCGAACCGGCGCGCTCACCGCGCGACCGGCGACGGATGCCCGCTGACCGTGTCCCGCGTCAGCGCGCGACGCGACGGGCCAGCTCGCCCGCGACGCCCACGTAGCTCGCCGGGGTGAGCTCGCGCAGCCGCGCCTTCGCGGCGTCGGAGATGTCGAGGCCGTCGACGAACGCCCGCAGCTCCTCGCCGCCGACGCGGTGGCCCCGCGTGAGCTCCTTGAGCATGGCGTACGGGTCCGCGATCGAGCTGCGCCCGGCGGTCACCTCGGCGCGGATGACGGTCTGGATCGCCTCGCCGAGCACCTCCCAGTTGCCGTCGAGATCGCGCGCCAGGGCATCCCGATCGAGATCGATCTCGCCGAGACCCTTGAGGATGTTGTCGAGCGCGAGCATCGAGTGCCCCAGGCCGACGCCGATGTTGCGCTGCGCCGACGAGTCGGTGAGGTCGCGCTGCAGGCGGGAGGTCACGAGCGTCGCGGCGAGCGAGTCGAGCACGGCGGCCGACAGCTCGAGGTTCGCCTCGGCGTTCTCGAACCGGATCGGGTTGATCTTGTGCGGCATCGTCGACGAGCCCGTCGCGCCCGGCTGCGGGATCTGCCGGAAGTAGCCCATCGAGATGTACGTCCACACGTCGGTGCAGAGGTTGTGCAGCACGCGGCCGACGTGCGCGACGCGGCTGTAGAGCTGGGCCTGCCAGTCGTGCGACTCGATCTGCGTCGTGAGCGGGTTCCAGGTGAGGCCGAGGCCCTCGACGAAGGCCCGTGAGGTCGCGACCCAGTCGTGGTCGGGGTCGGCGGCGAGGTGCGCCGAGAACGTTCCGGTCGCGCCGGAGAACTTGCCGAGGTACTCGATCTCGTCGATCGAGGCGAGGAGGCGCTCGAGGCGGTGCACGGTGACGGCGAGCTCCTTGCCCATCGTCGTCGGCGTCGCCGGCTGGCCGTGGGTGTGCGCGAGCATCGGCTCGTCGGCGAAGGCGAGCGCCCGCTCGCGCAGGGCGGCGACGACGAGGCGCGCCCGGGGCATCCACACGTCGACGATCGCCGCGCGCACCGTGAGGGCGTAGGAGAGGTTGTTGATGTCCTCGCTCGTGCACGCGAAGTGGGTGAGCTCGGCGATCGACTCGAGGCCGAGCGCGGCGAGGCGGTCGCGCACGTGGTACTCGACGGCCTTCACGTCGTGGCGGGTGACGGCCTCGCGGCGCGCGAGCGAGTCGATGTCGTCCTGCCCGAAACCCGTGACGAGCTCGCGGAGGCTCGCCTTCTGCTCATCGGTCAGGCGCGGCGCCTCGAACAACCCGGCATCGGTGAGGTGGATGAGCCACTCGACCTCGACCTGGATGCGCGCGCGATTGAGCCCGGCCTCCGAGAGGTGCTCGCCGAGCGCGGAGACCTGGTCGCGGTAGCGGCCGTCGAGCGGGCTGAGGGGCTGCGGGGCGAGACTCATGGGGCTCCCTGTCGGATTCCGGGTTCGAGTTGGCGGAACAGAGCGGTGCACGCCCGCTCGATCATGCCGAGCACCGTGTCGAACATCGCGGCGTCGGAGTAGTACGGGTCGGGCACGTCCAGCTGCGCCTCGTTGTGGGCGGGGTCGAACGACATCAGCAGGTGGACCTTGCTGCGCGCGTCGTCGTCGGGCGCCCAGGTCTTGAGGATCCGCTCGTGCGTGCGGTCGAAGGCGATGATGAGGTCGAGGTCGGTGAACCAGCGGCTCTCGAACTGGCGCGCGCGGTGCACGTCGCCCTCGTAGCCGCGCGCGCGGAGGGCCGCGAGCGTGCGCGGGTCGCTCGACTCGCCCACGTGCCACTCGCCCGTGCCCGCGGAGCGCACCGAGACGAGGTGCTCCCAGCCGCGCTTGCGAATGAGCTCCTTGAACACGGCCTCCGCCATGGGCGAGCGGCAGATGTTGCCGGTGCACACGAAGCAGATGCGGAACACGCCGGGCACGCCGAGGTCCCGGTCGAAGCTCATGCCCCCATCATCCCCCACTTCCTGCTCCTCCACAGCCCGCGTGACGGCGAGGGGATGCCCCGACCGCGCCCGCGACGCCGCCGCGGACGGGCGCCTCCCGCATCCTGATGACCCCCACGAGTCGAAGGAGGGCCCCCGTGGCGCACCCGCCCCTGCCGAACGCCGATCCGAACGCCGCGCAGCTGACCGCTCAGGCGGCCGAGCTGCGGCATCGCGAGCTCGTCGTCCACGCCGTCGCCGCGCAGGTCGAGACGGTCATGTCGCTCGTGGGCGCGACCGCCCACGACGACCAGTGGCGCGGCCCCGCGGCGCGGGCCTACGCGCGCGCCGTGGAGGGCCGCCTGCGCGGACTCGTCGACGCTCGCCGATCGCTCGATCTCGCCTCGCAGGCCCTCGCCTTCGCCCGCATGGAGGCCGAGCGACGGGCGGCGACGAGCGCGCTCCCGGGGGCGGGCAATGGCTGACGCGCTGCTGATCGGCGGGGGCGGCTCGACCGCCGTCGCCTCGGAGCACCTGCTCGTCTCGCTCGAACGGCTGCGCCGGAGCTCGGTGACGTGCGCGACCGCGGCGCGGCGGCTCGACCCGCTCACCGCGGCGACGCCCGGCGACCGCTGGAACGGCACGGGCGCGGAGCTCGCGCAGGCCGCCGCGGCGCTGGGTCGCGAGTCCGAGGCTCTGGAGCTGCTCGGCGGCGCCCTCCGCACGGCCGTCGACGGCTACGGGTGGGCCGAGTCCCGCGCGCGCTCGTGGCTCGAGGGCGCCATCGCGCCCGTCGCCTCGACCGTCGGCTTCCTCGCCGGGCGCCTCGGGCTGAGCCTCCTGCCCTCCGTCCTTCCCGTGGTCGCCCTCGCAGCGGGTGCGTGGATGCTCCTGCCGGCCTCCTCGCGCGACTCGCTGTCGCGCAGCTCGACGGCGGGGGTCGAGCGGTTCGCCGGCACGCTCCTCGACTCCCCCGCCACCACCGAGGCGTTGCGCCTGCTCGCCACCTCCGTCGACGACGCCGTGCTCGGGGCGCTCGGCGTGCCTCCGGCGATGCTCGCCGCGTACCGCGCCAGCGGGTCGGGGTCGGTGGCGCGCACGGCGGGCGCGGTGCTCGGCGTCGGCCTGCTCTCCGGCGACCGCGGCCGAGCCCCCGCCGCCGTGGCGCGGGCCGCGCCGCCGGTCGCCGTCGCCGCGCCCCTCGGCATCGCCGATCGCGTGGCCCGCATCCCCGACTCCGCCCAGCCCGTGCGCATCGAGCGCTACCCGGCGCCGGGCGGCGACCGCTTCGAGGTCTACATCGCCGGCACGGCGGGCTCCGCGGCCGACGGATCACCGCTCGTCGAGGGCGGCGAGCATCCGTGGGACATGTCGAGCAACATCGCCCTCATCGCCGAGCACGACTCCTCCTCGCTGCAGGCGGTGAGGCAGGCGCTCGCCGACGCGGGCGCGGGTCCGACATCGCCCGTGGTCTTCACGGGCTACTCGCAGGGCGCGGCGATCGCGACACTCATGGCCGAGTCGGGGGAGTACGCGACCTCCGGCCTCGTCACCGTCGGCGCGCCGACCGGGGGGATTCCCGTCACGGGCGACTACCCCGCGGTGGTGGTCGCCCACGACGACGATCCCGTCACCGCGCTGGGCGGCCCGCAGGAGATCACCAACGCCGTCGTCGTGACGGCCCCGAGGGGCGAGGGGTGGCGCGAGGGCGACCCGGTGCTCGCGGGCCACGCGATCGACGCCTACCGCGAGACCGCGGCCCGCGTCGACGCCTCGGGTGCACCGCTGCTCAGCGAGACCATCGCGCGGCTGCCCGACGGCCGCGACGGAGCGACGGGCGACGCGCTCAGCTACACCGCGCGCCGGCTCAGCGGTTGCGACCCACGATCGGGCGCAGGAGGACTCCGATGAGCCAGCTCAGGAGTCCGAGCACGACCGCGCCGAGCACGCCCCACCAGAAGCCGTCGACCGAGAGGCCGAAGCCGATCAGGTCGGAGATCCAGGCGACGAGCAGCAGGAGGAGCGCGTTCACGACGAGAGCGATGAGACCGAGCGTGAGCAGATACACGGGGAAGGCGACGATGCGGATGAAGTTGCCGATGACCGCGTTGACGACGCCGAAGATGAGACCCACCAGCAGGTACGTCAGCACGGTGGCGAGCGTGTCGTCCGGCGCGTACGACTCGACCGAGACGCCCGCGACGATGAGCGTGGTGAGCCAGAGGGCCACCGAGTTGATGATCAGGCGCACGACGAATCGCTTCATGAGCCCACTATGCCCCGCGCGGCCGCCCCTCGCCAGCAGGAACGGGCCGCCCGCGCCGTATCCTGACAGCGTGACCGAGCCCGCGCCGACCGTCCCCGCGCCGACCGTGCGCCTGCGCCCCGAGATCGTCGCGATGCAGCCCTACCGCCAGGGTCGCCCGGCGGCCGCCGACGCGTTCAAGCTCTCCAGCAACGAGAACCCCGCCCCGCCGCATCCGGCCGTCCTCGCCGCGATCGCCGAGGCGGCCGCCACGACCAATCGGTACCCGGATGCGACGGCGCTCGGCGTCCGGGAGCGCCTCGCCGCACGCCACGGGGTCACCGCCGACGAGATCATCGTCGGCGCCGGATCCGTCAGCATCCTCGCCCAGCTCATCTCCGCGGCGGCCGGCGCGGGCGACGAGGTCGTCCACGCCTGGCGCAGCTTCGAGGCCTACCCCGGCCTCATCACGGTCGCCGGCGCCGTCGGCGTGCCCGTGGCGCTCGACGAGAACGCGCGGCACGATCTGACCGCGATGGCCGCGGCCGTCACCGATCGCACGCGGCTCGTGATCGTCTGCAGCCCGAACAACCCGACCGGCCCCGCGGTCGGCGCCGACGAGTTCGAGCGCTTCATGGCCGCCGTGCCCGCCGACCTCCTCGTGCTCCTCGACGAGGCGTACGCCGAGTTCGTCCGGGCCGACGGGGCCGTCGACGGCGCGTGCCTCGTGCGCCGCTGGCCCAACCTCGTCATCCTCCGCACCTTCTCCAAGGCCTACGGTCTCGCCGGCCTCCGCATCGGCTACGCGATCGCCGATCGCCCGATCATCGACGCCGCCCGCGCGACGCAGATCCCGCTCTCCGTCACCGGCGCCGCGCAGGCGGCCGTCCTCGCCGCGCTCGACCACGAGGACGAGCTGCTCGGCCACGTCGCCGAGCTCGCCGACCGCCGCGACGAGGTCGTGAACGCGTTGCGCGCGCAGGGCTGGGCGATCCCGCAGAGCGAGGGCAACTTCGTGTGGCTCGCGACGGGCGAGCGCACGGCCGCGGTCGCCGAGCTCCTGGCCGAGGCTGGCATCATCGCCCGCGCCTTCCCTCCGGAGGGCATCCGCGTCTCGATCGGCGAAGCCGGATCTGTCGCCACCCTCCTGCGGATCGCGGGCGAGGTTGTCCGCACCCTCTGAGCGGGTGCCCCAGCCCGCGCCTAGAGTGGACTCCATGTCGCACACGGCCGAGACCCTGCAGCTCCTCGCGCCCGACGGCCGACTCGTCGACAGCGAGCGCGCCGAGCGGTACCGGCCCGTCGTCGACGGCCTCGACGAGAGCCTGCTGCAGAGCTTCCACCGCACGATGACGGTCATCCGCGCCTTCGACATCGAGGCCGGCAACCTGCAGCGCCAGGGCCAGCTCGCGCTGTGGATCCCGAGCCTCGGGCAGGAGGCCGCGCAGGTCGGCTCCGGCTACGCCGCCCGCCCGCAGGACCACATCTTCCCCGCCTACCGCGAGCACGCCGTCGGCCACATCCGCGGCCTCGACGTCGTGCAGATCATCGCCATGCTCCGCGGCCTCAGCCACGGCGGCTGGGTGCCGGAGGAGGTCGGCAACTTCCACCTCTACACGCTCGTCATCGGGTCGCAGACCCTGCACGCGACCGGCTACGCGATGGGCGTGCAGTTCGACGGGCTCGTCGGCACCGGCGACGAGACCCGCGACACCGCCGTCATGGTCTACTTCGGCGACGGCGCCACGAGCCAGGGCGACGTCAACGAAGCCTTCGTCTTCGCGCAGAGCTACGCCACGCCCCAGGTGTTCTTCCTGCAGAACAACCACTGGGCGATCTCGGTGCCCGTGAGCGTGCAGTCGCGCACGCCCCTCTTCCACCGACCGGCCGGGTTCGGCATCCCGAGCGTGCAGATCGACGGCAACGACGTGCTCGCGAGCTACGCGGTGACCCTCGAGAGCCTCGACGCCGCGCGCTCCGGTGAGGGGCCGCGCTTCATCGAGGCGCTCACCTACCGGATGGGCGCGCACACCACGAGCGACGACCCCACCAAGTACCGCGCCGACGACGAGGTCGAGTCGTGGCGCCGCCGCGACCCGATCGCTCGCTTCGAGACCTACTTGCGGGGCCGCGGCGCGAGTGATCAGTTCTTCGCCGAGGTCGCCGCCGAGGCCGCCGACTTCGCCGCCGACGCCCGCCGCCGCACCCTCGCCCTCGAGCCGCCGACGGCCGAGTCGATGTTCGCCCACGTCTACAGCGAGCAGCACCCGGTGATGGATACCCAGCGCGAGTGGCTGCGCAGCTACGAGGCCGCCTTCGGAGGAGACGCATGACCGACACGCTCGACGCCTCCGCCGCCGTGAGCACGACGACGAGCGCGACCGCGCACGCGACCAGCGGCGACGCGGCCGGCGCGAGCGCGGCATCCCTCATCACCGGCGGCGGCGTGCGCACGATGCCGATGGCGAAGGCGCTCAACGCCGGCCTCGCGGCCGCCCTCGCGGCCGACGAGAAGGTTCTGCTCATGGGGGAGGACATCGGGCCGCTCGGCGGCGTCTTCCGCGTGACCGAGAATCTGCAGCGCGACTTCGGCGCGCACCGCGTCATCGACACCCCGCTCGCGGAGTCGGGCATCATCGGCACCGCGATCGGGCTCGCGATGCGCGGCTACCGGCCGGTGTGCGAGATCCAGTTCGACGGCTTCATCTTCCCCGGCTTCGACCAGATCACGACCCAGCTCGCGAAGCTCACCGCGCGGCACGAGGGCTCGCTGCGCATGCCCGTCGTGATCCGGGTGCCGTACGGCGGGCACATCGGCGCCGTCGAGCACCACCAGGAGAGCCCCGAGGCCTACTTCGCCCACACCCCGGGCCTGCGCCTCGTGAGCCCGGCGACGCCGCACGACGCGTACTGGATGATCCAGGAGGCGATCGCGAGCGACGACCCCGTGCTGTTCTTCGAGCCGAAGAGTCGCTACTGGCCCAAGGGGCCCGTCGACCTCGACGCCTCGGGGCTGGCCCTCCACGCCAGCCGCATCGTGCGCCGCGGCACCGACGTCACCGTCGTCGGCCACGGGGCGATGGTGAGCATGCTGCTCGACGCGGCGGCGCTCGCCGAAGAGGAGGGCACGAGCATCGAGGTCGTCGACCTCCGCTCGCTGAGCCCGATCGACTACGAGCCCCTGCTGGAGTCGGTGCGCCGCACCGGCCGCCTCGTCGTCGCGCAGGAGGCGCCCGGCGGCGTGAGCGTCGGCAGCGAGATCGCCGCGACGGTCTCCGAGCGCGCGTTCTTCTCGCTCGAGGCCCCGGTCATCCGCGTCTCGGGCTTCGACACGCCCTTCCCGCCCGCGAAGCTCGAGGGCGCCTACCTCCCCGACGTCGACCGCATCCTCGACGGCGTCGACCGCGCTCTCTCGTACTGATCAGCCAGGAGTCACCATGAGCGTTTCCGAGTTCCCGCTCCCCGACGTCGGCGAGGGTCTGACCGAGGCCGAGATCGTGTCGTGGCGCGTGCGGCCGGGCGAGACCATCACGGTCAACCAGGTGCTGTGCGAGATCGAGACCGCGAAGTCGCTCGTCGAGCTGCCGAGCCCGTTCGCGGGCACCGTCGACGCCCTCCTCGTCGCCGAGGGGCAGACCGTCGAGGTCGGCACCCCCATCGTGCGCGTCCGCGATGGGGCGGATGCCCCCGCCGACGCCGCGCCGTCCGCGGGCTCCGCGGCTCGGCCCGACGGCGCGGCCCCATCGGCCGCCGCCCCGGCCGCCGCCGTTCCGGCCGCCGCTCCGTCCGCCGCGCGCGCCGAGGAGGTATCGGCCGCCGCGACCGACACCGCCGAGAGCATCGACCACGACGAGAGGCCCGGAGCCGTGCTCGTCGGGTACGGAGCGAAGGGCCACGTGGCGTCCCGCCGCCGGCGCGCGGGCTCGGGCGGTGACGCGGGCGGGCGCCACGAGGGCGACGCCGCGACGAGCGCCGTGGCATCCCGCCCCGCCCCCTCGCCCTTCGTGCCGGCCGCCTCGGCCGGGCCGGTGATCGCGAAGCCGCCGATCCGAAAGCTCGCGAAGGATCTCGGCGTCGACCTGGCGACCGTCCAGCCGACCGGCCTCGCGGGCGAGATCACCCGCGACGACGTCATCCGCCAGGCGTCGCAGGCGAGCGTGTTCCGCAACATCCAGACGCCCGAGTGGCCGGAGGTGCGCGAGGAGCGCATCCCCGTCAAGGGCGTGCGCAAGGCCATCGCGCAGGGCATGGTGCGCAGCGCCTTCACCGCCCCGCACGTGAGCATCTTCGTCGACGTCGACGCCACCCGCACGATGGAGTTCGTCAAGCGCCTCAAGGCGAGCCCCGACTTCGCGGGCATCAAGGTCTCGCCGATGCTCATCATGGCGAAGGCCATGATCTGGGCCGTGCGCCGCAACCCGACGGTCAACTCGACGTGGACGGACGAGGAGATCATCGTCCACCACTTCGTCAACTTCGGCTTCGCCGCCGCGACGCCGCGCGGGCTCGTCGTGCCGAACGTCAAGAACGCCCAGGCGATGAGCCTGCGCGAGCTCGCGCAGGCGATCGAGCAGCTCACGATCACGGCCCGCGATGGGCGCCTGCAGCCCGCCGACATGGCCGACGGCACCATCACGGTGACGAACATCGGCGTCTTCGGCATGGACACCGGCACGCCCATCCTCAACCCCGGCGAGGTCGCGATCGTCGCGCTCGGCACGATCAAGCAGAAGCCGTGGGTCGTCGACGGCGAGGTGCGTCCGCGCTTCGTCACGACGCTCGGGGCGTCGTTCGATCACCGCGTCGTCGACGGGGATGTCGCGAGCCGCTTCCTCGCGGACGTCGCGAGCGTGATCGAGGAGCCGGCGCTCCTGCTCGACTAGCTCCCGGGCTCCGAGCCGGCCTCCCCGACCGTCCGCGCGCGGGCCTCCGTGTCGCGTCGCGCGTCCCGCTGAGGCTCGGGCTCGAGCAGCACGAGCGGGATCGTGCGCCGCGTTCGCCGCTGATAGGCGGCGTATCCGCTGTAGGCGCGCACGGCGAGCGGCCACAGCCGTGCCCGCTCGGTGTCGTTCGCGGTGCGGGCGCGATACGGCATCGCATCGCCGCCCGCGGCCGAGGCGACGCCGACCTCGGGGTCGGCGACGAGGTTGAGGTACCACGACGGCATGAGGTCGTCCCCGCCGCGCGAGGCCACGACGACGAGCGTCTCGCCCGCCTCCGTGGTCTCGACGACGGGGACGGTGAGGATGGCCCGGCGCTCCGCGCCGGACTTCCGGCCGCGCGTCACGAGCTCGATCACGCGCATGCGCCCGAGCGAGGCGCCGACCCGGCCGCCGGTGAGGCGCAGCACGACGCGGTGGAGCCCGGTCATCGCGAGCATGGCCAGACGATTCGACATGGAGCGCAGGGTAGCCGCGCCGCCGGGGAGCCCGCCGAGCCCGCCCGGTCGGGCCCGCCCGCTCCGTCCCGCCCGCTCCGCCCCGCCCGCTCCGGCCTGCCCGCTCCGCCCTGGCGAGCCCGCCTCCGGGCCCGCACTCCGCCGGACCGCGACGGCGTGCACGTTCTCCGGAGATCCGGCGCCGCGTGCCGGCAGCGCCGGGGTGCCCTGCCGCGTCGCGACCGGATCTCCGGAGAACGTGCACGCGGGGCGGGCGCCGGGCACGCCGAGCCACCTCCCGTATCGACACCCGCCTCGACACTCGAGCGATCCTTATTGAGAATCGTTTTGACAACGGTTCTCAGTAAGTCCTAGCATCGGCTCATGCCCGCGCTCCGCCGCTCCGTCCCCGCGCTCCTCGTCGCGTCCGCCGCAGGTCTCGCGCTCACGGGCTGCGCCGCACCGGCCCCGACCGGCTCGACCGAGGGGCTCTCGATCGTCGCCTCGACGAACGTCTACGGCGACATCGCCGCGGCCATCGTGGGCGACCTCGCGAGCGTGACGAGCATCATCGACTCCCCCGCGCAGGACCCGCACAGCTACGAGGCGAGCGCGCAGGACCAGCTCGCGATCGCCGGCGCCGACCTCGTCATCGAGAACGGCGGCGGCTACGACCCCTTCATCGACCTGCTCCTGGAGGGCTCGGGCGCCGACGCCGCCGTCATCACGGCCGCGACGATCGCCGGGATCGATGACGACCACGGCCACGGCGACGCGGCCCACGCCGGCGAGGAGGCCGACGCCTCCGCAGACGCGCACGCCGAGGACGAGCACGCCGACGGCGCCGACCACGCCCACGTCGAGGGCGTCAACGAGCACGTCTGGTACGACATCCACGTCATGGAGGAGGTCGCCGCCGCGATCGCGACCGAGCTCGCCGACCTCGACGCCGACAACGCCGCGGTCTACGAGCAGAACCTCACGGCGTGGATGACCGAGCTCGAGGCGCTCGCGACCGAGCTCGATGAGGCCGCGGCGGCCCTGGGCGGGGGCTCGATCGCCGCGACCGAGCCCGTCCCGTACTACCTCCTCGCCGAGCTCGGCTTCGACGACGAGACGCCCGAGCAGTTCTCCGAGGCGATCGAGGAGGGCGCCGACGTGCCCCCGCTCGCCCTCCAGCAGACGCTCGACCTGATCGGCTCGGGCGAGGTCGTCCTGCTCGCCTACAACGACCAGACGGCGAGCCCAGAGACCGAGCGCGTGCGCGAGGCGGCCGGCGCCGCCGGGATCCCCGTGGTCTCGTTCGTCGAGACCCTGCCGGACGGGGAGGACTACCTCTCGTGGATGCGCGCGAACATCGAGAGAGTCGTCGGAGCGCTGAGCCCCGCATGACGACTCCGACCCCGTCGACCGATCTCGCCCCGGTGCTCAGCATCCGCGGCGGGGCGCTCGCGTTCGGCGCCCGCACCCTCTGGAGCGGCCTCGACCTCGAGGTGCGCGCGGGCGAGTTCATCGCGGTGCTCGGCGCGAACGGCACGGGCAAGACGAGCCTGCTCAAGGCCATGCTCGGCGAGCAGCGGCTCGCGGCCGGCGAGGTGCTCGTGGACGGGCATCCGGCGCATCGGGGTCACCGGCGCATCGGCTACATCCCCCAGCAGAAGATCGTCGCGCCGGGCACCCCGCTGCGCGGGCGCGATCTGGTGATGCTCGGCGTCAACGGCCACCGCTACGGCCCGCCGATCACGACGCGCGCCGACCGCGAACGGGTGGATGCCCTCCTCGCCGCCGTCGGAGCCGCCCACTACGCCGACCAGCCCCTCGGCAGCCTCTCGGGCGGCGAGCAGCAGCGGCTGCGCGTGGCCCAGTCGCTCGCCGACGACCCTGCGCTGCTGCTGTGCGACGAGCCGCTCATGAGTCTCGACCTGCACCACCAGCGGGGGGTGAGCGAGCTCATCGATGCGCGCCGCCGGGATCACGCGACCGCGGTCGTGTTCGTCACGCACGACGTGAACCCCGTCCTCGGCATGGTCGATCGCGTGCTCTACCTCGCCCACGGCGCCTTCACGATCGGCGCGCCCGACGAGGTGCTGCGCAGCGACGTGCTGAGCGGGCTGTACGGCACGCCTGTCGACGTGATCCGCACCCACGGCCGCGTCGTCGTCGTGGGTGCTCCCGAGGGCGATCACCACCACGAGGTGGTCGCATGATCACGGTCGACTGGGCCACGTACGCGCAGCTGCTCGGGCTCGTGCAGAACTCGATCATCGCCGCGGCCGTGCTCGGCGTCGTCGGCGGCCTCATCGGCGTCTTCGTCATGCAGCGCGACATGGCCTTCGCCGTCCACGGCATCAGCGAGCTGTCGTTCGCGGGTGCGGCGGCGGCGCTGCTGCTCGGCGTCAACGTCGTCGCCGGATCGATCGTGGGCTCGCTCATCGCGGCCGCGATCATCGGGGTCCTCGGCGCGCGGGCCCGCGAGCGCAACTCGATCATCGGCGTGCTCATGCCCTTCGGCCTCGGCCTCGGCATCCTCTTCCTCGCCCTCTACCCGGGGCGCAGCGGCAACAAGTTCGGCCTGCTGACCGGTCAGATCATCAGCGTCGATCTGCCGCAGCTGAGGCTCCTGCTCGCCCTCAGCGTCGTCGTGCTCGTCGCTCTCGTCATCATCTGGCGCCCGCTCGCCTTCGACAGCCTCGACCCGGAGGTGGCGAGCGCGCGCGGCGTGCCCGGCCGCACCCTCAGCATCGTTTTCATGGTCCTGCTGGGTCTGACGGTCGCGGTCTCGGTGCAGGTGATCGGCGCCCTGCTGGTGCTCGCCCTGCTCGTCACGCCCGCCGCCGCGGCGCTGCGCGTCTCGGCCTCGCCGGTGCTCGTGCCGCTCCTCAGCATGGTCTTCGGGCTCGTCTCCGCCGTCGGCGGGATCCTGCTCGCGCTCGGCGGCTCGCTGCCGATCAGCCCGTACATCACGACGATCTCGTTCGCGATCTACCTCGTGTGCCGGCTGCTCGAGCGCCGCCTGAAGGGCGGCGCCAGCCGGCGCCCGCGCACGCCGGCGCTCGCCGAGGTGGCGCGGTGAAGCGCAACACCTGGCAGAAGGAGGCCGTGCGCTCGGCGCTCGGCGACGCGGGCGGCTTCGTCAGCGCGCAGGCCCTGCACGCGGCCCTGCGGGAGTCGGGCTCGACGATCGCGCTCGCGACGGTCTACCGCGCCCTCACGGGCCTCACCGACGAGGGCGAGGCCGACAGCCTGCAGCAGGAGGGCGAGGTGCTCTACCGCGCCTGCACCCCGGGCAGCCACCACCATCACCTGATCTGCCGGCGCTGCGGCACGACCGTCGAGATCGAGGCCCAGCCGGTCGAGGAGTGGGCGCGCCGCACGGCCTCCGAGCACGGCTTCACGCGCGCCGAGCACGTCGTCGACATCTTCGGCGTGTGCGCGCGCTGCTCCGACTTGGCCGATCGGGCATCCAGGCCGTAAGCTGGGCGATTGTGTCGGGCGATCATTCGCCCTTCCTGTGCGCTCTCCGCCCCGTTCACCCGCTACTCGAACGGAACAGGCGGTGTCAGCGTGCCGACAAGTGACCTTGGGTGCGGCGCTCGCCGCACGGTAGCCGAATATTTGGAGGAACCATGGCAGCCGTCTGCCAGGTGACCGGAGCCGTTCCCGGCTTCGGGCACAACATCTCGCACTCGCACCGGCGCACCAAGCGCCGGTTCGACCCGAACATCCAGAAGAAGACGTACTTCGTGCCGTCGCTCCGCCGGAACGTCACGCTGACGCTGTCGGCCAAGGGCATCAAGGTCATCGACGCGCGCGGCATCGAGTCCGTGGTCAAGGACCTCCTGGCCCGTGGGGAGAAGATCTAATGGCCAAGCAGCAGGACGTCCGTCCCATCATCAAGCTCCGGTCGACCGCCGGCACCGGGTACACCTACGTGACCCGCAAGAACCGCCGCAACGACCCCGACCGCCTCGTGCTGAAGAAGTACGACCCGGTCATCCGCAAGCACGTCGAATTCCGCGAGGAGCGCTAAGAAATGGCGAAGAAGAGCAAGATCGCGCGCAACGAGCAGCGCAAGGTCATCGTCGAGCGCTACGCCGCGAAGCGCCTCGAGCTGAAGAAGGCCCTGGTCGACCCCAACGGCACCGACGAGTCGCGCGAGGCCGCGCGCCAGGGCCTGCAGAAGCTGCCCCGCGACGCCTCGCCCGTGCGCGTCCGCAACCGCGACGCCGTCGACGGTCGCCCCCGCGGTCACCTCAAGCAGTACGGCATCTCGCGCGTCCGCTTCCGCGACATGGCGCACCGCGGCGAGCTGCCCGGCATCACGAAGTCGAGCTGGTAACCGGCTCACCCGCCGCGTCGTCGGCAGCGAAAGGCGTCCCGCTCGCGGGGCGCCTTTCGTGCTTTTCCCAGCCAGGAGCGCCCGATCGGGCTCGAAACGTCGAAAACGACGACGAATCAGCGCCCCGAGCCGCGAATGAGCCCGGAAACTCGCGGGACTGGTGCTAGTTTCGAGGCGGTTCGCGGCCATCCCCTGGTCACGGATCGTTCCACCGAACTTGACGTCCGAGGAGGACACCATGAACCGTTCCGAGCTCGTCGCCGCCGTGGCCGCTGAGTCGGGCCTGAGCCAGGCCGACGTCAACCGTGTCGTCGACGGCCTGTTCTCGGTCCTGTCCGACGCCGTGGGCAAGGGCACCAAGGTCTCGATCCCGGGCTGGATCTCGGTCGAGCGCACCGCTCGCGCCGCCCGCCAGGGCCGCAACCCCCAGACCGGCGAGACGATCCAGATCGCCGCGTCGAACGGCGTGAAGATCAGCGCCGGCAGCAAGCTGAAGGCTGCCGCCAAGTAGGTCCGACCGCACAGGTCTCCGACGACGGGGGCGATCCGCACGGGTCGCCCCCGTCGTCGCGTTCGCGGGCGGGCTGCGGCCTGCCGCCCCCGCGCACCGCCGCATCAGGATGCTCGCCTACCCTTATGGCGTGACCTCGACCCGCACGGCGCCCGCACCGCGCCCGTCGGCTCGCGCCGCGACGGCCGGCTCCCCCTGGGGCGCTCTGGGCCTGGGCGCCCTGCTGACGACCGCGGTGCTGACCCTCGTCGTCGCCCTCGCGCTCGGCGGCGGCGCCGATGCTCCGCTCGTCGCCGACCCGGGGCCCGTCGTCCGGTACGGACTCCCCGTCGCCAAGCTCGTCCTCACTCTCTCCGCCGCCGCCACGATCGGCGGCCTGCTGCTCGCCCTCATCGCGCTCGCGCCCGGCCGACCCGAGCATCACCGCGCGCTCGACATCGCCGCCGGCGCGGCGGGGCTCTGGACCCTCGCCTCCGCGGTCGCGGGCTTCCTCACCTTCCTCAGCGTCTTCCTCGAGCCGATCGCGCTCGACGAGCGCTTCGGCCGCCTGCTCGCGACGTTCTTCGGCGAGACCGACATCGGCCGCGCCTGGCTGTGGACGACCGTCATGGCCGCGACCGTCACCGTGCTGTGCTTCGCCGCCCGCTCGCAGGGCGTGCTCGCGCTCGTCGGCGTGCTCGCCGTCGCGACGCTGTGGCCGGTCGCCCAGCAGGGTCACGCGGGCGGCACCGCCGACCACGACGCCGCCGTCACCGCTGTCTACCTGCACTCGGTCTTCGCCGCCGTGTGGGTCGGCGGGCTCCTGGTGCTCGTCCTCCTCCGTCGCGAGCTCGGCGACCGGCTGCCGGTCGTGCTCGCGCGGTACTCGACCCTCGCCCTGATCGCGTTCATCGTCGTCGCCGTCTCCGGGCTCGTGAGCGCGCAGCTGCGCGTCGGCGGGATCGACGGACTTGCGAGCGCCTACGGCGCCATCCTCATCGCGAAGGTCGTGGCGCTCGTCGCGCTCGGCTGCTTCGGGGCGGCGTACCGGCGCGTTCTCATCGGACGCGTCGTGCGCGAGCAGGCGCCCCGGGCATCCTTCTGGACGGTCGTGGTCGTCGAGCTCGCCGTCATGGGCGTCGCGAGCGGCCTCGCGACGGCCCTCGCGCGGACCCCCTCGCCGGTGCCCGAGGTGCCGGTCGACCAGCTCGCCGACCCCTCGCCCGCCGAGTGGCTGACGGGCGCGCCGCTGCCGCCGCCGTTCGAGCCGTGGCGCGTGCTCACCGAGTGGGATCTCAACCTCCTGTGGGCGCTGCTCGCCGCGTTCGGCACGTTCTTCTACCTCGCCGGCGTGATCCGCATGCACCGCCGCGGCGACCACTGGCCCGTGCACCGCTCGATCCTGTGGGTGACCGGGATGGTCGCCCTGGTCGTCGTCACCAGCAGCGGCCTCGCGGTGTACGAGCGCTACCTGTTCAGCGTGCACATGCTCGGGCACATGATGCTCAGCATGGGGATCCCCGTGCTCCTCGTGCTCGCGGCGCCCGTGACGCTCGCGGCGCGCGCGATCCACGTCCGGAAGGACGGCTCGAGCGGGCCGCGCGAGTGGATCCTCGCGATCGTGCACTCGCGCTTCGCGTCGATCGTCGGCCACCCGATCGTCGCGTCGGTGATCTTCGCGGTGTCGCTGCTCGTCTTCTACTACTCGCCGCTGTTCTCGTGGGCGGTCAGCGACCACCTCGGCCACCAGTGGATGATCCTGCACTTCCTGCTGAGCGGCTACTTCTTCGTCAACGCGCTCATCGGCGTCGACCCCGCGCCGTACCGCCCGCCGTACCCGGTGCGGCTGATGATCCTGCTCGCGACGATGGCCTTCCACGCCTTCTTCGGGCTCTCGCTCATCACCGGCACGAGCCTGCTGCTGCCGGAGTGGTTCGGCGCGATGGGCCGCGAGTGGGGCGCGACGCCGCTGGCGGACCAGATCCGCGGCGGCGAGATCGCGTGGAGCGTCGGCGAGATCCCAACCCTCGCCCTCGCCATCCTCGTCGCCGTCATGTGGAGCCGCGACGACTCGCGCGAGTCGAAGCGGCGCGACCGGCAGGCCGACCGCGACGACGACGCCGAGCTCAAGGCGTACAACGCGATGCTCGCCCAGCGCGCCGCGCGCGACGAGCTCCGTCAGCCCGCCCGCGACGAATCCCGCTAGCCCTTCTCGTCCTCCGGCGGAGCGATCGTGATCGTGAGCCCCTCGTCGTCGACCGCGACCGCCCCGCGGACGACGGCGACGACCGCCTCGTCGCGCTCCTCGATCACCCCGTCGATGAGCCGCTGGACGCGCAGTGCGACCCTCACGGTCACCCCGCCCTCGATCGTCCACTCCCCCGCGCTCGCGCCCGGCACGAGCGACACGACCGGGGGCACGCTCACGCGCCACTGCGGAGGCTCGACGAGCCGGTCGGGGACGGCGATGCCGAACGGGCAGCCGGCCGGCTGCAGCACGCGCTGCGCGACGCAGTCGGCGAGGAACGCCTCGACCTCGCGCTCGACGGCCCGCTGCAGCCGCGGTGACGGCGCGACCTCCACGACGAGCGCTCCGGCGGCGGATGCCGTGCCGAAGCGCGCGCGCACCGTCGCGCCGTCGAGGTACGGGCTCGCGATCCCGGCCTCGAGTCGTGCCGGGATGAAGCCGACGACCCGCACGGCGCCCCCCGTGCGCTCGGCTGAGCGCGGCATCCCGTTGACGACGAGCTCGTCGTGCCGGTCCGCCACGACGGCGAGCTCGGCGAGGGGCGGCTCGCTCAGCACCCACCGCGTGAACGGCCCGAACGGCGCGGGCTCGAGCTCGAAGCGCACCGCGGCGACATCGACGCCGCGCTCACCGAAGCGCGCTGAAACGATGCGCGTGCCCGTCGCCAGGTCGACGACGTCGACGATCTCGGCGACGTCGGCGGGGCCGGAGTCGCCGAGAGGCATGCCGCCGAGCCGGTCGAGGTCGGCCGCGTCGAGCCCGGCGAGGGCGGCGGCCGTGGCGAGGTCGTCGGAGGCGAGCGCGGCGAGGTAGTCGCGGACGACGCGCTCCGGGCTCGTCGCGTCGGCGACCGCGGCCGCGATCGAGAGCCCGGCGACCGCGACGGAGGCGGCGATGATCCCTCCCCAGAGCATCCCCCGCCGCGCCATGCGCATCAGCCTAGGTGCGGGCGGGGCGCGCGCCCCGGGCGCAGTACCCTGGCTGGCATGCCCGATCGACCCGACGGCGGCCTCGCCGCAGAGCAGCGGGCGGTGCTCGAGCTCATCGAGTCGACGCGCGACCACGTGTTCGTCACGGGGCGCGCGGGCACGGGCAAGTCGACGCTGCTGCAGGCGTTCCTCGCCGCGACCGATCGCACCGTCATCGTGTGCGCGCCGACGGGCGTGGCGGCGCTCACCGTCGGCGGGCAGACGATCCACTCGCTGTTCCGGCTGCCGATCGGGCTCATCGCCGACCAGGAGCTCGAGAACCCGCCGCAGCTCGCGCGCCTCCTCGGCGAGGTCGACACCGTCGTCATCGACGAGATCTCGATGGTCAGCGCCGATCTCATGGACGCGATCGATCGCCGCCTGCGCCAGTCGCGCCGCCGGCCGCACGAGCCTTTCGGCGGCGCGCAGGTGGTCCTCTTCGGCGACCCGTACCAGCTCGCCCCGGTGCCGGGCCGCGACGAGGGCGAGCGCGCCTACTACGCCGACCACTACCGCTCGATGTGGTTCTTCGACGCGAAGGTGTGGCGCGAGGCCGACCTGCGCATAGTCGAGCTGCAGACCATCCACCGCCAGCAGGACGAGGCGTTCCGCGCGATGCTCTCGGCCGTCCGCCACGGGGAGGTCACGCCGGAGATCGGGCGCGCCCTCAACGAGGCCGGCGCGCGCCCCGCCCCGACGGAGGGCATCCTGACCCTCGCGACGACGAACGCGACCGTCACCCGCATCAACACGGATGCCCTGCGCCGGCTCCCCGGAGCCCCGAAGACGGCGCGCGCCGACATCGCGGGCGAGTTCGGCGGGCGAGGCGGCTACCCCGCCGACGAGACGCTCGAGCTGAAGATCGGCGCGCAGGTGATGTTCCTGCGCAACGACACCGGCGGCGACGGCACCCCGCGCTGGGTCAACGGCACGCTCGGCACCGTCGAGCGCATCGGCAAAACCGTGTGGGTCGACGTCGAGGGCGAGAGCTTCGAGGTGCTGCCGGCGGTGTGGGAGAAGTACCGGTACACCTACTCGGCGGCGACGAAGCGCGTCACGCGCGATGTCGTGGCGGAGTTCACGCAGTTCCCGCTGCGGCTGGCGTGGGCGGTGACGATCCACAAGTCGCAGGGCTCGACCTACGATCAGGCGATCGTCGATCTCGGGCCGCGGGCGTTCGCTCCCGGTCAGGCGTACGTGGCGCTGTCGCGCATCCGATCGATCGAGGGCCTCTATCTGACGCGCGGGCTGCGGCCGAGCGACGTGATCGTCGACGAGGACGTGCGACGGTTCATGGCCGACGTCGAGCCGGTCATCGGGCGGGCGGTCGAGAAGGCCGTCTGAGTCGCCGACCGACCCCGCCGGCGGGGCGCGGCCGGAGGGGTCAGGGCGTGTGGCCGGCGTGACCCTCGTGCCCGACCGGGACGGCGAAGCGCGGCGCGTCGTCCTCCGCCTCGGCCGCTGCGGCCCCCTGGCCGGCACGCTCGCCGTCCGCCTCGGTGGCGGTCCGGCCCGTGAGCGACGCGACGGGACCACCTGGCACGACATCGGGTCGGGCCGACGCGACGGCGGGAGCCGAGACGAGACCGGTGACGAGCGCCGCGGCGACGAGGACCGCCGCCTGACGGGCGGGGCGGCCGGGGCGGCCGGGGCCGACGGGCTGCTCGGTGCGAGCATCCGTCGCCCGGAGTCGACGCGCCGCGCTCGCGGCGACGAGCGCACCGGCGAAGGCGAGGAGGGCGGCTCCGAGCAGGGTCGGCTGCAGGAGGGCGCCAGTCAGATCGGGGCGCTCGAGCGCGCTCGCGATCGTCAGGGCGCCGGTGGGCACGACGACGGGGAGCACGAGGAGCGCCGCGAGTGCCCCCGGATGGTCGGCGAGAGCGCCGCGGGCGACGGCGGCGGCGCCGGTGGCCTCCGCGAGGCCGAGGGTGCCGAGCAGGATGGCGACGGCGGATGCCGGGCCGGTCGCGGCGACGGCGAGATGCACGACGCTCGCGCCGAGCAGAGCGAGCGCGGCGAGAGCGCGGTGCGTCTGGGTCATGCCCATCATTCGGCGCGGGGTTCTCGGCGGATGGCCGCCTTCAGCAGCGTCTCAGGCAGCGGGGGCGGCGCCCGAGCCGCTCTCGACGGCTCCCCCGGCGGCGCGGTCGGCGCCGAGGCTCGCGGGAAGCAGCAGCGCGGCCGAGGCGAAGAGCACGAGCACGTCGCTCGGGGTGAGGGCGAGCACGTTGGCGGGGGTCCCGATCAGGTAGAGGCCGGCGACGCCGAACACCAGCAGGAACGTACCCATGATCGCGTTGACGCGCCGCGCCGCGGCGAGCGAGCGCAGACCCGCGACGATCAGCACGCCTCCGATGGCCATCGACACGACCGAGTGCAGCGGGTTCGCGGTGAAGTAGGCGATGACGAGCACGCCGGCGGGGTCGAGCGGGGGAGTTCCGAACGACACGACGAATCCGACCGCCCCGAGCAGCAGGTGGGCCGCGCCGAGCCCGACGGCGAAGGCGCGGTTCGCGGTGAGGTCGGCGAGGTGCACGCGACCACGCTACCCGGCGCGCACTGCGGGCGTCGGGGGTACGCTCGCCGTCACCGGAGGGAGATCACCATGACCGACCGCGCCAACCCCGCCCTGCCCGCTCGCGATCTCGCCGCGACGGCCGAGTTCTACGGCCGCTTCGGCTTTCACGCGGTGCACCACGACGAGTCGTGGCTGCGCGTGCGCCGCGGCCGCATCGAGCTCGAGTTCTTCCCCCACGCCGACCTCGACCCGACGGCGAGCGCGCACCAGTGCGTCATCCGCGTCGGCGAGCTGGATGCGCTTCATGCGGCGATGGCCGCGGCGGGGGTCCCCCAGTCGACCACGGGCATCCCCCGCCTGACGCCCATCGCGATGCAGGCGTGGGGTCGGCGCGCGGCGTTCCTCGTCGACCTCGACGGCTCGCAGCTCGCCCTCGTCGAGGAGCGCTGAGGAGAACGCGGGCGCGGACGCGGGCGCTCAGCCGCGGCCGTCGCGCATGCCGCTCGAGCCGAGCACGCGCTCGACAGTGAGCTCGAGCACCGCGCGCTCGGGGTTCGGGCGCGGCTGGCGGTAGCGCGCGGCGTACAGCTCGACGGCGCGGGCGACCGATTCCGCATCGGTGAGCACCCGCACGGGCCCCTCGAAGCTGATCCAGCGCGCGCCGTCGACGCTGCTGACGGATGCCCGGCCCGACCGCCGCGCATTGACGAACTTCTGCGACCCCCGGCTGCCGATCACGCGCACGACGCCGTCGAGGTACGTGAAGCCGACCGGCACCGCGTGCGTGCGCGCGTCACGGTCCACCGTCGCGAGCGTTCCGAGGTGGCGCTCGGTCACGAACGCGAGCCCAGCATCCGTCAGCTGCATCTGTCTCCGATCAGGGGCGGGACTCGCGGAACGATGCGTTCGCCGCAGGAACGGCGGCGAAGCAGAGGAAGCGGAGAGGGGATGACGGGAATCGAACCCGCGCTATCAGCTTGGGAAGCTGAAGTTCTGCCATTGAACTACATCCCCGGTCGCACGCCCGAAGGGTGCTGCTCCAGTGTAGCGAACCTCGCCGCGTCGATAGGCTGACCGCATGCTGCTGAGCGATCGCGACATCCGTGCCGAACTCGAGTCGGGCCGCATCGGCCTCGACCCGCTCGACCTGGCGATGGTGCAGCCGTCGAGCGTCGACGTGCGCATCGACTCGTTCTTCCGGCTGTTCGACAACCACAAGTACCCCTACATCGACCCCGCCGAGGAGCAGCCCGAGCTCACCCGCCTGGTCGAGGCGAAGGCCGACGAGCCGTTCATCCTGCACCCGGGCGAGTTCGTGCTCGGCGCCACCTACGAGCAGGTGAGCCTGCCCGACGACATCGCCGCGCGCCTCGAGGGCAAGAGCTCGCTCGGTCGACTCGGCCTGCTGACCCACTCGACGGCGGGCTTCATCGACCCGGGCTTCAGCGGTCACGTGACTCTCGAGCTCAGCAACGTCGCGACGCTGCCGATCAAGCTGTGGCCGGGCATGAAGATCGGCCAGTTGTGCTTCTTCCGCCTCAGCTCGCCCGCCGAGAACCCGTACGGGACGGGCGCCTACCTCAACCGCTACCAGGGCCAGCGCGGCCCGACCGCCTCGCGGTCGTTCCAGAACTTCCACCGCACGGTCATCGCGCGCTCCGACTCCGCCGACTGATCGTCGCCAGGGGGCGGATGCTCGGCTCGCGCCGCTCAGAGCCCTCGATCTACGCGGCGGCCTCGAGCAGTATGGCGATCCGCTCGACGAGCTCGCGCGAGCTGAACGGCTTCACGATGTAGTCGTTCGCCCCGGCCGCGAAGGCGCGGTCGACGTCGTTCTGCTGCGAGCGCGCGGTGAGCATGAGCACCTTGATGCGGCCGCCGACCTCGTCAGCGCGCAGCCGCTCGAGCACCTCGATGCCGTCGAGCTTGGGCATCATCCAGTCGAGGATGATGAGGTCGGGGCTCTCCGACAGAGCGAGCTCGAGCCCGCGCTCGCCGTCGCTCGCGCTCTGGACGTCGTGGCCCGCACCGCGCACTCGATTCTCGAGCAGCAGCAGAACGTCGGGCTCATCTTCGACGATCAGGATTCGCGACACGATTCCCCTCTCCGGTGTTCAGACTCTAGTCTCACGAGTGACACGCATTCGACCTTTCGGGCGCCGCGTCGCGAGAGGAGCACCCCCATGGGTCAAGCGGGCATCGCGACCCAGCTCTGGTACGCCACCCCGGGCATCCGGCGCGCCGGGATCACGGCGCTCGTCGTGATGACGGGCATCATCGGCTGGCTGAGCGTGGCGACCCGCGTCGAGGGCTCGCCGATCGCGCCGTGGTGGCCGGCGGCGGGTGTCGCCGCGATCGCGGTGCTCGCCTCGCGCGGCTCGCGACTGGTGGTGACCGCGGGCATCTTCGTGGCCGCCCTCGCCGCGAACGCCCTCCTCGGCCGCGAGTTCGGCCTGACCGTCGGGTACGCCGTCGCCAATGCGGCCGAGGCCTACGTCGTCGCGCAGTTCGCCTCGCGCGGCGGCCCGGAGGCCCGACTCGACAGCCTGCGCGACGTCAGCCGCTTCATCATCGCCGTCGTGCTCGGGGCCCTCGTCATGGGCCTGCTCGGCGGGCTGACCGCGGCGCTCGCCGTCGGCGCCGACTTCCTGAGCTCGGCCTTCGCGCTCGTGTCGTCGCACGGCTCCGCGATGCTCGTCGTCGCTCCCGTCGCCCTCGTCAGCAGACGCCTCGCGCGCGGCGTCCGCCGCCTCGAGGTCGTCGTGCAGCTGACGGTGCTCGTCGTCATCGTCGCGCTCGTCTTCTGGCCGGGCAACACCCTCCCGCTCGCCTTCGTCCCGCTCGTCGCGCTCCTCTGGGCGGCGTTCCGGCTGCCGATCACGGTGGTCGCCGTCGAGCTCCTCGTCGTCGCCGTGCTCGCGACGACTCTCGCCGGCATGGGCGGCGGCGCGATCGGCCAGTACACCGACTCCGACCCGCGCATCGCGGCCGTGCTCCTGCAGCTCTTCCTCGTCGTCCACGCGTGCGCCGCGCTCTTCGTCTCCGCGGCCCGCAACGACTGGGCCAACGTCGTCACGCAGCTCGGCGCGCGGGAGGCGCTCCTGCGCGGCGGCATCGTGAACTCGGAGACGGGCATCCTCATCGCCGAGATCCTCGACGGCGACCGCCTCCGCGTCGTCGGCGTCAACCCGACCGCCCTGGTCGCGCTCGGCCGCGAGACCATGCCGCCGACGTGGGGGGTGGTCGGTCTGCGCATCTCGCGGGGGCAGCCCGTGTTCGGCGTGGCGGAGCTCGACGACGCCATCCGGCGCCGTGAGATCGCCCGACTCGAGCTCGAGCGTGAGGGCCGCCGCTTCGACGTCGACCTCGGCCTGCACGACGGCGTGGGCGGTGCGACGGTCATGACGATCGTCTTCACCGACGTCACCACGCGCGGCGAGCGCGAGCGCCGTGCGATCCAGGCCGCGGAGCAGATGCGCGACCTCAACCGGCAGAAGGACGACTTCATCGCCTCGGTGAGCCACGAGCTGCGCACTCCCGTCACGAGCATCCTCGGCTTCGTCGAGGATCTCGACGGTGCCGACCTGAAGCCCGCCGAGCGCGTCGCGACCGATGTCATCGCCCGCAATGCGCGACGACTCGCCGACGTCATCGAGGACGTCCTCGAGCTCGGGAAGCTCAGCTCGTCGGCGGCGGTGTCGCGGCCCACGGTCTCGTTCGACGTCATCGCTGTGACCCGCCACTGCGCGCAGGACGCGGAGGGCCTCGCCGTCGGGCGGGCGGTCAGCATGCGCGTCGAGTCCCCGGTCGATGCCCTCCCGATTCGCTCCGTGCCGCAGGACCTCACGCGCGTGCTGGCGAACCTCCTGTCGAACGCGGTGAAGTTCACTCCCGACGGGGGAGAGGTCGAGGTGCGCGTCGATCCGAGCGCGGACGGGGTCGTCATCTCGATCGCCGATCACGGACCGGGCATCCCGCCCGCCGTGCTCGATCAGGTCTGGGAGCGCTTCTACCGCGTCTCCGACGCCGAGCACCGTGACGTCCCCGGGACGGGTCTCGGCCTGCCGATCGTGCGCTCGCTCGTCGAGCAGCGGCTGGGCGGCCGCGTCGAGCTCGAATCCGACGGCGCCTCGGGCACGACCGCGCGCGTTCACCTCCCGTGGGACCGCGATGCGGCGACGGCGGAGGCCTCTCCTGCGATCGACGAGGACGACGCCGTGAGCGCCGGCCACGCCTGACGCGCGGCGCGGGCCGCTACGGCGCCCTGTAGTCGCCCTGCCACGCGGCGAGCTGCCACCCGAGCCACGGGCTGTAGGCGAAGGGGGTCGCCGTCACAGCCGAGCGCAGGGCCTCCGGCTCGACCCACGCCCATTCGGCGACCTCGTCGTCGGCCGGCGCGGGGTCACCCTCGGCGATCGCGGTGAACACGGGGCAGATCTCGTTCTCGACGATGCCCGAGGCGTCGACGGCGCGGTACCGGAAGTCGGGCAGCGCGCTGCGCACCGAGTGCACTCGCAGTCCGAGCTCGCGCTCGGCGCGGCGCGCGATCGCCTCGACGAAGTCCTCATCGGGCGCGGGGTGACCGCAGAAGCTGTTCGTCCACACGCCCGGCCAGGTCGCCTTACCGAGGGCCCGGCGGGTCACGAGAACCCACCCCCGCTCATCGAACACGTGGCACGAGAAGGCCAGGTGCAGCGGGGTGTCGTCGGTGTGGACGGTCGCCTTGGGGGCGGTGCCGACGGGCGTGCCGTCCTCGGCGAGGAGGACGACGTTCTCGGGGATTCCGGTCATGGGTGCCGCTAGTCTGCTGAGGTGGATCGACACGACAGGGTGGCGGTGGCCGCGGAGCGCGGCGCCCTGGTCGACGCTGTTCTGGAGCGCTTCTTCAGCCTATCCAAGAAGCGCGCGACGCCCCTGGGCGCCCCGTACGAGCACCTCTGGGGTCTGCTCGAGCGCAACACGCAGGGCGGCAAGCGCTTCCGCCCGCGCATGGTCATGGCCGCCTACGCCGGCCTCGGCGGCGACGACATGGATGCCGCGGCGTACATCGGCGCGAGCTTCGAGCTGCTGCACACCGCGCTCATCGTGCACGACGACGTGATCGATCGCGACTTCGTGAGGCGGGGCATCCCGAACATCTCGGGCTCGTACCGCGACCACGCCGTCGACCGCGGCGCGAGCGTCGAGATCGCCGAGCATCGCGGGGTCTCCGCCGCCGTCATCGCCGGGGACCTCGCCCTCTTCAACTCCTACCGGCTCATCGACAAGAGCGGCGTGACGGGCGAGATGCGCGACCGCCTCCTCGACATCCTCGACGAGGCGATGTTCGCGAGCGCCGCGGGCGAGCTCATCGACGTCGACCTCTCGATGGCGACGACGACCCCTCTCGTCGACGACATCCTCACGATGGAGCGCCTCAAGACCGCCGTCTACTCCTTCGAGACGCCGCTCCAGGCCGGCGCCGTGCTCGCGGGGGCCGGGGAGGAGACCGTCGCGACGCTCGGCGAGTTCGGGCGCGAGATCGGCATCGCCTACCAGATCGTCGACGACGTCCTGGGCGTCTTCGGCGAGGAGGAGGCGACGGGAAAGACGACGATCGGCGACCTCCGCGAGGGCAAGCGCACCGTCATGATCGCCTTCGCGTGCTCGACTCCGGAGTGGGCGCGGCTGCGCGAGCTCATCGGCGACCCCGACCTCACGCACGCGCAGGCCATCGAGGCGCGCCTGCTCCTCGTCCAGTGCGGGGCCAAGGCCTTCGCCGAGGACCTCGCCCGCGGTTACGCGCAGCGCGCCCTGACGCGTCTGGCCGAGCCGCACATCCCCGCCGCCCTCCGCGACGAGCTCCACCCCGTCGCCGAGACCGTCCTGAACAGGGTGAGATGACGCGCTTGAGCCTGTACGACCGCACGGCCGACGAGGTCGCGGGGGTCGTGATCCGCCGCTACTCGACGTCGTTCGGCCTGGCCTCCCGCCTGCTGGGGCCGGGCATCCGCCAGCACGTCGAGAACATCTACGCCCTCGTGCGCGTCGCCGACGAGATCGTCGACGGCGGCGTCGCCGAGGCGGGCCTCGATCAGGCCGCGGCCGGGCGCTACCTCGACGAGCTCGAGGCCGACACGAACCAGGCCATGGAGCACGGCTACAGCTCCAACCTCGTCGTGCACGCCTTCGCGCGCACCGCGCGGGAGGTCGGCTTCGGCCGCGAGCTCACCGAGCCGTTCTTCCACTCGATGCGCATGGACCTCACCGACACCGAGCACGACCAGGCGAGCTTCGACCTCTACGTCTACGGCTCGGCGGAGGTCGTCGGGCTCATGTGCCTCCGAGCCTTCATGCAGGAAGCCCCGGTGAGCGGCGACCAGAATGACCGCATGGTGCGCGGCGCCCGAGCCCTGGGCGCGGCGTTCCAGAAGGTCAATTTCCTCCGCGACCTCTCGGCCGACTTCGAGACCCTCGGTCGCAGCTACTTCCCGGGGGTCCGCGTTGACTCGTTCACGGAAGAGGAGAAGCACCGCTTGCTCGACGACATCGACGACGATCTGCGGATGTCCGCCGCCGTCCTCCCGGACCTCCCGGCGTCCAGCCGGCGGGCCGTCGCCCTCGCCCAGGGCCTCTTCGCCGAGCTCGCCGCACGGCTGCGCCGCACGCCCGCGAACGAGCTCGTGCGCACCCGAGTGCGCGTGCCCGACCCCGTCAAGCTCCGCATCGCCGCGAGCGTTCTCGCCGGTCGCCTGCCCCAGCCCGCCCCCGCCCGCGCCTCGGCGGTGACCGCGTGAGTCGCGTCGTCGTCATCGGGGGCGGCATCGCGGGTCTCGCGAGCGCGGCCCTCCTCGCCCGCGAGGGCCACGAGGTCACGCTCGTCGAGAAGCGCGACGCCACGGGCGGCCGCGCCGGCTCGTGGGAGTCCGACGGCTTCCGCTTCGACACCGGCCCCAGCTGGTACCTCATGCCCGAGGTATTCGACCACTTCTTCAGGCTCCTCGGCACGAGCGCCGCCGAGCAGCTCGAGCTCGTGCAGCTCGACCCCGGGTACCGCGTCATCACGCAGGGCCACGACGAGTGGACGGACGTCGCGGCGACGCGCGAGGAGAACGTCGCGCTGTTCGAGTCGATCGAGCAGGGCGCGGGCGTCGAGCTCGAGCGCTACCTCGACTCCGCGTACGACACGTATGAGATGGCCAAGCGCCGCTTCCTCTACACGAGCTTCGAGTCGTTCGGCCCGCTGCTGACGACCGACGTGCTCAAGCGCGCGCCGAAGCTCGTGAAGATGCTCCTGCAGAACCTCGACACGTACGTCGCCAACCGCTTCGACGACCTGCGCCTGCGCCAGGTGCTCGGCTACCCGGCCGTCTTCCTCGGCTCCTCGCCCTTCGACACCCCGTCGATGTACCACCTCATGAGCCACCTCGACCTCGCCGACGGCGTGCTCTACCCGATGGGCGGCTTCACGACGCTCATCGAGCGCATCCACGCGGTCGCCGAGCAGCACGGCGTGACGATCCGCACGAGCGCGCCCGCCGGTCGCATCCTCGTCGACGAGGCCTCGAGCGCCGCGCGCGGCGTCGAGCTCGAGTCGGGCGAGGTGATCGACGCCGACATCGTCGTCTCGGCCGCCGACCTGCACCACACCGAGACCCAGCTGCTGCCCGAGCGCTTCCAGTCGTACCCCGAGGAGTACTGGAGCGACCGCAACCCCGGCCCGAGCGCCCTGCTCATGTATCTCGGCGTGAAGGGCGAGCTGCCGAACCTCGAGCACCACACGCTGCTGTTCGCGGCCGACTGGCGCGAGAACTTCGAGGCGATCTTCGGCGAGAACTCGCGCCTGCCCGACCCGGCCTCGCTGTACATCTGCAAGCCGAGCGGCGTCGACCCCTCCGTCGCCCCCGAGGGTCACGAGAACCTCTTCGTGCTCGTCCCCGCACCCGCCGACCTGTCGCTCGGCCGCGGCGAGGTCGACGGCGACGGCGACACCCCGCTCGAGGTCTACGCCGACCGCATCATCGCCCAGATCGCCGAGTGGACGAAGACCCCCGACCTCGCCGACCGCATCGTCCTCCGCCGCACGTACGGCCCCGGCGACTTCCACGCCGACCTCAACGCCTGGCGCGGCAGCATGCTCGGCCCGGCGCACACGCTCAAGCAGAGCGCGTTCTTCCGCACCGGCAACGTGTCGAAGAAGGTGCGCGGCCTCTACTACGCGGGCGCGTCCACGATTCCGGGCATCGGTCTGCCGATGTGCCTCATCAGCGCCGAGGTGCTCATCAAGCGCCTGCGCGGCGACACCTCGACGGGTCCGCTCCCCGAGCCCCTCGAGGCGAGCAGGCCGGCGGCGGCGCCCGCGGCGTGATCGGCCTCAGCTACCTCGCCGCGCTCGCGATCGCGATCACGGGCATGGTGATGCTCGATCGCCGATTCCGCTTGTTCTTCTGGCGCGACTGGCGCCGGGCATCCGTCGTGCTGCCGCTGGGGGTGGCGTTCTTCCTCGTCTGGGACGTCTTCGGCATCGCGCTCGGCATCTTCTTCCGCGGGCAGACCGAGTTCATGACGGGGCTGCTGATCGGGCCCGAGCTGCCGATCGAGGAGGTCGTCTTCCTCACCCTGCTGAGCTATCTCACGATGAACTCCTACGCGGCGGCGGGCGACCTGCTCGACGCGCGGAGCCGGCGCCGGGCATCCGTCGCCGCCGACGGACGGGGCGCGGGATGACCTACACCCTCCTCAACATCGTCTTCCTGGGGGTCGTCGTCCTCGTCGCGGTCGCGGCCGTCGTCGCCCGTCGATCGCCGCGCTGGCGCGCGATCGGGCTCGCCGCCGTGCTCCTGCTCACGATGACGGCGGTCTTCGACAACGTCATCATCGGCACGGGCCTCGTCGCGTACGACGACAGCCTCATCAGCGGCCTGCGCATCGGCCTCGCCCCGATCGAGGACTTCGCGTACACGGTCGCCGCCCTCGTCCTGCTGCCCGCGGTGTGGGAGCTCCTCGCCCGCCGCCGCCCGCGGCAGGATGAGCACTCGTGAGGACCATCGGCCAGCTGCTCGTCAGCTCGCGCCCCCTGAGCTGGATCAACACGGCTTTCCCGTTCGGAGCCGCGTACCTGATCACGGCGGGGCGGCTCGACCTCGCGTTCTGGGTGGGCACGATCTTCTTCCTGATCCCGTACAACCTCGCGATGTACGGCATCAACGACGTCTTCGACTACGAGAGCGATCTGCGGAACCCCCGTAAGGGCGGCGTCGAGGGGGCGCTGCTCGACCCGCGCATCCACCGCACGACGCTCGTCGCAGCGGGTCTCTCGTGCCTGCCGTTCCTGGTGGTCCTCATCGCGCTCGGCGGGCCGCTGTCGTGGTTCGTCCTCGCGATCAGCATGTTCGCCGTCGTCGCGTACTCGGCGAAGGGGCTGCGCTTCAAGGAGAAGCCCTTCCTCGACTCGCTCACCTCGAGCACCCACTTCGTGAGCCCCGCCGTCTACGGCCTGGTGCTCGCCGGGGCGACCTTCACCCCGCAGCTCTGGCTGATCCTCGCGGCGTTCTTCCTCTGGGGCATCGCGAGTCACGCATTCGGAGCGGTGCAGGACGTCATCGCCGATCGCGAGGGCGGCATCTCGTCGATCGCGACCGTGATCGGCGCGCGCGCGACCGTGCGGTTCGCCGTCGCGAGCTACGTGCTCGCGGGTTTGCTGCTCCTCGGCACCGACTGGCCCGGGCCGCTCGCGGCGCTCGCCGCGGTGCCCTACGCCGTGAGCACCGCGCAGTGGTGGAGCGTGCGCGACGAGGACGCCGAGAGCGCCAACCGGGGGTGGAAGCGGTTCCTCTGGCTGAACTTCCTGGCCGGAGCCCTCGTCACGATCCTGCTGATCGTCTGGGTACTGGGCCGCTGAATCTGCTCGTCGGTGCTACCGTCAGCGACTTGTGGCAACGGAGCCCCCACCGCGCGCGCGCCTGATCCAGGTCGGTCCCTGCAGGGACCTCGATCTCTTCGAGCCGGCAGGGAACCTCCGCCGCGATCCAGAGCAGGTCGATACCCTCGACGTGCCGCAGGGGAACCAGCTCTCCTTCCCCCGCCTCGATGAGGGCGCGCATGCGTCGGTGGAAGATCAGGGCCATCTCCGTCTCGGCGATGTACCTGTTCCCGAAGTAGTGAACGACGTATCCGATGGCCCCCATAGTGAGGCACAGGCTAGGGGCCGAAGGGCAAAGATTCGAGGGAAACCCTCGAAAACGGAGGGGGCTTGACAATGCATTCATGGCCGGGCAGTGCGTATCCGCTGGGAGCCACGTTCGATGGCAACGGCACCAATTTCGCGATCTTCAGCGAGGCCGCCGAGCGCGTCGAGCTGTGCCTCATCGACGAGAGGCGCGGCGGCCGCCGCGTCGAGGAGCGCATCGAGCTCATCGAGGTCGACGCCTTCGTCTGGCACGCCTACCTGCCGAGCGTGCAGCCCGGGCAGCTCTACGGCTACCGTGTGCACGGCGTCGACGACCCGTCGACGGGTCGCCGGGCGAACCCGAGCAAGCTCCTGCTCGACCCGTACGCGAAGGCCGTCCACGGCCAGATCGACTGGGACGAGTCGCTCTTCCCCTACCGCTTCGACGCCCCCGACGAGCGCAACGACCTCGACTCGCTGCCGCACGCGATGCTCGGCGTCGTCATCAACCCGTTCTTCGACTGGGCGGGCGACCGCTCCCCGGGCATCCCCTACAGCCAGTCGGTCATCTACGAGGCGCACGTCAAGGGCCTCACGATGACGCACCCCGACATCCCGAAGGAGATCCGCGGGACGTACGCGGCCGTCGGGCACCCCGCGATCATCGAGCACCTGCGCCGCCTCGGCGTGACCGCGATCGAGCTCATGCCCGTGCACCAGTTCGTGCAGGACAAGCACCTCGTCGACCAGGGCCTCGCGAACTACTGGGGCTACAACACGATCGGCTTCCTCGCCCCGCACAACGCCTACTCCTCGGCGGGCGACCGCGGCCAGCAGGTGCAGGAGTTCAAGTCGATGGTGCGCGCCCTGCACGCCGCCGGCATCGAGGTCATCCTCGACGTGGTCTACAACCACACCGCCGAGGGCAACCACATGGGCCCGATGCTGAGCCTCAAGGGCATCGACAACGCCGCCTACTACCGGCTCATGGACGACGAGCCGCAGTACTACCGCGACTACACCGGTACCGGCAACAGCCTCAACGTGCGCCACCCGCACTCGCTCCAGCTCATCATGGACTCGCTGCGCTACTGGGTGACCGAGATGCACGTCGACGGGTTCCGGTTCGACCTCGCGGCGACGCTCGCGCGCGAGTTCTACGACGTCGACCGCCTGTCGGCGTTCTTCGACCTCGTTCAGCAGGATCCGATCGTGTCGCAGGTGAAGCTCATCGCCGAGCCGTGGGACATCGGACCCGGCGGCTACCAGGTCGGCAACTTCCCGCCCCAGTGGACGGAGTGGAACGGCAAGTACCGCGACACGGTCCGCGATTTCTGGCGCGGCGAGGAGGGAACGCTCGGCGAGTTCGCCGCGCGCCTCACGGGCTCGGCCGACCTCTACGAGGCCGACGGCCGCCGCCCGGTGGCGAGCATCAACTTCGTCACCGCGCACGACGGCTTCACGATGCGCGACCTCGTGTCGTACAACGAGAAGCACAACGACGCCAACGGCGAGAGCAACAACGACGGCGAGAGCCACAACCGCTCGTACAACCTCGGCGTCGAGGGACCGACGGACGACCCGATCATCCTCGCGCTGCGCGGCCGGCAGGTCCGCAACTTCCTCGCGACCCTTCTGCTGAGCCAGGGCGTGCCGATGATCGCCCACGGCGACGAGCTCGGCCGCACCCAGCAGGGCAACAACAACGTCTACGCGCAGGACAACGAGCTGGCCTGGGTCGACTGGGCGACCGCCGACACCTCGCTCGTCGAGTTCGTCGGCTCGCTCGCGCGGCTGCGGCGCGAGCATCCCACCTTCCGCCGCACCCGGTACTTCGACGGCCGGCCGGTCCGCCGCGGCAAGAGCGACCCGCTGCCCGACGTCGCGTGGCTGCGGCCCGACGGCTCCGCGATGGACGAGTCGGACTGGGAGTCGGGCTTCGGCCGCACGGTCGGCATCTACCTCAACGGCCACGGCATCCGGGGGCGGGATGCCCGGGGCGAGCGCATCACGGACGTCAACTTCCTCGTCTACTTCTCGGCCCACACCGAGCCGATCCAGCTGACGCTGCCGCCCGCCGAGTACGGCGCGCGCTGGGAGCGGCTCGTCGACACGAGCGGCCTCGGCGACACGGCCGCGGTGATCGACGCCGGCTCCTCGATGCAGCTCGAGGCGATCAGCCTGGTGGTGCTCCGCGAGCACGTCGAGGCGGAGCACACGGTCGACGACGCCGTGTCGCTGTCGCTCTCGCCGGCCCCGGTCGAGGTCATCGGCACCCCGGCGGTGACGCCCGCATGAGTCGCACCGAACTTCCCCGCTCGACGTACCGCCTGCAGGTGAGCCCCGAGTTCCCGCTCGACGAGGTCGCGGCGCTCGCCGACTACGTGCGCCTCCTCGGCGCCGACTGGCTCTACCTCTCACCGCTGCTGCAGGCGACGCGCGGCTCGCAGCACGGCTACGACGTCGTCGATCACGGCGCCGTCGACGCGGAGCGTGGCGGGCCCGAGGCCCTCGAGCGCGCGGCCAGGGCCGCCGTCGAGCGCGACCTCGGCGTGCTCGTCGACATCGTCCCGAACCACATGGGCGTCGCCGACCCGCGGCAGAACGACTGGTGGTGGAGCCTGCTGCGCGACGGGCGCGCGGGCGAGATCGCGGAGGCGTTCGACGTCGACTGGGCGTTCGGCGGGGATCGGGTGCGCATCCCCGTGCTCGGTGCCGAGCTCGACGAGGTCATCGCCGATGGGCACGTCGAGCTGCGCGATGATGCGATCGCGGTCTACGGCACCGAGTACCCGCTCGCCCCCGGCACCGCCGACGACGTCGACGAACGCGGTTCGGCGACTCCCGCGCAGCTGCGCGCGGTGCTCGACCGCCAGCACTACGAGCTCGTGCACTGGCGGCGCGCCGACTCCGAGCTCAACTACCGGCGCTTCTTCGCCGTGAGCACGCTCGCCGCCGTGCGCGTCGAGGTGCCGTGGGTGTTCGAGCGCTCGCACGCCGAGATCGTGCGCTGGGTGCGCGAGGGGCTCGTGCAGGGCATCCGCGTCGATCACCCGGACGGCCTGCTCGACCCGGGCGGGTACCTCGACGATCTCGCCGCCGCGACCGGCCACGCGCCGGTGTGGGTCGAGAAGATCCTCGAGGGTGACGAGCAGCTGCCCGCGTTCTGGCAGGTCGCCGGCACGACCGGCTACGACGCGCTCGCCACGATCGACCGCGTGCTCGTCGACGACGCCGGGCGCGGTGCGCTCGACGACCTCGACGCGCGCCTGCGGGCCGAGACGTCGACCGCCGGCCAGCTGCAGGAGTCGACCGCGGGCGGCGCCGACGAGCCCCAGCGGCTCGACTGGCACGCGCTCATCCGCCGCACCAAGCGGCGCATCGCCGACACGATCCTGCGCAGCGAGGTGCTGCGGCTCGAGCGCGAGCTGCCGCACGCCATCCCGGAGGCGGCCGACGCGCTCGCCGAGCTGCTCGCGTGCTTCCCCGTCTACCGCTCGTACCTGCCGGTCGGGGTCGAGCAGCTCGAGGCCGCGCTCGACTCCGCTCGGGCATCCCGCCCCGAGCTCGCGGCGACCTTCGACGCGCTCGCACCGCTCCTCGCCGACCCCGCCGAACCGCTCGCGCGCCGCTTCCAGCAGACCAGCGGCATGGTCATGGCGAAGGGCGTGGAGGACACCGCCTTCTATCGCTACTCGCGCCTGGCGTCCCTCACCGAGGTCGGCGCCGACCCGGCCGAGTTCGCCGTCGACGTCGACGAGTTCCACCGCCGGCAGCTCGTGCGTCAGGGCAGCTTCCCGGCCTCCCTCACGGCGCTCTCGACCCACGACACGAAGCGCGGGGAGGACACTCGGGCGCGCATCCACGTGCTCGCCGAGGTCCCCGAGGCGTGGGATTCGCTGCTCGCCGAGCTGCGCGAACGCGCCCCGATCGGCGACGGCCCCTTCGAGAACATCCTGTGGGAGTCGCTCGTCGGTGCCTGGCCGATCTCGGCAGAGCGCGCGCACGCGTACGCCGAGAAGGCCGCTCGCGAGGCCGGGACCGCCACGACGTGGACCGAGCCCGACGAGGCCTTCGAGACGCGCATGCACGACGCGATCGACGCCGTGCTCGGCGCGGGCGAGCTGCACGACCTCGTGCAGGAGTTCGTCGACGCCGTCGCCCCGTACGGCTGGTCGAACGCGCTCGCGGCGAAGCTGCTGCAGCTCGCCGCCCCGGGCGTCCCCGACGTCTACCAGGGCAGCGAGCTGTGGGAGACGAGCCTCGTCGACCCCGACAACCGCCGCCCCGTCGACTACGCCGCGCGGCGCGAGCTGCTCGCGCGCATCGACGGCGAGCACCCCTCGGCGACCCCCGGGTGGATGCCCGGCATCGACGCCGACGGAGCCGCCAAGCTCCTCGTCGCGAGTCGCGCCCTCCGCGTCCGCCGCGACCGGCCCGAGCTGTTCACCCGCTACGCGCCGCTGCCCGCGATCGGCTCCGCGGCCGCGCACGCCGTCGCCTTCGACCGCGGGGGAGCGGTCGCGATCGCGACGCGCCTGCCCGTCGGCCTCGAGCGCCTCGGCGGCTGGGGCGAGACCGTCGTCGTGCTGCCGCAGCGCCCCGTGCTCGACGCCTTCACGGGCCGCGTCTACGCCGGCGGCGAGCTGCGACTCGCCGACGTGCTCGAGCGCTACCCCGTTGCCCTCCTGGTGGAGGTCGAGCAGGATGACGCGGCATGAGCGAGCTGACTGACGGAACCGGCGGCCGCAGGTTCGACGCCCGCGTCTGGGCGCCCGCGGCCGAGCGGGTCGCGCTCCACCGCGTGCGCGCGGGAGCCGCGGAGCGGGTCGAGCTGACCCGCCACGGCGAGTGGTGGGTCGCGATCGGGGCGCTGGAAGCGCGTGATCGCTACGGGTTCCTGCTCGACGACGACGAGCATCCCCTGCCCGACCCGCGGTCGCGTCGCCAGCCCGACGGCGTGCACGGGCTCAGCGCGCTCGACGACCCCGCCGACGCCGACTGGCTCGACGACAACTGGCACGGCCGGCAGCTCGCCGGCGGCGTCATCTACGAGCTGCACATCGGCACCTACAGCCCCGAGGGCACGTTCGACGGGGCGATCGCGCGCCTCGACCACCTCGTCGAGCTCGGCGTCGACTTCGTCGAGCTGCTGCCGGTCAACGGGTTCAACGGCGAGCGCAACTGGGGGTACGACGGCGTCGCCTGGTTCGCCGTCCACGAGGCGTACGGCGGGCCGGCGGGCTATCGCCGCTTCGTCGACGCGTGCCACACGCGCGGGCTCGCCGTCATCCAGGACGTCGTGCACAACCACCTCGGCCCGAGCGGCAACTACCTGCCGCGGTTCGGCCCGTACCTGCACGCGCACTCGGCGAACACCTGGGGCGACTCGGTCAACCTCGGCAACCTCGAGGTGCGGCGCTTCGTGCTCGACAACGTCGCGATGTGGTTCGAGGACTTCCACGTCGACGGCCTGCGCCTCGACGCCGTGCACGCGCTCATCGACGACTCGCCGACGCACATCCTGCAGGCGATGGCGGAGGAGACCGACGCGCGCTCGACCCACCTCGGCCGCCCGCTCACGCTCATCGCCGAGAGCGACATGAACGACCCGCGGCTCATCCTGCCGCGCGAGGCCGGCGGCTACGGCCTCACCGCGCAGTGGAGCGACGACCACCACCACGCCATCCACGCGGCCGTCACCGGCGAGGCCGACGGCTACTACGCCGACTTCGCGACGGCGGATGCCCTGCCGAAGACCTCGACGAAGGGGTTCTTCCACGACGGGTCGTTCTCCTCGTTCCGCGAGCGCGCGCACGGCTTCCCCATCCCACCCGAGGTGCCGATGTGGCGCCTGGTGACGTTCACGCAGGATCACGACCAGATCGGCAACCGAGCGGCGGGCGACCGGATCTCGCAGTCGCTCGACGAGCGGGAGCTCGCGGTCGCGGCGGTGCTCAACCTCACGTCGCCGTTCACGCCCATGCTCTTCATGGGCGAGGAGTGGGGGGCGACGACCCCGTGGCAGTTCTTCACCTCGCACCCCGAGCCCGAGCTCGGCAGGGCGACCGCCGAGGGGCGGTTGGAGGAGTTCGTGAAGATGGGCTGGGACGAGTCGGTCGTGCCCGACCCGCAGGATCCGCAGACGTTCGAGCGCTCGAAGCTGCAGTGGCACGAGGTCGACGAGTCGCGGCACGCTCGCCTGCTCGCGCTGCACCGCACGCTCATCCGACTGCGGCGCGAGCTGCCCGAACTCACCGACCCGCGCTTCGAGCACACGCTCGCGGCGGGTGAGGGCGATGACGGGCTCGCGGTGTTCCGCCTCGATCGCGGGGCAGGCATCCAGTCGCCGCTCGGCGGCATCGTGAGCGTGTGCGCCGCCATCCGCGAGGAGGCCTCCTTCGAGGTCGGTGCGGAGGCCGCGCTCGAGCTGTCGACGACGCCCGACGCGACTCTCGTCGACGGCGTGCTGACGCTGCCGGCGCGCTCGGCCGCGGTCGTACGGGTGCGCGCGGCGCGCGCCGTCTGAGCCGGCCGGCCCGCGGCTACAGCTCGTAGCGCGTCGCGAGCTCGGCCGGGTAGTCGCCGCGAGCGGTGAGCTGCTCCGCCGCCGAGGCGAGGTGCGCGAGCGTGAGGCCGAGGATCTGCGGTCCGAACGAGATGCGCCCCACTCCGAGCTCGGCGAGGCGGGCGAGGGGCAGGTAGCCGGGGTGGGCGAACACGGCGACCGGCGCGCGGACGGCGGCCACGGCATCCGCCACCATCTGCTCGGTGCGCAGACCCAGCATGAAGATGCTCGTCGCACCCGCGTCGACGTAGGCGTTCGCGCGGTCGACGGCCTCGTCGAACGCGTCGGGCGAGCCGGCGAGGGTGTCGGTGCGCGCGTTGATCGCGAGCGGCACGCCTGCGGCGTCGGCGGCGGCGCGCGCGGCGGCCACGCGCGCGGCAGCCTCGGCGATCGGGCGACGGTCGCTCGTGGCGCCTGCGAGCGAGTCCTCGATGTTGAGCCCCGCCGCGCCCGCCTCGATGAGGCGCGCGACGTTCGCCTGCACGCCCGCGGCATCGGGCGCGTAGCCGCGCTCGAAGTCGATGCTCACGGGCAGATCGGTGGATGCCGTGATGCGGCGGGCCGCATCGAGCGCCATCTCGACGGTCATGCCCTCGCCGTCGGGCACGCCGTAGGCGAAGGCGACCGCGTGGCTCGCCGACGCGAGCGCGCGCACGCCCGGCGTGCGGGCGACGATGCGCGCGGTGATCGCATCCCACACGTTGACGACGACGAGCGGGTCGCCGGGCACGTGCAGCGAGGCGAGCAGGGCGGCCTTCTCGGCGGTCGAGGGGGAGGGTGTCGAAGCGGCGGTGGGCGAGGCGGAGTCGGTCATGCGATCACTCTGCCAGCCGCAGAGATCTGGGGGCTGAATCCCAGCCCCACGACGTGTGACGGGGTCCTGCGACTGTGATCATGGAGCATGACCCAGATCCGCCTGCGCGACTACCAGGCCGCCGACATGGATGCCGTCCTCCGACTGTGGGACGAGGTGCGCGCGGAGGGTGCCGAGCCAGTCTACGCGCTCGCGGAGGTGCTCGCCTCGTGCGAGAAGGACCACGCCGTCGTCGCCGTCGACGGCGACCACGTGCTGGGCGTCGGTGTCGCCCGCGCAGCGCACGACCAGGGCTGGATCGTCTTCCTCGCCGTCACCGCGAGCGCTCGCCGTCACGGGCTCGCCGGGCGCATCCTCGCCGGTCTCGAGCAGCGGATGGCGCCGCAGGGCCTCACGCGCCTGTCGATCCTCGTGCCCGACCAGCAGCAGCAGTTCGGCGCGCTCACCAAGGCCGGCTTCCAGGACCGCGCGCACCTGAGCTACTTCGAGCGAGAGATCCCCGTGAAGCAGCGCGAGCTCGCGGTGCTGCGCGAGCTCGGCGGGCGCATCCTGCCCCGCGACCTGTGGGGCTCGATCGCGGGGATGCGCACCGAGAAGGAGCTGCTCGAGCGCCGGCTCGTCCTGCCGCTCTCGGACCCGGCGCTCGCCGACCAGTTCGGCGTGCAGCCGCCCCGCTCGATCGTGCTCTTCGGGCCTCCCGGCACGGGCAAGACGACCTTCGCGAAGGCCGTCGCCTCCCGGCTGCAGTGGCCGTTCGTCGAGGTCTTCCCCTCGCGCCTCGCCGCGGGGCCGGCGGGGCTCGCGGGCGGGCTGCGCGAGACCTTCCAGAGCATCGCCGACCTCGACCACGTGATCGTTTTCATCGACGAGGTGGAGGAGATCGCCGGCCAGCGCGGCGGCGAGCCGCCATCCGCCATGCAGGGCGTCACGAACGAGCTGCTCAAGATCATCCCGGCCTTCCGCGACTCGCCCGGCCGGCTGCTGATCTGCGCGACCAACTTCATCCGCGCGCTCGACGCGGCGTTCCTGCGCCACGGGCGCTTCGATTACGTCATCCCGATCGGGCTGCCCGACTCCGCCGCGCGCGAGGCGATCTGGTCGCGGTACATCCCCGACGCCGTCGAGGGCGAGGTCGATCTCGCGCAGCTCGTCGCGCGCACCGACGGCTACTCGCCCGCCGACATCGAGTTCGCTGCGCGCTCGGCGTCGCAGGCCGCGCTCGAGCAATCGGTCTACGGGGTCGACGGCGCGGCCGTGCGCGGTCCGTCGACCGCCGACTACCTCGCCGCGATCGATCGCACGCGCGCGACGGTGTCGGCGACCGAGGCGGCGGAGTTCGGAGAGGACATCGCCGCCCTGGCGCGGACCTGACTCGGGTCGCCGGGGGCGCTAGGCGCCGACGGTCGCCGGCGGCGCCTTCACGAAAAGGAGCATGATGCCGCCCGCGAGCAGCACGAGCGTGATGCCGAGGATCCCGTAGAGGGTCTGGTTGGCGGCGAGCGTGATGAACACGCCCCACAGCAGCGAGGCGATCCACCCCGTCGCGCGACCCGTGGTCGCGTAGAGGCCGAACACCTCGCCCTCGCGGCCCGCGGGCGTGACGCGCGCGAGGAACGACCGCGACGCCGCCTGCGCGGGTCCGACGAACGCGGCGAGCACGATGCCCACGCCCCAGAACAGACCGGCGCCGAGGTCGGCCAGGAAGAACACGACGAGCGTGCAGGCGACGAGCCCGAAGACCGAGACCAGGATCACCCGCTTGGGGCCGAAGCGGTCGTCGAGGCGCCCGGCGAGGATGGTCGAGACGCCCGCCACGATGTTGAGCGCGATGCCGAAGATCACGAGGTCGGTGAACCCGAACCCGAAGACGATGCCGGCGATGACCGAGCCGAAGGTGAAGACCGCCGAGAGCCCGTCGCGGTAGACGGCGCTCGCGAGCAGGAACCAGAAGGTCGGGCGTGTCTCGCGCCACAGGCGGGCGATGCTGCGGCCGAGCTCGACGTAGCTGCGGTAGAAGCCGACCTTCTGCTCGGCGGCGAGCTTCGGCGGCTCGGGGACGCTGAGGAAGATCGGGATCACGAAGATGATGGTCCAGATCGTGGCGCCGAGCGCGATGAGCTGGAAGGTCGTGCCGGACTCGCCGTCGAGCACGCCGCCGAGGATGAGCCCGACGACGATCGTGAGGGCGACGATGCCGCCGAGGTACCCGAAGCCCCAGCCGAGGCCCGAGACCTTGCCGATGGTCTTGGGCGTCGAGACCGAGATGAGCAGCGCGTTGTAGTTCACGCCCGCGATCTCGCCGAAGACGCTGCCGGCGGCGATGAGCGCCACGCCCATCCAGAACCACTCGCCGCCCGGCTGCACGAAGGCGAGGCCGAGCTGCGCGACGATCAGCAGAGCGGTGAAGACGAGCAGCTGCAGCTTCTGCCGGCCCGCGCGGTCGGCCCGCTGCCCGAGCACGGGCGCCAGCAGCAGGATGAGGAATCCCGCGATCGTGACGCCGTAGCCGAGGTAGCTCGCGAGCTGGCCGAGGGCGGCCTCCTCCCGATCGGTGCCGATGACCGTCGGGTCCACGAAGAAGGTGCTCGTGAGGTAGCTCGGCACCCACACGAAGGTGAGAAGTACGGTGTTGAAGGGCTGCGTCGCCCAGTCCCAGAACGCCCAGGCGAACACTCGCCGCCGTGGCACCTGGATGCCCTGCTGCAGGTCGAGCCCCATGACCCCGACCGCGAGGGTGTTGGCGGCGACGGGGATCGACTTCTCTGTCATGCGCTCACGGTACTGCCGGCCGGTGAACCGCGGGTGACGCGCCGAGGCGCGTGTCCACGCGGCTCGAGCGCACGCTGAGCGCGAACACGGCACCGCTCCCGCCTGAGAATTGAGTCGGGATGGCGCAAGTTCGGGGCTGCTCGACTTGACAGCGAGCATCCGCGTTCTCAAACTTGACATTGCACGGCTCAAGTTCACCCGTGCACCCGATCTTCAGAAGGAGCAACCCCCATGGCCCGTGCCGTCGGAATCGACCTCGGAACCACCAACTCCGTCGTCTCCGTGCTCGAGGGTGGCGAGCCCACCGTCATCGCCAACGCCGAAGGCTTCCGGACGACCCCGTCGGTCGTCGCCTTCACCAAGGACGGCGAGGTGCTCGTCGGCGAGACCGCGAAGCGCCAGGCCGTCACCAACGTCGACCGCACGATCGCCTCCGTCAAGCGCCACATGGGCACCGACTGGAAGAAGGAGATCGACGACAAGAAGTACACCGCGCAGGAGATCTCGGCGCGCACGCTCGCCAAGCTCAAGCGCGACGCCGAGCAGTACCTGGGCGAGAGCGTCACCGACGCCGTCATCACCGTTCCCGCGTACTTCAACGACGCCGAGCGCCAGGCGACGAAGGAGGCCGGCGAGATCGCGGGCCTCAACGTCCTGCGCATCATCAACGAGCCCACCGCGGCCGCCCTCGCCTACGGCCTCGACCGCGGCAAGGAGGACGAGCTCATCCTCGTCTTCGACCTCGGCGGCGGAACCTTCGACGTGAGCCTGCTCGAGGTCGGCAAGGACGACGACTTCTCCACCATCCAGGTGCGCGCGACCGCGGGCGACAACCGCCTCGGCGGCGACGACTGGGACGGACGCGTGGTGAGCTACCTCATCCAGCGCTTCAAGGAGACCACGGGCGTCGACGTCAGCAACGACAAGATCGCCAAGCAGCGCCTCAAGGAGGCCGCGGAGCAGGCGAAGAAGGAGCTCTCGAGCTCCATGAGCACCAACATCCAGCTGCCGTACCTCTCGCTCACCGAGAACGGACCCGCGAACCTCGACGAGTCGCTCACCCGCGCCAAGTTCGAGGAGCTCACGAAGGACCTCCTCGAGCGAACCCGGAAGCCCTTCGAGGACGTCATCCGGGAGGCCGGCGTCAAGGTCGCCGACATCGCGCACGTCGTGCTCGTCGGCGGCTCGACCCGCATGCCCGCCGTCACCGAGCTCGTCAAGAAGCTCACCGGCGGCAAGGAGCCCAACAAGGGCGTGAACCCGGATGAGGTCGTCGCCGTCGGCGCCGCCCTTCAGGCCGGCGTGCTCAAGGGCGAGCGGAAGGACGTCCTGCTCATCGACGTGACCCCCCTGAGCCTCGGCATCGAGACCAAGGGCGGCATCATGACGAAGCTCATCGAGCGCAACACCGCCATCCCCACCAAGCGCAGCGAGACCTTCACGACGGCCGACGACAACCAGCCGTCCGTCGCGATCCAGGTCTTCCAGGGCGAGCGCGAGTTCACGCGCGACAACAAGAACCTCGGCACCTTCGAGCTCACGGGCATCGCGCCCGCGCCCCGGGGCATCCCCCAGATCGAGGTCACCTTCGACATCGACGCCAACGGCATCGTCCACGTCTCCGCCAAGGACAAGGGCACCGGCAAGGAGCAGTCGATGACCATCACGGGCGGCTCGTCGCTCGCGAAGGAGGACATCGAGCGCATGGTCCGCGAGGCCGAGGAGCACGCCGCCGAGGACAAGGCGCGTCGCGAGGCCGCCGAGGTGCGCAACAGCGCCGAGCAGCTCGCCTACTCCATCGACAAGCTCATCGCCGAGAACGCCGACAAGCTGCCGGACGACGTCAAGGGCGAGGTGCAGGCGGATGTCGACGCGCTCAAGACGGCGCTCGCCGGCACCGACGACGAGGCGGTCAAGACCGCCTACGACGCCCTGAACCAGTCGCAGACGAAGCTCGGCGAGGCGATCTACGCCGCCTCGCAGGCCGAGGAGTCGGCGGCCTCCGAGCCGCAGAGCTCCTCGAGCGACGAGGACGTGGTCGACGCCGAGATCGTCGACGACGAGGACGACAAGGACAAGAAGTAGTCATGGCCGCCCGCAAGCGCGACGGCGACGACGACCAGAAGCCCGTCATCAAGCGGCGACGCCGCATCGATGACGAGACCGGGAAGGTCATCGACCTCGGCCCCGACGGCTCGCCCGAGCCCGAGACGGCCCCCGCCGCGGGGGAGGCCGACGAGGCCCCCCTCGCGGAGGACGGCGCGCCGACCGACGCGGAGACGATCGAGGAGCTGTTCGCGGTCGAGGATGCCGACGTGGAGGTCTCCGAGACCGGGGCGAGCCTGGATGCGGACATCGATCGGATCCTTTCGGAGGCCGGGCAGAAGGAGATCGCCGAGTACCGCGACCGCGCCGCGCGCGCGGAGGCGGAGCTCGCGAACTTCCGTACGCGCGTCGAGCGCGACCGCGCCGCCAACCGCGAGGCGAACATCGCCGAGGTCATCCGCACGCTGCTCCCCGCGATCGACGACCTCGATCGCGCCGAGTCGCACGGCGACCTCGCCGGGAGCCCGCTCGAGCTCGTCGCGCAGAAGCTGCGCAGCGGCTTCGAGCGCTACGGCCTGGCGAAGGTGGGCGAGATCGGCGAGCCCTTCGACCCGAACCGTCACGAGGCCCTCGTGCAGCTGCCCAAGCCCGACGTCACGAGCAACGTCGTCGGCGATGTCATCGAGGTCGGCTACATCCTCGGCGACCGCCTGATCCGCGCTGCCAAGGTCGCCGTCTTCACGCCCGAGGGGTAGGCGCCGATGGCCAGCAACGACTGGTTCGACAAGGACTTCTACGCGGTCCTCGGCGTGCCCAGGACCGCCTCGGAGTCCGAGCTCAAGAAGGCTTATCGCAAGCTCGCGCGGCAGTACCACCCCGACTCCAACGCGGGTGATGCGGCAGCCGAGGCGCGCTTCAAGGAGATCAGCGAAGCGTACTCGGTGCTCTCGGATCCGTCCGAGCGCGCCGAGTACGACCAGCTGCGGGCGATGGGATCGGGCGCGCGGTTCACGGCGGGCGGGCAGCCCGGCGGCTTCGAGGACGTCTTCGGCGGAATGTTCGGCGGCGGCGCCCCGGGAGGTCGGCGTGCGCAGTCCGCGGGCTTCGACGACATCTTCGGGAGCATGTTCGGCGGGCAGTTCGGCGCCGGCGGAGCATCCGCCGGATTCGGCCGGGGGCCGCAGAAGGGCCGCGACCAGATAGCCCAGGTGACCCTCGACTTCCTCACGGCGATCCACGGCGACACCGTCCAGCTCGAGCGGGAGGGTGGCCGGCCGCTCACCGTGAAGATCCCGCCCGGCGTCGCCGATGGTCAGAAGATCCGGCTGCGCGGCAAGGGCGAGGCGAGCACGACCGGGGGCGACCCCGGCGACCTGGTGCTGAGCGTCACCGTGCGCCCGCACCCGGTGTTCGCCCGCGACGGGCTCGACCTCCGGCTCGACGTGCCCGTCACCTTCCACGAGGCCGCGCTCGGCGCGACCATCGAGGTTCCGACCCTCGGCGGCGAGCCGGTGCGGCTCAAGGTCGCGCCCGGCACCCCCAGCGGACGCGTGCTGCGCGTGAAGGGCCGCGGCGTCACGACGCCGAAGGGCACGGGCGACCTGCTCGCGACCGTTCAGGTAGCGGTGCCCGGCAACCTCAGCGCCGACGCGAGGAAGAAGCTCGAGGCGTTCGCGAAGGCCCTCGGCGACGAGAACCCGCGCGACGACCTGCTCGCGAGGGCGAAGGGCTGACCGGCGATGACGCCGATGCCGTGGTGCGAGGAAGGAGCACGGTGATGGACGAGTCGACCCCGCTGTTCGCGATCGCGGTCGCGGCCGAGCTCGCGGGCATGCACCCGCAGACGCTGCGGCAGTACGACCGTCTCGGTCTCGTGTCGCCGACGCGAACGGCGGGGCAGAGCCGGCGGTACTCGATGCGCGACGTCGTTCAGCTGCGCGAGATCGCGCGGCTCGGCGCCGAGGGGCTCAACCTCGAGGGCATCCGCCGCATCCTCGAGCTCGAGAACGAGAACCAGGCGCTGCGGTCGCGCGTGCGCGAGCTCGAGACCGCCCTCGCCGATGAGCTGCTCGCGAAGCCCGGTCGGCGCGTGTTCGCCGCAGGAGCCGAGGGCGAGGTCGTCACGCTGCGGGCCGGGACGCGCGCGCAGAAGGCGAATCAGCTCGTCGTCTGGCGGCCGCTCCGGCGGAGCTAGACGGCCTGCGTCTCCTGGACCCTGGGCAGCGTCACCGCGATGCGGGCGCCTCCTCGAGCGGACCTGCCGATCTCCACGGTCCCGCCGAGAAGCTGCGCCAGCGAGCGCACGATCGAGAGCCCGAGGCCCGTCCCCGGCGTGAGCCGCTTCTCCGCGCTCTCGCTGCGGAAGAAGCGATCGAAGACATGCAGGGAATCGGCGTCGCTGATGCCCGGTCCGGAGTCGTCGACGAACAGCGTCAGCGAGGCGCCCTCGTCGTGGATCTCCGTTCTGACCTCCACGACGCCGCCCTCCGGCGTGAACTTGATGGCGTTCGACAGCAGGTTGGTGACGATGCGGCTGAGGGCGTTCACGTCCCCGCTCACCATGCTCGTTGCGAGGGACGGCGCGTACGTGATGGTGACCCCCCGAGCGCGCGCGCTCATCGTCTGGTCATCGATGACCTCGCGGATGACCGGCTCGACGTCGATGTCGCTGCGGTCTCTGACGGGGTTCGGCGCGGTCATGCGCCCCAGCTCAAGCAGCTCCTCGACCATCTCCGTGAGTCGTCGCGCATTGCGTCGGATGATCGTCGTGTACTCGCGCTGCTCCTCATTCGCCGACTCGTCGAGCTCCTCGGAGAACCCGACGATGCTCGTGATCGGCGTCCGCAGCTCGTGGCTGACAGCGGCGACGAAATCGTCCTTCTGGGAGGAGATCTTGCGGAGCTCGTCGACCATCTGCCTCTCGAGCGTCACCGTCTTCTCGAGACTCTCGCGCGCGCGCACCAGGTCGGTGACGTCGACGAGCTGCACGGCGAGGATGGACTCGCCGTACTCGGTCGGAACGCGACGACCGAAGACCTGCACGATGTGGCCGTTGTCGAGAGTGATCTCGCTCGAGATGTCCTCCGATCCCGAACTCACCCACTCCGAGATCAGATTCTCGAACCACTGACCGCGAACGAGATTCTCGGCGACCTCGTTGATCTCGATGATGTCGGGCCCATCGAGGTCGTCGGTGCGGACGAACAGCGATCCGACGCGCGAGCCGATGAAGCCGCCGCGGAGCAGCGCTTCGCTTCGCTCATTCTGCGCGCGCAGCTCGGCTCGCTCGCTGCGCGATGCGATGAGGAAGAGCATCGTCGCGGCGATCGAGAGCAGATAGATCTGCACCAGGGTGGCGATCGGCGGAGCCGTGCCCGGGGAGACGAACGGGCCGGACCCCAGCACTGCCGCGACGGTGGTGACCACACTCAGCGCCAGCACCTGGGCGATGGCGACGATCGGACGGAATCTCACGGCCGCCCAACCCAGGAAGGGCAGGGCCAGCGTGCTCAGGCTGCCGCTCTGAGGCGTGAGGAAGATGACGGCGGCGGCCGCCGCGGACGACGCGATCTGCAGGGCGAGCTCCCACCCCTGCGGCGTCGTCTGCCGGGGGAGAGGCACGAGGGCCAGCGGCGCGATGAGGAGGAGGGCCGAGACGTGCGAGGGCACGAGGGTCGCGAACGTGTCGATCGGGTTCGCGTTCACCAGGAGCAGGAACATGATCCCGCCGAGGACGCCCACAGACACCGCGGCGGCGAGGGCCGCGGCGACGAATCGCAGGAGCTTTCGCGTGCTTGCCAGCATCGCCACGCGAGCCTGGGCTCCGAGCAGCGCCCCGAAGACCGCGATCTCGACACCGGTCACGATCGTTCCCCCCAGCGCGAACGACAGGGGCCGGCCGACGATGAGATTCGAGAGACCGGCGAGCACGGCGACGAGCACGACGGCCTGCCATCGGGGCCCCCGATACAGCAGGTAGAGGATCGCCGCGGTGCCCGCGGCCGGCCACCAGATCGCGGTGGACCCGCTCGACGGCGTGAGGGCGAAGGCGGCCAGTCCGAGAAGGAGGGTGAGGCCCGCCAGCGACACGATCGTGCCGATGTAGACCGATGGCGACCACGACCTCGACCGCTCGATCAGCCCGGAGGCGCCCAGGAGCGCGTCCTCCTGGCGCTTCAGTCGACTCTGACCGGGGATGCGCATGATGCTGAGAGTAATGTTCCTCGGGAGAAAAGGAGGCCAGCGTGGCGAGGATTCTGGTCTGCGAGGACGAAACCGACCTCCTCGCACTGATCACGCGCCGCCTGGTCCGAGCGGGCCATGAGGTCATCACCGCGATGAACGGGGAGGACGGCTACCGACTTGCTCTCGAGGAGTCGCCCGACGTCATCGTCCTCGACTGGATGATGCCCGGCCTGACCGGTCTCGAGGTGTGCCGCGCGCTTCGTGCGCATCCCGCGGCGAGCACCAGCAGGCTCCTGATGCTGACGGCGCGTGCCCAGGAGACGGACATGGCGGCGGCGTTCGACGCCGGGATCGACGAGTACGTGATCAAGCCGTTCCGGCCCGACGAGCTCCAGGAACGGATCGCTGCTCTTCTCGAGAGGTCATGACGAGCGGCACGCGCACGACGAATCGGGTACCGCCGAGGAGCGAGTCCTCGATCGTGATCGTTCCGTCGTGCAGCTCGACGAGCGACCGCACGATGGACAGTCCGAGCCCCGTTCCCGGAGCGGCGAGCTTCGCCTCGTCGCTCGAGCGGTAGAAGCGCTCGAAGACCCGCTCGCGATCGTCTGCGCTGACTCCGACGCCCGAGTCGTCAACCGCGAGCACCGCGTACTCGTCGTCGATCGATGTCGTCAACCGGACGATTCCGCCGGCCGGCGTGAATTTGATCGCGTTGGAGAGCAGGTTGGTCGCCACGCGGCCGATCGAGATCTCGTCGCCGACCACGGTCGGGGAGGCCTCGTGCAGACGCGTCTCCACCACGACCCCCGCCGACTCTGCCATGTGGCCCTGCTCCTCCACCGTCTCGGCGACGATCCGGTTGAGGGGTACCGCGCCGGTCGCCCCCACGGGGTTGGGCGCGGTCATCCGTCCGAGCTCGAGGAGCTGCTCGACCATGCCAGCGAGGCGCTTGGAGTTGCGCACGATCACCTCGGTCATCACGTGCTCCTCGGGCGACGCCGACTCGTCGAGATCCTCCGCGAAGCCGAGGATGCTCGTGATCGGCGTGCGCAGCTCGTGGCTCACGGCCGACACGAAGTCGTCTTTCTGCCGCGAGAGCGCGCGCAGCTCCTCCGCGACGGCCCGCTCGCGGTCGATGGCGTGGGCCATCGCCTCGCGCGCCGCGACGTGGTCGCTGACGTCGACGAGCTGGATGCCCGCGATGACCTCCCCGCGGGCCGAGGGCGCGAGGCTGCCGAAGACCTGCCAGCTGCGGCCGTCGGGGAGGGTGAGCTCTCGATTGAGGTCGTCGATGGGGCGGTCCAGCCAGTTCCCGATCACCGACGGCAGCCATCCGCGCGCAACGATCTCGGTCGCCGTCGCGTTGGCCTCGAGGACCTGCATGCCCTCGGCGGGCGTCGACCGGAGCACGAGGAATCCGACCTGCGAGCCGAGGAAGCCGCCGCGCATGACGGCCGCCTGGCGCTCCTTCTCGGTCGCGAGGGCCTCGCGCTCGCTCCGCACGACCGAGAGGAAGAGGGCCGTGATGCCCGCCGAGAGCATGAAGAGCTGGACGATCCAGCCCGGATTCTCGATGCCCTGCGAGTAGCCGAACGGCCCGCCGCTCGCGACGGTGATGGTCGGCGCGATCGCCGCGACGGCCAGCAGCTCGGCGACGACGAAGATCGGCGAGAAGCGCGACGCCGCCCATGCGAAGAGCGGGAAGAGCGTGAACAGCATCGGGATCGGAAGGGTCGGCGAGAACACGACGAATCCGAGGGCGACCGTCAGCGCGAACTGGACGACCCCCTCGATGCGTCGAGCGAGGAAGGTCCGAACGCCCGCCCGCGGCAGCGGGACGAGCGCGAGCGGGACGATGAGCACGAGCGCGGATGCGTGGGACGGCAGGAGCGCCGTGAACGACACGAGCGGGTCGATGCCCGCGAGCAGGAAGAGCGTGACCGCGCCTTCCAGTCCGATCGTGAGCGCCCCGGCGAGCACCGCGATGAGGAACCGGCCGAGCCCCCGCATCGTCGACAGGAGCGCCCCGCGCGACTGCGGGCCCAGCACCATGACGAACACGAGCAGCTCGACGACGAGGATGATCGCGGCGGTGAGCGCGAAGCTCAGGGGGCGGCCCACCGCGATGTTCGAGAGCAGCCCCACCGCGCTCACGAGCAGGAACACCTGCCAGCGCGGGCCCCGGTACAGCAGGTAGATGAGCGCGCCGACGCCGGCGGCGGGCCACCAGATCGCGACCCCCGCCCCGGGCGCGGTGATGTAGAGCGAGGCGAAGCCGAGGAGGAACGACAGCAGCGACAGCGCGGCGATGACGATCACGTAGAGCGCGAGCGACCACTCCCGCGAGCGCTCGATGAGAGCCGGAACGGTGACGCCCGCGGGCGGCGGTGACGCGGCCCCTATTTTGTGAACGGCCTTCATGGGCAGAGACTAGTCCTGGGAGCGGCCTGCGCCCAGAAAGAAGGGCCCCACGATGGCGCGTGTTCTGATCGCGGAGGACGACCCGGACATCCGGGCTCTCGTCGCGCGGCGCGTGACGCAGTTGGGCCACCAGGTCATCGAGGCCGTCGACGGCGACTCCGCGCTCGCGATCGCCCTCGCCGAGCCGCTCGACCTCGTCGTGCTCGATTGGATGATGCCGACCCGCACCGGCCTCGACGTGTGCCGGGCGATCCGCGCCGACGCACGCGTCGGCCGCATGAAGATCGTCATGCTCACGGCCAAGGCCCACGAGGACGACCTGGCGCGCGCGTTCGCGGCCGGCGTCGACGACTACGTCATCAAGCCGTTCCGCGCCGCCGACCTGCAGCAGCGGCTCAGCGCGCTCCTCGACGCGCGCTGACGGCCGACGCGGGCGCGCCGCGGACGCGCCGCCCCGCTAGCGTGGACGCCGTGGGGGAGCGGAGATCATGACTGGCGGCGCCGACCTCCTCGACCCTCTGCTCGCGGCCGTCCGCCGACGCCCCGACCTCGAGTCGCCTGAGCTGCGCGCCCACGACGCCGCTGATCGCCTGCTGCTCGAGCTCGCCGCAGCCGACCACGCCGAGGCCCTCGTCGGCCACGAGGTCGTCGTCATCGGCGACACCCACGGAGCCCTGACGCTCGGCGCCCTCGCCCTCGGCGCGCGACACGTCCGCGTGCATCAGGACTCGATCGTCGCCGAGCGCGCCCTCGCCGCGAACGCCGCGACGCTCGGGCTCGCGGCGTACACGCAGCACGCGCTCGCCGAGGTCGCCTCGACGGATGCCCGTCTCGCGCTCGTCCGCCTCCCCCGCGCCCTCGACGCCCTCGACGCGATCGCGCGCGCGGTCGCCCGCGGCTCCGACCCCGGCGTCGCCCTCCTCGCGGCCGGCATGGTCAAGCACATGAGCCTCGGCGCCAACGACGTGCTGAGCGGGTCGTTCGCCCGCCTCGACGTGAGCCTCGCGCGGCGCAAGGCGCGGGCGCTCGTCGCGCGGTCTCCGCTGCCCGCCGGGGAGATCGCCGAGCTCGAGCCGGCGCGCGCGCGGGACGGCGGCCTCGGGCTCGAGGTGGTCGCGGTCCCCGGCACGTTCGCGGGGGCATCCGTCGATATCGGCGCGCGCGCGCTCATCGCCGCCCTCGACGATGCCCCGCGGGTGGGCGCCGCCGGCACGGTCATCGACCTCGCGTGCGGCACCGGCCTCATCGCGACGACTCTCGCGCGGCTGAACCCCGGCGCGCGGGTGATCGCCTCCGACGTGTCGGCGGCGGCGGTCGCGAGCGCGCGGCTCACGGCCGCCGCGAACGGTGTCGAGATCGAGGTCGTGCAGGACGACGGCCTCGGAGCCCAGCCCGACGCGAGCGCCGACCTCATCGCGCTCAACCCGCCGTTCCACGTCGGGGCGGCGGTGCACACGGGCATCGCGCTGCGGCTGTTCGCCGATGCGGCGCGCGTCCTGCGCCCGGGGGGCGAGCTGTGGGTCGTCTGGAACTCCCACCTGCGCTACGCGCCGGCCCTGGAGAGAGCGGTCGGGCCCACGCGCCAGGTGGCGCGCGGGCCCAAGTTCACCGTCACGGCGTCGACGCGGCGCTGACCGCGCGCCCCGCCGACGCCGCGAGGTGTGTCACATGTCGCGGTAGCGCTTCGCCTCGGCGAGCTTGGCCGTCAGCTCCTCGGCCGTGAAGCTCGGGATGTACCCGGGGGTGTCGCGCTGGATCCGCCAGCTCTCGGCGAGCCCGCCGCCATTCACGACGTCGAAGCCGATGGCGTCGATGAGCCCGCTGACCTGCTCGACCGCGCCCGTGTCATCCCCGTAGACGGCGAGGGCGCGACGGCCCTCCGTCCCGGGCGCCTGCGCGTGATCGGCGATCTCAGTCGCGGGGATGTGGTTGAACGCTTTCACGACGCGCGCGCCGGCGAAGTGCCGCGCCACGAGCTCGGAGGTCGTCGTGCTCTCGTCGTCGAGCTCGGCGATCTGACCGTCGCGCTGCGGGTAGTAGTTGTTGGTGTCGATCACGATGCGGCCCTCGAGCAGGTGCGCGGGGATGTCCGTGACGGCCTTGAGGGGAATGGTCACGACGACGAGCTCGCCCGCCTGCGCGGCCTCCTCGACGGTGCCTGCGGTGGCGCTCGCCGCGCTACCCGCTGCGCGCGCGTGCTCGCTCACGGTCGTGACGAGCTCGCCGAGCGATGCGGGGCCGCGCGAGTTCGCCACGACGACGTCGTGGCCGATGCGCGTGAGCGCGTGGGCGAGCTGGGAGCCGATGTTGCCGGAGCCGATGATTCCGATGGTGGTCATGCGGGGGTCAAGGCGCTCGGGCGAGCGAGCATTCCCGCACGGAGGCGATGCCCAGGCAGCCGCACGTTCGCCGTGAGCGTGCATTCCCCCTGGCGCGGGCGCCATGCCCGGCCGTAAACTTGAGTCACGCGGGCTCAGGTTTTGATGCCGCGGCCAGGTCCACCCCGTTCAGAGGAACACACGCACATGGCCAACATGCAGGGCGCCCCCTCCAGCCAGGAGAAGCAGAAGTCCGCGCTCGAGCAGTACGGCGTCAACCTGACCGAGATCGCGCGCTCCGGCAAGCTCGACCCCGTCATCGGGCGCGACGCCGAGATCCGCCGCGTGAGCCAGGTGCTCAGCCGCCGGACCAAGAACAACCCCGTCCTGATCGGGGAGCCCGGCGTCGGCAAGACCGCCGTCGTCGAGGGGCTCGCGCAGCGCATCGTCGCCGGGGACGTGCCCGACTCGCTCAAGGACAAGCAGCTCGTCGGCCTCGACCTCGCCGCCCTCATCGCCGGCGCGAAGTACCGCGGCGAGTTCGAGGAGCGCCTCAAGGCCGTGCTCAAGGAGATCGACGAGTCTAACGGGCAGGTCATCACCTTCATCGACGAGCTCCACACGCTCATGGGGGCGGGCGGCGGCGAGGGCTCCGTGGCCGCCGCGAACATGCTCAAGCCCATGCTCGCCCGCGGCGAGCTGCGACTCATCGGCGCGACCACGCTCAACGAGTACCGCGAGTTCATCGAGAAGGACGCCGCGCTCGAGCGGCGGTTCCAGCAGGTCTACGTCGGCGAGCCGAGCGTGGAGGACACGGTCGCCATCCTCCGCGGCCTCAAGGAGCGCTACGAGGCCCACCACAAGGTCGCGATCGCCGACAGCGCCCTCGTGGCCGCGGCATCCCTCAGCAATCGGTACATCACCAGCCGCCAGCTGCCCGACAAGGCGATCGACCTCGTCGACGAGGCGGCGAGCCGGCTCAAGATGGAGATCGAGTCGAGCCCGGTCGAGCTCGACGAGCTCAAGCGCGCCGTCACGCGCCTGGAGATCGAGGAGCTCGCGCTCAAGAAGGAGAAGGACGAGGCGAGCAAGGCGCGCCTGGCGAAGCTCCGCGACGAGCTCAAGGAGAAGACCGCGCAGCGCGACGCCCTGCAGCGCCGCTGGACGGCCGAGAAATCGGGGCTGACCGCGATGGGCGACCTCAAGACGCGACTCAACGACGCGCGCATCGAGCTCGACCGCGCCATGCGCGAGCAGCGCTACGAGGAGGCATCGAAGCTCAACTACGAGGTCATCCCCGCGATCGAGCAGCAGCTCGCCGAGGCCGAGACGGTCGAGGCGGGCCCGCGCATGGTCAACGACCAGGTGACCGACGAGGACATCGCCGCGGTCGTCGCCGCCTGGACGGGCATCCCCGTCGACAAGCTCACGCAGGGCGAGACCGAGAAGCTGCTGACCCTCGAGGCCGAGCTCGGCAAGCGCATCATCGGGCAGAAGGATGCCGTGATCGCCGTGAGCGAGGCGGTGCGGCGCACGCGCGCCGGCATATCCGATCCCGACCGGCCGACGGGGAGCTTCCTGTTCCTCGGCCCGACGGGCGTCGGCAAGACCGAGCTCGCGAAGGCGCTCGCCGACTACCTGTTCGACGACGAGAAGTCGATGGTGCGCATCGACATGAGCGAGTACGGGGAGAAGTTCAGCGTCTCGCGCCTCATCGGCGCCCCTCCGGGGTACGTCGGCTACGAGCAGGGCGGCCAGCTGACCGAGGCCGTGCGCCGCCGCCCCTACTCGGTGATCCTGCTCGACGAGGTCGAGAAGGCGCACCCGGAGGTCTTCGACCTGCTGCTGCAGGTGCTCGACGACGGGCGGCTCACCGACGGGCAGGGCCGCACGGTCGACTTCCGCAACACGATCCTCATCCTGACCTCGAACCTCGGCTCGCAGCTGCTCATCGACCCGTCGCTCGACTGGGATGCCAAGGTCGCGGGCGTCAACGACCTCGTGCGGCAGTCGTTCAAGCCCGAGTTCGTGAACCGCCTCGACGACATCGTCGTGTTCTCGACGCTCTCGACCGACGACCTCGGCCAGATCGTGTCGCTGCAGATCGACCGCCTCGAGCGCCGTCTCGCCGATCGCCGACTGCAGCTGGCGGTGACGCCGGATGCCCGCACCTGGCTCGCGGAGCGCGGCTACGACCCGATCTACGGGGCGCGTCCGCTGCGTCGGCTCATGCAGCACGAGATCGACGACGCGCTCGCCCGCGCGATCATCGGCGGAGAGATCCACGACGGCGACGTCGTTCGCGTCGACGTCGCGCCGGGCGATGCGGACGGCCTCGCGGTGACGCGCATGGAGGACGTGCCGACGCTGTAGGCAATGGCGCCGGTAACGGCGCCGGGAAACGCTCCGGTACCGGAGGCGCTCTATCGGTCACGTGTTGCGGGTGAGGTCGGGCCGCCGCCCGACGACTGACCGATAGACCGGCGAGAGTGCACGGGCGTGGAAGCCACGCCCGCGGCCGCACCCAGTGACCGCTCACGCCGGCTCGCTACCCTCGTGCCCATGCGTGCAACGGTGATCCACGGCCCCCGCGACATCCGCCTCGAGGAGGCGCCCGACCCGCAGCTGAGCGGCACCGGTCGCGACGCGATCGTCCGCGTCCTCGCGGCGTGCGTGTGCGGCAGCGACCTGTGGCCCTATCGCGGCGTCACCGAGACGACGGAGCCGCGGCGCATCGGCCACGAGTTCGTCGGGATCGTCGAGCAGGTCGGCGACGACGTGAGCGCCGTGAGGCCCGGCGACTTCGTCATCGCCCCGTTCTACGACTGCGACATGACGTGCGCCAACTGCGTCAACGGCGTGAGCCCCTCGTGCCTGAACGGCAACTGGTGGGGGCGCGACGACCGCGACGGCCACTTCGCCGACGGCGCGCAGGGCGAGCTCGTGCGGGTGCCGAGCGCCGACGGCTCGCTCGTCGCCGTGCCAGGCCCGGTCGACGACGCGATGGTGCCGCACCTGCTCGCTCTGAGCGACGTCATGGGCACCGGCTGGCACGCCGCCGTATCGGCGGGCGTCGGGCCGGGCTCGACGGTCGCCGTCGTCGGCGACGGCGCGGTCGGCCTGTGCGCCGTCATCGCGGCGAGGCAGCTCGGCGCGGAGCGCATCATCGCGATGTCGCGCACCCCCGAGCGCCAGGAGCTCGCCCGCGTCTTCGGCGCCGACGAGATCGTCGCCGAGCGCGGAGACGAGGGCATCGAGCGCATCCAGGCGCTCACCGACGGCCTGGGCGCGGATGCCGTGCTCGAGTGCGTCGGCACCGCCGAGTCGATGGACCAGGCGATCCGGTCTGCCCGCCCCGGCGGCCGCGTCGGCTACGTCGGCGTGTCGAGCGGCGGAGCGGAGCTGCCGATCCGCACCCTCTTCGGCACGAACGTCGGAGTCGCCGGCGGCATCGCGCCCGTCCGCAACTACGTCGAGCAGCTGCTCCCGCTCGTGCTCGACGGCACGATCGAGCCCGGTCGTGTGTTCGATCTCGAGCTGCCGCTCGCCGAGGTCGCCGAGGCCTACGCGGCCATGGACGAGCGCCGCGCGATCAAGGTCCTCCTCCGCCCGTAACGCCGATCCCCGTCACGCACCGAGGGCGGCGCGGAGCGCGAGCACCAGGATGATCCCACCGCCCGCGAGCGCCGTCACGCGCGCGCCGATGGGACCCGTGAGCGCGCGGCCGACGAGTGCACCGGCGGTCGTCAGCAGCAGCTGCCAGCTGAGCGAGGCCGCGAACGCCGCGAGGACGAAGACCGCCCGCGCGCCCCAGCTCGCGCCGGCCGCGAGCGTCGAGCTGCCCACGAGTGCCGCGAAGTAGACGACCGTCACCGGGTTGACGAGGGTCAGCCCGCCGACGGTGAGGAAGAGCCGGACGGCGGTGGTGCGGCGGGTGCCGGTCGTCGTGCGGGCGCCGGAGCCGAGCCGCGCATCCGCCTCGCCGGGCGGCGGGGTCGCCGGAGTGCGGGCCCGTCGCAGGCCCGGCAGGGCGATCATGATGGCGAGCACGACCAGCACGGCGACCGAGATCCAGCGCAGCGGCTCCTCGATGAGCGCGATGAGCGGCGCGACCGCGGCGCCGGCGATGACCGCGACGGTCGCGTAGACGCCGTCGACGGTCGCGGCGCCGAGCGCGCCGCCCGCCGCGGTGCGCGCCCCGTGCTGGGCGCCGAGCGTGATGAGCAGCGCGGCGATCGCGCCGACCGGGATCGCGATGGCGTAGCCGGCGAGGATGCCCGCGAGGGCCGCCTCGCCGAGGGTCGTCGGGGTCACGCGTGCTCCTCGCTGCTCAGGGGGAGAGCCACCCTATCGCTGCGCCGACGCGCCGCGCGGACGCGAACGGTGCTCGTCGACGCGGGGGAGGGCGGGGCGGCCCGCCGCGCGGTCGCCGCGCGCGCCGAGCATCCGCCGCTCAGCCGGCGAGGGCCGGCATGACCTCCTGCTCGAACAGCTCGATGCCGCTCGTGTCGTAGGCGGCCTCGGCGAAGTACGTGATCGCGTACGTCATGCCGATCCTCTCGAGGCCCTGCAGCTTCTCGACGATCTGCTCGGGCGTGCCCGCGAGCCCGGTCCCGTTGCGCAGATCGGCGACGGCCTTCGTCGCGCGCTCCTCGCCGATGAACCGCGCCATGCGCGCCTCGATCGCGGCAATGCGGTCGGCGACCTCGGCCTCGTCGCGCCCGATGACGGTGTTGAAGTTCGACGAGCGCGTGATCGCCTCGAAGCTCGTGCCGAGCCGTTCGCAGTGCCCGCGGAGGATCTCGCTCTTGCGCGCGAACTCCTCCGGGTCGCCGGCGAAGTTCGTGTACTGCCCGTACTGCGCGGCGATCCGCAGGGTCACCTTCTCGCCGCCGCCGGCGATCCAGAGGGGGATGCCCTGCTCCTGCACCGGCAACGGGCGCACGATCGCGCCGTCGACCTGGAAGTAGCGGCCGTCGAGGGTCGCGCGCCCCTCGGTCCAGGCCTGCCGCATGATCTGCACTCCCTCGTCGAGCGCGCGCAGGCGGTCGCCGATCTCGGGGAACCCGTAGCCGTACGCCTTCCACTCGTGCTCGTACCAGCCGCCGCCGATGCCCATCTCGACGCGGCCGCCCGACACGTGGTCGACCGTCGCGGCGACCTTCGCGAGGTACGCCGGGTTGCGGTAGCCCATGCACGTGCACATCTGACCGAGACGCACCCGCTCGGTGACGGCGCCGAAGGCCGACATGAGCGTCCACGCCTCGTGCGTGGCCTCCTCGCTCGGCACCGGCACGGTGTGGAAGTGGTCGTAGACCCAGATCGACTCCCACCGGCCTGCGTCGGCGTGGAGCGCGAGGCGCTTCATCACCGCCCACTGGTCGGTCGGGTCGATGTCGACGAGGTCGTGGCGCCAGCCCTGGGGGATGAAGAGTCCGAATCGCATGGACCCCACGCTACGCCCGGGGCGGGGTCTCCGTCCGTCCGGCGTCCCGGAGGGGGTCCTGCGCGCGTCGCGCCTCGCGACGGGCGCGCGCCGCAGCCGCGGCCCTCTTCGCGATCGCCACGCCGTGCTGGTTGAGCTTCTTCGCCCGCGGGCTCTCGGTGCCGAGGATGGCGAGGCCCCCGAGCGCGATGAGGGCGCCCGGGCCGGGGAGCGGCATGAGCACGACGCCCAGGCCGACGGTCGTGCCGCCGACGACCTTCACGCCGGTGCGGTAGGCCGAGTCGAGGCGCGGGTTCCGACGGATCGCCTCGCGCGCGGCGCCCGCGGCCGAGCGCACCGGCCCCTGCCGCCGCGCATCGTCGGCCACCGTGTACGCGGCATCGCCGGGGCGCAGGATGCGCGGCTCGGGCTCGGTCATGCGCCCATCCTCCGCCGCCGCCCTTGGAGCCCGCTCACCGCACGAGCCTCCGCGTCAGCTCGTCGCGCACCTCGCGGCGCAGCACCTTGCCGATGAGCGACGTCGGAAGGGCATCCACCGCCTCGAATCGACGGGGCACCTTGTAGGCCGCGAGGCTGCGCTTGGCGTGGGCGCGCAGGGCCTCGGTGTCGAGGGTCGCGCCCTCGGCGAGCACGACGGCGGCGACGAGCTCCTCGCCGCCCTGGGGCGACGCGAGCCCGACGACCGCGGCGCTCTCGACGCTCGGGTGGGCGGCGAGCACCTGCTCGACCTCGCTCGGGGCGACGTTGAACCCGCCGGTGATGACGAGCTCCTTGATGCGGTCGACGATCGTGATGAAGCCGTCCGACGACACCGTCACGATGTCGCCCGTGCGCAGCCAGCCGCCCGGCAGGAGCGTCGCAGCGGTCTCGTCCGGCCGATTCCAGTAGCCCTGGAAGACCTGCGGGCCGCGCAGCAGCAGCTCGCCCTCTTCGCCGACGCCGCGGTCGACGGTCGGGTCCTCCGGGTCGACGACGCGGATGTCCGTGCTCGGGAACGGAACGCCCACCGTGCCCGGTCGCCGCGTCGGCCCCATCGGGTTGCCGACCGCGACGGGCGACGACTCGGTCATGCCGTAGCCCTCGACGAGCAGGCCGCCGGTCGCCGCCTCCCACTGCTCGACGATGCTCACCGGCAGGCTCATCGCCCCCGAGATCGCGAAGCGGATGCCGTCGAGGCTCACGCCCGCCTCCGCCGCACCGGTCGCGAGCCGCTGGTAGATCGGCGGCACGGCGGGCAGGAAGGTCGCGGGCGTCCGGCGCAGGGCAGCGAGCACGAGCTCGACCGTGAACTTCGGCAGCAGCACGAGCCGCGCGCCGATGCTCATCGCGAAGGTCAGGCACAGCGTCAGCCCGTACGCGTGGAACATCGGCAGGGCCGCGTACACGACCTCGGCGCCCTCGCTGAGCCCCGGCACCCAGGCGCGGCCCTGCGCGGCGTTCGCGCGCAGATTGCGGTGGCTGAGGATGGCGCCCTTCGGTCGCCCGGTGGTCCCGCTCGTGTACTGCAGGGCGGCGATGTCATCGAGAGCGGGGCGCGGATGCCCGGGCGCGAGCCGCGGGCCGCGCTCGAGCGCGGCCCAGGGCTCGACCCCCTCGGGCAGCGAGCCCGCGGTGAGCGCGGCCCGCGAGCTGCGCGCCCTCGCCACCGGCAGCCGGAGCATCGCCCGAGTCCCGAGCGGCATGGCGCGAGTCATGTCGACGCCGAAGATCGTCGAGACGCCGAGCTCGTCGGCGAAGCTGCGCACGGTCGCCGCCGTCGCATCCCAGACGATCGCGACGCGGGCGCCGTGATCCGCGAACTGGTGCTTCAGCTCTGCGGCGGTGTAGAGCGGGTTGTGCTCGACGACGATCGCGCCGAGGCGCAGAACGGCGTAGAACGCGATGACGTGCTGCGGGCAGTTGGGCAGGACGAGCGCGACGCGGTCGCCGGCCGTCACGCCGCGGTCGGCCAGGGCCCGCGCCACGCGATCGATGCGCTCGCCGAGCTCGGCGTAGGTCGTCTCCGCGCCGAAGAAGTCGAGCGCGACGCGAGAGCCGAAGCGACGCACCGACTCGTCCATCATGTCGACGAGCGACTGGGCGACGGGAGCGATGTCGTGCGGGACGCCGGGCGCGTACTGGTCGAGCCACGGGCGGCTCTCGAAGACGGAGGACATCTCCGCATTCTGGTCGTTCGACTCGGGTGCGCGCTATTGATGCACCAGCGTTCGGCGCTTCCATCGGGAGCAACAAGGACCTTCTGGTCTTTCGACACATATCTGCAGCAATATAAGAAAAAACATAGACATTGCTATATTCAGTTAGATGGAATCTGCGCTCAATCCCTTCTCTCCCGGTTCCGGCTTGCGCCCGCCTGCTCTCGTCGGAAGGCAAGCGGAAATCGACGCATTCGATCTGCTCGTAGCGCGGACCAGGGGACAACGACCCAGTCGGGGTCTCGTGCTCCACGGCCTTCGAGGAGTAGGCAAGACCGTGTTGCTGAACTCTTTTCGAGATCAGGCTGAACGAGCGGACTGGTTCATTGTCGAAATTGAAGGACGAACAGAAGCGAGCGGCCGGGAGGCGGTGAGGCAGCGGCTCGCGCGTTCACTGGTGCTGTCGGCACGAAAGCTGCAGCGGGGGAAGCTAGTATCCGGAGCGGTGTCGTCTGCGCTGGGCACTGTCAAGTCATTTGGGATCTCCCTCGCCGGCCCCACACTGCAATTCGACGTCCCCGCAGCAACTGGGAGAGCTGACTCCGGGCGTCTCGATGTCGATCTCGAAGAGCTCGTCGAAGATCTCGCCCCTGCTCTGAGCAAGGCGGCGAGCGCCTTCGCGATCTTCGTCGACGAAATGCAGGACCTCGATCCAGAGCTGCTCTCTGCGCTTCTCGCCGTTCAGCATCGCGCTGGGCAACGGGGCTGGCCGTTCTACGTCATCGGGGCGGGGCTGCCATCGCTTCCCGCGACACTGAGTGCGAGCAAGTCGTACGCCGAGCGGCTGTACAACTATCGCGCGATCGCGGCGCTCGACGAGGAAGCGTCCATCGCCGCACTGTCCCGACCGGCGGAAGAGAGAGGAGTGCGCTTCGATCAGCAAGCGCTCTCGATGATTGTGTCTGCGGCCGGGGGCTATCCGTACTTTTTGCAGACATACGGGCAGGCAGTGTGGGATATCGCTAGTGACCGTCTCATTACCGAGGCCGATGCTGCCGACGCGATCGTTGCCGGCACCGCCGAGCTGGACATGGGCTTCTTCCCGGCGCGATGGGAACGCGCGACGCGGTCGGAGCGTGACTATCTGCGAGCGATGAGCGAGAGCGGAGATGCGCCGGTCCGGAGCGCTGTCGTCGCCGAGCGGATGGGAGTTCCCCCGTCTCGGCTCAGTCCATCCCGTCAGAGCTTGATCGAGAAGGGCATCATCTACTCTCCCGATCGCGGGCTGGTGGCGTTCACCGTTCCGCACATGGCTCAGTTCGTACTGCGCCAGCGCGAATAGTGAGCCGCTAGCGCGTGAGCTCCTCGCGCACGACCGCGAGGAAGCGGTCGATGTCGTCCTCGGTCGTGTCGAAGGCGCACATCCAGCGCACCTCGCCGCGCGCGCGATCCCAGTCGTAGAACCGGACGCGCTCCCGGATCCGGTCGGCCACGGCGTTGTCGAGCACCGCGAACACGGCATTCGCCTCGGTCGCCTGGCTGAAGCCGAGCGAGTCGGCGGGCACCGAGCCGTCGGCGAGCATCCGCTCGAGGCCCGCCCGGAGGCGCGCGGCCATCGCGTTCGCGTGCGCGGCCGAGCGGATGCCCAGCCCGCCCTCGAACAGCGTGATCAGCTGGGCGGAGAGGAAGCGCATCTTGCTCGCGAGCTGCATGTTCATCTTGCGCAGGTAGGTGAGCCCGTCCACGCGCGCGGGGTCGAGCACGACGATCGCCTCGGCGCCGAGGAGCCCGTTCTTGGTGCCGCCGAGCGAGAGGATGTCGACGCCTGCGTCGGCGGTGAAGGCGCGCAGGGAGGTGCCGAGTGCGGCCGCCGCGTTCCAGACCCGCGCGCCGTCGAGGTGCAGGGCCATGCCGTGCTCGTGGGCGTGGTCGGCGAGCGCGCGCACCTCGTCGGGCGTGTAGAGCGTGCCGAGCTCGGTCGTGTTGGTGATGCTCACGGCGAGCGGCTGGGCGCGGTGCTCGTCGCCCCAGCCGAACGCCTCCGTCGCGACGAGCTCGGGGGTGAGCCTGCCGTCGGGGGTCGGCACGGTGAAGAGCTTGAGCCCGCTCACGCGCTCGGGCGCGCCGCCCTCGTCGGTGTGGATGTGGGCGGTGCCGCTCGCGATCACGGCGCCCCAGCGGGGCATGAGGGCGGTGAGCGCGAGCACGTTCGCGCCCGTGCCGTTGAAGACGGGGAAGACCTCGGCCTGCTCGCCGAACTCCTGCCGCACGACGTCGGCGAGGCGCTCGGTGTACTGGTCCTCCCCGTACGAGATCTGGTGGCCCTCGTTCGCGTCGGCGATCGCCTGCAGCACCTCGGGGTGGACGCCCGCGTAGTTGTCGCTCGCGAAGCCTCGGTAGGTCGTGTCGTGGAGTCGGGTCACGTGCTCATTCTTCCAGGCGGATGCCCGGCGCACGGTCGCCGCCGATCAGCCGCGCAGCGCCTCCGCGAGTCGCACCCGCGCTCCCGTGCGCAGGAGCGAGTTGCGGTACATCCGCGCCCCCAGCTGCACGATGACCACCGCGGTGGCCGCGAGGAGCACGAGTGCCACGAGGGGCTCCCACCACTGGGCCTGCTCGAGGAAGATGCGGACGGGCATCCCTACCGGCGACGAGAACGGCACGTAGGACATGACCGTCAGCACCGCCTCGTTGTCGTTGAAGAAGATGATGAGGAAGTACGGCAGCATCACGAGCCAGGTGACGGGCTGGATGACCGTGCCCACGTCCTCCAAGCGCGAGACGAGCGCCGCCGAGGCCGCGAACATCGCCGCGAGCAGCACGAAGCCGATCGCGAAGAAGCCGAGGAACCAGACCGCGGCGGGGCCGAGGTCGGCGAGCAGGACGTCCTGACCGGTGAGCATGAGCGACAGCCCCGCGGCGACCGCGATGAGCAGGATCTGCCCGAGCGCGAGCACCGAGCTGCCGATGACCTTGCCGGCGAGGAGCGCCTTCGCGGGGACGGCCGTCAGCAGGATCTCGACGATGCGCGTCTGCTTCTCCTCCACGACGCTCTGGGCGACGGTGCCGCCGAACGTGATCGCGGCCGTGAAGAAGATGATGCCGAAGGCGAACGCCACGATGAAGCCGATGCCCTGGTCGACCGGTGACGGGTCGAGCAGGCGGACGTCCGGCGCGATGGAGAGCGCCTGAACGAGCGCTCCCGGAGCGTCGGAGAGCGCGATGACCTCGAACGCCGGGGCCCCGGGCTCCGCGTCCTGGAGCGGGACGACCGCCGCCTCGACGTCGCCGTCGCGAACGAGCCGCTCGGCCGCCTCCGCGCTCGTCGAACTCTCGATCTCGAGGCCGGGGGCGTAGTCGAGGAGCTCGGCCGCGGCACCCACCGCGGCGACCCTGGTGTCGCCGAGGGAGGATGAGAATAGGTGCGAGCCCACGATTCCCGCGACGACGAACAGCAGGAGGATCGCCGTGGAGATGAGGAACGACTTCGAGCGCACGCGGGAGGTGATCTCGCGACCGGCGATGAGGGCGACGGATGCGCGGAGGCTCGGTGCGGCGAGCGCGTCGCCCGGGCGGCGGGCGCCCGATGCGGTGGAGGAGGAGAACGACATCACTGCACGACCTCTCGGAAGATCTCGGTCAGGGTGGGGCGGCGCGGGGCGAACCGCTCGACGGCGCCGCGCTCGGAGGCGAGGCGCAGCACCGACTGCGCCGCAGCGGGGTCGGCCTCGAACAGCACGTAGTCGCCGTCGAACTCGATGACGGCGACCTCCGGGAGGGAGCGCACCCACCCGGCGTCGTCGCCGACCTGAAGCTCCCACTGCCGGCCGGCGCCGCGAGAGCGCAGCTCGTCGCGCGTGCCCGCCGCGCGGATGCGCCCCTCGGAGATCACGACGACGTCGTCGCACAGCCGCTCGACGAGGTCGAGCTGGTGGCTCGAGAACAGCACAGGCACGCCGCGCGCGGCGCGCTCGGCGAGCACTCCGAGCACGGTCTCGACCGCCATCGGGTCGAGGCCCGAGAACGGCTCGTCGAGCACGAGGACGCTGGGGTCGTGCACGAGAGCCGCGGCGATCTGCGCGCGCTGCTGGTTGCCGAGCGAGAGCTTCTCGATGGGCTCGTCGCGTCGCTCCGAGAGCTCGAGGCGATCGATGAGGTCGTCGGCCGCGTCGCTCGCATCCGCGTTGCGCATGCCGCGCAGCCGGGCGAGGTAGACGAGCTGCTCGTGGACGCGCATCTTCGGGTACAGGCCGCGCTCCTCGGGCATGTAGCCGAAGCCGCGGCGGTCGTCGGCGGTGATCGGCCGGCCGTCGACGAGCACCTCGCCGGCGTCGGCATCGAGCACGCCGAGCAGGATCCGCATGGTCGTCGTCTTGCCGGCGCCGTTGCCGCCGACGAAGCCGGTGAGTCGGCCGGCGCCGACGCCGAAGGTCACGTCGTCGAGCACGGTGCGGTCGCCGAAGCGCTTGGTCGCGCCTCTGATCTCGAGCATGGATGCCCCTTCCGTCGTCGTTCACACTACGAAGTCGAGCGATCCGCGGCATCCGCCGCGAGGCGGGTCCGCCGGCGGTGCGCGTCATCCCCGCGGGGGAGGGAGCGCCGGTCAGCCGTCGCCGCCGGGGACGGCGACGCCGTTCTCGTACGCGAAGACGACCGCGTGCACGCGGTCGCGCAGCTCGAGCTTCAGCAGGATCTTCGACACGTGGGTCTTCACGGTCGCCTCGCCGAGCCACAGCGCGGCGGCGATCTCGGCATTGCTGAGCCCGCGAGCGAGCAGCCCGAGGACCTCGGTCTCGCGCTCGGTGAGCTCGGAGAGCCGCGGGTCGGCTGGCCGCTCGACAGCGAGCCCGTCGGCCGCGCCCGCCGCGCGCTCGATGACCCGCCGCGTCACGTCGGCGGCGAGCAGCGCGTCGCCCGCGGCGATCACCTGCACGGCCTCGACGAGCTTCTCGGGGCTCGCGGTCTTGAGCAGGAACCCGCTCGCGCCCGCCTCGAGCGCCGCGAACAGGTAGTCGTCGCGATCGAACGTCGTGAGGACCAGCACGCCGGGGTGCGCCGCCGACCCCGCCGGGGCATCCGCCTCGAGGGCGCGGATGCGCCGGGTCGCCTCGAGGCCGTCGACGCCCGGCATCTGCACGTCCATGCAGATGACATCGGGCCGCAGCTCGCGCGCGAGCGCGACCGCCTCGGCACCGTCGCGCGCCTCGCCGACGACCTCGATGCCGGGTTCGGACTGGAGGATCACGCGGAAGCCCGCGCGCACGAGGTCCTGATCGTCGACGAGGAGGACGCGGATCGCGGCCGGTGGCGTCGGGCTCACGGCGCGGCCTCGGCGACGACGAGCGGCACGCGGGCCCGCACGAGGTAGCCGCCGCGGCTGCGCGCGCCAGCCTCGAGCGAGCCGCCGACGGCCGCCACCCGCTCGCGCATGCCGAGCTGGCCGAGACCGCCCGGCGCACCCGTGGGGCTCGGCGCAGTCGGGGCGCGGCGCTCGCCGATTCCCGTGTCGGCGACCTCGAGCTCGACCGCGTCGTCGGAGTACCGCACCCGCACCTCGATCGTGGCGCTCGCGCCCGCGTGCTTGAGGCTGTTCGTCACGGCCTCCTGCGCCACGCGGTAGAGGGTCGTGTCGACGAGCGGCGAGAGGTGCCGGGGCTCGCCGATCGACTGGAAGCGCGCGGTGCGGCCCGCCGCCCGGACGTCCTCCGCGAGCGATTCGAGGTGGGCGACGCCGCGCGTGCTCGGGCCGTCGCCGGGCTCGCCCGCGGGTCCGTCCGCCCCGCGGAGCGTCGAGACCAGCCGGTGCAGCTCGTCGACGGCGTCACGCGCCGACTGCTCGATCGCACCGAGGGCGGTCGTCGCGAGCTCCTCCGCGTCGGGGCCGCCCGCGCCGAGCGCGCGTCGCGCGGCCCCCGCCTGGATGCCCATGACCGAGACGTGGTGCGCGACGACGTCGTGCAGCTCGCGCGCGATGCGGACGCGGTCGAGGGCGACGGCCTGCGATGCGGTGAGTTCTCGCTCGCGGGCGAGCTCGTCGGTGCGGGCCCGCAGCACGGCTCGCTCGCGCGCGGCCTCCCACGCGCGGTCGCCGAACGCCCACGCCCCCGCGAAGTACAGAACGTTCGTGATGAGCGTGATGAGGCCGAACGCGACGCCCGGCGCGACGAGCCCGACACCCGAGTCCTCGGGGACGAGGCTCGTGTCGAACGCGGCCTGCGTGACGCTCCAGAACAGCCAGATGAACATCGCGATGACGATGATGATGCGGCTGATGCGCGCCGCACGCCGATTGCGCCCCCACGCGCCGATCGAGTACATCGCCGAGAAGAGCGCGATGTTGCTGAACAGCACCTCGGGCACCTCGTTGAGGATCCCGAGGAAGTACACGAGCGAGATCACGATCGTGACGGTGATCGGATGCGTGCGCCGCCAGACGAGCGGGCCCGACACCCCGAGCACCATGAGGGCCGCGTGCCACGGCACGGGCGGCTCGTCGAAGAAGCCGGCCGAGGCGTACAGGACGATCGCGAACGTGGCCCCGATCGCGATCGTGACCGCGAGCAGGCCGTCGGCGCGCATGCCGTCGCGACCGGGGCCCGGGCGCATCCAGTGCCCGTCGGCGTCGAGTTCCATGGCGCTCACGTCAGCACCGTAGTCGGGTCGAGCACCGCTCGGCATCCGTCGCGCGACGGATCCCGGCCGTCTACTCGACGGCCGCGTCGTCGCCGAGCGTTGCGACGACGCCGTTGAGCTTTTCGTGCGGGAGGTCCCACAGCGCGGCGACCGACTGCGCGAGCGCGTCGACGACGCCCTCGCCGTCGAGCGACTCGACGACGAACGTGACGGCGGCCGTCGGGGTGCCCTTCACGCGCCAGCCGTTCGCGAGCGCCTGCACCCACGTCTCGGCGGCCGTCTTGAGGGTGACGTAGTTCACCATGCCCCAGCGGGGTGCGGCGACGGATGCGCTGCTCACGATCGCGAGACGCCCCGCGCTCGACGCGCTGAGGTCGTCGCGCAGCTCGCGCGAGGTCACCCGCAAGGTCGTCAGCACGCGCCTCTCGAGCCACTCCCAGTCCGCGTCGGAGGCCCCGGCCCGCCACCCGCCGACGAGGTGGATGAGGCCGTCGATGGAGGGGCGCCGGGTGCGGAGCGCCGCCGCCCACTCGGCCACGGCATCCGCGTCGGAGAGATCGAGAGCGTGCGTCTCGGCGGCCGCGATCTCCTCGATCGTGTCGGGGCGCGAGCTCACGGCGACGACGTAGGCGCCCGCCGCGGTGAGCGCGGCGCAGACCTCGCGGCCCGCGGCGCCGCCCGCTCCGGCGACGACGACCGTGCGGTCGTGGGCGGCGGCGGTGTCGGCGGCGGGGTCGGTCATGCCGTCGAGGCTAGCCGCCCCGCTCATGCCGCCTCGCTCATGCCGCGTCGGTCGCGGCGGCGTCGGTCGCCCCGGTGATGCCCGCGGTCGACTCGATGACGAGGGCCATCTTCTTCTGCAGGGCCTCGAAGAACATCGACAGCGGGAACTCGTCGTCCATCACGAGGTCGGTCCAGCCCTTGAGCGGGCCCTCGAGCACCGCGCGCGGGAGCCCGGCCGCCCACTGCGAGGCGGGGTGCGGCGTGAGGGTCGACGAGACGAGCTCGTAGGCGGCGAGCCAGTGCGCGCCCTTGGGGCGGTCGATCGAGGACCAGTAGAGCTCGTTGATCGCGTCGCTCAGGGCGACGACGACGTCGGGCACGGCGTCCCAGTCGATCGCGAGCTGCGTGTCCGTCCAGTGCAGCACGCCCTTCTGGTGCATCCAGGCGAACAGCAGCTGGCCGCCGACGCCGTCGTAGTTGCGGGTGCGGGTGCCCGTGATCGAGAAGCGGAAGATGCGATCGAAGATGACCGCGTACTGCACCAGCTGGGCGTGCTCGCGCGTGACGGCATCCGTCGCATCGTCGCGCCGCAGGCGCACGGCCTCGCGGAAGGCGGTGAGGTCGCAGCGCAGCTCCTCGAGCGTGTAGAGGAAGAACGGCATGCGCTGCTTGATCATGAACGGGTCGAAGGGCAGGTCGCCGCGCATGTGGGCGCGGTCGTGGATCATGTCCCACATCACGAAGGTGCGCTCGGTGAGCTCCTGGTCGTCGAGCATGCGCCTCGCGCCCTCGGGCAGGTCGAGCTTCGTGATCTCGGCGGCGGCGCGGACGACGCGGCGGTAGCGCGCGGCCTCGCGGTCGGCGAAGATCGCGCCCCACGTGAAGACCGGAAGCTGCGCGGGCGTGCCCTCGGGGGCTCCGGCCGGCACGCGCGGCGTGACGGCGACCGACTCGGGGAAGAGCACGGCCGAGTTCGTGTCGTAGCCGGGGGTGAAGTCGGCGAAACGCAGGCCGAGGTACAGCGCGTTGCCGTACTCGCCGGCCTCGAGCTCGGCGATGAAGTCGGGCCAGATGACCTCGAACACGACGGCCTCGACGAGGCGGTCGGTCGAGCCGTTCTGCGTGTACATCGGGAAGACCACGAGGTGCGCGACGCCGTCGCGGCGCTGATCGGCCGGCCGGAACGCGTCGAGCGCGTCGTAGAAGTCGGGAACCGCGAAGCCGCCGTCGCGCCAGGCCTCGAAGTCGCGGGCGGCCGCGAGGAGGTAGTCGGTGTCGTACGGGATGCGCGGGGCGAAGTGCCGCAGCGACTCGACGATGACGCCGACGTGGTGGGCCGCCTCGGCGTGCACCGACTCGTCGGGGATCGAGCCGTCCTTCACCTGGTGCGGGCGGATCGCCTCGGCGGCGGCCTTGAGAGCCGCCCACTGCGGGTCGGCGACGATCTCGGCGGCGATGTGGGCGGGCCCGTCGATCACGGCGGTCGCGGGTCGGGCGTCCTCGACGACCTCGGGCTCTCCGATGACGGGCGCGACGGTGCGTGCGGTGTCGGTCATGAGTCCTCCTTCGGTCGGTCGCGGGGGCACCCTGGAGAGTCGCCGGGAAGCGGGGCGGGATGCCCTTCGAGCGTATGCGGAATTCCTTCGGTTTTGATTGCGCCCGGCGCACGAAAACGTCACGGGCCGGCCATCGGAAGCAGCATGGTTGCGAATGGAGACAGTGGACGGCGCGGATCGCGCGCGCGCGGGCGCTCGTCGGGCATCCGGGAGACTGGATGCATGGTCGGAGTGCTCACGGGGTTCGCGATCATCGGGGCGATCGTGGCTGTCGGCTGGCTCACCGGGCGCCTCGGCGTGCTCGGCCCCGACGCGGCGACCGTGCTGGGGCGGGCGGCGTTCTTCGTGTTCACTCCCGCGCTGCTGTTCACCGTGCTCGCCGACGCCGACGTCGAGCAGCTGTTCTCGCGGCTCCTGATCGTCTCGGCCGCGGCCGCGGCGATCTGCCTGCTGGGGTTCGCGCTCGTGGCGCGGCTGGTCTGGCGGCGAGGGGCGGCGGAATCCACGATCGGCGCGCTCGCGTCGAGCTACACCAACGCCAACAACATCGGTCTGCCGCTCGCGGCGTACGTACTGGGGGATCCCTCGCTGTCGGCGCCGGTCATCCTGCTGCAGCTCATCGTCATCGCCCCGATCGCGCTGACGATCCTCGACGTCTCGACGAGCGGGCGCGTGTCCGTCGGGCGGATCCTGTCGCAGCCCGTGCGCAACCCGCTCATCATCGGCTCGGCGCTCGGACTGCTTCTCGCCGTGACGGATGTCGAGCTGCCCGGCCCCGTCATGGAGCCCTTCCGGCTCCTGGGAGGGGCGGCCGTGCCCGTCGTGCTCTTCGTGCTCGGCCTCTCGCTGACGGGCGAGCGCATCCTCGCCGCGGGGACGGGCCGGAGGGACGTCCTCCTCGCGACGACTCTCAAGATCGTCGTGATGCCCATCGCCGCCTGGCTGATCGGCGCGTTCGTCCTCCGGCTCGACGGAGCCGACCTCTTCACCGTCGTGACCCTCGCGGCCCTCCCGGCCGGTCAGAACGTCTTCCAGTACGCGCAGCGCTTCGACCGGGCGACGGTCGTGGCGCGCGACGCCGTGCTCATCACGACGGCGCTCTCCGTGCCCGCGCTCGTCGTCGTCGCGGCGCTGCTCGCCCCGCGCTGACGGGGGCGGGGCGTCAGATGTCGGCGGAGGGGTCGCCGGCCTGGTGCGCGCGGCGCTGGCGACGGATGCGCAGCACGATGACGACCGTGAGCGCGAGCACCGCGATCACGAGGATGAGGCGGGAGTACTGCGCCATGAACGCCTCGACGACCGTCCAGTTCTCGCCGAGGACGAAGCCCAGGATGATGAAGAGCGAGTTCCAGATGCCCGAGCCGATGAGGGTCAGCAGCAGGAAGAGCCCGAGGTGCATGCGCTCGACCCCGGCAGGGATCGACACGAGGCTGCGCACGATCGGCACGAAGCGACCGGTGAGCACGGCGACCTTGTCGTGCTTTCCGAACCAGATCATCGACTTGTCGACGTCGTCCGCGCTCATGAGCGGCACCTTGTCGGCCCAGCGCCGCAGGCGAGCGACGCCCACGAACCGCCCCAGGTAGTAGAGGCCCAGGGCGCCGATGAGCGAGCCGGCCGTCGTGGCGATGATCGCGCCGACGAGCGAGAACGACCCGCGGCTGGCGGTGAAGCCCGCGAGCGGAAGGATGATCTCGCTCGGGATCGGCGGGAACAGGCTCTCGATCGCCACGAGGAGCCCGGCGCCGACGACGCCGAGCGACTCCATGATGGCGATGGCCCAGTCGTCGATTCCCATGGGGCCCGAGCCTACCGGGGCCGCTTCGTGCGACTCCGCGCCCCTGTCAGAAGATCATCGGGCGGTCGTCGTCGTCCTCGTCGCTCGCGAGCTCGACGAGCACGGGGACATGATCGCTCGGGGCGTCGCCCTTGCGCTGCTCGCGCTCGATCCGGGCATCCACCACCCGATCGGCGAAGCCCGGGGTGCCGAGGATGAAGTCGATGCGCATTCCCTCGTTCCGCGGGAACCGCAGCTGCTTGTAGTCCCAGAAGGTGAAGCCCTCCGGCTGGATGGGCCGCACGACGTCGGTGAGCCCGATCGCCTCGAAGTGGGCGAAGGCCACGCGCTCGCGCGGCGAGATGTGGGTCGAGACGCCCGGGACGAAGCTCGGGTCACCCATGTCGGCGTCCGTCGGCGCGACGTTGAAGTCGCCCGTGAGCGCCATCGGCGCGCCGGGGTTCGCCGCCATCCACGCCTGCGCGTCGTCGGCGAGCGCGGCGAGCCAGCGCAGCTTGTAGTCGTAGTGCGGGTCGTCGAGGCCGCGGCCGTTGGGAACGTAGAGGCTCCAGACGCGGACCCCGTCGATCGTCGCGCCGAGCGCTCGGGCCTCGAGCGGGGCATCCAGCCCCTCATGGCCCTTCGCGAAGCCGGGCTGCCCGCGGAAGCCGACCTCGACGTCGGTGATCGGCAGGCGGCTCGCGATCGCGACGCCGTTCCACTGGTTGAGGCCCCACGTCACCACCTCGTAGCCGGCGGCCTCGAAGCCATCGCGCGGGAACTGCTCGTCCTTGCACTTGATCTCCTGCATCGCCAGCACGTCGATGTCGGCGTTCACGAGCCAGTCGACGACGCGGCCGTGACGGGTGCGGATCGAGTTGACGTTCCAGGTGGCGATGCGCATGGGGCAAGCGTATTCGGCGTCGCTGACCGGCCGGGGCGGATGCTCGGCCACGGTCGATCGGATGCGCTCGGTAGGCTGGCGGGCGTGACCGACGCGCGCGAGCAGCTCATCCAGTACATCCGCGACGAGGCCGTCTTCCACGGCGACTTCACGCTCACGAGCGGCAAGAAGGCCAGCTACTACATCGACCTGCGCAAGGTCAGCCTCGACCACCGCGTCGCCCCGCTCATCGGCCGCGTCATGGTCGACCTCATCGCGGACATCCCCGACATCGCCGCCGTCGGCGGGCTCACGATGGGCGCCGACCCGATCGCCTCGGCCGTGCTGCACCAGGGCGCCGCTCTCGGGAGGACTTACGACGCCTTCGTCGTGCGCAAGGAGCCCAAGGACCACGGGCGCGGCAAGCAGGTCGAGGGCCCCGACCTCGAGGGCAAGCGCGTGATCGTGCTGGAGGACACCTCCACGACGGGGGGCTCGCCGCTCACCGCCGCTCGCGCTCTGGAGAAGGTCGGCGCGATCGTCATCGCCGTCGCGGTCGTCGTCGACCGCGCGACCGGCGCGCAGCAGATCATCGAGGATGCGGGCTACGAGTACCGCGCCGCGATCGGGCTCGCCGACCTCGGGCTGGCGTAGGCCCCACCCGCCATGGGCGCGCGCGACGACGACCTCGAGACGCAGGCGCTCGACTCCGTCGACGTGCCGACCGAGGCGATCGACGCTGTCGACGTGCCGACGGAGGCGCTCGCCGTCGCCGATGAGCCCGACCCGCGCACGCAGGCGCTCGCCGCGGAGGCCGGAGCCGCGATCGAGAGCCGCCGCGCGCGGGCGCGCGCCGAAGCGCCGCGCCGGCCGGGCATCCTCGTCATCGTCGCGGGGGCGCTCGCGGCCGTGCTCGCGCTCATCGGGCTCTTCCTGCTCGGCACGCGCATCGCCGAATGGGGGGCCGCGCCCGCCGCCGAGTCGACCCCCGAGCCGACCGTCGTCACGCCCACCCCCACGCCGACCCCGACGCCGACGCCCGTCGCGCGACCCACGGCGCCCGCCGCGCCGGGCGTGCACGAGTGGACGGCGCTCTTCGGCGGCGAGTGCCTCGCCGAGTACGTCGACCCGTGGCAGCTCGAGTTCACGGTCATCGACTGCGCCGAGCCGCACCCCGCGCAGCTGACCTACCGCGGGCCGCTGTCGACCGACGCCGCCGCCGCGTACCCGGGAGAGGAGGCGATCGCGTCGCAGGTCCCCGTCATCTGCGGAGCGCCGACAGGCCTCGACCTCGCGACCGCGGGCGCGTACGCCGACCTGCAGGTGCAGGCCGCCTACCCGGTCTCGGCCGAGGCGTGGGAGGCCGGGGAGCGCGACTACTTCTGCTTCGTCACGCGCTCCTCCGGCGAGTCGATCACCGGGTCGGTCGCGCCGACCGGCTGAGCCGGGCGCGTGCAGCCGACCGGCGAGAGCGACCGGCTACAGCTCGGCCTCGACCGGCTCGGGGTTCACGAGCTCGTGCACGCCCTCGAGGATCTCGCTCGGTCGGAACGGGTACCGCGCGATCTCGCGCTCGTCGGCGATGCCGGTCATGACGAGCACCGTGTGCAGGCCCGCCTCGATGCCGGCGATGATGTCGGTGTCCATGCGGTCGCCGATCATGCCCGTGTTCTCGCTGTGGGCGCCGATGCGGTTCATCGCCGAGCGGAACATCATCGGGTTCGGCTTGCCGACCACGTAGGGGGTGCGGCCCGTCGCCTTCGTGATGAGCGCCGAGATCGCGCCCGTCGCCGGCAGCGGGCCGTCGGCGCTCGGGCCGGTCGCGTCGGGGTTCGTGGCGATGAAGCGCGCGCCGCCGTTGATGAGGCGGATCGCCTTCGTGATCGCCTCGAACGAGTAGTTGCGGGTCTCGCCGACGACGACGTAGTCGGGGTTCGTCTCGGTCATGATGAAGCCCGCCTCGTGAAGGGCCGTCGTGATGCCGGCCTCGCCGATGACGAACGCGCTGCCGCCGGGCATCTGGCTCTTGCAGAAGTCGGCCGTGGCGAGAGCGCTCGTCCAGATCGCCTCCTCCGGCACGTCGATGCCGCTCGCGCGCAGGCGGGCCGCGAGGTCGCGCGGGGTGAAGATCGAGTTGTTCGTGAGCACCAGGAAGGGGGTGCCGGCGTCGCGCCACTGCTGGATGAGCGCCGCGGCGCCCGGCAGCGCGGTGTTCTCGTGGACGAGCACGCCGTCCATGTCGGTGAGCCAGCACTCGATCTCTCGTCGGTCTCGCATGCGCTCAAGCCTAGTCAGCGGGGGTGACCCCGTCAGGGGGCGGATGCCCCGGCCGCGATTCAGAGGCGCGTCGCCGTGAGCGCGAGGCGGCGCTCGATCACGGCCACGGCATCCGCGCCCGAATCGATGCTGACGCTGCGGCGCCCGAGGGCGCGCGCGGCGGCCGCGGTCGTGCCGCTGCCGGCGAAGGGGTCGAGCACCCAGTCGCCCGGCGCGGTCGACGCCTGGATCATGCGGCGCAGGATGCCGACGGGCTTCTGCGTCGGGTAGCCGGTCTTCTCGCGGCTCGTCGTGCCGACGATCGTGTGCCACCAGACGTCGGTCGGCAGCTTGCCGCGCGCGGCCTTCTCGGGCGTCACGAGCCCCGGAGCCATGTACGGCTCGCGGTCGACCTCGGTCGAGTCGAAGAGGTACCGCTCCGGGTCCTTCACGTAGACGAGGATCGTGTCGTGCTTCGTCGGCCAGCGGCTGCGGCTCTTCGCCCCGTAGTCGTAGGCCCAGATGATCTCGTTGAGGAAGCAGTCGCGGCCGAACAGGGCGTCGAGCGCGACCTTCGCGTAGTGCGCCTCGCGGTAGTCGAGGTGCAGGTAGAGGGTTCCGCGGTCGTCGAGCAGGCGGTGGGACTCCTGCAGTCGGGGTGCGAGGAAGGCCCAGTAGTCGGCGAAGCGGTCGTCGTAGCTCGAGAGCGCCTCGACGGTGCGGATGTAGGACTCGCCGCCGAAGCCCTGCCAGGCGGTCGGGGTCTGCGTGCTCTCGTCTTCGGCGGCGGATGCGCGGCTGTGGCTCGTCGTGCGGCGCAGCTGCGCGCGGCCCGTGTTGAAGGGCGGGTCGAGGTAGGCCATGCGCATGCTCGAGTCGGGCATCCGTCGCATCGCGGTGAGGTTGTCGGCGTGGATGAGGAGGTCGGGGGAATCGGGGGCCCACAGCGGGGTCGGCTGCGGGCTCGGCATGGGGCGAGGTTAACAGCAGGCGGGCGCCGTACCGCGCTCTAGCCTGGAGCCGTGACCGACCCCGAGCCGCACCCCGAGCGCACGACGCACGGCGTCGGCCCGCACCCCGAGCCGTGGCCGACCGGCCCCGAGTTCGACCTCGAGCTGCTGCGCGACGGCGACACCCGCAACGTCATCGACCGCTACCGCTACTGGAGCATGGAGGCGATCGTCGCCGACCTCGACGCCCGCCGGCACCCGTTCCACGTCGCGATCGAGAACTGGCAGCACGACATGAACATCGGCTCGATCGTGCGGAGCGCCAACGCGTTCCTCGCCGCGGAGGTGCACATCGTCGGCCGCCGGCGCTGGAACAAGCGGGGCGCGATGGTCACCGACCGCTACCAGCACGTGACCCACCACGGGACGATCGCCGACCTCGTGGCGTTCGCCCGGGCATCCTCTCTGCCGATCGTCGCGGTCGACAATGTGGCCGGTTCGGTGCCGGTGGATGCCGCGCCCCTGCCGCGCGAATGCCTGCTGCTGTTCGGGCAGGAGGGCCCCGGCCTCTCGGACGAGGCGCTCGCCGCGGCCGACAGGGTCGTCGAGATCCGGCAGTTCGGCTCGACGCGGTCGATCAACGCGAGCGCCGCCGCCGCGGTCGTCATGCACGAGTGGGTGCGGGTGCACGCGGCGGGTGGCGAGCATCAGGGTCGCCTCGAGCCGTAGCCTGTCGGCATGACCGCGATCACCGACGATCTGCCCGCCCAGCTCATCCACCAGGAGCACGAGGGGTGGGATGCGGTCTGCCGCGGTGACGGCGGAACCTTCTACCACCACGCGATGACCCCCGACGGCGTGCTCATCGTCGAGGACGGCATCATCGAGCGCGACGCCGCGATCGCCGCCCTCGAGGGGCAGACGTGGGATTCGTACACGATGAGCGAGCACCGCATCGTCCGCCTCGGCGAGCGCGCCGCGGTGCTCGTGTACCGGGTGATCGCGCACCGCGCCAGCCAGGTGCTCGAGCGGCGGATGGCGACGACCTACACGTACGTCGAGGGCCGCTGGCGGGTGGCGGCGCACCAGCAGACGCGGATCCGGTAGGGCGCGGTGCGCCCCGTCGTCCTGATCGCCGTCGTCGCGGTGGTGGTCATCGCCTTCGTGGTGCTGCTCCAGGCTGGAGTGCTCGGGAACGTCGCCACGCCCTGAGCGCGCTCCCTCAGCGGGCGCGGCGCACGCGGATCGGGCCCTTCGCCGTCGACGGGTCGACGACCCGGCCGCCCTGCGTGATCTCGACCTCGCCCGCCGCGACGAGGCGTCGAGCGGCGCGGCGCGCGGGCTCCATCAGCGCGCGCCACGCGTCGTCGCTCGCGTCACCCTGCGCGGCGGCGACCGCTCGCGCCGCCTCGCTCGGGCAGATCGTCGCGGTCGCGGCGCGCCCGCCCAGCAGGCGGCGGATGGTCTCCTCGAGCGCGCGATCGAGCGGCCGCACCTTCCTGGCCCGGCAGGCGTCGCTGCAGTAGGCCACGTCGTCCCAGTTCCTCGCCCACGCGGCGCGCCACTCCATGCGGCGCCCGCACGAGCGGCACGTCTTGGCGGCGCGCTCGGCGGCGGAGGTGCTCGGCTGGAGGGAGGTGCCGCGCTCGCGCTCGGAGCTGCGCGGCTGGCGCTGTCGGCCCATGCCCGCCATTCTGCGGGGCGTCGCCGAGCGTGCGCCGAGCATCCTCTGCCGCTTGGTTCCTGCTGCCGGCAGCCCTGGAGGACCCGCGCGGCGATCCCGGGAGGCGGGTGTGCGCAACTCAGGAAGCCGATGCGGCACGCCGGTGGCCGTGCGCGGATTCGCAGGCCGCACGAGAGCCGCGGTCGGTGGCCAGGGGCGACGTTCCTGAGTTGCGCATGTCCGCCCGGCGCGCAGGGCCCGGCTCAGGGGTCGCTGCCGGCCGAGAGGCGCCGCCGCTCAGCGACCGCCGCTGCTCAGCGGGCGCGACGGCGCGTAGTGCGCAGCCACCGCCGCGGCTCAGCGGGCGCGACGCGTGCGCGCGAGCAACAGCCCGACCGCGGCGATGACCGCCACGGCGACCGCGGTGCCGCCGAAGAGCAGCAGGGCTCCGCCGCTCTCGTAGGCGAGGCCCGAGACGGCGGCCGCGATCGTCGCCGCTCCGAGGCCGATGCCGCGCAGCAGTCCCTGCGCCGAGCCCGCACGGGCCGGGTCGACCGCGTGCGCCATGGCGGCGGCCGCTCCGATGAAGGCGAGCGCCTGACCCGTCGACTCGACGAAGCCCATGCCGGTCGCGATGAACGGGTTCGCGACGAAACCGTAGAGCGTGACGATCGGCAGCAGGATGAGCATGCCGCGCGCGTACGCCGAGACGCCGCCGCGGCGGTCGGCGAGGCGCCCGGCCCACCCGGCGACGAGCACGTAGGGCACGGCGAAGAGCGCGTAGCTGAGCGCGGTGAGCACGGGGTCGGCGCCGATGTCGGCCATGAAGCGCGGCCACACGCCGTCGTACGCTCCGGTCGGGATCATGACCGCCGCGTAGAGCAGCACGATGCCGACGATGCGCGGCGAGCGCAGCAGGTCGAGGCTCGTCCGCGGAGCGCTCGACCCGAACCGCAGCGACCGGTCGGCGTCGGTGCCGTCGAAGCCGAGAACGCCCGCGGCGATGCCACCGGTGCGCGGGTGCGGGTCGTCGCCGATCGACTCGTCGCCGTCGCCGTCGCCGCGGGTCGCGTCGCCGCCGGCGCCGGTCCCCGTGCGCGGATGCCCGTGGCCGCCGCGCGCGCGGCCCCCGGCCGTCGAGGCGCTCGCCTCGCGGAACCCGACCAGCACCGGCACGAGGGCGACGAGCACGACGACGGCCGATACGGCGAGGATCGCCGACGGCCCGGCGAAGGTCAGCGCGAGCCCCGAGGCGAGCGGCCCGACGGCGATGCCCGCGAGCTCGGCGGCCCCGAGGCGGCCGAGCAGCTCGCCGCTGCGCCGGTGGTCGTGGCGGACGATGAGGGCGCTCGCGGCGATGACGAAGATGCCGAACCCGAAGCCGCCGACCGCGCGGCCGACGATGAGCTGCCAGCCCTCGGTGGCGGCGGCGCTGAGCCCGAGCGACCCAGCGACGAGAGCCACGCCGATGACGGCCATGAGGCGTGCGTGGCCGCGGTCGGCGGCGGGCGCGACGAGCAGCTCGGCGATGAGCGCGGCGGCGAACCCGGCGGCGGCGAGGTAGCCGACCTCGGCGGTGCTCACTCCGAGCGAGCCCTGCAGCGACGGGATGAGCGGGAAGATCACGAACGAGGCCGACGACAGCAGCACCATCGCGGCGACGACGCTCGGCACGAGGCGCCGTGCGCGACGGTCGGGTGCGCCGCCGGCATCATCGCCCGCGCTCGCTCCGGTCATCGCCCGCTCCATGGTCGTCATTCTCCCGCTCCAAAATTGTCCAACTGGACAACAACGCTAGCACGCCTTATCCGCGCGGACAACGAGCGCCTATGCTCGAGCCGTGGCCGAACGGAAGAGCTCCGAGGAGCGTCGCGAGCAGATCATCGGCGCGACCCTGCGACTGGTCGCGCGCAAGGGCTTCGCGAGCGTGACGCTGCGCGACGTCGCGGCGGAGGTCGGCATCGTGCACGGCCTGATCCGCCACTACTTCGCCAGCCGGGACGAGCTCGTCGCGGCGGCCTTCGACCACGCCGTGACCGCCGAGCTCGCGAGCGACGAGGCCATGCTCGCGGGCCTCGACCCGATCGCCGCGCTCGCCGCGTGGTTCTCCACGACCCCGGAGGACCACTACCTCGTCTGGATCGACGCGTGGAGCGAGGCCCCGCGCAACCCCGCCCTCGCCGCCGCCGTGCTGCGTCACCACAGCGATTGCGAGCGGATCCTCGCCGACGTGATCCGGCGCGCGGTCGCCGCGGGAGCCGCATCCAGCCTCGACGTCGACGCCGACTCGCGCATGCTCACGGCGCTCGCCGACGGCATGGCCGTGCAGCACCACGCGATGGGCATGGTGGATGCCGCGGCCGCCGATGAGATCGTCTTCGCCGCCGTCGAGGCTCGCCTCGCGATCGCGCCCGGCACCCTCGCGGCGGCGGACCGCGCGCCCGCGCGCGGCCAGTGGCTCGGCTGAGCCGCGCGGCACCCCGATAGGCTGGGGTGCAATCCCATTCCGATCCGAAGGGACCCCCTATGCCAGCCGCCGTCATCATCGGCGCCCAGTGGGGCGACGAGGGCAAGGGCAAGGCGACCGACCTCCTCGCCGGCCGCATCGACTACGTCGTCAAGTTCAACGGCGGCAACAACGCCGGGCACACGGTCGTCATCGGCGTCGAGAAGTACGCCCTGCACCTGCTGCCGAGCGGCATTCTCACCCCGGGCGTGACGCCCGTCATCTCCAACGGCGTCGTCATCGACATCGAGGTGCTCTTCGAGGAGCTCGAGGCGCTCAGCGCGCGCGGCGTCGACGTGTCGAAGCTGCGCATCAGCGCCAACGCGCACGTGATCACGCACTACCACCGCACGCTCGACAAGGTCACCGAGCGCTTCCTCGGCAAGCGCCAGATCGGTACGACCGGCCGCGGCATCGGCCCGACGTACGCCGACAAGATCAACCGCGTGGGAATCCGCATGCAGGATCTCTTCGACGAGAACATCCTGCGGCAGAAGGTCGAGGGCGCGCTCGACCAGAAGAACCACCTGCTCGTGAAGGTCTACAACCGCCGCGCGATCACGGTCGACGAGATCGTCAGCGACCTGCTGTCGTACGCCGACCGGCTGCGACCCATGGTCGTCGATACGGCTCTCGAGCTGCACCAGGCGCTCGAGCGCGGCGAGACCGTGCTCTTCGAGGGCGGTCAGGCCACGATGCTCGACGTCGATCACGGCACCTACCCCTTCGTCACGTCCTCGAGCGCGACGAGCGGCGGCGCCGCGACAGGCTCGGGCATCGCGCCCAACCGCATCGACCGCGTCATCGGAATCGTCAAGGCGTACACGACCCGCGTCGGCGCCGGCCCGTTCCCGACCGAGCTGTTCGACGAGTGGGGCGAGTTCCTCCGCGCCAACGGCCACGAGTTCGGCACGACGACGGGCCGCCCGCGCCGCTGCGGCTGGTACGACGCCCCGATCGCCCGCTACTCGGCGCGCATCAACGGCGTGACCGACTACGTGATGACGAAGCTCGACGTGCTCACCGGCCTCGAGACGATCCCGGTCTGCGTCGCCTACGACGTCGACGGCGTGCGGGTCGACGAGGTGCCGGTGTCGCAGAGCGACTTCCACCACGCGACGCCGATCTACGAGGAGTTCCCCGGCTGGTCGGAGGACATCTCGGGCGCGCGCACGTTCGAGGACCTCCCGAAGAACGCGCAGGACTACGTGCTCGCGATCGAGGCGATGAGCGGCGCGCGCATCTCCGCGATCGGAGTGGGCCCCGGCCGCGATGCGATCATCGCGCGGCACGACCTGCTCGACTGAGCCGGTCGCGACTCAGGCGACGCGCGACGCCGCACTCAGGGCCGCGCGCCGCCGCACCGAGCGCTGAGCGCGCAGGCGGCGCACGTGCCGCCCGAGCGGGTGCTCCTGCGGCCAGTGCCGCGCGAGCGTGTACATGCCGCGCCAGCCGCGGCGCAGCATCGACGGCACGTGCTCGAGCGGGCGCGCCGAGACGGGGAGCGTGAGCCGGTCGTCGAAGAGCACGATCGCGTCCGGGCCGAGGTGCACGCTGAGATCCATGTCGTCGTGCACGTCGGCGTCGTGCCGGCAGACCTCGTCGCCGACGCGCTCCCACACCGAGCGCCGCAGCGCCATCGCCGACCCGAACACGGGCAGGTTCGCGAGCGCCCAGCGCACGAGCACGAAGTACGGCCCGAGGTAGAGGCGCGACCGCACGGGCTGCGACTCGCCCTCGTCCGTCTCGAGCAGACCGCTGCCGGTGAGCGCGTCCGCCTCCGGATGCTCGGCGAACAGCCGCTGCACCGTGGCGACCCACTCCGGCCCGGGCCGACTGTCGGAATCGAGGCGCGCGATGATGTCGCCGACCGCGGCGTCGTACCCGGTCGCGCTCGCGATGGGGATGCCCACCTGGAGCTGCTCGACGACGCGAGCCCCGTGACGCCGAGCGACGGCCGCGCTCTCATCGGTGCTGCCGTTGTCGACGACCACGATCTCGAGCGGCGGAGACGTCTGCACCGCGAGAGCGCGCAGGCACCGCTCGAGGTAGCCGGCGTCGTCGCGCACCGGGATCACGACCGAGACGGTGGGCTCCGCGCGGGCGGGCTCGGTCATCCAGGGGTCCTTCCGATCGGGGGCGCAGAGGTCGACTGCTCCGCGCGCACACCCGACCTCATCGAAGCGTCGCACGCCTGTCAATCCCCTGTTCGCCATTCTTGCGCGCACCTACCGTCGCTACTATGACCACCCGCATCGCCCCCGCCGCGCGCTCGACGCGCGCCCCCATGGCCATCCCCACTCCTCGCGGCCCCGTGAGCGCCGCGGTCGTCGCCGTCGTCACCGGCCCGATCGACCTTCCCCCGATCGTCTCGTCGTTGGATGCTCAGGTCGAGCGCGCCGTCATCAACAGCCGCGACATCCTGACCGACGACGACCTGCAGCTCGCGCTCCTCTTCCTCCACGCGCTCGGCGACGGCGGCATCGTCGGCGTCGACCCGCGCTGGGCCGACGACGGCATCCTCGCCGACGTGCGCCGGACTCTCGAGTCGGCGCTCGAGGAGGCCCTGCGCGACCGGTTGTCGCGCGCGCCGATCGTGGCCGACGGCACCGACCGCCTCGCCGCCTTCCTCGCCGCAGAGGCGACGACCGCCGAGCTCGACGAGTTCCTCGCCATCGCCGCCGTCTCGGCGACGTGCGAGTCGATGCCCGAGCTCGCCACCGCCCTCGAGGGCGCGGGGCTCGACTGCTCGCCCGGGCACTACGTCGACGCCGTCGACGTCCGGGTGATCACGGCGCGCACGACGGCGACGATGCTCGCCGCCACGGCCCTGCGCGGGCGCTCCGCGGTCGCCGCCCAGCTGCCTCCGCTCGCGGGCTGCATCGTCGCCGCGGCCGGGCGCCTCGGCGTCGAGCTGGCCGTGGACGACGCCGCCGCCCCCGTGCGCACCGACGCCCGTCGGTTCGCCCGCGACGCGCGTCGACTCGTCGACCACCTGGCCGCCGCCCACACCCTCGACGCGTGGATGCACGCCGAGAGCGCCCTGCGCCCGTGCGAGCTCATCGAGCAGGACGGCGTGCTGAGCGCGGCCGCCCTGGCGCTGCGCGATGTCGACGTCCCCGCCGACGGCCGCGGAGCCCGCGAGCTCGAGAACGCTCACTGACACCGGCTCCCCGGCGCGAGCGGCGCGGACTCCCGAGCTGTCGGGGTCCGCGCCGCTCGTCGTGAGGGCGAGATGCCTCGTCGCCGCGTCAGCGGCCGATGACGGCGAGCAGCGCCTCGCAGGCCTTCTCGCAGCGGCGGCACGCCTCGGCGCACAGCGTGCAGTGCTCGTGGTGGCCGGCGTGCTGCTCGCACTCCTCGGCGCACGAGCGGCAGGCCTCGATGCACGCCCGCAGCTGGGCGCGCATGATCGACGAGTGCTCCTCGGGCGCGCCGGCCACGGCCTGCGTCGTGGCCGCGCAGATCGCGGCGCACAGCAGGTCGACGCGCACGCACTCGAGCATCGCGGTCGGGTCCTCCTCGCTCAGGCACGCGTCGGCGCACACCGTGCACGCGGTCGCGCAGTCGGCGAGAGCCTGCAGCGCCTCGGCGTACGCGCGGCCCTCCGCGCCGGAACGGGGGTGGCTGAGCGCGATGCGCTCGATGAGGGTCGACGCGGTCGACGGGTCGGGGGATGCGGCGTGATCAGTCATGCGCGGAACCGTAACCCCGAGCATCCGTCGCCCCCACCCCGTTGCCGGAGCCGGGATCCGCAGGTACGGTGACCCCCGTTCGCGGGAACGCGAGCGCCTCGCCCCGAGGCGTACCATGCGGCCATGGGGAATCGGGGACTCACTGCGCTCGCCGCCGGCATCGCCGCGGCCGTGCTCGTCATCGGAGGGATCGGGACGGCGGCGTACGCGTCGGACGTCCGTACGACCGTCGAGACGGCGCTCTCATCGCTCGGAGTGCAGGCGAGCGAGGAGCTCGTCGACGACCTGGTCGAGGATGACGCGCTCGATGACGCCCTCGAGGACGACGGAGTCACGGACGGTGACGACGCCGAGGGCGACGCCGCCGACGGCGACGACGCCGAGGGCGACGAGGCCGAGGGCGGCGACGCCGAGTCGACCGATGAGGAGCTCGAGGAGTCCTTCCTCGCCTGGAACGAGCGCGCCGAGCTCTGGCGCACGGCCTTCGCCGAGGTCAAGACCGAGTTCGACGCCTGCCGCGCCGAGGCCGAGGGCGGCAAGGGCGACTGCGCCGTCGCGTTCTCCGGGCGCCTGCAGGTCGCGTTCGCCGAGACGCTCGTGGAGTTCCTCGAGTCGCAGAGCGCGGCCATCGCCGCCCTCCCCGAGGAGGACCGCGCCGCCGCGCAGGAGGAGCTCGACCGACGTCTCTCGAAGGCGATCGACAAGCTCGACCGCACGCAGGCGCGCGTCGCGGACCGCGACGCCGCCCGCCTCGAGCGCGCCATGACGAAGCTCGGCGCCGACGAGGAGTCGACCGACGCGGACGCCGAGTCGCCGTCCGACACCGGCAGCGCCGGCAAGCCCGGGAAGCCGGAGAAGCCCGGCAAGCCGGACAAGGTCGGTGGCTCGGGCAACAGCGGCGGGGGCGGCAAGCCCGACCACGCCGGCAAGCCCGGCGGGAAGTGATGCGGGCGAGGGCATCCCTCGCCGCATCGATGGCGCTGCTCGCCGCGATCGCGCTCGCGGGCTGCGCGGGTGAGGCCGAGGCCGCTCCGAGCCCGCACCCAACGCTCGTGCGCGAGCTGCCGAGCGACCTGAGCGCGCGCGGCGTCCTGCTGGCCGCGGTGCTGCTGAGCGAGGGCGACGTCGAACGGGCCGTCGCCGACGGGCTCGTGACGCCGGCGGAGGTCGACGAGGCGATCCGCGCGATCGAGCGCGAGGAGCTCGACGTCTGGGCGCAGCGCGCCGAGACCGAGATCGCCGAGGACTGAGGCCCCCGACGGAGCGCCGCCTCGGACGGGGCGTCGCCGAGCCCCGCGCGGGATACGCTCGGAGCATGGACGACGCGGCCCTCGGCGAGCTCGGCTCGCTGCGCAAGAGCATCGACAACATCGACGCGGCGCTCGTGCACCTGCTCGCCGAGCGGTTCAAGTGCACGCAGACCGTCGGACGCCTCAAGGCCGCCGTCGGCCTGCCCGCCTCCGACCCTGACCGCGAGCGCATCCAGATCGCGCGGCTGCGGGCCCTCGCCGAGGAGGCCGAGCTCGACCCCGCGTTCGCGGAGAAGTTCCTGAGCTTCATCGTCGCCGAGGTGATCCACCACCACGAGCAGATCGCCTCGACGGGCACGATCTCGACCGAGCCGGGGGCGCCGCAGGCGTAGCGGCGGCGGCTTTCGGCCGTCGCGCTCGCGAGCGGCAGCCGGCGTCGTGGCGAGGCGCTAGCGTCGGGGCGTGACCGACACGACCGACGCGCCGCGGGCATCCGCCGCGCCCCGCGAGGGCTGGGTCGCGACGCAGTTCGCGCTCAGCGGGCTCGTGTGGGGCGCGAGCTTCCTGTTCATCGCGATCGCGCTCACCGGCATGACGCCGGTGCAGGTCGCCGCCGGCCGGGCTCTGCTCGGAGCGCTCACGCTCGGGCTCATCGTCCTCGTCACCCGCGACCGACTGCCCGCCTGGGGGCCCATCTACGGGCACCTCGCCGTCGTCGGCGTGACGTTCTGCGTGCTGCCGTACCTGCTGTTCGCGTGGGCGCAGCAGTACGTCGCCTCGGGGCTCGCGAGCGTCTACAACGCGACGACGCCGATCATGACGGCGATCATCGCCGCCCTCGTGCTGCGGGTCGAGCGGCTCACGCGCGCGCAGGTCATCGGCATCGCGATCGGCATCGTCGGGGTGATCGTCATCATCGGGCCGTGGCGCGGCATCGAGCTCGGCGGCGACCTCGTGCCGCAGCTCGCGATGCTCGGGGCGACCGCCTGCTACGGGTTCAGTCTGTCGTACATGCGGCGCTTCCTCACCGGCACGGGCGTCTCGGCGGTGTCGTTCACGTTCGTCTACATCGGCATCGCGGCCGTGGTGCTGCTCGCGCTCGCGCCCGTCGTGAGCCCCTCGCCGATGACGCTCGACGCGTCGGTGATCGTCGCGATCGTGCTGCTCGGAGCTCTCGGCACCGGCTTCGCCTACGTGTGGAATCAGAACGTCGTGCGCGCATGGGGGGCCACCCGGGCCGCGACCGTCACGTACATCACGCCCGTCGTCGGGGTCCTGCTCGGCATCGTCGTGCTCGGCGAGGTGCTCGTGTGGAACGAGCCCGTCGGCGCGCTGCTCGTGATCGTCGGCGTGCTGCTCGCGCAGCGCCGACTGCGCTGGCCGCGCCGGGCGGGCTGAGGGCGCGCGCCGGCTGATCGCGGCGGCACCGCGACTACGCGACGGGCTCGGGCGCGTGCAGCCGCGCGAGGACGCGGTCGGCTCCGCGGGGCGCGCGGCGCCGGTCGAGGCGCGACACGACCACGGTGAGGGCGAACGCGAGAGGCACCGTCCACGCCGCGGGCTGAGCTAGCGCGGCCAGCACGCCCGACGGCCAGCCCCCGCCAGCCGCCAGGAGCGGCCCGAGCAGGATCGCTGTGCCGCAGAAGAGGGCGCCCCCGAGCATCCCCACGATTGCGCCGCGCGCCGTCAGCCCCCGCCACCAGATGCCGAGCACGAGCACCGGGCACAGGGTCGACGCCGTGAAGGCGAACACGAGCCCGACGCTGCCGGCGAGCCCGCCCGGCTCGAGCGCGAGCGCGACGGCGAGCGGCACGAGCGAGGAGGCGATCGCCGCGATGCGGAAGCCGCGCACCGAGCCGCCCGCGAGCTCCTGCGAGATGACGCCGGCGAGCGAGACGACGAGGCCCGAGGTCGTCGAGAGGAAGGCGCCGAAGGCTCCCGCGATGACGAGCGCGGTGAGCACGTCGCCGAGCAGCCCGCCGATGACCATGCCGGGGAGCAGCAGCACGAGGGCGTCGGCCTCGCCCGAGCTCGCGAGCTCGGGGGCGAGCGCTCGGCCCAGCAGCCCGATGACCGTCGGGAAGACGTAGAACACCGACAGCAGCCCGAGCACGATGAGGGTCGTGCGCCGCGCCGCCGCGCCGTCGGGGTTCGTATAGAAGCGGACGAGCACGTGCGGCAGGCCCATCGTGCCGAGCAGCAGCGCGATGACGAGCGACACCGTCGAGTACGCGTCGAGGGATGCGGGGCCCAGCGCCGCCGGGAACGCGACCGCCGCGTCGACGGCCGGTCCGCCATCGCGGCCCACCGTGATGAGCAGCAGGACGGCCGGCACGGCGATCGCCGTGAGCTTGAGCCAGAACTGGAACGCCTGCACGAACGTGATGGAGCGCATGCCGCCCGCGGCGACGATGAGACCCACGATGATCGACACCGCGACGGCGCCCATCCACGACGGCAGCCCGGTCGTGATGCGGATCGTGAGCGCCGCGCCCTGCAGCTGCGGCACGATGTAGAACCACCCGATGAGGATCACGAGCACCGTCGTGAGGCGCCGCACGGCGAGCGACTCGAGTCGCGCGCCCGTGAAGTCGGGGATCGTGTACGCCCCCGACCGCCGCAGCGGCGCCGCGACGAACAGCAGCAGCATGAGGTAGCCGGCCGTGTACCCGATCGGGAACCACAGCCCGCCCGCCCCCTGCAGCAGGATCAGCCCCGCGATGCCGAGCACGCTCGCCGCCGACAGGTACTCTCCGCCGATCGCCGACGCGTTCCACCAGGGACGGACGGTGCGCGAGGCGACGTAGAAGTCCTGCGTCGTGCGCGATATGCGCAGCCCGAAGAAGCCGATGAGGGCCGTCGCGATCGTGACCGCGGCGATCGCGACGTACCCGAGGACGGGGTTCACGGCTCCGCCCCCGAGCTCATGAGCGAGCGGTAGCCGGCCTCGTTGCGGGTGCTCGCGACGACGAAGATGACGGCGAACGCGAGGATGGCCGGGTAGGCCCCGAACGCCAGCAGCAGCCAGGACGCGGGGGCGCCGACGATGACGACCGCGTCGAGGGCGGGGGCGGCGGCGAGGACGAGCCAGAGCATCCCGAGGCTCACGATGAAGCCGCTCGCGCAGATGATCGCGAGGCGCAGCTGCGACCGGATGAGCGAGCGCACGTAGACGGTCGCCGTGTCGCTGCGCTCGATCGACGGATGCTCCGCCGGGGCCGCGATGGGCTCGCCGGGTCTCGGCGCCGTCACCCGCACGCGCTCGGGCCGCGCGGGGCCGGGGCTCGACGCGGGCGCCGGCTGCTCGTGCGCCTCGCTCACGCCCGCGGCCGGATGCGGTTGGCGGCGACGCGGTCGCGCAGGGCGGGCAGCAGGCGACGGCTCACGGGCAGCTCGGTGCCGCCGACGAGCACGGTCGGGCTGCTCGCCCCCAGGCGCAGGCGCGACACGTGGGTGAGCGACACGAGGTACGAGCGGTGGATCCGCACGAAGCCGGCGGCCGACCACTGCCGCTCGAGGTCGCTCATGGGCACGCGCACCAGGTAGCTGCCGTCGTCGGTGTGAAGGCGCGCGTAGTCGCCCTGCGCCTGCACGAACTGGATCGAGTCCTGCCGGATCATGCGCGTCGTGCCGCCGAGGCTCACGGCGACGAGGGCGGGGGTGCTCGCCGTGGGCGGTGCCGCGGGCGCGGTGACGGGCGCTGCCGCGGCGGGCGCGTCGGCGCTCGACTCGATCGAACTCGCCGCACGCGCATCCAGCAGCCGCCCCACGGCGCGCGCGAGCCGCTCCGAGCGCACGGGCTTCAGCACGTAGTCGACCGCCGAGAGGTCGAAGGCCTCCAGCGCGCGCTCCTCGTCGGCGGTGACGAACACGAACGGCGGGCGGCGGTCGAAGTGGCCGACCGCGCGGGCGAGGTCGATGCCGCTCAGGCCCGGCATGTGGATGTCGAGGAACACGGCGTCGATCGTCTCCTGCGTGAGGATGCGCAGGGCGTCGGCGCCGTTCGACGCGCGGTGGATCGTGCCGATGCGCTCGTCGTGCCCGAGCAGGTACGCGAGCTCATCGAGCGCCGGCTGCTCGTCGTCCGCGACGAGCACGGTCATCGGGTCGGTCACGGCTCACATCCTCGCACTGCGTCAGCTGCTCGGGCCGGGGGCGGTCGTGTTCTGCGGCTGCGACTTCGGCACGCGCATGCTCACGAGCGTGCCCGCATCGAGGTTCGTCTCGACCACGAGCCCGTGCTCGTCGCCGTAGAGCTGCCGCAGCCGGGCATCCACGTTGCGAACGCCCACGTGATCGGCCGACGGCCGCCCGGCGAGGATGCCCCGCAAGCGCTCGGGATCGATCCCGACCCCGTCGTCCTCGACCTCGATGAGCGCGAACGCGCCCGCGTCGCTCGCCCGGATCGTGATGCTGCCGCCGTCGGGCTTCGGCTCCAGGCCGTGCCGCACGGCGTTCTCGACGAGCGGCTGCACGCTCAGGAACGGGATGACCGTGCTGAGCACCTCGGGCGCGACCTGCAGCGTGAGGGTCAGGCGCTCGCCGAAGCGTGCACGCTCGAGCTGCAGGTAGCTGTCGACGCTGCGCAGCTCGTCGGCGAGCGTCGTGAAGTCGCCCTGCCGGCGGAAGGAGTACCGCGTGAAGTCGGCGAACTCGAGAACGAGGTCGCGCGCCCGCGGCGGGTTCGTGGTGATCGTGCTGGCGATCGCCGTGAGCGCGTTGTAGATGAAGTGCGGGCTGATCTGACTGCGCAGCGCCTTCACCTCGGCCTCGGCGAGCGCGGCGCGGCTCGCGTCGAGCTCGCCGAGCTCGAGCTGCGCCGCGAGCCACTCGGCCACCTCGCCCGTCGCGCGCACGAGCCCCGGACGGACCGTGGGCGAGAACGCGACGATCGCCCCCGCGGTGCGGTCGCCGGCGATGATCGGGGCGGCCACGGCGTCCGTCGCCTGGATCCCCCTGCCGGTCGGGTCGATGCCGCGGAAGACCTGCGGCCGGTCGCCGGCGCGCACCTCGGCCGCGAGCCCCTCGGCCGTCTCGCGCAGGTGCTCGGCGAGCCGCTGGTCGGCGGGGCCGGCATCGATGGCGAGGACTCCGTGGTCGTCGGCGAGGGCGAGGACGCGGCAGTCGAGCAGCTGGCGCAGCGGGCGGACGGCGCGCTGCGGGTCGCCCGTGTCGAGTCCGCCGCGCACGTGCGTCGCCGCCTGGCTCGCGAGGTGCAGGGTCGAGTAGGTCGCGCGCTCGGCCGCCGTGCCCATCTCGCGCGAGAGGCGCACGACCCGCCACGCGACGACGAGCAGCACCGCGGCGGCGATGCCGACGAGCACGCCGATGGCGAGGGCGAGCAGGACGGACGCGGTCACGGCACCACGGTAGGCGATGCGGGGCGGCCGGGTGCGCGGCCGACGGCGGCCGGATCGCCGTTCGTCGCACGCACGACGCCGCCCGGCGACGACGAGCGCGCATCCCGATGACGGGGCCCCGCGTTCGGGGGATGCTGGCGGGCGTTCCGTCACCAATCGGCAGCGTCGCCGTCGTCGCTGCCGCGACCTCTCGAGGAGAACCCATGGGCAACGACGCCCTGAACGTGGAGCACTCGTCCGGCCATTCGGCCGCGGTGTTCCGAGAGACGCAGGATTCGGAGCAGTTCCGCCGGCTCAAGCGCAAGCACCGCGGCTTCGTGCTTCCCGTGACCGCGGCCTGCCTGCTCTGGTACTTCACGTACGTGCTGCTCGCCGGGTACGCGCCCGACTTCATGGCGACGCCCGTATTCGGCCGCGTCAACATCGGCATCCTGCTCGGACTCTCGCAGATCGTCACGACCTTCGCGGTGACGATGATCTACGTCTCGTATGCCAACAAGCAGCTGGACCCCGACGCGGCGGCCATCCGCGACCGTCTCGAGACCAAGGAGGGCGTGCGCTGATGCTGCACCTCGCTGTCACCGCTCCGGCCGCCCCCGGCGACCCCGTCCTCAACATCGCGATCTTCGGCCTCTTCGTCGCGATCACGATGGTCATCGTGTTCCGCGCCTCGCGGAACAACAAGACCGCCGCCGACTACTACGCCGCCGGCCGCTCGTTCTCGGGCGGGCAGAACGGCTCGGCCATCGCGGGCGACTACCTCTCGGCCGCGTCGTTCCTCGGCATCGTCGGCGCGATCGCGATCAACGGCTACGACGGCTTCCTCTACTCGATCGGGTTCCTCGTCGCGTGGGTCGTCGCGCTGCTGCTCGTCGCCGAGCTGCTGCGCAACACGGGCAAGTTCACGATGGCCGACGTCCTGGCCTTCCGCCTCAAGCAGCGCCCGGTGCGCATCGCCGCGGCGATCTCGACGCTCGTGGTCTGCTTCTTCTACCTGCTCGCGCAGATGGCGGGAGCCGGCGGCCTCGTCGCGCTGCTGCTCGGCATCAACGACCGCGTCGGCCAGTCGGTCGTCATCGCCGTGGTCGGTGCGCTCATGATCCTCTACGTGCTCGTCGGCGGCATGAAGGGCACCACGTGGGTGCAGATCATCAAGGCGGGCCTTCTCATCGCGGGCGCCGGCGTCATGACGATCTGGGTGCTCGCGATCAACGGGTTCAACCTCTCGACGCTGCTCGACAGCGCGGTCGAGACCTCGGGCAACCCGGCGATCCTCGCCCCGGGCCTGCAGTACGGGCTGAGCGACATCACGCGCCTCGACTTCCTCTCGCTCGGCCTCGCGCTCGTGCTCGGCACCGCGGCTCTGCCGCACGTGCTCATGCGCTTCTACACGGTGCCGACGGCGAAGGAGGCCCGCAAGAGCGTCGTCTGGGCGATCTGGCTCATCGGCATCTTCTACCTGTTCACGCTCGTGCTCGGGTACGGAGCATCCGCCCTCATCGGCGCGGAGCGCATCGCCGCCGCGCCCGGCGGAGCCAACTCGGCCGCCCCGCTGCTCGCGTTCGAGCTCGGCGGCTCGGTGCTGCTCGGCATCATCTCGGCGATCGCGTTCGCGACGATCCTCGCGGTCGTCGCCGGCCTGACCATCACCGCCGCGGCGTCCTTCTCGCACGACATCTACGCGAGCGTCGTCAAGAAGGGCAACCCGGCCCCGGGCGCCGAGGTCAAGGTCGCGCGCCGCACGGTCGTCGTCATCGGCATCGTCGCCATCCTCGGCGGCATCGGCGCGAACGGGCAGAACGTCGCGTTCCTCGTCGCCCTGGCCTTCGCGGTCGCGGCGTCGGCGAACCTGCCCACGATCGTCTACTCGCTGTTCTGGAAGAACTTCACCACCCAGGGCGCGCTGTGGAGCATGTACGGCGGCCTCGCCTCGGCGATCATCCTCATCTCGCTCTCGCCGGTCGTCTCCGGCGGCGAGAAGTCGATGCTGCAGGGGGTCGACTTCGCGGTCTTCCCGCTGTCGAACCCCGGCATCGTGTCGATCCCGCTCGCCTTCTTCCTCGGCTGGCTCGGGTCGGTGCTCGACAAGAAGAAGGAGAGCCTGGAGAAGCAGACCGAGATGGAGGTGCGGTCGCTCACGGGCGTCGGCGCCGAGAAGTCGGTCGCGCACTAGAACGCGGCACCGGATGGCCGCGCGACGGGCTCGTCGCCCGTCGTGCGGCAGCCCGGCTCAGGTTCGGGGCGGGGGGAAGCCTGGTCCTCCCGCCCCGGAACGACACGGACGGCCCTCGTCGGGTGGAGGCGGGGGCCGTCCGTCATGTATGCGGATGCTCGCTGCCCTCCACTCCCCGCGCGCGTGAGTGCGCAGGTCTGGTGACGATGCGCGGCTTTGATGTGGCGCAGTGTCATCGAACTGGCGCATCGTCGCCGCGGGCCGACAGGCCGCACGGGTCAGCGGGTCGCGCGGGCGATCAGGCGGTGCAGCACCTCGAGGGCGAGCGAGCAGGCGGCGGATGCGCCCACCGCGACGACGAGCAGCCCCGTCGGCGGCGGCGAGGCGAGCTGCAGGAAGTCGACGGCGATCGGGATCGACAGCACGACCACGAGCCCGGCGTACGCGGCGAGCACGATGGGCAGCGTCACGCGCGACAGCGGCCGCGCGAGGATCACGAGCACCCACAGCGCCGAGAGCGTGAGCGTGATGACCGCGGTCGTCTGCACCTCGTCGGCGGGAGCATCCACGACCGCGTACGCGTACGCGACCACGCCGATGACGGTCGCGGCCACGAGCACGCCCGAGGGGATGCAGAACCTCGCCGCCCGCCGCAGGAATCCGGGCCGGTACACGCGCGCGTTGGGCAGCAGGGCGAGCACGATCGCGGGCAGCCCGATCGTCAGGCCGTCGACGATCGACAGCTGCCGCGGCAGGAACGGGAACGGCCACAGCAGCGCCCCGAACACGACCGCGAACAGGATCGCGTAGACCGTCTTCGACAGGAACAGCTTCGCCAGCCGCTCGACGTTCGCGATCACCTGCCGCCCCTCGGCGACGATGCGCGGAAGTCGGCTGAACTGCCCGTCGAGCAGCACGAGGCGCGCGACCGCCCGGGTCGCCGGCGCCCCCGACCCCATCGCTATCCCCAAGTCGGCGTGCTTGAGCGCGAGCGCGTCGTTGACGCCGTCGCCCGTCATCGCCACGGTGTAGCCGAGCCGCTGCAGCGACTTCACCATCGCCTTCTTCTGCTCGGGGGTGACGCGCCCGAACACGTGCTCGCGCGCCATGACGTCGTCGAGCTCGGCGACTCCCTCGGGCAGCTGCCGCGCGTCGAAGCCGTCGCCGACGTGGTCGACGCCCGCCTCGCGCGCGACGGCGGCGACCGTTCGCGGGTCGTCGCCCGAGATGATGCGGATGCTCACTCCCTGCTCGCGGAAGTACTGCAGCGTCTCGTGCGCATCCCCCCGCACCCGCTCGCGGAACGTGACGACCGCCACCGGCTCGAGCCCGGCAGGGAGGGCGGCCTCGCGCGCCTCGATCACCCCGTGCTCGTCGGCCCCGGCTCCGGCCGCCGACGTGAGGGGCGCGCTCGAGCGCGCGAGCACGAGCGTGCGCAGGCCGCTCGCGGCGAGCTCGCGGCACCGCGCGAGCGTGGCGTCGACCGCCACGCCGTCGCCCGCCGACCCGTCCACCCGCGCGAGCACGATGTCGGGGGCGCCGAGCAGCCAGCTGCCGGCGGGGTCGGCGAGCTGCGCGGCGCTCCACTTGCGCAGGGACGAGAACGGCACGCGCGCGACGATCGCCGGCAGCGCCGCGACGCTCGGTGCCGCTGGGGCGAGAGACGGGTCGACCGCGGCAGCGGAGGCCGAGCCCCCGCGCGCACCGAAGCGCTCGCCGAGCGCGCGGGCCGTGGCGTTGGCGTCGCGATCGTCCGCGAAGCACGCGAGCGCAGCATCCCGCGCCGCGCGCAGCGCCGGATCGGAGGCGACGCCCGGGGCGTCCTCGACACCGTCGAGCGCGAGCCCGCCCTCGGTGAGCGTGCCCGTCTTGTCGAGGCAGAGCATGTCGACGCGGGCGAGGCCCTCGACGGCGGCGAGCTCCTGCACGAGCACCTCGCGGCGCGACAGCTTCACGGCGCCGACGGCGAGCGCGACCGACGTCATGAACACGAGCCCCTGCGGCACCATCGCGATGATGCTCGCGGTCGCGGCGACGACCGCCTCGCGCCAGGCCCCCGACGACAGGGCGACCTCCCACCCGCCGACCGCCTGCATCTGCCCGTTGACGACGATCGCGCCGACCGGCAGCAGGCCGATGCTGATCCAGCGGATGATGCGCGCGATCGAGTCGCGCAGCTCGCTGCCGACGAGCGAGAACTGCTTCGCCTCGGCGGTGATGCGGCTCGCGTACGAGTCGGCGCCGACGCGGATCACCCGCGCGAGCCCGCTGCCGCCGACGACCGTCGACCCCGACAGCAGCTCGCGGCCCGCGGGCGACGGCACCGGGTCGGCCTCGCCGGTCAGCAGCGACTCGTCGACGTCGAGCCCCGACGCCTCGAGCACGACGGCGTCGGCGACGACCTGGTCGCCCGCGCTCAGCGCGAGCACGTCATCGAGCACGACGTCGGCGATGGCGACCTCCGCCACCTCGCCGTCTCCGTCGGCGGATGCTCGGCGCAAGACTCTCGCCCGCGGAGCGTTGAGCACCGCCAGCCGGCTGAGGGTCACCTTGGCCCGGAACTCCTGCGCGACCCCGATGGCGACGTTGGCGATGACGAAGAAGCCGAACAAGGCATCCTGCCAGTAGCCGAGCACGAGCAGCACGAGGAAGCTGCCGCCGACGATCGCGTTGAAGAGCGTGAAGAGGTTCGCCTGCAGGATGCGCCAGAGCGAGCGGCCGGTGTCGTTCGGCAGCGTGTTGATCTCACCGCGGTCGCGTCGCTCGCGCACGTCGGCGCGGCTGAGCCCCGTGATGCTCGTCACGAGCGCGAGCCTAGCCCTCGGTTCGTCGCCCGCCGAGGGTCGGAAGGCCTAGCCCCCGACGACCGCGCCGAACCGCTCGGGCAGCGTCGACCGGTGCGCGTGGCGCAGCTCGGCGTGCGTGAGCGTGAAGCGGTCCTGGATCTCGAGGCCGTCGACCTCGGCGTCGGTGACGCCGATGCGCAGCACGGGCACGTCGCGCCCCTCGCACAGGCCGCGGAACTTCACGTCGTCTTCGCGGGCCACCGACACGAGCACGCGGGCCTGCGACTCCGACAGCAGTGCGGCGAGAGCATCCACCCCATCGCGCTCCATGAGCTCGGTGAGCCAGACGCGCGCGCCGACGCCGAAGCGCAGCACTCCCTCGGCCAGCGTCGCGAGCAGGCCGCCCTCCGAGAGGTCGTGCGCCGAGGTGACGAGCCCCTCCTCGGCCGCGGCCGACATGAGGCCGGCGAGGTTCTTCTCGGCCGCGAGGTCGAGCTGCGGCGGCAGGCCGCCGAGGTGACCGTGCACGACGTCCGCCCACACCGAGCCGTCGAGCTCGTCGCGCGTGGTGCCCATGAGGTAGAGGTTCTCGCCCTCGTCCTGCCAGCCCGAGGGCAGGCGGCGGTCGACGTGGTCGATGACGCCCATGACCGCGACGACGGGCGTCGGGTGGATGGGCACGTCGCCGGTCTGGTTGTAGAACGACACGTTGCCGCCGGTGACGGGGATGCCCAGCTCGAGGCACGCGTCGGCGAGACCCGTGACGGCCCGCTCGAACTGCCACATCACCTCGGGGTTCTCGGGGCTGCCGAAGTTGAGGCAGTCAGAGACGGCGAGCGGAGTCGCCCCCGAGGTCGCGACGTTGCGGTACGCCTCGGCGAGCGCGAGCTGCGCGCCCACGTACGGGTCGAGCTGGCAGTAGCGGCCGTTCGCGTCGGTCGCGAGGGCGACGCCGAGCCCGCTCTGCTCGTCGACGCGGATCATGCCGGCGTCGTCGGGCGTCGCGAGGGCCGTGTTGCCCATGACGTAGTAGTCGTACTGGTTGGTGATCCAGGCCGTGTCGGCGAGGTTCGGGCCGCCCAGCACCTGCAGCGCGTGGGCGCGCAGCTCGGCGTCGTCGGCGGGGCGAGCGAGCTTCTCCGCGCTGTCGGCCTGCAGGGCATCCAGCCATGCGGGGCGGTGGTACGGCCGGTTGTAGACCGGGCCGTCGACGGCGACCGTGGTCGGGTCGACGTCGACGATCGTCTCGCCCTGCCAGTGGATGACGAGGCGGCCGGTGTCGGTGACCTCGCCGAGCACGCTCGTCTCGACATCCCACTTGGCGGTCACGGCGAGGAACGCGTCGAGCTTCGACGGCTGCACGATCGCCATCATGCGCTCCTGGCTCTCCGACATGAGGATCTCCTCGGCCGTGAGCGAGGGGTCGCGCAGCAGCACGGCGTCGAGGTCGATGACCATGCCGCCGTCGCCGTTGCTCGCGAGCTCGGAGGTCGCGCACGAGATGCCGGCTGCGCCGAGATCCTGGATGCCCTCCACGAGGTCGCCGCGATACAGCTCGAGGCAGCACTCGATGAGCACCTTCTCGGCGAACGGGTCGCCGACCTGCACGGCGGGGCGCTTGGTCGGCCCGCCCTCGCTGAATGTGTCGGAGGCGAGAATGCTCGCCCCGCCGATGCCGTCGCCGCCCGTGCGGGCGCCGAACAGCACGACCTTGTTGCCCACGCCGCGAGCGTTGGCGAGGTGCAGGTCCTCGTGGCGCAGCACGCCGACGGCGAGCGCGTTGACGAGGGGGTTCGCCTGGTAGACCGAGTCGAAGACGGTCTCGCCGCCGATGTTCGGCAGGCCGAGGCAGTTGCCGTAGTGGCTGATGCCGGAGACGACGCCGGGCACGACGCGAGCCGTGTCGGGGTGGTCGATGGCGCCGAAGCGCAGGGCATCCATCACCGCGACCGGGCGCGCGCCCATCGAGATGATGTCGCGCACGATGCCGCCGACGCCGGTCGCGGCGCCCTGGAACGGCTCGATGTAGCTCGGGTGGTTGTGGCTCTCGATCTTGAACGTGACCGCCCAGCCCTCGCCGATGTCGACGACGCCGGCGTTCTCGCCCATGCCCACCATGAGGTGGGTCTTCATCTCATCCGAGACCTTCTGGCCGAACTGGCGCAGGTGCACCTTGCTCGACTTGTACGAGCAGTGCTCGCTCCACATGACGGAGTACATGGCGAGCTCGCCGCTCGTGGGGCGCCGGCCGAGCAGCTGCTTGATGGCCTCGTACTCGTCGGCCTTGAGGCCGAGGGCCTCGAACGGCTGGTGCTTCTCGGGCGTCGCGATGGCGTTCTCGACGGTGTCAGGAACGTGCGTGGTGGGGGTGGTCACGGTGGCGAGGGCTCCTGTGTCGAGGGCGTGCCGGATGCTCCCAGCCTACCCGCGCGGATGAGCACGCTCGGCCCTGCGGGTGCCCGGCCGAGCGTGCCGTCGAGCGGAGTCAGGCGAGCCGGCGGCGAACCAGGACGAGCGCGACGCCGAGCATTAGAAGGAGGGCGGCGAGACCGATGCCGCCCGTGACGTCGTTGCCACCGGTCGCCGAGAGCTCGGGAACGGCCGGGCTGGTCGGATCCTCCGGGTCGACCGGGATTACCGGGATGACCGCGGCGGGCGTGACCTCGATCGTCACCTGCGCGCTCACGTCGCCGACCGTGACGGTCAGCACATGGGGGCTCGCCGTCGGGAACGTGACGGTGAGCCCGTCGATGACGTCGGTCGGCACCGAGGAGGTGACCACGACGTCGGCCGGATCGATCTCGATCGCGTTGCCGAAGGCATCCTGACCCTCGACCTGCAGCGTGACCGAGCGGCCCTGATCGACCGTGAGCGCGGATGCCGTCAGTGCGATCGCGTCGAGCGGCGCGGTCAGAGTCGTGTGCGTGAATGATCCCGACAGCACGATCTCGCCGCCCTCCGTCGTGAAGCCGAGCGTGCCCGTGATGGTCTGCTCGCCCGCCGTCGTCGAGACGAACTCGCCGCCCACGGCACCGAGCGCGATGTCGCCGCCCAGCAGGAGGAACTCGGTGAGGTCGGTGCTCGGCGTCATGCTCATCGGCATGGGGCCGAACGCCTGCACCTGCACCGTCTCGCCCGCCGTCGACAGCGTCGATGCGGGGGTGAACGTCAGTACTGCATCCGCGAGCACCGGCTCCAGCGTGGCGCTGCCGCTCGGTACCTCCGCCTCGAGATCGGTGAGGGTGGTGAGGTAGGGGCCGTCGACCCCGATCGTCCATCCGAGCAGCACCTGCTCGCTCGTGGAGATGTCGAGCAGTTCGCGGCATCCAGCGGTGAGGCTCGTCGCGTAGACCGAGAGCGGCTCGGTGCCGCCGCCGGGGAGCGCGTACTCGAGCAGGAACGCCGTGCCCGTGACTATCAGATCGGTGCCGACGTTCGCGCAGATGACGCCCGTGTTGTCGATCGTGCCGCCGCCGCGAAGCGTGCCCGTGCCGGCGATCGCCTGCGCGTTCGTGAACGTGTCGCCTGAGGGGATCTCGAGCTGGCTCGGGGCGTTCACAGTGATCGCGCCCGCGTTGCTCGACGCACCGTCGAGCACCATGGTGCCGGTGGGGGCGAGCGTGACCGCGGCGCTCGAGGCGACCGCGAACGAACCCTGGATCGACGCGGTGATGAGCGTGGGCGTGCCGTCGGTGATCGTGGTGGGCCCGCTCGCGGCGGAGGTGTAGCTGCTGCCTATGCCCGGGCCGCCGTCGCGGCCGATCGCCGTGACGACCGCGGTGCCGCCGATGTTCGTCGTGCCGCCCCGGCCCTGGTAGCTGCCGCCGATGCCCGACGAGAAAGTCGCGCCCGTCGCGGTGACGATCGCGTCGCCGGTGATCGTCGTCGTGCCGCCGACGCCGAACTCGCCGCCGCCGCCGATGCCCGCGCCTCGGCTCGTACCGTTCGCAATGATGACTCCACCATCGATGACGACCGAGCCGCCCGCACTGTACTCGCCGCCGCCGATGCCGGCAGCCCCGCCGATGCCGCCGGTCGCCGTTACGGTGCTGTCGGTGAGTTCGACGCTCCCGCCCGGTCGATCCTTGCCGCCACCGATGCCGGCCGCGCCGTATCCGCCCGTCGCGGTCACGGTGCTGCTCGTGATCGTGACCGACCCCTGGTCGCCGCGGGATCCGCCGCCGATGCCGGCGCCGAAGCTGCCGCCCGTTGCCGTGACAGTGCTGTCAACGATGGTGATCGCGCCGGAGGCCGCGGTCGTGCCGCTGTTGCACTGCGTAGGTTGGCCGGCTGCCGTGAACCAGCCGCCGATCGCGGCGTCGCACTCCGAGCCAGTCGCCGTCACGGTCATGCTCTGCAGCGTGAGGGAGGCTGTTGCACCGACCCCGAACCCCGGAGCGACGAGCGTCGCGTTCGCGTCGGGCAGCGCCGTCCAGGTGCCGTCCTGCAGCGTGAGCTCAGCGCCGACCACGAACACGCGGAGGTCGTCGACTGTCGCGCCGTCGAGGTCGATCACGAGGTTCGAGTCGACCGTGACGGCGCCGCCCGCCCCGACGATCGTGGCTGTCGGTGCGACCGTGATGACGTCGGCGCCCGGGTTCGCGTTCGCGTCGGCGATCGCCTGCTGAAGTCAGGCGAGGTCGGACACCGGACCGAAGGTCACCGCGGCCGCGGGTGCGGCAACCACGAGGCTCGCAGTGGTGAGCGTCACTGCGACGCCGAGGATGCACCCCCGCGCGCGAAGAGAGGAGGAACGCAGCATCGGGGCCTCGATCGACGAAGGGGCGGAGCACGAACGTGAATCCTGTTCTTACTCTATGCGGCGCCAGGGCGATTCGAGTGGACCCCCGTGCCCCCGATTCGAGGGCCCTCGCGGCCGCTAGTCCTTCGGTACGGGCGGGCCGAGCTGCAGCAGCACGACGAAGATCACGACGACGGCGGCGAGCAGCAGGGCACCCAGGAGGTACGGGTGGCGGAGCATCCACCGAACCAGGCGGTCGAACCAGACGGCGTCCCTCGGGTCGTCCGTCGCCTCGCGACGCCAGTCGCCGTCGAGGCGGCCCGCGCGGTGCGCCCAGATGTCGAACGGGATCGTCGCGTACGGGATGACCGCGGTGACGACCGCGAGGAAGCCGAGGCCGACCCCCCAGCGCTGATTGATCGCGGTCAGCACAGCCGTCGCCCCGTAGGCGAGGAAAACGAATCCGTGGATGCTCCCGCCGACCCGCACGGCGAGGTCGCCGGTCTCGCCGCCGACGACGGCGCGCAGCACGAGCCCGCCGATCAGGAGCGTCCAGGTGATCGCCTCGGCGGTCGCGACGACGCGGTAGAGGCGCTTCGGGGTCACGCGCTCGCGAGGGTCGCGGTGAGCACGCTCGTGAAGAAGGTCAGCCCGTCGACGCCCGAGCGCATCGCGTCGCGGGTGTCGGGGCCGAAGCCCGGCTCGACCGCGTGCTCGGGGTGCGGCATGAGGCCGACGACGTTGCCGCGCTCGTTGCGCAAGCCCGCGATGTCGCGAAGCGAGCCGTTGGGGTTCACATCGAGGTAGCGGAAGGCGACGAGGCCCTCGCCCTCGAGGCGGTCGAGCGTCGACTCGTCGGCGATGTACCCGCCCTCGCCGTTCTTGAGCGGGATGGTGATCTCCTGGCCGACGAAGAAGCCACTCGTCCAGGCGGAATCGGTCGACTCCACGCGCAGGCGCTGGTCGCGGCGGATGAAGTCGCCGTGATCGTTGCGGATGAGCCCGCCCGGCAGCAGGTGGGTCTCGACGAGGATCTGGAAGCCGTTGCAGATGCCGAGCACGGGCATCCCGCCGTTCGCCGCATCGATGACCTCGGCCATGATCGGCGAGCGGGCCGCGATCGCACCGCAGCGCAGGTAGTCGCCGTAGCTGAAGCCGCCGGGCAGGACGATGGCGTCGACGCCCTGCAGGTCGTGCGTGCCGTGCCACAGCGCGACGGGCTCGGCGCCCGCGAGGCGGATCGCCCGCATCGCGTCCCGGTCGTCGAGCGAGCCGGGGAAGGTGATGACGCCGATGCGCATCAGTGGGTCTCGCCGGGAACGCTCGCGCCCTGGACCTCGACGGTCACGACGTCCTCGATGACGGTGTTGGCGAGCATCTCGCCGGCGACCTTCTCGACCGCGGCGAGCAGCTCGGCGTCGACCTCGCCGTCGACGTGAAGCTCGAAGCGCTTGCCGATGCGGACGTCGCCGATGCGGTCGTGACCGAGGCGGTGCAGGGCGCCGGCGACCGCCTTGCCCGCGGGGTCGAGCAGCTCAGCCTTGGGCATGACCTCGACGACGATGGTGGGCACGGCGACTCCCGTTCGAGATGCGAAGTGGTGGATGCCCCCAGTCTATCCGTGCTCATGCGCGCAGTTCTTCCAGGGGCCGCGGGTAGGGTCGGGGGCTTTGCGTGCGGTGCGCGTCCTCGCAGCGCCCCGTGCGCGCCTCCCGCGCATCCCCGATCGGAAGGAGTCGATGTGCTCGACTGGACCAGCTGGACGGGCCTCGGCATCGCCGTGGCCATCGCCCTCGGCGTCGTCATCGTCCTCGTCGCCGCGATGGCGCTCATCGTGCGCGTGGTGGCGCGACGGCGGCCGGGCGTCTACGCGACGCTCGGATCGCTGCGGAGGAGGGTGCGCATCCTGCTCGCCCTCATCGCGGTCTGGATCGCCGTCGCGCTGACGCTGCCCGAGCCCGAGTGGCGGCCCGCGGTCAATCAGGCCTTCCTCATCGCGACCCTGGCGGCCGGCGGCTGGGCGGTCGCCGCGATCGTGACGCTGCTGTTCGCGCGGGCGACGCGCCGCTACGACATCACGGTCGCCGACAACCGGGTCGCGCGGCGCATGCGCACCCAGCTGCTGATCCTCAAGCGCCTCGCCCTCGTCGTCGTCGGCATCGTGACCATCGGCGCGATCCTCCTGACCTTCCCCGGCGCGCAGGCGGTCGGCACGAGCCTGCTCGCCTCGGCCGGCCTCGCCTCGGTCGTCGCCGGGCTCGCGGCGCAGTCGACGCTCGCGAACGTGTTCGCCGGCATGCAGCTCGCCTTCTCCGATGCCATCCGCGTCGACGACGTCGTCGTGGTCGAGGGCGAGTTCGGCCGCATCGAGGAGATCACGCTCACCTACGTCGTCGTCCGCGTGTGGGATCAGCGCCGACTCGTCCTGCCGTCGACGTACTTCACGACGACCCCGTTCCAGAACTGGACGCGCACGACGGCCGACCTCCTGGGCACCGTGTCGCTCGATCTCGACTGGCGGGTCCCGATCGAGGATGTCCGGGTCGAGCTCGACCGCGTCCTCGCCGAGACGCCGCTGTTCAACGGCGCCGCCTCCAACGTGCAGGTGACCGACGCGACGGGCGGGCTCGTGCGGGTGCGGCTGCTCATGTCGGCGTCGAACAGCTCGGACATGTGGGATCTGCAGGTGCTCGTGCGCGAGCGGATCGTCGACTTCGTGCGGCGGGAGCACGCGCAGGCGCTGCCCGTGCAGCGCGTCGAGATCGCGGAGGTGCCGTCCACGGATGACGAGCGCGTCAGCTCGTAGCGCCGCCGTCGTCGCCGTCTCGCCGTTCGCGGCGCGGGGTCGCGAGGAGGTGCGGCGGCACGGCCTCGAGCTCCTCGTGCGCGCGGCCGTCGACGATCCAGGCGCGCACGGTCTCGGTGAAGAGCCGCGGGTTCTCGATGTTCCACACGTGGTGCATGCCGGGGGCGAGGCGCACCTCGGCGTTCGGGGCGCGGAGGAAGAACCGCAGCGCGCCCGTCACGGTGCGCGACTCCGCGCCGCCCGCGAGGCCGAGGATGGGGACGGGGTTGCCGTCGAAGCCGTCGATCTCGCTCAGCATGCCCGCGTTCGTCTGCTCGACCATGCGACGCGCACTGCGCGGGTCGATGCCGATGCCGGTCTCGACGAACTTCGTCAGCGCCTCGGAATCGAGGTGGTAGCCGCGGCCCATCGTCGTCCAGTAGGCGGCGGTCTGCCAGAGCTTCAGCTGCACGCGTGAGAACCACGACATGACCGGGCCCAGCCCGCGGAGCGGGGTGCCGCTCAGCACGGCGCTGCGCACGACGTCGGGGTGGCGCGCGACGACGAGCGCCCCGACGATCCCGCCGAGCGAGAGCCCCACGATGTGCGCGCGGCCCCCGTGCCCGCGCTCACGGATGATGCTCGCGATGCGATCGGCCGTCTCGGCCATCGAGCGCCACGGGACGTCGTTGGACTCCCCGAAGCCCGGCATGTCGGGCACGAGCTGGTGGTAGTCGGGCATCGCGTCCCGCTGCGGCCCCCACATCCAGCCCGAGACGTTGCCGCCGTGGAGGAAGACGATCGACTCCGCATCGCGCGGCCCCGACTCGTCGACGAAGAGCCTCCCGGCGGGAACCGAGTCGCCCGGAGCCGGGGCGGAGGGCGCGGAAGAGGTCATAGGAGCTCCATCATGCCCGCGAGCGCGGCGTCCTCGACGGCGAAGTCGGCCCAGTCGCGGTAGCCGAGCGCGCTCGGGTGGAAGTCGTCGCTCGCGAAGAACCCGTCCGTGTACGGCGGAGGGGGCGGCGACATGTGCGCGCGCTCCCGGCTGGTCACGACCGCGCGGGCCGCCGACTCGAGCGCCTGCGAGTGGCGGTAGAGGGTCCGGCGGAGGGGTTCAGGCAGCAATCGGAACCGGAAGAACGCCGGCAGGGACGACATGAGCACGGCCGCGTGCGGGTGCGCTCGGCGGGTCCGATCGAGGATGCGCCGGACATCCCGTTCGAAGGATCTCGCCGATCGCAGGGCGAGCGCATCGTTCGCGCCCACCGTGAGGAAGAGGACGTCGACGGGGGCATCGAGGGCGTCGTCGAGGTGGTGGCGGACGACGTCGCGGGCCGTAGCGCCGTTGCGCCCGCGGGCGCGCCACTGCACGGGCCGGCCGGTGCGGGCGGAGAGGGCCTCGGCGAGCCGCCCGGCGAGCCCGAGCTCGGCGTGATCGACGCCGACGCCCGCCGCGGTCGAGTCTCCGAGCACGAGCAGGTGCAGCGGGCGCTCGCCGTCGCCGGCCGTGCCCTCCCACGGCAGGGGCGCGTCGGGAAGGCGCGGCGTCTCGCGCCGCAGCCGTCGGCCCTGGCGCAGGATGACCGGCGCCTGGGCGACCGCGATCGCGCGGCTCAGCCGCAGCGCGCGGGGTGGGCGGGTCTCGGTCACGCGCCGAGCCTACGACGCTCTCCTAGACGACGGGCGCGACCGTGACCCGCAGGAGGTTGCCCCACGGGTCGTCGACGTGCACGGTGCGGCCGTCATCGCGCACCTCGTGGCCGAAGTGGGCGAGGCGCTCGCCGAGGGCGCCGATCTCGTCGGCGTGCGGCAGCACGATGTCGACGCGACCGAGCCCGAGGGTCGACTGGCGACGGCCCGCGCCCTGACTGCGCCACACGTTCATCGCCATGTGGTGGTGGTAGCCGCCGGCGCTCACGAAGATCGCCTGCCCGCCGTAGCTCGTCGTGAGGTCGAAGCCGAGCTCGTCGACGTAGAAGCGCTTCGCCGTGGCGACGTCGCCGACCGAGAGGTGCACGTGCCCGATCACGGCCGGCGCGCTCGCGTGCTCGGCGAGCGCCTGCTCGGTGAGGTGCTGCTGCAGGAACGCGTTCGGGTCGAGGTAGAGCGTCGACATCTCGACCTGGCCGTGGGTCCAGCTCCACTCGGAGCGGTCGCGGTCCCAGTAGAGCTCGACGCCGTTGCCCTCCGGGTCGTCGAAGTAGAACGCCTGGCTGACGAGGTGGTCGCTCGAGCCGGTGAAGGTGCCCGGGTGCCGCTCGGCGACGGTCGCGACGGCGGCGGCGAGCGCGGCCTGCGTCTCGAACAGGATCGCCGTGTGGAAGAGCCCGGCATCCCGAGGCCCCGCGTGGCGCAGGGTCGGGCTGTGCCGAAGAACCACGAGGGGGATGCTCGCGGCCGTCGCGCCGTCGGCGTCGCGCCGCGTGCGCCCCAGGGTCACGATCGCGGGCTCGCCGTCGCGCGCGGGCTCGGTCGCGAGCACCTCGAGGCCGACGCCGTCGCGGTAGTACGCGGTGAGCCGATCGAGGTCGGCGACGTCGAGCGTCACCGCTCCCATCGAGGTGTCGTGGGCGAGGCGCGGGGTGGCGGTCATGGATGCTCTAACCGACGGCTGTCGCGCACGATTCCCGGCGGTTCCGGTCGCTGGTCGGCTCAGGCGCCGGTCAGCCGCGCGATGAGCTCGCGGTAGCGCGCGGCCGTGCGCTCGACGATCTCGTCGGGCAGGCGCGGAGGCGTGCCGTGCCTGTCCCAGTGGGCGGCGAGCCAGTCGCGCACGATCTGCTTGTCGAAGCTCGCGAGGCGGTCGGGGCCGCCCGCGGCGTAGAGCTCCGCGTCCCAGTAGCGCGAGCTGTCGCTCGTGAGCACCTCGTCGGCGAGGGTCAGCACGCCCGTGGCGGGGTCGTCGCCGAACTCGAACTTCGTGTCGGCGAGAATCACCCCGCGCTGCTCGGCGATGGAGCTCGCGCGACGAAAGAGGTCGAGAGCGGCATCCCGCAGCGCCGTCGCGGTCTGCTCGCCCACGAGCTCGACGGTGCGCTCGAAGGTGACGTTCTCGTCGTGCTCGCCGAGCGGCGCCTTGTACGCCGGCGTGTAGATCGGCTCGGGCAGGCGGTCGCCGTCGGTGAGTCCGGCGGGCAGCGGGATGCCGCACACGCTCTGCGACTGCTGGTACTCGACCCAGCCGGAGCCGGAGAGGTAGCCGCGCACGACGCACTCGACGGGGTGCATGTTCAGCCGGCGCGCGACGACGGCGCGGTCGGCGACCTCGGCGGGAATGTTCTGCTCGGGGTCGAGGTGCGTCGGGAACCCGAGGCGGTCGAACCACCAGCGCGTGAGCTGCGTGAGCAGGGCGCCCTTGCCCGGGATGCCCGGCTCGAGCACGTGGTCGAACGCACTCACCCGGTCGCTCGCGACCATGAGCACCCGGACGGCGCTCGCGAGGTCGGATGCTCCCTCCGGGACGTACAGGTCGCGCACCTTCCCGGAGTACGCGCGCCGCCACCCCGGCAGGTGCTGCGCGTCGACGTCGAGCCCGGCGGCCTGCTCGCTCATGCGGCTCAGCCCTCGACGACGCGCGCGGCGATGTCGCGGCGGTACTGGCCGCCCTCGAGACCGATGCGGCCGATGGCCTCGTAGGCGCGCTCGCGGGCCTCTGAGAAGTCGGCTCCGGTCGCGACGACGCTCAGCACGCGGCCGCCCGTGGCGAGGAACCCGTCGTCGGTGCGCGCGGTCGCGGCGTGGCAGAGGTGCACGCCCTCGACTCGCTCGGCCTCGGCCAGACCGCTGAGCGGACGGCCGGTGAGCGAGGTCTCGGGGTAGCCCTCGCTCGCGAGCACGACCGTCACGGCGACCTCGTCGCTGAACTCGGGGTGCGGAACTCCGGCGAGCTGGCCGGTGCTGGCGGCGAAGAGCAGGCCGCTGAGCGGAGTGACGAGGCGCGGCAGCACGACCTGAGTCTCGGGGTCGCCGAAGCGGGCGTTGAACTCGATGACGCGGATGCCCCTGTCGGTGACGATGAGGCCGCAGTAGAGCAGCCCGATGAAGGGCGTGCCTTCCTCGGCGAGCTGGCGCACGGTGGGCTGCGCGATGGTCTCGATGACCTCATCGACGAAGCCCGCGGGGGCCCAGGGAAGCGGCGAGTAGGCGCCCATGCCGCCGGTGTTCGGGCCGGTGTCGCCGTCGCCGATGCGCTTGTAGTCCTGCGCGGGGCTCAGCGGCACGACGGTGTGGCCGTCGCTCAGCAGGAAGAGGCTGACCTCCTGGCCGGCGAGGAACTCTTCGACGAGCACGCCGCCCTGCTGCAGGTAGTGCTCGGCGTGGGCGCGAGCGGCGTCGCGGTCGTCGGTGACGATGACGCCCTTGCCGGCGGCGAGGCCGTCGGCCTTGACGACGTAGGGGGCTCCCATGGCGTCGAGCGCGGCATCCGCCTCGGCGAGGGTGCCAGCGCGCACCGCACGACCAGTCGGAACGCCCGCGGCGTCCATGATGCGCTTCGCGAAGGTCTTCGAGCCCTCGAGCTGCGCGGCGGCCTTGCCGGGGCCGAAGGTGGCGATGCCGCGCGAGCGCAGCGCGTCGGCGACGCCCGCGACGAGCGGAGCCTCGGGCCCGATGACGACGAGCTCGATGTCGTTGTCGACGGCGTAGTCGGCGACGACGGAGGCCTTGGTCGGGTCGAGCGCGACCGTCTCGACCGCCTGCGCGATGCCCGCGTTGCCGGGCGCGGCGGTGATCTGGTGGCCCGCGTTCTCGCGAAGGAGCGCCGTGATGATGGCGTGCTCGCGCGCGCCCGATCCGAGGACGAGGATTCTCACCCGCACAGCCTACCCAGCGTGCGCAGATGCGCAGTTCGGGGGTGCGGGCGGCTGTTCGCGGGGCGCGGGGCGCGTTCCGGGCGCGAGCGGGCACGACGCCGGCGGGCACGACGTCGGCGGGCACGGCGTGGGTGCGGCGCCGCGCGGGGTGCGGCGTGCGGTCCGCGCATCCTTCCGTTGTCGAGGAGTGTCGAAATGCCATTACGTCACTCCTCAACAACGGAAGTCGCGACGAGCAGGGCGACGAGCGGCGAGCTTCGCGCGCTGCGGGCTGCGGGCTGCGAGCGGCCGCCCGCGGACGACGAGCGGCGAGCTGCGGGCGACGAACCCGCAGAGGGGCGAGCGTCACGGCGAGCAGACGGCGGCGCGCGTACCCTCGAGGGATGCCCCGCGCACGCATCGACGAGACCGCCGGTCAGGCATCCGTGCGGGCCGCGGTCGCGGCCTACGCCGCCCGCGTCGCCGACCCGAGCGCCCCCGCCCCGGCGCGCGATGAGCTCGCGACCGCCGTGCGGTATCTGCTGCAGTGCCTGGCCGAGGCGGCTCCGGGCAAGAGCGTGGAGGTGCGGGTGCCCCCGTTCGGCGCGGTTCAGATCGTCGAAGGCCCGAGGCACACGCGCGGCACGCCGCCCAATGTCGTCGAGCTCGACGCGCAGACCTTCGTCGCGATCGCGGCAGGCGGCGGGGCCGACGACGACCCGAGAACCAGCACCGACTGGGCGACCGCGACCGCTGCCGGCCGCATCCAGGCCTCAGGTGCGCGGTCCGACATCTCCCACCTTCTGCCCGTCGCGTGGTGAGCGGGCGCTCACCTGCCGTGCGCGAGAATGAGCGGGTGAGCGACACCACGCCGGCCGGCGACTCGGCCCAGCCCAGCACCCCGGCCCAGCCCGAGCAGGTCACCGTGCGCCGCGCGCCGAAGATCCCCGCGTTCCTCGTCGTCGGCGGCTTCCTCGGCTTCCTCGGCACGCTCATCGCCACGAGCCTGTTCCCCGCCGACGAAGAGGTCGGCTTCGCGACGCTCGTCGCCTACTTCTCGGTCTACGGCATCACGATCGGCGTGCTGCTCGGCGCCGTCGTCGGCATCGTGCTCGACCGCCGCTCGCGCAAGCGCGCCCGCACGCTGCAGGCCGAGCGCGAGGCCGTCGACCCGGCACCGGTCGAGGGCGAGCTCGAGCAGTAAGAGCGACCCGCGCCGAGCATCCGCCGCAGCGTCAGCCCGAGCCGATCAGCTGTTCTGGTTCCGCTCGACCCAGTCGAGGTACTCGGGCGTCACCGTGCCGGTGACGTACTCGCCCGTGAAGCAGCTCATCTCCAGGCCCTCGATGTCGCTGCCCTCGAGGATCGCCGACTCCATGTCGGCGACCTCCTGGTAGATGAGCGCGTCGGCGCTGAGCTCCTGCGCGATCTCCGGAATCCTCCGCCCGTGCGCGATGAGCTCGCGCGAGGTCGGCATGTTGATGCCGTACACGTGCGGGTAGCGCACCGGAGGGGCGGCCGACGTGAACGTGACCTTCGCGGCCCCCGCGGCGCGCGCCATCTCGACGATCTCCTTCGAGGTCGTACCGCGCACGATCGAGTCGTCGACGATGAGGATGCTCTTGCCCTGGAACTCGGACGACATCGCGTTGAGCTTCTGCTTGACGCTCTTCTTGCGCTCCGCCTGCCCGGGCATGATGAACGTGCGGCCGACGTAGCGGTTCTTGTAGAAGCCCTCGCGGTACTCGATGCCGAGCCTCTGCGCGACCTGCATCGCGGCGGGGCGCGAGGAGTCGGGGATGGGCATGACGACGTCGATGTCGCCCGCGGGCGCGTGCTGCTGGATCGTCGTCGCGAGGCGGTCGCCGAGCCGCAGGCGCGCCTCGTACACCGAGATGCCGTTCATGATCGAGTCGGGCCGCGCGAGGTAGACGTACTCGAACGAGCACGGGATCAGCCGCGGATTCACCGCGCACTGGCGCGAGACCATCTCGCCGCCCATCGAGATGAAGACGGCCTCACCCGGGGCGAGGTCGCGCACGATCTCGTAGCCGCCGTGCTCGAGCACGAGCGACTCGCTCGCGACCACCCACTCGTCGCCGACGAGCCCCGTCGAGCGGCGGCCGAGCACGAGGGGGCGGATGCCGAACGGGTCGCGGAAGGCCAGCAGTCCGTGGCCGGCGATGAGGGCGATCGCCGCGTACGAGCCCTCGACGCGCTCGTGCAGTCGCGTGATCGCCGCGAAGAGCTGGTCGGGGTCGAGGTCGTCGCCCGTGACCTGCTGCTGCAGCTCGTGCGCGAGCACGTTGACGAGCAGCTCGGTGTCGGAGTTCGTGTTGAGGTGCCGGCGGTCGATCTCGTGCAGCTCGCGCGTGAGCTCGCGCGTGTTCGTGAGGTTGCCGTTGTGGACGAGGATGATGCCGTATGGCGCGTTCACGTAGAACGGCTGCGCCTCCTCCTCGCTCGAGGCCGAGCCGCGAGTCGCGTACCGCACGTGGCCGAGGCCCATCGTGCCGAGCAGCGAGCGCATGTCGCGCGTGCGGTACGCCTCGCGCACCTGGCCCTTCGCCTTCTGGATGTGCATCACGCGGCCCTCGGCCGTGGCGATGCCGGTGGAATCCTGACCGCGGTGCTGCAGCAGTGACAGCGCGTCGTAGACCTGCTGGTTGACGGGGCTGGACGAGACGACTCCGACGATGCCGCACATGCGCGAGCGAGCTCCCAAAGGGGGTGGTGGGACGGCCCGATCGGGCCGCATCCAGTCTGACACACCCGCTCATTCGCGCGTGCCGCGGCCGGTAGCCTGGGTCCGTGAATGACAACGCTTCGAGCTACGCGGCGGCAGGGGTCGACACCGCCGCGGGCGACCTGGCCGTCGAACTGATGAAGGCCGCCGTCGGAGCGACTCACGGCCCCCAGGTGCTCGGCGGCGTCGGCGGCTTCGCGGGCCTGTGGGACGCCTCGGCCCTCACCGCCTACCGCAAGCCCCTTCTCGCGACGAGCACCGACGGCGTCGGCACGAAGGTCGCGATCGCGCAGGCCCTCGACATCCACGACACCATCGGGCAGGACCTCGTCGCGATGGTCGTGGACGACATCGTCGTCGTCGGCGCCAAGCCCCTGTTCATGACCGATTACATCGCGTGCGGCAAGGTGCACCCGCAGCGTATCGCCGACATCGTGCGCGGCATCGCCGGGGCCTGCACCGCGACCGGCACCGCGCTCGTCGGTGGCGAGACCGCCGAGCACCCGGGCCTGCTGGGCGTCGACGACTACGACGTCGCGGGCGCCGCAGTCGGCGTCGTCGAGGCCGACGAGGTCCTCGGCCCGGAGCGCGTGCAGAACGGCGACCTCGTCATCGCGATGGCGAGCTCGGGCCTGCACTCGAACGGCTTCTCGCTCGTGCGGCACATCCTCGCCCAGAAGGGCATCGGCTACCACGACGACCTCGCCGAGCTCGGCGGCTCGGTCGGCAAGGCCCTCCTCGAGCCGACGCGCCTCTACACCGCGCCCCTGCTCGACGTGCTCGCCGAGCTCCCCGGCGCCGTGCACGCCCTCAGCCACGTCACCGGCGGCGGCATCGCCGCGAACCTCGCGCGCGTCCTCCCCGTCGGAAGCTGGGTCGAGCTCGACCGCGCCTCATGGAGCCCGTCGACGGTCTTCCGGGTGCTCGCCGACCTCGCGGGCGACAGCCTCGAATCGACCGAGGGGACGTGGAATCTGGGCATCGGGATGCTCGCGGTCGTCGCGCACGATTCCGCGAGCTCCGTCATCCGCGCCCTCGAATCGCGCGGAATCCCGTCGTGGGTGGCAGGTGCGGTGTCGACGCACTCCCGTGATCTCGCCGGCTTCGAGCAGGGCGCCAAGGGCGTCGACGGGGGCGCCGTGCGCCTCGTCGGCGCGTACGCGGGCTGAGCCCGCCACGGCGCCGCGCGAGCTAGCCCCGCCCGACCCACTCGAGCGTCGCCGCGACGAGCGTCTCGACGCCGTGCTCGATCGTCGGGTGCAGCACGGGCGCGAAGAACGGCGAGTGGTTCGTCGGGATCTCCTGCTCGACCCGGCCCGCCGCGGCCGCCCGGGCGAAGGCCTCCGGGTCGACGCCGCCGACGAACCAGTAGACGAGCGGCGCCCCGGCCGCGGTGGCGAGCTCGTGGACGTCCTCGCTGCCCGTGAGCGTGCCGATGTCGATGACCGACTCCGCGCCGAACCGCGCCTCGAGCGCGGCGCGAACGCGCGCGGTCGCCTCGGGGTCGTTGACGGTCGCGGCGACGGTCTCGTCGACGACCACGGTCGGCGGCTCCGTCATGCCGCTCGCGGTCGCCTCGGCCTCCACGATGCGGCGGATGCCGTCCAGCAGGGTCGTGCGGACATCCGCGTCGACCGAGCGCACGCTCACGCCCATCGTCGCCTCGGCGGGGATGATGTTGCTCTTCGTGCCCGCATGCAACGACCCGACAGTCACGACCGCGAGCGCGCCGGGCGCGACCTCGCGCGAGACGATCGACTGCAGGCGCACGACCGCGGACGCCGCCGCGAGAACGGGGTCGATCGTCGACTGCGGCCGGGATCCGTGCCCGCCGCGGCCGTGCATCGTGATCGTGAGGGTGTCGGCGCCCGCCATCGCGGGGCCGCTCGTGACGCTCGCAACGCCCGCCGGCAGCGGGGCGAGGTGCTGGCCGAGCACGACGTCGGCGCGCGGGAACCGGTCGACGAGCCCGTCGGCGACCATCTCGCGCGCCCCGCCGATCGTCTCCTCCGCCGGCTGGAACACGCCGACCACCGTGCCCGACCACTCCTCGCGCGTCGCGACGAGCCGCTCGAGCGCGCCGAGCAGCCACGTCACGTGCATGTCGTGGCCGCACGCGTGCATGACGCCGACCTCGACCCCGTCGGGCCCGACGGCTCGCTGCGTGCTCGCGTAATCGAGGCCCGTCGCCTCGGTCACGGGCAGCGCGTCCATGTCGGCGCGCAGGTGCACGACCGGCCCGGCGCCGTTGGCGAGCACGCCCACGACGCCCGTGCGGCCCACGCCCTCGGTCACGTCGAGACCGAGCTCGCGCAGACGCGCGGCGGCTGACCCTGCGGTGCGGGTCTCGGCGAACGACAGCTCGGGGTGGGAATGGAGGTCGCGGTAGAGGGCGTCGAGGTCGAGCGGCATGAGGCCACGCTAACCCCGCGGGCGGATGCCCGGAAGGGTTGGGCGCACCCGCCGCGCCTGCGCATCCGCCGTCTCGTTGGCGACGCGGGCATGCACGAAGCCCGCCCCCTCGCGGGGACGGGCTCGAGATCGTGCGCGGGGCCTACGCGGTGCGCGGGGCCTCGCTGGGGACGCCGTAGGCGTCGTCCTCGTCGTCCTCGTCGTCGGCCCACTTGTCGACGTACTCGTCCTCCGCCGCAGCCTTGGCCGCGAGCTCGCGCTCGAGCGCGCTGAGGTTGGTGTCGGGAGTGAAGTACTTCAGCTCGCGCGCCACCTTGGTGTGCTTCGCCTTCTGACGACCGCGCCCCATGCGTGACCCCCTCACAAGTGTGTCGACTCAGATTGTCGGATCAGGATTGTCGGGAATCCCGGGAACGCCGAATCGGGACGGTACAAAAACTGGGGCTGAGTCTACCATGCAGGCCCCTTCGCGAGAGTCGCTCGCGGGCCTGCGCTCGGAGCGAACGACTAGCCTCTACGCGTGACCGAATCCGCCCTCGCGACGAAGTGCGTGGTGATCGGCGCCGGGCAGGCCGGGCTCTCGGCCGCGTACTACCTGCAGAGGCTCGGGCTCGAGGCCGGCGAGGAGTTCGTGCTCCTCGACCGCGGCCCGCATACGGGCGGCGCGTGGCAGCACCGCTGGGCCTCGCTCCGGCTCGGGTCGGCCCACCGCGTCAACGACCTGCCCGGCATGGACGAGCTCGGCCTGAGCTTCGGCACGGCCGACCGCGACATCCCCGCGCGCGAGGTCGTCATGGACTACTACCGCCAGTACGAGGAGCACTACGACTTCAAGGTCGTGCGCCCCGCGACCGTCACACGCGTCACCGACACCGGCGGGCCCCTGCTCGTCGAGATCAGCACCGAGGGCGGCGACCTCGAGCTGCTCGGCTCGACGATCGTCAACGCGACCGGCACGTGGGGCTCGCCGTTCGTGCCGTGGTACCCCGGACTGCGCGAGTTCGCGGGCCGCCACGTGCACACCGCCGACTACGCCGCGGCGAGCGAGTTCGCCGACCAGGACGTCGTGGTCGTCGGCGGCGGCACGAGCGCGATCGGCTTCATCATCGAGCTCGAGAACGTCGCCCGGTCGATCGCCTGGTCGACGCGCCGCGACCCGCAGTTCATCGACGGCCCGAGCCTCAATCTCGAGGATGCCGTGGCCGCCGTCGCGATGCAGGACGAGGCCGCGAGGGCGGGACGTGCGCTCCCCTCCATCGTCTCGGGGACGGGCGTGCCGCGCACCCGACGCATCCAGGCCGCGCTCGACCGCGGGGTGCTCAGCTCGCGCGGCGTCATGCAGCGCATCGAGCCCGACGGCGTGCGCTGGGAGGACGGCTCGTTCAGCCCCGCCTCGGCGATCATCTGGGCGACGGGATTCCGCCCTGAGCTGCGCCACCTCGCCCCGCTGCGGCTGCGCGAGCGCGAGGGCGGCGTCAGCGTCGCGAGCCACCACTCCGAGCGCGACCCGCGCATCTTCTTCGCCGGTTACGGCCCCTCGGCCTCGACGATCGGCGCCGCGCGGGCCGGACGGAACATCGCCCGGCAGGTGGTCGCGACGCTCAGCCGCATGGGTCGCTGAGCCCGGGCCGGCGCGCGCGGGCCGATCGCCCGCCGATCGTCGGTCGTCCGATTCGACCGATCGGTGGATGCGCCCGCCCTAGCCCCTCCGCTTGGCTGGGCGCGTGACCGAGACCTCCCGCCCCGCCCGCACGCGACGCTCCGTCTGGCTCGAGCGGCACCGCCGACCGGTCGGCCTCGCGGCGATCGCGATCGCCCTCGGCCTCGCCGCACTGTGGCTCGTCGTCGTCCCCGAGAAGGCCGAGACGTCGACGGGCGTCGCGTCCTGGCTGCTGCGGTTCGGGCACTCGCTGTGCTGGCTGCTGCTCGCCGCGACCGCGGCGCTCTGGACGGCGCGCGCGCCGCGGCGCGCGATCGACCTCACCGCCTGGGCGGCGCTCGCCGCGTACGGCGGGTTCCTGCTCGCGCTCTGGCTGTAGCTTCCCTCCTCCGGGCCCCGCGGTAGCGCGCGATCCGCGCCCGCACCTGCCAGGGTGGAGCCGTGGACATCGACCTGCTCTGGCTCGTGCTGATCGTGACGCCGATCGTGATGGCCGTGATCATCCTCGTCATCGGCGTGCTGTTCTTCCGTGCGCTGCGCAAGCCCACGCGCGACGCACTCGCCCAGCGCCGCGCGCAGCAGGAGGCGGAGGGGCTGAGCGGAGGGCGCGACGCCTGGACGGGCGCGGACGACGACGGCGGGCATCCGACGCCGACCGATGTGGACGCGGACGCGCCGGGCTCCGACGGCGACGGCGGCCCCGCGAGCGGCGCGCACGGCTCCGACGGCGACTGACGGCGGGCATCCGCCCGCGGCAGTGCGCCCGACACCTGCTCGTACGCGATGCGCAACTCAGGAACTCTTCGGCCCCACGAGCGCCCCGTGGCGGGAATCGGGGAGCGCTGCCGTCCGTCCTCCTGAGTTGCGCATGCCGCACCGACGAACCGAGCGCGCTTCTGCGCCTGCCCCCTCGCGCGAGTCCCCGCATCCGCCGCGGAACGCGGAAGCGGGGCGACCCGACGGCCGCCCCGCTCCGCATCCCTGAGGGGTCGCGCTACTCGACCATCACGCGATCGATGCTGATCGACCCGTGGCCGTTCAGCCCGAGGCTGTAGCCCTGCACGTCGGTGAGGGTGAGCCCGTCGTTCGGGGCGCCGGCGGGCTGCCTGGCCGCTCGGCGGAACTCCTCGAACGGCACCGTCACCTTCTGCCAGCCGGTGCCCTTCACCATGACGTCGGCCGTGAACCGCTCGGCCGTGCCAGGGGCCTGGAACACCCGGATGTAGTCGACCGTCAGCGACTGCGGGAACTCGAGGTCATCCCCGAGCGCCCCGCCGAAGTTGCCGCCGACCGCGACGTTCGTCAGCAGCGTGAACGGGTGGTCGAACACCCACTCGTTCGGGGCGATGTCGGCCGGCGTCGCCGAGTGGTACTGGATGCCGTCGACGAACCAGTCGATGCGCTCGGGCGTCCACTCCACCGAGAAGGTGTGCCAGTCGTCGTACACGGGGGTGCCGAAGTCGTAGATGCCGCCGAACGACTGGCCGCCCGAGTAGCCGGGCCCATGGATCGTGCCGAAGATCTCGTTCGGCAGTCGACCGACGAACTCCATGACGTCGATCTCACCCGTCTGGGGCCAGCCGACCTCGCGGAAGTCGTTGCCGAGCGTCCAGACCGCGGGCCAGATGCCGCTGCCCTGCGGCACCTTGACGCGCGACTCGATGCGGCCGTACTCGAACTCCTGCTTGTTCTCGCTGATGAGGCGAGCCGAGGTGTACTCGCACGGGCCGTACCAGCACTCGAGGTCGGTGGTGGCGGGGTCGATCTCCTCGACGGTGATCACGAGGTTGCCGTCGCCGTCGAGCGACGCGTTGTCGGTCGAGTCGGTGTAGTACTGCAGCTCGTCGTTGCCCCAGCCCCAGCCGCCGGTCTCGTACGTCCAGTTGTCGGGGTCGGCGGGCTCGCCCGCGGCGCCGTCGAACTCGTCGCTCCACACCGGGACCCAGCTGTCCGGGCCGGTGTCCGGCGCGCCGTTGTCGGCGATCCCGACCGTGATGCGCTGGTTGGCCTTCGCGCTGTCGACCCAGAACGAGAGGCCGTCGGCGGTCGACCAGTCCTGGCCGCCCTCGATCGGGCGGGTGATGCCGCCGTTGCCGCGGAAGGAGATGTCGAGGATCGTCTCGTCGACATCGGCGCCCTGGTAGCCGCCGCCGTCGCGCGTCTGGATGCTCGTGCCGCGCGCGGTGTCGATGAGCCACGGGAACGACTCGACGTCGTCCACGAGACCCTCGACCTTCTCGTCGTCGTCCTGAATGCTCACCGCGGCCGTGCGGACGATGCCGAACTCAGCCCCGACCGGGTTCGACAGCGCGACGACGAACGTCTCGTCGACCTCGAACTTGGCGTTCTGCAGGGTCTCCACCGAGATCGCGACCTCGCGCTCGCCCGCGGGGATCGTCACGGTTCCGCTCGCCGAGGTGAAGTCCTCGCCGTCGGTCGCCGGCAGATCCTCGGTGCGCGTGCGGGCGCTCGTCGAGAACGCCGACCAGTCGACGGTGACGTCGGTCGCGGCGACGCGGTTGAGCCGCACCCTCGTGACGGCGTCGTCGCCCTCGGCGACCTCGTAGCCCGCGCGGTCGAACGAGACCTGGAGCGGGATGGGAGCGGCCTCGCCGTAGAGAGTGACGTCGTCGTAGTGGAAGGTCTGCGCGCCCGCGGTGCGCAGCACGCCGAAGGCGTAGCCGTGCATCTCGGTGAGGGTCAGCCCGTCGGCGGGGGCGCCGTTGCCGATCTCCTTGCGCGTGAAGTCCGCGAAGTCGAAGGTCAGGAACCTCCAGCCCACGAAGTCGTCCTCGAAGCTCGCGACGTAGCGCTCGGCGTCGTCGCGGGTCGAGCCGGGGTTGCGGTTGTCGAGGAGGTCGAAGAACAGGTCCGTTCCCGAGCCGGTGCCGAGCATCCAGAACCCGATGCCCTCGTAGCTCGACCAGTCCTGCGTGACCCACTCGTCGGCCGTCTCGTTCGCGAAGTTGCGGACGACGACGCCGAACGAGACGACGCTCGCGACGGCCTGCAGCACGGTGTTGTCGCCCGCGGCGCCGGGGACGGGCGCGGGAGGCGCATCCGTCGCCTGGAAGGAGACCGAGCTCGACGGATCCTGCGCGGCGAACCAGCCGAGCGGCACGTCGCCGTCGGCGCCGGTCGTCAGCGGAGCCTCGTGGTCGTCGACGAGCAGGGTGCGGCCGGTGGGCGGGCCCACGACCGCGCCATCATCATCGAGGATGCTCACGGTCGAGCTCGTCGCCGAGCCGAGCAGCACGCCCGAGGGTGCTCCGAGGCTCACGGCGAAGGTCTCGTCGCCCTCCTCGATCGCGTCGTCGGTCGTGGGGATCTCGACGGTGCGGCTCGTGACGCCGGCGGCGAACTCGAGGGTCGTGGTGACCGCGGTGAAGTCGTCGGCGCTCGCGGTGCCGGTCGCCGTGGTGACGTCGACCGTGACGGTCTCGGTCGGCGCGACGGTCAGACGCACCTCCAGGCTCGCGGTGCGGCCCTCGATCACGCCGAGAGCGGCCGGCGAGATCGAGGCCGTCGGAGCGAGCGCCTCGTCGGCGTACGCGACGATGTCGTCGACGCGGACGGTGTTTGCACCGTTCACGGCAGGGATGGCGTAGCCCCACACGGTGCTCAGAGTGAGTCCGTCGTTCGGGGCGCCACCGGGCTGGAAGTCGGTCGCGCGCGCGAAGGCCGACCACGGGAGGTCGACGACGCGCCACCCGGCGACGTCGTCGACGATCGTCGCGTCGAAGCGCTCGGAGGAGTCGGAGTTCGCGCCGCCGTCGAAGAGCTCGAACTGCAGGGCGCTGCCGTTGCCGGACCCGTTGAGCAGGAAGCGGACGCCGTCGAAGGCGCTCAGGTCGCGGGCTCCGGAGAAGTTCTCGCCGATGCCGCCGAACGAGCCCGGTGCGGTGACGTCCCACCCGTAGGAGACGACGGTGGAGGGCTCGGTCTGGCCGGGCTTCGCCTCGGGCGTGCCCGGGGCGACCTCGACGAGCCCGAAACCGGCTGACCCGTAGCCGAAGAAGCCGGCCGGAGCGCCCGACTCGAAGTCGGCGATGACGGACACGGTCTCGGCGGCGGCTGCCGGAGCGGCCGCGACCGCGAGGGGGAGGACGACGGCCGCGGCGGCGAGAGCGGCGATGGCGCGTCTCGACGGCGGTCTCGAGGTGGGGGACATGGGGATGCTCTCCGCTCGTTCAGCTGCCGGCCCTCGTTGGTCGGCCGTCTCAGAGTACGGAGCGTGAGAGCGCTCTCACAGTCCGCATTAAGGCGGACAGGGCGGGCGTGAGGCGCGGGGTCGGCGGGCGTGCCTGCGCGAGAAAGCGCGGGTCTGATGACGATGCGACGCATCGATGGCGCTCACCCTCATCAACCCCGCTCATGCTCAGCGAGTGGGGCGGACGGGCGGTCGGGCGGGGATGCCCCGCTCGGGTGGGGCTCAGCCGATGTCGTGGGCGGCCGCGCCGAGACGCAGGCCCGCGACGCGCAGACCCTCGAAGCCGGGGAGCGGGGCGTGCGCGATCGCGCCGCCACGGGCATCCGGGCTCAGGCGCAGCGCCGCCGACAGGACGGCGACGGCCGACGCGGCCGACCAGGCCTGCGGGCGGCACGCGGCGGGGTACGGGACGGGCGCGCCGACCTCGGCGCGCGCGTCTCCGCTGTGGAGCTCGGGCACGCGGTAGTCGAATCCCTCGGCGGCGGCCAGCAGCCCGTCGATGAGCTCAGCGGCGACGGCGTCGTGCCCGTCGCGGGCGAGGCCGAGCACGGCGATCGCGGTGTCGTGGGTCCAGACCGAGCCGCCGTGGTAGCTCAGCGGCCAGTAGCCGCTCGACTCGGTCGACATCGTTCGCAGGCCGAAGCCCGAGCTCATGGCGGGGGATCCGAGTCGGCGCGCGACGAGCTCGGACTGCTCGGCATCGAGCAGTCCCGTGCCGAGGAGGTGCCCGAGGTTGGAGGTGACGGTGTCGACCGTCCGCTTGGCGGCATCGAGCGCGATCGCGGGGTACGCGCCGGCGGGGTCGTCGATCCAGAAGCTCTCGTGGAAGCGCGTCTTGAGCCGCTCGGCCCACGCGCGCCAGTCGGCGGCCTCCGTCGCAGGGTCGGCATCGGCGCCGTCGCCGGCCCCGAACGTCTCGAGCAGCTCGGCCCCGTGCACGGCCGCCTCGTACGCGTACGCCTGCACCTCGCACAGCGCGATGGGGCCCTCGGCGAGCGAGCCGTCGCGCCACTGCACGCTGTCGCCGGAGTCCTTCCAGCCCTGGTTGGCGAGCCCGTGCCCCGATCGGTCGACGTACTCGAGCAGGCCGTCGCCGTCGGCGTCGCCGTGGTCGCGCATCCACGCGAGGGCGCCGCGCAGGGCGGGCAGCAGCGCCCGCACCTCGTCGTCGGCCATGCCCCAGCGCCAGGCGTCGTGCAGCAGGCACACCCACAGCGCGGTCGCGTCGACGGTGCCGTAGTAGAGCGGAGGCAGCGAGGTGCCGTCGTCGATCACGAGCGTCTGGCGGCGCAGCTCGTGCATGATCTTGCCCGGCTCCTCGGCGGTGTCGTCGACGATCGCCGTGCCCTGCAGCCCGGCGAGCACGTGCAGGGTGTCGCGCGCGAGGTCGGTGCCGAGCGGCAGCAGGAAGCGCGCGGCCCACAGCGAGTCGCGCCCGAAGAGCGTGAAGAACCAGGGGGCTCCCGCGGCCAGGAACTGGCGATCGGGATGCTGCGCCGTCGTCATGCGCAGGCAGTCGAGGTCGGCGAGCGACCGCTCGACCCAGCGCGTCAATCGGCTGTCGGGGGCGTCGATGCGGGGCGTGCTCCACGGCACGGGCTGCGCGGCTCCGCCGACGACGCCGATGCTGTCGTGCGCCTCGAGGCCGATGGCTCGCGCGACCGAGCCGCGCGCCGGCACCGCGAGCGCCGCCCGCAGGCGGACGCCGGTCGGCGTGCGCTCGACCTCGAAGCCCTCGGCGAGCAGGCGCGCGCTCACGCCCTCGCCCTCCCACGTGACCGCGCCCGCACCGAGCTCGGGCTCGATCCCGACCGGCTCGCCGAGGCCCTGCTTGATCTCGTCGAGCGAGCGGGCGTCGAGGTCGAGCTCGATCTCGATCTCGGTGTCGATCGCGACGTCGCGACGGTTGACGATCGTGAGTCGCTCGCTCCAGCCGGCGGCGGTCGCGCGGCGATCGACCTCGAGCCGCACCCCGGGGTCGGGGGTCGGGTCGTCGAGGTGCCGGAGCAGGGAGTGCAGGAGGGCGCGGTCGGCCGTCGGCGACGCGGTCGACAGGGGCTCCGCATCCGCGCCCCCGATGCGGACGCGGACGCCGCGGACGAGGCGGACGTCGGAGAAGTAGACGCCGTGGATGGCGGAGGAGCCGATGGAGCCGTCGACGCCCGACCAGACCTGCGTGGGCGCGCGCAGCACGGCGAGCGCGTCGTGGAGGAGGGGCTGGAGCGGTGCGGTCATGTCCTGTGAGCTTCCCGTCGGTGGCGCTGGGCGGCGTCGTCGGGACTTGACACCGCTGTCGGTGTCGGACACACTACCGAAGAATTCGAACGTTCAAAATGAACGATCCAATTCCCGGCGGAACAGCCGGGGAGCAGCGCAGCACGCTTGGCCAAAGGAGGCGCGGGTGGGACGGATGCCGACAGTCGACGACGTCGCCCAGGCCGCCCAGGTCTCGCGCCAGACGGTGTCGAACGTCATCAACTCGCCGGGAATCGTGCGCGAGACGACGCGGCAGCGCGTGCAGGAGGCGATCGATCGCCTCGGGTACCGGCCGCACGCATCCGCCCGGCGCTTGCGCACCCGCAAGTCGTCGACGATCGGCGTGCGCCTCGATCCGCTGCGCGACGGGATCTCCGGCGCCGTGCTCGACCGCTTCGTGCACAAGCTCGCCGAGCAGGCCGACGCCCGCGACCTGCGCGTCATGATCTTCACCGCCGACGGCCACGCCGACGAGCTCGCCCACATCCGCCGCTTGCGCGACGGCAGCGACGTCGATGCCTTCGTGCTCATCGGCACCGACCACGGCGACTCGCGCATCGCCTGGCTCGTCGAGAACCGCGTGCCCTTCGTGTCCTTCGGCCGACCGTGGGGGGCCGAGACGCCCGACCCGCATCACCGCTGGGTCGACGTCGACGGCCGGGCCGGGGTCCGGGATGCGGTGCAGCACCTGCGCGCGCACGGCGCCGACCGGGTCGCGTGGATCGGCTGGCCGAGCCCCTCGGGCACGGGCGACGAGCGCCGCGCCGGCTGGGAGGAGTCGTGCGGGCTCGAGGGCGCCGACCGCGAGAACCTCGCGATCGCGACCGAGGACGGCGTGACCGAGGGCCGCCTGGCGGCCGCCGCCCTGCTGGAGCTGCCGGCGCCGCCGGACGCGATCGTGTGCGCGAGCGACTCGCTCGCCCTCGGCGCGACGATGGCGGCGCAGGCGGCGGGGCGCGCGGGGCTCCCCATCGTCGGCTTCGACGACACCCCGGTCGCCGCGGCCGTCGGGCTCTCGAGCATCGAGCAGCCGCTCGACGAGGTCGTCGCGACCGCACTGACGCTCCTGTTCGGCGAGCACGGCGACGACGTGCGGCCGAACCCGGACAGCGACGAGGAGCCGGGTCACCGGCTCCTCGTGCCTCGACTCGTCGAGCGCAGGTCTAGCCACCTCGCGCTCGACGGCAACCCCGGCGCCTGAGGCTCCGGCAATCACACATCGAAAGGAATCATCGTGAGGACATCACAATGGAGTGCGCTCGGGCTGGCCGGCGCGCTCGCCGTCACTCTAACGGCTTGCTCCGCCGGGTCGGAAGGCGGCGAGGGCGGCGCGGTCGAGGAGGGCCTCGAGCTCACCATGCTCATCGGCTCGTCGGGTGAGGCCGAGACCACGGCCGTCCAGGCCGCGGCCGACGCGTGGGGCGAGGAGACCGGCAACACCGTCGAGGTGATCGCCGCCAACGATCTCGTGCAGCAGCTAGGTCAGGGCTTCTCGGGCAACAACCCGCCGGACATCTTCTACATGCCGTGGGACCAGTTCCAGACCTACGCCGCGCAGGGCTTCATCGAGCCGTACGCCTCCGAGCTCGAGAACGCCGGCGACTTCCTGCCGGCGCTCGCCGAGCAGTTCAGCTACGACGGCGACTTCTACTGCGCCCCGAAGGACTTCTCGACCCTGGGTCTGCAGATCAACCTCGACGCGTGGGAGGCCGCCGGTCTGACCGACGCCGACATCCCCACCGACTGGGACCAGCTGGCCTCCGTCGCGCAGACCCTCACCACGGGTGACCAGGTCGGCCTCTCGATGGGCCGCGAGTACGCCCGCGTCGGCGTGTTCATGAACCAGGCCGGCGGCGAGATCGTCGACGGCGACGAGATCACCGCGAACAGCGAGGAGAACCAGGCCGGTCTCGAGTACCTCCAGGGGCTCATCGACGCCGGGTCGCTGAAGTTCCCGCAGGAGCTCGAAGCCGGCTGGGGCGGCGAGGCCTTCGGTCTCGGCAAGGCCGCGATGGTCATCGAGGGCCCGTGGATCAACGGCGCCATGGCGAACGACTTCCCCGACCGCCGCTTCATCTCGGTCGAGCTGCCCGCCGGCCCCGCCGGCCCGTCGACCTACGCCTTCAGCAACTGCTGGGGCATGCCGGTCGGTTCGGAGACCAAGGACGCCACGATGGATCTCATCGAGTTCCTGACGAGCGACGAGCAGCAGCTCGCCTTCTCCGAGGCCTTCGGCGTTATCCCGTCGACCGAGTCGGGCGCGGCGGCCTACGCCGAGCAGTTCCCCGACAACTCGGCCTTCGTCGCCGGAGTCGAGTACGCCGAGAGCCCGGTCGCCTTCCAGGGCGCCGCCGCGGCATTCGCCGACTTCAACACGCAGCTCGAGTCGATCGGGAGCGCGGAGCCCGCGAGCATCCTCGACCCGCTCCAGGCGAACCTCGAAGCCGCCTACGCCGAGGCGAACGGATAACCACCGTGGCCGTCAACGCCGCACCACGGCCTCGTCGCGGCGGAGGAATCCGCCGCGGCGAGGCCCGCGCGGGGTGGCTCTTCGTCACCCCCGCCGTGCTCATCACCGCCGTCTTCCTGGTGATCCCGATCGCGCTCGCGCTCTGGGTCAGCATGAGCGACTGGAACGGCTTCCAGTCGCCGCTCAACCCGCGCGTCAACTTCGTCGGGCTCGAGAACTACGCGGCGATCACGGTCGAGGACGGCCTCGATCAGCGCAACTTCGGCACCGCCGTGCGCAACAACCTCTACTACGTGCTGCTCGTCGTGCCGCTGCAGACGATCATCTCGCTGCTGCTCGCCGTGCAGGTCAATCGCGCAGCGCTGCGCGGGCGCGGCTTCTTCCGCACCGCCTTCTACTTCCCCTCCGTCACGAGCACGGTCGCGATCGTCGTCGTGTTCCAGTTCCTCTTCACCGCGTCCGGCGCGGTCAACGCCGCGATCGGCGCGCTCGGCATCAGCGGGCCCGACTGGTTCAACGACTCCACCGGGCTCATCCACGGGCTGCTGTCGGCGTTCGGGATCACGCAGCCGCCGGCGGCGCTCGCCGAGCCGGGCTTCCTCGGCATCTCGGGCTGGGAGTGGATCGCCGGCCCCTCGGTCGCGATGACCTCGCTCATCATCCTGGCCATCTTCACGACCTCGGGCACCTTCATGCTCCTGTTCCTCGCCGCCCTGCAGAGCATCGGATCGGAGATCGACGAGGCGACGCTCATGGACGGGGCCGGCCCGTTCCGGAAGTTCTTCTCCGTGACCGTCCCGATGCTCCGGCCGACGCTCTTCACCGTCCTGACCCTCGGGCTCATCGGCTCCTGGCAGGTCTTCGACCAGATCTACGTCATCGGCGGCGGCAGCGCCGGCGGCACGATCTCCACCCCCGCCTTCCTCGCCTACCGCAGCTCGTTCGTCGACCTGCAGTGGGGCCAGGGAGCCGCGATCGCGTTCATCCTCTTCCTCTTCATCATCCTGCTCACCCTCGTGCAGCGCTGGGTGCTCACGGAGCGGACGCCGCGGAAGCGCAACCGGGTGGCGGCGACCGAGAAGATCGCCGCGAACGACTCGACCTCCGGGGGGCTCCGATGACCGCGGCCGTGACACCTGCCACCGGCGGGACGGGCGGGACGAGCATCCGCACCCCTGAACGCTCCTTCCGGCGGAAGAAGCAGATCGGCGGCCGCGCCCGGGCGAACATGCTGCTCGGCTACCTGATCCTCATCGGGCTCGCGCTCATCTACATCTACCCGTTCCTGATCTCGATATCGGCATCGTTCAAGACCGACGCGGAGGCGACGCAGAACGCGCTGTCGATCATCCCCGACACGATCACCTTCGCCGCGTACGAGCGGCTCTTCGGCGACGTGCCCTTCCCGCTCTGGGCGGGCAACACGCTGCTCGTCTCGGTCGTCGTGACCGTGGGCCGCGTGTTCTTCGACTCCCTCGCCGGGTACGCGCTCTCGCGGCTGCAGTTCCGCGGGCGCACCGCGGTGTTCGTCGCCTTCATCGCGATCCTGTCGGTGCCGGGCGTCGTCCTGCTCATCCCGCGCTTCCTGATCCTGCAGCAGCTCGGGCTCTACGACACCTACGGCGGCATGATCATCCCGCTGCTGTCGACGGCCGCGGGCGTGTTCATCATGAAGCAGTTCTTCGACTCGATCCCGGTGAGCATCGAAGAGGCGGCGCGCATCGACGGCGCGAGCACCTTCCGGGTGTTCTGGACGATCGTCCTGCCGATGGCGCGGCCGGCGCTCGTGACGCTGTTCATCCTGTCGTTCCAGGGGTCGTGGAACGAGCTCGGCCACTTCATCGTGTCGCGGCAGAGCCCCGAGCTGAACACGCTCACGACCGGTGTCGCCTCGCTCGTCTCCGGCCAGCTGGGCTCCGGCAACCAGTACCCGCTTCAGCTCGCGGCGGCGGTGCTCATGACCATCCCGGTCGCCGTGCTGTTCTTCATCTTCCAGCGCCGGATCATGAACACGACGGCGGGCGCCGAGAAGGGCTAGGCACCCTCAGCCGCCGAGCAGCGACGCGCCCGCAGCGGCGCCGGCGAGCACGGCGGCGAGCGCGAGCACGAGCGTCAGCACGACGTTCGCGGCCGCGACCGTCCAGCGCGCCGCGGCCGCCCGACCGTGCGCGCCGTCGACCCCGATCTCGCCCAGCGCGAGCCGCACGGTGTCGACCGCGTGCGTCGAGAAGGTCGTGAGCCCGCCGCAGAACCCGGTGACGATCGCGAGCCGCAGCACGGGGTCGTCGACCGCGGCGAGGCCGATCCCCGCGACGAACGACCCGACGAGGTTGACGAGGAGGACGCCCCACGGCAGCGCGCGGCGCGCGGGCAGCGCGACTCCCACGAGGTAGCGCAGCAGGGCTCCGACCGCGCCCGCCCCCGCGAGAGCGAGCACGGCGAGAGCCGGCATCGCCCCGATCACTCGTCGACCTCCGGCCAGGGGTCGGCCGCGCCCCGGGGTCCGCGCGCGAGCCGCTCGCCGATGACGTGCCCGGCGACGGCGGCGCCGAGCCCGAGCACCAGGGTGAGCGCGACGCTCATGACGGCCCCCGGGAGACGACCGCCCTCGGCCAGCAGGACGACCGACACCGCGAAGGCGGAGTACGTGGTGAACGATCCGAGCAGGCCGGCGCCGAGCCCCGCGCGGGCCCATCCGGGGACGCGCGGCGACGCCCAGCCGACGAGCACCCCGAGCCCGGCGGCCCCGATCACGTTGACGAGGAGCGTGCTCGCGGCGAAACCCGTGGCGGCGTTGGGCATGGCCGCATCCAGCGCCGCCCGCAGGAGCGTGCCGAGCGCGCCGCCCGCCGCGACGGCCCCGAGAACGGCGGGGCTCAGCGCTCCGGCCGGCGATCGTGGAAGGCGCGCGGTCGACGCCGTCGTCGCTCCGCCCTCGCCCGAACCCTGGCCCACGCCCTCAACCTAGCGCCGGGGCGCACGGCCCTGCGCGGCCCCGCGCCGTCGGACTAGCCGACATGCCTACCGCCGCAGCGCCGCCCGCACCTCGTCGGTCAGATCGCGCAGCCGCTGCTCGACGAGCGACACGACCTCCTCGCTCAGCCGGTCGTCGCCCGCGGCGCGGCGCAGCTCGGTGCGCAGGTCGAGCCGCGCGCTCGCGATCGCCGACTCGGCCCGGTGCAGCCGCTCGCGCCCTTCGCCCCGCACGACGCTGACGGCCTCGTCGACCCGGCGGCCGGTCGCGCGCGCCTCGTCGCGGGCCTCGCGCGTCGCCGCGGCGAGCTCCGCCCGCAGCGACGTCATCGCCTCGCCGACGGATGCCCGCACCTCGTCCGCGAGCCGGCGCACCGAGTCGCCGACCCCCGCCTCGATGTCGTCCAGCTCGGCCGACCGGGCGGCGAGCTCGGCGCGCCCCTCTGGGGTGAGCGAGTAGATCGTGCGCCTGCCGTCGGCGAGCCGCGAGACGAGCCCGTCGGCCTCGAGCTTGCCGAGCCGAGGGTAGACGGTCCCGGCCGAGGGCACGTAGGCGCCGCCGAAGCGGTCGGAGAGCGCCTGGATGATCTCGTACCCGTGCATCGGCCGCTCGGCGAGCACGTGCAGGAGGTAGAGGCGCAGGTGCCCGTGGCCGAAGACGGCGGGCGTCACGAGGCGTCCGCGGAGGCGCGCTCGGTGTGCACGACCGAGACGTCGCCGGAGACGCTGCTCGCGCGCACCTCGGTGAACGAGCCGGCGAGCTCGCCGTAGCGGCTCGAGTACTGCCCCTTGACGCCGGTGATCTGCGTGTCGTCGAGCTGCAGCGAGCCTACGACGGTGTTGACGGTGTACTGCGCGGGGGCGCCGGCGTCGAGGCGCACGGTGAGGTCGCCGCTCACGCTCTTGTTGACGATGCGGTCGGGGCGGCCGTACAGGTCGAGCAGCACGGCGCCCGAGACCCCGTCGCACGAGAAGCGGAACACTTCGCCGCTCACGGTCACGTCGCCGCTGACGGTGTGGGCGGTGACGTCGCCGTGGTGCCCGCGCACGGCGATCTCGCCGCTCACGTTCTGCAGCTGGAGGTCGCCGACGACGCCGTCGACGACGATGTCGCCGCTCACGGTGCTGATGCTCGCGTCGTCGTGCAGTCCGCTGATGATCGCGTTGGCGGTGACGACGCCGAAGGTGAGGGCGGTCGTCCGCGGCACGAGTATGGAGACCTCGGCCCGCGCCCGCCCGCGGAATGCGCGGAACGTGTCGAGCCAGTTCTCCCATCGCAGCTGCGGGTGGTCGACGATGAGCGTTCCGCCCTCGACCGAGATCTTGAGGTCGCGCCCGCTGACGCCGTGCACCTCGACGCGCGCGCCGGGCTCGTCGTGGGCGACGATGTCGACCTGCCCGGCGATGAGGCTCACCTTGAGCCGGCGGATGCCCTCGAGGTCGATGACGGTCGGTTCGGTGACGATCCAGGTCTCCTGCGCCATGGCATGCTCCTTCTGCGGATGCGCGAATCGCGATATATCGCGTCTTTCGCGATCACGATATATCGCGTTTCGATCGCGGCGCAAGCGATTCTTCGCGACAAGCCTTGACCTTGACGCGACGTCAACCTCTACCGTCGGAGCATGACCTGGTCGATCCAGCGCATCGCCCGCCTCGCCGGCACGACGAGCCGAACGCTGCGCCACTACGAGCAGCTTGGTCTGCTCGCCCCGGCGGGCCGCGCGGCGAACGGCTACCGCTACTACGACGAGGCCGCGCTCACGCGCCTGCAGCGCATCCTGCTGCTGCGCGAGCTCGGCCTCGGCCTCCCGGCGATCGCCGACGTGCTCGCCGGTGACGACGACGACGCCCGCGCTCTCGCGACGCACCTGCAATGGCTGCGCCGCGAGCGCGAGCGCATCGACCGCCAGATCGCGAGCGTCATGACGACGATCGCGAAGCTCGAGAGAGAGGAACCGCTCATGCCCGACGAATCGCTCGACGGCTTCGACCACACGCGCTACCGCGAGGAGGTCGAGCAGCGCTGGGGCGCCGACGCCTACGCCCGCAGCGACCGCTGGTGGCGCGAGCTCGGGGACGACGGCCGCGCCGCCTTCCAGGCGGAGGCCGCCGCCATCCAGCAGGGCTTCGCGGATGCCCGCGCATCCGCCCTCGCCCCCGACGCCGACGAGGTGCAGGCTCTCACCGCCCGGCACTGGGCATGGGTGCGCGCCGGGTGGGGCGGCACCCCTCCGGGCACTGACGCCTACCTCGGGCTCGGCGACATGTACGTCGCCGACCCGCGCTTCGCCGAGCACTACGGCGGGCTGGAGGGCGCGGAGTTCGTGCGCGACGCGATGCGCATCTACGCCGAGCGCGAGCTCTAGCCGCCCGTCGGCGCCTCGTCGGTGTCGGCGTCGGTCGCGCCCGGGGCCGTCCCCGCGCCGGCGGAGTCGACGGCCTCGGGCACGCGCAGCCGCGGGAGCGTCTGCCCGACCATGGGCCCGATGAGCAGCGCGAACGCGACGGTGCCGAACCCGACGGTGCCGCCGAGCAGCCAGCCGATGCCGAGCACGGTGAGCTCGACGCCCGTCCGAACCTTCCAGATCGCCCAGCCGAAGCGCGCATGGGCTCCGGTCATGAGCCCGTCGCGCGGGCCGGGGCCGAAGCGCGCCCCGATGTAGAGGCCCGTCGCGATCGCCAGCAGCAGGAGCCCGCCCGCGAAGAGGAGGATGCGCGCCCACAGCGGCTCGGGAGTCCGCACGACGAGCAGAGCGAGGTCCATGACGGGGCCGATGAGCAGGACGTTGAGCACCGTCCCGATTCCGGGTCGCTGCCGGAGGGGGATCCACAGCAGCAGCACGCCGAGGCCGATGAGCACGACCACGACGCCGATCGACCAGCCCGTCTGCACCTCGATGCCCTGCGCGAAGACCGTCCAGGGGTCGAGCCCGATCTCGGCGCGGATCATCAGCGCGACCGCGGTGCCGTACAGGAACAGCCCGAGCAGCAGCTGCGCCCAGCGGCGGACGGCGGTGCGCGTCGAGCCGGCGCGCGCGATGGTCATGCGCTCAGTCCATCGTGAAGTCGCCAGTCGGACAACTCGGGGCGACGCGCGACGTCATGCACGCAGCGCGCGAACGCCCCGCGGGCGTCCTGACCGATCGGTCACATTCGAGGGCCCCGTGCATCCCTCGCTTTGCGAACGCACAGCGAACGCTGGGATGCTGGCCAGCGTTCACACCCCGCGCCGACGTCGGCGAATCCTTCCTGACCGGAGTCCTCCGTGCATCTGCTGTCGGTGTTCAGCCTTCGCAACCGAGCCCTCATCGCGCTCGTCACCATCGTCGTCGGCCTCTTCGGCGGGATCGCGCTGACGAGCCTCAAGCAGGAGCTCATCCCCTCCGTCAGCTTCCCGCAGGTCATCGTCCTCACGCAGTACCAGGGCGCGGCCCCCGCGATCGTCGAGCAGGACGTCTCGACCCCGATCGAGACCGCCATCCAGGGCGTCGCCGGGCTCGAGGCCTCCAATGCGACCTCGAGCACCGGCTTCTCGGTCGTCTCGGCGCAGTTCGCGTTCGGCACCGACATCGCGCGCGCCGAGCAGCGCGTTCAGCTCGCCGTGAACCGGCTCGACCTGCCCGCCGACGTCGAGCCGCAGGTGCTGACCGGCTCGATCGACGACTTCCCCGTCCTCCAGATCGCCGTCACGAGCGATCTCGAGCCCGGCGCCCTCGCCGACGCGCTCGAGGAGCAGGCCGTGACCGACCTCACCGACCTCGAAGGCGTGCGCGAGGTGTCGGTCCAGGGCGCCGTGGGCGACCGCGTGACGATCACGCCGGATGCCGCGGCCCTCGCCGCGCGCGGACTCACGAACGCCGACATCACCGACGCGCTCGACGCGAACGGGGTCCTCCTCCCCGCCGGCACGATCACCGAGGACGACCGCACCCTCGCCGTCCTGTCCGGCGTGCGCATCGAGAGCGCCGACGAGCTCGCCGCACTCCCCCTCCCAGGCGCCGAGCCGACCGCCGACGGCGCGATCACGACGATCGACGACGTCGCCGACGTGGCGATCGTGAGCGACCCGGTCACGAGCTACAGCCGCGTCAACGGCGAGGACGCCCTGACCCTCGGCGTCACGAAGACCCCCGCGGGCAACACCGTCGACGTCTCGCGCGCCGTGCAGGCCGCGCTCCCGGCCATCGCCGAGTCGATCGGGAACGGCACCGAGTTCACGATCGTCTTCGACCAGGCGCCGTTCATCGAGAAGTCGATCGAGTCGCTCGCGACCGAGGGCCTGCTCGGGCTGTTCTTCGCCGTGATCGTGATCCTCGTCTTCCTGCTGTCGATCCGCTCGACGCTCGTGACCGCCATCTCGATCCCGACCTCCGTGCTGCTGACCTTCATCGGCATGCAGGCGTCGGGGTACACGCTCAACATCCTCACGCTCGGCGCGCTCACGATCTCGATCGGCCGCGTCGTCGACGACTCGATCGTGGTCGTCGAGAACATCAAGAGGCACCTCGGCCTCGGCGAGGACAAGAAGACCGCCATCCTCGTCGGCGTCAAGGAGGTCGCGACGGCGATCACGGCATCCACCGTCACCACGATCGCCGTCTTCCTGCCTCTCGCGCTCGTCGGCGACATCACGGGCGAGCTGTTCCGCCCCTTCGCCCTCACGACCGCGATCGCGCTCGCCGCCTCCCTGTTCGTCTCGCTCACGATCGTGCCGGTGCTCTCGTACTGGTTCCTGCGGGCGCCGAAGGACGTCACGGCGGTCGCCGAGGGGGCGGATGCCCGGCCCGCCTCCATCGAGGAGGAATCCGCCCGCCCGACCCGCCTCCAGCGCGGCTACCTGCCGGTGATCCGCTGGACGCTCCGTCGACCGGTCGCGACGCTCCTGCTCGCCGTGCTCGTGCTCGGCGGCACGGGTGCGCTCGCCACGAACCTCAAGACCAACTTCATCGGCGACTCGGGTCAGAACACGCTCACGGTGACGCAGTCGCTCGACAACGGCGCGAGCCTCGACGCGCTCGACGCGGCGGCGACGACCGTGGAGGACGCGCTCGCCGACATCGATGGCATCGAGACGGTGCAGGCGTCGATCGGCTCCGACGGCGCGTCGATCCGCGCCGTGTTCGGCGGCGGCAGCGACATCACCTACTCGATCACGACCGACCCCGACGTCGACCAGACGCAGCTGCAGGCGGACGTGCGCGACGCGGTCGAGGGCCTCGACGGCGTCGGCGAGCTGAGCGTGCAGGCGGCGGGCGGCGGGTTCGCCTCCTCCGACATCGAGGTCGACATCACCGCCGCGGGCCAGGACGACCTCGAGGCGGCCGCGCAGACCGTCCTCGACGAGGTCCGCGACCTCGACGTGACCGCCGAGGCGCGCAGCAACCTCTCCGACACCCAGCCCTACCTCGCGATCCAGGTCGACCGCGCCCGCGCCGCCGAGCTGGGCCTGAGCGAGGTGGCGGTCGGCGGCATCGTGACCGCCGCGATGTTCCCGGCCTCGGTCGGATCGGTCGTCATCGATGAGCGAAGCCTGTCGATCTACATCCCGAATCCGGATGCCCCGACCACCGTCCAGGAGCTCCGCGACTTCCCCATCCCGACAGCGGCGGGGCCGGTGCCGCTCAGCGAGCTCGCGACCGTCGAGCAGGAGGACGGGCCGGCGTCGATCACCACGATCCGCGGCACCCGCAGCGCGACGATCACGATCACGCCCGGCACCGACGACGTCGGGTCGGCCTCGGCCGTCGTGCAGGCCGCGATCGACGAGCTCGAGCTGCCCGACAGCGCGAGCGCCTCGCTCGGCGGCGTCACCTCGCAGCAGGCCGACGCGTTCAGCCAGCTCGGGCTCGCGCTGCTCGCCGCGATCCTCATCGTCTACGTCGTCATGGTCGCGACCTTCAAGTCGCTGCGCCAGCCGCTCCTGCTGCTCATCTCGATCCCCTTCGCCGCGACCGGCGCGATCGCGCTGCAGCTCATCGCCGACATCCCGCTCGGGGTGCCCTCGCTCATCGGCGTGCTCATGCTCATCGGCATCGTCGTGACGAACGCGATCGTGCTCGTCGACCTCGTCAATCAGTACCGCGAGCGGGGGATGCGAGCCCGGGAGGCGGTCATCGAGGGCTCCTCGCGGCGACTGCGCCCCATCCTCATGACGGCCGCGGCGACGATCTTCGCGCTCCTGCCGCTCGGCCTCGGCCTGACCGGCTCGGGCGGGTTCATCTCGCAGCCGCTCGCCATCATCGTGATCGGCGGCCTCGTGTCGTCGACGCTGCTGACGCTGGTCGTGCTGCCCGCGCTCTACTACCTCGTCGAAGGAGCCAAGGAGCGCCGCGAGGAGAAGCGCGCGCACCGAGGGGCCCACGCGGCCGAGGTCACCAGCTGAAGTAGCTCGGGCTCCGCGCCTCGTATCGCTCGAGTCCGCTGAAGGTCGACAGCTCGCCCGAGTGGGTCTCCCAGTCGCCGGTCCCGATCTCGGTGACGGCCGAGGGCTCGACGGCGGTCTCGGCGTGGGCGTCATCCGCCATCTCGAGCGGTTCGATCTCGACGACCACCGATGGAGTGATGAGCACCGAGCGCTCGACGCCGTCGCAGGTGCGGACGGGGACGAAGGCGCCCCCGGAGCGGGCCGCGCTCTCGATGTCGCGAGCGAGCTCGGCGAGGGCGACGCTCTCGTCCAGTACGTAGGAGGTGAGATTCACGTGCAGTTTCGCAATAAGCATGATCGACCCTGAGACATCGTCGGCAGTCGTTCGATGACCCTCGTCCGCTCGCGGCGGGGAGGACGCGGTATCGCCCCTTGATCTCGCGCGACGGCCACGGTACGCCGGTCGAGCGAGCGCCGACAATCGGTGGCACAGCCGCCGCTCAGGTGCTAGGAGCCGAGAGATCCTTCTCCATGCAGACGCTGAACGCGTCGCCGACGTACGGCCCGAACGCGTCGATGACGGCGTAGCCGCGCCGCTCGTACAGCGCGATGGCCGCGAGCTGCTTCGGCCCGGTCTCCAGCTGCAGGATGCGCACCCCGCGCTCGCGCGCGGCGTGCTCCAGGGCATCCATGATCGCCGTGGCGACACCGCGGCCGCGGCCCCGCTCGTCGACGAAGAGCCTCTTGAGCTCGGCCGATCCGTCGCCGCGGTCGACGAGGGCGGCCATGCCGACGGCTCGGCCCTCGGCGCGGGCGACGATGACGGTCACCTCGTCGCCCGCGAGCTCGTCCACCGACATCAGGTAGCAGCTGTCGGCGGGGTACAGGCTGAGGGCGTAGGCCTCGCCGTCGCGCAGAAGGCGCTCGACGTCGGCCTGCCGCGGGGCCTCCGCGGCGACGGCGAGGCTCACGGCGCGGGCTCCTCGGCTCCGGGCTCCTCGAGCGCGAGGGCCGCGGCCGGCTGGAGGCGCTCGCGCAGGAAGGACGCGATGCGCTCGGCGAGCGCGTCGTCGAGGAGGCCCACCGAGTGCGCGGACGACTCGATGAGGTCCAGCTCGACGCGGATGCCCGCCTCGCGCAGCGCGAGCGCGAACGGCGTCGCCTGCCCGACCGGGATCAGCTCCTCCTCCGTTCCGTGCACGACGAGGAAGTCGGGGCCGCCCGGCGCGATCGCGAACTGCGGCGAGGCCTCGATCGCGGCCGGGCACTCGGCACGATCGGCGCAGCCGAGGTAGTCGAGCATCGACTGCTCGAAGACGGGATTGGCGGCCGAGCCGACCGTCAGGTCGAGCGGGGCCGAGAGGGTGACCACGGCATCCACCGCGTCGATGCGATCGGAGCTCGCGCTGCGCAGGCCGACGAGCGACACGAGGTTGCCGCCCGCGCTGCCGCCGAGGAGGGCGATCGACTCGGGGTCGATGCCGTGCTCGGCCGCGGTCGACGCGTCCTGCGCCCACGCGATCGCGGCGGTGAGGTCGTCGGCGGCGGCCGGGTAGGGGTGAGCCGGGGCGAGGCGGTAGTTGACCGAGACGCCGACGAAGCCCGAGCTCGCGAGCCACTGGCAGATCGTGCGCCACGTCGGGTGCGCCTTGTCGCCGCGCGCCCAGCTGCCGCCGTGGACGGCGAGCACCGCCGGGCGCGCCTCGTCGGTCGAGGCGCCGCCGGTCGCGCCGCCGTCCGCCGGCCGGCACACGTCGACGCTCACGCCGTCGCCCGCGCCGAAGTTCGCGATCGGAACGTCCTCGGTGATCTCCGCCTCGGGCTGCGCCGACAGCGGGAAGACCGCGCTCTCGGGCGCCGCCGCGGCGATCGCCTGCTCGCGCGCGGCCTCCTGCTCGGTCGCGCCGCAGCCCGCGAGCAGTCCGACCGCGAGCGCGCCGACGGCCGCCGCAGCGATGATCGCGCGCGCGGCGGAGGCGGGCAGGGCTCGGGCTGGCACAGTGGTCACCAGGGTAAGCGCTGGGCGGCCTGGGCTTAAGCCAGCCCGTCGGGTACGCTGAAGGGTCGGTTGGGAGACGGCGCGGAGCGATCCGCGTGCCATTGTGTGCGTCTCCCGGGCCGGTTTCCCCGCCAGAAGGCGCGGAATACACCATTTCAGGATGTATCGGCCCGGTCGATGAGTGCCCGGGAACGACGCCGTCGCGTCGACGCTGCTTCTTGCTCTACCCCGGAAAGCACCATGCCCCAGAACAACAAGGGCCGCCCCTCGCGCGCCCACGCCCCTGCCCGCTCGACCGCCGCTCCGGCCGGTTCCCGCAGCCCCAAGCACCGCGGCCACCGCCCCGATGATGCGGATGCCCCGGTCAAGAAGGCGCGCTGGTCGCGTGACGAGCGCGTCGACCGCGGCCACGCTCCCGAGCGCTCGCGCCCCGTCGACCGCGACGAGCGCCCCGCGCGCTCGAACGATCGCTTCGACCGGGATGCGCGTCCCGCGCGCTCGGCCGACCGCTTCGACCGGGATGCGCGTCCGACCCGCTCGAACGACCGCGTCGACCGCTTCGACCGCTCGACTCCGCGGAGCGGCACCGTCGGCCGCGGCGCCGGCGCCCGCACGGGTCGCCCCAGCCGTGACGTGCACGTCGACCGCACGGGCACGGGCCGCACGGCTCACCGGCCCGAGTGGCGGCCCCGCGGCGCCGAGAGCACGGCGCGCCCGGCGCGCCCGGCGCGCGACGCCGATCGCGGCGCGCGCTCGTTCGACCGCGATGCGCGCCCGGCGCGCCGCGAGTTCGATCGCGACGCTCGTCCCGCGCGCTCGAACGACCGCTTCGCTCGCGATGCGCGTCCGGTGCGCTCGAACGACCGCTTCGACCGCGACGCCCGCCCCGCGCGCTCCTTCGACCGCGACGAGCGCCCGGCCCGCCGCGATTCCGAGTTCTATCCGACCCGCGCCCAGCACACCGGGCCGCAGGACGACGTCGTGCTCGCGCGCCTCACGGCCGACGCCGTGCTCGCGACCGACGTCGAGGGCGTGACCTTCCGCGACCTCGGTCTCGGCGACAACATCGCCCGCACCCTCGCCGAGCTCGGCGCCCACAGCCCGTTCCCGATCCAGGCGGCGACGATCCCCGACGTGCTCGCCGGCCGCGACGTCCTCGGCCGCGGTCGCACGGGCTCCGGCAAGACGATCGCGTTCGGCGCGCCCCTCGTCGAGCGGCTCATGGAGAACGGCGGCGGCCGTCGTCGTCAGCCCGGCCGCAACCCGCGAGCGCTCATCCTCGCCCCGACGCGCGAGCTCGCCCTGCAGATCGACGCGACCGTCCAGCCCATCGCCCGCAGCGTGGGCCTGTTCACGACGCAGATCTACGGCGGTGTTCCCCAGGGCCGTCAGGTCGGCGCCCTCCAGCGCGGCGTCGACATCATCATCGGCACGCCCGGCCGCATCGAGGACCTCATCCAGCAGGGCCGCCTCGACCTGAGCGAGGTCGTCATCACGGTGCTCGACGAGGCCGACCACATGTGCGAGCTCGGCTTCCTCGAACCCGTGCAGCGCATCCTCCGCGAGACCGCCGACGGCGGCCAGAAGCTGCTGTTCTCGGCGACCCTCGACTCGGGCGTCGCGAACCTCGTCACCGAGTTCCTCCACGACCCCTCGGTCTACGAGGTCGCCGGCGAGGACCAGCAGTCCTCGACGATCGACCACAAGGTGCTCCTCGTCGAGCAGCGCGACAAGCGCGCGGTCATCGAGCAGCTCGCCTCGGGCGCCGGCAAGACTCTCGTCTTCGCCCGCACGCGCGCGTTCGCCGAGGAGCTCGCCGAGCAGCTCGACGACGCCGGCATTCCGGCGACGAGCCTCCACGGAGACCTCAACCAGCGCAACCGTCAGCGCAACCTCGACAAGCTCACGAGCGGTCGCGTGAACGTGCTCGTCGCGACCGATGTCGCCGCGCGCGGCATCCACGTCGACGACATCTCACTCGTCATCCAGGCCGACGCGCCCGACGAGTACAAGACGTACCTGCACCGCTCGGGCCGCACGGGCCGCGCGGGCAAGGTCGGCACGGTCGTCACGCTCATCACGCGCCCGCGCCGCCGCCGCTTCGAGGAGCTCCTCGACCGCGCCGAGATCGTCGCGAGCACCGACGAGGTGCGCGCGGGCGACCGTCTGCTCGACGAGCTCGCGGCCCTCTAGCCGCACCCTCGCCACGACGGCCCGGGCCCCTCAGGGGGTGCCGGGCCGTTCGCGTCCGCACGCGACCTCGAGGGCGGATGCTCTGCTCAGGACACCGCGAGCATCGCGCTCGCCGCGAGAGCGAGCACGAGCCCGACCCACTGCAGCCGAGCGATGCGCTCGCGCAGCACGAGCGCCGCGAGCAGGATCGTGCCGGCGGGGTACAGCGCGGTGAGCACCGACACGACCTCCAGGTCGCCCAGCCGCAGGCCCACGAGCGCGATGACGTTCGCCCCCGCGTCGAGGACGCCGCACAGCAGGCCGAGCACGATGCCGCCGCGCCACCCTCGCCGGAGGGCGGCCGCGCTCGCGCGCACCGCGTCGCCGGGGCCGCGCGGCGCGGTGAGGGCGTGCGGGGCGCCGTGGGCTCCGTCGAGCACGGCGAGCCGGGCATCCGCCGCCATGCCCTTCTGCCCCGCGACGATCGCGAGGAGCACGATGACCGTCACCATGAGCGTCGCGTTGACGGCGCGGTTGGCGATGAGGGGCACGAGGCCGCTGTCGACGGGCGTCTGCTCCATGAGGATGTAGAAGGCGCCGATGAGCGTGCCCGAGATCGTCGCCATGATCAGGCCGCGCGCGGTCGGACGCACGGCGCCCTCGCCCGGTACGACGCCCACGAGCACGACCGCCACGAGTGCGAGCGCGAAGGCGGGGTAGGCGAGCGCACCGAGCTCGGACCCGGTGGCGAGACCCCAGGTGAGCGGCACGATCGCGGAGGTCACGGCCGTCAGGGGCGAGAGGATGCTCATCGGACCGATCGCGAGGCACGCGTAGAGCAGCGCGATCGCGACGGCGCCGGTCAGGCCGGAGATGCCGCCCCACAGCAGCGCCTCGGCCGACCAGCGGCCGGGGATGACGAGCGCGCCCGCGATGAGGAGCACGACGCCCGATACGGCGCCGAGCGCGGTGACCCGCAGCGCCGAGATGCGGCGCGCGGCGAGCCCCCCGACGAAGTCGGCCGCGCCGTAGACGAGAGCGCCGGCAAGGCCGAGCACGACCGTGAGCATGGGACCTCCGGGGCTGGGGACGGGGTGGGCGGCCGGGCATCCGGCGCATGCCATGATCCTGGCACCCCCTGCTCACCTCGGCGTCGTCGCGCGTTCACGCGGCCGCCGTACCGTGACGGGCGCCCGACGACCGGGGGTCGTCCGCGAGACGCCCGCTCCATCGAGCACGTGAACAGCGCGTGACCACTCATGTGAGCACTAGGTGCATCGACCGTTCTGTGCTTATGGTTCGTTCTGACCCCCGTTCAGGGGGACGCACCCCATCGCCCTCCCACCCCAAGGAGCTCAGCGCACCATGTCATCCACCTCTCAGGGCGGCCGCGTACGCGCGACCGCGCGCGCGACGGCGTTCACGACCGCCGTCTGCGTGGGCCTCGGCCTCGCGGGCATCACCGCGACGCCCGCCATGGCCAGCACCCACATCCCGATCGCCGACGTGCAGGGCCCGGGGGCGTCGACGCCTCTCGTGAACCAGTCGGTCACCGTGCAGGGCGTCGTCGTCGCCGACCACCGCGGCGCCGGCGGCTACAGCGGGTTCTACATCCAGACCCCGGGTGAGGACACGACCCCCGGCGTCTCCGACGGGCTCTTCGTCTTCACCGGCAGCCAGGCGCACGCCGTCGCGATCGGCGACCTCGTCGAGGTCACCGGTGTCGCCTCCGAGTACTTCGGGCAGACCCAGGTGAGCGCGACGACCGCCGGCCAGGTCACCCTCGTCGAGGCCGCCGTGGGCGTTCCCGCCCCGGTCGCCCTCCCGACCGACGTCACGGGCGCCGAGCGCGAGGCCTTCGAGGACATGCTCGTCGCGCCGAGCGGCGACTACCTGGTCTCCTCCAGCCACGAGCTGTTCCGCTTCGGCGCTCTCTGGCTGAGCCCCGCCGAGCTCGCGGTCAAGAGCACCGAGCTCGTCGACGCCGGCCCCGAGGCCGACGCGATCGCCGCAGCCAACCGCGCCTCGCGCATCCTTCTCGACGACGGGTTCAACGCTCAGGTGACCTCGAGCACCCACCCCGGCGACCAGCCCTACTTCCGCAAGGACGCCGTCGTCCGCAACGGCGACAGGGTCGTCTTCCCGACGGCCGGCATGGTGCTGACCTACGGCTTCGACCAGTGGCGACTCCAGCCGCAGCGGCCGACCTCCACCGAGACCGCCGCGCAGTCGGGGGTCACGTTCGAGACGCGCAACCCGCGCCCCGCCGCGGCGCCCGAGGTCGGGGGCGACATCCGCGTCGCCGCCTACAACGTGCTCAACTACTTCACGACCCTCACGACGCAGAACAGCGAGGCGCGCGGAGCCCGCACCGCCGAGCAGCTCGCCATCCAGGAGTCGAAGATCGTCGCGGCCATCAACGGCCTCGACGCCGACGTCGTCGCGCTCCAGGAGATCGAGAACTCGGTGGCGCTCGGCGAACCGACCGACGAGGCGCTGCAGGCGCTCGTCGCGGCGCTCAACGCCCAGGCCGGCGCGGGCACGTGGGACTACGTCCGCACGCCCGTCGCGCTGACCGATGCCTCGATCGTCGACGTCATCAGCAACGCGATCATCTTCAAGCCCGCCGCGGTCACCCCCGTCGGCGACAGCTTCACGCAGATCGACGAGACGGTCTGGGACATCGCGCGCGAGCCGATCGGCCAGACCTTCGCCTCCGGCGGCATCGAGTTCACCGTCATCGCGAACCACTTCAAGTCCAAGGGCGGCTCGGGCACCGAGCCCGCCGACGGCCAGGGCTTCTTCACCGCCGAGCGCGTCGAGCAGGCCAACGCCCTCGCGGCGCTCGTCGAGACGCTGCCCGGCGAGGCCGGCGAGAACGTCCTGCTCATGGGCGACTTCAACTCGTACAGCGAGGAGGACCCGATCCAGGCCCTCACCGACGCCGGCTGGAGCGACCTCGTCGCCGACCTGACCGACGACCAGTACACCTACACCTTCGACGGCGAGCTCGGCTCGCTCGACCACGCCATCGCGAGCCCCGGGATCGCGGAGCAGGTCACGGGCGTCGGCGTCTGGAGCATCAACTCGGCCGAGTGGAGCGACCGCCAGTACGCCTTCGGCGCGACCGAGGCCGGCACCGTCTTCCGCTCGAGCGACCACGACCCCGTCGTCGTCGGCCTGAGCACCACGCCTCCCCCGGTCGAGATCGACATCCTGACGATCAACGACCTGCACGGCCGCCTCGAGGCCGCGCCGCCGGCCGCCGGCGCCGCCGTCCTCGGCGGTCTCGTCGCGGCCACGCGCGCCGCGAACCCGAACACGCTGTTCATCTCCGCGGGCGACAGCATCGGCGCCTCGACGTTCACCTCCTTCATCCAGAACGACGAGCCGACTCTCGATGCGCTCAACGCGATGGGTCTCGACCTCAGCGCGCTCGGCAACCACGAGTTCGACCAGGGCCGTGCGGACGTCGATGAGCGGGTCATCCCGAACTCCGACTTCCCCTACCTCGGCGCGAACATCTACGAGAAGGGCACGCAGACCCCCGCCTACCAGGAGTACGAGGTCGTCGAGGTCGACGGCGTGAAGGTCGGCTTCGTCGGAGTCCTGACGGAGAGCATGCCCTCGCTCGTGAGCCCGGACGGCATCTCGACGCTCGACTTCGGCGACATGACCGCCGCCGCCGTGCGCGTGTCCGACCAGCTGCAGGACGGCGACGCGGCGAACGGAGAGGCGGATGTCGTGATCCTCATCGTGCACGAGGGCGCCCCGACCACGACGCTCGAGGCCGCCACCGGCGACAGCGAGTTCGGCGACCTCATCAACGGGGTCGTCGGCAAGGTCGACGCCGTGGTCTCCGGCCACACCCACCTCCAGTACGACCTCGAGGTCCCGGTCCCCGGCACCGACGAGGTCATGCCGCTCATCCAGGGCGGGCAGTACGGCGAGGCCTACGGTCACCTCGAGCTGTCGGTCGACCCCGAGTCGAACGAGCTGCTGAGCATCACGGCCGGCGTCAAGCCGCTCGTGGGCGCGGCTCAGCCCGACCCGGAGATCGCCGCCATCGTCGCCGACGCCGTCGCGTTCGCCGCGGTGGCCGGCAACGAGAGCCTCGGCGCGATCACCGATGACTTCCTCCGGGGCGTCGACTTCACGGGCCAGAACGGGGCCCAGAACGAGAACCGCGGGGCGGAGTCGACGCTCGGCAACGAGGTCGCCGACGCCCAGCTGTGGGCGACGCAGGATCTCGGCACCGAGGTGGCGCTCATGAACCCGGGCGGCCTTCGCGCCAACCTGCTCTACGCCGCGAGCGGCGAGCTGGACCCGGCCGGCAACCTCACCTTCCGCGAGGCCGCCAACGTCCAGCCCTTCGCCAACACGCTGTTCACCATGACTCTCTCGGGTGCGCAGCTCCGGGCGGTGCTGGAGGAGCAGTGGCAGCCCGCGGGCAGCAGCCGGCCGTTCCTCAAGCTCGGCGTCTCCTCGACGCTCGAGTACGACTACGACCCGACGAAGCCCGCCGGCGAGCGCATCGGCACGATGCTCCTCGGAGGCGCGCCGGTGACGGCCGACCAGCAGATCCGCGTCGTCGCGAACTCGTTCCTCGCCGCCGGTGGAGACAACTTCTTCACCCTCGCGCAGGGCACGGACCGCGCCGACTCGGGTCGCATCGACCTGCAGGCGTTCGTCGACTACGTCGGGGCGAACACCCCGATCTCGCCCGACTTCGCCCAGCGCTCGGTCGGCGTCTCGATCAGCGCCCCTGACGCCGACGGCTACACCGCCGGCGACCAGGTGACGCTCGCCCTCAGCTCGCTCCTGTTCACCAACCAGGGCGACCGCGAGGCGGACGTCGTCGTGAGCCTCGGCGAGGAGATCCTCGGCTCGGCTCCGATCGACGCCACGATCGTCGGCCGCTCCGACGAGACGGGTCGTGCGACGGTCACCTTCACGGTGCCGGAGGGCGTCACGGGCGCCCAGCAGCTCACGATCGCGGTGCCCGACAACGGCACCGAGGCGAGCGTCGCCTTCGAGATCGCCGAGACCCTCGGCGCGATCGACGTCATCGAGACCGCGAAGGTCATCGGCCCCGTGGTCATCGGCAAGGAGGCGCGGGCCAAGGCCCCCGTCCTCTCGGTCGAGGGCGCGGAGCTCGCCTACCAGTGGCTGCGCGACGGCGAGCCGATCGAGGGCGCCACGGGCGCGACCTACCTCGTGACCGCCGCCGACGCCGGTGCTCGCATCGCGGTCGTCGTCACCGCCAACGCTCCCGGCTACGAGTCGGCGAGCAGCGAGAGCGCGGAGCGCAAGGTGGCCGGCAAGCCGGCGCGCCTGCCCCGGGCGGCCTAGCCGGGCATCCCCCACTGAAGCGGGGCGGAGAGCATGCTCTCCGCCCCGCTTTCCCGTGCGCGCAACCCCCTTCGCGCCCCGGCGTCACGGGGAGTAGGTTCGCGGGGTGACCTTCAGAGACGATGCTGACATCTCCGGCTCCTCCGTCCGCCGCTCCGGGCGCGGGCGCGGGCTCGCCATCGGCGGCGGCGGTGGCCTCATCGGCATCATCGCCGTCTTCCTGATCTCCCAGTTCACCGGGGTCGACCTCAGCGGGCTTCTCGGAGGCGGAGGCTCCGCAGCGGGGCCGGCCCCCGAGACGACGGCCCTCGCCGAGTGCGACACGGGCGCCGACGCCAACGCGAGCGTCGACTGCCGCGTCGCCGGCGCCGCCGTGTCGCTCGAGGAGTTCTGGATCGACGTCGCCCCCGACCTCGGCGTGCAGTACCGCGGCCCGGGCGCGATCATCTTCGAGCAGTCGGTGAGCACCGGCTGCGGCCAGGCGACGAGCGCGGTCGGCCCGTTCTACTGCCCGAACGACGAGACGATCTACCTCGACACCGGCTTCTACGATGACCTCCGCACGCGCTTCGGCGCCGAGGGCGGCCCGCTCGCCGAGATGTACGTCGTCGCCCACGAGTGGGGCCACCACATGCAGAAGATCACGGGCGCGCTCGAGGCCGCCGATAAGCAGAGCACCGGGCCCGAGTCCGACGCCGTGCGCCTCGAGCTGCAGGCCGACTGCTACGGCGGCGCCTGGGCGGGGGCCGCGTCCGATGGGCCGGATGCCCTGCTCGAGCCGATCACGAGCGAGCAGGTCGCGCAGGCCCTCGATGCGGCCGAGGCGATCGGCGACGATCGCATCCAGGAGCAGACGAGCGGACAGGTCTCGCCCGAGAGCTGGACGCACGGCTCGAGCGAGCAGCGCCAGCGCTGGTTCACCGTCGGCTTCGAGCGCGGGGTCACCGCGTGCGACACCTTCGCCGTCGCGGGCGGCGACCTCTAGCGCGCGAGTTCCGACCCGGAGGGAATCAACCGGTCGCTCCCCGCGTTGAGGGTGGGTGGTGCACGCGAGCGCGCCCCGTCAGGGGCGCTCGAGGCTCGCGCGCTCTACGCTGAGAGGCGACCGGCGACGGCTCGCCCACCACGACTTCCCCCAGAGGAGAACGCCATGGCCCGCATCTACTCCGACATCACGAAGGTGTTCGGCAACACCCCCCTCGTGCAGCTCAACGCGATCACGAACGGCGCCGGCGCCACGGTGCTCGCGAAGCTCGAGTTCTTCAACCCGTCCTCGAGCGTGAAGGACCGCCTGGGCGTCGCGATCGTCGACGCCGCCGAGGCGAGCGGCGAGCTGACGGCGGGCGGCACCCTGGTCGAGGCGACGAGCGGCAACACCGGCATCGCGCTCGCGATGGTCGGCGCGGCGCGCGGCTACGACGTCGTGCTCACGATGCCCGAGACGATGAGCGAGGAGCGCAAGATGCTCCTCAAGGCCTACGGCGCCGAGCTCGTCCTGACCCCCGGGTCCGAGGGCATGAAGGGCGCCGTCTCCCGCGCCGAGCAGATCGTCGCCGAGCGCCCGGGCGCCATCCTCGCCCGCCAGTTCGAGAACGAGGCGAACGCCGCCATCCACCGCGCGACCACCGGCCCCGAAGTCTGGAGCGACACCGACGGCGCGGTCGACATCTTCGTCTCGGGCATCGGCACGGGCGGCACGCTGACCGGCACGGGCCAGTACCTGAAGGAGCAGAAGCCCGGCATCCAGGTCGTCGGCGTCGAGCCGGAGGAGAGCCCCATCCTCACCGGCGGCGCGCCCGGCCCGCACAAGATCGCCGGCATCGGCGCCAACTTCGTCCCCGGCGTGCTCGACCGCGAGGTCTACGACGAGATCATGGACGTCAATATCGGCCAGGCGATCTCGATGGCCCGTCGCGCGGCGACGGAGGAGGGCATCCTCGCGGGCATCTCGTCCGGCGCGACCCTGCACGCCGCCGTCGAGCTCGCGAAGCGTCCCGAGAACGCCGGCAAGACGATCGTCGTGATCGTGGCCAGCTACGGCGAGCGCTACCTTTCGAGCGTCCTGTACGAAGACCTCCGCGCCTAGATGGGCGTTCGCGAGGACATCGCCACGGCCCGCCTGCGCGACCCCGCCGCGCGATCGGGCATCGAGGTCTTCCTCACGTCGGCGGGGCTGCACGCGATCTGGTGGCACCGCATCGCGCACTGGCTCTGGACGCACGACGCCAAGCTCCTCGGTCGCATGGTCGCGCAGGGCGCGCGCTGGTGGACGGGCATCGAGATCCACCCCGGCGCCACGATCGGCCGGCGCTTCTTCATCGACCACGGCATGGGCGTCGTGATCGGCGAGACGGCCGAGATCGGCGACGACGTGATGCTGTACCACGGCGTCACGCTCGGCGGGCGCACCCTCGAGAGGGGCAAGCGGCACCCCACGGTCGGCGACGGCGTGCTCATCGGCGCGAACGCCACCGTGCTCGGCCCCATCACGATCGGATCGGGCTCGCAGATCGGCGCGCTCGCGCTCGTGACGAGGGATGTCCCGCCCGACTCGGTCGCGACCGGCATCCCCGCGACCTCCCGCCCTCTCGATCGCACCGCGCGCGGCACGGGGGCCGACGGCTTCTGGGTCGACCCGGCCATCCACATCTAGACCGCTCTCCCCCGATCGCTCGGCGGCGGCCGGCGTCGTCGGAGGCGACGACTACCCTGGACCGGTGACGACGACCGCGACCCGACCTGACAGCCGCAGCCCGGGCGCGAGCACCCCGCAGGCGATCCTGGAATCGGTCTTCGGCTACCCGGCCTTCCGCGGCGACCAGCAGCAGATCATCGACCACGTCGTCTCCGGCGGCGACGCGCTCGTGCTCATGCCCACCGGTGGCGGCAAGTCGCTCTGCTACCAGATCCCCGCGCTCGTGCGCGGGGGCGTCGGCGTCGTGATCTCGCCGCTCATCGCCCTCATGAAGGACCAGGTGGATGCCCTCGAGGCGGTCGGCGTGCGCGCCGCGTTCCTCAACTCCATCCAGGGGCCCGACGAGCGGCGCGAGGTCGAGCGGGCTCTCGCCGCAGGCGAGGTCGACCTGCTGTACATGGCGCCCGAGCGCGTGACCGTGCCCTCGACGGGCGACCTCCTCGACCGCCTGAACGTCTCGCTCTTCGCGATCGACGAGGCCCACTGCGTCTCGCAGTGGGGGCACGACTTCCGCCCCGACTACCTCGCGCTGTCGATGCTGCACGAGCGCTGGCCGAGCGTGCCCCGCATCGCGCTCACGGCGACGGCGACGGCGGCGACGGCGACGGAGATCCAGCAGCGCCTGCAGCTCGAGCAGGCGCGCACGTTCGTCTCGAGCTTCGACCGCCCGAACATCCAGTACCGCATCGAGCCGAAGAACCAGCCGGTGCAGCAGCTGCTGCAGCTCATCAGGACGGAGCACCCGGGCGACGCGGGCATCGTGTACTGCCTGTCGCGGGCATCCGTCGAGAAGACCGCGGCGGCGCTCGTCGACCACGGCATCCCCGCACTGCCCTACCACGCGGGCCTCGACGCCCGGACGCGCTCCGACCACCAGTCGCGCTTCCTCCGGGAGGACGGCATCGTCATGGTCGCGACGATCGCGTTCGGCATGGGCATCGACAAGCCCGACGTTCGCTTCGTCGCCCACCTCGACCTGCCCAAGAGCGTCGAGGGGTACTACCAGGAGACCGGCCGCGCCGGCCGCGACGGGCTGCCCTCGACCGCGTGGCTCGCCTACGGCCTGCAGGACGTCGTTCAGCAGCGCCAGATGATCGACCGCTCGGAGGGCAACCCCGCCTACAAGCGGCGGATGGGCCAGCTGCTCGACGCGATGCTCGCGCTGTGCGAGACGGTCGAGTGCCGGCGCGTGCAGCTGCTGGCGTACTTCGGCCAGCAGTCCGCACCCTGCGGCAACTGCGACACGTGCCTCGCGCCGCCCGAGAGCTTCGACGGCACCGTGCCGGCCCAGAAGCTGCTCTCCACGATCGTGCGGCTCGACCGCGAGCGCCGCCAGCGCTACGGCGCCGGCCAGCTCATCGACATCCTTCTCGGCAAGCGCACGCCGCGCGTCGAGCAGCTCGGGCACGGCGACCTCGCGACGTTCGGCATCGGCACCGAGCTGAGCGAGCAGGAGTGGCGCGGCGTCGTGCGGCAGCTGCTCGCCCAGGGACTGCTCGCCGTGCACGGCGACGGGTACGGCACGCTCGTGATCACGGAGGCGAGCGCCGAGGTGCTCACCGGCGGTCGCGTCGTCCGTCTGCGCCGCGAGGTCGCACGTCCGACGCGCTCGTCGAAGCGCAGCGCCCCCTCCGACCTCCCGGCAGGCGCGGCGCCGCTCTTCGAGCGCCTGCGCGCCTGGCGGGGTGCGACCGCCCGCGCCCTCAACGCCCCGGCGTACATCGTGTTCGGCGACGCGACGCTGCGCGGCATCGCCCTCACGACCCCTTCGACGCTCGACGAGCTCGGGCAGATCAGCGGCGTCGGCGCGAAGAAGCTCGACCAGTTCGGCGAGGCCGTGCTCGCCATCGTCCGCGGCGAGGAGCCCGCCGCTCTCGATCCCGCGGGGTCCTCCGCGTCCGGCGCCCCCGCTGAGCCGATGACGGATGCTCCCCTCCGGTCGCGCGCCGCCCCGACCCGCACCGCTCGCGCCGACTACTCCGAGATCCCGTTCGACGAGATGCCGCCCGACGACGAGTTCTTCCCGCCGCCGCCTGATGACCACTGACCCGACCGCCCGCGACTCGCATGCCCACGGCGGAATGTGCCGCCTGCCAGGATGACCCGGTGCTGACCCTGCTCGCCCGACTCGTGCTCACGCCGATCGCGCGTCTCGTCTTCCGGCCCGTCGTCATCGGTCGTCGGCGGATGCCGAGCAGTGGCGGAGTCGTCGTCGCGAGCAACCACCTGTCCTTCATCGACAGCGTCGTCATCAGCCTGCTCGCCCAGCGACCGGTGAGCTTCCTCGCGAAGTCCGACTACTTCACCGGTCGTGGGCTGAAGGGCGCCCTCTCGCGGGCCTTCTTCACCGGAGTCGGGGCGATCCCGGTCGAGCGCGGAGCGGGCAAGGCCGCGCAGGACGCCCTCGATGCCGGGCTCGCCCGCCTTCAGGCCGGCCAGCCGTTCTCGATCTACCCGGAGGGCACGCGCTCGCGCGACGGCCGCCTCTACCGCGGCAAGACCGGCGTCGCCTGGCTCGCCCTGACCGCCGGCGTCCCGGTCGTCCCCGTCGCGCTGCGGGGGACGCAGGATCTCCAGCCGGTGGGCTCGAGGCGCATCCGGCTCGCGCGCATCCGGGTCGAGTTCGGCGACCCGATCGATGTGAGCGGATTCGGCCCCGCGAGCTCCGGGCGCGCCCGCCGACAGGCGACCGACGCGATCATGGCCGAGATCCAGCGCATGTCGGGCCAGGAGTACGCGGGCGTCTACAACGAGCCGCCCGCGCACGGGGTCGTCGAGAAGGTGCGGCGGGCGTTCCGCTCGCGGGCCGAGCTCTAGCCCTCGGCCGGGCGGGGCTCCCCGACGCGCGGCTCCGAAGCACCCTGCTCCGCAGCACCCGGCTCCTCCCGGCGGCCGGCGCTCGCGCCGCCGCCCGACCCCGTGAGTCGCAGCGTCGCGAGGAGCCCGATCGCGAGGAAGCCCGCCGCGGCGAACGCCGAGTACCGTGTCGCGTCGCTGAAGGCCTGCCGTGCTTCCATCGCCACCTGCGCCGACTGCGCGTCGAGAGCGGGGATCGCCGCCCCGGCGCTGTCGACGACGACCTGGACGATCTCGTCGCGCGCGGCGGTCGGCAGACCGTCGGCCTCGAGCCGCGTGTCGAGGGCGCCGCCGAGGGACGTGAAGAGCACGGTCCCGAGCACGGCGATGCCGAGCGCGGAGCCGAGCTGCCGGGCCGTGGACTGCGTGCCCGAAGCCTGCCCGCTCGCGGCGACCGGGACATCCTGCAGCACGACGCCCGTGAGCTGCGCGGTCGCGAGACCGACGCCCATGCCGTAGACCAGCAGGCCGACCGCGATCGCCCACCAGGGCGTATCGACCGCGATGACGAGCCCTATGACGATGAGTCCGGCGATCTCGAGCGCGATGCCGACGCGCACGATCGAGACCGCCGCGACCTTCCCGCTCAGCGATCCGCCCGCGCCGCTCGCGAGGAAGGACCCGCCGGCGAGCGCGAGCAGGACGGTGCCGGTCTGCAGCGCGTCGTACCCGAGCACGTTCTGCAGCCACAGCGGCAGCGACAGGATGATGCCGAACTCGCCCATCGAGACGATGAGCGCGGCGATGTTGCCGTTTCGGAAGGAGGGGATCCGGAGCAGGCCGAACGCGAGCATGGTCGACCTGCCCTCCCGCTCGCGGCGGAGGCCCCAGGCGACGAAGGCGGCGCCGGCGATGACGGCGAGGGCGAACGCGAACGGGATGGGGCTGACGTCCAGCGGCCACTCCCAGTCGCCGAGTACGAGCCCCTCCTCCGTGAACCACCAGCCGTAGGTGCGGCCCTCGATGAGTCCGAACACGAGCGATCCGCTCGCGACGATCGAGAGCAGGGCGCCGACGACGTCGATGGCGGGCGGATGCTCGGCGCGCGTCGCCGGCACGAACAGCATGAGCCCCACGAGGATGAGAAGGCCGAGCGGAACGTTGATGCCGAACGCCCACCGCCACGAGTAGTCGGTCGTGAGCCAGCCGCCCAGCAGCGGCCCGACGGCGGCCATTCCGCCGATCGTGGAGCCCCACACGGCGAACGCGATGCCCCGTTCGCGGCCCTGGAAGGTCGCGTTGAGGGTCGACAGCGTCGATGGAAGGATCATCGCCCCGCCGACTCCCTGCACGACGCGCGCCATGATGAGCGTCGAGCCGGAGTCGGCGAACGCCGCCCAGACGGAGGCGAGCGCGAAGATGACCACGCCGATGACGAGCATCCTGCGCCGGCCGAATCGGTCGCCGAGCGTGCCGAAGACGAGCAGCAGGGCGGCGAAGACGAGCGTGTAGCTCTCCTGCACCCACTGCACCTCGGTCGAGGTGATGCCGAGCTCGTCGACGATCGACGGCACGGCGACGTTGACGATCGTCGAGTCGACGATGATGAGCGAGACGGCCAGGCTGATGACGAAGAGGCCGATCCAGCGGGTGCGCGGTGAGGTCACCGGCACACGCTACTCCCGGGAGGCCGCGATTCCGCCGTGACCGGCGCCCGCAGTTCCGGGCGCCGCTCGTCCGGCGATGTCGGGATGCGCAGGGCTACTGACCGCGCCCGGCCTCGGCCTGCGCGGCGGCCACCTTCGCGCGCACATCGTCCATGTCGAGCCCCTTCACGGCGGTGATGACCTGCTCGAGCGCGGGGCCCGGCAGGGCGCCCGGCTGGGCGAAGACGAGGATGCCGTCGCGGAAGGCCATGAGGGTCGGGATGGAGCGGATGTTCGCCGCGGAGGCGAGAGCCTGCTCGGCCTCGGTGTCGACCTTGCCGAAGGTCACGTCGGGGTGCTGCTCGCTCGCCCTGTCGTAGACGGGGGCGAACTGGCGGCACGGGCCGCACCACTCCGCCCAGAAGTCGACGAGGGTGATCCCGGGGGCCGTCACGGTCTGCTCGAAGTCGGCCGAGGTCAGGTCTACGGTTGCCATGCGTCCATCGTGCCACAGATCCGCGGATACCCCCAGGGGTATCAGCGCACGGCGAACGGCCGTGGGGAGTCCACCATGGCGGCGCTCAGGAACCCGCGGATTCCTACAACGCGTGCCGCGAGCATCCGTCGACCCTTCGTGCGTCGCGCACCACGATCGCCCGGTGCCGCGCTCGCGCTCCTACTGTCGCAGTCGGGAACGCTCGCCGCCGCCCGCGGTCGAGCCTCGCCCTTCTTCCGGCTCCACACGATGGGACAGAGATGACTCCGCTCGCCGACTCCACGACCGCCAGCACCGCCGCTCCCACCCCCGCGCCCGCCGAGGCGGCAGGCCCTGCTGCCGCTGCCGCCGCCGACCTCCCCGCCTCGCCCGCCGCCCCCGAGACCGACGCCATCGCCGTCGACGTCGAGAGCCTCGGCCGCCAGCTGCTCGGCTCGTGGGCCGAGGCCCGCCTCCACGCCCGCGAGCTCATGGCCCGCCCCGAGTTCCACCGCGACCCCGAGCTGGGCAAGGACGCCCATCGCGAGCGCGTGCTCGGCCAGCTGCACCTGCTCGTCGAAGCGGGCTCCGTGCACCGGGCCTTCCCGAAGTCGGTCGGCGGCCAGGAGGACCACGGCGGCAACATCGCGAGCTTCGAGGAGCTCGTGCTCGGAGACCCGAGCATGCAGATCAAGTCCGGCGTGCAGTGGGGCCTCTTCGCCGCGGCGATCCAGCATCTCGGCACGGAGGCGCACCACGTCGCCCTCCTCCCCGACGCCCTCAGCCTGGCCGTCCCCGGAGCCTTCGCGATGACGGAGACCGGGCACGGCTCCGACGTCTCGGCCGTCGGCACGACCGCGACCTTCGACCCCGCGACCGACGAGTGGGTCATCCACACGCCCTTCCGCGCCGCCTGGAAGGACTACCTCGGCAACGCCGCCATCCACGCCAGGGCCGCCGTGGTCTTCGCCCAGCTCATCACGCGCGGCGTGAACCACGGCGTGCACGCCATCTACGTGCCGATCCGCGACGAGAAGGGCGACTTCCTCCCCGGCATCGGCGGCGAGGACGACGGGCTCAAGGGCGGGCTCAACGGCATCGACAACGGTCGCCTGCACTTCACGAACGTCCGAGTGCCCCGCACGAACCTGCTCAACCGCTACGGCGACGTCGACGCCCAGGGCGTCTACACCTCGCCGATCGCGAGCCCCGGCCGCCGCTTCTTCACGATGCTCGGCACTCTCGTGCAGGGTCGCGTCTCGCTCGACGGCGCGTCTGTCGTCGCGAGCAAGCTCGCCCTCACGATCGCGCTGCGCTACGGCAGCGAGCGTCGCCAGTTCACGGCCGACACCGACGACGAGGTCGTCCTGCTCGACTACCAGCGCCACCAGCGCCGCCTGCTGCCGCGTCTCGCCCAGACCTATGCGATGTCGTTCGCGCACGAGGTCTTCCTCGCCAAGTTCGACGCCGTCTTCTCGGGCGCCGACGACACCGACGAGTCGCGGCAGGATCTCGAGACCCTCGCCGCCGCGCTCAAGCCGCTCAGCACCTGGAGCGCGCTCGACATCATCCAGGAGGCGCGCGAGGCCTGCGGCGGGCAGGGGTTCCTCGCCGAGAACCGGCTCGTGCAGCTCCGCGCCGACCTCGACGTGTACGCCACCTTCGAGGGCGACAACAACGTCCTCCTCCAGCTCGTCGCCAAGCGCCTGCTGACCGACTACTCCCGCAAGTTCGCCAAGGCCGACGCCGGCGCGCTCGCCGCGTACATGGTCGAGCAGGTCGGTGAGGCCGCGGTGCACCGCTCGGGCCTGCGTCGCCTCGCCCAGTCGGTCGTCGACTTCGGCTCTACCGCGCGCTCGGTCGGCTACGTCCGCGGCAGCGCGGCGCAGCGCCAGCTGCTGACCGATCGCGTCGAGACGATGGTCGCCGAGTTGGCCGGCCGGCTGCGCTCGGCATCCAAGCTGCCGAAGGCCGAGGCCGCGGCGCTCTTCAACCGCCACCAGAACGAGCTCATCGAGGCGGCCCGCGCGCACGGCGAGCTCCTCCAGTGGGAGGCCTTCACCGACGCGCTCGACGAGGTCGTCGACCCCGGCACGAAGCAGGTCCTCACCTGGCTCCGCGATCTGTTCGGCTTCACCCTGATCGAGAAGAACCTCGCCTGGTACCTGATCCACGGCCGCCTCTCGGGGCAGCGCGCGCAGGCCATCACCGAGTACATCGACGGCCGCCTGCTGCCGCGCCTGCGCCCGCACGCCCTCTCGCTCACCGAGGCGTTCGGTCTCCGCGACGAGCACATCCGGGCCGAGATCGCGACCGGCGTCGAGCGCGAGCGCCAGGAGGAGGCGCGCACCTACCTCGCCGATCAGCGGGCGCGCGGGCTCGCGCCGATCGACGAGAAGGATCTCGTCGCGGCGAAGGGCGTGCGTCGCTAGCTAGTTCTTCGCGGCGCGGGAGACCGCGTCGTGGTTCTGCTGGCGGTCGCTCGCGGCCTTCTTGTCGGCCTTGGCGACGCGCTTCTCCTTGAGCGTCTTCGAGGCCGCGGTCTTGCCCGAGCTCTTGCGCACTGACTTCTCACCCATGATGTCTCTCCATTCGAGAGCCGAGGCGACCCTGTCGGGCTGAGCGTACGCCCCTTTCGGCCGGGGCGCCCGGGCGCCCGGGCTAGCATCCGAGCATGACCCTCACCGACGTCGTCATCCCGCAGCCCGGCGATCCGCGCGGGGGTGAGCTGCGCGGCCTGCTCGGGGTCCCCGACCGCCCCGGCCCCTTCCCCGCTCTCGTGGTCGTGCACGAGGTGTTCGGCGTCGACGACGCGATGCGCGACCACCTCGAGCGCCTCGTCGGGCTCGGGTACCTCGTGCTCATGCCCGACCTGTTCAGCCGAGGAGGCCGCCGCCGCTGCCTCGTCGCGACCTTCCGCGCGCTGCGCGCGGGAACCGGACCGGCCTTCGACGACATCGCCGCGGCCCGCGCGCTGCTGCTCGCCCGGCCCGACGCGCGCGGCACGGTCGGCGTCATCGGCTTCTGCATGGGTGGCGGCTTCGCGCTGCTTCTCGCCGGCTCCGGCGCGTACGACGCCGCCTCCGTCAACTACGGGATGCTCCCGCCCGACCTCGACGACGTGCTCGACGGCGCGTGCCCGATCGTCGGCTCCTTCGGCGGGCGCGACCGCACGCTGCCCGGCGCGGCCGAGCGACTGGAGACGGCTCTCGCCGCGCGCGGCATCGACCACGACGTGGTCGAGTACCCCGGCGCGGGTCACGCCTTCCTCAACGCGCGGCCGGCGGGGCCGCGGCTGATGCGCGTGCTCATGGGCCCGACGATGGGGCTGGGGCCGCGACCGGTGGAGGCGGAGGACGCGTGGCAGCGCATCCACCGCTTCTTCCAGCGGCAGCTGGCCTGACGGGAGCTAGACGCTCAGCTTCTCGCGCACCGCGTCGTCGCTCGGCTCGACGAGGTGCGAGCCGTCGGGGAAGACGACGACGGGGATGTTCATGCGCCCGCTGATCGCCTGCGCCTGCGCGGCGGCCTCGGCTGACTGCTCGACGTCGATCTTGGTCCACTCGACGCCGAGGTCGTTGAGCAGGGCCTCGGTGCGGCGGCAGTCGCGGCACCAGTCGGCGCCGTACATGGTGATGCCGCCGTCGACGGGGGTGAGGGAGGTGGTGTCGGTCATGCCTTCAGCCAACCACGGGCGGCCCGGAAGTCTTCCCGACGCGGCCGCGCGCGATCACGCCCGCTCCGCTCAGTCCCGCCCCGCCCCGCTCAGCCGGCGATGCCGAGGGACTGGATGCCGACCACGAGCAGGGGAGCGACGACGAGCGCGGGCAGCATGTCGCCGACGGCGATGTGGCGCAGGTTGAGCAGGCGGATCCCCACGCCGAGCAGCAGCACGCCGCCCGTCGCGGTGAGCGCCGCGATCGCCGCGCCCGACATGACCGAGCCGAGCAGGAACGCGAGCGCCGTCAGGAGCCCCTGCCAGATCCCGACGGGCAGGGCCGAGGCCGCGACGCCCCAGCCGAGCGAGGCCGCGAACGCGATCGACGCGAACCCGTCGAGGGTCGCCTTGAGGGCGAGCTGGTCGATGCCCTGACCCGTGCCGTCCTGGAAGGCGCCGAGGATCGCGAGGGGGCCGATCGCGAACACGAGCGACGCGTCCACGAACCCGGTGATGAAGCGCTCGCGGGGCGAGAGCACGAGCGGAGCATCCACGATCGCGGGGTCGATCGGTCCGGCGACGGATGCTCCGCTCGCGCCCTTCCGCGTGAAGCGCGACTGCAGCCACCCGCCGAAGCCCTCGAGGCGGCTCTCGATGCCCGCGAGGGATCCGATGATGCTGCCGATGAGCAGGGCGCCGATCACGACGAGGAAGGTGCCGCCCGCGCCGACCGCGTCGACGAACGCGGCGTCGGACAGCGAGACGAGGTTGAGGCCGCCGAGCACGATCGTGATGAGGCCGAGGGCGTCGGTGACGACGCGCGTCGTGCGCTCCTTCAGGCGGTGGCCGATGAGGACGCCGAGGGCCGCGCCGACGACGATTGTCGTGACGTTGAGCAGGGTGCCGAGGCCGACGATCACGTCATCAGGCTATTCGGCCGCGAATGTGCCGCGTGACGCGGCCGGGGCGATCGCTAGACGAGCTTCTCGAACACCAGGGTCGCCTGGATGCGGTCGCCGCCGCCCATCCCCTTGCTCCCGGACGACGCGGTGGTGATCGTATGCAGACGATAGCCGAGCGCGGCCTGGCGGTTGATGGCGCCCTCGAGCTCGGTGAGATTGCCCGACCCGGAGCCGAAGAGCTTCTCCTTGAGCACGACCTGGAGAACCACGTAGCTCATCCCGGTCGGCGCGGGGCGCGGCTGGGCTCCGGAGACGGCGTCGGCCCTGATCTGCTCGATGAGGGCGCCCGGGCCGTTCGCGGGCTGCGGGTCCTGGTACTGATCCGTCCACTGCTGGCCATCCCACCACCGCTGACGTCCGGCCCCGTCGTCGTACCAGCCTGCCGCTGCCTGGGTCATCGCCTCATCCTCCGAGTCGGGCCGTCGTCGTGCCGGGTGCGCCCGACAGTACCGATGATCGCTCATGGAAGAGGACACGCGCCGCGCCGCGCCGCGCCGCGATCGACGCGCGATGCCGAGGAGGACGGGCGATGCCGTGCTCGATTCCGTCCAGCGGCGGTTCAGCGGCCGACGGCGCGCTCCACGAGCTCGGTGATGCGCTTCTCCTCCGCGGGCCCGATCGCCGTGATCGCGAACACCGTCGGCCACATGCTGCCGTCGTCGAGCCGGGCGGGGTCGTTGAAGCCGAGCTCGCCGTAGCGGGCGTCGAACTTGCCCGCCGCCTTGAAGAAGCACACGACCTTGCCCTCGAGCGCGTACGCCGGCATGCCGTACCAGGTGCGCGGCGCCAGTTGCGGGGCCGCTGCGGTGACGAGCTCGTGTACGCGCGCCGCGATCGCGCGGTCGCCCTCGTCGAGCTTCGCGATCGCGTCGAGGACGTCCTGCAGCTCGGCGGCCGCCCTCGCCGCACCCTTCTCGCGCTTCGCCTCGGCGCGCAGCTCCGCCGCGCGCTCCTTCATCGCGGCGCGCTCGTCGGCGCTGAATCCGTCGTTCGCCATGGGGTCCTCCTCGACGTCTGGATGCCCGCCCGCGTGAGCGCGCGGCCCCAGAGTACGCGCGCGGCGGTGGGTGCGCGCGGCCGATCCCCGAGGGAACCGAGCGGCCTGGCCCATGCGCAGCGCAGGAGGAACTGCGCCTCGACGGCTGGCGCCGCGCGCAGGTTCGCGGAGTGCGACGACAGGTTCCTGAGTTGCGCACCGTGCGCACCTTGCGCAGGTTGCGCCCGCTGCGCCCGTTGCGCCGAGCGGCGCTCGCGAAGCGCAGGACTCGAGAACGACGAAACCCCCGCACGCGGCGGGGGTTCCTGGCGGTGATGCCGTGGTGGCTCCGACGGGCGTCGATCCCGTGACCTCACGATTTTCAGTCGTGCGCTCTACCAACTGAGCTACAGAGCCGTGGGGCGTTGCCGCCCACTGCGCCTTCCGGCACCGGAGCTTTCGCTCCTGACGGAACAAGCCCCCTCCGAGGGGAGGGCTCGTCGCCGTGGCGACCCTGACGGGACTTGAACCCGCGACCTCCGCCGTGACAGGGCGGCACGCTAACCAACTGCGCTACAGGGCCATGCGTATTGAATTGTACTGCTGCGGTCTGGTGACCCCAACGGGATTCGAACCCGTGCTGCCGCCGTGAAAGGGCGGTGTCCTAGGCCACTAAACGATGGGGCCGAAGCGGCGCGAGCCGTACAGCAACCGAGGCACGAGCATACCCGCCGTCCGCGCGAAACACCAAACCGGCCGGGATGCGCGGCGCGGGCCGGTTCGCCGACCGTCCGCACCGCCTCCCGGGCGTGCGGGCGACCCCGGGTTACGGTGCCCGGAACGACGGGAGTGCGCGATTCGCACACTCCCCTGTTCGGGTGCCTCGCGTTCGAGTGCATCCGTTGTTAGTGTTAACGATGGTGCGCGTGTGATTGTTGCGACATAACGCGTTGCACCGGATGGGGAATCACGCACATGCGCGAGCACGCACGCTGGGGGAGCGGAATGGGCCGGAGCACGACGACGAGCGCGACCGCGCCTCGCCGCGCCCGCTGGACGACGCTCATCGCCGGCATCGCCGCGGCACTCCTCCTCGTGACCACGGGCGTGGCGAGCGCCGAGCGGCCCGCCTTCGCCGCGAGCTACCCCTCCTTCGACGACGTCCTCGAGGCGCGGAAGAACGTCGCCACCGCCAAGCAGAAGGCCGACGAGCTCCGCGCGCTGCTCGTGCAGCTGGCCGAGGCCGCGGCCGCCGCGCAGGCCGAGTCCGAGCGCCTCGGCGCCCTCTACGAGGAGGCCCAGCTGGCCTTCGACGAGGCCTCCTTCCAGGCCGACGAGCTCCAGCGCAAGTCCGACGAGGCGGCCGCGAAGGCTGAGGAGTCGCGACTGCGCGCCGGCCAGTTCGTCGCCGAGCTCTCGCGCGCCGGCGGCGCCGACCTCTCCGCGTCGCTCTTCACCAACCCCGACCAGGCCGAGAGCCTGCTCTCACGCCTGGGCTACGCGAGCAAGATCTCCGAGCAGGCCGAGGGCATCTACGCCGCGGCGATGCGCGACCAGCAGGCCGCCCAGTCGTTCGCCGATCAGGCCGTCGTCGCCAAGCAGAAGCGCGAGGAACTGAGGATCGCCGCCGAGGCCGCCTTCCAGCAGGCCCAGGAGGCCGCCGCCGCCGCGGCCGCCGCCCTCGCCGAGCAGGAGGCGAACAAGTCGCGGCTCGAGCTCCAGATAAAGGTCCTCGAGGAGGACCTCGTCATCACGGAGGCCCAGTACCAGGAGGGCGAGCGCAAGAAGCGCGAGGAGGAGGCCCGTCGCAAGGCGGCCGAGGAGGCCCGTCTCGCGGAGGAGCGCCGTCGCGCCGCCGAGGCCGCGGCCAACGCCGGCAACGGCGGCGGGGGAGGCGGGGGCGGTGTCGCCGCGAGCGGCTGGACCCGACCCGCGTACGGCTGGGTGTCCTCGCCCTACGGCTACCGCATCCACCCCATCTACGGCACCTACCGCCTCCACACCGGAACGGACATCGCGGCCAGCTGCGGCCAGCCGATCGCGGCCGCCGCGAGCGGCACCGTCGTGTACGCCGGCCCGAACGGCACCTACGGCAACTTCGTGATGATCAGCCACGGCAACGGCCTCACGACCGGATACGCGCACATCCTCAACGGGGGCATCCGCGTCAGCAACGGCCAGCAGGTCTCGGCCGGGCAGACCATCGCCGCGGTCGGCAGCACCGGCGCGTCCAACGGCTGCCACCTCCACTTCGAGGTCCGCACCGGCGGCACCGCGATCGACCCCGTCCCCTTCATGGCGGCGCGAGGGGTCAGTCTTGGCTAGGCGGCGCTGATGCGGCGCCCCGAGCGCCTGGCCATCGGAGCCGCCGCACTCGCGGCGGTTCTGACGCTTGGGCTCGGGGTCACCTCCTCGCAGGCCGCGCCGACCGACGCCCCCACGTGGGACGAGGTGCAGGATGCGCGCGGCGACGTCGCCGCGACCGAGGCCGCGATCGAGCGCATCGCCGACGTGGTGCGACGCCTCGAGGCCGACTACGCGGTCGCCGCCCGCGCCGCCCAGCAGAGCGCGGAGGACTACGCCCTCGCGATCGTCGCCCTCGACGACGCCGCGGCCACGGTCGAGTCGCTCGAGCGCCGCGAGGCCGCAGCGGGTGAGCGGGCCGACGAGTCCGCGCAGCGCGCCGGGATCCTCGCCACCCAGCTCCTGAGGGCCGGGCACGGCGACATCACGACGAGCCTGCTCGTGGGCGGCGACGCCGACAGCCTGCTCTACCGCCTGGGAACGATGACGAAGCTCGGCGAGCACTCCGCCTCGCTCATGGCACTCGCGACGCACGACCGGAACGTCGCGAGCTCGCTCGCCGAGCAGGCGGATGCCGCCCGCGCCGTGCTCGAGGCCCGCTCCGTCGACGCGCAGTCGGCCTTCGATCGCGCGGTCGAGCTCGTCGCCGTGGCCGAGCAGCGCGTGGCCGAGCAGTCCGCCGCCATGGACGAGCTCGCGCAGCAGCTCTCCGTGCTCACCGGCCGCTCCGCCGACATCGAGCGCGCCTACCTCGAGGCGATCGCGGCCGAGCCGCCCGCGGGCAGCCCGGCAGCTCCGACCGAGCCCGCGCCCGCGCCGCCGGTGCCGTCGGCGCCGGCACCGTCCGGTGCGCCGGCTCCGACCCCGCAGCCGGGAACGTCGACGCCCAGCGCGCCCGCGCCGAGCATCCCCGCCCCGGTGCCCAGCCCGACCGCCTCGTCGCCCGCGCCCGCCCCGTCACCGACGGCGACGCGGCCACCCGCGCCCGCGCCGGCGGAGACGACGGCGCCCGCGCCGCCGCCCGCAGCGCCCGCGGGGCCCGCTCCCGTCTACGCGACGCCGAACGCGGCGGCCGTCTCGACGGCCATCGCCTTCGCGCGCCAGCAGCTCGGCGAGCCCTACGCGTTCGCCGGCCGCGGCCCCGACTCCTGGGACTGCTCGGGCCTCACGATGCAGTCGTACGCCGCGGCGGGAGTCTCGATCGGCGGCCACGGCGCGACGATGCAGTACCGCTACGCGGAGGAGCGGGGCCGGCTCGTCCCGTACGCCCTGCGTCAGCCGGGCGACCTCATCTTCTACGCGTCGGGCGGGTCGACGACGGGCTCGAAGTACCACGTCGCGCTCTACATCGGGGGCAACCGCATGATCGAGGCGCCGTCGCCGGGCAAGACCGTGCGCGAGTGGCCGGTCTACACCTACGACCTCGTGCCGTACGTCGCGCGCCCCACCGGGTAGGGGCGTTCCGCGCGTCGGGGGTCGTCGCTAGGCTCCGGGCATGCCGACCGACGCCGCTCTGCTGACCTGGATGCTCGACTCCGACCCGAGCCTCCGGTGGCAGGTCGAGCGCGACCTGGTCGGCGAGCCGCCCGCCGTCTGGGAGGCGACGCGGGCGCGCATCGCGACCGAGGGCATGGGCGCTGCGCTGCTCGCGCACCAGGGCGAGGACGGCCAGTGGGCCGGCGGCGCGTACTTCCCCGCCGACTTCGACTTCGACGGCCCCGAGGCCGCGGACGGCGCCGGCCAGCCGTGGACGGCGACGACGTGGAGCCTCTCGACCCTGCGCGACTGGGGACTCGACCCCGCCGTTCTCGCCGGCACCGCCGAGAAGCTCGCGGCCAGCGCCCGCTGGGAGTACGACGATCTGCCGTACTGGGGCGGCGAGGTCGACGCGTGCATCAACGGCTGGACCCTCGCCAACGGCGCCTGGCTCGGCGTCGACATGGGTCAGCTCGCCGACTGGTTCGCCGAGCACGAGATGGCGGAGGGCGGCTGGAACTGCGAGTGGGTCGAGGGCTCGACGCGCGCCTCGGTGCACTCGACGATCAACGCGCTCACGAGCATCCTCGACTGGGAGGCGCGCACGGGCGACACCCGCCTGCGCGACGCGCGCCACCGCGCGGAGGGGTACCTGCTGCGGCGGCGCATCCTCTTCCGCGAGACGACGGGCGAGCCGCTCGGCGACTGGGTGACGCGCATCGCCTACCCCTTCCGCTGGCGGCACACGGCTCTGCGCGCGATCGACTACTTCCGCGCCGCGTCGCTGCACGACGGCACGGCGCCCGACCCGCGGCTCGCCGAAGCCGTCGACTCGGTGCGTGCGGCCCGGCAGCCCGACGGCTCGTGGCTGCAGGAGCGCCGCTACCCCGGGCGGGTCTGGTTCGAGATCGACGTGCCCGTCGGCGAGCGCTCCCCTTGGCTGACGTTCTTCAGCACGCGCGCGCTCGCCTGGTGGGACGCCGCCGTGCCCGCGTGACCGGACGCGAGCCCCTGCGCGTGCTCGTCGCGCCCGACGCGTTCAAGGGCAGCCTCTCGGCGCGCGATGCGGCCGACGCGATCGCCGCCGGGCTCGCCGACGCTCTCGGGGCGGGGGCGCGCATCGAGCGGCTCCCGCTGGCAGACGGGGGCGAGGGCACGCTGGATGCCCTGCTCGCCCTCGACGGGGCGACCGAGCACCGCACGCCGACGACCGACGCGCTCGGTCGCCCGAGGGTCGCGCGCTGGGCCCTGCTGCCCGACGGCACCGCCGTGGTGGAGGCGGCCGAGGCCAACGGCCTCCCGCTCGTGACCGACGTGGCGCTGCGCCCGCTCGAGGCGGACAGCGCCGGGGTCGGGCTCCTGCTGCGCGCGGCGCTCGACGCGAGGGCGGCGCGCGTGCTGCTCACCGTCGGCGGCTCGGCGACGACCGACGGCGGGGCGGGGCTGCTGCGCGCGCTCGGGGCGCGGTTCCTCGACGCGCACGGCGCGGAGCTCCCTCCCGGCGGCGGCGCCCTCGTCGACCTCGCGCGCGTCGAGCTCGACGCGCTTCACCCGGCCGCGAGAGCCGTGCCGTGGCGCGTGGCGTGCGACGTCGACACCCCGCTCACGGGGCCGGCGGGGGCGGCCGCGGTCTTCGGGCCGCAGAAGGGAGCCGACTCCGAGCAGGTCCGAATCCTCGACCGAGGGCTCGCGCGGCTCGCCGCGGCGCTCGACGGTGCGACGGGAGTGCAGGCCGCCCGCCTGCCCGGCGGCGGCGCCGCGGGAGGCATTCCGGCATCCCTGCACGCGGTTCTGGGTACCGAGCTCGTGCCCGGCGCGCGGCTCGTCGCCGACGCTCTCGGGCTCGAGGAGGCGCTCGCTCGGGCCGACGTCATCGTGACGGGCGAGGGCGCGCTCGATGCCTCCTCGCTGCGAGGCAAGGTCGTCGGGCACCTCGCCGAGCGGGCGCGGGCCGCGCGAGTGCCGCTCGTCGTCGTGGCCGGGTCGGTGCGGATCACGGCGGAGGAGCGCGACAGCGCCGGCATCGCCGATGCGGTCGCCCTCGACGAGGGAGGCGACCCGCTCGCGGAGCTCATGGCGCAGGCGGGCGCGCGCATCCGCGCCGCCGCGAGGGAGATGGGCGAGCGACTGCGCTGAGTGCGAGGGCGACGCGCGCTAGTGCGCGCCGGGCACGTAGGCCGCGAGGCCCGCCTGCACGATCGCCTCGGCCTCGGCGGCGTCGCCCCAGCCCTCGGTCGTGACCCACTTGCCGGGCTCGAGATCCTTGTAGTGCTCGAAGAAGTGCTCGATCTCCTTGCGCGTGAACTCGGGGATGTCGGTCACGTCCTGGATGTGCGCCCAGCGCGGGTCCTTCGCCGGCACGGCGATGACCTTCGCGTCGCTGCCGCCGTCGTCGGTCATGTTGAACACGCCGACGGGGCGCACCGAGACGCCGACGCCCGGGAAGAGCGGGTAGTCGAGCAGCACGAGCACGTCGACCGGGTCGCCGTCGAGGCCGAGCGTGTTCTCGAAGTAGCCGTAGTCGGTGGGGTAGACGAACGTCGTGTACAGCACGCGGTCGAGGAACACGCGACCGGTCTCGTGGTCGACCTCGTACTTGTTGCGGCTGCCCTTGGGGATCTCGATGACGGCGGCGTAGGCACTCATGAACGCTCCAGACGGGAGGGGAAGATTGACGGCCCCGGACGCGCCGGAGGCGGCTCTAATCTTAGTGGATGCCCCCCGAGCGGCCCGCAGACAGCCCCCGGCGCCCGCGCCTCACGCCCGCGATCGCCGACGCGCGCCGCGCCGTGCGCGAGCACGTCGCCGACCTGGCGGCGGGCGACCTGCTGCTCGTCGCCCTCAGTGGAGGCCCCGACTCGCTCGCGCTCGCCGCGGCCGTCGCGTTCGAGGCGCCGCGGGCCGGCCTGCGCGCCGGCGCGGTGATCGTCGACCACGGTCTGCAGCCGGGCTCGGCGGAGGTGGCCGAGCGGGCGGCGGAGTCCGCTCGCGATCTGGGGCTCGATCCGGTGCTCGTGCGACGCGTCGACGTGGGGGCCGCGGGCGGCCCCGAGGCGGCGGCGCGCGCGGCCCGGTACGGCGCGCTGGACGCCGCGGCGGCCGAGCTCGGCGCTGCGGCCGTGCTGCTCGGGCACACGATGGACGATCAGGCCGAGACCGTGCTGCTCGGACTCGCGCGCGGCAGCGGCACGGCGAGCGTCGCGGGCATGGCCGCGCAGGCGGGCCTCTACCGGCGGCCGCTGCTCGGGCTGCGCCGGGCCGTGCTCGCGCAGGCGTGCGTCGACGCGGGCCTCGCGCCGTGGCACGACCCCCACAACGGCGACGACCGGTTCGCGCGCGTGCGGGTGCGGCGCAGCATCCTGCCGATGCTCGAATCGGAGCTCGATGCGGGCGCGACGGAGGCGCTCGCCCGCACCGCGGAGATCGCGCGGGAGGACTCCGAGGCGCTCGACCGGATGGTCGACGAGGTCGCCGAGGAGCTCGTCGAGCTCGAGGAGGCGGGCTGCTCGCTCCCCGTCGACTGGCTCGCCGCGAACCCGGCCGCGCTGCGGAACCGGCTGATCCGGCTCGTCGCGCGCGTCGAGTTCGGGGCCGCCCTCAGCCGGGCGCAGACGCTCGAGGTCGCGCGCCTCGTCACCGACTGGCACGGGCAGAAAGCGGTGCACCTGCCCGGCATTAGGGTGGAACGCACCGCGGGCCGCATCGTCTTCACGGCGGCGCCCGAGCCCGCGCCTTCGCCCGCCGACAGCTGACATGCGACTGGGAGACCGATGGACGTCGAGGACATCCGCGCCGATCTGACCGAGGTGCTCATCACCGAGGAGGAGATCCACGCCAAGCTCGCCGAGCTCGCGCGCCGGGTCGAGGCCGACTACGCCGACACGACGCCGCTCCTCGTGGGAGTGCTCAAGGGCGCGGTCATGGTCATGGCCGACTTCGCGCGCGAGCTGCAGATCCACATCGACATGGACTGGATGGCCGTCTCGAGCTACGGCGCCGGCACCGAGTCGAGCGGCGTCGTCCGCATCCTCAAGGATCTCGACACCGACATCGCCGGCCGCGACGTGCTCATCGTCGAGGACATCATCGACTCTGGGCTCACGCTCTCGTGGCTGCTGCAGAACCTGCAGTCGCGCGGCGCGAAGAGCGTGAAGATCCTCGCCCTGCTGCGCAAGCCCGAGTCGATCAAGGTCGAGGTCGACGTCGAGTACGTCGGCTTCGACATCCCGCCCGCGTTCGTCGTCGGCTACGGCCTCGATTTCGCCGAGCGTTACCGCAACCTGCGCGCCATCGGCGTGCTCGCGCCGCACGTCTACGAGTAGGGCCGCGGCTCAATGCCGATGAGCGAGTACGTCGCGGGGATGCGCGACCTCATCGGTCACCGGATGATGCTTCTTCCCGCAGTATCTGCGATCGCGGTCGATGGTGATGGTCGCGTGCTCCTGGGCCTTCACGCCGATACCGGCCGGTGGAGCACCATCGGCGGAGCGATCGACCCTGATGAGTCGCCCCTCGCCGCGGTCGCGCGCGAGGTCGCGGAGGAGCTCGGTGTCGGGATCGCAAGCGCAGAGATGCTCGGGGCCTATGGCGGCCCACGGCATCGGGCACGTCAACCGAACGGCGACGGGTCCGCGTTCGTGACGATCGCCTATCTCGTGAGGCTCGACGGCCGCCCAGCCGTGCGGTCCGCCGCGGCATGGCTGGTGCGCAACTCAGGAATCTCCGACAACTCGCACGTGCTGACCCCCTGAAACACGAGGGGAGAAAGCGCCGAAGCCGTCACCATTCCTGAGTGACGCACCTGCCCGGCGGGGACCCACGCGCTAGTCGTGCTCGGGGTTGGCCGTCTGCTGCGGCTCGGCCTCGGGCTGCGTCGCGGGCGGCGCCGCGTCGAAGCCGAAGCGCTCGCCGTCCTCCCACGCGCCCGGCCGGTTGCCGCCGACCGGGAAGCCGCCCGCATCCTTCAGCAGTCGCGCGACATGCAGCAGGTTGTAGGTCGCGAACGTCGTGTTCCGGTTCGTGAAGTCGCTCTCGGGCCCGCCCGAGTCGTCGTCGAGATAGCTCGGGCCGGGGCCGACCGGGCCGATCCAGCCGGCGTCCGCCCCCGGGGGGATCGTGAAGCCGATGTGCTGCAGCGCGTACAGCAGCGAGGCGCCGACGTTCTTCACGCCGTCCTCGTTGCCCGTGACGATCACGCCGCCGACCTTGCCGTGGAACACGCTCAGTCCGTCCTCCCCGGTCTCGCTCGAGTGCGCGTAGAGGCGCTCGACGAGGCGGCGGGTCACGCTCGACTGCTCGCCCAGCCAGATGGGGCTGCCGATGATGAGGATGTCCGCCTCGGCGATGCGCGGCCACAGCGTCGGCCACGCATCGGTCGGCCATCCCTGCTCTCGCATGTCGGGCTGAACACCCGGCGCGACGTCGTGGTCGACGAGCCGGAAGGTGTCGACGGTCGCGCCATTGGTGCGCAGCAGCGCGATCGAGCGGTCGAGCAGGCCCTGCGTGTTGCTGAGCTCGGGGCTCCGCTTGAGTGTCGTGTTGACCACGACGACGCGGAGGTCTCGGAAGCGGTCGGGGTTCGGGACGGTGATCTCGGTCATGGGCTCCACCCGAGCACGGACCTCCTGGAAGGCGTAAGGGGTCTGCGCCGACCGCGAACAGATCAGCATCGCCCAAGAGGCGCCCGATACCGTTAACCGTTCCCCTCGCATCCCGAGTTCCGGACGAACGCTCGCAGAAAGGTGCGGCTCGCCTCATGGCCCGCAAGAAGTTCGATGCCAAGCGCATCGTCAAAGGCCCCTTCCTCTACATCCTCGCGGGTGCCATCGCGCTCTGGATCGGCTTCGGCCTGCTGAGCGGCGGCGGATTCCGCACGATCACGACGCAGGAGGGCCTCGCCCTCCTCGAGGGCGGGACGGTCGAGAAGGCCACGATCATCGACGGCGAGCAGCGCGTCGACCTCGAGCTCAGCGAGCCCGACGGCGACAACGGCGACCGCGTGCAGTTCCAGTACGTCACCCCGCGCGGCGAGGCGATCGTCGCTGCGATCGACGACGCGAACCTCGACGAGTTCGACGACCAGGTGCCGCAGACCAACTGGTTCGTGAGCCTGCTCGGCCTGCTCATTCCCTTCCTCATCATCGGCGTCATCTTCTGGTTCCTGCTGTCGAACCTGCAGGGCGGGGGCAGCCGCATCATGCAGTTCGGCAAGTCGCGCGCGAAGCTCGTGAGCAAGGAGAGCCCGCAGGTCACCTTCGAGGACGTCGCGGGCGCCGAGGAGGCGATCGAGGAGCTCCACGAGATCAAGGACTTCCTGAAGGACCCGACGCGCTTCCAGGCCGTCGGCGCGCGCATCCCCAAGGGTGTGCTGCTCTACGGCCCTCCCGGTACCGGCAAGACGCTCCTCGCGCGCGCCGTCGCGGGCGAGGCGGGCGTGCCGTTCTACTCGATCTCCGGCTCGGACTTCGTGGAGATGTTCGTCGGCGTCGGCGCGAGCCGCGTGCGCGACCTCTTCAAGGAGGCCAAGGAGAACGCTCCGGCCATCATCTTCGTCGACGAGATCGACGCCGTCGGTCGCCACCGCGGCGCCGGCATGGGTGGCGGGCACGACGAGCGCGAGCAGACGCTCAATCAGATGCTCGTCGAGATGGACGGCTTCGACCCCCAGACGAACGTCATCATGATCGCGGCGACCAACCGCCCCGACATCCTCGACCCCGCCCTGCTGCGCCCGGGCCGCTTCGACCGGCAGATCCAGGTCGACGCGCCCGACATGAAGGGCCGGGCGAAGATCCTCGGCGTGCACGCCAAGGGCAAGCCCATGGCCGACGACGTCGACCTCGAGGTGCTCGCGCGCAAGACGCCCGGCTTCACGGGCGCCGACCTCGCGAACGTGCTCAACGAGGCGGCCCTCCTCACCGCGCGCACGAACGGCGAGATCATCACCAACCGCAATCTCGACGAGGCCGTCGACCGCGTCATGGCCGGCCCCCAGCGCCGCAGCCGCGTCATGCGCGACCACGAGAAGCTCATCACCGCCTACCACGAGGGGGGCCACGCGCTCGCGGCGGCCGCGATGCGCCACACCGACCCGGTGACGAAGGTCACGATCCTCCCGCGCGGCCGGGCCCTCGGCTACACGATGGTGCTGCCGCTCGACGACAAGTACTCGGTCACGCGCAACGAGCTGCTCGACCAGCTCGCCTACGCGATGGGCGGCCGCGTCGCGGAGGAGATCGTCTTCCACGACCCGACCACGGGCGCGAGCAACGACATCGAGAAGGCGACGAGCATCGCCCGGAAGATGGTGACCGAGTACGGCATGAGCGCCGAGGTCGGCTCGATCAAGCTCGGCCAGTCGAGCGGCGAGGTCTTCCTCGGCCGCGACATGGGCCATCAGCGCGACTACTCCGAGCGCGTCGCCGAGCGCGTCGACGCCGAGGTGCGCGCGCTCATCGACCAGGCGCACACCGAGGCGTGGAACGTCATCAACGACAACCGCGACGTGCTCGACCGGCTCGCGACCGAGCTGCTCGAGAAGGAGACCCTCGACCACCTGCAGCTCGCCGAGATCTTCGCGGACGTCAAGAAGCTGCCCGAGCGCCCGCAGTGGCTCTCGAGCGACGACCGACCGCTGCCCGACCTGCCGCCCGTGCCGATGCCGGCGAAGGCGCCGATCGACAGCTCCGTGACCGACGGCGGCGTCGCGAGCGAGCACGCCGCGCCCGCGAGCGTCGCGCGCAGCGAGGCCGACCCGGGAACCGACCAGGCGAGCTGACGCGCATGGCGCCCATCGACATCCCCCGCATCGAGGCGGCGGTCGCCGAGATCCTCGCCGCCATCGGCGAGGACGTCGAGCGGTCCGGCCTCGCGACGACGCCGCAGCGCATCGCGAAGGCGTACGGAGACTTCTTCGCAGGCGTCGGCGTCGACCCCGTTCCCGAGCTGCAGGACGGCGCGGAGATGGCGACCGAGCCCGGCGAGCGCGGCGAGCTCGTGCTGCTGCGCGACATCGCCCTGCGCTCGATGTGCGAGCACCACCTGCTGCCGTTCACGGGCGTCGCGCACGTCGCGTACGTGCCGGCCGAGCGCATCATCGGGCTCGGGCGAATCCCGCGCCTGGTCGAGATCGTGTCGGCCCGCCCCCAGCTGCAGGAGCGCCTCGGCGAGGACGTCGCCGACGCGCTCGACCGCGCGATCGCCCCCGCCGGCGTGCTCGTCGTCATCGAGGCGCGGCACGGCTGCGTCGCCGCGCGCGGCGTGCGCTACGCCGAGTCGACCACCGTGACCGTCGCCTCGCGCGGAAGCCTCGCCGACCCCGTGCAGCGAGCCGAGGTCATGGCGCTCATCGGCCGGAGCGGCGCGTGAGCACCGCACCCGGGCCCGTGCGGCCCGAGGTGTGGGGCGTGCTCAACGTCACGCCCGACTCGTTCAGCGACGGCGGCCGCTACCTCGAGCCCGAGGCCGCGGTCGCGCAGGCCCGCCGGCTCGTCGACGACGGCGCCGACGTCATCGACGTCGGGGGCGAGTCGACCCGGCCCGGGGCCGAGCCCGTGTCCGCGATCGAGGAGACCGCCCGCGTGGTGCCGGTCGTGCGCGCGCTCGCCGCGGCGGGCATCCGCGTCTCGATCGACACCCTCAACGCGTCGACCGCGCGCGCGGCCGTCGAGGCCGGGGCGTCGATCGTCAACGACGTGAGCGGTGGCCTCGAAGACCCCGCCATGCTGTCGACGATAGCCGCGCTCGAGGTCGACTACGTCGCGATGCACTGGCGCGGCCGCAGCGATCGATGGGATGCCGTGAGCGACTACGCCGACATCGTCACCGAGGTGCGCGACGAGCTGCGATCGCGCGCCGACGCCGCGATTGCGGCGGGGATCGCGCCCGAGCGGCTCTGGCTCGACCCGGGGCTCGGATTCGCGAAGCGTGGTGCCGACAACTGGACGCTGCTGCACGGGCTGCCGGCGCTCGCCGAGCTCGGATTCCCGCTGCTCGTCGGGGCGTCGCGCAAGCGGTTCCTGGGCGCGCTGCTGCCCGAGGGCGCGAGCGTCGACGAGCGCGACCTGCCGACCGCCGTCGTGAGCGCCCTGTGCGCCGACGCCGGCGTGCGGGCCGTGCGCGTGCACAACGCCGCCGCGACGAGCCGAGCGCTCGCCGTGTGGGCGGCGTGGCGCGGCGTGCCCGCCCCGGTCACGGGAGGGGCCGCAGCATGAGCGACCGCATCATCCTCACCGGCCTGCGCGCGCAGGCCCACCACGGCGTCTACGAGCACGAGCGACGCGACGGCCAGCCCTTCGTCATCGACGTCGTCGCCCACCTCGACCTCGCGCGCGCCGCCGGCAGCGACGACGTCGCCGACACCGTGCACTACGGCGAGCTCGCCGTCGAGATTGTCGAGGCCGTCGAGCGCGACCCCGTCGACCTCATCGAGACCGTCGCCGAGCGCGTCGCCGCCGTCGTGCTCGCGCACCGCGCGGTCGAGCGCGTCGAGGTGACGGTGCACAAGCCCGAGGCGCCGATCCCGGTGCCGTTCGCCGACGTCGCCGTCGCGATCGAGCGGAGCCGCGCATGACCGCCCTCGCCGTCATCGCCCTGGGCTCGAACCTCGGCGACCGCGAGGCCACACTGGTGAGCGCCGTGGGTGCGCTCGGCGCGCTGCCCGAGTCGAGCATCCGCGCCGTGTCGTCGTGGCACGGCACCGTCGCGCTCACGGTCGACGGGCCCGACCCCGATAAGCCGGAGTACCTCAACGGCGTTGCGCTGCTCGACACGCGGCTCGATCCGTTCCAGCTGCTCGACGGGTTGCGCGCGATCGAGAACCTGCACGGCCGCGAGCGCGTCGAGCGCTGGGGAGACCGCACGCTCGACCTCGACCTCATCGCGTTCGGGGCGCTCGAGATCGACTCCCAGCAGCTGCAGGTGCCGCACCCCCGCGCCCACGAGCGCGACTTCGTGCTCGCCCCATGGCTCGAGGTGCAGCCGGATGCCGAGCTCGCCGGTCACGGACGCGTCGCCGACCTGCTGGCGGGCCTGCGATCGCGGGGCGAGGCCGGAGGTCGGGGATGAGCCGCTCGCGCCCCCTCCCGCTCGCGGTGCTCGCGCTCGTCGGGTTCGCTCTCGCGTTCGTCATCGACCTCTCGCTCGCGATGCGCGGACAGCCCGTGCTCGTTCCGCCGCCCTCGCTCGCCGTCGGGCTCGTGCTCATCGCCGCGCTGCTGATCGCCCTCGCCTGGCCGGTGCGCCGCGCCGCGAAGGGCGAGAAGCGCATCGACCCGTTCTACGCCACCCGCGTGGTCGTGCTCGCGAAGGCCAGCGCGCTCGCCGCGGCCCTGCTCGCGGGAGGCGCCGCAGGCATCCTCACCTATCTACTGTCGCGCGCGGTCGTGCCGATAGGCTCGACGCTGACCGCGACGGGCACGCTCGTCGCGGCGGTGATCCTCCTGATCGCCGCTCTCGTAGCGGAGCACTTCTGCAGCCTCCCGCCCGAGGACGACGAGTCGGAGGAGGCCGCCGCGGCATCGCCGTGAGCCGGCCGACGACCACCGGGGGAGACGCACTCGTGACCGACCAGCCGCAGGCGACCGCCGCGACCCCGATGCCGCAGGCGCCGCCCGCCGCGCTCGAGCTCGACGGCACCGACTGGCAGCGCGTCTCGCCGAAGTACATCGTCGTCGAGATCGTCGGCTACCTGATCTTCGGCGCCATCATGACGACCGCCGGGTTCATCCCCTTCTGGGTGAGCGACTGGGCGCCCGCCTCGCTGCTGGGCATCGCGCTCGGCGCGTGCTTCCTCCTCGTGATCGCGCTCACCCCGCGTCGGGTTCGCGCGATCGGCTACGCGCTCCGCGAGGACGACCTGCTGTTCCGACGAGGCATCCTGTCGCAGCGCGTGACGGCCGTGCCGTACGGGCGGATGCAGCTCGTCGACATCACCCGAGGGCCGATCGCGCGAGCGGCGGGCCTCTCCGAGCTGCGCTTCGTGACGGCCGCCGCGTCGTCGGGCATCGTCATCTCGGGGCTCCCGGCGGAGGACGCCGAGCGCCTGCGCGACCACCTCGTCGCAGTGGCCGAGACCCGCCGGGCGGGCCTGTGACCGACTTCGCCGACGGCGAGTGGCACCGCCTGCACCGCGCGACGCCGCTCTTCCGCGGCGGGATCACGGTGCTGATCCTCGCGGGAATCGTGTTCGGCAACCTGCGCGAGCGGCTCATCGAGCTGTTCGTCGGAGTCCCCGGCTACGGGCCGGGCGCGGACGGCGAGTTCTCGGGCGACCCGCTCGACTTCATCCTGCGCGAAAACCTCGTGCTCGCCGCGCTCGGCGTCGCCCTGCTCGTGCTGCTGCTCGCCGTCGGCGGCTTCTGGCTCTCGTGGCGCATGCACACCTTCCGCATCACCGACGAGGTCGTCGAGGTGCGGTCGGGCATCCTCTTCCGCACCACCCGCAAGGGCCGCCTCGACCGCATCCAGGGCATCAACATCGCGCGCCCGTTCATCCCGCGCCTCTTCGGAGCCGCGAAGCTCGAGATCTCCGTCGCCGGCAACGACGCGAACGTGCCGCTGTCGTACCTGACGTCCCGTGACGCGGATGCCCTCCGCCGCGAGATCCTGCTCCTCGCGTCCGGCGCGCGCCGGTCCGCGATCGCGGGCGACGCCGAGGCAGGGCCCGAGCATCCCGGCCCCGGCCCCGGCGTCGGCGTCGGCGCCGGGCAGGGACCCGGTGGCGTCGGCGCCCTGCTGGAGGACCGCGCGCGCGAGTTCCTCGCTCCCGAGCTCGACCCGGCGCTCGCGCCACCGGAGGCCGTGCTGCGCATGAACCCGGGGCGGCTCATCGGCTCGACCGTCCTGAGCGACGCCATGCTGTTCCTCCTGATCGCGGGGGTCGGCCTCGCGATCGCGGTCGGCATCACGGGCGACGCGCTGCTGCTCATCGGCTTCCTGCCGGCCCTCCTCGGCGTCGGCGGCTTCCTCGTCTCGCGCATCACGCGCTCGCTGCGCTACTCGATCGCCTCGACGCCCGACGGCGTGCGCGTCGGGTTCGGGCTCCTGTCGACCTCGAACGAGACGCTGCCCCCGGGCCGCATCCACTCGGTGCGCGTCAACCAGCCGCTGCTGTGGCGTCCGCTCGGGTGGTGGCAGATCGCGGTGAACCGCGCATCCCGCTCATCGCAGCAGGGGGCCGCGGGCCAGCAGCAGACGACGATCCTCCCGGTCGGCAACCTCGACGACGTGCGCACGGTGCTGCGACTGCTGCTCCCCGACGTCGCGACCGACGAGGCGATGCCGCTGCTCGAGCGGGGCATGCTCTCGCCGGGCGGCGAGGACGGCTTCACGAACTCGCCCCGTCGCGCGCGGGCGCTGCGCTGGTTCTCGCAGCCGCGCAACGGCTTCGCGATGACGGAGTCGGGGGTGCTGCTGCGGACGGGAGCGATCTGGCGCTCGCTCACGATCGTGCCCTTCCCGCGCATGCAGAGCGTGAGCGTGCGGCAGGGCCCCGTGCTGCGGCCGCTGCGACTGGCGGCGGTGCACGTGCACACGGTGTCCGGGCCGATCACGCCGGCGCTCGGGGCGATCGACCGAAAAGCGGCGCTCGGCTTGTTCGCGGCGGTCGCCGAGGCCGCCATCCGCACGGCGACCGTCGACACGACGCACCGCTGGCGGGCGAGCACTGCGGCCCCGCTCACGGTCGACGGGGGCGACGCGTGACCCCCCGCGACGGACGCCTCGGCGTCGGCATCATCGGCGCGGGCCGCGTCGGCCCCGTCCTCGGCGCCGCCCTCGCCGGCGCCGGCCACGCGATCACGGGCATCTCGGCGAGCACCGACGACGAGCGCGAGCGCGCCGCGAGCATCCTCCCCGGAGTCCCTCACCTCGAAGTGTCGGCGATCGTCGAGCGCAGCGAGCTCGTCATCCTCGCCGTGCCCGACGACCAGCTGCCCGGACTCGTCTCGGGGCTCGCGGCCCTCGGCGTGTGGCAGCCGGGCCAGCTCGTCATGCACACCTCGGCGGCGCACGGCGTGCGGGTGCTCGACCCCGCGCGGCCCGCGGGCATCATCCCTCTGGCCGTGCATCCGGCCCTCGCCTTCACCGGCACGTCGATCGATCTCGTGCGCCTGCGCGAGGCCTGGTGCGCGGTGACCGCGCCGAGCCCCGTGCTGCCGATCGCGCAGGCCCTCGTCGTCGAGATGGGCGCCGAGCCGATCATCGTCTCGGAGGAGCACCGCGCCGCCTACGCCGACGCCATCCAGTCGGCCTCCGATTTCTCGACCGCGATCGTGTCGCAGGCGATGGGCGCCCTCCGCGACATCGGCGTCGACGAGCCGGGCCGCGTGCTCGGAGCAGTCGTGCGCTCCGCGGTCGAGAACGCGCTGCGGTCCGCGACCGTCGATAGCATCGACCTCGCGGCGCTCGCCGATGCGGGGGCGGATGCTCCCGCCGAAGCCGATCCGCGCGACGACCGCCCGCGCGGCCGCACCGACGACCGCCCCGACCGCCCCGACCGCCCCGACCCCCTCGACCCCGGAGCCGCATGAGCCGCACGCCGCCGCCCGTCGACACCACGATCGACGGCCTGCGCGCCCGGCTGGACGCCGAGCGCGCCGCGGGCCGCACCGTCGCGCTCGTGCCGACCATGGGGTCGCTCCACGAGGGGCACCTCGCGCTCGTCGACCGCGCGGCGGCGCTCGCCGATGCGGTCGTCGTGTCGATCTTCGTGAACCCGCTGCAGTTCGGGCCCTCGGAGGACTACGACCGCTACCCGCGCGATCTGACGGCCGACCTCGCCGCGCTCACCGACCGCGGGGTCGCCGTCGTCTTCGCGCCGACCGTCGCCGAGATGTACCCGCGCGGACCCATCGGCACGCGCGTCTCGGCCGGAGCGGTCGGTGAGATCCTCGACGGAGCCTCACGACCCGGCCACTTCGACGGCATGCTCACGGTCGTCGCGAAGCTCCTGCTCATCGCCGCCCCCGACGTCGCCGTCTTCGGCGAGAAGGATGCGCAGCAGGTCTTCCTCGTGCAGCGCATGGTGCGCGACCTCGACGTGCCGACGCGCATCGACGTCGTCGAGACCGTGCGTGCTTCGGATGGTCTCGCGCTCTCGAGTCGCAACGCGTACCTGTCGCCCGAGCAGCGGACGGCGGCGCTCGCGCTGCCGAGCGCCCTCGCAGCCGCACGCGCCGCAGCGATCGCCGGTGCCGGGCTGCCGACCGCGCTCGAGGCCGCGCTCGCGGTGCTCGACGCCGAGCCGCTGCTCGAGCTCGACTACGTCGCCGTCGTCGACCCGGAAACCTTCCAGCCCGCCGAGCCCGGCCACACCGGAGCCGCACGCGCCCTCGTCGCCGCGCGCGTCGGCTCGACCCGCCTCATCGACACGCACCTGCTGCACCTCGCCTGACGCGCGACCCCGCGCGAGCATCCGCCCGCCGCCTGTGTCGCCCGCGTCGCCCGCGCTGCCCTCGAACCGATTGCAGTCGATCCGACGTGACGCTCGCCTGCAGCCCGCTGACCCGCCCCTCGCAGCGATCCGGGGACTGCATTCGGTATCGGTCGCGCCGAGACCATGCGCAGCTCAGGAACGTCGCTCCCTCCGACGGCGACCTTCCGCGCCGCCGGCTCCTGCGGAGACCCGACCTTCCTGAGTTGCGCACCCCCGTGCGCGCCCACCGCCCCGGCCGGGCTCCCGCGCGCCCGCCGGTAGGCTGAACTGCTGAACCGAGGAGCCTCATGACCGACACCACGCCCGCGCCCGACGCCGCTGAGCCGACCGTCGCCGAGATCGCCGAGCAGAAGCAGGTGCGCCTCGACAAGCGCGAGCGGATGCTCGCCGCAGGTATCGACGCCTACCCCGTCGGCCTGCCGATCACCGACACGATCCCGGCCGTGCGCGAGCGGCACCCCGACCTCGAGCCCGACACGGCCACGGGCGAGCGCGTCGCCCTGGCCGGTCGCGTCGTCTTCTCGCGCATCACGGGCAAGCTCTGCTTCGCGACGCTGCAGTCCGGCGACGGCAGCCGCATCCAGGTGATGGTGTCGCTCGCCGAGGTGGGCGACGACGAGCTCGCCCGCTGGAAGGAGTTCGTCGACCTCGGCGACCACGTCTTCGTCGAGGGCGAGGTCATCACCAGTCGCCGCGGCGAGCTCAGCATCATGGTCCGCAGCTGGGCGATCGCGGCGAAGGCGATCCTCCCGCTGCCGAACCTGCACAACGAGCTCAACGAGGAGACCCGGGTCCGCCAGCGCTACCTCGACCTGATCGTTCGCGAGCAGGCGCGCAAGACGGTCCGCGCCCGGGCGCTCGCCGTCGGCAGCCTGCGCCGGACGTTCGCCGATCACGGCTACCTCGAGGTCGAGACGCCGATGCTGCAGACGATGCACGGCGGAGCATCCGCCCGCCCCTTCACGACGCATTCGAACGCCTTCGACACCGAGCTGTTCCTGCGCATCGCGCCCGAGCTGTTCCTCAAGCGCGCGGTCGTGGGCGGCATCGAGCGCGTGTTCGAGATCAACCGCAACTTCCGCAACGAGGGCGCCGACTCCACGCACAGCCCCGAGTTCGCGATGCTCGAGGCGTACCAGGCGTACGGCGACTACCACCAGATGGCCGACCTGACGCAGGAGATGATCCAGAACGCGGCCGTCGCGATTTCGGGCTCGCACGTCGTCACGTGGGCCGACGGCACCGAGTACGACCTCGGCGGCGAGTGGGATCGCCTCAGCATGTACGACTCGCTGAGCGCCGCCGCGGGCGTCGAGATCACGCCCGAGACGCCCATGGCCGAGCTCAAGAGGCTCGCCGACGCGGTCGAGATCGAGATCGACCACCCGCTGCCGGGCAAGTTCGTCGAAGAGCTCTGGGAGCACTTCGTGAAGGGCGACCTCGTGCGCCCGACCTTCGTCATGGACTTCCCCGTCGACACGAGCCCGCTCGTGCGCGAGCACCGCAGCCTTCCGGGCCGCGTCGAGAAGTGGGACCTCTACGTGCGCGGCTTCGAGCTCGCGACCGCGTACTCCGAGCTCGTCGACCCGGTCATCCAGCGCGAGCGCTTCGTCGCGCAGGCGACGCTGGCGGCGGGCGGCGACCCTGAGGCGATGCGCCTCGACGAGGCCTTCCTCACCGCTCTCGAGCACGGGATGCCCCCGAGCGGCGGCATGGGCATGGGCATCGATCGCCTGCTCATGGCGCTGACCGGGCTCGGCATCCGCGAAACGATCCTCTTCCCGCTGGTCAAGTAGCCGGAGACCCCCATGGCCGACAAGAACGAGCTCCCCCTCCCCGGCGACGCCGAGCGGAAGAAGCGCGAGATCTCGCCGATGCGCCTGGCGATCTGGCTGATCGCCGGCGGGTTCGGCGCGTACCTGCTGATCTCGGGCCTCGTGGGCATCATCGCCAAGGGCTGAAACCTCGTCAGTCACACGAGCCACACCGCCCTCACCGCCCACTCCAGCCACAACATGTAGCGGTCGCCTCCGGGCCGTGACCCCCTATCTGGGGCGAGCATGCCGGCCCGCGGCGTCCGTACCATGAGGGTGCTCGCAGAACCGCGACCGGCCACCCACCGGACACCCGCGCGGCTCTGACGCACCACACCCGATACGACGCCGACGGCCCGCCCCACGAGTCGTCGACCTCGCCTGACCCGAAGGCGAACCCCCGTGAAGCACACCCATGCCGTCACGCACAGCCTCATCACGGCTGCGCTCTCGACGAGCCTCATCCTCGTCGCCTCGCCCGGCATCGCCGCCGACGCGCTGCGCATCACGACCCCCGTCTCCGGGACCATCGTCTCGGGCGAGCTCTACATCGCCGGCACGATCGCCGGCGACGGCGAGCACGAGCTCACCCTGCAGCTCGCACCGCAGCAGCTCGGCGAGTGCGGCAGCGCCGTCGCCTCGACGACCACGACCGTCTCCGCCCGCGACGGCTTCAGCGCCCTCGTCGACACCCTCACCGTCGCCGACGGAACGTACTGCCTCGTCGCGGTCGCCGACCGCGGCCGGCTGTCGGATGTCCAGGCCGACATCCGCATCGACAACGAGATCCTGCGCGGCTTCATCCAGCTCCCCACCGAGTCCCTCCCCGAACCGACCGACGGAGCCTCGGCCATCGAGGCCGCGGTGCCCGCCGAGTCGGGCCCGGTCATCGCGGTCGCGGCCTTCGCCCTCGCCGGCATCCTCGCTCTCGGCGTCGCGGTGTACGGCATCGCTTCCGGCCGGAGGCTCATGCGCCCCTAGCTCGATCGACGGGAGCCCGATCGCTTTACCCCCCGATGCGCGATCCGGCTCCGCCGGCCGGGTCGTCGTCCGACCCCCCCCAACGGATGACGACCCGGCGGCACCTTCTTCCGAGCCGGCGCGACGTATCCTGGTGTCGTGGACGACTTCTGGACGAACGCGGTGTTCTCGATCACACCGACGATCGTCGTCGGCCTGATCTTCTGGTTCGCGATGCGTGCGATCATCCGTGCCGACCGCGCCGAGCGCCAGGCCTACAGCGACATCGAGGCCGAGGAGCGCGCGCGCTTCGAGAAGCTCCACGCCGACCCGCACGAGTAGCGCGCGCGGAGCATCCGTCGTCGTTCGCCCCTACGCGGGCGGCTGCCGACGGGGCCTGAGGCGGATGCCCGGCAGCGTCGGTGCCGGAAGCGCCGACCCCGGCCACCTCTCGACCCGGCCGAAGGTATCGGCCGGCGCCGTGCCGTCGATCACCTCGGACTGCCACGCGGCGCGGAAGCCGACGATCTCGTCGTGGTCGCGGCCGATGAAGTTCCACCACATGACGATCGGCTCGCCGAGCGGCTCGCCGCCGATGAGCAGCCCCCGCAGGGGAGCATCGCCCGCGGAGACCCGCAGCGTCGACCGACCCGTGGGCGTGAACGCGAGGTGCGCCGTCGGGATGGCGACGTCGTCGATCGTCGCGACGCCGGCATCCACGAGCAGGCCGTGCTCGAAGCGCCGGTCGACGGGCAGCTCGACGCTCGCGCCGGCAGGCAGGTCGAGCTGGGCGGCGACGAGCGGGCTGAAGACGCGAGCGGCGGCGTCGGCGATGCCGGTGAGCGCGCCGATGAACACGCGCACGGTAGCGGCGCCGACCTCGACCGGCCGCGGCTCGGTGTGCTCGAGGAACGGGGTCGTGCGCCGGTCGGCGTCGGGCAGCGCGACCCACAGCTGGGCGCCGTGCAGGCGCGTGGTCGCGGGGGTTGAGACCTCGCTGTGCTGGATCCCCCTGCCCGCGGTCATGAGGTTGAGCTCGCCGGGGCGCACGAGCTGGTGGGCCCCGGTGGAGTCGCGGTGCTCGATCTCACCCTCGAACAGCCAGCTCACCGTCTGCAGCCCCGTGTGCGGATGCGGCGGCACGACCATGCCGCCCGTCTCTGCGACGTCATCGGGGCCGTAGTGGTCGACGAAGCACCAGGCGCCGATGAGGCTGCGCCCGCGCTGGGGGAGCGTGCGGCGCACGGTCATCGCGCGGGGCCCGCCGAGCGGCACCTCGCGCGGTTCGAGCACGAGGATGCTCGGCGCCGGCTGCTCGTCGCACACGAGCTCGGCGGGCTCGGGCTCGAGGTTGCTCATGCCGTCACCCTACGTCGGCGGTGGGGCTGGCGCCTCGCCGGCCGCGGTTGCCCGGCCGCGGTTGCCCGGCGGCGCCTGCCTGGCGGCGGCTGCTCGGCGGCGCCTGCCCGCCGCAGCTGCCGCGCCGCAGCTGCCGCGCCGCAGCTGCCGCGCCGCAGCTGCCCGCCACCGCCCCGCCGCCGGGCGTGCACTAATTCCGGAGATCCGTCGTCGCGGTCCCGTCCGCCCGCGCCTCGACAGGCCGCGTCCTCCGGAACTCCGGAGTCAGTGCACGCCCGGCAGCGCCCGGCGACCGCACGCCGGGCAAGGGCTCAGCGCTCGACGACGAGCAGGTCGCCGACCTCGCAATCGAGCGCCTCGCAGATCGCCCGCAGCGTCGAGAACCGGATCGCCCGAGCGCGGTCGTTCTTCAGCACCGACAGATTGACGAGGCTCACGCCGACGAGCTCGCTCAACCGGGTGAGGGTGAGCCCGCGCTCCTCGAGCAGCTCGTCGAGCCGGCAGTGGATGCCCGTCTCATCATCATCGGACGCCGCCGGCGCCATCACACGAGCCCCGCCGTCTCGCGCTGCAGCCGCTCGCCGCTGCGCACGAGCCCGGCCACGACGACGAGAGCGAGTCCGACTCCGAGGGGCCAGAGGTCGAACGTCAGCGACGGGGGAACGGCGATGCCGTCGCCGAGCGCCTCCGGCGAGAGCGCGAACAGCTGCTCGTGAGCGAGCGTCCCGGCGATGCTCGAGGCGATCTGGCCCGTGATCCCGCCGATGGCGAGGGTGATTCCGGCGATGACGAGAAGCCGGCTCAGTCGGGGCGTGAAGGGGGTGTCGGAGATCGACTGGCGCGCGAAGCGGGCGACCACGAGCAGCAGCGTCACTGCGACCGCGCCCTCGATCAGCGTGCCTGCGGCGAGCCAGATCCGGGCCGCGGCGCCGAGCCCGTCGACGGTGAGGGCGGTAGGCGCCGAGACGACGGCGTCGGTGAGGCTGCCGGCAGGGTCGGCGCGGAGGTCGGCGGGGGTCTGCTCAACCCTGAGTGTGACGGGGATCTCGAGCGTCACCCAGCTCGTGGGGATGAGCGACTGCGCGACGCCGATCACCGTTCCCAGAGCCACCACCGCGACTCCGACGAGGCATGCGGCGGCGACGAGTCGCGGCAGCAGCGGTCGTCGAGCCTCGACAGACTCCCGCCGTGGTGAGAGCACCCCGACGACGACGGCGACGCCGACGAGCACGGCGACGATGAGGAGCAGGACTGACAGGTCCATCAGACGAGCCCCGCCGTCTCGCGCTCGAGCCGCACCCCTCGCCGCAGGAGCACGCCGACGAGCAGCACCCCGACGCCGGCGGCGATGTGAGTGACGTCGAGGGGCCCCGGTCCGATCCAGCCGCCGAGCTCGGTTCCGGCGAGCAGCTCGTGCCGTGCAAGACTCACGCCGTAGCCATGCAGGACCTGCGAGGCCGAGCCGATCGCGACAAGTGAGACACCGACCACCGTGGCAGTGCGGGCGAGCTCGGGCGCGAAGCCCTCGTTCTTCTCGATCCGCGAAGCGAGCGACGCGATGCCGAAAGCAACGATCGCATGCAGCACCGGGGCGAGAAGCATCGGCGCGACGTACAGGAGCTCGGTCCCGAGACTGAGCCCTGCGCCCGGGATCGAGATCTCGGTGAAGTATCCCGAGCCGATGAGCTGACCATCGAATACGGGCGGTCGAAGAACCGACTCGGGAATCACTGACGCGGGCGAGATGGGCACCGGCAGCGTCAGCGCGCTGGAGCCTGGGGCGCCTTGAACTCTGCTGGTCGTCATCGAAATCGTCACGACGAGCCCGATGAATGCTGCGAAAGAGGCACCCAGCCCGTAGATGAAGGCGAGCATGCCGATGACACGTGCGGCTGGAGCGCCGGAGGGCTCGCCGCCCGCGGCGGCTATGGCCGCGCGAATTCGCCGCCTACGGATCGTGACCGTCACGATGATCACGGCGAGTGCGACGAGCGGGATCGCCGCGTACGCGATGTTCCAGAGAAGAATCGCGTCCATCAGACGAGCCCCGCCGTCTCGCGCTGCAGCCGCGCTCCCGCGCGGAAGACGAACGCGAGCGCCAGCACCGCGACTCCGACCACGACCGGCACGGGGTCGAACGCGAAGCCGACAGCGAGCTGCTCCGATCCGGCCGCGGCGTTGAGCTCGTCGGCCGCCATCATTCGGCCGAGCCCGCCGAGCGCCGAGGCGGCGAGCATCCCGATTGCGAGCGCCGAGCCGACCGCCACCATGAGCCCGGGCATCGCGCGGTGGAACGCGTCGCCTCGCGCGATCGCCCGCAGCGCGAACGCGATGACACCGGCGACGACCGCGCCGACCAGATTCGTGAGACCCGCCTCGGCGAGCAGCAGCCCGAAGGCTCCACCGCTCACGTCGCCCGCATCGACCAGCACGAGATAGCTCTGGGCGATGAGCGGGGGGATGCCGTCGGCGTCGCCGACGGTCACGGCCCCTGCCGCGAGAAGCTCCACCTCGACCGGCTCTCCCCCGACGAGCGGGAGCAGCACCGCCAGCATGGCGCCGATGGCCCATACGGCGCTCGCGGTGAGCGCGAGCGCCGCGACGAACCGGAGCGCGGTCGCGTCTCGACTGGCGACGACGGGCGGTGGGACGGATGGGGCGGACGAGGTCGGCATGAGCATCCTTATCGATGATCGTTAATAACGAATATCGATACGGTACCGGCGAATGCCCAATCGAGCAAGAGTCGATTCCGGCCCGGTGAGCGCACGCCCCGGAATCCCGCACGCCTACGGCGAACAGGGGCAGTTTTCCCCACCACCCCTGGTTACCCTCGATAGCAACCGGGGCCCCGTCAGCGCCCCGGCGCCTGAGGAGGTATCCGATGTTCGAACGCTTCACCGACCGTGCCCGTCGCGTGGTGGTCCTGGCCCAGGAAGAGGCCAAGATGCTCAACCACAACTACATCGGCACCGAGCACATCCTCCTCGGCCTCATCCACGAGGGTGAGGGAGTAGCCGCGAAGGCGCTCGAGTCGCTCAGCATCTCGCTCGACGCCGTGCGCGAGCAGGTCCAGGACATCATCGGCCAGGGTCAGCAGCAGCCGACCGGGCACATCCCCTTCACGCCGCGCGCGAAGAAGGTGCTCGAGCTGAGCCTGCGCGAGGCGCTGCAGCTCGGCCACAACTACATCGGCACCGAGCACATCCTCCTCGGCCTCATCCGCGAGGGCGAGGGCGTCGCCGCCCAGGTGCTCGTCAAGCTCGGCGCCGACCTCAACCGCGTGCGCCAGCAGGTCATCCAGCTGCTGTCGGGCTACCAGGGCAAGGAGGCCGTCGCCGTCGGCGGCGACACCCCGAGCGCCGACAAGGGCTCGCAGGTGCTCGACCAGTTCGGCCGCAACCTCACGCAGGCCGCGCGCGACGGAAAGCTCGACCCCGTCATCGGCCGCGAGAAGGAGGCCGAGCGGGTCATGCAGATCCTCTCGCGCCGCTCCAAGAACAACCCCGTCCTGATCGGCGAGCCCGGCGTCGGCAAGACCGCCGTCGTCGAGGGCCTCGCCCAGGCGATCGTCAAGGGCGAGGTGCCCGAGACGCTGAAGGACAAGCAGCTCTACTCGCTCGACCTCGGCTCGCTCATCGCCGGCTCGCGCTACCGCGGCGACTTCGAGGAGCGCCTGAAGAAGGTCACGAAGGAGATCCGCACGCGCGGCGACATCATCGTCTTCATCGACGAGATCCACACCCTCGTGGGTGCGGGTGCCGCCGAGGGCGCGATCGATGCGGCGAGCATCCTCAAGCCGCTGCTGGCGCGCGGTGAGCTGCAGACGATCGGCGCGACCACGCTCGATGAGTACCGCAAGCACTTCGAGAAGGATGCCGCTCTCGAGCGTCGCTTCCAGCCGGTCCAGGTGCAGGAGCCGTCGCTGCCGCACGCGATCAACATCCTCAAGGGGCTTCGCGACAAGTACGAGGCGTTCCACAAGGTCTCGATCACCGACGGCGCGATCGTCTCGGCCGTGAACCTGGCCGACCGCTACGTGCAGGATCGCTTCCTGCCCGACAAGGCGATCGACCTGATCGACGAGGCCGGCGCTCGGCTGCGACTGTCGATCCTGTCGGCACCGCCCGAGCTGCGCGAGTTCGACGAGAAGATCGCCGGCGTGCGCTCCGAGAAGGAGCTCGCGATCGAGAACCAGGACTTCGAGAAGGCCGCCAGCCTGCGCGACGACGAGAAGAAGCTGCTCGGCGAGCGGCTGCGCCTCGAGAAGCAGTGGCGTTCGGGCGAGGCCGGCGTCGGCGGCACCGTCGACGAGGGCGTCATCGCCGAGGTGCTCGCGCAGGCCACGGGCATCCCCGTCTTCAAGCTCACGGAGGAGGAGTCGAGCCGCCTCATCTTCATGGAGAAGGCCCTGCACCAGCGGGTCATCGGCCAGGAGGAGGCCATCTCCGTCCTCGCCAAGACGATCCGCCGCACCCGTGCGGGCCTCAAGGACCCGAAGCGCCCTTCGGGCTCGTTCATCTTCGCCGGCCCCACGGGCGTCGGGAAGACCGAGCTCGCGAAGGCGCTCGCCGAGTTCCTCTTCGACGACGAGGGCGCGCTCATCGCGCTCGACATGTCGGAGTACGGCGAGAAGCACACCGTCTCGCGACTGTTCGGCGCCCCTCCCGGATTCGTCGGATTCGAGGAGGGCGGCCAGCTCACCGAGAAGGTGCGCCGCAAGCCGTTCAGCGTCGTGCTCTTCGACGAGATCGAGAAGGCGCACCCGGACATCTTCAACTCGCTGCTGCAGGTGCTGGAGGAGGGGCGCCTGACCGACGGTCAGGGCCGCGTCGTCGACTTCAAGAACACGGTCATCATCATGACGACCAACCTCGGCACGAAGGACATCACGGGCGGCCCGGTCGGCTTCACGCTCGAGGGCAACACGGCCGCGACCTACAGCGCCATGCGCGCGAAGGTCGTGGAGGAGCTGAAGAAGCACTTCAAGCCCGAGTTCCTCAATCGCGTCGACGAGACGATCGTCTTCCCGCAGCTGAACCAGGACGAGCTGCTGCAGATCGTCGACCTGTTCATCAAGCGCCTGCGCGACCGCATGATGGACCGCGACCTGACCATCAACGTCAGCGACTCGGCGAAGGCTCAGCTCATCAAGCTCGGCTGGGACCCGTCGCTCGGTGCTCGCCCCCTGCGCCGCGCGGTGCAGCACGAGATCGAGGACCGCCTGTCCGAGGAGATCCTGCACGGTCGCCTCAACGGCGGCGACCACGTCGAGGTCGACTTCGTCGACGGCGAGTTCACCTTCGTCACCACGCAGAAGGAGCTCGCGGCGGTCGAGGCCGGCCCCGCGGTCGCCGGCGAGCTGCCGCCCGTCGAGTAGCCGCGCGCACCACGACCGACGCCCCGCCCCCGGATCTCCGGGGCGGGGCGTCGTCGTTCCCGAGGTCGCGAGGATCCGGAGCGTCGCGCGCGCGTACCGGCGACACTCCTGGTCCGGATGCACCCTCCGCCGCGAAGTTGCCGACGAGTGGCCGCGCGCTGCCTGCGCACCAGCCGCGAGCCGGCCGCAGGCTCGCCGCGGGAAGGCTGGGGCGCCTTGTCGTCGGAGGGCACGGAGAAGCACCCTCATTCGGGGGGCATCTCCGCCCTCCGCCGATACCGATCCCCGCCGCGCCCCCGCGGCTCATGAACTGGAGAACCTCGATGAAGAAGCGTCTCGCCCTCGCCGGTCTCGCCTCGCTCGCGCTCGCCGCGAGCACCGCCGCCCCCGCGGTCGCCGCGGGCCACGACGGCCCCACGATCACCGACATCGCCGTCGCGGCCTCGGGTGGCGTCGGCGCCTACGACACCAACGGTGGCGACTACGACATCCTCGTCGGCGCCCTCGTCGCCACGGGCCTCGCCGGCGCGACCGCCGACCCCTCGGCCGACCTCACGGTGTTCGCCCCGAACGACGAGGCCTTCCTCCGCCTCGTGACCGACCTCACCGGCTCGCGTCCCGCCACCGAGCAGGAGGCCCTCGCAACCGCCGCGACGCTCCCGAACCTCGTCGACGTGCTGCTCTACCACGTGTCGGCCGGCGAGAAGTCGCGCACCCAGGTCGTCAAGGCCGGAAGCGTGGACACGCTCAGCGGCGTCAGCTTCCGCGTCCAGGGCGTCAACCTGCGGGACGGCGCTCCGCTCGCCGACCCGAAGATCCTCCCCGAGTTCTCCAACATCCACGCCTCCAACGGCGTGATCCACACGATCGACCGGGTCCTCGTCCCCGGATCCTGATCGCGGTTCCGCGCCCCGTCACGTCGGCGCGAGCAGGAGCCCCGGCCGTTCGGGTGGCCGGGGCTCCGTGCTGTCCGCGGTCGGTGAGCCGGGCATCCGCCGCCGCCTCTAGGCTGATCGCGTGACCACCCCCGGATTCCTCGTGCGGCCGGCCCGCACCTCCGACGTGCGCGCCATCACGCAGCTCGTCGAGCCGCTCGTGCAGAAGCGCATCCTGCTCGGCAAGGAGCTCGTGGTGCTCTTCGAGTCGGTGCAGGAGTTCGTGGTCGCCGTCGACGGCGGCGGCGAGGTCATCGGCTGCGGCGCGCTCCACGTCATCTGGGAGGACCTCGGCGAGGTGCGCACCCTCGCGGTCGCCGAATCGTGGCTGGGCAGGGGGGTCGGCCACGGCATCCTCACAGCCCTCGAGGATGCCGCTCTCGCGCTCGGGCTCTCCCGCCTGTTCTGCCTGACCTTCGAGGTCGACTTCTTCGCCCGGCACGGGTTCGAGCCCATGGGCGAGCAGCTGCTCGTCGACCCCGAGGTGTACAGCGAGCTGCTGCGCTCGCCCGACGAGGGCGTCGCCGAGTTCCTCGACCTCTCGCGCGTCAAGCCGAACACGCTCGGCAACACGCGCATGCTCAAGCAGCTGCACTAGCACCGGCGGCGACCGCCGACGGCATCCGCCCCCTCGCCCGCGGGCGATCTGCGCACACGCCGCCCGCCCGCCCCGGAATCCGGCCCGCCGCGACGTACCCTGACCCCATGCAGACCCTGCGTCAACCCGTGGGGCCGCTGCCGCCCCAGGTCTACTGGCGCCGCCGTCTGGTGGTCGGCATCGGCCTGCTCGCCGTGATCCTCATCGTCGTGCTGATCCTCGTCCGCCCCCGAGCCGATCAGGCGGGCGCGGGCGACCCGGGCGCGAACCCCGCCGCGAGCGACGCCCCGGCCGACGAGGCGGGCGCCGAGGAGCCCGCCGAGCCCGTCGACCCGGCCAACCCGAACGCGTGCACGCCCGACCAGGTGCAGGTCGCGGCCGTCACCGACGCCGACTCGTACCCCGCCGAGGTGCAGCCGCTGCTCTCGCTCACGCTCACCAACACGGGCTCGGCCCCGTGCGTCGCGACCGTCGGCACCGACGTGCAGGAGTACGTCATCACCTCCGGCAGCGACCGCATCTGGTCCTCGAAGGACTGCCAGACAGACCCCGCGCCGGCCGAGGTCACCCTCGAGCCGGGCACGCCGCTCTCGACGACGCCGTTCTCGTGGCAGCGCGTGCGCTCCGAGCCGGGGGGCGCCTGCGAGGGCAAGCGCACGGCGGCGATCGGCGGCGGCGCGACCTACCGGCTGACGGTCACGATCGGCGGCTTCACCTCCGAGCCGAAGCCCTTCATCCTCCAGTAGCGATGGGGGCGGATGCCCGGCGAGACGCCCGCGGGCGCGTGCGGTCGGCGCCCGCTCTCCCCGGGCATCCCCACCACGGTCGTTCGGCGGCGCCCGCGTAGGCTGGTGGCGATGCCGAAGAAGAAGCGCCCCTCACGCCCCGGCGGCACCCCGCGCCGCATGCCCGGAGCCGCGAGCCCGCTGCCCGAGTCGACCCTGCCGATCGAGCAGCGCCTCGCCGCCGCCCTCGAGAGGCAGGATGCCGCGGCCGTCGCCTTCGCGCTGCGCAACGACCACGTGATCGTGCCCCTGCTCCCCGTCGACGGGCCGTCGCAGGTGCGGGTGTTCCGGCGCGGCGAGGCCGACAAGTACATGCTGCTGCTGTTCTCGAGCCCCGAGACGTACGTCTCGATGCTGCCGAACGAGACCGACCTGCGCGTGCTCGCCTACGACGGGGCGACGCTCGCCGACTTCCTCGAGCAGAACATCGGCGTTCTCGAGGCCGTGTGGTTCGACGTCGCCGGCCCGCACGCGATGCAGGCCGAGCCGCAGACGGTGCTCGACGCGCTGCGGCTCGAGGCACCGGTCGCCGACGCCGCGGAGTAGGGCCGCACGCCCAGACTGCCGGCGGATGTGCCCGAAAGTCGCGAGTGAGCCGGAACTTCCCGGCACAACTGCGACTTTCGCACTCAAGCGCGCGGCATCCGCCTGCCGCAGGTCAGAACTCTGGGATGTCGATCTTCTCGTCGCTCGCGCTCGCGAACGCGAGCCGCACTGCCTCGCGCACGTGCAGCGCCGAGGCGTCGATGAGCGTGCGATAGCCGAGGCGTCGGCCCTCGGCGGCGCGCTGCGGCGCCCCGGCGACGGCGCGGATCTCTCCGGCGAGGCTGATCTCGCCGATCGCGGCGAGATGGCCATCGAGGGCCTTCTCGCGTCGGGCGCTCGCGATCGCGAGAGCGATGGCGAGGTCGGCGGCGGGCTCGGTGAGGCGGATGCCGCCGACGGTGGAGACGTAGACGTCGAAGCTCGACAGCGGCATGCCGCAGCGGCGCTCGAGCACCGCGAGCAGCATGGCCACGCGCGAGGAGTCGACGCCGTTGACGACGCGCCTCGGCTGCGGCGCGCTCGACGCGACGACGAGCGCCTGCACCTCGACGGGGATGGCGCGGCGGCCCTCCATCGCGATGGCGACGCACGTGCCGCTCACGGGCACGGGCGCGTGCGACCGGAACAGCGCGCTCGGGTCGGCGACCTCGGCGATGCCGTCGCCGGTCATCTCGAAGCACCCCACCTCGTCGGTCGGCCCGAAGCGGTTCTTGTGGGCGCGCACGAAGCGCAGCGCGGTCTGGCGATCGCCCTCGAACTGGCACACGACATCCACCAGGTGCTCGAGAAGCCGGGGCCCCGCGATCGTGCCGTCCTTCGTGACGTGGCCGACGAGGATGACCGGGAGGTCGCGCTCCTTCGCGACGCGGATGAGCGTCGCCGCGACTTCGCGAACCTGCGAGACGCCGCCGGCGAGGCCGTCGATGAGGGGGGATGCCACGGTCTGCACCGAGTCGACGATGACGAGCTGCGGCTGCACCTCGTCGATCTGGCCGAGGATCACCGAGAGGTCGGTCTCGGCCGCGAGGTAGAGCTCGTCGCTCAGCGCGTTCGTGCGGCCGGCGCGGAGGCGGACCTGCGCGGTCGACTCCTCCGCAGAGACGTAGAGCACGCGCTGGCCGCGACGGGCGGCGCGCGAGGCGACCTCGAGCAGGAGCGTCGACTTGCCGACGCCCGGCTCGCCCGAGAGCAGGAACGCCGCGCCCGGCACGATGCCACCGCCGAGCACGCGGTCGAACTCGGCGATGCCGGTGGGGGTGTGGCTCTCGTCGCGCGCCGTGATCTCGGTGATCGGGCGGGCGACGCGGGCCTCGGCGACGCGCGCCGAGGTCGTGCGCTGCGTCACTGCCGCCGGGCCGGCTTCGACGACCGTGCCCCACTGCTGGCACTCGCCGCAGCGGCCGGCCCACTTCGGGGTCGTCCACCCGCACTCGGAGCAGCGGAAGGTCGTCGTCGGGCGGGCCATGCTCCCGATGCTACGGCCGAGCACCGACGCCGGGCGATGAGGCGGGCCGACGGTGGGCAACCCGCGCAGGGCGCGGTCAGTCGCCGAGCCGCAGCTGACGCGCCCGGCGGTTCACGGCGCTGGCGAAGGCCGACTCCCAGACGCGGTAGCCGAGGCGGTTGGGGTGGAACTGGTCCCACGTGAACTCCGCCCACGACTGTGGCCCGCGGCGCAGCTCGGTGACGCGGTGCAGCGGCGCGAAGGGGCGGCCGGATGCGCGCACGCGCGTCTCGATGGCGCGCGAGGCGGCCGCGGCATTCAGCTCGCGAGGGCCGAAGTGGAAGCACGGCAGGTCGGCGATCACCGCGTGCCGCGGCACCGAGTCGATGAGCCGCTCGACGCCGGCGACGAACCCGTCGTGGTCGACGTCGCGCATATCGTTGGCGCCGATCGCTACCGTGACGAGGTCGGGTTCGCGACCGGTCTCATCGATGATCGCGCGCAGCAGGGGCAGCTGCCGATCGAGCGCGTCGCCGATGCGCGCGCCATAGCGCGAGAGGTTAACGACGCGCACGGTACGGCCCGAGAGACGCTGCAGACGGTTCCTGAGCAGTCCGACGTAGGAGAAGTCCAGGTCGCGCACGCCGATGCCCTGCGCCGCCGAGTCACCGATTGCGACGTAGAGCAGCTCGCCCTCGGCGCGCTCGCGGGCCGCCCACTGCCGCCGCCGCTGCCACAGCCAGGGCGTGCGCATTGAGGGGGCCATTCCCGCATCGTAGCGAGCGAGGATGAAGCGGATGCCGCGGGGCGAATGCGGCGGCGGATGCAGCGACGGAAGGCCGGATGCTGCCTTTCCGGCCCGGTTCGCGCCACCCGCCGGCCTGTACTAAACTCTCCCGCGGAACCGTGTCCGAGCGGCCGAAGGTGCAACTCTCGAAAAGTTGTGTGGGTGTTGAGCCCACCGTGGGTTCAAATCCCACCGGTTCCGCGTTGGGGCTCCTTGCGAAACTCGCGAGATCTGGTTGCGAAACTAGGCCCATAGAAAACGCCGCCGAGCGATCGGCGGCGTTTTCTGCGTTCCCGGCGACGTACTGGCCGGCCGGCACGCCTCACTGGCCGTACTCGCGGCCCCGAAGACGACGAAAGGCTCCGCCGGACCCGTGTGCGGGCGCGGCGAAGCCTTCGGTCGTGCAGGTGTGCCTGTAGCGGGAGTTGGGGGCCGAGCAGCCTCTATGTGCGGAGCGGCTTTGGTGGAGCGCCGGGAACCGCGACGAACGTCTCGTCCTTGGGACCGCGGTTCATCACGTAGTGCGACAGTCCGTCTCGATCGCGGCGGCGACGCACAACGGGGGCAGTCTTCTTTCGGGCCTGCTTCTCGAAGAAGGAGGCGATGCGCGCGAAGTTCCGCTGCATGATCTCGAGGACGAACATGAACTGGGCCGCGCCGAGGCCGCGCATGCGCCGCCGCGCTGTCGCCGCGATGGAGCTGCTCTCGTACTTGAACTCGCGGTTCCAGCTCTCGACCGTGTTGCGGTCATGGCGGTAGACGGCGGCCCACTCCTCGGTGCCGTAGATCAGTTCCTGCCGAAGTTTCTGACCCTCCGACACCGGGAACATCACGGACGTCTGGCGGCAGATGCGATCGCGCTGGTCCTCGCTGGGTGCGTTGAGGATCTCCGGCTTTGCCTTCTTCGACGACTGTGGGTGGATCTCGCGCAGCGGGCACTCCACCTTCGCCTGCGGTCCGATGGCCGGGCACATCCCCCTACGGGGAGGCCCGGACGCTAAGGCTCCCGAGTCCCCCATATGGCCGACTTTTCGTCAGCTCCGGCAGGACCTACGGTCAGCATCAACAGTAGTTTTCGAGATCGTCTCGAAAACACAGGGCAATGGAGCCCGGAACGCCAAGTCAGATGAAGAGCATCACAGGATGGGCGGCGGCGGCTGCAGTCGTAGCTCTACTACTCTCAAGCGCCCCCGCGGCAGCTGCCCCTCCTGAGAACTTGCCCGCACGTGCGCCTTTAGAGGCCTGCATTGCCGCAGCCACGGCCAAGAAGCTGGAGAGCTGGTCCTGCCTCGGTGGACAGCTCACGTACCTGGCGCCGCGCGCTGACGCCGAGCATCCTGCGCGGTATGTGACCGAGCGCGTGGCGGATGACCCGCAGACCGTGGAAGCCGCGGCGAATATTGGGACGATGGCCGTGGGCGACGACTACGACACCTGGTGTGAGTTCGGAACGACCTGCACCCGTCGAATCAGCGCCTACATTTCCGAGACGAAAGGTAACGCGGCCTACGGCGATCAGAATGGTGTGATCGGCACATTCGACGTCATCATACGCAACAGCCTCAATGGTCGGCAGGCTCGCTGGACGGTCTCGTGGATCCACGAGACGGGGCCCCGCATCTCCATCAGCGGGGCAAATGTGCACTGCACCCAGGTGGGTGCCTTTTTCAGCTCGTGCGGCACCCACGCTGCGGACAACGGCGATGCATCCATAGCCATCGGGCTAGGCCGATTCAATGGACCGCTTATCTACGGGAATAGGCTGGTGCAATCGGCTCAATACACCGGCGAAGTCCGTGGATGGGTAGTGCCGTCCGGACACGCCTATCCGAATGAACCCGCCGCTCATGGGTCAGAAATTCAACTGCTACGGTAACGACAATTGCTACTTCCCGGGATGAGGCTGGCTGGATGACAAGCGACTCACTGCCTCGAAGCTGGGAAGATTTACCGCGCGAGCCACCCCGGCGTGGAGACGAGCTGAGGCTGGAGAGAAACGGTTGGCAGGCGCTCCTCGCCTATCTTTCCGGCCCAGCGTGGACATATCAGGTGACCGCGTCCAGCGAGCCGGTCGTTGTGTATTCCGATACCACAGGCCATTCGAGGCCGGCCACAGTCGAGGAAGAGCAGATCCGCAGCGAGGAGTTGCGGGTATTCCTGGAAGAGAACTCTGTGCCGTATCCGCCGGAGGGGATCGAGTGGCGCCTCGTGCTTCCGGCTGGAACGGACGGAGACTCGTTCTGGGGTCGCGTCAACCGCTCTGTCGTGGGCCTGGATCCGGCTCAACAGCGGGTCCGGGAGGTCGTAGAGAGAGAGCTTCGTACTCTCTTGGTTAGCGATTGATCGATTGAGCCGTCCCGGCCGGGGCGTAGCGCGGCGGGGCAAATGAGGGGCTGCCGGTGCAGAGTGCGAACGAGAGCTAATCTCCCGTAGGTGATCGAGCATGCGGGTCGTCTGCGGCGGCGGCCCGCCTAGGCGGCCCGCAGAGGATTTTCCGGTCACTCGCAGAGGATGAGCGCTTTTCCCGGGCTCAATCTGACCTGCATCTGGGCGGCTGGAGGAGTTTCGCAAGCAGCCCGCGTTGTCCTGTCTCAGCAAATAGGAAACCCCCGACCCCCTTGGATCGGGGGTTTTCTGCTTCTCAGAGGAAGCCTCGGAGAGCGTCGGCGGCTCGCGTGGTGTGGTTGTTGACGACGGTCCGGCTCGGGACCATGATTGCTCCACCGCTCGCTGAGGCGGCGCCATCGGAGAGTCACCACGCCCAGTAGCAGTCTCCAGGTCCCGCAGTTCAATGACGATCGAAAGGGCACCATGACGACCCACCCCGATCAGCCTTCGGAGCTGTCCGACAACGAACACCTCAGGGTGCTCGGGTACGACGACACCTTCAACAGGTCGATGAGTCTGTGGGCGAACTTCGCCCTCGGATTCACATATCTCTCACCGCTCGTCGGCGTCTACTCGCTCTTCGCGCTCGCCTTGACGGTGGGTGGCCCGCCGTCGATTTGGTGGCTCCTCATTGTCGGAGGCGGGCAGTTGCTGGTCTCTCTCGTGTTCGGCGAGGTCGTCTCGCAGTACCCAATCCACGGCGGCATCTACCCGTGGGCACGCCGCCTGTGGAGCCGCCGCTATGCGTGGATGGCTGCGTGGGTCTACATCTGGGCGATGATCGTCACGATCACCGCCGTCGCGCAGTACGGCGCGGGCTTCGCGGCGAGCCTGTTCGGCATCACCCTGGATGCGACATCCGGACTGCTGCTGGCGCTCGCCCTTCTTCTCATCGCGCTCGTGATCAACTTCGCGGGTACGACGTGGCTGGCTCGCGTCGCCCGCATCGGCCTCGCGGCCGAGCTGATCGGCGTCATCGGGGTTGGCCTGTACCTACTGATCTTCCAGCGCCAGCAGGAGTTCAGCGTCTTTTTCGACACGATGGGCGTCGAGGGCGATGGCAGCTACCTGACGGCCTTCGTCGGTGCCGCGCTTGCGGGGCTGTTCTTGTTCTACGGCTTCGAGGCCTGCGGTGATGTTGCCGAAGAGGTCGCGTCGCCGGCTCGCCAGGTTCCGCGCGCCATGGTCCTGACGATCCTCGTCGGGGGCGTCTCGGCACTGTTCTCCTTCGCCGGCTACGTGATGGCGGCACCGAACCTGGAGGCGATTGTTGCCGGCGAGGACGCCGACCCGATCCCGGGCATCCTCAGCGCCACCCTGGGCGATGTCGGCGCCAAGATCTTCCTCGTCGTCGCCGTGACCGCGTTCCTCTCGTGCGTGCTGAGCCTGCAGGCGGCGGCCAGCCGCTTGCTCTTCTCCTTCGCCCGCGATGGGATGCTGCCGGGTCACCGCTGGCTGGCCAAGGTCTCGCCGAAGAGCAAGGTGCCGGTCAACGCGCTCATCGTGGCCTGCACGATTCCCGCGGTGATCTCAGTGTTGGTCTGGATCAACCCCGCTCTGCTCTACCCCGTGACGGCCTTCGCGGTGCTCGGCATCTACGTGGCGTTCCAGATGGTGGTGCTGGCGTCGCTGCGGCAGCGGTTCAAGGGCTGGCGCCCTGCCGGGCCGTTCTCGCTCGGTGCGTTCGGCATGGTCGTCAACATCCTTGCGCTCGCCTACGGCATCTTCGCCATGTATCTGCTCGCCACCCCGGGCGCGTCGGGCGACTTCGTCACCGACTGGGTCGTGCTGATCGGCTTGGGCATCGTGCTGGGCACGGGCGCGATCTACCTGTTCGCGGCGCGGCCCGATGCTAAGTCGACTGCGCCGGCGGGTGACGCGATCGCGGTGGCTGACGAGATCAACCGTCGCACCGGCTCGATCCCGACCGTGCGGAAGTAATTCGACGAACTGACCCGAGTGTCGCACGACGGAACGACTCCGCCGTGCGGCACTCGGCACGCTACGATCGGCGAATCAAGGGGAGTACTCCTTCGAAGCGGACTCGTCACTACGAGCACGCCTTCGTGCCCCGGGCGGCTTGCCCTGGTTCGCCGGGGTGGAAGTGACCCTGGTCATTCATTGACTGACCAAGGAGCACCCCTGAGGGCGTCACGCCCCTCATCTGGATCATCACCATCGCGGTCACGATCGCGTTCTTCGTCGCTAGATCCGGCGGGCTCAGTAACACAAGGGTTGCCCTACGGCGCATGTCGGTTAGCCATCACGTTCGGGTGTCGGTCAGGCCTGTAGTTCTCCGGTTCCTGATCGATGCACGACCCCAACGATCCCCGAAGCTTGATGTGCCGCGGCGTAGGCGGAACCCACCCAGGGACGCGTCCTCGATCCGCGTCAACCCCGGGCGTCCTATGACGACGGGCACGAACACGCCGGGAGCGACCCCCGACCCTCATCACTCGTCGCTCTCGAACGCGGTGCCCGGCCAAACGACCGAGGGAATTCTCGACCCGGAGCGGTATTACTACCGCCGGGTCTACGTGGATGCGGTGCGGGCGATCACCGCGGTCGCCGAATCGGTGCACGTCGACCCGGCTCGCATCGTTGTGGCCGGGGGCAGCCAGGGGGGCGGGCTGGCGCTGGCTGCTGCGAGCCTCAGCGACGTGCCCGTTGGGGCGCTCATCGACGTGCCGTTCCTGTGCCACTTCGGCCGAGCGATCACGGTCAGTGACCGCGACCCGTACCGCGAGATTTCGCGCTACCTCAGCGTGAACCGCGACCACGCCGAGCGGATCTTGCGCACGCTGTCTCATGTCGATGGCGCGTCTCTCGCCTCGCGCGCCACGGCGTCAGCCTTGTTCTCCGTCGCCCTCATGGACGCCACGTGTCCGCCCTCGACCGTGTATGCCGCCTACAACCGGTACGGGGGCCCCAAGTCGATGGCGGTCTACCCGTTCAATGACCACGAGGGCGGGCAGGAGTTTCACCAGGTCGAGAAGTACCGATGGCTCGCGCGACTCTTGCGCTGAAGGTTGCCGCTGCCGTCGCCTGCGGGCGACTGGGCACCGCACCTTCATCACCGCCGCGGGCGCTCGCCGCCGCGTGCGCGAGCGGGCGTTGCGGCCGGCGCGCTACGGCCCGCCGGCGCGGCTGCGACCCGACGTGCGCATCGACGTGCGCACCGACGGCGGACGGCCGATCTACACGATCACGCCGACTCTCAGCAGCCCGGTGGGCAGCGTCGTGTACGCCCACGGCGGCGGCTGGGTGAACGAGATCGCACTGCAGCACTGGCAGCTGGCGGCCCAGATCGCGGCAGAATCCGCCACGGTCGTCTCGCTTCCGATCTCCCCGCTGGTGCCGTTCGGCACGGCGGCCGAGGTCACCGAGCGGGTCGCGGCCCTCGTCGTCGAGAACCGGGAGCGCTACGGCCCGACCTGCCTCGCCGGAGACTCCGCGGGTGGTCAGATCGGACTCAGCACGGCGCTGGCCCTGCGCGACGACGGCATCGCACTGCCCGTGACGGTGCTGATCTCGCCGGCCGTCGATCTGAGCTGGAGCAACCCGCGCATCCCCGAGGTGCAGCCCACCGACCCATGGCTCGGCGTGCCGGGCGGCCAGGTGCTCTCCGACCTCTGGCGAGGCGACCGTGAGCTCACCGACCCCGTCGTCAGCCCGCTGTTCGGCGATTTCGCCGGGCTCGGGCCGTTGACCGTGCTCACCGGAACCCGCGACGTACTCAATCCCGACGCCCATCTGCTCGTGGCGAAGGCCCGCGCGGCCGGCGTCGAGGTCGCGTTCACGGAGATCGCCGGACAACTGCACGTCTACCCGCTGCTGCCCACCCGCGAGGGTGCGAGGGCGCGGCGGGTAATCGTCGCGGCTCTCCGCGAGGTGGTGCGGCGGCCCTGATGGCGGCGGCTCCTCAGTCCTCCGATGACTCGGCGGGCACCTTCACGGTGAGGCCCCCGGCCTCCACCCAGGTGCGGAACGCCACCGCCTCGCCGAACTCATCGCCGTCGAGCTCGATCAGCTCGGGCTTCTCGACCGTGAGCGTGAAACGGGAGCCCTTGAGGTAGTTGAGGGCCTTGACCTCGTCGGTGCGCAGCTTCCGACCGAGTCTCGTGCGGCTGAGCACTCCGTTCTCCCACACGATCTTGGTGAACACCTGCACCCAGTTGACGAAGCCCTCGGGGCGCAGGAGCACGATGTCCAGTTTTCCGTCATCGACGGCGGCGTCGGGCATGAGCAGCACGTTGGCCTGCAGAGTGCCGCAGTTGCCGACGATGACGGTGTGCGCGCGCATCGACTTCGATCGGCCGCCGTCGAGCTTGTAGCGGATGCGCAGCTGGTTGTCGTCCTTCAACGCGATGGCGATCGCTTTGACGTAAGCCAGCCAACCGACCTTCGCCTTGAGCTCCTCGTCGGTGTTGGCGAGCATCTGAGCGTCGAGCCCGAGCCCCGCCATCACCAGGTACGCATGCCGGTCGACAGAGGAGTCCGCACGGCGGATCTCGATCATCCCGAGGTCGATCGCGCGATCGTCGCCGGTGAAGGCGGAGTGGATGGAGTGCTCGAGGTCGTCGAGCGTGAGCTTGAGGTTGCGCGCGAGCAGGTTGCCCGTGCCCGAGGGGAGCAGGGCGAGCGTCACTCCGTGCTCGTGCACCGCCTCGGCGACGGCGCGCACGGTGCCGTCGCCGCCTGCGACGATGATCATCTCCGCGCCCTCGGCGAGGGCCGCTTCGGTGGCGCCCTGGCCCGGATCCTCCTCCGAGGTCTCGAACCACAGCGTGGTCCCCCACCCTGCGGCGGACTCCTCCTCTGCCACCACGGCCTTGATGGCCGGCAGGTCGACCTTGATGGGGTTGTACACGACAGCGGCGACGCGGCGGCGGTCGGCGGGCCCGTTCGTCGAATCGGCTGTCATGACGCCTCCCCCTTCTTGCTCTTCTTCGCCTTCTTCACGAGCTTCGCCGCGATGTCCGGCACGAACTGATGGTCATCGCGGGGCGGGCGCTCGTAGTCGGTGGCCTCCGGCCGGTCGGGGATCTCCACCGGCTCCGGCTCGGTGCGGTGGTAGTCGATCTGGCTGAGCAGATGGGCGATCGAATTGAGGCGCGAGGCCCGCTTGTCGTCACTCTCGATCGTCCACCAGGGCGCTTCGGGGATGTCCGTGGCGTCGAACATGGCATCCTTCGCCCGCGAGTAGTCCTCCCAGCGATGGATCGACTCGAGGTCGGTCGGCGACAGCTTCCACCGCCGCATCGGGTCCTCGAGTCGAGACGTGAAGCGCTCCTGCTGCACCTCGTCCGACACCGAGAACCAGTACTTGATGAGGGTGATGCCGTCCTCCACGAGCATCCGCTCGACGACGGGCACCTGGTGGAGGAACCGGTGGTACTCCTCATCGGTGCAGTACCCCATGACGCGCTCGACGCCGGCGCGGTTGTACCAGGAGCGATCCATGAGCACGATCTCGCCCTTGGTCGGCAACCGCTCGACGTAGCGCTGGAAGTACCACTGCCCCTTCTCACGCTCGGAGGGCTGCGGCAGCGCGACGACGCGGGCGTGCCGCGGGTTGAGGTACTGCATGACGCGCTTGATCGCGCCGCCCTTGCCGGCGGCGTCGCGGCCCTCGAAGATGACGAGGATGCGGGCGCCGGTCGCGATGACCCACTGCTGCATCTCGACGAGCTCGATCTGCAGGCGCTCGAGCTCCGCCTCGTAGAGCTTCTTCGGCACGCGCTTCACATTCGTGCCGTGCTTCTTCGTCTTCTTCGACATGCGTCGCCTCTCGGTCGCCTCACCCTAGCCCCCGCGCGGAATCGAGGAATCGTTATGGTCGGCCCATCAGCAGCATGTAAGCCCCGAGGGCATCACGAGCCAGCCGCCGCTACGGCGTGAGCAGCACTTTCCCCGTCGTGCTGCGGCTCGCGAGCGCGGCCTGCGCCGCCCCGGCCTCGGCGAGCGGGAAGCGGGCGCCGACGCGCACGTCGAGCTCGCCCGCCGCGAGCGAGGCGAACAGGTCGCGGTAGCGCCAGGCGCGCTCGTCGGCGGTGCGGAGGAAGTGCCCGATCGTCGGGCGGGTCACGCTCAGCGAGCCGCCCGAGTTCAGGCGCTGGAGCTCGAACGGCGGCACCGGCCCGCTCGCGGCGCCGAACAGCACGAGCAGGCCGCGCACGGCGAGCGCCGCGAGCGAGCCGTCGAAGCTCGCGCGGCCGACGCCGTCGTAGACGACCGGCACGCCGTCGCCGTCGGTGAGCTCGCGCACGGTCTCGGTGAAGCCCTCGTACGGGATCGTCCGCCACGCGCCGGCCGCGCGGCTGAGCGCGGCCTTCTCGTCGTCGGATGTCGTCGTGATGACGCGCACGTCGCGCGCGGCGAGCAGCTGCGTGAGCAGCAGCCCGACGCCGCCGGCGCCCGCGTGCAGCAGCACCGTCTCGCCCGGGCCGGGATGCGCGACCGACGTCGACAGGTAGTGGGCAGTGATGCCCTGCAGCGGCAGCGCGGCCGCGGTGTCGAGGTCGACCCCGTCGGGCACGACGACCGCGCGGTCGGCCGCGACCGTGAAGCGCTCGGCGTAGGTGCCGCGCGCCTCGCACGTCGTCACGCGGTCGCCGACGCGCAGGGTCGTGACGCCCTCGCCGAGCTGCTCGACGACGCCGGAGGCCTCCGAGCCCGGAGTGAAGGGCCGACCCACCGGGTAGCCGCCGGAGCGCTGGTAGATCTCGATGAAGTTGACCCCGGAGGCGTGCGTTCGGACGAGCACCTCGCCAGGCGCCGGGGCGGGAGGCGGAGCATCCGTCGCCTGCAGGACCTCGGGGCCGCCGGTCTCGGTCATCACGATCGCGCGCATGCTCGTCCTCTCCGCGGGGTGCGGAACGAGCCTAGCCAGGATGCCCGACGAGAGCGGGCCGAAGAGGCGGGCCCTGCTCCCCGGCTCCCCCGAGCCGGGGAAGCAGTGTGCACCGACCGAAGTCGTGCCCCCCAGTGAAGCGTCACGTACGATCCCCCCGGATCTGTGCCGCTACCACGACGGTAGTGGCCGGCCCGGGAGCGGTCATCCCCCACTAGGGGGAGCCTACGTTCGGGGGGCACCCGACAGGGGGGTCAGCGACCTCTCGACCCGCTCACTGGAGCCAGTCGGGGTACTGCGTCTCGACGACGTTGCGGTGCGCGCGCACGCGGCTCTTGAGCCAGTTGCGGCCGAAGACGGGGTGCAGCGGGTTCGCCGGGTCGCGGTCGACTCCGGGGGCCTCGGCGGCGAGCCCCGGGGGCAGAGTGATCGTGGGCACCTCGGCGTCGAGGGCCGGGCCGTGGAAGTACGGGATCGAGATGCGCTCGGTGCCCGGCGCGGGGGAGAGCACGCGGTGCTTGGTGGCCTTGAGGTAGCCGTCGGTGGCGATCTCGAGAAGCTCGCCGATGTTGACGACGAAGGCGCCGTCGATCGGGGGCGCGTCGATCCAGGCGCCGTCCTTCTCGACCTGCAGGCCGCCGCGGCCCTCCTCGACGTAGAGGAGGGTGAGCACGCCGAGGTCCTTGTGGGCGCCGACGCCCTGGGCCGGCTCGGGCGCGTCGACGCCGGGGTAGCGGGCGATCTTCAGGTGCGGGGAGGAGTTCGCGAAGGCCGCGTCGAAGGTGTCGGCCGGAGCGCCGAGGGCCTCCGCCCAGGCGCGCAGCAGGCGCGTGCCGATCGCGTCGAGGCGGGCGATCCACTCCTCCGACACCTCGCGCAGCTCGGGCAGCGCCTCGGGCCACAGGTTCGGTCCCTCCAGGGCCCAGTAGCGCTCGACGCCCTCGGTGAGCGGCACCGCGGGGCGCTCGGCGCCGATGTCGATCTGCTCGCGCCAGTCGGTCTGCCCGAGCGTCTGCTCGCCGCCCATGCGCGTGTAGCCGCGGAAGTGCGGGCTCGTGACGTTCTCGATCGCGAGCTTGTCCTCCTCCGGGAGGGCGAAGAAGGCGCGAGCCGTGTCGAACGCGCGGGCGATGAGCTCGGCCGGGACCCCGTGGCCGACGAGGTAGAAGAAGCCGACCTCGTGCGTCGCGCGGCGCAGCTCGTCGCGGAAGCGCGCGGCGTCGGCGTCCGTCCCGTCGAGGAGGGACAGGTCGAGCACGGGGAGGGTGAGGGCGGAAGCGGGGGTCGTGGACATGATGAGCGGTGCCTTTCGCAGCGGGCGGCGACGGGCATCCGTTCTGTCAGGATGCGGTCGGCCGCGAGTGTCGTCGAGGGAGCGCGGGGATGCGCGGAGGGTGCTGGTCGGTCAGAGAGACGAGCGACAACAGCAGCGACGACACAGGAGGCGACTCATGATGCGTCGAGAGTAGCAAACGCTCGCCCGGGTCGGGAGCCCGGATGTCGCGGGGCTCTCGCGGCGCTGGCGAGGGCGGCTCATTCGTTCCTCGAGCGTTCCTGACGGCGGATCGATGCTGGCGGTGGCGAAAGGTGCATGCCTACACTTCTGCATACCCTGCAAATATGCCTTGCCTGCACCATCCGGCTCGGGATATCGCCCAGTCGGAACGGAGCGCACACGTGCCTTTCACCTACTCACTCGACACCGCGCGACTGATTCGCGTCGCTGCGTCGCTCGGCCTGGAGAGCGACCCCGACTTCGACCTGGCGGCGCACCCGCAGCCGGTGCAGCCGCGCGTGCACTCGCCGTACTTCGCCGAGTGGGACTTCGACCTCCCCTCCCACGGCGCCGGCTACTTCGACGACGAGGCCGCGGTGCCGATTCGGACTGCGATCGGCTCGTGACCTCGTCATCGCCGCCGCTGCGGGAACGCAAGCGCGCGGCGATGCTCGAGCAGCTCGAGCGCACGGCCGTCGAGCTCGCCGCCGAGCACGGCTACGACGCCGTCACCGTCGAGATGATCTGCGAGGCGTGCATGACCTCGCCGCGCACCTTCTACAACTACCTCGGCTCGAAGGAGGCGGCCATCCTCGGGCCGCGCACCCCCTTCGCGTCGGAGGAGCAGGTGCGGCGGTTCGTGCACGAGCCGACGGATGACGTGCTGGTCGACTTCCTGACGATGGTGATCGACTCGCTCACCGAGGTCGCCGTCGACCCGGCGCTCTACCGGCTGCGGCAGCGCGTGATCTACACGACGCCGGAGCTCTCGGCGAAGCGGCTCGCGATCGACGGGGAGATGGAGGCGCGCTATCGTGCCGTCGTCGTCGAGCGGTTCCGCGCCGCGGGGCGAACCGAGGCGACGGATGCCGAGCTCGACGACGAGGCCCACATGGTCATCGCGCTCTCACGCGGCGTCCTCACCTACACGGCGGCGAAGTGGTACGAGCCGGGCTTCGACCGGACGGTGCGCGAGCTCATCGAGAACTCCATCGTGCTCGTCCGCCGGGTCCTGACAACTTCCTCCTAGACCCTCGACACATACCCCAGGGGGGTATACAGTGCCGGCATGAGCACGCACGCTGAGCACACGCAGGAGCAGATGCACGAGCCCGCGCCGACGCCCGAGCACGGGGGCCACGAGGCCCATGACGCCCCACAGGGCGCTGGAGCGCACGCGGGCCACGGCGGCCACGGCGGCCACGGCGGCCACGCCGACCACGTCGGCCAGTTCCGCCGCCTCTTCTGGTGGAACCTCCTCCTCGCCCTCCCGGTCATCGGCTTCAGCACGATGTTCGCGATGATCCTGGGCTACGAGCTCCCGGGCATCCCCGGCATCGAATGGATCTCGCCCGCACTCGGAACCGTCATCTACGTCTGGGGCGGCCGGCCGTTCCTCACCGGCGCCGTCGACGAGCTGAAGGCCCGCAAGCCGGGCATGATGCTGCTGATCGCGCTCGCGATCACGACCGCCTTCCTCTCCAGCATGGGCGCGAGCCTCGGCCTGCTGCCGCACGAGCTCGACTTCTGGTGGGAGCTCGCCCTGCTCGTCGTCATCATGCTGCTCGGGCACTGGATCGAGATGCGCTCGCTCGCGCAGACCACGAGCGCCCTCGACTCGCTCGCCGCCCTGCTGCCCGATGAAGCCGAGCGCATCACCGACTCCGGCACCGAGACGGTCGCCCCGAGCGAGCTGCGCCTCGGCGACCGCGTCATCGTGCGGCCGGGCGCGCGGGTTCCCGCCGACGGCCGCATCGTCGAGGGCTCGGCCGCCTTCGACGAGTCGATGATCACGGGCGAGTCGCGGGCCGTGCAGCGCGAGGTCGGCGACCCGGTCGTCGCCGGGACCGTGGCCACCGACTCGGGCGTGCGCATCGAGATCACGGCGGTCGGCGACGACACGGCGCTCGCGGGCATCCGTCGCCTGGTCGAGACGGCGCAGAGCTCGTCGTCGCGCGCGCAGCGCCTCGCCGACACAGCCGCGGCCTGGCTGTTCTGGTTCGCGCTCGGCGCCGCCGCGATCACCGCGATCGTCTGGTTCGCCCTCGGGATGCCCGGCGACGCGATCGTCCGCACCATCACCGTGCTCGTCATCGCGTGCCCCCACGCTCTCGGCCTCGCGATCCCGCTCGTCGTGTCGATCGCGACCGAGCGCGCGGCCCGCGGCGGCGTGCTCGTGAAGGACCGCCTCGCGCTCGAGAGCATGCGCACCGTCAGCGCCGTGCTCTTCGACAAGACCGGCACCCTGACGAAGGGCGCCCCGACCGTGACGGCCGTCGAGACCGCGGGCGCGCGCAGCGCCGGCCCGATCGGCGAGGACGAGCTGCTGGGTCTGGCCGCCGCCGCGGAGGGCGACAGCGAGCATCCCCTCGCCGCGGCGATCGTGCGCGCGGCCGCCGAGCGCGGCATCGCCGTGCCGGCGGCCTCGGGCTTCACCTCGAGTCCGGCGACGGGCGTGACGGCGAGGGTCGAGGGCCGCACCGTGAGCGTCGGCGGCCCGAGCATGCTGCAGCGCCACGGCGCGACCGAGCTGCCGGCGGCCGACGCGTGGCGCGAGCAGGGCTCGATCATCCTGCACGTGCTCGTCGACGACGAGGTCGTCGGGGCGCTCGCGCTCGCCGACGAGATCCGCGCCGAGTCGCGCCAGGCGGTCGACGCGCTGCACGAGCGCGGGCTGACGGTCGTCATGATCACGGGCGACGCCGAGGCCGTTGCGCAGTCCGTCGCCGCCGAGCTCGGCATCGACCGCGTCTTCGCCGGGGTGCGGCCGGAGGACAAGGCGGCGAAGGTCGCCGAGCTGCAGGGCGAGGGCTTCCGCGTCGCGATGGTCGGTGACGGCGTCAACGACGCCCCGGCGCTCGCGCAGGCCGACGTCGGCATCGCGATCGGCGCCGGCACCGACGTCGCGATCGGCTCGGCCGGAGTGATCCTCGCGAGCGACGACCCGCGATCGGTGCTCTCGGTGATCGAGCTGTCGCGCGCGAGCTACCGCAAGATGACGCAGAACCTCTGGTGGGCGGCCGGCTACAACCTCATCTCGGTGCCCCTCGCGGCGGGCGTGCTCGCCCCGATCGGGTTCATCCTGCCGATGTCGGTCGGCGCCCTGCTGATGTCGGCGTCGACGGTCGTCGTCGCTCTCAACGCGCAGCTGCTGCGCCGCCTCGACCTGCGCCCCGACCGCCTCGGGCGGTAGGCCGCGCCGTCGCGCGAACGGGTGTCGAGAGCCTCTGGCGCGCGCCCGCGGAGAGGGCCATACTGTGGCCGTTCGGTTACCTCGGATCGGGAGGTGCACCATGGGCGTTCTCGCGTACAGCGCGGAGCGCATGAGCTTCCACTTCGACGACGCCGTGCTCGCGCACGTGCAGGCGGTCGTCACGGCGAAGCTCCGCAGGGGCGAGTGCTTCTTCCTGTCCTGGCGCGATCCGCAGGTCGTCGGGGGAGGGCGCAGTGCGATCTGGCTCCACCCGGCGATCCCGCTGGGCTTCCACTACGACAGCGTCGAGCGGCCGTCTCTCGACCGGCAGCTGCTCGAGGAGATGGCCATCGCCGCGCACGGCGCCGGGGGTCTCGATCTCTCCGACGAGGTGCACCTCAGCCGCACCGCGATGCCGGCCCACAACACCGTGAAGAGGCACGACCTCCCGATGACGGTCTGAGCGCCGGGTCGGGGCCGGTGGCCGCATGAGGAATCATCCATCCGCATGGAGTCCAGGTCACCCGGGTAGCATGCCCCCATCATGCGCTTTCGCCGCGATGGCGGCGACACCGGAAGGATTCTGCACGATGGGGACCCTGATCTACGGCTCGGTCGGCCAGCAGTTCGAGTTCGACGACCGCGTGCTCGCGCACCTGCAGGCGCTGTTCTCGGCCAAGCTGCGCCGCGGCGAGAACTTCTTCCTCAACTGGCGCGACCCGCAGAGCGTCGGCGACGGGCGCAGCGCCATCTGGATCGACACCTCCGTGCCGATCTACTTCAAGTACTCGAGCGCCGCGCACGGCCCGCTCGACCGCGAGTGGCTCGAGGAGATGGCGGTCGCCGCTCTCGGCCCGCAGGGCCTCGACCTCTCGGACGACCCGCGCATGAAGCGCCAGGTCACCGCCAAGGGCAACAGCGTCAAGCGCAAGGATGCCCACTAGGGCCCTGCGATGACCGCAGCCCTCCGCATCATCACGGGCCTCGCCCTCGGCGCGGGCCTCACCGCGGCGGGCTGGTTCGCGGCCCGCGCCGCGTCGCCCGCGGTCCGCTCGTGGCGTCCGGGGGCGGGCGACGTACGGGTCGCCGGACCGCTCGGGGTGCGGGTCTTCGGCGAGGGCGACACGGTCGTGCTTCTGCTGCCGGGCATCGCGGCCACGCAGGTCTTCTACGGCGATGTCTACGACCGGCTCGGCGCCCACGCCACGGTCGTCGTCGCCGACCCGCTCGGCTTCGGCGACTCGATGGTGCACGGCACCGCGGGCGAGTCCGTCTCGCTCGCGGCCCACCTCGCCGCGCTCGATGCGGCCCTCGACGAGCTCGGGCTCGGCGACCGCCCGACGATCGCGGTCGGGCACTCGATGGGCGCGAGCCTCGCCATCCAGTGGGCGGCGACGGCGTCGACCGTGCGCGCGGTCGTCGCGTTCGACGCTCCGCTGTACCGCACGCGGGCCGAGGCCGACGAGCGCGTCGCGGGCATGGGCTGGTTCGAGGCGCTCATGGCGAGCGGACCGGTCGCCGAGCGCACGTGCGCGTGGGTGTGCGAGAACCGCGACAGCGCCGCGCGCCTCGCCGTCGCCCTCAACCCCGACCTCCCGGCGCCGATCGCCCGCGCGGGCGTGCGCCACACCTGGGAGGCCTACACCCGCAGCTTCGACGCCCTCGTCGCCGGCCAGACCTGGGAGGGCGCGCTCACCCACCTCGACGAGCGCGGCATCCCCGTCCTGCTCGTCGACGGCGACCGCGACCCGGTCCCCGTCACCGGACGCGCGGTCGAGCTCGCCGAGCGCTTCCCGAGCGTCTCGGCCCGCAGCCTGCCCGGTCGCCACGACCTGCCGCTCGCCGACCCCGCGGCGTGCGCGGGCGTCATTGAGGGGATGCTCCTCTCGACCGACCGCGCCGCCCGACTCTGACGGCTCGCGCGACGGCCGCGCCTCAGAGACCGTAGCTGCGCGTCGGGTCGGCGAGGAAGTGCCAGCCGATCCACCACCACGTGGCGACCACCGCGATCCGGATGGTCCGGTCGCCCATCGCGGCGGCGATCGTGTCGCCGAGCGGCTCGAGCCGGCCGACCCCGCGACGGGCGGCGACGTCGATCGCGACGGCCGCGACGATCACGGCGAGGTAGCCGGCGATCGTGATCGTCCGCGTGAGCTCGACGTCGATGACCACGTCGATCACGAGCGCGCTCCCGCTCGGGGGGTCGCTCGCCGCGCGGCCGCGCCGGCGACGAGCCAGACGCCGACGGCGAGCCAGGCCGCGGCGAGCAGCGCGCGGGTCGGGTCGAAGTCGACGGCGGGTTCGAGCAGCAGCGAGACCGTCGGGAAGCCGATCCAGCCGCGCGGCACGGCGACCGAGAGGATGTACGCCGCCGCCTCCCACAGGCACAGCGCGATGCCGATCGAGCCCCACGCGATGCGCGAGCGGCGGCGCGAGGCGGGCGAGCTCGGGCGGGAGCCCGGCGCGTGATCCCACACCAGCGCGACGGCCGCGAGCCCGAGGGCCGCGACGAGCGCGATGCTCATCGCGCCCGTCCGCGGGGCGAGCACGAGCGCGAGCCCGGCGGCGAGCGCGACGCCGACGACGACGGAGAGGCGGGGCGTGAAGGGCGACCTCCTCGGGGCGGGAGCGGGGTCGGCGGCGGGGCGGCGCATCCGCACCGACCGCTCGATGAGGAGGCCGGACGTGATGACAGCGAAGATCACGCCGTCGATCGGGGCGCCGCGCCAGAACTGGAACCCCGCCATGATCGCCAGCGCGACCACCCAGAGCACGGCGCTCGTCGGCCAGCGCTGGGCGGACGCGCGGGTCAGGGCGGCGGCTCGCGTCACGACGTCAGCCTACGGGCGAGAGCGGCGCGCGACGCGGCAGACGACGGCCAGCCGGTGCGGGCGAACGGGCGCTACGCTCGCGCCATGGACGGACGGATCGCGGGAATGTCGATCGGCGGCGTCGCCGACGAGGGCGACGGACGATGACGACCCCGAGCATCCGCCTCACGGAGACGGTCGGCCCGGCGGACGCGCTTCTCGTCGTGCTCGGTCCCTCGCTCGGAACGTCGACGATCCTGTGGGAGGCGGTGGCCCCGCTCCTCCAGGAGCGCTACCGGGTGTGCGCGTGGGATCTGCCCGGGCACGGCGCCGGCCCCGCCGCCGACGGGCCCGTCACGGTCGGCGCGATCGCCGACGGACTGGCCGCCGCTCTCCGCGCTCGGGGCGAGCACCGCATCCTGTCCGCCGGCGTCTCCCTCGGCGGGGCGACGGGCCTCGAGCTCGCGCTGCGACACCCCGACCTCGTGGTCGCAGCCGCGATCGTCGCCTCGGGCGCCCGGCTCGGCACGCCGGAGTCCTGGCACGAGCGCGCCGCGATCGTGCGCGAGCGGTCGACCACGGCGGTCATGGTGGCATCGGCGGAGCGCTGGTTCGCCCCCGGATCCAGGGAGCGCGAGCCCGACCTCACCGACCGCCTGCTACGGGTGCTGCAGGACGCCGACGACGAGAGCTACGCCCGCTGCTGCGAGGCGCTCGCCGACTACGACGTGCGGGCACGACTCGGCGAGATCGGGATGCCCGTGCTCGCGCTCTGGGGCGAGCACGACCTCGTCGCGCCCCAGGCGAGGGCCGCCGAGATCGCCCACGGCGTCGTCGACGGCCGGGCGGTCATGGTGCCCGGGGTCGCTCACCTGCCGCCCGCGGAGGATGCGCGCGCCACCGCCGCGGCCCTGCTCGACTTCGTCGACGCGGTCGCCCACCAGGCCTGAGCCCGGGGCTGGGGCGGGCTCAGCCCGCGCCCGTGCGAGCAGGTCGGGCCGAGCCCGAGCTGCGCGCCCGCACGTGCTGGCACGAGCGCACGATCAGACGGTCGCGACCACGTCAGCGACCCACGTCCGCGCGGCCGCGATGTCGCTGCCGTCGATGCCGTGGCCGCCTGCGCGGATGTGCCGCTCGACCTCCGCGCCGTGCTCGGCCGCGACCCGCGCGAGGTGCGCGGCGCTCTCGGCGGGGGCCATCGGGTCGGCCGCGCCGTTCGCGAGCAGCAGCCTCACCCCCGAGACGTCGCCGATCGGGTCGCGATCGCCGAACGGATACATGCCGCTGAACGCGATGACCCGGTCGATCGCCTCGGGGTGCAGCAGCGCGGTCGCGAGCGCGATGTTGGCGCCGTTCGAGAATCCGACGGCGATGAGCCGGGCATCCTGGATGCCGTAGTGCTCGCGGGCGAGCGCGATGAACGCGGCGAGCTCGCCGGCGCGCACGATCACGTCGTCGACGTCGAACACGCCCTCGGCGATGCGCCGGAACCAGCGGTTCATGCCGTGCTCACTCACGCGACCGCGCGGCGAGAGGATGCCCGCCCCATCGAGCAGGTGCGGCGCGATCTGCGCGATGTCGCGCTCGTCGCCGCCCGTCCCGTGCAGCGTGAGGAGAACGGGGGCGCCCTCCCGTCCGGGCTGGAACAGGTGCGGCCAGGCGTCGAGGGCGACACCCGCGGCCGCGCCGCCCGGCTCGGCCGCGCCGGTCACGCGGCGACCTCGGGGTTGTTCTCCTCCGGCAGGGTGACGGGGATCACGCGCGCCTCGATCGCCTCGCGCGAGGGCTCTAGCCACGGCGGCAGCTTGAGCGCGCGGCCGAGCTCGAGCAGCGGCTCGTCGATGTCGAATCCGGGGGTGTCGGTCGCGATCTCGAACAGCACGCCGCCCGGCTCGCGGAAGTAGATGCTCGTGAAGTACTGGCGGTCGAGGATCTCGGTGACGCGGTGGCCCTTGCTCGCGAGCTCGTCGCGCCACTGCTGCTGCGTCGCCTGGTCGGGCACGCGGAACGCGATGTGGTGCACGGTGCCGCCCGCGGTGAGGCCGGCGGGGGCGAGGGACGAGGCGTGGACGTCGACGAGGGCGCCGGGCATGCCGTCGCCCGCGGCGAGGCGGGTGCGGTTGCCCTCCTGCTCGACCACGCGCATCCCGAGGTCGTTCACCATGAGCGCGACGGTGCTCTCGGCGTCACGCACGGTGAGGACGCTCGAGTGCTGGCCGCGGATGGCGTGCTCGGCGGGGACGCTCGCGGAGTCCCACGGGTCACGCGGGTCGTGCTCGTGCGTCGCGACGAGCTCGATCTGCAGGCCGTCGGGGTCGTGGACGAGCAGGCGCTCCTCGCTCGAGGAGGTCGAGGTGATGCGCGCCTCGGCGCCGACGGAGGCGAAGTGGTCGACCCACCAGCCGAGCGAGCCGGCCGGCACCGAGAAGGCGGTCGAGGTCGACTGGCCCGCGCCGATGCGGCCGGGCTGGATGCCGCGCCACGGGAAGAACGTCATGAGCGTGCCGGGGCGCCCCGACTCGTCGCCGTAGTAGAGGTGGTACGTGCCGGGGTCGTCGAAGTTGACGGTCTTCTTCACGAGCCGCAGCCCGAGGCCGGTGATGTAGAAGTCGATGTTCTTCTGGGGGTCGCCCGCGATCGCGGTGACGTGGTGCAGGCCCTGGGTGGTCGCGGTCATGTCAGCTCCTGAGGTTGTCGCGCCGATGATATCGATGCAAACGCATAGACGCCAGGGATATTCCCGACCGCCGCCGAGCGGCCGCCCAGCCGGCGTGCCTATCGTGACGGTGTGATCGAGCCCGTCCGCGACCTCGTCGGCCGCCTCCTGCCCCGAATCGGTCGCTCGGGAGCCGAGCAGCCCGAGTGGTGCGCGACCATCGTCGTCCGCAGCCCGGTGACCAAGATCGACGCGCTCGCGATCGTCGCCCTCGCCGTCGACAGCCCCGTGCGCGAAGCGCGGACCATGCGGCCCTACGTCGAGCTCGCCGGCGGGGCCCGCGCCGAGATCGAGATCCCGAAGTTCGGCGAGCCGCCGCCCCTCGCGATCGACGTCTACTCGACGGTCAGCCACGAGCACGCCGCGCTCGAGGCCCTGCGCCTCATGGCCGCCCTCGAGACGTACACCGGCTGGAGCATCCGCCCCGACTTCGAGGTCTAGCCGACCCGCCCCCTGCTCCGCGAGCGAGTGAGCCCGAAAGTCGCCGTTGGGTTGAAAAGTTCAGGCTCAACTGCGACATCGCGGCTCACTCGGGCCGGAGGCGCTGGCCGCGCAGGCAGCACTACGGCAGCAGGCGCGTAGGCCCGCGGAACAGGTACGTCGTCTCGCGGATCGACCCGAGCCCGAGCATGAGCATGAGTACGCGCGCGAGGCCCATGCCGAACCCGCCGTGCGGGGGCACGCCGTAGCGGAAGAAGTCGAGGTAGAACTCGAGCTCCTCGGGCTCGAGCCCCTTCTCCTGCGCCTGCGCGATGAGGACCTCGACCCGGTGCTCGCGCTGGGCTCCGGTGGAGATCTCGGTGCCGTTGTACAGGAGGTCGTAGCTCTTCGTGAGCCCCGCATCCCCCTCATGGCGCATGTGGTAGAACGGCCGGATCCCGCTCGCGTAGTCGGTGACGAACACGAAGTCGTGGCCGAACGCCTCGCGCACGTGGGCCGACAGCTGGCGCTCGCCCTCCGGGTCGAGGTCGCCGTCGGTGCGGGGCACCTCGTAGCCGCGGGCCTTCACGAGCTCGAGGGCCTCCGCGAGAGGGATGCGCGGGAACGGCACGGCGGGCACCGTCACGGTGACACCGAACGCGGCCTCGATCTCGGCGCCGTGCTTCTCGACGACCGCGGTGAACCCGGCCACGAGCAGCTGCTCGTGCATCTGCATGACGTCCTCGTGCGAGTCGACCCAGCTGAACTCGGCGTCGATCGAGGTGAACTCGGTCGCGTGGCGCGACGTGAACGAGGGGTCGGCGCGGAAGGCCGGCGCGATCTCGAACACGCGGCCGAAGCCCGCCGGCTGCGCCATCTGCTTGAAGAACTGCGGGCTCTGCGACAGGTAGGCCTTGCCCTCGAAGTACTCGAGCTCGAACAGCTCGGCGCGCGACTCCGACGCGCTCGCCATGAGCTTCGGGGTGTGGATCTCGACGAAGTCGTTCTCGACCCACCACGTGCGCAGCGCGTGCTCGAACGTCGTCTGCACGCGGAAGATGAGGTTCGCCTCGGGGCGGCGCAGGTCGAGGAAGCGCCAGTCGAGCCGCTTGTCGAGGCTCGAGTCGTCGGCGATGGGGGTCTCGGGCAGCGCCTCGCTCACGACCTCGAGGCTCGCGATCTTCACCTCGATCCCGCCGAGCTTGACGCGCTCGTCGTGCTTGAGCTCGCCCGTGACGCGCACCATCGAGCCGTGCGCGAGGCCCGAGATCGACTCGGTGAGCGCGAGCGCCGACCGCGTGGCGTCGTCAGCGTCGTCACCCGGCTCGCGCGTCGCAGGGTTGACCAGCTGAACGGCCCCCGACTCGTCGCGCAGGATGACGAACTGCACCTTCTTCTGATCGCGCACCGTATCGACCCACCCGGCCACGGTCACGGTTCCGTCGGGCAGGGGGGCGAGGTTCTTGATGAGGGTGCGAGTCACGAGAGAACAGCCTACCGGCGGGCGGGATACCCGGGCTCGGGCCGCGACCGGGCGCGAATCCGGGCATCCGCCCGCTCGTAGACTGGGCTCATGCCCGCCGACATCGTCCATCTCGTGCGCCACGGCGAGGTGCACAACCCCAAGCGGGTGCTCTACGGGCGGCTCGAGGGGTTCGGGCTCAGCGAGCTCGGGCACCGCATGGCGTCCTCGGCGGTCCAGGCCCTCGCCGGGCATCCGGTCACCGCGCTCTACGCGAGCCCCCTGCAGCGCGCCCAGGAGAGCGCGCAGCCGTGGGCCGACGCGTTCGGGCTCCCGATCCGCACCGACGAGCGCATCATCGAGCCGACGAACCGGTTCGAGGGCAAGCGGATGAACCGGCGGACGCTGCTGCACCCGAAGCACTGGCACCTCATGCGCGACCCGTCGACGCCGAGCTGGGGCGAGCCGTTCGCCGACATCGCGGCGCGGATGCTCATCGCCATGCGCGACGCCCACGAGCGCACCGACTCCGGTGAGGTCGTCATGGTCAGCCACCAGCTGCCGATCTGGATGGCCCACCGCGCCGTCGCCGGCAAGAGGCTCGCGCACGACCCGCGCAAGCGCCGCTGCTCGCTCTCGAGCGTCACGAGCTTCGCCTGGCGCGACGGCGCCTTCACTGAGATCGGCTATCAGGATCCCGCGGCAGACTTGCTCGCGCAGTCCATCGATCTGGGAGCCGTGTGACCCGCCTCTCCGCAGCCCGCACGCCCGCACGCCGCGCGACCGCCCGCGCGCGTCTCGCCGCGACCCTCGCCGTCGCCGCGATCGCCCTCACGGGCTGCTCGAGCGACCCGCTCGCCGAGCAGTACCGCTCGGGTTCCGGGCAGGGCTACATCTCGGGCGACGGCGCCTACACGGTCATCGCCGCGGACGAGCGCTCGGCGCCCGTCGCCTGGGAGGGGGCTCCGCTCGATGAGGGCGGCGAACTCTCGAGCGATGACCTCGCCGGCCAGGTGTACGTCGTCAACTTCTGGTATGCCGGCTGCCCGCCGTGCCGCGTCGAGGCGCCCGACCTCGAGGCGCTGCACCAGGAGTTCGCCGACGAGCAGGGTGGAGCGGGCGTGCCCTTCATCGGCGTCAACACGCGCGATGCCGCGGCGCAGTCGCTCGCCTTCGCCGACGAGTTCGGCGTCACCTACCCCTCCGTGCTCGACGCGAAGACCGGCATCGTCCGGCTCGCCTTCGCGGGGCAGGTCGCGCCGACGGCCACGCCGACGACCCTCGTGGTGGATGCTCAGGGCCGGGTCGCCGCCCGCATCTCAGGGTTGGTCTCCGAGCCGTCGACGCTGCGGGCCATGATCGCCGACGCCCTCGCCGAGTCGAGCTGATCGGCGTGGTGAACCCGATCGGCGAGATCGTGCTGAGCGGCAACCTGCTGCTCGCACTGCCGATCGCGCTCGCGGCGGGCTTCCTCGCCTTCGCCTCGCCGTGCGTGCTGCCGCTCGTGCCCGGCTACCTCGCCTACGTCGGCGGCATCACGCGCCCCGCCGAGAACCGCCGCGAGCGCGGGCGCCTCCTGCTCGGCGTCCTGCTGTTCGTCCTCGGCTTCAGCGTCGTCTTCGTCGCCTTCTCGATCGTCTTCGCGACCGCCGGGTTCCTCCTGCAGCAGTACCTCGACGTCATCACGCGCGTCGCGGGCGTCGTCGTCGTGGTCATGGGGCTCGTCTTCATCGGGCAGGTGTCGTTCCTTCAGCGCACGATGAAGCCGCGCATCGCGGCCCGCACGGGCCTCGCGGGGGCGCCCGTGCTCGGCATCGTGTTCGGCCTCGGCTGGGCGCCGTGCATCGGCCCCACCCTCGTCGCCGTCAACGCGCTCATCCTCAACGAGGGCGACGTGGGGCGCGCGGCCCTCATCGGCCTCGTCTACTGCCTGGGCCTCGGAGTGCCCTTCCTGCTCATCGCGCTGGGCTTCCGCTGGGTCGCGGGTGCGACCGCGTGGCTGCGGAGGAACATCCGCGTCCTCAACATCATCGGGGGGCTCCTGCTCATCGTCATCGGCCTCGCCATGGTCACCGGCCTCTGGCAGCTCTTCGTCTCGAGCCTCGGGGCGGTGATCGGTGGAACCGTTACGCCCCTCTGACCACATCGATGCCGACGCGCTCGCCGCCGAGCAGCGCGAAGCCGCGATCGATGCCCGCGCGGCGGCCGACGGCGCCGACGGCGGCGACGCGCGCGGGGCATCCGCGCCCATCGCCCAGCCGTCGCTCGGCCCGGTCGGCTGGCTGCGCTTCGCGTGGCGGCAGCTGACGAGCATGCGCACGGCGCTCGTCCTCCTGCTGCTGCTCGCCGTCGCGGCGATCCCCGGGTCGCTCGTGCCGCAGCGCTCGGCCGACCCGAACGGCGTCTCCCAGTACCGCGTCGACAACCCCGAGCTCTTCGACGTGCTCGATGCCCTGCAGGTGTTCGACACCTACACCTCGGTGTGGTTCTCGGCCATCTACCTGCTGCTGTTCGTCTCGCTCATCGGCTGCATCATCCCGCGCACGCTGCACCACGCGCGCGCGCTGCGCTCGGCTCCGCCGAAGACGCCGGCCCGCCTGAACCGCCTGGTCGGGTACCGGGCGACGGATGCTCCCGGCGACGTCGAGACCGCGCTCGAGGCCGCGCGCGCCGAGCTGCGCCGCCGCCGGTACCGCGTCGAGCGCTACGGCGACTCGCTCTCGGCCGAGCGGGGATACCTGCGCGAGACCGGCAACCTCATCTTCCACATGGCTCTCGTCGGAGTGCTCGCGACCATCGGCTTCGCCGGCGGCTTCGGCTACAACGGCCAGAAGGTCATCGTGCAGGGCGAGACCTTCGTCAACCAGCTCGGCAGCTACGACTCGTTCAACCCCGGCCGCTTCTTCGACGACGCCCTGCTCGACCCCTACGGCGTGCGGCTCGACGACTTCGAGGCCGAGTACGGGCTCGACACGACGACCGGGCAGGTGCAGCCGCTCGACTTCACCGCGAGCATGACGGTCGTCGAGAACGGCCGCGAGGCGCAGCGCACGCTGAAGGTCAACGACCCGCTCACCGTCGGCGGCACGAACCTCTACCTCCTCGGCAACGGATTCGCCCCCGAGATCACCGTGCGCGACGGCGACGGCGACATCGTCTTCAGCGAGGCCGTCCCCTTCCTCCCGCAGGACGCGAACCTGACGAGCATCGGCGTCATCAAGGTGCCCGACGGCCTGGAGGAGCAGCTCGGCATGATCGGCTTCTTCTACCCCTCGGCGATCCAGCTCGAGTCGCGGGCGCTCTCGTCGGTGTACCCGGAGCCCGACCAGCCCGTCCTCACCTTCAACGCCTTCACCGGCGACCTCGGCTTGAACGACGGCGTGCCGCGGAACGCCTACGCGCTCGACACCGACGGACTCACCCAGATCGCGGGCCGCGAAGCGCCGGCCGATCCGCTCGTGATCGGGCTCGGGCAGACGGCCGAGCTGCCCGATGGGCTCGGGTCCGTCGAGTTCAGCGGCCTGCAGCGCTTCGTGAGCGTCGATGTGCACCACGACCCGACGCAGACCGGCGTGCTCATCTCGGCGCTGCTCGTGCTCGGCGGGCTCGTCGTCAGCCTCTTCGTGCCGCGTCGACGGCTGTGGGTCGTGGCCACCGCGACCGACGACGGCGTGCGCCTGGAGTACGCCGGCCTCGCCCGCGGCGACGACCCCGGGCTCGAGGCGGCGGTCGCCGACCTCGCCGATGCGCATTCCCAGCGACTCGCGCCTACTCTGGAGACCTGATGGAGAACCTCGTCGCCTACTCGCTCGTCGCCGTCTACTCGGCCATGGGCGTCTACACCATCGCGTTCGTGCTGTTCACGATCGACCTCGCCACGCGTTCGGCGGCGTCGACGGATGCCGCACGGGTCGCGCCCGCTCAGGTCGCCCCCGCCTCCTCCCTCACCGCCGAGGCGGCCGCAGGGTCGGCCCGCGGCGGAACATCGACGATCGAGCGGACGACGACGGCCCGGGCATCCGGCACCCCCGTCGACGCGCCGATCGGCGCGACCCGCTTCCAGAAGGTCGCGGTCGCCCTCGCCGCGCTCGGCTGGCTGCTGCACCTCGCCGCCGTCCTCACCCGCGGCATCGCGGCCGAACGGGTGCCGTGGGCCAACATGTTCGAGTTCGGGCTCACGGCGACGGCGCTCGGGATGGGCACGTTCCTCGGCGCCCTGCTCTGGAAGGACATCCGCTACCTCGGCGCCTACATCACGGGCTTCTCTCTGCTCGCCCTCGGCATCGTGACGACGAACTTCTACGTCGACGTCGTGCCGACCCCGCCGCCGCTGCAGTCCGGCTGGCTCGTGATCCACGTGCTCGTCGCCACGCTCGCGACCGGCTTCTTCGCGATCGGCGCCGGGCTCTCGATCATGCAGCTGCTGCGATCGCGCGCCGCCGCGTCGAAGGCCGAGGGGCTGCGCTTCGTGCAGACCCTGCCCGGAGCATCCGCCCTCGAGTCGCTCGCCTACCGCGTGAACGTCGTCGGCTTCGTGTTCTGGACCTTCACGCTCATCGCCGGCGCCATCTGGGCCGAGCGCGCGTGGGGCCGCTACTGGGGCTGGGACACCAAGGAGGTCTGGACCTTCATCATCTGGACCCTCTTCGCCGGCTACATCCACGCCCGCGCGACGCGCGGCTGGCGCGGCGACCGCTCGGCGTGGCTCGCGATCATCGGCTTCAGCGCGGTCATCTTCAACTACACGGTCGTCAACCTCTTCTTCAAGGGCCTGCACTCGTACAGCGGGCTCTAGTCCGCGCGGCCGGCGGTGCCGGCCCGCTCGGCTCCGCCGCCACGGCGCCGGTCTCGCCGGGAACCGGCGCGCTCTGATCCGTGGTCGGCGCGCCCCGATCCGTGGTCGGCGCTCTCTGAGCTCTGGTTGGCACGGCCCGTGGTTGCAAGCGGTTCCAGTCGATGGTCGTCGAGTTCCAGCCCGGTTCCACAGGGCGTGAACCGGATTCAGGGCAGACTCCTGCCCCGTCATTCCGGGCATCCGGCCCCGCACTCGGGGGGTAGAGGTGCAAACGCTTGCACAATTCTCAGCCAGTTGCTAGCGTCGGCCCGACCACCCCTGGCACCTCGCTGTGCCGCAGAAACCGGAGTCGACGATGACCTCTCGCGCGCGCATCCGCACCGTGTCCGCCCAGCTGACGATCGGAGCGCTCGCCGTCACGGCGCTCGTCGCCGGTCCGCTCCCCGCGATGACAGCGGCCTCGGCCGAGGGCGACACGTACGCCCTCGTCGGCAGCCTGCAGTCAGAGCTCGGCTGCGCCGAGGACTGGGCCCCCGCGTGCGCGGAGACCGAGCTCGCCGCGACCGGGACGTCGGGCGTGTTCTCCGCCGAATTCACGATCCCGGCCGGATCGTGGGAGTACAAGGTCGCCGCGAACGACTCGTGGGACGCCGCGTGGGGGCGCGACGGAGGCGGCGACAACATCCCGCTCACGGTTGCCGGCGACGCGACCGTCCGGGTGACCTTCGACGAGGCGGCGCAGCGCGTCGGCCTGGAGCTGCTGAGCATGGCGGGCGCCTACTCCGCCGCCGACGACGCGATCATCGCCCCGCCCGTGCGCCAGGCCGGAAGCGATGAGAACTTCTACTTCGTCATGACCGACCGCTTCGCCAACGGCGACGTCGCCAACGACCTCGGCGGGCTCGAGGGCGACCGCATGGTCACGGGCTTCGACCCGACCGACAAGGGTTTCTACCACGGCGGCGACATCGCGGGCATCCGCGAGAACCTCGACTACATCGCCGGGCTCGGAACGAGCGCGATCTGGCTCACCCCGAGCTTCACGAACCAGCCGGTGCAGGGCGAGGGCGCGAACGCCTCCGCCGGGTACCACGGCTACTGGATCACCGACTTCACCCAGATCGACCCCCACCTCGGCACGAACGCCGAGCTCGAGGCCCTCATCGCCGAGGCGCACGCGCGCGGCATCAAGATCTACTTCGACATCATCACGAACCACACCGCCGATGTGATCGCGTACGAGGAGGGGCAGTACTCGTACATCGACCAGGCGACGAGCCCGTACCTCGCGGCCGACGGCACCGCCTTCGACCCGGGAGACTACGCGGGCACGGGCGACTTCCCCGCGCTCGACGCGGCGACGAGCTTCCCCTACACGCCCGTCATCGCACCGGGCACGGAGACCGTCAAGGTCCCGGCCTGGCTCAACGACCCCACGCTGTACCACAACCGCGGCGACTCGACGTGGACGGGCGAGTCGGTGACGTTCGGAGACTTCGTCGGGCTCGACGACCTCATGACCGAGCATCCGACCGTCGTGAACGGCTTCGTCGACGTCTACCAGCAGTGGATCGATCTCGGCATCGACGGCTTCCGCATCGACACCGCCAAGCACGTCAACTTCGAGTTCTGGGAGCAGTGGAGCACCGAGGTCCTCGACTACGCCAAGAACGTCGCGGGCAAGCCCGACTTCTTCATGTTCGGCGAGGTCTACGACGCCGACCCGGTGAAGCTCGCGCCGTACATCCGCGACACCGACATGAACTCGGTGCTCGACTTCACCTTCCAGCAGAAGGCCGTCTCGTTCGCGAGCGGCAACTCGGCGAAGGGCCTGCAGGAGCTCTTCGCGGGCGACGACCGCTACACGACCCCCGACTCGTCCTCGACGGCGCTGCCGACCTTCCTCGGCAACCACGACATGGGCCGCGTCGGCTACTTCCTCGCCTCGACCGGCCAGCCGCTCGAGCGCACCGTCCTCGCCCACGAGCTCATGTACCTCACGCGCGGCCAGCCCGTCGTCTACTACGGCGACGAGCAGGGCTTCGCGGGCACGGGCGGCGACAAGGACGCCCGCCAGACCCTCTTCGCGACGCAGGTGGCCGAGTACGCGAACCAGCCGCTCGTCACGGGCGAGACGGCCGGCAGCGTCGATCGATTCAGCACGGATGCTCCGCTCTACGGCGCGATCTCCGAGCTCGCCGCCCTCCGTGAGGCGCACCCCGCGCTCGACACGGGCGCCCAGATCGAGCGCTACGTCGCCGACGGCGCGGGCGTCTACGCCTTCAGCCGCGTCGATCGCGACGAGAGGATCGAGCACCTCGTGGCGGTCAACAACGCCGCCGAGCCGCGGACGGTCGAGATCCCGACCCTCACGGCCGGGGCTTCCTTCTCGGTGCTGCACGGCGACGGCGCGGCCGCGACGGCCGACGCGACCGGCCTCGTGTCGGTCACGGTGCCGGCGCTCTCCGCCGTCGTCTGGGTCGCCGACCGCCTGGTCACCGCTCCTGAGGCAGCGCAGGCCATCACCGTGTCGGCGCCCTCCGCCGGTGCCGCGGTCACCGACCTCGCGCCGGTCGCCGCCGACATCGACGACGCGACGTGGGCCGAGACGAGCTTCGCCTGGCGCATCGCGGGCGACGACGCCTGGACGCCTCTCGGCACGGCGGAGGACACCTCGCCGCGTCTCTTCCACGACACCCGCGGCCTCGCCACGGGCACGCTCGTCGAGTACCGGGCCGTCACGGTCGACGCCGCGGGCAACCGCTCGGCCGCCTCGACCTACGCCTCCGTCGGCGTCGCGATCGACGGCGCCGTCGACGACGGCGGCCCGGTCGAGCCCGGCTACGACTCGGTCGTCGTCCCCGGCAGCCACAACAGCGAGATGGGCTGCGCCGGCGACTGGCAGCCCGACTGCGGCGCCGCCGAGCTCACGCTGACCGCCTCGGGGATCTGGACGGGCACCTTCGACGTCCCGGCCGGCGACTACGAGTACAAGGTCGCGGTCAACGGCTCGTGGGCCGAGAACTACGGGGCGAACGGCGTGCGCGACGGCGGGAACATCACCTACTCGCACGCGGGCGGCCCGATCACGTTCTACTTCGACCCCGTGACGAAGATCATCTCCTCGAGCGCCGAGGGCCCCGTCGTCACGCTGCCCGGCAGCCTGCAGTCGGAGCTCGGCTGCCCGGGCGACTGGCAGCCCGACTGCCTCGCGACCCTGGCGCAGGACGGCGACAAGGACGGCGTCTACGAGTTCGCGACCTCGGCCCTGCCGAGCGGCAGCTACGAGGTGAAGGTCGCGCACGGCCTCTCGTGGGACGAGAACTACGGCGTCGACGGCGTCCGCAACGGCGCCAACTACTCCTTCAGCGCGAGCGAGGGCAAGGAGGTCCGCTTCCTCTACACGCTCGCCACGAACGTCCTCGAGATCGTCGTGACCGACCCGCCCCTCGCGGGCGTCGGCACGCAGCAGGCCATCTGGGCCGCGGGCGACGCGATCGCCTGGCCCGTCGCCCTGCTCGGCGGCACGCCCGCATCGAGCGCGACGTTCACCCTCGAGCACGCCGCCGACGGCGGCCTCGCGACTTCCGATGGCGCCGTCACCGGACGCGGCGAGCCGATCGACCTCGCGGTCGACCCCGACGGGCTGCCCGCCGGCGTCCTGCAGGCCTTCCCGCACCTCGCCGACTACGTCGCGCTCACGCCGGTCGGTCTCGACCGCGCTGCGATCGCGGAGCTCGTGCGCGGCGAGCTGCTCGTCGCCCAGCGCGTCGACGGCGCGCTGACGGCGCTCACCGGGGTGCAGATCCCGGGGGTGCTCGACGACCTCTACGCCGACGGCCTCGCGGGCACCGACCTCGGCCCCGTCGTCGACGGCTCCTCGGCCGCCGTGTCGCTCTGGGCCCCCACCGCGCGCTCGGTCGTGCTCGAGCGCTGGGACGCCGGGATGACCGGCGACCCCGAGCTCATCGACGCCGGCTACGACGACGCGAGCGGGGCGTGGAGCGTCGACTCCGGGCTCGCCGCGGGCGACGAGTACCGCTGGCGGGTCGAGGTGTTCGCCCCGTCGACCGGCGAGGTCGAGTCGAACTCGGTGACCGACCCCTACTCGGTCGCGCTCACAGTCAACTCGGCCCGCTCGGTCGTGGTCGACCTCGACGCTCCGGAGCTGCGGCCGCAGCTGTGGGCCGACACCCCGCAGCCCACTGTCGACCGCAGCGTCGACCGCGCGATCTACGAGCTGCACGTGCGCGACTTCTCGATCGGCGACGAGAGCGTTCCGGCGGAGGAGCGCGGCACCTACCGCGCCTTCACGCGCGACTCGGCCGGCACGGCGCAGCTGCGCGAGCTCGCCGAGGCGGGCATCACGACCGTGCACCTGCTGCCGACCTTCGACATCGCCACGATCGAGGAGCGCCGCGCGCAGCAGGCCGAGCCCGAGTGCGACCTGGCCTCGTTCGGGCCGGCGTCGGCGGAGCAGCAGGCCTGCATCGCCGGGATCCGCGACCTCGACGGCTTCAACTGGGGCTACGACCCGTACCACTTCTCCACCCCGGAGGGCTCGTACGCCGTCGACGCCGACGGCGGCGCGCGCGTGGAGGAGTTCCGCGAGATGGTCGGCGCGCTCCACGCGACGGGGCTCGAGGTCGTGCTCGACCAGGTGTTCAACCACACCGCGCAGTCCGGTCAGGGCGAGAAGTCGGTGCTCGACCGCATCGTGCCCGGCTACTACCACCGCCTGAACGCCACGGGCGCGGTCGAGACCTCGACCTGCTGCCAGAACGTCGCGACCGAGCACGCCGCGGCCGAGAGGCTCATGGTCGACTCCGTCGTGCTGTGGGCGAAGGAGTACAAGGTCGACGGCTTCCGCTTCGACCTCATGGGCCACCACTCCAAGCAGAACATGCTGAACGTGCGGGCCGCGCTCGACGCCCTCACGCTCGAGGAGGACGGCGTCGACGGCTCCGAGGTGTTCCTCTACGGCGAGGGCTGGAACTTCGGCGAGGTCGCGAACAACGCGCGCTTCGAGCAGGCCACGCAGGGCCAGCTCGGCGGCACGGGCATCGCGACGTTCAACGATCGCCTGCGCGACGCCGTCCACGGCGGCAGCCCGGTCGACGGCTCCTCGACCTTCGTCCAGGGCTTCGGCACCGGCCTCGGCACCGACCCGAACGGCGACCCGATCAACGGCTCGGCCGAGCAGTCGATCGCCGAGCTGCTGAAGCAGACCGATCTCGTCAAGCTCGGCCTCGTCGGCAACCTGCGCGACTACGCGCTCGAGTCGGCGAGCGGCGCGGTCGTGCCCGGCGACGAGCTCGACTACCGCGGCTCGCCCGCGGGCTACGCCGACCAGCCCGACGAGGTCATCAATTACGTCGACGCGCACGACAACGAGACGCTCTACGACCTGAGCGTCATCAAGCTGCCGCGCGACACGACGATGGCCGATCGCATCCGCATGAACACGCTGTCGCTCGCGACGGTGACGCTCTCGCAGGCGCCCTCGTTCTGGCACGCCGGCACCGAGCTGCTGCGCTCGAAGTCGCTCGACCGCAACAGCTACAACTCGGGCGACTGGTTCAACCGCATCGACTGGACGGGGCAGGAGTCGACGTTCGGCTCCGGGCTGCCGAGCGAGGCGGACAACGGCGAGAAGTGGTCGATCATGGCTCCGCTGCTCGCCGACCCCGCGCTCAAGCCCGCGCCGGCCGACATGGCGGCGGCGGAGGCGGCGGCGCTCGACCTGCTGCGCGTGCGCAGCTCGGTCGACCTGCTGCAACTGGGATCGGCCGAGCTCATCGGCCAGAAGGTCAGCTTCCCGAACAGCGGAGCCGACGCCACCCCCGGCCTCGTCGTCATGCTCATCGACGACCTGCTGGGCGAGGACGTCGACCCCGAGCTCGAGGGCGCGCTCGTCGTCTTCAACGCGACGCCCGAGGCGATCACCGAGCAGGTCGAGGGGCTCGCGGGTCGCGAGTTCGCCCTCGCCGATGCGCTCGCGAACGGCGCAGACCCGGTCGTCGCGCAGACGGCCTGGGATGCCGCGACGGGCTCGGTGAGCATCCCGGCGCGAACCGCCGCGGTGCTCGTCGATGCGCAGCAGCAGGCCCCCGGCAACAGCGGCGGCCAGGGCAACGGCAACGCGAACAACGGCAACGGCAACAACGGCAACGGCAAGGGCCTCGGCAACGGCGGCGTCGGCCAGGGGAACGGCACCGGCAACGAGGGCAAGCCGCGCTTCACGGCGGTGAGCTCGTCGACCCTCGCGCCCGCGTCGACGGTCGCGCTCGCCGCGCGCGGCTTCCAGCCGGGCGAGCGCGTCCAGCTCTGGATGCACTCGACTCCGCAGCTGCTCGTCGCGACGATCGCCGACGCGAGCGGCGGGGTGTCCCTCGAGATCGCGGTGCCCGCGGATGCCGAGCTCGGGTCCCATGAGTTCCGGCTCGTCGGCCTCGACTCCGGCCTCGAGGCCACGGCCCCCGTGACGGTCGCGCCGGAGGAGCTCACGGTCACCGAGATCGCCCTCGGATCGGCGCTCGTGCTGGCCCTGCTCGTCGCGCTCGGCCTGCTGATCGCGTCGCGCCGCCGCGGGAGGAGCTAGCCGGGGGTCAGGCGGGGGGTGCGGCGAGCAGCGCGTAGCAGCGCTCGAGCCGCGCCCTCCACCACTGCGCGCGCTCGTCGGGGGCGGCGAGCCGGCGCAGGGCATCCTCGTCGACCGTCGCGCGACCCGTGCCGATGGCCCCCGTGACGGGCACGACGGGCGCGACCGCGACGTCGTCGGCCAGGAGCGCGCCCGTGCCGAGCCCGCAGTCGAACTCGAGCGCGGGCAGCCGGGCCGCGAGGGCCGCGCCCATCGCGAGCCCGACGCTCGTGTCGAGCGCGCTCGAGACCACCGCCGGAAGCCCCGCCGCCTCGACGATCGCGAGCGCGCGGTCGACGCCGCCGAGCGGTGCGGCCTTGATCACGAGCACGTCGGCCGCCCCCGCGCGCGCGACCGCGAGCGGATCGGCCGCCTTCCGCACGCTCTCGTCGGCCGCGACGAGCACGTCGATGCGGTGGATGCGCCGTCGCAGCTCCGCGAGCTCCTCGACCGAGGCGCACGGCTGCTCGACGTACTCGAGGTCGAACTGCTCGAGCTCGCGCACCGCGTGCTCCGCCTCGTCCAGGTTCCACGCGCCGTTCGCGTCGAGCCGGATCCGCCCCTCGGCGCCGATCAGCCGGCGCGTCTCGCGCACCCGCTCGACGTCGTCGGCGAGCGTCTGACCGCGCTCGGCGACCTTGATCTTCACGGTGCGGCAGCCGTCGTAGCGCGCGAGAACCGCTTCGATGCGGTCGGGCGCGACCGCCGGCAGCGTCGCATTGACGGGGATGCTCCGTCGAAGCACCGCCGCCCCCGAGTCGCGCCAGCCGAAGTCGAGGGCCGCGGCGAGCCACGTCGCGGCCTCGGCGTCTCCGTACTCGGCGAACGGGCTGAACTCGCTCCACCCGGCCGGGCCGCGCAGCAGCACGGCCTCGCGATGCTCGACGCCGCGGAACCGCGTCGTCAGCTGCACCGACACCACCGCGGAGCCGCTCAGCACCTCGTCGAGCGTGGGCAGGGCATCCGCACCGAGGGCCGTCATGCGCCCCAGTCTGGCACTGCCCTGTCGCGCAGGTCGGCCGCGCGCCCCCGCGCGTAGGCTGGCGGCATGGCCGAGCCCGCAGCCCCGCACGTCTCCGAGCTGTTCGACCCCGAGCGCTGGCGCCCCGTCGACGGCTTCGACGCCCTCACCGACATCACGTACCACCTCGACACGAGCGGGCGCATCGCGCGCATCGCGTTCGACCGGCCCGAGGTGCGCAACGCGTTCCGCCCGCACACGGTCGACGAGCTCTACCGCGCGCTCGACGACGCCCGCCAGAACCCGCGCGTCGGCGTCGTGCTGCTGACCGGCAATGGGCCGAGCCCGAAGGATGCGGGGTGGGCGTTCTGCTCGGGTGGGGACCAGCGCATCCGCGGCCGCTTTGGTTATGAGTACGAACCGACGCCCGAGACGGGCGTCGGCGCTGGCGTCGCAGCGGAGGCCAGAAATGGCCTCCGCCCCAGCTCCAGCGCGCCGCGGCTCCACATCCTCGAGGTGCAGCGCCTCATCCGCTTCATGCCCAAGGTCGTCATCGCCGTCGTGCCCGGGTGGGCGGCGGGCGGCGGGCACTCGCTGCACGTCGTGTGCGACCTCACGATCGCGAGCCGCGAGCACGCGCGCTTCAAGCAGACCGACGCCGATGTCGGCAGCTTCGACGCCGGGTACGGCAGCGCCTACCTCGCCAAGCAGGTCGGGCAGAAGATCGCGCGCGAGATCTTCTTCCTCGCCCGCGAATACGACGCCGACCGCGCCTACGCGATGGGCACCGTGAACGCCGTCGTGCCGCACGCCGAGCTCGAGGCCACGGCGCTCGACTGGGCCGAGACGATCCTCACCAAGAGCCCCACGGCGATCCGCATGCTCAAGTACGCGATGAACCTCACCGACGACGGGATGGTGGGGCAGCAGCTCTTCGCGGGCGAGGCCACGCGGCTCGCATACGGCACCGACGAGGCCGTCGAGGGCCGCGACAGCTTCCTCGAGAAGCGCGCGCCCGACTGGTCGCCGTTCCCCTGGCAGTACTAGGCCCCTGGCAGCACGGGGCCCCTGGCAGTACTGACAGCCCTGCGCGCTAGCGTGAACGGGTGACCCGTCCGCTCGCCGTCATCGACACTTCCGACCCTCTTGCGTGCCTCGCGCACCTGCGCGACGCGCTGAGCGGCGATGGGCCCGCGGTCCTCTTCCGCGGCGGCGGAGTGAACCCCGTCCAGACCGCCCCGCTCGAGGTCGAGAAGCGCATCGCCCTCGTCGTGGAGACGAGCGGGTCGACCGGCACGCCCAAGCGCGTCGCCCTGAGCGCCGACGCCGTGCTCGCGAGCGCCGCCGCCTCCAACGGCGCGCTCGGCGAGCCCGGCCAGTGGCTGCTCGCGCTGCCCGTGCACTACATCGCCGGCATCAACGTGCTCGCGCGCTCGCTCGCGGCGGGCATCCCCCCTGTTGCGGTCGCGCCCGGCCGTATGGACGCCGCGACCGTCCTCGCCGCGACCGGCCGAATGACCGAGAAGGTGCGGTACACCGCACTCGTCCCGGCCCAGCTCGGGCGCCTGCTCGACGAGGCCGACGCGAACGACGAGCTGCGCGAGGCGATCGCCGGGTTCTCGCGCATCCTCGTCGGCGGCCAGTCGACGCCCGCCGCGCTCGTCGACCGCGCCCGCGCGCACGGCTGGCGCGTCACCCGCACGTACGGCTCGAGCGAGACGTGCGGCGGCTTCGTGTACGACGGCCGCCCGATCGGGCAGGCGATGGTGCGCATCGTCGACGGTCGCATCGAGCTCGGCGGCCCGACGATCGCCGAGTACTACCTCGGCGACCCCGAGCGCACCGAGCGCACGTTCGTCGAGCACGACGAGCACCGCTGGTACCGCACCGACGACGCCGGCGAGCTCGTCGACGGCGTGCTGCGCGTCACCGGCCGCCTCGACGACACGATCGTGACGGGCGGCCTCAAAGTGAGGCTCGGCGACGTCGAGCGCGTCGTCCGCGAGCAGCCCGGGCTCTCCGACGCCGTCGTCGTCGCGGGCCACCACCCCGAGTGGGGCGAGGTCCCCGTCGTCGTGACGACCGCGCGCCCCGACCTCGCGGCGCTGCGGCGCGCGGTGGGCGCCGTCCTCCCGCCCGAGGCGCGCCCCGACCGCGTCATCACGGTGGATGCTCTGCCGACGCTGCCCTCCGGCAAGCCCGACCGCCTCGCCATCGCGGAGCGCGCCCGCCCCTAGGATCATGCTCGTGGCGACGAAGCGACCTGCGACCAGGGCACCCCAGAAGACCTCAGGCTCCTCCTCGGCGAAGAAGCGCTCGGGGCGACCCGGCGGACGACCGGCCTCGGCCGCGCGTTCGGGCAACCCGGCGGCGGCGTCGCGCGCGACCGCGCGCGACTGGATCGCCGGCGCCCGCCTGCGCACCCTGAGCCTCGCGATCGCGCCCGTCGCCCTCGGGACGGCCGTCGCGCACGTGAACGCCGGCGCGGACATCCTCATCGCGGTGCTCTGCCTCGCGACCGCGGTGCTCCTGCAGATCGGGGTCAACTACGCCAACGACTACTCCGACGGCGTGCGCGGCACCGACGCCCAGCGCGTCGGCCCGCGGCGCCTCACCGGCTCGGGTGCCGCGCCGGCGCGCACCGTGCTCACCGTCGCGCTCGTCTTCTTCGGCCTCGGTGCGCTCGCCGGCCTCGCCGTGGTCGTGCTGAGCGGCCAGTACTGGCTGCTGCTGATCGGAGCCGTCGCGCTCGCCGCCGCGTGGTTCTACACCGGCGGCCGCCGCCCCTACGGCTACTCGGGCCTCGGCGAGCTCGTCGCGTTCGTGTTCTTCGGCCTCGTCGCGACCGTCGGCACGACCTACGTGCAGATCGTCGACGCTCCGCTCGACGCCTGGCTCGCGGGCGTCATCGCAGGTCTCTTCGCGGCGGCCGTCATGCTCGTCAACAACATCCGCGATCGCGGTCAGGATGCCCTGGCCGGCAAGCGCACGCTGGCCGTGCGGCTGGGCGATCGGGCGGCCCGCATCCTCTTCTCGGTGCTCATCGTCGGCGCCTACGGCGTGCTCGGCTGGTACGCGGCGCTCTACGTGTGGGCGCCGTACGTGTACTTCACTCTGCTGATCAGTGCGCCCGTCATCCTCATCGTGGTGCTCGCGCGCACGGCGGCCGAGCTCGTGCTCGCGCTCAAGCTCACCTCGCTCGCGGCGCTCGCGACCGGGCTCGGGCTCGCTGCCGCGATCGCCTTCTAGTCGTACTCGGTCAGCTCGCGGCGTCCTCGGCCGCGGCGTCCGGGTCGACGGCGGGCTTCGCCCGGCGCTCGGCGAGGTCGGCGGCCACCGCGTCGCGGAGCCGGCCGAAGAAGATGTACGAGACCGTGAGGGCGACGACGGCCGCGATGACGGCGGCGATCACGATGACGGCGAACCCGACGACGCCGATCGACTCCAGCGGGGCCGGCAGCACCAGGAAGAGCAGGGCGAACGCCGCTCCGAAGATGCCGAGACGCACGAGGCTGTACTGGATCCAGGGGTTCACGCCCCCAGTCTAGGAGCGGCCGTCCGAGCACCCGCTCCGCTCCCCGACCGCACCCGGCGCGGGCCCAGGGGTCCGGCGTACACTCGCCCCATGGCCAGGTTCCTCGTCGTGCTCGCCGTGGTCGCGGTCGCGTTCACGATCTACACGCTCGTCGACGTCCTGCTCACCGACCGCTCCCGCGTGCGCGGCCTGCAGAAGCCCGTCTGGGCCATCCTCGTCGTTCTCCTGCCGGTCATCGGCGGCATCCTCTGGCTCGTCATCGGCAAGGCCCGCCGCACGTCCGGCGGCACGCGCATCATCGCCCCCGACGACGACCCCGACTTCCTCGGCTCCATCAACCGGGAGGACGTCGCGCGCCGCGCGGAGCAGGACGAGCGCCTCCGCCGTCTCGAGCAGGAACTCGCCGACCTCGACGATGACACCCGCGACGACTCCGCCCGCTGAGTCGCCGGCGCAGCGCGCCGCGACCGCCCTCGTCGTCGGGCTGATCCGCCACGGCGTGCGCGACGTCGTCCTGAGCCCCGGCTCCCGCTCGCAGGCCCTCGCGCTCGCCGTCGCGGCCGCCGCCCGCGCCGGCGCGATCGAGCTGCACGTCCGCGTGGACGAGCGGGTCGCGGGGTTCACCGCCCTCGGCCTCGCCGCCGAGTCGGGCCTGCCCGTGCCCGTCATCTGCACCTCGGGGACCGCCGTCGCGAACCTGCACCCGGCCGTCCTCGAGGCCCACCACTCGGGAGTCGGCATCATCGTGCTCTCGGCCGACCGGCCCGCCGAGCTGCGGGGAATCGGCAGCAATCAGACGACCGTGCAGCCGGGCATCTTCGGCGACCTCGTGCGCGCCGACTGGGACGTCGCGGCTCCCGTCGGCGCTGCCCACGAGGTCGACGACGCGGGCGACCTGGCCGAGCTCGCCGTCCGCGCCGCGGCGGAGGGCCCGGTGCACGTGAACCTCGCCTACCGCGAGCCGCTCAGCGGAGCCGTGGAGCTTCCCGCCGACCTCGGTGCGGGCGAGCATCCCGCCGCCGGTGACGACGAGCGCGGCACGACCGCGCCGGGCGATCGCCGCGACCGCATCGTGCTCGACCTGGAGCCCGACGACGCGACCGTCGTCATCGCGGGCACCGGGGCCGGGCCGCTCGCGACGGAGCTCGCCGAGAAGCTCGGCGCCCCGCTCATCGCCGAGGTCGCGAGCGAGTCGCGCTTCGGTCGGCACGTCGTCGCGGCCTACCGCGACGTGCTGCGCGGGCCCCACGGCGACGCGGTCGCGCGCGCGATCGTCGTCGGCCATCCGACGCTGAGCCGCGAGGTGCCGGCGCTGCTGCAGCGCGCGGACGTCGAGGCGATCGTCATCCGCACGCCCGGGGTCGAGGCGTACGACCCGGGTCGCCGCGCGCGCATCGTCGACGGCGTCCGCGTGCACGGCATCCCCGACCCGGCGGTCGTGCGGCGCTGGGTGGGCGGCTGGGTCGCGATGTCGCGCGCCGTGCTCGAGTCGGAGGCGCCCGACGACCCCGCGCCCGATCTCGGTGCGGCCGTCTCGGAGGAGCCGAGCGTGCGAGCCGCCTTCGCCCGCGCCGAGATGGCGATCCTGCGCGCCCCCGTCGACCGGCGGATGCTCGCCCGCGCGCTCTGGGCATCCACCTGGCCGCACGATCGCCTCGTGCTGGGGGCCTCGCGCCTCATCCGGGAGGCCGACCGCATCGTTCCCGGCAAGAGGATCCCCGTCCACGCCAACCGCGGTCTCGCCGGCATCGACGGCACGATCTCGACGGCCGCCGGCATCGCGCTCGCCGCCCGTCGAGCCGAGCGCCGCGGCGTCGTCCGCGTGCTGCTCGGCGACCTCGCCGCGGTCCACGACGCCGGGGCGCTCCTGGCTCCGCTGCCGGAGGACGTCTCGCTGCACGTGTTCGTCGGCGACGACGGCGGCGGGACGATCTTCGACTCGCTCGAGGTCGCCGCGACCGCCGATGCCGACGACTTCACCCGCGTCATGCGCACACCCGTCGCGGTCGACTTCGCGGCGCTCGCCGCGGCCGGCGGGTGGGAGCACCGTCGCGTCACGACGCGCGCCGAGCTCGACGACGCCCTCACCGCGCGCGAGCGCCTGCTGCTCGTGCACGTGCCCCTCGAGCCGTAGGCCCGTGAGCGCACTCGACGCGCAGGCCGCGCGCCGCGTAGCGTCGCCCCATGGACCAGCTGCTGCGAGCCGGCGCCGACGTGCGCCTCGCCGACATCGACACCCGCGCCACCCCCGGCTTCGACGGCGACAAGAAGGACGGGCAGGCGGCCCTCGCGGCCGGCGCCGACGAGCTCAGCGCCCTGCAGGAGAAGCTCTTCGCCGCGAGTCGCGCGGGCGACGAGCGGCGCATCCTCCTCGTCCTCCAGGCCATGGACACCGCCGGCAAGGGTGGAATCCTCCGCCACGTCGTCGGCGCCGTCGACCCGCAGGGCGTCGCGCTCGCCGCCTTCAAGAAGCCCACGCCGGAGGAGCTCGCCGAGCACTTCCTCGCCCGCATCGCGCGCCGCCTCCCCGGCCCCGGCATGATCGGCGTCTTCGACCGCTCGCACTACGAGGACGTCCTCATCGCGCGCGTCCGCGAGCTCGCCCCGGCCGACGAGATCGAGCGCCGCTACGGCGAGATCCGCGACTTCGAGCGGCGACTCGTCGACGACGGCACGCGCGTCATCAAGGTCATGCTCCACATCTCGCCCGATGAGCAGAAGGAGCGCCTGCAGGAGCGCCTCGATCGCGCCGATAAGCACTGGAAGTACAACCCCGGCGACGTCGACGAGCGGATGCTCTGGCCGCAGTACATGGAGGCCTACGAGCGCGCCATCGCCGAGACCGACGCCGATCACGCCCCGTGGTTCGTCGTGCCCGCCGACCGCAAGTGGTTCGCCCGCCTCGCCGTGCAGCACCTCCTGCTGCGCGAGCTGCGCGAGCTCGACCCGCAGTGGCCGGCCGCCGACTTCGACGTCGAGCTCGAGAAGCGGCGGCTCGCGGCGAGCTAGGACCGCGCGGGCCGGTCGAGCGGGCGACTAGCGCAGGGCATCCGCGATCGGACGGAACTTCATGCGCGTCTCGGCGAGCTCCGACTCCGGGTCGGAGTCCGCGACGATGCCCGCCCCCGCGTACGCCGTGAGCGTGCCGTCGTCGTCGATGCGCGCGCAGCGCAGCGCGATGACCCACTCGCCGTCGCCGTCCTGGTCGATCCAGCCGACCGGGCCGGCGTAGCGGCCGCGATCGAAGGGCTCCAGCTCGGCGATGAGCCGCAGGGCGTCCGCCGTCGGGCTGCCGGCGACCGCGGCCGTGGGGTGCAGGGCGGCCACGAGATCGAGGCCCGAGGCGTCCTCCGAGAGCTCGACCTCGACATCCGTCGCCAGGTGCCAGAGGTTGGCGAGCTTGAGGGTGAAGGGAGACTCGCTCGCGGTCACCGCGCGCGCGTGGGGGCGGAGCGCGCGCAGCACGCTCTGCACCGCGAAGGCGTGCTCGTCGAGATCCTTCGTGCTCGTCGCGAGGGCCGTCGCGGCGGCGGCGTCGTCGGTCGCGCCGGCGCCCCGGGCGCGCGACCCGGCGAGCACGCGCGCCGAGGCCTCGCGGGCGTGCACGCTCACGAGCGTCTCGGGGCTCGCGCCGACGAGCCCGTCGACGGCGAAGGTGAGCGTGTCGGGGTAGGCCTCGGCGAGCTCCTGCAGCAGCGCCCTCCGGTCGGCATCGGCGGGGATGCTCGCGCGCGCGTCGCGCGCCATGACGACCTTCTCGACCTCGCCCGAGCGGATCCGAGTCACGACGTCGCGCACGAGCGCCACGTACTCCTGGCGCGTGAGGGATGCCGCCGCGAGCGTCGCCCGCGGCCGGGCCCCGAGCCGCGTCGCCACGGGAGGGGCGAGCTCGAGGTCGCGCCCGCCGTCGTCGGAGGTGATGCGCGTCACCCAGGTGACCGGCCCGCGCCGGCCCACGACGATCTCGGGCACGATGAGCACGCTCTCGACCGCCGAGGTGTCGGCGAACGCGAAGGCCCCGAAGGCGACGAGCCCCGACCCGGGCTGGTGCACGGCGTCGTCGACGCGGGCGGCCGCGGCGAGCTCGCGCCACGCGGCCGCGGCGCGCGCGAGGCGGTCGGGGCCGGTGACGGTGATGCGGGCGATCTCGCCGATGCCGACGATGCCGTCGCCGCGCCGGAGGGCGACGAGGGGATGCGCGGCCGAGGCGTACTCGAGCAGGGCCGTCGCGTCATCGACGGGTTCGGAGACCGCGCGCAGGGCGGCTCCCGGCGACGCGGAGGAGGGCACGTAGGGAAGCGTACCGCCGGGACCCCGAGCGCCCAGGCCGCTCGCGGACAACGCGCAGTGAGCACTCACTAGACTGAGCGGCGTGACGAGGGCCGACCTGAGCAAGAAGTCGCGCGACGTCGCGGCAATGTTCGACGGCGTCGCCCGCGGCTACGACCGCACCAACGCCGTGCTCTCCGTCGGCAACGCCTCGCTCTGGCGCCTGCACACGGTGCGCGCGATCGATCCGCAGCCGGGCGAGCGCATCCTCGACATCGCCGCGGGCACGGGCACGAGCTCGGCCGCGATCGCGAGGTCGGGCGCCCGCGTCATCGCGTTCGACTTCTCCGCCGGCATGATCGAGGAGGGGCGCAAGCGCCACCCCGAGCTCGAGTTCGTCGAGGGCGACGCGCAGAGGCTGCCCTTCGGCGACGACGAGTTCGACGCCGTCACGATCAGCTTCGGCCTGCGAAACGTGGAGGACCCGCGCCTCGCTCTGAGCGAGATGTACCGCGTCCTGAAGCCCGGCGGACGCCTCCTCATCTGCGAATTCTCGCGCCCGCCGATCGGCATCATCCGCCGCGGCTACTTCGCCTACCTGCAGAAGGTCATGCCCTTCATCGCGGGCGCCGCGAGCACGAACCCCGACGCCTACCGGTACCTGTTCGAGTCGATCGCGGACTGGCCCGAGCAGGGCATCCTGTGCCAGTGGATGCGCGCCGCCGGCTTCACGCGCGTGGCCTACCGCAACCTCACGGTCGGGGTCGTGGCCCTGCACCGCGGACGCAAGCCGATCGATGCGGCGATCCGGGCATCCGCCGCCAAGAAGCGCGTCGCCCGCCGGCGCCCCACCTCGTCGGCCGCGGCCGAGTGACCCCCTGACAGATCGGCACACCGTGACCTGGAGCACTCCTCTCGCTCGCCGCAGCAAGACGCTCAGCGCGTCGCTCGGGCTCGGCGAGAAGCTCTTCGCCTCGAGCGAGGAGCGCCGCTTCGCGGACGCCATCGAGTCGGGCCTCGAGACCGTCGAGGCGGGCCTGCTGAAGGAGGTCGCCTTCGCCGACGACATGGCGGATGTCACGTCCCGCTACCTTCTCGAGGCCGGCGGCAAGCGCATCCGACCCGTGCTCACGCTCCTCACCGCGCAGCTCGGCGACGGGGCGACCCCCGCCGTCGTCACCGCCGCGCAGGCCATCGAGATCACGCACCTCGCCTCGCTGTACCACGACGACGTCATGGACGAGGCGGAGCTTCGCCGCGGCGTCCCGACCGCGCAGCACGTGTGGGGCAACTCGGTGGCGATCCTGACCGGCGACCTGCTCTTCGCCCGGGCCTCCAAGCTCGTCGCGAGCCTCGGCGAGGGCGCCATCAAGCTTCAGGCCGACACGTTCGAGCGCCTGTGCCTCGGGCAGCTGCACGAGACCCTCGGCCCGCGGGCGAGCGACGACCCGATCGAGCACTACCTGCAGGTGCTCGCCGACAAGACGGGCTCGCTCATCGCGGCCGCCGCGCAGATGGGCGTCATCTTCTCCAACGCCCCGACGGAGTTCGAGGAGCCGGTCGTCGCCTTCGGCGAGAGGATCGGCGTCGCCTTCCAGCTCATCGACGACGTGATCGATCTCGCGGAGGCAGACGCCGAGACGGGCAAGGCGCAGGGCACCGACCTGCGCAGCGGCGTCGCGACGCTCCCCCTGCTCTTCCTTCGCCGGGCCGCGGCGACGGACGCGAGCGCCGCCGAGCTGCTGGGTCGCATCGAGCGCAACGTCGACGAGCTCGACGACGCGGCGACCTCCGCGGAGGACCGCGCGGCCGACGAGGCCGAGCTGGCCGCGGCGATCGCGGAGCTGCGCGGCCACCCGGTGACGGAGGAGACCCTGCTCGAGGCCCGCCGCTGGGCCGACGACGCGGTCGCCGCGCTCGCGCCGCTGCCCGACGGGCCGGTGAAGAAGGCTCTGACGAAGTTCGCCGAGGCGGTCGTCGACCGCAGCAAGTAGGGCCGCGAGCGTCCCGCGCGCGCCGCGAGCCCCCACGACCCCCGCACGATCGAGGAACGGAACCACCCGCATGACCAAGCTCAGGCTCGCCATCGTCGGAGCAGGCCCCGCCGGCATCTACGCCGCCGACATCCTGCTCAAGCACGAGCGCTCGTTCGAGGTCTCGATCGACCTGTTCGACCAGCTGCCCGCGCCGTACGGTCTGGTCCGGTACGGCGTCGCCCCCGATCACCCGCGCATCAAGGGCATCATCAACGCCCTGCGCGACGTGCTCGACTCCGGCGACATCCGCATCTTCGGCAACGTCCGGTACGGCACCGACATCACGCTCGACGATCTGAAGCGGCACTACAACGCCGTGATCTTCGCGACGGGGGCGGTGCGCGATGCCGAGCTGAGCATCCCCGGCATCGACCTGGAGGGCTCGTACGGCGCCGCCGACTTCGTCAGCTGGTACGACGGCCACCCCGACGTCCCGCGAGAGTGGCCGCTGACCGCGCAGTCGGTGGCGGTGATCGGCAACGGCAACGTCGCGCTCGACGTCGCGCGCGTGCTCGCGAAGCACCCGGAGGATCTGCTGCCGACGGAGATCCCCGACAACGTCCACGCGGGCCTCGAGGCGTCGCCCGTCACCGACGTGCACGTCTTCGGCCGCCGCGGCCCCATGCAGGTGAAGTTCACGCCGCTGGAGCTGCGCGAGCTCGGCGAGCTGCGCGACGTCGACATGATCGTGCACGACGAGGACTTCGAGTACGACGACGCCGCGCGCGCGGCGATCGCGTCGAACAAGCAGCTCTTCGTGATCGACAAGGTCTTCAGCCAGTGGCGCGCCCGCGAGACCGGCCAGGCGTCGCGGCGCCTGCACCTGCACTTCTACGCGAAGCCCGTCGAGGTGCTCGGCGAGGACGGCCGGGTCGTGGGCTTCCGGTACGAGCGCACGCGCCCGGACGGCGCCGGCGGGGTCGTCGGAACGGGGGAGCTCCGCGAGGTGCCCGTGCAGGCGGTCTACCGCGCGGTCGGCTACTTCGGCTCGCCGCTCGACGGCATCCCCTTCGACGACCGCCACGGCGTCATCCCGAACCACGAGGGCCGAGTGCTCGGCGACGACAACGCCGTCCTCCCCGGCGTCTACGCGACGGGCTGGATCAAGCGCGGCCCCGTCGGCCTCATCGGCCACACGAAGAGCGACGCGATGGAGACCATCCAGCACGTGCTCAACGGTCAGGCCGGCTGGTGGAGCCCGTCCGAGCCGGACGAGGGCGCTGTCGTCGAGCTGCTCCGCAGTCGAGGGGTCCTCTACACGGACCTCGACGGATGGCGACGCCTCGACGCCCACGAGCAGGAGCTCGGCGCCGCTCGCGGCCGCGCCCGCATCAAGGTCGTGCCGCGCGACGAGATGGTGCGCATCTCGCGCGACTAGCTCTCGGCCCACGGCGGCATCTTGGCGAGGGCGCGTTCGTATCTCCGTTTCGATGGACTGTCGCTCGCGGGCGGATGGAGGTCGGGATCCTCAGCGTTCGGGAGCCGGCACCGAGCCAGCTGACGTCGAGCTATCGCGTCGCTCACCACCCGTCGATCGGGCCCGACCTCGCCGTAGTGGCGAACGATCCCGAGTCCGACGGCGTCACGGCCTATCGTCGCCGGTGTCCGTCCGTGCCGCCGGATCGAGATGTGAACCACCCGCGGATCGTGGCGGGAGTCATCGGCGCGGACAAGCCCGTGATGGACGAGAGCGCTGATGCAGGCCAGCGGACCCCCGGCGGCCCAGCCCCGCCGGACGTCCTGCGGGAGGTCGGGCGTTCCGTACCAGCCGTGCCGCAATCGCACGAGTCGTCGTCGTCCGAGCGCGACGCGGAGAAGGTCCTCGTCGTAGCCCAGCGACCGGAGTTCGGCGAACGACACGATGCCACCGCAGGCCGACAGGTAGTCATCGAGTGCCTGAGGGTCGAGCATGTCGGCCAGTGTTGCGCGCGCCGGGCTTCGCCGCAGGGCCAGGCGCGGCGCATGGGGAATGGCGAACCCGACGCCTACTCGAGGAGGAGGACCGAACGAGCGTTCGTCGGGTCGGCTCCCGCGTTGCGTGCACCATCGCTTTCAGTAGGAGCATCAGACGGTCCGGATCTGCACGCTTCGATAAGTACGGACGAGCTGAACCCGCGTCACGCAGTCCGCACTTATCGAAGCCTGGTGTGAGCGACGGCCTTCTGCGCCTGCCAGCCTGCGCCTGCCAGCCTGCGGATGTGGATGCGACTACCGATGCGGCCACGGGCGGGAGTGGGCGGAAACGCGGTCATACCGGGAACCCCGAGGGAAGCCGCGCAGAGACCGGCGCGGGGGCGGGGCCGGCGCTCAGACCGCGCGCTCCTCCGTCGTCGCCCACGAGAGGCGAACGAGCTCGCGCAGCACGTCCTCATCGATCGCGTCGAGTCGGTTCACATACACGCAGTCGACCCCGGTCGTGTGCGGCCCGAGCCGTTCGAGCAGCGCCGCCGCCTCCGGGTGCGTCTGCAGGCCGTAGAACGAGAGCTTCGCCTTCCGCGGCGAGAACGCCGCCCGAGGCCACACCCCCTCGTGCCCGCTCGCGTATCGGTACGCGTACTGCCCGAACCCGATCATCGTCGGGCCCCACATCACGGCGTCGGCGCCCGTCTCCGACCGGAACAGCTCCACGAGCCGCGCCCCCTCCGCGCTGCGGCGCGCGTCGAGGGTGGCGAGGAACTCCTCGACCGGCACATCTGTCGGCATCGTCTTCGGCGTCATCGCGAGACCTCCTACTGCACCGTCGCCGTCACACGGGCGAGGTCGTCGAACGCGCGCATGTGGGCCGGCCGGTTCATCCACTGCTCGAGCGTCAGCTCGGTCGAGTTGTCGCGGTACGACTGCTCCACCTCGCGCAGTCGCTTGATGATGGATGCCCCGCGCACCATGACCGACACCTCCAGGTTGAGGCTGAACGAGCGCATGTCCATGTTGCTCGAGCCGATGACGGCGACCTGGTCGTCGATCGTGAAGTGCTTGGCGTGGAGGACCGTCGGCGAACGGTAGAGCCAGATGCGCACGCCGGCCCGCAGGAGCTCCTCGTAGTACGAGCGCTGGGCGTGGAAGACGAGCGTCTGATCGCCGATCTCCGAGACGAACAGCTGCACGTCGAGCCCGCTCTGCGCCGCCGTCGTGATGGCGTAGAGCATCGACTCGTCGGGCACGAAGTAGGGCGAGCAGATCTGGATCTGCTCCTGCGCGGCGTACAGCAGCGAGTTGAACAGCCGCAGGTTGTTCTCCCCCTCGAAGGCGGGACCGCTCGGGACGACCTGCGCGTCGAGCCCGACCTCCGGGTCGACCTCCGGGGCGACGACGCTCTCGCGCAGCAGCAGCTCGTCCGTCTCCGCGTACCAGTCGGTCGCGAAGAGCGCCTCGATGCCCGCCGCGATCGGCCCGTCGAAGCGGACCACGAGCTCCTTCCACGCGAGCCGATCGCCGCTGCGCAGCGGCTTGCGGTGGTAGCCGCGGTCGACCATGTTCTGCGAGCCCGTGAAGGCCGTCGTCCCGTCCAGGATGAGGAACTTGCGGTGATTGCGCAGGTCGGGCCGCTGCCACTGCCCGCGCCACGGACGCACCGGCAGCATCGCCCGGAACTCGACCCCCATCGCGATCAGCCGGCGCTTCGTCACGCGATAGCCGGGCACTCGCACCGAGGCGACGTGGTCGTAGAGCACGCGCACGGTGAGGCCGCGACGCACGGCGTCCTCGAGCGCGTCGAAGAAGTCGGCGGTCGCCTCGTCGAGCGACAGGATGTAGAACTCGACGTGCACGATCCGCTCCGCCTCGCGCACCGCCGCCGTCATCGCCGCGATCGACTCCGCGTAGTCGGTGTACAGCTCGGCCGTGTTGCCGCCGACGAGAGGCATCGCCCCGAGCGTGCGGTTGAGCTCGACGATCGGCTCGAGCCACGGCGGCCACGGCGGGTCCTTCCGGACGCGATCCATGCCCTCGGTGGTGTTGAGGATGTACTCGTTGATCTCGGTCTGCTTCTCGCGGCGCCGCTTGGGCAGCCTCCTCGACCCCAGCAGGAGGAAGAGCAGGAAGCCGACGATCGGCAGGATGTAGATGAGCAGCAGCCAGGCGAGCGCCGTCTGCGGGCGCCGGTTGCGCGGCACCATCACGAGCGACGTCACCGCGATGACGACCTGCGCCAGGACGGCGGCGACACCGATGATGAACACGACCCATGCGCTGGCCGTGTCGAGCTCGATGGTCGTCATGGGCGGAGTCTAGTGACGCGGCGAGCGCGTGCCGATGACCGCGACCGCGCCGGCGATCGCCGCGAGGGCCGCGACGAGGCCGACGACGGCCGTCCAGTCGCCCGCGAGGTAGGCGTAGCCGCCGAGCCAGCCGAACAGGCTCGACCCCGCGTAGTAGCCGAGCGTGTACACGCTCGTCGCCTGCGCGCGGCCCGTGGCGGCGCGCTGGCCGATGGCGGCGGATGCGCTGGCGTGCCCCGCGAAGAACCCCGCGGTGAGCACGACGAGGCCGACGATCACGACCGCGAGCTGCTCGACGAGCGTGAGGGCGAGGCCGGCCAGCATGACCCCGGAGGATGCGATGAGCACCGGCCGGATGCCGATGCGCTCGGCGATCGCGCCCGCGACGCGCGAGGAGGCCGTTCCCGCGAGGTAGGCGGCGAACAGGAGCGAGGCGAGCGACGGCGGTAGCAGGAAGGGCGCGCCTTCGAGGTGGAAGGCGAGGTAGTTGTAGACCGTCACGAACCCGCCCATGAGCAGGAAGCCCTGCGCCCACAGCGACACGAGCACGCGGTCGCGGGCGAGGCGTGCGATGGTCCGCGCGACGTGCGCGACCCCGCCGACCGGCCCGCGGTCGAAGCCCCGCGCGCGCGGCGCGAGCACCATGAAGACGGCGGCGGCGACCGCGGCGATGACGGCGACGGTGGCGACGCCGATCCGCCAGCCGGTCTGCTCGGCGACGGGGGCCGCGACGAGCCGGCCGAGGAGCCCGCCGAGGCTCGTCCCGGCGACGTAGGTCGCGGCGGCCGCGGCGGCGTGCCGCCGGTCGACCTCCTCGGCGAGGTAGGTGAGGGCGATCGCGGGGAGGCCGCCGAGCGCGACGCCCTCGATGATGCGCACGCCGACGAGCGACACGATGTCGGGCGCGAGCGGAGCGAGCAGGCCGAGCACGGTCGCGCTCGCGAGGGCGATGCGCATCGCGGGCAGGCGTCCGATCCGGTCGGCGACCCACGACCACGGGATCACCGCCGCCGCGAGCCCCGCCGTCGTCCCCGACACGGTGAGCGCGGCCGTCGCGGCGTCGACGTCGAGGTCGCGAGCGATGAGGGGCAGGATGCCCTGCGTCGAGTACAGCTGCGTGAAGGTCGCGACGCCCGCGAAGGCGAGCGCGACGAGCATACGCCGGTACTCGCGGCTGCCGCGCGCGTGGCCCGCCCAGCCGGAGGACCCGGCGCCCGCGCCCGACACCGCGGTCGGCTAGCGGAAGTTCACGAACTGCAGCGCAACATCCAGGTCCTTGCCCTTGAGCAGCGCCATCGTCGCCTGCAGGTCGTCGCGGCTCTTCGACTGCACGCGCAGCTCGTCGCCCTGGATCTGGCTCTTGACGCTCTTGGGCCCCTCGTCGCGGATGATCTTCGAGATCTTCTTCGCGTCGTCGCTCGAGATGCCGTTCTTGAGCCCCACCTCGATGCGGAACTCCTTGCCGCTCGCGTACGGCGCACCGGTGTCGAGGCTGCGGATCCCGATGCCGCGCTTGATCATCTTCGACTCGAGGACCTCGAGCACGGCCTTGACGCGCTCCTCGGCGCTCGCCTTGAGCAGCAGCTTCTCGCCGCTCCACTCGATCGACGCCCCGACGTTCTTGAAGTCGTAGCGCTGCGCGACTTCCTTCTGCGCCTGGTTGACGGCGTTCTCCGCCTCCATCTTGTCGACCTTGCTCACGATGTCGAATGAGGAATCAGCCATGCGGCCAATCGTAGTCGGGGCGGATGCCCGTGACGCGGTCGACCGCGGGATCTCAGCCGCGCGACTCGCGGTCCGGCCGGGGCCGGGAGGTCGACGAGCGCACGACGAGCTCGAACGGCAGCTGCAAGTTGCTCGGCTCGTCGTCGCGCGACTGCTCGAGCTCGCGCATGAGCAGCTCGACGGCGCGCTCGCCCTGCTGCTCCGGGAACTGCGCGACCGTGGTGAGGCCGAAGAAGGAAGCGAGCTCGTGGTCGTCGATGCCGACGACCGACAGGTCGCGCGGCACGTCGAGGCCCATGTCGCGCGCGGCGAGGATGACGCCGATCGCCATCTCGTCGCTCGCGACGACGACGGCGGTGGGGCGCAGCCGCGGGTCGCCGAGCATCTGCTTCGCGGCGACGTAGCCGCTCTCCATCGTGAAGACGGCCGGGAAGTAGAGCTCGGGGCGCGGCTCGACGCCAGCATCGCGCAGCGCGTCCTCCCAGCCGAGCCGGCGGTTCGTCGGCATGTGGAACGACATCTCGGCGTCGACGTCGCCGCCGATGTGGCCGATCACGGTGTGCCCGAGCGAGAGCAGGTGCTCGGTCGCGAGCCGCGTGACGCCGACGTCGTCGATCGACACGGTCGGCACGCCGCGGATCGGCCCGCCGACGCCGACGAGCGGCTTGCCGAGCGCGTGCAGCGAGTCGACCTCCTCGGCGCTGAGCTCGAGGCTCACGGCGATCACGGCGTCGACGCGCTGCCGGAGCAGGAACTGCTCGAACACCGTGCTGCGCTCGTTGCTCGACCCGGAGAGGTTGTAGAGCGTGAGGTCGTAGCCGTACTGCATGAGGCGCCGCTGGGCCCCCTCGAGGACGGAGGTGTAGAACCAGCGGTTGAGGAAGGGCACGACGACCCCGATGTTTCGCATGCGCCCGGTCGCGAGGCTGGAGGCGCTCGCCGAGACGACGTAGCCGAGCTCGGCCGCGGCCTCCTCGACGCGCTCGCGCGTGGCGGCGGCGACGTGCCCGCGCCCGCTCAGCGCGCGCGAGACCGTGGCGGTCGACACGCCGGCGCGTCGAGCGACGTCGTCGATGCCCACCATGCGGTTCCTCTATTCCCTCGCCTATCGCGAGGATACCGGCACGCGGTGCGGCGATTGGAAGCGCTTGCGTCGGCCTGGTCACGCGCGGCCGCCGGAGCTTGTATCCTGGTTCTCGCGCGATCGGCCCCGGCCGCCGCGCGATCGGCGAGTTACCCTAGCGGCCAAAGGGATCTGACTGTAAATCAGACGGCTCAGCCTTCGGGGGTTCGAATCCCTCACTCGCCACCAGCACCGAGCCGCCTGCGACAATCGGGGCATGACCCCGAGCGTCCCCACCGCCTCCGCCGCCTCGGCCGACGACGACCTGCTCCGACTCGCGATCGACGTCGCGCGCGAGGCCGGCGCCTTTGTCGTCGACGCGCGGCGCTCGGGCGTGGAGGTCGCCGACCGCAAGTCGTCGCCCGTCGACGTCGTGACGCAGGTGGACCGCGACAGCGAGGCGCTGATCCGCGCGCGGCTGAGGGCGGCGCGTCCGCTCGACGGCTTCTTCGGCGAGGAGGGGGGCCGCGGCGCGAGCGAGAGCGGGCTCACGTGGGTCGTCGACCCGATCGACGGCACGGTCAACTTCCTGTACGGCATCCCCCACTACGCCATCAGCATCGGCGTCGTCGCGGGCGAGCCGGACCCGCAGTCGTGGGAGGCCGTCGCGGGCGTCGTGCTGAACCCCGTCACGGGCGAGCTCTTCACCGCTCGGCGCGGCGGTGGCGCGCACCTCGACGGGCGCCCCATCCGCGTCGCGGACGCGGTGCCCCTCGCGGAGGCGCTCGTCTTCACCGGGTTCGCGTACTCGGCCCAGACGCGCGCGGAGCAGGGGGTCGCGATCGCGCAGCTCCTGCCGCGCGTGCGCGACCTGCGCCGGTTGGGGACGGCGTCGCTCGACCTCTGCAGCGTCGCGGCGGGCCGCGCGAACGCCTACTTCGAGCGCACGCTCAGCCCGTGGGACCACGCCGCGGGCGCTCTCATCGCCCGCGAGGCCGGCGCCGTCGTCAAGGGCTTCGGCGATCGCCGACCCGACCGCGAGTTCCTGCTCGCCGCGCACCCGGAGGCCGTCGACGAGCTCGAACGGCTGCTCGTCGAGGTCGGCGCCTGACCTCGACGCACCCCCTGTTCGGGGGCGCACCGATTCCCGGCTCGACTGGCTCAATCACGCCGGGCGGGTTAGGCTTTACCAATCCGTGATAATCAGTGACGCTGGCGATCGCGGGTGAACCCGTTCCAGAGCGGATGCTCGGAGACCCACCCCGTCGAGGCTCATACCCTCACCACCGGTGGTCCGTGCGGCCCGCGACCGACGATTAAGGCAATCTGACACGTGACTGACGAGCTCCAGCGGCCGGCTGGGGAGCTCCCTGAGAGCCCCTCCGCCTTCACCGGAAGCATCGAGTCCCTGGGCTTCACCAGCGGCGAGGCCCCCTCGAACGCTGCGATCGTGCTCCCCGCCGCCGACGTCGCCCTGACCAGCCGCCGCGCGCTGCGCGAGGCCGAGCGGGCCTCGGCCCGCCGTTCCGGGCGACCCTCGGCTCCCGCCTCCTCGGTCCCCGCTTTCTCCGCCCCCGCCTTCGAGGCCGCGCCCGCTCCGGCCGTCGCGCCGATCGCCGCCGCCGCTCCTGCGGCCGCCGGTCGTCGCGCGCACCGCGCCGTCGAGCGCCCCGCGCCCCGTCCGCAGATGCGCCACGGCGTGCAGGCCTCTCGCGTGCCCATGATGCGCCGCATCGCTCAGCGCGCCCTCCCGCCGACCGTCATGCTCGCCGTCGCCGGCCTCCTGATCGGCACGACGGTGCCGGCGAACGCGCTCTTCCGCCCGAGCGACGTCGCCGCGTCGACGAACCTGAGCTCGATCGCGACCGGCGCGTCCGCCGAGCGGTCGACCGAGCCCGCGCAGGTGCTCGAGATGAACGCGGCGGCGACCGCGACCGCCCCCGTCGCCAGCCGCGACGACTGGTCGGTGACCTCGTACGCCGAGATCCTCCGCGCGAAGTACGGCAACCGCGACTTCACGTACACGACCTCGGGCACGGGCGCGGTGCGATGGCCGTTCCCGTTCGCGACGACGATCAGCTCCGGCTACGGCGACCGCGTCGCCCCCTGCCGCGGCTGCTCGAGCTACCACCGCGGCACCGACTTCACCCCCGGCTACGGCACCCCGATCCAGGCGGTCGCCGACGGCGTCGTCTCCGATCTGCAGGAGGGCTGGTCGTACGGCACGCACGTGTTCATCGACCACGTCATCAACGGCCAGAAGGTCACGACCCTCTACGCCCACATGCAGACCGGCAGCTCCCCGCTCGTCCCGGGTCAGACGGTCGCCGCGGGAGACTTCGTCGGACTCGTGGGCAGCACGGGCGCGTCGACCGGCCCCCACCTCCACCTCGAGGTGCGCCTCGACGGGATCCCCGTCGACCCGTTCGCCTGGCTCACCACGAACGCGAGCTAGCACCCCGCATGCACGAAGAAGGCCCCGGATCGCTCCGGGGCCTTCTCTCGTTCGGGACGTCGGGCCGCTACGCGATCCAGACCGTGGTGTCGGTCGGCACGGCGCGGCCGTCGATGGCGTCGCTCGCGAGCACCACGTCGCCGGCGGGGAGCTCGACGGGCGTGCTGCCGAGGTTCGCGATGATCGTGAGCCCGCCGTTGCGGAACGCCACGACCTCGTCGCCGTAGCCGTCGAGCCACTCGACCGAGCCGAGGCCGAGCTCGCGGCGCGCGCGCAGCTCGAGCGCCGACCGGTAGAGCTCGAGCGTCGAGCCGGCCATGCCCTCCTGCTGGTCGCGCGCGTACTCGCGGAAGACCTCCGGCTGCGGGAGCCAGCTCGAGCCGGAATCGTTGAAGCCGAACGCCGGGGCGTCGGCCTCCCACGGGATCGGCACGCGGCATCCGTCGCGGCCGTAGGCCTCGCCGCCGGTGCGGTGGAAGGTCGGGTCCTCGCGGACGTGATCGTCGAGCTCGATGACCTCGGGCAGACCGAGCTCCTCGCCCTGGTAGAGGTAGGCGCTGCCCGGCAGACTCAGCATGAGCGCGCTCGCCGCACGGGCGCGGCGCAGGCCGAGCGCCGCGTCGGGCTTCTCGGGCGAGTTCGGGCCGATCCCGGCGTTGGGGCCGGCGACGTGCTCCGGCAGGCCGTAGCGGCTGGCGTGACGGACGACATCGTGGTTCGAGAGCACCCAGGTGCTCGGGGCGCCGACCCCGGTGAAGGCGGCGATCGACTCGTCGATGACGGCCCGCAGCCGGGGCGCGCTCCACGGCGTGCTGAGGTAGCTGAAGTTGAAGGCCTGGTGCATCTCGTCGGAGCGCACCCAGAGGGCGGCCTTCTCGAGCGGCTCGACCCAGGCCTCGGCGCAGAGCACGCGGTCGCCGGGGTACTCGGCGAGCACGCGGTGCCAGTCGCGGTAGACCTCGTGCACGGCGGGCTGCGCCCAGTAGGGCACCTCCTCAGGCGCCATGAGGGCATCCGCGATGCCGTCGCCGGTCGCCTTCTCGGCGATGTCGGGCAGGCCGTCCTTCTTCATGAGGCCGTGGGCCACGTCGACGCGGAAGCCGTCGACGCCGCGGTCGAGCCAGAAGCGCAGGATCCGGCGGAACTCCTCCCAGACGACCGGGTTCTCCCAGTTGAAGTCGGGCTGCGAGCTGTCGAAGATGTGCAGGTACCACTGGCCGGGCCGGCCGTCGGCCTCGGTCACGCGGGTCCAGGCCGCGCCGCCGAAGACGGAGGGCCAGTTGTTCGGGGGCAGCTCGCCGTTCTCGCCCGTGCCCTCCCGGAACATGTAGCGGTCTCGCTCGGGAGAGCCGGGGCCGGCCGCGAGGGCCTCCTGGAACCACGGGTGCTCGCTGGAGGAGTGGTTGGGAACGAGGTCGACGATGACCCGCAGCCCGAGCTCGTGCGCGCGGTCGCGCATCCGATCGAAGTCGGCGAGGGTGCCGAAGATCGGGTCGACGTCGCAGTAGTCGGCGACGTCGTAGCCGGCGTCCTTCTGCGGCGATCGGAAGAAGGGCGAGAGCCAGACGGCGTCGACGCCGAGGGCCGCGAGGGAGGGCAGGCGCTCGGTGATGCCGGCGAGGTCGCCGATGCCGTCACCGGATGCGTCGGCGAACGATCGCGGATAGATCTGGTAGATGACGGCTGAGCGCCACCACTCCGATCCCGGTGTGGACGCTTCTCGCGCGTCGGCGCGCGTGGTGGTAGGGGTGGTGTCGGTGGACATGGGTACGACCTTACGACACCGGCGCCGAATTGGAAGCGTTTGCACTCAATCCTGGTGTTCGCTGGGTGATCTCCGGAAGGACGGCGCAGAAGTCGAGAGTTGTGGGAGCGCCGGACTCCTGCTCTAATGGAAGCGCTTGCAGAAGCAGGCACATCAAGAGAATGGCCTCTTGGGCGAGGTGCCCTTTCCCAGAGGGTGTCGGCAGCGCGTCCGGCGATGAGGCCGTCCGCACACGAAAGGGTGAACACCGATGAAGGTGACCTCACGCAGCTTCACGATCACGGGGGCTCTGGCCATGTCGGCCATCGTCCTCGCCGGGTGCACGGCACCCGCAGGCGAGCCGGGCGGAGGCTCGGAGGAGCCCCAGTTCGAGGGCTCGCTCACCGTCTGGGTCGACGCAGACCGCGCCGGCGTCCTCGAGGACGTCGCCGCTGCGTTCGAGGACGAGCGCGGCGTGTCCGTCGAGCTCGTCACGAAGGACTTCGGCGCGATCCGCGACGAGTTCATCACGCAGGCTCCGACCGGCAACGGCCCCGACATCATCGTCGGCGCGCACGACTGGCTCGGCAAGCTCGTCCAGAACGGCGTCGTCGCGCCGCTCGAGCTCGGCGACAAGGCATCCGAGTTCCAGGACGTCGCGGTGACGGCCATGAGCTACGAGGGCCAGACCTACGGTCTTCCCTACTCGGTCGAGAACATCGCTCTGGTCCGCAACGTCGACATCGCCCCCGAGGCGCCCGAGACCTTCGACGACCTCATCGCCGCCGGCCAGGCCGCCGTCGCCGAGGGCGCCGCCGAGTACCCCTTCCTCGTGGGGCTCGACCCGACCGCGGCCGACCCGTACCACCTGTATCCGCTGCAGGCCTCGTTCGGCGCTCCCGTCTTCGAGATCACCGCTGACGGCACCTACGACCCGACCACGCTCGCGCTCGGCAACGAGGGCGGCGAGGCCTTCGCTGTCAAGCTCCGCGAGTGGGGCCAGGCCGGCATCCTCAACACCAACATCTCGGGCGACATCGCCCGCGAGGAGTTCGTCGCCGGCAAGTCGGGCTACTTCCTGACCGGGCCGTGGAACATCCCCGCGATCAGCGAGGGCGGCATCAACTACGCCATCGACCCGATCCCGACGGCCGGCGGCGAGACGGCCACCCCGTTCGTGGGCGTCCAGGGCTTCTACGTCTCGAGCGAGAGCGAGAACCAGCTGGCGGCCAACGAGTTCCTCGTGAACTACATCGGCACCGACGAGGTCCAGACCGCGCTCTACGAGGTCGGCGGCCGCGCTCCCGCGCTGCTGAGCGCCTTCGAGGCCGCGCAGTCCGACGCCGACGTCGCCGCGTTCGGCGCCGTGGGCGCCGAGGGCGTGCCGATGCCGAACGTGCCCGCGATGGACGTCGTGTGGAGCGACTGGGGCTCGACCGAGGTCGCGATCATCAACGGCCAGGGCGACCCGGTCGAGCTGTGGCGCGCGATGGTCGAGAGCATCCAGAGCAAGATCACGGGCTGACCGCCCGCCTCTTCCGCACCATGACGTGCCGGGAGCCGCTCCCCCCGCGAGGGTCGGAGTCGTGCTCCCGGCACGTCCGCGAATCGGACCCCCGACCTCTCGGAGCCTCATGACCAGCACGACCCCCGGCGCCCAGCAGCCCATCCTCGCGCCCCCCGCAGCCCCGCCCTCGCGGCCGCGGACGGCCGCCCGCTCGCATGCCCAGACCGTGCGAGGGCTGCTCATCAAGATCGCGCTGCTCGGTCTCGTCGACGCCGTCGCCCTCTTCGCGATGTTCGTCCTCGTGATGCGCGAGTCATGGCTGATCTTCGCCATCGCCGCCGTCGTGACGGTGGTCATCAACGTCATCTACCTCCGGCCCGGCTGGCTCCCCGCCAAGTACCTCGCGCCCGGGGTCTTCTTCCTCGCCGTCTTCCAGATCTTCATCGTCGGCTACAGCGGCTACATCGCGTTCACCAACTACGGCGACGGTCACAACTCCACGAAGGAGGACGCGATCGAGTCGATCATCGCGAACTCCCTCACGCGCGTGCCCGACTCGCCGGCCTACCGCGTGACCGTCGTCGAGCAGTTCGGCACGTACGGCTTCCTCGTCACCGACCCCGACGGCGAGACCCTCCTCGGCACCCCCGACCAGCCGCTCGAGGAGGTCGACGCCGAGGAGGACAGCACCGGCAAGGCCGTCGCGGTGACGGGCTGGACGAGCCTCGGGTTCGGCGACCTCCTCGCCAACCAGAGCATCGTCGTCGACCTCAGCGTGCCCCTCAGCGACGACCCCAACGACGGGGCCCTGCGCACGCCCGATGGCTCGAGCGCCTACGTCTACACCTCCGACCTCGTCTACGACGAGGCCGCCGACTCCTTCACCGACACCACGGGAGGCGAGGTCTACGTCGACGGCGGCGACGGCGCCTTCGTCAACGACGCAGGCCGCGAGCTCCAGCCCGGCTGGAAGATCGACGTCGGATTCGAGAACTTCCAGCGGGCGTTCACGAACGAGGACATCCGCGGGCCGCTCCTGAGCGTGACGCTCTGGACCTTCGCGTTCGCGATCCTGTCGGTCGCCTCGACCTTCATCCTCGGCCTGTTCCTCGCGATCGTCTTCAACGCCCCGCACATGCGCGGCAAGAAGATCTACCGCGTCATCATGGTGCTGCCGTACGCCTTCCCCGGATTCCTCTCCGCTCTCGTCTTCCTGGGCCTCTTCAACGAGCAGTTCGGCTTCTTCAACCAGGTCCTGCTGGGCGGGGCGAGCATCCCGTGGCTGACCGATCCGTGGTTGGCGAAGTTCAGCATCCTCTTCGTCAATCTCTGGCTCGGCTTCCCGTACATGTTCCTCATCTGCACGGGCGCGCTGCAGTCGATCCCGGAGGAGCTCAGCGAGGCGGCGACGGTCGACGGAGCACGACCGTGGGCGGTGTTCCGCCTCATCAAGTTCCCTCTGCTGCTCGTCTCGGTCGCCCCGCTGCTCATCTCGAGCTTCGCGTTCAACTTCAACAACTTCAACCTCATCTACATGCTCACGGGGGGCGGGCCGCGCGATGTCGCGGCGGGCGTCGACGCCGGAGCCACGGACATCCTCATCACGCTCGTCTACAAGGTGGCGTTCGGCGAAGGGACCGGGCGCGACTACGGGCTCGCGAGCGCGTTCGCGATCCTCATCTTCCTGATCGTGGCGACCGTCTCGATCGTCTCCTTCCGCCAGACCAAGGCCCTCGAGGAGCTGAACTGACATGTCGAACCCGTTCAACACCGAGCAGGGCGCCCAGGTCGGCGACCGCCTCAACCCGCTCGTCGCCGGCAGCGGGCCGACCGATCGCGCCGCTCGCGCTCCGCGCACCGTGCAGACCGCGGACGGCCGCCTCCTCCCGACCCGCCGCCGCCGGTCGTTCCCGCGCTGGTTCGCCGACACCGGCTGGCGCCACCTCATCGGCGTCGTCATGCTCGTCTTCGCAGCGTTCCCGCTGCTCTACGTGCTGTCGGCCTCGCTCAACCCGACGGGCACCCTCGTCGGCTCGAACCAGCTGTTCCGGGTCGTCGACTTCAGCAACTACGTCGAGCTGTTCCAGCGCCCGCAGCAGCCGTACGCCGCGTGGTTCCTCAACTCGCTCGTCATCGGCCTCGTGACCGCGGCCGGCACGGTCTTCCTCGGTGCGCTCGCGGCCTACGCCTTCTCGCGCCTGCGGTTCACGGGCCGCCGCGTCGGCCTCCTGACGCTCCTGCTCGTGCAGATGTTCCCGCAGCTGCTCGGCGTCGTCGCGATCTTCCTGCTCATGTCGGGCATCGGCGAGATCTTCCCGCAGGTCGGCATCGGAACCCAGTCGGGCCTGATCCTCGTCTACCTCGGCGGCGCGCTCGGCGTGAACACGTACCTCATGTACGGGTTCTTCAACACGATCCCGGTGTCGATCGACGAGGCGGCGAAGCTCGACGGCGCGAGCCACGCGCAGATCTTCTTCGGCATCGTCCTGCGGCTCGTCGCGCCGATCCTCGCCGTCGTCGGCCTGCTGTCGTTCATCGGCACGTTCAGCGAGTTCGTGATCGCCTCGATCATGCTGACCGACCCGCAGACGCAGACCCTCGCGGTCGGCCTCTACCAGTTCGTCTCGCAGGAGACCTCGCGCAACTGGGCGATCTTCTCGGCCGGTGCGGTGCTCGCGGCGATCCCCGTCATGGCCCTGTTCCTCTACCTGCAGAAGTACATCATCGGCGGCCTCACGGCCGGCTCGGTGAAGTGAGCCCGATCCGGTGAGCCGCGATCTCGCGAGCGAGCCCCATCACGACGGGTCATCGCTCTACGTCTCCACGCCCGCTCCCGAGCTCGGCGAGACCGTGCGGGTGCGGATGCGCATCCCCCACGAATACGGACCGGTCGCCGCGGTGACCGCGCGCTCCAATCCCGATCACGAGCCGCGCTGGTCGCAGGCCGTGCGCGTCGCCGCGTCGCCCGAGGCCGAGTGGTGGGAGGCCGAGCTGCTCGTCGAGAACCCCGTGCACGGCTACCGCTGGCTCATCGGCCGCGGCGACGGCACCGTGCAGTGGCTGACGAGCGCGGGGCTCAGCGACATCGAGCCGCGCGACGACGACGACTTCCGGCTCGTGACGCACGCGCCGCCGCCGGCGTGGGCCCCCGAGCAGATCATGTACCAGGTCTTCCCCGACCGCTTCGCGCGATCGGCGACGGCCGACGCGCGGCCCGTGCCCGAGTGGGCCGAGCCGGCGGAGTGGGACGACGAGCCGATCGGGCGCGGCGCCTCGACCCCCGTGCAGTACCACGGCGGAGACCTCGACGGCGTGACCGAGCACCTCGACCACCTCGAGCGGCTCGGCGTCACGCTGCTGTACCTGACGCCGTTCTTCCCCGGCCGGTCGAACCACCGCTACGACGCGCACTCGTTCCACCACGTCGACCCGGTGCTGGGCGGCGATGAGGCGCTCGTGCGCCTGGTCGAGGCCGCGCACGCGCGCGGCATCCGCGTCATCGGAGACCTCACGAGCAATCACTCGGGCGACGCGCACGAGTGGTTCGTCGCCTCGCGCGGTCGGCCCGGCGCCCCCGAGAGCGATTTCTACCTGTGGCTCGACGACGCCCAGCTCGACTACGTCTCGTGGCTCGGAGTGCCGAGCCTGCCGAAGTTCAACTGGGCCTCGCCCGAGCTGCGCCGCCGCTTCATCGAGGGGGCGGGCTCGGTCGTGGCGAAGTGGCTGCAGCCGCCGTTCTCGCTCGACGGCTGGCGCATCGACGTCGCCAACATGACCGGCCGCTACCGCGAGCAGGATCTCAACGCCGAGGTGCGGCAGACGATCCGCCGCACGATGATCGAGGCGAACCCCGACACGGTGCTGTTCGCCGAGGTGACGAACGACGCCGCGAGCGACTTCCCGGGCGACGCGTGGCACGGCGCGATGACCTACCCGAGCTTCACCCGGCCGGTCTGGGCGTGGCTCTCGGAGCCCGGCTCGAGCGAGTGGTTCTTCGGGCTGCCGTACCCCGAGATCCCGCAGTGGTCGGGCGAGCAGGTCTACGAGTCGCACCGCCGCTTCACCGCCGCCTTCCCGTGGCGCACGCGCGTGTGCACGATGAACGCGCTCGACACTCACGACACCGCGCGCTTCGCCACGTGGGCGCGACCTGGAGCCGTGCGCGTCGCGGTGGGCCTGTCGATGACGGTGCCGGGCATCCCCGTCGTGTTCGCGGGCGACGAGTTCGGGCACACGGGCACGAACGGCGAGCACTCGCGTACGACCATGCCCTGGAGCCGCGTCGACGAGCACGCCGACACCATCGACCTGTACGCCGAGCTCATCGCCCTGCGCCACGCGCACCCCGCGCTGAGCCACGGCGGCATGCGCTGGCTGCACGCCTCCGCCGACGCGCTCGTGTTCGTCCGCGAGACGGCGGAAGAGAGCATCCTCGTCTGCGCCGCGCGCGCCGACGCCGACATCGCGCTCCCGGCCTCCGCGATCGCGGGCGACGCCGTGCGCGTGACCGGCACGGGCGAGATCGGGGATGCCCGCATCCGGTCGCGAGGGATGTCCTTCACCGCGTGGTCCCTGCCCGGCGTCGCCCTTCCGGCGTTCGGCTCAAAGGAGGTCGCCGCACCCCGCTGACGCGCTCCCGCACGCGGCCCGACCGCGTTTCGGATGGTGCGCCGACGGGTGCTAATCTTCTCTGGTGCCGAAGCCCGGTAGGGTCTCGGCAGCGCCCCGATAGCTCAGTGGTAGAGCACTTCCATGGTAAGGAAGGGGTCGTCAGTTCAATCCTGACTCGGGGCTCTGGTTCGCTCGTCGTCGCCCTCGGGTCGCGGTGGGGGCCATGCCCGGCGGGGTAGCTCAGGTGGTTAGAGCACACGGCTCATAATCGTGGTGTCGCGGGTTCGAGTCCCGCCCTCGCTACTTCTTCTCGACTCGCTCTGCGCGGGTCCTCCTGCGCGCGGTCTACTGCTCGGTGAACGCGAGCGCGGCGCCGAAGCCGACGAACGCGAGCCCCGTCACGACGTCGATGCCGCGCTGCGTCGACTCCCGCGCCATCCAGCGCCGCAGCGCCTGCGCGCCGAGGATGAGGATCGTGAACCACACCGCGCTCTCGAGCGCGTGGATGCTCGCGAGCGCCGCCCCGAAGAGCGCCGCCGGCACGTCCGCCGGCAGGAACGCCGGCAGCACGGCGACGTAGAACACCGCGACCTTCGGGTTCAGCAGCGTCGTCAGCAGCCCCTTCGTCGCCGCGGCGCGGATGCCCGGCGCCGCGATCGCCGCGGTCGCGTCGGCGGCGTGGCCGGGGCGGAATGCCGACCACAGCATCCGCGCCCCCAGGAAGACGAGGTACGCGGCGCCGACGACCTTGAGCACCGTGAAGGCGAGCGCCGAGACGGCGAAGAGCGCCGAGAGCCCGAGGGCGGCGGCGATGCCCCAGACGAGGGCGCCGAGGCAGATGCCCGCGCCGGCGGCGAAGGCCGGGCCGCGCCCGTGCCGGATGGCGGCGTGGAGGACCAGGGCGGAGTCCATGCCGGGGGTGATCGTCAGCAGGGCGGCGACGATCGCGAACTGCCACAGGGCCTCGGTCGCGCTCACGATCGCGATGCTAGCGCCGCGGCGACCGCGCAGCCGTCACGCGCGCGGGCCGACGGGCGTCGCTCAGTACCCCTCGTGCTCCTCGAGCAGCCGCGCGAGGTCGGCCTTGACGCCGGCGATCGCCTCGCGCTGCTCCTCCTCCGTCTGGCGCACGATTGCGCGTCGGGGGATGAGCCGGGCCTGCACGAGCTCGGTGAGGGTGTCGTCGCGCGCGCGGAGGGCGATCTCGCGGAGCGTCTCGTCGTCCTGTCGCGTGGTGCGGAGGCGGTCCATGACGCCGCGCATCGTGCGGGTGCGGGCGCTCAGGCGCTCCGACTCCTCGCGCTGACGCTCGAAGTGCTTGCGCAGGCGGGCCAGTCGGGCGCGCTCGGCGCGGCCCGGTCGACGCGCGCCGGGAGCGGCCGGGTCGGGCAGGGGGAGCGGCGTGGCGCGCTGGGTCTCCTTCGCGAGCCGGTGCGCCGTCTGGCCGAGCTCGACGAGCAGGGCGTCGACCGCGCGCTGCGCCATCGCGACCCCGTCCTCCTCGTTCCACGAGCCGCCGTCGCGCAGGGTGCGCAGGACGATCTCGTTCTTCGTCGACAGGCGCACCGCCGCGAGGGCGACGAGATGGCCCTCGTCGACGAGGTGGTCGAGGTTGTCGAGCGTCTCGAAGGGGCGCGGGCGGCGCGGTCGAGCCTCATCGCGCGCGGCGCGGCGGGACCAGAAGCGCATGGCGGCCTTCATGACTGTCGGGGCGTCAGCCCGGGGAGCCGCGGGGAGCATCCGCGGTGCATCCAGGCTACGGCGACCGCGGAGCCGCCGCCTGCGCGTGCGCCGCGAGGCGGGCATCCGAGGAATCGCCCACGACACGCCGAAACACTAGATATGGGGGAATGACATCCCTGTCATTCCCGTTATATAGTGTGACTCCACCGGCCGATCAGGCCGGAGAACGATTCGACAGGAGGTCCGCAATGGACAACGACAACGAGACCGTCGGCGGCTACGCGGTGCCCGTCGACCCGATGGACATGCTGCAGTGCGAGAGCTGCCAGTAGTCATCGGTCATTGACTCCACGAAGCCCCGGCTCACCACTTCGGTGACCGGGGCTTCGTCGTATCGAAGGAGCCCGCCGTGTACCGCGCCCCTGACAGCGTCGTCGAGGAGATCGCCTCAGACGCCGAGGCCCTCGACCACGTGCACCGCGTGCTCGGGCCCGTCGACGTCGTCGCCGACCGCTCGTGGGCGCACGGCGAGGCGCGCGTGCTCGAGGTGCGCACGCGCGGCGAAGAGCGCGCGATCGCGAAGTGGCACCGCGGCGGCCGCAACTATCACCGCGAGCTCTCGGCGTACCAGCTCTACGTGCCCGCGCTCGGCGGCGACGCTCCGCGCCTGGTCGCGAGCGACGACCGGCTGCAGCTGCTGATCCTGTCGCGCGTGCCGGGCGAGCTCGTCGAGGGCTCGGATGCCGAGCACGACCCGGTCGTGCACGTGCGCGCCGGCGAGGTCCTGCGCCGCCTGCACGACTCGACCCCCGCGGTCGTGAACGACCACTTCGGCGACGCCGTCATGTCGAAGTTCGCCTACTGGGCCGACCGCGTCGGCGACGCAGCGAGCGAGGCCGAGCTCGAGATCGCCCAGCGAATCGCGGCGACCTCGCTCGAGCTGGGGCCGCTGCCGATGGTTCCGGCGCATCGCGACAACTCCTCCCGCAACTGGATGCTCGGCCCCGACGGCCACGTGCGCCTCATCGATTTCGCCGCCGTCGAGTTCGAGCCGTGGGCGGTGGACCTGTTCCGCCTCGAGCAGCGCGAGTGGCTCGACGCCCCGCTGCTGCGCGAGTCCTTCCTCGACGGCTACGGTCGCCGCCCCGACGAGCGCGACCACGCCGTGCTGCACGCCTTCCACGCCGTGCAGGCGATCGCGACGATCGCGTGGGCGCTCGAGCACGACGACCTCGTCTTCGCCGGGCAGGGGCGCGAGATGCTCGACCGGCTGCTGGGCGAGACGCTCTACTGACGGCTCGGCCCGCGCCGAGCATCCGCCCCCTGATCGACGGCCTGCGAACCGGAGCCTGCCGCGCGCGCCCCGCCTAGACTGGGCCGGTGCCCGTGAACCCCGCTCTGACCGAGCGCGACTTCCCGCCCGTCGCTCCCTACCTCGTGGGGCGCGAGAAGGTGCGCGAGTTCGCGCGCGCCGTGCTCGCCACGGCCCCGCTGCACCTCGACCCGGATGCCGCGCGCGCCGCGGGCTTCGCCGACGTCGTGGCTCCCCCGACCTTTCCAATCGTCGTCGCCGAGGCCACGCTGCAGCAACTGCTCGCCGAGCCGGACGCGGGCATCGACTTCAGCCGCGTCGTGCACGGCGACCAGCGCTTCAGCTACTCGCGCCCCGTCGTCGCGGGCGACGAGCTCACCGCGACGCTGCGCGTGACGAGCATTAAGACGCTCGGCGGCAACAGCATGATCACGAGCGAGACCGCCATGGTCGACGGCGACGGAGCGCACGTCGTCACGAGCATCTCGACGCTCGTCGTCCGGGGGGATGACGCGTGAGCCTGCTCGACGGTCTCGAGGTCGGCCAGGTCGTGGCCGAGCGCTCGTTCCCGCTCACGCGCGACACCCTCGTGCGCTACGCCGGGGCGAGCGGCGACTTCAACCCCATCCACTATCGCGACGACGTGGCGGCCGCCGTCGGGCTGCCGGGCGTGCTCGCCCACGGAATGCTGACGATGGGCTTCGCCGTGCAGCCCGTCGTCGATTGGCTGGATGCCCGTGGCTGGGTCAGCGACTACCAGGTGCGGTTCACGCGCCCCGTCGTCGTCGACCCGCAGGTCGGCGCCGTCGTGACGGTCGCGGCCAAGGTCGGAGCGCTGGATGACGCCGGAGCCCGCATCGACCTCACCGCGACGGTCGGCGAGCAGACCGTGCTCGGCAAGGCGCAGGTGCGCGTCACCGCGCTCTAGCCCACGCCCCTCATGACGACGACCCGCGAGAACGAGCCGCTCTCCGCGCACACGACCCTGCGCGTCGGCGGCCCGGCCGCGCGCTTCGTCGAGGCCGCGACGATCGACGAGCTCGTCGACGCCGTGCGCGAGGCGCAGGCCGGTTTCGACGACTGGAGGGTCCTCGGCGGTGGCTCGAACGTCGTCATCGGCGACGAGGGCGTCGACGGCACGGTCATCCGCATCGCCACTCGCGGCGTCGAGCGGCTGCCCGATGCGCCCGGCTCGAGCCGCCCGATCCGCCTCCGCGTGCAGGCGGGCGAGGGCTGGGACGCGCTCGTGGCCCTCACCGTCGAGAACGGGTGGGCGGGGCTCGAGGCGATGTCGGGCATCCCCGGGTCGACGGGCGCAGCCCCGATCCAGAACATCGGCGCCTACGGGCAGGAGGTCGCCGAGAACCTCATCGCCGTCGAGGTGCTCGATGACGACGGCGAGCGGAGGGTGATCCCGGCGCCCGACCTCAAGCTCGGCTACCGCACGAGCGTCCTCAAGCACGGCGGAACCCGCGCGGTCGTCCTGAGCGTCGACCTCGCCCTCGAGCACAATGCGGATGCCCGCAGCCGGCCCGTGCAGTACGCCCAGCTCGCCGAGGCGCTCGGCGTCGCGATCGGCGAGCGCGCGCCCCTCGTCGGCGTGCGGGCCGCGGTGCTCGCGCTGCGCGCCGGCAAGGGCATGGTGCTCGACGCGGCCGACCCCAATTCGGTGAGCGCCGGTTCGTTCTTCACCAATCCCATCGTGAGCGAGGCGTTCGCGCGAACGCTGCCGACGGATGCCCCGCGCTGGCCGCTCGCCCCCGAACCACCTGCGCTCGCGATGCCGCTGGGCGCGGAGCCCGCGCCGCCCGCCGAGCCGGCCTCGGACGAGGTGAAGCTCAGCGCCGCCTGGCTCATCGAGCACGCCGGCATCACCCGCGGATTCGCCCTGCCGGGCTCGCGCGCGGCGGTGTCGAAGAAGCACACCCTCGCGCTCATCAACACCGGCGGCGCGACGGCGGCGGAGGTCGCGCAGCTCGCGCGGTACATCCAGACGCGCGTGATGAGCGAGTTCGGGGTCGTGCTGCACCCCGAGCCGGTGTTCGTGAACCTCGAGCTGTAGGCCGGCGGTCGGCGTCGCCTAGAGCAGCCCGCGCTCCATCGCGAGGGTCACCGCGCGCGTGCGGTCGTGCACCCCGAGCTTCTCGAACACGCGCAGCAGGTGGCTCTTCACGGTCGCCTCGCCGATGAAGAGGCGCTCGCCGATGACGCGGTTCGAGCAGCCCGCGGCGACGAGGCGCAGCACGTCGAGCTCGCGCGGCGTGAGCTCGGCCGGGGCGGGCGCCCGCAGGCGGGCGACGAGCTGCGCGGCGATCGCGGGCGAGAGGGCCGTCTCGCCGCGGGCGACCGACCGCACGCCCTCGATGAGCTCCTCCGCGGGCGCGGCCTTGAGCAGGTAGCCGCTCGCGCCCGCCTCGATCGCGGCGATGATCGTGGAGTCCGACTCGTAGGTCGTGAGGATGAGCACGCGCGTGCCGGGCAGCTCGGCGCGGATGCGCGCCGTCGCGACATCGCCCGTCGCGCCGGGCATCCGCACGTCCATGACGACGAGATCGGGGCGCAGGCGACGCGCCTCCTCGACGGCGGCGAGGCCGTCGGCCGCCTGCCCGACGACCTCGATGCCGTCGACGTCGTCGAGCAGCGCGACGATGCCGGCGCGCACGACGGCGTGGTCGTCGGCGACGAGCACCCGGATCACGCGCGCACCCCCTCGGTCGCGACGGGCACGCGCACCCCGAGCACGGTGCCGCGGCCGGGGGCGCTCGCGACGTCGAGCGATCCCTCGACGAGGGCGAGGCGATCGCGCATGCCGGCGAGCCCGAAGCCGTCGCGCGCGGCGGCCGGGTCGAAGCCGATGCCGTCGTCGGCGACGCGGAGGGTGACCGCGTCGGGCGTGCGCCCGATCGCGATCTCCATGCGGGATGCCCGCGCGTGCTTCCGCGCATTGGCGAGAGCCTCCTGCGCGCACCGCAGCACGACCACCTCGACGTCGCGCGGCAGCACCGAGCCGTCGAGCGGGTCGCGCTCAGCGCGGGCGATCGACACGACGACCCCGGTCTCGCGCTCGAAGCGCTCGGCGAGTCGGTCGAGCGCGCCGGAGAGGTCGAGCCGCTCGTCGGCGTCCCTGGCCGCGGTCGCCCCGGCGACGGCGGCGCCCGCGGCGACGAGCGCGCGGGTCTCGCCGAGCGTCTCGCGCGCGACGTCCTCGATGAGGGCGAGTACCTCGGGGTCGCCGCCCGAGCGTCGGGCGCGCTGAGCGAGCAGCACGAGGCCCGTGAGGTCCTGCGCGATGGTGTCGTGCAGCTCGCGGGCGAGGCGCTCGCGCTCGGCGGCGGCGCCGGCGTCGCGGTTGAGCGCGGCGATCTGCTCCTGCGCGCCCTGCAGCTCGCGCAGCAGGGCGCCGTTGCGCTCGCCGAGCTCGGTGACGCGCGAGATCCACAGACCCATCGCGAGGCTGAAGCCGAGCGACAGCACCATCGAGAAGGCCGTCTGCGCGAGGTCGTCCGGCGAGGTGCCGAGCGAGACGAGGAATCCGATGCCGACGGCGATCGCGACGCCGATGTTCTGCACGATCGCGCGCCGCACCGTCGGCGCGTAGACCCAGGCGATCGGGTAGACGACGACCTGGACGATCGCGAGCGTCGGATACCCGGCGACGGCGACGCCAGCGGCGACCGTCGCGAGCGCGACGAACCACGGTGCGGTCGGCGCCTCGGGGCCGCGGCGGCCGAGGGAGATCCAGGAGGCGACGAGCAGCGCGAGCCCTGCTCCGCCCGTCGCGAGCCGCCACGGCTCGGCGGACTGCAGGAGCAGCAGCACGGCCAGGAGGGCGGCGACCCCGACGACGGCCGCATCCCACCAGGTCACGCGCCCCCGCGCATCCGACCGGTCGGTCATGACCGCCCCGCCTACGAGTCGCGCCGGATCCAGCGGAACGTCAGCCGCGTCAGGACCAGCCCCGCGACGAGCCACACCGCGAGCGCGAGGGCGATTCCCGGCTGATCCCAGCTCTCGTTCTGCTCGAGCACGACGAGCTCGTCGGGCAGGAAGACGCTGCGCATGCCCTGCGCCATCCACTTGAGCGGGAAGATCGATGCGACGCTCTGCAGCCAGTCGGGCAGGTCGCTGAAGCGCAGGTAGACGCCCGAGATGAACTGCAGCACGAGGGTGATCGGGATCACGACGGCCGTCGCCGAGGCCCCGCTGCGCGGCACGGCCGAGAGCGCGATGCCGAGGATGGCGGAGGTGATGACGCCGAGCAGGAAGATCCACGCGAAGTCGCCCCAGCGCGCGGGCTCCTCCGGTAGCGGCACCTGGAAGACCGTGAACGCGAGCAGCAGGAGGACGACCGCCTGCAGCACGCCCGTCACGACCGACTGCCCGATCTTGCCGATGAAGTAGCTGACGACTGGCAGCGGCGAGCCGGCGAGCCGCTTGAGCGTGCCGTTGCTCTTCTCGACCGCGATGTCGATCGCGAGGTTCTGCAGGCCGCTCAGCAGCACGCCCGCGGCGAGCATCGCCGGCAGGAAGAACCACGCGGCGGTGATCTCCTCGCCGTCGGCGGTCTGCCCGAAGCTCGCCTCGCTGAACGAGACGGAGAAGATCGTGAGCATCACGACGGGGAAGAGGAAGGTGAAGAACACCGTGTCGCCCTGCCTGAAGTAGGCGCGCACCTCGTAGCCGATGCGCAGCAGCCCCAGCCGCAGGGCACGGGCGATCGGCGAGCCGAGAGCGGGGGATGCCGGGCGCGCGCCGGCCTCGCCGGTCGCGGTCGGGTGCGTGGCCATCAGCGGGTCTCCATCACGGTCTCGGGCGAGGCGAGGTCGGTCGCGTGCTCGCGGCCGACCAGGTCGAGGTAGACGTCCTCCAGGCTCGGGCGGATCACCTCGAGCCCCTCCGGCTCGCCGCCGAGCCGGGCGACGAGCGCGGCAACGGCCGCGGCGGGGGCGTGCGTGCGCTCCTCGCGCACGGCGCCCTGCTCGACCCAGCGCACGATCGGGATGCGCGCATCCGCCCCGCCCAGCTCGTCGATCGGAGCGAGGTCGACCATGCGGCCGTTCGCGATGACGCCCGCGCGGTCGCCGAGCTGCGCGGCCTCGTCGAGGTAGTGCGTCGTGAGCAGGATCGTCGTGCCCTCGCTCTGCAGCTGCCGCACGAGCGCCCAGAAGCTGCGGCGCGCCTCGGGGTCGAAGCCCGTGGTCGGCTCGTCGAGGAAGAGCAGCTCGGGCCGGCCGATGATGCCGACCGCGACGTCGACGCGGCGGCGCTGCCCGCCCGAGAGCTTGCGGATGAGCGCGCCGGCCTTCTCCTCGAGGCCCACCGCGGCGATGACCTCGTCGACGTCGCGCGGGTTCGGGTACAGCGCGGCGAAGTGGGTCAGCTGCTCGCGGACGGTGACCGCTCCGACCTCGCCCGAGCTCTGCAGGACGATGCCGAGCCGGGCCTTCCAGTCGAGGCCCGCCTTCTCGGGGTCGGTGTCGAGCACGCGCACCTCGCCGGAGGTGCGCCGGCGGTACCCCTCGAGGATCTCGATCGCGGTCGACTTGCCCGCGCCGTTGGGGCCGAGCAGGGCGAAGGTCTCGCCGCGGTGGATGTCGAAGCTCAAGCCGTCGAGGGCCGCCGTGTCGTCGTAGGTCTTGCGCAGATCGCGCACCTCGACGACGTTCTGAGGAGTGGTCATGGCATGAGTCTCGCGGGCGGGCGCCGTGTCGGCAACGGCCGTTCGGCCTGTCGTCGACTCCACCGATCGGTGGAGGCCCCCGCCCGCGAGTTCGGCGGTGCGCGGTGCGTCCCGCGGTCAGTCGCCGGTGATGCCGGATGCCCGGCTCTCGCGCCGTGCCCCCGAGGTCGCCGCCCCGATGATCGCGCCGATCACGAGCAGCCCGCCGACGCCCGCGACGAGGATGATCGGCACCGAGCCGTTGGGGAGCTCGTCGAGCCAGCCGAGCTCGGCGAGGAGGGCCAGGGCGGCGATGCCGACCAGGATGACGCCCCAGATGATGGTCGAGACGCGCGGTCGCAGCGGCTCGAGGGCGGCGGCGCCCGAGGGGCCGGGGCCGTAGGTGGTGTCGGTGCTCATCGGTCCGTTCCTTCCGTGGTGAAGAGGATGTCGCCGGCGCCCGAGATGACCTCGAGCCGCAGCAGTCGGTCGCCGCCGTCGGGCGAGTCGAGCCCGCTCTCGCGGGGAATCGTCCTGCTCTCGTCGCCCTCGACGAGGGTCGCGTCGCCGGCGCCGGAGACGATCTCCCACTCGACCGCACCCTGCTCGGGCAGGACGACGGTGACGTCGCCGGCGCCCGCGACGATCGTCACGACGCCCTCGAGCCCGCCGCCGGAGCGCGTGCCGTCCCAGTAGTCGGCGAGGTCGACCGTGGTCGAGCCCGCCCCGACGACGTATGACTGATCGTCGTCGTCGGTGAAGAGCGGGGCGTACTCGCCCGAGCCGACGAACCGCAGGTCGCTTCCGGCGCCCGGGGAGGCACCGGCGATCGCGAGGCCGATGAGGGCGACGATCGCGGCGGCCGTCGAGCCGCCGGAGCGCTTCCCGATGACGCCGTTGACGATGATCGCGAGCCCGAGCACGCCGACCGCGACCGCGAAGCCGAGGACGACGTCGCCGCGCTCGATCTCCGTCCCGCCCGAGGTGAGCGTCGTCACGGCGCCCGCGATCAGCGCGAGGCCGACGGCCGCGAGCGTGAACAGCGGGTGCGAGCGTGTGCGACGGCGCAGTTCGCGCTGCCTCTCGTACTCGGCGGCCCGCGCGCGGCTCTCGGCGGCGAGGCGGTCCGCCTCGGCCTGCCGGCGGGCGGCCTCGTCCGCGGAGACGAACGCGTCGCGCTGGGCCCGGTCGGCGCTCTGCTGCGCGCGCCAGGCATCCATGCCGCCGTCGGCAGGCGCAACGCCCGGCGCGGCGGCGGCCGGCATCGGCGTCGTCGCGGTCGCGTCGGCGGTGCTGGCGGCGGTGGGGGGCGCGGATGCCGTGCCCGCCCCGGCGACGTACGTCGCGCCGGGCGCGCCCGCCGTCGGCGTCGCGGCGGTGCTCTTCGAGCGGCGCACGAGCCACACGATGAGCCAGATCACGCCGCCGATGACGGCGACGGTCCAGATGAGGCCGATGAGGGCGGCGATCCCCATTCCGGGCCAGCTGTGCATCATGCCGCCGTCCCAGCCGTAGCCGGCGTCCCAGAGGACGGGGCCGCCGTCGGCGATCCCGAGCAGGCCGAGCACGAACAGCACCGCGGCGCCGACGAAGCCGGACTCGATGCGGCCGCGCGAGACCTCCTCGGCGTGGATCTTGCCCGTGTGATCGGGGAGGAACGCCCAGGCGAGCGCGTAGAAGAGGGCGACGGGGAAGGAGAAGATCGCGAGGACGACGAGGATGCCGCGCACGATGAGCGGATCGATGCGCAGCCGCAGGGCGATTCCGGAGGCGACGCCGCCGAGCCAGCCCGGCTCGCGGGTCAGGAGCAGCGAGCGCAGCCAGGCGAAGAAGCGGGCGGAGCCGCTCGCGGGAGGCGGCGGCGGGGGCGCGGCGGGCGCGCCGTCGGGGGTGGTCGGATCGGTCATGAGGCGATGCTCCCGCGCGCCGTCGCCCGCTCGCTATCGGGGTCTCCCCTGATCGGCCCCTGATCTTCGCTTCCGGGGGCCCCCGACCCGCGCGCCGGATGCTTGACTGAGCGCGTGACAGCCCTCGTCGACCGCCCGCCGCTCGCGCGCCCGCGCGACGTGCTGCTGAGCGGGGTGTCGAGGGCGCTCGCCGACCACCTCGGCTGGTCGCTCGGCCGGGTCCGGTTCGCGCTCGTGGTGCTGACCGTGCTCGGCGGCGGCGGCGCCCTCCTGTACGCCTGGCTGTGGGCGCTCACCCCCCTGCGCGGCGAGCGACCCGGTGACGACCCCGTGCCCGTGCGGGCGGATGCGCCCCTCGCCGTGCGCCGCTGCGTCCCCGGCGCGATCCTGCTCCTCCTCGCCGCGGGGGTCGCCGGGCTCGTCACGATCGCCGCCGCGGTGACGCGCGACCGGGCCGACCCCGTCGATGCCGCGTTCATGACCCTGCTGCTCGCGGGGGCATCCGTCGCCTGGAGCCTGCTGCTCGACCGGCACGACCCCGCGCGCAGCGAGCGCGCGGGCGTCATCGTGCGATCGATCGCCGCGGGCGGCCTCATCGTCACCGCCCTCGTCGTGCTCGCCGCGAACCCGGGCGCGACGACCGTGATCGTCGCGCTCATCATGATCATCGGCGGCACCGGGGTCTTCGTCGCCCCGCTCGTCGTCGGGCTGTGGTCGACGCTCATCGCCGAGCGCTCGGCGCGCGTGCGGGAGGAGAGCCGCGCCGAGGTCGCGGCCCACCTGCACGACAGCGTGCTGCAGACGCTCGCGCTCATCCAGAACCGCGCCGAGCCCGGGAGCGAGGTCGCGCGCCTCGCCCGCGCGCAGGAGCGCGAGCTCCGCGACTGGCTCTTCGCCGGCACCAAGCCGAGCGACGCCGACTTCGCCGCCCAGCTGCGGCAGGCGGCGCTCGAGATCGAGCTGCGGCACCCCGTGCGGTTCGACGTCGTCACGACGGGCGACTTCTCGGGGCACGAGTTCGAGCCGGTGCTCGCGGCCGCGCGCGAGGCGATGCTCAACGCTGCGCGCCACGCGGGCGGCGAGGTGAGCGTCTACGTCGAGCTGCGGGCGGATGCCCTCGAGCTCTGGGTGCGCGACCGCGGCCCCGGCTTCGATCCGGCCGCCATCCCGGACGATCGCCTGGGGGTGCGCGAGTCGATCCTCCGCCGCATGGCGCGCCACGGCGGCTCGGCCACCGTCACGCGCCTCGCCTCCGGCACCGAGGTCGCTCTGCGCCTCCCGTTCGCCGCGCCCGCCGGAGCGTCCGCGTCCGAGCCCTCCCCGGCCTCCGTGCTCGTGCCGGCCCCCGTGCCCGCGGCGGCCCCGCCTCCCGCAACCGCATCGCCCGCGACCCCCGAGGAGTCCGCATGAGAGTGCTCATCGTCGACGACCACTCGATCTTCCGCTCGGGCCTGCGCGCCGACCTCGGCGACGTCGTCGAGGTCGTCGGCGAGGCGGCGACGGTCGATGAGGCGGTCGCGCGCATCGCCGAGCTCGAGCCCGAGGTCGTCCTGCTCGACGTGCACCTACCCGGCGGTGCGGGCGGAGGAGGGGCCGAGGTGATCCGCTCGAGCGCGGCGCTGCTCGACCGCGTGCGCTTCCTCGCCCTGAGCGTGAGCGACTCGGCGGAGGACGTCGTCGGCGTCATCCGCGCCGGCGCTCGCGGATACATCACGAAGGGCTCGTCGGGGGCGGAGGTCGCCCGCGCGATCGACGCCGTCGCGGGCGGTGACGCGGTGTTCTCGCCTCGCCTTGCCGGGTTCGTGCTCGACGCCTTCGGTGCGGTTGCCGGGGAGCAGGCGGCCGACGACGACGAGCTCGACCGCCTGAGCGCGCGCGAGCGCGAGGTCATGCGGCTCATCGCCCGCGGATACGCCTATAAAGAGGTCGCAGGCGAATTGTTCATCTCGGTGAAGACGGTGGAGTCGCACGTCTCGGCGGTGCTGCGGAAGCTGCAGCTCTCCTCCCGTCACGAGCTCACGGCCTGGGCGCTCGAGCGCCGCCTGCTCTGATCGCGGCGGGTTGCGGCGAACCGCAGCCCGCGGCGAACCGCGGCTCGCCTTTCGCGAGATCGTGCTTTTGTCGCGAGTGAGCGAGGAATTCCCCGCACTTTCGCGACAAACCCGCTCACTCGCACTCCTGGTCGCGACAAACCCGCTCACTCGCGGGCCTGGTCGCTGCAAACACCCTCACTCGCGGGCCTGGTCGCTGCAAACACCCTCACTCGTCGTCCTCCTCGCTGCGACGCTTACGATGCCCCCGCCTCGCGCTGCCCCGCGCCAGCCCACCCCCGAATCGATACGGACTTCTGCACCGAATTGGGCTTTTCGAACGCCCGTCTCGACGCAAGAACCCGTCTCGGCGCGGGGTCGACTTCCGACGCGAGCTCCCGTCCATCCGACGCCCATACAGTCCGTCCCAGAATCACGTCGACGCGCACAATCGACCGTGCGACAGTAATTCTCGGAATTGCCTTCGAAATGACGAGCGCTCAGCAGAATTGCGCACCTTAGCTCTGTGAATAGCAGTACGCTGATGCGGCACCGGGCATTTATGCTCGGCACCGACGATTAGCGCCCTCCGCGTATATGTTCCGCCGCGATTCGCTGATCGGCGCAATTCCCTCGCGCGCGCGCCGCGCCGCGACTCGTACGATTCCAAGGAGCACCTCGTGAAGCGCATCACCACCGAACTCGTCGACGACCTCGACGGCGGCATCATCGGCCAGGGCGAGGGCGGCACCGTCTCGTTCGGCCTCGACGGCAGGCACTACGAGATCGACCTCACGAACGCGAACGCCGAGCAGCTCCGCAGCGCGCTCGCGCCGTTCATCGCCAAGGCCCGCTCCGCGAGCTCGGCCCGCGCCGCCGCCCCCGCGGCGAAGGCCCCGGGCCGCAAGCGCGCCTCGGCCGGCAGCAGCGCCGAGACGCAGGCGATCCGCGAGTGGGCGCAGGCCAACGGCTACCCCGTCGGCGACCGCGGCCGCATCGCCGCCGAGATCCGCGAGGCGTACGCCGCCGCGAAGTAGCTGCACTCGCCGCTGCACCGGCAGCCGCGCGGAACGAGAACGGCCCCGCACGATCATCGTGCGGGGCCGTTCTCGTCGAGCGGGCAGCATCCCCACGGGGCCGGCGCCGCCGCCGGCGGCGGGCCCGACCCCGCCTAGTCGCGCGTGCCGAAGAGCGACTGCAGCCGCTGGATGCCCGCCAGCAGGTCGTCGTCGCCGAGCGCGTAGCTGAAGCGCAGATAGCCGCTCGGGCCGAACGCCTCGCCGGGCACCGCGGCGACCTCCGCCTGCTCCAGGATGAGGTCGGCGAGCTCGAGCGACGACGTCGGCGTCACCCCGCCCCACTCGCAGCCGAGGAGGCCCGTGACGTCGGGGTAGACGTAGAACGCGCCCGTCGGCGTCGGCGTGACCATGCCGGGGATCCGGTTGAGCTCGGCGACCGCGACCCTCCGCCGGCGGTCGAACGCCTCGCGCATCGTCACGACCGCGTCCTGCGGTCCCGTGAGGGCCGCGAGGGCGGCGCGCTGCGACACGTTCGCGACGTTGGAGGAGAGGTGCGATTGCAGGTTGGAGGCCGCGGCGATCGCGTCCGTCGGGCCGACCATCCAGCCCACGCGCCATCCGGTCATCGCGTAGGTCTTCGCGACGCCGTTGACGAGGATGGTCGTGTCCGCGAGCCCGGGCACGGCCTCGACGATCGAGATCGCGCGCTCGCCGTCGTAGGTGAGCGCCTGGTAGATCTCGTCGGTGATGACCCAGATGCCGTGCTCGAGCGCCCACTCGCCGATCGCGCGCGTCTGCTCGGGGCTGTAGACCGAGCCGGTGGGGTTCGAGGGGCTCACGAACAGCAGCACCTTCGTGCGGGGGGTGCGCGCCGCCTCGAGCTGCTCGACCGTGACCAGGTAGTTCTGGTCGCTGCCGGCGAAGACCTCGACGGGCACGCCGCCCGCGAGGCGCACGACCTCGGGGTAGGTCGTCCAGTACGGGGCGGGCAGCAGAACCTCGTCGCCGTCGCCGACGATCGTCGCGAAGGCCTGGAAGACGGCCTGCTTGCCGCCGTTGGTGATGATGACGCGGCTCGCGCTCACCTCGAGGCCCGAGTCGCGCAGCGTCTTCTCGGCGACCGCCTCGCGCAGCTCGGGCAGGCCCGCGGCGGGCGTGTAGCGGTGGTTCCTCGGGTCGCGCGCGGCGGCGACGGCGGCCTCGACGATGTGGTCGGGCGTCGCGAAGTCGGGCTCGCCGGCGGCGTACGAGATGACGGGCCGGCCGGCGGCCTTGAGGGCCTTGGCCTTCGCGTCGACCTTGAGGGTCGCGGATTCGGCGATCGCGGCGATGCGAGCGGAGATGCGGGAGGGGTCTGCGGTCACGACGGGAAGTCTACGGGCGGGCATCCGCCCCGCGCGAAGCGCTCACGGGCCCCGCGCGCTCGTCTCGAACGAGGGCGCGGATGCCCGGCTCGGGCCTCGGCTGGACTCGCCCCGGAGCGTCACCTACACTGGTCGAGGTAGTTGAACTCTGCCAAGCTTTGCCGCGCCGTCATTCTGGCGAATCCCCCGGAACCCGACCGCGGTGAAGCATGCCCGAGTTCGACCACGCCGAGGGCGGTGGCTCAATTGGTAGAGCAGCGGTCTCCAAAACCGCAGGTTGCAGGTTCGAGTCCTGTCCGCCCTGCAGATCGATCGGGCTCGGGGCGCTCCCGTACGGGAACGCCCCGGTCTCGGTGATACGGGCTCCTCAGAGCCCGACGACAGTCGGAAGGCAGTGTGAACGTGGCAAGAAACGTGGTCGACGAGCCCAACGAGGACATCGTCGAGAACGCCAGGAAGGACCGCGCCGAGAAGCGCGGACCCTTCGGCCGCATCGCGCTGTTCATCCGTCAGGTGTTCAACGAGCTCGGCAAGGTCGTCACTCCGACCCGGCGCGAGCTCATCACCTACACCCTGGTCGTGCTCGTGTTCGTGATCATCATGATGGCGCTCGTCTCGGGCCTCGACCTCGTGTTCGGGTGGGTGGTGTCGTTCGTCTTCGGCGACGGATCGGCCGTCACGGGCGGCTAGCGCCCCTGCCCCGAACCGCTCCACCAGCCGCACCGGCCCAGTACTGCCAACGGAAAGAGATCCAGTGACCGACGACCACCGCCGCGACATCGACCTCGCGACCGCTGCCGAGCAGTCCTCCGAGGAGGACGAGGCGCAGGAGGGCAACACCCTCGAGGCCGACGAGCACTCGGCCGACGCCGCCGAGCGCTCCGCGATGCACATCGTGGACGAGGACGAGCCCGACCTGTCCGACCTGTTCGACGCGCTCGAGACCGCCGTCGACCCCGAGGCCGACGCGATCGTCGAGGACGCCCTCGACATCGACTCCGCCGACGAGGCCGAGGCCGCCGCCGAGGCGACCGAGGACGAGGCGGAGGACGACGCCGCGGAGGCCGCCGACGAGGAGCCGGTCGAGGTCGACCCCTACGACGAGTTCAAGCGCGAGCTGCGCGTCAAGCCCGGCAAGTGGTACGTCGTGCACTCGTACGCGGGCTTCGAGAAGCGCGTGAAGTCGAACATCGAGAACCGCCGCGTCTCCATGAACATGGAGGAGAGCATCCACGAGGTGCAGGTCCCCATGGAGGACGTGGTCGAGATCAAGAACGGCCAGCGGAAGCTCGTCAACCGCGTCCGGATCCCCAGCTACGTGCTCGTCCGCATGGATCTGAACGAGGACAGCTGGTCGGTCGTGCGCCACACGCCCGGCGTCACCGGCTTCGTGGGCAACGCCCACAACCCGACGCCGCTGCGCTTCGATGAGGCCTTCAACATGCTGAAGTCGACCGTGCAGATCGCCGAGGCTCCCGCCAAGGCGGGCGCGGCCAAGGGCGGCGCGACCACCGCGCGCTCCATCCCCGCCGAGATCGACTTCGAGGCCGGCGAGACGATCACGATCAAGGAGGGCTCGTTCGCGGGGCTCCCCGGCACGATCAGCGAGATCAAGCCCGAGAGCGGCAAGCTCATCGTGCTCGTGTCGCTGTTCGAGCGCGAGACCCCGGTCGAGCTCAGCTTCGACCAGGTCACCAAGCTCTAACATCCCCTGGGCCTTCGGGCCCGCAGTTCACCGCGGCTCGGATTCGCCGAGCAGGCGGGAGCGCGTCGGCCACCCGGCCGCCGCACGACACGAAGGAAGAAGAAATGGCACCGAAGAAGAAGGTCACGGGCCTGATCAAGCTGCAGATCAACGCCGGCGCGGCGAACCCCGCCCCGCCGATTGGTCCGGCGCTCGGTCAGCACGGCGTGAACATCATGGAGTTCTGCAAGGCGTACAACGCCGCGACCGAGTCGCAGCGCGGCAACGTCATCCCCGTCGAGATCACGGTCTACGAGGACCGCTCGTTCACGTTCATCCTGAAGACCCCGCCGGCGGCCGAGCTCATCAAGAAGGCCGCGGGCGTGCAGAAGGGCTCGTCGACGCCGCACACCGTGAAGGTGGCCAAGCTCACCAAGGAGCAGGTGCGCGCGATCGCCGAGCAGAAGCAGGCCGACCTCAACGCCAACGACATCGACGCCGCGGCGAAGATCATCGCCGGCACCGCCCGCTCCATGGGCATCACGGTCGAGCAGTAAGCGCCCGCCTTCCCCCTTCCCACTCAGCGGGAGAGCCAGCCAGGCTCACGATTCACCGCGAACTCAGCACAGGAGACACAACATGGCACAGAAGTCCAAGGCCTACCGGGCCGCGGCCGAGAAGCTCGAGGCCGGCAAGTACTACACCCCCACGGAGGCCGTCTCGGCTGCCCGTGAGACGGGCTCCAAGAACTTCAACGCGACCGTCGAGGTCGCCCTGAAGCTCGGCGTCGACCCCCGCAAGGCAGACCAGATGGTGCGCGGCACCGTCAACCTGCCCCACGGCACCGGTAAGACCGCGCGCGTCATCGTCTTCGCGACGGGCCCCGCGGCCGAGGCCGCGATCGCCGCGGGTGCCGATGAGGTCGGCGGCGCCGAGCTCATCGAGAAGGTCGCCGGCGGCTACACCGCCTTCGACTCGGCGGTCTCGACCCCCGAGCTCATGGGCCAGGTCGGTCGTCTCGGCAAGGTGCTCGGCCCCCGAGGCCTCATGCCGAACCCGAAGACGGGCACCGTGACGCCCGACGTCGCGAAGGCCGTCACCGACATCAAGGGCGGAAAGATCGAGTTCCGCGTCGACAAGCACGCCAACGTGCACTTCATCATCGGCAAGACCGCGTTCAGCGAGGACCAGCTCAACGAGAACCTCCGCGCCGCGCTCGACGAGGTCCTGCGCCTCAAGCCGTCGAGCTCGAAGGGCCGCTACGTGCAGAAGGGCTCGCTCTCGACGACCTTCGGCCCGGGCATCCCGCTCGACGTCAACGCGCTCTGAGTTCCTCGATGCGCCGCCGCTGCTGCGGCGCATCGACGCGAAGGCCCCGCTTCGGCGGGGCCTTCCGCGTTCCCAGCCGATACGCGGCATCGAGAGGCACCCACGGCTCTAGCCTGATCGAGACTCTCGTGCCGAAAGGGCTCCATGACTGCCGCGTTCCTCCTGCTCCGCGTCGTCGGGGCGCTCGCCATCGGCGGCGCGGTCGTCGGCCAGCTGGTCACCTCGCTGAACTTCTGGGCCGACCAGGGGCTCACCGACGTTCCCTTCCGGCTCGTCAACTTCGCCAGCTTCTTCACGATCGAGTCGAACATCGCCGCGACGGTCGTGCTCGTGATGGCGCTGGGGTTCCAGCTCCTGCGCACCGAGCGCGGCTGGTTCACGGTGCTGCGGGCATCCGTCACGGCCTACATGGTGACGACCGGCATCGTGTACAACCTGCTGCTGCGCAACATCGAGCTCGATCAGGGCGCGACGCTCGCGTGGTCGAACGAGGTGCTGCACGTGTGGGGCCCGCTGTACCTGCTCATCGACTGGCTCTTCGGCCCGGGTCGCCCGCGCATGGAGTGGCGCGCCCTCTGGGCGATCGTCGCCTTTCCGATCGTCTGGGCGGTGTACACGCTCGTGCGCGGCCCGCTCACCTACGACCCGCTGCGCGACGGGCCCTACTACCCGTACCCGTTCCTCGACCCGACGAACTCGCCGAACGGCTACCTCTCGGTCGCGTTCTACGTCATCCTCATCGCCGCCGTGATCGGTCTCGTGGGCGCCGGCGTGATCCGCATCTCGCGGTCGCGGCTGGGTCGCGGCATCGATGCGGCGGATGCTCCGCGCCGGCCCGTCGAGGCCTGGCCCTCCCCGCCGCCCGCGTCGTAGCGTTGCCCGCATGATCCCCGCTCGTCGGCGCGATGCCGCGCTCTCCGTCGTCGGGTCGCTTCTCGTGCTCGCCTCGCTCGTCATCATCTGGGCCGCCCGGCTCACCGTCCCGCGCGAGCTCTACGTCAGCGAGCTCGGCGCGCTCGGCGAGCCCACGGCCGAGGCCTTCCGCCTCGCTCTGCTCCTGCTCGTCGCGGGCGGAGTGCTCGTCGCGTGGGCGGTGCGCGACCTGCGCGCGCGCACCCCGATCCTCCGCCGGGGAACCCCCGCGCTCAGCCTCGCGCTCTCGTGCCTCGGATTCTTCGTCGCCGCGAACGTGCCCTGCACCGCCGGGTGCCCGCTTCCGGTGGGCGACACCTTCACGGTGCAGGACTTCACGCACACGCTCGCTGCCGTCCTGGCGTTCGCGGCCGCGTGCTGGGCGATGCTGCAGGTCGCGTTCGCGCCCGGCCACCGCACGATCGCGCGACTGTCGCTCGGGATGGCGCTCGCCGTCGGCGCGATCGCCGCGGCGGGCGGCCTGCTGTCGCTCGCGCGGTGGAATGCGGCGTTCGGCAGCCATCTCGAGCTCGTGGCGACGACGGTCGGCATCGGCTGGCTCGTCGTGGTGGGGCTCGCCCGCGCCGCATGGCCGCTTCAAAGGAGGCTCATAGGAGATTCCGCAGACTAGAGGCATGGCCGTTGATGAGACCCCTGCCGCTCCCCGCCTCACCCACCCCGACGGGTCCGCGATCCGCGCCCTCGTCGTCGACGACGAGCCCTCGCTCGCCGACCTCGTCTCCATGGCCCTCCGCTACGAGGGCTGGGAGGTCCGCACCGCCCTGACCGGCGCCGACGCCGTCAAGCAGGGTCGCGAGTTCGCCCCCGACGTCGTCGTGCTCGACATCATGCTCCCCGACATCGACGGTCTCGAGGTCCTGCGCCGCCTGCGGGCCGACGGCCGCGATGTGCCCGTCCTGTTCCTCACCGCGAAGGACGCGGTCGATGACCGCGTGGTCGGCCTGACCGCGGGCGGCGACGACTACGTCACGAAGCCGTTCAGCCTCGAGGAGCTCGTCGCGCGACTGCGCGGCCTCATCCGCCGCAGCGCGATGGTGGTCAGCGAGCGGCCCGACCCCGAGATCCACGTCGGCGACCTCGTCCTCAACGAGGAGAGCTACGAGGTGCGCCGCGGCGACACCGAGATCGAGCTCACCGCGACCGAGTTCGAGCTCCTGCGCTACCTCATGCGCAACCCGCGCCGCGTGCTGTCGAAGGCGCAGATCCTCGACCGGGTCTGGAGCTACGACTTCGGCGGCCGCTCGAGCATCGTCGAGATCTACATCTCCTACCTGCGCAAGAAGATCGACACGCTCGGCCCGGCGATGATCCACACAGTGCGCGGCGTGGGCTACATGATCAAACCGGCCACCTGATGGTGCAGTCGTGGTCGCTGCAGAAGCGGCTCGTGGCGGGAATCCTCGCCCTGCTGACGCTCGCGACCCTCGCGATCGGCGTCCTCAGCGTCATCCTCCTCCGCGCGAACCTCCTCGACCAGCTCGACGAGGAGCTCCGGCTGACCTCCGCCCGCGTCGAGAACACGCTCGGAGCGGGCAGCGGCCGCGGCCCCGGGGTCGGGCTCGATCGTCCCGGGATCCCCGTCGACTCGCTCGTCGGCATCGTCGACGCCGACGGCACGATCGCCGCCGCCTATCTCGACACCGATGCGGATGTCCGCGAGCTGACGACCGCGCAGCGTCGCGTCCTCGCCGAGCTCCCCCTCGACTCCCCGCGCACGATCCGGCTCGGCAGCGGGCTCGGCGAGTTCCGCGTCATCGCCGACCGCCTCGACGCCGACAGCGCCCTCATCGTCGGCCTGTCCACGCGCGAGGTGCAGTCGACGACGGCCCGCCTCGGAGCGGTGATCACCGCGGTGCTCGCCGGCATCCTCGTCGTCGCCGGCGTGCTCGGCCGCGAAGTCGCCCGCGTCGCCCTGCGCCCGCTCACCCGCGTGCGCGAGAGCGCCACGCGCGTCACCGAGCTGCCGCTCGACCGCGGCACGGTCGCCCTCGCCGACCGGCTCCCCGAGCTCGACACCGACCCCGACACGGAGGTCGGCCAGCTCGGCGCGGCGTTCACGCGCATGCTCGAGCACGTGCAGTCGGCCTTCGACGCCCGGCAGGCGAGCGAGGAGAAGGTGCGGCGCTTCGTCGCCGACGCGAGTCACGAGCTGCGCACGCCGCTCGCCGCGATCCGCGGCTACAGCGAGCTCACCCGTCGCAGCGGCCACCGGCTCCCGGAGGACATCACGCACGCGCTCAGCCGCATCGAGTCGGAGTCGGTGCGCATGACCGCCCTCGTCGACGACCTGCTGCTGCTCGCGCGCCTCGACGAGGGCCGCGAGCTGCGCCGCGACCCCGTCGACCTCGGCCGGGTGCTCGTCGACGCCGTCGCCGACGCGCGCGCCACGAGCTCCGCGCACGACTGGGTGGTGCGCGTGCCGGAGACTCCCGTGATCGTCGAGGGCGACGAGCATCGACTCCATCAGGTCGTCGCGAATCTGCTCGCCAACGCGCGCATCCACACGCCGGAGGGCACGCGGGTGACCGCGGCCCTGGGGTCGCTGGAGGGGCGCGCGATCGTGACGATCACGGACACGGGACCGGGCATCCCCGACGACATCCGGCCCGTGCTGTTCGAGCGGTTCGCGCGCGCCGACACCTCGCGGTCGCGCGCGACCGGCTCGACCGGTCTCGGCCTCGCGATCGTGTCGGGCGTCGTCGCCGCGCACCGCGGCCGAGTGACGGTCGCGTCGAAGCCGGGCGAGACGGTCTTCACGATCAGTCTGCCGCTCGCCGCGCAGCCCGCCGCCGCACCCGCCGCCCAGGCTGCGCCCCGACCCGCCGACTAGCCTGACCTCATGCGCATCGCTGTCACGGGGTCCTCCGGCAAGCTCGGCCAGGCGGCCGTCGACCACCTCCGCGAGGCGGGGCACGACGTCATCGGCTTCGACGCGACCGGGGCCCGGGGGTCCGACTTCGTGCAGATCGACCTGACCGACTACGGGCAGGTCGCCGACGCGGTCGCGGGCGTGGAGGAGCGCGTGAACGGCCTCGACGCGATCGTGCACCTCGCCGCGACGCCCGCGCCGGGCATCCGCCCCGATACGGCGCTCATCCAGAGCAACCTCGCCATCACGATCAACGTCGTGCAGGCCGCCCGTCGCGCGGGGGTGCCGCGCATCGTGCACGCGTCGAGCGAGACGCTGCTCGGGCTGCCGCTGACCGAGGCGCCGCCGTACGCGCCGATCGACGAGGTCGCCGAGACCCGCCCCAACTTCATGTACGCGATCGGCAAGCACCTCGAGGAGGAGCTCGCGCGGAAGATCATGCGCGTCGAACCGGGTCTGACCATCACGGGGCTCCGGTTCAGCAACGTCATGGCGCCGGAGGACTACGCGGAGTTCGAGACCTGGCAGGACGACGCGAGCGTGCGCCGCTGGAACCTCTGGGGCTACATCGACCGCCGCGATGGCGCCCACGCGATCGAGCGCGCGCTGCTCACCGAGCGCACCGGTTACGAGACGTACATCATCGCCGCGGCCGACACCGTCATGCGCCGCGACAGCGCGGAGCTCCTCGCCGAGGAGTTCCCGGGTGTCGAGCTCGCCCGCCCCGTGGCCGGCCGCGAGACACTGCTGTCGATCGAGAAGGCGCGCGCCGAGCTCGGCTACGCGCCGCAGCACTCGTGGCTCGATCACGTCTGAGCCGCGCCGCTCATCGCACGTGCGGGGCGGATGCCCGGCTCGATTTGCTCGCGGAGCCCCGCGTCGCGTAGCCTGGCCTCTGCCAAAGACCGCTGGTCATCGGCGTGCCTGCCTGCGTGAGCGAGCAGAACCGCTGATCGAAGGCTCGCCTCTCCTGACGGAGAGACGGGGGCCCGCGCAGGTGACACAGAACAGATCCGCTCCTCCCGTCTGATCGAGGGGGGCGAAGAAGCTCCGTGCGCGTGCGCCGGAGCTTTCGTCATTCGAGCCGGGCTCCGGTGGTCGTGGGCAACACCAACGACAACTAGAGGAGCACCATGGCGAACAAGGAAGCAACGGTCGCCGAGCTCGCGGAACTCTTCCGCAGCTCGACCGCCGTTCTGCTGACCGAGTACCGCGGTCTCACGGTGGCGCAGCTGAAGACGCTGCGCACGAACATCGCTGCAGACGCGTCGTACGCCGTGGTGAAGAACACGCTGACCAAGATCGCGGCCAACCAGGCAGGCATCGACTCGCTCGATGACATGCTCGCCGGCCCCTCCGCGATCGCATTCGTGAGCGGTGACGCAGTCACCGTCGCGAAGGCTCTGCGCGACTTTGCCAAGGCAAACCCCAACCTCGTGGTGAAGGGCGGCTACTTCGACGGTAAGCCGCTCGACGCATCCGAGGTCATGAAGCTCGCTGAGCTCGAGAGCCGTGAGGTGGTGCTGGCGAAGCTCGCCGGTGCCGTCAAGGCTTCGCTGTTCGGCGCCGCGTACATGTTCAACGCGCCGCTGGCGCAGGCCGCCCGCGCGGTTGACGCGCTGCGGCAGAAGCAGGAGTCCGGCAGCTGATCTCAGCCCGCCGGTTCACGACGAGTACCAACCACTAAGGAGAAAATCATGGCCAAGCTCACCACCGACGAGCTCATCGAGGCGTTCAAGGAGCTCTCGCTCATCGAGCTCAGCGAGTTCGTCAAGAAGTTCGAAGAGGTCTTCGAGGTCACCGCCGCCGCGCCCGTCGCGGTCGCCGCCGCCGCCGGCCCCGCCGCCGCCGCCGAGGAGGTCGAGGAGAAGGACAGCTTCGACGTCGTCCTCGAGGCCGCCGGCGAGAAGAAGATCCAGGTCATCAAGGAGGTCCGCGCGCTCACGAGCCTCGGCCTCGGCGAGGCCAAGGCGCTCGTGGACGGCGCCCCGGCGACCGTCATCGAGGGCGCCAACAAGGAGACGGCCGAGAAGGCCAAGGCCCAGCTCGAAGAGGCCGGCGCCACCGTCACCCTCAAGTAGTTCCCGCCCGGCTCGCCGGGTTCACGAGGCGTCGCTCCCTGAGGGGGGCGGCGCCTCGTTCGCGTTCCCGGGGGCGGTGGATGCTCGGCGCGGGGTGCGCGCGGTTCGACCCCGGCGCGGGCGAGCGCGCCGGTCGCGACGGGCGACTCGCGCCGTGCCCCCGTGCTCGTGCTCCCGCCCCGCCGCTGCCGCGCGACTCGTACTGATCAGAGCGCTCCGGACGCCGCGATCCCGCACGATCCGCCCGAAGCGGGGAGACGCGCGCGCCGTCGGCACGTCGCCGACCCGTGGCGTGCACGTCCTCCGGAGTTTCGGCTCCTGCGGGTCGGCGATCCCGCACCAGCGCGACCCGTGGAACCAGAACTCCGGAGAACGTGCACGCTCCGCATGCGCGCGGCGGGGCGGCGAGGGGCGGCGAGGGGCGGCGCGGCGCGGCGCCCGCGAGTGGGTGTCTCGGGTGCGCGGGCGAGCTACCCGGTCGTGACGGGCGACTCGCGCCGTGCCGCCGTGCTCGTGCGCACGCTCAGCGTCGTCGGCAGCACGATGTGCTCCGACGGCGGAGCCTCGGGCGTCGCGTCCAGCTGCCCGAGCAGGAGCTCGACCGCGCGCGCGCCCTGATCGCCGGGCTGCTGCACGACCGTGGTCAGGCCGAACGTCTCGGCGAGAGGGTGCCCGTCGATGCCGATGACCGACAGCTCCTGCGGGATCGCGATGCCGAGCTGTCGGGCCGCGACCATGATGCCGATCGCGATCTCGTCGCATCCCGCGAAGATGGCGGTCGGGCGCGTACGCGGGTCGCCGAGCACCGCGAGCCCCGCGGCGTGCCCGCCCTGGATGGAGAACTCGGCGTCGCGGAAGCCGTCCTCGAGCGTGATGCCCGCCTCGCGGAGGGCGCGCTCGAACCCGACGTAGCGCTGCGAGTGGACGCGGAAGTCCATCTGCTCGTGCTGGTCTCCGCCGATGTGCATGATGCGGCGATGCCCGAGGCTGATGAGGTGCTCGGTCGCCAGGCGCGCCGTCTCGACGTCGTCGATCGAGAGCGAGGGGATGCCCGGGATGAGTCCGCCGATTCCGACGAGCGGCTTCCCCAGCGCCTGGAGCATGTGCACCTCGTGCGGGCTCAGCGCGATCGCGACCGAGATGACGGCGTCGACGCGCTTGCGGACGAGGAAGTAGTCGAAGACACGGCGACGCAGATCGGCGTCGCTCGACAGGCGGTAGAGCGTCAGGTCGTAGCCGGCCTGGATGAGGGAGGCCTCGATGCCCTCGAGCACCTCGCCGAAGTACCAGCGGTTGATGTAGGGGATGACCACGCCGACGTTGCGCGTGCGACCGGTGACGAGGCTCGCCGCGGCGGTGGAGACGACGTAGCCCAGCTCGGCGGCGGCCTGCTCGACCTTGAGGCGGGTGTCCTCCGACACGTATCCGCGGCCCGAGAGCGCGCGCGAGGCCGTCGATTTCGACACGCCCGCGATGCGCGCGACGTCGGCCAGGATGCTCATGCTGCTCCGTCCTCCATTGGACCGGCCGATGCGGGCAGATCGTGCGGTGTGGCACGGATCACGAGCGGTGCAGGGCCGTCGAAGCGTCAGTGTAGCCGGATGCCCGCCCCTGTGGAACCGGTGCCAGGTGGAAACGGTATCGCCGCGCGATTCCCCACCGAGAAGTCAGGGAGATTCCCGAGCGTTCCGCAACGTTCGTGTAACAGCCCCCGTAACCACTGTTGCGGCGCACCGCGACGTGACATACGGTGACTCCTGGAACCGGTTCCCGATGTGGCGGATCATGTCGCTCGGCGCAGCACGTTCCACCCTGCACCACCTGCAGAACAGCACCACCTACCACGCACCATCTACCACCCAGTGCGGCGCGCCACCCCCGGAGCGCTGTTTCACCCTCAATGAGGAGGAAACACATGAGTTCCACCCTCCGACGCCGGCTCATCGCGCCGGCAGCGGCAATCGGTGCCCTCAGCCTCGTGCTCGCGGGCTGCGCGGCCGACGAGCCCGGAGCCGGCGGCCCCGACGGCGGCAACGCCGACTGCGCCGACTACGAGGCCTACGGCCAGTTCGAGGGCGAGACCGTCGAGATCTACGCGACGATCATCGACGTCGAGGCCGACAACCTCGTCACCTCCTGGTCCGACTTCGAGGCCTGCACGGGCATCGAGATCGAGTACAACGGCACGCAGGAGGCCGAGACGCAGATCAACGTCCGCGCTCAGGCCGGCGACGCGCCCGACCTCATGATCATCCCGCAGCCGGGTCTCCTCCAGCGCCTCATCGCCGACGGCTACGTCGTGCCGGCGCCGGACGCCGTCGAGGCGAACGTGGACGAGTTCTGGAGCGAGTCCTGGAAGGGCTACGGCACCGTCGACGGCGAGTTCTACGCCGCTCCGCTCATGGCGAGCGTCAAGGGCTACGTCTGGTACTCGCCGTCGGACTTCGAGGAGAACGGCTACGAGGTCCCGGCCACGTACGACGAGCTCATCAGCCTCACCGAGCAGATGACCGAGCGCAACGAGGGCCCGTACCGCCCCTGGTGCGTCGGCTTCGGCTCGGGCGACGCGACCGGTTGGGTCGGCACCGACTGGGTGGAGGACCTCGTCCTCCGCACCGCGGGCCCCGAGGCATACGACCAGTGGGTCGCCGGTGAGCTCGACTTCGCGAGCCCCGAGATCCAGGAGGCCTTCGACCTCGTCGGCGAGATCATCCTCAACCCCGACTTCGTCAACGGCGGCTTCGGTGGCGTGAACTCCATCGTCACCACCACCTTCCAGGACGCCGGTCTGGCGATCCTCGACGGCAACTGCTCGCTGCACCACCAGGCCTCCTTCTACGAGGCCCAGTGGGGCGAGGGCGTCGAGGTCGCTCCTGACGGCGACGTCTGGGCGTTCATCACTCCTCCGATCAACGAGGGCGACGGCGCAGCCGTCACCGGTGGTGGCGAATTCGTCGCCGCGTTCAACGACAACGAGGCGACGGGCGCGGTGCAGGCCTACCTCTCGAGCGACGTCTGGGCGAACAACCGCATCTCCCTCGGCGGCGTGATCTCGGCGAACAAGGGTCTCGACCCCGCTAACGCCAAGTCCGACCTCGCTCGCCAGTCGATCGAGATCCTCCAGGGCGAGGACACGGTGTTCCGCTTCGACGCCTCTGACCTCATGCCCGCCGCCGTCGGCACCAGCTCGTTCTGGACCGGCATGGTCGACTGGGTCGGTGGAGCCTCCACCGAGGACGTGACGTCGGCGATCGACAGCACCTTCCCGTAACCGCTCGGCTGAACCATCACTGAGACCGGCCCATCAGACGATCCCTCGTCTGGTGGGCCGGTTCTTCAGGTAGCGTGACGTCAAACCAATGGAGGTTCACCGCATGAGAGGTTTAGCGCCGTTCTGGTCCGATCTCTTCGAGAAGTTCGGACTCATGCTCCTCGGCCTCGCCGTGTTCGCGGCGGTCATCGGAATCATTCTCTTCCTCGCCGATCGGGCCCCCAAGAAGGGGCGGGACTTCTGGCAGCTGCTGGCCTTCGTGGCACCGGCGCTCATCCTTCTCGCCATCGGCCTGATCTACCCCGCGGTCCGCACGACGCTCCTGGCGTTCTACGACCGCACCGGCAACGAGTTCGTCGGTCTCGACAACTTCGTCTGGATGTTCACTCAGCCCGACATCCTGCTGACGCTCGGCAACACGCTCGTGTGGGTCGCTCTCGTGCCGACCCTGTCGACGATCATCGGCCTCGCCTACGCGATCTTCATCGACAAGTCCAAGGGCGAGAAGGTCCTGAAATCGCTCGTCTTCATGCCGATGGCGATCTCGTTCGTCGGCGCCGGCATCATCTGGCGCTTCATGTACGAGTTCCGCGAGGTCGGCTTCGCCGAGCAGATCGGTCTGCTCAACCAGATCATCGTCTGGTTCGGCGGTCAGCCCCAGCAGTTCCTCGTGAACTCGCCGTGGAACACCTTCTTCCTCATCGTCGTCATGGTCTGGATCCAGACCGGTTTCGCGATGGTCCTCCTCTCGGCCGCGATCAAGGGCGTGCCGGTCGAGATCATCGAGGCCGCGCGACTGGACGGCGCGAACGCGTGGCAGCAGTTCCGCAACGTGACGCTGCCCGGCATCCGCGGCACGCTCGTCGTCGTCATCACCACGATCTCGATCGCCACCCTGAAGGTGTTCGACATCGTCCGCTCGATGACCGGCGGAAATTTCGATACCTCGGTCGTCGCCAACGAGATGTACACGCAGGCCTTCAACCGCAACGAGTTCGGCTACGGTTCGGCCCTCGCGGTGATCCTGTTCCTCATGGTCCTGCCGATCGTCGTCTACAACGTGCGCGTGATGCGGAAGCAGAAGGAGATCCGATGACCGACATCACCGACAAGGCCGAGGCGAAGCTCGACCGCCCGCTCGGCCAGAAGAACGATCCCCGCGCCGCCAGGCCGAGCCGGGCATCCAAGGCCAAGCAGAGCCTGACCTCGCCCGGCGCGACGATCGCCGCCGTCATCATCGCCGTGATCTGGACGATCCCGACCTTCGGCCTCCTGGTGAGCTCGTTCCGCACGCCGGAGGAGATCCGCACCAACGGCTGGTGGAACATGTTCGTCAGCCCGAGCTTCACGCTCGAGAACTACGCCGACGTGCTCACCACCCAGGGCGCGAGCTCGGCGAACCTCGGCTCGTACTTCGTGAACTCGATCATCATCGCGGTGCCGGCGGCGCTGTTCCCGATCATCCTCGCCACGATGGCCGCGTACGCGTTCGCGTGGATCAAGTTCAAGGGCTCGGGCGCGATCTTCGTGCTCATCTTCGCCCTGCAGATCGTGCCGCTGCAGATGGCGCTCATCCCGCTCCTGCAGATCTTCTCGAGCGTCCTGGGCATCAGCGGCACGTTCCCCGCAGTGTGGATCGCGCACACGATCTTCGGCCTGCCGCTGACGATCTTCCTGATGCACAATTTCATCTCGGAGATCCCCGGCGAGGTGATCGAGGCGGCGCGCGTCGACGGCGCGAACCACACGCAGATCTTCTTCCGGATCATCATCCCGCTGTCGCTCCCGGCGCTCGCCTCGATCGGCATCTTCCAGTTCCTGTGGGTCTGGAACGACCTGCTCGTCGCCCTCGTGTTCTCCGGGGGCACCGCCGACGTCGCGCCACTGACGCAACGACTGGCCGAGCTCGTCGGCAACTTCGGGCGCAACCAGGAGCGACTGCCCGCCGCGGCGTTCATCTCGCTCGTGATCCCGCTCATCGTGTTCTTCAGCCTCCAGCGCTACTTCGTGCGCGGCCTCCTGGCCGGCTCGACGAAGGGCTAGCGGCCGAGAGACCGAGCTCGGACGGCGCCCCCGGGAGGAGACTCCCGGGGGCGCCGTCGCGAGCGGGGGATTCCCGCGGTCGCGCCCCGGGCATCCGTCGCCATCGCGCGCGGGGCGCCCGCTGTTCGCTCAGGGCCGCGCCGCCTCCCTGCGCGCTGTCGGGGGTGCCGCTCTAGGCTCGCGAGGTGAGCAATCCCTCGCCCGGGCCGGGCACTGTCGGCCGCTACGGCAAGGCGCGGACGCGCATCTCGAGCGGCGACGTCGCCGCGCAGCGTGCGGCCAACGCAGACGCCCCGCGCATCCCGGATCTGCTGCCGCGGATCGCGCGGCTGTTCGCCCCGCACCGGTCGCGCCTCGCGCTCACGATCGCGCTCGTGCTGGTCGGCGCCGGCCTCAGCGTGCTGCCGCCCCTGCTGACGCAGCAGGCCTTCGACGTCGGGCTGTTCCCGCCCGAGGGGGAGCCGAACGTGCCGGTGCTGCTGCGCATCGTCGGCCTCATGCTCGTGCTGTGGGTCGCGAGCGCCGGGCTCGGCATCGCCCAGACCTACCTGACGGCGAGCGTCGGCAACGCCGTCATGGCGCAGCTGCGCGTGACCCTCTTCGACCACCTCCAGCGCATGGAGCTCGCCTTCTTCACCCGCACGAAGACCGGCGTGATCCAGTCGCGGCTGCAGAACGACGTCGGCGGCGTCGCGAGCGTGCTGAGCAACACCGTCTCGAGCGTCATCGGCAACACGGTCACGGTGCTCGCCGCGCTCGTCGCGATGCTGCTGCTGAGCTGGCAGCTGACGCTCGCGGCGGTCATCCTGCTGCCCCTGCTCATCGCGGCGCAGCAGCGCGTCGGCCAGGTGCGCGCGCGCATCGCGACGAAGACGCAGGAGTCGCTGAGCGACATGACCGCGATCACGCAGGAGGCCCTGAGCGTCTCGGGCATCATGCTCGCGAAGAGCTTCTTCCGTCAGCACGCCGAGGTCGACCGCTACGCGGACGAGAACGAGACCCAGCGCGGCCTGCAGGTGCAGCTGCAGATGAGCGGCCAGTGGTTCTTCGCGATGGTCAACGTGTTCCTCAGCGTGATCCCCGCGATCATCTACCTCGTCGCGGCGTGGCTGCTGCAGGCGGATGTCGCGGTCACCGCCGGCACGCTCGTCGCGTTCACGACGGTGCAGGCCCGACTCACCTTCCCGCTGCTCGGGCTCATGCGGGTCGCCCTGGACCTCCAGACCTCGGGCGCCCTGTTCGCGCGCATCTTCGAGTACCTCGACCTGAAGCCCGCGATCTCGGAGGCGCAGGACGCGCGTGCGGTCGACGAGAGCGAGGTGGGGCGCATCCGATTCGAGGATGTCGTCTTCCGCTACCCGGACGCCGCGCCCGATCAGGCGCCCACCCTCGATCGCGTCTCCTTCTCGGTCGAGCCCAACCAGTTCGTGGCGTTCGTCGGGCCGTCCGGTGCGGGCAAGACGACGATCTCGTACCTGATCCCGCGCCTGCACGAGGTGAGCGAGGGTCGCGTGCTGTTCGCGGGCGACGACGTGCGCGAGCTGACGCAGGAGAGCCTCATCGCGCAGGTGGGCATCGTCAGCCAGGAGACCTACCTCTTCCACGCGACGATCGCCGAGAACCTGCGGTACGCGAAGCCGGAGGCGACGGACGAGGAGCTCGAGCGCGCCTGCCGTGCGGCGAGCATCCACGAGACGATCGCGACCTTCCCCGACGGCTACGGCACTGTCGTCGGCGAGCGGGGCTACCGGCTGTCGGGCGGCGAGAAGCAGCGCATCGCGATCGCGCGGGTGCTGCTGAAGGACCCTCCGGTGCTGATCCTCGACGAGGCGACGAGCGCGCTCGACTCGGTCTCCGAGCGCGTCGTGCAGGCGGCGCTCGACTCGGCGACGCGGGGACGCACGACCGTGTCGATCGCGCACCGGCTGTCGACGGTCGCGGGTGCCGACGTCATCCACGTCATCGATCGCGGGCGCATCGTCGAGAGCGGAACCCACGACGCGCTGCTCGCGCACGGGGGCGTGTACGCGCGGCTCGTGGCCGAGCAGTCGACCGACTTCGGGCGACCGGCCGCGGAGGCCTCGCCGCACGCGCTCTGAGCGAGGCGGGCTACGAGCGCTCCTCGAGCAGCTCGGTCATGTAGTCGATCTCCTTCTGCTGCAGCTGCACCACTCCGTTCGCGAGCCGCGTCACGAGCTCGTCGTCGGTGCGAGCGAGCACGGCCTCGGCCATCTCGACGCCGCCCTTGTGGTGCTCGATCATGAGCTCGAGCCAGAGCCTCTCGGCCTCGAGGCCCTCGGCGTCGCGCAGCGCCTGCATCTGCTCCGGCGTCGCGAGGCCGGGCATCGGCTCGCCCGGCATGTGCGCGGTGCTGTGCTCGTCGTGGCCGCCGTCGAGGGTCGGCAGCGCCATCCACGCCATCTCGGGCTCGGTCGAGGTCTGCGGCACGCCCCAGACGTTCAGCCACGCGAACAGCTGACCGGCCTGCTGCGACTGCGCGGTCGCGATGTCGAGCGCGAGCAGCCGCAGCTCCTCGTCGTCGGTGCGGTCGCGCAGCAGGATCGACATCTCGACGGCCTGGTTGTGGTGCGTCTGCATGTCGCGGGCGAAACCGGCCTCGGCGCTCTCCGCCGAGGGGGCGGATGCGGCGCCCGCGGGCGCCGTCGCGCGCCCCAGCAGCACGCCGGCGACGAGCGCCACGAGCACGAGCAGCGCCCCGGCGACGATCAGCCGGACGCGGGCGGGGCCGCGCTCCGGTCGGGCATCCGCCCCGAACGGTGAGGCGGCCGGATCGGTGATCGTCATGATCGCTCCCTACGCGATCTTGCCCGGCCCGTCGAGGGCCTGCGTGCAGAGCGCGCCGGGCTCGGGGGCGTCGGGGGACTGCCGGTACTTGGTGATGAAGTCGGCCAGGCGCGGGTCGTCGACGCCGTCGAGCTTCACCTGGGCGCCCCAGGCGCTCGCGACGACGGGCGCGTCGAGGCCCTCGAACGGGGAGAGCACGATGTACGTGCTCGGCATGGCGTCGCGGAGGGCCTCGAGGTCGTCGCCCGTGACCTCCTCGGGGTCGTAAGTGACCCACACGGCGCCGTGCTCGAGGGAGTGGACGGCGTTCTCGTTCGGCACGACCTCCTCGTAGATGCCGCAGTTCAGCCAGGCCGCGTTGTGCGGGCCGCCCGCCGGAGGCGTCTGGTCGTAGTCGACGGCGCCCTCGACGTGGAGGCCCTGGGTCTCCTCGAAGGTCTCCAGCCCGGCGATGTCGATGGAGTCGGGGTCGACCGGCTCGGGCCGCGGCTGCGCGCTCGTGACGACGATCGACACGACGATGGCGACGACGGCGAGGGCGCCGACCACGGCGCTGCCGATCGCGATGAGGTTGCGGCGCTTCTCGCGCTCCTGCTTCGCGCGGAGGGCGGCGACCTTCTCGGCGCGGCGCTTCTCGCGCTGCTGCTTGATCGTGAGGTTCTCGTCGTTCGACACGCTCGGGGCTCCAGCCGTGAGGGGAGGGGTTCGTCGGCGCGCGCGAGAGCGCGGCCGGGGCGCCCCCATTCTCTCAGATCACCTTTCGACTTCCTGTCAGAGCGGGTCCGGTCGCGGCACTCGCGGCCGTCGCGGCCTCGGGGCCGGATGCTCGGCGCGAGTAGGCTCGCAGGATGAAGTTCGCCCGCTCCGTCGTCGACCTCATCGGCGACACGCCCCTCGTGCAGCTCACTCGAGTGACGGAGGGGATCACGGCCACCGTGCTCGCGAAGGTCGAGTACCTCAACCCCGGCGGCTCGTCGAAGGACCGCATCGCGACGCGCATCATCGACGCCGCCGAGCGCGAGGGGCTGCTGAAGCCGGGCGGCACGATCGTCGAGCCGACGAGCGGCAACACGGGCGTGGGCCTCGCCCTCGTCGCCCAGCAGCGCGGCTACCGCTGCGTCTTCGTGCTGCCCGACAAGGTCGGCGAGGACAAGCGCAACGTGCTCACCGCCTACGGCGCCGAGATCGTCGTCACGCCGACGGCCGTCGCTCCGGAGGACCCGGAGTCGTACTACTCGGTCTCCGACCGCCTCGCGCGCGAGATCCCGGGCGCCTTCAAGCCCAACCAGTACGCGAACCCCAACGGCCCCTTGAGCCACTACGAGACGACGGGCCCGGAGATCTGGCGCGACACCGATGGCCGCGTCACCCACTTCGTGACCGGCGTCGGCACGGGCGGCACCATCACGGGCACCGGCCGCTTCCTGCGCGAGATCAGCGCCGACCGCGCGAGCGGCCGCGTGCAGATCGTCGGCGTCGACCCCGTCGGCAGCGTCTACTCGGGCGGGTCTGGCCAGCCCTACCTCGTCGAGGGGGTGGGCGAGGACTTCTGGCCCGCCGCCTACGACCCGAGCGTGACCGACCGCGTCGTCGCCGTGAGCGACCAGGCGTCGTTCGACATGACCGTGCGCCTCGCGCGCGAGGAGGGACTGCTCGTCGGCGGCTCGTGCGGCATGGCGGTCGTCGGTGCCCTCGAGGTCGCGCGCGAGCTCGGACCGGAGGACGTGGTCGTCGTCCTGCTGCCCGACGGCGGGCGCGGCTACCTCGGCAAGATCTTCAACGATCGGTGGATGCGCAGCCACGGCTTCGCCGCCGCCCAGGGCTCGCCGACGGTCGCCGACGCCGCGCGCCCCGACGCCGCGGCGCTGCCCCACGTGCCCCGCACGGCGTCGGTCGCGGACGCGATCGCCGCCCTCGAGGCCCACGATCACGCACTGCCCGTCCTCTCGTCTGCGCCCCCGGCGGTGCTCGGGGAGGTCGTCGGCACGGTCGACGCCCGGACCCTGCTGCGCGCGCTCGCCGCCGGAGACGTGACCCCCGCGAGCCCCGTCACCGAGGCGATGGGTCCGCGACTGCCGCTCGTCGGCGCGCACGAGTCGCTCGGCGACGCGCGCGCCCGCTTCGACGAGCGCGGCCCCGGCGGCCAGCAGCCCGACACCCTGCTCGTGCTCGACGGGGGCAACCCCGTCGGGCTGCTCACGCGCCACGACCTCGTGCGTGCTCTCGCGAAGGAGTCTTCATGACCCACGACGACCACGGGTTCTCGACCCGCGCCATCCACGTCGGCCAGGAGTTCGACCCGACGACGGGTGCCGTCATCCCGCCCGTGCACTTCTCGACGACGTATGCCCAGGACGGCATCGGCAATCTGCGGGGCGGCTACGAGTACGGTCGCGGGGGCAACCCGACCCGCGATTCGCTGCAGAGGCAGCTCTCCTCGCTCGAGGGCGCGACCCACGCCTTCAGCTTCGCCTCGGGCCTCGCGGCCGAGGACGCGCTGCTGCGCGCCGTTCTGCGCCCCGGCGACCACGTGCTCATGGGCAACGACGTCTACGGCGGCACCCACCGGCTCGTGCGCCGCATCTTCGGCGACTGGCAGATCGGCCTCACCACCATCGAGCTCGACGACCGGGAGGCCGTTCGCGCCGCTCTCACCTCGACCGGCGCGCGCGTGCTGTGGCTCGAGACGCCGTCGAACCCGCTCATGAAGATCACCGACGTCGCGGCGCTCGCCGACGTCGCGCACGCGGCCGGCGCGCTCGTCGTCGTCGACAACACCTTCGCCACTCCCTACCTGCAGCAGCCGCTCGCGCTCGGCGCCGACGTCGTCGTGCACTCGACGACGAAGTACCTCGGAGGCCATTCCGACGTCATCGGCGGCGCCGTCGTGCTGTCGGACGATGCGCTGGCCGAGAAGGTCGGCTTCCACCAGTTCGCGGCCGGCGCCGTCTCGGGCCCGCTCGACGCGTGGCTCACCACGCGAGGCATCAAGACGCTCGCAGTGCGCATGGATCGCCACTCGGCGTCGGCCCACGCCCTCGCCTCCGCGCTCGAGGGGCACGCCGCGGTCACTCGCGTCTACTACCCGGGCCTGCCCTCGCACCCCGGGCACGACCTCGCCGCGCGCCAGATGCGCGACTTCGGCGGGATGCTCTCGCTCGAGCTCGCGGGAGGCGCCGCCGCTGCGCGCGCCTTCGCCGAGGGGCTCGAGGTCTTCTCGCTCGCGGAGTCGCTCGGGGGGGTCGAGTCGCTCGTCAACTATCCGAGCGAGATGACCCATGCCTCCGTGCGCGGCACCGCGCTGGAGGTGTCGGACGCGGTGATCCGCCTCTCGGTGGGGCTCGAGGACGTCGAGGATCTTCTCGCCGACGTACGGCAGTCGCTCGCGCGGCTCGGCTGAGCGCCTCGGGAACGCGAGGGGCGCTCGCGCCCGAGCGGGCATCCGCGTGCATAATGGGCCTGCTGATGTGAACGTACACATCACCGGATGGGAAGGGTCTCGTGTCGAGTCCTGAGCAGGCGAGCGAGCCGGAGCGCGTGCGCGCCCCGAACATCCGCGACGTCGCGCGGGTCGCCGGGGTCTCGTACCAGACCGTCTCGCGGGCGCTCAACGACAGCCCCTCCATCCGACCCGAGACGCTCGCGCGCGTGCAGGCCGCGATCGAGGAGCTCGGGTACCGGCCGAACCAGGCCGCGCGCGCGCTCGTCACGAGCCGATCGCGGACGATCGGGGTGCTCGCGGCGCAGACCGTCCACTACGGACCGGCCACGAGCATCCAGGCCATCGAGACCGCCGCGCGCGAAGCCGGCTACCGCCTCTCGATCACCAACATCAGCTCGAGCGAGTACGCCTCGATCAAGGCCGGTCTCGACCACCTCATGGCCCAGTCGATCGAGGCGCTCATCGTCATCGCGCCGCAGGTGCGGGTGTTCGAGGCGCTCGACGACCTCCAGGTCGCGGTGCCGTTCGTCACGCTCGAGGCGACCGGGCTCAACACGGCGCACTCGCTGTGGGTCGACCAGATCCAGGGCGCGCGGCTCGCGACGCGGCACCTCATCGACCTCGGGCACACCGAGATCATGCACATCTCCGGCCCGCAGGACTGGATCGAGGCGGAGGCGCGGATGCAGGGGTTCCTGCGCGAGCTCGGCGATGCCGACCTGCGGACGCGCGCGCCCATCCTCGGCGACTGGACGGCGCACTTCGGCTACTACGCGGGGCTCGAGCTGCTGCGCTACCGCGACTTCACGGCCGTGTTCTGCGGGAACGACCAGATGGCGCTCGGCTTCATGCACGCGTGCCGCGAGACGGGGCTGTCGGTGCCCGGCGACATGTCGATCGTCGGGTTCGACGACATCCCCGAGGCCGCCCACTTCGCGCCGCCGCTGACCACCGTGCGGCAGAACTTCGCCGAGATCGGCCGGAGGGCGATCGAGCTGCTGCTCGGCGAGCTGCGCGGCGACACCGAGCTGAGCCACGCGCCCGTGCAGCCGGAGCTCATCGTGCGCCAGTCGACGGCGCGGCTCGCGTAGGCGGGTCGCGACCGGCTACCCCGCGCCGCGCGCGGGTCGCGGACCGCGCGCGGGTCGCGGACCGCGCGCGGGTCGGCAACTCCTCCCGCCGGCGAAGGTCGATGCGCAACTCAGGAGTGTCGCCGCCGATGTCGCTCGCCGGCGGCGCGCTTCCCCGCTGCACACGGCACAGTTCCTGAGTTGCGCATGAGGCACTCGCTGCGCTCGAGGCCGCGGCGCGCGCGGGGGCCCGTCACGCGCGGGGGCGCGCCCGCCCGCGGGCGGGCCCCGCGGGCGGGCGGCGCATGTCGCGGCTGTTATCGACTTGTGACCGTTTCGCTCGGGGAGCGGGTTGACAGATGTGACCGTTTCGCCGTTAGAGTGCATCAACGCAATGTGAACGGTCACATCCCGAGTCGCAGTTCGGATGGGTCGAGTTCGCCGCACCACCACCCCTGAACCACCCCGGCGCCGGGTCCACCGTCGCCGCCGCGACGATGGAGTCCCGTGATCGCTCTGAGCCCCGAGGTGCAGGTCGCCGTCGCGCGCGTTCGCGACGAGGTCGCCGCCCTCCACGCCGAGCTGGTCCGCAACGCGCTCGTGGTCTGGACGGGCGGCAACGTCAGCGGCCGGGTCCCGGGCGCCGACCTCTTCGTCATCAAGCCGTCGGGCGTCTCCTACGACGATCTCGACCCGTCGAACATGATCCTCTGCACGCTCGACGGCGAGGTCGTCCCCGACACTCCCGGCAGCGACCGCAGCCCCTCGAGCGACACCGCCGCGCACGCATACGTCTACCGGCACATGCCCGAGGTCGGCGGCGTCGTCCACACGCACTCGACCTACGCGACGGCGTGGGCGGCGCGCGGCGAGAGCATCCCGTGCGTCATCACGGCGATGGCCGACGAGTTCGGCGGCGACATCCCGGTCGGTCCGTTCGCGATCATCGGCGACGACTCGATCGGCCGCGGCATCGTCGAGACGCTCTCCGGCCACCGCTCGCGCGCCGTGCTCATGCAGAACCATGGACCCTTCACGATCGGTCGCGACGCGCGCGACGCCGTCAAGGCCGCCGTCATGCTCGAGGATGTCGCGCGCACGATCCACATCGCCCGACAGCTGGGCGACCCGCTCCCGATCGAGCCCGCCGCGGTCGACGCGCTCTTCGACCGGTACCAGAACGTCTACGGCCAGCCGGGGGGTCCGGCCCGATGAGCGCCGCGACCCGCACCCCCGCCGAGGCCATCGCCGCCGGCCGCGTCGCCCTCGGCATCGAGCTCGGCTCGACGCGCATCAAGGCGTGCCTCGTCGACGCGGATGCGCCGGCCACGGTGCTCGCGACGGGCGACCACGAGTGGGAGAACCAGCTCGTGGACGGCGTGTGGACCTACGACCTCGCCGACGTCGAGCAGGGCATCCGCGCCGCGTACGCCGCCCTCGCCGCCGACGCCCGCACGCGCCACGACGCCGCGCCGACGACGCTCGCCGCGCTCGGCGTCTCGGCGATGATGCACGGCTACCTCGCTTTCGACGAGCACGATGAGCTGCTCGTCCCGTTCCGCACCTGGCGCAACACGAGCACCGGCGCCGCCGCGGCCGAGCTCTCCGAGCTGCTCGGCGCGAACATCCCGCTGCGCTGGTCGATCGCGCACCTGCACCAGGCCGTCCTCGACGGCGAGGAGCACGTCGGCCGCATCGCCCACCTCACGACGCTCGCCGGCTACGTCCACCACCGCCTGACCGGCGAGCGCGTGCTCGGCGTCGGCGACGCGAGCGGCATGTTCCCGGTGAATGCGGCCGGCGCCGACTACGACGCCGACCTCCTCGCCCGCTACCACGCGCACGTCGCCGGGTCGGCCCTCGCGGGGCCCCTGGGGCGGACGCTCCCCCGCGTGCTGCCCGCCGGCGCGACCGCGGGCACCCTGACCGCCGCCGGGGCCGCGCTGCTCGACCCCACCGGGGCCCTCCAGCCCGGCGCCGTCGCCTGCCCGCCCGAGGGGGATGCCGGTACCGGCATGGTCGCCACGAACGCCGTCGCGCCGCGCTCCGGCAACGTGAGCGCCGGGACGAGCATCTTCGCGATGGTCGTGCTCGACCGTCCGCTCGCGAGCGCGCACCCCGAGATCGACGTCGTGGCGACGCCTGCGGGCGACCCGGTCGCGATGGTGCACTGCAACAACGGCACGAGCGAGCTCGCCGCGTGGGTCGGCACCTACCGCCGCTTCGCTCAGCTCGCCGGCGCGACCACCACCGCCGACGAGGCGTACGCGCTCCTGCTCGCCGAGGCGCTGGACGGGGCTCCCGACGCGGGGGGCGTGCTCGCCTACAACCAGGTCGCCGGCGAGCCCGTCGCGCACCTGACCGCGGGTCGCCCGCTCGTCGTGCGCACGCCCGAGAGCCGCCTGACGCTCGCGAACGTCATGCGCGCGCAGGTCTACGGCGTCTTCGCCGCCCTCGCCCTCGGGATGCGCGCCCTCCACGAGGAGGGCGTCGCGATCGAGCGCATGCAGGCCCACGGCGGACTGTTCCGCACGGCCGGCGTCGCGCAGCGCCTGCTCGCCGCCGCTCTCGATGCTCCCGTCGGCGTCGCCGACAGCGCCTCCGAGGGCGGTGCGTGGGGCATCGCGGTGCTCGCGGCGTTGACGGCCGAGACGGCCGAGTCGGCGCTCACGGCCGAGACGGCCGTGTCGCAGCAGAGCGGCCAGCCCCTCGCCGACTACCTCGCCACCCGCGTCTTCGCCGACGCCGACACGGCCACCACCGCACCCGACCCGACCGACACCGCCGGCTTCGCCGCCTACCTCACCCAGTACGAGGCCGGACTCGCCATCGAGCGTCGCGCGATCGACGCCCTTGCAGGAGGACCCCAGTGACCCGCAGCATCGTCCCCGATCTCCGCACGCTCGAGGTGTGGTTCCTGACCGGGAGCCAGAACCTGTACGGCGACGAGACCCTGCGCCAGGTCGCCGAGCAGTCGCAGGAGGTCGTGGCCGGCCTGCAGGCGGCCGCGGACATCCCCGTCACGATCGTCTGGAAGCCGACCCTCGTCGATTCGGCGAGCATCAAGCGCGTCATGCTCGAGGCGAACGCCGCCGAGAACGTGATCGGCGTCATCGCCTGGATGCACACCTTCAGTCCCGCGAAGATGTGGATCGCGGGTCTCGACGCGCTCTCCAAGCCGCTGCTCCACCTGCACACGCAGGCGAACGTCGAGCTGCCGTGGGGCGAGATCGACTTCGACTTCATGAACCTCAACCAGGCCGCGCACGGCGACCGCGAGTTCGGCTACATCGCCTCGCGCATGAGCGTCGCCCGCGCGACCGTCGTCGGCCACGTCTCGAACCCGGCCGTCACGGCGCGCGTCGGCGTGTGGGCGCGCGCGGCCGCCGGCTGGCACGCGACGCACGAGCTGAGGCTCGCCCGCTTCGGCGACAACATGCGCTTCGTCGCCGTCACCGAGGGCGACAAGACGGAGGCCGAGATCCGTTTCGGCGTGCAGGTCAACACCTGGGGCGTCACCGAATTGGCGGATGCCGTGCACGCGGTCGGCGACGCTGAGGTCGACCGGCTCGTCGAGGAGTACCTCGACCTCTACGACGTCGCCCCCGAGCTGCACCCGGGCGCGGAGCGCGCCGACAGCCTGCGCTACGGCGCGGCGATCGAGCTCGGCCTGCGCGGGTTCCTCGAGGGCGGCGGCTTCGGCGCCTTCACGACGAGCTTCGAGGACCTCGGCGCGCTGCGCCAGCTGCCCGGCCTCGCCGTGCAGCGCCTCATGGCCGACGGCTACGGCTTCGGCGCCGAGGGCGACTGGAAGACCGCGGTGCTCGTGCGCGCGGCCGCCGTCATGGGCGCGGGCCTCCCCGGCGGCGCGAGCCTCATGGAGGACTACACGTACCACCTCGAGCCCGGCAACGAGCTCATCCTCGGCGCGCACATGCTCGAGGTCGGCCCCTCGCTGACCACGCAGCGCCCGCGTCTCGAGGTGCACCCTCTCGGCATCGGCGGCAAGGAGGACCCGGTGCGCCTGGTCTTCACGGCCGACGCGGGCCCCGCGGTCGTCGCGGCCCTCAGCGACATGCGCGACCGGTTCCGGCTCGTCGCGAACGTCGTCGAGAACGTGGCGCTGCCCGCCCCGATGCCCCACCTGCCCGTCGGGCACGCCGTCTGGAAGCCGGCGCCCGACTTCGCCACCTCGGCGGCCGCCTGGCTGACCGCGGGGGCGGCGCACCACACGGTCATGTCCACCCAGGTGGGCGTCGATGTCTTCCGAGACTTCGCCACCATGGCCGGCGTCGAGCTGCTCGTCATCGACGAGGCCACCACGCTCGAGGGGTTCGCGCGCGACGTGCGCGCGAACGCCGCCTACTACCGACTCGCTCAGGGCATCTGAGCGGGGCACCCCCAGACCTCCCGGCCGCGGCCGGGAACCGGAGCCAGAGCTCGAGGCCGAGCGACGGACCCGAACGCACCACCACACTCCCCATCGAAAGGACACACAGTGAAGAACTCCAAGAAGTTCCTCCTCGGCATCGCTGCCGTCAGCGTGATGTCGCTCGCTCTCGCCGGCTGCGCCGGTGACCGCACGGGCGGCTCGACCGGCGGCGACGGCGGCGGCGACGAGGCCGGCGGCATCGTCGGCGTCGCGATGCCGACGCAGCAGTCGGAGCGCTGGATCGCGGACGGCGACAACGTCAAGTCGCAGCTCGAGGAGCTCGGCTACGACGTCGACCTCCAGTTCGCGAACGACGACATCCCCACGCAGGTCTCGCAGATCGAGAACATGATCTCGAGCGGCGCCGAGGCGCTCATCATCGCCTCGATCGACGGCACGACGCTCACCGACGTGCTGCAGCAGGCGGCCGACGCGGGCATCCCCGTCATCGCCTACGACCGCCTCATCAACGGCAGCCCGAACGTCGACTACTACACGACGTTCGACAACTTCCAGGTGGGCGTGCAGCAGGCGACGTCGCTGCTCATCGGCATGGGCGTCCTCGACGAGAACGGCGAGCGCACGGATGCTGCCGGCCCGTTCAACGTCGAGCTCTTCGCCGGCAGCCCCGACGACAACAACGCCGGGTTCTTCTTCAACGGCGCGATGAGCGTCATCCAGCCCCTCATCGACGACGGCACCCTCGTCGTCCCGTCGGGCCAGACCGCGTTCGAGCAGGTGGCGATCCTCCGCTGGCTGCCCGAGACGGCTCAGGAGCGCATGGAGAACATCCTCACCATCATCGGCGACACGCAGATCGACGGCGTCCTCTCGCCGTACGACGGCCTCTCGATCGGCATCATCTCGGCCCTCACGTCGGGCGGCTACTCGACCGACGCGCTGCCCATCATCACGGGTCAGGACGCCGAGGTCGGCTCGATGAAGTCGATCATCGCGGGCGAGCAGTACTCGACCATCTTCAAGGACACCCGTCTGCTCGCCGAGCAGGCCGTCGCGATGGTGGACTCGCTGCTGAAGGGCGAGGAGCCCGAGGTCAACGACACCGAGACCTACGACAACGGCGAGAAGATCGTCCCGTCGTACCTGCTCGAGTCGACGATCGTCACGGTCGACAACTACGAAGAGGTGCTGTTCGACAGCGGGTACTACACCCCTGAGGACCTCGCCTAGTAGGTTCGCACCACCCGAGTGCGGGTCCGGCCGAGCGATCGGCCGGACCCGCACCATCCCTCATCACCGCACGAGCCCCCGCTGAACCGAGAAGAGGAAGAGGACCGCCGTGAGCACCATCCTCGAAATGCGCTCGATCACGAAGGAGTTCCCCGGCGTCAAGGCGCTGCAGGACGTCTCCATCACCGTCGAGCGAGGCCACGTCCACGCCATCTGCGGCGAGAACGGGGCGGGCAAGTCCACGCTCATGAAGGTGCTGTCGGGCGTCTACCCGCACGGCACCTACACGGGCGACATCGTCTTCGAAGGCGAGACGATGGAGTTCAAGGACATCCGCGACAGCGAGAGATCCGGAATCGTCATCATCCACCAGGAGCTCGCGCTGAGCCCCTACCTCTCGATCGCCGAGAACATCTTCCTCGGCAACGAGCGCGCCAGGCGCGGCTTCATCGACTGGGACGAGACGAACGCGGAGGCGGCCAAGCTGCTCGCCCGCGTCGGCCTCGGCGACAGCCCGACGACCATCGTGCGCGAGATCGGCGTCGGCAAGCAGCAGCTCGTCGAGATCGCCAAGGCCCTGTCGAAGGACGTCAAGCTGCTGATCCTCGACGAGCCCACCGCCGCCCTCAACGACGAGGACTCGGCCCACCTGCTCGACCTGATCCGCCACCTCAAGCAGCAGGGGATCACGTCGATCATCATCAGCCACAAGCTCAACGAGATCAAAGCGATCGCCGACGAGGTCACGATCATCCGCGACGGCCGCACGATCGAGACGCTCGCGCTCGCGACGGGCGACATCTCGGAGGACCGCATCATCAAGGGCATGGTCGGCCGCGACCTCGAGCACCGGTACCCCGACCGCTCGGTCGTGATCGGCGACGAGATCTTCCGCGTCGAGGACTGGACCGTCCACCACCCGACCGACCACGACCGCACGATCATCCACGGCGCGTCCCTCTCGGTGCGCGCGGGCGAGGTCGTCGGCATCGCGGGCCTCATGGGCGCGGGGCGCACCGAGCTCGCGATGAGCATCTTCGGGCGGTCGTACGGCTCGAGGATCACCGGGCGGCTCTACATGCGCGGCGAGGAGATCCAGGCGCGGACGGTGCCGGAGGCCATCCGCAACGGGCTCGCGTACGCGACGGAGGACCGCAAGGTCTACGGCCTCAACCTCATCGAGGACATCAAGCGGAACATCTCGGCCGCCGGAATCCGCAAGCTCGCCCCGCGCGGCTGGGTCGACGGCGGCGCCGAGCACATCGTCGCCGACGGCTACCGCACGAGCATGAACATCAAGGCGCCCTCGGTCGACGCGATCACGGGCAAGCTCTCCGGCGGCAACCAGCAGAAGGTCGTGCTGTCGAAGTGGCTGTACTCCGACCCCGAGCTGCTGATCCTCGATGAGCCCACGCGCGGCATCGACGTCGGCGCGAAGTACGAGATCTACACGATCATCAACAGCCTCGCCGCGCAGGGCAAGGCGGTCATCGTGATCTCGAGCGAGCTCCCGGAGCTCCTCGGGATCTGCGACCGCATCTACGCCCTGTCGGAGGGGCACATCACCGGTGAGCTCCCCATCGAGCAGGCCACCCCCGAAGCACTCATGGTGCTCATGACCAAGGAGAAGGAGGCCGACCATGTCATCGGCTAGCGCAACCCGCCCCGCGTCCAGCCGTTCGGAGGTGCTCGGCTTCCTGACCTCGCGCCTGCGCCAGATCGGCATCTTCGTCGCGCTCATCGTGATCGTCCTGCTTTTCCAGGTGCTGACCGAGGGTCGCCTGCTCACGGCGGGCAACGTGTCGAACATCATCGTCCAGAACAGCTACATCCTGATCCTCGCGATCGGCATGGTGATGATCATCATCGCCGGCCACATCGACCTCTCGGTCGGCTCGGTCGCGGCGTTCGTCGGAGCCATGACGGGCGTCATGGTGCAGGACTGGGGGCTGCCCTGGTGGCTCGCGATCCTCCTCGGCCTCCTCGTCGGCGGCATCGTCGGCGTCTGGCAGGGCTTCTGGGTCGCCTACGTCGGCATACCCGCGTTCATCGTGACCCTCGCGGGCATGCTCCTCTTCCGCGGCCTCACGCAGATCGTGCTCGGCAACACCCAGATCACCCCGTTCCCGAACGAGTACCGCCAGCTCGGCGGCGGGTACCTCTTCCCGCAGCTCTTCCCGGCGGCGACCTCGCCCGCCGAGTGGATCACCGTCGGCCTCGGCCTCCTCGCGCTCGTCATGTTCATCGCCTCGCAGCTGCGCGGCCGCATGAAGCGCGCGAAGCTCGGCCTCGAGACCGAGCCGGCCTGGTGGTTCATCGTGAAGGTGGCGTTCGGCGCGGGGCTCATCCTGTTCCTCACCTACCTCCTCGGCGTCGCCCCCGGCTCGCGCGGCACCCCGATCGTGCTCATCGTGCTCGGCGTGCTCGTGGTCGTCTACACGGCGGTCATGAACCGCAGCGTCTTCGGCCGCCACATCTACGCCGTCGGCGGCAACCGCCACGCGGCCGACCTGTCGGGCATCCAGTCCCGCAAGATCGACTTCTACCTGTTCGTCAACATGGGCGTGCTCGCTGCGCTCGCCGGCATCATCTTCACCGGCCGCCTCAACTCGGCCGGACCCGGCGCGGGCAACCTGTTCGAGCTCGACGCGATCGCGGCGTCGTTCATCGGCGGCGCGGCCGTGCAGGGCGGCGTCGGCACGGTCGTCGGCGCCATCACCGGCGGTCTCATCATGGGCGTGCTCAACAACGGCATGTCGCTGCTGGGCGTCTCAACCGACTACCAGCAGTTCATCAAGGGCCTCGTGCTGCTTCTCGCCGTCGCGTTCGACGTCTGGAACAAGCGCCGCGCCCGCGGCTGACCCGCACCGCCTCGACGCCCCGGTCGCCTCGCGCGGCCGGGGCGTCGTCGTGCGCGGATGCTCGGCTCGGGCGCGCCGCCTGTGGAAGCGGTTCCACGCGGCGGCACGTAGGCTCATCAGCATGAACCAGGGCACCCCCGACTACCGCGACTCCGGCCTGGAGTTCCCCGCGGACTTCGTCTTCGGATCCGCGACCGCGAGCTACCAGATCGAGGGGGCCGCGCACGAGGACGGCCGCGGACCCTCCATCTGGGACACCTTCAGCCGCACCCCCGGCAAGGTGCTCCACGGTCACACGGGCGACTCTGCCTGTGACCACTACCACCGGCTCGACGCCGACCTCGACCTCATGCAGCGGCTCGGCCTCGAGTCGTACCGCTTCTCGATCGCGTGGCCGCGCATCCAGGCCGAGGGCACGGGCCCCGCCAACGCGAAGGGCGTCGCGTTCTACAGCCGCCTCGTCGACGGGCTGCTCGCGCGCGGCATCACGCCCATCGCGACGCTCTACCACTGGGACCTTCCGCAGGCGCTCGAGGACGCCGGCGGCTGGACCAACCGCGACACGAGCTACCGCTTCGCCGACTACGCCCACCTCATGGGCGAGGCGCTCGGCGACCGCATGGCGATGTGGACCACCCTCAACGAGCCGTGGTGCAGCGCCTACCTCGGGTACGGCTCGGGAGTGCACGCCCCGGGCATCACGAGCGGGCGCGCGGCGCTCACCGCCGTGCACCACCTCAACCTCGCGCACGGGCTCGGACTGAGCGCCCTGCGCGACGCGGTGCGCAAGCCCGACGCGCAGTACTCGGCGACGCTCAACCTGCACATGATCCGCCCGGGGCGCGACGCCGACGGCGAGCCGCTGCCCGAGAGCGCCGAGGCCGTGCGCCGCATCGACGCGCTCGCCAACCGCGCTTTCACCGGCCCGATGCTGCAGGGCGAGTACCCCGTCGACCTGCTCGAGGACACCGCGCACGTCACCGACTGGCAGTTCGTGCGCCCCGGGGATCTCGAGCTCATCCACCAGCCGATCGACGTGCTCGGCGTCAACTACTACTCGACCGTGACCGTCACGATGTGGGATGGCGTCTCGGCGCGCTCCAACGCGGACGGCCACGGCGACGCGGCCGGCTCGCCCTGGCCCGGCAGCGAGGACGTCGAGTTCATCCAGCAGCCCGGCCCCTACACGGCCATGGGCTGGAACATCGCCCCCGACGGCCTCGAGCAGCTGCTCGTCGACCTGCACGAGCAGTTCCCGACCCTGCCGCTCATGATCACCGAGAACGGCGCGGCCTTCGACGACGAGGTGCGCGACGGCGTCGTGCAGGACGACGCGCGCATCGACTACCTGCGCCGCCACTTCACGGCCGCCCATCGCGCGATGGAGCGCGGCGTCGACCTGCGCGGCTACCAGGTGTGGAGCCTCATGGACAACTTCGAGTGGGCCTACGGCTACACGAAGCGCTTCGGCATCGTGCACGTCGACTACGACTCGCTCGAGCGCACGATCAAGCAGAGCGGGCACTGGTACAGCGAGCTCATCGCGAGCCGCCGCATCCCGGAGTAGGCGCGGCGGGCATCCGCCCCGCCGCTCGCTGAGCGCCGCCGCAGGCGCGCGTGGTTCGATACGCGCATGGCTCTGAACATCACGGGGGATGCCCCCGCCGACGCGCTGCTCACCGACGACCCGTTCGCGCTCCTGGTCGGGATGCTCCTCGACCAGCAGGTACCGATGGAGACCGCGTTCGCGGGGCCCGCGAAGATCCGCGAGCGGATGGGCTCGTTCGACGCCGAGAGCATCGCCGCCGCCGACCCCGAGGCCTTCGCGGCGGTGTTCAAGGAGTCGCCCGCGGTGCACCGGTTCCCCGGCTCGATGGCCGCGCGCGTGCAGGCGCTCGCCGCCGAGGTGCGCGACGAGTGGGGCGGCCGCGCCGACGCGATCTGGACGCGACCCGGGCTCGACGGGCTCGCGCCCGACGGCGCCGAGGTCCTCCGCCGGCTGCAGGAGCTGCCCGGCTTCGGCGAGCAGAAGGCGAAGATCTTCCTCGCCCTCCTCGGCAAGCAGTACGGCGTCGACGCGCCGGGGTGGCGCGAGGCGGCCGGCGACTACGGCGTGCAGGGCTCGTACCGCTCGGTCGCCGACATCGTCGACGCCGACTCGCTCGCGAAGGTGCGCGAGGCGAAGAAGGCCGCGAAGGCGAAGTCGAAGGCCGCGAAGGGCTGAGCGTCCGGCGCGGTCGAGCGTGCACGTACTCCGGAGTTCTGGCGACTCGCTCGCGTCCGGCGTGCGGCCCCGCGACGAGCACGGCCGAAACTCCGGAGAACTGACACAGCGGGGTGCGGGCTCGCGCGCCCGGCGCAGCCCGCGGCACGCGCGTCCGGCGCGGCCGCGAGCGGGCGCCGGCACCCGCGACACGCGCACCCGGTCGAATCGATTCGACACGCGCCCCGCGCGCCCCTACAGTGGTCGCAATGACCACTGTCGTGCACCCCGGCGACTCGCTCACCCGGCGCCAGCGCATCGTCTACGTCCTCGTCCTCGGCGCCCTCACCGCTCTCGGCCCCTTCACGGTCGACCTGTACCTGCCGGCGTTCCCGCAGGTCGAGGCCGACCTCGGCGTGAGCATCGCGCTCGTCCAGCTCACCCTCACCGCGACGATGGTCGGCTTCGGCTTCGGCCAGCTCATCGTCGGCCCGTGGAGCGACCGCGTGGGCCGCCGCCTCCCGCTCATCACGGCCTCGACCGTGCACGTCGTCGCGAGCCTCATGGTGGCCGCCGCGCCCGACGTCACGTGGCTCCTCGCGGCGCGCGTCCTGCAGGGCGCGGGCGCGGCAGCGGGCGGCGTCGTCGCGATGGCGATGGTGCGCGACCTCTTCGGCGGCTACCCCCTGGTGCGGATGCTCTCCCGCCTCGCTCTCGTCACCGGCCTCGCACCGATCCTGGCTCCGCTGATCGGCTCGCAGCTGCTCCTGCTGACCGAGTGGCGCGGCCTGTTCGTCGTGCTGGCCGGATACGGCGTGCTCGTCGTCGCCGCCTCCTGGTTCTTCATCGTGGAGACGCTTCCGCCGGCACGGAGATCCGACCGGGGCCACTCGACGATCGCCGAGCGGTACCGGGCGCTGTTCCGCGACCGCATCTTCATCGGTGTCGCCGTCATCGGCGGGTTCACCTTCACGGGCCTGTTCGCCTACCTGTCGGCGTCGTCGTTCCTCTTCCAGGATGTCTACGGTCTCGACCCGCAGGCCTACGGCGTGGTCTTCGCCGCCAACTCCGTCGGCGTCTTCATCGGTGTCCAGTCGAGCGCGCGGATCGCGAGGCGCATCCCGCCGCAGTGGATCCTCGCCGTCTCCACCGCCGTCCTCCTCGTCAGCGCGATCGCGATCGTCGTCCTCGACCAGGCCGACGCCGGCATGTGGGGCACGATCGTGCCGCTGTTCTTCTTCATCATGGCGTGCGGCTTCGGCTTCCCGATGGTCCAGGTGCTCGCCCTCGCGAACCACGGCAAGGAGGCGGGAACCGCGGCCTCCCTGCTGGGCGCGCTCAACTTCGGCCTCGCCGGCTTGCTCTCGCCGATCGTGGGAGTGTTCGGCATCGGCAGCGCCACGCCGATGGGCGCGGCGATGGCGATCGCGGCCTCGGTCGCGGTGCTCTCGCTGTGGGTCGTCGTGCGACCGCGGACGGTGCCGGCGCTGTCGCGCTGATCGGCGCGTGCGAATCCCCTGAACGGGGCCGGGCATCCGCCCGCCGCCCTCGATAGGGTTCCGACATGCAGCCGACCACGACTCGCCGCGTCGCCTCCCGCTGGCGCTGGATCAGCGGGGTCCTCGCCCTCGCGCTCGCCGCGGCCCTCGGTCTCCTGGTGGTGCTGCGGGAATCTCCGCTCGGGCTCGACGTCGAGTGGATGGACGACATCCTCTCCCGACGCAATCCGGAGCTGGAGGTCCTCGCCCTCCTCATGGACCGCATCGGCGGCGGCATCGTCGCGATCTTCGTCGTGCCGCTCGGGATGGTCGCGCTGCTGCTCCTCGCGCGCCGCCCCTGGGGGGCGCTGTTCTCGATCATCGCCGCGGCACTGAGCGGGGCGACGGTGCAGCTGCTGAAGAACCTCTTCGCTCGCGCCCGCCCGGAGGACATCCTCGTCGTGGCCGACTTCGGCTCGTTCCCGTCGGGTCACGTCGCCAACGCGGCGACGGTCGCGACGACGCTCGTCCTCCTGTTCGGGCTGACGCGGTCGAGGGCGTGGCTGTGGATGCTCGGCGTCGCCTGGATCGTGGCGATGGCGCTGAGCCGCACCTACCTCGGCGCGCACTGGGTGACCGACACGATCGGCGGCGCGCTCGTGGGCATCGCGGTCACGGTCATCGTGTGGGCCCCGTTCGCGTCGCGACTGGAGCGGGAGCCCCGGCCGTCGAAGCACGCGCGGCAGCCGACCGGGGCGGCGCTCACGCCGCTCACACCGGCGGATGGAGCGCGCACCCTCTAGCGCCTTCGTTATCCATCTGGATAATATGGGCTCATGAGAATCCTCCTCGTGGGTGCCGGAGGCGTCGGAGACGCCATCGCCAAGATCGCCGCTCGCCGCTCGTTCTTCGAGACGATCATCGTGAGCGACTACGACGTGAGTCGCGCCGAGCGCACGATCGCCTGGATCGCCGACCGCCACGGCGAGCAGGGCGCCCGCTTCGTGGCGGCGCAGATCGATGCGAGCGACGCATCCGCCGTCGAGCGGGTCGCCCGTGAGCACGGCGCGACGCACGTCATGAACGCCGTCGAGCCGAAGTTCGTGCCGACGATCTTCGCCGGAGCCCTCGCGGCCGGCGCCGACTACCTCGACATGGCGATGAGCCTGTCGCACCCGCACCCCTCGAACCCGTACGCCGAGACCGGCGTGAAGCTCGGCGACGAGCAGTTCGCGGCCACCGCCGACTGGGAGGCCGCGGGCCGCCTCGCGCTCGTCGGCATGGGCGTCGAGCCGGGCCTCAGCGACGTCTTCGCGCGCTACGCCGCCGACCGACTGTTCTCCGAGATCGATGAGCTCGGCACGCGCGACGGCGCGAACCTCGTCGTGCGCGACGAGAACGGCGCGGAGATCTTCGCGCCGAGCTTCTCGATCTGGACGACCATCGAGGAGTGCCTGAACCCTCCCGTGATCTGGGAGAAGGGCCGCGGCTGGTTCACGACGCCGCCGTTCAGCGAGCCCGAGGTCTTCGACTTCCCCGAGGGCATCGGCCCGGTCGAGTGCGTCAACGTCGAGCACGAGGAGGTGCTGCTCATGCCGCGCTGGGTCGACGCGAGGCGCGTGACCTTCAAGTACGGGCTTGGCGACGAGTTCATCGGCATCCTCAAGACCCTGCACCAACTCGGACTCGACAAGACGGAGCCGCTGCGGGTGCGTTCGGCGAACGGCCCGGTCGAGGTCAGCCCGCGCGATGTCGTCGCGGCGGGCCTGCCCGACCCGGCCACGATCGGGCCTCGGATGACCGGCAAGACCTGCGCGGGGCTCTGGGTCACGGGCACCGGAGTGGACGGCTCGCCCCGCGAGGTGTACCTGTACCACGTCTCCGACAACGAGTGGACGATGGCCGAGTACGAGAGCCAGTGCGTCGTGTGGCAGACCGCGCTCAACCCCGTCATCGCGCTCGAACTGCTCGCGACCGGCGCCTGGAGCGGCACGGGCGTGCTCGGCCCGGAGGCGTTCGACACCGAGGCGTTCCTCGAGCTCATGGCGCGCCCCGAGGCCGCCGGCGGCTACGGGCAGTCGTGGGGCCTGGAGGAGCGGGAGCCGGCCGCACGCGTCTGAGAGCGCTCGCGTGACGCCACTCCCGCCCGTGCATCCCGCTCGCCTAGGCTGGCGCGCATGAGCGACAGCGACGACGCGACGGCGACCGGTCCGGAGACGGCGACGGAGGCCGCGGCAGCGGTCGAGGCCGCCCGGAAGGCCCTCGAGGAGGCCCAGGCGGCGCTCGCCGCGGCGACCGCGCAGGCGGAGGCGGAGGCGCGCGCCGCGGCCGAGACGGCGAAAGCGCCCGCCGAGGCGGCGCCGGCCGAGCCGGTCTCGGCCGCCGACGCGGCGGCGCAGGTCGACGCGACCGCGGGCGGTCCGCTCGACGAGGCGCAGGTGGCCGCGATCCGCGACGGCTACGCGATAGAGGGTGCTGCGCTCGAGATGGGGGCGCTCGTGAACGGCGACGCGCGCGCGGACGTGCCCGTGCGCATCCCCCTCGCGATGACGAATCGGCACGGGCTCGTCGCGGGCGCGACGGGCACCGGCAAGACGAAGACCCTGCAGGTGCTCGCCGAGCAGCTGAGCGCCGCCGGGGTCCCGGTGTTCGCGGCCGACATCAAGGGCGACCTGAGCGGCATCTCGGTCGCGGGGGAGGCGAGCGAGAAGCTGCTCGCGCGCACCCGCGGGATCGGCCAGGACTGGCAGGCGACGGCCCACCCGACCGAGTTCTACTGCCTCGGCGGCATCGGGCACGGAGTGCCGGTGCGGGCGACGGTGTCGAGCTTCGGGCCGCTCATGCTGAGCAAGGTGCTCGGGCTCAACAAGACGCAGGAGTCGAGCCTCGGGCTCGTGTTCCACTACGCCGACAGCAACGGGCTCGCGCTCGTCGACCTGGACGATCTGCGGTCGGTGATCCAGTTCCTGACGAGCGAGGAGGGCAAGCCGGAGCTCGCCGAGCTGGGCGGGCTGAGCTCGGCGACGGCGGGGGTGATCCTGCGCGAGCTCATCGCGTTCGCGTCGGACGGGGCCGACGCGTTCTTCGGCGAGCCCGAGTTCGACACGGCGCACTTCCTGCGCACGACGGCCGACGGGCGCGGGGTCGTGAGCCTGCTCGAGGTTCCCGGAGTGGCCGACAAGCCCGCCCTCTTCTCGACGTTCCTGATGTGGATGCTCGCCGACCTGTTCAACGATCTGCCCGAGGTCGGCGATCTCGACAAGCCGAAGCTCGTGTTCTTCTTCGACGAGGCGCACCTGCTGTTCCGGGACGCGTCGAAGGACTTCCTGGCGGCGATCACGCAGACGGTGCGCCTGATCCGCTCGAAGGGCGTCGGCATCTTCTTCGTGACGCAGACGCCGAAGGACGTCCCGGCCGACGTCCTCGCACAGCTGGGCTCGCGCGTGCAGCACCAGCTGCGGGCGCACACGCCGGACGACGCGAAGGCGCTGCGCTCGACGGTCTCGACGTATCCGACGAGCGGGTACGACCTCGGCGAGGTGCTGACGACGCTCGGCATCGGCGAGGCGATCGTGACGGTCATGAACGAGAAGGGGGCGCCGTCGCCCGTGGCGTGGACGCGCCTGCGGGCGCCGCAGGGCTCGATGGATCCGGCGCCGGCGGCGTCGATCGAGGCGACGATCGCGGCGTCGCCGCTCATGGCGCAGTACGGGCAGGTCGTGGATCGCGAGTCGGCCTACGAGCTGCTGACGTCGAGGATGGCCGCCGCCGAGCAGGCGGAGGCCGCGCGGTCGGCCGAGGAGGACCGCGCCGAGGCCGCGGAGCGCGCCGCTCGCGACGCGCAGAAGCAGCAGGATGCGGCGCAGCGCGAGTACGAGAGACGGATGCGCGAGCTCCAGAGGCGCGAGCGCACCACGACGCGCACGCCGACCCGCTCCGGGGGCTCGCGCTCGGGAGGGTCCGGCGGCGGCCTGGGCGGCGGTCTCGGCGACGTCGTCGGCGACGCCCTCGGGTCACGCACGGGTCAGACGATCGTGCGCGAGGTCCTCCGCGGAATCTTCGGGACCCTCAAGCGCCGCTGACCGGCACGCCGGCCAGCAGGAGCATCCCGTATACGATCGCGGCGGCGATCACGAGGACGCCGGTGAAGCCGGCGGCGGTGAGCAGCGGACGGTTCTCGTACCAGTAGGCCGCCTGCGGCCACTGAGCGTGGAACTCCGAGTGCGTGAGAGGCTCGTCGCCGCGGATCACCACCGCGCGCGTGGCCTCCGCCACCTGGTCGATCGCGACGCGCGTCCAGAACTGGCCGCGCATGCGGAACAGGCGCTGACCGTCCGCGTCGAGGGCGAGCAGCTGCGGCACCGCGCGGATCGTCCCCGACGGGTACACCTCGAGCACGTGGACGGCGTCGATGCGATCGAGCGCCACCCGGAAGGGCAGCGACAGGAAGGCGCGCTTCACGAACTCCCCGTCGCCCACCGTGATGGCGGCGCGCGCGAAGTCGAGCACGCCGATCACGCTCAGCAGGACGACGACGCCGACCGCCGCGAAGACGGCGGGGGCGGTGCCGTTCGGCCCCGCGAGCAGCAGCAGCGGGGCTCCCAGGGCGACGAGCACGAGCCCGATCGCGAGCAGCCCGTCGCGCAGCAGGCGGCGCCGCGGACGCACGACGAGGGGGGCGTCGTGGGCTCGGCTCACGATGCTCCCCTTGTCTCCGTCGTGGTGGCGACCGCCGTCAGGGTTGCGCAGGATACGGCGGTCGGAGTGCGGAGGATGGGGGATTCGAACCCCCGAGGGCTTGCACCCAACACGCTTTCCAAGCGTGCGCCATAGGCCACTAGGCGAATCCTCCAGAGGTCGCTCTGCGCGAACGCGTGACGACCAGGAGCGATCCTACCCGTAAACTGGTCACGGCTCCTCGCGTGGCGCCATCCAGGCCAACTCCCCCAGGGCGGAAACGCAGCAAGGGTAACCGGGCTCTGGCGGGTGCGCGAGGGGTCCTTTTCTTTGCCCGGGTTGTCCGCCCGCGCACCTAGGCTGGGCCCGATGGCCAGGAGCATCTACCTCACGTCCGCCGAGGGCAACTCGGGCAAGTCGTCGATCGCGCTCGGCGTGCTCGACACGCTCGCGCACAAGCTCGAGCGCGTGGGGGTGTTCCGGCCCGTGGCGCGCGGCCGCGACGAGGGCGAGCCCGACTACGTGCTCGAGCTGCTGCTCGCCCACGCCCGCGTCGACCTCGACTACGACGAGTGCATCGGTGTCGGCTACGACGACGTGCACGCCGACCCCGAGGCGGCCCTCGCGCGGATCGTCGATCGGTTCCACGCGGTCGAGAAGAAGTGCGACGCCGTCGTCATCATCGGCAGCGACTACACGGATGTCTCCAGCCCCACCGAGCTGAGCTTCAACGCGCGCGTCGCCGCGAACCTCGGCGCCCCCGTGCTGCTCGTCCTGGGCGGCCGCGCGACCGGCCAGTCCGGTGCCCGCGGGCTCAGCGACTCCGACGCGCGCAGCGCCGACGACATGCGCCGCGCCGCCGAGGTGAGCGTCGCCGAGCTCGAGCACGCCCACGCGCAGCTGCTCTCCGTGATCGTCAACCGCGCCGACCCGGACGCGCTCGACGACATCGTGGGCGCCGTGCGGGAGGTCGCCCCGCAGGCGCTCGTCGCCGCCGTGCCGGAGGACCGCTACCTCGTCGCCCCGACCGTCGCCGCCGTCATGGAGGCCTGCGGCGCGCGGTTCGTGCGCGGCGACGCGCAGCTGCTGCGCCGCGAGGTCATGGGCGTCGTCGTCGCCGGCATGAGCATGGAGAACGTCCTGCCGCGCCTGGTGGAGGGCGCCGTCGTGCTGATCCCGGGCGACCGCAGCGAGGTGCTGCTGGCGGTGCTGATGGCGCACGCGAGCGACACCTTCCCGTCGATGGCGGCGATCATCCTCTACGGCGGGTTCGAGACGCCGGATGCCGTGCAGAGCCTCGTCGACGGCCTCGACCCGGCGCTGCCGATCCTCCGGACCGACTCCGGAACCTACGACACGGTGCTGCGGGTGACCGAGACGCGCGGCCGGCTGGCTGCGGACAGCCAGCGCAAGCACGACACCGCGATCGCGCTCTTCGAGGCGCACGTCGACGCGCCCGACCTGCTCGGCCGCCTCGAGGTGAGCCGCAGCGAGGTCGTCACGCCGCTCATGTTCGAGCACGACCTGCTCGAGCGCGCTCGCGGCGACCGCAAGCGCATCGTGCTGCCCGAGGGCGACGACGACCGCATCCTGCGGGCGGCGGGCACGCTGCTGCGCCGGGGCGTGTGCGACCTGAGCATCCTCGGCGATGAGACGAGCATCCGCGCCCGGGCGGCGGAGCTCGGCCTCGACCTGTCGGCCGCGCAGTTCATCAGCCCGCTCGACGAGGCGCTGCGCGATCGGTTCGCGACCGAGTACGCGCGGCTGCGCGCCCACAAGGGCGTGACCTACGAGACCGCGCGCGACGTCGTGACCGACGTCAGCTACTTCGGCACGATGATGGTGCACCTGAACCTCGCCGACGGCATGGTGTCGGGGGCGGCGCACACGACGGCGCACACGATCCGCCCGAGCTTCGAGATCATCAAGACGGACCCGGGGGTCGGGGTCGTGTCGAGCGTGTTCCTCATGTGCCTCGCCGACCGGGTGCTCGTCTACGGCGACTGCGCGGTCATCCCCGACCCGACGAGCGAGCAGCTCGCCGACATCGCGATCAGCTCGGCGGCGACGGCGACGCAGTTCGCGATCGAGCCGCGCGTGGCGATGCTGTCGTACTCGACGGGGGAGTCGGGCTCCGGCGACGACGTCGAGAAGGTGCGCACCGCGACGCACCTGGTGCGCGAGCGCCGCCCCGACCTGCTCGTCGAGGGGCCGATCCAGTACGACGCGGCGGCCGAGCCGAGCGTCGCGCGGACGAAGATGCCCGGCTCCGAGGTCGCCGGCCGCGCGACGGTCTTCATCTTCCCCGACCTCAACACCGGCAACAACACCTACAAGGCCGTGCAGCGCTCGGCCGGCGCCGTCGCGATCGGGCCCGTGCTGCAGGGCCTGCGCAAGCCCGTCAACGACCTCAGCCGCGGAGCCGAGGTGAGCGACATCGTCAACACCGTCGCGATCACGGCCATCCAGGCGCAGCGCACGCCCCCGCCGCCCACGCAGCCGATCTCGACCATCGGGGGCACGGAGTGACGCGGGTCTTCGTCGTCAACTCCGGCTCGAGCTCGATCAAGTACCAGCTCGTCGACGTGCAGAGCGGCGAGGCGGTCATCGGCGGTCTCGTCGAGCGCATCGGCGAGCCCGGCGGCGACGCGGCCGACCACACCGAGGGGATGCGCCTCGTCCTCGACCGGCTCGGTTCCGAGGGCGGGTCCGGTGCCGAGGGCGGGTCCGGCGCCGACGGCGCCCCCGCCTTCGTGGCCGTCGGCCACCGCGTGGTGCACGGCGGCGCGCTCTTCACGGCGCCGACGCTCCTCACCGACGAGGTGGTCGAGCAGATCGAGCGGGTCTCCGCCCTCGCACCGCTGCACAACCCCGCGAATCTGGCGGGCATCCGCGCCGCTCGCGAGGTCATGGGAGACGTGCCGCACGTCGCCGTCTTCGACACCGCGTTCCACCAGTCGATGCCCGCCGCGGCGTACACGTACGCGCTCGACCGCGATGTGGCGCAGGCGCACGGGGTGCGGCGCTACGGATTCCATGGCACGAGCCACGAGTTCGTCGCGCACCGCGCCGCCGAGCTGCTGGGCCGCCCGCTCGAGGAGCTCAGGCTCATCGTGCTGCACCTCGGCAACGGCTCGTCGGCGACGGCGATCCGCGGCGGGCGCTCGATCGACACGTCGATGGGGCTGACGCCGCTCGAGGGGCTCGTGATGGGGTCGCGCTCGGGTGACCTCGACCCGGGAGCACTGCTGCACCTGCTGCGCACGGGCCTGGAGGTCGACGAGCTCGACCGCCTGCTCAACAAGCGCAGCGGGCTGCTCGGGCTCACCGGTCGGTCGGACATGCGCGACGTCGTGCAGGCAGCCGATGACGGCGACGAGGATGCCCGGCTCGCGCTCGACGTGTGGGCGCACCGGATCCGGCACTACTTGGGCGCCTACCTCGCGCAGCTGGGCGGGCTCGACGCGCTCGTGTTCACGGCAGGGATCGGCGAGAACTCGCCCGTGATGCGCGCCCGCGCGCTCGCGGGGCTGTCGCATCTGGGGCTCGAGGTCGACGCCGACCGCAACGCGATGTCGTGGCGCGAGCCGCGCGAGATCTCGCCCGACGGCGCGGCGGTGAGGGTGCTCGTGGTGCCGACGAACGAGGAGCTCGCGATCGCGCGCGCGGCGGCGGCGCTCGCCGGCTGAGGCCCGCCGGGCCCCGGGTGGCCTCGTCGCTACAGCGCCGCGACCGCCTCGGCGATCGGCATCTCGCCGCTGACGACCTCGAACTGCTTCCCGACGCCCGCGCCCGTCGCGAGGAGTGTCGCGATGAGGGCGGCGACGTCGCCGCGGGGGATGCTCCCCTCGACCTCGGCGCCCGTTCGCACCTTCCCGGTGGGGGAGTCGTCGGTGAGCGACCCGGGCCGCACGATCGTCCAGTCGAGCTGGTCGTTGCCGCGCACGGCCGCGTCGGCCTCGCTCTTGGCGCGCAGGTAGATCTGGAAGATGTCGTCGGAGTCGGCGTCGTACGTGTCGGCCCCGCGCGACGAGAGAAGGACGTAGCGACGGATGCCCGCCTGAACCGCAGCGTCGGCGAGCAGTATCGCCCCGTCGCGGTCGACGCTGAGCTTGCGCTCGGGGGTGCTGCCCGGGCCCGAGCCGGCGGCGAACACGACCGCGTCGCAGCCGGTCAGGCCCTCGGCGAGCTCGGAGTCGTCGCAGTGCTCGAGGTCGATGACGAGCGGGGTGGCTCCGGCGGCGACGACGTCGGCCTCCTGGTCGGCGTTGCGGATGAGCGCGACGGGGTCGTGCCCGCCCTGGGCGAGCAGGGTCGAGAGCTGGCGGGCGATCTGGCCGTGTCCTCCGGCGATGGCGATACGCATGCCCTCCACCCGACCACGCCGCCCTGGGTGCCGCCTCCACGGGGCATCCCCCGGGGCATCCCCCGGGGCCGGAGGGTCGGTGGTGGCGACTACGCTGATCGGGTGGCCACCGCCCTCTACCGCCGCTATCGGCCCGAGACCTTCGCCGAGCTGATCGGCCAGTCTCACGTGACCGATCCGCTGCGCGCCGCTCTGCGCAGCGACCGGGTGAACCACGCCTATCTCTTCAGCGGCCCGCGCGGCTGCGGCAAGACCACCTCGGCCCGCATCCTCGCTCGCTGCCTCAACTGCGCCGAGGGCCCGACCGACACTCCGTGCGGCGTCTGCCCGAGCTGCGTCGAGCTGTCGCGCGCCGGTGGCGGCTCGCTCGACGTCGTCGAGATCGACGCCGCGAGCCACGGAGGCGTCGACGACGCCCGCGACCTGCGCGAGCGCGCCGTGTTCGCCCCCGCCCGCGACCGCTACAAGATCTTCATCATCGACGAGGCGCACATGGTCACCTCGGGCGGCTTCAACGCGCTGCTCAAGATCGTCGAGGAGCCGCCGGAGCACATCAAGTTCATCTTCGCGACGACCGAGCCCGAGAAGGTCATCGGCACCATCCGGTCGCGCACGCACCACTACCCCTTCCGGCTGGTGCCGCCCGCGCAGCTGCTGGACTACGTCGCCGAGCTCTCCGCGAGCGAGGGCGTGACGATCGCGCCGGGCGTACTCCCGCTCGTGGTCCGGGCGGGCGGCGGTTCCGTCCGCGACACGCTCTCCCTCCTCGATCAGCTCATCGCCGGCAGCGACGACGACACCGTGACCTACGAGCGCGCCGTCGCCCTGCTCGGCTACACGCACGGCTCGCTCCTCGACGAGGTCGTCTCCGCGATCGCGGCCCGCGACGCCAACGCCGCCTTCCACGCGATCGACCGCGTCATCCAGACCGGACAGGACCCGCGCCGCTTCGTCGACGACCTCCTCGAGCGGCTGCGCGACCTCATCGTCGTGCAGGCCACCGCCGGCGATGCGGGCGACGTGCTGCGGGGCATCCCCGCCGACGATCTCGCCCGGATGCACGAGCACGCCGCGCTCTTCGCGCCCGCCGACCTGTCGAAGGCGGCGGATGTCGTCAATCGCGCCCTCACGGAGATGACGGGGGCCACGTCGCCGCGCCTCCATCTCGAGCTCATGATGGCGCGCGTGCTCGTCACGGCCTCGCCCGGCGGAGCCGCCGCGCCGAGCGCCGCCGCGCCGCGTGCTCGGGTCGCGGTTCCGGCAGCGGGACCCGCCGCGGCAGCGTCCGCGCCGGCAGCGGGACCCGCCGCGTCAGCGTCCGCGCCGACGCCGACGCCGACAGCCTCCCCCGGCCCCGCCGAACTCGCCCCGGCGGAGCCCCCGGCACCCGCGCCGGCGGCGGTCGAGAACCCGGCCCCTGCCGAGGATGCGCCTGCTGCGCCCGCCGGCCCCCTCACGCTCGACGCCGTCCGCGCCGCCTGGCCCGCCGTGCTCGAGCGCATCCAGGCCGAGAGGATGAGCGCCTGGACGGTCGTCTACCTCGCCGAGCCCGTCGAGCTGGAGGACGGCGACGTGCTCACGCTCGCCTTCACCTCCGAGAGCGACGCGAACCGCTTCAAGGAGCGCACGAGCCCGGCCGACAGCATCAGCGAGCACGTCCGCAGCGCGATCCAGCACCACCTCGGCGTGCGCGTGAAGCTCAAGGTGCGCCTCGGCGGCGCCCCGCGCCCGGCCCCGTCCGCCGCATCGGCGCCCGCGCCGAGCGAGAGCGCGCCGCCCGCCGACCCCGACCCGGCGCCCGCTCCGGCCGCGGCCCCCGCTCGGACCCCGGCGCCCGCTCCGACCGCGGCCCCCGTGACCGGCTGGAACGTCGTCCCCATCCCGGGAGCGGCGACTCCCGTGCCGGACGGGTCCGTGGCCGACGACGAGCCCCCCGCGCTCGACGACGCCGACGCGCCGCCGGCCGACGACGAGCCGGCCGACGATCTGCCCTCGCCTCCGCCTCCGCCCATCCACCCGGCCGAGGCTGCGGGCCGACAGCGCTACGGCGAGGCGGTCGTGCGCGAGGTGCTCGGCGCCCGCTTCATCGGCGAAGAAATGATCGCGCCCGCCGTCAGCCTCACCCCGCCCCCGCGAGAGGACGACTAGCCCGTGTACGACGGCATCATCCAAGACCTGATCGACGAGTTCGGGCGGCTTCCCGGAATCGGGCCGAAGTCGGCCCAGCGCATCGCCTTCCACATCCTGCAGACCGAGAGCTTCGACGTCAGCCGTCTCGCGCAGCTGCTCACCGACCTCCGCGAGAAGGTGCGGTTCTGCCAGATCTGCGGCAACGTCGCCGAGCAGGAGACCTGCTCGATCTGCCGCGACCCTCGACGCAGCCCCACCACGATCTGCGTCGTCGAGGAGGCGAAGGACGTCGTCGCGATCGAGCGCACGCGCGAGTTCCGCGGGCTCTACCACGTGCTCGGCGGTGCGATCAGCCCCATCGACGGCATCGGGCCCGACGACCTCCGCATCGCCCAGCTGCTCGGGCGGCTGAGCGACGGCACCGTCACCGAGGTCATCATCGCGACCGACCCGAACCTCGAGGGCGAGGCCACGGCGACCTACCTCACGCGCCTGCTCGTTCAGCCGAACCTCACCGTCTCGCGGCTGGCGAGCGGTCTGCCCGTCGGCGGCGACCTCGAGTACGCCGACGAGGTCACCCTCGGCCGGGCCTTCGAGGGCCGCCGCACCGTCGAGCGCTGAGGCGGCGCGCGACCCGGCTACAATCGACCCAAGGCCCGCCGCCGCCGTCGTGCCGTGCGTCCGGCCGACGAGGGCGGTCACCCCCGCGAAGTCACTGCAGCACCAGTCACCCGCGCCCCACCGGGCGCGGCGAGCGGACGCGCACCCAGCCCCCACAGCCACAGGAGTTCCGCCGTGAGCCTCATCGTGCAGAAGTTCGGCGGATCCTCCGTCTCCGACGCCGAGAGCATCAAGCGCGTCGCCAAGCGGATCGTCGCCACGCGCAAGGCCGGCAACGACGTCGTCGTCGCCGTGAGCGCCATGGGCGACACGACCGACGAGCTGCTCGACCTCGCCCACGAGGTCAGCCCTCTGCCCGACCCGCGCGAGCTCGACATGCTGCTCACGACGGGCGAGCGCATCTCGATGGCGCTCCTCGCGATGGCCATCAAGAGCATGGGCATCGAGGCGCTGTCGTTCACGGGCAGCCAGGCGGGCATGATCACGGATGCCCAGCACGGCGCCGCCCGCATCGTCGACGTCACCCCCGTCCGCGTCCGCGAGGCGCTCGACCAGGGCGCGATCGCGATCGTCGCCGGCTTCCAGGGCTTCAACCGCGACAGCCGCGACATCACGACGCTCGGCCGCGGCGGCTCCGACACGACCGCCGTCGCACTGGCCGCGGCCCTGGACGCCGACGTCTGCGAGATCTACACCGACGTCGACGGGGTCTTCACCGCCGACCCGCGCATCGTCACGAAGGCGCGCAAGATCGACCGCGTGACCGCGGAGGAGATGCTGGAGCTCGCCGCGAGCGGCGCGAAGGTCCTGCACATCCGCGCCGTCGAGTTCGCGCGCCGCCACGGCGTCACCATGCACGTCCGCTCCTCGTTCACGCACGACGAGGGAACGTGGGTCATCAGCCCGATCGAGGGAGAAGAAGTGGAAGAACCGATCATCACCGGCGTCGCGGGCGATCTCAGCGAGGCGAAGATCACGGTCGTCGGCGTTCCCGACACCCCCGGCAAGGCCGCCGACATCTTCACGATCGTCGCCAAGACCGGCGCGAACATCGACATGATCGTGCAGAACGTCTCGGCCGCCTCCACCGGCCGCACCGACATCTCCTTCACCCTCCCGAAGTCCGACGGCGAGAAGGTTCTCACCGCCCTGCGCGGCGAGCAGATCCCGGTCGGCTTCGAGTCGCTGCAGTACGACGACCAGATCGGCAAGCTCTCGGTCGTCGGCGGCGGCATGCGCACCAACGCCGGCGTCAGCGCCCAGCTCTTCACGGCGCTGAAGGACGCGGGCATCAACATCGAGATGATCTCCACCTCCGAGATCCGCATCTCGGTCGTGACGCGGGCCGACATCCTCAACCACGCCGTGCGGGTCGTGCACACCGCCTTCGGGCTCGACGGCGACACCGACGCGACCGTCTACGCGGGAACGGGGCGATAGCGATGAGCACCACGGGCATCCGCATCGGCGTCGTCGGCGCCACCGGCCAGGTCGGCGCCGTCGTGCGCCGGCTCCTCCTCGAGCGCGAGTTCCCCGTCGAGGAGATCCGCTTCTTCGCGAGCGCCCGCAGCGCCGGCACCGTCATCCCCTTCGGCGATCGGGATGTCGTGGTCGAGGACGCCGCGACGGCCGACCCCACGGGCCTGGACATCGCGATCTTCTCCGCCGGCGCCACGACGAGCAAGGCGCAGGCGCCCCGCTTCGCGGCCGCCGGAGTCACGGTCATCGACAACTCCTCCGGCTGGCGCATGGACCCGCAGGTGCCGCTCGTGGTGAGCGAGGTCAACCCGCACGCGATCGACGAGGCCGAGCTCGGTATCATCGCGAACCCCAACTGCACGACGATGGCCGCGATGCCCGTTCTCAAGGTGCTCGATGCCGAGGCGGGCCTGCGGCGACTCATCGTCAGCACCTACCAGGCCGTCTCGGGCGCGGGGCTGGCCGGCGGCGAGGAGCTCCTCGAGCAGGCGACCGCGGTCGTCGGCCAGGACGCGATGCAGCTCGTGCACGACGGCGGCGCCGTCCAGTACCCGGCCGCGGAGAAGTTCCCCAAGAGCATCGCCTTCAACGTCATCCCGCAGGCCGGCAGCTTCGTCGACGACGGCCTCGGCGAGACGGACGAGGAGAAGAAGCTGCGCAACGAGAGCCGCAAGATCCTCGAGCTGCCCGACCTGCTCGTGAGCGGCCTCTGCGTGCGCGTGCCCGTCTTCACCGGCCACTCCCTCGCGATCAACGCCGAGTTCGAGCGCCCGATCACCCCCGAGCGCGCGCGCGAGCTGCTCGCCGACGCGCCGGGCGTCCAGCTCATGGACGTCCCGACCCCGCTCGATGCGGCCGGCGCCGACCCGAGCCTGGTGGGGCGCATCCGCACCGATGAGGGCGTGCCCGGCGGTCGCGGGCTCGCGCTGTTCATCAGCAACGACAACCTGCGCAAGGGCGCGGCGCTCAACGCCGTGCAGCTCGCCGAGCTCGTCGCCGCGAGGAAGACCGCAGCCTAGACCGGTACCGTCGAGGGATGCCCACGACCCCTGCAGCCGGCGCGCGACGCGCACTGCTCGCGGCCCTCGCCGCGATCGCGACCTCCGCCCTCGTCGGGTGCGCCGCCGGACCGTCCGGCGCGCCCGCATCCCCCGACAGCGACGGCGACGGCCCGCTCGTCGCCTTCTACGGCGACTCGTACACGCTCGGCACCGGGGCCTCCGACCCGTCGAAGCGCTGGTCGTCGATCATCGCCGTCGACCGCGGCTGGCGCGAGTTCAACCCGAGCGTCAACGGTCTCGGCTACGTGCGCAACCGCCCGTTCGTCGGCGACGGCGACCTGCCCTCGATGATCATCGAGCAGAGGCCCGACATCGTCGTCGTCACGATGGGGCTCAACGACAACTTCGACTACGACCGGGTGGGCGAGGGGATCCGCGAGGCGATGATCGCCGACCTCGACCGCCTCGTCGCCGGGCTGCCCGAGGCGCGGTTCATCGTCGTCGAGCCGTTCTGGTACACCGACGTCCGGCCTGAGTCGGTCGAGATCATCAGCGGCTGGCAGCGCGAGCAGGCCGAGCGCATCGGCGCCGACTACATCGCCGGCGCCTCGCGCTGGATCGAGGGCCGACCCGACTGGATGGCCGCCGACGGTCTGCACCCGAACGACGAGGGCTACGCGGCGATGGCCGAGCGGATGGACGCCGAGCTGACGAAGCTGGGCCTGTGATCGTCGGCAGCTACGCCGCGATCGGCGACAGCTTCAGCGAGGGCATGGGCGACGAGCTGCCCGACGGCACCCCGCGCGGTTGGGCCGATCTCGTCGCGCTCGGGCTCGCCGCGGCGCACGCGGCCGCGCAGGCGGACGGAGCGACCGGCGGGGCTGCGGCGACGCCGTTCGGCTACGCCAACCTCGCCATCCGCGGCCGGCTGCTCGGGCCCATCCTCTCCGAGCAGCTGCCGCCCGCGATCGCCCTCCGCCCCGCGCTGCTCACGATCAACGGCGGCGGCAACGACATCATGCGACCGCGGGTGTCGGTGGCATCGACGGCCGACCGCCTCGTGGCCGCGGCCGGCGAGGCGACGGCCGCGGACATCCGCGTCGCGATCGTCAGCGGGGCCGACCCGACCCGGCACCTCCCGCTCGGCCCGCTCATCAGGGCGCGCGGCGACGAGCTCGCCGAAGCGGTGCGCGACCGGCTCGCCGGAACCGGCATCGCCTACATCGACAACTGGGGGGATTCCGTGCTCACCGACCTGAGGTTCTGGTCGGTCGATCGCCTCCACCTCAACGCCCTCGGCCACGCCCGCGTCGCCGGCACCGTGCTCGCGGGGCTCGGGGTCGAGGTTCCGGCGGCCGCGCACGCCCCGTCCGAGGCCGGTGCGCCCGACATCGCGCGCCCCCGCACGGCTGAGTACTGGCGGCAGTACGTGCTGCCGTGGATCGGCCGGCGCCTCACCGGCCGCTCGTCGGGCGACGGGCGCACGCCGAAGCGGCCCACGCTGCTGCCGGTCGAGCTGCCGGCCTCGATCTAGCGGCAGGCGCGGCGAGCGCGAGCGCGGCGAACGTCAGCGCGACGAGCGTCATCGCGGCGCGAGGGTCGCCGCGATGACGAGCAGCGCCGGCACTGCGCCGACCGTCGACAGCAGGACGGCGTCGCGCGCGACGGCGACGTGCCGGTCGAAGCGGTGCGCCCAGCTGAAGACGTGCTGGGCGCTCGGCAGGGCCGCGAAGACGACGACCGTGAAGAGCGGCATCCCCGACAGGCCGAACACGAGCCAGCCGACGAGCCACGCGATCGTCGGCATCACGACGACCTTGAGCGCGGTCGCGAGCAGCGCGTCGCGGCGGCCCGTGCCAGGGGCGAGCACGCGCACACCGTGTAGCGACATGCCGAACAGCAGCAGGATGATCGGCACCGCGGCGCCGCCCACGAGGTGCACGGGCTCGAGCACGACCTCGGGCAGGCGCCAGCCCATGACCGCGATCAGGACGCCGAGGAGCGAGGCGACGATGATCGGGTTGCGCACCGGCTGCAGCAGGACGCGCCCGATCGAGGCGCGCCCGCTCGTGCTCACGTCGAGCACCGCGAGCGCGATGGGGGCGAACACGGTCAGGTTCAGCAGGATCACGGGCGCCGCGAGCGCCGCGTCGCCGAGCACGAAGATCGCGATCGGCAGACCGATGTTGTTGGCGTTCACGTAGCCGGAGGCGAGGGCGGCGATCGTCGTCTCGGGCACGCCGCGCCGCCAGACGAACCGCGCGATCACCGTCGCGATGAGGAAGCACGAGACCGCGGCGATCGCCGAGATCGGGATGAGCGAGGAGAAGAGCCGGCTCACGTCGGCCTCCGACAGCACGGTGAGCAGCAGCAGGGGCGTGAGGACGAAGAACGCCAGGCGCGAGAGCACGCGGTCGGCGCCGGGGCCCAGCAGGTCGACGCGGGCGATGACCCAGCCGAGGCCGATGATCGCGGCGATGACGGCGAAGCCGGTGAGCACGCCGATCATGCGCGGGTCAGTTCGCGGAGGGATGCGCGACGACGGGCGTCGTCACGGAGCCGATGCGCTCGATGTCGATCGTCACGGTGTCGCCGGGGCCGAGCAGCACCGGGGGAGTCCGCACGTAGCCGACGCCGTCGGGCGTGCCCGTGACGATGAGGTCGCCCGGGTTGAGCGTCATGGTGCGGCTCACGAGCGCGAGCACCTCGCCGACCTCGAAGATCATGTCTCGAGTATTGCCGTCCTGCATCGTCTCGCCGTTCACGATCGTGCGGACGCGCAGGCCGTCGCGCAGGTCGCCGACCTCGTCGGAGGTGACGAGGTCGCCCATGGGGCCGGAGGCGTCGGCGTTCTTCCCGAGCGTCCACTGGGCGGTGAGCCTCTGAGCGCGGCGCGCCGAGAGGTCGTTGAACGGGGCGTAGCCGAGGATGCCCGCGCGCGCGGTGTCCGCGTCGACGAGGTGCATCGGCACGGCGATGACGGCGGCGATCTCGCCCTCCCAGTCCAGCCCCGCCTCGTCCACGGGCACCGGCACGGGCGTGCCCTCGGGCACGAGCGAGGCCGTCCACCGGCCGAAGATGACGGGCTTCGTCGGCGGCTCGAAGCTGCCCTCGGCGGCGTGCGCCACGTAGTTGAGGCCCAGGCACAGCACGCGCGCCCCGTCGGGGACGGGGTGGGCGAGGCGCGCCCCGTCGGCGGGGATGCTCCGCTGGCGATCCAGCGACCGCGCGAGCGCCGCCCGCGGATCCTTCCAGAACTCGGCGACGCCCGCGACGGGCACGAGCTGCGCGCCCTCCCTGACGGCGACGATGCGCTCGCCCTCCGAGGTGATGACTCCGACGATCCGCATGCTCGCTCCTCACCGATGCTGGTGCGGAAAACATAGCAAGGGTTAACAGGTTTATCTAGCGCGGGCGAGGCGCCGCTGATACCGTGACCGCCATGGTCACCGAAGCCCCGGCGACGCGAGCGCAGTCGCTCGCGACGACGATCGAGCGCCACATCGTCGACGCGCGGCTCGCCCCCGGCGATCCCGTCGGCACGATCGACGAGTGGCGGGCGCGATCCGGGTTCGCCCGCGCGACCGTGAGCGAGGCGCTGCGCCTGCTCGTCGACCGCGGGCAGATCGAGATCCGCCCCGGCCGCGGCGGCGGGGTCTTCGTCGCCCGCACCGGCCCCGTGGTGCGCCTGCGCCACACCCTGCTGAGCGTGCACGGCGAGGCGACGACGCTCGCCGACGCGATCGCCATCCGCGAGAGCCTGGAGCCGCTGCTGATCCTCGACGCGACGCGCGCCCGCACCGCCGCCCACGTGCGCGCCCTGCGCACGGGCGTCGCCGCGATCGAGGCGGCGATCGACGACCACGACGCGTTCATCCGCGCGATCTGGCACCTGCACGAGCTCATCGCGGCGATCACGCCCAACGCGATGCTGCGCGCGATGTACCTCGCGATGCTCCAGCTCATCGACGAGCACGCCGAGCGTGCGACGGCGACCGACAGCGGCGACGACTCGAGCGCCTACCGCGAGCACCGGCTCGCGGTGCATCGAGAGCTCGTCGACGCGATCGAATCGCGCGACCTCGAGCGGGCATCCCGCGCCATCGAGGCCCACCGCGCGGAGGCCGCGGCCGGCGCGGACGACGGCGCACGCTCATGACGGGCCCGCTCGGCGGCCTCCTCGTCGTCGATCTGAGCCGCGCGCTCGCCGGCCCGCACGCCGCCATGATGCTCGGCGACCTCGGCGCGCGCGTCATCAAGGTCGAGTCGCCGGGCACGGGCGACGATACCCGCGCCTGGGGTCCGCCCTTCGTCGGGCCGGAGGACGCGCGCGAGTCGACCTACTTCCTCTCGTGCAACCGCAACAAGGAGTCGATCGCTCTCGACCTCAAGAGCGCGGAGGGTGCGGATGCCCTGCGCGCGCTCATCGCCCGCGCCGACGTGCTCGTCGAGAACTTCCGCCCCGGCGTCATGGCCCGCCTGGGTCTCGGCGACGACGAGCTCAGCGCGCTCAACGCGCGGCTCGTCGTGCTCTCGATCACGGGCTTCGGCCACGACGGCCCCGAGGGCGGACGCGCCGGCTACGACCAGATCGCCCAGGGCGAGGCGGGCCTCATGTCGCTCACCGGCCCGAGCCCCGACGACCCGCAGCGCGTGGGCGTGCCGATCGGCGACCTGCTCGCCGGCATGTACGGGGCGTACGGCGTCCTCGCCGCACTGCGCGAGCGCGACGAGACCGGCCGCGGCCAGGTCGTGCGCACGAGCCTGCTCGCCGCGATCGTCGGAGTCCACGCCTTCCAGGGCACGCGCTACACCGTCGCGGGCGAGGTCGGCCGCGCGCAGGGCAACCACCATCCGTCGATCGCGCCCTACGGGCTCTTCCGCACGGCCGACGGGCCCGTCCAGATCGCCGTCGGCAGCGAGCCGCTGTGGCAGGCGCTGTGCCGGGCGATCGACCTCGACCCCGCGACGCCGGGGCTCGCCACGAACCCCGAGCGCGTCGCCAACCGGGCCGCGCTCATCGCGACGATCGAGGCCGCCTTCGCCGAGCGGTCGAGCGCCGAGGTGCTCGCGCAGCTCGAGGCCGCCGGCATCCCCGCCGGAGTCGTGCGCACGCTCGACGAGGTCTACGCCTGGCCGCAGACGCGCGCGCAGGGCCTCGTCGTCGAGGTCGACCACCCGACGCTCGGGCCGATCGAGCTGCCCGGCCCGCCGCTACGGTTCTTCGACCTCGAGGGGGAGGAGCGCACGCGGCGCGCCCACGTCGCGCCGCCCACGCTCGGGCAGCACGACGACGCCGTGCGGGAATGGCTGGCGACGACGTGAGCGGCGCCTCCCCGCGGGCGATCGACGTCCACGCCCACTTCTACCCGCCCGAGTACGTCGCCGTCGTGCGCGAGGTCGCCGCGCAGGAGGGCCGCGCCGGCGACATCGCGCGCGCCTTCCTCGCGCACCGCATCATCACGGCGGTGCCGACCTTCCTCGGCGCGCTCGACGAGCGCCTCCGCCTCCTGGACGACGCCGGCATCGAGAAGCAGCTGCTGAGCTTCGCCTCGCTCACCGTGTGGCACCCCGACCCCGGCATGCGGGCGCGTCTCGTCACGGCCTTCAACGACGGATGCTCGGCCGTGGTCGAGCGGGCTCCCGACCGCTTCGGTCTGCTCGCCTCGCTGCCTCTTCCGCACATCGCCGAGTCGGCGACGGAGGCGAGGCGAGCCCGGGGTCTTCCGGGGTTCTCGGGGTACAGCATCCCGACCCACATCGACACCGCGCCCATCGACGACGCGCGATTCGAGAGCGTCTACGCCGCGATGGCCGAGGGTGGCGCCGACGGCGCGTCGACGCTCGTGCTCGCGCACCCCGACGGCTTCTGCGCGCCCGGCGCGCTCGCCGACCACGGCATGGAGTGGGCGATCGGCGCCCCCTTCGAGGACACGATCGCGGCCGTGCGCCTCATCGCCTCGGGCCTCGCCGAGCGGCACCCCGGGCTGCAGTGGGTGATCCCGCATCTCGGCGGCACGCTGCCCTTCCTGCTGCACCGGCTGCGCTGGCGCTGGCGCCTCGAGGCCGAGCACCTCGGCACCCCCGACCACTCCGGCGGCGCGCTCGAGCGGCTGCTGTTCGACTCGGCGAACTGCTCGCCCGAGACCCTGCGCCTCGCGCGCGAGGTACTGCCCGAGGGTTCGATCGTGTTCGGCAGCGACTTCCCGTTCGTCGACCCGACCGATCTCGCGCGGCCCGTGGCGCTCGTCGCCGATCATGCGGCGGATGCCCGGGGCATCCTGCACGACCGGCTCGCCTCGCGGCTCGCCCCGGCCCCGCCGTCCGCCCCGACGTCTGCCGCGTCCCCGCCCGCGACCCAGAAGGAGCCCGCATGAGCGCTCTCGTCGTCAACATCATGTTCGAGCAGTGGGATCCGGGCGTCGCCCCGGGCCTGGGACCCATGGGCAACCCGCTGCCCGGCGGCGCGGTCGACCACCAGGCGATCTCGTGGGCCGACTACGGCTGGCGGACGGGCGTCTGGTCGGCGCTCGAGCTGCTCGCGCGCGAGGGCGTCCTGGCGACCTTCTATGCGAGCGGCATCCTGACCGAGACGGCGCCGGATGCACTGCGCGCGATCACGCGCGCGGGCCACGAGCTCGCCGGGCACAACTGGGCGCAGAACCGCATCCCCGCGCTCATCGACCCCGCGGCGGAGGCCGAGGAGATCGCGCGCTGCACGACGGCGATCGAGCAGATCGCGGGCGCGCGCCCGGTCGGCTGGATCAGCCCGCGCTGCACACCGAGCGCCGCGACCTCGCGCCTGCTCGCCGCAGCCGGCTACACGTGGCACGGCGACGTGTTCGACGCCGAGACGCCGTACTGGCGCCTCACCGAGTCGGGCCCGATCGTCGCGCTGCCCTTCGGCATGGAGATCAACGATCTGCCCATGACCGTCCGCTACGGCCAGCCGACCCGTGCGCTCGTCGACGCCTACGCCTTCGCGGCCGAGGCGCTCGACGCCTCCGGCGGCCGGGGCCACGTCGACGTCACGCTCCACGCCCATGTCGGGTGCCGCCCCGCGGGGCTGCTCGCGCTCGCGCGCATCATCGGGCACGCCCGCGGCCTCGGCCACGAGATCGTGACGCGCGCTGACCTCGCCGATCGGTTCGCCCGCGCGGACGAGGTCGAGCGCGCGGGGTGATCCGTCTCGGTGCGGCGGCTCAGCCCAGGAGGCCGAGCCGCTCGCTCATGAGTCGCGCGGCCTCGCGCACTGCGGCGCCGACCTCGGCGATGTCGAGGCGGCGCATGCGGTCCATGGGGCTCGAGAGCGTGATCGCGCCGGCGCAGCGGCCGGAGGCGTCGAAGAAGGGGGCGGCGACACCGCCGCCGTTCGGCACCCAGCGGCCCGGGCTGTACGAGTAGCCGACCTCGAGATCGTGCTCGACCTGCGCTCGCAGCTCCTCCGGGTCGGTGAGGCTGTTCTCGGTGTGCGCGACGAGCGGGCGGCGCATGATCGCCTCGCGCTCCTCCGGCGTCATCCCGGTGAGGATCGCCATGCCCGAAGCACCGCTCACGAGCGGGAACGCCTTGCCGAGCTCGATGACGTAGCGGATGGTGTTGTCGCAGTCGACCTTCGCGCGGTAGACGAGAGTGTCGTCGACGCGCGCGACGGCGTAGCAGGTCTCGTTGAAGCGGGCGACGAGCTTCTTCAGCAGCGGCTCGGCGGCCTTGGCGAGGGAGTCGCGCTCGGCGAGGGCGGCGACGATCGAGAACAGTCGGGGGCCGGCGGCGTACATGCCGCGCTCGCGCTCCTGCTGCGCGTAGCCGAGCTCCTCGAATCGGGTGAGGATCCGGCTGACCGCGCTGCGGTCGATGCCGGTCTGGCGGGCGGCCTCGCGCACCCCGATCCCGTCGGCGTGGGTGGCGATGAGCTCGAGGAGCGTGACGGCCCGGTCGAGCATCCCGGATTTCTGCGATGCGGTGGCGCCGGACTCCATGGGGGCCATCGTAACGGCGCGCCGCCCCGGCGCGACTTGACATGACCCCCGAGTCGCGCGAACATAACAAGACATCGTCTTGACATACAAGACAAGTAGGCCAGCTGGGGATCGGGCCGCGCGAGCGCGCCGGGCTCCGAGGTCGTGACGACGAAGGAGTCATCATGACGCGCATGACCGGCGCCGAGTACCTCTCGCGCTCTCTCGACGCGTGGGAGGTCGAGGCCGTGTTCCTCGTGCCCACGTCCCTCAGCGCCACCCTCGTGACGATGGAGCGAGAGACCTCCATCAAGCGCATCGTCACCCACGGCGAGAAGGCCGCCGCCTACATGGCCGACGGCTACGCGCGCGCGACCGGCAAGCCCGGCGTCTGCATGGCGCAGAACATCGGCGCCGCGAACCTCGCCGCCGGGCTCCGCGACGCCTACCTCGGCAGCTCGCCCGTGCTCGCGCTCACCGGCGGGCCCTACGAGTGGAGCCGCGGCCGCAACTACTACCAGGAGATCGAGGACTTCCCGCTCTTCAAGCCCGTCACGCGCTCGAGCCGCCAGGTCTTGGACGTGAGCCGCCTGCCCGACCAGCTCGACCAGGCCCTCCGCGACGCGACGACCGGCAAGCCCGGCCCCGTACACCTCGAGCTCGCCGGCCACACGGGCGACACGATCGAGAACCAGTCCTTCGACGTCGAGCTGCCGACGCCCGGCGCTCGCCGCACCCCCGCCTTCCGCATCGCCCCCGAGCCCGGCGCGATCCAGGCGGCCGCGGCCGCCATCCGCGCCGCCGAGAGACCGGTCATCCTCTCCGGGGGCGGCGTGCGGATGTCCGGGGCCGGCCCCGAGGTCGTCGCGCTCGCCGAGCGCCTCGGCGCCCCTCTCGCGACCTCGCTCAACGGCAAGGACACCGTCCCGGCCGACCACCCGCTCGCGATCGGGATCCCGGGCCTGTACGCCCGCGCGAGCGCGAACCAGATCATCCTCGAGGCCGACCTCGTCGTCTACATCGGCAGTCAGACCGGCAGCCAGGTGACGCTCACCTGGCAGGTGCCAGCGCCGAGCACGGCCGTCGTGCACATCGACATCGAGCCGAAGGAGCTCGGGCGCCACTACCCGCGCACGACGCCCGTCGTCGCCGACGCCAGGCTCGGCGTGCTCGCCCTGCTCGAGGCGCTCGGCGACGTCGACGCCGCCCGCCTCGCCTCGTGGCGCGACCGCGCCGCCGAGCTCGGCGCGCGCTGGCGCGCGAGCGTCGCCGAGCTCGAGGATTCGGACGCCGCGCCCATGCGCCCCGAGCGCCTCGCGCGCGACCTCGGCCACCTGCTGCCCGACAACGCGCTCGTCGTGAGCGACACCGGCCACGCCGGCATGTGGACGGCCGCGCACCTCGACCTCGCGAAGCCGAACCAGGGCTTCCTGCGCGCGGCCGGATCGCTCGGCTGGGGCCTGCCCGCCGGCATCGGCGCCCAGATCGCGCGCCCCGACCTGCAGGTCGTCGTCTTCACCGGCGATGGCGGGCTGTTCTACCACCTCTCCGAGCTCGAGACCGCGGCGCGCTGGAACGTGCCGCTCACGGTCGTCGTCAACGACAACCGCTCGCTCAATCAGGAGATCAACCCGTACACCGTCGCCTACGGCGGCAGCCTGAACGGCCGCCACCACGAGCTCTGGCACTTCCAGGACATCGACCTGGCTCGCGTCGCCGAGTCGCTCGGCGTCACGGGGATCCGCGTCACCCGCCCGCAGGATCTCGAGCCCGCGCTCGCGCGCGCCACCGAGATCGACGGCCCCGTCCTCATCGACGTGGTCTCCGACATCGAGGCCGTCGCGCCGAAGGGCTCGGCGCAGCGCGCCGGGGCCTGACCCCGCCGCCGGCCCGCCCCCGACGCCCCAGCACCGACGCAGACCAGGAAGACTCGCATGGATCTCAGCCGCCTCACCGTCCGCTCGTTCCTCGAGAGCGCCGTCGAGCGCAACGCCGACGCGCCCTACCTGTTCTGGGAGGACGAGGTCGAGACCTACGAGCAGTTCAACGCGCACGTCGACCGCGCCGCCGCGTTCTGGCACAACGTCGGGGTGCGCAAGGGCGACCGGGTCGCCTTCATGGCCGACAACTCGCCCGCCTTCCTCCACGCCTGGCTCGGGCTGGCGAAGATCGGCGCCGTGCTCGTGGCCATCAACACGGGCTTCAAGTTCGCCGAGGCGCAGTACCTGGTCGAGCACTCCGAGGCGCGGTTCGCCCTCATCGACCCGCAGCACGCCGAGCTCTTCCGCCGCATCGAGGACGCCTCGCCGAGCCTGCACTCGACATTCACGATCGGCGCCGCCGAGGGCTACGACGACTTCCTCACGAGCGCGGCCGAGATGCGCGCGGTGGCGCCGTCGGTCGACCTCGTCGGCGACGACCTCATCTCGCTCATCTACACCTCCGGCACGACCGGCCGGCCCAAGGGCGTCATGCAGCCGCACCGCAACTACGTGCTCACCGGCCAGGCCTACCCGCACTGGATGAGGATGGAGCGCGGCGACCGCATCTACGCGTGCCTGCCCCTCTTCCACATCAACTCGCAGGCCTACTCGACGATGGGCGCGATCGGCGCCGAGGGAGCCATGGTGCTCGCGCCGCGCTTCAGCGCGAGCCGCTTCTGGCCGGACGTCCGCAAGCACGACGTCACGGTGTTCAACTTCATCGGCGCGATGACGGTCATCCTGTCGAAGAAGGAGCCGGGCCCGGATGACCGCGATCACCGCGTGCGCGTCGCCTACGGAGTGCCCGCGCTCCCGCACGACGTGCGCACCGAGGTCGAGCGCCGCTTCGGGCTCGCGTGCGTCTCGGGCTTCGGCATGAGCGAGACGACCTACGGCCTGCTCGAGCCGATCGACGAGCCCCGCCACCCGGACTCGATGGGCGTGCCGCGCTCGCACCCCGACCCGTCCGTCCCCGCGACCGAGGCCCGAATCGTCGGGCTCGACGGGCAGGAGCTGCCCCGCGGCGAGATCGGCGAGCTCGTGCTGCGCAACCCGGCCATGATGCTCGGCTACTTCCGCGAGCCCGAGAAGACCGCCGAGGCGCTCCGCGACGGCTGGCTCTACACGGGCGACAGCGCGTGGCAGGCGGAGGACGGCTACTTCTACTTCGTCGACCGCAAGAAGGACATCGTGCGCCGCCGCGGCGAGAACGTCTCCTCCCTCGAGGTCGAGATGATCGTCAACACCCACCCCGACGTGCAGGAGTCCGCCGTCATCGGTGTGCCGAGCGAGCTCACCGACGAGGAGCTCTGCGTCTTCGTCGTCGCCCGCGACGGCCGCACCGTCGACCCGGCCGCGATCGTCGCGTGGTGCGACGAGCAGCTCGCCGCCTTCAAGGTGCCCCGCTACGTCGAGCTCGTCGAGGCCCTGCCGAAGACCCCGACGGCCAAGATCGAGAAGCACCGCCTGCGCTCGGGCGACTACGGCGCCGGCTCCCGCTACGACGCCGGCGCGCGATCGACCAAGGCGGGCGCGCGCGGCTAGCGCCGAGCATCCGCCCCGCTACCCCTGAGGGCCCGAATCGCCGACTGCACCACCGATCACCGGATAGAGAGAAGGACACGATGGCAACGACGCCGAATGTCGAGACCGTGCGCGAGCTCGTGAAGCAGTACTCCAACTGGGGGCGCTGGGGCGACGACGACGATCGGGGCACGCTCAACCACCTCACCCCCGAGCGCGTCGCGGCCGCCGCGGCCTGCATCCGCTCGGGCAAGACCATCTCGATGGCCCTGCCGATGGACGCGAGCGGGCCCCAGGTGAGCGGCGGATTCGGCGGGCGCTTCAACCCCATCCACCTCATGTTCCGCGACGGCGGCGACATCTCGATGGGCACCGTCGTCGACGAGTTCTACCAGGGCAACGACCGCCACCTGCGCGGCACCGACGACATCATCATCATGGCGCTGCAGTCGTCGACCCAGTGGGACGCCCTCGCGCACATCTTCTTCGACGGCCACATGTACAACGGGTTCGGCCCCGAGCAGGTCACGAGCAAGGGCGCCAAGGTCGGCGCCGTCGGCGTCGCCGCCGCCAGCATGGCCGGCCGCGGTGTGCTGCTCGACATCGCGCGGCTCAAGGGCGTCGACGCGCTCGAGCCCGGCTACGCCATCACGGCGGAGGACCTCGAGGCGGCCGAGAAGATGCACGGCGTCACGGTCGGCGCCGGCGACTTCCTCATGGTCCGCACGGGCATGACGGGCGAGCGCAAGGGCAAGTGGGGCGACTACGCGGGCGGACCCGCGCCGGGGATGGGGCTCGAGTCGATCCCGTTCATCCACGGCCGCGACATCGCCGGTCTCGCCGTCGACACGTGGGGCATGGAGGTGCTGCCGAACCAGACGCCCGACGTCTTCCAGCCGCTGCACTGCGTGTTCATCGTCGGGATGGGCCTGTGGATCGGCGAGATCTTCGACTTCGAGGCGCTCGCCGACGACTGCGCCGAGGACGGCCAGTACGACTTCTTCTTCTGCGCGCCGCCCATGACCTTCACGCGCGCGGTCGGCTCGCCCGTGAACCCCATGGCGATCAAGTGAGCAGCGGCTCGCGCTACTCGATCGCCGTCCTCCCGGGCGACGGCATCGGCCATGAGGTCATGCCGCCCGCCCTCGAGGTCGTCGAGGCCGTCGCCGCCCAGCACGGCTTCGCGGTCGGGTGGCGCGAGCTTCCCTGGAGCTGCGCCTACCATCACGAGCACGGCCGGATGATGCCGGAGGACGGCACCGACCAGCTGCGCGAGCACGACGCCATCCTGCTCGGCGCGGTCGGCGACCCGTCGCTGCCCGACCACGTCTCGCTGTGGGGGCTGCTCATCCCCATCCGCCGCGCGTTCGACCTGTACGCGAACGTCCGCCCCGCGCTGCTGCTGCCCGGTGTCGAGAGCCCGCTGCGCGACACGAGCCGCGGCATCGACATCCTCGTCGTGCGCGAGAACAGCGAGGGCGAGTACTCCGAGGTCGGCGGGCGCTTCCGCCCCGGCACCCCGGAGGAGATCGCCGTGCAGGAGGCCGTGTTCTCCAAGCGCGGCACGAAGCGCATCATCGAGTACGCCGCGCGCGCCGCGGAGAAGCGCTCGGGCCGCCTGACCTCGGCGACGAAGTCGAACGGCATCATCCACTCGATGACCTTCTGGGACGAGGTCTTCCACGAGGTCATGGCCGAGCACCCGGGCGTCGAGGGCCGGCTCATGCACGTCGACGCCCTCGCCGCCCGCTTCGTGAGCCACCCGCACGACCTCGACGTCGTCGTCGGCTCGAACCTGTTCGGCGACATCCTCACCGACATCGGCGCGGTCATCGTCGGAAGCATGGGCATGGCGCCCTCAGCCAACATCAACCCCGACGCCGACGTCCCCGGCATGTTCGAACCCGTGCACGGCTCGGCGCCCGACATCGCCGGGCGCGGCATCGCGAACCCCATCGGCCAGATCTGGTCGGCATCGATGATGCTCGACCACCTCGGCGAGACCGCCGCCGCGGCGACGATCATGGAGGCCGTGCGCGGCGTGCTCGGCGAGGGCGGCCCGCGCACCGCCGACCTCGGCGGCAGCGCGACGACCGCCGACGTGACCGCGGCCGTGCTCGACCGCATCCGCGACAGCGCCCCGCAGAACGGAGCCCGCTCATGACCGGAACCGCCGTCCCGCCGATCACTCCGCGGGGTGAGGAGGCCCGCTACTACGAGCGCCTGCGCGCGCACGAGGTCACCTACCAGGGCTGCGCCGACTGCGACTCCGTGATCTTCCCGCTGCGGACGGTCTGCCCGGGCTGCGGCTCGGAGTCGCTCGAGGATCGCGTCTCGTCGGGGCGCGGGAGCATCCACTCGTTCACGACGCAGCATCGCGCCGGGCATCCGCTGCTCGCCGATCGCGTGCCGTACACGCTCGTCCTCGTCGACCTCGACGAGGGGTTCCGCGTCATGGCCGACCTGCCGGGCGTCGACCCGGAGTCGGTCGCGGTCGGGCAGAGCGTCGAGGCGTGGTTCGACGACATCGACGAGCGCCTCACGGTGCTGCGCTTCCGGCGCGCGGGGGAGGACTCGTGAGCATCCGGGGCACCGCTGCCATCGTCGGCGCCGCGCAGGTCGACACCTTCCGCACGGAGGGGCGCTCGCCCGTCGGCCTCATGGCCGTCTCGGTGACGCGTGCGCTCGCCGACGCCGGGCTCACGCTCGCCGACGTCGACGGCGTCTTCACCTCGTCGTCGTACTACGCCTTCCCCTCGCTCACCCTCAGCGAGTACCTCGGCATCCATCCGCGCTTCGTCGACACCACCGCGATCGGCGGCGCCTCGTTCGTCGCGCACCTCGGGCACGCGGCCGCGGCCATCCAGGCGGGGCTGTGCGAGGTCGCCGTGGTCGCGTACGGCAGCACCCAGCGCAGCGACGCCGGGAAGCTCGTGAGCATGGCCGAGTCGTCGCCGTACGAGGCGCCGTACGGGCTCATCCACCCCATCGGCGCGTTCGGCATGGTCGCGAACCGCCACATGGCGCAGTACGGCACGACGAGCGAGCAGCTCGCCGAGCTCGCCGTCGCCGCGCGCGCATGGTCGCTGCTGACCGACGACGCCCCGTACCCGGCGCCGCTCACGATCGACGAGGTCGTGAGCTCGCCCGTCATCGCGAGCCCCCTGCACAAGCTCGACTGCTGCCTCGTCACCGACGGCGGCGGCGCCGTCGTGCTCGTCTCGGCCGAGCGCGCGCGCGACCTGAGATCCGACCCTGTCTACCTGCTCGGCACGGGGGAGGCGCAGAACCACCGCAACTTCTCGCAGATGCCCGACCTCACATCGACCGAGGCCTCGCGCAGCTCGGCGCGCGCGCTCGAGATGGCGGGCGTGACGCTCGGCGAGATCGACACCGTGCACGTCTACGACGCCTTCACGATCAGCCTGCTCGTGCTGCTGGAGGATCTCGGCTTCTGCGCCAAGGGCGAGGGCGGCGCCTTCGTCGAGGGCGGCCGCGTCGCCCCCGGGGGTGAGCTCGCGCTCAACACCAACGGCGCGGGCCTCTCGCACGTGCACCCCGGCATGCTCGGCATGTTCCTGATCATCGAGGCGGTGCAGCAGCTGCGCGGCGCGGCCGGCCGACGACAGGTGCCGGATGCCCGGCTCTCGCTCGTCCACGGCATGGGCCTCACGCTCGCCGCGCACGCCACCGCCGTCCTCTCGAACCAGCCCCCCGCCTAGCCCCCTCGCGTCAGAGACCGGAGTCAGACATGCAGTCAGCCGACCACGTGAGCATCACGGTGCTCGTCGACAACTACATCGACATGCTCATGCAGAACTCGCCGGGCATCCGCCGGCAGGGGATGGCCGAGCACTTCCTGCCGCGGCGGGGCACCCCGCTCGCCGAGAACGGCATCGCGTTCCTGATCCGCGCGACGACTGCGGGCCGGACGACGACGATCCTGTTCGACGCGGGCATGAGCGGGATCCCGATCATCCACAACGCGACGGTGCTCGGCCTCGACTGGGACGAGATCGACCAGGTGGTGCTCAGCCACGGGCATCCCGATCATTTCGGGGGCATCTACGCGGCGCTCGGGGCGATCGGTCGCCGCGTGCCGCTCGTCGTGCACCCGAGCGCCTTCCATCCCCGGTCGATCCGGCGGCCCGACCTCATGATCCAGTACTTCAACCGCGGCCTCACCGAGCGCGAGCTCGAGGAGGCGGGGGCGGCGCTCGTGAAGGTGCGCGAGCCGCTCGACCTCGCGCCGGGCGTCATGACGAGCGGCGAGATCCCGATCTCGGTCGACTTCGAGCACGAGGTCCCGGCCGGTCGGTTCAGCGTGCGCGACGGTCACGTGCACGCCGACCCGCTGGAGGACTACCTGACGCTCGTGATCAACGTCACGGGGGTGGGGCTCATCGTCCTCGACCCGTGCGGGCACTCGGGCGTGCTGAGCTCGCTCGACCACGCCTCCTCGCTCGCGCCGGACGCGCCGCTGCACGGCGTGATGGGCGGGTTCCATCTCGGCCACGCCGGCATCACGCAGCAGAAGATCGATCGCACGGTCGACGGCCTCATCGAGCGGGGCCTGCGACTCGTCTCGCCCATGCACTGCAGCGGGTTCCGCGCCCAGCGCGCGGTCGCGGAGCGCATGCCGGAGGCGTTCGCCCTGATGACCGCGGGTGCCGAGGTGGAGATCTCCGCACCCGTCTCCCCGCCGTCGAAGGGCGAATCCGACACGACGCAGAAAAAGTAAGACACTGTCTTGACATTGCCCTACTGCCCTGACACATTGAGCAGTAGACGCGGAGACCGCTGATGATCCCCGCGCCCCCGAACTGCAGGAACACCCGCACCACCCCGATGCACCGATTCAAAGGAGATTCGAGCATGAAGACGCAGCTGAAGTTCGCCGCGCTGAGCGCGATCGCGGCCCTCACCCTCACGGCGTGCGCCGCCCCGGCGGCCGAGCCCGGTGAGGACGGCGAGGAGCGCTACGAGTTCACGATGGGCATGGCCTCCGAGGACACCTACACCGCCGAGTGGTGGGGCTGGCTCGCCGCCGACACCCTGGGCTACTACGACGAGCTCGGGCTCGACGTCGAGTTCGTCGGAACGGGCGGCTCGGGCGACGCCATGGAGCAGGTCATCGCCGGCAACCTCGACGCCGGCAACCCTTCCGCCCCCGCCTTCGGCGAGGCGGCCCTCGTCGGCCTCGAGGTCGTGAACGTGTTCACGTACTCCAGCGGCGCGATCTTCGGCATCTTCGCGCCGAAGGACGGGCCGATCACGGAGATCGCCGACCTCAAGGGCACCAACATCGGTATCTCGGAGCCGGGCGGCGGCGAGGTCGCCTTCCTCGAGGCGGCGCTGCGCGAGGCCGGCATCGACCCGCTGACCGAGGTGACGTTCGTCCCGATCGGCGACGGCGGCCCCGAGACCCTCGCGGCCCTCGAGAACGGCTCGGTCGACGCGTACTCCACCGCGTACAACGACATCTTCGCCGTGCAGACGGCGGGCGTGTACCTCAACGACCTCACGCCGTCGATCTACAACACCTTCCCCGCCCGCGGCATCATCTCGACCCCCGCCCGGGTCGCCGAGAAGCCCGAGGCCTTCCAGCGCTTCGCCACGGGAACCGCGATGGGCATCTACTTCTGCCTGCAGAACGAGGAGGCCTGCCGTGACATGATGCGAGGAGCCATCCCCGCCGCGTTCGAGCAGAACGCCGACGGCATCTCGCAGGGCGACCTCCGCTTCGAGCTGTCGCTCGAGCAGGTGCCGCCGGCCGACATCGAGCGCATCGGTGCGCACGACGTCGAGGGCACCCAGGCCTTCCTCGACCTGATCCAGTCGACCTCCGCCGACTACCAGGCCGTGAACGCCGAGGACGTCCTCAACGACGACTTCATCGACGCCGCGAACGACTTCGATCGTGAGCGCGTCGAGGAGGACGCCGCGAACTACGAGCTCCAGAACCAGTAGTACCGAGCTCTCCGACCCTCAACGACGAGAACGGATTCACGACACCATGACGACCATGACCCAGACTGCACCCCTCGTACGAGCCGAAGGCGTCACCAAGCGCTTCGGCTCGGGGGAGAAGGAGATGGTCGCCCTGAGTGGGTTGAACCTCGAGGTCCAGGAGGGGGAGTTCCTCTCCCTCCTGGGCCCGAGCGGCTGCGGCAAGTCGACCGCCCTGAACATCATGGGCGGCCTGCTCTCCGCGACCGAGGGGACGATCACCTTCAGCGGCGAGCCCATGATCGAGCCCCGCCGCGAGATCGGCATGATGTTCCAGCAGGCCGTCATGTTCCCCTGGCGCACCACGCTCGACAACGTTCTCCTGCCCGTCGAGATCTTCGGCGAGAAGAAGAAGGATTACATCGCCAAGGCCGACGAGCTGCTCGGCATGGTGGGGATCAAGGACTTCCGCGACTCCTACCCCTGGCAGCTCTCCGGCGGCATGCAGCAGCGCGCGGCCCTCTGCCGAGTGCTCCTGCACGACCCCAAGCTCCTCCTGCTCGACGAGCCCTTCGGCGCTCTCGACGAGTTCACGCGCGAGGCCATGAACCAGGAGCTCCTGCGCCTGCAGGCGTACTCCGGCAGCACGGCCGTGCTCGTGACGCACAACATCACCGAGGCGGTCTTCATGTCCGACCGCATCGCCGTCATGAGCGCGCGGCCCGGACGCCTCGTCGGCATCCTCGAGGTGCCCTTCGACCGTCCGCGCACGCCCGACCTCCAGACCACGAACGACTTCGTGAAGCTCGTGGCGGAGGCCCGCCGGATGCTGGAACTCCAGTGACCGCCACGACGACGACCATGCCGCCGACCCCGCGCGCATCCGCCCCGCTCGTCGCACGGGAGAGCCTGTGGTCGCGCATCCGGCGCGGCTCGCTCTGGATCTCGATCACGACCGTCGCGATCATGATCCTGCTGTGGGAGGTCATCCCGCAGATCGGCATCGTCAACCGGATCCTCTTCCCCACCTTCAGCGACACGATCCTCGGCTTCGGCCAGCTCGTCAGCGGCGGGTACTGGTGGGAGGACCTCGGCAAGACGCTCTACGCGGTCGCGATCGCCTGGGTCATCGGCGTCACCTTCGGGTTCGTCATGGGCGTCGCGCTCGGAATCTCGCCCTTCATCCGCACCGCCATCACGCCCTACGCGATCGCCGTGCAGGCGCTCCCGAAGGTCGTGCTCGCCCCGCTGCTGATCGGGTGGCTCGGCTTCGGCTCCGAGAGCAAGATCGCGCTCGCCGTCATCATCTGCTTCTTCCCGGTGTGGATCGACACGATGGTCGGCCTCGCCCTCCCGAACGCCAACGAGTTCAAGCTGATGCAGTCGCTCAAGGCCAGCCGCTGGCAGGTCTTCACGAAGCTCCAGCTGCCCTCGGCGGTGCCCATGATCATGGTCGGCGTCAAGCACGCCCTCCTGCTGGCCTTCACCGGCGTCCTCGTGGCCGAGATCCTCTCCGCCTCCGACGGCGGCCTCGGCAAGCTCGCCAAGGAGTTCGCCAGCCAGCTCAACATGTCCCTGACCTACGCGGTCGTGCTCGTGGTGGTCATCATCGCGGTCGCCCTCGTCTCGCTCGCCGACGTCGTCGAGCGCCGCGTGGTGTTCTGGTCCGAAGAATCCCGAGCGAGGAAGCGATGACGAGAACAGAGGTGATCGCGCAGATCGCGATCGACCAGTCCGAGAAGAAGCGCAAGAAGTTCTCCCCGTACATCGTCACGGTGGGGCTGCTGCCCCTCATCCTCCTGGCCTGGTGGCTCGCGACGACCGTGACGAAGTCGGTGTCGCCGATCCTCCTGCCCACCCCCGAGTCGGTCGTCGCCGCCTTCCCCCGCGTGCTCAGCGCGATGGGATTCGGCGACCAGGTGATCCGCACCCTCCTCGAGATCGCCGGCGGCTTCGTCCTCGGCGCGACCGTCGGCTTCTTCCTCGGCGTGCTGCTGAGCTCCTCGAACCGGCTGCGGACGGCGTACCTGCCGTTCCTGTCCGCGCTCGAGGCCATCCCGACCGTCATCCTCGCGCCGCTCATCATCGCCTGGATCGGCTTCGGCGTCGAGGGCAAGATCCTCCAGGCCGCGATCGCGTGCTTCTACGCGGTGTTCATCACGACGCTGTCCGGCCTCGGCCTCGCCGAGCCGAGCGCGATCAACCTCATGCGCTCGCTCAAGGCGTCGCGCTGGCAGGTCATGACGAAGGTCCGCATCCCGACGGCGCTGCCCGTCATCTTCGGCGGCCTGCAGCTCGGTGCGACGACCGCCATCATCGGCGCGATCGTGTCGGAGTTCATCGGCTCGACCGGCGGCCTGGGCTACCTGATGATCCGCTACCGCGGCGGGTACGACACCGCCGCCTACTGGGTGATCATCTTCCTCTTCCTCGTCATCGGCCTCGTGGTCTACCTCGGCATCTGGTACGCCGAGCGCAAGATCGTGTTCTGGCGCCGCACCGAGATCACGCGACCCGACCTGGAGAAGCAATGACGATCGACATCCACGCCCACGCCGTCCCCGAGGGCTTCATCGCGGCCGCCGCGAGCGAGGTGCCGCAGGTCGCGCCGAAGGTGGTCGAGCGCGACGGGGCCTGGTGGTTCGAGTACCCGGGGGGCCGCATCAGCGGCCCCATCCCCGCCGGCATGTTCGATATCGAGGCGCGCATCGCCGACATGGATGCCGCGGGCGTGACCATGCAGGCCGTCAGCGTCCCTCCTCCCCACTTCAACTACCGGGTCGAGGATGCCGCGGCCGCGACGGCCGCGCGGCTGCACAACGACGCGCTCATCGAGATGGCGACCAGTCACCCCGATCGCTTCGTCGCCCTCGGGCACCTGCCGATGCAGAGCCCCGAGCACGCGATCGCCGAGCTCGAGCGGCTCGCCGCGATCCCGCAGGTCGCGGGCCTCGAGCTCGGAACCAACGTCGCCGGCGTCAATCTCGGCGACCCGCGGCACGAGGACGTCTGGAGGCGCATCGACGAGCTCGGCATGGCGATCGTGCTGCACCCGGGCGCCGACGTCGCCGGCGTCGACCGCATGCACGACCACTACATCCACAACTACGTGGGCAACCCGCTCGACTCGACGATCGCGGCCGCGTCGCTGCTGTTCCAGGGCGTGCTCACCCGCAACGCCGGGCTGCGCTTCGCGCTGCTCCACGGCGGGGGGTTCCTGCCGTACCAGATCGGGCGCTTCGACCACGGCTGGAGCGTGCGACCCGAGTCGCGCGAGCACCTGCCGGTGAAGCCATCCGAGCTGCTCGACCGGTTCTTCTTCGACACGCTCACGCACGACGACGCCTCGCTGCGGTTCCTGCTCGAGCGCGTGGGCGAGGACCGCCTCTGCCTCGGCAGCGACTACCCGTTCGACATGGCCGACCCCGACCCTGTCGGGTCGGTGCGCCGCGCCCTCGCCGACCGGCCGGAGGTGCACGAGGCCATCCTCGAGACCACCCCGCGCGCGCTGCTCACCCGGCAGCCGGGGCGCTGATCGATCAGGGAGCGGTGGCGCTGCTGGTCGGCGCCGCCGTCCTCGTCGGCGCGATGTCGCAGCGCGTCTCGGGCTTCGGCTTCGCGCTCGTCGTCGCGCCCGTGCTCGTCCTTCTCATCGGCCCCTTCGACGGGGTCATGGTCGTCAACATCTGCGGCGCGGTGTCGTCGTCGCTCGTGCTGACGCGGGTCTGGCGGCGCGTCGACTGGCGTCAGTACGCGCGCATCGTCATCCCCGCGCTGCTCGCGATCATCCCCGGGTCGATCGTGAGCGTGCTGCTCGGCGGCCCGTGGCTGCAGATCATCATCGGCGTGATCCTGGTCATCGCGCTCACCATCTCGCTGCGCGTCACGCGTGCCGACCGCGTCTACGCGAACCAGCCCGCCGCCTTCGCCACCGGCTCGGCCTCGGGGTTCATGAGCGCGACCGCGGGCATCAGCGGTCCGCCGATCAGCATCTACGGCATCCTCACGCGCTGGGAGCAGTCGTCGTTCGCGGCGACGCTGCAGCCCTACTTCATCACCCTGGGGGCGACGTCGTTCTTCACCAAGGTCGTCGCCGGCGGGGGGCGGCTGCCCGAGATCGACTGGTGGATCTGGGTCATCGTGATCGCGGGCATCGTCATCGGACTGACCGCGGGCGAGGCGCTCTCGACGCGCGTCAGCACGCGAGCGGCCCGCGGCGCCGTCATCGTGTTCTCCTACCTCGGAGGCGTCGCCGCGATCGTCGACGGGGTCAGCGAGCTGCTCGCCGCTTCCTGAGGTCGCGGATCGCCAGCTGCGCTGCGAGGGCGAGCAGCAGGGCGGCGAACAGGATGCCGCCGACCGACGGCGGGACCAGGAACGCGAGCCACACCCCCGCGATCGAGGCGGGGAGCGCAGGGGCCGCGACGATCGCGGCGTCGCGCACCGACAGCATCCCCGCCTTCAGATTGAGGGACGAGCTGAGGATCGCGGCCGGGATGAGCGCGATGAGCGACGTGCCGCGCGCGAGCAGATCGCCCATGCCGAAGACGGTCATGAGCACGGGCACCGCGATGACGCCGCCGCCGATGCCGAACATGCCCGAGGCGGTGCCCATGACGAGGCCGAGCAGCAGGTAGCCGAACAGGACGCCTGTCGAGAACTCCACCTCGGCGCCGCGCTCGGGGGCGACGAGGACGAGCCGGAGCGCGACGACGAGCATGCCGACGATGAACATCCACAGGAGCCAGCCGACGGGGAGGCGGCGCAGGAGCCAGGTTCCGATCGGCGCGCCGACGAGCGCCCCTCCGCCGACGATGAGCGCCGCGAAGAGGTCGATCTCGCCCTGGATGCCGTAGCCGATCGCGCTCACAGCGGCGATCGGAACGACCGCGAGGAGGGAGGTGGCGGCCGCTCGGCGCTGGTCCATGCCGGCGAGCCACATGAGCAGGGGGACCATGATGAATCCGCCGCCGACGCCGAACATGCCCGAAAGAAGTCCGCCGACTGCGCCGACGAGAAGAAGGGGCAGAATCACTCGCTCCACCCTAGTCGCGCGGCGCGGACGCGCAGGCCGCGGGCGTAAACTCGTCAATCATGACTGAACGCATCGACGTGGCCCTGATCGGCGGGGGCATCATGAGCGCGACCCTCGGCACCCTGCTGCAGCAGCTCGAGCCGGAGTGGGACATCCGGATCTACGAGCGGCTGAGCGATGTCGCGCTCGAGAGCTCCAACCCGTGGAACAACGCCGGCACCGGTCACGCCGCCCTCTGCGAGCTCAACTACACGCCCGAGCGGCCCGACGGCACGATCGACATCGCCAACGCGGTGAAGGTCAACGAGCAGTTCCAGGTGTCGCGGCAGTTCTGGTCGTACCTCGTCGGCGAGGGCCTGCTGCCCGAGCCGAAGGCCTTCCTCAACTCGACCCCGCACATGAGCTTCGTGTGGGGCGAGGCGAACGTCGAGTACCTGCGCAAGCGCTTCGAGGCCCTGAAGGACCACCCGCTGTTCGCGGGCATGGAGTACAGCGAGGACGTCGCGCAGATCCGCGCCTGGGCGCCCCTGCTCATCCCGGGCCGCGCGAAGGATCAGCCGATCGCCGCGACGTTCATGGCCGCGGGCACCGACGTCGACTTCGGGGCGCTCACCCGGCTCCTCGTCGACGGGCTCGTCGCGAACGGGGCGTCGCTGCACCTCGAGCACCGCGTCACGGGGCTGAAGAAGCTGAAGGACGACGCGTGGCGCGTGTCGATGCGCCACGAGGTCGGCGGCACCCCCACCGAGGTGGAGGCGCGCTTCGTGTTCGTCGGCGCGGGCGGCCACGCGCTGCCGCTGCTGCAGAAGAGCGGGATCCCGGAGATCCGCGGCTTCGGCGGCTTCCCGATCAGCGGCGAGTGGCTCCGCAGCGACAACCCCGAGGTCGTCGCCCGGCATCTCGCGAAGGTCTACGGCAAGGCCTCGGTCGGCGCGCCGCCCATGTCGGTGCCGCACCTCGATACGCGCGTCGTCGACGGCGAGACCTCCCTGCTCTTCGGCCCCTACGCCGGGTTCAGCCCCAAGTTCCTGAAGACGGGCTCGTGGCTGGATCTGTTCGCCTCGATCCGCTGGCACAACATCGTGCCGATGCTGCAGGTGGGCCTGCGCAACTTCGACCTCGTGAAGTACCTGGTGGGCGAGCTCACCGCGAGCCGCGAGGACCGCCTGAACGCCCTCCGCGACTTCTACCCGAAGGCGGATGGCCGGGACTGGTACAGGATGGTGGCCGGTCAGCGCGTCCAGGTCATCAAGCGCGACCCCGAGAAGGGCGGAGTGCTGCAGTTCGGCACCGAGGTCGTCGCCTCGGCGGACGGCACGATCGCCGGCCTGCTCGGCGCATCGCCCGGAGCCTCCACGGCGGCCCCCATCATGCTCGAGCTCATCGCTCGCTGCTTCCCCGACCGCGTCCAGGGGTGGGCGCCCGCGCTCTCGCGCATGATCCCGTCGTACGGCGGGAAGGTGAGCGACGACCCCGACGTCGCCGACCGAATCCTCGGCGAGACGGCTGCGACGCTCGCGATCGCGCGCTAGGCGGACCACTCCGCGCGAGTGCACGCGGGAAGCTGCCGTCACATCGCGCACCCAGCGTCGTCGGGCGGCGGTCGCCGCTAGTTGCGCGCGGCGCCGTCCGACGCGAACACCACGAAGGTGTCCGGCTGGCCGAACCCGTGCTCGCCGAACGCGTTGTCGACCGCGACCTGCACGCGCGAGAGGTCGCCGACCCGCACGAGCGCGATCGCCGCGCCGCCGAACCCTCCGCCGGTCATGCGGGCGCCGAGGGCTCCCGCCTGCACGGCGGTCTCGACGGCGAGGTCGAGCTCGGGCACCGAGATCTCGAAGTCGTCGCGCATGCTGCGGTGCGAGGCATCCAGCAGATCGCCGATCGCGGCCGCGCCGCCGCCCGATTGCAGCACCTCGACGGTGTCGAGAACGCGCTGGTTCTCGGTCACGACATGGCGCACGCGCCGGAAGGTGACGTCGTCGAGCAGCTCCTGAGCGCGCGGCAGATCGTCGACCGAGACGTCGCGCAGGGAGGCGGCGCCGAGCACGGCGGCCCCGCGCTCGCACGCCGCGCGGCGCTCTCCGTAGCCGCCCGTCGCGTGCGAGTGCTTCACCCCGGTGTCGATCACGAGGATCGCGAGCTCCGCCTCGGCGAGCCCGAGCGGCACGAGCTCGCTCTCGAGCGTGCGGCAGTCGAGGAAGACCGCGTGGTCGGCGCGCCCCAGAAGCGACGCCGACTGGTCCATGATCCCGGTCGGGGCACCGACGGCGACGTTCTCGGCCCGCTGGCCGACGCGGGCGAGCGTGGGGCGGTCGAGGCCCAGCCGCCAGACGTCGTTGAGCGCGAGCGCGACCGCCGACTCGATCGCCGCCGATGACGAGAGCCCCGCCCCGAGCGGCACGTCCGAGTCGATGAACAGGTCGAGGCCGGGCACGGCCGACAGGTCGGCGCCGAACTCGCTGAACGCCCACACGACCCCGAGCGGGTACGCCGGCCAGCCGCTCAGCACCGACGGCGCGAGGTCCGACAGCGCGATCTCGACCACATCGTCGGCGATCGTCGACGCGACGCGGACGACCCGGTCATCCCGCAGCCCGACGGCGACGACCGTGCGCCGGTCGATCGCGAACGGCAGCACGAAGCCCTCGTTGTAGTCGGTGTGCTCGCCGATGAGGTTGACGCGGCCCGGAGCCGACCAGAGCCCCTCGGGCTCGCGTCCGAAGAGCTCGGTGAAGCCGGCGCGGGTGTCGTCGCGGATGTCGGTGCTCAACTCTGATCTGCCTTCTCGATCGCCGCGCGCAGGACGGCGGCCTGCGCTTCGGGGGCCACATCGCCGATGAAGGCGCCCATGGCGGCCTCCGACCCGGCGAGGTACTTCAGTCTGTCAGCGGCGCGGCGCGGGCTCGTCACCTGGAGCATCAGGCGCACGGCATCCCGCCCCTCGTTCACGGGCGCCTGGTGCCAGGCCGCGATGTACGGCGTCGGGGAGTCGTAGACGGCGTCCAGCCCGCGCAGCAGGCGGCGGTAGAGCGGCGCGAGGTCGTCGCGCTCCTCGTCGGTCAGCCCGGCGAGGTCGGGCACGTGCCGGTGCGGCAGGAGGTGGATCTCGAGCGGCCAGCGCGCGGCGAACGGCACGAAGGCGGTGAAGTGCTCGGTGCGGGCGAGCACGCGCGGGCCCGCCTGCTCGGTCTCCAGGATCCGCCCGAAGAGGTCGGGCCCGACAGTCTCGATCGAGCGCAGCAGCGTCGACGTCCGCGGCGTGATGAAGGGGTACGCGTAGATCTGCCCGTGCGGGTGGGGCAGGGTCACCCCGATCTCCTGCCCGCGGTTCTCGAAGACGAAGACCTGCTCGATTCCGGGCATCCGCGACAGGGCCTCGGTGCGCTGCGCCCACGCCTCGATGACGGTGCGCGCGCGGCTGACGGTCTGCGAGCCGAACGAGCCCTCGTGGTCGGGGGCGAAGCACACGACCTCGCAGCGGCCGACGCTCGCGCGCGTGCGCTCGAGGCCGATCGCGCGCAGGTCGGCGAGGCCCGCGGGCGCCTCGGGGTGCTGCAGGTCGGGCCCGAAGCTCGGCGAGCGGTTCTCGAAGACGGCGACGTCGTAGTTCGACGGGATCTCGCTCGGGTTGGCGGCGCTCTGCGGCGCGAGCGGGTCCTGATCGGCGGGCGGCAGGAACACCCGGTTCTGCCGGTTGCTCGCGATCGACACCCACTCGCCGGTCAGGACGTCCTGCCGCATGCGGGCGGTGTCGGGCCGCGGGTCGAGCAGGCGCGCATCGATCGAGCGCTCGGGCCCGAGGGTCGAGTCCGCGTCGTCGAAGTAGATGAGCTCGCGGCCGTCGGCGAGCGTCGTGGGGCGCGTGGTGATGGGCACACTCCATGCTACGAACCTGGCCTTGCGATTTCACAAGCCCTACGCTTTCGATATCGACGACTTCCGAAAGCCCGACTGATACGACGAGGATGCCCGTGGCCGACTCCGCCCCGTTGCGCCGCGAGCGCATGGCCGCCTCCATCGCCCGGCGCGGGTTCGCCCGCGTCACCGACCTGGCCCGCGAGCTCGGCGTGAGCGAGGTCACGGTGCGCACCGACCTCGCCGCGCTCGAGGGCGACGGCCGCATCGCGCGCGTCCACGGCGGGGCGATGCCGAAGGGCCTCGTCGCCGAGCGCGAGTCGAGCCTCGAGCAGTCGCGCGCCCGGCTCACCCGGGCGAAGGAGGCGATCGCGGCGGCCGCTGCCGAGCAGGTGCGCTCGGGCGAGAGCGTGCTGCTCGACGTCGGGTCCACGACCCTCGCGGTGGCCCACGCCCTCGTCGCGCGCGCCGACCTGAGCGAGCTCGTCGTCGTGACGAACGGGCTCGCCATCGCGCTCGCGCTCGAGCCGGCCATCCCCCGCTTCACGGTCGTCGTCACGGGAGGCACGGTGCGCTCGCTGCAGCACTCGCTCGTGAACCCGCTCGCGACGACGCTGCTCGACGACGTGCGCGCCGACCTCGCGATCCTCGGCGCGACGGGCGTCCACGTCGAGCACGGCGTCACGAACGTCAACCTGCCCGAGGCAGAGGTCAAGCGTCGCATGGTCGCGAGCGCCGCCCGGCGCCTGCTCGTCGCCGACTCGAGCAAGATCGGCCAGGCGCACCTGGGCCGCGTGGCGCACCTCGACGAGATCGACGAGCTCATCACCGACACCGGTCTCGATGAGGGGGATGCCGCGGCTCTCGATGCGGCCGGGCTGCGAGTGAGAGCGGTCCCGCCCCGACGCCGCTGAGGCCGCGCGCCGGAGCCGCCCGGCGTTAGTCTGACGACGTGACCCGCATCGCAGCCCCCACCGGTGAGCAGTTCCACCTCCGCCACGACGGCGCCCACGGCACCGTCGAGGCGACCATCACGGAGGTCGCGGCCGCCTTGCGGCTGCTCTCGGTCGACGGGCACGCGCTCGTTCAGGGCTTCCCCCGCGAGTCGACCCCGCCGTTCGGGCACGGCATCGTGCTCGCCCCCTGGCCGAACCGCGTGCGCGACGGCCGCTGGGTGCACGAGGGGACGGCGCTGCAGCTCGACATCACGGAGGTCGAGCGGAGCAACGCCATCCACGGCCTGCTGCGCAACACCCCGTACCGCGTCGTGGAGAAGTGGGACGACTCGGTGACGCTGGGCGCGGCGATCGTCCCGCAGCACGGCTGGCCCTTCCATCTCTGGACGACCGTCCAGTACGCGCTGACCGGCAACGGGATCCGCGTCACGCACTCGGCGACCAACATCGGAACCCACGCCGCCCCGATCGCGTTCGGCGCGCACCCCTTCCTCGCGGTGGGCGACCACCTGGTCGACGAGCTCACGATCACCGCACGCACGGTCGAGCACGTCATCGTCGACGACCGCCTGAACCCCGATGGCCTCGAGCCGGTCGCGGGCACGCTCTTCGACCTGAGCGACGGCGTCGCGGTGAAGGACGCCCGCTTCGACGACGCCTGGCGCGTCGAGCCCGACGGCGACGGGATCATCCGCACGGTGCTCTCGGCGCCCGACGGCACCGAGACGGAGCTGTGGCAGGGTCGCGAGTGGGAGTGGCTGCAGGTCTTCGTCACCCGCATCTTCCCCGGGGCGCACGGCCAGCAGACCGGGATCGCGGTCGAGCCGATGACGGCTCCCGCCGACGCGCTCAACTCGGGCATCGGACTGCGCTGGCTGCAGCCCGGCGAGTCGTGGTCGGGCAGCTGGGGGATCTGCCGGCCCGCGTAGGGCATCCGTCGCCTCGTCGTCGGTGAGGCGGCCCCGTTAAGTGGGGGCACCGGCGCGGTATCGAGGATGCCCGGCGCCTGGTTGGATGAGATCCAGATCGACCGCGCCATCCATCGGGGGAGTGGGCCGGAGGTCGGACTCGGAGTCTCGCATGACCAGCACCGTCAAGATCATCATCGCCGCCGTCGCCGGAGTCGCCGCGATCGTCACTCTTCTCATCATGGCGCCGGCGATCGGCGACAGCGTCAGCGGCGGCCAGGCGCAGATCGCCGGCGCCGACGGGGCCGCCGTGGAGTTCCCGGTCAACGAGCGCGGCGAGACCTACGGCAGCGCCAACGGCAGCCAGGTCCCCGACCTTCTCGCGGCGCCCACCGACGACGGCCAGATCGGCTACGTGCGCGTGAGCGAGCTCGAGCTGGCGCGCAACGTCGCCGGCTCGCTCGAGTCGGGCGAGCGCGTGGTCGACGTGTACGCGAGCGACGGCGAGACGATCATCGGCGCCTTCACCGTGACGAAGGACATGCCCGGCCCCCGCGCCGGTACCGAGGACTGAGCGGTGGGCCCCGTGGGGCTCGAACCCACGACCCGCGGATTAAAAGTCCGCTGCTCTACCGACTGAGCTAGAGGCCCGCGGTACGAATCTACCGCGCGCCGGGGTGCGCTGCGGCGGTGGCGGGGCGTCCAGACCGCGCGAGTACCGTGGAACGCATGGCCGATCGACACCTCCGACCCGTGCGGGTGCCGAGCGCGCACTTCGAGGCCTACGAGGGCGGGCTCGACCCCGCCGTGACTCTGCGCATCGCCCATGACAGCGCGCGGGCGCTCGTGCACCGCGTGCGCGCGAGCGACGACCCCGACCTCATTGAGCGCATGGTCGCCTACACCGACGAGCACGGGCTCGACACGCTCGCCGAGCTCTGGTCGCGCGCCGGCGCCCGCTCGCTGCCGGGCGCCCTATGGCGACTGTCGCTGTTACGGGCCCTCATCCGCGCCGACCCCGCGGGCACCGCGCTGCTCTTCCAGCGCGGGAGCGAGGTGCTCGCGACCGCCGACGTCGTCGTCGCCGGCGCCGAGGCACCCACCGGCCCGGACCAGATCCGCGACCTCGCCGACGCCGTGCTGCGCGGCGCCTACGTCGGCGACTTCGCCGTCGCCCTCGAGCGCGCCGCCGCGTTCTGCCGCACCGCCGCCGCGGGAGCCGCCGACCTCGCCGACGACGCCGACGCCGCCGTCGACGACGCGCGAGCCGCCGAACTCACGACGCGCGCCGCGCGGCTCGCGGCGTCGGCTCGCGACTTCGCCGCGTGCGCGCGGCTGGAGCGCGCCGGCGACCTCGACTAGCGCGAACCGGGACGCGCCGCTCCTCGGTCGGGATCGAGGCCGATGCGCAACTCAGGAATCGCTCGTCTCTTCGACCCCGCCGTGCCTGCGATGACGGGCATGCGCGTCTGCGGTTCCTGAGTTGCGCATGCTGGGTCCGAGGGCACCCGCCGCGCGCCGAGAACGGAGGCCCCGCTGGTCGCCGGGCCGAACCTGGACGCTCGCGGAATGCCGCGGCCGACCCCGCCGTTACACTCGACAGTGCCGGTCCGCAGTAACCCCGGGCTCCAACTTCAGCCGCTTCGAGCGGCCACGCGCCGAGAGGCGTTCTGCGGGCCGGCACTTCTGTGCCCGGATGCTGCGCTCGACCATCCCGTCGCCCGAGCGGCCCGCCGAACCTGAGAGTCAGCCGAACTCGGCCCGAATGCGCAAACCCTCGGGCCGAGGGTGCCGAACCCCTTGCATGTCACCCACCACTCGGACCCTCCGCCCCGGGCGAGCACGCCTCGCCGGCCTGCTGATGATCCCTGCGGCTCTGCTCGTGCTCTCGGGATGCGCCGCACCGGCGCCGACCGAGGGCGCTCCAGGGCAGCAGAGCGAATCAGCTCCGGCCGACGAGTCGCTCGCACCGGGAGAGAACGAGGTGATCACGATCGGGCTGAAGTTCATGCCCGAGACGATCACGGTCCCCGTCGGCACCACGGTCACGTGGCGCAACGGCGAGACCATCGGGCACACGATCACCTCGGGTGCCTGGGGCGACGTCAACGAGAGCACGGGTCTCCGTGGCTCCCAGACGGCCGACGGTCTCTTCGATCACGCGCTCGCGCCGAAGGGGCAGGAGGGCGACACGTTCACCTTCACCTTCGACGAGGCAGGCGAGTACCCGTACTTCTGCCAGCCGCACCTGACCATGAACGCCATGGTCATCGTCGAGGGCTGAGGCGCGAGCCGCACGACCGCACGTTCCGCTACCGCACACCACACAACCAAGGAGCACTCCATGCGCAAGACCATCGCATTCGCCGGCCTCGGCCTCGCCGCGGCCCTCGTCCTCTCCGGCTGCTCGGCTCCCGCCGAGGAGGCCGCCGAGGAGCCCATGACCTCCGAGGAGGCCGAGGCGCCCATGATCGACACCGTCAACAGCGACGGCTCGAACCTCCGCGCGCAGCTCACCGCGCTGCTCGCCGACCACGTGTACCTCGCCGGTGCCGCGATCGACCAGGCGCTGCAGGACGGCGGAGACCTCACCACCGAGCAGGTCGGCGCCGCCGTCGCCGCGCTCGACGAGAACTCGGTCGAGGTCGCCGCGCTCGTCGGCTCCGCCTACCCCGATGCCGAGCAGCCGTTCCTCGACTCGTGGCGCTCGCACATCCCGTTCTTCGTGAACTACACGGTCGCGAAGGCCACGGGCGACCAGGCCGGCGTCGACCAGGCCGTCTCCGACCTCAACGGCTACGCCGTGTCGTTCGGTCAGCTGATCAACTCGGTCGTCCCGGAGCTGCCGGCTGAGGCCGTCCAGGCCGAGCTCGAGATGCACGCCGTCTCGCTGCTCGCCGCGATCGACGCCAACATCGCGAACGACCCGGCCTACTTCGACCTCCTCAAGGAGGCCGCGAGCCACATGCCGATGACCGCGAACGCGCTCGCCGGCGGCATCGCCACCAACCTCGAGCTCCAGTAGTCATCGAGATCCTGCAGTAACTGCACCGCCTCGGCCGGTGGAGGGCGCCCCCAGGCACCTCCACCGGCCGTTCTCGTTCCGCACCTCCGCAGCACCTCCGCAGCACCTCCGCAGCACCTCCGCATCGTCACCGCACCGAAGGGCCCGCTCATGCGCTACTTCCGCTGGATCGCCACCGGCCTCCTCGCCGTCGCCCTCGTCATCAACGCCGTGATCCACCTCCGGCTCGCCGCCCCCTTCGACGCGATCGCGGGCACGATCGTCACGCAGGGCGACCTCTTCCGCATCCAGGCCGCGGCCAACCTCGTCGCGGTCGCGGTGGTCGTCATCGCGCGGCATCGATGGGCGGATGCCCTCGCCCTCGTCATCGCCGCCGGCGGGGCCGCGCTCATCATCGTCACGGCCCTCGTCCCGCTCGATCTGACCGCGATCGGACTGCCGCTGCTCTTCGAGCCGGCCTTCTACCCGGACAAGACGACGGCCCTCGTCGCCCAGCTCGTCGCGGCGCTCGCCGCGACCGCGCTCCTGGCGCTGCGCCGGCGGCCGACGTCATGACCCTGCTCGCCGCCCGCCCGCGCCGCGATCGCGGGCCCGCCGCGCATCGCACGCGACCGGCGCGCGCGCCGCGGGATCAGCGTCCACCTGGAATGCTGGTACTCGTGAGTACCGATTCCGAGGCCGAGCGCGACCCGCTCGCCTCCCCCGACGCGGCGAACGCGCTCCTGCAGCGCGTGGCGACCGGCGACCAGCGGGCCTTCAGCGACCTGTACGACCTGACCGCCTCGCGCATGCTGGGCCTCGTGCGGCACGTCCTGAAGGACCACTCCCAGTCGGAGGAGGTCGTTCAGGAAGTGATGCTCGAGATCTGGCAAACCGCAGCCCGGTTCGATCCGAATAAGGGGAAAGCGGTGACCTGGATGCTCACCATGGCCCATCGCCGAGCGATCGATCGCGTGCGCAGCGCGCAGTCGAGTCGTGACCGCGATACGAAGGTGGGCATCCGCGATCTGGACCGGGAGTTCGATTCGGTCTCGGAGAGCGTGGAGATCCGCGTGGAGCACGACCGAGTGGAGAAGGCATTGTCTCGACTGACCGACCTGCAGCGACAGGCCGTCGAGCTCGCCTACTACGGCGGCTACTCGCACAGCGAGGTGGCCGAGATGCTGAGCGTGCCGATCGGCACGGTCAAGACACGATTGCGCGATGGCATGATCCGCCTGCGCGAAGAAATGGGGGTGGCATCGTGAGCCGCTCTGAATCCCACGACCCGATCGACCTGCGGCGCCTCGGCGCCGGCGCGGCCGACACCGACGTCGAGGCCGAGTTCGACTACGCCGAGTTCGGCGACGTCGCGACGGAGCTCGCGCTCGCGCTGCCTCCCGTGTCTCCCTCGCCCGACCTGAAGGCGCGGCTGATGTCGCAGGTCGCCGTGACCCCGCAGCTCCCGGCCCAGGCCGTCGAGCCCGCCCCGACCGCGGGCCTCTCACCCGTGCCGAGCCTCGCCCCCGCGGCGTCCTCGGCGACGGATGCCCGGCCCGCCTCGCCCGCCGAGCAGCGCGCGAGCGCCCGCTGGTTCACGCGCACCTCCGCGACCCTCGTCGCGGCGGCGGCCGCCGTCGCCCTGTTCTTCGGGGGAGTCGTCTCCGCGAACCTCTTCCAGCCCGGCGACGACGCGGCGCAGCAGCTCGCCGCGATCGTCGCGGCGCCCGACGTGCAGACCGTGGCGGCCCCCGTGTCCGACGGCGGCAGCGCGACGCTCGTGAGCTCGGAGTCGCTCGGCCTCTCGGCGATGGTCTTCGAGGGCCTGCCCGAGCTGAGCGACGACGAGGCCTACGCCCTCTGGTACATCACCGACGGTCAGCCGACCCCGGCCGGCCTCTTCACGGTCGATGCCGACGGCCAGGTCGTGCAGGTGCTCGACGGCGCGTTCGAGGCCGGCACGATCGTCGGCGTGACCGTCGAGCCGAGCACGGGCAGCCCCGCCCCGACGACGACGCCCATCGTGGCGATCCCGACGCAGGCGTAGCCCGCACCGCGCACGCAGCAGCACGACGGGCCCGGGAGGATCTCCCGGGCCCGTCGTCGTGTGCGCGGCGTCCGACTACCCGAACTTGCCGGAGACGTAGTCCTCGGTCGCCTTGACGCTGGGGTTGGAGAAGATCACGCGGGTGTCGTCGTACTCGATGAGCTTCCCGGGCTGGCCGGTGCCGGCGATGTTGAAGAACGCCGTGCGGTCGCTCACGCGCGACGCCTGCTGCATGTTGTGGGTGACGATGACGATCGTGTACTCGAGCTTGAGCTCCTCGATGAGGTCCTCGATCGCGAGGGTCGAGATCGGGTCGAGCGCCGAGCAGGGCTCGTCCATGAGGATCACCTCGGGCTCGACGGCGATCGCCCGCGCGATGCAGAGGCGCTGCTGCTGACCGCCGGAGAGGCCGGAGCCGGGGCGGTCGAGGCGGTCCTTGACCTCGTTCCAGAGGTTGGCGCCCTGGAGCGACTTCTCGACGAGGTCGTCGGCGTCCGACTTGGAGATCCGGCGGTTGTTGAGGGTGACGCCGGCGAGCACGTTGTCGCGGATCGACATCGTCGGGAAGGGGTTGGGGCGCTGGAACACCATGCCCACCTGGCGGCGCACGAGCACGGGGTCGACGCCGGGGCCGTAGAGGTTGTCGCCGTCGACGAGCACCTCGCCCTCGACGTACGCGCCGGGGATCACCTCGTGCATGCGGTTGAGCGTGCGGATGAAGGTCGACTTGCCGCACCCCGACGGGCCGATGAAGGCGGTCACGCTCCGGGGCTCGATGGTCATGGTGATGTCCTCCACGGCCTTGAACTTGCCGTAGTAGACGTTGAGGTCGTTGACTTCGATGCGCTTGGACACGGTGCGAGGGCTTCCTATCCGGTGGGGTGGCTCAGCGGCCGAGCTTCGGAGCGAACTGGCGGGCGACGAGGCGGGCGATGAGGTTGAGCAGCATGACGATCAGGATCAGCGTGAGCGCTCCGGCCCACGCGCGATCGAGGTAGGCCTGCGCGTCGGTGCCCTGGGCCACGTAGGAGGTGTAGACGAAGACCGGCAGCGACTGCATGCGGCCCTCCGTCAGGTCGTAGTTGAGGTTGTTGGTGAATCCGGCGGCGATCAGCAGCGGTGCGGTCTCGCCGATCACGCGAGCGATCGAGAGCATGATGCCGGTCGTGATCCCGGCGATGGAGGTCGGGAGGACGACCTTGACGATCATGAGCCACTTCGGCACGCCGAGCGCGAACGCGGCCTCGCGCAGCTCGTTCGGGACGAGCCGCAGCATCTCCTCCGAGGACCGCACGACCACGGGGATCATGAGGACGGCGAGAGCCATCGCGCCCGCGAGTCCGAGGCGCTCGCCCGGCCCGAGCAGCGCGCTGAACACGGCGTAGGCGAACAGACCGGCCACGATCGAGGGGATGCCCGTCATGACGTCCACGAAGAACGTGATCGCCCGCGCGAGGCGGCCCCGGCCGTACTCCACGAGGTAGATCGAGGCCATCAGGCCGATGGGGATCGAGATGACAGCCGCGGTGCCCGTCATGAGGAGGGTGCCGACGATCGCGTGGATGGCGCCGCCTCCCTCGCCGACGATGCTGCGCATCGAGTAGGTGAAGAACTCGAGGTCGAACCGGGGCAGGCCGTTGGTGATGACGGTGAAGACGAGCGAGATGAGCGGCAGCAGCGCGATCACGAACGCCAGGGTGACGAGTGTCGTGACGAAGCGGTCGGTCGCCCGCCGCTGGCCTTCCACGAGTCGAGCGATCGCGACGATGACGATCGTGTAGGCGACCATGCCGATGAAGACGGTGCCGACGATGTTGAACTCGGCGATGGGCGCGCCCGCCCCGAGCAGTGCGAAGACGGCGGCGGAGGCGGCGAGGCAGGCGGCGAGCACCCACCACGGGGCGGCTCTCGGCAGTCGGCCGGAGGCGAAGGAGTTGGACTCGTCGGTGCGGATCGCGGTGGTCGCGGTCATCAGTTGGCTCCGGAGAAGTCTTTGCGGCGATTGACGACGACGCGCGCGATGGCGTTGACGACGAGGGTGATGGCGAAGAGCACGAGACCCGTCGCGATCAGCACGGAGACGTTGTCGCCGTACGCCTCGGGGAAGGACAGCGCGATGTTCGCGGCGATCGTGGAGGGGTTGATCGAGCTGATGAGGTTCACGGTGATGACGCCGGTCGCGGAGAGCACCATGGCGACCGCCATCGTCTCGCCGAGCGCGCGGCCGAGGCCGAGCATGACGGCGGAGATGATGCCGGGGCGGCCGAAGGGGAGGACGGTCATCCGGATCATCTCCCAGCGCGTCGCGCCGAGCGCGAGCGCGGCCTCCTCGTGCAGCACGGGCGTCTGCAGGAAGACCTCGCGGCAGAGCGCCGTGATGATCGGCAGGATCATGACGGCGAGGACGATGCCCGCGGTGAGGACGGTCCGGCCGGTTCCCGAGGGAGGTCCGGCGAAGAGCGGGATGAAGGAGAGGTTCTCCCACAGCCAGGTGTAGACGGGCTGGATGGCGGGAGCGAGAACGTTGCCGCCCCAGAGGCCGAAGACCACGGAGGGCACCGCGGCGAGCAGGTCGATGACGTAGCCCAGCCCCTCGGCGAGCCGCCGGGGAGCGTAGTGCGAGATGAAGAGCGCGATGCCGAGGGAGACGGGCACGGCGAGCACGAGGGCGATCAGGGCCGCCCAGACGGTGCCGAAGACGAGCGGGACGACGTACTCGAGGAAGGTGTCGCCGCCGAGGATGCTCAGCTGGTCGGCGGGCACGGTGACCGCGGGAACGCTCTGGATCACCAGGAACGCCGCCACGAGGGCGAGGGTCGCGAGGATCAGGGATCCGGCGAGGACGGCGGAGCCGGCGAAGACGCGGTCGCCGGGGCGCTGCTTGGCTGCGATTCTGGGCGGGGTTCCCAGTGCGGTCATCGGAGAGTGTCCTCGCTCGGGGCGCTGCGTGACGCGGGGGCGGATGGTGCTGCCGGGGGAATTCCCCTGGACAGTCTGCCGGGCGCGGGTGCCTCGCACAATGCGAGAGGCGCCCGCGCCCGGCAGGAGTGATGTGGAACTAGCCGATCAGCTCGACCGCGGCGGTCGCGCGCTCACGGAGCGTGTCCGAGATGGGCGCCGAACCGGCGGCCTCGGCGGCGGCCTGCTGGCCCTCCTCCGAGATGATGTAGCTGAAGTACGCCGACACGAGCTCGGCGTCGGCGGCGTCCTGGTACTCGACGCAGCCGATGAGGTAGCTCACGAGGACGACCGGGTACACGCCCGAGGCGTCGGTCGCGCGGTCGAGCTCGATGGCGAGGTCGCCCTCGGTCCGGCCCTCGACGAACGGCGAGGCGTCGACGACGGCGGCAGCGGCCTCCGGCGAGAACGGAACGTACTCGTCGCCGACCTTCACCGCGACGGTGCCGAGGTCGCCGGCGCGCGACGCGTCGGCGTAGCCGATGGTGCCGGTGCCGTTGGTGACGGCGTCGACGACGCCGGAGGTGCCCTGAGCGGCCTCGCCGGACTCGAACGGCCACACGCCGTCGGGCTCGGCGGTCCAGACGTCGCCCGCCGCCTCGAAGAGGTAGCCGGTGAAGTTCTCGGTCGTGCCCGAGTCATCCGCGCGGTGGACGGGCGTGATCGCGAGGTCGGGGAGCTCGACGCCCTCGTTCTGCGACGCGATGGCCTCGTCGTTCCAGTTGGTGATCGTGCCCGCGAAGATGCCCGCGATGGTGGCCGGGTCGAGGTTGAGGGAGTCGACGCCCTCGAGGTTGAAGATGACGGCGATCGGCGACACGTAGGCGGGGATCTCCACGATGCCCGACTCGGGCACGCAGCGGCCGAACTCGCCCGCGGCGATCTCCTCGTCGTTGAACGCGCGGTCGGAGCCGGCGAAGGCCGACCCGCCCGCGATGAAGGTGTCGCGTCCGGCGCCGGAGCCCGAGGGGTCGTACTCGACGGTGACGTCGGGGTTGGCGTCCTGGAATGCGGCGACCCAGGCCTCCTGGGCCGACTGCTGCGAGGAGGCGCCCGCGCCGACGAGGGTGCCCTCGAGCGACGGTGCGCCCTCGGTCTCCTCCGGCGCGGCGCCGCCGGTCTCGTTGGCGGCGCATCCGCTCAGCACGATGGCGCTGGCGGCGATGAGAGCGGTGAAGCCGCTCGCACGCGTGATGTTCACTGTGTTCCCTTCGGGGATCGGTGACGGGTTCTGCGCGGCGCGAGGGATGCCGCACGAGGACCGACGCTACGAAGCGCTGGTGTCCACCGTCGCCCTCGTCGGTGAACGGAAGGTGAACGAGCGGGGAACGCTAGAGCCCCGAGGAGTGCGTCTCGACCGCCACGAGCCAGGGGGTCTCGCTCTCGAGCGAGAAGTGCAGCACCGAGAACTCGCCCGTGCCGAGGGCGGCGCTGCGCCGCAGGTCGCGCGTGATCGTCGCGCCGCCGAGGGATGCCGCGGCCTCGATGATCTGCGGGATGACCGGGCCGTGCGAGCACATGACGACCGACTGGCGCTTGGCGATCCGCTTGGCCACGGCGGCGCTCACGCGGGCGCCGTCGCCCCTCCACGCGTCCTGGCTGAGCGTCGCCGACGCCTTGACGTCGAGGCCCGTGATCGCGGCGGTCGGCCCGATCGTCGAGAGGCAGCGGGCCGCGGTCGACGAGACGAGTCGCTCCGGGCCGTACGCGGCGATGCCCCCGGCGACCGACAGCGACTGCTCGATGCCGCGGTGCAGCAGCGGCCGGGTGTGATCGGGGCCGTCCCACTGCTCGTGCGGCATGGCCTTGCCGTGGCGCAGCACGACGAGCGCGAAGGTGCGCGCGTGACCAGCCTCGACCTGCGCGGCGAAGCGGTCGAGCACGTCGGCGTCGTGCTCGTAGGTGAGGTGCTTGGCGGCCTTCGCGATCGGCAGCCACTCGAGGGCGAGGATCTCGCCGTTGGCCTCGTAGCTGTGCCGCTCGGCGGCGCCTGGGTCGACCTCGGCCGACCAGTAGTGCACGATCTTCGGGCGCCCGTTCGGCAGCGTGTACTCGACCGAGCCCAGCGGGGCGCCGAGGTCGACGTCGAACCCGGTCTCCTCCTGGATCTCGCGCACCGCGGTCTGCGGCAGCGTCTCGCCCGGGTCGACCTTCCCCTTGGGGATCGTGACGTCCTTGTGCTGCGTGCGGTGGACGAGCAGCACCCGCACCTTCCCGTCGACGAGCTTCCACACGACGGCGCCGGCCGCGACGACCGTATCGGTCGCGAGCTCGGGCCGGGCATCCGTCGGGGTCATCGGGCGCCGCCGAGCCGTCGGCGTGCGGTCACGGTGGCCATGACCACATTCTGCATGTCGGCGAGGGCGCGGCCCTTCTCGTCGCGGTGCCGGCGCTGCCATTCGCCGTCGGGCTGCAGCGTCCAGGCGCTCGTCGCCTCGCTCATCGACAGGTCGAAGAGCGCGTCGATCTGGGCGAGGTGCACGGGGTCGGTGAGGCGCACGAGCACCTCGATGCGGCGGTCGAGGTTGCGGTGCATCATGTCGGCGCTGCCGATCCACACGTTCGGCTCGCCGCCGTTGCGGAAGGAGAAGATGCGCGAGTGCTCGAGGTAGCGGCCGAGCACGCTGCGCACGCGGATGTTCTCGCTCGCCCCCTCGAGCCCGGGCACGAGCGCGCAGATGCCGCGCACGACGATGTCGACCGGTACTCCGGCGTTGCTGGCCCGGTAGAGCGCGTCGATGATCGCCTCGTCGACGAGCGAGTTCACCTTGATGCGGATGCCCGACTCGCGCCCCTCCTTCGCGGCCTTGATCTCGCCGCTGATGCCGCGCAGCAGCCCGCGGCGCAGGTAGCGCGGCGCGACGAGCAGGCGCTTGTACTTCTTCTCGATGGCGTAGCCGGAGAGCTCGTTGAACAGCCGCGTGAGGTCCTTGCCCACCTGCTGGTCGGCGGTGAAGAGCCCGAGGTCCTCGTAGATGCGGCTGGTCTTGGGGTTGTAGTTGCCGGTGCCGACGTGCGAGTAGTACTTCAGCTCGCCGTTCTTCTCCTGGCGCACGACGAGCGCGAGCTTGCAGTGGGTCTTGAGGCCGACGAGGCCGTAGACGACGTGCACGCCGGCCTTCTCGAGCTTGCGCGCCCACTCGATGTTGTTCTGCTCGTCGAAGCGCGCCTTGATCTCGACGAGCGCGAGCACGGCCTTGCCCGCTTCGGCGGCGTCGATGAGCGCCTCGACGATGGGGCTGTCGCCGCTCGTGCGGTAGAGCGTCTGCTTGATGGCGAGCACGTTCGGGTCGCGCGCGGCCTGCTCGAGGAAGGCCTGGACGCTCGTCGCGAACGACTCGTAGGGGTGGTGGACGAGCACGTCGGAGCGTCCGATCGCGCGGAAGAGGTCGGGCGTCGCGTTCGGTTCGATCGGCTGCAGCTGCAGCGGGGTGACGGGCACGTGCTTGGGGTACTTCAGGTGCGGGCGGTCGATCTTGGAGATCTCGAACAGCCCCCCGAGGTCGAGCGGCGCCGGCAGGCGGTAGACCTCCTGCTCGGTGATGCCGAGCTCGCGCACGAGCAGGCCGAGCGTCAGGTCGTCCATGTCGTCGGTGATCTCGAGGCGGATGGGCGGGCCGAAGCGCCGACGGAGGAGCTCGCGCTCGAGGGCCTGGATGAGGTTCTCGGTCTCGTCCTCCTCGATCTCGACGTCCTCGTTGCGGGTGACGCGGAACTCGTGGTGCTCGAGGATCTCCATGCCGGGGAAGAGCTCGCCGAGGTGGTTCGAGATGAGGTCCTCGAGCGTGAGGAAGCGCTGCAGCCCCGAGCCGTCGTCCGGCAGCGGCACGAAGCGCGGCAGCACCTGCGGCACCTTCAGGCGCGCGAACTCGACCTTCTCCGTCTTCGGGTTGCGCACGCGCACCGAGAGGTTGAGCGAGAGCCCCGAGATGTACGGGAAGGGGTGGGCGGGGTCGACCGCGAGGGGCATGAGGACGGGGAAGATCTGCTTCGAGAACGTCTGATCGACCTGGATGCGGTCGGCCTCGTCGAGGTCCGCCCAGTTCTCGATGTGGATGCCCGCATCGTCGAGCTCGGGCTTCACGAGGCTGTGGAAGCAGAGGGCGTGCCGGTGCTGCATCTCGAGGGCCGTCCGATTGATGTCGGCCAGGACATCCGCCGGCGCCCGCCCGATGTTGGTCGGCACGGCGAGTCCGGTGACGATGCGCCGCTTGAGGCCCGCGACGCGGACCATGAAGAACTCATCGAGGTTCGAGGCGAAGATCGCGAGGAAGTTGACGCGCTCCAGCAGCGGGACGGACGGGTCCTCCGCCAGCTCGAGCACCCGCTGGTTGAAGCGCAGCCAGCTCAGCTCGCGGTCGAGGTACCGCTCGACGGGCAGCGTGCCGTCGTCGACGCTCGTGGTCTCGTCCCAGTCGTCGAGGAAGTCGCCCCCGACGCCCCCATCGACCTGGTAGCTCGAATCGGTGCGGTACTCCTCGTCCTGCATGGGCACATCATGCCAGGGCGGGATGCCCGGCCGGGGTTCCGCGTCGTCGCTCAGTCGGCGGGCCGGGGCGACGGTTCGTCGCCGACGACCTCGCCCGGCGCGACCGCCGTGTCGGCGGGGTCGTGCTGCGCGCGGCTCGCGGCGAGGAACGGGATCGCGACCGTCGAGATGATTCCGCCCCACAGCAGCGAGAATCCGTAGCCGCCGACGTCGGCCGCGCGGCCGAGGGCGGGTTGGATGGCGACGCCGCCCGCGCTGCCGAGGAGCGAGTGGAACGAGAGCACGGTCGCGCGCTGCGCCGAGGGGATCATGTCGTTGAGGTAGGCGCGCTGCGCCGGCTGGCCGATCGACGAGGCGATGCCCCACGCCGCGAGCAGCGCGATCGCGACCCACAGCTCGCGGACGAAGAAGAACGCGACGAGCACCGCCGCGGAGGTCGCGGCCGACACGAGCAGGAGGGTCGTGCGGCGGCGGACCAGTCGGCGGACGACCGGCGCGAGCGCTCCGCCCGCGATCGAGGCGCCGGAGATGACGGCGGCCGCGAGGCCCGCGAGCGCGTATGCCCCGTCATCCCCGCCGAGCTCGAGCAGGTAGGGCTGCAGCGCGTAGAAGGCGTAGATGCCGACGCCCGTCGTGAACGGCGAGGCGATCATGAGCCAGCGGATGGGCGGCCGCCCGAGCCCGTGCCGCACCGACGAGCGCATGACGTCGCGCACCGCGGCCATCGGCGTCGCGCCGCGCGCGGGCGTGAAGCCGAGGTCGCGCATGAGCACGGCCGCGATCACGAGCATCGCCACGAGCACGCCCGCGCGCACGAGGAACGGCACGCCGAGGTCGGTCGCCTGCGCGATGACGCCGCCCGCGACCGAGCCCGTGAGCATCGCGACGCCCGCGACGACCTGCGCGCGGCCGAAGACCGTCTCGAGCGCGCCTCGGTAGCCGGTCGCGCCCAGGGCGTCGACGAGCCACGCGTCGACGGCACCGGAGAAGAACGTGAAGCCGAGACCGAGCAGCACCGAGACGATCGCCCACGCCCAGAAGGGCGCCTGCTGCACCCACATCACCCAGTAGGCGAAGGTCGTGATGGCGAGGGTGAGTGTGCCGAGCAGGTACGAGGCGCGGCGGCCGAGCGTGTCGGCGACGACTCCGGTCGGGATCTCGAAGATCACCATGCCCGCGGTGAAGAACGCATTGGCCGCGAACGCCTCGAGGTTGGTGAGCCCGGCGTCGAGCAGGAAGAGCGTGTTGATGCCCCAGATGAACGACGCCGCGAGCGTGCTGCCGAGCGTGAGCGCGTAGTACGTCCCCTCGACGCGGCGCGGAGTCGGGCGGTTCATGGTGCGATGCTACGCCCGTCGATAGACTGTCGTCTATGAGTGGCGAGGCGATGACGGATGGCGCGCTGCGCGCGCTCACCGACCCGACGCGCGCTGCCATCCTCCGGCGCCTCCTCTCCGCCCCTGACGGGCGCGCCACCGTCGGGGCGCTCGCGGACGCGCTCGAGCTCACCCAGCCCACCGTCTCGCACCACATGGCGCGTCTGCGCGATCTCGGCCTCGTCACGGGCGAGCCGGAGGGGCGACGAGTCTGGTACTCCGTCGCGCCGGAGGAGCTCGATCGCGTCGCCGACGTGCTCGACGCCGCGCCGGCCGCGCGGATGACCGGCCACGTCCTGCAGCGCATCATCGGCGACCTCGCCCTGCGCTTCGAGGGGACCTTCTCGCGCGGCACGGTCGAGCGCTACGTGCTCGAGAGCTACGACCTCCTCGCCGACGGAGCCCGCATCACGCGGTTCCTGCCCTCGCTCACCGCACGGTTCGCGGCCGATCGCCTCGCGGCGCTCGCCGCGGTCGATCGCCGCGATGAGGCCGACCGGCCCCTCGAGGTGCTCTTCGTCTGCGTGCAGAACGCGGGGCGCTCGCAGCTCGCCGCGGCGATCCTCCGCCAGCTCGGGGGCGAGCGCGTGAGCGTGCGCACGGCGGGCTCCGCTCCCGCCGAGGCCGTGCGCGCCTCCGTGGTCGCGGCGCTCGATGAGATCGGGGTGCCGCTCGGCGGCGAGTTCCCGAAGCCGCTCACCGACGAGGCCGTGCGCGCCGCCGACGTCGTCGTCACGATGGGCTGCGGCGACGCGTGCCCCGTCTACCCGGGCCGGCGCTACCTCGACTGGGCGGTCGACGACCCGGTGGGGCGCCCGCTGGAGGAGGTGCGCCGGATCCGCGACGACATCGACGCCCGTGTACGGGGGCTGCTCGACTCCCTCGCGTGAACAGCCGGTGAATCGTCCGGCAGCGAGTGGAAATCGCATAGACCACCATCTATGCTTACGGGTATGAGCGACAACAGCATCCCCACCGTTCTCTTCGTCTGCGTGCACAACGCCGGCCGGTCGCAGATGGCCGCGGGCTACCTGCAGCACCTCGCGGGCGACCGCGTCCAGGTGCTCTCCGCGGGCTCGGCGCCGAAGGACCAGATCAACCCCGTCGCGATCGACGCGATGGCCGAGGAGGGCATCGACATCGCGCACAACGTGCCGAAGGTGCTCACGACCGAGGCGGTGCAGGAGAGCGACGTCGTCATCACGATGGGCTGCGGCGACGTGTGCCCCGTGTTCCCGGGCAAGCGCTACGAGGACTGGGAGCTCGACGACCCGGCCGGTCAGGGCATCGAGTCGGTGCGCCCCATCCGCGACGAGATCAAGCGCCGCATCGAGGTGCTCCTCGGCGAGATCCTCCCCGGCTGAGCCCTGCGACTACGAGTCGACGCGCTCCGCGGCCTCCTCCTCGTGGAGGGTGAAGCGGTAGCCGACGTTGCGCACCGTGCCGATGAGCGACTCCATGTCGCCGAGCTTCGCGCGCAAGCGTCGAACGTGCACGTCGACGGTGCGGGTGCCGCCGAAGTAGTCGTAGCCCCACACCTCGCTCAGCAGCTGCTCGCGCGTGAAGACGCGGCTGGGGTTCGCGGCCAGGAAGCGGAGGAGCTCGAACTCCTTGAAGGTGAGATCGAGCGTGCGCCCGTGCACCTTCGCCGAGTAGCTGGCCTCGTCGATGACGACGCCGGAGGCCTTGATCATGCTGGACCCGGTGTCGCGCGACTGGCGGCCGATGGCGATGCGGAGCCGGGCATCCACCTCGGCGGGCCCCGCCGCGTCGAGGATGACGTCGTCGATGCCCCATTCGGCGGTGACCGCGGTGAGGCCGCCCTCGGTGATCACGAGGAGGAGCGGCGAGCCGGCGCCGGTCGCGGCGAGGATCTTGCACAGGCCCTTGGCGGCGGCGAGGTCGGTGCGGCCGTCGACGATGATCGCGTCGGCCGAGGGCGCTCCGACGAGAGCCGCCGGCTCCGCCGGGATGATGCGGACCCGATGGCTGAGGAGTCCTAGCGCGGGCAGAACGTCGCTGTTCACCTGCGAGGTCAGGATCAACAGCTGAGCCACTCGTCCTCCAGGGTGTCCGGCTCAGTCTACAAGCGCTCTAGCATGGGGGGCATGCGCCGGACCCTCGCGACCGCGATCCCCGTGTGGGGGGCCGTCGTCGTGGGCCTCGTCGTCCTGGTCGCCCTCGGCCGGCCCGAGGTGTGGCTGCCGTCGGTGCCCGTCGTGGGTGCGGGCGCCCTCCTGCTGACCTTCCTCGTGCAGGTGAGCCTGCAGTCGAAGGACGGCCTCGTGAAGCGGATGCTGGTCAGCGTGACCGGCGTCGTCATCATCCTCGCCGCGGCCTCGTTCGCGATGCTGCTCACAGCCGCCAGCGCGTAGACTGAGCGCATGCTGCTCGCGATCGAAATCTTCTTCCTCGGCCTGCTCGCTCTGGCGTCGCTCGCGATCGGCGGCGTGTCCATCGTGGTGCTGCGCAACCTCTACCGCGGCCAGCGCTGACGTCGGCGGCGTCGTGTTCAATCTCGACACGAGCCTGCCCGCCGAGCTCGCCCCCCTCTCGTGGCTCATCGGGGTCTGGGAGGGCACGGGCGTCGTCCACTACGACGACGCCGGCACGACGCGCGAGCACGAGTTCGGCCAGCGCGTCAGCTTCAGCCACGACGGGCTGCCGTACCTGAACTACTCGTCGACGACGTGGATCCTCGACGAGGCGGTCACTCCCCTCAACGCCGAGGCCGGCTACTGGCGACTGCATCGTCCGTCGCTGCCGGGCGACCCGGGCCCCGGCCTCCTGCCCGGTGTCGGTGATCGCCCCTACCCGACCGCCGAGAGCGTCGAGACACTGCGCACGAGGCGCGGCGACTTCGAGATCGAGGTCGCGCTCATCCACCCCGGCGGCGTGAGCGAGCTCTACCTCGGCACCGTGAACGGCCCGCGCATCGACCTGCAGACCGACGCCGTCATGCGCTCGGCGAGCGCGAAGGAGTACGCCGCGGCCACGCGCCTCTACGGTCTCGTCGACGGCCGACTGCTGTGGGCGTGGGACATCGCCGCGCTCGGCAACGACCTCCGCACCCACGCCTCGGGGACGCTGACCCGTGTCGACTGAGTCCCCGTTCCTGACCCTGCCGGGCGCGGTCGCCGGCTCGCCGGATGCGCCCGTCATCACCGCGGCGCACTACGGAGACCCCGTCTCCGAGCAGCGGATGCTCGCCGCGGGCCGCGCGATCGTCGACCTCTCCGACCGCGGCGTCGTGACCGTCACGGGCGAGGACCGCCTCCGCTGGCTCGACTCGCTCACCTCGCAGGCCGTCGGGCAGCTCGCGCCGGGAGCGAGCGCGGAGACCCTGCTGCTCGACCCCCAGGGGCACCTCGAGCACAGCATCCGCCTCATGGACGACGGCACGACCGCGTGGCTGCTCGTCGACGGCGGGCAGGCCGCGCCGCTCGCCGCGTGGCTCGACCGCATGCGGTTCATGATGCGCGTCGAGGTCGCCGACGCGTCGGCCGACTGGGCGACGGTCGGGCAGCTGCAGCCGTCTGGCTCGTCGCTGCTGGTGTCGGCGGCCGCCCCGAACGGCGTGCCGCTCGTGTGGCACGACCCGTGGGGCTCGGTGCAGCCGGGCGGCTGGCAGTACGCGGGCGTCGAGACGCACCCCGGGGCGGAGTTCCCGGCGGTCGAGCTGCTCGTGCCGCGCGGCTCGCTCCCCGGTCTCGTCGCGGGTCTCGGCGCCGGCCTCGCGCACGTCGCCGGCTCGCTCGCGCTCGAGGCGCTCCGCATCGCCGCGTGGCGGCCGCGGCAGACCGACCTCGACGAGCGGTCGATCCCGCACGAGCTCGACTGGCTGCGCTCGGCCGTGCACCTGTCGAAGGGCTGCTACCGCGGGCAGGAGACCGTCGCGAAGGTCCACAACCTCGGGCACCCGCCGCGCCGCCTCGTCATGCTCCACCTCGACGGCACGCTCTCGCTGCTGCCCGCGCCCGGATCGCCCGTGCGGAGCGCCGGAACCGAGGTCGGCCGCGTGACCGCCGCCGCCCGCCACCACGACCTCGGGCCGATCGCGCTCGCCGTCGTCAAGCGCTCCCTCGCGGTCGACGCACCGCTCGTCGTCACCGCCGAGGTGCCCGGCGCCGACGGCGCCCCCACGGGCGAGACCGCCGAGATCGCCGCCGCCCAGGAGGTCGTCGTGCCGCCCGAGGCGGGGGCGACCGCGGGGGTTCCGCGGATCCCGCGCCTCGGCGCCGTCCGCCGCTAGCGTCGAGCCGTGAACGTGTCGGCGCGCGCGGCCCGCGGAGGCGGCGATGGCTGAGAACCGCGATGCGATGGCGCGGCTGGAGCGCAGCATCCGTCGCCGCATGGATGCCCGCATGGCCGCCCAGCGCGTCGTGCGCTCGCTGCCGGCCATCGCGCAGATCGTCGTGGCGGCCGTCACCGCCTACGCCGTCGCGACCTACGGGCTCGGGCACGAGCTGCCCCTCGTGGCGGTCACGGTGACGATCGCCGCCCTCGGGCTCGCGCGCGACGCCCGCCCGCGCCGGGTCGCGGAGGTCGTCGTCGGCATCTCCGTGGGCATCGCCGTGGCCGCGGTGCTCGTCCTCGTGCTCGGCCAGGGGGTGTGGCAGATCGCGGTGATCCTCGCGGTGACGCTCGTGATCGCCCGAGCCCTGTCGCCCTCGGCCGCGTTCGCGATCGCCGCGGGCGTGCAGTCGATGCTCGTGGCGGTGCTGCCGGCGCCCGAGGGCGGAGTCTTCGCGCGCGTGCTCGACGGCCTCGTCGGGGCGGTCGTGGCGCTCGCGATCACCGCGCTGATCCCGCGACTCGACGTGCTGCGCTCGCGCGGGGAGTCGCGCGCGCTCTTCTCGGTGCTCGACCAGTCGCTCACGGGCCTCGCCGACGCGCTGCGGCGCGGCGACGAGCCCGCCGCCGACCTCGCGCTCGCGCGCAGCCGCCGCACGCAGCCCCTCATCGACGAGTGGACGCAGACCCTCGACTCGGCCCGCGCCGTCGCCGCGTACTCGCCGTGGTTGCGTCGCGGGCGCGCACGGCTCGCGGCCGAGTCGGCCCAGCTGGCCGCCGCCGACCTCGTCACCCGCCACGTGCGCTCGATCGCGCGCCGCGTCGACATCCTCGTGCGCGACGGCGTCGAGCGCCCGGGGCTCGCGGGTCTGCTCGACGAGTCGGCCGTGATCGTGCGGGCGCTCGGCGGCTCGGTGGACGACCCGGCCGAGCGCGATCGCGCGCGACTGCTCGGGCTCGCGATGGCGGGCGAGCTCGCCCCCGAGCTCGTGCCGGGTGCCGTCACCGTGCCCGACCAGGTCATCGTCGTGCTGCTGCGCTCGCTCGTGTTCGACGTGCTCGTGACCGTCGGGCTCACGCCCGAGCAGGCGCGGCAGGCGCTCCCGCCGATCTAGCGGACGCCGCGCCTACGCCTCGAGCGCGAGTGCGCCGTCGCGCGGCGCGACCGCAGCCCACGGCAGCGTCAGCTCGCCGAGCCGCCAGCGCGTCACCCCGTCGCGCACGGGCCAGCCGGCATCGCGCAGCCCCTGCACCGCGGCGACCCAGCGCTGCCGCGCCGAGAAGGTCGCGAGCGGAGCGTGCCGCGCCCACTGCGCGTCGAGCGCCCGCAGCAGCTCGTGCACGCGCTCGCCCGGCACGTTGCGGTGGATCAGCGCCTTCGGCAGCCGCTCGGCGACGACCGACGGCCCGCCGGCCTCGGCGAGCGAGTCGAGGTGCAGCGCGATCGTGAAGGTCTCAGGCCCGGTTGCCTCGACCCCGAGCGCCCCCGCGGCGCGCAGCCCGACCCAGCTCCCGACCCGGCCGACCTCGTTGCACGTGCCCTCGAGCAGCAGTCCGCCGGGCTGCAGCCGCGCGAGCATCGTCGCCCAGGCCTCGGCGACCTCGGCCTCGTCGTACTGCCGCAGCACGTTCGCGGCGCGGATCACGGCCGGCCGGGCATCCCCCGCGAGAGGCACCTCGAAGCCGCCGACCGCGAACGCCAGGCCGTCGCGCGCGAACGGCGCGGCGGCGGCGACGCGCGCCGGGTCGATCTCGATGCCGACGACCCGCACGTCGGCCCGCACGGCGCGCAGGCGTTCGAGAAGCTCGAGCGGGGTCCGGTGCGAGGCGCCGTAGCCGAGGTCGACGACGAGCGGGTCGGCCGCGTGCCGCAGGGCGGGGTGGGCGGCGATCCAGCGGTCCATCCGGCGCAGGCGGTTGACGCCCGTCGTGCCGCGCGTGATGCGGCCCCTCGCCCCCCGCGTCGCCGTCATGCCGTCATTCTCGCGGATGCCCGGCGCTGGCTAGGCTGGATCCCATGTCGCACACGCTCATCCTGCTCCGCCACGGCCACTCCGTCTGGAACGAGAAGAACATCTTCACCGGCTGGGTGGATGTCGAGCTCACCGAGCAGGGCCGCGCCGAGGCGCACCGGGCCGGCGAGCTCATCGCCGAGTCGGGCCTCGCGCCGCGCATGCTCTACACGAGCCTCCTCAAGCGGGCGATCCAGACCGCGAACATCGCGCTCGACGCCGCCGACCTCGACTGGCTGCCGGTCAAGCGCAGCTGGCGCCTCAACGAGCGCCACTACGGCGCGTTGCAGGGCCTCAACAAGGCGGAGACCCTCGAGAAGCACGGCGAGGAGCTCTTCATGACCTGGCGCCGCAGCTTCGACACCCCGCCGCCGCCGCTCGCCGACGACGCCGAGTACAGCCAGGTCCACGACCCCCGCTACGTCGGCATCGACGGCGAGGTGCCGCGCACCGAGAGCCTCAAGCTCGTCATCGACCGCATGCTGCCCTACTGGGAGAGCGACATCACGAAGGACCTCGCGACCGGCGAGACCGTCCTCGTCGTGGCTCATGGCAACTCGCTGCGCGCGCTCGTGAAGCACCTCGACGGCATCAGCGACGACGACATCGCCGGCCTCAACATCCCCACGGGCATCCCGCTCGTGTACGAGCTCGGCGACGACTTCATGCCGGTCAAGCCGGCCGAGTACCTCGACCCGGAGGCGGCCGCCGCGGGCGCCGCCGCGGTCGCGAGCCAGGGCAAGAAGTAGCCGAGAGCGCCCCGCGCCCATGCTGCGCTTCGCAGTCGTCGCCTTCCTCGACGACGTCGCGCTCGAGGCCGAGTTCGAGCCCGACGAGGTGCCTCTGCACGTGAGCCTGCTCGGCGCCGCATCGACCGAGGCCGACCTCGACCAGGTCGTGTCGGCCGTCGAGGCCGCGTACTCGAGCCACGGCGTCTTCGTCGCGCGCGGCGGTGACGATGAGCTCGTGGGCGCCGACGAGGTCGAGGCGACGCTCGTCGTCGACGACGGCGATCTGGCGGATGCCCACCTCGCGCTCGTCGTCGACCTCAGAGATCTCGGGGTCCGCGTCGTCGACCCGTCCACGGTGGGGCGCCGCTACCGGCCGTTCGTGGCCGTCGCCGCCGAGTCGGATGACCGCGCGGGCCGCATCGAGCGCGGCGAGCGCCTCGAGCTCCGCGCCGTCGCGGTGCTCGACCTCGCGCCCGACGGCGACCCCGACCGCGTCCGCGTCGTGGATCAGTTCCCGCTGCTGTAGCAGCGGGAACCGTCAGTCACCGTCCGCTAGTGCAGAGAGGCCCCACCATGACGCGCATCGCTCGCATCGAGATCAGCGGCTCTGGCCCGAACCTGCTCGACCCGGCCGTCATGGCCGGGCTCGAGCGGAGCATCCTCGACGCCGACGCCGACCCGGAGGTCACGGGCATCCTCCTCACCGGCGCGGGCGGGAGCTTCTGCGGCGGCCTCGACGTCGGCGCGATCCGCGCGGGCGCCGACCCGGTCGCCTTCGCGTCGGCCCTCGTGAGCCTGCTCCGCGTCTTCCCGACCCTCCGCACCCCGATCGCCGCCGCGGTGAACGGGGATGCCGTGGCGTCGGGAGCCTCGATCGTCGCCGTCTGCGACTACGCCGTCTCGACCCCGACCGCGCGTCTGGGCACAGTCGAGGTGAGCGTCGGCGTCTGGCCGATGATCGCGCAGGTTCCGATCGTGCACCGCATCGGGGCGCGCTTCGCGATGGAGAACATCGGCTGCGGCGAGCCGTTCACGGCCGAGCGGGCGCGCGAGGTGGGCCTCGTGAACGCCGTGCGCGAGCCGGCCGAGGTCGAACCGGCGGTCGTCGCGTGGCTCGAGGGAGCGGCGCGCGGCGGCGCTGCCGTTGCGGCGGGCCGTCGCGCGTTCTACGAGCTCGCCGAGCTCGGCTACGACGACGCGCTGCAGTCGTCGCTCGACCGCTTCGCGGCGATGTTCCGCTCCCCGAGCTGAGAGGCGTTGTGGTTCGCCCGAGGGGGAGGGCCTCAGTCGAGAAGCCGGACGGCGTCGGCGACGCAGCCGATCTCGCCGGGCATCCGCTGCTCGCGCGTGAGCGGAATCTCCGTCACCACTCCGTCGACGAGCGCGAGCACGATGCAGTCCTCGACGTCGCTGCCCCGTGCCGCGATCACGCGTCGCCCCTCGATCACGCGCGCGTCGACCGTGACGGGCGCGTCGAAGAGCGTCCACGCCTCGCTCAGCGGCGCGTCGCTCAGCAGCAGCGCGCTCACGCGCTCACGCGCTTCGGGCGGCAGTGCGAATGTCTCCGCTCCCGCGGGAGCGCGGGCCACTGCGCCGGCCACGCACTCCTCGCGCGAGACGCCGGCGCTCAGGTCGTCACCGGCCACGGGGATCAGCACGCGGAAGCAGGCCGTCGCCTCGCCGGCCGGGAACGTCTGCGCCGGGATGAACCCGCTGGCCTCGCCCTGGCCGGCGTCCACGTCGGCTCGGATGCGCAGATCGATGAAGCCGGGGTCCGTCCACGACGTGATGCCGCCCCAGTCGAGCACGTCGATGGTGAAGGAATCGGGTCGCACGCCGGGGTCGTCGGGCAGCCGCGGGTCCGTGAGCATCTCGGCGGCGAGCTGCTCGATCGGCAGGCCCACGACCACGCGGCTGCGCGTGACGTCGTCGGCCATGCCGATGGCGACGCGCTCAGCGAGGGTGAGCGCTCGGCTCTCGCCCTCGCTGAGCGCGGGCGCGCATCCCGCGAGCACGCCCGCGACGGCGGCGAGCGAGACCGGCACGAGGAGCGGGAGGCGGGGCATCCGCTGAGACTAGCTCAGGAGTCGCAGGCGACGCCGCCTGCACGGCGCCGCCGCCCGTCGTGAGAGTCAGGCGCCCTGGGGCACCCAGTCGCCGGTCGCGAGGTACTGGACCTTCTTCGCGATCGACACGGCGTGGTCGGCGAAGCGCTCGTGGTACCGCGAGGCGAGGGTCGCGTCCACCGTGTCGACGGCCTGGCCCTTCCAGGTCTCGCCGAGCACCTTGTCGAAGACGCTGAGGTGGAGGGCGTCGACCTTGTCGTCCTCGTTGCGGATCGCCTCGGCGATCGTGACGTCCTCCGTGCTGAGCAGCTCGACGAGCATGCGCGCCATCTGCACGTCGATCTGGCCCATCTCGGCGAAGGTCGGGCGCAGGCTCTTCGGCACGACCTTCTCGGGGAAGCGGTAGCGGGCGAGCTGGGCGATGTGCTCGGCCATGTCGCCCATGCGCTCGAGCGAGGCGCTGATGCGCAGCGCGCTCACGACGATGCGCAGGTCGCGGGCGACCGGCTGCTGACGGGCGAGGATGTTGATCGCGAGCTCGTCGAGCTCGGCGGCGGCCACATCGATCTTGTCGTCGTCGGCGATGACGGTCTCGGCGAGCGAGACGTTCGACTCGGTGAAGGCGCGCGTGGCGTTCTCGATCGAGATGGCGACGAGGGTCGAGATCTCGACCAGGCGCTCCTGCACCTCTCGCAGCTCCTGCTGGAAAACTTCGCGCATCAGGTCACGTCCTAGCTCTGTCTCTCGGGGCGCACAGTCGCGGCCCACACTGGCCACCGCCGGTGAACGGGAAGTGACCCGAGGATGAACTCTGGGTCTCCGGTGCCCGGGCCCCCCTCCCCGGCGATCCGGGGCGGTGACTGGTGTCTAATCTAGTCCTCATGGACTCGGCACTGCTGGTGCCCCTCGCGCTGCTTCTGGGCGCGATCATCGGGGGAGGCGCCGTCGCCACGGTCGTCGCCGCAGCCCGGCGCGGTCGTGTCGCGGCCGAAGTGGTGTCGACCGCGGTGCCCGACGGCGTCGGCCACGTGCTCGAGGTGCTCGAGTCGGCCGGCGTCGTGCTCGACCCGAGCAACAACGTCGTCAACGCGAGCCCGGGGGCGCTGACCCTCGGCCTCGTGTGGCAGCGCTCGCTCGTGCACGCCCCGCTCATCGAGCTCGTCGACCGCGTGCGGCGCTCGGGCGATCCGCTGACCGAGGACGTCGACATCGCGCGCGGCCCGCTCAGCGATGCGAGCATCCACCTCACGGTGCGCGTGGCGCGGCTCGGCACGCGCTTCGTGCTGCTGCTCGCGGAGGACCGCACCGAGTCGGTGCGCCTCGAGGCGGTGCGCCGCGACTTCGTCGCCAACATCAGCCACGAGCTCAAGACGCCGATCGGGGCGATCAGCCTGCTCGCCGAGGCGCTCGAGCAGGCCTCCGACGACCCCGAGCAGGTGCGGCGCTTCGCCAAGCGCATGAGCAAGGAGTCCAAGCGGCTCGCGCACATGACGCAGGAGATCATCGAGCTCAGCCGGCTGCAGGCGGCCGACGCCCTCGCCGATCCCGAGGTGGTCGAGGTCGACCGCGTCATCCAGGCCGCGATCGACCAGAACCGCGTCGCCGCCGAGTCGAACCGGATCTCGCTCGTCTCCGGCGCCGCGAGCGGCGAGCGCGTGTGGGGCGACGAGGGGATGCTCGTGACCGCCGTCCACAACCTCATCATCAACGCGGTGCAGTACTCGCCCTCGCCGTCGCGCGTCGGCATCGGCGTGACCGCGCACGACGACATCGTCGAGATCGCCGTCACCGATCAGGGCATCGGGATCCCCGAGGAGGATCTCGACCGCGTCTTCGAGCGCTTCTTCCGCGTCGACCAGGCGCGGGCCCGCGCGACGGGCGGCACGGGCCTCGGCCTCAGCATCGTCAAGCACGTCGTGCAGAACCACGGCGGCGACGTGCGGGTCTGGTCGCAGCCCGGCCACGGCTCGACCTTCACGCTCCTCCTGCCGCGGGCGACCGCGGACTCCCCGACCACGTCCCTCCCGTCGAAAGCACGCTCATGACCCGAATCCTCATCGTCGACGACGAGCCCTCGCTCAGCGAGCCCCTCGCCTACCTCCTCGGCCGCGAGGGGTACGAGACGGCGGTCGCGGAGGACGGCCCCGCGGCCCTCGCCGAGTTCGAGCGGGCGGGCGCCGACCTGATCCTGCTCGACCTCATGCTCCCGGGACTTCCGGGCACCGAGGTGTGCCGCGAGATCCGCCAGCGGTCGAGCGTGCCGATCATCATGCTGACGGCGAAGGACAGCGAGGTCGACATCGTCGTGGGGCTCGAGCTCGGCGCCGACGACTACGTGACGAAGCCGTACTCGACGCGCGAGCTCCTCGCGCGCATCCGGGCCGTTCTGCGCCGCCGGGTCGACGAGGACGACATCGACGACGGCGTCCTGGAGGCCGGGGGCGTCCGCGTCGACGTCGACCGCCACCAGGTGAGCGTCAACGGGCGCGAGGTCGCCATGCCGCTCAAGGAGTTCGAGCTGCTCGAGCTGCTGCTGCGCAACGCCGGCCGCGTGCTCACGCGCGGGCAGCTCATCGACCGCGTGTGGGGCGCCGACTACTTCGGCGACACCAAGACGCTCGACGTGCACGTCAAGCGGATCCGCTCGAAGATCGAGGCCGACCCCTCGAACCCGCAGCTGCTGCTGACGGTTCGAGGGCTCGGCTACCGCTTCGAGGCGTAGCGGGCGGCGGATGCCCGGCAGGGGCAGCCCCATCGATCGGGCCGCGCGCGCCGGCCGCGCTCAGTCGCCCGGCTGGGGCCCGGTGGCGGGTTCGGGCACGTAGAGCTCGTACTCCGGCAGGGTGCCGTCGAGGACGGGAACCTGGAGCTCGCTGCCGGGCTCGTCGCCGTACTGGAAGAAGACCGGGTAGAGCGAGCCGGGCGTGACGTCGACGCCCTCGATGATGATCTGGGGCTCGTCGGGGCCACCGAGCTGCGCGGTGTCGTTGCCGTCGACGAGGATTCGCTCGCTCTCGCGACCGCTCGCGCCCTCCCACTGGACGGTGACGGCCCGATCGGCCTCGCCCCGGTTGACCAGGGAGACGACGAGGTTCAGCCGGTCGCCGTCGTCGGTGATGAGGAGGGCGTTGCGGACGGCGATGTCGCCGACCACGGTGCCGGTGCCGTCGCTGGGGGAGTAGGGGATGTTCGTGGCGATCGCGGCGCCGAAGGTGCACCCGCTCGTGCCCACCATCAGTGCCGCGGCAAGGGCAGTCGTCATCGCCCAGCGGTTTTTCACGAATAGCCTCCAGAGCCCGTCGAGTCGGCGGTCGCCGGCGCGAAACCTCCGTCTGCCCAGGAGCGACCTCCCCCAGTCTAGCCAGGTCGCGGACTCTCTACCGCGCGCACGGGGCGACGTCGGGGCGCGACCCACCCGGGGATGCTGAGAAATGCCTGTGGTAGAATCAAGGTTCTGCGGAAGGACCACCATCCATGCTTTTCCAGGTCGGCGAGACCGTCGTCTACCCCCATCACGGGGCCGCGACGATCATCGAAGTGAAGAACCGAACCATCCGAGGCGAAGAGAAGCTCTATCTCAAGCTCAACGTCACCCAGGGCGACCTCACGATCGAGGTTCCTGCTGACAACGTCGACCTCGTCGGCGTTCGCGACGTGATCGGGCAGGAGGGCCTCGACAAGGTCTTCGAGGTCCTGCGCGCCCCCTTCACGGAGGAGCCGACCAACTGGTCGCGTCGCTACAAGGCGAACCTCGAGAAGCTCGCGTCGGGCGACGTGATCAAGGTCTCGGAGGTCGTCCGCGACCTCTGGCGCCGCGATCAGGACCGCGGCCTCAGCGCGGGCGAGAAGCGGATGCTCGCGAAGGCGCGTCAGATCCTGATCTCCGAGCTCGCCCTCGCCGAGAAGACCGACGAGGAGAAGGCCTCGAGCGTCCTCGACGAGGTCCTCGCGTCCTGACCCGTGACGCCCGCTGATCCGTCCGCGGCTCCCGCGGTCGGCATCGTCATCGTCGCCGCGGGCAGCGGAACCCGACTCGGGCATCCGCAGCCGAAGGCGTTCGTCGCGGTCGGCGGGCGCACGCTCCTCGAGCACGCGCTCGAAGCGGCGTTCGCGCTCGCCGAGCCCGCCACGATCGTCGTCGTCGCTCCCGCCTCGCACCGCGACGAGGCCGTCGCGATCGCGTCGCGCGTGGCCGGCCCGGCCGTCGCGAGCGTGAGCGTGGTCACGGGCGGGGCGACCCGGCAGCAGTCGGTCGGCGCCGGGCTCGCTGCCCTGCCCGAGGGCACGCGCGAGGTCCTGATCCACGACGCAGCGCGCGCCCTCCAGCCCGCCGCGGTCTTCGAGCGCGTCGTCGCGCGCGTCCGCGCCGACGGCGTGGGCGTCGTGCCGGTGCTCCCTGTCGTCGACACGATCGCGCGCCGCGACGTCGACGACCGGGTCGTCGAGCCCGTCGACCGCTCCGATCTCGCGATCGTGCAGACGCCGCAGGGCTTCCCGCTCGCGCTCTACCGGGAGGCGCTCGCGCAGGCGGCTGCGGACCACACCGACGACACGGGCGTGCATCGCGCCGCCGGGCATCCCGTCGTCGTCGTCGAGGGCGATGCGCGCGGCTTCAAGATCACGACGCCGTGGGACCTCCGGCGGGCCGAGCAGCTGCTCGGTGCCGAGCGCCCCGCGCTGCGCACCGGCATCGGCATCGACGTGCACGCCTACGATGAGAGCGCTCCGCTGTGGCTGGGCGGGCTGCACTGGCCGGACGAGCCGGGCCTCGCCGGTCACAGCGACGGCGACGCCATCAGCCACGCCGTGTGCGATGCACTGCTGTCGGCGGCCGGGCTCGGCGACATCGGCTCCCGCTTCGGCGTCGACGACCCGCGCTTCGCCGACGCGCGCGGCGAGGTGTTCCTCACCGCTTCGCTCGAGCTCGTGCGCGCGGCCGGCTTCGCCGTCGTCAACGTCGCGGTGCAGATCGTCGCGCGCCGCCCGCGCTTCGCGCCGCGCCGCCACGAGGTCGAGGCGCACCTCTCCCGTGTCGTCGGCGCACCCGTGAGCGTCGCCGCCACGACGAGCGACGGGCTCGGCTTCACCGGCCGCGGCGAAGGCGTCACGGCCGTCGCGACCGCGCTGCTCGCCGCGAGCGCCGACCCTCCCGCCGCCGACACCCGCCGATAGGCTGGCCCGCGTGAGTGTGCGCCTGTACGACAGCCTGCAGCAGGCGGTCGTCGACTTCGAACCGCTCGAGCCCGGCCGCGTCGGCATGTACGTGTGCGGCCCCACCGTGCAGTCGGCCCCGCACATCGGCCACGTGCGCAGCGCCCTCGTCTACGACCTGTGGCGGCGCTGGCTCGCGCACCGCGGCTACGCCGTCACGTTCATCCGCAACGTCACCGACATCGACGACAAGATCCTCGCCAACGCCTCGGCGGCCGAGCCCTGGTACGCGGTCGCGTACCGCGTCGAGCTCGAGTTCGCGGCCGCGTACCGCGCCATCGGTATCCTGCCGCCGACCTACGAGCCGCGCGCCACGGCATCCATCGATCGCATGCACGCGATCATCAAGGCGCTCATCGAGCGCGGGCACGCCTACGCCTCCGCTGATGGCTCGGGCGACGTCTACTTCGACGTGCGCAGCTGGCCCGCCTACGGCGAGCTCACCCGCCAGTCGCCCGACGACATGGAGGAGGCCGGCGACGCGCCCGCGCGCGCCAAGCGCGACCCGCGCGACTTCGCCCTCTGGAAGGGTGCGAAGGCCGAGGAGCCGGCGAGCGCGCACTGGGCATCGCCGTGGGGCCCGGGCCGCCCCGGCTGGCACATCGAGTGCTCGGCGATGGCGCAGCGCTACCTCGGGCACGCGTTCGACATCCACGGCGGCGGGCTCGACCTGCGGTTCCCGCACCACGAGAACGAGCTCGCGCAGTCGCGCGCCGCCGGCGACGGGTTCGCGCGCCACTGGGTGCACAACGGTCTCGTCACCGTCGGCGGCCAGAAGATGTCGAAGTCGCTCGGCAACTCCGTCTTCGCCGCCGACCTGCTCGCGTCGGCGCGGCCCGCGGTCGTGCGGTACTGGCTCGGGTCGGCCCACTACCGCTCGACGATCGACTACACGGAGGGCTCGCTCGCCGAGGCGGAGTCCGCGCTCGATCGCATCGAGACCTTCCTCGCCCGCGCCGCGAAGCGCGTCGACGGCACGCGGTTCGCCGAGCTGCCGGCCGAGGTGCCCGAGGCCTTCGGCGCGGCCATGGACGACGACCTCTCCACCCCGTCGGCGCTCGCGTCTCTGCACGAGACCGTGCGCTCGGGCAACGCCGCGCTCGACGCCGACGACGTCGCGGCGGCAGGCGCGGCGCGGGCCGCGGTGCTCGCCATGATCGACGTGCTCGGGCTCGATTTCGAGGCGGCGGATGCCCGCAGCGGAGCCGATGCGACGCACCGGGCCCTGGCATCCCTCGTCGATCGCCTCATCGTCGAACGCCGTTCCGCGCGCGATGCGCGAGACTGGAGCACTGCCGACCGCATCCGCGACGACCTCGCGGCGGCCGGCATCGTGGTGGAAGACACCCCCACGGGAACCGACTGGAGTATCGATGGCTAAGCCCGCACGCCCCGGAGCGAGCAAGAAGAAGAAGGGCCCGACCGTCGGTTCGGGCGGTCAGGGCCGGCAGGCCCTCGAGGGTCGCGGGCCGACCCCGAAGGCGGAGGACCGCTCCTGGCACGTCGCCGGCAAGCGGAAGGCCGCGCAGGATCGCCTCGAGGCGGCGCGCTCGCGCACCGGCCGCGGTGGCGCGGGCGGCGGCAGGGCTGCCGGCGGCAAGCCCTCCGGCGCGACCTCGACGAGCGGCGGCCCGCGGTCGGCGAAGAAGTCGGGCGACGCCGAGATCCTCAGCGGCCGCAACTCGGTGCTCGAGGCGCTGCGGGCGAAGATCCCCGCCTCGACGCTCTACCTCGCGGCGCGCGTCGAGATGGACGACCGCGTCAAGGAGGCGCTGGGCCTCGCGACCAAGCGGGGCATTCCCGTCCTCGAGATCATGCGGCCCGAGCTCGATCGGCTCACCGGCCCCGACTCGGTGCACCAGGGCATCGCGCTCTCGGTGCCCGCGTACCAGTACGCGCACCCGCTCGACCTCGTCGAGGCCGCGAGCAAGCGCGGCCAGGCGCCGCTCATCATCGCGCTCGACGGCGTGACCGACCCGCGCAACCTCGGTGCGATCATCCGCTCGACGGCCGCGTTCGGCGGGCACGGCGTCATCGTGCCCCAGCGTCGGTCGGTCGGCGTGACGGCCGCGGCGTGGAAGACCTCGGCGGGCGCCGCGGCGCGCACGCCCGTCGCGATGGCCCCGAACCTGACCCAGACGCTCAAGCAGCTCAAGAGCGAAGGCCTGTTCATCCTCGGGCTCGACGGCGACGGCGACGTGTCGCTGCCCGAGCTCGAGCTCGCCGATCAGCCGATCGTCATCGTCGTGGGCAGCGAGGGCAAGGGGCTCTCGCGGCTGGTGACCGAGACCTGCGACGCGATCGTGTCGATCCCGATCACGGCGGCGACCGAGTCGCTCAACGCGGGCATCGCGGCGAGCGTCACGCTCTACGAGGTCGCCCGGAGGCGCTCGCTGCGCTGAGCCGCGCTGCGCCGATCACGGCAAGCCCTCCCCTCGACGGGCGGGCCGTGTCGCGCTACGCTCGAAAATGTTCAACAGTGGTGAACATGTTCGAGGGAGAATCATGGATCTCAGCGGCCTGCGCATCGCCGTGGTCGGGACGGGTGCGAACGGTGCCTCCGTCGGCGCCGACCTCATCCGCGCCGGGCTCGACGTCACCTTCATCGAGCAGTGGCCGGCGCACGTGGAGGCCATGCGCGAGCACGGTCTGACCGTGCACCTGCCCGACGAGACCCAGGTCACGCCCGTGCAGCCCTTCCACGTCTGCCAGGTCGCCGAGCTGCGCGAGCCCTTCGACATCGTGCTCTCGTCGGTCAAGACCTACGACACTCGCTGGACGGCCGAGCTCATCCGCCCGCTCATGCACGAGACCTCCGTCTTCGTCGGCCTGCAGAACGGCATGACGATCGACGCCGTCGCCGAGATCCTCGGCGCCGAGCGCTCGATCGGCTGCGTTCTCGGCATCGCGGCGAACATGTACGAGCCGGGGGTCGTGGTGCGCGAGTTCGCCCCCGCCGACACCTGGTTCTCGGTGGGCACCATGTCGGGCGAGCGCACCGAGCGGCTCGAGCAGGTCGCCGCCGTGCTCTCCCACGCCGCGCACGTGGAGATCGCCGACGACATCCGCTCGGCCAAGTGGATGAAGCTCATCGCCAACATCCCGGAGATGCTGCCGTCGGCCATCCTCGGCGTCCCGCTGCTCGAGGCGGCGCGGATGCCCGGGGTGCGCCCGGTCATGGACGCGATGTCGCGAGAGGCGTACGCCCTCGCCATCGACCTCGGCATCACCATGCTCCCGACCCTCGGCAAGACCGCCGACCAGGTGCCCGACTCCGACCAGTACGCGCTCGACCTGCTCGACACGATCCTCGAGAGCTTCTCGCGCCCGACCACCCGGGTCGCGGTGCTGCAGGACTGGGAGAAGGGGCGCCGCGCCGAGCTCGACGCGTTCAGCGGCTACATCGTCGAGCAGCGCGCTCGGCTCGGGGGACGGGCGCCCGTCAACGAGGCCGTGCTGCGCATCGCCGAGCGCGTGGAGCGCGGGGAGCTGAACCCGTCGCCGGCGAACGTGGACCTCCTCATCGGCGCCCTGGGCGCTTGACAGACTGCATGCGATCGCATTGACTTGTGTTCACCGTCGGTGAACGAAAACCGCACCACGAGCACGTCCCGAAGGAGTCGAAGATGACCACGCGATACGTCGTCCGCACGTCGGAGGAAGCCGATTACCGCGACCCGGGCCCCCTGGCCCCCGACTCCCACGGGTACACCCGCTGGTGCGCCGTCGGCTACGCGGACGGCGCCGTGCACACCGACTTCGGGATGTCGCGGCTCGAGCCCGGCGGTGCCGTTCCCACGCACATCCACTCGTTCGAGGAGTCGTTCCACCTCGTGGAGGGCGAGGTCATCCTCGTGACCCCCGAGGCGACCGTGCACCTCGTCGCCGGCGACTACGGGGTCATCCCGCTCGGCGTCCCGCACTCCTGGCTCTCGGTCGGCGACACCGCCGCGGTGTGGAGCGACATCCTCTCGCCGCCCCCGCGCATCGAGCACGGCTCCGACACGTACCGCGTCGCCGACGTCGAGCCCGGCACGCCCGTGAAGGTCGACGCGCGCGACCCGCGCACGCGCTCGTTCGGCGCCATCACGACCGAGCAGATGAACCCGGGACGCCAGTCGCAGGAGCTCCTCGCGCAGTCGGCGAGCATGCGCACCGCGCTGCTGGTCTACAGCGGCATCTCGCTCAAGATGATGGTCGACAGCGACCTCGGCTCGGTGCTCCACACCATGTTCATGGTGCAGTACGAGCCCGACGGCGTCGCCGGGCCCCACGATCACCCGCTCGAGGAGGCGTACCTGATCATGGACGGCGAGGTCGACGCGACCTTCGACGGCCACGAGGTGCGCATGAAGCCGGGCGACATCGCCTGGGCCGGAGTCGGCTGCGTGCACTCGTTCACGGCCGTGGGCGAGCCGGTGCGCTGGCTCGAGACCCAGTCGCCCCAGATGCCTCCGCGCCACGCCTACCGCTTCGCGCGGGACTGGACCTACCTCACCGACAAGCTCGGTGCCGAACAGCTCAAGGAGGAGCAGTGACCCAGAGAACCATCCTCGTCGTCGGCGGGACGTCCGGCATCGGACTCGAGATCGCGAAGGAGGTCGTCGACCGCGGCGATCGCGTGATCCTGACCGGGCGCGACAAGGAGCGCTCGGAGTCGATCGCCGCCTCGCTCGGCGAAGGCGCGAGCGGCCTCGCCGTCGACATCTCGGAGCCCGAGGCGATCGCCGAGAGCCTCAAGCCGATCGAGGAGGTCCACGGCCTCGTCCTCGCCGCGATCGAGCGCGACGCCAACAGCGTGCGCGAGTACGACATCGCTCGCGCACGCCGCCTCGTGACCCTCAAGCTCGTCGGCTACACCGAGACCGTTCACGCGCTTCTCGACCGCCTGCCGGCGACCAACGACACCGGCATCGTGCTCTTCGGCGGCCGCGCGAAGGACGCCCCGTACCCGGGCTCGACCACGGTCGCGACCATCAACGGCGGCGTCGAGGGCCTCACGCACTCGATGGCGCTCGAGCTCGCCCCCATGCGCGTCAACGGCCTGCACCCGGGCATCATCGGTGACAGCCCCTTCTGGGCGGACAAGCCGAGCGCGGTGCTCGAGGGCTACGAGTCGCGCACGCCCGGCGGCAAGCTCGCCACGATGGCCGACATCGTCGGCGCCACGATGTTCCTGCTCGACAACAAGGGGATCTCGGGCACGAGCCTCTACGTCGACCGCGGCTGGCGCCTCACCTAGGCGCTCGCACCGCCCGGCGCCCGGCCAGCCGGTCGCCCGCCCAGCATCCCTCGCCGATCGGCAACGACGGCGAGGGATGCTGCTGTCAGGACGAGGACGAGCGCGAGGATCCCGACCGCGACGTAGCCGCCGATCGCGACGAGCTGGGCGGCGACCGCCGTCGCGATCGCCCCCGCGAAGAACGTCGCCCCCATGAACACGGTGTTCGCTCGACCGTTCTCGCTCGGGTCGACCGAGGCGAGCGCGATCGCCTGCGTGGAGACCTGCTCGCTGTTCATGCCCAGCGAGACCAGGAAGAGGCCGACGACCAGCACCGGCAGCGAGCCCGGCGCGATCGTGACGAGCACGACCCCCACGAGGGCGGCCCCGACGCACGTCGCGAGCGAGAGGCGCTGCCCGACGATCGCGTGCACGGATGCGGCGGCGATCGTGGCGACGCCGCCGGCGAGACCGGCAAGACCCAGGAGCGCCGCCTGGGAGACCGAGAGCCCGAGCTCCCCGACGGCATGGACGGTCGTCATCGACCAGAGAGCGATGAACGCCGCGAAGACGAGCACGTGGATGCCCGTCATGATGCGCAGCGTCGCCGACCGGGCCGCGACGCGGGGGATGGAGGCGAGGATGCGCCCGTAGGCGGGCGGTTCCGCCGGGGCATCGCGCGGCGAGAAGCGCAGACTGAGCGGGACGAGCGCGAGCACGAAGACCGCGCACGCGACGAGCGCACCGCGCCACCCGATCGCGTCGGCCACGGCGCCGAGCGCGGTGCGGACGACGAACAGGCCGACGATGAACGAGCCCAGGAGCACGGCGGTCGTGCGCGCGCGCACCGCGGGCGGGGCCAGGCGCAGCGCGGCGGAGACCAGGATCTGGCCGATCGTCGCCGTCGCCCCCGCGACGAAGCACAGGGCCACGTAGAGGGCGAAGCTCGAGGCGAGCGCGGCTCCGGCGAGGGCGATCGCCGTCGCGACGAGCTGCGTCGTCACCTGTCGTCGAGCCGAGTAGCGGTCGCCGAGGGAGACGAGCAGCACGACGCCGAGCGCGTAGCCGGCCTGGATCGCGATGGCCGCCGCCGCGGTCGCCGATCCCTCGACGCCGAACTCGGCGCCGACGAGGGTCTGGATGGGCTGCGGGATGTAGATGACGGCGACGCCCGTCGCGGCGATGACCGCCATGACGGAGACCCGTCGCCCCCAATCGCGCTCGTCGACGGACATCCGCGGATCCTCCCTGGAGATTCGGCCCGAGCACTCGATTTATGCGGACGAATAGACTTAGTATTTCATTGAGGCTGTACATAGTCGTACACCAATAGTGAATTGCTCAACGAGGAGGAACTCATGACCGATGCCGTCGCGCCCCGCGCGGAGGACTTCGTTCCCGGACGACCCGTCGTCTTCCGGAATGCCACGGTGATCACGGTCGACTCCGCCGGCGTTCTCGAGAACGCCGATGTGCTCGTCACCGACGACACGATCGCGGGAGTCGGGCACAACCTCGAGGTGCCGGCTGGCACGCTCGAGATCGACGCCAAGGGCGGCATCATCATGCCCGGCATGATCGACACCCACCGCCACATGTGGCAGACCGCCCTCCGCGGCTACGGCGGCGACTGGGCCCTCAGCCAGTACTTCGTCTTCTACTACCTCACGTGGGGCCACGTCTTCCGCGCGGAGGACATCGCCGCGGGCAACCAGCTCAGCGCGCTCGAGTCGGTCGACCAGGGCGTCACGACGACCGTCGACTGGTCGCACGCCCTGCGCACGCCCGACTACGCCGACGCGGCCGTGGAGGCTCTGCGGAGCATCCCCGGTCGATTCGTGCTCGCGTACGGCAACTACCTCGGGGCCCCGTGGGAGTGGATGAACGAGCCCGGCTTCCAGCAGTGGGTCAAGAACTTCAGGGCCGACGACATGATGGGCCTGCAGGTGGCCTTCGACGTCAACTCGGGCCCCGACTTCCACGAGAAGGCGGCCTTCGAGGCGGCGCGCGAGCTGGGCCTGCGCGTCACCACCCACGCGGGCGTCTGGGGCGTCAACGGCGATCCCAACATCGAGTACATGTACGACAACGGCTTCATGACCGACACGGTCACGTACGTGCACGCCTCGTCGCTCGGGCCGGACAGCTACCACAAGATCGCCGCCACGGGCGGGACGATCTCGATCGCCACCGAGAGCGAGCAGAGCGCCGGCCAGGGCTACCCCTCGGCGTGGGTCGCCAAGAAGTACGGCATCACCGCGTCGCTGTCGATGGACACGAGCGTGTGGTGGAGCGCCGACTTCTTCTCGGCAATGCGGGCGACCCTGTCGTCGTTCCGCTCGCGCGACCACCTCGAGGCGCAGAGCAAGGGCGACACCGTCAACGTCAACCGCATGAAGGCGGAGGACGCCGTGTGGCAGGCCACCATGGGCGGCGCGCACACGCTCGGCATGGCCGACAAGATCGGCTCGATCACGGTGGGCAAGAAGGCCGACCTCGTGCTGCTCAAGAACGACGAGTCGCCCGCGATGACGCCCATCCTCAACCCGTACGCGCACGTCGTGTACCAGGCCGGCACCGCCGACGTGCACACCGTCGTCGTCAACGGCAAGGTCGTCAAGTACGACGGTCAGCGCATCGGCCTGCCCCTGAAGCCGGTCGCGGACCGAGTCGCGGCCTCGGTCGAGTACGTGCGCGGCGAGCTCGGCGAGGACGCCTGGAAGGAGTGGATGAACCCCGCTCTGCTCGAGGACGAGCCCATCGCGAACCCGTACATGTACCTCTCGGAGGACGACGGGCACCAGCACTAGGCAGCACTGCACCGCCGACGGCGGGCGCGGTGCCTCCCCCTCTGCTGCCGCTCGTGCGGAGTGGGGCGAGCAGCGCGCGCCCGCACACCGAAGCGGCCGGGGTGCGTGAGCACCCCGGCCGCCATCCGTCGCCCCTCACCACAGGAGCGGACGCCTCAGGTCCGTCGGACCTTCGACCAGGCGTCGAACCCGACAGCCACCAGGATGATGACGCCGAGCGCGATTCCCTGGAACAGCGGGTCGATGCGCAGCAGCGTGAAGCCGTTGTAGAGCATCGCGATGAACAGGATGCCGAGCACGGTGCGCCAGACGGCGCCCTCGCCGCCCATGATCGAGGTCCCGCCGACGACGATTCCCGCGAGCACCGTGAAGGTCAGCGTCGTCGCGATCGCGTCGTTCTCGGGCGCTGAGGGCGTGCGCGCGAGGTCGATCACGCCCGCGAGCCCGGCGGCGGTGCCGGCGAGCGCGAAGGTCGTGATCCGCACCACGTTGACCCGGATCCCCGCGAGCCGCGCCGCCTCGGCGTTGCCGCCCGCCGCGTACACGTAGCGGCCGAAGGTGGTGCGCCACAGCACGACGCCGAGGATCACGATGACGATGAGGGCGATCCAGGTCGGCAGCGAGACGCCGAGCGGCTTCGTGAGCGCGAGCCAGCGGAACTCGGGCACGTCGACGCGGATCTGGCCGATGCCCTCCTTGCCGAACTGCGACACGAGCTTCGTCGCGCCCAGGATGATGAAGCTCATCGCGAGCGTGGCGATCAGCGGATTGATCTTGAGGTACGTGCTGATGACGCCGTTCAGCAGGCCGACGATGAGTCCGGCGAGGATGCCCGCGATGATGCCGAGCGCCGCTCCGGTCTCCCCGCCCACGCGCACGATGATCGTGCCGCAGATGACCGCGGTGAACATGTAGGTCGCACCGATCGACAGATCGATGCCGCCCGCGATCAGGACGAGCGTCGCCGCCGCCGCCACGATGAGGATGCCCGACTGGCGGTCGAGGACGTTGCCGATGTTCTGCACCGAGAAGAAGGCGGGGCTTCCGATCGTCAGCGCGAGGAACACGGCGAGGAAGGGCACGACGATCGCGAGCGATCGCCAGGGGATGCGGCGCGTCGGAGGACGGAGACCGGCGGGGGATGCGGCCCGCGGCTTCTCGAGGGTGTCGTTGCTCATGGGCTCACTCGCTCCCGTTCGTGATCGGATCCGCGAAGGCCGCGGTGATGATGTTCTCCTCGGTCATGGCACGGCCGGCGAACTCGCCGACGATCGTGCCGCCGCGGACGACGAGCACGCGGTGGGCGAGCCCGATGACCTCCTCGACGTCGGAGGAGATGACGAGCACGCCGATGCCGTTCGCGGCCTGCTCGACGATGAGGTCGTAGATGGCCCGCCGGCTGCCGACGTCGACGCCGCGCGTGGGCTCGTCGGCGATGAGCAGCTTGCGCGTGCGCTGGAGCGCCCGGCCGAACAGCACCTTCTGCTGGTTGCCGCCCGACAGAGCCGAGATGCTGCGGCGGTCGTCGCCCGCGACGGTGACGCGGTCGAGCAGCGTGCGCGAGGCGCGGCGCTCGACCGCGGCCGACACCCATCCGCCCGTGGCGACCTGCCCCATGTTGGAGAGCGTCACGTTGTCGCGGATCGGGCGCCCGAGCACGAGCCCCTGCTCCTTGCGCGACTCGGGGATGAGGAAGATGCCGCTCTTCAGCGCGCCGGGGACGGACGCGGGCGCCCCCACCCCGTCGATCTCGACGGTGCCGGCAGCGCGGGCGACCGAGCCGAAGATCGCGTGGGCGATCTCGCTGCGGCCCGCGCCGACGAGGCCGGCGAGGCCGACGATCTCCCCGGCCCGCACCTCGAACGAGACCCCGTAGACGCCGGGTGCCACGAGGTCGGTGACCGTGAGCACGACCTCGCCCTGCGACACGACGTCGGGCTTGTCGGGGAATACGGAGCCGAGCGAGCGGCCGAGCATCCCTTCGATGAGCGTCGACTCGGTCTCCTCGGAGGCCGGGGCCGTCCGGATCAGGCGACCGTCCCGCAGGATCGTGATGGTGTCGGCGAGGTCGAGGACCTCGGAGAGGAAGTGCGAGATGAGCACGACCGTGCGACCCGAGGCGGCGAGCTGCCGCACGACGCCGTGGAGGAGGACGGTGTCGTGCGCCGAGAGCGCCGCCGTCGGCTCGTCCATGATGATGAGGGATGCCCCGCGCGCGAGGGCGCGCATGATCTCGACCTTCTGCTGGTCGGCCGTGCGCATCCCCCCGACGGGCGCGTCGGGATCGAGCTCGAAGCCCGTGCTCTCGGCGATCGCGAGGTAGTCACGTCGGAGCTTACGCCGGTCGATGAAGCCGAGCGTGCGTGGCTCGCGCCCCAGGAACACGTTCTCGGCGACGGAGAGCTCGGGCACGAGGGCGAGCTCCTGCGCGATCGTCGCGATGCCGCGGTCGAGCGCCTCGCGGGGCGAGCTGAAGCTGGCCTCCTCGCCGTCGACGAGCAGCTGACCGGAGTCGGCCGTGTACACGCCGGAGATGATCTTGCTGAGCGTCGACTTGCCCGCGCCGTTCTCACCGACGAGCGCGTGCACCGAGCCGGGCTCGAGCCGCAGGTCGATGTCGGAGAGGACCGGGAGACCGCCGAAGGACTTGCCGGCGCCCCGCAGCTCCACGAGGAGCTGCGGGGCGCCGGCGGCTGCCGTGTGGGGCATGGATTATCCGGCCCACTCGCCGGTGAACTCGGCCGCGTTCTCCTGGGTGATCACGCCACCGCCGGGGAGGTCGGCGAACGGGTCGACGTCGCCCTGGTTGTTGCCGTTGCGGAGAGCGTCGACCATGGCCTCCATGCCGAGGCGACCCTCGGTCGCGGGGACCTGGAGGACGTTCGCGTAGACGGCGCCCTCGGAGACCCGCTGCTGCGACCAGACCGAGCCGCCGTAGCCGACCATGAGGTAGTCGCTGAGCGCCCCGCCGGCCGACTCGATCGCCTGGACGGCGCCCTGCAGGCCCTGGTCCGACGTCGCGATGAGGTCGATGTCGGGGTTGGCCGTGAGGATGTCGCTCACCGCGGTCTGCGCTGCGGCCGGGTTGTAGAAGGTCTCGCCCTCGGCGACGATCGTCACCGGGGTGCCCTCGATGACGGCGTTGAACGCGTCGTACAGCGCGATGCCGATGGCCGAGGCCTTGACGTCGTGCAGGAAGGCGACGTTGCAGGGGTCGAGGTCCTGCGTCGCGCACGCGTCGACGACCTGCTCGCCGAGCTTGGTGCCCAGGTCGCTCGGCACGAACACGACGTTCGCCGCGAGGCCCTCGAGCTGCGTCGCACCGGTGGTGAAGTCGTCGCCGAGGATCTGGTCGATGTTGACGACCGTGAGTCCGGCGTCGATCGCCTGCTGCACGACGTCGACGAGCGCCGGCCCGAAGACGGGCTGGGTGATCATGCCGTCGTACTGACCCGAGGCGATGACGTCCTGGATGAGCGTGACCTGGAGGTTGGGGTCGAGGTTGCCGTCGAAGACGGTGATCTCGATGTTGTTCTCGGCCGCGACGCGCTCGATCTCGGCGAGCATCGGCTCGTCGTAGGTGTTGGCGACGGCGAACGAGATGAAGGCGACCTGCAGGGTCTCCTCGGCGGGGGCGTCGCCGTCGGCGACGGGGGCGGGCTCGGCGCTCGCGCACGCCGCGAGGGCGAGAGCGGCGACGGCGGTCATGCTGACCGCGAGAAGTCGGCGGAACCGCGCCGGCTGTGCTTTCCTCATGTGATTTCTCCTTTGAAACCGATGCAGGGGGAGCGACGATCGACGGTGATCGTCGGGCGGTGCATTCAGCCGCACTGTACATCTTCATGCGTTCACATGGAAAGAGTTCGACCAAACTGAATCTAGAAGCGTTATCCGACCGTTCTGTTGAGCTTTTGTGAACAAGAACGCGGCGACGGCCCGAAGGCCGCCGCCGCGCATCCCGAGCTGACGGGCTCGTCTCCCGACGGACGCCCCCTACTCCTTGGGGTACTGCCAGATCTCGAGCTGGATGCCGTCGGGGTCGCGGAGGTACGCCCACTGCGAGCCGGCGAGGTCGCCGTCCGCGAGCGTCACCGGCGGCCCGTTGAAGACCGCCCCGCGCTCGATGAGCTCGGCGTAGGCGGCGTCCATGTCGTCGACCTCGAGGCAGATGTGGGCCGAGCCGACGTCGCCGTTGGTGCGATCCCACTCCTTGCCCTCGGGCTCGTGGTACTCGAGGAACTCGACGTTCACGTTGCCGATCCGGATCATCGAGAACGACAGCTTCGCGCCCGGCACCTGCACGCCGCGCTCGAGGTCGGGGCCCTCGCCGTGGTTGACGGGGCCGGGCTCGACGCCGAACATGCGGGTGTACCAGTCGAACGAGCGCTGCATGTCTCGCACGGTGATGCCGACGTGGTGCACGCCGGTGACGGTGAACGCCATGGTCGCTCCTTGCGGGTCTGAGCTCGTTCGATCGAGCGGATGCTCGCTGAACGGCTTGTACCCAGACTCAACACCACTCGATGGGGCCCCGGCAAGGCGCACAACGCCGGTATCCCGCCGATCGCCCCGGAAGCGGGGACGCATCGCTCCCGAGTTGGCTTCGCTGGAGCCGTCCTGGAAGCCACGGATCGAGCATCCGTGTTCACTTGATTTGGATGGCGACGCTGGGTAAGTTCACTTATAGTGAACACACGAGCCGCAGGGCTCGACGGTTGCACACCCGGACGCAAAGGAGCCTCCTCATGGCTGGACGACTGCACGGCCGCACGATCATCGTGACGGGCGGCGCCTCGGGCATCGGCGCAGCGCTGTGCGAGGGCTTCGCAGCCGAAGGCGCCAACGCCGTGATCGCCGACCTGAATCTCGAGGCGGGCCAGGCGCTCGCCGACCGCATCGGCGACTCCGGTGGCAGCGCTCTCGCGGTCAAGGTCGACATCACCGATCGCGACCAGGTGCGCGCAGGCATCGCCGCGGCCGTCGAGCGCTTCGGACGGCTCGATGCCTACTTCAACAACGCCGGCATGAACGCCCCGATGAAGTACCTCGACATCACGGAGAGCAACTTCGAGCTGCTCATGAAGGTCAATGTTCTCGGCGTTCTCGTCGGCACCCAGGAGGCCGCGAAGCAGTTCCTCGAGCAGGGCGGGGGCGGCAAGATCGTCAACACCGCGTCGATCGCCGGCCGCCAGGGCTTCTCCTCCTTCGCTCCGTACAGCGCCGCGAAGGCCGCGGTCATCTCGCTCACCCAGTCGGGCGCGCGAGCGTTCGCCGATCAGGGCATCACCGTCAACGGGTTCGCCCCGGGCGTGGTCGCGACCCCGCTCTGGGACAAGCTCGACCGCGACCTCGAGGCGATCGGCGAGGCGCACAACAACTTCGCGTCGATGTCGTCGGGCATCCTCCTCGGTCGTCCGGCCGACCCCTCCGACATCGTGCCCACAGGGATCTTCCTCGCGGGCAGCGACTCCGACTACATCACCGGGCAGATCATCCCCATCGAGGGCGGGATGATCCTCGTCTGATCGACGAGATCACCCTTCCCTCCCTCGCAGAGAGAGCGACGACCATGAAGAGCACTGGTACCACGGGCACGAACGCCGTCGACTGGGAGGCGCGCGTCGACTTCGATCGCCTCCGCACCGAGCGGCTGATGCGGCTGAAGGCGCAGCTCGATAAGTCGGATGTCGGCGCGGTGCTCGCGTTCGACTTCTCGAACATCCGCTACATGTCGGCCACGCACATCGGCACGTGGGCGATGGACAAGCTGATCCGCTTCTCGCTGCTGACGCGCAAGACCGACCCGATCGTGTGGGATTTCGGCTCGGCGGCGAAGCACCACTCGCTCTACAACCCGTGGCTCGACCACACGCACTCCGAGGCCGACGCCGACCCGCACGCGCCGCACCATGGCGCGACGCGCCCGCGGCTCGAGTCGGGCTCGCGCGCCGGCATCTCGACCCTGCGCGGCGCGTTCCCGCCGGATGCGGGCATCGCCGAGGAGGTCGCGCGGAAGGTCAAGCGCGAGCTCGAGAAGTTCGGGCTCGCGAACGAGCCGCTCGGAGTCGATGTGATCGAGCTGCCCATCCTCTTCGCGCTGCAGCGGGAGGGCATCCAGGTCGTCGACGGCCAGCAGATCTTCCTCGAGGCCCGCCGCATCAAGACCCACGACGAGATCCGCCTGCTGACCCAGGCCGCCTCGATGGTCGACGCCGCCTACGAGAACCTCTACGAGTTCCTGCGGCCCGGGGTGCGCGAGAACGAGACCGTCGGCCTCGTCGCCAAGACCCTGTACGACCTCGGCTCGGAGTACGTGGAGGGCGTGAACGCGATCTCGGGCGAGCGCTGCTCGCCGCACCCGCACGTCTTCAGCGACCGGCTGATCCGCCCGGGCGACCCGGCGTTCTTCGACATCCTGCACAGCTACAACGGCTACCGCACCTGCTACTACCGCACCTTCGCGGTCGGCTCGGCGAGCGTCGCCCAGCGCGACGCGTACACCCGCGCTCGCGAGTACATGGATCGCGCGATCGCCCTCGTGAAGCCCGGCGCGACCACGGCCGACGTCGTCGCGGTGTGGCCGAAGGCGGAGGAGTTCGGGTTCCCGAACGAGGAGGCCGCGTTCGCGCTGCAGTACGGGCACGGAGTCGGACTGTCGATCTGGGAGAAGCCGATCTTCTCGCGCCTGACCTCGTTCGACCACCCCGAGGTGCTCGAGGAGGGCATGGTGTTCGCCCTCGAGACGTACTGGCCCGCGGCCGACGGCTGGGGCGCGGCCCGCATCGAGGAGGAGGTCGTGGTCACCGCCACCGGCTGCGAGGTCATCACGAAGTTCCCCGCGGAGGAGCTGCTCGTCGCGGGCAAGCGCTACTACTCGGTCGGCGGCGAGCTGAGCACGCTGCGCGACTCGCAGTCGCACCTCAACACGTTCGACGGCCGCGGCGGGAAGTGACGGCGATCACCATGCCCGCAGTCACCGGAACCATGCGCGCAGCCGTCTACCACGGCCGCGGCGACGTGCGCGTCGAGACCGTCCCCGTCCCGATCGCGGTCGAGGGCCAGGCGCTCGTCCGCGTCCTCCGCAGCGGGATCTGCGGCACGGACGCCACCGAGTACAAGGCCGGCCCGATCATGTTCCCGATCGATCGGCCCCACCCGCACAGCGGCCACCACGGTCCGCTGATCATGGGCCACGAGTTCGTCGGCGAGATCGTCGACCTCCCCGGCGGCTCCGACAGCGGACTCGTGATCGGCGACCACGTCGCCTCGGGCGCCGGAGTCGCGTGCGGCGAGTGCCTGCGCTGCCGGCAGGGTCGCACGAACCTGTGCGAGCACTACGTCACGCACGGGCTCAACATCGACGGCGGTCTCGCCGAGTACGTCGCCGTCGCGACGTCGACGCTCGTGCGCATCCCCGCCGACTGCGACCTCGACGCCGCCGGCGTCGCGCAGCCGCTCGCGGTGGGCCTGCACGCCGCGCGCCGGTCGACCGTCGCCGACGGCGACCGCGTCGTGCTGTTCGGCGCGGGCGCGATCGGCACGTTCATCCTCGCCGGGCTCGCCTCCCTCGCCGATGCGGACATCACCGTCGTCGACTTCGCGGGGGAGCGGCTGGACCGGGCCCTCCGTCTCGGGGCCACGCGCGTCGTGCCCGTCGACGACGGCCTGAAGGATGCCCTGCGCGAGATCGTCGGACCGGTCGGCGCCGACGTCGTCATCGAGGCCACTGGCGCTCCGGGCCAGCTCGAGCTGTGCGTGGACCTCGTGCGGCAGGGAGGGACCATCCTCGGGGTGGGCCTGCCCTCGAAGCCGCAGGAGCTCGACGTCCACCACCTCGTCCTGAGCGAGGTGACGATCGCCACGACGGTCGCCCACGTGTGCGGCGAGGACATGGCGCCGTCGCTCGAGATCCTCGCGCGCACGAACCTCGGCGACGAGCTCGTCGAGGCCGTCTTCGGGCTCGACGAGGTTCCGCACCAGCTCACTCGGCTCGCCGCCGGCGAGATCCGCGGGAAGGTCCTGTTCGACCCCACCCGCACGTCCTGACACCGCCGCTACCCACAGAGAGGCCATTGCGATGAGAGCAGCCGTTTTCCACGACGCCAAGGACATCCGTGTCGAGGAGGTCGCCGAGCCCGGCGCCCTCGGCGCGAACGACGTGCGGCTCAAGCCGTTCTGGTGCGGCATCTGCGGCACCGACCTGCACGAGTACGCCGTGGGCCCGATCGTCATCCCGACCCAGCCGCACAGGCTCAACGGGTCGACCGCACCGCAGATCCTCGGGCACGAGTTCTCCGCCGAGGTGCTCGAGGTGGGGAAGGACGTGCGCAGCGTCCGCGCCGGCGACCGCGTCTCGGTCATGCCGCTGCTGTTCTGCGGCGCCTGCTACTTCTGCCAGCGCGGCCTCAACCACCTCTGCACCTCCATGGCCTGCGTCGGTCTGAGCGACAGCTGGGGCGGCATCGCCGAGCAGGCGATCGTCCACGAGTCGAAGGTGGCGAAGCTGCCCGACTCGATGAACGACATCCAGGGCGCCCTCGTCGAGCCCACGGCCGTCGCCGCCTACGGCGTCGACAAGGCGCAGGTGCGCCCCGGCGACACCGTGCTCGTGACGGGCCTCGGCCCGATCGGCGCGCTCGCCTCGATGTACGCCGCCTCGCTCGGCGCCACCGTGTTCATGTCGGAGGTCAACCCGAAGCGCCAGGAGCTCGCGCGCTCGCTCGACGTGGGCGAGCTGCTCGACCCGCGCTCGACCGACGTCGCGGCAGAGCTCCGCGACCGCACGGGCGGCATCGGCGTCGACGCGGTCATCGAGTGCTCGGGCAACGAGATCGCGCTGCAGACGGCGCTGGCCTCGGTGCGGGCATCCGGCAGCGTCTCGCAGACGGGTCTGCACACGAAGCCCGCCGCGATCGACCCGATGGTCCTGTCGGAGCGCGACATCACGCTCCGCGGCACCTGGTGCTACCCGGTGACCGACTGGCCGCGCATCATCGACCTCATCGGCCGCGGCCGCATGGACGTCGAGAAGGTCGTCAGCGCCAAGATCGACATGGCCGACATCGTGGAGAAGGGCTTCGAGACCCTCCTCTCGCCGACGGGCGACCAGGTCAAGGTCCTCGTCCGCGCCTTCTAATCACCCCCGAACCGAGGAGCATCGCCATGAAGGCACTGCGCTACGTCGCGCAAGACACCCCGCAGGTCGACGAGCTGCCGATCCCCGAGATCGCCGACGACGAGGTTCTCGTCGCCGCGCGCTCCGTCGGGGTCTGCCACAGCGACATCGAGCTGCTCGAGGGCCGCTACATCATCCCGTTCCAGTACCCGATCATCCCCGGCCACGAGTGGTCGGGCGAGGTCATGGCGGTCGGCTCGAAGGTCACCGGACTGCAGAAGGGCGACGGCGTCGTCGGCGAGTGCGTCATCGGCGACGACCACTTCGGCTTCTCGATCAGCGGCGCCGCCGCCGAGTTCTTCGTCGCGAAGGAGTCGTGGCTGCACAAGCTGCCCGAGGGCGTCTCCTGGACGAACGCGGCCCTCGTCGAGCCCTTCAGCGTCGCCTACTACGCCCTCATGAGGGTCGGGAACGTCAACGCGAGCGACACGCTCGTCGTCCTCGGCGCGGGCCCCATCGGCCTGTGCGTCACGGCCGCCTCGGCCAAGCTCGGCGCGAAGACGATCGTCGTCGAGCCGAGCGAGCACCGCCGCGAGAAGGCGCTCTCGCTCGGGGCGCACGTCGCGGTGTCGCCCGACGAGCTCGAGGCCGTGCTCTCTCGCGAGAGCGACGGGCGCGGCGCGAGCGTCGTGATCGAGGCCACGGGGCGCCCCGAGGTCATGGCGCAGGCGCTCGAGATCGCCGCGTTCAAGGGTCGCGTCGGCTACATCGGCATCGATGTCGGCCGCGAGGCTCCCGCGAAGCTGGGGCTCATCCAGTCGAAGGAGCTCACGATCACGGGCTCGATCGGCTCGCCGGGCGTGTGGCCCGACACCCTGCGCTTCATGGCGCAGGCGGGCATCGATCTGACGTCCCTGGTGACGCAGCGCTTCGACGTCGCGACCGCGACGGACGCCGTCGAGGCCGCCCGCAACCCCGCGCAGACCATCAAGGCGCACATCGAGTTCTCCGCCGCGCTCTGAGGCGGAGGGCAGACCGGAGAATCCGGGCCGTCCGGTCGGCACGCAGAAGGGGGCGGGCGCTTCGGCGCCCGCCCCCTTCGCACGCTCGCCGGTCAGGGCAGCAGTCGAGCCTCGCGGTAGCGGGCGACGGTGTCGAAGAAGCTCTTCGGCGTCGACCGGAAGTTGAGGAACCCGGCCTCGCGGCTCTTGGTCATGTCGGTGACGCACTCCACCTCGCGGCCCAGGTCGCTGTCGCTGTGCCACCAGGACGCGAGCTTGCTGACGTCGGACTCGACGAGGTGCTCGCGCTCGGCGATGCGTCGCCACACGTCGGGGGCGACATCCGTCATCGCCTCGACGAGGGTGCGCGGCGTCCCGCTCGGTCCCTCCCACTCCACGCCGAAGTGCTCGGCGATCTGCGGCCACAGCCAGCGCCAGCGGAAGACGTCGCCGTTGGCGATGTTGAAGGCCTCGTTCTCGCCGTTCTCGTGGGTGGAGGCCCAGACCAGCTGCTCGCCGAGCAGCTCGGCGTCGGTCACGTCGGTGATGAAGTTCCACTGCTCGACCGAGCCGGGGTAGACGAACTTCTGCCCGAGCTCCTTGCAGATGGTCGCGTAGACCGAGAGCGTCAGCACCATGTTCATGGCGTTGTCGACGGCGAAGCCGAAGACGGTGTGCGAGCGGTGCACGCTCCAGGTGAAGCCCATGCGCGCAGCGGCCGCGAACAGCTCGTCCTCCTGGGCGTAGTAGAAGTTCGGGCTGGGCAGTCGCGGCTCCGACTCCTTGAACGGGGTCTCCGCCTTGACGCCCGTCGCGTAGTCCTCGAACGGGCCGAGGTAGTGCTTGAGGCCGGTGAGGAGGGCGACGTGGCGCACCCCGCCGTCGGCCTCGAGCGCGGAGAACAGGCTGCGCAGCGTCGCGCTGTTGACGGCGATGTTCTCGGCCTCGGTGTCCTTGCGGATCCACGCCGTGATGATGACGATCTCGGGGCGGAGGCCGGCGAGGGCGGCGCGCGTGGCGTCGGCGTCGAGCAGGTCGGCCTGGATGGGGATGACGCCTGCCGGCATGCTGTTGCCGCGACGGGCGAGGCCGTGCACCTCCCAGCCCGCGTCGACGAGCTGGCGGGAGACCGTCTGACCCGCGATGCCGGTCGCCCCGACGACGAGGGCGCGGCGCGGAGAAGCTGTGTTCATCGAAATGCCACCTTTCGAACGGCGTTGTTCAGTGAAGATAAACGCTAGCGCACCGTCGCCCCGACGTCGATACGCGCGGTCCTGCACGCCGCACGATCGGCCTCCTGCCGCCTCAGAATGGGGCAAGAAGGTCGAATATATGCGGATGCATGGAAATCCATTGTCCTCCTTTTGGAGGACTCGCGCCCCGCAGGAACGACGGGTCGTTCGGCCCTGTCTGTGCGCTCTGCCGAATCGTTACCATCGGTGGTTGTGAACAGCGCCGACTTTCCATAAAGTGTGACTCAACACCCCGTTCGGTCACACCGGACGGTGGAGACCAGAACTTTCGAAGGGGAGAGCATGGCCGACACCTCGATGCCGCGGAGCCTCACGAGCGCGCGGGTGAGCATCTCCAAGGGCCTGCTCACGGTCGCCATCTCGCTGGTCGTCCTCGTGGTCGTCAGCGCGATCCTCGCGCCGAGCAGCGTGTCCCCGGGCGCGGTCCTCGGGATGCTGCCGTTCGCAGCCGTCCTCGCGATCGTCGGCCTCGGCCAGATGCTCGTCGTCCAGCAGGGCGGGATCGACCTCTCGGTGCCGGGCGGCGTGTCCCTCGCCGTCGTGCTCGTGACGCACATGCCCAACGAGAACGACGCGCTGCTGGTGCCCGCCGTGCTCGCCGCCTTCGCCTGGGCGATCGGCGCGGGGCTCCTCAACGGGTTCATGGTCGGCCGCCTCGGCCTCAACCCGATCATCGCGACCCTCGGGACGAACGCGCTGCTCTTCGGCGCCGTGCTCGGCATCTCCGGAGGCATCCCCCGCACGACGACGCGACTGCTCGCGAGCATCGGTGGCGGGCAGACGCTCGGGATCCCGCACGCCGTGCTGTTCGCGCTCGGGGCGCTCATCCTCGTCTCGATCCTGGTCAAGCGCACCGTGGCGGGCCGTCGGTTCGAGGCCGTCGGCGCGAGCCCCGCGGCGGCCAGGGCCACCGGCCTGCGCTACCGCACCCACCAGGGCGCGGCCTACGTGTGGTCGCAGCTGCTCTTCGCGACCGCGGGCATCCTGCTCGCCGGCATCACCAACCAGCCCACCGCCTTCCAGGGCAACACCTACCTGCTCACGTCGGTCGCCGTCGTGGTGCTGGGAGGCACGTCGCTGCTCGGCGGTCGCGGCTTCCCCGTGGCCACGGTCGTGGCCGCCCTGTTCCTCAGCCAGCTCGACCAGTTCGTGCTCGCTCTGGGCGTGCCGTTCGCGGTGCGCACCCTCGTCCAGGCCGCCGCGCTTGCGATCGGAGTCGCGATCTACACGGTCAACTGGGCAGCCCTCCGGCAGCGATTCGCTCGCGCGAGCGCTCCGGCTGCAATCGCAACACCCTGACAGTCCGCTCCACCGGAGCGGACGCACCAAGAACACGTGCGACACGGTCGTCGCGCGGACCCATGGAGGAGAACATGATCCACCGCAAAATGTCGACGGCGATCGCCGTCGCGGGCCTCGCAGCCCTCATCCTGAGCGGCTGCGCCGCCGAATCCGACGAGCCCGGCGCCGAGCCGGGAGCCCCCGTCGAGGGCGCACCTGACTGGTGCGGTCCCGACGAGGCGGTCGTCGGCCTGCTCGACGGCTTCGGCGGCAACAGCTGGCGCCTGGTCACCACGGCAGCCGGCGCCGATGAGGTCGCCAAGTGCCCGAGCGTCGTCGAGTACCTCTACGCCGACGGCCAGGGCGACACGCAGAAGTCGATCTCGGACATCCAGGGCATGGTCGCCTCGGGTGCCGACGCCATCGTCGTCTTCCCGGACGCGGGCGAGGCCATGCTCCCCGCCCTGCGCAGCGCCTACGAGGCCGGCGTCGTCACGGTTCCCTACCGCGTCGACCCGAACGGCACCGACGGTGAGGACTTCGACCTCTGGGTCGGCGCCGACTTCGTCGCCGACGGCGTCGCGTGGGGCGAGTGGATCTCCGAGAACTTCCCCGACGGCGCGAAGATCCTCTTCCTCTCGGGCCCGGCCGGCAACAGCCAGGGCATCGACGAGCGCGAGGGCCTGGAGTCGGTCCTGACCGACGACAGCTACGAGTTCATCGGCGAGCAGCCGTACGAGGTCACGAACTGGGACCCGGCGCTCACGCAGCAGGTGCTCACGGCGGCCATCGCGAAGTACGACCAGATCGACGTCATCGTCTCGGACTTCGGCCCGTCGCTCGTCGGCGCCCTGCCGGAGTTCGAGAAGAGCGGTCGCTCCATCCCCGCTCTCGTCACCTCGGACGGCAACGTGCTCTCCTGCTTCTGGGAGGAGAAGAAGGACGCCAACCCCGACTTCAAGCTCTTCACGGTCGCGACGGGCAACGACAACGTCCGTCTCGCGGTGCAGCACGCCGTGGCCCGTGCCACGGGCGGCGTCATCCCGAGCGAGACCGCGTTCGCCGCTCCGGTGTTCGAGGACAGCGTCTCGGGCAGCCCGAACCCCGTCACCTGCCGTGACGACCTCCCGGGCGACATCTACCTCTCGGCTCAGATGAGCCCCGAGGACCAGGCCGCCCTGCTCGACTGATCCTGCTCCATCGGGCTCTCCGGTCCGGCGCGCGCCGCCGGGCCGGAGAGCCCTCCCATACCGAACCTGCCCCAGAGCTGCGAGTGAGGGTTTTCTCGTGAACATGCCAACCACCGAAGCGCCGGCCGCCGTGGCGACGCTCTCCATGACCGGGATCTCGAAGAGCTTCGGCGGCGCCGCGGCGCTCACCGACGTGTCCCTCGAGGTGCTGCCGGGAGAGGTCCACGCCCTGCTCGGCGAGAACGGCGCGGGCAAGTCGACCCTCATGAACGTCGCGACCGGGACGATCCGCCCCGATCGGGGCATCATCGCCATCGGCGGCGAGGTCGTGGACGTCCTCGACCCGCGGGAGGCTACGCGCCGCGGCATCGCCTTCGTCCACCAGCACCCCGCCGTGCTGCCGGACATGACCGTGCTCGAGAACCTCCTCGTCGCGCTGCCGGCCTCGATCCTCCCGCGCGGAGCCTCGCGCCTCGACGTCGCGCACGAGCTCCTCGCGACCGTCGGTCTGAAGGTCCACCTCTCCGACCGCGTCGAGACCCTCTCCGTCGCGCAGAAGCACCTGCTCGAGATCGCGAAGGCTCTCGCGGTCAAGCCCTCGCTCCTCGTCCTCGATGAGCCGACCGCCCCGCTCGGCCAGGACTCGGTCGACATGCTCTTCGCCCTCGTGCGCGACTTCGTCGCCCAGGGCACCTCCGTCGTGTACATCACGCACCGCCTCGCCGAGGTCCGCGAGCTCGCCGACCGCGTGACGGTCCTCCGCGACGGGCGCCTTCGCGCCACCGCGATCGTCGACGAGATCAGCGACCGCGAGCTGCTCTCGCTCATCGTCGGGCGTCAGCTCGACTCGACCTTCCCGCCCAAGTTCGACGGTCCGCGCGAGGGGGCGACGAGCTTCGCCGCCACCGGCCTCACCGGCCCCGGCTTCAACGAGGTCTCGATCAGCGCGCAGCGCGGCGAGATCATCGGCGTCGCGGGGGTAGTGGGCAACGGCCAGAGCGACCTGCTGCGCGCCCTCGCCGGCCTCGCCTCCTTCGACGGAGCGGTCGAGATCGAGGGCCGGGCGGTGACCGGCAAGGAGCTCCTCGCGCGCGCCGCGTACCTCCCCGCCGACCGCCTGAGCGAGGGACTCATGATGCGCCTGTCGGTGCGCGAGAACGCGGCCGTCTCCGCGCTGCGGCGCTTCCGCAGCGGCCTCCTAATCAGTCGCAAGCGCGAGCTCGGGATGCTCGGCGACACGCTCGGCTCCCTCTCGGTCAAGGCGGCCTCCCTCGACGCCCCGGTCTCCTCGCTCTCGGGCGGCAACCAGCAGAAGGTCATGATGGCGCGGGCGCTGCTCTCGGAGCCGGTGCTGATCCTCGCCGACGAGCCGACCCAGGGCGTCGACGTCGGAGCGCGCGCGGAGATCTACGGGATCCTGCGCGAGGTCTCGGCCGCGGGCATCCCCGTCATCGTCGCGTCGTCCGACGCGAAAGAGCTCGAGGGCCTCTGCGACACGGTCATCGTGATGTCGCGCGGCCACGTCGTCGACACCCTGCGCGGCGCCGAGATCACCGAGGAGCGGATGATCCACTCCGCGGTGAGCTCGACCACGCGCACCGTCAACGTCGACGACGTCAGGAACGACGGCGCCGACGAGCGCGCGGCGGGCCGTCGCGCATCCGTCCGCCGGTTCCTGCAGGGCGACTACGCGCCGCCCGTGCTGCTGGCGATCGTCATGCTCGCGCTCGGCGCCTTCATCTTCGCCCAGAACGACCGCTACCTCGGCGACTTCAACATCTCGTCGATGCTGCTGCTCACCTCCGCGCTCGGATTCATCGCGATGGGGCAGACGATCGCGCTGCTGACCGGGGGCATCGATCTGTCGGTCGGACCCCTCGTGGGATTCCTCGTGGTGGTCGGGTCGTTCTTCATCCTCAACGAGTCGCCGACGACGTCCATCCTGCTCGGATTCGCCGCCATGCTCGCGGCGTCGATCGTCGTGGGACTGGTCAACGGCGCGCTCATCAGGTACGTGAAGTTCACGGCCATCGCAGCGACCCTGACGGTGTACATCGCGCTCCAGGGCTTGAGCTTCCTCCTGCGGCCGACGGCCGAGGGCTTCATCAACTCCGAGGTCTCGCGCGCGATCACGACGAAGCTCGGCCCCGTGCCGATCGCCTTCATCGTGCTCGTGCTCGTCGTCATCGGGCTCGAGGTCGCGCTGCGTCGGACCCCGTGGGGCTGGCGCCTGCGCGCGGCGGGCTCCGACGAGGAGTCGGCGCGTCGCGTCGGCGTCGAGGTCAATCGCACGGTCGTGCTCGGCTACGTCGCGACCTCCGCCTTGACCTTCCTCGGCGCGATCATGCTCATGACGCAGATCGGCGTCGGCGACCCCGCCCAGGGCGTCGCCTACACGCTCTCGAGCATCACGGCCGTCGTGCTGGGCGGCACGAGCCTCCTCGGCGGCCGCGGCACCTTCGTGGGCACCCTGTTCGGCTCGATGCTGCTCATCCAGGTGCTCAACGCGACGGTGTTCCTGCGCCTGGACCAGATGTGGCAGTACATCCTCCAGGGCGTGCTCATCCTCGCCGCGGCGATCCTCTACGCGATCGCCCGGTCGAAGCGCCGGCGCCGCGCGACCGCCCGTCCGTGAGCCCCGCGCCGGGCGCTCCCCGCATCGCCGTCCTCGGCACGGGGGCGAACGGCGCGGGCATCGGGGCCGACCTCGTCCGTGCCGGTCACGACGTGACCTTCATCGAGCAGTGGCCCGCGCATGTCGAGGCGATGCGCAGGCACGGGGTGCGCGTCGAGCTGCCGGACGAGACGGCGATCACGCCGGTCCGCGTCCATCACCTGTGCGAGGTCGCCGAGCTGCGCGAGCCCTTCGATCTCGTCTTCGTGCTCGTCAAGGCTTACGACACTCGATGGGCGAGCGAGCTGATCGCCCCGCTGCTGGCCGAGTCAGGGCTCGCGATCGGCGTGCAGAACGGGATGTCGCTCGACGACATGGCGAGCATCCTCGGCCCTCAGCGCACGCTCGGCGCCGTCATCGAGGTGACCGCCAACATGTTCGAGCCGGGCGTGGTCGAGCGTCAGAGCCCCCGATCGTCGTCGTGGTTCGCGATCGGCAGCATGCACCCGGCCACGGTCGGTCGCGAGGAGGAGGCGGCGAGCGTCCTGCGCGCGGCGGGCACGGTCGAGGTGTCGCCGGACATCCGCTCGTCGAAGTGGATGAAGCTCGTCGCCAACGCCGCCGAGCTCGTGCCCTCGGCCGTCCTCGGGCTCCCTCTCGACGACGCCGTGCGACTGCCGGGCATGCGCGAGTTCATGATCGAGACGGGCCGCGAGGCGATCCGCGCGTGCCTCGCCGCCGGCAGTCGCCTGATGCCGATCTTCGGGATGACCGAGGCCGACATCGCGGAGCCGGACGACTACGCCGTCACGCTCCTCGATCGCGTCCTCACGGATTTCACGCTGCCCACCACCCGCACGACCGTGCTGCAGGACTGGATGAAGGGGCGCCGGAGCGAGGTGCGCGAGATCAACGGCCTCGTCGTCGCCGTCCACCGAGAGCACGGCGGCTCCGCGCCGTGCAACGAGCGCGTGCTGGAGCTGTCGCTGATGATCGAGGCGGGCGAGCTCGAGGCCCGCCCGGAGAACCTCGCCGCACTCCTCGCGGTCTAGCCCCGGCCCGAGCGTCGGCGGGTGATCTCGGCCACGGCCGACCAGTCGAGCTCCCGCAGCGCCGGGTCGGCGAGCGCGGCCTCGAAGAGCTCGTGCAGCACCGGCGCGACCGGCAGCTCGACGCCGAGGTCGGCGGCCGTGCCCTCGGCGAGCCCGAGGTCCTTGAGGCCGAGCGCCATCGCGAAGCCGACCGGCTCGTAGCGCTTCTCGGCGATGATCGGCCCGTAACCGCGGTGGGCGGAGCCGCTGAACGCGGTGTGCGTGAGCACCTCGATGAACGTGCCGGAGTCGATCCCCGCCGCCTCCACGAGCGTGACCGACTCCGCCATCGACTGCATCGCGCTGATGAGCGAGTAGTTCACGGCGATCTTCACGACGGGCGCGAGCCGGGCATCCGTGCCGAGGTTCCAGACGCGCTGGCCGAGCGCCTCGAGCGATGGCAGGGCGCGCTCGACGCTCGCGGTCTCTCCCGAGGCGACGACGAGGAGCGCGCCGGTGCCGGCGATCGTCGAGCGGCCGAGGACCGGAGCGGAGACGTATCCGACGCCGTGCCGTGCGTGGCGCTCGGCGAGGGTCGCCGCGGTCTGAGGAGCGACGGTGGCGTGGTTGACGTGGACGCGACCCGCGGGTGCGGCGTCGAGCAGCGCGTCGTCGAAGACGGCGAGCACGGCCGCGTCGTTCGCGAGCATGGAGTGCACCACCTCCGCCGAGGCGAAGGCCTCCGCGGGCCCCGACACCACCTGGATGCCGTCGCGCTGCGCGAGCTCGGCCGCCGGGCCGTCGCTGCGGTTCCACACCGACACGGCGAACCCCTCGTCGGCGAGGCGGGAGGACATGGCGGCGCCCATCGCGCCGAGGCCGAGGAAGGCGACGGCGGCGTCGTCGCGGTGTCGGGGTGACGTGGGCTCCACGGGTTTCCTCTCGATTCCGCTCCGACCGAGCGGGCTGATGGACGTCTGTACAGTAATGCTTCACACACGGGCCCCGCAATGGCGTCGTTTCCCGGGAAAACGACGGAGTCCGACCCAGGGGAACTCTGCGTCATATACCATTGCGGAACCCTCGATGTTCACCAGGGCTGTTGCACTCGGGCTGATCGGCCCCCTCTCGGAAGGACACGGACGATGCAGTTCGACGTCGGCTCGGAACTGCGTCGCGTGCGCGAGGCCCGCAAGCTCAGCCTGCGCGCCGTCGCCTCGGCGGTCGGGGTCTCGGCGAGTCTGCTCTCCCAGGTGGAGACCGGCAAGACCCAGCCCTCGGTGAGCACCCTCTACGCCCTCGTGAACCACCTGGGGATCTCGCTGGACGGTCTCATGGGCGCGCCGCGGCCCGCCGCGACCCCGCTCCTTCTCAATTCGTCGGCGAGCGCACCGGAGCCCGGACCCGACCGGCGGACGGACTCGGTGGTGCAGCGGCGCGAGGACAACCCGGTGATCGAGATGGAGAACGGCGTCACCTGGGAGCGCATGGCCGTCGGCCAGTCCGGGATCGCCGACCCGCTCATCGTGAGCTACGCGCCCGCGGGCTCCTCCTCCGTCGAGGGGAAGATGATGCGCCACGCCGCGCTCGAGTACGGCGTGCTGCTGGAGGGCCGGCTCACGCTCAAGATCGACTTCGACAGCTACGAGCTCGAGCCGGGGGACTCCTTCTGCTTCGACGCGAACCGCCCGCACCTCTACGTGAACCAGTCCGACCAGACGGCGCGGGGGATCTGGTTCGTGATCGGGAGCCGTGAGGGCACCTACCAGTCGCTCGCCGATCTCGGCCACGAGCATCCGGGTGGATCGCGGCCGATCACCTCGGCCGTCGACGTCCTGCAGGCGATGAAGAACATGCGCCCGGAGCAGCGCGCCTAGCTGCCCGCATCGCATCTCAGTGAGTCCGGGGCGGGCGACACCGTCGCGTTCAGCAAGGTTCGCCCTGTCGGTATATACGATGACCGACAGCCGAGCGACCCCGCCGGCGGATCCGAGAGGATGCCCAGATGGGCGCACGCCCGACCATCGATGACGTCGCGAGGCTCGCGGGCGTCCACAAGGCGACGGTCTCGCGTGCTCTCAACCAGCGGACCGAGCGCCTCGTCGGCCGCGACACGGTGCTGCGCGTTCGCGAGGCCGCCGAGTCGCTCGGCTACGTGCCCAACGTCATGGCGCGCGGGCTCCGCACCGACAGCTCCATGACGATCGGCGTCGTCATCCCCGACCTCACGAACCCGCTGTTCCCGCCGATCGTGCGCGGGATCGAGAGCCACCTGCAGTCCCGCGGGTACACCGCGCTCCTGGCCAACACCGACGAGAACGAGTCCGGCGAGCGCGTTGCCATCGCCTCCCTCCTCGACCGCCGCGTCGATGGGCTCATCATCGGCTCGGGGCACCGGGGCGACCCCACCCTCAGCGAGATCCACCGGGCAGGGGTGCGCGCCGTGATGCTCAACCGCGACGCCGGGGGCGTGCCGTACCCGCTCGTGTCGGGGGAGGACGCGCAGGGCATCGCCGCCTCCGTCCGCCACCTCGTCGAGCTGGGCCACCGGGATCTCCTCCACATCGCCGGCCCGGCCAGCCTCTCCACGAGCGAGGCGCGGAGCGTAGCGTTCCAGTCCGCGTGCGCCGAGGCGGGGGTGCGCGGGCGACTGATGGAGGTGAACGCACTCACCGCCGAGGCGGGGGAGCGCGCCGCCGATGCGGTCATCGCCGGCCTCCCCGATCGACCCACCGCGATCGTGGCGGGGAACGACCTCATCGCGCTCGGGGTGCTCCGCTCGCTGCGGAGGCACGGCCTGGAGTGCCCGACGGACCTGTCGGTGGTGGGCTTCAACGACATGGTCTTCGCCGAGGATTTCCACCCGCCGCTCACGACCGTACGGGTGCCCGCCCGCTCGATGGGCGAGGAGGCGGCGCGACTGCTCCTCCGCATGCTCGACACGGGCGAGCCCACGCAGGAGCGGGTGATGCTCCCCGTCTCCCTCGTGGTGCGCGGCTCGACCGGCGCCCCGCCGCGCCTGCGCTGACGACGCAGCGGCGGCAGGACGGATCCCCAGCGGGGCTTCCCCGCCTCCTCCTGCGTCGATGACGCACCACTTGTGCAGTAGTCCTTGACACTTCTGCAATCGGTTGCTTTACTGGGGCACCACACCGCCATGCACCAACTCCTCAACGACGTGGAAGGTTCGGTTCTGAGTGTTTGAACCCGTGTTCCTGGCGCAGCAAGTGCTGAACGGGCTGAGTTTCGGCGCCCTGCTCTTCCTGCTGGCCAGCGGTCTGACGCTGGTCTTCGGTCTCATGAAGATCGTCAACATGGCGCACGGCGCCTTCTACCTGCTCGGCGGGTACATCGGCGTCGTCATCGCCGGGCTGACGGGCAACCTGCTGCTCGCGGTGATCACCGCGGTGATCGTCGTCGCCGCGACGGCCTTCATCGTCGAGGTCGTCCTCCTCCGCTTCGTGCGGGGGCAGGAGCTGCCGGAGGTGCTGCTCACCATCGGCGTCTCGTTCGTGATCGCCGACCTCTGCCTCGCGGTCTTCGGCGGCGACCCGCAGAACCTGCCGACGACGGCGACGATCCCCGGCGCGCTCATGATCGGCGACCTGGTCTACCCCTGGTACCGGATCTTCGTGATCGGCGTCGCCGTCGCGATCGGCCTGGGCCTCGCCTTCGTGCAGACCCGGACGCGGATCGGCGCCGTCGTCCGCGCCGGCGTCGACGACCGCGAGATCATCTCCGCTATGGGCGTCAACATCGCCTGGGTCTTCACCGGCATGTTCGTCGTAGGCGCCGGACTCGCCGCACTGGGCGGCACCATCGGCTCCGGCATGCAGAGCATCCTGCCGGGCGTGCAGAACGAGGTGCTGCTCTACGCCCTCGTCGTGATCATCATCGGCGGCCTCGGCAGCGTCACCGGAGCGGCCGTCGGCAGCGTGCTCATCGGGCTCATCGACGCGTTCGCGAAGGCGTGGATCCCCGAGCTCGCCTACTTCACGATCTTCCTGCCCATGGCCCTCGTCCTGGTGCTCCGGCCCACCGGTCTCTTCGGGAGGACCGCATGAACCGTCGGATGCTCGTCAACCTCGCTCTGCTCGGCCTGCTGCTCGTCGTGCTCCTGGCCCTGCCCTACTTCGGCGTCTCCAACTTCGTCCTCGGCCTCGCCTCGACCATCCTCATCGCCGCCGTCCTCGCCTCGAGCGTCAACTTCCTCGGCGGCGACGGCGGCATGGTCTCGCTCGGCCATGGCGCGATCGCCGCGGCGTCCGCGTACGCCGTGGGCTGGGCATCCCGCCAGGGTCTCGATTCGATGACGCAGGTGCTGCTGGCCCTCGTGGTCACCCTTGTGGTGTCGTTCCTCTACGGCCTGCTGTCGATGCGCACGAGCGGCATCTACTTCCTCATGGTCACGCTCGCGCTCGGCATGCTCATCTACGGCCTCGCCTTCCGCCTGTCGTCCGTCACCGGGGGAGAGAACGGGATCTCCGGCATCGCCGCTCCCGGGAACCTGCACGAGGAGTGGATCTACTACTACGTCGTGCTCGGCATCTTCGTGATCACGACAGGGGCCCTCTGGGTCGTCAGCAGCTCGCCCTTCGGCGCGAGCCTGCGCGGCCTGCGCGACAGCGAGAGCCGGATGCGCAGCCTCGGCTACAGCGTCGCCCAGTACAAGCTCAGCGCGTTCATGATCTCGGGAACCGTCGCGGGCATCGCCGGCGTTCTCGCGGTCTGGCACACCAACTTCGTCAGCCCGTCGTCGGCCGGCGTCGAGCGCTCCGTCCTGCTCGTCGTCATGGTCATCCTCGGCGGCATCGGAACGCTCCTCGGGCCGCTCATCGGCGCCGCCGTCGTGGTGCTCGTCGAGAACGTCCTCTCGAGCTACGTCGACCGCTGGCCGACCGCGCTCGGGCTCATCTTCATCCTCGTCATCCTCTTCGCGCGCGCCGGCGTCGCCGGCAGCGTGCCGAAGGTGCTGGCGAAGCTCCGGGGGCGCTCGCCCTCCGCCACGCCACCGGGCGACCGGAGTTCCCCCGAGGGCACCGCAGTGCCCGACCGCAATCACAATCCGTAATCGAAAGGAACTGCCATGACGTCAACGATGACAACGGCTCCCCGGCGCTGGATCGGCCTCGTCGGCCTCGCCGCCACGGCCGCACTGGTGCTCACCGCGTGCGCGCCGCCCCAGGCCGCCGAGCCCGAGCCCGATGCGGGCGGCGGCACGGAGGCGGCCGTGAGCGAGACGCTCAAGGTCGGCTACATCTCCCCCGTCACCGGCAACTTCGCCGTCGCCGGCCAGGAGATGGTGGACGGCTGGAACCTCTACTGGGAGCTCAACGGCAACGAGGTCAACGGCGTCACCGTCGAGACGATCGTCGAGGACGACGCGGGCAACCCCGAGATCTCGCTCACGAAGGCGGCGAAGCTCGTCGAGCAGGACGAGGTGGACGTGCTCGTCGGGCCGCTCCTGGCCAACACCGCGCTCGCCGTCGCCGAGTACGCCGAGAGCGTCGGGGTCCCCAACCTCCACCCCGTCGCCGCCTCCGACGACCTCACGCAGCGCAACGCGAACGGCCTCACCGTCCGCACCGGCTCCATGGGCGGCTCGCAGGCGAACTACCCCGGCGGCGAGTGGGCTGCCACGGAGGGCGGGTTCGACACCGCCGTCACGCTGTGCGCCGACTACGCCTTCGGCTGGGAGTCGTGCGCCGGATTCGTCCAGGGCTTCCAGGACAACGGCGGCGAGGTCGTCGAGCAGCTGTGGTTCCCGAACTCCACCACCGACTTCTCGACCTACGTCTCGCAGATCCAGGCCGCCGGTGCGGACATGGTCTACGTCGCCACCGCCGGTGGCGCGCCCGGACCGAACTTCCTCACGTCCTACCTGGGCCTCGGCCTCGACATGGACAAGCTGCTCCTCAACTGCTGCGCCGCCGACCAGGGCACGCTGCGGGCGATGGGCGACCAGATCGTGGGCCTGAAGTCGGTCAGCTACTGGGCCGAGGGCCGCGAGTCGGAGGCCGTCGCCGAGCTCATCGAGGCGTACAAGGAGTTCTCGGGCGGCAACGTGCCCGGTGCCTACATCGCCGGCGGCTACATCACGGCATCGCTCGTCGCGTCGGTTCTCGAGGAGCAGGGCTACCTCACGGGTGAGGAGCTCGTCTCCGCGATCACCGAGTCCACCTTCGAGGACAACATCTTCGGCCGGGTCTCGTTCGACGAGTACAACAACACGGTCGGACCGGTCTACATCCGCGAGGTGGTCAAGCGCGACGACGGCAACCTGTACAACACGCCGATCGCGACCTACGAGGACGTCGACCAGTGGTTCGGTCAGGACCCCGAGGAAGCGCTGCAGCAGCCGAACTACTCGCAGGACTTCCAGGGCTAGTGAGCACTGCAACGGAAATGGCGCCGGCCTCGGACCCTCGCGGGTCCGGGGCTGGTGCCCCCGTGCTCGTCATCGAGGATCTCGGGAAGCGCTACGGCGGCGTTCAGGCCGTCGACGGGATCTCTCTCGTGCTCGAGCCGGGAGAGCGCTTCGGGGTGATCGGGCCGAACGGCGCGGGCAAGACGACGCTGTTCAAGATGATCGCAGGGGACGTCACGCCCACCGCGGGCGCCGTCCACCTCTTCGGCAGGGACGTCACGACCATGTCGACCGCGCGCCGCGCGCGGATGGGCGTCGGCCGCACCTTCCAGATCTCGAACCTGTTCCGCGAGATGACGGTGCTCGACAACGTCCGCGTCGCCGCGCGCGGAGGCACCGCGACCGCACGCGTCTTCTGGCGCCCTCAGCGCGCGAAGGACGATGCGTCCCAGCGCTCGCTCGCGGCTCTCGAGTCGGTCGGCCTCGCCGACCGCCGGGACCTCACGGTCGCCAACCTCTCCCACGGCGAGCAGCGGCAGCTCGAGATCGCGATGGCGCTCGTGGGCGAGCCGAGCATCCTGCTCCTCGACGAGCCCGCGGCCGGGCTCTCCGCCGCGGAGCGCACCACCCTGAAGGCGCTCATCGAGGGCCTTCCGCGATCGCTTCCGATCCTGCTGATCGAGCACGACATGACTCTCGCCCTCGGTCTCACCGACCGGGTGATGTGCATGGAGAACGGGCACCACGTCGTCACCGGCTCGCCCGCGGAGGTCCGCGAGAACGAGACCGTCCGCGAGATCTATCTGGGAAGGCGCGACAAGAAGTGAGCCTCAACGTCACGGGACTGCACGTCGGCTATGCGACGGCGCAGGTCCTCCACGGAGTCGATTTCACCATCGGCGAGAACGAGACCGTCGCCCTCCTCGGCCGCAACGGGATGGGCAAGACCACGCTCGTCCGCGCCATCTGCGGGCTGCGGCCGCCGACGATCACCGCGGGCGGCATCACCTTCGGCGGCGTCGACATCACGAAGAGGTCGAGCCACCAGATCTCCCGGCTCGGCATCGCGATCGTCCCGCAGGGCCGCCGCGTCTTCGGGTCGCTCACCACGCTGGAGAACCTCTCCGTGATCCCCCAGCGCAAGGAGATCGCGGGGGAGCGCTGGACGGTCGAGCGCGTGTTCGAGTTCTTCCCGCGCCTCGCCGAGCGCCAGTCCTCGATGGCGAGGTCGCTCTCGGGCGGCGAGCAGCAGATGCTCGCCATCGGGCGCGCGCTCATGACCAACCCGAGCCTGCTGATCATGGACGAGCCGAGCGAGGGGCTCGCCCCCAGCGTGCTCGACGTCATCCACGATCGCATCGAGGGGCTCCGCGGCACGGGGCTGTCGACCCTCATCGCCGAGCAGAACGTCGACCTCGCTCTCGACATGGCCGATCGCGTCATCATCCTCGACGACAGCGGGACCATCCCGTGGTCGGGCCGCGCCGACGAGCTCCGCACCGACGCAGCCCTGCTCGAGCGCTACCTGAGCATCTAGGGAGTCTCCGCCATGTCCGCCGCGACCGCTCTGCCCCTCGTCGACCTCCTGCTCACCGGGGGGCGCGTGATGACCTTCGCCGACCCCGATCAGGGGCCCGCCGAGGTGCAGTCCCTCGCCATCGCCCAGGGCCGGGTCATCGCCGCCGGCAGCGACGCGGAGCTCGCCCACTACGCCCCCCTCGCCGCGCGGGTCATCGATCTCGGGGGCCGTCGCGTCATCCCGGGGCTCAACGACGCCCACATCCACGCCATGCGCGGCGGCCTGTCCTGGACGCGCACCGTGCACTGGGAGGACGTCCGCTCGCTCGCCGAGGGCCTCGCCCTCATTCGAGAGGATGCCCGTCGACGCGGCCCCGGGGAATGGGTGAGCGTCGTCGGCGGCTGGCACTCGCGGCAGCTGGCCGAGGGCCGAGCGCCCACTCGGGCCGAGCTCGACGAGGCCGCCCCGGACAACCCCGTGTACGTCCAGGAGCTCTACGACCGCGGGGTCGTCAACTCCGCGGGTCTCGCGGCCTGCGGGTGGTCGGACGAGTCGCCGGACCCGGCCCGCGGCGCTCTCCTGCGCGACGACGGCGGCCGCCTGACGGGCGAGCTGCGCGGCGTCGGCGCCTTCGCCGTCCCCCTCGGTCTCGCGCTCGCCGGGCACGAAGGGCAGGGCGAGCAGGGCATCCTCGCCATGAACGCCGTCCTCGCCCGCCACGGTCTCACGGGCGTGGTCGACGCGGGCGGCCTGCTCGTCACCCCGCGCGACTACGACCCGCTCTACGCCGTGTGGCGGCGCGGCGAGCTCGATGTCCGCACGCGCCTGTTCATCTCCGCCTGGACGCGCGGAGGCGAGGTGGACGACATCGACCGGCTCACCGCGCTCGTGCAGGCGGGCAGCGGCGACGGGATGCTCCGCATCGCCGGCGTCGGGGAGATCCCGCACCTGGGCTGCCACGACATGGAGGGCCTCGACCCCTTCGAGATCACCGAGGCCGCGCACCGCGAGCTCGTCGAGATCGTGCGGCTGTGCGCCGAGCGCGGCTGGCGGATGAGCATCCACGCCGTTCTCAACGACACCCTCGGCCGCGTCCTCGACGCGTGGGAGGAGGTCGAGCGCGAGACCGGGCTCGTCGCCGGGCGCGGCTTCTCGATCGTGCACGCCGACGAGGCGACGCGCGAGAACCTCGAGCGGATCGCGCGCCTCGGGGCCGGCATCCTCGTTCAGAGCCGTCTGGTGCTGAAGGGCGCCGACTACGTCGAGGCGTGGGGGGCCGAGGCGACCGCGTCGGCTCCGCCCATCGGCGACATGCGCGATCTCGGGATCATCATCGGTGCCGGCACCGACGCGACGCGCGCGAACTGGTTCTCGCCCTGGTCGGCCATCTGGTGGCTCGTCACCGGGGGGACCGTGGACGGGAGCGGCGTCCGCGACGAGCGGCACCGGATGTCGCGGCTCGAGGCGATCGCCGCCTATACGCGCGATGCCGCCTGGTTCACGGGCGAGCAGGCCCACCGGGGCCGGCTGCTGCCCGGCTACGACGCTGACGCGTGCGTGCCGACGGCCGACCCGCTGGACTGCGCGGACGACGAGCTGCGCGGCATCCTCAGCGACCTGACCATCATGGCGGGGCGCATCACCCACGACTCCGGAGCGCTCTCGCGCGTCGGGGCGGACGAACGATGAAGGCGAGGGCGCGATGAGCGCGATTCCCGGTCCACGACGAGTGGGCAATGCGGAGGTCATCCACCACGAGGGGTACGACGCGTCGATCGTGAGCCCGTTCGTGCCCGCGATTCGCGTCGTCTCGAACGCGCGGCTGGTGTTCATCAGCGGCGTGACGGGCGCCCCGGTCTACCACGACCACCCGCACCGGCCCGAGGTCTTCGACTCGATGCCGATGGATGCCGCGGGTCAGGTGCGCAACGCCTTCGACCACCTCGACCTCGCGCTCGCCGCGGCCGGCTGCGAGCGTCACGACGTGGTCAACATGATCCGCTTCTTCACCGACATCGAGGCCGACCAGGACGTCGTCAACAAGCACCAGGGGGAGTGGTTCGGCGGGCACATCCCGACGAGCACGACCCTCGAGATCTCGCGGCTCGCGACCGACCCGCGCCTGCGGTTCGAGTTCCACGTGGTCGCCGCCGCCCCCGCCTGATCGTCCGGGCGGCGAACGGCCGCCCGGCCCGCCATTCCATAATGCAATCGATTGTGAACCCGCACCGGGGCTCACCGGACGCACAGAAACGCAAGGAGAGAACCATGACTGACACCAAGCCCACCGTCGGGTGGATCGGAACCGGCCGCATGGGATTCCAGCTGGCCAAGCGCCTCCTGGATGCCGGCTACGAGGTCGCGGTCTACAACCGCACGCGCGCGAAGGCCGAGCCGCTGACCGAGTTCGGGGCGACCGTCGTCGACCGACCGGTGGACCTCGCCGACCGCGACATCGTCTTCAGCATGGTCTCCGCCTCGAAGGACCTCGAGAACGTCATGCTCGGCGAGGGCGGCCTGCTGTCGGATCCCGCGCGCGCCCCGCGCATCATCGGCGACGCCTCCACCGTCTCCGTCGAGGCGAGCGAGACCGTCCGCGCGGCCGCCGAGGCCCGCGGCGTCGGCTTCCTCGCCACCCCCGTCTCCGGCAACCCGAAGGTCATCGCCGTCGGGAAGCTCACCGTCGCGGCCTCCGGCCCGCGCGGGGTCTACGACGAGGCTGCCCCGCTGCTCGCCACCTGGGGTCGCGGAGTCACGTACGTCGGCGAGGGCGAGGTGGCCCGCATCGTCAAGATCGCCCACAACGTCTTCCTCGGCGTCGTGATCCAGTCGATGGCCGAGATCACGGTCCTCGCCGAGAAGGCCGGCGTCACGCGCGAGGCCTTCCTGACCTTCCTCAACGACTCGGTCATGGGCTCGGTGTTCACGCAGTACAAGACGCCCGCTCTGGTCAACCTGGACTTCACGCCCACGTTCACGAACGTCCTGCTGCAGAAGGACTTCGACCTGGGTCTCGCCGCCGCCGCCAAGATGGGCGTCGTGATGCCGGTCGCGAGCGTCACGCGCAACCTCGTCGCTCAGGAGGTCGGCAACGGCAACGTCGAGCAGGACTTCGCCTCCCTCATCGTGACGGTCGCCCACGGCTCCGGCCTCGAGCTGGTCTCCGAGCAGGCGGCGGTCAGCGACGGTCTCGAGGTCCGGTGAGCGGCCACGGCCACGGCCACGACCACGGCGCGGGAGGGCGGCGCTTCGAGCGCCCGTCCTCCCGGCCCGCCGGCGTGCGCCCGCTCGGGGCGCCCGGTCAGACGGGGGTCGACTACGAGCACCGCGTCGACTTCGACCGGCTGAGGAGCTACCGCGTCGACCGGGCGAAGGCGGCGCTCGACGCGAGCGAGTGCGGCGCCTTCCTGCTCTTCGACTTCTATAACATCCGCTACACGACGCAGACCTGGATCGGCGGCGCGCTCGGCGACAAGATGATCCGGTACGCGCTGCTCATGCGCGGCAAGGACCCGATCCTCTGGGACTTCGGTTCAGCGGTGCGGCACCACAAGCTCTACTCCGACTGGGTGCCGGAGGAGAACTATCGCGCGGGCTTCCTGGGATTCCGCGGCGCCGTCGCGCCCGACGGGGCGGGTCTCATGCGCGACGCGGTCGCCGAGATCAAGTCGCTGCTCACGGCGGAGGGGCTCGCCGACGCGCCCATCGGCCTCGACATCGTCGAGCCGCCCTTCCTGTTCGAGATGGAGCGCCAGGGCCTGCGGGTCGCCGACGCCCAGCAGCACATGCTCGACGCCCGGGTGATCAAGAGCCAGGACGAGATCATGCTGCTCAACCAGGCCGCGGCCATGGTCGACGGCGTGTACCAGGACATCGCCGAGGCGCTCAAGCCGGGGGTGCGCGAGAACGAGATCGTCGCGCTCGCGAACAAGAGGCTGTACGAGTACGGCAGCGACCAGGTCGAGGCGATCAACGCGATCTCGGGCGAGCGGTGCAACCCGCACCCGCACAACTTCACCGATCGCATCATCCGCCCCGGCGACCAGGCCTTCTTCGACATCATCCACTCGTTCAACGGCTACCGGACCTGCTACTACCGCACCTTCGGGGTGGGCTGGGCGACCGAGAGCCAGCGCGACGCCTACAAGCAGGCGCGCGAGTGGATGGACAGCGCGCTGGATGCGCTGCGGCCGGGCGTCGGCACCGACGAGGTGGCGGCCGTCCTCCCGAAGGCGGAGGACTTCGGGTTCGAGAACGAGCTCGCGGCGTTCGGGCTGCAGTTCGCCCACGGCCTCGGCCTCGGCCTCCACGAGCGGCCGATCATCTCGCGTCTCAACTCGATGAAGGACCCGGTCGAGCTCAGGCCCGGCATGGTCTTCGCGATGGAGACCTACTGCCCCGCGTCCGACGGCACGTCCGCCGCGCGCATCGAGGAGGAGGTCGTCGTGACCGACTACGGCATCGAGGTCCTCACGAAGTTCCCCGCGCAGGATCCCTTCGTCGCGAACCCCTACTGAGCTCTGCGATCGGGCCGCGGGGGATGCCCGCGGCCCGATCGCCGCTCAGACCGCGGCGATCGCGTCGATCTCGATCGTGACGGCGTCGGAGTAGAGGGCGGCGACCCCGACCAGCGTGCTCGCCGGGACGTGCTCCGGGTCGATCCAGCGATCGCGCACGGCGCGGTAGGTCGAGAGCCTCTCCGGGGTCAGCCCGACGATGTAGACGGTCACCCGCACGATGCTCGCGAGCGTCGCGCCGCGCGCGGAGAGTGCGCGCTCCAGCTCGCCGAACACGAGGTCGATCTCCTCCGCGAGGTCGCGCGCTGGCTCCCCGCCGGGTCGGAGCCCGACCACGCCGGAGAGGAACAGCAGGTCTCCCGCCGAGACCCGCACGCTGTCCGAGATCCCGGGGATGCCCGGGCTCGGCTCGCGCGTGACGCGCGACTCCTCCGCGCTCACGCCTTCCACACGCTCTTGAGGTTCACGAACTCGCGGATCCCCTCGGCCGAGAGCTCGCGACCGACGCCCGAGTCCTTGATGCCGCCGAACGGCAGCTCGGGGTACGAGATCGACATGCCGTTGATGAAGACGGCGCCGGCGTCGAGGCCGCGCACGAAGAGCGCCTCCTCGTCCTCGTCGCGCGTCCACACGGCCGAGCTGAGCCCGAAGGTCGTGTCGTTGGCGACGCGCAGCGCCTCCTCGGCGCTGTCGACGCGGAAGACCGAGGCGACCGGCCCGAAGGCCTCCTCCGCGTACAGGCGCATGTCCTCGGTGATCCCGCTGAGGACGGTCGGCGGGTAGTACCAGCCGGCGCCGTCGGGCACCGCACCGCCCGTCGTCGCGACGGCGCCCTTGGCGAGCGCGTCGTCGACGAGGCCGACGAGGTCGTCGCGCCCGGACGAGGTCGCGAGGGGCCCGACGTCGGTCGACTCGTCCATGGGGTCGCCGACGCGGAGGTCGCTCATCGCCGCGGTGAAGCGCTCGAGGAAGGCGTCGTGGATGTCGGCGTGCACGATGAAGCGCTTGGCGTTGATGCAGGCCTGGCCGTTGTTGGCGGTGCGCGCCGAGACGGCGGTGGCGACGGCCTTCTCGAGGTCGGCGCTCGGCATCACGATGAAGGGGTCGGAGCCGCCGAGCTCGAGCACGACGTGCTTGACCTCGCTGCCGGCGATCGAGGCGACGGAACGACCGGCGGGCTCGGAGCCCGTGAGGGTCGCCGCCACGACGCGGCGGTCGCGCAGCACGCCCTCGACCTTCCCGGCGGGGATGAGCAGCGATCGGAAGGCGCCGGCGGGGAAGCCGCCGCGCTCGAAGAGGGTGTCGAGGTAGAGCGCCGCCTGCGGGACGTTCGAGGCGTGCTTGAGCAGCCCGGCGTTGCCTGCCATGAGCGCGGGCGCGGCGAAGCGGATGACCTGCCACAGCGGGTAGTTCCACGGCATGACGGCGAGGACGACGCCGATCGGGTCGTAGCGCGTGTGCGCCGCCGAGGCGTTCACGGCGCTCGGGTCGTCGAGCGTGCGGCCCGTGAGGAACTCCTCGGCGCGGTCGGCGTAGAAGCGCATGCCCTTGGCGCACTTCAGCACCTCGGCGCGCGACTGCCCGATGGTCTTCCCCATCTCGGTCGTGAGCATCGCGGCGGCGGGCTCGACCTCGGCCTCGAGCAGGTCGGCGGCGGCGCGCATCCAGCCGGCGCGGTCGGCGAACGTGGTCGCCTTCATCGCCTGGAAGGCGGCGTGCGCCTGCCCGATCCGGGCGTCGATCTCGGCATCGGTGTGCGCCTCGAACTCGCGCTCGGTGACGCCGGTGGCGGGATTGATCGTCGCGATGGCCATGGGGCTCCTCGTCTCTCTGACTGGTACTGGCTCGGTCTGGTACTGGCTCGGTCTGCTACGGGATCGTGGGGAGGGTCTCGAAGACCTCGGGGTGGCTCGCCAGCAGACGTCGCGTGCGGCGGATGTGGCCCTCGATGACGCGCTCGGCCGTGTCGACGTCCTGGTCGCGCAGGGCGGTGACGAGCATGTGGTGCTCGTCGTGCACGATGCGCTGGCTGTGCGCGTCGATCATGAGCGTGTACGCGCGTCGGTAGGGCTGCGTCGTGTTCCAGAGCCGCCGGACGAGGTCGCCGAGCACGAGCGTCTCCGCCCCGGCGTAGGAGCGCTGGTGGAACTCGCGGTCGAGCCGCAGGAACTCCTCGACGTCGGTCGTCTTGGCCATGCGCTCGGCGAGGCGCTCGAGCCCGTCGAGCGCGGCCTCGTCGAGGTGAGGCGCCGAGTAGCGCAGCAGCAGCGGCTCGACGCGCTCGCGGGTCTGGTAGACCTCCTCGCACTCGGCGAGGCTCAGGCGCGTCACCCACGCGCCGGTGTTGGCGACGAGCGTCACGAGCCCGTCGGCCTCGAGCGCCTTGAGCGCCTCCCGCACCGGTACGCGGCTCGCTCCGAACCGCTCGGCGATCTCCTCCTGGCGGATCCGGCTGCCGGGCGGGTACTCGCCGCCGACGATCGCTTCGCGCAGGGCATCCGCGACACGGGCGCTGGCATTGCCGTCGCGCGTCGCCGGAGGTGCGGCCCGCGCGGGGCGCGCGCGATCGATCGGGGCGGATGCTCCGCTCATGCCGAGGGATCCCGAGGGTCCCACAGCCGGACGCTCGAGCTCGTCTCGTAGGCCTTGCCGCCGGGGAAGCTCACGAGCTCCAGCTGCATGCCCCACGGCGAGAGGAAGTACACCCAGCGCTGACCCTCGCTCGCACCCCGGCTCGCGGTCGGATCGCCGAGGACGCGGACGCCCTGCTCGCGCAGGTACGCGACCGCGGCATCCATGTCGTCGACGTAGAAGGCGAGGTGGTGGCCGCCGATGTCGCTGTTGCGGGGCTGGGGCGCCTGACCGTCGGCGGGCTCCCACTGGAAGACCTCGAAGTTCGGGCCGTGGCCGCAGCGGAAGAAGCGCAGCTCGCGCATGACCGAGCGCGGGTGGACGTTGAGGTGCTCGGCCATCCAGTCGTCGTCGCGGACGAACGGGCCCAGCGAGTAGACGAGCTCGCACCCGATGACGTCGACGAAGAACCGTTCGGCCTCGTCGAGGTCGGGCACGGTGAAGCCGATGTGCTCGGTGCCGCGGATGCCGGGAAGCGCCATCGCTCTCCACCCTTCGCTGTCGTGACTGGATGCAACCGTACCCCCCAGACGGGCATCCGCGAAAGAAAACCGCGAAAAGCGATTGAGATTGGATGCAATCATGCGTACAGTGTCGACATGCCCCAACGCCGCCGTTTGGACACCACCGCCGAGTGGGTCGAGCTCACCACCACCGCAGCCGACTGGAAGAAGGCCGATCCGGCGCTTCTGGCCACGATGCTCGGCCAGCTGCATCTCATCCGCGCCTTCGAGGAGCGCGTCCTCGACCTGGCCGGCGAGGGCCTCGTCCACGGCCCCGCCCACTCGTCCATCGGGCAGGAGGGCGGAGCGGTCGGCTCGATCGTCGCCCTGCGCTCGAGCGACGCCGTGAACGGCTCGCACCGCGGCCACCACCAGTTCCTCGCCAAGGCGCTCGCGCACGTCGCGCAGGACGGCCTGGCGCTCGACGCCCTCGTCACCGCCGACATCCAGACGGTGCTGCAGAAGACGCTCGCCGAGATCCTCGGCCTCGCCCAGGGCTACTGCCGCGGCCGCGGCGGCTCCATGCACCTTCAGTGGTTCGAGGCCGGCGCGCTCGGCACCAACGCCATCGTCGGCGGCGGTGCGCCCATGGCCACCGGCAACGCGTGGGCCCAGAAGGAGGCCGGCACGACCGACTTCACCATCAACTACTTCGGCGACGGCGCCGCGCAGATCGGCTCGGTGCTCGAGTCGATGAACCTCGCCGCCGCGTGGAAGCTGCCGGTCTGCTTCTTCATCGAGAACAACCTCTACGCCGTCGCCACCCGCATCGAGGAGTCGGTCGCCGACACGCGCCTCTCCGTCCGCGGCCAGGGCTTCGGCATCCCCTCCTGGCGCGTCGACGGCATGGACCCGCTCGCCGTGCACCTCGCGATGGAGGAGGCCGCGGCGGTCATGCGCTCCGGCGGCGGTCCGACGATCGTCGAGGCCGAGGTCTACCGGTTCTTCCACCAGAACGGCCCGTACCCGGGCAGCGCCTTCGGCTACCGCACGAAGGAGGAGGAGGCCGAGTGGAAGAAGCGCGACCCCCTCGACCGCGTCGCGCGCGAGATGATCAAGCGCGGACTCATCGACGAGGCGGGCGTCGCGAGCGTGCGCGCCCAGGCGATCGCGGCGATGGATGCGGCCACGGCCGAGCTGCTGGAGGCCGACCCCGAGAAGCAGGGTCGCCGGCGCATCCGCCCCGAGCTCTGGCCCGACCCGGAGTTCGTCAACGTCGGCGTGCGCGGGGACGCGAGCGAGCTCGAGTCGCTGCGCGTGCTCGACCCGAGCGTCTCCGACGCCGCGCGCGAGTCGATGAAGTTCGTCGACGCCGTCGCCGCGGTGATGGACCGCCGGATGAGCGAGGACGAGCGCATCGTGGTGCTCGGCGAGGACATCCACCGACTCAAGGGCGGCACGAACGGCGCGACCAAGGGCCTCGCCGACGCGCACCCCGGCCGCGTGCTCGGTACCCCGATCAGCGAGAACGCCTTCATGGGCCTCGGCGGCGGGCTCGCCCTCGACGGCCGGTACCGCCCGGTCGTGGAGTTCATGTACCCCGACTTCATGTGGGTCGCCGCCGACCAGGTGTTCAACCAGGTGGGCAAGGCGCGCCACATGTTCGGCGGCGACAACCCCGTGCCGCTCGTGCTGCGCACGAAGGTCGCGATGGGATCGGGCTACGGCTCGCAGCACCTCATGGACCCGGCCGGCGTCTTCGCGACCAGCCCCGGCTGGCGCATCGTGGCCCCCTCGTCGGCCGCCGACTACGTCGGCCTCATGAACGCCGCCCTCGCCCTGCAGGACCCGGTGCTCGTCATCGAGCACGTCGACCTGTACAACGAGAAGGACGAGATCCTCGCGGGCGACCTGGACTACATCATCCCGCCGGGCACCGCGGCCGTGCGTCGCGAGGGCAGCGAGATGACCGTCATCAGCTACCTGTCGATGGTGCGTCACTGCGCCGAGGCGATCGAGCAGACGGGGGCGGATGCCGAGCTCATCGACCTGCGCTGGCTCGACCGCGCCTCGCTCGACTGGGAGACCATCGAGGCCAGCGTCAAGAAGACCAACGCGGTGCTCATCGTCGAGCAGGGAGCCCAGGGAACCTCGTACGGGGCCTGGCTCGCCGACGAGATCCAGCGACGACTGTTCGATTGGCTCGACCAGCCCGTGCAGCGCGTGACCGGCGCCGAGTCGTCGCCGTCGATCTCGCGCATCCTCGAGCGCGCGGCGATCGCGCGCACCGAGGAGGTCGTGGTCGGCATCGAGACCGTGCGCCGCAGTGCGGGGGGAGCAGCCTGATGTCGACGACCATCCGCATGCCCGAGGTCCTCGCGAACGTCACCGAGGCCGCCGTCCAGAAGTGGCTCGTCGCCCCCGGCGACGCGGTCGAGGTCGGCCAGCCGTTCGCCGAGATCGAGACCGAGAAGGCTGTCGTGGAGTTCGCGGCCGAGACCGCGGGCACCGTGCTCGAACTGCTCGTGGGGGAGGGTGACTCGATCGACGTCGGCGCCCCCATCGCGATCGTGGGTGAAGCGGGGGAGGTGGCACTTCCCGCGAGCCCCGCAGCGGCTCCGGCCGCTGAGGAGTCCGACGGGGCCGCTCCGGCGGCCCCGTCGGATCCCGAATCCGGCGCTCCCGTCGCGGAGGTCGCGGCCCCGGCGGTGGACGCCGCCGCGATCGCGTCGAGCGCCGCCGGCGCCGCCGGCCCCGTCGCGGAGCCGACCCCGGCATCCGCCCCGCACGACGGCGCCCGCCGATTCGTGAGCCCGCTCGTGCGGCGCCTGGCGCGCGAGCACGGCATCGACCTCGCCGGCGTCACGGGCTCCGGCCCCGACGGTCGCATCGTGCGCCGCGACATCACCGCCCTGCTCGAGGGCGGCGCCGCGGCACCGGCCGCTCAGGCACCGGCCGCGCCCACCCCGGCCCCGGCGCCCGCCGCTGCCGTCCCCGCCGCTGCCGCCCCCGCTCCCGAGGGCGTCGAGGTCGTGCGGCACAGCCGCATGCGTGCGACGATCGCGCGGCGCCTCACCGAGAGCAAGAGCTCGGTGCCGCACTTCTACCTCACCGCCGACTGCCGCGTCGACGCGCTGCTCGACATGCGCAGGCAGATCAACGCGGGCGGTCAGGTGAAGGTGAGCGTCAACGACCTCGTGGTCAAGGCGGTCGCCGGCGCCTTCGCCGACGTCCCCGAGGCGAACCGCACGTGGGGCGATGACGGGATGCACGTGCACTCGAGCGTCGACATCGGCATCGCCGTGTCGCTCGAGGACGGACTCGTCGTCCCCGTCGTGCGCGGCGTCGAGGGCCTGAGCGTCTCGGCGCTCGGCGCCCGCATCGCCGAGCTCGCCGGTCGCGGCCGTGAGGGGCGCCTCACGCTCGCCCAGCTCGAGGGCGGCAGCTTCACCGTCTCGAACCTCGGCATGTTCGGCACGCAGGCCTTCTCGGCGATCATCAACCCGCCGCACGCGGGCATCCTCGCCGTGGGCGCCGCGTCGGCGAGGCCCGTCGTCGTCGACGGTGCGCTGGAGGTGGGCCAGGTCATGACCGTGACGCTCTCGGCCGACCATCGGGCGTGGGATGGCGCGCTCGCCGCGCGCTGGCTCGCCGCCTTCGTCGCCCGCATCGAGAGCCCGCTGAGCATCCTCGCCTGATCGCTCGCGCACCGACGCAGGGCCCCGCCGCGCATCGCGGACGGGGCCGTGCGTCGTCTCAGCGCCTGCTCACACCTTGTCGCGCCACGACCCGCGGGGCGTCTCGTCGTCGTCGACGATCCCGATCGCGTCGGTGTCGAGGGGCAGCCCGATCGACTCGGTCGGCGGGGCGATCATGGTGGCCTCATCGCGGCGGTGACGCAGCACGGTGTCGATGTACGAGCTGAGCGCCTCCGCGAGGGGGATCGCCCTGCCCTGGTTCTGCGACAGGAACCAGCGGTGCTCGAGCAGCTGGTGGAAGACCTCCGGCCCCTCCAGCTTGCCCTTGAGCTCGCGGGGGATCGCCCGGACGACGGGCTCGAACACGCGAACGAGCCACTCGTGAGCGACCTGCTCCTCGTCGACCGACCGGTCGGGGTAGGTCGCGGCCGAGTACGAGTCGAGGTCGTTGAGCAGGCGCCTGGCCTGGTTCTCTCCCGCGTCGATACCGGTGAGGCGCAGCAGGCGCCGCGTGTGGTGCCCGGCGTCGACGACCTTGGGCTGGATCCGCACCTCGGTGGAGTCCCCGTCGGTGCGGATGGCGAGCTCCTCGATGTCGAAGCCGAGGTCGTTGAGGCGCTCGACCCGCTGCGTGATGCGCCAGCGCTCGGAGCGGTCGAACGACTCCCATCCGGTGAGCTCCTTCCAGAGCGTGCGGTAGGAGTCGATGATGCCGTTGGAGACCTCGATCGCGTCGATGCTGCCGTCGAGGCGCCCGCCGGCCTCGAGGTCGAGCAGCTCGCCGGCGATGTTCACCCGGCCGATCTCCAGGTCGTTCTCGCGCTGCCCGTTCGAGAGCCCGCCCTCGTAGAGCTGACCGGTCTCGGCGTCGACGAGGTACGCGGCGAAGGCGCCCGCGTCGCGGCGGAAGAGGGTGTTGGAGAGCGACACGTCGCCCCAGAAGAAGCCCGCGATGTGCAGCCTCACGAGCAGGACGGCGAGGGCGTCGACGAGCCGCGTCGCGGTCTCGGGCCGCAGCGTCTGCGAGTAGAGCGCGCGGTACGGCAACGAGAATCGCAGGTGCCGGGTGACGAGCACCGGCATGAGCGGCGTGCCGTCGTCGTCGACGCGACCGGTGATGACGGCGACCGGGTCGACGCAGGGGATCTCCAGCCGCTGCAGCGTGCGGAGCATCTCGTACTCGCGCCGCGCCATCTCCTCCGTCGTCTCCTTGATGGCGACGACGGCGCCGCTCAGGTGCACGAAGCGCACGAGGTGGCGCGAGATGCCCTTGGGCAGCGAGGCGATCGCGTCATCCGGCCAGGTGTCGAGCGGCAGGTTCCAGGGCAGGTCGAGCAGGCCGGGGTCGACGACGGCCGAGGTGATGCTGAGCGAGGCGCTCATGAGGGCGGACTCCCTTCGTCGGGGCGGGAACGCGACGAGGGCGGGCGCGTCATGCGACGCGGCCCGCCCTCGCTGCGGTCGAGACCGAGTCTCAGTGGGTGATCGCCGTGCGGTTCAGGCGGAGGCCGCTCGCCGTGTCGAACACGTGCACGTGCTTCGGCTCGGGCGTGACCACGACCGTCTCGCCGGCGTTGGGGTGCACGCGGCCGTCGACGCGGGCGACGACGTCGACGCGCTGGCCCTGCACCTCGGTGTGGCCGTAGAGGTAGCCGTCGGCGCCGAGCTCCTCGACGACGTCGACCTCGACCGAGAGGCCCTGCGAGCCGGGCGCGCCGACGATGAGGTCCTCCGGGCGGACGCCGACCGTGACCGACTTGTCGCTGGCGTTGTCGAGCGTCTCGCGCTCGACGGCCGCGACGCCCGAGCCGAACTCCACGCCGCCGTCGACGACGGTCGCGGGGAAGAGGTTCATCGCGGGCGAGCCGATGAATCCGGCGACGAAGACGTTGTTGGGCGTCTCGTACAGCTCGCGCGGGGTGCCGACCTGCTGGAGGACGCCGTCCTTGAGCACCGCGATCCGGTCGCCCATGGTGAGGGCCTCGGTCTGGTCGTGCGTGACGTAGACCGTGGTGACGCCGAGGCGGCGCTGGAGCGAGGCGATCTGGGTGCGCGTCTGCACGCGGAGCTTCGCGTCGAGGTTCGACAGCGGCTCGTCCATGAGGAAGACCTGGGGCTGGCGCACGATCGCGCGGCCCATCGCGACGCGCTGGCGCTGACCGCCCGAGAGGGCCTTCGGCTTGCGGTCGAGGTAGGGCTCGAGGTCGAGGAGCTTGGCCGCCTCGAGGACGCGCGTGGCGCGCTCCTCCTTGCCGATGCCGGCGATCTTGAGCGCGAAGCCCATGTTCTCGGCGACGGTCATGTGCGGGTAGAGCGCGTAGTTCTGGAAGACCATCGCGATGTCGCGGTCCTTCGGCGGGACGTCGGTGACATTGCGGTCGCCGATGAGGATCGCGCCGTCGTTGACCTCCTCGAGGCCCGCGAGCATGCGGAGGGTGGTCGACTTGCCGCAGCCCGAGGGGCCGACGAGGACGAGGAACTCGCCGTCCTCGATGTGCAGGTCGATCGCGTCGACCGCGGGAACGGTCGAGCCGGGGTACAGGCGGGTCGCCTTGTCGAACGTGACGGAAGCCATGCTGATTAACTCTCCTCTTCACCGGCAGGTACGTGCCGGACGATCCGTTGTGAATGGATTGATGACGCTGTCATCGATGAGCGACGCTGGTCATCGAGGCCCAGTATGCCACCTGCGCCCGCCGGCGCCGCATCGAGGGGATGCCCGCGGGGCCCCGCGAGGCCCCGCGCGCCCGGTCGCGAGGCCCCCTCGACTGGCCGCGCATCGTTCGTCGCCGTACTATCCTTCGGGGCGCAGTGCGCCTGAACCCGATTCGGGCTGCGCCGGGCGCGCCCGGGAAGCGACGAAGAGGACCCATGACCGACAGCGGATCAGCCCGCGCGAAGCAGTCGAAGACTGCGCGCCGCGACGAAGCCCGCGAGAAGGCCCGCCAGCTTCGCGCCGAGCACAAGAAGAAGGAGCGCCGCAACCGGTGGCTCCTGCAGGGCGGCATCGCCGTCGTGCTCATCGCCATCATCGCGATCGTCGCGCTCGTCATCACGAACTCGATCAGGCCCGAGCGCAACGGGCCCCGGAACATGGCGAGTGACGGCATCCTGATCGGGGAGGGGCTGACCCCGGTGCAGACCCCCGGCATCGCCCCCGAGGCGACGCCCGTCCCCAGCGCGCCGAACGAGCCGGGCGTGGTCGCGATCACGATCTGGGTCGACTACCTGTGCCCCGTCTGCGGCGAGTTCGAGCAGGAGAACGGCGAGCTGATCCGCCGACTCGTGGAGTCGGGGGCCGCCACGGTCGAGTACCACCCGATCGCGATCCTCACGAGCCTCTCCGCCGGCACCCAGTACTCGCTGCGCGCCGCCAATGCCGCGGCGTGCGTCTCGAACTACAACCCGGACGCGTTCTTCGACTTCAACGACGCGCTCTTCGCCGAGCAGCCGGAGGAGGGCTCGGAGGGACTCACGGACGACCGGCTCCTGGAGCTCGCGCGCGACTCCGGGGCGACCTCGACCTCGCTCGAGCGCTGCATCGACGACGGCCGCTTCTACGAGTGGGTCAAGGCGGCGACGGCCCGCGCGGGGAACGGCCCGCTCCCCGTCGAGGGCACCGAGGTCGAGAGCGTGCAGGGCACTCCGACCATCCTGGTCAACGGCGAGCTCTACACCCCGTCGTACCCGTTCGACTCGACCGAGTTCTCGCAGTTCGTGCTGTCGGCCGCCGGCGACGACTTCGCGGCGAGCCCCTCCCCGTCCCCGTCGCCGACCCCCTAGGCCGGGCCCCCGGCCGGTAGGCTGGGGCCCTCCGCAGCGCCCCGTTAGCTCAGCTGGTAGAGCAGCTGTCTTGTAAACAGCAGGTCGCAGGTTCGAATCCTGTACGGGGCTCCACAGGGCCGCTGCACGGCCCGCCCCGAGGGGCAATACCCCCGATCAGGGGGCCGATCCGGGCCGCGTCTCCCCCAGTCCTGGGGTGTTCTGTTCGTTTTCCGACCACCCCGGGTTGGCACCCGGGCCCTCGGGGTCGTACCGTCGGAGATGTCAGCCGGGGGGCTGACGGATACATCTCAAGGTTTCGGGGGGAACCTGACATGCTGCGTTCAATCTTTGTGGGGACCGCGCTCGCGACGAGCGCCATCCTGCTCGCGCCCGTGGTGGGCGGGAGCCTCGACGTCACCGACGTCCTGAGCGCTCGTACGCTCACCGCCGGCGCCTCGGCCATCACCGTCGTGGAGCCCGATTCCGTCGTCGACGGCAGCGGCTTCCTCGACCCGCGCCAGCGCGCGACCTACTCCGCTGCGAGCGCCGGCGACGCCGCGCCCGCGGTCGAGCCGAGCGCCTCGCCGTCGCCGTCGCCGACGGCGGAGGCCGCGCCCGCCACGGTGGAGGCCTCGGCCCCGAGCGCGCCGACGCGCACCGCTCCGAAGCCCGCGACCGCGAAGCCCGCTCCCGCACCGTCGGCGACCTCGTCCGCGCCGAGCGGCACCGCCGCGGCCTCGGGCACCGGCTCGACCGCCATCCAGCCGAAGCCCTCCGGGCCGGCGCCCGCACCCGCGGCGCCCGCTCCGAGCCCGTCGCCGACCGTCACGACCCCGGCCTGCGCCGGGATGCCCGGCGGCAGCACCGCGGGAGCTCCGAGCCGCACCTCGAAGGGCGGCGTCGCCGGCACCACCTCCGCCGACCTCGCGCAGTTCGCCCAGCGCTACAACGAGATCCGCGTGGCCAACTGCCTGCCTCCCGTCCCGATGGCGAACATCCGCTACGACTCCTGCATGGAGGACCGCCTGTTCTGGATGGCGGAGGACCCGTCGACCGACCCGATGAGTGCCTGGGGCCACATGGGCTCCGTCCGCAGCGACGGCGTGCCGAGCGTCGGCTGCGACGGCAACCTCGCCGGCGGTTCGAACAACACCGGCTCCACGGTCGCCCAGAAGTGGTGGGACTCCTCCGGGCACCGCACCTCGCTCTACAAGCCGACCTACACCGGCAGCACCGCGGGCGTCTGCATCCTCTTCGCGATGACCCATGGCGGCGTGCCGGCCACCCAGCGCGCCGACCTCGCCCGCGACCGCGGCCCCGGTGCGCCGCGCCCCCGCGCCCTCGCCCTGCTCGCCGCAGCCGAATCCGCCGGCGCTCGACCGCGGGCGGAGGGCAGGACGACGATGGCGCGACCGGGCTGGGGCATTCTCGCGACGGGCGGCATCGCGCACGCGTTCGCGCGCGACCTGATCGCCGAGGGGTTCACCGTGGCCGCGGTCGGATCCCGCCGCCTCGAGGCCGCACGGTCCTTCGCGGCCGAGCACGGCATCCCGACCGCGCACGGGTCGTACGAGGAGCTCGTCGCCGACCCCGCCGTCGAGATCGTCTACGTCGCGACCCCGCACTCGCACCACGCCGAGTCGGCCCTGCTCGCGATCGCCGCCGGCAAGCACGTCCTGGTCGAGAAGGCGTTCACCCTCACCCAGCGGGATGCGCGCCGCGTCGCCGACGCCGCCGCCGAGGCCGGCGTCGTCGTCATGGAGGCGATGTGGACGCGGTTCCTGCCGCACATGATCCGCGTGCGCGAGCTCGTGCGCTCCGGCGCCCTCGGCGAGGTGCGCACGGTGCTCGCCGACCACACGCAGTCGCTCCCGCTGGACCCCGCGCACCGGCTGCAGAACCCGGAGCTGGGCGGTGGCGCGCTGCTCGACCTCGGCATCTACCCGGTGTCGTTCGCGGTCGACGTTCTCGGGCTCCCGCAGGGCATCCGCGCCCACGCCGCCCTCACCGCGACGGGCGTCGACCGGCAGACGGCGATGATCCTCGACTACGCCGACGGCCGGCAGGCCGTCCTGCACACCGCGCTCGACACCGCCGGCCCGAACCGCGCCGCCGTGATCGGCACGCGCGGCTACCTCGAGATCGAGCGCACGTTCTACGCGCCGACCGTCGCGACGCTCTTCGACGAGCGCGGCGAGGTCGTCGAGCGCATCGCCCCGGTCGTCGCGCAGCGCGGCATGCAGTTCCAGGCCGCCGAGCTCGAGGCGCGCGTCGCCGGCGCCGAGCCCACGAGCCTCCCGATCGAGGAGACGGTCGCGATCATGGGGGTCCTCGACGAGGTCCGCCGCCAGATCGGCGTGCGGTACGCGCCCGACGACGACGCCTGATCGGCCGCGACTATCATGGCCGGGTGACAGCCCCGGATGCCCGAGAGACGCCCGTCGCCGGTGCGCCGCCCCGCGGCGCGGGCCTCGCGGCCCGACGGAGGCGCCACCCGCGCGCGCTCGCGATCGCGGCGATCGCCACCGCCTTCTCCGTCCTCGGAGCCGGCGCCGTCGCCGCGGGGGTCGCGGTCGGCCAGCAGGCCGCGGCGGCTGCCGTCGCCGAGCCCGACGTCGAGCCGGAGCCGGCCGAGACGAGCGCCGAGCCGACGCCCGAGCCCGAGCCGACGCGCGCCGGGCCCTCGATCGCGACCGCCCCGACGCGGGTGCGCACGTGCTCGATCGCCGGCCTCGCCTCCGACGGCCGACTCGGCGACTTCGTCGGCGCCGTCGTCAACGCCGAGACGGGCGAGGTGCTCTTCGACCGCGCCGCCTCCACGCCGGCCCGCCACGGGAGCGTGCTCAAGGTGCTCACCGCGGCGGCCGCACTGCGCGTCCTCGGCCCCGGCTACCAGCTCTCGACGCGGGTCGAGCAGGGCGCCGGACCCGGGCAGGTCGTGCTCGTCGGCGGCGGGGACGCCACGCTGAGCGCCCTCGCCCCCGGTCAGGAGAGCGTCTACCGCGGGGCCCCCAAGCTCGCCGACCTCGCCGCGCAGACCGTGGCGGCCTACGCCGCCGCGAACCCCGAGGCGCCCGCGATCACCGAGGTGCTGCTCGACGCCACCTACTGGAACCCGGCGGACAAGTGGGACTCGTCGTGGGAGCGCAGCGAGCAGGCGATCGGCTACCACTCCGAGGTCACGGCGCTCCAGGTCGACGGCGATCGGCAGAACCCCGCTCTCGACACGAGCCCGCGTTCGACCGACCCGATCACGCGCGCCGGCGAGGCCTTCGCGCTCGCCCTCGGCGCGGCGGGCAACTCGGGGGGCCGTCCCGCGGTGGCCATGGGGGTCTCGAGCGGAGGCGCCGAGCTCGCCGTGGTCCGGTCGCAGCCGGTGAGCCGGCTCATCGAGAAGATGCTCATGAACAGCGACAACACGCTCGCCGAGATGCTCGCGCGCGTCGTGTCGAAGGAGTCGGGCTTCGATGGCTCGGCCGCGTCGCTCACGCAGGCGTTCGCCGCCGCGCTGCAGCCCTACGGCGTGACCCTCGACCCCGGCATGGTGATCCGCGACGGCTCGGGGCTCAGCCACCTGAACGCCGTCTCGCCCCTGTACTACGCACGCCTCTTCGACGTCATCGCCGCCGGCGGCGGAGATCTGCCCGTGCTGACCGCGGGGCTGCCCGTCGCGGGGCGCTCGGGGTCGCTCGCGAGCCGCTTCGCCGGCGACGCGGCGATCGCCCGGGGGAGCGTGGCGGCGAAGACCGGCTGGATCAACACCGCCTACTCGCTCAGCGGCATCATCACCGCCGCCGACGGCACAGTGCTCACCTTCGCGTTCTCCGCGATCGGCAACGTGCAGGGCTCGGCGCGCGCCGCGCTCGACTCGCTCACGGCGGGCGCCTACCGCTGCGGCGACAACCTCACCAACACCTGACGCGCCCGGGCGCACCGCGCCCGGCCTGATACACGGAGATGCCATGCCCCGCGCCCTGCTCATCATCGACGTGCAGAACGACTTCACCGAGGGCGGCGCGCTCGGGGTCGACGGCGGCGCGGCCGCGGCCGCGGCGATCACCGCGCACCTGCGCGCCCACGCCGGTGACTACGCGCTCGTGGTCGCCTCGCGCGACTGGCACGACGCCGCGAACGACAACGGCGGGCACTTCGCGACGGATGCCGCTCCCGACTTCGTGACGACGTGGCCGGTCCACTGCGTGGCCGGCTCGCCCGGCGCCGACTACCACCCGGCCATCGACGTCGCGCTCATCGACCTGCACGTGCTCAAGGGCCAGGGAGTGCCGGCGTACTCGATCTTCGAGGGGACGACCGATGACGGTCGCCCGCTCGTCGCCGCCCTCGACGAGCTCGGCATCGACGCGGTCGACGTCGTCGGCATCGCGACCGACCACTGCGTGCGGGCCTCGGCGCTCGACGCCCTCGCCGCGGGCCGCAGCGTGCGGGTCCTGAGCGACCTCGTGGCGGGGGTGGCGCCGGGCCCGAGCGCGGCGGCGCTGGCCGAGATCGTCGGCGCCGGCGGAGAGGTCGCGCCCGCGGCATCCTGACCGCGCACCGTCCGCTGCGATCTCGCCGCCCGCGCTACACGAGCAGCTGGTGCTTCGCGAGGTCGCGGTAGAGCGGCACGTCGCGCACGAGCTCGCTGTGCGAGCCGGTACCGACGACGCGCCCGTGGTCGAGCACGACGATGACGTCGCTGTCGACGACCGTCGACAGCCGGTGCGCGATCACGATGAGCGTGCGGTCCTCCGCGACCGCGTCGATCGCCTCGCGCATGAGCTGCTCGTTGCGGCCGTCGAGAGAGGATGTCGACTCGTCAAGGAGCAGGATCGGCGGCGCCGCGAGCAGCGCGCGCGCGATCGCGAGCCTCTGCCGCTCGCCGCCCGACAGCATGACGCCGTCCTCCCCCACGGGCGCCTCGAGACCCAGGGGTGAGCGGTCGAGGACCTCGCCGAGGTTGACCGACCGCAGCACCGCGACGCACTGCTCGTCGCTCGCCCCGGGCGTGGCGAGCAGCAGGTTGTCGCGCAGGGTGCCGGCGAGCACGGGGGCGTCCTGCTCGACGTAGCCGATGCGGCTCCGCAGCTCGGTCCGGTCGAGCGCGCGGATGTCGACGCCGTCCATGCGGATGACCCCCGTGGTCGGGTCGTAGAAGCGCTCGATCAGCGCGAGCACCGTCGACTTGCCGGCGCCGCTCGGGCCGACGAGCGCGACCCGCGCGCCGCGCGGCACCGCGAACGAGATGCCGCGGAGGACCCGCGCCTCGCGGGAGCCGTCGGCATCCCCGCGAGCGTCGGCGCCGGCTCCCGCTCCCGCGCCCGCCCCGCGCGCCACGCTCGCCGCCTCGGCCTCCGCGGCCGCCTTCTCGGCCTCCGTGCGGTGCGCGCGCTCGGGGTAGGAGAAGTGCACGTCGTGGAACGACACGGCGGCATCGGTCGGCTCGTCCGGCTCGGGCACGACGCCGACGTCGCCCTCGGCCTCGCTCGGCAGCGCGATGATCTCCTGGATCCGCCCGAGCGCGCCGAGCGCCGAGTTCACGGAGGTGATCGCGCCGAACGCCTGGCCGAGCGGCCCGATGAGAAGGAAGAGGAAGAGGATGAACGCGACGAGGTCGCCGATCTCGATCGCGCCCGTCGCGACCCGGAAGCCGCCGACGCCGAGGACGACGAGGAAGGACACCTGCAGCGCGATCGACGAGAGGGGGACGACGAGGGCCGAGATGCGCGCGACGCGGATCCCCTGCTCCCACGCGCCCCGGGCATCCTTCTCGACGGCCGCGATCTCGCGGTCGGTCGCGTTCGCGGCGCGCACGGTGCGCACGGAGGAGATCGCCCGTTCGACCGCGGCGGCGAGGTCGCCGACCTTCTCCTGCGCCTTGCGCGAGGCGACGCGGATGCGCCGCGAGAGCAGCACGACCGTGACGACCGACACGGCCACGACGAGGAGGGTGAGCCCGAGCAGGGTCGGGTCGATGACGGCCATCGCGATGATCGCGCCGACGAAGGTGAGGCTGCCGCCGATCGCCTCGACGAGGCCCTGGGTCAGGACGGCGCGCAGGAGCGTCGTGTCGCTGCCGACGCGGCTCACGAGGTCGCCCGTCCGCCGCTCGTCGAACTGCGCGATCGGCAGGTGCAGCATCCGTCGCACGAGGGTGCGGCGGCTCGACAGCACGACCCCCTCGCCGGTGCGCTGCAGGAGGTAGTGGCCGAAGCCGCTGAGCAGAGCGGCGGCGATGACGAGGGCGACGAGTCCGGCGACGAGCGGGCCGAGCGCCTGACCGGCCTCCACGCGCGTGATGACCTGGCTGACGAGCAGCGGCTGGGCGAGCGAGGCGATCGCGCCGAGGATGCTGATGACGATGACCCACGACAGCACGGTGCGGTGCTCGAGCAGGTAGGGCAGCAGCTGGCCGAAGGTCGCGCGCGGGCCGGCGTCGGCGTCGCGATCGCGGGCGGATCCTCGGCGGGGGCGAGCGGAGGCGGAGGTCGAGCTCATGGCTCCATCCTGGCCGAGTGCGCCTTCGCGCGCGCCGTGGCCGCCGCCGAGCGGGTGTCGCACACCGGGGCTATGCTCGACTCTCGTGCCGCAGCCCGTCATCACCGCCCGGAACCTGACCAAGAAGTACGGCGACTTCACCGCCGTCGACGGCATCGACTTCGAGGTCGCGCCCGGCGAGTCCTTCGGCCTCCTCGGCCCGAACGGCGCCGGCAAGTCGACGACGATGCGCATGGTCGGCGCGGTCTCCACGCGCACCGCCGGCGACCTCGAGATCCTCGGCCTCGACCCGAACGACCACGGCCCCGACATCCGCTCGCAGCTCGGCGTCGTCCCGCAGCAGGACAACCTCGACCAGGAGCTCCGCGTCCGCGACAACCTCCTGGTCTACGGCCGCTACTTCGGTCTGCCGCGCTCCGTGATCGCCGAGCGGGCGGATGCCCTGCTCGAGTTCGCGCAGCTGGCCGACCGCACGAAGGCCAAGGTCGACGACCTCTCCGGCGGCATGAAGCGCCGCCTCACGATCGCCCGCGCGCTCATCAACGAGCCGCGCATCCTGCTGCTCGACGAGCCGACCACGGGTCTCGACCCGCAGGCCCGCCACATCCTCTGGGACCGCCTGTTCCGCCTCAAGGAGCAGGGCACGACCCTCGTGCTCACGACCCACTACATGGACGAGGCCGAGCAGCTCTGCGACCGCCTCGTCGTCGTCGACAAGGGCCGCATCATGGCCGAGGGCTCGCCCGCCGCGCTCATCCGCGAGTACTCGAGCCGCGAGGTGCTCGAGGTGCGCTTCGGCAGCGACAAGAACGCCGAGGCGGCCGAGAAGCTGAAGGGCATCGGCGAGCGCCTCGAGGTGCTGCCCGACCGCATCCTCGTCTACAGCGCCAACGGCGAGGCCGAGCTCGAGCGCATCACGCACCTCGGCCTCGAGCCGATCACCTCGCTCGTGCGTCGCTCGAGCCTCGAGGACGTCTTCCTCCGCCTCACCGGCCGGAGCCTGATCGAATGACGACCACCGACACCTCCCGCACTCCCGATCGAGAGGATGCCCGGCGCGCGCTCGCCGCCGGCGCCGCCCCTCGTCGCTTCGGCTCGTGGTACATCGCCGAGCACCGCATCCGCGCGATGAAGGGCTACGCCGGCGACGCGATCTTCCAGAGCGTCGGCAACCCGCTCATCTACCTCTTCGCGCTCGGCGTCGGGCTCGCGAGCCTCGTGCCGCAGGGCGTGGGCGGCGTGAGCTACCTGCAGTTCGTGGCGCCCGCTCTCATGGCGTCGGCGGCGATGACGGTCACGGCGAACGAGACGAGCTACCCGATCCTGCTCGGCTTCAAGTGGAACCCGATCTTCTTCGGCATGAACGCCTCGCCGATCACGGGCGCGCAGATCGTCAACGGCATGTTCATCCACATCGCGCTGCGCACGGTCGTCACGGTGGCGATCTACTGCGGCGTCATCGCCCTCTTCGGCGCGATCACCTCGCCGCTCGGCTGGCTCGCGATCCTCGCGGCCGCCGCGACGGGTCTCGCGATCGGCGCGGCGATCTCGAGCTACACCTCCACGATCCAGGAGGACCGCGGCCAGATGGCGATGCTGCAGCGCTTCGGCATCACGCCGCTGTTCCTCTTCTCGGGCACGTTCTTCCCGCTCGAGCAGCTCCCGCCCTTCCTGCAGCCGATCGGCTGGATCTCGCCGCTCTGGCACGGCACCGAGCTCGGCCGCGTGCTGACGTACGGCATGGAGGAGCCCGCGTGGCTCACCGCGACGCACGTCGGCTATCTCGTGACGCTCTTCGCGATCGGCCTGTGGGCGACGCGCCGCCACTTCACGAGGAGGCTCGACAAGTGACCGCGGCCTCCCCGACGACGAGCGCGCCCCTCACCCGGCAGCGCAGCGCCCTGTATGCGGGCAACACCGGTGCGGTCATCCACCGCGGTCTTCTGGCGACCCGCAGCACGAACTACCTCGTCGTGCTCAGCGGCTTCTTCGAGCCGGTGTTCTACCTGCTGTCGCTCGGCATCGGCTTCGGCGCCCTCGTCGGCACGGTGCAGACCTCGACGGGGCAGGAGGTTCCGTACGCGGCCTTCATCGCCCCGGCGCTGCTCGCGGTCTCGGCGATGAACGGCGCCGTCTACGACTCGACCTGGAACGTCTTCTTCAAGCTCAACTACTCGAAGCTCTACCAGGGCATGCTCACGACGAGCCTCGGCCCGCTCGACGTCGCGCTCGGCGAGATCCTCCTCGCCCTCCTGCGCGGCGCGATGTACGCGGTCGGCTTCATGGTCGTCATGCAGCTCTTCGGGCTCAACCTCGCGTGGACGGCCCTTCTCGCGCTGCCCGCGGTGCTGCTCATCGCGTTCGGCTTCGCGAGCCTGGGCATGGCGATCACGAGCTACATGAAGACGTTCCAGCAGATCGAGTGGGTGACGTTCATCATGCTGCCGATGTTCCTGTTCTCGGCGACGTTCTACCCGATCACGGTCTACCCGGAGCCGATCCAGTGGCTCATCCAGGCGCTGCCGCTGTGGCACGGCGTCGAGCTCGTGCGCGGCCTCACGACCGGAGCCCTGAGCGGCATGATGCTCGTGCACGTCGGCTACTACCTCGTGATGATCGCGATCGGCATCGTGTTCACGACGAACCGGCTGCGCGCGCTGTTCCTGAAGTAGCGCCGCTCGCGCGGCAGGCGACGGATGCGAACGGCGCCCGCCCCCCTCGCGGGGTGCGGGCGCCGTCCGTTTCGGTATTGCGACTACGGCCGCGCGGTGTACACCGTGCCGTTGCCCGGCAGCACGTAGATCGTGCCCGCCTGGCCCGTGTAGGCGCGGTCGGGGCTGTCCCAGTTGCCGTTGCTGTTGGTGAACGTGAAGCCGAACGAGCTCGGCGCGTTCGCGAGCGTCACCTTCCACCAGTGGCGGCCGTTGATGAACCCCTCGTACGCCATCGGGAAGGTGCCGCTGATCCCGTTCCAGGTGTGGATCGAGTAGCTCGTCGCCGACTGCCACTCGGCGAAGTGCACCGTGACGCCCGACGTGGGCGGCGGCGGGGGCGGCGGGGTGCTCGGGGTCGCGGCGTACGCTTTCGTCCTCTCGTTGAAGGTGATCGTGTACGTGGTGTTGGCGCTCACCGCGATGTCGCCGCCGCCCTGCACAGCGGTTCCGGTCAGGCCGGTGCCGCCGTAGTTCAGACTCCAGTCGCCCTTGACGTCGAACTTGAAGCGCTGGCCGGTGGCCGAGCCGAACGACACGTTGGAGGCCGTCCAGACGTCGCCCGATTTGGTCATCGGCGTCGACAGGCCCCAGCTGTTGTTCGTGCCGCGCACGTAGAGCGAGGTCCAGGCGCTGCCCGCGGGGCGGTACTTCTGGATGAACTGGGCGTAGCGCGTCTGGCCCGTGCCGGAGGCGACCTCGCCGACCCGCAGCACGGTCATGCCGAGGTAGGGGTAGTTGTCGAACGCCTGGTTGACGTTGTCCCATCCGTTGTTCGACGTGATGCCGCCGGCGAGCGCGTTCTCGCCCTTGATCTTCACGCCCTGGCGGCCGGCCTCGGCGCCGATCCAGCCGACGAGGGTCTTCGCCTGCGAGTACTGCGGCGCGAAGTTCTCATCGTTGAATTCGAGGCACGTGAAGTGCAGGATCACGCCGCGGCCCGAGTCGGCGACGCGGTTGGCGAGCCCGACGATGGTCGCGTACCCGCGGCCGGTGCCGGCGGCGTTCATGTCGACGCTCGTCTGCACGAGTCCCGCCGCGACCTCCGCCGCACGCGGGGTCGGGCCCGTCATCGACCAGTGCACTCCGGGAATCTTGTAGCCGATCTCGGCGCCTGGGAAGGACGTGCCAAGGGCAGCGAGCACGGTATCGAGCATCCGCTCGCCATGGTCGACGAGGCTCTTGTTGTACCAGTCGACGAAGTCCTTGCCGTAGGTCGTGCTGCGGTAGTCGTCCGACGAGAAGAAGAAGCCCGCGTTGCTCGGCGGCTGGATCTGCGTCTGCGCCGTCAGGGTCGAGCCCCACGCGGCGTTGACGCCGGCGATCGTGCCGTACTTCGCGACCGCCCACTGCTGGAAGCTCTTCACCGCGAGCGGCGAGTAGGCCTGCAGGGCGCCGCGCGTCGGGTAGCCCGTGCCGGAGTCATGACTGTTGTACGAGGGGTAGCGGAGCTCGCCGGCCGGGCCGAGCGAGACGTTGATCTCCTGCATTCGGGTCGCGTAGTTGGTGCCGTACCGAGCCACGAACGACTGCGTGAACGCCTGGTACTCGTTCAGAACGGCGCTGTCGGCCCAGCCCTGCACCGTCTCGCTCGAGACGTTGCCCTGCTCGCTGCGGTGCTTGAGGCCGTTCGCGTCGAGCGTGACGCCGTTGACGACCGCACCGGTGTACTTGCCCCAGAGCCACGCAGGGAGCGGGATGTTGCAGGTGTCGCCCACGTTTCCGCCGCACTGGTGGAACGAGAGGATCGGCACGATGTCGAGCCCGCGGCTCGTGATGGTCGAGAAGACCTGGTCGTAGTAGCTCCAGTTGAACTGGTTGTCGCCAGCGGCCTCGACCTTGCCCCACCAGACGTCGACCGAGACGGCGTCGACGCCGTACGACTTGACGGTCGCGAGCTGACTGCTGAACTGGGTCCAGTCAGTGACCTCGAGCGGCGCCATGACGTTGGCGGTGAAGTCGGGATTGCCGGTGGCGGTCGCGGCGGTCGCGGTCGACACCGAGGTCGGCGCGACGAGCAGCGATGCGATGATCGCGAGCCCGAGGCCGATGGCCCCTGTCGCGGATCGTGCAGATCGAGTTCGCATTGATTCTCCATCCGCAAGGAGGGCGACATCGTCGTCGCGCTGGGCCCCTCGCAGGGGGAGTATCACCCGTTGACGGCGGTCATGCAAACGGTTCCAGAAGCTTCAGAATTCGACACGGTCGTTCCATGGCGATACCCGGTCGTTCCACCCCGAAGGGCCCCGTTCCCTGTGGAACGAGGCCCTTCGACAGGAGAAGAAAACGCTTCCAGAACCGACCCGTCTCCGGGCCGATTCCGGGCGAGATCAGCCGCGGATGATCCGCAGCGCCTGCGCCGTCGCGAGGGCGGCCTCGGCCGCCTCCGCGCCCTTGTCCTCCTTCGACCCGGGCAGGCCGGCGCGGTCGAGGCCCTGCTTCTCGTCGTCCAGCGTGAGCACGCCGAAGCCCACGGGCTTGCCCGTGTCGAGGGCGACCCGCGTCAGCCCGTCGGTCGCGGCCGCGGACACGTACTCGAAGTGAGGGGTGCCGCCGCGGATGATGACGCCGAGGGCGACAACGGCATCCGCCCCGTTCTCGAGCGCGGCCTTGCTGATGACCGGGAGCTCGAACGAGCCGGGAGCGGCGTACTCGACGACCGTCGCCCCGGAGGCCTCGAGCACGCGTCGGGCGCCGGCGATGAGGCCCGCGCTGATCTCCGCGTGCCACTGGCCGGCGACGATCGCGACCGTCAGGCCGGTTCCGTCGACGTCGAGCTGGGGGCTTCCGGCTCCGCTCATGCGGTGCGTCCTTCCATCTGCGCGTACACGGGTGCGCTCGTGATGCTATCGGGAAGGCGGTGGCCCATGCGGTCGCGCTTGGCGCTCAGGTAGCCCTGGTTGTCGTCGCCGACGCCCACCAGCAGCGGGACGAGCGAGCTGACCTCGATGCCGTACTGGGTCAGCTGGCGCTGCTTCTCCGGGTTGTTCGACAGCAGGCGGACGCGGCCGACGCCGAGGTCGCGCAGCATGTCGCTCGCCGCCTGGTAGTCGCGGCTGTCGGCGGGCAGGCCGAGCGCGAGGTTGGCGTCGAGGGTGTCGTAGCCGTCCTCCTGCAGGCGGTAGGCGCGCAGCTTGTTGATGAGGCCGATGCCGCGGCCCTCGTGGCCGCGCATGTAGAGCACGGCACCGCCTTGGCGCTGGATGACGTCGAGCGCGGCGTCGAGCTGCGGCCCGCACTCGCACTTGAGCGAGCCGAAGGCCTCCCCGGTCAGGCACTCGGAGTGGACGCGCACGATCATGTCGTCGTGGGGCATCCCGCTCACGATCGCGACGTGGTCGGCGCCGGTCTTGCGGTCGCGGTAGGCGCGCATCGAGAACGGGCCGTGCGTCGTCGGCACGGTCGTGGCGACCTCGAACGAGACGCTCGAGAGCTGCTCGGCGGGGGCACCGGGGGCGCCCGCGGCGAACTCCTCGCCCGAGTTCAGGTAGGCGATGAGGTCGACGATCGTGATCACGACGACGTCCTCCGCACGGCCGAACTCGATGAGCTCGGGCAGGCGCATCATCTCTCCGTCGTCGGCGACGACCTCGCCGATGACCGCGACGGGGCGCAGGCCCGCGAGGCGCATGAGCTCGACCGCCGCCTCGGTGTGGCCGGCGCGCTCGCGCACGCCGCCATCCACCGCGCGCAGCGGGAGGATGTGACCGGGCCGGATGAGGCTCGCGGGGGTCGACGCGCGGTCGGCGAGCACGCGCAGCGTGTGGGCGCGGTCGCGGGCGCTGATGCCCGTCGAGATGCGGTCAGCGGAGTCGACGCTTACGGTGTAGGCCGTGCGGCGAGGGTCCTCGCTGTCGGCCACCATGAGCGGCAGCTCGAGCGCGTCGGCGAGCTCGTTCGTCATCGGGGCGCACAGGTAGCCGCTCGAGTTCTTGACGGTCCACGCGACCCACTCCTGCGTCGCGAGCTCGGCGGACAGGATGATGTCGCCCTCGTTCTCGCGGCTCTCGTCGTCAGCGACGAGGATGGGCCGGCCCTGCCGCAGCGCGGCGAGCGCCTGGGGGATGGTTCCGATGCTCATGCGGGGATCCTTCCGTCGAGGCGCGCCAGTCGCGCCACGTGTCGAGCGAGGATGTCGGTCTCGATGTTGACGAGGTCGCCGCCGACGCGGCGCCCCAGGGTCGTGCGCTCGAGGGTCTCGGGGATGAGCGAGACCTCGAACCAGTCGTCGCCCGCGGCGCTGACCGTGAGCGAGATGCCGTCGACGGCGATCGAGCCCTTGTCGACGACGAGCGGGGCGTGCTCCGGTGCGAGGGAGAAGCGCAGCACGCGCCAGGTTCCCTCGTCGCGCACGTCGATCACCTCCGCGGTGCCGTCGATGTGCCCCTGCACGATGTGCCCGCCGAGGCGGTCGCCGACGGCGGCGGCGCGCTCGAGGTTGACGGTGCGGCCCGCGGCCCACTGGGCGGGGTTCGACATGAGCAGCGTCTGCCCCATGACGTCGGCGGTGAACCAGTCGGGGCCCTGCTCGACGACGGTGAGGCACACGCCGCTGACGCTGATCGAGTCGCCGTGCTTCGCGTCGCTCACGGCGAGCGGACCGCGCACGGTGACGCGGCCGGCGTCGCCGTCCGTCTGCCAGTCGACGATCTCGCCGAGCTCTTCGATGATTCCGGTGAACATTGCGGGGTCCTAGCTGTGCGGGGCGGTGGGGGCGGAGTCGCGGGGGAGGGGGCGGCACGTGACGAGCAGGTCGTCCCCGAGGGTCTCGATCGAGCGGATGCTCAGCCGATGGGCCTCCGCCATCGTGCTGACCCCCAGGTCGTCGAGGGCCGTGCGCGGACCGCCGAGCAGCATCGGCGCGAGGTAGACCAGCACCTCGTCGGCGAGCCCGGCGCGCAGGAACGCGCTCGCGAGGGTCGGGCCCCCCTCGACGTAGAGGCGGCGGATGCCGCGGCTCAGCAGATCGGGGAGCGCTGCGGCGAGATCGCGGTGGCCCACCTCGATGAGGCCGGCCGGGTGATCGCGGAGGGCGGCATCCGCGGGAACGGGCGTTGCGCCGAAGACGACGGGGATCGGCTGGTGCGCGAGCAGTTCGCCGCCGTCGCCGCGCGCCGTGAGGCTCGGGTCGTCGGCGAGGACGGTGCCGGTGCCGACGGCGATCGCGTCGTGGCGGGCGCGCTGCTCGTGAACGCGCTGACGGGCGGCGGCGCCGGTGATCCACTGGCTCGTGCCGTCGGCGGCGGCGGCGCGCCCGTCGAGCGTCGACGCCCACTTGACGGTGACGAAGGGGCGCCCGAGGCGCGCGCTCGCGAGCCAGGGGCGTAGGAGCTCCTCCGCCTCGTCGGCGAGAGGGCCGCGCTCGGTGACGATGCCCGCGGCCCGCAGACGCTCGGCCCCACCGCTCGCGAGCTCGCTCGGGTCGGCGAGGGCGTAGATCACGCGTGCGACGCCGGCATCGATGAGCGCGAGGGCGCAGGGGCCGGTGCGGCCGGTGTGGTTGCAGGGCTCGAGGGTCACCACGGCGGTGAGGCCGCGCGCGTCGGCGACCTTCGAGAGGGCGTCGACCTCCGCGTGCGCGGTTCCGGCGCCGCGGTGCCAGCCCTCGGCGACGATGGCGCCGGAGGCGTCGAGCAGCACGCAGCCGACCTGGGGGTTGTCGCCGACGGCCGGGCCCCGCTCGGCGAGAGCGAGCGCGCGGCGCATCGCGGCCTCGACGCGCGTGGCGTCGATCGGTGCGGCGATGGCGGTCATCCCGTGAGGGCCCTTCGGTGAGTCGGGGCGCAGTCCGGGGTCGCGGGCGCACGGCAAAGCCGTGCACCGCACTTCTCCCATCCGGACTCTCACCGTCGGTGCTGGAGTTCCACCAGCTCAACCGGTGCCGAGCCCGAGAGCTCGACCACGGGTCGCGGACTATGACCGCCGGCTCGGACTTTCACCGACCCCGAAGTGCGTTTCGTGTTCGAGTGTATTGAACGCAGGCGGCCCTGGGTTATTCCCGAACGGCTCCTGGGAACTGATCGGCGTCATCCGACGTCATGTCGACGACCGTGACGGCGCCCGTCGTCGTCGGCACCGAGCCCGCCGCGGAGTCGATGAGCGCGCGGGCTCCGGCCTCGTCGATGATCAGGTCGGTGATGAGGTTCGCCGCGAGGGCCCCGGAGAGCCCGGGCAGCTTCGAGACGCCCGACACGACGCACACCCGTCGGGGGATGCGCCGGAGGACATCGAAGTCCGGTCCGGTCGCGCGCGCGTTGAGCTCGATCCCGTCGGTGGAGCCGTCGGCGCGGAAGAACACCGTCGCGACATCGCCGACGACGCCCTGATCGCTCAGCGTCTGGTAGTCCTCCGGGTCGAGGTACCCGCCGATGTAGACGTGGCTCGGGATGTCCGCGAACGGTGACCCGACGCCGAACAGCGCGATGTCGAGGTGCGTCTGCATGTCGAGCACGCGACGCATGCTGCGCTCCTTCCACAGATGCTCGCGGGTCGCCGAGGAGTCGAAGAAGGCCGGGACGGGGAACTGCTGGAGGCGCGCGGTGTACGACTCGGCGAATCGCCGGAGGATCTCGCTCGCGTAGTCGATGCCGGTCGTGTGGGTGTTCCCTGCCCCGTTGAGCTGAACGATGTCGGAATTGTGGGTCTCCTTCGGCACGAGGTGCCGACTGATCGCGCTCATCGTCGAGCCCCAGGCGACGCCCATCGACATGTTGGAGTCGAAGTACGAGTTGAGAATTCGTGCAGCGCCGCGCGCCACGCGGTCCTGCCGATCGACGTCCGACGACCCGCTCGGGACGGGGATCACGTGCGCCGAGACGCCGAAACGGCGCGCGATGTCCTGCTCCCAGCGGGTGGAGAGCTCGAACGGCGAGCGGATCCGGATATCCACGAGTCCGGTCTCCTTCGCGTAGGAGATCAGGCGGGAGACCGAGGATCTCGAGGTCTTCAGCTCGCGGGCGATGGCCTCCATCGTGAGGTCCTGCATGTAGTACAGATGGGCGGCCCGCAGGGCGTCCCGCATCCGTCCGGAGGGCTGCGCGGTCGTCGCCATCGGATCCTCCGCGTCTCTGCACGTTTGTGCAATCAAGTTGGTCGATCGTTCGCGACCGTCACAGGATTATTCCACCGCCGACCCGCCGTCGGCTGGATCGAGGAAGAGTCCACCGATGCCGACACAGAAGTCGTCCCCCGCACGCGCGACCGTGAGCGCGCTCACCGAGCGCCCCTCCGCCGACGTCGTCGTCATCGGCGCCGGCATCAACGGGATCGCGACGTTCCGCGATCTCGCGCTCAACGGCGTCGACGTCGTCCTCGTCGAGCGCGACGATTACGTCGCGGGCGCCTCCGCCGCCAGCTCGCACATGGTGCACGGCGGGATCCGCTACCTCGAGAACGGCGAGTTCCGCCTCGTGCAGGAGTCGGTGCACGAGCGCAACGCGCTCCTGCGCCTCGCGCCGCACTACGTGCGTCCGCTGCGCACCACCATCCCGATCTTCTCGACCTTCTCGAGCCTGCTCTCCGCCCCGCTGAAGTTCATCGGCATCAAGGGCGGTGCGAAGAAGGAGCGCGGCGCGCTCATCATCAAGGTCGGCCTCACCATCTACGACACGTTCTCGCGCGACGGCGGTCGTGTCCCCCGCCACCAGTTCCGCGGCTCCGCCGCCTCGCGCCGCGAGCTGCCCAAGCTCCGCGACGACGTGAAGTGGACGGCCACGTACTACGACGCCTCGATGCACGATCCGGAGCGACTCGCCCTCGACGTCCTCAACGACGGACTCGCCGCCGGTGCGCACGCTCGGGCCGCCAACTACGTCGAAGCCATCGGGATGAGCGAGAGCGGCGCCGTGCGCATGCGCGATGTCGTCAGCGGCGAGGAGTTCGAGATCGCCGCGAAGCTCGTCGTCAACGCCTCGGGCCCGTGGACGGACCTCACCAACGACGCGCTCGGCCAGCCCTCCCAGTTCATGGGCGGCACGAAGGGCTCGCACATCGTCCTCGATCACCCGGAGCTGCTCGAGGCCTGCAACGGGCGCGAGATCTTCTTCGAGTTCACCGACGGCCGCATCGTGCTCATCTACCCGCTCAAGGGCCGCGTGCTCGTCGGGACGACCGACCTCGCCCACGACATCTCTCAGCCCATCCGCTGCACCGACGAGGAGGTCGACTACTTCTTCGACCTCGTCAAGCACGTCTTCCCGACGATCGAGGTCAACCGCTCGCAGATCGTGTTCCGCTTCTCGGGAGTCCGCCCGCTGCCGCGCCAGGACGCCGATTCCACCGGTCAGATCTCGCGCGACTACCGCATCGAGCACGGCGAGCGGGGCGGCGTGCCCGTCCTGAGCCTCGTGGGAGGCAAGTGGACCACCTTCCGCGCCCTCGGCGAGAACCTCGCCGATGAGGTCATGAAGAAGCTCCGCCGCTCGCGGAGCGTGAGCACCGACGGGCGCCTCATCGGCGGCGCCGTCGGCTACCCGACCACCGACGCCGAGCGGGCCGCCTGGCTCCAGAAGCACGGCGCCGTCATCGGTCGCGACCGCGCAGCGATCCTTCTGGACCGGTACGGCACGAGCGCCGAGTCGCTCATCGCCCGGATCGCTGACGGGGAGGACTCCGCCCTCGACTCCGCGCCCGCCTACTCGCGCCTGGAGGTGCAGCACCTCGTCGAGACGGAGCAGGTCGTCCGGCTCGTCGACGTCGTCCTCCGCCGCACCTCGATGGCGTTCACCGGCGCCGTCACCTCTGCCGTGCTCGACGAGCTCGCCGAGATCGTCGGGGACGTGCTCGGGTGGGACGCGACGCAGCGCCGCGCCGAGCGTGCGGCGGCGGCCGAGTACCTGGCCGATCACCACGGTGTGGAAGTCGATCATCCGCAGGAGGCTCGGTAGAGCATCCTGACCCCATAGGAATCACCCCCGGGACTGCGCATCCCCTCTCAGCCCCCGCCCCGAGCGTCACTGCCCGGAGCGGAACCGCCCGATGGTCCCGACCGTCGAGCACCCTCCCCGACCGGAACCGAGGTCGGGGAGACAACCCTGAACAGAGGAACAAGTCAACGTGGACAATCTCGCAGTGGTCTTCCTTTCGGAAGTCGTCGGCACCGCCATGCTGCTCCTGCTCGGAGCCGGCGTCGTCGCCAACGCCGTGCTCATCAAGAACAAGGGCTTCGGCGGCGGCTTCCTGATGATCAACTTCGGCTGGGGCCTCGCGGTCTTCGCCGGTGTGACCGTCTCCTACGCCTCCGGCGCTCACCTGAACCCCGCCGTCACCCTCGGACTGGTCACCAACGGCGCGACCGAGTTCGGCCAGGGGGTTCCCGTCAACCTCGTCTCGATCCTCGTCTACATGGGCGGACAGCTGATCGGCGCGTTCATCGGCGCGACGCTCGCCTTCCTCGCCTACAAGAAGCACTTCGATGAGGAGCCCGACGCCGGCACCAAGCTCGCGGTGTTCTCCACCGGCCCCGCCATCCGCAGCTATGGCTGGAACCTCGTGACCGAGATCGTCGGCACCTTCGTGCTGGTCTTCGTCGTCATCGGCTTCGGCCGCGCCGAACCGGGCGCCGGTCTCGCCGCCCTCGGAGCCCTGCCGGTCGCGCTGCTCGTCGTCGGAATCGGCGCCTCGCTCGGTGGCCCCACGGGCTACGCCATCAACCCCGCCCGCGACCTCGGTCCGCGCCTCGCGCACGCCGTGCTGCCCATCAAGGGCAAGGGATCGAGCGACTGGTCGTACGCGTGGGTGCCGGTCGTCGGCCCGCTCATCGGCGGCGCGCTCGCCGGTTTCGCGGCCATCCCGTTCCTGCCCGTCCTCTAGGTCGACGCGGCACCCCTCATGAACCCCGGCTCACGCCGGACCCGATAACGAAGGAGTTATACCTCTCATGGCCAACTACGTACTCGCGATCGACCAGGGCACGACCAGCACCCGCGCGATCATCTTCGACCAGAAGGGCTCGATCGTCTCGACCGGTCAGCTCGAGCACGAGCAGATCTTCCCCAAGGCCGGCTGGGTCGAGCACGACCCGATGGAGATCTGGGGCAACACGCGCGAGGTCATCGGCGCCGCGCTGTCGAAGGCGAACCTGACGCGTCACGACATCGCCGCCGTCGGCATCACCAACCAGCGCGAGACCGCGGTCGTGTGGGACCGCACGACCGGCAAGCCCGTCTACAACGCCATCGTCTGGCAGGACACCCGCACGCAGCCCATCGTCGACCGCCTCGCGGCCGACGGCGGCGTCGAGCGGTTCAAGCAGAAGGTCGGCCTTCCGCTCGCGACCTACTTCTCCGGCACGAAGATCGTGTGGATCCTGGAGAACGTCGACGGCGCCCGCGAGGCCGCCGACCGAGGCGACCTGATGTTCGGCACGACGGACACGTGGGTGCTCTGGAACCTCACCGGCGGCACCGACGGCGGCGTGCACGCGACCGACGTCACGAACGCCTCGCGCACGATGTTCATGGACCTCGAGACCCTCCAGTGGGACCACTCGATCCTCGAGGCGTTCAACGTCCCGGCGTCGATGCTCCCCGAGATCCGCTCCTCCTCCGAGGTGTACGGCACCGTGCACAGCAGCTCGCTGCTGCGCGAGGTCCCCGTGGCGGGCATCCTGGGCGACCAGCAGGCCGCCACGTTCGGTCAGGCGGCGTTCGACGCCGGCGAGTCGAAGAACACCTACGGCACGGGCAACTTCCTCATCTTCAACACCGGTGAGGAGATCGTCCACTCGAAGAACGGCCTGCTGACGACGCTCGGCTACAAGCTCGGCGACGCCAAGCCGCACTACGCGCTCGAGGGCGCGATCGCGGTCACGGGCTCGCTCGTGCAGTGGGTGCGCGACAACCTCGGCCTCATCAAGGACGCCCCCGAGATCGAGACGCTCGCCAAGACGGTCGACGACAACGGCGGCGCCTACTTCGTGCCGGCGTTCTCGGGCCTCTTCGCCCCGTACTGGCGGTCGGATGCCCGCGGTGCGCTCGTGGGACTCACCCGCTACGTCAACAAGGGCCACATCGCCCGCGCCGTGCTCGAGGCGACCGCCTTCCAGACCCGCGAGGTGCTGGATGCGGTCAACGCCGACTCGGGCGTCGACCTGACCGAGCTCAAGGTCGACGGCGGCATGATCGCGAACAACACGCTCATGCAGTTCCAGGCCGACATCCTCGGCGTGCCGGTCGTCCGTCCGGTCGTCGCGGAGACGACCGCGCTCGGCGCCGCCTACGCCGCGGGCCTCGCGGTCGGCGTGTGGGGCTCGCTCGACGAGCTGCGCGCCAACTGGCAGGAGGACTCGCGCTGGACGCCCAACATGGACGACTCCGAGCGCGAGCGCCAGATGCGCAACTGGAAGAAGGCCGTCACGAAGACGTTCGACTGGGTCGACGACGACGTGAACTAGCAGTCCGTCCCGCGCGAGCGGGTCGGGTGTGCGGCTCTCCGGAGCCGCCGCGGCCGTGGTAGGGCCGCACGAGGGGCGGGGCGCGCGCAGGCGCCCCGCCCCTTCCGCGTGCGTGGGGCCTCGGCCGGCGTTCGCCGCACGCGGGAGCGGCCTGCACCGCTCGCCCGCCGCTGCCGGCCAGGTGCGTCCTTCGCGCGGTCGTGGCCGTGTCCGTGGCCGCGTGGGTGCCCGTGTGCGTGTGCGTTCTCCGGAGATTCGGGCCGGGGCGCCGCCGTGCTCCTGTGCCCAGCACGCGCATCGACGGTTCTCCGGAGTCGTGACACAGACTCCTCCACCATCGCGCAGGTGCCGGGGTCTCCACCGATCCCGTCGGCTTCGCGACGACCTGGCGGTCGGCCCGCGACAGTGCTCAGATGGTTGCCCTGGACCCACGTCGTCCCTACTCGAGGCAGGAGCTCCTGGATCGCGTGAGTCGTCAGGCCCTGGGGCGGGCGCTCGCCGACGGCACTGTCCTTCGGGCCCGCCGCGGCGTCTACGTGAGCAGGTGGATGCCCGCGCCAGCCCGGCAGGCGGCGGTGGTGGGCGGTCGGCTCACCTGCGTTTCCGCGCTGGCGCTGCTCGGGTGCTTCGAGCAGCCAGGCGCGGGTCTCCATGTGCAGGTCGCCCCCGATGCGACGCGCCTTCGTCGACCCGCCGGGTCGGGGAGAGATCCGATCGACCTCGTTCTTCACTGGGTCCCGCTGGATGCTCCACCCTCGGTGGCTGTCGCCTCGCCATCGGACGCCATCCGCCAGCTTCTCCGATGCCTCTCGCGGCCACGGGCGATCGCTGTCCTCGACAGCGCCCTCCACCGACGGGTGGTGACGCATGCGGAGGTCGACGACCTTGTCCGGCATGCCCCGCACCGACTCTGCGTTGAGCTCGTCCATCTCGACGGCAGAAGCGAGTCAGGGATCGAGTCCCTCGTGCGCGTCGCACTTCGGGATGTCGGCCTGGCGGTGGACGTGCAGGTCGTCATCCCGGGGGTGGGCCGAGTCGACCTTCTCGTGGAGGGTCGCGTCGTGGTCGAGGTCGACGGCCGACGCTGGCACGAGGGCGAGCAGGAACGCGACTACTGGCGCGACCTCCAGCTGGCGCGTCACGGGTACATCGTCGTGCGCGTCGACTACGCGCACGTCGTGTCGCGGATCGACACCGTGGTGGAGGCGGTGCTCCGCGCCACGAGTCGTGCGGCGCCCGCCGGCGTGCACGTTCTCCGGAGAAGTGCCGCCGCTCAGCAGTGACCGGTACCGGTGGTCATGCGCGCCGCGCGGTCTCCGGAGTCGGTGCACGGCGAGCCTCGACCACACGGGCGCCGGGGCTTGCATCCGCCAGCGACGTCGTGCGGACGTCAGCGGGCCTCAGATCGCGGCGAGGGCGGAGGGCAGGTCGAGCAGCGACGTGAGGCGCACGACCCCGGGCGGCACGATTCCCGCCTCCACGGGGACTCCGAGCGTCTCGAGCGGCCGCTCGAGCCAGAGGCCGAGCATCCCGGCCGCATCCGCCCCCGTCGCGTCGGTGCGCAGCCGGTCACCGACGTACGCGCACGACGCCACCGGCACGCCGAACGCCGAGGCGGCGAGCTCGAAGATCGCCGCCGCAGGCTTCGCGACGCCGACCTCGCCCGACGCGATGACGTGCTCCATGCGGTCGGCGAGCCCGATCGCCTCGAGCTTCTCGGTCTGGAAGGCGAGGTCGCCGTTGGTGATCACCCCGAGGCGGATGCCCCGCACGGCCTCCTCGAGCGCGCCGAGCGCGGGCAGCACGTCGTCGAAGAGGCTCCACGACGCGCGGTAGCCGACCATGTACCGGTCGAACCACGCGAGCGCCTCGTCGGGCGTCGGCACGATGCCGAACGGCGCGAGGAATGCGCGCGCCCGCTCGCGCCGCTGCTCGATGAAGTCGATCTCGCCGGTCAGCCAGCGGCCGTAGTGGTGCTCCTCGAGGTCGCGCCAGCGCCGCAGCTCGGCGGCGTCGTCGGCGGCCGCGACCGCGCCGCCGGTCTCCGCTCGCGCTCGCGCGAGCCCGATCGCGACGGCGCGCGAGTGCGCCATGAGGCAGTCGTCGAGATCGAAGAGCATGACGCGGATGCTCGACCGGGGCTCGCTCGTCACGCGAGCACCGGCCAGCGCTCGAGAGCCTCCACCGTGCCGAGGTCCTCGCGGCGCAGCTCGGCGTGCCAGCCCGGCGGGTGCGCACCGTCGCGGTCGACGACGTCGCACGGCCCGGAGCCCGCCCACCGGAACCCGGCCGCCCGCGCGGCGTGCGCTGAGCCGAGGTTGCCCTCGACGCACTCCCAGCGCAGCGCGTCGACGTCGTGCTCGGGCCCGAGCACCCACTCCACGAGGGCGCGCAGCGCCTCGGCCAGGTACCCCTGCCCGCGATGCTCGGCGCCCATCCAGTAGCCGACGTGGCCGCGCCGCCGCTGCCACGAGACGACGCCCATGAGCTCGCTGCCGCCGGCCGGGCGCAGCGCGAGGATCGCCTCCGTGCCGTCGCGCCAGCCGGCGGGCACGAACTCCTCGACGAACGAGCGCGCGTCCTGGGTCGTGTAGGGCACGGGCACGGTCGTCCAGCGCTGCAGCTCGGCGTCCTGGCAGTGCGCGTAGACGGCGGGGGCGTCGGCGGCCACCGGCGTCGACAGCACGAGCCGCGGCGTCCGCAGCACGACGGGCCTCATGCGCGCGGCAGGAACCCGACGGCGTCGTACACGCGGGCGAGCGTCGCGTCCGCGATGGCGGATGCCCGGTCCGCGTTGATCGCGAGCAGCCGGTCGAGCTCGGCCGGGTCGTCGAGCAGCTCGAGCGTGCGCTCGCGGATCGGCCGCAGCTCCTCCACGACGGCCTCGGCGACGGCGCCCTTGAGCGCCCCGTACTGCAGCCCGTCGAACTCCGCCTCGACCTCGGCGACCGAGCGCCGCGTCACGATCGCGAGGATCGACAGGAGGTTCGAGACGCCGGGCTTCTCGGCCGGGTCGTACCGCACGACGCCCTCGGAGTCGGTGACGGCCGACTTGATCTTCTTCGTCAGCGCCTTGTCGTCGTCGAGCATCCACAGGATGCCCGCGGGGCTCTCGCCCGACTTCGACATCTTCGCCCCCGGGTTCTGCAGGTCGTAGATCTTCGCGGTCTCCTTGAGGATCCGCACCTCGGGCACGACGAGCGTGTCGCCGAAGCGCGAGTTGAACCGCGTCGCGAGGTCGCGCGTGAGCTCGATGTGCTGGCGCTGATCCTCGCCGACCGGCACGACGACGGCGTCGTAGAGCAGGATGTCGGCCGCCTGCAGGATCGGGTACGTGAACAGCCCGACCGAGGCCACATCGAGGCCGCCGCGCGCCGACTTGTCCTTGAACTGCGTCATGCGCGACGCCTCGCCGAACCCGGTGATCGTGTTGAGCACCCAGGCGAGCTGCGCGTGCGCGGGCACGTGCGACTGCACGAAGAGGGTCGAGTGCTCGGGGTCGATGCCCGCGGCGATGTACTGGGCCGCGGTGCGCCGGGTGCGCTCGCGCAGCTCTGCCGGGTCCTGCGGCACGGTGATGGCGTGCAGGTCGACGACGCAGAACACGGCGTCGTGGGTCGCCTGCATCTCGCGCCACTGCAGCAGGGCTCCGGCGTAGTTGCCGAGGTGCAGGCTCGCGGCCGAGGGCTGCATGCCCGAGAACAGGCGGGGTGCGGTCATGAGGCGGTCCTTCTCGGAGATCGAAGCGGCGGATGCTGGGCGCGAGTCGGGCTACAGCGCGTAGTCGACGACCACGGGCGCGTGGTCGCTCCATCGCGTGTCCCACGACGGCGCCCGGTCGATCGCGTAGCCGGTGACGGCGGCTGCGAGCGCGGGGGTGGCGACGTGGTAGTCGATGCGCCAGCCGGTGTCGGTGTCGAACGCCTTCCCGCGCTGCGACCACCAGGTGTAGGGGCCGTCGACCTCGCCGGCCTGCGCGCGCCCGACGTCGACCCAGCCGAGGCCGGGGCCCGTCGTGCCGTCGACGCACTCGACGCTCTCACCGACGGGGCCGAGGAAGCGGTCGAAGTAGGCGCGCTCGCGCGGCAGGAAGCCCGCGCTCTTGCGGTTCCCGCGCCAGTTCCTGATGTCGAGCTCGCGGTGGCCGACGTTGAGGTCGCCGACGACGAGGGCGTGCTCGCTGTGCGCGGCGAGCTGGGGCAGGCGCTCCTCCATCGCGTCGAGGAAGCGGTACTTCTCGACCTGCTTGGGGGTGTCGACCTCGCCGGAGTGCACGTAGCAGCTCACGACCGTGATGGGCACGTCGCCGACGTGCAGGTCGGCCTCCAGCCAGCGGCCGGCCGAGTCGAAGTCCTCGTCGCCGAGCTCGACCCGGTGCGCGTGGATGGGCCACCGCGTCGCGATCGCGACCCCCGCGCGGCCCTTCGCTGTGGCGGCGTCGTGCAGGACCGTCCAGCCCTCGCCGAGCAGCCCCGTGACGTCCTCGGTGGATGCTCGTACCTCCTGCAGCGCGAGGATGTCGACGTCGCGCTGCGCGAGCCACTCGCCCATGCCCTTCCGGTACGCGGCACGGACGCCGTTGACGTTGACGGAGGCGATGCGGACCGGGTTCGGCATGCCTCCATCCTAGGTTCGGCCACGGACGCTCGAACGCCCGCGCTCGGCGCCGGCCGCGCGCACGGCGGCGTTCTGGCTCGCGCGCTCCGCGCGCGCCCGCGCACGACGCAGGCGCCGTCGCGCCCAGAACCCGGCCGGCTCATCGGCCCCGTCGTCGTGCTCGGCGACGAGGGCTCGCGCGGCCTGGAGCCGCCGCGCGGCGACCGACTCGTCGAGCACGAGTCCGGCATCCCGCACCGTCACCGCGACCCACGCGGCCGAGACCAGGATCACCTGGCAGACCAGGTTGAAGAAGATCAGGAGGCCGATGATGACGGCGAACGAGGCGAGCAGCGGGTTGGAGGTCGCGCCGCCGAGCAGGGCCGACCCGAGGATCTTGAGCGCGCCGAGCAGAGCGGCCCCGATGAGCACGCCCGATCGCAGTCGCCGGAGGGGGATCGGCAGCCCTGCGAGCACGCGGAACAGCGCCGCGAGCACGACCGCGTCGAGCGCGAACATGACGACGAGCGACACGGCTCGCGAGAGCGCGGTCGCGACGACGGTCTCGCCGAGCCCGAACGACCCGAGGACCAGATCGGTCGCCTGCGTGCCGATCACCGTGAGCGCCGCCGAGAGGATCAGCACGGCTCCGAAGCCGATCGCGATCACGAGATCCTTCAGTCGCTGGACGATCACGTTGCCCTCGGCGGGCGGCAGGTCGAACAGCACGCGCACCGCGTCTCGGGCCGACGCGAGCCAGCCGAGCGCCGTGACGAGCAGGCCGATGAGCGCGAGCGCGCCGGTCCACGTGAATGCGGCCGTGTCGAGCAGGTCGTTCGGGTCGATCGCGCCGTCGCCCATCCCGGTGTCGATGAGGCCCGGCACCGCATCGGCGAGCACGCGGATGACCGTGGTGCGCAGTCCGAGATCCTCCGAGACGATGGCGCCCGCGATCGAGAACCCCACCCACAGCGCGGCGAAGACGGAGAAGATCGCCGAGTACGCCAGGCCCGAGGCGAGGATCGGCCCGCGCTCGCGCCCGTAGTGCTGGAACACCCGCACCGGCTTGGAGCGCATCACGCGAGCGACGAGGGCCTTGGCGCGATCGACGGCGCTCGGCGCGTCGGCGGCGGGGGAGATAGCGGGGGAGTCGACCTCGGGTCGTTCGTGGGGCTTCCGTCCGGGCATCCCGACACCCTAACGAGCCCGTCCGGAAGGCCGCGCTCGGATGTCCAGGCTCGTCGCAGGCTGGGGCAGGACCGGGAACGGGAGAGGGCCCCGGGGGAGCATCCCCGGGGCCCTCGATCGGCGCGTTCGCGACGCGCCGTCCCTCGCTACGGCTTGCCGCGCAGGATCGCCTGCTTGACCTCGGCGATCGCCTTCGTGACCTCGATGCCGCGCGGGCACGCCTCCGAGCAGTTGAAGGTCGTGCGGCAGCGCCACACGCCCTCCTTGTCGTTGAGGATGTCCAGGCGCACCTGGGCGGCGTCGTCGCGGCTGTCGAAGATGAAGCGGTGCGCGTTGACGATCGCGGCGGGGCCGAAGTACTGGCCGTCGGTCCAGAACACGGGGCACGACGACGTGCACGCGGCGCACAGGATGCACTTGGTGGTGTCGTCGAAGCGCGCACGCTGCTCGATCGTCTGCAGGCGCTCCTTCTCGGGCTTCGAGCTCGCGATGAGGAAGGGCTGAACCTGGCGGTACGACTCGAAGAAGGGCTCCATGTCGACGATGAGGTCCTTCTCCAGCGGCAGGCCCTTGATTGCCTCGACGTAGATCGGCTTCGAGATGTCGAGGTCCTTGATCAGCGTCTTGCACGCGAGGCGGTTGCGGCCGTTGATGCGCATCGCGTCCGAGCCGCAGATGCCGTGGGCGCACGAGCGGCGGAACGCGAGGGTGCCGTCCTGGTCCCACTTGATCTTGTGCAGGGCGTCGAGCACGCGGTCGGTCGAGTACATCTCGACGTCGAAGTCCTGCCAGTGCGGCTCGGCGTCCTTCTCGGGGTCGAACCGGCGCACGATGAGGGTGACGGTGAAGGCCTGGACGGCGCCGACCTCCTGCGCGGGGGCCTCGGGGGCGGTCGTGGCCATCAGTACTTCCTCTCCATGGGCTGGTAGTGCGTGATCGTGACGGGCTTCCAATCCATGCGGATGTGGTCCTCCGGGTTCGCCGAGTGCAGGTCGCCCACGAGGTAGGCCATCGTGTGCTGCATGTAGTCGGCGTCGTTGCGGTCGGGGAAGTCGTCGCGCATGTGACCGCCGCGGCTCTCCTTGCGGTTGCGCGCCGAGAACACGACGACCTCGGCGATGTCGAGCAGGAAGCCCAGCTCGATCGCCTCGAGGAGGTCGGTGTTGAAGCGCTTCCCGCGGTCCTGGATGCCGATGTTCTGGTACCGGTCGCGGAGCTCCTGGATGGTCGTGGTCACGCTGCCGAGGCTCTCCTCGGTGCGGAACACCTGCGCGTTCTTGTCCATCTCCTCCTGCAGCGTCTTGCGCAGCGGGGCGAGGCGCTCGGGGCCGTCGGCGACCCGGAGGCGCTCGACCATCTCGCGCACCTCCTTGGCCGGGTCCTCAGGCAGCGGGGCGAAGTCGGCCGAGCTGGCGTACTCGACGGCGTACTTGCCGGCGCGCTTGCCGAAGACGTTGATGTCGAGCAGCGAGTTCGTCCCGAGGCGGTTCGAGCCGTGCACCGAGACGCACGCGCACTCGCCGGCCGCGTAGAGGCCCTTGATGACGGTGTCGTTGTCGGCGAGCACCTCGGCCTTGATGTTGGTCGGGATCCCGCCCATCGCGTAGTGCGCGGTCGGCATGACCGGCACCGGCTCGACCACGGGGTCGACGCCGAGGTAGGTGCGCGCGAACTCGGTGATGTCGGGGAGCTTGGTCTCCAGCACCTCCGCGCCCAGGTGGGTGCAGTCGAGCAGCACGTAGTCCTTGTTCGGGCCGGCGCCGCGGCCTTCGGCGACCTCCTGCACCATGCAGCGGGAGATGATGTCGCGCGGCGCGAGGTCCTTGATCGTGGGCGCGTAGCGCTCCATGAAGCGCTCGCCGCTCGCATTGCGCAGGATGGCGCCCTCTCCGCGGGCGCCCTCGGTGAGGAGGATGCCCAGGCCCGCGAGCCCGGTCGGATGGAACTGGAAGAACTCCATGTCCTCCAGCGGGATGCCCTTGCGCCAGATGATGCCGACGCCGTCGCCCGTGAGGGTGTGGGCGTTGGAGGTGGTCTTGTAGATCTTGCCGAAGCCGCCCGTGGCGAAGACGACGCTCTTGGCGTGGAAGACGTGCAGGTCGCCCGTGGCGAGCTCGTAGGCGACGACGCCGGCGGCGCGTCGCTCGCCGTCGACCTCGCTCAGCAGCAGGTCGAGCACGTAGAACTCGTTGTAGAAGTCGATGCCGAGCTTGACGCAGTTCTGGAAGAGCGTCTGCAGGATCATGTGACCGGTGCGGTCTGCGGCGTAGCACGCCCGGCGCACGGGCGCCTTGCCGTGATCGCGCGTGTGACCGCCGAATCGGCGCTGGTCGATCTTGCCGTCGGGCGTGCGGTTGAAGGGCAGGCCCATGTTCTCGAGGTCGATGATCGCATCGATGGCCTCCTTCGCGAGGATCTCCGCCGCGTCCTGGTCGACGAGGTAGTCGCCGCCCTTGACGGTGTCGAAGGTGTGCCACTCCCAGCTGTCCTCCTCGACGTTCGCGAGGGCGGCGGCCATGCCGCCCTGCGCGGCGCCCGTGTGAGAGCGCGTCGGATAGAGCTTGGAGATGACGGCGGTCTTCGCGTTGGGGCCGGCCTCGATGGCCGCGCGCATGCCGGCGCCGCCGGCGCCGACGATCACGACGTCGAACTGGTGATGGTGGACCGCGGATGCGGTCGGGGTCATGGTGGTCTCAGTGCTCACAGGATGTCTCCGCGATGTCAGGTGTCGAGCGCTCGGATGCCGACGCTCAGAGCGTCGAGCAGAACGAGGCGATGAGCTCGGGGTCCGCGCCGGCCGGGCACGGGTCGAAGGTGTAGATGACGAGCGTGCCGAGGATCAGCAGCACGGCCGTCGAGGAGGCGAGCGCGAAGTGGAGCGCCGAGCGCACCTTCGGCTTCGTCACGTAGTCGTTGACGAGAGTGCGCATGCCGTTCGCGCCGTGGATGAGCGCGAGCCACAGCAGCAGCGTGTCCCAGACCTGCCAGAACGGGTCGCTCAGCTTGCCGGCCACGAACGCGAAGTCGATCTGGCTCACGCCGTCGCCCGCGACGAGGTTGACGAAGAGGTGGCCGAAGATGAGCACGACGAGGACGACCCCCGAGGCGCGCATGTACATCCAGCCCCACTTCTCGAGGTTCATCCCGCTGCGCGTGCGTGCGGCGGAGGAGCGCGGTGCGTCGATGGTCGTCATGCTCAGCCTCCGAACACGTGGATGAGGTGGCGGGGGGCGAAGCCGATCATGAGGACGGCCCAGAGCCCGAGGACTCCCCAGAACAGCGCGCGCTGGTGCCGCGTCCCGACCGACCAGAAGTCGACCAGGATGATCCGGAGCCCGTTGAGGGCGTGGAAGCCGATCGCACCGACGAGCGCCAGCTCGCCGAGACCCATGATGGGCGTCTTGTACGACTCGATGACCACGTTGTAGGCCTCGGGGCTGACGCGCACGAGAGCGGTGTCGAGGATGTGGACGAGAAGGAAGAAGTAGATCGCCACACCGGTGATGCGGTGCAGGACCCAGGACCACATTCCCTCATGGCCGCGGTACAGGGTTCCGGCGATGACGGGTGGTCGGGGGGCGGGCACGGTCAGGGGCGCCGATGAGCTGCTCGCTCCGGCTCCCGCTACCTTCGCTGGCACGAGAAACCCTCCTCAGGGCAAGGACGACGGGCGCAGTGAACTGCGTCCTTGAACTCCGATGAATACCGGTCTCGACTGGTGGCCGCCGATGAATTCCATCCTACGTCGAGATTTCTGAGTGCTTCCGCGCCCCGCGCTAGGGTGACCGGCATGCGCGAACTCGAGGGAGCACTGCCCGACTTCCACGCGATCATCCCCGCCGGCGGCGTCGGCTCGAGGCTCTGGCCCCTCTCCCGCGCGGAGGCTCCGAAGTTCCTCCACGACCTCACCGGCACCGGGCGGACGCTGCTGCGCGAGACGTGGGAGCGCATCCTGCCCCTGACCGGCAGCGACCGCATCATGGTGGTCACCGGACGCGCCCACCGTGCGGCCGTGGAGAAGCAGCTGCCGGAGCTCACGCACGCCAACATGGTGCTCGAGTCCGAGCCGAAGGAGTCGTCCGCGGCGATCGGCCTCGCGGCGGCCATCCTTCATCGCCGCGACCCCGAGGTGATCATCGGCTCCTTCGCCGCCGACCACGTGATCACCGACGCCGAGCGCTTCCGCCGCGCGGTCTCCGAGGCCGTCGCGGTCGCGCGCACCGGCCTCATCACCACCATCGGCATCACGCCGACCGAGCCGTCGATGGGCTTCGGCTACATCCACTGCGGAGCGCCGCTCGAGGTCGAGGGCGCGCCGCACGCCGAGCTCGTCGACCGCTTCGTCGAGAAGCCCGACCTCGACACGGCGACGCAGTACGTGCGCTCGGGCGACTACCTCTGGAACGCGGGCATGTTCATCTCGCGCGCCGATCGACTGCTCGAGGAGCTCGCCCGCACCCAGCCCGAGCTGCACGAGGGCCTGGTCGAGATCGCGGCGGCGTGGGACACGGAGGCGCGCGAGGACGTCGTCGACGCGATCTGGCCGATGCTGTCGAAGATCGCCATCGACTACTCCGTCGCCGAGCCCGCCGCCGAGGCCGGCCGCCTGGCGGTCGTGCGCGGCGACTTCCCGTGGGACGACGTGGGCGACTTCTCCTCCCTCGCCAAGCTCCTCTCCGGCGGCCGCCCCGGCGACCTCGCGATCCTGGGGGAGGGGGCGCGCGTGCTGTCCGACTCCTCCAGCGGCGTCGTGGTGAGCCAGAGCCCGCGCCTGATCTCCCTCATCGGCGTCACCGACATCGTCGTCGTCGACACCCCCGACGCGCTGCTGGTCACCACGCGCGAGCACGCTCAGCGCGTCAAGGCGGTCGTCGACGCCATCAAGTCGGCGGGGCGCAACGACCTCCTCTAGCCGTTCTGAGGGGCGGGGCGGATGCGCCTCGCGCCGCGCATCCGGTGCTCATTCGCGCACGGAGCCGCGCATCCACCGGCGGGAAGCCCGGATTTCCGCGGGATTTCGCCCTCGTCGCAGTTCCGTAACGCTTGCGTCACCGCGGCCGAAAGGCACTGCTGAGCAGTGATCACGGGCGCTAACGTAAAGCGCAACCACCCCAGCGCCCCCGCTGGGCCCTGCTTTCTGGAGGACACAGTGACGTTCACTTCCCGCAAGACCGCCCTCAGCGGTCTCGCCCTCATCGGCGCCAGCGCGCTCGTGCTCGCCGGCTGCGCCGCAGCACCCGAGGAGGAGACCCCGGGCGCCGCGCCCACCGACGAGGCGCCCGACTTCTACCCCTGCATGGTCTCGGACGCGGGCGGCTTCGACGACAAGTCGTTCAACCAGGCCGGCTTCATGGGCCTCGAGGACGCGGCCAACGACCTCGGTGTCGAGTTCAACGCGGTCGAGTCGGCCGACGAGAACGCCTACGGCCCGAACGTCTCGAGCCTGGTCGACGAGGGCTGCGACCTGATCGTCACGGTCGGCTTCCTCCTCGCCGAGGCCACGACCGAGGCGTCGACGGCCAACCCCGACATCAACTTCGCCATCATCGACGAGTTCGTCGAGGGCGAGAACGTCAAGCCGATCCAGTTCAACACCGTCGAGGCGGCGTTCCTCGCCGGCTACGCGGCCGCGAGCTACTCGAAGACCGGCTTCGTCGGCACCTTCGGCGGCATCCAGATCCCGCCGGTCACGATCTTCATGGACGGCTTCGTGCAGGGCGTCGAGTACCACAACGAGGTCAAGGGCACGAACGTCCAGGCCCTCGGCTGGGACTTCGACGGCCAGACCGGCGCCTTCACCGGCGGCTTCGCTCCCGGCACCGAGGCCCTCACGACGGCCCAGGGCCTCATCGACCAGAACGTCGACGTGCTCATGCCCGTCGGCGGTCCGATCTACCAGAGCGCCGCGGAGGCCATCCGCGACTCCGACCGTGAGATCGCCCTCATCGGCGTCGACTCCGACGTCTACGAGACCGACCCCTCGGTCGCCGACCTGCTCCTCACGTCGGTGCTGAAGAACATCGCGGTCGGCGTGTACGACGTCACGACCGGTGCTGCCGAGGGCAACTTCGACAACACGCCGTTCGTCGGCACCCTCGAGAACGGCGGCCTCGGCCTCGCGCCGTTCCACGACTTCGAGTCGAAGGTCAGCGCCGAGCTGGCCGCCGAGCTCGAGGAGGTCACCGCGGGCATCGTCGCCGGTGACATCGAGGTCACGTCGCCGGCATCGCCCGGACAGTAGTCGCAACCGGATCCATCCGGGGGAGGCCAGCGATGCTGGCCTCCCCCGGCCCGTTTCCGGAGGGAATCCGCCAGGACGCCCGCGCGCGACGCCGTGCTCAGATGCGCGCGCATCTGCTCAGATCCCGGCCATGACGCTCCCGTACAGTGGAGCAGTCGGGCCCGCCGCGGTCGCCCTGAACGCGGCATCCTCCGACACCAGCTCACGGACAGCGCCGACTCCACCCGACGGCGCGGGAAGGCGCGGAGCATGAAACTCGAGCTTCGTGGCATCACCAAGCGCTTCGGCGCCCTGGTCGCCAACGACCACATCGACCTCGTGGTCGAGCCCGGCGAGATCCACTGCCTGCTCGGCGAGAACGGTGCGGGGAAGTCCACCCTCATGAACGTGCTCTACGGCCTGTACCAGGCCGACGAGGGTCAGATCCTCCTGGACGACGTCGTCCAGGGCTTCACCGGCCCCGGCGACGCGATGAACGCCGGCATCGGCATGGTGCACCAGCACTTCATGCTCATCCCCGTCTTCACGGTGGCCGAGAACGTCATGCTCGGCAACGAGTCGACGAAGCCCGGCGGCCTCCTCGACCTCGAGGCGGCGCGCGCGAAGGTCGTCGAGATCTCGGCGCGGTTCGGCTTCGACATCGACCCGGACGCCCTCATCGAGGACCTCCCCGTCGGGGTGCAGCAGCGGGTCGAGATCATCAAGGCCCTCTCGCGCAACGCGAACGTGCTCGTCTTCGACGAGCCCACCGCCGTGCTCACGCCGCAGGAGACCGACGAGCTCATGGCCATCATGCGCCAGCTCCGCGACGAGGGCACGTCGATCGTCTTCATCACCCACAAGCTCCGCGAGGTCCGCGAGGTCGCCGACCGCATCACGGTCATCCGCCTCGGGAAGGTCGTCGGCGAGGCCTCGCCCACCGCGACCAACGCCGAGCTCGCCTCCCTCATGGTCGGTCGTGCGGTCGACCTCACCGTCGACAAGGACCCGGCCGCCCCCGGCGACGACGCGCTCGTCGTGCGCGACCTGACGGTCACCGACCACAACGGGCAGCTTCTGGTCGACGGCGTCTCGTTCACGCTGCGCCGCGGCGAGATCCTCGCGATCGCCGGTGTCCAGGGCAACGGGCAGACCGAGCTCACCGAGGCCATCATGGGTCTCCAGCACCGCGTCCACGGCTCGATCGCCCTCGACGGCGAGGAGCTCATCGGCCGCTCCACGCGCGGCGTGCTCGACGCGGGCGTCGGCTTCGTGCCGGAGGACCGCACGGAGGACGGCCTCGTCGGCGAGATGACGATCGCCGAGAACCTCATGCTCGACCGCTCGACCGGTGAGCCGTTCGTGAAGCGGGGCACGCTGCAGCTCGCCGACCTCGCGCGGTTCGCCGCCGAGAAGGTGCGCGAGTTCGACGTGCGCGCGCAGGGCATCACGACGCGCGTGGGCCGCCTGTCGGGCGGCAACCAGCAGAAGGTCGTCCTCGCTCGCGAGCTCAGTCGCGAGCTGCGCCTCTTCATCGCGGCGCAGCCCACCCGTGGGCTCGACGTCGGGTCGATCGAGTTCGTCCACAAGCGCATCGTCGAGACGCGCGACGCCGGGGTTCCCGTCATCGTCGTCTCGACCGAGCTCGACGAGGTCGTCGCGCTCGCCGACCGCATCGCGGTCATGTACCGCGGGCGCATCGTCGGCATCGTGCCGGGCGATACCCCCCGCAGCGTCCTCGGACTGATGATGGCCGGCGAGACGCCGGCGGAGGTGGCCGCATGAGCACGACGACCAGCCCCGCGACCCCGGCGAGCGCGCCCGAGACGCCCGCCGCACCGCGGTCCAACCAGATCATGAAGGAGATCCTCGGCGGCTCCGCCGCGATCTCCGTCCTCGCCGTGGTGCTCGCGCTCATCGCGGGCGGGATCCTCGTGATCCTGACCGATGAGCGGGTCGCCGAGACCTCCGGGTACTTCTTCTCCCGCCCCTCCGACACCCTCGGCGCCGCCTGGCAGGCGGTGAGCGGCGCGTACACCGCGCTCTTCCGCGGCTCGATCTTCAACTACGAGACCGATCGCGGGTTCGCGATCGCCATCCGCCCGCTGCTGGAGACCCTCACCTTCGCTACCCCGCTCATCGCGGCGGGTCTGGGCGTCGCGCTCGCGTTCCGCGTCGGCCTGTTCAACATCGGCGGCCGCGGCCAGATGCTCATCGCGGCGGCGGCGGCCGGCTACGTCGGCGCATACGTGCCGCTCCCGCCGGTCATCCACCTCGTGGTCGCGCTCATCGTCGGCATCATCGGCGGCGCCCTCTGGGGCGGCATCGTCGGTCTCCTGAAGGCCCGCACCGGCGCGCACGAGGTGATCGTGACGATCATGCTCAACTACATCGCGTTCTACCTCGTGTCCTTCCTGCTGCGCACCCCGGGCGCGCTCCAGGCGCCCGGCCAGAACAACCCGAAGTCGGGCCCCATGCTCGAGTCGGCGCAGTACCCGAGCCTGCTGGGCCCGCAGTACAACCTCGACATCGGCTTCATCCTCGTGATCGTCGCGACGATCTACGTCTGGTACCTGCTCAACCGCTCGGCGATGGGATTCCAGTTCCGCGCCGTCGGCGAGAACCCGCACGCCGCGCAGGTCGCGGGCATCAACGTCAAGAGCGTCTACGTGAAGGTGATGCTCATCGCGGGCGCCCTCGTCGGTCTCGCGGGGGTGCAGCAGGTGCTCGGCAACTTCACCGGCGGATTCGCGGCCGGGCTCGACGCCGGCATCGGGTTCGATGCGATCACCGTCGCGCTCCTCGGGCGCTCGAAGCCGTGGGGCGTGTTCTTCGCGGGCATCCTGTTCGGGGCGCTCAAAGCGGGCTCGTTCACGATGCAGAGCGCCGAGGGCATCCCCGTCGACATCGTGCTCGTCGTGCAGAGCTTCATCGTGCTCTTCATCGCCGCGCCGCCGCTCGTCCGGGCCATCTTCCGACTGCCGACGCCCGACGGCAGCTTCCAGTGGCGCAAGCCCGTGATCGCCCGCAAGGCGGAGGTGTCGAAGTGACCGCTGCACCCGCGACCACCGCGTCCGCGGCGACGACGCCCGGTGGGGCATCCCCCATCGTCGTGAGGAGCTGGAAGGCGCCCATCGCCTTCGCGATCTTCACCGTCATCGCGATCCTGCTGTTCTTCATCGTCGGTCGCCCCGACCTCGACGGCGGCAACCCGACGACGATCTACCGGCTCTCGGAGGCGCGGGACGCCATCCAGCTGCCGCCGCTCACGCTCGGCCTCGCCGAGACCACGATCGTCGTCGTGATCCTCATGGTCGCCGCGACGATCGGCGCCTTCCTGCTCGCGCGGGCGGCGGTCCGGGTCCCGCTGTGGCTCACGACGATCTTCGCCGTGCTCTTCCTCGTCGGGTTCCTCACCTGGGCGGCCGCCGGAGCGACCGTGCCGATGATCGGCCTCCTCGCCGGAGCGCTGACCGTGAGCACCCCGCTCATCTTCGGCTCGCTCGGCGGCGTGATCTCCGAGCGCGTGGGCGTCGTCAACATCGCGATCGAGGGCCAGCTGCTCGGCGGCGCCTTCATGGCCGCGATGCTCGGCACGCTCACGGGCAGCCCCTACGTCGGGCTCCTCGGCGCGATGGTCGCCGGCGCGCTCGTCTCCTTCGTGCTCGCCGCGTTCGCGATCAAGTACTTCGTCGACCAGGTCATCGTCGGCGTCGTGCTCAACGTCCTCGTGCTGGGCCTCACGAGCTTCCTGTACTCGACCGTCATGGTGCCGAACGCCGAGACGTTCAACTCGCCCGAGAAGTTCGAGCGCATCGCCATCCCACTGCTGAGCGAGATCCCCGTCCTCGGGCCGATCCTGTTCCGCCAGACGGTCATCGTCTACCTGATGTACCTCGCGATCTTCCTCGTCTGGTTCGGACTCTTCAAGACGCGCTGGGGCCTGCGCCTCCGCTCCGTCGGCGAGCACCCGACCGCGGCCGACACGGTCGGCATCAACGTGCGGGCGACGCGATTCTGGAACGTCCTGCTCGCCGGCGCCATCGTCGGCGGCGGCGGCGCGTTCTTCACGCTCGCCGCGGTCGGCTCGTTCGGCAAGGACATGACCAACGGCGCCGGCTTCATCGCGCTCGCCGCGGTGATCTTCGGCCGCTGGGACCCGATCCGCGCGACCCTCGCCGCCCTGCTCTTCGGCTTCGCCACGAACCTGCAGTCGACCCTGTCGATCGTGGGCTCGCCCGTGCCGAGCGAGTTCATGCTCATGCTCCCGTACGTCGTGACGATCGTCGCGGTCGCCGGCTTCGTCGGCGTCTCGCGGCCCCCCGCCGCGTCCGGCAAGCCGTACATGAAGGCCTGAGCAGGAGAGAGCCAGAACATGACCGCATCGCCCGCGCCCGCGGCCGACGCCTTCGACTGGGACGCGCTCCGCGCCGTCGCGCTCGAGGCGATGGCCAAGGCCTACGTGCCGTACTCGAAGTTCCCCGTCGGCGTCGCCGCGATCGTCGATGACGGTCGCGTCATCTCCGGCTGCAACGTCGAGAACGCGTCCTACGGCCTCACGCTGTGCGCCGAGTGCACGCTCGTCTCCACGCTCCACATGACCGGCGGCGGCAAGCTCGTCGCGTTCACGTGCGTCGACGGGAACGGCGGAGCCCTCATGCCCTGCGGCCGCTGCCGCCAGCTGCTGTTCGAGCACTCGGCCGAGGGCATGCTGCTCGAGACCGTGTCGGGCATCAAGACCATCGATGAGGTGCTGCCCGACGCGTTCGGCCCGCGCACCCTGGAGGAGTTCCGCTCATGAGCATCGAGCCGTTCGACGTCGTCGACCTGATCCGCACCAAGCGGGACAAGGGCGCCCTCACCACCGAGCAGATCCGGTGGATGATCGACGCCTACACGCGCGGCTACGTCGCCGACGAGCAGATGTCGGCCATGACCATGGCCATCTTCCTCAACGGCATGACGCGCGAGGAGGTGCGCGACATGACCCTCGCGATGGTCGCCACGGGCACGCGCCTCGACTTCTCCGGGCTCTCGAAGAAGACCACCGACAAGCACTCGACCGGTGGGGTCGGCGACAAGATCACGCTGCCGCTCGCGCCGCTCGTCGCCTCGTTCGGCGTCGCGGTACCGCAGCTCAGCGGTCGCGGGCTGGGTCACACGGGGGGAACGCTCGACAAGCTCGAGAGCATCCCGGGCTGGCGCGCGAACGTCACCGTCGACGAGATGATGGCGCAGCTCGAGAGCGCGGGCGCCGTCGTGTGCGCTGCCGGCTCGGGCCTCGCGCCCGCCGACGGCAAGCTCTACGCCCTGCGCGACATCACGGGCACCGTCGAGTGCATCCCGCTCATCGCCTCGTCGATCATGTCGAAGAAGATCGCGGAGGGCACGGCCGCGCTCGTGCTCGATGTGAAGTTCGGCTCCGGCGCCTTCCTGAAGGACATCGAGCAGTCGCGCGAGCTGGCGAAGGTCATGGTGCGACTGGGCGAGGATGCCGGGGTCGCCACCCGTGCGGTGCTCACCAACATGAACGTGCCGCTGGGCCTCGCGATCGGCAACGCCAACGAGGTGCGCGAGTCGGTCGAGGTGCTCGCGGGAGGCGGTCCTGCCGACGTCGTCGAGCTCACCGTCACGCTCGCCCGCCACATGCTCGAGCTCGCCGGCATCACCGACGCCGACGTCGAGGGCGCCCTGCAGACGGGTCAGGCGATGGACACCTGGAACGCGATGATCCGCGCGCAGGGCGGCGACCCCGAGGCGCCCATGGCCGAGGCGGCCGAGCACCACGTCGTCACCGCCGACCGCGACGGCGTGCTCGTCGAGCAGCATGCGCTGCCCTTCGGCATCGCTGCCTGGCGACTCGGCGCGGGCCGCGCGCGCAAGGAGGACCCGGTCGACCACGCCGCGGGCATCGACCTGCACGCGAAGCCCGGCGACGCCGTCACGAAGGGCCAGCCGCTGTTCACGATGCACACCAACGACGCCGCGCGCTTCGACCGCGCGCTCGAGGCGCTCGAGGGCGGCTACCGCATCGGCGACGCGGGCGACGAGGTCGTCACGGGCGGGCCGCTCGTCGCGGGGGTCGTCGACTAGAGGTCGACCGCGCCGATGCGCTCGAGCGCGTCCACCACGAGCCCCCAGAACCGCTCGTTGTCGAGGTTCATCGCGACGGACGTGCTGCAGTCGGCGGGGGCGGGCGCGCGCAGGTCGGCCACGGTCATGCCGACCGTGAGCGCGCCGGTGAGCTCGACGTCGAGCGGCGCCCGAACCGTCTCCATGATCGTCGGGTCGATGACGTACGCGACGGCGCAGGGGTCGTGCACCGGCGGGTGGTCGAACCCCTGGGCGTCCTTGTAGGTGTGCCCGAAGAACTCCAGCAGCTCCCCGACGAACCGCGCGGGCCCGGTGCCGACGGCGGCGATGCGCGCGGCGACCTCGGGCGTCGCGAGCGCCTGGTGGGTGGCGTCGAGCCCGACCATGACGAGCGGCCACGGCTCGTTGAACACGATGTGCGCGGCCTCGGGGTCGATGACGATGTTGAACTCGCTCACCGCGCTCCAGTTCCCGACGTGGACGCCCCCGCCCATGAGCACGACCTGCTTGACGCGCTCCGCGATCCGAGGCTCCGTGCGCACCGCGAGGGCGATGTTCGTGAGGGCGCCGGTCGGCACGAGCGTCACCGTCCCGGGCTCGTGAGCCATGACGGTGTCGATGATGAGGTCGACGGCGTGCCGGGCATCCAGCTCGATCGCCGGCTCCGGCAGCACGGGGCCGTCGAGCCCCGATTCGCCGTGGATGCTCGGGGCCGTCTCGATGGCGCGCACGAGCGGGCGGTGCGCGCCCTTCGCGAACGGCACCTCGGTGATGCCGGCGACGCGCGCCACGGCGAGCGCGTTGCGCGTGACCTTCTCGATCGTCTGATTGCCCATGACGGTCGTGACCGCGAGCAGCTCGATCTCGGGCGAGCCGTGGGCGAGCAGCATCGCCACAGCATCGTCGTGGCCGGGGTCGCAGTCGAGGATGATCTTCTCGGGCATGAGCCGAGCCTATGGCCCGTCGAGCGGGTCACGACACGGTAACGAACCGGTAGGTTTGAGGCATGACGACGGCGACGACCACGACCCTCATGCCCGGCACCGACACGGTGCTCGAGGCCCTGCCGAAGGTGTCGCTGCACGATCACCTCGACGGCGGTCTGCGCCCGCAGACGATCATCGAGCTGGCCGTCGAGGCGGGCGTCGAGCTGCCCACGACCGACGCCGCAGAGCTCGCCGCGTGGTTCGCCGAGAAGAGCAACTCCGGCTCGCTCGTGGAGTACCTGAGGACCTTCGACATCACCACGGCCGTCATGCAGTCGCGCGAGGGCCTCGAGCGCGTCGCTCGCGAGGCCGTGCTCGACCTCGCGGCGGACGGCGTCGTGTGGGGCGAGATCCGCTGGGCCCCCGAGCAGCACCTGACGCGCGGGCTGAGCCTCGACGAGACGGTGGAGGCGGTTCAGGCGGGCCTCGATGCGGGCGTCGCGGAGGCGCGCTCGCTCGGCCGCCGCATCCGCGTCGGACAGCTCGTGAGCGCCATGCGTCACGCCGACCGCGGCCTCGAGATCGCCGAGCTCGCCGTGCGCCACCGCGACCGCGGGGTCGTCGGATTCGACATCGCCGGCGCCGAGGCGGGCTTCCCGCCCAGCCGGATGCGCGAGGCGTTCGACCACCTCGCGGCGAGCTTCTTCCCGGCGACGGTGCACGCCGGCGAGGCCGACGGGCTCGAGTCGATCCGCGGCGCCCTCCTCGACGGCCGCGCGCTGCGCCTCGGCCACGGCGTGCGCCTCGCGGAGGACATCGAGATCACCACCGAGGGCGAGTCGACCTTCGCCCGTCTCGGCACGCTCGCCGAGTGGGTGAAGGACCGCGGGATCGCCCTCGAGACGAGCCCGAGCTCGAACCTGCAGACCGGCGCGATCGCGCAGTGGGGCGACGAGCTCGTCGACCACCCGCTCGACCTCTTCTACCAGCTGGGCTTCCGCGTCACCGTCAACACCGACAACCGCCTCATGAGCGGCACGACCCTCAGCCGCGAGCTCGCGCTCGTCACCGAGGCGTTCGGCTACGGCCTCGACGACGTCCTCGCCTTCCAGCTCAACGCCGCCGAGGCCGCGTTCCTGCCGGTGGAGGACAGGGTCGAGCTCGCGGAGATGATCGTCGAGGGCTTCGAGGCCGCACTGGCGGGTGAGCACGCAGGATGACGCTTCCTCCGCTCGCCGACCGCGCCATCGTGCTGCGCGCCCGCGCCGCCGACTGGCGCGAGGCCGTGCGCATCGCCGGTGACGCCCTCGTCGACAGCGGCTGCGCGACGAGCGAGTACACCGACGCGATGATCCGCATGGTCGAGGACCACGGTCCCTACATCGTCATCGCGCCCGGCCTCGCGCTGGCCCACGCGCGCCCCGGCGCCGCCGTGCGGTGCGACGGGCTGTCGGTCGTCACGCTCGCCGAGCCGGTCGAGTTCGGCCACGCCCACAACGACCCGGTGCGGGTCGTCATCGGCCTCGCCGGTGTGGCGCCGGATGCCCACCTCGCGGCGGTCGCGGCCCTCGCGAACGCCTTCAACGACTCCGCCGCGATCGCCGCGGTCGCGGATGCCCCCACCCGCGACGCCGTGCGGGCCATCCTCCAGCGGTCGGAGCGCGCGTGAAGATCGTGACGATCTGCGGCGCCGGCATCGGCTCGAGCGGGATCCTCAAGGTCAACGCCGAGCGCGTGCTGCAGCGCCTGGGCCTGGAGGCGACCGTCGTGGCGGCCGACATCGCGTCGGTGGCGCGCGTGGCCGCCGACGCGCAGGTGATCCTCACGAGCGCCGAGTTCGTCGAGGCGATCGGCCCGACCCGCGCCGATGTCGTCGTGATCGAGAACTACTTCGACACCGAGGAGCTGACCCGCAAGCTCGAGGTCGCGATCGGCTGAGGTCGCGCAGGGCCCTCCGCTCGCCGCTCAGTCGTCGTCGAGAGCGTCGAGGTCGGCCTGCTCGCGCTCGCGCCGGATGCGCAGCGCGAGCGCGATGACGAGCCCGACCGCGGCGATCGGCACGATCGCGCCGGTGTAGCCGAAGAGCGCGAGGCCGACGAGGGCGGCGACCGCGACGCCGACGACGGCGATGCGCTCCGGCCGTCGAGCGGGCCCTGCGGTGGGCAGGACGCTGATCGCGGCCAGGCCCGCCGCGACCGCGGTGGTGAGGAACAGAGGCAGCGTCAGCGGCTGAGGAACGACTGCGACCGGCGAGGAGATGACCTCGAGCACGACCACCGCGGGTCGGACGAGCAGGATCGCGATCGCCAGGCGAAGCAGCCATCCGGGCTGCGGAGCCCGGCCGACGAGCGCGAGCGCCGCGAGCAGGAGCGGGACGAACCCGAGCAGCGCGACCGCGCTGCCGGTGAGGAGCACGCGCAGCGTCGCGACCTGGTCGGCCGGATCGAGCGCGCCGAGGGTGATGAGGAGCGTCGGCCCCCAGCCGCCGATCGCGGTCATCGCCAGGGCGACCACCGCGAGGACGAGACCGCGCCCGAGCGTCGACCGCCCGGTCATCGAGCGACCTCCGGACGCCCCGGCCCGACCTGCCCGGCGAGCCGACCGCGGCGCCGCTCGCGGCGACGGAGCGCCAGAAGGGTGGTCACGACCGCGGCGAACGCGAGCAGCAGCCCGCCCGTGCTGACGATGAGGAGCCACCAGGCGGTCGCGCCCGCGATCGCCACGTGGCAGGCGCCCTCCGTCGAGGCGCCGAAGCCGTGGCGGGCGAGGGCGCCGGCGAGCAGGGCGATCGCGACCGACTGCGCGGCCACGGCGGCGAGGAATACCGGCTCGAGCGGGGCGACCAGGAGGGCGAGGGACGCGACGCCGAGCATCCCGCCCCCGATCGCGAGCCACCGGCGCAGGGGGGCGACGGCGCCGCGCAGGAGGGCCGCCTGGACGGCGAGGGGGATCGCGGCGAGCGAGGCGGCGGCGAAGCCCTGGCCGCCACCGGCCCCCTCGGAGCCCGCGCCGCTCGCGCTGCCCACGGCGATGCCGATCGCCCACGCGACGACGACCGTTCCGATCGCGGTGCAGCCGAGCGCGAGGGCGAGCCGGAGGGCGTCGCGGTCGAGCTCGGGACCGCGCTCGCGCGAGCGGAGCGCGTCGCGGGGGTCGACGCCGTCGACGGCGCCCAGGGCGATCGCGCGCTCACGGGCCTCGAGGGCGCGGGCCCGGCGGCGGTGCCCGGCGCGGTCGGCGATGCCGATGAGCACCGCGCCGGCCATGATGAGCTCGGGGGCCGCGCCCGCGGCCATGAACGGGATCGCGAAGCCCGCGCCGGCGATGCCCGACCAGACGTGGGCGGCCATCGCCTCGACGTGGGGCCGGATCAGCACCGCGGTCGACGCCGCGGCCGACGCGGCGGCCGTCACGATGCCGACGGACGCGACCGTCCCGACGATGCCGATCGGCCGATCGGGGCCGGAGTTCAGCAGCCAGATGACGCCGACGGCCGAGAGCCCGGCGGCGACCGCCATCACGATCGCGCTGACCGCCGGGGTGCGCTCGAGGCGATCATCCCCGCGGCGGGCCAGGAGGAGGACGAGGGCGCCGGCCGCCACCAGGATGCCGCCCGTGCGCAGGACGCCCGCGAGCTCGGGGCGGCCCAGGGCCCCGGCCCCGAGGCCCAGGGCCGCGACGACGAGCGCGAGCACGAGCGCCCGCGCGACTCCGCGGCCGAGAAGCGGCTCGTGCGCGAGCGGTCGGGCGGGCGCGAACGGCGCGGGAGTCGGTGAGCTCACCTCGTCAGTCAAGCACGCGCCCGCTAGACGATGAGCGCGCGCATGCCCTCCTCGAGCGCCGCCACCTCGGCCTCGGCGGCCGCGCGCCGCTCGTCGACGTCGCCTGCGGTGCTCGAGGCGTCGATGTACACCTTCACCTTCGGCTCGGTGCCGCTCGGACGCACGATGACGCGCGCGCCGCCCTCCATCCAGAAGCGCAGGATGTCCGAGGGCGGGAAGACGCCGAATCCGCGGATGAAGTCGTCGACCTGCGAGACCCGCACTCCGTTGATCGAGGCGGGCGGGGCATCCCGCAGCGCGCTCATGATCGCGGGGATGCGCGCGAGCTCGGTGACGCGCAGCGAGACCTGCGCGCTCGCGAACGCGCCGAAGCGCTCGTCGAACGCGCGCTGGTGGTCGGCGAGCGTGCGCCCCTCCGCCGCGAGCTCGCCCACGAGGGCGAGGAGGTCGACGGCGGCCGAGATGCCGTCCTTGTCGCGGACCTTCTCGGGGTCGACGAGGTACCCGAGGGCCTCCTCGTAGCCGTACGCGAGCCCGCCCACGCGGGAGACCCACTTGAAGCCCGTGAGGGTGTCGCTGTAGCTCAGGCCGTACGCCTTCGCGACCTCCGACAGGGCGGGGGAGGACACGATCGAGGCGGCGAGCTTCGCCATGCGGCCCTCGCGGGTGATCCGCTCGGCGGCCCGCCAGCCGAGGAGCGCCCCCACCTCGTTGCCGCTCAGGCGGCGCCAGCCCTCCGCGGCGTCCGCATCGGGCACCGCGACGGCGAGCCGGTCGGCGTCGGGGTCGTTGGCGATGATGAGCCGCGCTCCGGCGCGGGTGGCCGTCGCGTACGACAGGTCCATCGCGCCCGGCTCCTCCGGGTTCGGGAAGGCGACCGTGGGGAAGGCGCCGTCGGGCGCGATCTGCTCGGCGACGACGGTCGGCTCGGCGAAGCCGGCCTCGCGGAAGACGCGCTGCGCGACCTCCCACCCGACGCCGTGCATCGCCGTGTAGACGAATGGCACGGGCACGCGCGCAGCGGCGCCCTCGCCGTGCGGGGCGAGCGCGGCGGTCGCGGCGACGTAGGCGTCGATCACGTCCTCGCCTGCGACCTCGAAATCGGTCGAGCGCGGCAGCTGATCGATCGACGTCGTCGACGCGACCTCGATGATGGCCTCGTGGATCTCGGCGTCGACCGGGGCGACGATCTGCGAGCCGTGGTCGCGGCCGCCGAGGTACACCTTGTAGCCGTTGTCGCGCGGCGGGTTGTGGCTCGCCGTCACCATGACGCCGGCGCTCACGCCGAGGTGCCGCACCGCGAACGCGAGCACGGGCGTCGGCAGCAGCCGCGGCAGGAGGATCGCCCGCACGCCCGCGCCCGCCATGATCTCGGCGGTGTCGCGCGCGAAGACGTCGGAGTTCACGCGGCCGTCGTAGCCGATGACGATGCTCGGGTGGCTCTCGCGTCCGACCAGGAAACGGGCGAGCCCCGCGGCGGCCTGCGTCACGAGCACGCGGTTCATGCGGTTCGAGCCCGCGCCGAGCTCGCCGCGCAGCCCGGCGGTGCCGAACGCGAGCCGCGCGTCGAAGCGCTCGTGCAGGGCCGCGACGGCCGTCGCGATGCCGGCCTCGGCATCCGCGATGATCGCGTCGAGCTCGGCCCGCGTGACCGGGTCCGGGTCCTGGTCGCGCCAGGCCTTCGCGGCGTCGAGCGTCGTCATGGGGTCTCCGATCTGCGAACGGGTGCGATGAGAGCGTACGGTTCGGGCGGATGCCCGGCGCGCCGTCGTGCCGCCTAGAGCGCCGCGACGATGCGGGCGAGGAGGCCGCTGATGACCGACTCGGCGTCCTTGCCGGCCTGGATCACCTCGGCGTGGCTGAGCGGCTCGGGGCTGATGCCGGCGGCGAGGTTCGTGATGAGCGACATGCCGAGGATCTCCATGCCCGCCTGGCGGGCGGCGATCGCCTCGAGCGCGGTCGACATGCCGACGATGTGGCCGCCCATCGTCCTCGCCATCTGCACCTCGGCGGGCGTCTCGTAGTGCGGGCCGCGGAACTGCACGTACACGCCTTCGTCGAGCCCCGGCTCGATCTCGCGGGCGAGGCCGCGCAGGCGCGCGCTGTAGAGGTCCGTCAGGTCGATGAAGGTCGCGCCCTCGAGCGGCGAGTCCGCGGTGAGGTTGAGGTGGTCGCTGATGAGGACCGGTGTGCCCGGGCTCCAGTGCTCCTTGATGCCGCCGGCGCCGTTGGTCAGGATCATGGTCTGCGCGCCGGCCGCGGCGGCCGTGCGCACCGAGTGCACGACCCGGCGCACGCCGTGGCCCTCGTAGTAGTGGGTGCGCGCGCCGATCACGAGGGCGCGCTTCCCGCTCGGGGTGAGGATGCTGCGCAGCGTGCCGACGTGCCCGGTCAGCGCCGGCTTCGAGAAGCCGACGATGTCGGTCGCGGGGATCTCGGCCGTCGTCTCGCCGATGAGGTCGGCGGCCTTCGCCCAGCCCGAGCCGAGCGTGAGGGCGATGTCGTGGCTCGCGACGCCCGTCCTCTCGGCGATCTGCGCGGCGGCCTCGGCGGCGATCGCGAAGGGGTCGGCGTTCGGGTCGTCGAGCGGGTGCGGTGCGTCATCGGACATGACGAACATCGTAGTGAGGGGGCCTGGTGCGCGACCGCGCAGAGAGGTGCGCATCCGCGCCCGGGCGGGACGGGCATCCGTTGGGGGGTTAGCGGGCGGAGTGGAAGACTGGAGGGCGTGTCGACAACATTCGAACGGACCCAGCGCATCGTCATCATCGGCGGCGGACCCGGCGGCTACGAGGCGGCCCTCGCCGGGCGCCAGCTCGGCGCGGAGGTGACCCTCATCGAGCGGTCCGGCGTCGGCGGGTCGGCGGTGCTCACGGATGTCGTGCCCTCGAAGACCCTCATCGCGACCGCCGAGGCGGCCGAGGCCATCATGGAGGCCGGCGAGGTCGGGGTGCAGTTCTTCGCCCGCGGCGAACGCGGTCGCGCCGTCAAGCCCGAGATCGCCGTCAACCTCACCGCCGTCAACCACCGGCTCCTGCGGCTCGCTGCCCAGCAGTCGCAGGACATGCACGAGCAGCTCGAGCGCGCCGGCGTCCGCATCCTCACCGGCGACGGCCGCCTCGACGGGCCGGGCCGGGTCGTCGTCTCGACCGGCAGCGGGCGCAAGCGCGTCGACTTCGACGAGTGCGAGGCCGACACGATCATCGTCGCCGTGGGCGCCTCGCCGCGCGAGCTGCCCACCGCGAAGCCCGACGGCGAGCGCATCCTCACCTGGAAGCAGCTCTACGGGCTCGAGGACGTCCCCGAGCACCTCATCGTCGTCGGCTCGGGCGTCACCGGGGCCGAGTTCGCCTCCGCGTATCGCTCGCTGGGCGCGCGCGTCACGCTCGTCTCCTCCCGCGACCAGGTGCTCCCGGGCGAGGATGCCGATGCCGCGGCCCTCATCGAGAAGGTGTTCCTCCGCTCGGGCATGGAGCTGCTCTCCAAGGCGCGCGCGCAGTCGGTCGAGAACACGGGCGCGGGCGTGCGCGTCACCCTCGCCGACGGCCGTGTCGTCGAGGGCTCGCACTGCCTCATGGCGGTCGGCGCCGTGCCGAACACCGCCGGGCTCGGACTCGAGGAGGCGGGGGTGCAGCTGGCCGAGAGCGGGCACATCCGCGTGAACCGGGTCGCCCGCACGTCGATCCCGTCGATCTACGCCGTCGGCGACTGCAGCGACTTCCTGCCGCTCGCGTCGGTCGCGTCGATGCAGGGCCGCACCGCGGTGTACCACGCGATGGGCGACGCGGTCGATCCGGTCGAGCGCCGGAACGTGACATCCAACATCTTCACGCACCCCGAGATCGCGACCGTCGGGTTCTCGCAGAAGGACGTCGAGGACGGGGTCGCCCGCGGCACCGTCTTCAAGCTGCCGCTCGCCGCGAACCCGCGCGCGAAGATGCAGGGCATCAAGGAGGGGTTCATCAAGCTATTCGCCTCGCGCACCTCGGGCACCGTCATCGGCGGGGTCGTCGTGGCGCCGCGGGCCTCCGAGCTCATCCTGCCGATCGCGCTCGCGGTCGAGCACCGCCTGACGGTCGACCAGCTCGCCTCGGCGATGAGCGTGTACCCCTCGCTCTCGGGCGGCATCACGGATGCCGCGCGCGCGATGCACGTCATCCGCGAGTAGCGCGGCCCGCGTGCTTGCCCCGGCGGGCCGCGCGCGCCCGTCGCCCCGCAGCGGGTCAAAGTGAGTCGAGAAGTGGCGTCTGAGTCGAAACCTTCCGACTCAGACGCCACTTCTCGACTCAGCAGGTGCCGCAGACACGGGCCGGCCCGTGGTTGCTGGGTGGCTCCTCCCCACGGCGCTCTCTTGCACCCTCACTCACCGGCTCGGGCGCACGGCGTTCCACGGGGGCAGGCGCCTGCATGCTGTCGCAATGCGCACATCGTCGGACGCTCCGCCTCTGCCCCTCGTCTACGCCCGAGATACGCAGGATGCGGGCGAGAGAACGAGGCTCTACCGCGCCCTGCGCTCGACAGCTATGGTGTCGGTGCATCCCGGGGTGCACGTCGCCGCCGACGATCTGGGGCGACTCGGCACAGACGACCGCTATCGACTGCGAGTTCTCGCGACCGCTCGTCGGCTGAGCAGGTACGACACCATCTCCCACTGGTCAGCCGCCGCCTTGTGGGGTCTTCCGGCTGTCGACGGCTGGCCCGACGAGATCCACTCGACCGTCCCGGCAGGCAGTGGGCTCTGTCCGAACCGCACGCTTCGACGGCACCGCACCTGCACTCCCGAAGCCGAGACCCTGCACGTCGCTGGCCTGCCGGTTACGTCACTGGCGCGCACCGTCATCGATGTTGCTGGCACAGCGAGCTTCTCGGCGGCCGTCGCGGTTGCGGATGCTGCGCTCTTCTCCGTCGGCCGCGGCGACCATGACGGGCTCAGCCTGCTCTCCTTCCGCTCCGCCCTCTCCGGCGCTCTCGACGAGCTCGGCCGCGCACCCGGAAGCGCACGCGCCCGCAGGGTGATCGACTTCGCGGATGAGCGGGCGAATCGTCCGGGTGAATCGCTCAGTCGAGTGACGATGCACCTGATCGGCGCGCCACCGCCCGAGTTGCAGTTCCGAGTCATCGGAGCGTCAGGGCGGATCTGGCACACCGACTTCGGCTGGCCCGAGTTCGGTGCTGCGGCCGAGTTCGACGGGCGTGCCAAGTACTCCGATCCGCAGTTCCTGCGAAGCCGTACACCGGCGGACGTGGTGTACGACGAGAAGGTGCGGGAGGACGACATCCGTCCATCCGTGCGGACCTTCGGCCGCTGGGACTGGTCGACCGCGCGCTCGCCGAAGCGGATGGCGAGCGCGCTCCAGCGCCTCGGCGTTCCAGTGGGTCGCGATTGAGCCGAGAAGTGGCGATCGGGTCGGAATGTTTCGACTCACTCGCCACTCTTCGGCACACGCGCAGCGCGGAGGCGCAGACGCGCGGGCGGCAGGGGCGCGGGGCCGGGCGCCTCGGACAGATGCGGCGGGGCTAGTCCGCGATGGTGAGCAGCACGTGGCCCGCGGCGACCGTCTCGCCGACGGCGGCGTTGACGCCGGAGACCGTGCCGTCCTTGTGCGCGGTCATGGGCTGCTCCATCTTCATCGCCTCGAGCACGGCGACGAGGTCGCCGGCGACGACCGTGTCGCCCTCGGCGACGGCGAGCTTCACGACCGTGGCCTGCATGGGGCTCTTGACGGCGTCGCCTGAGGCGCCGACGGCGACCGCCGAGCCTCCCCGACGGCGCGGGGCGACGGCGAGCGCGGCGGCGGGGCGGGATGCTCCGCTCGGCATGAGCGACTCCGGGAGCGACACCTCCAGGCGCTTGCCCCCGACCTCCACGACGACGGTGTGCCGGGCGACGGGCGCCGACACCTCGTCGGTGAGGGTGCCGCTCCAGGGCTCGAGCCGGTTGTCGAACTCGGTCTCGATCCAGCGCGTGAAGACGGTGAAGGGGGCGCCGTCGGCGGGCGCGAACGCGGGGTCGTCGACGATGGCGCGGTGGAACGGGAGCACGGTGGGCAGACCGGCCACCTCGAACTCGGCGAGGGCGCGTCGCGAGCGCTCGAGGGCATCCTCGCGCGTCCTGCCCGTGACGATGAGCTTCGCCAGGAGCGAGTCGAAGGCGCCCGAGATGACGTCGCCGGTCGTGACGCCCGAGTCGACGCGCACGCCGGGGCCGCCGGGGAAGCGCAGGGCGTGCACGGGGCCGGGCATGGGCATGAAGTTGAGCCCCGGGTCCTCCCCGTTGATGCGGAACTCGATCGAGTGGCCGTGGGCGACGGGGTCGTCGTAGCCGATCTCCTGGCCCTCGGCGATGCGGAACTGCTCGCGCACGAGGTCGATGCCGGTGACCTCCTCCGAGACGGGGTGCTCGACCTGGAGGCGCGTGTTGACCTCGAGGAACGAGACCGTGCCGTCGGCGCCGATGAGGAACTCGCACGTGCCAGCGCCGACGTATCCCACCTCGCGGAGGATCGCCTTCGACGACGTGTAGAGGAGCTCGGTCTGCTCGTCCGTCAGGAACGGCGCCGGCGCCTCCTCGACGAGCTTCTGGTGGCGGCGCTGCAGCGAGCAGTCGCGGGTCGAGATGACGACGACGTTGCCGTGCGCGTCGGCGAGGCACTGCGTCTCGACGTGGCGCGGCTTGTCGAGGTACTTCTCGACGAAGCACTCGCCGCGGCCGAACGCGGCGATGGCCTCGCGCGTGGCCGAGTCGAAGAGCTCGGGCACCTCCTCGCGCGTGCGGGCGACCTTGAGCCCGCGCCCGCCGCCGCCGAACGCGGCCTTGATCGCGACGGGCAGGCCGTGGACGTCGACGAAGTCGAGAACCTCCTCGGCGCCCGACACGGGATTGAGGGTTCCGGGGGCGAGCGGGGCGCCGACCTTCTCGGCGATGTGGCGCGCCTTGACCTTGTCGCCGAGGGCGTCGATCGCCTCGGGGGAGGGGCCGATCCAGATGAGGCCGGCGTCGATGACGGCGCGGGCGAACTCCGAGTTCTCGGCGAGGAACCCGTAGCCGGGGTGCACCGCGTCGGCGCCCGAGCGGCGCGCGACGGAGAGCAGCTTGTCGATCACGAGGTAGGTCTCGGCGCTCGTGGTGCCGCCGAGGGCGTAGGCCTCGTCGGCGAGCTTGACGTGCCGCGCATCGCGGTCCTGGTCGGCGTAGACGGCGACGGTGCCGAGACCGGAGTCGCGCGCCGCGCGGATGACGCGGACGGCGATCTCGCCGCGGTTCGCGATGAGTACCTTCGAGATGCGGGCCATGGTTCTCTACCCTAGGGGCCGGTCGGCACCCCCCGTTTGGCTCGCCCTCACAAAAGCGACGGCGATCCCTTGCAGGGGGCCACAGGCGACGGATGCTCGGCGCGCGCTCGCGGGCGGCCCGCGTCTAGCGGTTCCAGAGCTCCGTCCACCGCCCGCCGAGCTCGTGCACGAGCTTGCGGACGAGCGGCACGGAGAGCCCGACGACCGTGTGCGGGTCGCCTTCGATGCGGTCGATGAAGCCGGCGCCCTTGGAGTCGATCGTGAAGGCGCCGGCGACCTTGAGAGGCTCGCCGGTGGCGATGTAGGCGTCGATCTCCGACTCCTCGATGTCGTCGGCGAAGTGCACCGTCGCGCTCGAGGCGCGGCCGACGGCGCCGCGCAGGCGCCCGCCGCGGTGGTCGATGAGCCAGTGGCCCGAGTGCAGCACGCCGCTGCGGCCGCGCTGGGCGAGCCAGCGCTCGCGGGCGATCTCGGGCTCGTGCGGCTTGCCGAACACGGTGCCGTCGAGCTCGAACGCCGAGTCGCCGCCGAGGATGAACCCGTCGAGGTCGGAGGGCGCGAATCCGGCGCCTCCGCACACGGCGGGGTCGAGCACGGCCTCGGCCTTGAGGCGGGCGAGCAGCTGGACCATCTCGGCGGCAGTCAGCGGGCCGGCCGCGGCGACCGCGGCATCCTCGTCGACGAGCGGAGCGATCGCGACGGGCTCGATGCCGACGGCGCGGAGGGTGGCGAGCCGGGCGGGGGAGGTGGAGGCGAGGATGAGGCGCACGAGCACGATCGTAGGCGGCGCTCCGGTCGGGTGCCCGGGCACCCGCCGCATCGGCGGGGCCGCTGCCGGGCGGGCCCGCGCCGACCGGCCCGTAGTCTGGGGCGCATGGGTGAGAACATCGGCCGCGAGGTCGAGCTGACGGTGGAGCGCATCGCGCACGGCGGGATCTCGGTGGGCCGCCTCGACGGCCGCGTGGTCTTCGTGGCCGACGCGATCCCGGGCGAGACGGTGCGCGCGCGCATCTCCGACGACCGCAAGAAGAGCTTCTGGCGCGCCGACGCGATCGAGGCGCTGCAGCCGAGCGAGCACCGTCGCGAGCACGTCTGGCCGGTCGCGAGCATCGACCGGGACCCGCGCCAGCGCGCGGGCGGCGCCGAGTTCGGCCACATCGCCCTCAGCCACCAGCGCGAGCTGAAGCGCCAGGTGCTCGCCGAGTCGCTGCAGCGCATGGCCGGCATCGAGAGCGACGTGAAGGTCGAGCAGCTGCCCGGCGATCACGCCGCGAACGGCCTCGGCTGGCGCACCCGCATCCGTCTGCACGTCGACGGCGAGGGTCGCATCGGGCCGATGGCGAGCCGCTCGCACACGGTGATCCCGGTGACGGATGCTCCGCTCGCCTCGCCCGCGGTGCAGGCCGCGACGCCGTTCAGCGAGCGCTTCACGGGCCTCGGCACGGTCGACGTGCTCGCCCCCACGGTCGGCGACCCGCGCCTGGTGCTCGGCGAGCAGAAGCCCACCGTCATCACCGAGCGCGTGGGGGAGCGCAGCTTCCGGCTCGACGACACGGGCTTCTGGCAGGTGCACCGCGAGGCCCCCGCCGCGCTCACCGCCGCCGTGCAGGGCGCGATCGACGACGCGATCTTCGACGCGCGCGCGGCGAACCTCGACCTGTACGGCGGGGTCGGCCTGCTCGCCGCGGCCGTCGGCGACCGCTTCGGCGCGGCGACGCGCATCACGAGCGTGGAGTCCGACGAGCGCGCGACCGAGCACGCCGCGGAGAACCTCGCCGAGTGGGTGGGCGCCGCCGCGATCACGGCGCGCGTCGACCGCTTCCTGCGCGAGCTCGAGCAGTCGGCGAGCGCGGCCGAGCGCGCCCGTCTGCGGGCCGCGACGGTCGTCCTCGACCCGCCCCGCTCGGGCGCCGGCACCGAGGTCATGGCCGTCCTGGGGCGCCTCGCTCCGGCTCAGGTGATCTACGTCGCCTGCGATCCCGTGGCGCTCGCGCGGGATGTCGCGCTCGCCGCTCCGCACGGCTACCGGCTGGCGGGGGTGCGGGCCTTCGATCTCTTCCCGCACACTCACCACGTGGAGGCCGTCGCGTCGCTCGTTCGCGACTGATTCTCGCCTCATCCGCGGGCTCCGGGGGCGTTCGACCGGCGCGGCGCGACGCGCTCCGAGGGCTGCGGGCCGACTAACATGGGGCGAGCACCGCAGCCCGACGGTGCGCTCCGAGCCGCTCAGGGAAGTAGAACGTCGTCGTGGTCGCACCCCAGGGGAAGAAGGTTCGGATCGCCGTGGTCGATGACCACGAGTCGGTCCGCCTGGGCCTCCAGGCCGCGTTCACGAACGCGGGCTTCGAGTTCGTCCTCGCCGCGGCGACCGTGCCCGAGTTCGTGGAGGGCCTCGGCTCCGGCGAGGTCGACGTGGTCGTGCTCGACCTCTCGCTCGGCGATGGCTCGAGCGTGACCGAGAACGTCAAGGCCGTGCAGGCCACGGGCTCGGCGGTCCTCGTCCACTCGATCGCCGACCGCGTCGCGAGCGTGCGAGAGGCGCTCGCCGCGGGCGCCGCCGGCGTGATCCCGAAGTCCTCCGCGACGAAGACCGTCATCGCCGCCGCGGAGACGGTCGCGCGCGGCGAGGTGCTCAACAACCTCGAGTGGGCGAGCGCGATCGACGCCGACCGCGACTTCGCGAAGGCGCAGCTCGGACGCCGCGAGCGCGAGATCCTCCACCTCTACGCCTCGGGCCTGCCGCTCAAGCTCGCCGCCCAGCAGCTCGGCATCGGGTACTCCACGGCTCGCGAGTACCTCGATCGGATCCGCGCGAAGTACGTCGAGGTCGGGCGGCCCGCGCCGACGAAGGTCGACCTGCTGCGCCGCGCCGTGGAGGACGGCATCCTCCCGGGGCTCGACAACGATGGCGATGACTCGGCCTGAGCCGGCTCCGAGCGCGGCGAAGCAGCCGCGCCAGCCGATCAGCCGAAAGCGGGTCGATACCGTCCTGTCGAGATCGGTCGCGTGGTTCGGCGCCGTCTTCGGCATCCAGGCGCTGCTGCTGGTCATCCCGCAGTACGGGCTCGCCCAGCCGCTGTGGGCCGCGATCGCGACCGGGGCCATGTACGGCTCGCTCCTGCTCTCGCTGCTGTGCTCGGGGCTCAAGCGATTCGTCGTGGGCGCGCACCGGGTCGTCGCCGTCGTGTACGTTCTCGCCCTGCTGACCTGGCCGTTCTTCCTCGCGGATCCCGCGAACCCGCAGGAGGGAGATCACTGGCTCTACCTGCTGACCACCGTCGCGACCGCGAGCGCCGCGATCGGCCTGAGCGTGCGCGGCGCGCTCATCTACCTCTTCGTGGTCCCCTTCATCTACGGCATCATCCGCGCCATGCCCACGGGCGGCGACGGGCCGTGGGAGCTCGGGCTGTTCAACGCCGTGTACGCCGTCATCCTGGGCGGCGCCGTGCTGGTCATCATCACGATGACCCGCGCGGCATCGAGCTCGGTCGACGACGCGCAGGGCACGGCTCTCGACCGCTACTCGTACGCCGTCCGCCAGCACGCGACGGAGGTCGAGCGCGTCCACGTCGACGCGATCGTGCACGACAGCGTCCTGACCACCTTCCTCTCCGCGGCGCGCGCCGAGTCGCCGGAGGAGAAGCTGCTCGCCGCGACGATGGCGGGCAACGCGATGCGCCACCTCGAGGAGGCCGCGCTCGCGACTCCCGACGACGGCAGCACGGTCCGCTTCCGGCAGGTCGCGGACCGGATCGTGCGGGCGGCGCGCGAGATGTCCGTGCCGTTCTCCATCCGCGTCCGCTCGCTCGACACGCGCATCGTGCCGGCGGCGCAGGCCGAGGCGCTCTACTCGGCCGCCGTCCAGGCCATGGTGAACTCGATCCAGCACGCCGGCGGCTCCGAGGTGCGGCGCTGGTTGCGCGTCTCCGGCGTGCAGGGCGGCGCGATCGAGATCGAGGTCGGCGACGCCGGAGCGGGGTTCGACCCCGCGAGGGTCCCCGGCGAGCGGCTGGGCGTCCGGCGCTCGATCATCGAGCGCGTGGCCAATGCCGGCGGGAGCGCCGAGGTGCGCTCCGAGCCCGGTCACGGCACGGTCATCGTCGTCCGCTGGCCCGTCCTCGCCCCGCCCTCCGCCGGATCCGAGCCGCTCGAGGCGATCGAGGAGGCTCGATGAGGATCGGCGTGCCCCGGGCGCTCATCGTCACGATGGCGGCGCTCTTCTCCGGCTATCACATCGTGCTCGGCCTGTACACGATCGATACCCCCTCGAACCCGCTCCCCGTCCTCGCGGCGATGGTGCTCTACGCGCTCGCCTCGACCATCAGCCTCCTCCCCGGGCAGCCCGAGCGCATGCCCGTCTGGATGGCCGCGCTCAATGTCGCCGTGTGCGTGAGCCTGACCCTGCTCATCACCCCCCAGCTCGACCCCGGACGCGACGGCGGTCTCGGCTACGCGACCTGGTACGTGGCCGCGATCGGCACCCTCATGACGATCACGTCCACCCGCAAGCGGCACATGTTCGCGTGGGTCGGCATCGCCCTCCTCGTCGTCCAGACCATCTGGTGGGGCGGCCCCGGGCTCCTGCTGGGCACCGGCGTGATCGGCTCGGCCGCGTGGGTCGCGATCTCGCACATCCTCAGCCGAGCGCTCGCCAAGGCGTCCCTCGACGCCAACCGCTTCGCGCAGGCCGAGCGCGAGGCGACCGACTGGCAGGCGGCCCAGGAGGCGCACCTGTACGAGCGGCAGTTCCGTCTCGGGCAGACGAGCACGATGGCCGCTCCGATGCTGCGCGTCATCGAGCGCTCGAGGGGCGAGCTCACCGATGAGCAGCGGCGCGAGTGCATCTACCTCGAGGCGGCGATCCGCGACGAGATCCGCGGGCGCGAGCTGCTCAACGACGCCGTGCGCGCCCAGGTGATGTCGGCTCGACGGCGGGGCGCGACCGTGACGCTGTTCGACGAGGGCGGGCTCGACGGCATGGACCCGGACGAGCGCGACCGCATCCTCGACCAGCTGGCCACGGCGATCCGCGGCACGGAGGCGCGCCGGATCATCGCGCGGACTGCGCCCGCCGACTCCGACATCGCGGTCACGGTGGTGGGGCTCACGCCCGTGGGCGACGGTTCGGCCCGCGATCTGGGCTCGGCCGAGGAGGAGGACGACGAGGACGACGAGGTCGATCTGTGGCTGGAGATCCCGAGACCCTCGGCGCTCGCCTCCGGCTCCTAGAGAGGCCGCGTTAACGATCGAAGGGCCGGAGTACCCATCTCCGGCCCTTCGCAACGTATCGAGTTAGATCCACAACCCGAATATGGATCTAACTCGCCCCCCAATCACCCGGCCGTTTACCCTATTCGGCCGGTGAAGGGTGGTGCGCTCCGATGGAGCTGCACCGCTTACATGACATAGTGCCAATCCCGAGGGAGCGCGCACAGTCGTCATTTTGGGGGACCGGCGGGGTACATTTTTCGTACCCCGATCGAAGCCTCGCCCGATTTTCCGGGGATGTGGGACGGAGATGTGCGCGATACCGGGGTACATCCCCCGTCCGGGGGTAGCGATCGAGGGTCCCGATACCCTTCCGGTTGCGGAATCCGCACCGTCGACGACGGATTCCGCACTTCGGACGCCTCGGCCGCGCGCTTCCGCGCCGGATCCCGCCCGTTCGGCTCAGCAGCCGCGCTGGCCTCGCGACGCGCTCCACGCGCCGGGGCCCGCGTGCACGTCCGCGCGCGGAGCCTGCGCGGCTCGCCGCCACAGATCCGCGGAGGCCGCCCGTCGCGGCGCTCCGAGCGAGGCCTGCTCGGCGAGGACGGCGGCGATCACGGCCTGGACGGCGGCGAGCTCCTCCTCCGTGGGGCGGCCCGACGCGATGCGCACGACGGGCGTCGGCGGAGCATCCGCGCCCGAAGGATCGACCTCGGCCGTCACAGCGGGATGTTCCCGTGCTTCTTGGGCGGCAGGCTCGCGCGCTTGCCCTTGAGGGCCCGCAGCGCCTTGATGACCGCCACGCGCGTGGCCGCCGGCTCGATGATGCCGTCGATCTCGCCGCGCTCGGCCGCGAGGAAGGGGCTCGCGACGTTGTAGGTGTACTCGTTCGCCAGGCGCGTGCGGACCGCCGCGACGTCCTCGCCCGCCGCCTCGGCCGCCTTGATCTCGTTGCGGTAGAGGATGTTCACCGCGCCCTGCCCGCCCATGACGGCGATCTCAGCCGTGGGCCAGGCGAGGTTGATGTCCGCGCCGAGCTGCTTGGACCCCATGACGATGTAGGCCCCGCCGTAGGCCTTGCGCGTGATGACCGTCACGAGGGGGACGGTCGCCTCGGCGTAGGCGTACAGGAGCTTCGCGCCGCGCCGGATGACGCCCGTCCACTCCTGGTCGGTGCCGGGCAGGTACCCGGGCACGTCGACGAGGGTCAGGATCGGGATGGAGAAGGCGTCGCAGAAGCGCACGAAGCGCGCGGCCTTCTCGCCGGCGTCGATGTTGAGCGTGCCCGCCATCGCCTTCGGCTGATTGGCGATGACGCCGACGCTGCGGCCGTCGACGCGCGCGAATCCGATGACGATGTTCGGCGCGAAGAGCGGCTGCACCTCCAGGAACGACCCGGCGTCGACGACGTGGTCGATGATGTCGAGCACGTCGTACGGCTGGTTCGGGCTGTCGGGGATCATCCCGTTGAGTCGACGGTCGTCGTCGGTGATCTCGAGCTCGGCCTCGGATGCGTACTCGGGCAGCTCGGCGAGGTTGTTGTCGGGCAGGTAGCTGAGCAGGGCGCGCGCGTAGTCGAAGGCGTCGGGCTCGTCCTGCGCGAGGTAGTGCGAGACCCCCGAGGTGCGGTTGTGGGTGAGCGCGCCGCCGAGCTCCTCCATGCCGACGTCCTCGCCCGTGACGGTCTTGATGACGTCGGGTCCGGTGACGAACATCTGGCTGGTCTTGTCGACCATGATCACGAAGTCGGTGAGGGCGGGGGAGTACACCGCACCGCCTGCGGCGGGGCCGCAGATGATCGAGATCTGCGGGATCACGCCCGAGGCGGCGGTGTTCCGGCGGAAGATCTCGCCGTACTTGCCGAGCGCGACGACGCCCTCCTGGATGCGCGCGCCACCGGAGTCGAGGATCCCGATGATGGGGACGCCCGTCTTGATGGCGAGCTCCATGACCTTGATGATCTTCTCGCCGGCGACCTCGCCGAGCGAGCCGCCGAAGATCGTGAAGTCCTGGCTGTAGACGGCCACCTGGCGGCCGTGGATCGTGCCGGTGCCCGTGACGACGGCGTCGCCGTAGGGGCGCTTGGCCTCCATGCCGAACGCGTGGGTGCGGTGGCGCACGAACTCGTCGAGCTCGACGAAGCTGCCGTGATCGAGCAGGGCGTCGATGCGCTCGCGGGCGGTCATCTTGCCCTTGGCGTGCTGCTTCTCGATCGCCGCCTCGCCCGCGGCCGTCACGGCCTCGTGGTAGCGGACGCGCAGGTCGGCGATCTTGCCGGCGGTCGTCGACAGGTCGGGAGCGGGGGTCTCGTCGGTCACCGGCTCAGCCTATCGACCAGCCACCGGCCGGTGCCGTTGGGGGAATGGCACAAAAAGGGGATGCGGCGGTGTGCGCGTCGGAACGGCCGTCGGTCATCCGTCGGTCGCCCCGCGTTCACCGCCGGGCCCGCACCGCGTCACCCGCCGCTCGTAGCGTCGCTCGCGACACAGGCCCCGTCGTCGGCGCGGGCCGCGCGAGGGGGAGCCGATGCCGGTGCCGTGCACGACCGCGTGGGTCGAGTCGCCGCTGCAGCTGCTCGGGGCGCTCGAGCACGCGGCGCTGACCGTCGACGAGCGCGACCAGCCGCTCGCGATCGTCCCGCGCGCGGGCGACACACAGCTCGAGCGCACTGCCGCCCACGTCCACGACCGCGGCCTCCCGCAGGCGGCCGCCATCGGCATCGAGCGGCGGCTGATGCCGTGGCATCGCTTCGCCGCCGGCGCCGAGTGGCTCGTGGGAGACGCGTTCTCGGGCCTCGTGCAGGCGCGACTGGCGCGCGCCGTGCCCGACCGTCTCGTCCTCGTCGACGACGGGGCGATCACGCGCCGCCTGGCCCGGCTGCTCGGGGCGGGCGAGCCGCTGCTGCGCCCCGCGCGGGCCGCCGCCGACGGCCCGAACGGCCTGCGGCGCGCTCTCGCGTCATCGACGATGCGCACGCTCCGCGCGCTCGCCGCGGAGGGCCGCCTCGACGTCACGACCTACCTCCCTCCCGCCGATCCGGCGGTCGCGTCCCTCCTCGAGCTGGGCGCCCGGGTGCGGCACCACCGCTTCGCGTGGACCCGCGAGCACGGGCTCGCCGCGCGCGACGTGCCCGAGGGGCGTCGCATCGTCCTCGGCACGGCGGCCGTCGCCGACGGCCTCATCGAGGCCGACGAGCAGAGCGGCCTCGTGCGGCGGCTGGCGCGCGAGCAGCGCCTGGCCTACCTCCCCCACCGGCGCGAGCCGGAGTGGTTCCTGCGGGCCCTCGCGCGCGAGCGCCACGTGGAGGTCGTCCCGGCCGCCGTGCCCGTGGAGCTCGCGCTCGCCGGCGCGCTCCGCCCGCTCGACGTCGTGAGCCGCCCGTCGAGCGCGATCGAGACGCTCAGCGTCGTGCTCGAGGGCACCGGCTCGAGCGTGCGGCTCGCGGACCCGGCGCCGGTCGCCCCGTGAGCGTCATCGCCGTCATCCCCGCGCGCGGCGGGTCGAGGGGAGTGCCGGGGAAGAACCTGCGCACGGTCGGCGGGCGGAGCCTCGTCGCGCGGGCGGTGGGTGCGGCCCGCGCCGCGGCATCCGTCGACCGCGTCGTCGTGAGCACCGACGACCCCGCGATCGCCCGCGAGGCCGAAGCGTCCGGCGCCGTCGTCGTCGTGCGGCCCGCGGATCTCGCCCGCGACGACGCCGCCTCGGAGAGCGCGCTCCTGCACGCGCTCGAGGTGACCGGCGACGGCGCCGAGGTGCTGGTCTTCCTGCAGGCGACCTCGCCCTTCATCGACCCGGCCGATCTGGATGCGGCGGTCGCGCGGGTGCGCTCCGGGGAGGCCGACGCCGTGTTCTCCGCGATCGCGACCCCGGTGTTCCTGTGGGCTCCGAGCGGCGAGGCCTCCGGCGCGACACCGCGCGGATGGTCGGGAGTCAACCACGACCCCGCGCACCGCCCGCGTCGGCAGGAGCTCCCTCCGCAGGTCGCCGAGACGGGCGCCTTCTACGTGCTCGACGCGGCCGGCTTCCGCGCCGCGCGCCATCGCTTCTTCGGGCGGGTGGAGCCGGCGATCGTCGCCGAGCGCTGCGGTCTGGACATCGACACCGAGGAGCAGCTGCTGCTCGCCGACGCCCTCGCGGGCACCATCGAAGGAGGAGGCGCGTGAGCGTCAGGATCGCCGGTCGGCCCATCGGGTCGGGTCACCCCGTCTACGTCATCGCCGAGATCGGCCTCAACCACAACGGCGACGTCGGCATCGCCAAGGAGCTCATCGACGTCGCGGCGGCGGCGGGCGCCGACGCGGTGAAGTTCCAGAAGCGCACGCCCGAGCTCGCGACTCCCGCCCACATGCGCGACGTCGCGCGCGACACGCCGTGGGGCACGATGACCTACCTGGAGTACCGCCACCGCGTCGAGCTCGACCGCGAGCAGTACATCGAGATCGGCGACCACGCCACTCTCCGCGGTCTCGACTGGTTCGCCTCGCCGTGGGACGAGCCCTCCGTCGCCTTCCTGGAGGATCTCGGCGTCGTCGCCCACAAGGTCGCGTCGGCCTCCGTGACCGACCTGCCCCTCCTGCGGGCGATCGGGGCGACCGGCAAGCCGGTCATCCTGTCGACGGGCATGTCGACGCTCGAGCAGATCGACGCAGCGATCGAGGCGCTGGATGCCCGGGGCCGGCTGATCCTGCTCCACGCGACCTCGACGTACCCGATGCCCGCCGACGAGGCGAACCTCCGGGTGGTCCCCGCGCTCGCCGCCCGCTACCCGGGGGTGCCCGTCGGCTACTCCGGCCACGAGCGGGGGCTGCAGATCAGTCTCGCCGCCGCGGCCCTCGGCGCGACGGTCATCGAGCGGCACATCACGCTCGACCGCACGATGTGGGGCAGCGATCAGGCGGCGTCGCTCGAGCCGCAGGGGCTCGAGCACCTCGTGCGCGACGTGCGCATCATCGAGCAGGCGCTCGGCGACGGGGTCAAGCGCGTGCAGCCGGGCGAGCTCGCGCCGATGCGGAAGCTCCGGCGGGTCCCCGCGTGAGGCTGATCGCGATCGCCGACTCCGACTCGTACCTGAAGTGGGCCGCCGGCACGGTCGAGCGGCTCGCGCCCGAGGCGTCGAGCGACGAGGTCGCGCTGCAGCTCCTGGCGAACCCGGTCATGCCGAGCGAGCCGCAGCGGCGGGCCGCTCTCGAGCGCACGCGGTGGCGCAGCCGCGACCTCGCCGTGCTCGGGCTCGACGACCTCCTCGCGCAGGTGCGGCACCATCGGCCAGAGGCCGTCCTCGTAGGCATGCGCGGCCCGACCGCGGCGGTCGTGCTGCGCGAGCTCGTCGAGCTGCGCGACCGGCCGGTTCTCGTCACCGGGCTTCCGGGCGTCGGCATCCCGGCCACCCGCAAGGCCCTCTACTACCGGGCGCAGGCCGATGTCATGCTCGTGCACTCTCGGCGCGAGCGGCGCGCGTTCGCCGACCGAGCCGAGGCCCTGGGCTGGTCGCACCGCTTCGCGCTGTCGAGCCTGCCGTTCCTGGAGGGCCGCCCGCCGGCCGGCGACGACATCGTGCTCGCCGCGCAGGCGCTCGTCCCCGCGACGCTCGAGGAGCGCCGCTGGCTCGTCCGGCAGCTCGACGCGACGGCTCGCCGCCACCCGCATCGGCGGGTCGTGCTGAAGGTGCGCGCGGCGACCGGCGAGCAGCAGACCCACGCCGAGCGCTGGCCGCTCGCCGATCTGCTCGCCGAGCTGCCGGCCCGGGCGCCGAACCTCGTCGTGCGGGGCGGCTCGATGTCGCAGACCCTCGACACCGCGGGCGCGCTCGCCACGGTCAGCTCGACGGCCATCCTCGAGGCCGTCGCCCGGGGCATCCCCGCGCTCGCCCTCGACGACTTCGGGGTCGATGACGCGCTCATCAACACGGTCTTCCGCGACTCGGGGCTCCTGGGCTCGGTCGACGACCTGATCGAGGGCCGCTTCCGGATGCCCGCCCCCGCGTGGGCCGCCGACAACTACCTGCACGCCGAGGCCGACGCCGATGCCGCGACCGCCGTCGACGCCCTCGTGCGCGAGCGCGCGAGCGGAGGGCTGCCGCCGCGCCGACCGGTCCGCTCGACCCTCGGCGGCCCCCTGCGGCGCGCGTGGGATCGCAAGTCGGCCCTCGGCGCGCACGACCGCTCGCTCTCGGGCGCCGCGGCGCTCGCGGTCGGCGTTCCGCTGCGCGCGATCGTGCGCGCCAGTGCGCGGCGCGTTGACCGCCCCCTGGCCCGGGGATACGCTCGCCGCTGACGGCTCCCTCCCCGGCGGGCCGCACCCCATGTGCAGCGGAGGCACCCCATGTCGACGGCGATCGAGGGCGGGAGCGCTGCGGCGCTCGCCGTCGAGCAGAACGGCATCAACGTCATCCACGAGTCGGAGCGCAGGGGCACGCCGCGCGACCTGTTCTGGCCCTGGGCGGCGGCGAACATCTCGGTGTTCGGCATCGCGTACGGGGCGTTCCTGCTCTACTTCGGCATCTCGTTCTGGCAGGCGCTGCTGGTGGGCGCGGTCGGCATCGGCGTCTCCTTCTTCTTCGTCGGGGTGATCGCGCTCGCGGGCAAGCGCGGCTCGGCGCCGACGCTCGTGCTCAGCCGGGCGATCTTCGGCGTCGACGGCAACAGGGTGCCGAGCATCCTGTCGTGGATTCTCACGGTGGGCTGGGAGACGGTGCTCGTCTCGCTCGCCGTGCTCGCGACCTCCACGGTGCTCGGCGCGCTCGGCTTCGACGCCGGCGTCGGCACGCAGGTCGTGGCGCTCGTCGTCGTCGCGGCGCTCGTCATCGGGGCCGGCATCATGGGCTTCGACCTCATCATGCGCCTGCAGAAGTGGATCACCATCGCCACGGGGGTGCTGACGATCGTCTACGTCGTGCTCGTGCTGCCGCAGATCGACCTCGGTGCGGTCCTCGCCCTCCCGGCGGGCGAGGCGGGCGCCGTCATCGGCGGGCTCGTGTTCATGCTCACGGGCTTCGGGCTCGGCTGGGTCAACGCGGCCGCCGACTACTCGCGCTACCTTCCGCGCTCGGCCTCCAGCCGCGGCGTCGTCGGCTGGACGACGTTCGGCGCGTCGTGGGCTCCGGCCCTGCTCCTGCTCGTCGGCCTCCTGCTCGCGGGCTCGTCGACGACGCTCCTCGACGCGATCGGCACCGACCCGGTCGGCGCACTCTCGACGATCCTGCCCACCTGGTTCCTCGTGCCGTTCGCGATCGTCGCCGTGCTCGGCTTCGTCGGCGGGGCGGTGCTCGACATCTACTCCTCGGGGCTGTCGCTGCTCGCCGCGGGGCTGAAGCTGCCGCGCGCGGCCGCGGTCGGCATCGACGGCGCGCTCATGGTGCTGGGCACGATCTTCGTCGTCTTCGTCGCGCAGGACTTCTTCGGCCCGTTCCAGGGCTTCCTCATCACCCTCGGGGTGCCGATCGCGGCGTGGGCGGGCATGTTCATCGCCGACATCATCCTCCGCAGGCAGCCCTACGCCGACGCCGAGCTCTACGACCGCGCCGGCCGCTACGGCTCGGTGCGGTGGGAGTCGATCGCCCTCCTCGTCATCGCGACGGCGATCGGCTGGGGCTTCGTGTCGAACGCCTTCTACGGCGACGCCTTCCTGTGGCAGGGGTACTTCCTCGGCCTCACCCCCGGTCTCGAGGGCGCCAACCTGGGCGTGCTCATCTCGCTCGTGCTCGGCTTCGCGGGGTACCTCCTGCTCGGCCGCTCGGCCGTGCGCCGGCAGGATGCGCTCGGCGCGACGGCGCCCGTCGCGTGAGCGGCGCGGGTGACGGCCGTCCCTGGCTCGTCGTCATCGACATGCAGCGCGTCTTCGGCGAGGAGGGCAGCCCGTGGTTCGCCCCCGGCACGCCCGCGATCGAGCCCGTCGTCGCCTCGCTCGTGGAGGCGTTCGACGACCGCGTGGCGCTCACGCGCTTCGTCGCGCCCGCCGAGCCCGTCGGCGCGTGGGTGCCGTACTACGCGCAGTGGCCGTTCGCGCTCGTGCCGCCGACCGAGGGGATCTGGGATCTCCTGCCGAGCATCCCCGCACGCGATCACCGGGTGGTGACGCGCACGACGTTCTCGAAATGGGATGCGGAGCTCGCGTCGATCGTCGGCCACGACATGGTCCTCGCCGGGGTCTCGACCGACTGCTGCGTGCTCTCGACCGCCCTCGCCGCCGCGGACGCGGGGGTGCGCGTGCGGGTCCTCGCCGACGCGTGCGCGGGCGTGACGGAGGCCGACCACGAGCGGGCGCTCGCCGCGATGGCGCTCTACGCGCCGCTCATCGAGATCACGACGAGCGCCGGGATCCTCGCCGAGGTCGCGGGGGCGTGAGCGCGGAAGCGGCGGAGCCCGCGGCAGGGGCGTCGTCGACGGGGGAGCGCGACCGAGCGCTCGGCGCGCTCCAGGGGCTCGCGATCGGCGACGCCCTCGGTATGCCCTTCCAGCTGCTGCCGCGCGACGCGGTGCGCGCGGGGTGGGGCGCGATCGTCGGCGGGTTCGCCGCGCCGGCGGCCGATCATCCGCTCGCCGGGGGCATGCCGCCCGGCGCGATCACCGACGACACCGAGCAGGCCCTGCTCGTCGCCCGGCTGCTCATCGCGGGCGAGGGCCGCATCGCGCCCGCCGATCTCGCGCGCGCGCTCGTGGCGTGGGAGGACGACATGCGCCGCCGGGGATCCAGCGACCTGCTCGGGCCCTCGACGACGCGCGCCGTGCAGGCGGTGCTGCGCGGCGAGCCGCTCGAGACCGCGGGGCGCACCGGCACGACGAACGGTGCGGCGATGCGCGTCGCGCCCGTGGGCATCGCGACCCCCGGCTCGGACGTCGCGGTGCTCGTGGACGCGGTCGAGGCCGCGAGCGCCGTGACGCACGCGACGTCGCTCGCGCTCGCCGCGGCATCCGCCGTCGCCGCCGCCGTGAGTGCGGGCGTCGACGGGGCGGGAATGCCCGAGGCGCTCGCCGCGGGCGTCGTCGCCGCAGAGCGCTGCCGCGGTCGCGGGAACTGGATCGCGGGCGCCGACGTCGCCGAGCGCATCCGCGCAGCCCTCGCCCTCGTCGAGGCCGAGGGGCCGGGGCCGGGCGTCGTCGACGCGCGCGAGCGGGAGGCGGCCGTCGCCGCGCTCCTCGACCGCGTGGCCCTCGTCGTCGGGACGAGCCTCGCCTCGCAGGAGTCCATCCCCGCCGCGTTCGCCGTGCTCGCCCTCGCGCCGGACGACCCGTGGCTCGCGGTCCGCGCGGCGGCATCCCTCGGGGGCGACGCCGACACGATCGCCGCGATCGCGGGCGCCGTCGCGGGCGCCGTGCACGGCACCGCACCGTGGTCCGGCGGCCCCGCCGCGACCGTCGACGCCGTGAGCGCCGCGCGCCTCGGCGTCAACTCACTCGAGCTGCCCGCGATCGCCGAGGCGCTCCTCGCCCTGCGTCACCGGCCGACTCGCGACGGGGCGGGCGGATGACCGCGCGCCTCGTGAGCGTCGGCAACGCTCTCATCGATCTCGCCCTCGACGTCCCGCACCTCCCCGCGCGCGGCGGCGACGTGCGCGGCCGCTCCCGCGGTCTGCACGCCGGGGGCGCCGCGAACGTGCTGCTCGCCGCTCGCCGGCAGGGGCTGCCCGCCGCCTACGCCGGCGCGCACGGCACCGGACCGCTCGGCGACCGGGTTCGGGCGCTTCTCGCCGCCGAGGGGGTCGCGGTGCTGCTCGCGGCGCATCCGGCCTTCGACACCGGGGTAGACGTCGCCTTCACCGAGCCCGATGGCGAGCGCAGCTTCGCGACCGCCTTCGGCGCCGAGGCGGAGCTCGCCGCCGCCGCCCTCGCCGCCGTCGCGATCGGCGACGACGACCTCGTGCACGTCTCCGGCTACGGGCTCCTCGACGCGACCAATGGCGCCGTGCTGGGCCCGTGGATCGCCGGGCTTCCCGAGCGCGCCACGGTGCTGCTCGACCCCGGCCCGCTCGCGGTCGTCGAGCGGCCCGCGGCGCTCGACGCGGTGCTCGCGCGCGCCGACTGGATGAGCGCCTCGCTCGCCGAGGCCCTCACGCTCACCGGCGAGGCGTCCGCGGAGGGCGCCGCCCGCGCGCTCGCGAGCCGCGACCGCGGAGCGATCGTCCGGCTCGGCGCCGAGGGGTGCCTCGTCGCGGTCTGCGGGTCGGTCGAGCGCGTCGCGGGGTTCGCCGTGGAGCAGGTCGACGCGACGGGCGCGGGCGACGCGCACCTCGGCGCGTTCGCCGCCGCGCTCGCCCGAGGCGAGGCGCCCGCGCGCGCGGCGCGCATCGCGAACGCCGCGGCGGCGATCGCGGTCACGCGGCCCGGGCCGGCGACCGCCCCGACCCTCGCCGAGGCGCTCGCGCTCGCGCGCGGCTGACCCCGGCATCGGCCCCCGGGGCCCGGTGGCGGCGCGCCGTACGCTCGATGCATGGAGCTCCCCCTCAGCCGCGCCGTCGCCCCCGACCTCGAGTGGCGGGCGTCGTGCCCGTCGACGAACTCCGAGCTCGTCCGCCGCGCCGCCGAGCTGCCCGACCTCGCCGTCCTCGCGACCGACCACCAGACGGCGGGCCGGGGCCGCCTCGATCGCGTGTGGAGCGCGCCGGCGGGCGCATCCCTCGCGATCTCGGTGCTCGTGCGCCTCGACCCGGCCGGCGCCGACCCGCAGCGCCTGGGCTGGCTGCCGCTGCTCGCCGGCGTCGCGATGACGCACGCGGTGCGCGAGCTCGGCGTCGCCGGCGCGGGGCTCAAGTGGCCGAACGACGTGCTCGTCGGCGGTCGCAAGCTCTCGGGGGTGCTGACCGAGCTCACGCCGCACGGGGTCGTCATCGGCGCGGGCCTCAACACCCGCATGACCGTGGAGCAGCTGCCGGTGCCGACCGCGACCTCGCTCGCGATCGAGGGCGTGGCCGAGGGCGCCGTCGAGGGCGTCGCCGGCGGGGCGGATGCCCCACTCGCCGACCGCGCGCTCGCCGCGTACCTGCGCGCGCTCCGCGATCTCGTCGCCCGGTGGCGCGAGGCTCCGACGGCGGGGGCGCTGCGCCCGCTCGTCGAGCCGGTGCTCGACACGCTCGGCTCGGCCGTGCGGGTCGACCAGCCCGGGCTCGCGCCCCTGCGCGGCGTCGCCGAGGCGCTCGACGACGACGGGCGGCTGCTCGTCCGCCCCGGCGGGGGCTCCTCGGCGCTCGTCGCCGTGTCGGCCGGCGACGTGACGCACCTGCGCTATGAATAGGGCATGACCGGGGAGCCCCGCGAGCCCGAGCGCGTCATCGTGCTCCTGCGCGCGCACGCGCGCGCCCTCACGGGCCCCGTCATCGTCGCCGTTCTCGTCAGCGGCGCGGCCGTCTACGGCGCGACCGCCCTCGACGAGCCGTGGCAGCGCATCGCGGTCGCGGCCGGCGGCGCCCTCGCGATCGTCGGTCTCGCGGTGGTGCCGTACATCCGGTGGCTCGCCAGCCACGTGCTCATCACGACGCGGCGCATCGTCGTGCGCCGCGGTCTCGGGGTGCGCACGCGCCAGGAGGTCCTGCACAGCAGGAGCTACGACGTCTCGCTGCGCCAGTCGGCGATCCAGCGCCTGCTCGGCTCGGGCGACATCCTCCTCAACACCGGCCTCGACCGCCCCGTGGTGCTGCGCGATCTGCCGCGCGCCGCGCTCGTCCAGGAGGCGCTCTCCGACCTCATGGAGCACAGCAGGAGCTCGGTCGCCGAGGCCCGCCGGCAGACCGGCGCGACACCGCTCGCGGGCTGACTGCGGCGGTTCGGCTCTCAGCCGACGAGCGACTCCGCTCGGGCATCCCGTCGCGGATGGAACACCCACCAGCGGTACAGCGCGAACCGGAACAGGCTGCCGAGGCCGAGCCCCACGACGTTCGAGGCGATGTTGTCGGCGAGCAGGCTCGTGAAGCCGAGCACCTCGCGCGAGATCACGAGGCAGCCGACGGCGATGAGCATGCCGCCGATGCTGACGATCACGAACTCGACGGCCTCGCGGCCGGCCGGCCGTCGCCGCCGCAGCCGGAAGCTCCAGTAGCGGCTGCCGACCCAGTTGACGGCGATCGCGACCGTGGTCGAGACGACCTTCGCGATGATCGGGCCCTCGGCGATCAGCTCGGGCGAGAGCACCGTCACGCGCAGCAGGTTGAACAGCGCGATGTCCACCACCAGCCCGACGAGCCCGACCGCGCCGAAGCGGGCGAACTGGGCGAGCAGGTGGGGCATGGGGCCTCCGGGGTGCACCACAATGGACGGGAAGCCCCCAATCTAGAGGAGGAGCAGCCATGCCCGTCATCGGCGTCATCGGCGGAGGACAGCTCGCGCGCATGATGATCCCCGCGGCCGTCGCGCTCGGCATCGAGATCCGAGTGCTGGCCGAGGCGGAGGACTCCTCCGCCCGCCTCGCCGCCACGGTCGTCGGCGACTACCGGGATGCCCGCACCGTCCTCGACTTCGCATCAGGCTGCGACGCGATCACCTTCGATCACGAGCACGTGCCGCAGGAGGTGCTCAGGGCGCTCGTCGCCGCCGGCGCCGCGGTGCGGCCCGGCCCGGACGCGCTCCTGTACGCGCAGGACAAGCTCCTCATGCGCGAGCGCCTCGGCGCCCTCGGCGTGCCGATGCCCGACTGGGCGCGCGTGGAGTCGCGCGACGAGCTCGCCGCCTTCCTCGCCGACCACGGCGGGCGCGCGGTCGTAAAGACCCCGCGCGGCGGCTACGACGGCAAGGGCGTCCGCGTCGTCGACGCCGCCGACGGCGCCGACGACTGGCTCGCCGGCGGCCCTGTGCTCGTCGAGGAGCTCGTGAGCTTCCAGCGGGAGCTCGCGCAGCTCGCGGCCCGCCGCCCGAGCGGCGAGGTCCGGCTGTGGCCGCTCGTCGAGACGGTGCAGCGCGGGGGCGTCTGCGCCGAGGTCATCGCCCCGGCGCCCCACGCGGGCGATGCGGCCGAGCGGGCCGCCGCGGAGATCGCCACGATCGTCGCGAACGGGCTCGGAGTCACGGGCGTCCTCGCGGTCGAGCTCTTCCACGCCTCCGACGGCCGCGTGCTCGTCAACGAGCTCGCGATGCGACCGCACAACTCCGGTCACTTCTCGATCGACGGCTCGGTCACGAGCCAGTTCGAGCAGCACCTCCGCGCCGTCCTCGACTGGCCGCTGGGGGCGACGGATGCTCTCGCCGACTGGAGCGTCATGATCAACGTCTTCGGCGCCCTCCCGCCGGAGCGCATCGCCGCCGCGCTCGGCCACCAGCCGAGCGCGAAGGTGCACGCCTACGGCAAGGGGCCCCGCGCGGGCCGCAAGGCCGGCCACGTCACGGCGATCGGCGCCGACCTCGACGACGTCGCCTACCGGGCGCGCGCCGCGGCCGCCCACTTCGACGACTGAGCCCTACCATGGCACTCGTGCCTGAACCCCTCATCGCCGTCGTCATGGGCTCCGACTCCGACTGGAGCGTCATGCAGTCGGCGGTCGAGGCCCTCGACGAGTTCGACATCCCCTGCGAGGTCGAGGTGCTGAGCGCACACCGCACCCCGGACGCGATGATCGCGTACGGCCGCGCGGCCGCCGGCAGGGGCATCCGCGCCATCATCGCCGGAGCCGGCGGCGCCGCCCACCTGCCCGGCATGATCGCCTCCGTGACGACGCTGCCCGTGATCGGCGTGCCCGTTCCCCTGAAGACGCTCGACGGGCTCGACTCGCTGCTCAGCATCGTGCAGATGCCCGCGGGCATCCCCGTCGCGACCGTGTCGATCGGCGGCGGGCGCAATGCGGGCATCCTCGCCGCGCGCATCATCGGGGCGACGGATGCCGTGGTCGCCGAGAGGCTGGCCGCCTTCGCGACGGGCCTCGAGCAGGCCGTCGCCGCCAAGAACGAGGCGCTCAAGACCGCGGTCGCCTCCCGCGCGCGGTGAGCCTCGCCTCGCCGCTCCGGCACCCCGACACGCGCCAGCCGGAGCTCATGGCCAAGCGCGCCTGGTGGCTCCTCGGCCTCAACCTGCTGATCCCCGGCTCGGCGCAGCTGCTCGCGGGCGATCGCAAATGGGGGCGCTTCGCGGTCGGCGCGACGTTCGTCCTCTGGGGAATCATGGTCGTCGCCGTGGTGCTCACGCTCGTCGCGCGGCCCGTCGCGCTCACGATCGCGACGAACGTCGTCGTGCTCTGGATCGCGCAGCTCGGCCTCATCTTCTACGCCGCGCTCTGGCTCGCGACCACGATCAACGCGCTCAGCCTGGCGCGCATCGTCCGCGCGAGCCCTCGCGCCCGCGCCCCCCTCGCGGGGTTCGTGGCGCTGACGCTCGTGCTCGCCGTCGGCGGCACCGGCTGGGCGGCCTGGGCGACCGGCATCGGGCGCGACACGCTCGGCAGCGTCTTCGCGGGCGGCTTCATCGAGCCGCCGATCGACGGCCGGTACACGATCCTGCTCCTGGGCGGCGACGCCGGGCCCGATCGCATCGGCCTGCGCCCCGACAGCATCAGCCTCGCGAGCGTGGACGCCGGCACGGGCGCCGTGACGATGATCGGCATCCCCCGGAACCTCTACAACGCTCCCTTCTCGGAGGACTCCCCCCTGTGGGAGGAGTGGCCGACGGGCTTCGACTGCGGCGACGACTGCCTCGTCAGCTACCTCTACCCCTGGGCCGAGGAGCACCCCGAGCTGTACCCGAAGGCCGAGCGCGACGGCAGCACGCCCGGCATCGAGGCGATGAAGGACGCCGTCGAGGGCATCACCGGCCTGCCCGTGCAGTACACCGTGCTCATCGACATGCAGGGCTTCGCGCAGCTCATCGACGCGCTCGGCGGAGTCGTCGTCGACGCGGTCGGCATGGATCTCGGCATCAACGGCGGACCGGTCGTCGGCCGCATCGAGGCCGGGGAGCAGCGCATGGACGGCGCGACGGCCCTCTGGTACGCCCGCAACCGCTACAACCTCACCGACTTCGACCGCATGGCGCACCAGCGGCAGATCCAGGAGGCGATCCTGCGGCAGGTGGAGCCCGCGACGGTGCTCACGCGCTTCGAATCGATCGCCGACGCGGGCACGCAGGTCGTCCGCACGGACATCCCGCAGTCCATGCTCGGAGTCCTGAGCGATCTCGCCGTCAAGGCGCGCGAGCTCCCCATCGCCGACGTCGAGCTCACGCCTCCGACGATCGACAACGTCGAGCCCGACTACGAGCTCGTCCGCAGCCTCGTCGCCGAGGCGCTCGCGCCGGAGGGCGAGGGCTGAGCGCGCGGCTCAGAGATCGGCGTGGAGCTGCCAGGTCTTCTCGGCCGAGTCCCGCCAGCTGAAGGCGCGGGCGCGATCGTGGCCGCGGACGGCGAGATCCTCCGCGAGCATGGGCTCCTCCAGGATCCGGCGGATGGCGTCGGCGAGGCGCCGGGGGTAGCCGGCGAAGTCCTCCCGCGCGACGACGAGGCCGGCGTCGGCCGCGAGCTCCACGAGGGCGGGCGCGTCGGAGTGGATGACCGGGGTCCCGAGGCCCATCGCCTCGAGCACGGGGAGGGCGAAGCCATCGGCGAGACTGGGCACGATCACGGCCTCGGCCCGGTCGTAGACCGTCGCGAGGTCGGCATCGTCGAGGGTGCCCAGCGCGAGGACGCGCTCCGGTGAGAGGCGCGCGTCCTTCCTGATGCCGTCCAGGTCGACGTCGGCCCCGCTCGTCGGACCCGCGAGGACGAGCGCGATGTCGGGGGCGTGCGGATCGGCGAGAGCCCACAGCAGCTCCGCGATGCCCTTCCGCGCCTCGAACGGGCCGACGGCGAGCACGTAGCGGTCCGGGAGCTCCAGGCGGGTCGCGCGCTCGTGCGCGTCCTCCGGCACCGCGAGCGCGCTGCTCACCGCGCCGGCGATGACGCGGATGCGATCGCCGAGGTCGAGGGCGGCGCCGAGCTGCTCGGCCACCGCGTGCGTGGGCACCACGATCGCGTCGGCGTGACGCTGCGCGCGTCTCGCCATCGCGCGGCTCCACGTCACCGCCGAGGCGGGAAGGGTCTCGGGGTGGGTCCACGGCACGGCGTCGTGGATGGTGACGACGATCTGCTCCCCGGGGGACTCGAACCGATCGTGGCGGTAGAGCGGGGCGAACAGGCTCGGGGCGTGGACCATCCCGCTGCCCGGCAACCGGGTGAAGCCGTGCTGCCAGGCCGCCCTCAGCTGCCGCCGGTCCAGCGCGCTCTTGAACAGGCCGGACAGGCCGGGGAGCTCCCGCTCGATGCGGTCGTACTCCGACTGCGGGGACGAGGGGACGATCCCCCTCACCTCGCAGCCGCGGGGAGCCGTCGCGATGAGCTGACGGGTGAGCTCCAGGCCGTACCGACCGATGCCGGAGGGGGTCTCCGCGCCGACCTGGTCGAGGATCACGCGGAGGGTCGTGGTGGACACGCGCGAGCCTCCTCTCCTCGGGGTCGGGGCCGGGGCCGGGTCCGCCCCGCGCCGACCCTACCAGCGCGAGGGGTCCACCCCCGAACGGGGGTGCTCGGGAGCGGCTCCGTGCCGCCGAGCCGCTCCGTCGCGCCGATCTAGACTCGGTGCCATGCAGATCCGAGAGCTCACCATCGCCGGCGCTTTCGAGGTCACCCCGAGGCAGTTCCCCGACGACCGCGGCGCGTTCTGGGAGTGGTACCGGTTCGACGCTCTCGCGGAGGCGGTCGGGCACCCTCTCGACCTGCGGCAGGGGAACGGCTCGGTCTCCCGTCGCGGCGTCGTGCGGGGCATCCACTTCGCGGACGTCCCGCCCAGCCAGGCCAAGTACGTCACCGTCACCGCGGGCGCCGTGATCGACTACGTGATCGACATCCGGGTCGGCTCGCCGACCTTCGGCCGCTGGGAGGCGGTGCGCCTCGACGCGGTGGATCGCCGCGCGGTCTACGTCGGAGAGGGGCTCGGGCACGCCTTCGTCTCGCTCGAGGACGGCTCGACCGTCACCTACCTCGTGAGCGAGGTGTTCAACCCCTCCGCGGAGCACGGCATCACCCCGCTCGACGAGACGGTCGCGCTGGAGTTCCCGGCCGAGGCGGGCGAGCCGTTGCTCTCGCCGAAGGATCTGGAGGCGCCGACGCTTCTCGAGGCGCGGGCGTCGGGCCTGCTTCCGACCTGGGGGGCCACGACCGCCTACGGCCGAGCGCTCGACGAGCGCTGGAGCGCCGCCCGCTAGTCCTGGCGGCCGATCGTGCGGGTCATGACCGCCGAGCGCAGCGAGAGCCCCGCGGTGAGGACGGCGCGGACGGGCCACAGGTACCAGGCACGGTACTTGCCGCGCAGGAACCTCTTCGCGCTGTCGTGGTGCGCGCGCACCATCCGCGCCGACTCCGCGCCGGTCGAGTGGGCGCCCGTGTGCAGGGCTCTCGCCGCCGGCTCGTAGACGCTGCGGAACCCGGCCCGGCCGAGTCGGTGGCCGAGATCGACGTCCTCGAAGTACATGAAGTAGCCCTCGTCGAACCCGCCGATGCGCTCGAACGCCGACCGGCGGACGATGAGGCACGATCCGGAGAGCCACCCGACGTCGCGCCGCCCGCCGGAGACGGCGGCGCCGTCACGATAGGCGGCCGTCCAGGGGTTCGACTTCCAGACGTCGGCGAACAGCGCGTGCCCGATCCCCGTGCGGAGCGAGGGGATCGCCCGCGCCGAGGGGTACACCGTGCCGTCGGAGTTCTCGACGGCGGGCCCGACGGCGCCGATGCGCTCGTCGGCGTCGCCCGTGGCGAGGAGCGCGTCGATGGAGCCGGCGCGGAACTCGACATCGGGGTTCGTCACGACGATCCACTCGACGCCCGAGGGCAGGGCCGACACCGCGGCGTTGACGGCACCGCCGTAGCCGGGGTTGTGCGCCAGGGGGATGTAGGTCGCGCCGTGGCTCTCGGCGAGCGCGCGGGCCTCCCCCTCCGAGGGGAGGTTGTCGGCGATGACGGTCGCGTAGGGCTCGGAGATCGCGCCGGGGAGCGAGGCGAGCAGACCCGGCAGCACGCCCTCGGAGCGGTAGGCCACCGTCACCAGGCCCACGCGCTCGGCGGTGTCGCTCGCATCCGTGGTCATGGTGATGTCATCGTACTGGCGCGCTTCTAGGCTGGGGGCATGCCGACCGACCCGCCGTCGACCGACGCCCCGCTCGCGGTGTCGGTCGCCCTCTGCACGCACAACGGCAGCGCGTTCGTCGGCGAGCAGATCCGCAGCATCCTCTCCCAGGTGCCGGCGCCGGCCGAGATCGTCGTCGGCGACGACGCGTCGAGCGACGGAACCGTCGCCGTCGTGCGCAGCATCGTCGAGCAGCATCGCGCCGAGCATCCCGGATCGGCGATCGCCCTGCGGATCATCGAGCGCGACCGGCCCCTCGGCGTCACCCGCAACTTCGAGCAGACGATCGCGGCCTGCCGCGGCGACGTCGTCGCCCTCAGCGACCAGGACGACGTCTGGCCGGCCGGTCGGCTCGCCCGGCTGCTTCCGGTCTTCGACGATGCGGCCGTCCTCCTCGTGCACACGGATGCCCGGCTCGTCGACGCGGGGGGCCAGGACTCGGGCGCGCGCCTGCTGTCGACCCTCGAGGCGAGCCCGCGCGAGCGCGAGCTGCTCGAGCACGGCGATGCGCTCGACGTGCTCATCCGGCGCAACCTCGTGACCGGGGCGACGGTGCTGGTGCGGCGGGCCCTCGCCGAGCGGTCGATGCCGTTCCCCGAGTCGTGGGTGCACGACGAGTGGCTCGCGATGATGGCCGCCGTCGAGGGAGGGCTGCGGCTCGTGCCGGAGCCGTGGCTGGACTACCGCCAGCACGGCGCGAACGTCATCGGCGCGAGCGAGGTCACGTGGGCCCGCCGCTTCGAGCGCCTGCGCGAGCCGCGCGACGAGCGGGCGCCGCGCCTCGTCGCCCGCGCCGCCGCTCTCGTCGAGCGGCTCCAGGAGCGGCCCGAGCAGGCGGACGCGCTCCAGCTCGCCCGCGCGAAGCTCGCGCACGAACGCGCCCGGGCCGCGATGCCCGGCTGGCAGCCGCTGCGTCTGCCCGCGATCATCGGCGCCGCGCTCGCCGGTCGGTACTCCCGCTTCAGCCGCGGCGCGATCGACATCGCGCGCGACCTCGTGCAGCCCGCTACGCGGAGGGGCGGGCGATAGCCCCCGAGCGCCAGGCGTCGGCGAGAGCCGAGCGCCAGTCGCGCATCGGCTCGAGACCGAGCGGCGCCCACGCGTCGTGCCCCAGCACCGAGTAGGCCGGCCGCGGCGCGGGGCGCACGAACGTCGACGAGTCGGTCGGCTGCACGCGCTCCGGGTCGAGTCCCGCCTCCTCGAAGATCGCGCGGGCGAAGCCGAACCACGTCGTCTCTCCGGTCGAGGTGCCGTGCACGACGCCGCGGCGCGCCCCCGAGTCGAGGAGGCGCACGATCTGCTCGGCGAGGTCCTGGGTCCAGGTCGGCTGGCCGCGCTGGTCGTCGACGACGGTCAGGGTCTCGCGCTGCGCGGCGAGCGCGAGCATCGTCGCGGCGAAGTTCGGCCCGTGCTGCCCGTACAGCCACGCGGTGCGCACGACAATGGTGCCGTCGGGATGCGCGGCGAGGGCCCGGCGCTCGCCCTCGGCCTTCGTGCGCCCGTAGGCCGACACCGGGGCGAGCGGCGCATCCTCCGCGTACGGCGAGGTCGCACTGCCGTCGAAGACGTAGTCCGTGGAGAGCTGGACGAGGACGGCGCCCTCCTCGGCGGCGGCGCGCGCGAGGTTCTCCGCGCCGAGCGCATTGACCCGGAGCGCGTCGTCCTCGTGCGACTCCGCGTCGTCGACCTTCGTGTAGGCGGCGGCGTTGACGACGACGTCGTGCCCGCGCACCGCGGCGCGGGCCGCATCGGCGTCGGCGATGTCGAGCTCGCGCCGCGCGGCGGCGGTGACCGCCCGCCCGCCGAGGGCGGTCTGCAGGTCGCGGCCGAGCATCCCGCCCGCCCCCGTGATGAGGTAGCGCGTCATCGTCACTGGCCCTGGGCCAGGTAGCGCGCCTCGGTCGCGTCCTTCTGCGGAGCCCACCACGCCTCGTTGTCGCGGTACCAGGCGATCGTCGCCTCGAGTCCGGCCTCGAAGTCGGAGTACTGGGGCGCCCAGCCCAGCTCGGTGCGCAGCTTGCTCGAGTCGATCGCATAGCGCAGGTCGTGCCCGGGCCGGTCGGTGACGTGGTCGTACGCGTCGGCCGGCTGGCCGAGGTGGGTGAGGATGAGCTCGACGACCTGCTTGTTGTTCTTCTCGCCGTCGGCGCCAATGAGGTACGTCTCGCCGATGACGCCCCGGTCGAGGATGGTCATGACGGCGGACGAGTGGTCGTTCGCGTGGATCCAGTCGCGGACGTTCTCGCCCTTCCCGTAGAGCTTGGGGCGCTCGCCGCGCAGCACGTTCGTGATCTGGCGGGGGATGAACTTCTCGACGTGCTGGTAGGGGCCGTAGTTGTTCGAGCAGTTGGAGATCGTGGCCTGCACGCCGAACGAGCGGACCCAGGCGCGCACGAGGAGGTCGCTGCCGGCCTTCGTCGACGAGTACGGGCTCGACGGGTTGTACGGCGTCGACTCGGTGAAGCGCGCGGGGTCGTCGAGCTCGAGGTCGCCGTAGACCTCGTCGGTCGAGATGTGGTGGAAGCGCACGCCGTGGCGGCGCACGGCCTCCAGGAGCGTGAAGGTGCCGATGACGTTCGTGTCGAGGAAGGGGCGCGGATCGTCGAGGGAGTTGTCGTTGTGGCTCTCGGCCGCGTAGTGGACGACGGCGTCGTGGGCCTGGACGAGCTCGTCGACGAGAGCGGCGTCGCAGATGTCGCCCTGGACGAACCGGACGCGGTCCTCCGGGAGCCCCGCGAGCGATGCGCGATTGCCGGCGTAGGTGAGCTTGTCGAGCACGGTGATCGTGTGGTCGGTGCTCGCGACCGCGTAGTGGACGAAGTTGCTGCCGATGAATCCGGCGCCGCCGGTGACGATGATCTTCACCGGGCGATTCTACGGGGGAGCCCCGTTGCTAGACTCGGCCGGTCGCCGACGGCCATCGCCGCCGGGGTCGGAAGGGAACGCTGTGAAGGGAATCATCCTCGCCGGAGGATCGGGAACGCGGCTGTGGCCCATCACCAAGGGCATCTCGAAGCAGCTGATGCCGATCTACGACAAGCCGATGATCTACTACCCGCTGTCGACGCTCATGATGGCCGACATCCGCGAGATCCTGATCATCACGACGCCCGAGTACAACGAGCAGTTCCAGGCGCTCCTCGGCGACGGGAGCGACCTCGGGATCCGGCTCGAGTACGCGGTGCAGCCCTCGCCCGACGGGCTCGCGCAGGCCTTCATCATCGGCGAGGAGTTCATCGGCGACGACAGCGTCGCGCTCGTCCTCGGCGACAACATCTTCCACGGCTCCGGGCTCGGCTCGTCGCTGCGCTCGCACAGCTCGATCGACGGCGGGCTCATCTTCGCCTACCAGGTCTCCAACCCGCGCGCCTACGGCGTCGTCGAGTTCGACGAGACGATGACCGCCGTGTCGATCGAGGAGAAGCCCGCGAAGCCCAAGAGCAGCTACGCGGTGCCCGGCCTCTACTTCTACGACAACGAGGTCGTCCGCATCGCGAAGACGATCGCGCCGAGCGCGCGAGGCGAGCTCGAGATCTCGAGCATCAACGAGCACTATCTGGATGCCGGTCGCCTGCAGGTGCAGGTGCTCGATCGCGGGACGGCCTGGCTCGACACGGGGACGTTCGAGTCGATGATGCAGGCCTCCGAGTACGTGCGGGTCATCGAGGACCGCCAGGGCTTCAAGATCGGCTGCATCGAGGAGATCGCCTGGCGCGCCGGCTGGATCGATGACGCGCAGCTCGCCGAGCTCGCGGCTCCGCTCGCGAAGAGCGGGTACGGCACGTATCTGCAGGGGATCCTCGCGCCCCGCGACGGCGAGCCCGAATAGACTGGACCGGTCGGGTCTCCGACGGAGCGCCGACGACATCGAACGATCCCGCCCCGACGACGCGAACGGTTCGTTCCTCTGAGAGGAACCGCATGGCACGACCGAAGCTCTTCCGACTGCTGCGCCCCTTCCGCATCCTGCGCGACGAGGGTCCGCGGGAGTTCGCGAGCCGCGTGGCCGCGAAGGCGCACACCGTGCTCCGCAAGGATCGCCCCGTTCTCCTCGTCGATCTCGAGGACGCCGCCTCGGTCGACTGGACGGAGCCAGGGGAGCAGCTGCGCGACCCGATCCGCGTCTCCGAGGGGTCGATCGATATCGCGTGGGTCATGTCGACCCCGGGCCAGGGGAGCGGCGGGCACCAGAACCTGTTCCGCTTCATCCGCTTCGCGGAGGAGGCGGGCCACCGCTGCACGATCTACCTCTACTCCGCGCTCGGGGCGCCCGTCAGCATCCCCGACGTCCGCGCCATGATCCGCAGCTCGAGCGGTTACGCCGACGTCGACGCGGACATCCGGCTCTACCGCCCGGAGGACGGCATCCACCCCGAGGCGCAGGCGATCTTCGCAACGGGATGGGAGACCGCGTACCCCGTCTTCCGCGACCCGAGCCGCGCCCGCCGCTTCTACTTCGTGCAGGACTTCGAGCCGAGCTTCTACGCGCTCGGGTCGCAGTCGCTCCTCGCCGAGAACACCTACCGGTTCGGCTTCCACGGCATCACCGCGGGGGGCTGGCTCGCGCACAAGCTGCGGGACGAGTACGGCATGACGACCGATGCCTTCGACTTCGCGGTCGACAAGGTGCACTACTCGGTCACGAACCGCGAGCGTCGGAACGAGGTCTTCTTCTACGCCCGGCCCGTGACCGAGCGCCGCGCCTTCGAGTTCGGAGTGCTCGCCCTCGCCGACTTCGCCAAGATGCGCCCGGACGTGCCGATCAACATGGCGGGGTGGGACGTCTCGAACTGGGAGCTGCCCTTCGCCTATCGCAATGAGGCGATGCTCGACGTCTCCGAGCTCAACGCGCTCTACAACCGATGCGCGGCCGGTCTCGTCATGTCGCTGTCCAACATGTCGCTCCTCCCGCTCGAGCTCATGTCGAGCGGCGTCGCGCCGGTCGTCAACGACGGTCCGAACAACCGCATGGTGAGCGACAACCCGCACATCGAGTACGTGCCGGCCTCGCCGATGGCGATCGCGCGCCGCATGGTCGAGATCGTCGATCGCCCCGATCAGGTCGAGCGCGCGCTCGCGATGTCGGCATCGGTGGTCGACGTGAACTGGGCCGATTCCGGCCGCCAGTTCGTCGAGGCGTTCGAACGGGGCATGCGTGGCTGACGTCCTCGTGGTCGGCGGCAACGGCTTCATCGGCTCGCACCTGGTGGATGCCCTGAGCGACGGCGGCCACCGCGTCACCGCTTTCGACCGCTTCAGCACCGGCGCGCCCACGTTCCGGTCGTCGGCGGTGCGCATGCTCCCCGGCGACTTCCTGAGCCGATCCGATCTGGAGTCCGCCGTTGGAGGGCATGAGGTCGTGTTCCACTTCCTGGCGACGACCTCCCCGGCGACGGCGGAGGCGGACCCGACGCTCGACATCCGCACGAACGTGATCCAGACCATCGAGCTCCTGAGCGCCTGCGCCGAGGCCGGGGTGCGCCACGTCTACTTCGCCTCCACGGGCGGTGCCATCTACGGCCCGCAGCAGCGATCGGACTTCTCGGAGGCCGCTCCGACCCTGCCGATCTCGCCGTACGGCATCGGCAAGCTCACGATCGAGCACTACCTCCGGTACTTCCGCGCCACGCACGGCCTGCGGTCCACGAGCCTGCGGATCTCGAACCCGTACGGCACCCGCCAGCACCCGAACCGGAAGCAGGGGCTCATCCCCATCGCGCTGCGGCAGATCGCCCGCGGCGAGAGCGTCGCCCGGTACGGGGACGGCTCCATGGTGCGCGACTACGTCTACGTCGACGATCTGGTGCGGATGCTCGTCCCGCTCGTCGATGTCGAGCCGACCCACGAGGTGTACAACGTGGGCAGCGGCCGCGGCTCGTCCGTCACGGAAGTGCTGGACGCCATCGCGCGAGTCACGGGTGGCCCGGTGCGCGTGCACGAGATCCCCGTGCCGCCGACCTTCGTCGATCGCGTCGTCCTGGACGTCTCGCGGTTCGACCAGGAGTTCGGGATTCGCGTGCCGACGACGCTCGAGGAGGGCATCGCGGCGACGTGGGCCGACATGACGGGGGCGCGGGCATGACCGAGAGCGCGGACCCGACCGGGAGCATCACCGCGACGGTCGCGATCCTGACCTACAACGGCGAGGCCCACCTCCGCCGGATCCTCGACGCGCTGCGCGTCCAGACCGGGGTGGAGGGCGAGGTCGAGATCCTCGTCATCGACTCCGGCTCGACCGACGGGACTCTGTCGATCATCGAGGACTTCCCCGAGGTCCGTCTCCACCGGATCCCGAACACCGAGTTCCAGCACGGTCGGACGAGAAATCTCGCGGCGCGGCTCGCGCGGGGCGAGTTCGTCGTCTACCTCACCCACGACGCCGTGCCGATCGGCGCGCACTGGCTCGCCGGCATGCTCGCCCCCTTCGCCCTCTCGCCCGACGTCGTCGGCGTGGTGGGCAAGCAGGTGCCGCGACCGCGCTGCTTCCCGCTGCTGAAGTACGAGATCCGCGGTGTTTTCGCCGGTCTCGGCCCCGATGGCGGGGTCACCCTCTACCGCCGCCCGCCGGGCGAGCTCGACGAGGGGGCCGTCGCCGGCCTGGGGTTCTACTCCGACGTGAACTCGGCCGCCCGCCGCGAGGTGCTGACCATGACGATCCCGTACCGGGAGGTCCCCTACGCCGAGGACCAGCTGTTCGGGCAGGACGTCATCCGGGCGGGGCTCATCAAGGCGTACGCCCCCCTCGGCGCGGTCGAGCACTCCAACGACCTCACGCTCGCCGAGTACGGCAAGCGGATCTTCGACGAGACCGTGGGGCTGCGGCGGATCGGATTCGGCATCCCCCCCATGTCGCGCGCGACTCAGCTGCGCCTCACCGTTCGCGGCATCCTCGGGGACTCCCTCCGCATCGTCCGCGACCGGGACTTCGGGGTGCGGAGGACGCTCTACTGGCTCCTCGTGAACCCGGTGTTCCAGATCCGCAAGTGGTCGAGCTACCGCCCCGCGACCACGGTCGACCTCTCGGACGACGACGCGATCGCGGCCGGCTCGCTCGAGGCCAGCAGGCGCTGAGCTCAGGTCGTGCGGAGGTCCGCGCTCGCGCGGAAGTGCACGACGCCCACGGCGCCCGGCTCGGTGGAGACGGAGAAGCTCGCGGCCGGCTGGCGCCGATCGATGTCGCGCCCCTGCGGGGTGACGAGGCTCGCGTGCACCTGGTACGAGCCGGCGCCGAGCGCGTTGCCGCCGAGGGTGATGCCGAGCGAGTAGCTGCCCGGCGAGGTCGGCAGCTCGATCCCGAGGCCGTCGGTGTTGATGCGGTAGACGCCCTGGCCGACGGGCGTCTCGATGTCGATGCCGGCGATCCAGCCGCTCGGCACCGAGCCGATCGTGTAATCGATGTCGATGACGATGTCGCCGCCGGGCAGGTAGTCGCCCGAGAGGTCGGTCGAGGTCGACGTCACGCGGACGTCGTCGATCCGCGCCCCGCTGGTGAGCGCGCCGTCCGCGCCCGTGGTGCGAGCGGGTGAGGAGTGCGCCGCCTCGAAGGTCGAGCGGAGCGCTTTGATGCCGTCGGCGGCGTTGCCGTCGTGGACCATCCGGCCGTGGTCGAGCACGACCACCCGGTCGCACAGCTGCCCGACCTGATCGGACGAGTGGCTGACGAAGACGATCGTGCGCCCCTCGCGCTGGAAGTCGGCGATCTTCGCGAGGCACTTGCGCTGGAACGGCTCGTCGCCGACGGCGAGAACCTCGTCGACGAGGAGGAGGTCGGGGTCGACGTGGACGGACACCGCGAAGGCGAGCCGCACGTACATCCCCGAGCTGTAGAACTTCACCTGCGTGTCGATGAAGCTCTCGATGCCCGAGAAGTCGACGATCGCGTCGAAGTACCGGTCGGTCTCGGCGCGCGTGAGCCCGAGGATCGCGGCGTTGAGGTAGACGTTCTCGCGGCCGGTGAGATCGGGGTGGAAGCCCGCACCGAGCTCGAGGAGCGCCGCGAGGCGCCCGCGACGCCGCACCGTTCCCGACGTGGGCTGGATGATCCCGCCGATGACCTTCAGCAGCGTGCTCTTCCCCGAGCCGTTGTGGCCGACGAGGCCCACGGTGGATCCGGTCTCGATGCTCAGATCGATGTCGCGAAGGGCCCAGAAGTCCTGCTGGTGCTCGCGCGAGCGCGCGAACGCCACGATGCGCTCTTTGAGCGACTTGTCCTGGTGCAGCACGAAGCGCTTGGAGACGTCCGCGACGTCCACGATGGCGGGGGAGGTCGTCACGTCACAGCTCCTGCGCGAAGTTGCCCTGAAGGCGCGAGAAGATCCGCTGGCTGACCCAGAGGAGCACCAGGCTGAAGAGGAAGACGCCGAGCATGCGCAGGGCCAGGTCCGGCGGCCACTCGATCCCGCTCCCCGGCTCGGAGCCGGCGATCCACAGCCCGCGCTGGAACCCCAGGACGGCGACGGTCACGGGGTTGGCCAGGTAGATCTGCTCCAGCAGGCTGCCGCCGATCGCGTCGCGCACGAACGTGTACGAGTAGACGATGGGCGACGCCCAGAAGAGGACGGCGAGGATTACCTCGATGAGGTGCTCGAGGTCGCGGAAGTAGACGGTCAGGCCGGCGAGCAGCACGCCGAGCGCGGTCGCGAAGGTCACGAGCATGATGAACGCCGCCGCCGCGTAGAGGATCTCGAGGGTCAGCGGGAAGCGACCGAGAGCGAGCACCGCGACGAGCAGGATGAGGAACTGGACGGCGAAGTTGAACAGCGCTCCGCCGACGCTCGCGAGCGGGAAGATCTCGCGCGGCAGGTACACCTTCTTGACGAGGCCCTGATTGTGGATGATCGAGGACGTGGAGTTGGAGAGGATCTCCGCGAAGAGGGTCCACGCCGTCAGCCCGACGAACACGAAGATCGCGAAGTCGGGGATGGCCCGGGCGAGCCCGATGATCTCGCCGACGGCGAAGTAGTAGATGAGCAGCTGGCTGAGCGGCCGCATGAGGCTCCACACGAGACCGAGCGAGCTGTTCTTGTAGCGGGCCTTGAGCTCGCGCCGCACGAGCAGGCCGAGCAGCTCCCGACGCCCCCAGATGTCGCGGAGCGAGCGCGCCGTGCCCTCGATGAGGCCTCCGGGTCGGCCGACCTCAGCGAGCGGGAGGGTCGCGATGCGCTCGGAGCGGAGGGTCGCGGCGGGATCAGCCAAAGAAGGGGTGCTCTCGTCTCAGGGGGAGGGTGGCGCCAGTCTACGGGACGGCGCCCGGCAGGCGGCATGGCGCGGGTGCGCCGCCGGGGGCGGGAGGGCCCCGGGTACGCTGATGCTCGCCATGCCGATCCCGACCTCTCGCCTCCGCGGCCCTCGACTGTCTTCGCGGGCCCGCCTGATCCTCCTGCCGCTGCTGGCGTTCCTCGTCCTGGCGGGCTGGTCGTACTCCTCCCCGGTCGGCTCCTCGCCCGACGAGGACTACCACCTCGCGAGCATCTGGTGCGCGGCGGGGGATCGCACGAGCCTCTGCGAGGAGACGGGCGATCCGGCCACGCGCGCCGTGCCGGAGGCCTTCGCGGTCGACCCGTGCTTCGCCCGGTTCTCGACCGAGTCGGCCGCGTGCCAGGTCGGCGCCTACGACGAGCCGGGGCTCGTCGAGTCCGATCGCGGCAACTTCCTCGGCGCCTACCCGCCGGTCTTCTACGCGACGATGTCGATCCTGGCCTCCGACGACGTGCAGACCTCCGCGCTGGCGATGCGGATGCTCAACGCGGCTCTCTTCGTCGGGCTCATGACGGCGCTCGCCGTCCTCCTGCCCGCGCGGCACCGGGTCATGGCGATCGGCTCCGTCCTCATCTCGATCGTCCCGCTCGGGATGTTCCTGATCCCGTCGCTCAATCCGAGCTCGTGGGCGATCGTGGGCGTCGCGGTCGCCTGGCTCGGCCTCATCGGTCACCTCGACACGACGGGGCGTCGCCGCTGGCTGCTCGCCGGGATCTTCGCTCTCGGGGTGCTCATGGCGGCCGGCGCGCGGGCCGATGCCGGCATCTACGCCGTGCTGGCGATCGCGGCCGCGCTGCTCCTGCGGTTCGCGCCGTCGCGCGCCTTCCTCGTGACGAGCATCCTGCCCGTCGGCATCGCCCTCCTGGCCCTCGTGGCGACGTTCGCGGCAGGGCAGCTCGCGAGCGCCGCGGAGGGATTCGGCGGGGCGGGCAGCCAGGGGGGCGCGGGCCCCGCGCCCACGGTGCCGGGCGGGCCGGCGGCGCCTCCCGCCGCCTCGAACGGGCTCGGACTCGCCATCACCAATCTGCTGAACGTCCCCTCCCTCTGGGCGGGCGTCCTGGGCTTCTGGAGCCTCGGGTGGTTCGACACTCCGCTCCCGGCCGTCATCGCCTTCGGCGGGGTCGCGGTGTTCGTCGCGGTCGCCTTCACCGGGCTCGCCCACGTCGACTGGCGCAAGGCGCTCGTGTTCGCCGGCGCCGCGGTCGCCCTGTGGTTCATCCCGACGTGGACGCTCACGCGCGGCGGCGACCAGGTCGGCTCGGAGGTGCAGCCGCGCTATCTGCTCCCGCTCATCGTGCTGCTCGCGGGCTTCGCGCTCCTGGAGTCCCGGGGCCGCACGCTGCGCCTCTCCCGGGCGCAGCGCTGGCTCGTCGGCCTCACCCTCGCGGGGTCGCAGTCGCTGTCGCTGTACGTCAACCTCCGCCGCTACCTCACCGGCGACGACGTGAAGTCGGTCAACCTCGATTCCGGGCTCGAGTGGTGGTGGCCGGGCGTCCCGTCGCCCATGCTCCTGTGGCTCCTCGCGTCGATCGCCGGGGCGGCGCTCATCGCGCTGCTCATCTCGTCCTGGCATCGCGCGCCCTCGGTGATGCCGGTTCTGGCTCCCGACGCGCCGTCGCCTGTTCGTTAACCGGACATCACCCCCCGACGGGGGTGCACAGGCGAGGAATTCACGAACCATACTGGGTGCGGGGGAAGGCGCAGCATGTCGCGCCTCGGGCAGGGGGAGCCGCGCATGCCGCGTTTGACGATGATGACCACGACGATCACGGTGGTCGCACTGATCGCAGTCGGTGCCGCCGCGCCGTCCGCCGCTGCGCCCGCCGTCCCGCCGACGCCTCCCGCGAGCGAGCTGCCCCGAGTCGGCTCGCACGCCGCGCCGGAGTTCGCCGCAGCGGCCGCCGCTCTCGACCCGGGCCTTCAGGCCGCGATCGAGCGCGACCTCGAGCAGTCCCCTGCCGAGTACCTCGCCGGGGCCGCTGCGGCACGGGACGCCGCCGTGGTCCTCGAGGCCCTCGACGCCGCGGGCGTGGGCATCGTCGACGAGCTGCTGGAGGGCGACGTGCTCACCATCGGCATCGACGACCCGGCCGACGCCGCGCTCGTCGAGTCGACCGGCGCGCGAGCCGTCGTGGGCCAGGTGGATGCTCCGCTCGCCGTCGACCGCGTGAGCTTCGCCCCGGCGGCCGACGCCTACGGGGGCGACCCGATCTACTACTTCACCTCCACCGGCGGATTCCGCTGCTCGCTCGGCGTGAACGGGACGAGCAGCTCCGGTCAGCGTCAGCTGCTCACCGCCGGTCACTGCTGGTCGCCCGGCATCACGGGCCCCTACCAGTCGGGCAGGATCGCCGCGCCCTCGCTCTCCCCGCAGGCGACTCAGCGGATCACCGTCGGCGCGCCCGTCTCGAACTCCTTCAGGCTCGGCGGCGGGTACGACAGCGGGCTCGTCGCGATGACCGCGTCCGGGTGGGTGGCGAAGCCCCAGGCGCTCACCTGGGGCGGCGGCCAGGGCGCTCCGCTCGCGACGGCGCCCGTGACCATCCGCGACACGACGGTGCCCGTCGCCGGCGCCGGCGTCTGCAAGTCGGGTTCCACGACGGGATGGACCTGCGGGACGATCCTGGAGGGGTACGGCGACTCGTTCTACCGCGTGGGCGGGGGAACGGCGGCGTACGACCTGGAGGGCATCGCGACGAGCATGTGCGCCCTGCAGGGAGACAGCGGCGGCCCCGCGCTCGTCGGCAGCTCCCTCGTCGGCATCACGTCGGCCACCGCGTTCGGCCTGTACCAGTCGCCGCTGCCCGCGGGCACGACGGCGGCGCAGGCGTGCGCCGACACTCCGCCCGAGCAGCGGATCTCCCTCCTGTTCGGGATGCGCAGCACCCGGTCGGTCGACTACACGGTGCAGAAGGCGTACGGCTCCGCGTGGGAGCCGACGGTCGCGGTCGACAAGCCCGTCCTGGTCTCGCCGGTCGATGGGGCCAGCCTCGGCGCGACGACCCTTCTGACGGGGACGCTCGCGAACGGCGGGCCCCAGCACCGCATCGAGGCGATCGTGAACGGCGTCGCGAAGAGCGTCCCCGTGTCGGCGGACGGCACCTGGTCGATGAATCTCGGAGTCTCCGCCGCCACGCCGGCGGGCGTCTCGATCCGCGCGCGATGGGGTGCGCGATCGGTCTCGGCCGCGCAGCAGTTCATGGTGTCGAACGGACGATGGGAGGCCGTCGCCGTCGACCGCCTGACCGGCTCCGACCGATTCCAGGTCGCCGTCGAGATCTCCAAGCGCGCCTTCCCCGCGGGCGCCGACGTCGTCTACGTCGCGACCGGGATGGTGTTCCCCGACGCCCTGAGCGCCGCGCCCGCCGCCGTGGCCGGCAACGGCCCGATCCTGCTGACGACCTCGGCGACCATGCCGACGTCCGTCCGCGCGGAGATCGTGCGCCTGTCGCCCGGTCGGATCGTGATCGTGGGCGGTCCCTCCTCGGTCTCCTCCGCGATCCAGACCGATCTGTCGAAGATCGCCCCGACGACCCGCATCTCCGGATCGGACAGGTACGTCGTGTCGCGGAGCATCGCGCGCGCCACGTTCGGGAGCTCGGGCGCGACCACGGCGTACATCGCCACGGGCCAGAACTTCCCCGACGCTCTGACCTCGAGCGGTGCGGCGGCGTCTGCCTCGGCTCCGGTCATCCTCGTCGACGGCCGGGAGCCCCGTCTCGACCCCGATACGCGGGCGCTGCTCAGCGATCTGGGCGTGACCCAGGTGAAGATCGCCGGCGGCACCTCCTCCGTCTCCTCGGGCATCCAGGCGGATCTTGCCGGGATGCTCGGCTCGAGCGCCGTCGTCCGCTTCGGCCTGCCCAGTCGATTCCTGGTCGGCTGGCAGGTCAACGCGGACGCCTATCCCACGGCGGATCGCGCGTACTTCGCGACCGGCTACGTGTTCGCCGACGCGCTCGGAGGAGCGGTCATCGCGAGCCGCGGCGCGGCCCCGATGTACGTGGCCCTCACCGACTGCATTCCGAAGGAGATCGTGAACCAGCTGGGGAAGCAGGGCGTCAGCTCGGTGACCCTGCTCGGCGGCCCGTCGTCGCTCTCGGACAACGTCGCGCGACTGAAGTCCTGCGGCTGACGTACGGCGGCGGGCGCGCGGGAGCCGCTCCCGCGCCGCGCTCCCGCCGCGGGCTCAGCCGGAGAGCTCGCGGTAGATCTCGGCGAGTCGCGCGACGCTCGTCGTCAGACTGCGGCGGTCGACCGCGAACGAGCGCGCCCGGGCGCTCATCTCGCCCCAGTCGCGGTCGGTCAGGCCGATGATGTCGGACACCGCTCCCGCGAGGGCTCGCACGTCGTCCTCGTCGACCACGATGCCGGTGCGTCCGTCCTCGAGCATCTCGGGGGCGCCGCCGCTGCGGTAGGCGATGACCGGGACTCCGCAGGCCTGGGCCTCGAGCAGGACGAGCCCCGCGGCCTCGCGCCGCCCCTCGTGCAGGCGGGTCGGCAGCACGAGCGCCCGCGCGCCGCGCAGCTGCTCCCGCACGGCATCGCGGGGGAGCGACCCGAGCACGTCGATGTGGGGATGCGGTGCCGCCGCCGCGCGGACCGTCGCGTCGAGCGGCCCGTCGCCGATCACGACGAGGCGGTGCTCGGCGGTCGGTGCGATGGCGATGGAGGCGGCGAGGAGGTCGTCGACTCCCTTCCGCTCGGCGAGCGCGCCGATGAAGACGATGCGCGGCGCGCCCCGCTCGGCGGAACCCGGACGGGGAGTGAAGAGATCGGTGTCGACCCCCTGGTAGTGGACGTCGAGGCGGTCGGCCGGGAAGCCCGCCGCCACGGCGCGGGCGGCGAGGTACTCGCTCACCGCGAGGAGCCGGTCGGCGCGCGCGGCGGCGTCGGCGGCGCTACGGCGGTGGAAGCGCTGCAGCGGAGACCCCCCGGAGCGCTCGAGCGCGAACACGTCGTAGCCGTGCAGGGTCGCCACGAGCGGCGACGACGCGCGCGCCGCGCCGTCGAGCGCCCCCCGCGACCACGTGGCGAAGTGCTGGTGCACGACGTCGGGCCGGAACGCGGCGATCCTTCGCGCCTGGATCGCCGCCGACAGCGGCGCGGTCGTGAGGGCGGCCGCGATGCGGGCCGGCCACGGACCGATCGAGGGGACCACGGCATCCACCTCGACCCCGACGGCGGGATCGCGGACGTCGGCGGCGAGGGCGACCATGCGCACGGCGTGCTCACCGGCGAGACGCGCCCCGTGCTGGAGCGCGAAGTACGTCGGCGGGACGGGCAGCAGGCCCGTCGCGAGCGCGATCCGCACGGTGGGGCGCCTACCCCTGGGCGATGCCGATGACGCGGTAGGCGACGTCGGGCCAGCGGTCGGCGCTCGAGACGCGGCGGCCGTCGATGAAGGTGCGGATGCCCGGCAGATCGCTCGGCGTCAGCTCGCGGTACTCGGCGTGGTCGGCTTGGACGACCGCGGCATCGACGCTCTCGCCGAGGTGGAACGGCGTCCAGCCGAAGCGCGCGAGCTCGTCGTCGGTGTACAGCGGGTCGTGCACGAGCACCTCGGCGCCGCGCGCGCGGAGCGCCTCGACGGCGGGGAAGACGCCGGAGAACGCGGTCTCCTTCACGCCGCCCCGGTAGGCGGCGCCGAGCACGACGACGCGCTGCCCGGCGAGATCGCCGTGGACGCCCTCCAGGAGGCCGACCGTGTAGTCGGGCATCCCCGCGTTCGCCTCGCGCGCGGCCCGCACGACGGTGGCCGCGGGGTCGTTCCACAGGTAGAGCCGCGGGTAGACGGGGATGCAGTGGCCGCCGACGGCGATGCCGGGCTGGTGGATGTGGCTGTACGGCTGCGAGTTGCTCGCGTCGATGACCTGGTAGATGTCGATGCCGGCCGTCGCGGCGTACTGCGCGAACTGGTTGGCGAGCCCGATGTTGACGTCGCGGTAGGTCGTCTCCGCGAGCTTCGCCATCTCGGCCGCCTCGGCGCTGCCGAGATCCCAGACGCCGTTGCCGCGCGCGAGGTCGGGGCGGTCGTCGAAGTCGAGGACGGACTCGTAGAACTCGACCGCCGCCGCGGCGCCCGCGGTCGAGAGGCCGCCGACGAGCTTGGGGTACTTGCGCAGGTCGGCGAAGACGCGACCGGTGAGCACGCGCTCGGGCGAGAACACGAGGTGGAAGTCGGTGCCCTCGGTCAGGCCCGAGCCCTCCTCGAGCATGGGCTTCCAGCGCGTGCGGGTCGTGCCGACGGGCAGGGTCGTCTCGTAGGCGACGAGGGTGCCGGGCGTGAGGTGCGCGGCGAGGCTGCGGGTCGCGGTGTCCATCCAGCCGAAGTCGGGCACCGCGTTCTCGTCGACGAAGAGCGGGACGACGAGGACGACGGCGTCGGCGCCGGGCACGGCGTCGGCGTAGTCGGTCGTGGCGCGCAGGCGCCCCGCGGGGACGAGCTCGCTCAGAAGCTCCTGCAGGTGCGCCTCGCCGGGGAAGGGCTCGCGGCCGGCGTTGACCGCCTCGACGGTCGCCGGGTTGACGTCGACTCCGACCACATCGTGACCCTTCGACGCGAACTGCACGGCGAGGGGCAGGCCGATCTTCCCGAGAGCGATGACGGCGATCTTCACGATGGTTCCTTTCGTTCGAGCTCGGCGATGCGATCCTGCAGCCGGGCCTCCGCGAGCGCGAGCTCGCGCGCCAGCTGCGTGTTGGCCCGCGCGAGCTGCACGGACCTCTTGTACTCGTTGACGACGTAGACCAGGCCGGCGACGATCGCCACGTAGAAGAGCAGGTCGGCCCCGCGGCCGATCCCGACCGCTCGGGCCATGCCGGTGAGCACCCCCGGCGCGACGACGACCACTACGCCGGCGGCGAGGCCGAGGAACACCACGAGGCGGCGGATGGCGAGGTGCTTGGCGTTGGGCGTGGACCTCAGCAGGTACACCGCGGTGCCCACGAGCGCGAGCACGAGGAGGATCTGGAACCACATGGCGTCGCTCCTTCCGCTCAGTTGATGACGAGGTCGACGAGGATGTTGATCGAGTTCAGCAGCGACTGACCCTTGGCGCGCGAGTAGTCGGTGTAGAGCACCTCGACGGGGAACTCGCGGTACGGCAGCCCCGTCCGGCCGAGCTGGAGGACGATCTCGGTCGCGTGCGCCATGCGGTCCTGCTTGAGGCTGACGGCGCGGGCGGCGTCGACCCGGATGACGCGGAGCCCGTTGTGGGCATCCGTCAGCGTCAGCCCGGTCGTCAGGTTGGTGACCCGCACGGCCGTCTTCAGCACCGCCTTCTTGAGCAGGCCGGGGCGGGTGCGGTCGTCGAGGAAGCGGGAGCCGAAGACGATCGCCGCGTCCTCCGCGCGGGCGAGGGCGATCATCGCGACGGCGTCGACGACCCGGTGCTGGCCGTCGGCGTCGAAGGTCACGATGAACTCGACGCCCGGCTGCTCGCGCGCGTAGGAGATCCCGGTCTGGAGGGCCGCGCCCTGGCCGAGGTTGTACGGGTGCCGCACGACGCGGGCGCCGGCGGCCTCGGCGACCTCCGCCGAGCCGTCCGTCGACCCGTCGTCCACGCAGACGATGTGCGGGAAGACCTCCTGCAGCTCGGCGATGACGCCGGCGATGACGCTCGCCTCGTTGTAGAGGGGGATCACCACCCAGCTTCCACCGTCGCGCTCCGCGCCGTGCGCGCCGGCGATGCCGGAGGGGGGAGCGGGGGGCATACCGGACATTCTGGCAGAACGCGATAGCCTGGGAGCCCGCGCCGAGCATTCGCCTCGATCCTCTGGGAGCCCCTCTCGTGCCTCAACCGTCCGACGTGCGCATCGTCGATTCCGCCGATGTCGCCGAGTCCGCGACCATCGGCGCCGGGTCGTCGATCTGGCATCTCGCCCAGGTGCGCGAGGACGCGCGCCTCGGGCGCAACTGCGTCGTCGGCCGCGGCGCCTACATCGGCACCGGCGTCGAGCTCGGCGACAACTGCAAGGTGCAGAACTACGCCCTGGTCTACGAGCCCGCGCAGCTGGAGGCCGGCGTGTTCATCGGCCCGGCCGTCGTGCTGACCAACGACACCTACCCGCGCGCGGTCAACCCCGACGGCAGCCCGAAGTCGGCCCACGACTGGGAGCCGGTGGGCGTGACGATCCGCGAGGGCGCCGCGATCGGCGCTCGCGCGGTGTGCGTCGCGCCCGTCACGATCGGCCGCTGGGCGACGATCGCCGCCGGCAGCGTCGTGACCAAGGACGTCCCCGACTTCGCCCTCATGGCGGGAGTGCCCGCGCGGCGCCTCGGCTGGGTGGGGCGCGCGGGCGTCCGGCTGATCGAGAAGGACGGCGCGTGGGTCTGCCCGCAGACCGGCGAGACATACCGCGAGACCGACGGAGCACTGAGAGAGGACGCCCCCGCGTGAGCAAGCCCCTGATCCCCGCCGCGAAGCCGATCATCGGCCGGGACGAGCGCCGCGCCGTCATGCGCGTCATGAAGACCGGCATGATCGCCCAGGGCCCGGAGGTGGCGGCCTTCGAGCAGGAGTTCGGCGCGCACTTCGTTCAGGGCCGCGCGTGCGTCGCCGTCAACAGCGGCACCGCGGGCCAGCACCTCGGCCAGCTCGCCGCGGGCGTCGGCCCGGGCGACGAGGTCATCGTGCCCTCGTTCACGTTCGCGGCGACCGGCAACTCGGTCGCCCTGACCGGTGCGACCCCCGTGTTCGTCGACATCGAGCCCGAGACCTTCGGCCTCGACCCCGCAGCCGTCGAGGCAGCGATCACCCCCCGCACGAAGGCGATCATGCCCGTGCACCTCTACGGCCACCCCGCCCGCATGCGCGAGCTCGAGGCCATCGCGAAGAAGTACGGCATCGAGATCTACGAGGACGCCGCGCAGGCGCACGGCGCCTCGATCGACGGCCGCCCGGTCGGCACCTGGGGCCGCTTCGCGATGTTCAGCCTCTACCCCACGAAGAACATGACCTCGGGCGAGGGCGGCATGGTCGCGTGCGACTCCGCGGAGCTCGTACGCGGCGTCAAGCTGCTGCGCAACCAGGGCATGGAGAAGCAGTACGCGAACGAGGTCATCGGCTTCAACGCGCGCATGACCGACATTCACGCCGCCATCGGCCGCGTGCAGCTGACGAAGGTCGACCGCTGGACGGCCGCCCGGCAGGAGAACGCGGCCTACCTCGACCGCCACCTGACGAACGTGCAGATCCCGGTGGTCGCGCAGGGCGCGGTCCACGTGTACCACCAGTACACGATCCGCGTGCCGCACGACCGCGACGGCTTCGTGACGGCGCTCCGCGAGGAGCACGGCATCGGCTCGGGCGTCTACTACCCGATCCCGAACCACCGCCTCTCCTCCCTTGCGAAGTTCGCCCCCGGTCTCGATCTGCCGGAGACCGAGCGCGCCGCGGCCGAGGTCGTGTCGCTGCCCGTGCACCCCTCGCTGACGAAGAAGGACCTCGCGCGGATCGTGAAGGCCGTGAACAAGGTCGCGAAGGCGGGCTCCTGATGGCCGATCTCCGCGCCGGCCTCCTCGGCGTCGGCATGATGGGCCGCCACCACGCCCGCGTGCTGCGCGAGCTTCCGGGCGTCGAGCTCGTCGCGATCGCCGACCCCGGGGGCGACCCGCACGGCGTCGCCGGCCGCCTGCCGATCCTCCCCGACATCGACGCGCTCATCGGGGCGGGCATCGACATCGCGGTCGTCGCCGTCCCGACGCGATTCCATGAGGATGCCGCGCTCCGGCTCGCGGAGGCCGGGGTCCACACGCTCGTCGAGAAGCCCATCGCCGACACCGTCGAGGCGGGCCAGCGCATGGTCGACGCGTTCGCCGCGAAGGGCCTCGTCGGTGCGGTCGGCCACATCGAGCGGTTCAACCCCGCTCTGCAGGAGCTCCGGCGCCGCCTCGAGGCCGGCGACCTCGGCGACGTCTACCAGATCGCCACGCGCCGCCAGGGCCCGTTCCCGTCGCGCATCGCCGACGTCGGCGTCGGCAAGGACCTCGCGAGCCACGACATCGACCTCACCGCCTGGGTCGCGCAGAGCACCTACCGCACGGTGTTCGCCCAGACGGCGCACAAGAGCGGCCGCGAGTACGAGGACATGGTGACGGCGACGGGTCGTCTCGCGAACGGCACGGTCGTCTCGCACCTCGTCAACTGGCTGAGCCCGATGAAGGAGCGCATCACGATCGTCACCGGCGAGCGCGGCGCGTTCGTCGCCGACACCGCGACGGGCGACCTCACCTTCTACGCCAACGGCACCATCCCGCTGGAGTGGGAGTCGGTCTCGAGCTTCCGCGGTGTGAGCGAGGGCGACGTGATCCGCTACGCGTTCGCCAAGCGCGAGCCGCTGCGCGTCGAGCACGAGAACTTCCGCGACGCCGTCCTGGGCGAGCCGACCGACGTCGTGACGATGGAGCAGGGCCTGCGCACTCTCGAGGTCGTCGAGGGGATGCTCCGCTCGGCTCGAACGGGCGTCGCGGTCGACTTCTGACGATGCGCGTCGTCATCGCGAGCCGGATCTTCTCGCCGGAGCCCGCGGCCGCGGCCTTCCGGCTGGAGGCGCTCGCGAAGGCGCTCGTCGCCCGCGGCCACGAGGTCGAGGTGCTCACGAGCCGCCCTCCGGCCTCGCAGCGCATCGCCGACGCCGCCGGCGTGACGGTCCGCCGGGCGCCGGTGCTCCGCGATCGCTCCGGTGCCGTCCGCGGCTACGTGCAGTATCTGAGCTTCGACGTGCCCCTCATCGCCCGCCTGCTGATGGCCCGGCGCGCCGATGCCGTGGTGGTCGAGCCGCCGCCCACGACGGGCGCGGTCGTGCGCCTGGTGTGCGCGCTCCGCCGGACCCCCTACCTCTACTACGCGGGAGACATCCTCGCCGACGCCGCCGGCAGCGCCGGGAGCCCCGCCCCCGTCGTCGCGGCCGTGCGCCGGCTCGAGCGACTCTCGTGGGGCGGCGCCGCACGAGTGCTCTCGGTCTCCGAGTCGGTGTCGGCGCGCCTTCGCGAGCTCGGGGTGGCGGCCGACCGCATCGCCGAGGTGGGCAACGGCATCGACACGGGCGTCTTCTCGCCCGAGGGCGAGGCGGTCGAGCGCGACGAGCCCTACGCCCTCTACGCCGGCACGGCGAGCGAGGTCCACGGGGCGGGCGTCTTCGTCGAGGCGATGGCGTCGGTGACGGGGATGCGCCTGGTGTTCCTCGGTGCCGGCGTCGAGCGCGACGCGCTGCGGGCCCGCGCCGAGGCGATCGCGCCCGGGCGCGTCGAGTTCCTCGACACCGTACCCGCGACGGAGGTCGCGCGCTGGCTGCGCGGCGCCCGGGTCGCCGTCGCCAGCGTCAAGCCGGAGGGCGGCTACGGTTTCGCCTTCCCGACGAAGATGTACGCCGCCGTCTCCACCGGCACCCCCGTCCTGTACGCGGGGGAGGGGCCGGGGCGCGCGTTCGCCGAGTCGGCGCCGCTCGCGCGCGCCGTCGACCACGATGCGGATGCCGTGGCCGCCGCCCTGCGCGACGCCCGCGACGAGCGCCCGACGCCCGCCGCGCGCGCCGAGCTCGCCCGGTGGGCGCGCGTGGAGATCTCGCTCGGCGCCGCGGCTGAGCGCGCCGCCGACGCCGTGGAGCTGCTCGCGCCCCGCTGACCGCTCGGGGGGAGGGGCACGACCGCTCAGACGAGCTCGCGAGACCGATCGGGCTCCTCGCCCGTCGAGCGCCGGGCCGTTCGGCGACGCTCGTCGCGCGCGTCCCCCCAGCGCCGCAGGCGGCGCTCCATGGGCTTCTCGACGAGCAGGTGCAGGGCGAAGGCCGCGACGATGCAGGCCGCGAGCATGAGCGGGTACCAGACGAGAGCGATCGGGCCGAGCTGCCTGCCGACGACGGAGAGCACGGCGTAGATGATCGTCGCGTGCACGAGGTAGAAGGCGTACGACGCCTCCCCGAGCCGGACGAGCACCGGGTGGCGGAGGAGCGACCTGCCGCCGTGCAGATCGCGCGCCGCGACCGCGGTGATGAGCGCGGCGCAGGTCACGAGCATCCACTCGTTGATGAAGGGGCGGATGACGGGCTCGACGGGCGCGAGCCACGGGGTGGAGACCGTCACGGCGATGACCGCGAGGAGCAGCAGCGAGGCGATCATCGTCGCGCCGGCAGGGAGTCGGGGGCGCCAGCCGGTGCGCATCGCGTGCGCGAGGCACATGCCGAGGAGGAACTCGCCGAGGCGCGCGATGGGCCACGGCAGCGCCCCCGGGAGGAGGCCGGGCCCGATGAGCTCGACGAACCGCCAGGCGAACGACAGGCCGATGAGAGCGACGGCCGCGCCGACGGCGCGACGCGTCGAGAGCAGGCGCAGCACGCGGGAGAGGTACGGGTGGAGGGCGTAGAAGAAGGCCTCGCACGTGAGCGTCCACGCGGCAGGGTTGCCCGAGAACAGGATGGTCGGCTCGCGCCACCAGCCCTGGACGAGCAGGACGGACAGCAGGAGCACGCCGAGATCGAGCGGCTTGACCCACCAGTCCTCCGCCGCGGGGGTGAGGCTGTAGAAGACGGGGATCGCCACCGCGAGCGCGACGAGGTGCGCGGGGTAGATGCGCGCGAACCGGCGCCAGTAGAAGGTGCTCGTCGAGATCGCCTGCGCCGACCAGGTGAGCACGAAGCCCGAGAGCACGAAGAAGAACATCACGCCGTAGTTGCCGAGCGAGAGAGCGGCATGGACAGGGAGCGGCGCGAGGTTCGTCATGTGGTGCAGGAAGACGCCGAACGCCGCCCACCATCGCAGCCCCGTGAGGGAGTCCAGACGCGGTGGCCGGGCAGGGTCGAGCGGAACCGACGGCACGAGGCTCAAGGGTACGCGCCGCGTCGCCGGGGCCGCCGCACTATCCTTGTCCGAGTCGCGCCTCGAGGCGACGCCGCCGAGCCGCCCGGCCGCGCGGGGAGGGGACGGGCACCACGTGTCGACGGACGGACCGCTGACTGGTCGGCGCATCGCCATGCTCGTGTACAACGACCTCTCCTCCGATGCCCGGGTCATCAAGGAGGCCACCGCGCTGAGCGAGGCGGGCGCCGAGGTCCGCGTCATCGCGCTCGCGGTCGCCCGCGGCCGCTACGCCCCCGGGCTCGACCGCAGTCGCCCGGCATTCGAGACCCTCCGCGTGCCGATCGTCGAGATCAAGCACCTGCTGCCCATCTGGGGCGACGCGGTGCGACGCCTCATCCGCCGGTCGTCGACACCGGCCGTCGCTCCGGCGCCGACGCCGACGCCGGCGCCGACGCCGACGACGCCGAGCCCGTCCTCCTCGGCGGCCCCGGCCCCACCCGCAGCCGCCGCTCCGGCCGCGCGCGCCCCCATCGGCGGGCTCAAGGGAGTCCTCATCGACCTGTGGGGTCGGCTCGACCTCACGCTGCGCATGGCGAGCTACTGGCGCCGCGCCCGCCGCGAGCTGCTCGCGTGGCGCCCCGACGCGATCCACGCGCACGACGCGAACACGCTCTCGCCGGCCGCGCGCGCCGCTCGTCGGCTGCGCATCCCGCTCGTGTACGACTCGCACGAGCTCTGGACGGAGCGCAACGTCCGGGCCGACCGGCCGTTCGCGAAGCGCTGGGAGCGCATCGTCGAGCGGCGCGGCATCCGCCGCGCGGAGCTCGTCGTGACGGTCTCCCCGTCGATCGCGCGGTGGCTGCAGGATCGCTACCGGCTCACGCGCGAACCCCTTCTCGTCCGCAACATCCCCGCCGCCTCGCCGACCGCGGGCGACCGCGGCCGCGGCCGCCTCCGCGAGCTCGCCTCGCTTCCCGACGACGCGCGCGTGCTCGTCTACTGCGGCGGCGTCACGACCAATCGGGGCATCGAGCGGGTGGTGGATGCTCTCGCCCACCTCCCCGCCGACCACCACCTCGTCGCGATCGGGCCGGCATCCGAGATCGTCGCGGCCCAGCTGCGGCGGCGCGCGGTCGGCGTCGGAGCGGCAGGACGCCTGCACCTGGTGGGCTCCGTCGACTCGCACGAGGTCACGACGGCGCTCGCCGACGGCGACGTCTCGTTCGTGCTCACGAACCCCTCGTGCCTCAGCTACCGCTACTCGCTGCCGAACAAGCTGTTCGAGTCGCTGCACGCCGGGCTCCCGATCATCGCGAACGACCTGCCGGACACGGGAGCGATCGTGTCCCAGTCGGGCGCGGGCGTCATCGTCGGCGAGAGCGCCGATTCCCGCGAGCTCGCCGACGCCGTCCGGTCGGTGCTCGTGGATCGCGAGCGACTGTCGCGGGCGGCGCTCGCCGCGGCGCAGGAGCACCGGTGGGAGGATGACATCGAGGCGCTCGTCGCGGCGTACTCCGCGATGACCTCGCGACACCGACCCGGAGGCCCGCACGCATGATCCTCATCTGGCGGACGCTGACGAGCATCGTGCCCTACCTCCCGACGCGCGCGGTGAACTTCCTCGTCGTGTACGTCATCGTCACGAGCGCCCTCGCGCTCATCGACATCAGCGCCCTCGCTCTGCTGGCGCTGTCGCTCGGGGCGATGGTGGCGGGCCGCCCGGTCGAGCTGCCCCTCGTCGGGTCGGTCGGGGTCGACGGGTACGTGTGGATCCTCGTCGTGGTCTCCGGCCTCATCATCGCGAAGTCGTCCCTCGCGCTGCTGCTGCAGTGGGTCGCCACGCGGCGCTTCGCCCGCTTCGAGCTCGAGATCGGCGACCGTCTCTTCAACGCCTACATCCGCGCCCCGTGGACGGAGAGGCTCAAGCGCAACACCTCGCAGCTCGTCCGGATGGCCGACGTCGGCATCGCGAACGTCACGGCGGGCTTCCTGCTGCCGGTGTCGACCCTCCCGAGCCTGCTCACGACCTTCGCCGCCGTGCTCGTGGTGCTCGTCGTCGCGCAGCCGGTGACCGCGCTCGTGACGGTGCTGTACCTCGGCGCGATCGCGGCCCTCCTCTACCTCGTCGTCTCCCGCCGCGCCATCCAGGCGGGCAGGGTGAATCGCGACTACTCCTTCAAGGTCGCGCGTCTGATGACCGACATGGTGTCGGCGCTGAAGGAGATCACGCTCGCGGACAAGGCGGGCGAGGTCGCGCGAGTCGTCCACGAGAACCGGATCCACACCACGCGCGCTCGCGCGAACATCTCCTTCCTGGGCACCGTGCCGAAGTTCGTGCTGGATGCCGCGCTCGTCGGCGGCTTCCTCCTCGTCGGGGGAGTGGCCTACATCGGGGGAGGCCTGACCGAGGCGTTCGCCGCGGTCGCCCTCTTCGGAGTCGCCGGGTTCCGGCTCGTCCCCTCGCTCACCGGGTTCCAGTCGATCGTCACCTCGACGCACGCGAACGTCCCCCAGGTCCGCGCGGTCATCATCGACATCACTCTCGCCGAGTCGTACATCGAGCATGCCGAGACGATCGGCCACGATCCCATCGTGGGCGAGCCCGAGGCCCTCGAGCTCGCCGATGTGTCCTTCACCTATCCGGGGGCGGACGCTCCCGCGCTCCAGGGGGTCTCCCTCCGGCTGCCGATGGGGTCGAGCCTCGGGCTCGTGGGCTCCTCCGGCGCGGGCAAGTCGACGCTCGTCGACCTCATCCTGGGTCTGCTCGTGCCCTCGTCGGGCACCGCCCTCGTGGGCGACCAGCGGCTGGAGGACGTGCTCGCCGCGTGGCGCTCGCGGGTCGGCTACGTCCCGCAGGATGTCGCCCTGTTCGACGGCACGGTCGCCGAGAACGTGGCACTCGTGTGGGAGGGCGATATCGACGAGGCCCGCGTGGAGCAGGCTCTGCGCCGGGCGCAGCTCTGGGATGTCATCGCGTCGCGACCGGGAGGAATCCACGGGCGCGTCGGCGACCGCGGCATGTCGCTCTCGGGCGGGCAGCGCCAGCGGCTCGGCATCGCCCGCGCTCTCTTCGACGATCCGCTCGTGCTCGTCCTCGACGAGGCGACGAGCGCGCTCGACACCAAGACCGAGTCGGATGTCGCGGCGGCGATCCGCGAGCTCCGCGGCGAAGTGACCGTCGTCGCGGTCGCCCACCGGCTCTCCACCATCAGGGACAGCGACCAGGTGTGCTTCATGGCCGACGGCCGCATCGTCGCGCGCGGCACGTTCGACGAGCTCGTGGCGTCCGTCCCCGAGTTCGCCGTGCAGGCCGCGCTCTCCGGGCTCTCCCCGGCATGACCGTTCGGCCCACGGGCTCGCTCGTCCTCGATCTGGTGATCGCGGTCCACACCGTCGACCGGCCGATCCGTCGCGCAGTCGAGTCGGTGCTGGGCGATTCCGACGATGCGCGCGTGCGGGTCACCGTGGTCTGCCACGAGGTGCCGGTCGACGACATCCGACCGCTGCTCGACGGCCTCCCCGCGGGCCGCGTGCGACTCATCGCCCACACCGACGGCGTCCGCAGCCCCGCGGGCCCGCTCAACGCGGGCGTCGCCGCCGCGACCGCCGAGTACGTCGCGGTGATGGGCTCCGACGACTTCTTCGAGCCCGGCGCCATCGACGCGTACCTCGACGAGGTCGAGCGAAGCGGGCCGGATGTCCTCATCGTGCCTCTTCGGCATCAGTCCGGCGAGCTCCTGCGCAACCCGCTGGCCCGCTGGCGGCATCGACGCGCGCTGAGTCCTGTCCGCGACCGCCTCTTCTATCGGAGCTCGCCGCTCGCCCTGATCCGCCGCTCGCTGCTCGCCGCTCTGCCGGAGCCGTTCGTCACCCGCCTGCCCGCCGGTGTCGACCTCGAGCTGAGCACCTGGCTGTGGTCGCAGCCCATCCGCATCGACTTCCCGGTCGACCTTCCGGCCTACGTCATCGGCGCCGATGCGGCCGACCGCGTGACCGAGGCGCCCCGCCCGGCCGCGCTCGCGCTCGAGCCCCTGCGGCGGCTGCTCGCCCGGGAGTGGGTGCGATCGCTCGGCGCCGCGGTCCTGCATGCGCTCGTCGTGAAGCTCCTGCGCATCCACGTGCTCGGCGCGGTGCGCGCTCGACGGGCAGCCGATGCCTGGGCGGCCGACGATGCGCGCGCCCTCGCGGAAGTCGTGCGGGGCGGGCTCGAGCTCGCGCCGCGGGCGCTCGAGCCGTTCGCGCGAGCCGAGCGCAGCATCCTCGAGCACGCCGCAGAGGCGGACGCGTCGGGAATCGACCCGGTGCTCGCGGCAGTCGGGCGCGCCGACGCCGCGGGGTGGGCCGATCGCACGCTGCCGCGCTCGCTCCTGCGGACGTTCGATCGCGAGTCGACTCTGCGGCGATTCCTCCTGTACCGCCTCGACCGCTGGGGGCCCTCGTGAGCGCTCTCGGCCGACTGTCGCGGCTCGTGCCCGATGCGGTCATCGCGCGCCTGCTGCCGCGCGACCGCAGCTTCGACCCGCACGCGGTGCCCGCGCCGGTCGCGTTCGCGGCGGGTGCGCGTCACCGGGTGCTCATCGGCCCCGAGAACTCGGCGGGCCAGGGCGAGGCCTGGGCGCGCGCCATGGCCGCGCACACCCCGTCGACCTCGGCCGTCGCCTTCCAGGTCGAGCGCGGCTCGCGCTTCCAGCACGCCGTGACCGCGCGCGTGCCCGCGCCCGTCTTCGCCTGGTCGCGGCGGTGGCAGGCCGCGCACCGTCGTGCCGTGCTCGCGCGCGCGACGCACGTGCTCATCGAGAGCGGGCGACCCGTGCTCGCGGGCGGGGCGCGCGGCGACGTCGATCGCGATGTCCGCGATCTGCTCGCGCGAGGCATCCGCGTCGCCTTCCTCTGGCACGGCAGCGACATTCGCGACCCCGACCGGCACGCGGCCGCGCGCGCGAGCTCGCCGTACTCCGATGAGATGTGGGCCGCGGTGCCGGCGCTGCGCTCGAGCTCGGCCGCTCAGCGCCGACGTGCGCAATCGAGCCCGCTGCCGTCGTTCGTGTCGACCCCCGATCTGCTCGACGACCTCCCCGCGGCGACATGGCTGCCGCTCGTCGTCGACCCCGACCGCTGGGCCGGCGCGATCCCTCCGACCGCGGGCCGACCCCTGAGGGTCGTGCACGCGCCGAGCACGGCGGTGGTGAAGGGCACGTCGCTCATCGAGCCGGTGCTGACGGCGCTCGCGGCCGAGGGCGTCATCGAGTACCGACGGATCGAGGGCGTGCCGCATGAGGAGATGCCGGCCGTGCTGCGCGGGGCCGACGTCGTGCTCGAGCAGTTCCGTCTGGGCAGCTACGGCGTCGCGGCGGTCGAGGCGATGGCGGCCGGCCGCATCGTGATCGCCGACATCGACGACCGCGTGCGGGAGCGCGTGCGCGAGCAGTCCGGCAGGGAGCTGCCGATCATCTCGGCGTCGGCCGCCGACCTCGAGGGCGTGCTCCGGGCGATCGTCGCGGATCCGGCGGCCGCTCGCGATCGGGCGGCGCAAGGCCCGGCCTTCGTGCGCGCCGTGCACGACGGGCGCCTCGCCGCGGCGGTTCTGTCCTCGTCGCTCGGCCTGGACGGGTCGTGAGCGTCATGCGGGAGAATGAGCGGATGCCCGGCCGTCCTCTCGTGCTCATCCTCTCCTTCTCGCCGATCGGGTCGGACGCCCGCGTGCTCAAGCAGCTCGAGCTCGCACGCGAGGTGGCCGACGTCGTGACCTGCGGCTACGGCGACGCCCCCGCCGGGGTCGTCGAGCACGTGCGGATCCCGGACGACAGGAAGATCCTCCCTCTCCGCCCGAAGCTGCTCGTGCTTCGTCTGCGCACGCTCGCCCTGCACCGCGCTCCGGCGATCGCGTGGGTGCGCTCGGCCCTCGCGGGCCGCCGCTTCGACGCGGTGATCGTCAACGAGCTCGAAGCGGCGCCCGTCGGGCTGTCGATCCCCTCCGCGGGCGGCCACCTTCTCGACCTGCACGAGTACACCCCGCGGCTGCACGACGACAGCGCGGGGTGGCGCCGCTACCTCCAGCCGCTCTTCGAGTCGACGGCACGTCGCTGGCTGCCGCGCGCGAGCGCGGTCACCACGGTCGGCGCCCGCATCGCCCAGGAGTACGCGCGTCTGAGCGGCGTCACCCCCGACCTGGTCGTCAACGCGGCGCCGTTCGCCGACCGGCGGCCGACCGAGGTCGGGGAGCCCATCCGGCTCGTGCACTCCGGCGCCTGCCTGCGTCGACGCGGGCTGCTCGAGCTCGTGGAGGCGGTCGAGTCGACGTCGACGCCCGTGACGCTCGACCTCTACCTCATGCCCAACGACCCGGGGCTGCTCGGCGAGCTGCGCGAGCTCGCCGCCGCCTCCGACCGCGTGACCGTGCACGACCCGGTGCCCTACGCGCGGCTCGTCGACACGCTCAACGGCTACGACATCGGCGTGCACGTCCTGCCCCCGGTGACCGTCAACAACGAGTGGGCGCTGCCGAACAAGTTCTTCGACTACGTGCAGGCGCGACTGGGCGTCATCGTGGGCCCCTCGCCCGAGATGGCCCGCTACGCCGTCGAGCACGGGCTCGGACTCGTGACGGCGGGCTTCAGCGCCGCCGACCTCGCCTCGACGCTCGACTCGCTGACGCTCGAGCAGGTGCGGTCCCTCAAGGAGGCCGCCCACCGCGCTGCTGCGCCGCTGTCGTCGGAGCACGCGATGGGCGCTTGGCGGGATGCCCTGCGCACGATGCTCGAGCGGGCGAGGTCATGACGGACCCGCGCCCCCGGCTGGTCATCATCGCGTTCTCGCGACTGGTCTCCGACGCCCGGGTGCTCAAGCAGATCGCGCGCTTCCGCGAGCAGTGCGCCGTGACGACGATCGGCTACGGGCCGGCGCCCGAGGGCGTCGCCGAGCACTGCGCCATCCCCGACGAGGCGGCGCTGTGGCGGTGGCCGCGGGTGGCGCTGATCCTGCGGCAGTACCGGCGGGCCTATCGGGGCAACGCCGCGCTCATCGCGGCGCGCGAGGCGCTGCGCGGGCGCGAGATCGACGCGATCCTCGCCAACGACATCGAATCCGCCGGCATCGCGCTCGAGGTCGTGCCCCCGCAGCAGGTGCACCTCGACCTCCACGAGTACGCGCCGCGTCAGCGCGAGGAGCTCTGGCGCTGGCGCGTGTTCGTCGCCCCGTTCGTGCGCTGGATGACGCGACGCCACGCGGCTCGCGTGCCGAGCGTCTCGACGGTCTCGCCGGGGCTCGCGCGCGAGTACCGCGCCGAGTTCGGGATCCAGGCGTCGGTCGTCACGAACGCGGCTCCGTCGATCGATCGCGACCCCCACGGCACGGGGTCGCCCATCCGCCTGGTGCACAGCGGCGCCGGCCTGGCCAATCGCGGCATCGCGCTCATGGTCGAGGCCGTCGAGAGGTCGACCGCCGACGTGACGCTCGATCTCTTCCTGACGCGCAACGACCCGCGGTTCATGCTCGAGCTCGCCGAGCTGTGCGCGGCGTCGGCGCGATGCGCGCTGCACCCGCCCGTGCCGTACGACGAGCTCGCCGACACGATCGCGCGGTACGACGTGGGCGTCTTCGTGCTTCCGCCCGTCAACGTGAACTACCGCTGGGCGCTGCCCAACAAGCTGTTCGATTTCGTGCAGGCGCGGCTCGGCGTCATCGTCGGTCCGACGCCGGACATGGCCGCGATCGTGCGCGAGCACGGCGTCGGGGCGGTGACGGACGACTTCACCGCCGCCGCGCTGACGCGCGAGCTCGACGGCCTGACCCCCGCGACGGTCGACGCGTGGAAGGCCGCGTCTCATCGGTCAGCCCGCGCCCTCTCGGCCGAGCTCGAGGTCGAGAAGTGGGCGACGGCGATCGGCGCGATCCTCAGCCGCGGGCGCTGACCGCCTCGCCGCGCAGCCGGAGCGCCTCGATGACGCGTCCGGCGGCGAACCCGTCGCCGTAGGGTGCCTCGTCGGTCGGCGCGGGCGCCGGCCGCGACGCCGCGGCGCGGATCTCCTCGCTCGTGAGCGCGAGCACGTTCCAGCCGAGCGCGACCGTCTCGACCCACTCGGTCTCGGTGCGCACGGTCGTGCACGGCACGCGCAGCAGGAAGGCCTCCTTCTGCAGGCCGCCGGAGTCGGTCACGACGCCGCGGCTGGACTGCACGGCGGCGACGAGGTCGGGGTAGGCGAGCGGCGCCCGCGACTCGAGCGAGCCGCCCTCGAGCTCGAGCCCGAACTCCGCGGCGCGGGCCACCAGCCGGGGGTGGGCGAGCAGCACGACCGGGTGGTCGAGCGAGCGCAGGGCATCCAGCACCGCGGCGAGGCGGTCGCGGTCGTCCGTCGTCTCCGCGCGGTGGATGGTCGCGATCGAGTAGGTGCCGGGCGCGTGCCGGACGGGCGAGGCGCCGCGATCGGCGGCGGCGTCGCGCACCTGGTGGAGCACGTCGGTCATGACGTCGCCCACGAGCAGCGAGCGCTCGGCGAGGCCCTCGGCGGCGAGGTGGGTCATCGCCTGCTCGGTGGGGGCGAGGCAGAGGTCGGCGGCGTGGTCGGTGAGAACGCGGTTGTGCTCCTCGGGCATCCGGCGGTTGAACGAGCGCAGGCCCGCCTCGAGGTGAGCGAGGGGCAGGTGGATCTTCACGGCGGCGACGGCCGCGGCGAGCGTGGAGTTGGTGTCGCCGTAGACCAGCACCCAGTCGGGGCGGTGCTGCAGGAAGGCGTCCTCGAGCGCGCCGAGCATGACGCCGGTCTGGTGGCCGTGGCTGCCCGAGCCGACGCCGAGGTGCAGGTCGGGGGCGGGGATCTGGAGGTCGTCGAAGAAGACGTCGCTCATGATCGGGTCGTAGTGCTGGCCGGTGTGCACGATGACGTGCTCGACCCCGGCCTCGGTGGCGGCGCGTGCGATCGGGGCGAGCTTCACGAACTGAGGGCGGGCGCCGACGACGCTGATGATTCGCACGACGGCCGAGTCTATAAGGTCGACTCCATGGCTGAATCGGGCGCAGGCGACCCCGCGATCGACCTCGTCATCGCCGTGCACAGCCCCGAGCGTCCGGTCGAGCGCGCGGTGTCCTCCGCGCTCGCCGGCCCCGTCGACGGACCCCCGGTGCGTGTCACGGTCGTCTGCCACGACCTCGACCCCGCGATCGTCGCCGCTCGGCTCGGCGCCCTCGCCGACGATGACCGCGTCCGACTCCTCGCGCATGGCGACGGCGTCCGCTCGCCCTCCGGACCCTTCAACGCGGGCCTCGACGCGGCGACGGGGGAGTGGGTCGCGATCATGGGCTCCGACGACGAGCTCGAGGCCGGGGCGCTCGCCGCCTGGCACGCGCGCGCCCGGGCGATGGGGGCCGACATCGTGCTGCCGCGCATCGTCCGTCGGGACGCGGCCGGACGCGATGCGACGGTCGCGACGCCTCCCGCGCGGCCGGGCCGCCGGACGCGGCTCGACGGCGTGCGCGACCGGCTCTCCTACCGCAGCGCGCCCCTCGGGCTCCTCCGCCGCGCGCTCGTCGGCGCCACGCGCTTCGGCGGGGGGCTGTCGCAGGGCGAGGACGTCCTGTTCTCGGCCCGGCTCTGGTTCTCGGGCGCGACCATCGCCCTCGCCGACGGGCCGGCCTACGTCGTGCACGACGACGCGCGCGACCGGGTGACCCTCACCGCCCGACCGCTGGCCACGACGCTGGCGTTCATCGACGAGGTGCTCGACGACCGCTGGTTCCGCGGGCTGCCGGAAGCCGCGCGTGACGCTCTCGGGGCGAAGCTGCTGCGCATCAATGTGCTGGGTGAGTTCGTGAACCGCCCCGACCCGGGCCAGTGGTCGAGCGGCGAGCGCGACGCCCTCGCGCGGCTCGTGCGGAGCATCCGCGCCGCCGCCCCGTCGGCGATCGAGACGATGTCGATCGCCGACCGTCGCCTCCTCGACGCCCTGCCCTCCGATTCGGGGGCGGATGCCCGGCGCCTGCTCGCCCTCGCCCGAGCTCGCCGCGCCTACGGCCGACCGGCGACGCTGCTCACGCGCAGCCCGCGTCGCGTGCTCGCCCGCGAGGCCCCGCTGCGCATGATGGCCGCGTCGTTCGCGCGTCGGAGCCGCTGACCGGACGACAATCGTCAAAACGGCGTTCCCGGGTTACCCTGTTGATTGGCAGTGAGGCGTCCGGGGGGGTCGCCCATGCCATTGGGGGGATTCACCGTGATCGTCAACCGTGTCAGCGCGCTCGTCCGGTCCGTCGCGATCGGAGCGGCCGCGCTCGTGCTCGCGACGTTCGTCGTCGCCGTCCAGCCGCCGACGAGCGCCTCGGCGCTCTCGGGCTCGGAGTTCGACCCGGGCAACATCATCAGCGACTACGCGTTCTTCCACGACAGCGCGATGACCGAGGCCGAGATCCAGGCGTTCCTCGCCGCGCAGAGCGGCGCGTGCCTGAACACGAACTGCCTCGACATCCTGAAGGTCACCACTCCGGATCGCGCGGCGACCACGCGCTGCCAGGGGTACGAGGGTGCGGCGAACGAGCCGGCGTCGCGCGTCCTGTTCAAGATCCAGCGCTCGTGCGGTGTGAGCGCGAAGGCGCTCCTCGTCACGCTGCAGAAGGAGCAGAGCCTCGTCACGGCGCTGCGCCCGAGCGACTACATCCTCGACCGGGCCATGGGCTACTACTGCCCGGACGACCCCAATCGGCCCGGCTGGTGCCACCCCGACTACGCGGGCTTCTTCAACCAGGTCTACAACGCCGCAGGCCAGTTCAAGCGGTACGCGCAGAACCCGCAGAACTACAACTTCCAGGTCGGCGTGGAGAACATCCAGTACCACCCCACCGCGTCGTGCGGCACGAAGCGCGTGACGATCGCGAACCAGGCGACGGCCGGCCTCTACAACTACACGCCCTACACGCCCAACGCGCCGGCCCTGAACAACCTGTTCGGCACCGGCGACGCGTGCTCGACCTACGGCAACCGCAACTTCTGGCGCATCTACAGCACGTGGTTCGGCAGCCCCACCACGACGGTGCCGTCGGGCGTCGCGACGTCCCGCTTCGAGGGCTCCGACCGCTTCGTCGTCTCGGCGGGCGTCGCCGCCCAGTTCACGGCGCCCGCTCCCGTGGTCTACATCGCCAACGGCATGGACTTCCCCGACGCGCTGAGCGCGGGCCCCGCGGCCGGATCGCTCGGCGGGCCGCTCCTGCTCGTGCAGCCCACGGTGATCCCGCCGAGCGTCGCCCTCGAGCTCGCTCGACTGAAGCCGGCGCGCATCGTGATCGCGGGCGGTCCGAGCTCGGTCTCCGAGACCGTGCTGACTCAGCTGAAGGCCTACTCGCCCACCGTGACGCGCATCGACGGGCCGAACCGCTACGCGGTCTCGCGCGGCCTCGCGCTCGACGCCTTCGGAGCCGCGGGAGCGAAGCGGGTCTATCTCGCCACGGGCCGCACCTTCCCCGACGCGCTGTCCGCGGGCGCGGCCGCGGGCGCGAAGGATGCGCCGGTCATCCTCGTCGACGGCAAGCAGCCGACGCTCGACGCCGAGACGGCGCAGACGCTCGCGAGCCTCAAGGCGACCCAGATCGTGATCGCCGGCGGCGAGGCCTCGGTCTCCGCGGGCATCCAGGCGGCGCTGTCGGCCCTGCCCGGTGTCACCGAGGTGACGCGCTACGGCGGCGAGGACCGCTACATCGTCTCCGCCGCGCTCAACCGCGCGGAGCTCGGCCCGAGCGCGACCATGTACCTGGCTCTCGGCTCGAAGTTCCCCGACGCGCTCTCGGGCACGCCGCTCGCCGTCGTGAACGGGGCGCCGCTCTACGTCACGCCGGGCGACTGCATTCCGCCGTCGATCCTCGACGACATCCGACTGAAGGGCGTCAAGAACGTCGTCCTCGTCGGCGGCGTCGGCTCGCTGACCGCGCGCATCGAGGAGTACGCGGGCTGCTGATCGCCGCCCTCACTCCCGGCCGGGAGGGCGGGCGAACGAGAAGCGGCTGTGGCCGAAGAAGCTCACGAGCGTGGTGATGACGAGCACCACGAGCTGCGCGAGCAGCGGGTGCAGGCCGACGATCTCGACGAGCAGCGGCAGCAGGGCGGCGTTGAGGGCGATCGCCGTCAGGTACACGGCGATGAAGCGCAGCAGGTCGACGAGAACGTTGCCGCGCACCTGCCAGACGAATCGCCGGTAGAGCACGAAGGCGACCGCGATGCCGACCGCGTACGAGAGCACGAGGCTCGCGAGATAGCCGAAGGGCACGTCGCGGAAGACGACGAGCTGCAGACCGGCGAACACCCCGTAGCCCATGGCGGTGTTGGTCGCCCCGACGGCGAGGAAACGGATGCGCGTGTCGCGGCTGAGCGCGAGGGCTCGGGCTCGCAGGCTGGTCACGCCCCCAGCATCCCACGGCGCTGCGGCGCGACGCGGGTTCGATAGCCTGACCGGGTGCGCGATCATGAGGTCTCCGTCGTCATCCCGGTCTATCGCGGCGCGCGCACGCTCGAGCCGCTCCTGGCGGAGATCGCGGTCCTCGCCGAGGGAGCGACCTCGACCGACGGGCACCGGTGGCGCGTGGTCGAGACGGTGCTCGTGTTCGACCACGGCAGCGACGGCTCCGATGCGGTCATCCGTCGTCTGGCCGAGCAGTACGACTTCGTCCGCCCGGTCTGGCTGAGCCGCAACTTCGGTCAGCACTCCGCGACGCTCGCCGGCATGTCGGCGACGACGGCGGAGTGGATCGCGACGATCGATGAGGACGGCCAGCACGACCCGGCGCTCATCGGCGCTCTGCTCGACGTGGCGCTGGCCCGCTCGGCTCCTCTCGTCTACGCGCGGCCGACGAACGCGCCGCCGCACGGCTGGCTGCGCAACTCGGCCTCGCGCGCGGCGAAGCGCGTCGTGGCGGGCCTGCTCCCCGGGGCCGGTTCCCCGCAGTTCCAGAGCTTCCGACTGATGACCGGCGAGATCGGCCGCAGCGTCGCCGGGTACGCGGGGCCCAACGTCTATCTCGATGTGGCCCTCGGCTGGGTCGTGCCGCGGGTCGCGACGGCGGATGTCCGCATGCGGGAGGAGGGTGCGCCGTCGGGGTACTCGCTCGGTCGGCTCATCGGCCACTTCTGGCGGCTCGTGCTGTCGAGCGGCACGCGCGGGCTGCGCCTCGTCAGCGTGATCGGCGCGGTGACGGCGCTCGCCGGCTTCGCCCTCGCGCTGCTGTTCATCGTGCAGCGCCTCATCGGCGTCGATCTGCCCGAGGGCTGGACCTCCACCATGGTCGTGCTCCTCGTCGCGACCGGGTTCATCCTCATGTCGCTCGGCGTCGTCGCCGAGTATCTCGGCATGGCCGTGAACATGGCGATGGGCCGCCCCGCCTACCTGACGCTCGCCGACCCGGAGAACGGCCCGCTCGGCCGCGCCCGGTCGCAGGCGGCGCCCCGCGGCGGCGACGATCTCAGCGATCGGCGCGGTACTCGCGCACCGTGATGGCCCAGCGCGGGTCGTCCGACTCGCGCGCGTCCACGACCTCGAAGTCCGCGGGGTAGTCCAGGCCGCAGGCGGCGATGGCGTCGATGAAGCGCTCGCGGGTCTCGGTGGCGCGCGCAGGGTCTGCGGCGAGCTGCTCGGGCTCGAGCACCAGCAGCCGGTCGGGCGCGCCGTTCGCGCAGCTGCGCTCGATCGACAGGAACGAGACCCCCCAGTTGACCGCCACCCAGGGGCTCGCGTAGTCGCTCGCGTTGAACAGCAGCAGGGCCGCCGGCGACGAGATCGCGATCGTCGGCACGCCCTCGGCGTCGAGAGTCTCGCCCGACCCCTCGAGCCAGTCCGCCCACGCGGCCGCCTCCGGCTCCAGCAGCAGGCCGTCGAGCGGCGCGGTCGTCGCCGGTTCCGTCTGCTGGGCGTACGGGGCGATCCGGTACGGATGCTCGACGATGTCGCCGCGAACGTGCAGGCCCCCCTGCACGAGCATGACCCCGACCACGAGCGGGGCGACGAGCCGGGCGGCCGGCAGGCGGCTCCCGGTGCGCTCGGCCAGGACGACGAGCCCGAGCGCGAGCGCCACCGCCCACAGGCTCGCGCCGTAGAGCAGCTGCCCGGTGAGGTCGTTGTTGGTGCCGGCGGCGGCGGCGAACGGTGCGAGGGCGACGACGGAGATGGCGGCCGCTCCCTGCCACCGCGCTCGCGCCGCGCTCGACCCGTCCGCGCTCGAGGGGCGGGTCGTGCCGGCGATCGCGACCGCGAGCGACGCGGTCGCCGCGACGCCCAGGACGACCAGGGTGCCCCCGATGGCGTCGAAGGGGCGGGCCGCGGGGCGCAGGATGAGCGCCGCGGCCAGGGCGATCGGCGCGACCAGTGCGACGACCGTCAGCGCGGTGGGCCGCCCCTCCCGGTCGGAGGTCCGTCCGCCGACGCGGAGCACGAGCAGGACCACCGCCGCGGCGAGGAGGGGGATGCCCATCGCGACGACGTCGTCGCGGATGGCCTGCGCGTACTCGACCAGCAGCTCGCTCGCCGGGTGGGCGTAGGCGTCCTGCGCCTCCCGATCGGTCAGGAGCCCGACGACGTTGCTCGCGTAGGCCGCGAACGGGAATCCGCTGACCGCGAGCAGCGCCGCAGCCGTGAGGGCGCCGACTGCGGTGAAGCCGATGCGCGCGAGCGCCGCCAGCGGCCGCTGGGCGACGATGAGCGCGACCACCACGAGCACGAGCAGTGCGATCGAGGCGGAGAACTTCGCCGCGACGAGCAGCGCGGTCAGGAGGCCGACGCCGACCCAGAGCAGGGCGGCGGGTCGCCGTGCCGTCGCACCGCCCGCGGCGCCGGCGATGACGAGCAGGAGCGCGGCTGCGCCGAGCTGGGCGAGCCACGCGGCGAGCTCGTTGTAGCTGACGTACCGCGGCGGGTAGGTGAAGGCCATGAGCGTGCCGAGCTGGCTCGCCACGGCGATGAGCGCCCAGGCCGAGGGGGGCAGCCTCCAGCCGACGAGAGCGGCCGCGCGGTGAGCGGTGGCGGTGAGAGCGAGCCCGAGGAGCACGTAGACGCCCAGACGCAGCCACCGGAAGGCGAGCACCGACGACCCGAGCGCCTCGAACAGAGGGTGCAGCAGGTGGTGGAACCCCCAGGCCTCACCGGCGGTCACCCGATCGTTGGTGAGCAGCGTGTACAGCCAGCCCTCGTCGGTCACGTCGAAGCCGCGCGGGAGCGCCCAGACGATGGCGGCGAGTGCGACGACGACGATGATCGCCGCGAGTGCGACACCCGCCAGGTAGGCGGCGGTCACGAGCCGGGCGGGGGTCCATCGGGGCTGCATGGTGTCCGTCTCCGCCTCGCCGTGCCGTCGACCCGCGCGCACGGGCGACCGGAGCCATCGTAGACGGCCGACTCGCTCCGGGCCGCTCGGCGTGGTCGGCGCTCCTCATACACTGGGCGCCATGCGCGTTCTCGTCACCGGCGGCTCCGGCTACATCGGCTCGCACGTCTGCCGCCTACTGGCAGAGCGCGGCGACGAGCCTGTCGTGGTCGACGATCTGGAGACGGGCATCCGCGAGCGCATCGCCGGCTTCCCGCTCCACGAGCTCGATCTGGCGGCGGCGGATGCTCCCGCCGAGCTGGAGCGGATCCTCCGGGTCGAGCACGCCGACGCCGTCATCCACTTCGCCGCCCGAAAGCAGGTCGGCGAGTCGGTGGACCGCCCGCTCTGGTACGCCCGGCAGAACCTCGTCGGGCTGCACGGGGTGCTGAGCGCGATGGTCGCCGCGGGGGTCGCGCCTCTCGTGTTCTCGAGCTCGGCGGCGGTCTACGGAGATGCGGCTGGCGTCGTCGCGGAGGACGCGCCGACCGAGCCGGTCAACCCCTACGGCCGCAGCAAGCTCGCGGGGGAGTGGCTCGTGGCGGATGCCGCCCGTGCCCACGGTCTGAAAGCGACGAGCCTGCGCTATTTCAATGTGGCCGGCGCCGGCTGGCCCGAGCTCGCCGACCGGGCGGTGCTCAACCTCGTTCCGATGGTTCTCGAGCGCATCGAGGCCGGCGAGGCGCCCGTGATCTTCGGCGACGACTACCCGACGCCCGACGGCACGTGCGTCCGCGACTTCGTGCACGTGCTCGACGTCGCCGAGGCGCATCTCGCCGCGCTCGACGCGCTCGTGGGTGCGGGGCCGGAGCTCGAGCCGCATCGGGCGCTCAACATCGGCACGGGGTCGGGCGCGTCGGTTGCCGAGGTGGTGGAGGGTCTCCGTCGCCGCACGGGGGGAGGGCCCGAGCCGGTCATCCGGCCGCGCCGCGCCGGTGACCCGGCGGCCGTCGTCGCCGATATCGCGCAGGTGACCGAGTCGCTGGGCTGGTCGGCCACTCGTGAACTGGACGCGATCCTCGACTCCGCTGTCGATGCGTGGAGGGGCGCCGGTCCGAGACTCGCGCAGGCCTCACGTACCCTGGACGCGTGACTGACTCGACCACCTCACCGCGACGAGCGAGTCGTCGGCGACGACCGGACGGTCGTCGCTGGTCCGGTCGGCGCAAGGCGCTGACGGCTTTCGGCGTCGTTCTCGCCCTCGTCGGCGCGACCGTCGGCGGGTACGCGCTCATGCTCACCTCCGCGTACCAGCAGAACGTCACGACGATCCCGGATGTCTTCCCGCTCGAAGCCGATCGGCCTGAGCGGGTCGAGGGGCCCGCAGGCGAGGCGATGAACATCCTTCTCATCGGCTCGGACACGCGGGGTGAGCTGGGGTCGAGCGACATCGAGGCTGTTCAGCCCTCGTTGGCTGACGTGATCATGGTCGCTCATATCTCCGCCGATCGGGAGGACGTCCATGTGATGTCGATCCCTCGGGACAGCTGGGTCGAGCAGCCGAACGGATCGATGGGCAAGATCAACTGGTCGTTCGCGAGCGACGGTGCCGCGGGGCTCGTGCAGACGGTCGAGAATCTCATCGACGTCCGCATCGATCACGTCGCGGCGATCGATTTCGAGGGCTTCAAGGGGATGACCGATGCTCTCGGTGGCGTGACGGTCAACAACACGACCCCGTTCCGCAACGGCAAGCAGAACTTCCCGGCGGGCCAAGTCGCGCTGGACGGGGAGAGGGCCCTCATGTTCGTCCGCGAGCGCGCCAAGACGGGGAACGACTTCACCAGGCAGGCGCAGCAGCAGGAATTCCTTCGCGCCGTCCTCGCCAAGACCCTCTCCGGTCAGACGCTCGCCGATCCTGCGCGCGTCTACGGTCTCGTCTCCTCGGTGTCCCCGTTCCTCGCGGTCGATGGTGGGTTGACACCGCCAGCGATCGTCGCGATGGCGTCGGAGTTGCGCGAGCTCAGAGCCTCGGATGTCGCTTTCTTCACGATGCCGAACGCCGGCTCCTCGTTCGTTGGCGATCAGGCTGTCGTTCTGCTCGACGATCCGACTCGCAAGTTCGTCGCAGAGTCCTTCCGCAATGACGACCTAGGAACGCTCGCCGCCGCGGTTGCCGCTCAGTAGTGGGTCGCGTCCGCCCGGTAGGCAACCTGTGAAAGACTCGAAGCATTCGAGATCGGAGCTCAAGGCTCCGCTCAATGCGCGCGCTGGCCTAGGGGGCATCAGTTGGACCTGCGGGACTACATCCGAATTCTTCACAAGAACTGGATTCTGATCGTCGCATCAGTTCTCGCGGGAGTCGGCGTCGCCTCGGTGTTCTCAATCGCGTCCACTCCTCGCTACGACGCGACGAGCCAGCTGTACGTGAGCGTGAGTTTCACGGCCGATGCCGGCTCGGGGGAACTCGCGCAGGGCACGAGTTTCGCCCGACAGGCGGTCACGTCGTACGTGTCGATAGCGCGCAGCTCCCGAGTGCTTCAACCCGTCGTCGATGAGCTGGGACTTCCCGTCTCAGCGGCTCAACTCGCCTCGCAGGTCACCGCCAGCTCCCCTGCGAACACCGTGCTGATCGAAGTCTCCGCTTCGGATACCGACCCGCAGAGGGCCGCGGACATCGCGAACGCAGTGGGTCGCAGTCTGGCCAACATCGTCGTCAACGAGTTGGAACGACCAGAAGGCGAGTCGCTCAGCCCGGTGAACATCAGTCCGGTGCAGGAGGCAGTGGCTGCCTCGCGCCCCTCCAGCCCGAACGCGCCCCTGAACATCGCCCTCGGGATGCTGCTCGGACTCGCCGTTGGAACGGGGATCACCGCGCTCCGCACGGTTCTGGATACCCGCATCCACTCGACTCACGACATCGCGCAGGTCACCGATGCGCCCATCATCGGTCGCATCAACTACGATCCGGAGGCCAAGAAGCGCCCGCTCGTGGTTCACGTCGACCCCCGCAACCCTCGTGCCGAGGCGTTCCGCGCGTTGCGCACCAACCTCCAGTTCCTGAACGTCGAGGGTGGCCCGCGGAGCTTCGTCGTGACGAGCTCCATTCCTGGCGAGGGCAAGAGCACGACGGCGTGCAACCTCGCGATCTCGCTGGCAGACACAGGTGCCCGAGTCGCACTCGTCGACGGAGACCTCCGTCTGCCTCGTGTGGCGCACTACATGGGCATCGAGGGCGGTGTCGGCCTCACGGATGTGCTGATCGGGCGCGCGGAGCTCTCTGACGTGATCCAGCGCTGGGGGCGCGCCGCTCTCTACGTCCTGCCGAGCGGTCGGATTCCTCCGAACCCGAGCGAGCTTCTCGGGTCGACGGCGATGGTCAGCCTCCTCGCGACCCTCACGGCCGAGTTCGACTACGTCATCATCGACGCCCCTCCTCTCCTCCTCGTGACCGACGCCGCGGTGATTAGCAAGTTCACCGGCGGGGCGATGCTCACCGCTGCCTCCGGCCGGACGAAGAAGGCCGAGATCAGCGGTTCGTCCTCCGTGCTGGAGAGCATCGGAAGCCGCCTCGTCGGCGTGATCGTCACCATGCTTCCGTCGAAGGGCCCGGACTCCTACGGCTACGGGGTGTACGGCTACGGCGACATCTCCTCCGTAGAGCCCGACACGACCCGCCGGACGAAGACGCGGCGCGCGGCGGTGATGGAGCAGCCGTGAGCGACTTCACGATCCTCACCGTCTGCACGGGCAACATCTGCCGCTCGCCGCTCGCGGAGCAGCTTCTGCGCTCCGGTCTCGGCCGGATCCCCGGCGTCCGGGTCCGCAGCGCGGGGACCGGCGCGCTCGTAGGGGAGGCGATGACCGAGCAGGCGCGGGCCCTGTCGCGACGATTCGCCGGAGAGGGAGCCGATGTCCACCTCGCTCGTCAGGTGTCCCAAGCCGAGTTGAGGTCGGCGGATCTGGTCCTCGGCGCCACGCGTGAGCACCGCCGCGCGGTGGTGGAGCTTCTCCCACGCGCATCCCGGCACACGTTCACGATCCGCGAATTCGCTCGTCTCGCGGAGGTCCTCGATGACGCGGATCTTCGCGAGCTCGCGGCATCGCCTACGGACCCGGGCGAGCGCTTGAGGCTTCTCGTCGAGCTCGCGGCGACCAAACGCGGTATCGCGGTGCCGCCCGAGCAGCCCGAGGACGACGACGTCATCGACCCCTATCGCCGCAGCGACGAGGTATACGAGGAATCCGCAGCCCAGCTCGTCCCCGCCGTTCAGAGCATCACGTCGAGCGCGATCCGCGCCGTGTCCGGCGCTTCGCAGGAGTGACGATGGCGGCTCCGCGACGACCTCAGAGGCGCGTCGAGCGCCGGCTGTGGCCGGTGCTCGCGCTCGTCGCGTTCCTGGTGCTCGACGCCGTGCTCGTGGCGTGGGCGCTGGGTGCTCATCGAGCGGCGACGGAGGTCGAGCCCGACGCCGTTCCGATCGTGACGCCCCAACCCGGAGGGTCCACATCCCCCTCAGCATCTGCGAGCCCGTCGGCGTCCTCCCCTGCGGAGTCGGCGGCGATCGCGCCTGAGCCCTCGACCCACATCCTGTCGGCGCTCGACGCGGAGGTGGCGTGGCGCGCGCTCACCGGGCCGTGCCCGCAGACCGAAGCGACGCCGCAGCTCACGACGGACGGCGGAGCGAGTTGGCGCGATACGGACGCGACCGCCCCGACCGGTGTGACCTCTCTCCAGCGCATCGTCGTGGAGGCGCCCGACGTTGCGACGATGGTGGCACTGCGGGGCACGGACTGCACGCCCACGCTGATCCGCACCTTCGTCGCGGGTGACAACTACGAGGAGTATCCCGACGAGCTCGCGGGAGCCTGGTTCGTCGATCCGGCGGATCGCTCGCGCGTGCAGTCGCCCACAGGATCGGCAACAGCGCCTTGCGAGTCGGTCGTGGCCCTCGCAGCGCGCGACGGGGCCTCGGCACTCGTGCTGTGCGCCGACGGGAGCCTTGCAACGACATCCGACAGTGGCGCGTCGTGGTCGGCCGCAGTTCCTGCACCCGGTGTCCAGGCGATCGGCAATGCGTCAGCCGGCTTCATCGCAGCCGCTGTGGGCAGAGAGGGCTGCGCCGGAATCCAGGTTCTGCAGATCGACGCGGCCTCTGCTGCGTCGAGCGCTACCGGGTGTCTCCTGACCGACATCGCTCCCGCAGACTTCGCGGGCGTTGTTGCGATCGCCGAGGCGGCGAGCACGGTCTGGCTATGGGCGGGTGACCTGATCCAGCGATCGAGTGACGGAGGTGCGTCATGGTCCTAGTCGATTCGCTCACCCGCCGGATGCAGAGCGCCTATTCGCGCGGGCCGCTGTCCCGGTTCGGCAGCCAGTTCCTGCTGGACGCTTCCGCATGGGTCATCGCGCTCTTCGCCGCGCGAATGCTCCGTGTCGATTTCGACTACGCGCGCGTCCCCTGGGCCGCGCTCGCCGTGCTCATCCTGTTCGCCATCACCCTGCAGTTCGTGATCGGCTGGGGCTTCTACCTCTACCGCGGGCGCCACCCCTACGGCAGCTTCGCCGAGGTCAGAGCACTCGTCGCGACGGCATTCACGGTGACCGTGATCGTCTGGCTCGCCGTTCTCACCATCGGGGGCCTGTTCGGGCTGTCGCGGTCCACGCCCCTGATCGCCTTCCCGATCGCGTTCATCATCATGGGCGCCGGCCGGTACACGAAGCGCTACCTCGTCGAGCGTGCGATGGAGTACTCGGGCCCCGTTGAGAACGCCGTCGTGTACGGAGCGGGCCACGTCGGCCAGGCGATGGTGCGCCGGATGAGGCTTGACCGGGATTCGCCGTATCGTCCGGTGGCACTGATCGATGACGATCCTGCGAAGAGGTTCCTGCAGCTCGACGGCGTCGCCGTCGCCGGCACCATCGATGACCTGACACTGGTGGCACGGTCAACGGGTGCGACGGTACTGATCATCACGATCGCTCGTGCCGATGCCGAGCTGCTGCGGCGTGCCAGCGTCGCGGCAGAGGCCGCAGACATGCACGTCATGGTGCTGCCGCCGCTCAACGAAGTGCTCGCGGGCGCCTCCAAGATCAGTGACCTGCGCGACCTCGCGATCGAGGACATCATCGGGCGCCATCCGGTCGACACCGAGATCGAGTCGGTGGCCGGCTACCTGACCGGCAAGCGGGTTCTCGTTACGGGTGCTGGAGGCTCGATCGGCGCGGAGCTGTGCAATCAGATCTCCCGCTTCGATCCGGCCGAACTGATCATGCTCGACCGCGACGAGACGTCCCTTCAATCGGTGCAGCTCGCGATCCACGGCCACGGTCTCCTCGACACCGAGGAGGTGGTGCTCAACGACATCCGCGATTCGGCGTCCCTGGAGCGGCTCTTCCTCGATCGTCGGCCCGACGTGGTCTTCCACGCCGCGGCTCTCAAGCACCTTCCGATGCTCGAGCAGTACCCCGGTGAGGCGTGGAAGACGAATGTCCTCGGCACTCTGAACGTGCTGCGCGCGGCGATGAAGGCCGACGTGGACACGTTCATCAACGTCTCGACGGATAAAGCGGCGAACCCGACGAGCGTGCTGGGCCGTTCGAAGCGGATCGCCGAGCGCCTGACCGCATGGGCGGCCGATCAGACCGGCCGCCCGTATCTCTCCGTTCGATTCGGCAACGTGCTCGGGAGCCGCGGGTCCATGCTTCCCGTCTTCACATCGATGATCGAATCGGGGGGGCCGCTCACCATCACCCATCCGGACGTCACGCGCTACTTCATGACGATCCCTGAGGCATGTCAGCTCGTCATGCAGGCCGGGGGCATCGGTGAACCCGGCGAAGTGCTCATTCTGGACATGGGCGAGCCCGTCCGGATCCTCGACGTCGCGCAGCGGATGGTCGAGATGTCAGGTCGCGATGTCGAAATCGTCTACACGGGTCTTCGCCCGGGCGAGAAGTTGCACGAGGAGCTCGTCGCCGAGGGCGAGAGCGATGATCGGCGGTTCCACCCCAAGATCGCTCACACCGCGATCCCATCGCTCGATCCCGACCTTCTCGACGAGCATTCCTGGATGCGCGTATCGACGGCTCCACACGAGCCGCGACGCGAGTCGCGGGAGGCGACGACGGCATGATCGATCGCATCTTTCTGTCATCTCCCGATGTCGGTCCCGAGGAGGAGGCCGCACTCGTGCGAGCAATCCGGTCGGGCTGGGCCGCGCCCCTCGGGCCCGACGTCGACGCCTTCGAGCGCGAGGTCGCACGGTTCTGCGACGTGGAGCATGCGGTCGCACTCAGCTCTGGTACGGCGGCTCTGCATCTCGGCCTCCTCGCCCTCGGTGTGAAGCGAGGTGATGTCGTGGTCACCTCGACCATGACCTTCGCCGCCACAGCGAACGCGATCGCGTACGTCGGAGCGACGCCGTTCTTCGTGGATGTCGACGAGACCGGGAACATGGACCCGGGCCTTCTGGAGGAGTCGCTGAAGACGATGCGGGCGACCGCCGATCTGCCCGCGGCGATCATCCCGGTCGATCTTCTCGGTCGCGCCGCGGATTACGGCCGGATCCTTCCGATCGCAGCCGAGTACGGAGTGCCGGTACTCTGCGACTCCGCGGAGTCGCTCGGCGCCGAGCGCGACGGCCGACCGGCCGGGAGCTTCGGTCGTGCCTCCGTCCTGTCCTTCAATGGGAACAAGATCATGACCACCTCCGGCGGCGGGATGCTGCTCTCCAACGAAGAGACGCTCGCATCGAGAGCCCGGCACCTGGCGACTCAGGCGCGTCAGCCCGTCCCTCACTACGAGCACGAAGAGATCGGATATAACTACCGCCTCAGCAATCTGCTGGCGGCTATGGGGCGGGCCCAGTTGGGTCGTCTCCCCGGAATGATCGAGCGGAGACGCTCGCTTCGACGGCGATATCGGTCGCTCATCGAGGACTTCAACGGCGTCACCCTCTTCCAGGGTTCGGAGGATGAGGGCGACAACTGCTGGCTGACGGCGATCCTCGTCGAGGAGGACTCGGCGGGCCACACCCCGGAGTCCATCCGGTCCAGCCTCGACGAGCAGGGCATCGAATCCCGGCCGCTGTGGAAGCCGATGCATCAGCAACCGGTCTTCCGGGGCGCGCCCGGGCTGCTGACCGGCGTTGCCGATCGGCTCTTCGCCACGGGACTGGCGCTGCCGAGCGGGTCCGTGCTGAGCGCTGCCGCCATCGATCGCGTCATCGAGGCCCTCGGGCGTGCGCTCGAGGGCGGACGCCGGTGACATCGACCGCTCGGCTCGACGCGGCAGTCAAGCGCGGGCTCGATGTGATCGGAGCTGCGAGCCTCCTCGTCGTGACAATGCCGATCATGGCGGTGACGGCGCTCGCGGTGCTGGTGGTGCATGGTCGCCCCGTTCTCTTCAGTCAGGAGCGTCCTGGTCGGAACGGTCGCATCTTCCGGCTGCGCAAGTTCCGAACGATGCGGCACCCGGATCAGGCGTCCGGTCGGGTGTCCGACGCCGAACGCATCACTCCGTTCGGAGCCCGTCTGAGAGCAACGAGCCTGGATGAGCTGCCCAGCCTGTTCAACGTCCTCGTCGGGGACATGAGCTTCGTCGGGCCGCGCCCGCTACTCGTGCGGTATCTGGATCTCTACAGCGTCCGGCAGGGCCGGCGACATGAGGTCCGACCGGGCATTACCGGGCTCGCCCAGGTTTCCGGCCGCAACGCGATCTCGTGGGAGGAGCGGCTGGAGTTGGACGTTCGCTACGTGGAGACTCGTACGCTCGCGCTGGATGCGCGCATCCTCGCCCGCACGGTGGCCGTCGTGCTCAGGGGCAGCGGAGTCACCGATGGGAACGGCGTCAGCATGAGCGAGTTCCAGGGTCAGGGTCCTCTCAGATGACGCGCGTCGTACTCGTCGGCGCGGGCGGCTTCGCCCGCGAGACGCTCAACGTGATCTCGGCGCTCCAGGCCTCGGGCGAGCGGCTGACCGTGGAAGGCGTCGTCGACGATGCCGCGGGTTCGCAGGGTGTCCAGCGGATGGCGTGGGCAGGAATCCCACACCTCGGCTCCGTGGAGGAATTCCTCCGCGATCCGAGCGGCGAGGCCTACGTCATCGCGATCGGGAGCCCGAGCCATCGAGCGAGAGTCGCAGTCGCTCTGGGCGCCTCCGAACTGCGCCCACTGACATTGAGGCACCCGTCCTCGACTGTCGGCCTGCACTCGGATATCGGCGCGGGCGTCGTCATCTGCGCGGGCGTCCAGGTGTCAGCGGATGTGAGGATCGGCGCGCATGTCCACCTGAACCCCAACGCCACCATTGGGCACGACGCGGTTCTCGAGGACTTCGTCTCCGTGAATCCCGGGGCGATCGTGTCCGGATCGACGACGATCGGCTCCTCGACCCTCCTCGGCGCCGGAGCAGTCGTGCTGCAGGGTCTGAGCGTGGGAGCCGGGTCTGTTGTCGGAGCGGCCGCGTGCGTCACTCGAGACGTCCCATCGGGGGTGACCGCGATCGGAGTCCCCGCACGATGGTCTGCGCGGTCCGACTGAGGAGCGCAGGAGATCCTTGCCAGAGGAAAAGGAGACCCGGTCACTCATGGCCATCCAGAAGCACGTCGTTCTCGCGGTCACGAGTGAGCTCACCGCCCGCACGTTCTATTCCGAGTACCCCGGATACCTCGTGCAGAGGGGATGGAGGGTGACTCTCATGTCTCAGGATGAGGGCGGTCTCGCAGCGCTCGCGAGGGGGCTCGGAGCTGATGCCGCGCCCATCCCGATCGCTCGGAACCCGTCCCCGGCGCGAGACCTCGTAGCTCTCGTCTCGGTGTGGAGGACGCTCCGACGCCTCAGACCTGATGTGGTCGTAGCCGCGACGCCGAAGGCGGGGCTTCTCGTGAGCGTGGCCGCTCGCCTTGCGCGCGTCCCGAACCGCGTCTACCAGGTCTGGGGGCTCCGTCTCGAGACATCGACCGGCTGGCGCAGAACTCTCATGGGCGTCGCCGAGCGGATCGCCGCCGCCTCGTCGACGCGCGTAGTCGCTGTGAGTCCGAGCCTCGCTGACCGCGTGCGCGAACTGGGCATCGCCCGGGATGTGACGGTCCTCGGATCCGGGAGCTCGCACGGCGTCGATCTCGATCGGTTCACCCGAACTGAACCTCGAGCGCGGGGAGGCGCTTTCACCGTGGGATTCGTCGGGAGGTTGACTGCAGACAAAGGAATCGCGACTCTCGCCGAGGCTGCACTCAAAGTTGCCGAGTTCGATCCGACGATCGAGTTTGTGTTGGTCGGCCCGGCGGAGGACACCGCCAGCGAAGCGGCTGTGCGACGTGCTGCGGACGCCGGCGCTTCCATACGGCGACTCCCGTACACCGCGGACACCCGCGACGTCTACGAGCAGTTCTCCCTGGTCTGCCTTCCGACCCTCCGGGAGGGGTTTCCGAACGTCGTGCTGGAGGCGGGCGCCATGGGACTCCCCACCATCACGACGACAGCCACGGGCGCCGTCGACTCCGTGGTGCAGGGGGTCACCGGTCTGCTGGTGCCTCCAGGGGACCCGTCAGCACTCGCCGACGCGATCTGCCGGCTGGCCTCAGACCCTGCCCTCTGCGAGGTCATGGGAGCGAATGCGCGCGCGCGAGTCGAGTCTGAATACTCGCAACGCCGGGTGTTCGAGCTGCAGGAGGCGTTCCTCGCGTCCCTTTCGCTCAGTGCTTCAGATCACTGAACGCGCTGCCGAGCGGCGCGGCGGCGTTGCAGATCGCAGGGGAAGCGCACGATCATGGGATGCGGGGCCCAGCGCATCGGCGAGCATCACAGCACCGCAGATCGCCAGGTACACCCACAGGAAGCGCTGATTCTGGAGGTTCAGCGTCGCTGCCATCGCGAGCACGCCGATCAGCGAGGGGACGAGCAGCAGGTGCTCGACCTGTCGCGCCCTGAGCAGCGAGATCAGGCAGACCGCGGGGATCGCGAGGAACGCGATGAGCCCAGCAAGACCGGACTCCGCCAGGAACGAGATGTAGGTGTTGTGGGCCAGGAACGACAGCGGCCCATCCACGAGTTGATCGGTCTGAAGTCGGAACTGGCCAAGACCGACTCCGATGAACGGATTGCTTCGCCACACCTCCAGTCCAGCCGACCAGATCTCGTAGCGGACGTCTTCCCCGAAGCTCGCCTCTCGACCGTAGGTGATCACACCCGTGTTGAGCGCCGCGAATCCGACACCGATTATCGCGACTCCGCCGACGATCAGCAGGCGCCGGAGCGCCCGAAGCTGCGGAGCAAGGTACGAGACGCCGAGGGTGGCGATCGCCAGCACCGCGACGGCGACGATCGCGGCTCGGGAGTAGGAGAGGTAGAGCCCGACGATGAGAGGCACCAGGTGCCAGGACAGTACGGTGCCTCGGCGTCGGAACGCTGCCAGCATGACGATCCCGACGGAAGCGATCAAGTAGCTGGCGAATGCGTTCGGATCCTCGAAGGTTCCGGTGGCCCTGATGCCGAGCGAGAAGCCGATATCAGATCCCCGGGAGAAGGCCAGAGCGCCAAGGGAGCCGATGATCGCGTTGAGGGAGGACGTCCATGCCCATACCGAGAAGATCCGATCGGATCCTCTGACGAAGTGCGCGTGGATGACGTCGGCGGAGACCCAGAAGTAGAGAGCCACGATGACCAGCTTCGCCGCGTCCGTTCCGTAGGCCACTGCGTCGACCGGGCGACCGAGAGCGGTGCTGACGAGAGGGCCGATGCTCGCGATGGAGAGAAGGGCCATCAGCAGGACGATGGTGACGGTGTGGAAAGTCGAGTGAGATCGCCGTGACTCGCCAGATCGGTCCAGGAGCGCGCGGACCATGATAGCGAGCAGAACGAAGTCGCTCGCGGCGAGGTTGACGCGGGACCCCAGCAGTTCGCCGTAGAACGTGATCGGCAGAAGGATCACCAGAAGCTCGGCAGCGTCCAGTCGGAAGAGGCCGATCGCGACGAGAGCGATCGTGGCGATCGCCACCGTGAATCCGAGGACGGGAGGCAGCGTCAGGCAGAACCATCCGAGCGCTACGACGATCAGGACCGAAGCGATCGTCGGCAGAGCGCCGTCGGTCCAGCTGCCGCCCAGGCGGGAGCGAAGGTCTGGAATTCTCACCTGGTCCTCGGGTCGAGATCGTCGTCGCTGCGCAATCACTGTATCGCGCGCCCTCTGAGCCGTGGCGGCCCGCCAGGAGCGCGGTCCGCCGTGTGACAGGCTTGGCACGTGAGTCGGGGCGCGTCGAGGGAGGTCGAAGGGGGCATGCGAGCACCTCGCGCACTCCTGACCGGCTCCGCCGCGATGTTCGCCGCCAACCTGAGTCGTGCGGTCTCCCAGTTCTTGCTCATCGTGGTCCTCGCGCAGCTGGGGCGGCTGGAGGACGTGGCGTATTACACGCTGGCCGTAGCGGTCACCACGCCGCTGTTCACGGTTGCGGAGATGTCGCTTCGCAACGTCTACCTGACACTGCAGCACCGCGCGTCCACGAACACCTACTACGGGATCCGTGCCGTCGCGGCGATCACCGCTCTCGCCGCGTCGATGGTGCTGTTCCTGTTCGATCCCAGGCTCGCCGCCATCGGGGCCCTCGTCGCAGCGGTGCGCGCGATCGACTCGGTCTCCGACATGGCGCTCGCTCCTCTTCAGCAGTCGAAGCGCTATGCCATCATCGCGGCGCTGACAGGGGCGAACGCATGGATCACTCTCCTGGTCGCCGCCGCCTTGCTCTTCGCGACTCGTTCCTTGCCGGTCGCGCTGGCTGCTTCACTGGTCGTCTCGGCCGTCGTCTGCGTGCTCTCATACCTGGCCGCGCGCACGCGAGGTCTCGGCCCCTCCGGGAGGTCGAACTCGGCGCGATCCGTCAGAGGGATCCTCCGCGCAGGCCTACCCTCAGGTCTCGCCTTCGCCAGCGTGTCGGTGCTCGCCTACCTCCCCGTCTACCTGCTGAGTGCGCACGGCTCTCTAGCCGATATCGCGCGCTTCGCCGTGCTCTCATACCTCATCTCCTTCGCGTCGCTCGCTCTCGGATCGATCCAGCAGGTCCTGATCGGCGATCTCGCGGACGTGAGTCGCTCGGCCGGGTTCGGATCAGCCTCGCGAGCCGTCCGCCGCCTCGGCGGGCCGGTCTTCGCGATCACGCTCGCCACCAGCCTGCTGACCGTCTGGCTCGGGCCGGTCGGGGTCGCCCTCGTGTTCGGCCCGCAGTACGCCGTCAGCGTGATGGAGATCCTCCCCATCGCGGCCACGCTGCTTCTGCTTCCGATCGTCGCCTCGAATAGTGCTCTCCTCCTCGTGCTCAACGTGTATCGCACGCAGCTCCTGATCGCGCTGGCGAGCGTCGTCGCTGCTGCTGGGATGGGACTTCTGCTGTCCTTCGAGGGGTTCACTCTCGTGGAGGCCGGGCTGGTCGTCTTCGCCGGCACCGCAGTCAGAGTCGGTCTCGGCACGTGGGTGCTTACCATCAGATCGCGAAGGACCTCATGAAGCGACGTCTGTACATCACCGGCTACTACGGGATGTTCAACTTCGGCGACGAGCTGTTCCAGGCTGCGCTGCTGCAAAACTCGGGCTCCGTCTTCCCCGGCTTCGACGTGCGCGTGGCCAGGCCCCGATTCCGATCGGAAGTGCTCCGCAGGGCGTACGCGCGGCGGGGGCGGGCAGGGGCGCTGCTCAGAGCAGCCTGCGCCGTCTGGTACGCAGCGCGAGCATCGGTCCTCATTCTCGGGGGAGGCTCGGTCCTCACGGGCCTGCGGGGAGTCCGGAGTCTGCAATGGATGCTGGCCCCCGTGACGCGAACGCGCTTCGGCGCAGTCGGGATCTCGATCGGGCCGTTCTCCAGCGCTCATGATGAGAGCCGCGCGCGCGCGTTCCTCTCGAATTTCGACCGTCTCGTCGTCCGGGACGAGCACTCGATGATGGAGGCGAGCCGGCTCGGGGCGGGTGACCGTGCTCGCCTGGGTGGGGATATCGCCGCCCTCTATAACTATCCGCACCGGGATTCCCGAGACGTCGGCGGGCATCGTCGGGTGCTCGGATATCTCCCGTGCGCCCCGGCGACACCGGACATGCGGCAAACGGAACGAGTGTGCGCCGCTCTCGGCGTCGCGGTCGATGACAGCGGGCTCGTCCGCTCGAACGTCGAGGTCGTCGTGTTCGCTCTCGATACGCATGAGGAGATCGGGGACGAGCGAGTGGCTTCGCGCGCCGTGAGCACCTTGACGGACATGGGGTTCGCAGCCCGCATCGTGCGATTCGAGAACGATGACGTCGAGGAGGTCTGCAGGCAGATCGGCCAGCTTGACGGCGCCTGGGCGGTGCGCCTACACGGAGCGATCGTGAGCTACCTCTCCGGCGTTCCTTTCGTCATGCAGAGCTATCACCAGAAGTGCGAGGCCTTCGCGGATGAGATCGGGCTGCCGGCGGAGCTCCTCGCCTCGATGCAGTCGGAGCCTGAGCAGTTGCAGGGGGCGTGGAGGGCACTTCTTCGCGGCGACTCCTCTCCCCGTCTCTCGCCATCTCGGTACGCCTCCAGGGCGAGGGCGGTCTACTCCTCGTGAGCAGGCCGGATGAGCACAGCGGCAGCGTTCGCGTGGGGGTGGTGATCCCGCACTACAACAATCCCAGGGCCCTGCTCCGTGCAGTCGAGTCCGTGCGCGGGCAGACATTGCCACCGAGCGGGATCGTCATCGTCGATGACGCCAGCACGACGAGCGAATCCCACGCGATGCTCGATGACCTGGAGGCGGATCCGAGGGGCGGGATTCAAGTGCTCCGCTTCCACCGCAACCGCGGTCCCAGCGCAGCGAGGAATGCAGGATGGGACCGGCTGGATACCGATTACGTGGCATTCCTCGACTCGGACGACACCTGGGACCGCCGGAAGCTCGAAGTCCAGATCGCCGCGATGCGAGATGGATCCGCGGAGGTCTCCGCGCACCGATGCGAGGTGATCGGTTCACGGGGCGGGAAGCGTGATCTGGCCCCCGAGCGTCCGATCACTCGAGTCCGAACCCGGGATCTCCTCTTCAAGAGCAGATTCTCAACGCCGAGTGTGATCGTGACTTCGAAGGTCGTCGAGAGGTTTCCCGAGGACATGCGGTACTGCGAGGATCTCGACCTCTGGCTGCGGCTGGCGGCCTCCTACGACGGGATTCTGCTCCTCCCTCAGACGCTCGGGTACCTCCACAAGGCGGCTTTTGGGGCGGCAGGACTGAGCGCCGACCTGGAGGCCATGGAAGAGGGTCAACGAGTCGCACTTCGTCGTTGTCGAGAACGAGGGGACGTGACCGAGTCGACCTATCGGCTGGCGGTCCTCTTCGGCCGGATCAGATACGTCCGCCGAATCGCCCTTGCTCGCGTCAGAGGGCGAGCGCAGCGTTCACCGCGGAATGCTCGCTGACTGAGAGGATCACGAAGGTTTGCTCGCCTGGCGCTGCTTCAGCTGACAGTCGAGTGCGCGAGATCCGGGTCTCCTCCCCGCGCTCGCGGTTTCCTGGAGCGATGGCCGAGGAGGCGAAGCCGCAGCGCGCTGATTCGGGCGCTCATGGCGGTGATCGGTCGACCGACGGCCCATGTGAAAGCTCGGTACCAGAAGGTCTTCGCACGGACTTCGACCAGCTCCCCCAGGAGGTAGGAGCACAGGATGACCGCCAAGAAGGCCACGACGTAGACGAGCCACTTGTTCGTCTCGTTGGCGAAGTTGGCGAAGATCATGTACCCGATGTGCGCGTGCAGGAGGTAGAGCGGACAGGTGAGACCATCCAACTGCTCGCTGAAAGGGAGTCGCCACCAGCCCATTACGGAAATGGTCGGGTTCGGCTCAGCTTGGAGGTGGCCCGCGGGGCCCGGGAGCCTCCCGCTCATCGCTGCTGCCATTCGATCGGTCCGGGCCTGCGGCATCCCTGCCCTGGGATTCGGCGCCGACTTCCTGCCGAGAGCCGGCTGATTACCGCAGTCGCCCGCGCCACGAACGCTCGCGCGCCGCGACGAGCGCCGCGATCACGAACAGCATGAAGCCGCCCTCGACGAGCAGGTAGCTCTCGGTCATGCTCGTCGTCGCGAGCAGCACGAGCACGAGCGACGGCCACACGTGCACGGTCGAGCGGCGCTCCGTCGCCACGAGCCACGCCCGCACGAAGGCGAGGCCCAGGGCGACCAGCAGGAGGCCGAGACCGATGAATCCGAGCTGCAGCGTCGCATCCACGTACGCGTTGAGGGCCGAGTCGGGCTGGCGGCCGACGGCGTCGCGCACCACGAGGAACGGGTAGCGGTCCTCGCGCCAGGCGCCGAGCCATCCCCAGCCCTGCGCGGGGTACTGGCCGATGAACTTCTCCAGGTCGGCCCACACGCTGGTGCGGATCGTCACATCGGCCGTGGCGCCCGCGAGAGCGAGCAGCTGCTGCCGGAAGAACCAGCCGAGCGTCGCGGCGACCACCGCCGAGATAAGGAGGACGCTCTGCACGGCCGGCCGGCGCTCGGCGGGGAGGCGGCGCAGGAGCACGAGCACGAGACCGGCGGCGAGCACGGCCGCGAGCACGACCCCCGTCACGGGCGAGCGCGCGAACACGATGGTCGCGGCGGCGAGCACGAGCGAGAGGATCGTGAGGCCGCGCGGCACCGATCGAGTGCGGAACTCGATCCAGAAGCTCAGAGCGGCCAGTCCGCCGAGGAACGCGAAGTAGTTGCGCGTGCCCGCGAGCCCCTCGATGGGGCCGCCGACGGCGAGGTTGCCCTCGATGCTGAGGAAGCTCAACGGGGTGTCGATGATGACGCCCGAGAGGATCTCGAGCGCGAACGACGCCACGAGCACGAACCGCAGGGCGTTGCCCACCCCGCGCACGATCTGGATCGTGTCGCGCACGAGCGCGATGTATAGGCCGAGGAAGGCGAACGCGATCATGTAGGCGATGCCGCCCGCCGTCGCGGCGGGGTACTGGCTCCAGAGGATGCTCGCCACCATGAAGCCGACGAGAGCGAGCAGCGAGATGGGCAGGATCCCCTGCCACTCCACGCGCTCCGGCTGGCCCGCGAGCGACAGGGCCGCGAGCACGACCAGGCCCGCGAGCACCGCGAGCGCCCCCGGCCAGCCGAGGAACGCGCGAACGGCGTGCATGCACAGCGCGACGGCGATCGCGACCTCGGTCAGGGCCTGCGTGAAGCGCGGCGACGCGAGAGCCGAGCGCCCGGCGTCGAGGATCGAGCGGGCGCGGTCGTTCATCGCCCGATCCCGGCGAGCGCGCGGCCGTGGGTGCGGCTCGCGACGGCGAGCCAGACGAGCAGCAGCAGCCCGCCCTCGATGAGGATGCGCGACTCGGCGAAGCTCTGCACGAGCAGCACCGTGGCGATGAGCGCCGGCAGCAGGCGCAGGGCGGGGGAGTCCGCGACGTCGCCGAGCGGAGCATCCACCGCCCACGAGACGGTGCGGAGCAGCATCGTGACGACGAGGACGGCGAAGACGACGAGACCTGCGACCCCGAGCTGCAGCCACACGTCGAGCCACGCGTTGTGGGCCTGCAGGTACTCGACGCCCTTGATGACGGCGAGCCCGTCGAACGGCTCGACCCACGGGGCCCAGTAGCTCACCCACCCCCAGCCGAACCAGGGGCGCTCGAGCGCGAGCTCGGTCACCGCCGCCCAGATGTCGACGCGGTTCGTCAGGTCGCCCGAGCGGCCCAGCAGGCCAAGCACGGTATCGCGGAAGACGACGATGAGCGCGAGCGCGGCGACGGCCGTCACGGCGCTGACGGCCAGCAGACGGATGCGCGCGCGAGCCCCGAGGCGCCGTGCGACGACGATCAGCCCGAGCACGATCGCGGCCACGGCTGCAGCGACGATCATGCTCGCCGACCCCGCACAGATGAACGCCAGCGCGGCGGCGGCGAGCCAGCCGTAGCCCGCGGCCTGGCCGACCCGGTGGTCGACCAGCTGGATCGTGAAGACGATGATCGCGAGGAGAGCGGCGAAGCCCAGGAGGTTCGCGTTGCCGACGATGCCCTGGATCCTCCCGCCGTCGAGCACCTCGAACAGCTCGTTGCGCGACCAGTAGAACGCGCGGGGAATCTCGCCCTCGTAGTCGGTCCACCACGGCAGGACGGGCCGACGGATGATCGCCGCGACGACGAGCTCGAAGACGAGCGAGAGGCCGATGATCCAGCGCAGGGCGACGCCGAGCGCGCGCACGACCTGCTCGAGGGTGAGCGTGCGGGCCATGACCACGGCGGCGAGAGACGTGAGCACGAGCAATCCCGCCCCGATCGCCGACTCGAGCCGGTACGCCGACCAGGCGATGCTCAGCACCGCGAGGCCGACGAAGAGCGCGAGCGCGATCGGCACGCCGCGCCACGGCAGGCGCGAGCGCACGGCGAGGGCGACCCAGCAGACGCCGAGAACGGCGATGACCGCGCCCCACCCGTACCAGGTGAGCGGGTAACGCACCCCGTCGCCGGCGAGGAGGACGAAGAGGGTCACGGCGGCGAGCGCGACGCGGCGCTCGCGGAGCCAGGACATGACCCTCAGCCTACCGGCGGGGCCGCCGCGCCCGGTCAGGGCGCTGGCGGCCGCACGAGCGCCGATCACACGAACGCGCCGACCCCCGTGATCGCGCGGCCCACGATGAGGCTGTTCATCTCGCGCGTGCCCTCGTAGCTGTAGAGCGCCTCGGCGTCGGCGTGGAACCGCGCGACGTCGTAGTCGAGCACGATGCCGTTGCCGCCGAGCGCCTCGCGGCACAGCGCGACGGTCTCGCGCATCGCCGTCGTGCAGAACGCCTTGGCCATCGAGGCGTGCTCGTCGCGCTGCGTGCCGGCGTCCTGCATGCGCGAGACGCGCGTGCACATCGCGATCGACGCGGTGATGTTCATGAGGCTGCGGCTCAGGAGGTCCTGCACGAGCTGGTGGTGCGCGATGGTCTTGCCGAACTGCACGCGCTCCGTCGTGTACGCGACGGCCGCCTCGTACGCGCCGATCGCGGTGCCGATGGCCGCCCAGGCGACGTCGGCGCGCGTGAGCCGCAGAACCGCCGCGGTGTCGCGGAACGAGTTCGCCTTCTCGAGCTTGAGCGCAGCATCCACCCGCACGTTCTCGAGCGTGATGTCGGCGTTCTGGACGATCCGCAGCGACTGCTTGCGCTCGATCTTCGTCGCCGTGAACCCGGGGGTCGCGTTCGGCACGACGAAGCCCTTCACCTGGCCGTCCTCGGTCGACTTCGCCCAGATGATGGTGATGTCGCTGAAGGTCGCGTTGCCGATCCAGCGCTTGGAGCCGTTGAGCACCCAGCCGTCGCCGTCGGGCGTCGCAGTCGTGCGCAGGCCCTGCGCGGCGTCGCTGCCGGAGAGCGGCTCGGTGAGGCCGAAGGCGCCCGTGACCTCGCCGCTCGCGAGCTTCGGCAGCCATTCGGCCTTCTGCTCGGTCGAGCCGTTGACGCCGATCGAGCCCATCGCGAGGCCGTTCTGCACGCCGACGTAGGTCGCGACGCTCGCGTCGATGCGGGCGAGCTCGAGCGCCGTCCAGCCGCCGTAGACGGCCGAGTAGTCGCCCGTGCGCGTCTCCTCCCACAGCTGCCCGAAGATCGGGTGCGCGTGCAGGCCCGGCAGGATCTCGTGCGGGAACGACGCGTTCTCCCACGCGTCGTTCACGAGGGGGCGGATGCTCTGCTCCGCGTGCTGCCGGAGAGCCACCAGCGCCTCGCGCTCGTGGTCGGCGAGATCGGCCTCGAAGCCGAGGAAGTCGCTGGCGAGAGTGGGGAAGGTCATGAGAGCTCCGTGCGTCGGGCGGCCGGGTGGGAGGGCGCTGCGAAAGGCGGCAATGGCTTCACGCTAGGCCCGCGGGGGCGTTTCCCGCGCGCATTTTGTGGGCGGGCGACGGGCTGGGGCGCCCCTCAGCGCCGATACGTGAGGAGAGGGCACAGACCGACCGTTCTGGTCGATATGAATCCGTGATGCGTCGCCGTATCCCGGCGACTCCGCGAGCCCTATGGTGAGCACATGTCGACTCCTCTCGGGCCCTCTCTGCTCGTCGCTGCGGCGCTCGCCGCCCTCCTCAGCGGCTGCGCCGCGCCCGCCCCCGCCGCCGCTCCCGAGGCGCCGGCGACCTCTGCGACGACCCCGAGCGCTGAGCCGGAGCCGCCCGCGGAGTTCGGGTGCGCCGACCTGGACGACGCGATGCCCGCGGGGTTCGAGGAAGTAGACCCCTTCGGCTCGGCACCTGTTCTCGCGGCATTCGCGGCGGGAGGGTCCTCCTGCAATTGGCAGCCTGCCGCCGAAGGCGGCGCCGTCAGCAGCATCGGGGTGAATATCCTTCCCGCCGAGTTGCTCGAGACGACGTCGATCGAACCCTCGTGCGGCGAGCTGTACGACTTGAGCCTGGGATGCTCCTCGCGCGAGCTCATCGACGGCCTTGCCGTCGAGACCCGGATCGTGGGGGACACCGCCGCCGCCGAGACCTCGAGCGCTCTCGAGGCGATCGCGTCCGCCATCCGTGAGCGACTTGCGGAGGGCGCGCGACCTCTTCCGGCGGATGAATCGTCCGCGAGCCGCTTCGACTGCCAGCGCGTCACCCTCAGCGCGATCTCGATGCCGGAGAGCGTGGGATCCTTCGTAGGCGAATTCGGCGGCACCGACTCCGGCTCCCCTTCCAGTGAGCTCACGGCCGTCGCGCTGATCTCCATGGCGGGGATGGTCGGGTGCCTGACGGCGACGACGTCCGGCTTCGGCGTCTCGATGGCCACACTCGGAGGAGGAGCGGAGCTGCTCGACGACGAGCGCATCGCAGGGGCCTCGACGCCTCTCGACCTCGCGGATGGCCGCGGGGCGCGCATCCTCACCGGGACTTGGCCGGCCGAGGGCGACGGCGCCGTCACGGAGTTCGCGCGAGTGGTGTTCGAGGCCGACGGCGCGCTGGTCTTCCTCTCGGTCAACGACCGGGGGACGCCGCCCGATGCTGCTCCGATCGACGAGGCGGCCGCAGCCATCGCCGAGGCCATCGCGACCGCGATCGACGCTCGTGGTTAGCCGGCGCCCGAACCGGCGCTCGTCGCACGCGGCGCTCGCCGTCGTCGCGATCGCGATGCTCCTGAGCTCGTGCGCGACGCCGGTCGAACCCGCGGCGTCGGGCAGCGCACCGGAAGCCTCCGACGTCCGCGACGACGCGGGCGCGCCGACGCCGATGCCGAGCGACCTCGTCGCGGAGGAGCCGTCAGCGGAGCTCGAGGACGAGCTCACCGGCATGACGGGCGCCGCCGATGACTCGCCCAGTCCCCTCCCGCGCATCCCGTGGCCCGATGTGGCCGTGCCCGCCGCGCCGGAACCGAGGCTCTCAATCACGTGCGACGAGCTGCTCGCCGCCAGCGGCGCGACGGACGCCTCCTCGGTGCCGATCCCGACGACCGCCCAGACCATCGGGGTTCGGCAGGGCGGCGGGACGGCCTGCGGGTTCGCGATCAGCACCCCCGGCGGCCCCGCGACCGCCCTCCTGTTGCTCGCGGCGGAGGTCGCCTCCCCGACGACGACACCGGTCGCGTGCGCGACGAACGGGTGGAAGTCCGACACGGTGAGCTGCGCGGGCTCCGGGACGTCGCTGCATGGCACCGCCGCCATCGAGTACGAGATGCCCGCCGGCTCCGATGTGCGATGGGGCATCTCGAGCGCTCAGGCCATCCTCGATGCCGCGACCGACCACCTCGACACCCGCCCGGCCCTCGGCCCGGTACCGACTGCGCACCCGGATTCGATGGGAGCGGAGCAGAAGTACTGCGACCCGTCGCCCGAGGCGCAGTCGGCCGTGTTCGGGCTCTTCCCCGACGGGGAGACCGACATCTACGGCGGAGCGCCCGGCACCACCTACGTCGATTCCACCCTTCACAGCCGGGTCGGCACGCTGAGCTGCGTGTGGTGGCTCGGCTGGCAGGGCATCACGATCGAGGTCGTGCCGGGTGCGGGATGGATCGCCGACGAGCTCGACGGCGCCGCCGTGGAGGTCGACGGCGCGGTCGCAGCCGTCCGCACCGAGCGATCGGTCCTCGAGTACCGGAGCACGCAGCAGTGGCTCATGCCCGAGATCGCCATCGTGGCGAGCGCGCGGGGCAGCGCGATCATCGTCCGAGCCGTGGTCGATCAGATGCTCGAGCAGTCCTTCGACGAGAAGCTGCCTCTCGTGGCGGCGGCGATCATCGCGACCCAGCCGTGATGCGCGCCCGCACCCTCGCCGTCCTGACGGCGGTCGTGACCGCGCCCCGCGCTCTCGTCGGACTGGGGCTGATGGCCTCGCTGCTCGCAGGGTGCACCACCGGTCCTTCGGCACCCGAGTCCTCGCCGCAGCCTGATCCGGCACCGTCAGCGAGCATGAGCGCAGCGCCCGAGCCGGCCCAGGCTGCGGCCGGTCAGCCGCGTATCCCCGCCGAGTGCGACGAGCTCGTCGGGGCGGCCGGGGACGAGCTGGGTCTCGCCCCGCAACGAGCGGAGGAGGAGCGCTACTGGGGCGCCTGGTGGGTGTCCCGTCTGCAGGCGGGCCTGGCCCTCTGCTACTTCGAGAGCGCGGCGGGGGACCAGCTCGCGGTGACGGCGTCCCTCTACTCGGACCCGGACTTCCTCGAAGAGCTCCAGGGCTCGGAGGTCCAGCAGGTCGACGGTATCCAGTTCTCCACGGCGTGCCCCGAACTCGAGCCGGGAGTCCCGTACTACTGCACCGCTCGGATGGTCACCGGCCCGTACTTCCTGGAGACCTTCATGTACGACGGAACGGGAGGGGGTGATGCCTCGCTCATCGCACGCCATGACGTCGTCGTCGCCGGTGTCATCGACGCGGCCGCCTCACTGGGGGATCCTCTGGCGGCAGCCACGGCCGTTCCGAGCGAGCGCGAGTGGCCCGCCGACTGCGGAGGCCTCGACCTCTCCTCGACCTCGTCGGCCGCCACGTTCTCCTCGCTCTCCGAGCCTGCCTACCCGGCGTTCATCGCGCCGGAGGATCTCCGCATCGGCCTGCTCAATGCGCAACCGGATCGCATCGTCCTCGCGTGCGATTGGTCACCGGTAACGGGTTCGGAGCTCTCCGAGCTCCGCGTCGAGATCCTCCAAGGCGGCAGCTGGGCCCTCGGGGATCCTGCCGCGATACCGGATGGGCGAGCGGTGACCGTTCCCGGCGTCGACCAGGCGCGCATCCTGGAGCACCCGCGTCTGCGGCATGCCGTCGTGGCGGGCGCGGTCGGTCCCGACCTCGTGCTCGCCCACGTGTTCGAGAGCGACGCCGCACCAGGCCCCGGAGACCGTGAGTCCGCCGCGATCGCGTTCCTGGCCGACCTCGTCGCATCCGGGGACGGATCCTCCTGACGCCACGTGGCCGCCCGGTGCCCGCCATTTCGGTAGCGTGATACCTGTCGCAGGACGGGAAGGCAGCGCTGTGCTCATCCGCATCACCAACACCCCGCGCCCCTACGCGTGGGGCTCGACGACGGCGATCGCCGATCTGCTCGGCACCGACCCCTCCGGCGGCCCGGAGGCCGAGCTCTGGCTCGGCGCGCACCCCGGCTCGCCCGCGCGGATCGTCGAGGGTGCGGCCGAGGACGATCTCGCGCAGTGGGCCGCGGCGCACGCGCCCGGCGGCCGGCTGCCGTTCCTGCTCAAGGTGCTCGCGGCATCCGCACCGCTCTCTCTGCAGGCGCACCCGACGACCGAGCAGGCGCGGGCCGGCTTCGAGCGGGAGAACGCTGCGGGCGTCCCCCTCGACGACCCCGCGCGCAACTACAGGGACCCGTACGCGAAGCCCGAGCTGCTCGTCGCGCTGAGCGACCCGTTCCGCGCCCTCTGCGGGTTCCGGCCGGTCGCCGAGGCGCGCGCCGACCTCGCCGCGCTCGATGACGCGCGGCTCGCTCCGCTGCTCGAGCGCCTGACCGACGACGTCCTTCCCCAGGTCGTCGCGTGGCTCATCGCGCGCTCGCCGGGGGTCGACGCGATCATCGCGGCGCTCACCGAGAAGGCCGCCGCGCAGGGCGAGCTGCCCCACCGCCCCGACTGGCTCGACACCGTCGCTCGGCTGAGCGCGCACCATCCCGGCGACCCCGGGATCGCGGTCTCCGTCCTCATGCGCACCGTCATCCTGCGGCCGGGGGAGGCGCTCTACCTGCCCGCCGGCAACATCCACGCCTACCTCGACGGGCTCGGCCTCGAGCTCATGGAGGCGAGCGACAACGTCCTCCGCGGCGGGCTCACCCCGAAGCACGTCGACGTGCCCGAGCTCATGCGCGTGCTCGATGCGCGGCCGCTGCCCCCGCCCCTGCTCGAGCCCGAGCATCCGCGCCCCGGAATCGCCGTCTACCGGCCCGAGGGCGTCCCGCTGTCGCTGACCGTCATGGAGGCGGCCGCCCTGATCGAGGGGGTGGATGCCCGGCTCGACGGTCCCGCGATCATCCTGTGCCTGGACGGCGCCGTGACGCTCGGCGAGCACGGCGAGCACGGCGAGCTGCGTCGCGGCGAGGCGGCGCTCGTCGCCGAGGAGCAGACGCTTCGGATTGTCGGAACGGGTCGAATCGCGATCGCCTCCTCCTGACGGGCCGAAGCTGAGGTAGCCTTCGCGTGACGCACACCGGGGGGAACACGTCATGGGGAACTCTTCTGCGAGCCGACGGCTCGCCATCATCGCCGCCATCGCCGCGATCGGGATGCTGCTGCCATCGCCGGCGAACGCCGCCGTCGTCGCGCCCCCGCCGTCGGCCTCGCCCGAGCCCGCCCCGAGCACGGGGCCCGAGCCCGCCCCTACGGCGTCGCCCCAGCCCACCCCGGGCACCGAGCCCGAGCCCACGCCGACGGAGTCGCCCGAGCCCGCGCCGACGGAGTCGCCCGTGCCCACGGTCGAGCCTGCGCCGGAGGTCGACGCTCCGGTCGCCGACGAACCTTCGCCGGAGTCGCCGCGATTCGTGGCCGGCGCCACCGCGGCGGCGCCGCAGCCCGGGTCGACCGTGGTCGACGGCGTGACCGTCGACCGCATCACCGGCTCCGACCGGTTCGAGGTCGCCGTCCGGATCTCCGAGGGCGCGTTCCCCACCGGGGCGCCCATCGTCTTCCTCTCCGACGGGCTCAAGTTCCCCGACGCGCTCTCGGCCGCGCCCGCCGCGGTCGCGCACGGCGGCCCGCTGCTCCTCACCACGACCGCGTCGATGCCGCCGCGCGTCGATGCCGAGATCCGTCGGCTCGCGCCGGCGAAGGTCGTCATCCTCGGCAGCACGGCATCCGTCTCCGCAGCCGTCGAGCAGCGCATCCGCGATCTCGGCATCGCCGTCGAGCGGCTCGGCGGGGCCGACCGCTACGTCGTGTCGCGCGCCGTCGCCTCCGCCTATTTCCCCACCGCGAAGCGCGCCTTCATCGCGACGGGTCAGAACTACCCGGACGCGCTGTCCGGCGCGGGCGTCGCGGGCAGCCTCGGCGCCCCCGTCATCCTCGTCAACGGCGGCCTCGCCGACCTCGACGCCGACACTCGCGCGCTGCTCACCCGCCTCGGCATCACTGACGTCTCGGTGCTCGGCGGGCCGTCGACGGTCAGCGCGGGCATCGAGGCCGACCTGCGCGAGTTCGTGCCCCGCGTCGAGCGGCTCGGTGGTCCTGACCGTTTCGCTGTCGCCGAGGCCATCAGCAAGCGATTCGTCACGACCGCCGATCATGCCTTCTTCGCCGCGGGGATGAACTTCCCCGACGCGCTCGCCGGCGCCGCCTACGCCGGTCGGCTCGGAGCCCCGCTCTTCCTCGTCCCGCCCGGGTGCCCGACCGCGGGCACCGTCACCGAGGCGCTCGACCGGCTCGCCGTCGACCGCGTCACGATCTTCGGCGGCGACAGCAGCGTGGCGCCCTCCGTCGAGAAGCTGCGCGGCTGCAGCATCCCGACGGCCGCCCAGCTGACGAAGAAGCTCACCGACCAGATGGCGGGCCTTCCGGGGCGCTACTCGATCACCGTGCGCGAGATCGGCGGCCTGAAGCGCACGATCAGCATCGGCGGCGCCGTGCAGAAGGAGCCCGCGAGCGTCATCAAGCTCTTCGCCGCCTACGTCGTGCTCATGCGCGTCGACCAGGGGCGACTCAGTCTCGACACCCTCACGCGATCGGGAGTGAGCGTGCGCTCGTGCCTGCGCACGATGATCCACATCTCCGACAACTACTGCCACGCCGACCTGCTCGCGCTCATCGGCAACACGGAGATCAACAAGCAGCTCTGGATGTCGGGGTTCTACAACACGTTCTACGTCGGCTACGACGGGGCGGGCCGGTACCAGTCGGCGAAGAAGGCCTCGACCGACGACCTCGCCGTGCTGCTCGAGAAGCTCGAGAAGGGGATCCTGCTCTCGCCCTCCTCCTCCGCCCTGCTCACCTCCCTCATGACCGACCAGCTGTGGCGCTCGAAGATCCCCTCGGGCGTGCCGGCGGGGACGCGCTTCGGCAACAAGACCGGCCAGCTCTGGATCTCGACCGGCCTCGTCGAGGGCGACGCGGGCGTCGTCCGCGCACCGAGCGGCACCTACACGATCGCCGTGCTCGGCGACCGCAACGCGGCAAACTGGGCGATCGCGCGCCTGTCGCGCACCGTCTTCGAGCACCTCGGCGACCGGCCCATCCAGCCGGCGTCATGGGGCGACGTGAACCTCGTGACGACCACCTCGACCGCCACCTACCGGAAGCCGGGCAGTGAGCGACTCGGAACCATCCCGGCGGGCACCCGCCTCGCGGCGGACGTCAGCAATCGCATCTGGTACCGCGTCGGCATCAACGGCAACTGGTTCTGGGTGCATCACTCGGCCGTCAGAACGCAGTACTGACGGCCCGGCCGTCGTCGGCCGCTAGCCTGAACGCATGACCTGGCTGGTGACCGGCGGCGCCGGATACATCGGCGCGCACGTGGTGCGCGCCCTCCTCGAGGCGGACATGACGGCCGTCGTCCTCGACGACCTCTCGAGCGGGCACGAGCGATTCGTGCCCGAGGGGGTCCCGTTCGTGCGCGCGAGCATCCTCGACGCCGACGCGGTCGATCGCGCGATCGTCGACCACGGCGTCACGGGCGTCATCCACGTCGCGGGATTCAAGTACGCGGGCGTGAGCGTGCAGCGGCCCCTGCACACGTACGAGCAGAACGTCACGGGAATGATCACGCTGCTGGAGGCGATGGAGCGCCACGGGGTCGATCGCTGCGTGTTCTCGAGCTCGGCGGCGGTCTACGGCACGGTCGACGTCGACGTCGTCACGGAGGGCACTCCCAAGGCACCCGCGAGCCCCTACGGCGAGTCGAAGCTCATCGGCGAGTGGCTGCTCGCCGACCAGGAGGTCGCCGCGGGGCTGCGGCACACGAGCCTGCGCTACTTCAACGTCGTCGGCTCCGGCGACCCGGCCGTGTTCGACACGAGCCCGCACAACCTCTTCCCGCTCGTGTTCGAGGCCCTCATCGAGGGCCGCGCCCCGCGCATCAACGGCACCGACTACCCGACGCCCGACGGCACGTGCGTGCGCGACTACATCCACGTCGCCGACCTCGCTCTCGCTCACGTCGCCGCAGCGCGCCGCCTCGACGCGGGCGAGCCCCTCGAGCGCGCGTACAACCTGGGCTCGGGCGACGGCGTCTCGGTGCGTCAGATCATGGATGCGATGGCCGCCGAGACCGGCATCGCCTTCGACCCCGAGATCGGGCCCCGCCGCCCCGGCGACCCGCCGCGCATCGTGGCGAGCGGCGAGCTCGCGGCGCGCGACCTCGAGTGGCGCATGCGTCACTCGCTCGCCGAGATGGTGCGCTCGGCGTGGGAGGCGCGCCGGGCATCCGCCCTCTGAGCGCTCGCGATGCGCGGACGGAGGCCACCGGCGCGCAGACGGCCCTGCAACCGCTTACCCCCGAAGGGGGGCTGGCATCCGAGCCGATTCCGGAGCTCGCTGTGTAACGGTTTCGGCGGCGCGTCGCAACCCTGAACCACGGGTCGACCCTTTTACCATTCGCGACTTGACGCGAGGGAATCACACGAGTGTAATTAGGGGCATCCCGGCGGGTGCAGGGGAGCAGCCACCCGGGGGAAGGAGAGTCACGAATGAGCGAGTACCGCAACACGGTCCCGGAGAACTGGTTCGTCGACCCCGTCCGACTCGGAGTCCCCGGCGTCCGCCGCGTGCGCGCGACCGATGACGATGACACGCTCGCCTGGCAGGCCGACGCGCTGTGCGCGCAGACCGACCCCGAGGCGTTCTTCCCCGAGAAGGGCGGATCGACGCGCGACGCCAAGAAGATCTGCACGACGTGCGAGGTCCGCGGCGAGTGCCTCGACTACGCGCTGCAGAACGACGAGCGCTTCGGCATCTGGGGCGGGCTCTCCGAGCGCGAGCGCCGCAAGCTCCGCCGCCGCGCCTGATCCGGCCCTGGCTTCCGCCGCGCGTGTCTGCGCGAGACCGCTCGACCGACACGTAGGCTCGGCCCGATGCAAGCCCGAGTGACCGCGGTGCTCGTCGCCCGTCGTGGCGGCGAGGCGCTGCATCAGACGCTGGAGGCGCTCGCCGAGCAGTCGCGTCGGCCCGACCGCTTCGTCGTCGTCGACGCCGCGGGGGATGCCGCGACCACCGCCGCACTCATGGACCTCGCTCCGACGCACGCCGTCACCGCCCCGCGGTCGACGACCTTCGGCGACGGAGTCGCCCGCGCGGTCGCCGCCCTCCCGGACCCGGAGGAGACGAGCTCGCCCTACGGCGGCGTCGAGGAGTGGCTCTGGCTCTTCCGCAACGACACCACCCCCGACGCTCGCGCCCTCGAGCGGCTCCTCGGCGCGGTCGAGATCGCGCCCTCGGTCGCGATCGCGGGCGCGAAGCAGATGGACGCCGCGCATCCGACCGTCATCGCCGAGTACGGCGAGACCCTGACCCGCACCGGAGCATCGATCGCGATCGCCGAGCGCGAGCTCGACCAGGCCCAGCACGACCGCCTGCAGGACGTCCTCGCGATGGGCGAGGCGGGCCTGCTGGTCCGCCGCTCCGTCTGGGAGGCGCTCGGCGGCATGGATCCGGCCCTGCCGACCGTCGACGCCGCGCTCGACCTGTGCGTGCGGGCGCGCCTCGCCGGGCACCGCGTCGTCGGGGTGCCGCTCGCCCGCGTGTTCGTGCACGGCTCCGCCGCCGAGTTCCAGCGCCCCGGGGTCCCCGCGCGCACGGTCGCCCGGTGGCGCCGCGCCGCCCAGCTGCACCGGCGCCTCGCCTACGCGCCCGCGCCCCTCGTCCCCCTCCACTGGCTGGGGCTCGTGCCGCTCGCCGTGCTCCGCTCGCTCGGGCACCTCCTCGGGAAGCGCCCGACGCGCGTGCTCGGCGAGTTCGGCGCGGCGTTCGCGGTCGCCTTCTCCGGCACCGCCGTCCCCGCCGCTCGGCGGCGTATCGCGCGCTCGCGCACGGTCGGCTGGGCCGCGATCGACGCGCTGCGCATGCCGCCGGACGAGGTGCGCCGCCGCCGGGCCATCACGCGCGACGCCGCACTGGGAGCGGGCGAGGCGCACGCGCGCCCGCGCCCCGACTTCTTCCCCGGCGGCGGCCTCGTCGTCGCGGGCTTCGCCCTGGCCGGCGGTCTGCTCATGTCGTCGCTCCTGACGGCGCCGGCCCTCGCGGGCGGCGCCCTCGGCCCGCTGGCACCGGATGCCCCGACGCTGTGGGCGGGGACCCTCGCGACCGCGGGCGCCCCCTCCGACCCCTTCGCCTTCGTCCTGGCCGCCCTCGGGTCGCTCACCTTCTGGCAGCCCTCGCTCGCGCTCGTCGCCCTGTGGGTCGCGGCTCCCGCGCTCGCGGCGCTCGGCGCCTGGTGGGCGGCGGCGAACCTCGTCGAGCGGCGCGGCCCCGCCGCCGCGGTCGCCTCCGTCTACGCGCTCGCGCCGGCCGTGGTCGTGTCGCTCGTCGACGGGCGGCTCCCCGCGCTCGTCGCGCTGCTCGCCCTGCCGTGGCTCGTCGTCGCGGCCGCGCGCGCGCCGCGATCGTGGAGCGCGACCGCGGTCGCGGGGCTCCTCGCGGCGGTGACCATCGCATCCGCCCCCTCGCTCGGCCTCGCGCTCGTCGTCGTCTGGGTCGCCTGGATGGCTGGAAATCCGCGCCGCATCGTCCGGCTGCTGACCCTCGTCGTGCCGACCGCCGCGCTGTTCGCGCCGCTCGCGGTCGCGCACGTGCTGCGCGGCACGCCGCTCGGGCTGCTCGCCGACCCCGGGCTCCCGGCGCAGCCCGCCGAGGTCGCCCCCACCGGGCTGCTGCTCGGCTGGCCGGATCTCTCGATCGCGCTCGGGCCGATCGCCGAGCTCCTCCCCGACGACGCGCCGCCGCTCGTCGTCGCGGTCGTGCTCGCGGCCCTCGCCGCCCCGCTCGCGGTCCTGGCGCTCCTCGCGCTCGCGCAGCGCTCGGGCCATCGGGCGATCATCCCGCTCGTCGCCGCGGCCGCCGGTCTCGTGCTCGCGGTGCTCGTCTCGGGCGTCGCCGTCGTGACCGCGGAGGGCGCGGCCGTGCGCCTCGACGCCGCCCCCGCGCTCGGGCTCTACTGGCTCGGTCTCGCGCTCGCCGCCGGGGTCGCTCTCGACGGCCTCCGCCGCGCCGGCGCCGTGCCCGCGCTCGTTCTCGTCCTCGCCTCCGCGCTCGCCGCGAGCCCCGCGCTCGCGACGCTGGTGCTCGGCACCTCGGTCGTCGGCCCCGGCGTCGACCGCACCCTGCCGGCGATCGTCGCGGCCGATGCCGTCGCCGACGAGAGCATCGCGACGCTCGTGCTCACCCCCGTCGACGGCGGGCTCGCCGCGCGCCTCGAGCGAGGCGCCGGCGACCCGCTCATCGGCTACCGGACCTTCTCGGCGACGGCGGGACCGGAGGGCGCCGCCGCCGAGCGCTCGCAGCGTCTCGCCGAGCTCGCGGCGAATCTCGCCGTGCGCAGCGGCCGCGAGCTCGCGCCCCTTCTCGAGGCGGAGGACGTGCGCTTCGCCCTGCTCGCGGAGCGCTCGCGGACGACCGGCGCCGACGCCCCGCGCGACTCCTCCGCGTCGCTCGCACCCGCATCGATCTCCGCCGCGCTCGACGCCGACGTCCTCCTCGTCGCCGTCGGCGACACGGATGCCGGGCGACTGTGGCGCGTCGTCGCCGACGACGAGGCCCCGGCCGCGATCGCGGCGCGCCCCGCGACCGCGACGCCGATCCTCGCCGGCCAGCTCGGCATCCTCGCCCTGACGCTGCTGCTCGCCGTGCCCACCGGGCCGCGCCCGCGCCGGGTGCGCGCGGAGGACGGCACGATCGACGACCCCGCGACGACGTTCGCCCCGGAGGACGACGATGACTGACCGCGCGCAGCTCCTCCTCCGCGGGCGTCGCGTCGGCGTCGCTCTGCTCGGCGCGGGTGCCGCCGCGACGCTCGTCGTCGGCGTGCTCGTCGTGCCCGGGCCGACCCTTCGCGCCGAGCCCCGATCGGTCGAGGTCACGCCCGTGCGCGCCACGCAGTCGCTCGTGTGCGGCGGACCGATCCTCGGGCTCTCGCGCGGGCCCGACCCGCAGGTCATCGCCGTCGGGGAGCCCGCGCGGCGCAGCGCAGGCGAGGGCCTCGTCGAGCGCGCGATCACCACGAGCGACGCGGTCGACGGCGGCGCCGCGATCGTCGAGCTCCCCGCCGAGGCGCCCGCCGACGACGTCTCGGCGACCGAGCGGCAGGAGCTCGACGAGCCCGAGCTGCGCGGTCTCGCCGTCGCCGAGTGCCTTCCCCCCTCGCCCACCTCGTGGCTCGTCGGCGGCAGCACCACGACCGGCCGCTCGAGCACGATCGTGCTCAGCAACCCCGGCGAGGTCGCGGCGACCGTCGACCTCGCCGTCTGGGGCGCCGACGGGCCGCTCGACACGACGGGCACCTCGGGGCTCATCGTGCCGCCCGGCGCTCAGCGGGTGATCCCGCTCTCCGGCATCGCCCCCGACGAGGCCTCGCCCGTCGTCGGCGTCTCGAGCCGCGGCGGAGCCGTCGCCGCGACCCTCCAGCAGTCGACGATCATCGGTCTCGAGCCGGCGGGGGTCGACGTGGTCACCCCGGTCGCGGCGCCCGCCGAGCGGGTCGTCATCCCCGCCCTGCCCGTCGTCGACAGCGAGGGGCTCGCGGTCGCGGCGACCGCGCTCGGCGCCGTCGACGTCTCGACCGTCCTGCGCGTGCTCGTGCCCGGCGACGAGCCCGCCGACGTCACGGTCAGCCTCCTGCCCGACGCGGGAGGGGAGGGCACGGCGCTCACCGCGCGCGTGGAGGCCGGGGCCGTCATCGATCTCGCGCTCGGCGAGCTCGCCGACGGCGACTACAGCGTCCTCATCGACGCGACCGAGCCGATCGTGGCCGCCGCGCGCGCCTCGGCGGCGAGCGACGCCGGCCTCGACTCGGCCTGGTTCACGGCGGCGCCCGCGCTCGACGACGACGACGGCGACATCCTCCTCGCCATCGCCCCCGGCTCCGGGGCGCGACTGCATCTCGTGGCCCCCGACGGCGCGGCGACCGTCACCGTCGACGGCGAGCTCGTCGAGCTCGGCCCGCGCTCGCGCACGAGCCTCGAGCTCGCCGGGAACACGGCGCCCGTGATGATCGTGAGCGGAGAGGTGCGGGCCTCCGTCTCGTATCTGACGGATGCGGGGCTCGCGTCCGCGCGCATCCTCGCCCCGGTCGCCGCCCCGCGACCGATCACCGTCTTCCCGTAGCGCGGGGTGCGGCGGGCGCCGCTACCAGTGCCGGAAGCGGTCGGGCGCGAGATCCCAGGGGTCCTTGCCGATGAGCTCGCCCACGGCGCGGAACACGCACGACTCGACCATGAGGCGACGATGCCAGTCGTCCTCCCTGTGCAGGCGGCTCATGCGCTCGATCGGGATCCGGTAGAGCACGACCAGCTGATGCTGGGGGATCACCCGCCACCGGGCGACGCCCGCGATGCCGGGAGGCTGGTCGGGCATCGGCAGCACCTCGATGCGGAGGTCGACGAGCTCGTCGGGCCAGAGATCCTGCAGGTAGTCCGCCGTCGCCTGCACGGTCGCCTCGAAGGTGTCGAGGCGGGTGTGGGCGAGCGGCAGGTCGGGGCCGGTCACGGGCGAGCGGCCGTTGCGGCCGTGGCGGGCGCGAGCACGGGCGCTCGGCAGCGCGCGCGGGCTCGCGTACGAGCGCGGGCGACGCGAGGCGAACGGCATGGCTCCAGCGTATCGCCGCCGTATGCTGAGGGGGATGAGCGGGCGAGGGTGCAGCAAGGTCGCGTGCGGCGAGACGGCGGTGAGCACGCTCACCTACGTGTACGCCGACTCGATGGCCGTCCTCGGGCCCCTGAGCGCCCGTCCCGAGCCGCACAGCTACGACCTGTGCTCGCGCCACTCGCAGTCGCTCTCCGCCCCGCAGGGCTGGCAGGTCGTGCGCTACTCGGCGCTCGGCGAGGTCGGCTGAGCGGGTCCGCCGGCGGGGTCGCCCGCCCTGCCTGCCGCCTGCGCCCCGCTACGGTGGAGCGGTGAGCACCGCACCCGACCTCAGCCAGTTCATCAAGGCCTACGACGTCCGAGGGCTCGTCGGCTCCCAGCTGACCGACGAGGTCGTCGAGGCCCTCGGCGCGGCCTTCGTCGACGAGATCGGCGCGGCCGGGCTCGAGATCATGGTCGGGCACGACATGCGCGACTCCTCGCCGGGCTTCGTCGCCGCGTTCGCGCGCGGAGCTCGCGCTCGCGGGGCCCACGTCGTCAACCTGGGGCTGTGCTCGACCGACGAGTCGTACTTCGCCTCCGGCCGCTACGACGCCCCGGCGGCGATGTTCACCGCGAGCCACAACCCGGCGACGTACAACGGCATCAAGTTCTCGCGGGCGGGAGCGCAGGGCATCAGCCTCGCGACCGGCCTCGCCGGCATCCGCGATCGGGCCCAGGCCTCTCTGGAGGCGGGGGCCGTGCCGGCCGTCGCCGAGCCCGGGGGCTACTCCGAGCGGGACGTGCTGGCCGACTACGCCGCGTACTTGCGCTCCCTGGTCGATCTGGCGGGCATCCGCCCCCTTCGCATCGTCGTCGACGCGGGCAACGGCATGGGGGGGATGACCGTGCCCGCCGTCCTGGGAACGGCCGCGGGCCTCGCGCCGCTGCCGCTCGAGATCATCCCGCTCTACTTCGAGCTCGACGGCACCTTCCCCAACCACGAAGCCAACCCGCTCGAGCCGGCGAACCTCGTCGACCTGCAGAAGGCCGTTCTCGAGCACGGCGCCGACCTCGGCCTCGCCTTCGACGGCGACGCCGACCGCTGCTTCGTCGTCGACGAGCTCGGGCAGCCGGTCACGCCGAGCGCCGTGGCCGCGATCGTGGCGCAGCGCGAGATCGAGCGCGTACGCGCCGCCGGCGAGACCGGCGACATCCACGTCATCCACAACCTCATCACCTCGCGCATCGTCGCCGAGACGATCGAGGAGGCGGGCGCCATCCCCGTGCGGACCCACGTCGGCCACTCGCTCATCAAGGACAGGATGCGCGAGACCGGCGCGATCTTCGGCGGCGAGCACTCGGCGCACTACTACTTCCGCGACTTCTGGGGCGCCGACAACGGCATGCTCGCCGCCATGCACCTGCTGTCGCAGTTCGGCGCGTTCGAGGGGCCGCTCTCGCAGCTGTCGGCGCAGTACACGCCGTACTCGGCGAGCGGCGAGATCAACTCGACCGTGACCGACGTGCCGGCGGCCTACACGCGCATCGTCGAGGCCTTCGCGGGCCGCGCCGAGATCGACGAGCTCGACGGGCTCACCTTCACCGGCAGCGCGGACGCCGGCTGGTACTGGTTCAACGTCCGGCCCTCGAACACGGAGCCGCTGCTGCGGCTCAACGCCGAGGCGCAGACGCCCGAGGTCATGGCGGCGATCCGCGACGAGGTCCTGGGGCTCATCCGGGCCTGATCCGGTGGCGCCGCGCTCGGCGCCCGCGGTCGCGCGCGGGGCCGGGCGCGGCGCCGGCAGTTACGCGCGGGGCCAGGTGGCGGCGGCGCGCAGGATGTAGGCCATGATCGCGAGCTCGACGCCGATCGTGATCGCGTAGTAGACGGCGTAGTCGGGCGTCGCGCCCGCCGCGTTGACGATCATGATCGGGATGTAGAGCGCCGTCACGACGATGTTCGTGATGCGGTTCGCCCGCGCGGGCAGAGTCGCGGAGAGCAGGACCATGAGGCCGGGGATGGCGATGATCACGAAGAAGATCGACATCAGCATCCCGCTGATCTCGAACTCGAAGATGACGCCGCCGCGGATCGAGTCGATCTCGCCCGGCTGGTAGAGGTGGAAGTAGTCGATGTAGAGGACGAGGAAGATGAGGCTCGTCCAGGCCGCGGCGAGTCGGGCCTGCACGGGCATCGCCGGCGTGGCGAGCGAGGCGGCGCGCGGCGCGGCGGGGTTCGTTCGGGTGCTCATCGGTTCTACTTTCTGTCGTGCGCGGATGCGGATCGCTCGTGCGCGGATGCGGAGGCGGCCGTGCGGTTTCGTACACCGTACGTCGTACGCTGTACTATGAACCGTACGCTGTACGGTTGTCAAGACGTTCACCGGCGCGAGGAGGCCCATGGCGGAGAGAAGGCGGCGCCAGAGCGAGTCCGTCGCCGGCCTGAGCAGGCAGCGCCTCGTCCACGAGGCCATTCGGATCGCCGATCGCGAGGGCGTGCACGGGCTCAGCATGCGGCGCCTGGCGAGCGAGCTCGGCGCGGGGGCGATGTCGCTCTATCACTACGTGGCCAGTCGCGACGAGCTGCTCGACGCCATGGTGGATGTCGTGTTCGACGAGATCGAACTGCTGCCCGAGGGGGTCGAGTGGCGAACAGCGCTCCGTGAGCAGGCGCTGTCGACCCGCCAGGCGCTCGCCCGCCACCCGTGGGCGATCTCGCTCATGGAATCGCGCGTGACCCCGGGGCCGGCGAGCATGCGTCACCGCGAGGCCTTCACGGCATGCCTGCGCCGGGCGGGCTTCTCGGTGAGCATGGCGACGCACGCCAACTGGCTGATCAACAGCTACGTCTACGGCCACGCGCTGCAAGAGGCGACCCTCCCGTTCGACTCCGCCGAGGAGTTCGCCGAGATGACCGAGGCCGTGTACCTGCCCCAGCTTCCGCCCGAGCAGTACCCGTACCTGGCCGAGTCCGCGGCGGTGCTCGCCGCCGACCAGTACGACCCGGGCACCGAGTTCGCGTTCGGTCTGGACGTCATCCTCGCCGCGCTCGAACCGCTCAGGGCCGCCGCCGACTGATCGCTGAGCGCGAGGTGATCGCCCGGCAGAAGTTCAGCGCCCGTCCTGCGAGGATGTCTCCATGAGCATCGTCATTCCCGCCCGCTCCGCGGCACTCGCCGTCGAGACCCGCAACGGCCTCTCCTTCCGGGTCGCCGACCTGAGCCTCGCCGAGGCGGGCCGGCACCAGATCCGCCTCGCCGAGCACGAGATGCCGGGCCTCATGGCCCTGCGCGAGGAGTTCGGGCCCCACCAGCCGCTCGCCGGCGCGCGCATCGCCGGCTCGCTGCACATGACCGTGCAGACGGCCGTGCTCATCGAGACGCTCGTCGCGCTCGGCGCCGAGGTGCGCTGGGCGAGCTGCAACATCTTCTCCACGCAGGACGAGGCGGCCGCCGCCGTCGTCGTCGGCGCGACCGGAACCCCCGAGCGGCCCGAGGGCGCTCCCGTCTTCGCCTGGAAGGGCGAGACGCTCGAGGAGTACTGGTGGGCGACCCAGCAGATCTTCGACTTCGGCTCCGACGAGCACGGCGGCGCCCACGGCCCGACGCTCATCCTCGACGACGGCGGGGACGCCACGATGCTCGTGCACAAGGGCACCGCGTTCGAGGCGGCGGGAGCGGTCCCCGATGCGGCCGAGGGCGACAGCACCGAGTGGCGGGTCGTGCTGCAGGTGCTCCGCGACTCCCTCGCGAGCGACCCGCAGCGCTGGACGCGCGTCGGCCAGGGCATCCTCGGCGTCACGGAGGAGACCACGACGGGCGTCCACCGCCTGTACGAGCTGCACCGCGACGCCCAGCTGCTCTTCCCGGCGATCAACGTCAACGACTCCGTGACGAAGAGCAAGTTCGACAACAAGTACGGCATCCGCCACTCCCTGCCCGACGGCCTCAACCGCGCGACCGACGTGCTCATGGGCGGCAAGACCGTGTTCGTGTGCGGCTACGGCGACGTGGGCAAGGGCAGCGCGGATGCCCTCCGCGGCCAGGGCGCGCGCGTGATCGTCTCCGAGATCGACCCCATCAACGCGCTTCAGGCGGCCATGGACGGCTACCAGGTCGCGCGCCTCGATGACGTGATCGGCGACATCGACATCCTCGTCACCGCGACGGGCAACGAGTCGGTCGTGACGCTCGAGCACCTGCAGGGCCTCAAGCACCTCGCGATCGTCGCGAACGTCGGCCACTTCGACAACGAGATCGACATGGCGGGGCTCGAGAGCCTCCCGGGCGCCGAGCGCATCGAGATCAAGCCGCAGGTGCACGAGTGGCGCCTGCCGAACGGCCGGTCGATCCTCGTGCTGAGCGAGGGGCGCCTCATGAACCTCGGCAACGCCACCGGGCACCCGAGCTTCGTGATGAGCGCGTCGTTCACGAACCAGGTGCTCGCGCAGCTCGAGCTGCACACGAACCGCGACGCCTACCCGCTCGGAGTCCACGTGCTGCCGAAGGCCCTCGACGAGAAGGTCGCGCGCCTGCACCTCGCGGCGCTCGGCGTGAGGCTCACCGAGCTCACCCCGCGCCAGGCGGCGTACATCGGCGTCGGCGTTGATGGGCCCTACAAAGTCGACCACTACCGGTACTGATCAGGCGACGGATGCGGGCCCGGTGCGATGCACCGGGCCCGTTCCCGTACCCCGGCGACGGCCTCGCGGGCGGGGGAGCCGGCCCCTCGCACGGGCGCCGCGCGAGCGCGACACGCCCGAGCCTGCCGCGATTTGCCCGATGCCCCGCGCAGCCGTAATGTATCTACCTGTTGCCCCAAGCGGGCGGGAGAGCGAAAAGCCTCCCGGACCCCAAGCGGAAACGAACCCCCTCCTTCTCAGCCAGAACGGCTCGCCGTTCCGATGCGGGGAGGAGCGGGAAGCGGATCCCCTCCGATGACAGCGGCTCTTCCGAGAGCCGAGCAGTCGCGGGGGTTCGGAAGGAAGAGCCCTGTTGCGAGCGCTGCGAAGCGCGAGGTCAGGTGCGCCCGATCCTTGAGAACTCAACAGCGTGCACTAAGTCAATGCCAAATTATCCTCGTCGGTCGACATCGTCGGCCGGTTGAGATTCCTTT